>NZ_JAUDUY010000009.1 GCF_030380815.1 Robiginitalea aurantiaca | reverse complement strand
TCGATTATGAAATACCCGCTGAAGTATTTAAAAAAGCAGCATGAATATTTATATAAATTTGAAAGAAAGCTGTCCTAAAGATTGGGGGATCTACACAGTATAATAAACAAAGAATGGGTCTCAATAAAGAGGCTCATTCATGTTCTTTGAAATAAGGAAAGTTTGTTAGAGACGATTAAATAAGGATTCTTTATTCTTTAGTATGGTAAATTGGCGCTAGATTATTTTTACCTATATGAAATGTAGGAATTGTAGTAAATCGAATTGCCTTAAGAAGGGAAAACGAAATGGTAAACAACTTCCACCCAATCCAATAAAAAACTAACTTTACGGAAAATGGCGATAATGAACATCGAAACGATAAAACTGGAACTGATGTACCTGCTCTTGCAGACACAGGAAGAATCCCTGTTGGCGAAGATCAAAAAGGTGTTTGAAGAGGAACGTACCGACTGGTGGGACGAAATGGACGGGGAAGAACGCCAAGAGATCCAGAAGGGGATCGAACAGGCCGACAAGGGTCAGTTCGCCCCTCATGAGAAAGTCATGAAACGCTTTGATAAATGGCGTTGAATACAACTACAAGACCTATCAAGGTCAAGAATTAACAAAAGACCTAGGTCTGAACACCCATCAATTGGTAGGTTCTGGCAGATAGATCCTCTGGCCGAGGATTACATGTACGACTCCACCTATGCGTTCCAATGGGATTATGAATTTTCAAATTTCCCGGTTCAAATCCCAAATCTTGCCAAACTAACCCTACGTAGCGAGGCAGACTCAATACGTTCCACCGCTCTGCTCAAACCTTCTGAGCTCGTCTTCCAGTGTTTTGGAGTCCCAGGTCGGTATACGCCCGGTTTCGGTATTGATATTTGCTTGTAATTCAGCATCAAAAAGGGATTGCAGCATTTCAACTGTGGGCTTGGTGTGCTTTTGCTCGATAGCCCTTAATACCCCAATTATGGCATTCAAGCGATTTAATAGCCTTTTCTCAACTTTCCCTAGATCATTTGGAATGGAATCACATGGGGTGAGATGATTCCTTTCAAAAAAGTCCAGCATGTGCCTCAAAGTAACGGACTGTGAAGTCTCCTGGGCTTTGCAAAAGGTGCGAAAGTCCTTCACCACGGATGCCTTGATCCGTAAGGTGATAAACTGCTCATTTTGATATTCCGGATCCATTTTTTACGAAAATTTGAACTGATTATCAGTTCGTTATACCCTTTTTGTATTAAAAACGAGAGCGAGCCTGAAGTCGGAAGCAACATAACTCATTGAAATCATGACGTTTATGAATTGTAACCGGCGCGCCGCCGGTTACCCTCTTGCTTCTTCCGAACTTCCTTTGCGGAGCAAAGAAATTATTGGATACTTTGAAAGTACTTCCCGCTAGTATTACCCACAATACGGCCTTAGATTCACGAGTAAGGATACCCCTTCCCTACCCTTCGTTCTGCAAACGGCGATTGGTAGTTGGTTGCGCAACTACCATTTTTTGTCTGAGCATTTCCATATCCTGCCCGACTTTCCTTTCAAGCACGCGGGCATAAATCTGTGTGGTGGAGAGCTTGGTATGGCCAAGCATTTTGGATACTGACTCGATGGGCACTCCATTGGATAACGTTATGGTGGTGGCAAATGTATGCCTGGCGGTATGAAAGGTTATGTGCTTATGGATGCCGCAAGCCTGACGGATCTCTCGGAGATGCCTGTTGGTTTTGGGATTGCTATACACCGGCAGGAGCCTACCCCGTTCATTGGTATACGGATCCGCCAGGTATTTTTCAATGATCGCCATTGCCTGGGGTAGTAAAGGAACTTTTACGGCTTGCGATGTTTTCTCCCGTTGTGTATTAATCCAGTAGTTCCCGTCAATGCCTAAAACAAGTTGATCCCTTGTAAGCCCAAATACATCGATGTAAGAAAGGCCGGTATAACATGAAAAAAGAAAAACATCCTTCACGCGTTCAACCCCAACATGGTTAAAGATTGTCTCCTCTATCCGTCTCAGTTCTCGTTGGGTCAGGAAAGTCCGTTCAACCTTCTTATAGCGTCTCTTATAATTTACGAACGGGTCTTTATCAAGCCATTCCAATCGCACGGCCAAACGCACCATTTTCATCAGCCGCTCCATATGCTTCATGGCACCGTTTTGAGTACAGGGCTTGTAGCGTTGCAGGTGAGCCGTATTTAGAATGTAATGTTCGAACTCAGTTATAAACTGATAATTTAGTCGCTTAAGGGGGATGTCGGGGATCCCATATTTTTCTTCCAAAAAACGAAAAAGGTATTTCCCCGTTCCGGAATAGTTCTTCAATGTACCCGGTGCCAGGACGGATGCTTGAGTATTGTTGTGGTACTCCAGAATATCCTTCAGGGTCTTGAAATCCTCATCCGTGCCCAAATACCTGGCTTTGATGGCTTGGGCAGTAATGGCTTTTCCTTCCGATAGCAGTTGCCGGTGCGCCTCCATGATTAGCCGATGGACCTCATCCAAGTAGCTGTTCATTAAACGGGCCTTATGGTGGGTACCGATCATTTTGCCCCGTTTAGGGTCCCATTCATTCACCGCAACATTGCGTTTAAGGCTGATTTCCGCCCGCCTTTGATTGACAGTAATTCGGGCGTAAATAGTGAGGTTTTGAGGGTTCCCGGTATGGTCCCTTACGAAAATTAATACAGCTAACGTGTTGGAATTGCGCATAATACAGGTTTTTAAGTTTGAAACAATCCTTGCGAGCAAAGACATCCCAAAACAGCCTTTTGTCAGGCTAAATTATGCGCAATGAACGTACCGAAGTCTTCACCAGACTCCACTAATATTTGCTGGTTTTAAATGATATCATTTGATATCGCTAAAAAGAGAAAGCACTGTCAAACAGTCAGTTAACAGTGCTTTTGTTGTCCGCTGAATGCGGTTCGTCGGGGTGGCAGGATTCGAACCTGCGGCCTCCTGCTCCCAAAGCAGGCGCGATAACCGGGCTACGCTACACCCCGAAAATTATTTTTGAATACCGGAACGGATCCGATCTCAGCGGAGAGACTGGGACTCGAACCCAGGCGACGGTTACCCGTCGACAGATTAGCAATCTGCTCCGTTACCACTCCGGCACCTCTCCAATAAATATGTTATGAACGTTCGGGAATCAATCCCTTAATTGCGGAGGCAAATGTAGTTTTTCAGAGACTGGCACGCAACTTTTTCAGGTTTTTTTTAGACCCTAAAAAACACCCCCTTTAATTCGGGACAAATTTGCCTGCAATCGACGGGATTTCTATCCCTCGGGGGGCAAATTTCATCAAAAAGCCTTCCGAAACGACCCTACCCTGCCGTCAGGGGTGAGCGTTTCCACCGAGAGCACTGCATCCTTTACCTCGGCAGGGGCAGAAAACTCGATAACTGCCTCCCCATTCTTATCGGTCTGTATGGAAGGATTCCAATACAAAGTGGGGGAAGGTGTTTTTCGAAGTTTACGATTCTTTTGCCGTTCGGCAATATAGGTGTCGAAGTCCAGAGCAGGTTCATAGCCTTTAAAATACAGCCCGCCTTCCTTTCGGTTCACGTAGTCCAGCATATTGCCACTCCGAGTATACACAATCATAACTCCGGTTGGCGCCTGTACCCCAAAAATAGCGGCCTGGCCGGCATCGATGATAAATTCCATCCGAAGGATATCCAAGGGGGTTAAAAAGGTCAGCGGGCTCAAATAGGGATCGTTTTGCGTTCTCAGTACCTGACCGTCAACCACCCACAGAATACTGCCTCCACCCCGTCTGAGGTGATAGAGCTGAGGTAAGCCCTCCACGGTATAAGTTATTTGTACACCAGGTATTTTGCGCAAAAGAATGTCCATGGGAAGGGGTTTCTTAATATCCTGGTAGACCACGTCATTCGGATTTGGCCGGATCCCGTACAGGCTGGGCACTAATTCCTGTTCCCTTTTACGCAAGTCTTCTACGGTTACTTCTTTGAGTTGTACCACACCTGTGGTATCAAACGCGACCGGGGGTGTTGTTTCTACAAATTCCTTCTTGCGTTGTGCCTTGCGCAATATCTTGCTCTCCGTCACCTCCGCTTCGGATGGTGCTTCAGTCTTAGTTGCCCCCTTTCCCCGGCTCAGGGTTTCAGTAATAGGCCTCAGTTTCACAAGCCTTCCCTCCTGTTCCTCGCTTTTTGTCCTGAAAACAAATTGAGTCTCCCCGATGACATTCAAATCCTCAACATGCAGAATCCCTGCAGCATCTGTCTTGAGTTCACGAATCACCAGGGTTGAATCAGAGGTGGCCATCATCTGAATATCCGTATTAGCCAACAGCACATTGTCCAGGGTATAGGCCGCACCGTGTAATTCAAGGCTGCGTTCTACCGGATAGCGAATTTCATTGGGGGTTGCCCGCTCCTTTGCTTCTTCTGCCAGGCTCTGGGCCTTTAAGTCCTCCAGAAAACGTATGCTTCTACTGTCTGTCAGATCTGCATCGATTGATATGGGTTTCAGATACTGGTCTATTCCGGACTTCGAAATGGATGAAGGGCTATTCACCGCCGCAGAAAGATCCGTTTGTACCGGGTTCCCCTCAGTGTCTGTAACCTTTATCCGATAAGCCATCTTCCCATCCTTTCTCAGGTTATTTCGAAGCGGTTCGGCTTGTATGACCAGTTCTTCTTTGGTATCTATCCATACTGGGCGTTCGGCCCAGCTTACCTGATCCATCCCGGTAAGGCTAAAGGTCATCAGTCCCTGGGGAAGGGATGCTTTGGATATATCGAGGGAGGCCATGCCATCCTCTAGTTCGAGCACGTGTATAAAGTACGATTGTGTGTCCTTCTTTCCTTCCAGGACTACGGGCACTCCTGTTAAAGATTCCGTAGCTGAGACTTCAATGCGGATTTTTTCAGGGGAAAGGGAATTTACCTTGAGGGAATACCCCTCTTTTTGAATTTCAGGCAGCCGGGCTACGGGCCCTTCAGACGGTTTGAAGGAATACACTTTACCTGCCTGAGGTTGAAAAATGGCCATCCCATATCCTCTGGAATACGACTGGACATCTGCGACTGTATTTCCATTTTCATCTACAATGCTGCCTTCCACGGAGCCAATAGCGCCCTGGGCAGAACGAGAGGACAATACCAGGCGATTGGAAATACCGGCCAATAGGCGACCGCCTTCCGGATAAAATTCCAGACGGTAATTACCCTTGTTCTCCGTCGCATCCATCAGATCCGGATCATCACCTACCTGAATGGTTTTGCGATAGTACTGCTCCTGACCATAATTCTTCATCCATCGGGTATAGGCCCATAATTCATATTGTCCATCCTTTAATTTTTCGGGAAGTTTCAGCACGCCTTCTCCCGATCCTGCTGCAACCGGATGATACTGGGTGCTTACCAAGGCGTTACTGGCATCCCGCAACTCGAGACGCAATACGCCACTGGGGCTCAGACGCCTTTGGGTAGGTCCGTTGTACACATAGGCCTTGAAGAATATCATTTCCCCTGCATCTGCCTTTTCTTTGTCCACATGCAGGTATACGTGCTCTTCCCATAACGCAAGGGAATCAACAGCGGTGCGCTCCTGGATCTCAAAGACCGGGGTTGCATTCCAATTGAATTCCGGAGCATTGATATCCCCCTGGGCGTAAGTCAAGGCGATAGCACTGAATAGCACGACGACAAGTGAAAAGTTTTTGCTCATGGTTAATTGCTTTATGTAGACCTATTAAAAATAACGGTTAACCCTTGTCGTTCCAATCCATTTAGGATGGAATTAACAATTGATTATCAGTGCTTAACCCCGCACATTCCTGCATATGAATGCCGGATCACGGAAAAAAGAACCGGACATCACGAAGGAATGTTTCGTCTTTACAAGGAGGATTCAAGCAACTATTATGCCGAAAAACGCCCATTTACGAGAAGAAGAATGAAGATTTATTCGGGGTATTCAACCCTCAGGTGGTAAATGTTGGTCAGGCGTTGTTTTAAAACCTTTTTGACCGCTTCGATATCCTTGAAGGTTATGTCCGCATTGAGAAACTGTCCGGCCTGCATCTGCCCGTCTATGATCCGGTCCACAAAGGCATCGAGCATGGGATAGGTTGGATTCACAAGACTTTTGGAGGCAGCTTCAACAGCATCCGACATCATCAGGATAGCGGTTTCCCTGGAAAATGGCGTGGGTCCGGGATACCTGAAATCTTCCTCTCTGGTATCTTCCGGTTGTTCTTCCATGGATTTTTTATAGAAGTAGTACACCAGTGTGGTCCCGTGATGGGTCCGGATAAAGTCGATCACCCGGTCCGGAAGGTTGTTTTTCCGGGCCATTTCAATGCCTTCAATCACGTGCCGGATAATAATCTCAGCACTCTTGGCCGGGTCCAGGTCATCGTGAGGATTGATATTTGTCGTTTGATTTTCTGTAAAAAAAGTGGGGTCATTCATCTTCCCGATGTCGTGATAGAGCGCCCCTACCCTAACCAGCATGGCATTTGCCCCAATCTCGTTTGCGGCTGCCTCAGCCAGATTTGCCACCTGAAGGGAGTGGTTGAAGGTCCCGGGAGCCCTGTTGGACATTTCCTTGAGCAGCTTGGAGTTGGTATCCGAAAGTTCCAAAAGTGAAACATCGGATACCATTCCAAACATCTTTTCATAGATGTAGATCAGCGGTTGGGCAAAAAGCGTAATCATCCCATTGAGCAGGAAGAACCCAAAATTCAACCAAACCACGTTTTCAAGATTCCCTTCATGTATAATGTGAAATGCAAAATATCCGATAATATAAATCAGGGTGATCTGCCCAACCGAGATGAAGAGATTGGCCCGCTTATACAGCTCAGAAATCGTCAGGATGGTGACGATACCAGCCACAATCTGAAGAAAGATATACTCAAAACTGTTGGGTACTACAAACCCGAGGATCAGCACGGTAAGCACGTGAACAAACAAACCGAGGCGGGCGTCAAAAAAGGTTTTAAGAATGAGCGGAAGAATACAAAGGGGCACGACGTAAACAAGGCCTGCGTTATACTTAACCACCAAAGTGGTCAGGAAAACGACCACGAGGATATTGAAGAAGATAAAAGTTACGTTAACATTGTTCCGATACACCTCAGGGCGATATTTCTTGAGAAATAGCAAAAGCATCATCAAAACAAGGGCGACGAGGATCGTATAACCCGCTAGGATGAAATAGGAATTGCTGGCGGTCCATAATTCAGACTCGTATTCGGATTTGAGGGATTCGAGAATCTTCAGGTTTTCGGACTCCACGACTTCCCCTTTGGCAATAATAAGCTTCCCTTCATCCACATTCCCCCGGGTTGAGGATATGTTGGCGAGCTTGTTCTGAATTTCCTTTTCGGTTAGTTCGGAATCCGAGCGCACATTGGGCCGGACAACCCGGGCCATGAGGCTTACAAAATCTTCTGAATACCGGTCCAGACCCTGCCTGCCAACCATGGTCCTGACCAGGGATTCCAGGGAATCCGAATAGTGGACCAGCCTAGCCGGCATCCTTCGCGCCTCATTGTTCCTAACCAGGTAGATTTCCCCGTCAAGCGGGTGTTCCTCAACTGAGGCAACCCCAGTGGTGTAAATGCTATCGAGGATCTGAACCCCGGCCCGAAGCATATAATCATAACCCCTTCTGGAGAGCGACGCTTCCTGAAATACTTCAGGGAAAAGCGTATTGTAATCTTCGAAAACATTTGCGGAGACCGAAGTGTCAAACCGGTAATACGGAATTTGTTCTGTCTGAATTGCATTTCGCTCCGCCTGTATGTCCTCCTGGGACTTTCGTATTGAGAAATCAAAAGGGGCGTAAAGGTTCTCGTATTGCCATGGTTTTCCTTTTTGAAATTCATATTTAAACTGTCCTCCCCTGGGAAAGAAAAATACAATACAGGCGACACTCAGCAAATACAGGATGTACTTGTAGATTGCGGATTGGGATCGGTACAGGGAATCCAGGCGTTTGGACATCTTTTCAGGACTTGGGTTCAAAAATAGGAAAAACCCCGGGGGTTTTTATCAGAACAGAAAAGGCATCCGTTTAAATTTATTAATTTCGCAACAGAAAACAGACATTGATGAAAGAGGTTGTTATCGTTTCCGCAGTCCGCACTCCCATAGGCAGTTTTATGGGATCCTTATCTACTGTTCCTGCGCCACAGCTCGGGGCTACAGCAATTAAAGCTGCGCTTGATAAAATAGGTCTTGAACCATCACGGGTCCAGGAAGTAATTATGGGGCACGTCGTTCAGGCAGGCGCTGGGCAGGCACCTGCGCGACAGGCAGCGATCAATGCCGGGATTCCAGATACAGTGCCCTGTACTACGGTTAACAAGGTATGCGCTTCCGGAATGAAAGCCGTAATGCAGGCTGCCCAGGCCATTGCCCTGGGAGACCGGGAAATAATGGTCGCCGGTGGTATGGAAAATATGAGCCTGATCCCACATTACCTGCACCTGAGAAACGGAAAGAAATTCGGGCCGGAAACCCTGATCGATGGGATGCAAAAAGACGGCCTGGTCGATGCTTACGACCAACAGGCCATGGGGGTGTGTGCAGATGCCTGTGCCCTGGAATACGAATTCAGCCGGGAAGATCAGGATGCCTTTGCCATTCAATCATATAACCGCTCTGCGGCTGCCTGGGAAAGTGGCAAATTTGACGATGAAGTGATCCCTGTATCGGTCCCACAACGACGCGGTGAGCCACTTGTGGTTTCACGGGATGAGGAATACACCAATGTGAAAATGGAGAAAATACCTCAACTCAGGCCCGCATTCACGAAAGAAGGTACCGTCACCGCTGCCAATGCGTCTACCATCAATGACGGGGCTGCCGCCCTGGTTCTGATGAGTGCAGATAAGGCTGCAGAACTGGGATTAGCCCCCCTGGCGACCATCAGGTCTTATGCGGATGCAGCCCAGGAGCCCAAATGGTTTACAACGGCTCCGGCCAAAGCCCTGCCCTTGGCGCTGGACAAAGCAGGAATAGCCCAGGAGGATATCGACTTTTTCGAATTCAATGAAGCCTTCAGTGTTGTTGGTTTGGCTAATATCAAACTATTGGGACTCACAGATAAGAATGTAAATGTCCATGGAGGGGCGGTTTCACTCGGACACCCCCTTGGATGTTCAGGAGCCCGAATCCTGGTGACCCTTATTCATGTCCTTCGACAACACAATGGTCACCTGGGTGCTGCTGCTATATGCAATGGTGGTGGAGGAGCTTCAGCCATGGTATTGGAACACAGCAAATAAGCATAGACGGACCTCATGGACTACGGTATCTGCCCACTGAGCATGGTCCCCGTTTATCAAAGCGCGGAAGTCAGTTCAGGTTGGGTAACCCAACTCCTCTACGGCGAAGTCTTTAAAATCCCGGAGGCGCGAAAACACTGGAGCCGAATACGAACCCCTTCAGACCGTTGCGAAGGCTGGGTTCGCAATACCCAGATATCTTCGATTAGCGAAGCCGAATACACCCAACTTAAAAACCCGGATGGAATGCAGATCGCCTCCGATCTGATCTCACATATATGCACATCCGACGGATTACTAATCCCGATACCTGTAGGTGCAAGTGTTCACGGGGCTTCTGCTCTGTCACACTCCCATGAAGGTGCCACTTTCGAGGCCGGCACCCTCAAGCGATCCCTGGTGGATACCGCCCTGCTCTACCTCAACAGTCCGGAATTAAAAGGCGGACGCTCCCCCTTTGGCATTGACGCTGATGGATTAACACAAATGGTGTACCGGACCATGGGGGTTATGCTCAGCCGACAGGCAGCCGAACAGGCCTCCCAGGGAAGCCCGCTTAGCTTCATTGAAGAAAGTGAGCCTGGCGACCTGGCCTTTTTTGACACCCCCGATGGGGTGATCAACCATGTGGGATTGATTATGGGAGACAACTACATCATCCACTGCCATGGCAAAGTGCGCATAGACCGATTGGACCATACCGGTATCTTCAACGCCGACCAACGCAGGTATACGCATCCATTGCGGGTGATCGTAAAGATTTTATAATAAAAAAAGCCCCGCAAATGCAGGGCTTTCACTTCTATTTCCGACAGGAGCTTATTCTCCCAACAGCTTCTTAATTCGCATGAAGTTTTCATTATCTCCCAATGCCCCGTAGATATTCTTGAGCTGAGACAGGACCGCTTCGTTATCCGGATTGGTCTTGAGTGCATCTTCCAGAACCTTAGCGCCTTCTTTGAAAAGTTCGTCCTTCTGGCTTTTGTAGGCATCGTATTGCTCGAGATCTGCGCGGGATGTACCCAGTGCGTTCATATCATCGATGAGTCCATTACCTTCATTGACATAGGTAGTGGAAAGGTTTAATTGCGCATTTACATAACCGGGATTGATTTCTATGGCTTTCCTGTAAGCTGCACGGGCTCCTTCGATATCGCCCTGCTCCATATTGATAACTCCGATGTTGTAGTGAAGGTCCGGGTTGTCCGGTGCCATGCGTGCCGCCTCGGCCATAAGTGCTTTAAACTTGTCTTTATCCCCTAGCTGATAGTAGAGGTTGGCCTCGTTTAGCACCAGGTTTACATCATCAGGGTTGTCGGCACGGGCCTCTTTATAAGCATCCAGCGCTTCTTCATTGTTCCCGAGCTGGGTGTAAATCAAAGCGATATTACGCACGATTTCAGCCCGCTTGGATTCGGTTTTCTCATCAACCGGATTGGAATACGTTCCCGACTTAACCATCAGATCCCGCTGCGTCTTTTGCATGACTTCCACCTCACCGGTTTCCACATTGGTGGCCCTGTATTCCATTTGGCTCCCGTCGTAACCCACGTCTTTCAATTCCTTATAATAATCGAGGGCCATTTGATAATCCCCGCTATTGACCGCGCTACTGGCCGCATAATACAGATAGATTGTATCCCGCGGGCTCAATTGATACGCCATGTACAATTTATCAGCGGCGTCCGTGTACTTTTTGGCTTTGTTGTCCTCTACGGCTGCATTGACCAGATCGTTGGCCACAGCCGACATTTGTGCCGATGCCTCGGCAGTATACTTTGCCTTTCCAGTGGATTCTTCAAGGCTAATGACTTTCTTATAGGCATCTACGGACTCTCCAAAGGCAGACATATCCCCTTTACGGGCCAAATCGGCATAGGCGTGGCCTTTTAGGAAGTAGTACTGTGCCTGGGTGCGTTCATCAGCCCCGGCAATCAGGCCCGAAGCGCTTTCCAAGCTCGCCTTGGCTGCAGCGGCGTCACCGCTTTTCATAGCCTTTTCGGCGGCCTTTATTTCTGATTTTTGTGAAAAACCGGCCAGACCAATCAGTAAGGCCGTCATAATTAACAATTTGGTTTTCATGAAGTAGTATTTAATTCTAGTTAGTGTTTGTTTATTTACGTGGTTTCAGGGGTATTCGGATCATCTGACGTTTCATCATTATCAAGAGACGTGCCATCTTCTGTTTGTACATCCATATTGAGGATATCCGTATCGTCTACGTCCTCTTCGTCCTTCATTACTTTGGCCACAGCCGCAATGGAATCCGAATCCTTTAAGTTGATCAGGCGCACACCCTGAGTTGCCCGCCCCATAGTCCGCAGATCCTCAACGCTCATCCGAATGGCAATCCCTGATTTATTGATGATCATCAGATCATCCAGATCGGAGACATTCTTTATAGCGACGAGCCCGCCGGTCTTATCGGTAATGGAAATGGTCTTGACACCTTTCCCTCCCCGGTTCGTGATCCTGTAATCATCAATGCTGGAGCGCTTGCCATAACCGTGTTCGGAAACGACAAGAATGTCCTCATCGAAATTGTGAACAGACAACATTCCCACGACTTCATCGTCTTCACTGGCCAGGGTAATTCCCCGTACGCCGGATGCATTCCGTCCCATCGGGCGGGTTTTACTCTCCTCAAAACGTATGGCTTTTCCGGATTTAAGACCGAGGAAAATCTCGCTCGAACCTGTAGTCAACTTGGCTTCAAGCAACTCATCTCCTTCACGGATATTTATGGCGATAATCCCATTCTGACGCGGCCTTGAATACTGTTCCAAAGGTGTTTTCTTAACCACACCTTTTTTGGTGGCCATGATCACATAGTGGCTGTTGCAGTAATCCTCATCCTTAAGATCCCGGGTACAGATAAAGGCTTTTACCTTGTCTTCCGGGGCAATATTAATCAGGTTTTGAATCGCCCTTCCCTTGGAAGTACGACTGCCTTCGGGAATTTCATAAACCCGTAGCCAGTAACACTGTCCCTTCTGAGTAAAGAACAACATGTACTGGTGGTTGGTCCCTACAAAGAGATGTTCGAGGAAATCCTCATTTCGGGTCGCTGAGGCTTTCTGCCCTACGCCACCCCGATTCTGAGTCTTGTACTGCGCTAATGGCGTTCGTTTGATATATCCGGCATGGGAAATCGTGATTACCACCTGCTCATCCGGAATCATATCCTCAATGCTGAGGCTTCCGCCTACATAATTGATCTCAGAGCGACGCGTATCCCCATAACGTTCCTTTACCTCAAGGAGTTCTTCCTTAATGATATTCATACGCCGCTCCTCACGGGCAAGTATGTCTTTCAGATCCTCAATGGTGGCAAGGACATCTTCGTACTCACTCCGCAATTTATCCTGTTCCAGGCCTGTAAGCTGACGCAACCGCATTTCGACTATGGCGCGCGCCTGTATCTCTGTCAGCTCGAAGCGCTTGATCAAATTGCTCCGGGCTTCCTCGGCGTTTGCGGACCCTCTGATGATGGCGATGACTTCGTCGATATTGTCCGAAGCGATGATCAGGCCTTCGAGGATATGGGCTCTTTCCTCTGCTTTCCGAAGCTCGTATTCAGAGCGACGGGTAACCACATCATGCCGATGATTCACAAAATGTGTAATCATCTCCTTTAGGTTCAGCAATTGGGGCCTTCCATTAACAAGGGCAATGTTGTTGACGCTGAAGGAAGACTGAAGTGCAGAGTACTTATATAAGGTATTGAGGACGATATTCGGAATCGCATCCCTTTTGAGGACGTAAACAACACGCATCCCTTTCCGGTTGGACTCGTCCCGAATAGCGGAAATACCTTCAATTTTTTTATCGTTGATCAGGTCTACCGTCTTTTTGATCATATCGGCCTTGTTGACCTGGTACGGAATCTCGGTAACCACAATGCACTCCTTGCCCTGAACTTCCTCAAAACTCGCTTTGGCGCGCATCACTACCCGGCCCCTTCCTGTATGGAAGGCCTCCTTTACACCTTCGTACCCATAGATAATCCCACCTGTTGGGAAATCCGGGGCCTTGATATGCTGTATGAGCTCATCAATCTCAATGTCCCTGTTATCGATAAAAGCAATGGTCCCGTCCACAACTTCCGAGAGGTTGTGCGGTGGCATATTGGTCGCCATTCCAACGGCAATCCCGGATGCGCCGTTAATCAAAAGGTTTGGAATACGGGTGGGCAACACTTTTGGCTCCTGAAGGGAGTCGTCGAAATTCAGCTGATGATCCACAGTTTCCTTATCGATATCAGCCAGCATTTCATCGGCAATCCTGCGCATACGAGCCTCTGTATATCGCATTGCTGCAGGGCTGTCCCCATCGATTGACCCAAAATTCCCCTGTCCGTCTACCAGCATGTACCGCAGGCTCCAGTCCTGGGCCATACGCACCATGGTATCGTAAACGGAAGTATCCCCATGAGGGTGATACTTACCGAGCACTTCACCCACAATCCTCGCGGATTTCTTGTGTGCGCTTGTAGAGCGAACTCCGAGTTCGTGCATGCCATAAAGTACCCTTCGGTGAACCGGTTTCAGTCCATCCCGAACATCTGGCAGAGCACGTGACACTATGACCGACATCGAATAGTCGATATAGGCCGATTTCATCTCATCTTCAATGTTAATAGGGATCAATTTTTCTCCTTCCGCCATAATGCAGTTTTCTTTCTGTTCCTGAGGTTAAAAAATCATGCCAATATACGGAAAAACGGCCTTTTCAGAAGATATTAAAATTGATTTATTAAGGAATTTATCAACAGAAACACCCCCTTGAAAGGTTGATAATTTTCAGGTTAAATTTTTTGTAAATCTTCTTAAATTTTGTCTTTTCGTTCCTACATAAGGAATATGGGTACGGTATTTGACGTTCTTATGAATAGATTTCGTAATTTTAGAAAGACTTTAAGGAGGTTTTATGGATGATAATTTTTCACCAAGAGTAAAGGACGTAATTGCCTACAGCAAGGAGGAAGCACTGCGACTCGGCCACGATTTTATCGGGACCGAGCACCTGATGTTGGGCCTGCTTCGGGATGGAAACGGGAAAGCGATAAGCATTCTCGATGCCATGGAAGTGGATCTGGATCACCTGCGCAGGAAGGTTGAAATTCTCAGCCCCCCCAACCCAAGTGCCACTTCTCTGCCAAAGGATAAAAAGAACCTTCACCTGACCCGACAGGCGGAACGGGCGTTAAAAACAACATTTCTGGAGGCGAAACTATTTCAGAGTTCTTCCATAAATACGGCACACCTGTTACTCTGCATCCTTCGAAATGAAAACGACCCCACGACAAAACTCCTCCACAAGATGAAGGTAGATTACGACGGGGTGAAAGAACAGTTTAAGAGTATGATAACAAGTGACAGTGAGGAAGATTACAGCGATTCGCCCTCCGCTGAATCGTTTCCCAGTGATTCTGATGACGTAGGCGAGGGCAAAGAGGGTTCTTATTCCGGCGGATCTTCCCAGAAAGGAAATAAAAAATCCAAAACTCCTGTTCTCGATAACTTCGGCCGTGACCTCACCCAGCTTGCTGAGGAAAACAAACTCGACCCGGTCGTCGGACGCGAAAAAGAAATCGAGCGCGTCTCGCAGATCCTGAGTCGTCGCAAAAAGAACAATCCGCTGCTTATCGGAGAGCCCGGTGTGGGTAAAAGTGCCATCGCTGAAGGTTTGGCCTTGCGCATCATCAACAAAAAAGTATCCCGTATCCTCTATAACAAGCGTGTAGTCACCCTGGATCTGGCCTCCCTTGTGGCAGGCACAAAGTACAGGGGTCAATTCGAGGAACGGATGAAGGCAGTAATGAATGAGCTCGAAAAAAATGACGAGGTTATTCTCTTTATCGATGAGATCCACACTATTGTAGGAGCGGGCGGAGCAACGGGTAGCCTGGATGCCTCCAATATGTTTAAACCTGCCCTGGCCCGGGGTGAAATCCAATGTATCGGAGCTACTACCCTTGACGAATACAGGCAGTATATCGAAAAGGACGGTGCCCTTGAGCGTCGATTCCAAAAGGTAATGGTGGAACCCACTTCTGTAGAAGAAACTATTGAGATCCTCCAGAATATCAAAGGGAAATACGAAGATCACCACAACGTAAATTATACGGACGAGGCGATCGATGCCTGTGTTAAGCTGACCAATCGCTATATCACGGATCGCTTCCTTCCGGACAAAGCCATTGATGCCCTGGACGAGGCGGGGTCGCGGGTGCACATTATCAATATGGACGTCCCCAAACAAATCCTTGAGCTCGAAAAGCAGTTGGAAGAAGTGCGGGAACTCAAAAATAGCGTCGTTAAAAAACAGCGCTATGAAGAGGCCGCCAAACTTCGGGACGATGAAAAACGCCTGGAGAAGGATTTGGCCATTGCACAGGAGAAATGGGAAGAGGACAGCAAATTGCACAGGGAGACGGTTTCTGAAGAAAACGTGGCTGATGTAGTTTCCATGATGAGTGGTATCCCGGTCAATAAGATTGCCCAGACCGAAAGCAACAAACTGGCTGAATTACCTGAGTTGATCAAGAATAATGTGATCGGCCAGGATGAAGCTGTTGCCAAGGTAGCCAAAGCCATTCAGCGAAACCGAGCAGGTCTCAAGGACCCCAATAAGCCAATAGGGAGTTTTATTTTCCTCGGGCAAACGGGCGTGGGTAAAACCCAATTGGCCAAAGTACTGGCCAAGGAGTTATTCGATTCTGAAGATGCACTGATCCGCATCGACATGAGTGAATACATGGAAAAATTTGCGATTTCAAGACTTGTAGGAGCACCTCCCGGATACGTCGGTTACGAAGAAGGGGGACAGCTGACTGAAAAGGTCCGGCGCAAACCCTATTCTGTAATTCTGCTGGACGAGGTGGAAAAAGCCCACCCGGATGTCTTCAATATGCTCTTGCAGGTATTGGATGACGGTTTTCTGACAGACAGTCTCGGGCGGAAAATCGATTTCCGGAATACAATCATTATCATGACCTCCAATATTGGTGCCCGCCAACTGAAGGATTTTGGACAGGGTGTTGGTTTTGGGACGTCTGCAAAAAAATCCCAGGCAGATTCACATCAGAAAAGTGTTATCGAGAATGCCCTTAAAAAGGCATTTGCCCCGGAGTTCCTCAACCGGATTGACGACGTCATGGTCTTCAACCCTCTGGAGCGTGAGGATATTCACAAGATCATAGACATCGAGCTCAAAAAGCTATATGAGCGGATCAGGGACATCGGATATGAATTAAAACTTTCAGATGAGGCCAAGGACTACATTTCTGAAAAAGGCTTCGATAAGGAATACGGCGCCCGACCCTTGAAAAGGGCGATTCAGAAATACATCGAAGATGCCCTGGCTGAAGAAATTGTCAATTCAAAGCTGCAGGAAGGAGACAGTATTGCGATGGATCTCGATAAGAAGGAAGATAAGCTCACAATCAAGATTACCAAAGCGAGTAAATCCTCCAAAGAAGCCTAAGCTTGTAGGAATTTTTTTTCACAAGGAGTCGTAGAAATGCGACTCCTTTTTTTATGGCCAATATGAGCTTACGTAAGAATAACTATACAAGCCCGTAATTGCGACTACCGTAGAAACGATATTTATGTCATTAATCTAAATTTTTTCTCATTCGCATACCCTCCGTCTACTTTCGTCCTGAGACACTAAATGAAAATAGAATGGATTTGGGACCTGCTAAAAAGACGGTAATCGTCAGGGAATACCTGTTGGATGTTGGAAAGATTCAGGTATTTGAAAACTATCTGGTATCGATTTTTGATCAGGGCGCCACCCTGACTCTTGAACGAGCCTATCAAATTATCGGGATCTCCGAAATCCACTTCCGGGATAAGAATTTTGGTTTTATCAGTCACAGGATTAATTCCTATGCCATCGATCCTACGGTGTATACCTATTTTAGGCAACTCGATAATCTGAAAGCGTTCGCAGTTGTCTCCAACAAGGAGGTAGACATGCACAACTTTCATATTGAGAAATTGTTCTACAAGAATCCCATGAAATATTTCGTGGATTACCACCAGGCCCTTAAATGGGTGCGAAATAAGATTATCCTCAGCAATCCCGAATAAGGTCCGGTTCTTTCAGTCCTCTGTCACTTCTGTATTTTCGGATTCTTCGTCCTGGACTTCGGTCTGGGTGACTTCTCCTGAGAGTTCTTTGAATGCCGCTCCAATTCCAGAGAGTATTCCGGAAGCCGTAAGGGCTTCATAACCTGTTTCTTTCGCCATTATATCCCCTGCCCTGCCGTGCAGATAAACGCCTAGCCGCGCTGCCTGTATGGGTGGATAACCACTGGCGAGAAGACCTGTAATGATTCCGCTTAGTACATCGCCACTACCGGCCGTGGCCATACCCGGGTTTCCGGTACTATTGATCTCCCCTTTACCTGAATGCAGTACCACCGTATGTGCTCCCTTTATCAGCAGAATACACTTCCATTTTAGCGCAAATTCCAGAGCTTTATCAAGCTTTTCAAAATCGTCTTTCCAGGCTCCCAGAAGTCGTTTCAATTCCCCGGGATGGGGCGTGAGGATACTTTGGCCCGGGATAAACGGGAAAGCCTCCGGGTTTGCACTGAGGATGTTCAGGGCATCTGCATCCAGGAGTACCGGTTTCTTCTGAAGCTTTAACCAGGACAGGAAGGCTTTTTGAACCGCCGGGCCGGTGCCCATACCCATACCAATTCCCATGGTTTGGCCAGCTGCTCCTTCAGGTAATTCCACGTGCTGCTCCATGCCCGGCGTGGTTTGTACCATGACCTCAGGCAATAGGGACTGAAGCGGAATATACCCACATTCGGGGACGCAAGCGGTAACCAGACCTGCCCCGCTTAAAAGGGCTGCCTTTGACGCCAGGGCCACTGCCCCGATTTTTCCTTGACTTCCCCCGACAATAAGCGCGTGTCCGTATGTGCCTTTGTGGGAGAATTTTGAGCGCGTTCGGTACGCAGATTGCAATTGGCCGCCCTGGATCATGGTGTATTGGGCCTCTACCCCTTGCAGATAGCCCTTATCCAGACCGATATCCAAAACTTCCCATTGCCTGACCAGGCTCCCGGTTTGAGGCAGGAAAAAGACAAGTTTTGGACCTCCAAATGTCAGGACGTGACTGGCACTTATAACCTTTTCAGAGTCTTCAACGGGCCGGTCCATGTACATGCCCGATGGCATATCAATACTCAGGATAAAGGCTTTGGAGCTATTTAACGCCTGGAACAGGAGCCCGATCCACGGCTCCGGTGGCCTGTTGAGTCCTATTCCAAAAACGCAATCAACAATAAGGTCTTCGGGGGATAACTCAGGAATCGGGCTATCAGAATCCAGGTATTCCGGCCAGATTTTCCGGGCTTTCAGGCGTTTTAAGTTTGTCAGGAATTCAGGGGACCGGGACGTGCTGTATTTTACGACATAAACCTCAACGTGATAGCCGTGCTCCACAAGTTGACGGGCCAGGACCAAACCATCTCCGCCATTATTTCCAATACCGCAAAATATATGGATGTTTAAAGGAGCGCCCTGAAGGCGCTTGTCCAACCATTCAAAGATCCGTGTCGCCGCCCGCTCCATCAGGTCTGTGCTGGAGATCTCCTGGGCAGCAAGCGTGTGCTTGTCAGCCTCGTAAATTTGTGCGCGGTTTAAAATTTTCATGTCCTGGGGCCAAAATGGATTCCATTGATAAAGGAACTAAATGTGACGGGGATTCGAAAGAAAAATGGGCTGAAAACCCATTTCCATACAATTCAGCCCTTCCTGTTTGGTCTGGTTTTGAAATATACTACATTTGAAGGTTTAGGGCTACCTTAAAAGGATTTTAGCCGCATCGATTTTTAAACCAATGGCCTTGGAAACCCTCTACTGATCCCAGTGTACCAAAGGATTTCAAAACGCCATAAAAAAGCGAAACAGGAAGATGAGGGTACTTAAATTTGGCGGAAGTTCCGTAGCAGGTCCGGAGGCAATTTCGGCAACCCTTGAAATTGTTTCCCGCTCAGAAACCCCTGTTTTTGTAGTGGTTTCCGCCCTGGGCGGGGTTACCGACTTATTGCTGGAAGCCACATTTCATGCCGCTGACCAGCGGGAAGAGTGGCGAGAATCCCTGGAGGAAATAGAAACAAGGTATCTGAATACCGTCCGGGGTTTACTGCCCGTTGCTGAGCATGCCCCCGTACTGAGCAAAGTCAAAAAGGAGCTCAATACATTGGAGACGCTTTTGGAAGGGGCCTACCTCATAGGGGAATCCACCCCAAAACTTCGCGATAAAATTGTTAGTTTCGGAGAACTCCTTTCGGCCTTTATCATTGCGAAATTCTATAAAAGCAAGGGACTTAATGCTGTATTTCAGGACAGTCGTGAGCTGATCCTTACCGATGACACTTTCGGAAATGCCCGGGTGAACCAGGAAAAAACAGAGACTAAGATAAAGGCCGTACTCAGGGGAACAGATCCGGTTGTTGTTTTGCCCGGGTTTATCGCATCTAATGGCGAAGGAGATACCACAACGCTTGGAAGGGGAGGGTCGGATTATTCTGCTGCCCTTATTGCCGGAGCCCTCAGGGCAGATCTGTTGGAGATATGGACCGATGTCAGCGGAATGTTTACCGCAAATCCCAGGTTGGTTAAAGGTGCCCGCCCCATACCCACCTTATCCTACGAAGAGGCCATGGAACTTTCCCATTTTGGGGCCAAAGTCCTTTATCCGCCCACGATACGCCCAGCTTTTCAGGCGGGTATTCCCATTCTGATCAAAAACACCTTTTCCCCTGATGAACCCGGAACACTTATAGAGTCGGATGGCAACCCCCACGGAAGAACCGTACGCGGTATCAGTTACGTGCCAGGGATCGCACTCCTCTCTCTTGAGGGCCCGGGGATGATCGGTATTCCCGGTATCAGCAATCGGTTTTTTAAGGTCCTGTCTCAAAAGGGAATCAATATCGTATTTATTACCCAGGCATCTTCCGAGCATTCCATTTGTGTCGGTATTAATGAAAACCAGGCATCCATCGCCGCCCGCGAGGTTAACCGGGCCTTTGACAGAGAAATCGAAAAGGGCGAAATCTATCCGGTAAAAGAAGAAAAGGACCTTTCCATCGTTGCCCTGGTTGGCGATCGAATGAAGGAACATCAGGGGCTGAGTGGTAGAATGTTCAGCACCCTGGGAAGAAACAATGTCAACATTCGCGCTATTGCCCAGGGAGCCTCGGAGCGCAATATTTCAGCTGTGATCAGGAGTGTGGATGTAAAAAAAGCCCTGAATACCCTTCATGAGACTTTTTTCGAAGAACAGGTAAAGCAGTTGAACCTTTTTGTGATGGGGGTGGGCAATGTTGGCGCCCGCCTGCTGAACCAGATCCGGGATCAGCAGAAATTCCTGAAGAAAGAGCATCGACTGCTCATTCGGGTGGTAGGGATTTCAAATTCCAGGAAAATGGTATACCGGCAATCGGGAATACCCCTGGCCCGGTGGAAATCGGAACTTGAGGAAGGAACAGCGGCCAGTCCACAGGCCTTTTATGATGTGGTTAGAAATGCGAATCTCAGGAATTCTGTCTTCATAGATAATACGGCAAGTGCCGAAATTTCCGGTTGGTACTCCAAATACCTGCAGGAAAGCGTAGCGGTAGTTACCTGTAACAAGATTGCCTGTTCTTCTGTGTATTCTGGCTATCTGAAGCTGAAAGCCTTATCGCGAACCTATGGCGTACCTTTTCTCTTTGAGACCAATGTGGGTGCAGGGCTCCCCGTGATTGACACTCTTAAGAACCTGATTCTCTCCGGAGATCGCGTCCGGAAGATTCAGGCGGTTCTCTCGGGTAGTCTCAATTTTATTTTCAATACCTATGACGGGTCTGAACCTTTTGCAAATGTGGTTCGTGAGGCACAGCTCCAGGGGTTTACGGAACCCGACCCCAGGATCGACCTCAGCGGTGTTGATGTGATGCGAAAGATTTTGATTTTGGCCCGCGAGAGTGGGTTGGAGCTGGAACTTCAAGACATAGAAAATCATTCTTTCCTGCCGGAAGGCGCCGGGGATTCAGCAGATATCGACGCGTTCTACAATACACTTGAGCGTGGAGAACCCCATTTTAAGACACTGTTGTCCGCCGCAAAGAAAAAAGGGGCGAGGCTGAAGTATGTCGCGGAACTCAACAATGGCAAAGCTTCCGTTGGCTTGGAAGAAATTCCGGAAGGCCATGATTTTTACAACCTCAGGGGAAGTGACAATATCGTCTTGTTCTACACGGACCGGTACCCCGAACAACCCCTCATGATTAAGGGAGCAGGGGCCGGAGCGGAGGTGACAGCATCAGGACTCTTTGCAGATATCATCCGCACCGGTAATTATTAAAAACAACTTGTTAGTCCATCTATGGAATCGACTAAAATTTCAATTTTCTGCCCGGCCACTATCGCTAACCTCTCCTGTGGCTTCGATGTGCTCGGCATGGCCCTGGAGGGTATTGGAGACCGGATGAACGTTTCCCTTACCCAGGAAAAAGGAGTACAGATAACCCGGATCACAGGGGGAGACCTTCCCATGGAAGCCGAAAAAAATGTCGCAGGGGTCGCTGCCCTTGCGCTTTTGGACGCTGCCCATTATCAGGGAGGAGTCGCAATTGAAATTGAAAAAAACATCCTGCCGGGTAGCGGTATCGGAAGTAGTGCTGCGAGTGCCGCCGGAGCGGTCTGGGCGATCAACAAATTGCTGGGGGATCCTTTTACGCCTTTGCAACTTGTAGGGTTTGCCTCCCTGGGAGAAGCCCTGGCCAGTGGTTCACCACATGCCGATAATGTGGCCCCGGCCCTCTATGGGGGAATTACACTGATCCGGAGTTATGACCCCCTGGATATTGCTAAAGTCCACTGCCCTCCACTATTGCACGCAGCCTTGTTACACCCGCAAATCGAATTAAAAACCTCGGATTCCCGGAGCATTCTCAAACGCACCATCAGCCTTGAAAAAGGAATCCGGCAATGGGGTAATGTAGGGGGTTTGATTACCGGATTGTTCACTGAGGATTACGGCCTGATCAGCAGGTCTTTGGAAGATCGTATCATCGAGCCACTTCGTTCCCTGCTCATTCCCGGGTTTGACGACCTTCGCCAGGCCGCCTTAAAAGCAGGAGCCCTGGGATTTGGGATTTCAGGATCCGGACCTTCCGTTTTTGCCTTAACCACAGGACCGGAAGTTGCCCTGAACACAGAAAAGAGTCTGATAAATTGCTATCAATCCCTGGGAATTCCTTTCAAAACGTATACCTCGGCCATAAATCACAGGGGCGTTCGGCTCTGGAATTACCAGACGGATAGTGTTAAATAAGCAGCTGAAGAAATGAAGTATTACAGTCTTGGGAAACAATCTCCAGAAGTCTCCTTTAAGGAAGCAACCCTTAGGGGAATTGCCCCGGACAGGGGGCTCTATTTTCCAAAACAAATCCCGGAATTTCCCCCGGTCTTCTGGAAGAATCTGGGAGGGCGCGATTTTAATGAGGTCGCCAATGAACTCATGCAGGCCTTTACCGGAGCGTCCATCCCTGCACCCCAGCTTCGCCAGATCCTTGCAAAAACCCTGAGTTTTGAGTTCCCCTTACGGCAGCTGACAGCGCATATTTCAGTTCTGGAACTTTTTCACGGGCCTACTATGGCATTCAAGGATGTCGGAGCCACTTTCATGGCTGGTTGCTTAGGGTACTTCTCAGAACAAACAGACCGCAAAACAGTCGTTCTGGTAGCCACCAGCGGGGATACCGGCGGTGCCGTGGCCAGAGGGTTTCTAAATGTTCCAGGCGTTGAGGTCGTTATCCTCTATCCCAAAGACAAGGTCAGCGATATTCAGGAACGTCAGTTGACCACGCTCGGGGCAAATATCCGGGCGCTGAGGGTATCCGGTACTTTTGATACCTGTCAGGCCATGGTCAAACAGGCATTTCAGGATCCGGTCCTGCGCGAAAATCAGGAACTGACCTCAGCCAATAGTATTAATGTAGCCCGGTGGCTGCCCCAGATGTTGTATTACGTCAGGGCCCTACAGCAGTTGCCTGGCGAAACTACCGAACCTGTTTTTTCAGTACCCAGCGGAAATTTCGGGAATCTATGCGCCGGAATGCTCGCCTCCCACATGGGTATGCCCTGTGGCCAATTTATTGCGGCTACCAATACGAATGATACCGTGCCCAGGTTTATGAAAACCCTGGATTACCAGCCCAAACCTGCCATCCCAACCCTCTCCAATGCTATGGACGTAGCAGATCCCAGCAATTTTATCCGGATTCAGGAGCTCTTTCAGCAGGATTTTCCAAATATGGCTTCTGAACTAACGGCCACCTCCTTTACCGATGCGCAAACCCTGGAGGCCCTCCAAGAACTC
Source organism: Robiginitalea aurantiaca (assembly GCF_030380815.1). Taxonomy (GTDB): domain Bacteria; phylum Bacteroidota; class Bacteroidia; order Flavobacteriales; family Flavobacteriaceae; genus Robiginitalea; species Robiginitalea aurantiaca. The sequence continues at coordinate 67,302 of NZ_JAUDUY010000009.1, read as the reverse complement.
TTTGCCGATTTTGGGTATATCGCAGACCCGCATGGGGCCGTAGGATACCTAGGGCTAAAGCAATACCTGAAAACACACCCGGAGGCACGGGGTATTTTCCTGGAAACCGCACATCCCATTAAATTCAGGGAAACGGTGGAATCCTGTTTAGAGACCCGCCTGGAACTCCCCGAGCAGATCAGGGGACTCCTGGATCGGGAAAAGGTTTTTACGGATATCAGCACCTATGAGGAATTGAGGGACGCACTGCGTTAAACAGCGGATTCCGCAACGGAATCTTCCAAAGATTTTCAATACTTTTACAGCCCATTAAAAACCATCACTATGAAAGAAATAGCCCTTTCAGAAACACATCGCGCCCTGGGGGCGAAAATGGTTCCTTTTGCAGGATACAACATGCCAGTTTCCTACGAAGGAGTAACAGCTGAACATCAGACCGTGCGTGAAGGAGTCGGGGTTTTTGATGTATCGCATATGGGGGAATTTCTCATCGAGGGTCCCAAAGCGCTGGAACTCATCCAGAAGGTGACTTCAAACGACGCTTCCAAGCTCGAAGTAGGCCGTGCCCAATACAGCTGCCTTCCCAACGAAACCGGGGGCATCGTTGATGACCTGATTGTATACCGGGTTAAACCTGAAACCTATCTTTTGGTGGTCAATGCTTCAAATATCGATAAAGACTGGGCACATATCTCCGGATATAACGATGCAATAGGGGCCGAAATGCGGGATTTGTCGGAGGAGTACTCCCTTCTCGCCATTCAGGGGCCAAAAGCCGCCGAGGCCATGCAATCCCTGAGTTCTGTGGATCTGGCAGGCATCCCGTTTTACCATTTTGTTGTCGGGGATTTCGCTGACGTTCCTTATGTCATTATCTCAGCAACAGGTTATACCGGGTCCGGAGGTTTTGAGATTTATTGCAAAAATGATGAAGTGCAGCAAATCTGGGATCGGGTTCTGGAAGCCGGTGCGTCCTATAGCATTAAACCCATAGGTTTGGCAGCCCGGGACACCCTCCGTCTCGAAATGGGTTATTGCCTATACGGCAATGATATAAATGATACGACATCCCCTTTGGAAGCCGGACTGGGCTGGATCACAAAATTTACCAAAGATTTTGTCAATAGCGAAGGCCTGAAAGCCCAGAAGGAAGCGGGTGTGGAGCGAAAACTGGTTGGTTTTGAGCTTTCCGAACGCGGTATTCCGAGACAGGGATATACCATTACAGATGCTGAGGGAAATGCCATAGGTGAAGTAACCTCAGGCACCATGTCCCCTTCTATGGGCAATGGAATTGGCATGGGGTATGTTCCCGTTTCGCATTCAAAAATCGGGACTCCGATCGGGATTCAAATCCGCAAAAAGAACCTGCCGGCCACCGTGGTGAAACCACCATTCTACAAAGGGTAAGCAGTATTACAGGTGCAGGAAACAGGAAAGCGAATACTGATATTGGGGGCGAGCGGTTTTCTGGGAAATGCCCTCTATAAAGAGCTCTGCAATTATTACAACACCTACGGCACCTACTTTTCCGCGAGGAGGAGTTTTGAGGATAATGGTCAATTCTTCCGGTACGACATGCAGGAAGATGACATCCACAGACTGTTACAGGAAGTAAAACCCGATTTTGTCATTTCTGCCCTCCGGGGAGATTTCGGGGCTCAGGTTCAGGCCCATGCCCATATTACAGAATACCTCAGCACGCATAAGACCCGCCTGTTCTTCCTCTCCTCGGCAAATGTCTTTGACGCCTACAGCAAGTATCCCTCCTTTGAATTTGATAAAACGCTCTCGGAGAGCATTTACGGCAGGCTGAAAATCCGAATTGAGAATATGCTGCTCAGGCTGCCTAAAGGCAAATCGGCCATACTGCGCCTGCCAATGGTTTTTGGGAATACCTCCCCCAGAATCAGGGAGATCAAACAGGCACTGGAACAGGAGCAGCCCATAGAGGTTTTTCCAAACCTGGTCATGAATGTAACCTCAGATGATAAATTTGCCCAGCAGGTCCATTATATGCTGAACCGCAATAAATCGGGTATTTACCATCTCGGATCTACGGATCTGGTGCACCATGATGACTTTATTCGGGAAGTCACAAGCCATCTCAGTCTTCGCCACCCGATCTTTAAAAGGGTTTATACCACAAACGAAGAACGGTATCTGGCCGTACTGCCAAGAGAAAATTTACTCCCGAAAAATCTGCAATTGAAGTATCAGGAGGTCATCGATAACCTGATTAAGCAATAGGCTTTGTACCTTTGGGATTCAAACTCAAAAAAGCATTGCCATGACAAAATTAACGGAAGCCCAGATCTCAGATAAACTCGCAAATCTCGAAGGGTGGGAACTCAATGACAACGCCCTGGAAACGACTTTTGAATTTCAGAATTTCAAAGAAGCCTTTACCCTGATGACCCGCATCGCCTTTGAATGTGAGGCACAGAATCACCATCCGGACTGGAGTAATGTATATAACAAACTGAACATCCGACTGAACACGCACGATGCCGGAGGCGTGACCGAAAAGGACTTTAAACTGGCAGAGACTATTGAAGCCCTGGTTTCTACAAATCCTGAATAACGCATCACAGACGCACTAAACCGCTTGGAAAAGCTTCCGCATTTTATATTTTTGAATTCGTAGAAGAAAAACTCCGTATGGGAAGAGCATTTGAATTTAGAAAAGGAAGGAAACTCAAACGATGGGCGGCCATGTCCAAAGCTTTCACGCGCATTGGGAAAGACATCGTGATGGCGGTCAAGGAAGGCGGTCCGGACCCGAACAACAATTCCCGCCTGCGGGCCGTGATTCAGAATGCCAAGGCCGTAAACATGCCCAAGGACAATATTGAAAGGGCCATTAAAAGGGCCTCTGACAAATCCCAGGGCGACTTCAAAGAGGTGCTCTTCGAGGGCTATGGCCCCCACGGAATTGCGATCCTTATCGAAACGGCCACCGATAACAATACCCGTACAGTAGCCAATATCCGCAGCTATTTCAACAAGTGCAACGGTAGCCTGGGCACATCGGGTTCCGTGGAATTTATGTTTGACCATACCTGCAACTTCTGCATCGATCCGGAGGGGTTAGACCCTGAAGAAGTGGAACTCGAAATGATCGATTTTGGAGCCGAGGAGGTGTTTGAAGATGAAGATGGCCTGCATATTTATGCCCCTTTCGAAAGTTTCGGTGCCATACAGAAGGAACTCGAAGCCCGGGAAATTGAAATCCGGTCTTCGGGCTTTGAACGCATCCCCCAGGTCACTAAAGCCCTCACGGCTGAAGAAGCTGAGGAAGTCGAAAAACTCCTCGAAAAGATCGAAGAGGACGACGACGTGCAGAATGTGTTCCACTCCATGGAGGAGTAAATTCTTCGGCGCAAAGCCCTCTAAGTTATACCTACATGCAATAACCCACTCCATTCACGGTAGGGCCGATACAGGGCTGGCTTACCCGAGGCAACCTGTGAGGCTGACGCAAATCATTGCCAGCCCCTTCACAAGCCGGTAAATTTAAAGGTGTAACAAGAAGAGGTTCTGCCTCTTCCACCAAAATTTACCACCATGAAACTTTTAAAAAATATCCTAATTGTCCTCTTTGCGGCTTTTGCGTACTCCTGCAGCTCGGATGATATTGAGGAGGATGCACTTAGCAAAGATGGCCCATTTCCGATCAGCGAATTAGCCGGTACCTGGGAGGCTACCAAAGCCCAGTTTAGTGTAAGTACTACTTCGGTGGATGTTGTAGAAGACGGGGGCACGGCCAGCATGAAGGTGCAATCCAATGGCCGCTTTACCGTAACCCTGAACCCCATAGACCGGGATGCCTATACCGTCAGTGGAGAAATGTTCTGGGAATTGTGGCAGGGCAGCTACTACTTTGCCATTGTCTGGGACGAAGAACCCGGGGACTGGGATACCTACGGTCACACCTTTAAGGACAACACCTTTTCCATTAACGGAGGGGCCGACACAGGGGAATACGATTTTGACAACGACGGGGACATGGAAGCCTGCTCCCTGCATTTCATCTTTGTGGGAACCTGAAAGGATCCGGAATGATTTGAGAGCCTGGGCCCGGTCTTTTCGGGCGTATCAGAATTTGGGTACCGTGTCCGATCAGGTGTATTCCGGTACCTTCCCAACGACGTCCTTAAAAAACTCAAGGTAAATAGGGTAATCCGTATCGTAATCCCCGCTGGGGTACATGGGTTCCGAAAAACGGACTGTTTTTTTACCGTAGTCAAAGGCGACCAGCACAATGGGAACCTCAGCGGCCACGGCTATATAATAGAACCCGGTTTTCCAGGTATCAACCTTTTTCCGAGTGCCTTCCGGGGCGAGTGCCAATCGGAATTCCTCCCGTTCCCTGAACAGGTCGGCCACAGCTTCTACCGTATCACTTCGCTTGGAGCGGTCCACAGGCGCACCCCCGGCTTTTTTGAAAAACCAGCCGAAAGGGCCTTCAAAGAGGCTTTTCTTGCCTATAAAATTGATGGGCACACCGATGAGTTCCCGAATCAGCAACCCAACTATAAAATCCATCCAATGGGTATGGGGGACCACCGCAAAGACACATTTTTTAATCCGGGGCATGGGACCTTCAAACTTCCAACCCATTATGTTGTGATAAATAAACGAGGATACAGTTTTCATGCAGGGAGGGTCAGATTTTCTGAAAGATTTCCAGGAGCTGATCCCGGCTGATTATTGACTTCCAGTCCGGGCCGAGGGCATTTTCCCAAAGCGGTTCCATGCCATAGGACACCTCTATCATGGTCTCAAAATCGGACTGAGAACAGGAACGCGTGATCTTAAGGGGCAATTCAATATGGTGTTTTCGGAGCATCTGCCTGAAAAGACGGACACCTTCCGGGTAAAATGCTTCCAAATGCTGGAATACCAAACAATTCCCAAGTCCGTGCGGAGTTCCCATCACATAGGCGAGGCCATAACTCAACGCATGGGCTATGCCAACCTGGCTGTAGGCAATACTCATTCCCCCATGCCATGAGGCCATCATCAGTTTTTCGCGGCTTTCCTCAGGGCTCAGGTCCTCTAAAAAAACCTCCTTGCAAAGTGCAAGTGCCATTTCCCCGTAACTCTGGCTAAAGGCGTTGATATAGCTGCCATTAAGGGATTCCACGCAATGGATATAGCAATCCATCCCGGTGAAAAACCACTGATCCCTGGGTACGCCTATGGTAAGGTCGGGATCGAGGATTACCTGATCAAAAGGCGTATAATCCGAATTGATACCAAGCTTTCGTTCAGGCCCCATAAGCACCGTAGTCCTGGAAACTTCAGCCCCGGTACCACTAAGTGTCGGCACCCCTATATGGTATACCGCGGGAGTATTGACCAAATCCCATCCCTGATATTCAGCTGAACTTCCCGTATTATTTACCATTATCGCAACCGCCTTTGCCAGGTCCAGGAGTGTACCTCCTCCGATCCCCACGACGGCTACCGGCAAGTCTGAAGCATTTCGGGTGATGTGAGCCGCCAGGGCATCCACCTGCTCTGTTTTGGGTTCCTCTTTGGCAGAGATAAGGATTAACAAGTCCTGCTCCATGGAAGGAATCCGCCCATGCAAATGCGTATCTTCAAAAACATCATCCATCAGGAAAACCACGATACCCTCAGCGTCTCCCCTTAGCGGCTCCAGAATTTCATCCAGCTGATCAAAACTTCCCGATCCGAACACTACACGGGAAACCATGGGAAAGTTTCTGGGCTTACTTCCCTGCAGGGCAGCTTTTATATTCAGCGAATCCTTCATTTTGCGCTTCTAATTCAGATATTTCAAGAGATCTCGTAAACTCGAAATCGTCAGGTGATTATTTGTATGCTCTTCCGGACGCACCTCTTCATGGGCCCAGGTGGTATGGAAGGGCACGTGAATGGCCCGGGCCCCGAGCTCCAGTATGGGCAGCACATCAGACTTAAGGGAATTACCCACCATCAGGAATTCGGAAACCCCGATTTCCAAATGCTCCAGCAGCCTGCTGTAATTATCGGGTTTTTTATCGCTGAGCACTTCCACATGGTGAAAATAGTCGATCAGGCCGGATTTTTCCAGTTTGCGCTCCTGATCGAGCAAATCCCCTTTGGTCAACACCAGCAATCGATATTTTGGAGCCAGGGCTTCGAGAACTTCCTGAACCCCGTCCAGTAATTCGAGATTGTGGGCGATCATTTCTTTACCCAGATCCAGGATCCGGCTGATCGTTTCCTGCGAAACCCTGCCGTTCGAAAGTTGAAGAGCGGATTCAATCATTGAGAGCATAAAACCTTTGATTCCATACCCGTACAACTGCAGGTTGCGCATCTCCATTTTAAAGAGTTCCTGATCTATGGTGTTTTTGGTTTCGTAGGGTTCCAGCAATTCCGCAAAGGCCGCCTCGGCCTGGCGGAAATACGTTTCATTGACCCAGAGCGTATCGTCGGCATCAAAACCTATGGTTGTTATGTCCTTAAAATTCAGCTCCATGCCGCTTTTGCCCTTTCAAGGTCTTCAGGGGTATCGATTTCGATGCCCGAAACCCGGGTTTGAACCATTTTGATTTTCTTCCCATACTCCAGAAAGCGTATCGCCTCGATTTTTTCAACAGCCTCAAGGGGTAACATGGGCAATCTCCTGAAATCGAGTAGTGCCCGTTTGCGAAAGGCATACACGCCTTTGTGTTTATAATAGGTGGCCCTGGGTTTTTCTGCCCTTTGATAGGGAATGGGTGCACGGGAAAAATACAGTGCAAACCCGTCTTTATCGGTGATGACCTTTACCGTATTGGGATCCATAATTTCAGCTGGTTCGGTGATCTCAGTCATCAGGGAAGCCAGGTCTATCTCCTTTTCCGGGTCTTCATGGAATACGTGGATCAGTTTTTCCAGGCTCTCCCGCTCTGTAAAGGGTTCGTCTCCCTGTACATTGACCACAATGTCTGTTTCCAGATCCGTCACGGCTTCGGCCAGGCGGTCACTACCGGTCTCGTGCTCCTGCCGGCTCATGACAACCTTCCCTCCTTCCCCGATTACGGCCTCTGCAATAATATCGCTATCTGTCACTACAATGATATCGTCAAAAAGTCCGGTATCCCTGGCAGCTTCATAAGTACGCACAATAACAGGCTTTCCGGCAAGGTCCTTCATGAGTTTACCGGGAAAACGCGTAGCCGCATAGCGGGCTGGTATCATCGCAATTATTTTCAAAGTGCTTCGCTTAAGTGGTGGATTTTAACAAAGGTACATTTATCTTCTTACCGGGAACCCCGGCGTTCTGGTCTTAATTTGCGATATATCCGAAACACAAAGGCGAGAACGACAATCACAAGGAGGGTTGCCAGCACCGGTGCCAGAATGGAAACAAGGCTAATGGTGGTGGCCGCAGCTGTTTCTACTGCTGATACCGCCGGATTGGCAATACCTCCCGTGCTGACCGTTGAAGTCAGGCGTGTGCCTGCCGCAGCGCCTTTGATTACAGAGGCTGTGCCTCCTCCTGCAATTATCGCCAGGGTCCAAGTAATTACGGGGTCCATACCAGTGAGGGTGGACACCATAACTGCGGTACCTGCGAGAGCAGCCAGGGGAATAGCAAGGGAATCCAATAGGTTGTCAATCCAGGGAATGAAATACCCGAAAACCTCTGCCAGGGTAGCTACACCGGTAATGACTATTGCGGTAAGGCTCCCCATCCACTCCCAGTTCTCATTGAGCTCCCAAAGACCGGCATATGATGCCAGGGAGAGGGCGAAAAGCGGTACAAAAACACGAAATCCGGCTGAGGCAGCCAGGCCGATTCCCAAAAAAACACTCAACATAGTTTCCCCACTCATCCCGATGGCTTTTGCACTAAAATAAGTTATTCGTCATTGAGAAAAAAATCGGACTGAAAGCCTATGAGATACAAGCGGTTACGGGCCCTGGTTACCGCCGTATAAAGCCATCGCAGGTATTCCCGGTCCGGGGGGCCTGAAAGATACGGCTGTTCGGCAAAGACGGTTTCCCACTGCCCACCCTGGGCCTTATGGCAGGTTATGGCATAGGAAAATTTTACCTGTAAGGCATTAAAGAAGGAATTGTTTTTAATGGCCAGGAATTTCTTATACCCGGATTTCTCGTGCTGATAATCCTTCATCACCTCCTGGTACAACCGGTTTGAGTCTTCGTACGTAAGAGAAGGGCCGTCTGTGGCAATGGTATCGAGCAGTAAAACAGTTTCAAAAGGCTCCATTCCCGGATAATCAACCATCCGTACCCTTACCTCAGCAAAGCGAAACCCATAGAGGTCTTTAAAAGCAAAAATCTCAAGGATTTCCAGAATATCTCCGTTGGCGATGAAACCCGCTTCAGAGCTGCTTTTGAGCCAGAAATAGTTGTTTTTAACCACCATCATATAATCCCCGACCGACAATTCGTTTTCGAGGAATAAGAGGCGGCTTCGAATATTCTGATTGTAGAGATTCGCCCGTTTATTTGAACGGACAATCACAGCTGTTTCCTCCTTCCCGCTGCTGGAGAAGGCATCGTTCAGGGCGTCCTGGATTTCATAGCCATCCGTGAGGCGCACAATATCCGAATAACCCGATAACTCAAAGCGAAAGTTCGCCTCAGAAAGAAGTTCCCTGATCGTTTCCCTCAGACGGGTGGCATTCATCAGGATGCCTGACCCTTCCGCCTGTCGCATGACTTCATCCAATTCTATTTCCTTTACATCTTTCCCGTACTGCAGTTCCAGGCGGGAAGCATCCAGAGCAGGGCTCAGGGAGAGTTTAACTGGCGGGAGCTGGGCCGTATCGCCGATGAGGATCAATTGGCATTTATGCCCAGAGGAGACAAACGAAATCAGGTCGTCAAGGAGAGAATTGGTATTTCCTTTGGCCGTATCTACCGGTGTATCGGGAATCATGGAGGCCTCATCCACAAGGAATACCGTATTGCGGTGACGGTTGGGTGCCAGGGTAAAGCGCACGCCGCCTGACCGGTCTTTTTTAGGAAAGTATATCTGTCTGTGGATCGTATGCGCCTTAGCACCGGTATAGGCAGACATTACCTTTGCCGCCCTCCCTGTTGGTGCCATTAGCAATGCCTTTTTGCGGATATGCCAGAGGTTCTTTATCAGGGTACCCAAAAGGGTCGTTTTTCCCGTACCTGCATATCCCTTGAGAAGAAAAATCTGCCGTGTATCCCCTTCGACCAGGAAATCGGCCATTGCACTGAGCGCCTGATCCTGTTTATCGGTAGGGGTATGTGGAAATTTTTCTTTTAAAAGTCTAAGAAACTTAGTTGCCGAAAGGGAATCCATAGGCGCTCAAAGATAGGGATGATTTTAGGGGAAACTCTTTCACGGTTAAAAAAAAATTGTAGATTTGTGTTTAACCAAAAGTCAACTTAACACTTTCTAAAATGAAATCCATATTTCAGATTGTTCTTTGGATCATATGCATTTTTCTAGGGTATATGATTTACAGGTCTGTCACCGGACCCATCGAGTTTGATAAAATCAAGAAAGAACGATTTGCTGAGGTTATCGACCGCCTGAAAGACATACGCAATGCGCAAGACGCTTTTAAGACGGTCAACGGACGGTATGCTAACAACTTCGAAAGCCTTGTGGCTTTTGTCGATACAGCAAATTATACCATCACGCAGCAAAGGGATTCCTCATTTATGGAATACGATAAGGTATATCAGATTGACATGCTCAAGGAAGTTAAGATTATCGACACCCTGGGGTTTGTCTCTGTAAAGGACTCCCTCTTTAAAGACAGCGACAGGTACAAGAGTATGATGAACGTACCCTATGCTGCCAACAATGAGAAATTCACCATGAAGGCGGATATCATCGAGAAAAGTGGTTACAGGGCCCCTGTATACGAAGCTAAGGTTGCCAAAAACATCGTGCTGCATGACCAACCCAAGGATTTACTCTCCAGAGAGAATGCTCAGGTTAGTGTAGAAGAAGTAAACGGCAGTGAAATCAAAGTAGGATCCCTTACCGAGGTGAGCACCAGTGGAAACTGGCCCCCTATTTATGACAAAAAAGGAGATCAATAAAGGTCGGGAAGATCGGCCTAACGGATATTTTAAATTGTCCATTCAGGTGAGCCTGAATGGACTTTCTTTTTGTGTGCTCGACACCATCGCCAATTCCCTGGTTCTTACCCATGTCCGGCGCTTTGAAAAAGAAATAAGTCCTTTTGAGCTTCACAAAGTAATACGCGCAGATTTTGAAGAAAAAGGAGTTCTGGACTACTCCTATTCGGAGGTCATCAGCATCCATCGCAATACGCTCTTTGCCCTGGTCCCAATGCCCCTTTTTGATCCGGAGCAACTGCCCAATTACCTGAAGTACAACGCCAAGATTCTCGGCACGGATCATCTGGATTATGACCCGATTCAGGGTTTGGATTCGGCCAATGTCTACGTTCCCTTTACCAATGTCAATAACTACCTCTTTGATCAATTCGGGGAGTTTGAATTCAAACACAGCGGGACAGTATTATTGGAGACCCTTCTAAAACTGCCTAGCAGCCGACAAGGGACCCTGGCGTATTTACATCTGGCTGAGTCACAGATGGACCTGGCGGTTTTTTCGAATAAGAAACTTCTGTTTTATAACTCATTTATTTTCAGCAGTCCTGAAGATATTATGTACTTCCTGCTCTTTGCTCTGGAGCAATTGGAACTGGATCTGGATATACTTAAACTCCGCCTCCTCGGAGAGGTGACAGAGGGAGACCGGATTTATGAACTCTGTACAGAATACCTGGAAAATGTATCCTTTTTTATACCGCCTGATACATCATTCTCCACAATGGCTGAAGGGGACGGGATTGACTTCACCCTGATCAGCGCCCTGTGATACGTATAATATCCGGAATCCATAAAGGAAGGCGGCTGAAGGCCCCCAAGAATCTCCCGGTAAGACCCACCACGGACAGGGCGAAAGAGTCTCTTTTCAACATTCTCGGACATGCGATTTACTGGCCGGATACTTCGGTGCTCGACTTGTTTGCCGGAACCGGCAACCTGAGCTATGAATGCGCTTCCAGGGGTGCTAAGCGCATTATCGCCGTGGATGCTCACCCAGGATGCGCGAAGTTTATCGAACAGACGAGCGAATTACTCAAATTGCCCATTACGGTCTACAAAAGGGATACCCTTACCTTTTTAAGGCAGAGCAGGGATTCTTTTGACCTGATTTTTGCAGATCCGCCCTATGATTTTTCGGAGGAACAACTCGGTGAACTCACCTCCCTGTGCCTGGATGGAGCCCTGCTCAAAGATGAAGGCCTTTTTGTTCTGGAGCACAGTTCTGCAAGAGATTTGAGTCACCTGCCCGGATTCGAGCAAGTTCGCAAATACGGGAGCAGCAGTTTTAGCTTTTTCAGAAGTACTGAAAAAAACAGCAGGTCATAAGCCGGATTCTGTCTACCTGGCCCAAAGGCCGGGACTCCTGTCATTTATCTGGACCCCTGGTTACCCAGAGGTTCGATCCGCCTACCCGTCGGCTCAGGCGTGCAGCCTTCAATTGCCGAACTACATGGCGTTGCACCGCATAGAGTTTGCCGATTTCACTACAGCCGAACTGTACTTGCTTTCTGTTGCACTGGTCCGCACCTCACGGTGGACGGGCGTTACCCGCTATGCTGCACTACGGTGTCCGGACTTTCCTCCCCGACACAAAGCCGGGGCGACAGGTCGACCTGCTGTGGTGCAAAGGTACCTTTAATTGTTGATAAATTAGGTAATCCGCCTTCCGATCCGGCCCGGATTTCGGATGTGATATGTATATTTGTGAGAAGGCAAAAACCTTTGAGCCCAGCGCAATAGATGATGGAACCCTTTATCGTATCAGCACGAAAATACAGACCTCAGCAATTTGAGGAAGTCGTTGGTCAGCAGACCATTACTGAAACCCTGATAAATGCCATTGAAAAAAATCATCTGGCTCAGGCACTGTTGTTTTGCGGCCCCAGGGGAGTTGGAAAAACGACATGTGCACGAATTCTGGCCAAGAAGATCAATGAAGATGGAAATGAGCGCGAAGGAGAAGACTTTGCCTTCAATATTTTTGAGCTGGATGCCGCTTCGAACAACTCTGTGGATGATATTCGAAACCTCACCGATCAGGTACGGATTCCGCCACAAACCGGGAAATACAAGGTCTACATTATCGATGAAGTCCACATGCTTTCCCAGAACGCATTCAACGCTTTTCTGAAAACGCTGGAAGAACCGCCCAGTCACGCCATATTTATCCTGGCCACCACCGAAAAACACAAGATCATCCCAACCATACTATCCCGGTGTCAGATCTTTGATTTTAAACGAATTACCACGGCCGATGCCGTAGCTTACCTGAAAACTATCGCTCTGGAACAAGGTATCGAAGCCGAGGAAGAGGCCTTGCATATTATCGCCCAAAAAGCCGATGGTGCCATGAGGGATGCCCTCTCCATATTTGACAGGGTGGTTAGTTTTGCGGGCAACACCCTCACCCGGAAGGCTGTAGCGGAGAACCTCAATGTACTGGATGTAGAAGTGTACTTCCGGGCCACTGAGCTGATCCTGACGCACAATATCCCCGGGCTGCTGCTTTATTTTAACCAGATCCTAAGCGCCGGTTTTGACGGCCATCATTTTATTAACGGACTCTCCTCCCACTTCAGGGACCTAATGGTATGCCGGGATGCCCAGACGATTTCCCTGCTGGACACAAGTGATTCGGTTAAACAACAATTTTTGGAACAGGCCAAAAACGTAGATTCAGACTTTCTCATTACGGCCCTGGATCTGGCTAATGCCTGCGAACTCAATTATAAAGCCAGCAGTAACCACAGACTCCTCGTGGAATTATGCCTGATGCAACTGGCGTCCATTGGAGCCACTGAAAAAAAAAAGGACAATAGGCAGGACATCCCCCTGATTCCAGCCTCAGAATTCCATCACAGGGAAACCGTGCCTCCCCCACCCTTCCCGGATTCAGGTGCAAGGACCAATACCACTCCACCCGACCCCATCAGGACGCAGACTGAACCTGCTATTGCCGAAAACAGTGTTGAGGACCACAACAGGAAAGACGTCATCCATGAGGAGCAAAGCATGAACGTAACCACTCCTGAGGCGGCTGGACAGGCGGAATTCAATCCTGAGCAGGCCGATCTTCCAGAAAGCAGCCCTGTAGCGGGTAATGAACGTGAAGCGACAGTTGAAGCTCCTCTGAAGATCTCCCAAAAAGGTAAAAAAGGGGCAAAGGTCTCCGGGCTTTCCCTTTCCTCCATCCGGGCTAAAAAATTATATGAGGCCCAAAAAAGAGCCCGGCAGCCGGAACCTGAAGACTTACCGGAAGATCCCGTGGACGAGGAACAACTGATTCAATTATGGAATGCGTTTATCGAGCGGACCGAGTCCAAAGGAAAAAAGATTTTGGCTTCCAGCCTGGCCACGGACACCCCTAAATTACAAGAGGGACATTATATCCTTATCGAGCTGCCCAACAGCACCATGAAAAAGGAAGTGGAAAGGGATCAACTGGACCTGATGACCTATCTTAGAAAATCCCTTAATAACTACAGCCTGCAACTCCGGGTTTCCGTCAATGAGGAAACCGCCCGTCAGTACGCCTTTACGCCAGAGGAGAAATATCAGAAGCTCAAGGAGAAAAACCCGGCTATCGATCTGCTCCGTCAGACATTTGATTTGGATTTATAGCAGGGCCATCGACAATGGCTCCCATCTGCAGTCCGCACGGATCAGGGAAAAGGGGCCCGCTTCCATATAAAATTCCCGTTTAGTTACTGCGCAGGATTCTTTTTACCTTTGCCGGAAATACCATTTTTATGCTCGGGTTAAAGCTACCTACCGATCCGCGTTGGGTCAATATCGTTGAGAAAAATATTGATGAAATCCTTACAGATCACGCATTCTGTGAGCAAAAGGCTGCCAGTACGGCCATTTCACTGATTGTCAGTTTCCCGGAATACCCTGACCTTATCCAGGAAATGATCGCGCTTTCCAGGGAAGAAATGGGACATTTTAAAATGGTCCACGACCGCATTCTCAAACGCGGGAAAACGCTGGGGCGCTATCGGAAAGATGAATACGTGCTTAAACTTCTGAAGTTCTTCCCCAGTGGGGGAAAACGAACAGATCAACTTATTCATCGTCTGCTCTATGCTGCCCTGATAGAGGCCCGAAGCTGCGAGCGGTTTCGCCTGCTCTCTGAACAGCTACAGGACAAGGATCTTGCAGAATTCTACAGAAAACTAATGATTAGTGAAGCAGGGCATTATACCATGTTCCTCACCTTTGCGAGAAAATACGGAAACCGGGAAGAGGTCGATAAAAAATGGGGAGATCTACTGGCCTATGAGGCAGAGATCATGAAGGATCTGGGAACATCGGAAACCGTACATGGGTAATACCCGACATACAAGGGAAATTGCCTTTTCAATCAATACCCCATCTCCCTAAAATACAGGTCCCGAATAATTCCATCTGCCAACCCAATCTGGGGGACATGAATTTTTTTGACCCCACTCCATTTGGCCGTCAGTAAAAATATTTGTGTGGCCGGAAGGATGACATCTGCACGATCCGGGTTTAGCCCGAGTTCAGAAATGCGCTCATCGTAAGTCATGCTTTCTAAAAAATGATACTGCGCATTGAGCCAGATGTAGGACAAAGGCTGTCCGATTTTCCGTCCGGACATTTTATGGAGTTTATTGATATTCCCGCCTGAACCTATAATTGAAAGCTTGGGCCTTCCCGCAGTCGCTCCCTGAATCCATTCGCGTAATTCCTTCCATTCAGCCTCTGCCACCAATTCCTTGATCAGGCGGACGGTTCCGATCTGAAACGACCTTGACAACACGGGTTCCCCACCTGAAAACACCGTAAATTCCGTACTCCCCCCACCCACGTCCACGTAGAGGTAATTCGCGTCCTGTTGTATCAGTTGGGCAAGGTCTGTACCGGCGATAATGGAAGCCTCTTCCTGCCCATCTATCAACTCCACCTCCATACCGGTTTCCTTGAATATGCGTTCCGTAATCTCAGGTCCGTTAGCGGCTTCCCTGAGCGCAGAAGTGGCGCAGGCCCGGTATTTCTCAACCCCACTCACTTCGATCAGCAATAAAAAAGCCTTGAGGGTTTTGACGATGCGCCGGACATTCTCCTCTGATATCGTCCCAATTCCAAAACTATCTTCTCCCAGGCGAACGGGAACGCGGACCAGGGCGTTTTTAAAAAATTGTACGGGCCGCTGCGGGGTTTCCACAATATTATGCACCAGAAGGCGCATCGCATTGGAACCGATATCAATAGCCGCATACTTACGTACCTTCACCAGACTGAATTAAATGCCGCTCATAATAGTCATACATCTCGAACTGAGATCGAAAATCAGGCGCATCCGTTTTCCGATATCCGTTGGTCTGTTCCGCGTCAAAGACCCGGGCTTTCACATTGTCCTTCCAGGAAATCTCAAAGGTCTCTATGAGTTCCTTCCGAATCGCCTCATCATAAATGGGGCAACCAACCTCGACGCGATAATCGAGGTTACGGGTCATCCAATCCGCTGAGGAAATATAGACCCTGGGATCACCGTCATTTCCAAAAATGAAAATCCTCGGATGCTCAAGAAATTTATCTACGACACTAATGGCTTCTATATTCTCGCTCATACCGGGGATTCCCGGAATAAGACAGCAAATCCCACGGATGATCAGCTGAATTTTTACCCCGGCGTTACTGGCTTCATATAACAGATCGACCATATCGTAAGAGGTGAGGCTATTCATCTTTATTTTGATGTAAGCTTCCCTCCCCGACTGTGCATTATCGATTTCCGTATCGATGAGTTTTTTAAAGCGACTCCGGGTGTAATGAGGTGAGACGATCAGGTGTTTGTACTTGTAGATCTTATAGGACGTCTCAAAGAAATTAAAGACTTTATTAAGCTCCTTCAGAATGGGCTCATGGGCCGTAAACAGGGTGTAATCCGTATAAATACGGGCGGTGTTTTCATTAAAATTACCCGTGCTGATAAATCCATATCGCCTGAGGGTCCCGCCCTCCTCTCGTTCTATTACACAGATTTTGCTGTGGACCTTAAGGCCGGGTACCCCGAATATCAGGCGAATGCCTTCCTCCTGCAGCTGTTCTGCATACTCGATATTGGCGCGCTCGTCAAATCGCGCCTGCAATTCAATCTGAACCGTTACCTGTTTTCCGTTTTTAGCCGCGTTGATCAGGGAAGCGGCAACCTGGGAATTATTGGCGAGGCGGTACACCGTTATTTTAATGGTTCGCACTTTCGGGTCCAGCGCCGCCTCCCTGAGGAATTTAATCACATACATAAACGTATGATAGGGCGCATATTGCAGATGGTCTTTCTCGGCAATGCGATCGAAGAGACTGCCATCCAAAGTAAGGCCTTTTACAGGAAGGGGTTTTATTCGGTCGTACATCAGGTCTGATCTCCCGAGACTTGGGAAGCCCATATAATCCCTTCGATTGTGATACCTTCCCCCCGGAATAACACTATCCGTGTCCTCGATATTCATCTTTTCCTTCAGGAAATTCAAGGTATCCGCTTCAATGGAACTGTCGTAGACAAAACGCACCGGATCGCTGATTTTTCGGTTTTCAACGCTGCTGGAAATCTTTTCGATAAAACTTTTGCTCAGATCATTGTCGATATCCAGTTCCGCATCCCGGGTAATCTTAATCATATGTGCTGAAACGGATTCGTAGGAAAACATATTAAAAATAGTTTTCAGGGAATATCGGATCAGGTCATCCAAAAGGATGATATAATTCCGATTGCCCTCCTTCGGCAGCACTATGAAACGATCTATTTCCTTCGGAATCTCGATAAGGGCATACTGGTTCTGCCCGCTGTTCTGCGGTTCATCCGAGGAATCACTCAAGACCATTTTCACAGCCAGATAGGCTGCGGTATCCTTCAGGTTGGGAAATTCAATAACACTATTGAGAATGATGGTCATCAGGGAAGGCCCCACATTTTGTATAAAATAGGTCTTCAGAAAGGGCTCCTGATGTGGCTGAATTTCTGTTTCATCGATCAGATATATATTCTCTTCCTGCAATTCCTCTTCAATTTGCTTGAGGATCACCTGGCTGTCCTTCTGTTGCCGGATAACAATACTGGTGATCTCATCCAAGAGGTCTTTGGCCCTTTCTCCCCCCAAAACACTTTTCCCAGACTTCCCTGCCTGTACAATTCGTTTGACTGTGGCGTACCGCACCTTGAAAAATTCATCCAGGTTGTTGGAAAAAATCCCCAGAAATCGAAGGCGTTCGATCAGGGGAACCTTTTTGTCCATACTCTCCTGCAAAACACGCTCGTTAAATCGCAACCAGCTGATTTCCCTGTTTACATATTGATATTTATCCATTGTTTATCTCAAGTGTTTCGGAAAAACCGTCTTTTCGGTTGTGCCGTAGGAAATTTCTTTCCATGATTCTACTGGAAAATTAAGGACCACCACGCCGCAGGTCGGTACATTATCCAGGTATTTGCTGCCCCATTTATTGGCAATATGCGTCATGGCATTGTTATGACCAAAGAGCATGACCTTCTCCAGGGATTCGTCCAGATTTTTGATGTGCGCACTTACAGCCCCTCCCGAAAAATCATATAACTCTTTTTCCACCTGAAGGGAATCCATGGGCAGGTTGAGTTGGCGCATCAGGATCATACAGGTATGAAGAGCCCGGTTTGCCGGGCTTGAAAAAATGGCATGTACACCTGTTACATCCTTTTGAATGGCTTCTGAAATAAGGTGTGCATCGGATATTCCGCGCTCACCAAGTGGCCGGTCTGCGTCTTTTACATCGTATTCCCAGGAGGACTTGGCATGCCGTACCAAGATTAATTCTTTCATTTTTCTTCAATCGGTTAGGGTTGTTGTTTGTCATTCCATCAGCTCTATTGACCTCAGGGCGCCAGGCGCTCCCGTTTCCAGTTATAGTCTTCCTTTAATTCATAGCGGATCCGATCGTGTAATCGATTCGGTCGCCCCTGCCAGAATTCCATAGACTGTGGCCTGACCAGAAAGCCTCCCCAATAGGGGGGCCTGGGAATCTCCCTGCCATGATATTTTTCTTCTAAGGACCGCAGTTCCTCCTCGAGGGTCTCACGGGAGGATATCACTTCGCTTTGAGGTGATACGATGGCTCCAAGCTTACTTCCCTCTGGCCGTGATTCAAAATAACCATCAGAAAGGTTTTCTGCAAGTTTCTCGGCTATACCTTTTATGATAATCTGTCGTTCCATATGCGGCCAGAAAAAGGAGAGACAGAGCCTTGGGTCTGCCGCGATCGCCTTACCCTTTTCGCTTTCGTAATTGGTATAGAATACGAACCCCTCAGCGGTGAATCGTTTTAGGAGTACCACCCGGCTTTTGGGGAAACCATCAAGGCCTTTGGTCGCAACCGTCATGGCATTGGGCTCATCCGTACTGCCACTGTGCTCTATTTCGTAGAACCATTTCCTGAAGAGTTCCAGTGGATTTTCAGGTACGTTGGACTCCAGCAATTGCTCTTTGTCGTAGACTTTACGGTAATTTCCAAGATCTTCGTGCATACGTTACATCAGGATGGGTAAGGTACAAACAAAAATGCCAAAAAGCTTCCGAATCACAAAGGCAGAAACCCATAGATTCGATCAATGGAGACTACCACTGGAATACGGCACCCTCCTCTGCCAGCTCAACGCCCGGGAAGTGCTCCTGCGCCTCTTTCCGAAAAGATTCCAAATCGGTATAGCGGGTAGAATAGTGTCCGAGGATAAGCCGGCCGACTCCGGCATCCCTGGCAATACGGGCAGCTTCTTCGGCCGTGGAGTGCTTTGTTTTGCGGGCCAGGGCAGCCTCACTTTGCAGAAATGTGGATTCGTGGTACAGGACATCCACCCCTTTGATCTGGGGGATCAACCCGGGATCAAAAGCCGTGTCACTGCAATAAGCATAGCCTTTAGGAGGTGGAGGGGGCTCCGTAAGCAGGGCATTCGCAATAGGGTTTCCCTGGGCATCAGGAACATCTGATCCCTGTTTTATTTTCCGGTAATACGCTTTTTCAATCCCCAATTGCTCCGCTACATCTATCTTTAGTTTTCGGTCCCCCCTGGATAGTTTAAAAAGGAAACCATTGGTATAGATACGATGATCCAGGGGCAGGGTGTGAACACAAAGGGAAGCATCCTCGAAGATAAGCTCGGAATCCGGGCTGGACAATTCGTGAAAATGAAGTGGAAAATTCGTCCAGGAATCTCCGAGTTTCAAAAGAAGGGTAATCGCTTCCCGAATTCCTTTAGGTCCGTAGATATGCAGTGGTTTTTCCCTGCCGAGAAGCCTGAAGGAAGCTATAAGTCCGGGAAGGCCAAAAAAATGATCTCCGTGAAGATGAGAGATAAAAATATGTTCAATACGGCTGAAACGCACTTTGAATCTGCGGAGCTGCATTTGTGTACCCTCACCACAATCGATAAGGACCAGGTGTTTGCCTGCCTCCAGCACCTGACCACTTGGCGGTGTCTGAAATCTGGGAGTGGCCGCATAGCACCCCAGTATCTGTAAACGCATTCCCGGACCGCTCCCCATAGGTCAGAGGTCGAGATCCCTTTCTATTTCCTCCATTTCAATGATGTCCCGTGCTTCCTGCAGGGTGGGTGCCAGACTGATCTCCTCGGGGATATCGTCCGGAGCAACCGAATTGCTCACCAGCACAAAAGATTTACCACTACCCCTATGCTGGTTCGAGAGATCCATAAATTCGAGCAAATCCGAAGTGGAAAGGGTTCCGAATGAAAATAAGTTTAGGATCAGGTGGTCGTTTTTAACCTTGTGGTACTCCTGATTCAGATTTTTCAGGAATGTCGCAAGGGAGGCCTTTTCCTGCATCACGATGGTGATATTCCCATCTTTGTCAAAAATCATATGTCGTTATTTTATTTTGGAAGCCAAAAGATAAATCACGGCCATGCGGATCGCTACGCCGTTTTCAACCTGATTCAGGATGATGGACTGGTCTGAATCAGCCACATCACTGGTAATTTCCACTCCCCTGTTAATGGGCCCGGGGTGCATAATAACGATTTCCTTATCCAGGCTATCGAGCAGTACCCGATCGATACCGTATTGTTTGGTGTATTCCCTCAGTGTCGGAAAATAAGACATGTCCATGCGCTCATTCTGGATGCGCAACATATTCGCTACATCGCACCATTCAAGGGCCTTTCGCAAATTATACTCTACCTGCACCCCAAGGGACTCCACGTATTTAGGCATCAGAGTTTTTGGGCCACAGACCTTTACTTCTGCCCCTAACATCTGCAGGGCAAAGATATTCGACAGCGCAACCCGGGAATGCAGGATATCCCCGACGATTACAACTTTTCGGCCGCCCACGCCCCCGAGGCGTTCCCGTATGGAATACGCATCCAAAAGAGCCTGGGTTGGGTGCTCGTGCGCACCGTCTCCTGCATTGACTATTGAGGCTGATACATGGTTGGAAAGGAAAATTCCAGCTCCGGCATTGGGATGCCTCAGAACGACCATATCCACCTTCATAGACAGGATATTGTTTACGGTATCGATCAGGGTTTCCCCTTTCCGGACAGAGGACTGACCGGCTGAAAAATTGATCACATCCGCGGACAATCTTTTTTCTGCCAGCTCAAAAGAAAGGCGGGTTCGTGTGCTGTTTTCAAAAAAGATATTGGCAATAGTGATGTCGCGTAGCGAGGGTACTTTCTTAATACTCCTGCTGAGGACTTCCTTAAAATGGTCGGCAGTTTCAAAGATCAGATCGAGATCCGATTTCTGAAGGTATTTGATTCCCAGTAAATGTTTTACGCTCAGATCACTCATACTATTAATGGCTAACCAGGTATACGGTGTCTTCTCCGTCGTTTTCTTTCCAGCACACTTTTACGCGTTCCTCCTTTATGGCATCGACCTGCCTGCCCCGATAATCCGGCTGAATGGGCAAATGCCTGCTAAACCTCCGATCGATGAGGGTCAGCAATTCTATTGCGCCGGGTCGTCCAAAGGATTGCAGGGCGGTAAGAGCTGCGCGAATACTGCGGCCCGTGTAGAGAACGTCATCGATAAGCACCACCCGCTTCCCCTCTACCAGGAAATCGATTTGGGTACTGCTGGCTGACAAGGTTTTGTCGCCCCTTCGGAAGTCATCCCTGTAAAAGGTTATGTCCAAAAGCCCGAAGGGTATATGCTTTACATTATACTCATTGTGCAGCACATCGAGCAATCTGCGGGCGAGGAATGTCCCCCTGGGTTGCAGTCCGATGAGCACGGAGTCCGAAAAGGTTAAATGATTTTCTAATAATTGGCAGGCCAATCGGTGCAGGATGATGTCGATTTCTTTTGAAGAAAGAAGGACTTTTTGACTCATACGGGATGGAACCTATGGCTTCGCATTGCAAAAATAGGGAATTCTCCCAAATACAGCCCGGAAATAGCTTGCCGGAGTTGAATGGCGGTATTTGTCCACAAAAAAACCCCGGACGACATGTCCGGGGTTTATCTCTGATGACTTAAGCAGCTTACTTCTTTTTCTTGCTGCTGGCTTCCATCTTATCTTTAAGAGCCTGCAACTGCTCATTCGCATCCCCCAGTGTGGGTTTTGCCTCTTCTGAAACACTTGCCTTCTTGCGGGCAGTCCTAACGTTACGCTGCTCTTCTTCTTTGAAGATCGCCGTATGACTGGCCACGACTCTTTTCAGGTCCTTATTGAATTCGATGATTTTGAATTCCGCTTCTTCTCCTTTGGCAAGTTTCTTACCATCCTCCTTCACCAAATGGCGCTGGGGAACAAAAGCAGTGATATCATCATTGAGTTCAATAATGGCTCCTTTATCCACAATTTCCTTAAGGGCTACTTTGTGAACAGTACCCTCTCCGAATTCACCCTCGAATTTATCCCATGGATTCTCAGTTGTCTGTTTATGACCCAGACTGAGTTTACGTCCATCGACATCGAGTTCCAACACTTCCACTTCCAGCTGGTCACCAACGGCAACAAACTCTGAAGGGTGTTTGATTTTTTTCGTCCAGGAGAGGTCTGAAATATAAATCAGGCCATCGATCCCCTCTTCGAGTTCCACAAATACACCAAAATTGGTGAAGTTGCGAACTATCCCTTTGTGACGAGATCCTACAGGATATTTAGTCGTGATATCCGTCCATGGATCCGGTGTAAGTTGCTTCAGTCCGAGAGACATTTTGCGATCTTCACGGTCCAGGGTAAGGACTACGGCTTCGAGTTCATCTCCAACTTTCACAAAATCCTGAGCGGAACGCAAGTGCGTAGACCAGGACATTTCAGAAACGTGGATCAGGCCTTCTACACCTTCAGCTACTTCGAGGAAGGCACCGTAATCAGCGATAACAACAACTCTTCCTTTGACCTTATCACCTATTTTGATCTCATCTCCGAGTGCATCCCATGGGTGCTTCTCAAGCTGCTTCAGACCTAATTGGATACGCGATTTGTTGTCGTCGAAATCCAGAATAACCACATTGAGTTTCTGATCCAGATCTACAACTTCGCTCGGGTGATTGATCCGGCTCCATGAAAGGTCTGTAATGTGTACCAGACCATCTACACCTCCAAGATCGATAAAGACCCCGTAAGAAGTAATGTTTTTTACAACACCTTCCAGTACCTGGCCTTTTTCCAGTTGGCTGATGATCTCTTTTTTCTGCTCTTCTATATCCGCTTCGATAAGCGCTTTGTGAGAAACCACGACATTCTTGAATTCCTGGTTGATCTTAACCACTTTGAATTCCATGGTCTTTCCAACGTACTGATCGTAATCCCGGATAGGCTTCACATCGATCTGGGAACCGGGCAAGAATGCCTCAATTCCGAATACATCGACAATCATACCCCCTTTTGTACGGCATTTGATGAAGCCCGTTACGACTTCCTCTTTCTCGTAAGCCGTATTGATGCGCTCCCAGGCTTTGATTGTTCGCGCTTTCCTGTGGGAAAGTACGAGCTGCCCGCTTTTATCCTCGCGGATGTCGATAAGCACTTCAACCTTATCTCCGATCTTCAGATCAGGGTTGTAGCGGAATTCATTCAGGGAAATTACCCCTTCGGATTTGGCGTTAATATCGATGATGGCTTCCCGGTCTGTCAGGTGGGTAACGGTACCTTCCACGACCTCAGAATCCGCGGTGTCCACAAAATTATTGGCCACCAGCTCTTCAAATTCCTTTAATTTCTTGTCTTCAACCCGCTCGATTCCCTCTTCGTATTTTTCCCAATCGAAGTTTTCCAGGAATTCCTGTGGATCTTGTTGTTGTACAGGCGCTTTCACCTGCTCTGTAGATTCAGCGGTTTCAACCACCTCGTCTGTTTTTTGTGCTTCAGCCATGTGCTGAGTTTTGTTTGTATTCCAGGGTATCTCAAGAGTAAGGCAATTCCCCGGAAGCTATTTTACATCAGTTATATCAACCCCTTTTCTCTTGACTATCTGCTAAAAAGGTGTGCAAAAATACAACAATCTAACAGGTTATCCAACATTTTTTAAGGGTTTGGAAATACCCGAACCCGAAGTCGCAAATCCTGAAATACCCTGGCCGTGAGGCAGAGAATTCTTCAGGCATTTCTTATCTTTAAACACTTAGAAAAAAGGAACTTAAGTTAACCTAAATAAATACATTGTAATGAGCGTAAAAGACAAGTATCAATCCGTTCTGACCCTGGGCGAGCAATTGGGAGTTAAGGATGGCAAAGTCACGGTAGAAGAAGGTACCCTGAAAATCAAAGGAACTGCGAAAACACAATACGAAAAGGATATCCTCTGGGATGAGATTAAAAAAGTTGGCGGTGAAAAGCCATCGGATATACTGGCAAATATCACTGTTGATGACACTTCAGTGTACCATCGTCACGAAGTAAAAAGCGGGGAATCCCTGAGTAAGATTGCCAAGCACTATTACGGGGACCCCATGAAATACACTGCGATTTTTGAAGCTAACCGAAACATCCTCGACAATCCGGACCTGATCCATCCCGGACAAATCCTGGTTATTCCAAACTCCTGATCCAAAAGGGAAACAAAAAGGAGATAAATATTAAGGCGCCCGTTTCCGGGCGCCTATTTTTTTGCGTTCAAAATCCGGTTTGCGAAGGAGCGTACGCGCTCAAATTGCTCCTTTAAGCCCATATCACTGTTGTCGAGGCAGATGGCATCCTCGGCCTGTTTCAAAGGTGAAACTGCCCGGTTCGAGTCCAGGTGATCCCGGTGGCGAACGTTTTTAAGCACCTCCTCATAGGTGATGTCCTCTCCCCTGTCCAAAAGTTCCTTATATCGGCGTGCAGCCCGGGTTTCCGGGGCAGCAGTCATAAATAGTTTAAGTTCAGCCTCTGGCAATACCACGGTACCGATATCCCGTCCATCCATTACCACGCCCTTTTGCCTGCCCATTTCGCGCTGCAGTTTCACAAGTTTCTCCCGAACCTCGGGAATGGCCGCTACTTCACTCACATAGCTGGAAACTTCGATGGTCCGGATTTCCTGCTCTACGTTTTCACCGTTGAGGTGTATTTCGGTTCGGCCTGTTTGTGAATTCAGCCCAAAGCTCACGTCCATATCCCTGAGGGCTTCGATTAATCCCGCCTCATTCACCGATCCATCGATAAGGTCATTTCTCAGGGCGAATAAAGCCACTGCCCTGTACATTGCGCCAGAGTCGATATAAACATAGCCCAGGGATTCGGCAAGCTGACGGGCCAGTGTACTCTTTCCAGTGGAAGAGTGTCCGTCAATAGCTATTGAAATCTTTCGCATATTCAAAAATACATAATTCCTTCAGGGATACGATCCTGTCGTAATTTCCAAAATCTCCGGAATCCCGCCTAGAGCTTTTTGGCATTCTTGACCTTCTGTTGCGTCAACGCCAGGTCAATGACCTCCTTCATGTCCGTGACATAGTGGAAGGTCAGTCCCTTTAGGTAATCCGCTTTGATCTCCAGAATATCCCTGCGGTTGTCCTCACAAAGAATGATCTCCTTGATCCTCGCTCGCTTGGCGGCAAGGATTTTTTCTTTAATGCCCCCTACGGGCAGTACTTTCCCCCTCAGGGTGATTTCACCGGTCATGGCAAGGCTTTTCTTCACCTTTCGCTGCGTAAACAGGCTGACCAGGGAGGTGAGCATGGTGACTCCCGCACTGGGGCCGTCCTTGGGAGTTGCACCTTCCGGGACGTGGATGTGAACGTTGTATTTCCCAAAGACCTCAGGGTCGATTCCGAGCTCCTCAGCATTGGACTTGATGTACTCCATTGCAATGGTAGCAGATTCTTTCATTACCTGCCCGAGATTACCCGTGATGTTCAGATTGCCTTTGCCTTTAGAGAGGATTGATTCAATAAACAGAATGTCTCCCCCCACACTGGTCCAGGCGAGTCCCGTTACGACCCCGGCCACATCGTTATTCTCGTATTTATCGCGCTCCATACGCGGTGGTCCGAGGATGCTTTCGACATCGTCCAGACTGACCTTAGGGTCATAGGCCGTTTCGGTAGCAATATTCTTAGCTGCATACCGAACCATTTTGGCAATCTTCTTCTCCAGCCCGCGCACTCCCGATTCCCGGGTATAACCCTCGACTATTTTTTCCATTTGTCGTTTCCCGATCTTCAGATCTTTGGATTTGAGGCCGTGTTCGCCCAGCTGTTTGGGCAACAGGTGGCGCTTTGCAATTTCTACTTTCTCCTCTATGGTATATCCGGTGACTTTGATGATCTCCATCCGGTCGAGCAGAGCGGGTTGGATGTTCCCCAGGTTATTCGCCGTGGCGATAAACATAACCTTGGAGAGGTCGTACCCAAGCTCCAGGAAATTATCGTGGAAATCGGTGTTTTGTTCCGGATCGAGTACCTCGAGCATGGCTGAGGAAGGATCCCCCTGGTAGCTCGAAGACAATTTATCGATTTCATCCAGGACAAAGACCGGGTTTGAGGTTCCCGCTTTCTTGATGTTCTGTAGGATACGTCCGGGCATGGCTCCGATATACGTCTTCCTGTGTCCCCGTATCTCGGCTTCGTCCCTCAGCCCTCCAAGTGACATCCGCACATACTCCCGCCCCAGGGCTTCGGCGACGGATTTCCCCAGGGAGGTCTTACCAACTCCCGGTGGGCCATATAAACATAGAATTGGAGACTTCATATCCTGCCGGAGTTTCAGCACGGCCAAATACTCGATAATTCGTTCCTTGACGTCTTCCAGTCCATAATGATCCCGGTCCAGGATGCGTTCCGCCCGTTTCAGATCAAATAAATCCTCTGAGTATTCTCCCCAGGGTAATTCCAGGATCAGGTCGAGGTAATTCCGCTGGATTGAATACTCGGCAACCTGCGGGTTCATACGCTGCAGCTTTGCGAGTTCTTTCTCGAAATGCTCGGCTACTTTTTCGCTCCATTTTTTTTCCTTGGCCCGGGCTTCCATCTCGTCGATTTCTTCGTCATAAGACAACCCGCCGAGTTCTTCCTGAATGGTCTTCATCTGCTGATGAAGAAAATATTCCCGCTGTTGCTGGTCCATATCCGAACGGACCTTGGAGTGCAATTCATTTCGCAATTCCAGTTTCTGCAACTCTGTATTGAGGTGTTTGAGCGTTGCAAGGGCGCGCTCCTGAAGGTCCGGAAGTTCCAACAATTCCTGCTTGTCGGAAACGGGCAGGTTCAGGTTGGAGCACACAAAATTGATCAGGAAAGAGTTGCTCTGAATGTTTTTTATCGCAAACGCAGCTTCACTGGGGATATTCGGGTTGTCCTTAATGATTTGCAGGGCCAGCTCCTTTACCGAATCTATAATGGTTGTGAACTCCGCACCCGACTCGTCCGGACGCGTTTCGGAAGCTTCACGAACTGTGGCTGTCATATACGGCTTTTCCGTAAGGACCTCGGCAATCTCAAAGCGTTTCTTGCCCTGAATAATAACCGTGGTGTTGCCGTCGGGCATCTGGAGCACCCTTAAAATCCTGGCAACCGTCCCCAGAGTATTGATATCCTTGATCTCCGGGTTTTCGACAGCTTCGTCTTTTTGGGAAACCACACCGATGACCTTAGCCCCGTTGTTGGCATCCTTAATCAGGTGTATAGACTTATCCCTGCCGGCCGTAATGGGTATGACCACCCCTGGAAAAAGGACCGTATTGCGAAGCGGAAGGATAGGAAGCGTCTCTGGAAGCTCCTCATCATTCATCTCCTTTTCGTCCTCCGGGGTGAGTAAGGGAATAAGTTCCGAATCCTGGTCAATATTCTGGAGCGACATATTGTCAACTCCTATAAATTTAGATCTTGCCATAGCTTATTTTTCAGTCATTCTGTCACCTCCTTTTAGGGCGACCTCTCGCAAAAGAACTTTTAATTTCCATTAAGCGCTTCATTATCAATTCAAAACACTTACCGGGAGCTCTTTTCTCAACCCTATGTAGACAATTCCTGTGCCAAGCCCGGAAAATTTATTCGGAGAAACTGTAACAATCTTTAATTTAGGCTATCTATAAGACAAACAAGTACCTTTTTGAGCCACGAGAGTACAGATATTAAAGCATTGCTGCAAGCCTGTTTAAAGGGTGATTCAAGCGCACAAATGAAGATCTATGACCGATACTACCAGGCCATGTACAACACGGCCCTAAGAATCGTGAAAGATTCTGCAGAGGCAGAAGATATTATGCAGGAATCATTTTTAAGCGCTTTTACAAAGCTAAACACCTTCAAAGGGGAGGTGACTTTTGGAGCCTGGTTAAAACGCATTGTTGTAAACAACAGTATCTATCACTACAGAAAGCAGCAAAAACTGCAGGAAGTAGGTCTGGAAAGTGTAATGTACAAGGTCGAAGATCATGACGTAGCACAGGCTGATAGTGGAAGTACAGAACGAATGGCTCAAAAAGTACTGGAAACCATGAAACAGTTAAAAGACAGTTACAGAATGTCTTTGACCTTACACTTGATCGAAGGATATGATTATGAGGAAATAAGTGAGATTATGGATATCTCCTATGGAAATTGCAGAACCTTGATATCCAGAGCAAAAGAAAGTTTACGAAAAAAAATGACATCAATACAATTATGAAAGAGCGTGAAAACATAGAAGCACTTTTTAAATCTCTGGAGGGATCCTTTGATTTGGAAACTCCATCAGCGGGACATCGGGAACGTTTCCTGAGTCGCCTGGAGGCGCAGAAGGATGCATCCTCCGGTGGTGGGGGTAACTCCTGGTGGAAAACCTGGTCGATTGCTGCTACTATTGCGCTGCTTCTCGCCTCATCCGTTTTTATTTTCCGCCCGGAACCCAACATGGATTCTCAGATAGCGAAGATATCACCTGAAGCTTCAGAAACCACCCGGCACTTTGCAGGACTTGTTTCCCTGCAGGTACAGGAACTGGAGCAAATGAGTACCCCGGAAACAAAACCGTTGATTGAAGACACCCTCAATCAGTTAAATCAGCTTGAGACCGATTACCAAAAACTGGAACAGGATCTTATCGAAGGGGGAGATTCTAAATTGATCTTAAGTGCAATGATTACCAATTTCCAGACACGTATCGATTTACTTCGGGAAGTGATGGAGCGCGTAGAAGAAATCAAACAATTCAAAAACGAAACTTATGAAAACGCTATTATTTAACCGATACCTGCTTATCCTGATGGTACTATGCATCAGCCCGCAGGTCTTTGCCAACGATTTTAAGGGCAAACACACGAAGGAAAAAACCATTAAAAAGGAATTTGATGTAAATGCGGACGCCCTGCTTAAGATCAATAACAGCTACGGCAACCTGGTACTGAACTCCTGGAATGAAAACCGGGTGGTCATTGAAGTACATATAACCGTAAATGGAAATAACGAGAGCAAAGTGAACCAGCGACTCGAAGAGATCGATGTGGATTTTGAGTCTTCCGCGAGCATGGTTTCGGCCAAAACCGTATTTGGCAAAAAATCCGGATGGGGCTGGAAGGGCAACAATAATGTAAATCTACAGGTAAACTACACCATTAAGATGCCTGTAAAAAACAGCGTAAACCTCAGTAACGACTATGGCAACATCATTCTGGATCGGGTAGACGGACACGCCAAGATCAGTTGTGATTACGGAAGAATGGACCTGGGAGAACTCAGGGGCAGAAACAACGAACTCAACTTCGACTACACTTCCAAATCCCGTATTGGCTTTATGAATAGTGGGGAAATCAATGCGGACTATTCGGGCTTTATGCTTGAGAAAACCGGTAATTTAATCCTCAAAGCAGATTATACGAATGCCAATGTCATGGAGATGGAAAACCTGGAGTACAACTGCGACTACGGCAGTGTTGAAATAGCCAGGGTGAATAATGTGCTGGGCAGAGGTGATTATGTAAATGTCAAATTAGGCTATGTCTCAGGAAACGTCGATTTGGAGGCGGACTACGGAGGTATTCAGATTGAAGAAATGAAAGCTGAAGCAGGCAATGTTAGCATAAGCACAAATTACACCGGCATAAAACTGGGGTATGACCCCGGATACCATTTTGACTTCATGATCAGTACGGAATACGCTGGAGTTAAGGGCAAAGAAGATCTCGAAATCAATATCAGCAAGGAGAAATCGAGCGATCGTTATTACGAGGGATACCATGGAAGTGCCAACAGTGGCAACTCTGTGAGAATTCAAAGCGATTATGGAAGTATTACCTTGCGAAAAAACTAATAACACAACTAAACACAAACACAAATGAAAAAAGTATGGATTCTCAGTACGTGCCTTCTACTGGCCTTACCAGCAACCGCACAATGGGGTAAGAAAATCAAGGGTAATGGCAATATGGTTACCGTGGAACGCAGTGTCGGTTCCTATGACGGAGTGGCTCTCTCCGGTTGGTTCGATCTCGAACTGGTTTCAGGGTCAGAAGGTGAACTGACGTTAAGCGGAGAAGAAAACCTCCTGGAACATTTGGAGACTGAGGTTAAAAATGGCACGCTGACCATCAAACCTGAGAAGGGCTATAATTTACAGCCCTCCTCCTGGAAATCAGGGGGGATTAAGATTATCGTACCCGTGGAGGAGATCAATTCGGTTGCGATGTCAGGATCAGGGGACATCGTCGGTAAGACCAAACTCAAGTCTGACGACTTTGAGGTAGTCATGTCCGGTTCCGGGGATATCACTCTTGATATCGATGGAAATTCTGTGGAATCGACGCTTTCTGGCTCTGGAGACATTCGGTTAAGCGGACGAGCGAATGATTTTTCAGTCAAAATCTCCGGATCCGGGGATGTGCATGCTTACGACCTTGAGGCCAAAAATGTGAACGCGGTTGTATCTGGATCAGCAGATATAAAAGTTACTGCCCTGGAGTCCCTGACGGCACGCGTTTCGGGATCGGGGGATATTCATTACCGGGGAAATCCGGAAAAAATTGACTCCAAGACCGCGGGGTCCGGAGACATCACCAAGGGGTGACCCTCAAAAAACGAAACAGTCAGTCCCCGGGGTTTATGCCCCGGGGATTTTTTTTGGTACCCTGAGCAGCAACAGGACACCCCCTATAAAAAAGAGAACAAGGAATACAGTGGCATTTCGCATACTGCCGGTTACCTGGGCCACAAAACCGTAGAGAAATGTTCCTATGATGATACCGATTTTCTCCGCGACATCATAAAAACTAAAAAAGGAAGCAGTGTCAAGGGTCTGTGGCAGAAATTTAGAATATGTAGACCGTGAAAGCGCCTGAATCCCTCCCATTACCAACCCTACGGCGCCTGCGGCTATGTAGAATTCCAATGGGGTGACCACGGTATAGGCATAGATGCAGATTACAATCCAGAGCAAATTGAGGGCAATCAGCACCCTGATATTCCCGAAAACCCTCGAGGCCCTTGCAGTTAATGTAGCACCTGCAATAGCCACAAGCTGGATGACCAGGATACTGGTGATAAGGCCTGTGGTACGCTCAGAATCCGATCCCCATGCGATTTCTTCTTCTCCAAAATACGCTGCGATCAGCATAATGGTCTGTACGGCCATGCTGAAAACAAAAAAAGCACCCAGATACCGCTTTAACAACGGGTTCTCACCGAGTTGACGCCACACGGACCGTAATTCCTGAAATCCATTGAAGATCAGGTTCTTTCGCTCACCTTCCCGGGCGTTACCCCTTGGAAGAAAATAAAACGTATACTGGCTGAATCCGATCCACCAAAGCCCCACCATTACAAAGGAGTATCGCATGGCGACCACTTCAGCCGGAGCCTCTGCGGTCCCGCTGATTCCAAAAACATCCGGATTCAGGATCATGGCCAGATTAACCAGTAAAAGGATCACGCTCCCGATATACCCCATCGAGAAGCCTCTGGCACTAATCCGGTCCTGCTGGTCGGGAAATGCGATATCCGGCAGGTAGGAATTATTAATGGCAAAACTGACCCAATATCCTACCAGGGCTAAAAAATAACACCCCAGGCCCAGGTAAATATTTTCGAGGGAAAACCAATACAACCCGATACATGAAAGGCCACCCAGGTAAGAGAAAAAGCGCATAAAGACTTTTTTGTTACCCAGATAGTCCGCTATACCCGAAAGAAGGGGCGTAATAATCGCAATACAAACAAAGGCTGCTGAACTGACATAACTGATCAGGGGGGTACGGGCAATCTCCATACCGAATACCAACACTTTTTCTATGCCGGCCATCCGAAACAAAGCACCAAAAAAAATAGGAAAGATCGTAGAGGCAATCACCAAACTGTATACCGAATTTGCCCAATCGTAAAACGCCCACGCGTTTAGTAACTTCTTGTTTCCTTTAGGCAATACGGCTTTCGACATAGAATGTCCTTCTGATGGCAGATCAAACGGAAGATACGATAATTATAAAAGTATGAAGGCTACTGAAAAGTGGTCACGCCTAATTTTCGGGCTTCTGCCTTTGCCTCAGGCACCCATTTGGTGAGGTCCGAGATGCGTCGGTCATTCGAGGGATGGGTACTCAAAAACTCCGGGGTCTCCCCCTTATTGAGCGCCTTCATCCGCTTCCATAATTCCGGGGCTTCCGCCGGGTCATATCCGGCAATGGCCATGATTTTCAGTCCAATTTTGTCAGCCTCCGATTCGTGATTCCGGCTAAACGGCAGCATGACCCCTACAGATGAGCCGACTCCGTATGCGGTATTGAATAACATCCGGTCCTCCTCATTTTTAAGGGCAACATTACCGGCGATCATACCCATCTGTTGCAGGGATTGGGCGCTCATGCGCTGGGCTCCGTGATCGGCAAGTGCATGGGCTACTTCATGACCCATAACCACGGCAATCCCGGTTTCATCCTGGCAAACAGGGAGTATACCGGTATAAAAAACGATCTTGCCCCCGGGCATACACCATGCATTGACTGTATTATCCTGAACCAGGTTGTATTCCCAGCGGTAATCTTTGAGGTACCCCTGATATCCATTGGCATTTAACCAAAGTTCCGCTGCCCGGGCAATGCGCTGACCAACTTCCGTGATCTTTTCACTATCGGAGGTTCCGGAAATGACTTTATGCTCCTTTAAGAAGGCATCGTACTGGGAAAATGCCATAGGAAACATGTCGCTGTTCTGATAAAAATTCAGCGTGCTTTGTCCGGTAAAGGGATTGGTTTTACATCCAAAGAAAAGGAGCAATCCCAAAAGAAAGAAAACCTTTTTCATTCCAGTGGCTTTGACTATTTCTCCAAATTTAGTGAAGATCGCCGATTACTTGATCACCAGTGAACTGAAATTCTTGTCAATGACTATGGTGTTATTTCCATTCAGCTGTACATCCTTCTGGGTAACGGCTTCGTTGTCCACCTGTATTTTCCGGATCTTAAACGGAAGCCCGATAAAGTTAATCCGCAACTGGCTGTAGGGTGTGATAAACGTACCGTCTTTGAATTGTTGGATTATGAGTTCTTTGCTCTTTCCGGTTAGTTTAAAGTTCCGAAGGCTATACTCTCCTTTCTTATAGTCATAGCCATCCTGTCCGTCTTCATACACCGTGGATAGTTCTGTGCCTTCCAGATAGTAGACATTGAGGGTCAGCTCTTTGAGTTCTTTCTCCCCTACGTACTGCTGTACAGGGTACTTAGGTATGATCGCACCTGACTTGATAAAGATCGGAATCTTGTCGATATCTGCCGCAACCCATTTTTCCATGCCGCCGTCCACGACTTCCCCCGTCCAGTAATTGTGCCATTTTCCTCTGGGCACATACATTCTGCGCCCCTTGGCATTGGGTTCCTGTATCGGGCAAACCAAAATCTGTTCGCCGAAAATGAACTCATCTGTCCTGAAATGCGTTTGATGGTCCATCTGATCGTAATAGACCAGGGATTTCAACATAGGCACGCCTTCCTTTACGTATTTCCAGAACATGGTATAGAGGTAGGGCAGCAATTGATATCGGAGTTCAATGAATTTCCGGACAATATCGGTTACCTCCTCGTCAAAAGACCAGGGCTCCTGATCCCCGTGATCCCCGCTCGAGTGTACCCGGCAAAACGGGTGGAATATCCCCATTTGTACCCATCGTGCAAAAAGCTCCCCATTGGGTTGCTCTGCAAAACCGCCAATATCCGATCCCGAAAAAGACATTCCACTGAGGCAGAGGCGCTGTACCTGCACATTAGCGATCCAAAGGTGTTCCCATGTTGCCACATTGTCCCCGGTCCAGGTACTCGAGAAGCGCTGGGTACCTGAATAGGCCGCCCTTGTGATGACAAAAGGCCTTTTGGGGAATACATATTTTTTCACGCCTTCATAAGTGGCCCGCACCATCTGCATGCCATAAATATTGTGCGCCTTGCGATGGCTGCAAGGATGCCCGTCGTAATGGTGGCGCGTATCCAGAGGGGCGGTTTTGCTTGGAACCTCCATTACGGCGGGTTCATTCATATCATTCCATACAGCGTGGACTCCTGAATCCTTCAACAGGTCTTTATAGAGTTCTGCCCACCATTCCCGGACCTCCGGATTTGTGAAATCCGGAAAACTGCAGGGTCCGGGCCAAACCTTACCCTGCATGATCGGCCCGTCGGCCCGTTTGCAGAAATAGTCTTTTTCGAGGGCCTCTTTATATACCCAATAGTCCCGGTCGACCTTTATACCCGGGTCGATCATGATCACGGTTTTAAAGCCATCATCCTCGAGCTCTTCCACCATGCGTTTGGGATCCGGAAAATGCTTCTTATCCCAGGTAAAGCATCGGAATCCATCCATATAATCGATATCCAGATAAATCGCGTCACATGGAATCTGAAGCTTACGGAATTTTGAGGCCAGCTTCTTCACCCGGCTCTCCGGGTAGTAGCTCCACTTGGACTGATGAAAGCCCAGCGCCCATAATGGTGGGAGTTCCGGAGTACCTGTTAGATCGGTGTACGCACGTACAACCCTTCGCATTTCAGGGCCGTAGAAAAAATAGTAATTCATCTCGCCCCCATCGGCCCAAAAGCTGGTGATGTTCCGGCGTTCGTGGGAAAAATCAAAATGGGTGCAAAAGGTATTGTCAAAGAAAACCCCATAGGCAATATCGTTGTGGAGGCCTACGTAAAAAGGCACCGCCTTGTAGAGGGGATCCTGATCTTTGGAATACGCATATTGGTCCGTTACCCAGTTATGGGTCCGTTTACCTTTGAGGTTGGTATGAGTAGCCTTGTCTCCCATCCCATAGAAGGACTCCCCCGCCTGAGCAACCTTGCTCATTTTAACGGTATTCCCCCCGAATTCGTAGTTCTCCTCCCAATGGAAACCCAATTCATCTTCGTTGATCACGTTGCCGTTGAGATCTTCGATGCGAACGCGAAGACTTGCTTTATCGACAAAAACACAAATTTTGGATGTTTTGATCAGGTAGGCCATATCTGTCTCATCTTCCTGGATCTCATCGTATCCACGGCTGTGATTCGGACTGATCGCATACGAAAAATCCGGTTCAAACACCCGATCGGTCGCATAGCGGAAGCGCAGCGCACTATTGCGGAGGATGGTAATCTCCAAAATAACACCGTTCTGGCTGGTGAAGTAATATTTGTCCGAATCTTTGCGGTATTCCACCACCTGGGTGGGATACAGGTTGCCTTTAAACTCGAGTTCCGTATTGGTGATCATTAAGGGAAGATTTTAAAATCAAACAAAAGAAACACAAAAGGCCGAAATACCGAAATCTACCCCGATCAAATAAAAGCTACAACGTTTTCGGATGCCGTTTACCGAAAAACAACGACGGCAAGGGGAGGCAGGGTAACTTCAATGGAGTGTTCAAAGCCATGCCAGCTGCTTTTTGAAACCTTGGCGGAGCCATTGCTGATCCCGCTCCCACCATATACTTCCAAATCACTGTTAAAGACCTCTTCCAGCTTTCTGGTCTTGGGTACCCCAATCCGGTAGCCTTCCCTGGGGACGGGTGTAAAGTTACAAGCTATGATCAGGTCGTCTTTGGAGTGTTTCCCTTTTCGAATAAAAGTGAGTACAGAATTTTCAGAATCCCCGTAATCGATCCATTGAAAACCCTCAGGGCTAAATTGTTTCTCATACAATGCCGGATAGGATCGATACAATGCATTCAGATCCGTGACCAGTTTCTGAATTCCTTTGTGGAAATCGTATTGCAGGAGGTGCCAGTCGAGGCTATGCTGAAAATCCCACTCCGAGGATTGTCCGAATTCACCGCCCATAAAGATCAGATTCGTCCCCGGATGGGTAAACATATACCCGAAGAGCAGGCGGAGGTTTGCGAAACGCTGCCATTCATCCCCGGGCATGCGATACAACAGGGATTGCTTCCCGTAAACCACTTCATCGTGGGAAAACGGGAGCATGAAATTTTCTGTAAACCCATAGGTCATGCTAAAGGTCAGATCGTTTTGGTGGTGTCTGCGGTATACGGGCTCTTTTTTGAAATACTCCAGCGTATCGTGCATCCATCCCATCATCCATTTCATCCCGAACCCGAGTCCTCCGGCACTAACAGGTCGTGAGACCATTGAAAATGAAGTGGACTCCTCTGCAATGGTCTGTACCCCCTGATAGTGCTGATAGACCTCAGAATTGAGTTCCTTGAGAAAAGAAATGGCATCCAGGTTTTCATTTCCGCCATAGATATTCGGCTCCCATTCACCTTCTTCCCGGGAATAGTCCAGATAGAGCATCGATGCCACTGCATCCACCCTGAGGCCATCTATGTGATAATCCTCCAGCCAGAATAGTGCATTGCTGATCAGGAAGGCCCGTACTTCATTTCTTCCGTAATTGAAGATCAGACTTTTCCAGTCCGGGTGATACCCTTTACGGCGATCCGGGTGTTCATAAAGGTGTGAACCGTCGAACATGCCAAGGCCATGCGCATCTTCCGGGAAGTGGGACGGCACCCAGTCGAGAATAACGCCAATATCATTTTGATGGAGGGCATCCACCAGCAGTTTAAAGTCCTCCGGTTTACCAAAGCGTGAGGTGGGGGCAAAATAACCCGTAAGCTGATACCCCCATGACGGGTCGTACGGGTATTCCATTACAGGCATGAATTCCACATGGGTAAAATTCATCTCCCTGACGTAGGCAACCAGTTCCTCTGCCAGTTCGATATAGGACAAAAATTGGTTGTCTTTACCCTTCCTCCAGGAGCCCAGGTGCACTTCGTAAACCGAAAAAGGCTGGTCCAGACTGTTCCGTTTTACCCTGTTCTTCATCCAGGCGTTGTCTTTCCATTTGTGCGGAGCCTCCCAGACAATTGAAGCGGTATTTGGCGGATGCTCACAGCGGCGCGCAAAGGGATCTGCCTTCTCGGTCTTCACGTCGCCCAGATGGGAGTGGATCTTGTATTTATAAAGGGTTCCCATCTCAAGCCCCGGGATAAAACCCTCCCAAATCCCGCTTTCGTCCCAGCGTACATTCAAGGCGTGTTCCCCTTCCAGCCAGTAGTTGAAGTCTCCCACCACAGAAACCGTTTTTGCAGAGGGCGCCCAAACGGCAAAATAAACCCCCTTTACGCCATCTACCTCAAGGAGATGTGAACCTAGTTTTTCATAAAGGCGATAGTGTTTTCCGGCCTTAAAAAGGTCGATATCAAAATCTGTAAATTCACTGTGCGGAATTACGTGGCCCATATATTCGTTAGTTTTTATCGTTGATAATCCCCCGGATTCCTTCCAGTGGTATAACCGCCCAATGCGGCCTTGAATTCATTTCATAGCCCAATTCGTAGACCGCCTTTTCCAGCATGCAGTATTTCAGGAGGAAAATGCGCTCAGCGCTGTAGCCAATATTGATGTTGTGCTCCTGGATGAGGTACACATATTTTTCGAGGAATACACCTATAAAATATCGGTATAGCAATTCTCCGGCCTGAAACAGGGCTTCCCTGGGGAATGGATATGCGCCATCATTATTAAAAATAGTCGCGTAAATGGCGTAATGAAAGGATCTGAAAATACCCGCTATATCCTTTAAAGGAGGTTGTTTGACCTTCCGGTCGCGAATGGTACTCTCCGGTTCGCCCTCAAAATCCAGGAGGTAGAAATCGTCTCCTTCCACAAGGACCTGGCCCAGGTGATAATCCCCATGTACTCTGAGTCGTTCCCCCTTAAGTTTGGTCCAGTCAAAATTGACAAAACGCTTTCGGATTTCATTTTTGCGCTCCAGAAATTCTGTCGCCAGCTCCAGGGCAGGGCCTTCGAGGCGGTGCAGGTTGTTTTCCACGGTGTTGAGCCGATTCTGGAACATATACAGCAGTCTGTTCTTAAGCCAAACCTCGTAATCTCCATTAAAATGCTCCGGGGTAAACGCGGTATCCTCGAACTCCGAACCAAGGGCGATATGCATTTCGGCCGTTCGCTCGGCCAGTTTCTGAAGCTTCAGGAAAATGTTCAAACCTGCCCAATCGATAATTTCAGGAGGAACTTCCCGTATTTTCAAACGCTGAAAAATCTCAACCGAGGGTAAATTCCCGATGTCGATTCCCTTGTACTCGAGGTTGGCAAAAATCTTATTGAGCTCGCGAAGCATGAATTCCCAGGCGTCCCCCTGATTGGGAACCAATTCCTGCATCAGGGCAATGGTAATGTTGACATTGTCCGAATCCATAATACTGAGACTGCCCTGGTAGGCC
This sequence comes from Robiginitalea aurantiaca, assembly GCF_030380815.1. Taxonomy (GTDB): domain Bacteria; phylum Bacteroidota; class Bacteroidia; order Flavobacteriales; family Flavobacteriaceae; genus Robiginitalea; species Robiginitalea aurantiaca. The sequence goes on along the minus strand of NZ_JAUDUY010000009.1, from coordinate 29,115 downwards.
GGGGTGTTCTTATACCCTTTGCGCTCAGACAGAAACCGGCTCATTTCGTAATCCGGATTTTTATCTGCGTAAATCCGCCTGAAAAATTTGATGACTGAGGTGTCGTTGATAATCACCGAGGTGTTACTCTGTTCCAGCCCCATAAATCGGGAGGATTCATACGGATCCGGCCTAAAGGTGTCACTGCAATGGTACCGAACCCGGGTTGTGTCGTTTGGTTCTGCCGTAATGATGCGCTCGTATACCAGTCGCCTGAAGGCTTCCAGGTTTACGGCATCGATTATAAAGCCGGAGATACCGTTTATGGTTACCGGCAGGATCCGGTCCTTCTCGGCAAATGTTTCGTCAGAAACAAATGCGATCGGCAGGAAATAATGCTGGTAAAAGGCTTCTTCAAAATTCACTTCGAGCAAAAGGCCATAGTATACTTCTTCCCGTTGCTGAATCCGAAAATACTCCTGAAGCTCTATATACTTTAGCTTGCTGGACTTCCCGCCGTACCAGCGTTGTTTTTGCACGTAATTCTCCAGCACATCGGAAAGAAAAACCTTCTTAAAGTTGTCGTCTTCCAGCAATTGTTCCCATGGCCCGTTAAAAGTGTATGACTTTGGGGGGGCAACTTCAGACTTCTTTTTCTCCTTGGCTGTACTCATGCTATTTGATCTGAAAAATATGAAAGGGTAAATCGGGGTTCAGAGCCACATAATTCCACTCCGTCTCCCATTGGTATGTTGTATGTGTCATCAGGTCGTACATCTCATAACGCCCGTTTGCACCAGGCCCGATTTCATCGAGCGGCAATTGCACGTGCCCCTGCTGGGTATGCCCGGGGTCCAGGCTTACGATTATCAGTAACTGATCCGAACGGGTGTCATCCCATTTATAAAATGCGAGTAACTGGTCATTACCCATCCCACAGAACCTGATATTATTTGTCTGTTGAAGGGCCGGATGTTCTTTGCGAATCGCATTTACCCTGCTGATGACATGGGTTAATTTATTTTTAATATCCCAGTCCCAATGGCGTATTTCGTATTTCTCCGAATTGAGGTATTCCTCCTTATTCGGTACGGGTTCCGTAACCATATACTCAAAAACGGGTCCGTAGATGCCTAAATTTCCACTGAGCGTTGCCGCAAGGGCATAGCGTATGAGGTGCATAGCCTCGCCCGCTCCCTGAAGGTGGTATGGATTTATATCCGGTGTATTGGGCCAGAAATTCGGACGGTAATACTCCCGCATCTCCGTTTGGGTCAGCTCCACCATATATTCGATGAGCTCTGCCTTGTGTTCCCTCCAGGTAAAATAGGTATACGACTGACAGAACCCCTGTTTTGCCAGTTGTTGCATGACCCTTGGGCGTGAAAAAGCTTCTGCGAGGAAAAGCACATCGGGGTGGGCTTTTTTAACTTCTGTGATAAGCCAGTTCCAGAAGTAGTAGGGTTTGGTATGCGGGTTATCCACCCTGAAGACCGCTACCCCAAAGCCGACCCATTTTAGGGTTACTTCCAACAATTCCTTCCAAAGTGCCTTATAATCGGAAGATTCAAACCAGAAATTAACGATGTCCTGATATTTTTTCGGCGGGTTTTCGGCATATTGAATGGTCCCGTCAGGGCGTTTGCGGAACCATTCCGGATGCTGGCTGATATAAGGATGGTCCGGAGCGGCCTGAAAAGCAAGGTCCATGGCTACCTCCAAACCGTAGGTTTTGGCCTTCCTGATAAACGCTTTGAAATCGGATTCACTGCCCAGTTCGGGATGGATTTCCCTGTGTCCGCCGTATTTGGAACCTATTGCCCACGGCACGCCCGAATCGCCTTCCTGTGCCTCGGTGGTGTTGTTCTTTCCTTTGCGGTTTACCTCCCCAATGGGGTGTATGGGCGGAAGGTACACCGTGTCAAAACCCATTTCGGCAATCCTGGGAAGAAGCCTTTCGCACTCCTTAAAGGATCCGTGATCTCCTGCTTCCCGGGCTCCGGATCTCGGAAAAAATTCATACCATGTTGAAAAATTTGCCTTTCGCCTGTCCACGTAAACACGCAGCGTTTTCGAGGTATTGGCGAGGATTCGCTGCGGATAGCGAATGAATAAATCGCATAATTGTTCGGAGGTGGCCCCTCCTATTGCTTCATCGTAGGAGGCTTCGGCACCAAAAAGGGAAATCAAATTGACGACAAAGGTTTTATCTGCACCAGAGACTTTGGACTTCACAAAATCCAGATACTGAATCCCGTCGAGGAGTTCGCTCCGAACGTGCTGCCCATCCTTGAGCTTGGCTTCAATACCGTGTTGCCAGTTCAGGGCATAATCTACCCACCCCCTCACTTTATAGTCGTAGAATCCCTGCTTGGTTACTTCAAAGCCGCCTTCCCATCGGTCGTTGATCAGCTCGCGCATTCGAACCTCTTTCCATGTCCGGGCCGAGGCGTGTTTGTAAAGCACTTCAGCCTGCATGACATCATGACCATCAGGAAGAATGTCCGCAGAAACGAGAACCTGCTCTCCGACCACTCTTTTGATATAAAAAGTCCCGCATTCCAGCTGGGGTCTGATCTCATTTATAACTACGCGTTCTTGTCTCAACATAGGGAAAATGGAAGTTAAGGGTTTTAGGCCGTTTAAATATATGAATTAAAGCCGTATTCCACAGGCGCGGGGATTATTCAAAAACGAGGCTTTAATCTGCTCGTTTGCATAAACAGGGAGATTCCGGACTACCGCTGGTCGGAAGTTCAGCCAATCGAAATTTCGGCCTTGTCTTCCACCCGAAGCGTCAGCAATCCGGCTGCGATCATTGCGATTCCGCCTATGATCAGGGCGTAAATGGGCTGGTTATCAAAAAAGCGGTTTACCATAAATCCGAGGATGGTGGCCGCAACCATTTGTGGAATCACAATAAAAAAATTGAATACCCCCATATAGTATCCCATTTTCTTGGGCGGCAAAGAGCCGGCCAGCATGGCATAAGGAACAGAAAGGATACTTGCCCAGGCGATTCCCACGCCAACCATAGAAAACAAGAGCCAATCGGGATTTGATATATAATACACCGAAATAAGGCCAAGGCCACCGAGTACCAGTGCCAGGAGGTGCGTTATTTTCCGACTGGTTTTTTTAGCGAGCACCGGCAGCAAAAATGCGACCAGGGCGGCCACCCCGTTATAAACCCCAAAAAGGACTGTAACCCAGTCGGCCCCATCGTTGTAATTCTGGGAGGTGGGATCCGTTGTCCCGTAAATATGCCCTGTTACTGCCTGAGTCGTATAAATCCACATTGAAAAAAGGGCAAACCAGGAAAAAAACTGAACTGAAGCCAGCTGCTTCATCGTTTTGGGCATGTAGAGCAGGTCGGTCATGATGATGACAAATCCGTTTCGCACCTGTCGGGCTCGCACCGCAGCAGCTAGTAAAAACAGGAAGCCGATCAGCAGGATGCCCACGGTAAGGATGTAGAGTTCCTTTTGCAACTCGAAATAGTACGGAAAAAAAGTTCCGATTGCCCCGAGTATGATCATGGTAATACCGTAAAACCGGAGTTTGGAAACCCTTGAAGTTTCTGCCTCCGGAGTCAGTTTTTGTTCAGGGACTGCACGGTTGTCCTCAAAGGCTTCTAATTCCTCGGGGCTGTATTCGCGGGAGCGGAAGACGGTCCACAAAACAGCGAGAAAAAAGACGGCTGCCCCAAGGTAGAAAGACCATTTCACAGAATCCGGAATGACGCCCTCAGGAGCCGTATTGCTGATCCCGAACCAATTTGTAAAAACATAAGGCATGACCGAACCCACTACCGCCCCGATCCCGATAAAAAAGCTCTGCATGGCAAAACCCAGGGTTCGCTGCTCGGAGGGAAGATTATCGCCTACGAATGCCCTGAAAGGCTCCATAGAAATGTTAATCGATGCGTCCATGATCCACAACATACCGGCGGCCACCCAAAGGGAAGGTGAATTCGGCATAATGCAAAGGGCGATTGAAGCCAGGACAGCCCCTACAAGAAAATACGGTCGTCGCCTTCCGAGCCGGGTCCATGTCCGATCCGAAAAATATCCGATAATCGGTTGGACGATTAAACCCGTGACAGGTGCTGCAATCCAAAGAATGGGAATACTTTCCACATCAGCCCCCAGCGTCTCAAATATCCTGGAGGTGTTGGCATTCTGAAGGGCAAATCCAAATTGAATGCCCAGGAAGCCAAAACTCATGTTCCATATTTCCCAAAAACTAAGGGTGCGTTTCTTTATCATGCTGCTCAGGTTGGTTTGGTTTGAAAATCACTGCGGGACTCCGGATTAAATATAGTATTTTTCAACTCAGAAGTGTTTCAGCCACGCCGGAGCCATGGATGCTTTGGCCTTTCATTAAATATTAAATTGCTGATCTTCAGTTATCTGTAATTTTTATTATTTTTTGGAATGCTTTTTGAAACATGAAAATAAAAATGACCCGCACAGGGATAAAACTTCAACTAAAACCACGAACTATGAAACATCTAGGAAGCTTTTTGGCACTTTTATCCGCAATTATACTCATCTCCTGCACTGGACCTACAGGACCTCCCGGACCTCCCGGATTTGACGGTCGGGATGGCCAGGACGGTGTAAATATTTTAGGTTCCGTGTACGACATTGTCGGAGATTTTACGCCCTCAAATGATTATTCTCTTTTCTCTGTGTTTGCAGAAGATGTACCAGGGCTGGAAGTTTTTGAAACCGATGTTGTCCTGGTCTATATCCTCTGGGATCAAATAGACGATCCCACAGGGCCTATTGATATCTGGAGGCTGCTGCCGCAAACCCGGCTGCTTCAGGAAGGCATTCTGCAGTACAATTACGACTTTACCTTTGAGGACGTCAGCATTTTCCTCGAATCGGATTTCAACCTGGGTATTTTACCGCCAGGGGATACGGACAATCAGGTATTCCGGATTGCCATCCTCCCTGCGGATGGCACGGGCAAGCGGAATCTTGACGTTACCAACATGCAGGAAGTAATGGACTTCCTCGAGGTAAATGAATCGGGCATTCCCAGAATCGATAAAAATTAAATCGTTAAAAATATCTCAAACCTCCCCGCCCTGAGCGGGGAGTTTTGTTTTAAGCCGTATTTTTGAGACGCAGCGCACAATGCGTTTGAAAAAGAAAGTAAGATGAAAAATATTGCAATAGTTTTTACGTGTGCCCTTTTCCTGGCATGCAGGGGAAATTCCCAGGAAACCACCCAAACTTCAGCTGAGGAATCGGGGACGGAGGCTTCGTATCCGGTTCAGAAAACCGATGCAGAGTGGCGGGCTCAGCTAACCGATATGGAGTACTACATCCTGAGAAAGGCAGGTACGGAAAATCCGGGAACCAGTGAGTGGCTCAGGAATAAGGAAAAGGGAACCTATGTATGTGCCGCATGCGGGCATCCGCTTTTTAAAAGTGAAACGAAATTCGATTCAGGCACGGGATGGCCGAGTTTCGATAGGGCCATTGAAGGAAATGTAGCCTACAGTATCGATTATAAAATAGGTTACAAACGCACCGAAGAACATTGTGCGAATTGCGGCGGGCACCTGGGACATGTATTCGAGGACGGCCCCAGGGAAACAACCGGGGAGCGCCACTGTATCAACGGAGCGGCGCTTGACTTTGTGCCCAATCAATAATCCAAACCCTTCGAACCCCTGCTCTGAAACGCAATTACCCTTACCTGGATTTCTATCTGAAATCACTCTGGTTGCATTCGGATTGGTTTTATACCTTTGCGGGGCAAATTTTTCAGAAATCATACCATTATGAACACCTTTGATGTCATTGTCCTGGGAAGCGGCCCCGGCGGTTATGTAACGGCAATACGAGCGTCCCAGCTGGGCCTCAAAACAGCTATAATAGAAAAGGAAAGCCTTGGCGGGGTATGCCTGAACTGGGGATGTATCCCTACAAAGGCATTGCTGAAATCTGCTCAGGTTTTTGAATACCTGCAGCACGCCTCGGATTATGGCCTGAAGGTTACCGATGCGGACAAGGACTTTGATGCCGTCGTTTCAAGAAGCCGGAGTGTGGCTGATGGGATGAGCAAAGGCGTTCAGTTTCTGATGAAGAAAAACAAAATAGAGGTCATTAACGGGTACGGGACCCTGAAGACGGGTAAAAAAGTATCCGTCAAAGGGGCTGATGGCTCGGAGAATGAATACAGCGCCCAGCACATTATTATTGCCACCGGTGCCAGGAGCAGGGAACTTCCTGCCCTTCCACAGGACGGAAAAAAAATAATCGGGTATCGCAAAGCCATGACCCTGGAAAAACAACCTGACAAAATGATTGTGGTTGGCAGTGGGGCCATTGGGGTGGAATTTGCCTATTTCTACAATGCCATGGGAACGGAAGTCACCGTAGTGGAGTACCTTCCCTCTATTGTCCCTGTCGAAGATGAAGAAGTTTCGAAACAACTGGAGCGCAGCTTTAAAAAATCGGGCATCAAAATAATGACCTCAGCTGAAGTTACTTCGGTTGATACCAGCGGAAACGGGGTCAAAGCAACTGTAAAAACAGCCAAGGGCGAGAAAATCCTGGAAGCCGATATTCTGCTTTCTGCGGTGGGTATCAAAACGAATATTGAGAATATTGGCCTGGAAGATGTAGGGATTGCCACAGACCGGGACAAGATCATGGTGAATGACTATTATCAAACCAACATCCCGGGGTATTACGCCATAGGAGATGTTACCGCCGGGCCTGCGCTTGCACATGTAGCCTCTGCAGAAGGCATCCTCTGTGTTGAAAAAATTGCCGGGATGCATGTAGAGCCCCTGGACTACGGAAACATTCCCGGATGTACTTATTGTTCTCCGGAAGTTGCCTCTGTAGGACTTACCGAAAAACAAGCCCGGGAAGAGGGTTACGAGATCAAAGTGGGTAAATTTCCCTTCTCTGCAAGTGGAAAAGCCAAAGCTTCGGGCCATTCAGATGGCTTTGTAAAGGTAATCTTCGACGCGAAATACGGAGAATGGCTCGGATGCCATATGATTGGTGCCGGAGTAACCGATATGATCGCCGAAGCTGTAGTAGGACGTAAACTGGAAACCACGGGACATGAAATCCTGAAAGCCGTTCACCCCCACCCTACTATGAGCGAAGCCGTAATGGAAGCTGTTGCTGCTGCCTACGACGAAGTTATTCACCTTTAAAGATTCCTGGATGCTGCGAATTTTTCGAAGTGTAGCCCTGATGGAAGGGGTCTCCTACTTGTTGCTTTTCGCACTGAGTATGCCACTTAAATACTGGGCCGGGATTCGCGAACCCAATATTTATATCGGGTATGTGCACGGTTTCTTATTCCTGGTGTACATCGCGCTGGCCTTAGTACTCTGGCAGGAGCGCAAATGGAGTATTAAAACGGTTTTCTGGATCTTATTGGCCTCACTGCTGCCTTTCGGGACCTTTTACCTGGATAGCCGGTTTTTGAAATTTCAGTGATCCATGCCGGGAGGGCAGACCGCTTGTCCGGGCAGAAGCAGCGCCCCGGACTTTAAAGAAAACTTCGTACGGCCAATTCGTATCCCTTCAGACCGAATCCAAAAATGACCCCATGTGCCCCGGCTGAAATATGGGACTCATGACGAAAAGGTTCCCGGGCGGATACGTTTGATATATGAACCTCCACGACCGGGGTGTCGATGGCTTTTACCGCATCCCCTATTCCCACTGAGGTATGGGTATATGCGGCAGCGTTGAGAATGATGCCGTCATAACTAAAACCGACTTCCTGAAGTTTTGTAATGAGTTCCCCTTCAATATTGGATTGGAAATACTCCAGCTGCACTTCCCGGAACTGGAACTGAAGCTGAATGAAGAAATCCTCAAAGGTTTGACTTCCGTATAATTCCGGTTCCCGCTTGCCGAGCAAATTCAGGTTGGGGCCATTGATAATAATCAGTTTCATCGGATTTCTCTTTTCGAACAGCACTGCTGCGCCTGAACGTTAAATGTACAAACTTCCGACTGATCGTCCGGCTGAAAAAGTGCAGAATATAAATTGAAAAAGGCGGGGTTTGTCGCCCTGGCTCAATATTTAATTCGCTAAACCCGTTCTAAAAATTGAACATTAACCCCATAGTCAGGGTCGCAAAATTGAATCCGTCCAGACTTACACCCGTATACGAAAGGTTTAATTCAACGGCGCTATTAACACCGAATCCCACCATAGGCCGGTAATAAAACCCACCGTCATTCCCATCATTAAGCCCAATGGCATATCCCAAATCAACCCCTGCCCGGAATTTATCAGAAAAGTGGTAGCGACCGGCTGCAGCTATGGGAATAAACTGAATATCTTCTCCCTCGATCCGAATCAGACCGACTTGATAATTCTTACCGAAAGTGTTGGTGAATCCTGTCGCCACACCCACGTCAACAGCTTCGGTAACGCTCCAGAGGTAATTTGCATCCAGACCCACGGTAAAACTGGTGACATCTGACGCATCTGCCATCGGCAAACCAAAATTAAAACCCAGATTAATCCCTTCCTGGGCGTGCACAGAGACTCCAAAGAGAAAGGCACATAAGACGATTGCTAAATTTTTCATGATATTACTGTTTTGTTATAGTCCTAAATTAGTACAAATAGGACCATAATTGATCAAAATTGTTGTCAATACCTCGATTTTTGTAGGAATTTTCTCATTACATGAATGGAAGGTTATCCATTCCAAGGGGCATTTAACGCTTCTTCATTTATATTTATACCGTGAAATGGAAGGATGCCCTATCGGATTACAACCATTACCTCAGGCTCGAACGGGGTCTTTCTGAGAATTCCGTTGAGAATTACGGGCGGGACCTCAACAAACTCGCTACCTTCCTGGAAGCGGAAAGGGAAGGGATCGCCCCGGAGCAAGTTGTGAGGGAAGATCTCGAAGCCTTCGTACACAGTTTGGCCTCCACCCTTCATCCCAGATCTCAGGCCCGCGTTATATCAAGCCTCAGGGGTTTTTTCGCCTATCTGATGCTCGAAGACTATCGCAATGACGATCCCATGGAACTTATTGAAGCCCCCAAACTCGGTCGAAAACTGCCGGATACCCTGAGTGAAAAGGAGGTGATGAACCTCCTGAACAGTATGGACCGCTCTACAGCAGAAGGTGAACGAAACAGAGCGATGCTGGAAACCCTGTACGGGTGTGGTTTAAGGGTATCTGAGCTACTGGACCTCAAGATGAGTGACCTGTTTTTTGATGAGGATTTTATCAAGGTGAGGGGCAAGGGAAATAAAGAGCGTTTTGTCCCTGTGGGTACCGTAACCCAGAAACATATCAGGCTCTATATGGATCAGGTCCGAATTCATCAAACCCCCGGAAAAGGCTTTGAGGATACCCTTTTTCTCAATCGAAACGGACGCAGGCTTTCCAGGGCCATGATCTTTACGATTGTAAAACGACAGGCCGAACTTGCGGGGATTCGCAAAAAAGTGAGCCCGCATACCTTCAGGCATAGTTTTGCCTCTCACTTGCTTGAAAATGGAGCCGATATTCGTGCTATTCAGCAAATGCTCGGGCATGAAAGCATTACCACTACTGAAGTTTATATGCACGTAGACAGGCAGCATTTATCCAAAATCGTCAACACCTTTCACCCGAGAAATTCCTGATCGCATGCGATATTGCGGTTTGCCGGTAAGGATCGGCGCCCATGCAAAGTCCTGGCACCTCTTGATTAAAAGGAAGGTTATTGTATCTTTAAAATTCGAATAACCCCTAAAAACCCATCCAGATGAAATCCCTTCTACCCTTTCTATTCCTCTTTATTTTTTGTGGAACAAATGCACAGAAAAAAACCTTAGAACAACTCGATTCCAAATCCGGGGAATACGAGACAATCGCCCTTAAAATATGGGATTGGGCAGAAGTCGGCTACAAGGAGGTGCAAAGTTCGGAACTCCTGCAGCAAACCCTGTCCGATGCCGGCTTTAAAATCCAGAAAGGGGTAGCCGGAATACCCACCGCTTTTGTGGCCGAGTATGGAAATGGGGGGCCAATTATTGGTGTTCTCGGGGAGTACGACGCCCTGCCCGGGCTTTCTCAGAAGGCCGTTCCCCAAAAAGATAGCGCCGGCGGTATTGCCGGGCACGCCTGCGGACATCACCTGTTCGGCACTGCTTCCGCAGCCGCAGCCATCGCTGTCAAAGACTGGTTGGAATCTACCGGAAAGCAAGGGACCATCCGGTTTTACGGATGTCCGGCAGAAGAAGGGGGATCCGGAAAAGTATATATGACGCGGGCCGGCCTCTTTGACGACCTGGACGTGGCCCTGCACTGGCACCCGGGGGACCGGAACGATGCCAGCGCCAGTGCTGCCCTGGCCAACAAGTCGGCAAAATTTAGGTTCAGGGGGGTGTCGGCTCATGCGGCAGGAGCTCCGGATAAAGGACGGTCTGCCCTTGACGGGGTTGAAGCCATGAATGCCATGGTCAATATGATGCGGGAACATATCCCGGAGCAGGCCCGTATTCACTATGTGATCACTGACGGGGGTAAGGCCCCCAATGTCGTCCCGGATTTTGCCGAGGTATACTACTACGCACGCCACAACAGCAGGGAGGTCGTTATCGATATTTTTGACCGCATTGTAAAGGCAGCTGAAGGTGCAGCCCTGGGCACGGGAACCCAGATGGACTATGAGATGATCGGAGGAACGCATGAGCTCCTGCCAAATGTTCGCCTGCAGCAAATTGTGCACAAGAACCTGGAAGCTATCGGAGGAGTTACCTATTCCGCTGAAGAAACTGAGTTTGCCACAACTATTTCAAAGTCTTTAGGGTTAAAAAGCCTGGAGGCGGATATCGCAAGTGGTGTTCAACCTTTTAAAACTGAGGGAAGGGCTTACGGATCTACGGATGTAGGAGATGTTAGTTTCAGAGTTCCCACCGCTGGGATACGCATCGCAACCTGGGTTCCCGGAACACCTGCCCACAGCTGGCAGGCCGTAGCTGCAGGAGGAACCGGGATCGGAACCAAGGGCATGATGGTCGCAGCCAAAACCCTGGCCGCCACTGCCATAGACCTGTTCAATAACCCAAAAGCCATCTCGGAGGCGAAAGCAGAATTTCTGGAGCGTCGAGGTCCGGACTTCGAATACATCCCACTTTTGGGAGATCGTTCTCCTGCATTAAATTACCGCGAATAATCCCGGTCAGGAGACATCGGAAAGATCATTGGGAATTCAATCGTTTTTCTTTTTATCGAATATGATGTAACAAAACCGATTCGCAGGCTACTAACCACTTAGAACCACTAACCAAGGGTGAATAAGGAGCTCGAGCACCAATTTGTAACGGAACTGGAGAGCAATCAGAATATTGTTCATAAAGTATGTAGTCTGTATGCCAATAACCGGGAGGCCCACAACGACCTCTTTCAGGAAATAACCATACAGCTGTGGAAGGCATATCCGAAATTCAGAGGGGATTCAAAATTCAGTACCTGGATGTACCGGGTGGCTTTGAATACAGCAATTTCCCTATACCGTAAGTCAAAGAAGAAGCCCACCACCTACGATTACGATTCTGTTGTCTATAAAATAAGTGCAGAAGAGTACGACCCTACCGAAGAACAACAACTCAACCTGATGTACAGTGCTGTACGACAGCTCGGGGACATAGATAAAGCCCTGGTTTTCCTGTACCTGGAAGATAAAAATTACAGTGAAATCGCCGATACCCTGGGGATTTCCGAAGTAAATGCAAGGGTGAAAATGAACCGAATCAAGACCAAACTACGAACCATACTGAATCCATAGGATATGATGGATGAACTCGATTTACTGAAGAAAGACTGGCAGAAAAAGGAAGTGAATCTACCCCGGCTTTCCTATGACGAAATTTACAACATGATATGGAAGAAGTCTTCCTCTGTTGTTCGATGGATTTTTTACATCAGTATCATCGAATTTTTATTGCCCCACCTACTCTATTTGCTCCCATCCTTCAGGGATGAGATGAATTATGATTTTGCACGGCAATTAGGCATAAACAACTGGATTATTGCCCTGACCATAGTGCAGTACGTCGTTGCCATATACTTTATTTTCCAGTTCTACAAAAGATATCGGGAGATCTCTGTACTGGACGATGCAAAAAAACTTATGAAACAGATCTTCCGTACCCGGCAGACGGTGAAGCACTACGTCATCTTTTGCCTCGGTATGGTCTTGCTGATCTTTGGGGTATTTATCATTGGTATGGCCCTGGATGAAAACCTCGCTGCCACGCTGAACCTCACGACGGAGAATGTGGATCCGGTCCAACTTAAATGGATTCTGATAGGGGTGATGACTCTAGCCGGAATCCTTTTTACCGCAGTACTTGCGGGTATCTACTTCCTGCTTTACGGCCTTTTGACCCGTAAACTCTACAGAAATTACAAAGAACTCAAGCGCATGGAGGCTTAGTCCCGATTAGGTCGGAAACGCCGCTCTTTGTTAGCCTCTTCGTACGCCAATAATTCGGCTTCGGGTATAACCTTAAGGAATGAAGGGTGCTGTTCAATAGCGTATTCCAGCTTTTCAATAATCTCAGCTACACTCTCGTTCTCATAGTCAAATTCCAGGGGTTCCTTAATAACCATATGCTGCAGGATTCCCTTTTTCTTGATAAACAGGCCTTTTTTATCAAATGAACGACGGAAGCCGTCAATAACTACAGGTACGACGACAGGTTTAAAGGTCTTGATTATGTGAGCGGTTCCTTTTCTCAGGGGTTTCCAGGGTGTCGTAGTGCCTTGTGGAAAGGTGATGACCCATCCATCATCCAGCGCCTTCCCGATATTGCTGATATCGCTGAATTTCACCTGCCTGTTTACATTCTTTCCTCCGGCCCGCCATGTCCGCTCAATACTAATAGAACCGGCATAAGCCATTATTTTTGTAAAAAGACTCTTACTCATGGTTTCCTTGGCCGCCACGTAATAGGTATTCAACTTGGGGTTCCACAGGTACCCGACATTCTTTATGGAATTCTCCCTTCCTGAAAGACTTGCATTAAATACGTGAAGCATGGCAACCACATCTGCAAAATAGGTCTGGTGGTTGCTTACAAAAAGAACGTTCGTCTCCGGCAATTCAGGAATAATCTCGGAACCTTCAATTTCAAGCGTATTAAACCCTTTATAACGCTGATGTGTGAGCAAACCCATAATCCGGGTAAGCCATAATTTCAGGATAAGGTAGTGACCAAATGGATTTTTTTTAAAAATGCCCATAGCGACTAATGTACAAAATTCAGGTTAGAAGAATCTCCTTTAATAGTGTTTTGACTTCGTTCAGCATCATGGCCGTAGCGCCCCATACCACATGGCCCTCCAGTAAAAAAGCAGGCACTATAATATCCGTGGCGTAAGAGGTTGTCAGCGACCGTTTTATCAGACTGCTTTCGCTGAGCACATTCCCCAGGGGTACTTCTATAAGGGCAGCCACCTCGGAATCCTGCTTTTTGAAAACTGGGGTTTCGGGGAGCATCCCGATAAACGGGCTCACTTCATATTTGCTGGGGGGGATGTAAATCTGGCTTAGCGGACGGATCAGCTGTATTCCGGAAGCCGGGACACCTACCTCCTCTTCGGTTTCCCTCAGGGCCGTTTGGCTCAGGTTTCCATCACCCTCTTCGTATTGCCCGCCCGGAAAGGCAACCTGGGCGGAATGCACCCCGGAATCCCTATTTCGTAAAATAAACAGCAACCGGGCCATACCATCAGATCCGGGATAGAAAAGGGCCATTACCCCGGCTCTTCTGAATGATTGCGGGCGTTTGCTCATCTCCTTTAATTCGGCGATTCGCATTTCGGGTGCCATTTCCAAATGCGCAGGTGCTCCCGGAAGAGCAAGATTTTTTATTTTTGGGATCTTTTCAGATAAAACTTTGAAATCCATGTCCGTTAATAAACCCGTGATGCTCTTTTTGATTTCTGCACTCCTTCTGATGGGTTGCAGGGAGCAAAGTAATGAAAAACTACCCAAAAAAGGGAGCAACGCGAGTCAGGAGGACAGTCTTATTCAGGAAGCTGACGCTCTGGAGGCAGGCGTGGAAACAGATACGACCACATTCCTGCTTACCGAGGAGAATGCGATCGACTTTTTCTATAACTATCAGCAGGACCTGAAAGCCAACAAAGTGCGGTTAACCACCAGTATGGGGAGTTTTACGGTAGAACTTTTCGACAATGTCCCCTATCACAAATCGAATTTCATTTACCTGACCCGCAAAGGGTATTTTGACAATACGATGTTCCACAGGGTTGTTAAAGATTTTATTATCCAGGGAGGAAATGCAGATAACCAGGAAACAGCCAGAAAAAGGAGGGAAATAGGCAGATACCTGCTGCCCCCGGATACCCGGAAAGGCCACAAACACCACCGGGGCACAATTTCAATGCCCTCAAGCGAAATTGACAACCCGCATATGCTCGCATCCCCATTTGAGTTTTTTATCGTGGTAACCGATCCCGGATCCTATCATCTGGACGGCGCCTATACCGCCTTTGGCACGGTCATAGAGGGAATGGAGGTAGTTGACCGCATCAATCAGGTACCTGTGGACGATGGAGAATGGCCTATGAAAAACATTTTTATCGAAAAGGCCGAAGTCCTGGATTAGTCCTTTAACGGGCCTGCGTTTTTATAAATATTCGGCAAGGCGATATGATACCGGACTGCAGCGAGTCGCATCCCGATAACCAAAGCCACTCCCATCAGATATGCATAAGCCTCTGGCAGAGGGGTCTTCAGAAGGAGGAAATATCCCGCCCCCCCCAGAATACAGGCCGTAGCATAAACTTCCCTTCGGAAGATCACGGGTATTTCATTGCAAAGTATATCCCTTAGCACCCCGCCAAAACTGGCAGTGATCGTTCCAAGCGCAATACAGATAAGTGGCTCCAGACCGGCTTCAACACCTTTGTTTATTCCGATCATCGTATAGAAACCAATACCTATGGTATCGAAGAGGAACAAAGAGGTCCTCAGGTATTTCAAGCGACTTTGAAAAAGGACGGCGATGATGACGGCACCGAGAATAATATACATATACATAGGCGTTGTTGTCCATGTGACCGGGGTGATGCCTATGAGCATATCGCGAAGGGTGCCCCCTCCCAGGGCAGTTACCAGGGCAATGATACCCACCCCGAAAATATCCAGGCGTTTTTCCATGGCGACCAGTACCCCCGAAACAGCAAAGGCTATAGTCCCCAGGATGTCGACGATCAGATAAATATTTTCCATACTCCACACTAAGATGCCAAAGGTACAATCCTTTAAAAAATGAAGACCAATTATTCGTCTGGGTATTTAGATCCGTCAAAGAATTAGAACCTCCCAGAATTTGCCCCTGAATTGGCTGAATCTTTGTACCTTTTTGGCAGGAACCTGAGACAACCAAATAATTAGTTATCTGAGGTAATTCAATAAGATTTTTGAAACCACCAACCCGCCTATGAACCTTCGTTTTCTCCTCGCACTAGTCTTATTACCCATAATAACATACGCCCAGAAGCCTCCTGAGGTCAATGCCTCCAGGCTTTCCAAATCACTAGAGAAGCTCGCTGAATACGGGAGGGATGCGAACGGGGCGCCCAATCGGGTAGCGTACAGTGATGGAGACCTGGAAGCCCATGCTTATGTACAAGGCCTTATGAAAAGTGCTGGCCTGAAGACCTCTATCGATCCCGCTGGTAATATCATCGGACGCCGGGCAGGTAAAAACACTTCTCTTAAGCCCATCGCTCTGGGATCGCATATCGATATGGTCCCCTATGGTGGAAATTTTGACGGTTGTGTGGGGTCCATGGCCGCCATTGAAGTAGCCAGAACATTAGAAGAGAAAAATATACAACTTGAACATCCCCTGGAAGTCATCATTTTCACAGATGAGGAGGGCGGCCTTACAGGCAGCCGGGCCATGGCCGGGGCCCTGAAGAAGCAAGCCCTTGAAGTGGTCAATTCCACGGGGTATAGCATTGGGGCCGGGATAGAACGGCTCGGTGGAGATACCACCCGCCTGTCGGAGGCCATTCGCCCCAGGGGCAGCCTGGCAGCTTTTCTGGAATTGCATATTGAACAGGGCGGTATCCTGGACAGGGAAGGATTGGATATAGGAGTAGTTGAGGGTATTGTCGGCATCAAATGGTGGGATGTTACTGTAACCGGGATGGCAAATCACGCTGGGACCACCCCCATGGCCATGCGTCAGGATGCTCTACTGGCTGGCGCCCGACTGATTCAGGCAGTCAATGAAGAGGCCCTGAAGTTAAAGGGGAGTCAGGTGGCTACAGTAGGCAGGATAAAGGCGAGTCCCGGAGCGCCCAACGTGATCCCCGGTCAGGTCGTGCTCAGTTTGGAAATTCGGGACCTATCCGATGCAGTAATCGATACCCTGTTTGAGAATATCAGCAAACGGGTACGGGAAATCGCTGAGGCATCCGGTACCTCAATTGAATTCAAGGCCCTGGATACCACCGGCAAGCCTGCCCTCACGGCTCCTTTTATTCAAAATGAAATCCGGAAAGCGGCCTCGGCTTTAGGCCTGTCACACCAGCAAATGCAGAGCGGAGCCGGGCACGACGCCCAGGACATGGCGCTCATTTGCCCGGTGGGCATGATCTTTATACCCAGCAAGGGCGGAATTAGCCACTCCCCTGAAGAATACAGCAGCCCTGAAGATATCGCAAATGGTGCGAACACCCTGCTCAATACGCTTTTACAGCTCGACGCCTCTGTCTCTGAATGAGGCCTTAACCATTGATTCAAAAAATATTGATTAAAACCTCATTTTAAATGAAATACCAACTTATGAAGACCTCAATTTTTACCTTTTTCGCTTTATGCGCTGCATTGTGTATGAATGCCCAACAGATTACGGGATTCACCACAGAGGCCGCGGACAGGCAAATAGCCCTGGAAAAGCAATTTGACGCATCCCTGTCCGCAGAAAATCTGGATTCCTGGATGCAAAAAATGACAGCACAGCCCCATTGGGTAGGTACTCCCTTCGGTGAAGAAAATGCCAAATGGATGAAAAAACAATTTGAATCCTGGGGTTATGATGCGCGTATTGAAACGTATCAGGTATTGTTTCCCTATCCCAAAGTACGATCCCTGGAGCTAACCGAACCCGGGTCTTTCAAAGCCTCTTTGACCGCCGTGCCTGTGGAAGGCGATCCCTTTACCGCACAGGGCGAAGCGCTCCTGCCCTCCTACAATGCATTCTCCAGGGACGGAGATGTGGAAGCGGAGCTCGTATTTGTCAATTACGGGGTACCGGCTGATTATGAAATGCTTGAAAAACTCGGAATTGACGTAAAGGGAAAGATTGTTATCGCAAAATATTACGGATCCTGGAGGGGAATTAAACCAAAATTGGCTGCCGAAAAAGGCGCTATAGGGTGTTTGATTTATTCCGACCCCAAAGATGACGGATATTATCAGGGTGCGGTATATCCGGAAGGAGCCTTTAAAAATGCCACCGGAGTGCAGCGCGGTTCTGTAATGGATATGCCCCTTTATCCCGGGGATGTCCTGACCCCCGGTTACGCAGCCACAAAAGATGCAAAACGCCTGAAACGCGAAGATGCGCCCACCATTACCAAAATCCCTGTTCTTCCCATTTCTTATGCGGACGCAGAGCCCCTGCTAAAAGCTTTAAAAGGGCCGGTAGCGCCTTCTGACTGGAGGGGTGCGCTTCCACTTACCTATCGCATCGGGCCCGGTCCTGCCAAAGTACATCTGAAACTCGAGTTCGAATGGAAGCTTCAGCCCGCTCATAATGTAATCGCTACCCTAAAAGGATCTGAGTTTCCGGACCAGTGGATCATTAGGGGGAATCACCACGATGCATGGGTCCACGGTGCGGCAGATCCTGTCAGTGGCATGGTAGCCCTCATGGAAGAAGCCCGGGCAGTGGGGGAATTGGCCCGAAAAGGCCAGGGTCCGAAACGCACGCTCGTTTACTGCGCATGGGATGCCGAAGAACCAGGACTGATCGGTTCTACGGAATGGGTGGAAGACCACCTGTCTGAACTTCAGGAAAAAGCCGTGGCCTATATCAATACCGATGGAAACGGCCGGGGTTTTCTTGGGGCAGGCGGATCGCATTCGCTTCAGACCATGGTATCAGAAGTAGCCCGGGAAGTTCCGGACCCACAGACAGGGGTTTCAATACAGGAACGCCTGCTATCCAGGAATGCGGCCAATGGCAGGGACAAGGAGTTTGAACTATACGCCCTTGGGTCGGGTTCGGATTATACGCCCTTTATACAGCATGCGGGAATCGCATCTTTAAACCTCGGGTTCGGAGGCGAGAACGCCGGGGGAGAATACCATACCATTTACGATACGTATCCCCATTTCAAAAGGTTTAAAGACCCGGATATGAGCTATGGAATCGCCCTGGCAAAAACTGCGGGCAGGATCACGCTCCGATTGGCCAACGCCCAATGGCTTCCTTTGGATTTTAAACCCTGGAAAAAGACGGTATCCACGTACCTGGACGAGGTGATGGAAACGACTGACAAAATGCGAAAGGCAACCGAAAAACACAATGAACTTGTACGGTCCAGGGCCTATGAACTTTCAGCAGATCCCAAGAAGGGAATAGCCGCTCCAAAGGCAAAAGCAATGGTGCCCTACCTGGATTTTGCACCCCTTCAGAATGCGTTGACCAAACTGGATGGAGAAGTAAATGCGCTTTCCGGCAAAGAGTTCAGCAGCCTTTCTAATTCCGGGAAAAAAGCCCTTAATACCTTGCTCATGAAAACCGAACAACAATTAACCAGCAAGGATGGGCTCCCAAGGCGATCCTGGTATAAGCACCAGATTTACGCCCCAGGTTTCTACACGGGATACGGGGTAAAAACCCTTCCGGGTGTGCGTGAGGCTATTGAACAACGAAACTGGGACGAGGCCCAGGCTGAAATCGAAAAACTGGCGGGCACCCTGGAGTCCATGGCAGATCACCTCAAGAAGATCAATGCACTGAACTAAGAAAACAGAGCCCCGGATCATTTCATATCGGAGAGCCAGCTGCCTGTCTCGAACCAATAGTTCTCGAGCTCTTTAAGCAAGCCGGTCATCTCAAGCGCATTGAAATAATTCTCGATAAAATTAAGCAGCAGAGGGTCGTCGGCAGGCAAAGCCATTCCGATGGGCTCCATGGTCAGGGGGTCCTCCAGGGTCAGCAGGTTGGCATCCGGGTAGCGCATCTGGGTGATCAGGCAAATAGGAAGGTCGGCCAGCATAACATTCGCCTCGTCTTTGAGCAGGGCCTCTACTGCCAGGTCGTAATTGGCTACGGGAATGGAAGTCGCCTCCGGCAGCAGGGTTTTTACAAATTTCTCACTGGTTGATCCTGCCAGGGATGTAACCCTCAATCTGCCCTGGTTCAGGTCGGCGGCTTCATCGGCCTGTGCCAGGGTAATGGATTTCGTGACAACCGACTTTCCCGAAATCACGTACGGGCCGATAAAGGCAACTTTCATGTTTCGCTCCATATTGATGGTCATTCCGGACATCACCAGATCCACCGTACCATTTTGAATGGAAGGAATAAGCTGGTTAAATTCTATTCGGACGAGTTCCAACTCCAGGTTCATGGATTCAGCCAGCAATTCGGCCAGGTTGACCTCATAGCCAATGAGCTTCCCGCTCTTACTCTCCATACTAAAAGGGGGCTGTTGCCCGGTCATTCCCACCCGGAGTTTTCCCCTCTGTGTAATTTCATTGAGTCGTTGCTGGGCGGAGAGGGATGTTGGCAGTACTAGCGGAAGCGCTAGCAGCCATAAAAAGAGATACAGTTTTTTCATATGATGGGTTCAGGGTTATCTGTAAAATTGATTCGAGGAAGAAGTCCTTTCTTCTTTTGGAAAGGTGGAATTTACGGAATGCTTCCTAGAAAGCCAAAAAATTGGGAGACCAGCTAAATTTCGTATCTTACAGAGAATCAGAATCTTGATGGCAACGCTCACCCCTTCAAAGGAACGATAAAACCTCGGTTCTACATTAAAAACACTCCCATGAAAAACAAGCACACCTTCATTTGGATCGGAATTCTGTCGATTGCTCTCTTCGTCCTTTGGCTAATGCCCGATCAGAACCAGGTACTCCCCAAGCGCAATAAAGCATCTATTGGCGCCCTGAAATGTACAGTGGCCAAATTCCTTCTGGAACCGACGGACAGTACCCTGCAAATTGCCCCTTTGTTCGAAAACCTGGGGGAGTATTCTTTTAAAATATCGACAAAAAATGAGAGGGCTCAGGCCTTTTTCAACCAGGGCATGCGTCTGACTTTTGCCTTTAATCACGCGGAAGCCCACAGATCCTTTATGGAAGCGGCCAGAATCGATCCCCAAAGCGCTATGGCATATTGGGGGCAGGCTTACGCCCTCGGACCCAATATCAATGACCCCTTGCCTGACCAGGAACGAAAAAAAGCTGCCTGGAAGGCACTTGCAAAAGCCCAGGCGAAGATGTCAGGGGGGACAGACTTGGAACAGGCGCTCATTACCGCACTTAAAGCCCGGTATAGTGACAATTGGGATGCAGACGTTGTTGAACTCAATGCAGCGTATCTGAAAGAAATGACCCGGGTACGGGAGGCCTTTCCGGAAAATGCTGACGTGCAAACCCTATATGCGGCTGCAGCCATGAATACGATGCCGTGGAACTACTGGGATTCGAAAGGGAAGCCAATGCCTCAGACACCGGAGGCCCGAAAAGCACTTGAAAAAGGCATAAGCCTCAACCCAAATCACCCCGGTGCACACCATTACTATATCCATATGGTGGAGTTGCCGTATCCTGATCTGGGCGTACCCAGTGCCGAAGCCCTGGGAGAATTGATGCCGGCGGCAGGTCATCTGGTTCATATGCCTTCACATATCTACATCCGGGTGGGGCGTTACAAGGATGCTGTGGAAGCAAACCACAAGGCAATTGCCGCAGATGAAGACTACATCTCTCAATGCTACTCCCAGGGCCTGTACCCGCTGGGGTATTACCCGCATAACATCCATTTCCTCTGGTCGGCCTCCAGCCTTATCGGGGAGAGTAGTACGGCCATCGATGCAGCTAAGAAGACGGCTGAAAAAGTTCCACAGGGGGAAATGGCGGAACTTCATTTTCTTCAGGATTTTGCAGCTACCCCCCTTTTGGCCTACACGCGGTTCGGAAAATGGAACGACATCTTAACCTATCCCGCACCGGCATCTGAGATTAAACATCTTAATCTGATACGCCATTATGCCAGGGGCCTGGCATTTATTCGAAAAAACAATGCTTCCGAGGCCAGGGAGGAATTGGAGGCAATCAAGGCGATTATGGACGATCCGGCCACGGCGGAGATGGTGGCAACTGCCCACAATTCCTCTGATAGAATTGCGCGTGTAGCCTATGAGGTCGTGGCCGGAGAGCTCGCCCACCTTGAGGGAGATCCGGAGAAAGCCATCCAACACCTGAAGCAGGCCGTTGCCGCCGAAGACGCCCTGACCTACACAGAACCCTCGGCCTGGCATATCCCACCAAGGCAATCCCTCGGGGCCATCCTGATGGATCTCGGTAAGTACAGCGATGCGGAAATTATCTATAGGGACGACCTTAAAAAGCTTCGACAAAACGGTTGGTCCCTATTTGGACTCTCGCAGGCATTGGATGCTCAGGATAAGAAGGCAGAAGCCCAAAGCGTTCGAAAAGAGTTTGAGTCGGTATGGCAGTATGCTGATATCCCTATTGAGCGATCCGTGTTCTAGAGCAGGGATTTTCAAATAGTGAAACCGGCGGCTTTATCCTGTGCTACCCTGAATTCGGAAACGAGGTTCGTGACGATCTGAGCAGCGGGCAGAATATCGTGGATCAGGGCTGAAACCTGCCCGATCTCCAATTCCCCTTCCTCCAGATCCCCTTCAAACATACCGCGCTTTGCCCTGGCCCTGCCGAGCAATTCTTTCAGTTCTTCCGGGCTGGCACAATTGGCATAGGCTTTTTCAATATCCTCGTAAAACTTGTTCCTGATCAGACGAACCGGGGCGAGTTCCTTCAGGGTCAGACGCGTATCCCCCTCAAGGGCTTCCACAACCTTCTCCTTGAAGGCCTGGTGGGAGGAAGCTTCTTCAGAGGCCACAAACCGACTGCCAACCTGAACACCATCTGCCCCAAGCACCATTGCAGCGAGCATGGCGCTTCCGGTAGCAATCCCCCCCGCGGCGATCAGTGGAATATCAAGGTGTTCACGCACGGCCGGGATCAAGGTAAGGGTGGTTGTCTCTTCCCTCCCGTTGTGGCCTCCGGCTTCAAATCCTTCAGCGACTACTGCATCCACCCCGGCTTCCTGAGCTTTGAGGGCAAAGCGAACACTACTCACTACGTGGACGACGGTAATGCCCTTGTCCTTTAGGAATGTTGTCCAGGTTTTCGGGTTTCCCGCAGAGGTGAAGACATACTTCACTTCTTCTTCCACAATGATCTTCATGATTTCCTCGATCTGAGGATATAACATGGGTACGTTGACACCAAAACTGCGTTGGGTTGCCTGCCTGCATTTACGAATATGCTCCCGGAGCACTTCGGGGTACATGCTTCCGGCCCCAATTAACCCGAGTCCTCCTGCATTGGCTACTGCCGCTGCAAGTCGCCAGCCACTCGCCCAAATCATTCCGGCCTGGATAATCGGGAAATCCGTATCAAAAAGTGTTGTTATCCGATTTGTCATAGGCGTATGATTTAAGAAAAACTCCCTTTAGGCAATTACCCCGGAGCCCAGAAGCTCTTCCCCTTCATACCAGGCGACAAACTGCCCACTGGTAATCGCTGACTGAGGCTGCTCAAATTCAACATATAATCCCTTTGCAGACTTATAAAGAAGGGCCGACTGCAATTCCTGCCGGTAGCGAATCCGTGCCTGAACCCGCATTTCTGCTCCTTCCGCCAGTGCTAAATCGGGACGTACCCAATGAAGTTCATCATCGGCCACATAAAGCGCCTTCCTGTAAAGACCGGGATGTGTTTTGCCCTGTCCCGTAAATATGACATTGTCCTTCACATCCGTCTGTATGACAAAAAGAGGTTCCGGCGTGCCTCCGACATCCAGTCCTTTGCGCTGCCCAATTGTAAAATAATGTGCGCCCTGGTGCTCACCTACTACCTTACCGTCTGAAGGCTCCAGAACAATTGGCCTCGAGAGGGCTGCTAATTCTGCTTCCCTGGAGGTGAATGCGGCTTTTTCCCGATTGAGTTTTGTAACCGAAGCAGGAACTTCAATGATTTCACCAACCTTTGGAGCGAGTTGCTGCTGTAGAAATTCCGGCAGGCGCACCTTACCGATAAAACACAAGCCCTGTGAATCGCGTTTTTCGGCTGTGATCAGGTCGTTTTCCCTGGCAATTGCCCTAACCTCAGATTTCTGTAAGTCCCCTATGGGAAACAGCGCTTTAGAAAGTTGCTCCTGACTGAGCTGGCAAAGAAAGTAGGACTGGTCCTTATTCATGTCTTTCCCCGATAAAAGCCTGTAAATCGATTCGCCCTTATCGGTTTTCAAAACATCTTTGCGGCAATAGTGACCGGTGGCCACATAATCTGCCCCCAGATCCAGAGCCATTTTCAGAAACAGGTCGAATTTGATCTCGCGGTTGCACAATACGTCCGGATTCGGAGTCCTGCCCATCTTGTATTCCCGGAACATATAGTCTACGATGCGCTCCTTGTATTCGACACTAAGGTCGACAACCTGAAAGGGAATACCCAGTTTCTCCGCAACGATAAGGGCGTCATTGCTATCGTCGAGCCATGGGCACTCCCGCGAAATGACAACGGAATCATCGTGCCAGTTCTTCATAAATAGCCCGATAACCTCAAAACCCTGCTGTTTGAGGAGTAAGGCAGCCACACTGCTGTCCACCCCACCTGATAACCCGACTACCACTTTTTTCATAGACAATAATTCCCGCAAAATTACGAAAATCAATCCACTATAATCCATTTTGTTTAAGCCTGTTATAGCTGTAAGACCTGCTCTAACCAGCTATGTTCCCACACTCCGATTCACGGATTTCTGTGTAAAACGCTTACCCTTTGGCCCGTAAGGCAGTATCTGCGGGCACCTGGCAATCCAATCCAAAATCGTTTCGTTAAATATTTATTAAGGTAGACAATTATGTTTATGCTTTTTCTATTTTTGCTAAACAATTAAACAAAGTAAAACAAAATCAAATCAATTTAAATCATGAAAAAGACTGTTTTAATTATGAGGATGTTTTTCCTCGGACTTTTATTCATTTCAGCTGTCGCGTGTTCCAGCGATGACGATGGAGATAACGGAAACGGAGGAGAAGATCAGCAGAATATTGTCGAAATTGCTCTGGAAACACCGGAATTAGCCAATTTGGTTGCAGCCCTTCAGGCGGCGGATGGAGATCTAGTAAATGTGCTTCAGGGTCCTGGGCCTTTTACAGTGTTGGCTCCAAATAATGCGGCTTTTGCAAAGTTTCTGTCAGACAACGGATTTGGGGATGTAAACGAAGTTCCCTCAGACGTTCTTGAGGCAATTTTATTAAATCATGTAATACCGGCAGACGTTACTTCCGGAGACCTTTCAAGTCTAGGTAGAGGTTACACAAGTACAAGCACAACGGGTGCCGGAAACCTTCCAATCAGCATTTACTTTAACGCTGAGAACGGTGTACGCTTTAACAACGTATCTTCGGTAACCTCCGGGGGCGCTGATATCGATGCCTCCAATGGAACGATCCATATCGTGGATGCGGTTATTCCAATTCCGAATATCGTAGACCATGCAGCAGCCAACGCAGATTTCAGCAGCCTGGTCGCAGCTCTTGGAGCAGCAGACGGGAATTTGATCGATGTACTCAATGGCGATGGTCCTTTTACAGTTCTTGCCCCTGACAACGATGCATTTACAGCATTTTTAGATGGCGCGGATTTAGGAGGAATCAATAAAACGGTTCTGACACGTACGCTTTTAAACCACGTTATTGGTGCCAATGTAAGCGCATCAGATCTTACAGGATTGGGTGCCGGGTACACCAACACAAGCGTTAATGGCCCTGGAGAAAACCCTATGAGCTTGTATTTCAACACTTCCAGTGGGGTACAATTCAATGGTACATCAACAGTAACTACTGCAGATGTCGTCGGATCAAACGGAATCATCCACGCTGTTGATGGTGTAATCGCGTTGCCAACAGTTGTAACCTTCGCCGCCGCTGACCCGAATTTCACCACGCTGGTTACCGCGCTTACGGAGCTTACCCCTGGAACTGATTTTGTCAGCATCCTTTCCCGTACCGAAGGAGATAACCTTGACAACATTAATCCGGATTTCACCGTTTTCGCGCCAACTAATGACGCCTTTGCGGAGTTAGATGCTATTCCGGGAGAGACTACCCTTACTCAAATTCTGTTGCACCATGTCGTAGGTGAGGCTAATCTTGCTTCTTCTGCCCTTAGCGAGGGAGATAATCCTGCAACTACCCTTCAGGGTGACGACATTACGGTTACCGTAATTGGAAATCCTGTTCTTGTAACAGACGGGGCTGGCAATGAGGATATCGGAATCATTGCTACCGACGTTCAGGCAGACAATGGAGTGATCCATGTAGTTGACAAGGTGATGCTGCCAAATCTTCAATAAGAAGGCAGGAAAAGTCAACTGTTCACAACAGTAATGAAAAGGCCGCTATGTTAGCGGCCTTTTTTTTATGGGGTTCACAAAAATAATGTTAAGCATTTTATACATTTCATTAAACAAAATGAAATTCTTTCAGGCTTCGTATTCTTCTTCAGAAAGCACCCTCACGAACTTTTTAACGAAGCCCTGTGAATAGATTTGTACCCCACCGAAGACTTATATGGGTCCTTGTGCCTGCACTCCTCTTTGTGACCTTTAACAATGTCAAAGAAGAACGATTCCGATCAGCGGTACCACGCCTTAATATCATTCAGGTCGCCAAATCACTGGAAACCTGCCCAACTTTAACGCCACGATGGCAGAAGTGGATCAGGATACGGCATCGGATCTGGCAAACGATTTGTCCGATTCAGGTCCGTTTATCGCCTTCGCTCTAATCGATGATCTGTTGTATGTTCTAAAAGATAGGTATCCCGATATCCAAGACTTCGATACCCCGGTGGAAAAAGCCTTGCTGACCCTGGTACTTGCTTATCAAATGGTCGAGGGCACTAACCTGTTCTGTACGGATCTTACAGACCATAAGTCCCTATCTACGGTTTAAGGAGAGAATGTCTCTACAATCCGCTATCAGGGTGTTACCATAAGGGATAAAACAGATAAAGCCCTAAATGTCCAACCGGATAATGCCGCCAGCAATGGAGTTGTTCATATCCTTGATAAAATGCTTCTGCCGCAGGCCGAGCTCGATGCGCTTGACGCGCGGGTACATTGAATTTAGCGATACTGGAATTTCAGAATCTCCGCCCTAAATAAGTGGAGATTTTTTTTTCACCACAGGAACCGGACGCATCACCCACTGGAACCCGGCAATTCACAACGTATTATTTTTTCAATAAAAAAAAAGAAGCACATTTATCAACCCAAATCTTTTCAGACCCCCACTTATCTGAAAACGGAAGGCCCCGATTCGGGGCCTTTTTTATTTTACTGGTCATTTGCTGTATTTCATCTTAGCCAACCCTATCGTTCCAAGATTATACTGTCCAAATCGAAAAAGAAAACCCGGCCAATCAGGCCGGGTCTTCTATTGAATGGAATCTGGGTTACTTCCGATTAAAAGCAACCACTTTTTGCATAATGGATTCCCGATCGGTGACCACACGGATGATCGATAACTTGGTCGGAATACGGAATACCTCCGAAACATCGATGATATTCGTGCCTTTATTGACATAGGCATTCTTACTGAGAATCAGGCGACCACTCAGGTCATAGATCTCAATCCGCGCATTCGATTCATACTCGATTTCCATCTTCAGACTCAGTCGGTCGTTGAACGGAATCGGGCTGGCCGTAAGGGTGGTACGGGTTTCGCCTGTGTATGCGGCAGTATCCTCTACAGGTGCAGTTTTGCTCGTTTCACCCTTGCCTTTTCCTCCGCCTCCGCCGCTATCTTCGTTCCCATCAACGGAAATATCCAGCCAGGTACCATCTACAAACCAGACACGTATAATATACCCTTTCGATAAAACTTTATTCTCGAAGTCAAATCGCAGTATAGCTTCGCCGGTGAAGAGTGTACCGCCTATCCAACCGGGATCCAGATTATCGAGTTGAGCATCCGGAATTGGATCATCCTCAGTATCACCCAACCAGGCATCCGATCCCTGCCAGACTACATCGCTGGTGCTGCCATAGGTGAGCCAGACTTTGGTCAGGTTGCCGTTCCCTTCTGGCCAAAAAGCACTGATTTCACTAATTTCCTTGGCATCTCCCGTCATGTTAGTCAGCCGCACTGTCAGACGCTTTCCATTGGTGTCCAGACGGTCCAGGATAATACCGGGGCCTACAGTCACAAAGGTCATGTCGGATGCCATTTCAGTTCCGAAACTGTCCTCACCCTCTGTGTCAGCAGTATTATAGACTTCGAAATCATTGACCACGTTGCCGCAGGACTTTATGTAGCCGTTGTTGTTAAACCGGGCGATCGAGAAATACGCGATCTGCCAGTTTACATCGACCCCTTCAACAGGGCCTGCCGATTGTCCCCAACCGCCCGTAAACGGATCGGAACAGGACAAGTGCAGTTCGAATGCCGGATCACCTCCGGGTCCATCAGGGTCGATAATGATATCGTTCCTGGTGAGGCTCCTGACAATAGTTGAACCAGTCGTGATATCAACACCGTCAAGAAGTACCAATCCGTCTCCTCTGGTAGTTCCTTCCAGGATACTGCCATTTACAAACCTAAAATAGAAATCATCCCCACCCGTCAATGATGAATCATAAGGCGAATCACCATCCATGAACGGCGCAGTCATGTAGTCTACCGTAATCGTTGCCGACTCACCGGTAGGGATCTGCAGGGTGCAATCGATGTCCTGCCCATTATCATCCACACAGGTACCGCTTCCGGAAGTCACGCTTACCTCGGTAACCTCGAGAAGGGTGTCCACCATATCGGTCACTGACACGTCTACCGCATCGGACGGACCGTTATTGGTCACCAGGAGTGTGAATTTCTGGAAAGTACCTTGTGGCACCTCTATCGCGGCTGGAATGAACGTCTTGACGATATCCAGGTCTATGTCGACTACGATATTGATATTATCTTGACTATTGTCTATAATATCGTCATCCGAATTGTCAGGATCGCCCTGTGGTGCTTCGGCAGAAACCGTTGCGGTATTGGGTACATCAGGATCGGTATTTAGTACTCCATATCCGGCCTCAGGAACATCAGAAGCAACCGAGAACTCTACGGTAATGGTCTCTGAATCGCCTGGTGCCAGTGACGTAATGAGCCACTCGACTGTTTGATCATCAGAATCACTGTCAGCATCTGCCCCAGCGGTTCCGGAAACATTTGTAACTGTAAGCCTGTCATCGACTATATCGAGAATCAGGGCGTTACTTAGCGTTACATTCCCGTCGTTGGTTACCACGAGTGTGAAGGAACTGCCAGTTCCACCGGCTACTACTTCATCCTCTGCAAAGGTTTTCACAATGCTGATCAATGGGTTCTGTGGCAGATCTGTGGTTTCATCATCTTTGGCCTCGTCAGACTCATCTGAGTCAGCAGTCGCAGTATTATCACGCTGGCCGGCATCAATATCGGCCTGGGTGATCGCGTAACTGCCAGTGAAGGTCGTGTCATCGGTCTCCCCTACATCAAGAGTGATTGGACCACCGACCACTGTAAACAGCGGATCGGTAACCGTCACATTGGTCAGCGTAACATTCCCTTCGTTCTTCACTGCAAAGGTGTAGCTGATCGTCTCGCCTACATCGGCATAACCATCTTGATTCTCATCATTGAACGTTCCGGTTTTTACGATGCTGATAAGGGGATTTTGTGTGATCGTCGTGGTCGCATCATCCTCTTGCGGATCCGTCTGATCCGTATCTACGCTCGCAGTATTGACCAGATCAGCTCCCGCATTGATGTCG
>NZ_JAUDUY010000008.1 GCF_030380815.1 Robiginitalea aurantiaca | reverse complement strand
CTGTAATTTACATCGCCCTCTCCGTCCGTATCGGGCAGGTCGTTGGCCGGATCATCGATCTCGTCGTTGACATCGAAGGGATCGTTTACATTACTACCCTCATACCCGTCGTCAAGACCATCACCATCCGTGTCTGTACCTGTAAAAATCCAGTCCGGCTGTCCGTCGAAGTTAAAGTCGTTGCCTTCATTATTATCAGGCACCAGATCGTTGTCGGAATCGGGATCCAGATAATCCGGATCATCCGTTCCATCTGTGTTTACAGGGGTCAGACCCGGATCACCGCTACCTGCGTAGGCATCGTCAAGACCATCGCCATCGCTGTCAACCCCACTGGGAGGTACATACCCATCGGTGCTCTGAGCCTCTACATTATCCGGTATACCATCATCATCAGAGTCAATATCCCGGAAGTCAGGAACGCCGTCACCATCTGTATCGGTAGGATTCGTATTGGGATCATTATCCCCATCTGTATTGGCGTCCTCTACGGTATCCAGAATACCGTCATTATCACTGTCCGCATCATTTGCATCCGGAACACCATCTCCATCAGAGTCAGGACCAGAATTATCTGTGGGATCCACATAATCCGGGGTACCGTCATTATCCGTATCATCGTTGGTTGGATCGTCGTCACCATTGGTATCTTCATCCGAGGTATCTGTACCGTCCCCGTCATCGTCAGGGTCCCTGTAATTTACATCGCCCTCTCCGTCCGTATCGGGAAGGTCGTTGGCCGGATCATCGATCTCGTCGTTGACATCAAAAGGGTCATTTACTTCACTGCCCTCATACCCGTCGTCAAGACCATCACCATCCGTGTCTGTCCCTGTAAAGGTCCAGTCCGGCTGTCCGTCGAAGTTAAAGTCGTTGCCCTCATTGTTGTCAGGTACCAGATCGTTGTCCGAATCCCCGTCGCGAAAATCGGGATCATCCGTCCCATCTGTGTTTTCGGGGGTCAGACCGGGATCACCGCTCCCTGCGTAGGCATCGTCAAGACCATCGTGATCACTATCTACCCCACTGGGCGGAATATACCCATTTGTACTCTGGGCTTCCACATTATCCGGTATGCCATCGTCATCGGAGTCGATGTCACGGAAGTCAGGTTTTGTATCTCCATCCGTGTTTTCAGGAGTTAATCCCTCACCTGCTCCCGGAGATGTTTCATAATGATCGTCCAAACCATTTCCATCTGCATCCAGGTCACAGGGTTCCTGAAAACTCCCACTTTCCTGTGCTTCCACATTATCGAGAATACCATCGTTATCTGAATCAATATCCCGGAAATCCGGATCACAGTCTCCATCTGAATTTTCTGGACTAAGTCCCTCTCCGGCGCCTGGGGTGGTTTCATAATGGTCATCAAGACCATTCCCGTCAGCATCAAGATCGCATGGTTCCTGATAGTTTTCACTGCCCTGGGCTTCCACATTATCAAGTATGCCATCATTGTCAGAATCGATATCGAGATAATCCGGAACAGAATCGGTGTCCCAGTCCATAGGGATCAGACCATCACAGCTACCTGGAGTTTCCTCATAAGCATCATCCAATCCATTCCCGTCTGTATCGACGCCAGAAGGTGCGATATAACCATGTGTTGGCTGAGCTTCGACATTATCCAAAATCCCATCATTATCAGAATCTATATCCAGATAATTTGGAATGCCATCATTATCTGTATCCAGCGGATTCGTTTCGGGATTTGCATCCCCATCCAGGTCGGGATCTTCGTTTGCATCTATTATACCATCATTGTCATCATCTATGTCCGTTGCATCAGGTACCCCATCACCATCCTTATCAAAATTAGTTGGGGTAAGTACAACATCACCCTCTGCAGGAAGGGCCGAGGCCGCAGCTGTCGTAATCGTCAGGTGCAACCCAAGAAGAATGAGCAACAGTCTTTGCGTACAAGTATGGATGCTAAGGTAACTTTGTTTCATACATCGCCATTTTACGGTAATTTCATACCAAGTGACACTGTAGGTTTTTGGAAATCACTTCGGGGAAAGTACTTTCAAGGCGCAAATTACCTCTAATATTACTTGTAGCCAATGGATTACATTTGAATTTATTCACAACTCTTTCAAAGACTTCATTATTCGACAAATCACCCGGGGGCCCAATATCCATCTCAGTTAATCGATGAAATTGACATTTTTTGACTAACCTGGAAAATCAGGATAACGATGCAAAGAACACTTTATCGATCAGGTCCGATTCCTGCTAAGATTACTACAATATAGGTAGAATTTTTCCGAAATTTTGTTTTGAGTTCACTTACACGATAAATCCTTCTAATTATGGTATTTTTGCGCAAATTTTATACCCGTGAATTTTAAGCAGGAAATCCAGAAACGTCGCACTTTTGGTATCATTTCTCACCCGGATGCAGGAAAGACAACCCTGACGGAAAAGCTATTGCTTTTTGGGGGAGCGATCCAGGAAGCCGGTGCTGTTAAAAGCAACAAAATCAAAAAAGGGGCGACAAGTGACTTCATGGAAATTGAGCGGCAACGTGGAATTTCTGTGGCCACTTCTGTATTGGCATTTTATTACAAGGACAAAAAAATAAATATCCTGGATACCCCGGGACACAAGGATTTCGCGGAGGATACCTTTCGGACCCTGACTGCGGTTGACAGTGTAATTGTGGTGATCGATGTTGCCAAAGGCGTAGAGGAACAGACCGAAAAACTCGTTGAGGTTTGCCGAATGCGCAACATCCCAATGATCGTCTTTATCAACAAGCTCGACCGGGAAGGAAAGGATGCCTTCGACCTTATGGACGAAGTGGAACAAAAACTAGGCCTTCAGGTAAGCCCGCTGAGCTTTCCAATTGGCATGGGGTATGACTTTAAGGGGATTTATAATATCTACGAGCAGAATATCCTGCTCTTTCAGGGTGAAAGCAAACAGCATATAGAGGACACCATCTCTATTGAGGATATTAACAGTCCAGAACTGGAGGAACTCATTGGGGAAAAGGATGCTCAAGAGCTCAGGGAGCACCTCGAACTCATTGAGGGCGTATATCCTCCTTTCGACCGGGAAGCCTATCTGGCGGGAACCCAGCAACCCGTTTTCTTTGGCTCGGCTTTGAATAATTTCGGGGTTCGGGAGCTTCTGAATTGTTTCGTAGATATTGCGCCAACCCCCAGGTCTAAAAAGGCCGAAGAGCGCTTAGTTGCTGCCGATGAGAAGCAAATGACGGGCTTTGTGTTTAAAATTCACGCGAATATGGATCCAAAACACAGGGACCGCCTTGCCTTTGTAAAAATCGTTTCCGGCACCTTTGAACGCAATAAGCCATACCTGCACGTCAGGCTCGGCAAGTCCTTGAAGTTTTCGAGTCCCAATGCCTTTTTTGCTGAAAAGAAAGCGATTATCGATCAGTCTTTTCCCGGAGATATCGTCGGGTTGCACGACACGGGGAACTTCAAAATAGGCGACACGCTTACGGAAGGGGAGGAATTGCACTATAAGGGGATTCCCTCATTTTCTCCTGAACATTTCAGGTATATCAACAACGCAGATCCGATGAAGGCCAAGCAGCTGGCCAAAGGTATTGATCAGCTGATGGATGAGGGTGTAGCCCAATTGTTTACCCTTGAATTAAACGGTCGTAAAGTAATAGGAACCGTTGGAGCCTTGCAATATGAAGTAATCCAGTACCGTCTGGAACACGAATACGGGGCAAAGTGTACTTATGAAAATTTCCCGGTCTATAAGGCCTGCTGGGTGGCTCCACAGGCGCAACCCACTGAAGAGTATCAGGAGTTTTTGCGCGTTAAACAGAAATTTCTGGCTAAAGACAAAAGAGGACAACTTGTTTTCTTAGCCGATTCGGCCTTTTCCCTTCAGATGACCCAACAAAAGTACCCCACCGTGCAGTTGCATTTTACTTCAGAGTTCGATTAAACAGCGGGATTTTGATCCAGAGTTCAAAAGTTAAGGTATCCTCTGGGAAAGCCTACTTTCCCCCTAAGAATCCGTTCCAAATATCTTTTTGCAAAGGAGACTTATCAGGAAAGTGATGGATTTTTAATTGGTTATCGAGATCATCTGCGTTTACACCGGCGTATTTGAGATAAGGTTTCAGGGAAATGGGTTCTGTTCCCAAAATATGATCTGAGAGTAGCGCCTCAAAATCGGTATTTCCCAATTTGTTAACTTTTCCAAGGATATCATCCTGGTCTATCGTATTTTCTGTCCCGCCATAAACCTCGTAAAAGTTGCGCATAAGCTTGTCCAGACTGGCCTCATTCTGAGTTCTGTTACGGATTTCCATATCCAAGGCGATGCCCACAAACAATCCACCTCCATAAATCAGCCCCCAGTGTTTGTCCTTATCGAAACCAGAAGCGGCTTTATATGGTGGTAACGACCCATACCCGGGATCATGAGTATAACGCTGATAGAACAGGTTATTGAGCATTGCCAGTATGACCTCTTCACTCGCAAAACCTGTTTGATACAGGGCTTTCATGGTATAATAATTACTTACTCCTTCTTTAAACCAGTCCGTGTTTGTAGAAGTAAACCGAAGGGTTTTCCCATTCCACAAATGGAAGAACTCATGAGCAAACATAAACCAGCCGATCATTTGATTGAATTCGGGTCCATCCGGGTCCATAAACATGCTGATATTATTTCCGATAACTTCGCCATCTACTGAGTCTGCCTGGCTTATGATTACCAGACATTGAGACATCACTTCTCCGGGTCCCGGTTTAGGAATTCCACCCATCAGACCTATATAGTAATCCATGATGTCGGATGCGAGCTCAGCAAACCTCTTTTGTTGCTGTAGAACGGAAGGGCCTCCGAGAACAAATTTCATCGTAAAATCCTCCCGCTTTATTTCAGTTTCCTGGTGGGTGCCCGCAAAAATAAAACTCTCCTGAAGTTCCGTGAGATCCCCAACGCGGAATGTGTTGTCAGCTCCATCAATGGAAACCCAGGGCACAGAAACGTTCCAGGATGCAGGTGTACTAAAAGAAACCCTGATCCTCCTTTTCGATTTTCCGTTCATTACAAATAGGGATCGTCCTGTAGCCATAATACCCCATTCCCGAACATAGGCTACCCCATCAATACCTCCAGGCCAATCCTGACCTTCGTGTTCGAGAACCATATCATACTCCAGAACTGCAGTCTGCCCTATGAGATACTCCTCAAACACCCAACCCTTTCCATCTGCCTCCCTGAGCAGCACAATCTCCGCTCCATCGCTATTTGAAGCCCTGATATTCCGAATAAAGTCAGGCCATCGTTCCGGCATTGGACCATAAGGACTCATATACAATAAAGAATCCGATATGGTAATCTCAGCTTTTACCCGAATCCGGTCCGGGTTGGCCGTATTGAATGTCACATGATACTGATCTGATCCCGCAGGTGGCATCTCCCGGGCCCATGCGCCACTGATAACTAAAACCAGATAAAGAAAAGGTATTACGGTTCGTAGCATAAATTTATTCCTTGAATAAATCGACGAATGAAACACCCATCTGTTACACGGCAAGGGCAAAAAAAAACCGCGCCTTTTAAGCGCGGTTTTCCATTTAGGCCTCTCCTGTAGGGCCAAAATTCATGGGTATTGGCGGTTGATCATAATCCTTAATGTGCCCGTGGACATCTTCAAACCGCTTCACATTATCGTTGAGCGCTTTGAGAAATTTTTTCGCGTGCTGAGGCGTAAGAATAATACGGCTTTTAACTTTTCCCTTGGGTCTTCCTGGCATCACACTTATAAAATCAACGACAAATTCCGATACGGAATGATTGATTATTGCCAGATTAGAATAGGTTCCCTCAGCCGTTTGCTCATCCAATTCAATATTGAGCTGTTTTTGCCCTTGTGGCTGTTCTTCTTTTTCTGCCATAATTGATATTAAAACTAAAAACCCCCGACCAACTGGTCAGGGGTTTGAGTTAGAACATAAGTTTAAAACTTCATTTCCTCTTTACGAGCCATGATCTCATCGTATTCCTCCTTGGAACCTACAATGATGTTCTCATAGTCGCGCATGCCCGTTCCGGCAGGGATTCTATGACCGACGATCACATTCTCCTTTAAGCCTTCAAGCGCATCGACCTTACCGCTTACAGCAGCCTCATTCAATACTTTGGTTGTCTCCTGGAAGGAAGCCGCAGAAATAAATGATTTGGTCTGGAGCGAAGCCCTGGTTATTCCCTGAAGCACTGGAGTCGCAGTTGCAGCAACAGCGTCCCTGGCAGTCACCAGAACCTTATCAGATCGCTTGAGCAGGGAATTTTCATCCCTAAGGTCACGAAGACTAATGATCTGCCCAGGTTTGAGATTCTCTGAATCCCCTGAATCCTCGACAACTTTCTGTCCGAAGATTTCATCATTTTCGGTGATGAAATCATCTTTATGAACCAATTGATTCTCAAGAAATGTAGTATCTCCCGGATCTTGAATCCGAACCTTTCGCATCATCTGACGCACAACCACTTCAAAGTGCTTGTCGTTGATTTTCACACCCTGGAGGCGATAAACTTCCTGAACCTCATTTACCAGGTACTGCTGAACTGCAGAAGGGCCTTTGATTCGAAGAATATCTTCTGGAGTTATGGACCCGTCCGAAAGCGGCATACCCGCGCGGACATAGTCGTTCTCCTGTACCAGAATCTGATTGCTGAGTTTTACGAGATATTTCTTGATCTCACCTGTCTTGGATTCGATGATGATCTCACGGTTTCCTCGTTTGATCTTACCGAAGGAAACTACACCATCAATCTCAGTTACTACAGCTGGGTTAGAAGGATTCCTCGCCTCAAAAAGCTCGGTTACCCTTGGAAGACCTCCGGTAATATCACCTGCTTTGGCCGATTTTCTTGGGATTTTAACAAGAATCTTCCCTTCTTTTATTTTCTCACCATCGTCAACCATCAGGTGAGATCCAAGCGGAAGGTTATAAGACCTTAAAATAGTTCCCTTATTGTCCTTAATATGAAGGGTCGGAATCAGTTTTTTATTCCGGGATTCAGAAATCACTTTCTCCTGGAATCCGGTTTGCTCATCGATTTCTACCTGATAGGTAACCCCCTGTTCGATATTTTCATAAGCGATTGCTCCAGGGAATTCAGAAACAATGACCCCATTATATGGGTCCCATTTACATATAACATCTCCTTTTTTCACCTTGCCTCCATTTTTGATGAAGAGCTGTGAACCATAAGGAATATTGTTTGTACTCAGGGTGATTCCTGTTTTGGCATCGACGATCTTGATCTCGGAAGTTCTGGAGATCACAATCTGGGCGGCATTGCCATCCGTATCCGTTCCCTTGACCATCCTGAGATCTTCGATTTCTGCAACCCCATCGAACTTGGCATCGAGTTTACTCTCTTCTGAAATGTTACCTGCAATACCACCTACGTGGAAGGTACGAAGCGTTAACTGAGTTCCAGGTTCACCGATGGACTGAGCAGCAACGACACCAACGGCCTCACCGCGCTGAACCATCTTATTGGTCGCAAGATTACGGCCATAACATTTACCACAAATCCCTTGAGTAGCCTCACAGGTTAGGGGGGAACGCACTTCGACGCGTTCTATCGGAGAGGCTTCAATCTTTGCGATATCTGCCTCCATGATCTCCTGTCCTGCCGTCAGCAATAATTCCTCAGTGATCGGATGGTATAAATCGTGTAGGGAAACCCTGCCGAGAATACGTTCTCCGAGTGTTTCCACTATTTCCTCATTTTTCCTCAGGGGCTCCACTTCAATCCCCCGAAGCGTGCCACAATCTTCAATATTGATGATAACATCCTGGGAAACGTCTACCAACCTACGCGTCAGGTAACCCGCATCTGCTGTTTTAAGGGCAGTATCCGCAAGACCTTTACGCGCACCGTGGGTAGAGATGAAATATTCCAGAATGGACAATCCTTCCTTAAAGTTGGATAGAATTGGGTTTTCAATAATTTCGCCCCCTCCTGCGGTAGACTTTTTAGGTTTGGCCATCAGTCCACGCATACCGGTGAGCTGGCGAATCTGCTCTTTAGAGCCCCGGGCTCCGGAATCCAGCATCATATATACTGAATTGAAACCCTGCTGATCTTCACGGATCCGCTTCATGGCCATTTCGGTCAACATTGCGTTGGTCGAGGTCCATACATCAATGACCTGATTGTACCGCTCATTATTGGTAATCAGTCCCATGTTGTAATTCATCATGATGCCATCCACCTGCTCATTGGCATCGGCAATCATCTCGATTTTCTCCTTTGGGATAATGATATCCCCAAGACTGAAGGAGAGTCCACCCCTGAAGGCAAAATCATATCCCATTGTCTTGATCTTATCGAGGAAATCGGCCGTGGTCGGCACGTCTGTAAGGGAGAGGATCGTTCCGATAATATCCCGGAGCGCCTTCTTATTGAGTACCGTGTTCACAAATCCGGCATTCTCTGGGACTACTGAATTAAACAGCACCCTACCTACGGTGGTTTCGATTAATTGCAATTTGAGCTCACCTGCTTCATTAAAATCCTTTACACGGACCTTAATAGGAGCATTGAGTGCAACCCGGTTCTCATTATAAGCTATCTCAACTTCTTCCGGACTGTAGAAGGTTAACCCTTCTCCCAATACAGGGAACTCTTTGGTTGACTTCCGCTCCTTAGTCATGTAATACAAACCGAGTACCATATCCTGGGAAGGTACCGTAATCGGAGACCCGTTGGCGGGGTTAAGGATGTTATGCGAAGCGAGCATCAACAGCTGAGCTTCAAGGATTGCCTCAGGACCCAATGGCAAATGCACCGCCATCTGATCCCCGTCAAAATCCGCATTAAACGCCGTACAAACCAAGGGGTGCAGTCGTATTGCCTTACCCTCAATTAATCGGGGCTGGAACGCCTGAATACCCAATCGGTGGAGCGTAGGAGCCCGGTTCAGTAAAACGGGATGGCCCTTCAGGACATTCTCCAGAATATCCCAAACCACGGGTTCCTTTTTATCGATAATCTTCTTGGCAGACTTAACGGTTTTAACAATCCCCCGTTCGATAAGCTTGCGTATAACAAACGGCTTGTAGAGTTCCGCAGCCATATCCTTTGGAAGACCACATTCGTAAAGCTTCATTTCAGGACCTACCACAATTACCGAACGTGCAGAATAGTCAACACGTTTTCCGAGCAAGTTCTGACGAAAACGACCTTGTTTTCCTTTCAGTGAATCGGAAAGTGATTTTAACGGCCGGTTGGATTCAGTCTTTACAGCCGAGGATTTCCGTGTATTGTCAAAGAGAGAGTCCACAGCTTCCTGAAGCATACGCTTCTCGTTCCGGAGGATAACCTCAGGAGCTTTAATCTCCATCAGTCTTTTCAGACGGTTATTCCGGATAATCACCCTGCGGTACAAATCATTGAGGTCAGAGGTGGCAAAACGCCCTCCATCCAGGGGTACGAGGGGTCGTAATTCCGGTGGAATGACTGGAATCACCTTCATGATCATCCACTCAGGCCGGTTCTCACGGTTGTCCTGCGATTCGCGAAGCGCCTCAACAACCTGAAGTCTTTTCAGCGCTTCAGTCTTCCGTTGTTTAGAGGTTTCTGTATGTGCTTTATGGCGCAGTTCAAATGAGAGCTCTTTCAAATCGATACGCGAAAGCAGATCGATAAGACATTCCGCACCCATCTTCGCGATAAACTTGTTGGGGTCACTGTCGTCCAGATACTGATTCTCTGGCGGAATGGTCTCAAGGATATTGAGGTATTCCTCCTCAGTGAGGAAATCCATCTTATGAAGTTCATCTCCATCAGGGCCTTTTGCGATTCCCGGCTGAATGACTACGTACCTTTCGTAGTAGATGATCATGTCGAGTTTCTTAGAAGGCAGTCCCAGGAGGTAGCCAATTTTGTTGGGGAGGGAACGGAAATACCAGATATGGGCAACCGGAACCACAAGGTTGATATGTCCAACCCGGTCCCTTCGCACCTTTTTCTCTGTCACTTCTACCCCACAACGATCACATACGATCCCGCGGTAGCGGATCCGTTTGTATTTCCCACAGGCGCATTCATAATCCTTTACAGGTCCGAAAATACGCTCACAGAAAAGACCATCGCGCTCCGGCTTGTGCGTTCGGTAATTAATAGTTTCGGGTTTAAGGACTTCGCCTCTTGATTCTGCAAGGATGGCCTCGGGTGAAGCCAGGCCTATCGAAATCTTATTAAACCGCTTTACTGCTGTATTGTCCTTTAGTCGAGCCATTATAGTATGCTGCTAAAATTAATTGTTTAAAAAACTGACTTACTCCTCCAGTCGAATGTCCAGACCCAATCCCTTGAGTTCGTGCATCAGTACATTGAAGGATTCCGGCAATCCGGGTTCTGGCATGCTCTCGCCTTTCACGATGGACTCATAAGTCTTTGCTCGACCGATTACATCGTCAGATTTCACAGTGAGGATCTCTCTCAGCGTGGATGAAGCACCATAGGCTTCCAGAGCCCATACCTCCATTTCTCCAAATCGCTGTCCACCAAACTGGGCTTTACCACCCAGGGGTTGTTGCGTGATCAGGGAGTATGGCCCAATGGATCTGGCGTGCATCTTATCGTCTACCATATGGCCGAGTTTGAGCATATAGATGATCCCAACGGTCGCCTGCTGGTGAAAACGCTCCCCGCTTCCACCATCATAGAGATAAGTATGCCCAAATCTTGGAATACCTGCGTCATCTGTATACGCGTTGATCTCATCAAGGGTCGCCCCGTCAAAAATCGGCGTCGCAAACTTCTTGTCGATCTTCTGACCTGCCCATCCAAGGACGGTTTCATAGATCTGGCCAATGTTCATCCTCGAAGGAACCCCCAGAGGATTCAGGACGATATCGACAGGCGTTCCATCTTCCAGGAACGGCATGTCTTCCTGACGAACGATACGAGCAACAATACCTTTGTTCCCGTGACGTCCAGCCATTTTGTCCCCTACTTTCAGCTTGCGCTTTTTGGCGATGTACACCTTGGCAAGTTTCATAATCCCTGCAGGAAGTTCATCCCCGACAGAAATTGTGAATTTATCCCTTCGCAGGTTCCCCTGCAGGTCATTCAGTTTTATCTTGTAGTTGTGAAGGAGGTCGGCTACCAAAGCGTTGGTATCCTTGTCCGTTGTCCAGCTACCTCCTACCAGGTGTGCAAAATCATCCACGGAGTTCATCATCTTCAGGGTGTATTTCTTACCCTTCGGAAGCACTTCTTCACCGAGATCATTCAAAACGCCCTGGGAGGTTTTACCACCCACTAGTTGGAAAAGTTTCTCAACCAGTACGTCCTTAAGCTGCTGGAACTTCACTTCGTACTCCATCTCCAGATTGGAAATGGCCTCTTTATCTTCGTTCCGCTTTCTCTTATCCTTAATGGAACGCGAGAAAAGTTTCTTATCGATAACCACTCCATTCAGGGAAGGAGGTGCTTTTAATGAAGCATCCTTCACATCACCGGCCTTATCCCCAAAAATGGCCCTGAGAAGTTTTTCTTCAGGTGTTGGGTCCGATTCTCCTTTAGGTGTGATTTTTCCAATCAGAATATCCCCAGGTTTTACCTCGGCCCCGATACGGATCATCCCGTATTCATCCAGGTCCTTGGTCGCCTCTTCAGAGACATTTGGGATGTCATTGGTGAGCTCTTCAGCTCCCAGTTTTGTATCCCGAACCTCAAGGGCGTATTCATCGATATGTATGGACGTGAAGATGTCCTCACGAACCACTTTCTCAGAGATTACAATCGCATCTTCAAAGTTGTATCCCTTCCAGGGCATAAAGGCTACCTGAAGATTACGACCCAGAGCGAGTTCCCCTTTTTCAGTGGCGTATCCCTCACAGAGCACCTGTCCCCTTTTGACCTTGTCACCCTTGCGGACAATAGGTTTGAGATTTATGCTTGTCCCCTGATTCGTTTTGCGGAATTTAATCAGCTCATAGGTTTTTGAATCCGGCTCAAAACTAACCAGACGCTCTTTCTCTGTGCGCTTATACTTGATGGTGATCTTCTTAGAGTCGACGTAGTCAACCACTCCATCCCCTTCAGCATTGATAAGTACACGTGAGTCCGTAGCCACCTGCCGCTCAAGACCTGTCCCTACAATCGGAGACTGAGGTTTGAGTAGTGGTACGGCCTGACGCATCATGTTTGAGCCCATCAGGGCACGGTTTGCATCATCGTGCTCGAGGAATGGAATCAGGGAAGCGGAAATTGAAGCGATCTGGTTGGGGGCCACATCAGTGTAGTTCACCTCTTTCGGATCTACCACAGGAAAATCCCCTTCCATACGCGCAATGACCTTTTCAGTATCTATCGTACCATTGCTTTTCAGCGGAATGTTCGCCTGGGCAATTTTCATACCCTCTTCCTCTTCTGCACTCAGGAAGGTATAATTTTCAATATCCACCTTTCCGTTTTCAACGGTGCGATACGGTGTTTCCAGGAATCCCATAGGGTTCACCTTGGCAAAGACCGACAGGGAGGAAATCAGTCCGATATTCGGACCTTCCGGCGTTTCAATCGGGCAAAGCCGTCCGTAATGTGTGTAGTGGACATCCCGTACCTCAAATCCTGCCCTTTCCCTTGAAAGACCGCCAGGCCCCAATGCTGAGAGTCTCCGCTTATGGGTAATTTCCGCCAATGGGTTCGTCTGATCCATAAATTGGGACAGCTGATTGGTCCCGAAAAATGAATTGATAACCGATGACAGGGTTTTGGCATTGATCAGATCAATAGGGGTAAATACTTCATTATCCCTGACATTCATCCGCTCGCGAATGGTACGGGCCATACGGGCCAGTCCAACACCAAACTGGGAAGAAAGCTGTTCCCCAACAGTACGTACCCTCCGGTTAGAAAGGTGATCGATATCATCGATCTCTGCTTTGGAATTGATCAGCTCAATCAAATACTTTATAATGGTGATTATATCTTCACGGGTAAGCACCTGCTTATCCATTCCGATATCCAGACCAAGCTTCTTGTTCATCCTGTACCGTCCAACCTCACCGAGGTTGTAACGCTGGTCTGAAAAGAAAAGCTTGTCGATGATTCCCCTGGCCGTTTCCTCATCTGGTGGCTCAGCATTACGCAGTTGGCGGTAAATGTGTTCCACTGCTTCTTTTTCCGAATTCGTCGGATCCTTTTGCAGGGTATTGTAAATGATGGCGTAATCGCTCTGGGCATTGTTTTCCTTGTGAAGCAGTATTGTCTTCACATCGGTTTCAAGGATCATATCCAGATGATCCTTTTCAAGAACCGTATCACGATCCAGGACGATTTCGTTCCGTTCGATTGAAACCACTTCTCCAGTGTCTTCGTCCACGAAATCCTCATGCCATGTTTTCAGAACACGGGCAGCCAGTTTGCGTCCCAGTATTTTTTTAAGTCCCGTTTTGGTGACTTTAATCTCTTCGGAGAGGTCAAAAATCTCCAGAATATCCTTGTCCCGCTCAAAACCGATGGCGCGGAACAGCGTAGTTACCGGTAATTTCTTTTTCCGGTCGATGTATGCGTACATCACGCTATTGATATCCGTGGCGAATTCAATCCACGAACCTTTAAACGGAATGACCCTTGCAGAATATAATTTCGTTCCGTTGGCGTGGAATGACTGCCCAAAGAATACCCCGGGTGAACGGTGCAATTGGGATACCACAACACGTTCAGCTCCATTGATCACGAAAGTACCACTAGGAGTCATGTAGGGAATAGTACCCAAATACACATCCTGAACAATAGTTTCAAAGTCCTCGTGTTCCGGATCCGTACAGTATAATTTAAGACGTGCCTTTAAAGGGACACTGTAGGTGAGTCCGCGCTCAATGCACTCCTGTATGCTATACCTTGGCGGATCGATGAAGTAATCGAGAAACTCCAGTACAAACTGGTTCCGAGTATCTGTTATTGGAAAGTTCTCCATAAAGGTCTTGTACAGGCCTTCATTTCCCCTTTCGTCAGATTTGGTTTCAAGCTGGAAAAAGTCTTGAAAGGATTTAATCTGAATATCCAAGAAATCCGGGTATTCCGGTATATTCTTAGCGGTGGCAAAACTAATTCTTTCAGTCTGTGGTGTGAACATCTAGGGACCAAATTTAGATCGTGAATACTGAACAGGCTGTATATACCTTTATATACATAGTAAAAAAGGGTTTAGGTCTAGCCGCCCGAAAGGCAGAAAGACCTAAACCTAAACCATATGGTTAAAGCAATTATTTAAGCTCAACTTCCGCTCCTGCTTCTTCCAGAGAT
Organism: Robiginitalea aurantiaca; assembly: GCF_030380815.1. Taxonomy (GTDB): domain Bacteria; phylum Bacteroidota; class Bacteroidia; order Flavobacteriales; family Flavobacteriaceae; genus Robiginitalea; species Robiginitalea aurantiaca. The sequence goes on along the minus strand of NZ_JAUDUY010000008.1, from coordinate 79,329 downwards.
TTTTTGATTCCTTCAGCTTCATCTTTAGAAACTCCTTCTTTAACAGCTTTAGGAGCGCTATCGACGATTTCTTTAGCATCTTTAAGGCCAAGACCTGTAAGTTCTTTAACAAGTTTTACAACGGCCAGTTTGGAACCACCAGCTGCAGTAAGAACTACATCAAACTCAGTTTGCTCTTCAGCAGCCTCACCACCATCAGCTCCGGCAGCAGCCCCTCCGGCTACAGCTACAGCGGCAGCAGCAGGCTCGATGCCATACTCCTCCTTAAGGATATCAGCCAATTCATTTACCTCTTTTACGGTAAGATTAACAAGCTGTTCTGCGAATTCTTTTAAATCTGCCATTTTACTATCGTTTTAAAAATCGAATTAATTTATACTTAGGTTAATAGTGCGAACAAAATTATTTTTCGGACAAGGTTTTCAGGATTCCCGCTAATTTGCCACCTCCGGATTTCAGGCCGGAAATAACGTTTTTGGCAGGAGACTGAAGCAGCGCAACAATGTCTGCAATAACCTCTTCCTTGGACTTAATGCTCACTAATGTTTCGAGCTTGTCGTCCCCAATAAATACTGCCTCCTCGATAAAAGCACCCTTGAGCAAAGGCCGGTCGGATTTCTTTCGAAATGTCTTGATCAGCTTGGCCGGGCCATTACCGGTTTCGGAGAACATTAAGGAAGTATTTCCTTTGAGGGTTTCAGGTAATTCCCCGAATTCCTTATCAGAAGCTTCCATTGCCTTGGCCAATAGTGTGTTTTTAACTACAGCCAGTTTGATATTTGCTTTAAAGCAAGCGCGGCGAAGTGCCGAGGTCGTTCCTGCATCAAGACCCGATATATCGGCGAGATAGATCGTACTGTTGTCAGAAAGCTGGGACGTCAGGTCCTCAATTACCGTTGCTTTTTCTTCTCTGGTCATTTTCCCTGTTTTAAATTAGACCGCTTTCGGATCCAGTTGAACACTCGGACTCATGGTACTGGACATAAAGATGCTCTTCATGTACACCCCTTTAGATGCAGCCGGCTTCATTTTCACCAGGGTATCAATCAATTCCTTGGCATTGCCAGCGATCTTGTCAGGAGAAAAAGAAACCTTCCCTATTGCCGCGTGAACAATACCTGTTTTATCTACTTTGAAATCGATTTTACCTGCCTTTACTTCAGAAACCGCCTTGGATACATCCATAGTAACTGTACCTGTTTTAGGGTTTGGCATCAGACCGCGGGGTCCTAAGATCCGTCCTAAAGGTCCCAGTTTACCCATCACGCTTGGCATGGTGATGATCACATCAACATCAGTCCAACCTCCCTTGATCTTTTCCAGATACTCATCCAGGCCTACAAAGTCCGCTCCAGCCTCAGTGGCTTCCGCCTCTTTGTCCGGTGGAACAAGTGCAAGAACTTTTACATCCTTTCCCGTACCGTGGGGAAGGGTTACCACTCCACGAACCATCTGATTCGCTTTGCGAGGGTCCACTCCCAGCCGTACAGACAGATCAACAGAGGCGTCAAACTTGACGTTTGTGATCGACTTGATTAGCTCAGAGGCTTCTTCCAGAGAATAGAGTTTGTCGCGATCAATTTTCGCCACAGCCTCTTTCTGCTTCTTAGTTAATTTTGCCATCTTAAAAGTGCTTTTCAGTTTTTAGAAGGGACGCTTTCCGGATACCCGGATTCCCATTGAACGCGCCGTGCCTGCAACCATACTCATTGCAGATTCAGCAGTGAAGGCATTTAAATCCACCATCTTATCTTCTGCGATGGTACGGATTTGATCCCATGTCACACTGCCTGATTTCACGCGATTCGGTTCGCCGGAACCCTTTTTTGTCTTTGCCGCTTCCAATAGCTGAACTGCCGCTGGCGGTGTCTTGACGACAAAGTCGAATGACTTGTCGGCATATACGGTGATAACAACAGGTAGAACTTTACCCGGTTTGTCCTGCGTACGCGCATTAAACTGCTTACAGAACTCCATGATGTTAACGCCGGCAGCACCTAAAGCGGGTCCAACCGGTGGCGACGGATTCGCAGCACCTCCCCTGACTTGTAGTTTAACTACTTTACTTACTTCTTTTGCCATTGTTCATTTATTTACAACTACGACCTGCATTTGCCGGTCTTTTGCCCTCCTTAAAAAAGCTCGTAACAGCTAATTCCTTTCGGGCGGTAAAAGTGAGTCAAATTGGAAGCAACTTCACTTTTAAGCGTAACAGTATTATCCTAAACTTTTTCTACTTGCATATAACTCAGCTCCAACGGGGTCTTTCGACCAAAAATCTTCACCATCACCTCGAGCTTGCGCTTTTCTTCATTTATCCGCTCCACCGTACCGTTGAACCCGTTAAAAGGCCCGTCAATAACTTTAACTGTCTCACCCATAATAAATGGGATTGCCACTGAATCTGTTGTGACCGCCAGTTCATCTACCTTTCCTAACATCCGGTTTACTTCTGCCTTTCTTAAAGGCACCGGATCTCCTCCTTTGGTCTCACCTAAAAATCCAATCACGTTGGTGATCGAACGGATGACGTGGATCATCTCCCCCGTCAAATAGGCCTTCACCATAATATAGCCCGGGTAGTAGACGCGTTCTTTATTGATCTTTTTTCCTTTGCGGATTTGAATGACCTTTTCGGTAGGGACGAGAACTTCTTCCAGGTAATCACCAAAACCATGGCGCTCAACCTCACTTTCAATATACCCTTTGATCTTATTCTCCTGTCCGCTTACTGCACGAACTACATACCATTTCCGCTCCAATTCCTCTGCCATAGCCCCTTAACCGATTAAAGCGTTAAAATAATATTGAATAAGCTTTGAGAACAACGAGTCCACCCCCCAGGTCGCAAGGGCAAACAAAATGGAAAAAACAGCTACGATAACCATCAGGTTTGAAGCCTCCGCCCGCGAAGGCAGGGTTACGTGATTTTTCAGTTCCTCGTAAGATTCCTTGATATACGTTACCATGTTTTCTCGCTATTATTTCAGGTCTAAACCTTAAAAATATTTATCGGACCCGTACTAAATGTCCTTGAAAATTGCTCTAAGCACGGGAGGAGAGGCTCGAACTCCCGACACCTGGTTTTGGAGACCAGTGCTCTACCAACTGAGCTACACCCGTAATTACAGTGAAAGGGTGCCCTCCCGATATGGATCAGGACGGGACCCTTCACTGTTTTCAAAACCCAATTAAGATTTCTTAATCAAGAATTTTGGTTACCTGACCAGCTCCTACTGTACGTCCACCTTCGCGAATTGCGAAACGAAGACCTACATTCAAGGCGATAGGCTGCAGCAGGTCAACAGTAATTGTCAGGTTATCTCCTGGCATTACCATTTCAACCCCATCAGGCAGAACTATCGTTCCGGTAACGTCCGTGGTACGAACGTAGAACTGAGGACGGTAATTATTGTGGAATGGAGTGTGACGTCCACCTTCTTCTTTTTTGAGGATATACACCTCTGCTTCAAACTTAGCGTGAGGAGTTACAGAGCCTGGCTTACAAATAACCATTCCCCTTTTGATATCCTTTTTCTCAATACCGCGAAGGAGGATACCAACGTTATCTCCGGCTTCACCTCTGTCGAGGATTTTACGGAACATCTCAACACCTGTGATAGTAGAAGTCATTTTTTCAGCTCCCATCCCGATGATTTCAACAGGATCTCCTGTATTTGCAACACCCGTTTCGATACGACCTGTAGCAACAGTTCCACGACCCGTAATGGTGAATACATCTTCAACTGGCATAAGGAAGTCCTTATCGACATCACGCTTAGGCAACTCGATCCAGTCGTCAACAGAAGCCATCAGTTCTTTAACTGTGTCTACCCATTTACCTTCTCCGTTAAGCGCACCCAAAGCAGATCCGGAAATAACAGGAGTGTTGTCACCGTCGTACTCGTAGAACGAAAGCAATTCACGAACTTCCATCTCAACAAGCTCGAGCAGCTCCTCATCATCAACCATGTCGACTTTATTGAGGAAAACAACGATACGTGGAATTCCAACCTGGCGTCCTAAGAGGATGTGCTCACGAGTTTGAGGCATAGGGCCGTCAGTCGCAGCAACAACCAAAATTGCACCGTCCATCTGAGCAGCACCAGTAACCATGTTTTTCACATAATCCGCGTGACCAGGACAATCCACGTGAGCATAGTGGCGATTTGCCGTTTCGTACTCCACGTGGGACGTGTTGATCGTAATACCCCGCTCTTTTTCTTCAGGGGCATTATCGATAGAATCAAAGCTTCTTGTTTCAGACAGCCCGTCACCTGCCAGCACACTTGTGATAGCGGCAGTAAGGGTGGTCTTTCCGTGATCTACGTGTCCAATAGTGCCGATGTTTAAGTGCGGTTTGGAACGATTAAAAGTCTCCTTAGCCATTGTTAAATGATTTAATCTTAGTTTATATTAGTGTACAATCTATTAAACCCGAATTCCTATTTTAAAAGTGTAATAATTTTAAGGTAACCTCTTAAAATCGGTTTTCGGTAAGTGCGCCGGTAAACTGCACACTTGTTTTTTTTTGAGCCAACGACGGGAATTGAACCCGTGACCTCTTCCTTACCAAGGAAACGCTCTACCCCTGAGCTACGTCGGCTTTTCGGGCGTTAGGAAATCTGCAAATCGCGCCGGAATTCCACCGGGCAACGCTCATTTACCAACTGCACCCAAGGTCTTGGAGCGGGAGACCGGGTTCGAACCGGCGACATTCAGCTTGGAAGGCTGACGCTCTACCAACTGAGCTACTCCCGCATTATATATTCACAAAACAAGGTGATTCTAAATATAAATTATCACCATCAAAGAACATCCGAACCCGTGTATCCCCACACTTCGTCCGACAATCCTGAACATCCGGTTCAGAATCTTTGTGGGGAGAGCAGGATTCGAACCTGCGAAGGTAAAAACCAACAGATTTACAGTCTGTCCTCGTTGGCCGCTTGAGTATCTCCCCCAACCCTAATAACAAATGAACTTTTGAGCCGATGGAGGGACTCGAACCCACGACCTGCTGATTACAAATCAGCTGCTCTAGCCAGCTGAGCTACATCGGCGTTTTACCCCTTTTTATCGCATAAAAAAGTCCGCTATTTCTAACGGACTGCAAATGTAGATAATTATTTATTTAATCAAAACAATTTCACGAAATTTTTGGAGAGTAGAGAACCTTAGGTTTTGTTTTCTTTTTGACGAGTTTTCGCTCCAGGGAGCCACAGGCAGAATCGACAGCTTCCTCAAAGGATTTGCATTTTTTCTTTACCACAAAAACATCCCCCGGAACGTGCAATTTTACCTCTGCTATTTTATTTGCTTTTTCACTCGTATTAATGACCTTTAAAAAGACATCTGCCCCAATAGTTTTGTCGTAGAACAGGTCTAGCTTATCCATGCGTCTTTGAATGAAATCCAAAAGTGATCCTTCTGCATTAAAATTGACGGATTGGGTAGTTACTTTCATAAGCTGTAAATTTTAATTAATAACTCCTTTAAGATACCTATTTTTTATTTCTTGGATGGGACCTGAGGTGTACCTTCTTGAGCTCTGCGATACTATTATGCGTGTACACCTGCGTGGACGCCAGGGATGCATGCCCCAGAAGTTCTTTAACGGAATTCATATCTGCCCCCTGATTCAACATGTGCGTGGCGAAGGTATGACGGAGTATGTGCGGACTTTTCTTCACCTTCTCCGAAACCCTGCTCAGGTACTTATTTATAATTCTATAAACAAGGGTTTCGTATATTTTATTGCCTGATCCGGACAAGAACAGATATGGCGTGTTCAAGTCAGGAAACGCCTGCTCCCTGGCCTGGAGGTAGCTGACAATCCGTGGCATGACATTCTCTACAATTGGAATAATCCGATCCTTATTTCGCTTGCCCTTCACCCTCAGGGTTTTAGACTCGATATCCAAATCGGTAAGCTCTATGCCTATCAACTCAGCCCTTCTGATGCCGGTACTGTAAAAGAGCTCCACGACAAGGCGATCCCGGAGACTTTCAAAATCCGTGTCTTCATCGGACCAGGACGTAAGGAGTTGCCGCATTTCCTGTTGAGAAAACGGCACCTCAATTTTCCGATCCGTTTTGAGCGGGCGATGACCTGCCAAGGGATTTGAACTGATATACCCCTTGCGCAAAAGAAATTTATAGTAAGCCTTCAGGGCAGATACCTTACGGTTGACCGTGCGGTTGCTGCATCCTTCCTCAAGGCAGGAGATAATCCAGCTCCGGATTACAACATAAGGCATTTCATTTAGTGAGCTTCCCTTGTGCTCATCCGCGCAAAATGCTTCAAAATTCAGCAAATCCCTCATATAGGCCTTTACGGTATGGGCCGAATACTGTCGCTCCAGAGCGAGATACTTACTGAATTCTTTTGGTGTCATTGCTTAAAGATACAAAAGCAATAAAAAGAAAAACCCGGACTCCAAAGAATCCGGGTTATACTATATAGGAAGGAAGCAATCGGTTTAGATCTCTTCCTGGTCTCTCAGATGTTGGATATATCTCGCCTTGAGCACTTGTTGTCTGCGCTCAACAGAGGGCTTGGAAAACTGTTGCCTTTTGCGCAACTGACGCATCGTACCTGTGCGGTCAAATTTACGTTTGAAGCGCTTCAGTGCCCGATCGATATTCTCTCCTTCTTTTACTGGTATAATTAACATGGCTACAACCTCCTTTCGTTAGAAATGCGGATGCAAATATACACCCATTCTTTAAAAACTGTTCTATTCTTTTAAAATATTTTTGGCAATAACCACTTTTTGAATTTCTGTGGTGCCTTCACCAATGGTACACAGTTTGGAATCGCGATAGAATTTCTCCACCGGAAAGTCCTTGGTGTACCCGTAGCCTCCATGGATCTGAACGGCTTCATTAGCCACTTTTACGCAGACTTCAGAGGCGTACATTTTTGCCATGGCACTCTGGAGCGTGACCGGCTTGCCTTCGTTCTTTAAAAAGGCGGCCTTGTGAACCATAAGTTCTGCTGCCTCAATTTCCGTTGCCATTTCCGCGAGCTTAAAAGAAATCCCCTGAAAGTGACTGATGGGTTTGCCAAACTGAACCCGTTCTTTGGAGTACTTAAGTGAAGCCTGATATGCCCCTTTGGCAATCCCTAAAGACAGTGCGCCGATGGAAATCCGCCCACCATCCAGAATTTTCATGGATTGGATAAAACCCTCACCAACAGCACCAAGGCGATTTTCGTCTGGTATCATGCAATTGTCGAAGACCAGCTCAGCAGTTTCACTGGCGCGCATCCCGAGTTTATCTTCCTTCTTGCCGCTGCCGAAACCGGGCGTGCCTTTTTCGACCACAAAGGCAGTCATTCCCCGACTGTCTCCTTTCTCGCCTGTCCGTGCAATGACTACGGCAACATCTCCACTTTTCCCATGGGTGATAAAGTTCTTCGCCCCATTAAGCACCCATTGATCTCCTTTCTTCTTTGCCGTGGTATTCATTCCACCGGCATCAGACCCTGTATTGTGCTCAGTCAGTCCCCAGGCACCGATCCATTCAGCCGTTGCCAGTTTTGGAATCCAGCGCGCCTTTTGCGCTTCCGTACCAAACATGAGAATATGATTGGTGCACAATGAATTATGGGCGGCCACAGAAAGGCCTATAGAAGGGTCGACAATTGAGATTTCCTCAATGATCGCAATGTATTCGTGGTAACCTAATCCGGATCCGCCCAGAGATTCCGGGACCAAGATCCCCATGAATCCTAGAGCTCCGGCTTTTTTAAAGACTTCAACAGGAAAGGTCTGAGATTCATCCCAATCCATGATATGAGGTGCGATAAATTGTTTTGCAAATTCCCTCGCAGACTCGGCAACAAGGCGCTGGGTTTCCGAATATTCGAAATTAACAGGCTGAGACGTTTCCGTAATCATAGCAAATTTTTAGAGCTGCAAATATAGTGCAATTCTATCAATCCTATCTTTTGGAAGACTTAGAACCTGATGTAATTCCTCCAGGCTCCGGAACCTTCCGATGTGCTTTCTGTAGGCAATCAAATCCCCGGCCATTTCACTATTCAGATATGCTATTGCCGACAAGTCCTCCAGGGTCGCCTGGTTAATATCTACTTTATGCACAACCGGCAGGGTCCTCAGGGGAAATACTTCTGCAACCGACTGCGCAATTTCGGGTTTCAGGCCATAGACGTCCAGTAGCTGGGAGGAGGTGATAAAGCCTCCAAGAGCTTCTCTGAAGCGGACAATCCGTTTAGAGAGCACGGGGCCAATACCCCGCACTACCTGAAGTTGCTCGGCTGAGGCCGTGTTGAGATCCCTGAGTCGGGGCAGCGATACCTTTTTATTTTCCTTCATGGCCCTGGAAAATCTGAAAAAGGGCGACACCCTTAAACATGTACTGTCCGGCAGGCCCGTGACCCTTTGGAACTGTTCCATATCCATCAAATGTCCACCCCTGCTTCTAAAGGCATAGATAGAATCCAGGGCTTCAAAAGAAATGCCGAGCAGGTAACCTTTATAGTCTTCCAGGTCATTGGGGTCCATTGGGCGAAGCGTCCAAACCTGTTTGGTTTTAAGGCGTGTCCGGATAGAGTCTAACCGATGTTCCAAAGGCGTGGCCTCTGTGTCGGTGACTTCAGTACAGCCTCCTTGAAAAACACGCGAAACCCCCCATTTGACACCTTGAAGGATAAACATCAGAAACAGAAAATAAAAAATCCCACTTCGTACACCAGGATGGTTTTCAAAGTGGGATTCCGGTCGCCTCATGGTCCAAATTTAGGACCCGAGACTGACTTTACTTTGCAGATTGCTTTCTGAAAAGCTGGTTGCTTTTGAGTCGCTTTAAATAGTCATTGAGATCATCCCGAACTTCCCCGGACATAATATACAATCCGATGATATTCGGAAAGGACATCGCAAGGATCATCATATCTGAAAAATCAAGGACAGCACCAAGGCTTACAGATGCCCCGATTACAACGAAGACAAGGAATAACATCTTGTAAATCATTTCGGCTCTTTTGCTCTTGCCGAAAAGGTAAGACCATGCGCGCATACCGTAGTAAGACCAGGAAATCATGGTGGAAAAAGCAAAGAGGAATACCGCAATCCCAAGGACATATGGAAACCAGGAGAATACACTTCCGAAGGCATCCGAAGTAAGCTGGGCTCCTGCCATCCCTTCCACCTCATGCATTCCAGTGAAAATCAACACCAGAGCCGTCAGGGTACAAACCACAACCGTATCAATAAATGGTTCAAGTAAGGCAACAAAGCCTTCAGAAGGCGGATTATTGGTCTTAACCGCACTGTGTGCAATAGCCGCGGAACCTACCCCTGCCTCATTGGAAAAGGCAGCTCGTTGAAAGCCCACCACCAGCACTCCGATAATCCCCCCTTTAATGGCAGAAGGATTAAATGCACCATCGACTATGGCCGATAGGGCACCTCCAATATTCTGTATGTTCATGATGATCACGGCCAAAGCGGCGATCACGTAGATCGATGCCATCAGGGGTACAATGCGCCCGGTTACATTTGCAATACTTTTGATCCCGCCGATAATCACGACCCCAACCAGGATTGCGGTCACCACGCCAAACCAGAAACCATTGCCCTGCAGGACGGTAAACTGACCCGCGAGTTGTTCAAAGGATTGATTCGCCTGGAACATGTTTCCACCTCCAAACGAAGCACCAACACACAACACCGCAAACAGTCCCGCCAGGACTTTACCCAGACCCTTCATATTGCGCTTTTCAAGGCCGTAGCGCAGATAATTCATCGGCCCGCCGAATACACGCCCATCGGGGAGAATATCACGGTATTTCACCCCCAGGGTACACTCTACAAATTTTGAAGACATTCCAAGAAATCCACATACAATCATCCAGAACGTAGCTCCGGCCCCTCCCAGTGAAACGGCCACGGCCACCCCGGCGATATTCCCCAGACCAACAGTCCCGGAAACCGCAGTGGCGAGGGCCTGAAAATGGGTTACCTGACCCGGTGCATCCGGATCGTCATATGCACCTCTGGCGAGTTGGATTGAGTGGCGGAAACCTCTGATGTTGATAAAGCCCATCCGAATGGTAAAAAAGGTGGCCCCCAGGACGAGCCAGATCACGATAAAGGGAATACCCTTTGTGATGGGATCTCCGTTGGGATGCGTTAGCACCTTAGGCTCGTCAAATTGTATTTCTGCCAGATAATGGGCACCCCGCTCTATCAGATCCTTGCTATTGTTGGAATCGTAAATAACATTCCCTTCTGCTACAAGGTGATTCAAGGTACCTCCAGAACCGGAGGTAACTGTTATATCTGATCCGCTGTCGTTCGACACCATTGCAATGGGATCTCCTTTGGTGACTTTGGATCCATCGGGACGGATCCACTTTTTCAGAACGAAACGATCGGAGATATCCGGGTTCCAACCTGGAATAGACACCTTCTTTGAATCTGTATAGACCACAGGGTCATAAAGGCCTGACGCTGCGAACGGATCCCAAAACAGAACCGCTCCGAGGGCACCTACAGCCGGTGTCATCGCCCCGTTAAATACTTCAGTAATCGCCTCAGTTGGAACCTTAAAAACCCGTGTTACCGAGTCTCCGCGAGCATCTGTGATGATCACATCATAAGAAATCCCTTCTGTCAGGCCTGTAGCCCGGTTAGAGGATAATGGCGTTTCCTGATCACTCCATTTGAATGAATAGGGTGGACGACCTCCACTAACTTCCAAACTGACTACTCCGTCGTTGATTCGGTTGGAAGGGTTGCTGATGGTTTCTTTAACCCGTATATCCTGAGCACTTGCATAAAAGGCCAGAAAAAAGAGTAAAAGGGAACATAGACGCTTCATAAAGGTGGCTTGAGTTAAAATTGTTATAGCTTGTTAGATCAGGCAATATCCTAAAAAAATATCACCCCATCAAATTCCTAAATCATAAAGGGGAAGGCAAACGCGTATTCGGGAGGTCTTAAAATCGAACTTTCTGAATGGACTCAGGCACACACAGCCCAATTGCTTTTCATCAAAAGAGCGTCAAATCAAATTAAACATCTCGTTGAGTTTTCGTATTTGATCGGCCCGCCCCAGAACAATTACCTTGCTCTTTGGCTCCAGGGGCATATCCGCCTCCGGGTTTATGATATAGGTGCCATCGGGTTTGACGTACCCGATAATGGTACATCCCGTTTTCCGGCGCAAATCCAAATCCCGAAGTGTGTTGCAGTTCAGGGTGTTTGTAAAATCTTCGATATGAACTTCCTCGAGGTTTGTGGTATGTTCACCTTCCATTGAAAGCTTGTCCATAAAGGTGATCAGATCCGGCAGCACGACAAGGGAAGCCATATGATCTCCCCCAATCTTATCGGGCATAATCACTTTGTTAGCCCCTGCCAGAAGCAGTTTTTTCTGGGAAGTAATCTGTGAGGCACGGCTGATGATAAAAAGTTCTTTGTTCAACTGATGGGCCGAGAGTACGACAAAGAGATTGGCCGCATCCTCCGGCAGAGTGGAAATCAGATATCTGGCGCGGTCTACCCCTGCCTCAAAAAGCACCTTGTCATCATTTGCATCTCCCTCTACGAAGAGCGCTTCCTCCTCATGCTTCTCAATAACATCCTTATCCTTCTCTATAACCACAAAAGGGCGGTTATACGCTTTGAGCCGGGCCGCCGCCTGAGCCCCGTTTCGGCCGTACCCGCATACAATTACATGATCTTCAAAACGGTCAATTTTCTGTTTCACTTTTTTCTTTTTTAAAAGTTGAAGGGAATTCCTGCTGAGTATGTACTCCGTAACCACCGAAATGGCAAATGCAAAAATGAAAACGCTGGCCGTAATCAAAATTACTGTAAAGAGCTGTTCCTGTGTGCTAAGTGGCCGGACTTCCTTAAAACCAACAGTTGAGACGGTAATGACCGTCATATAAAGGGCCTCTACCCAACTGAAATCCGCGATATACCTATAGCCCAGAATCCCGAATATCAAGACCACAGAAACCATGAAAAGCGCCAGGTAGATCTTGGATCGGAAAAGTCTTAGCATGATTTATAAATCAAAGACAGAAGTTCGTTTGGTATATAAAAGATCCTTGATCCTTAGCCAAAAAGCAAGGAACAAATAAAGGGCAAACCCAAAGCCGAGGGTTACAAAGGTCAGGTAGACAAATGTCGTGCGGACCACACGCGTCCGAATACCGAGGCGTTCAGCGATCCTCCTGGAAACTTCAAATCCTCTTTTCTGGAAATAATACAGGATTTGATAAAAGATCCCAACCGGACGTGAATACTCCCCTCGCCCACTCTTTGGGGCAGGCGATCCAGTATCAGTTGTAGGTAACTTCACCTTCCCATTCATTCATTCCACCCATAAGGTTATATGCGCTGGAAAAACCACGCGCGGTCATTAAAGCACAGGCCTGACCACTGCGATTCCCCGAGCGGCAGTAAACATAGTAGTGCGCAGACTTATCAAGGGCATCGAGACCTTCCAGAAACTCCTGAGGTTTGTAAATATCAAGATGTTCTGCCCCGGGTATGGAACCTTCCTCAATTTCCTCCTGGGTACGAACATCCAGGATTACCGCTTTGTCATCTTTCTCCAGACGGGCACGCCATTCTTCTTGGGTTAGATCAGCCATAATTCAAATTCAATGGATTCATAACAAAAATACACAATCCTAAATAACACCCTACCCCAGTGATGTCATAATTGATCAAAAATTCATAAACATTCTGGCAATGGGTTTGAGAATCTTCTTTACCTCCGTTTTGGTGCGCGGAAGGAACAGAAAAAGGCTGCCGGAGTACACGGTTATCCCATATACCTATGACGCGTCCCGATTTCTTCAATTTCAAATATTTGGATTTCAAGCCAATAGTTTTAAAACCTCCATTTGAAAGTCATTATGGCAGTGGAGTTGCAACTTCTTACTTGGATAAACCCTGAAGTTCTCAAAACGACCTTGAGTTTGTTTAACAAATTTTTAGCACCCTCAAAGTGGCGTGACAATTAAAAATGACTATATTTGTATATACAATTGTTGTATGAACATGAATGTAGAAGAACGTATTAAGACGACAACTGCACTCCCACTGGGGCGCAGGACGATCATTCATATTACCCTGGTAAATAATCACATCCAGGATGTTCTTTTTCAGGCCCTGAAGCCCTTTGACCTGAGCATACAGCAATTTAATGTCCTGAGAATCCTCAGAGGTCAAAAAGGCGAACCTGCGAATCTGAGCACCCTCAACGAAAGAATGGTGAGTCGTATGAGCAATACAACCCGCCTTGTAGATAAACTGATTTCAAAGGGATACGCGGTACGGAATACCTGCCCTGAAAATCGTCGGAAGGTAGAAATTCGGCTGACGAAAGAGGGTCTAAGTGCATTGGCAGAAATGGACCAGGTCGTTGAGCAGGCTGAAAAGGATTTGTTGAACGCTATGAGCCCGGAAGATTTAAATACACTAAATAATCTCTTAGATAAAATTGAATATTCCTATGAATAACATACTTGAAAAATCACCTGTAAACTACCTCGAAGCTCTTAACTGGCGCTATGCCACAAAGAAATTTGACGCCTCCAAATCCCTGTCCGAAGCGGATTTGGAATCATTGTTGCAGGCCATACAATTGAGTCCATCGTCCTATGGCTTGCAACCTTATGTGGTCCTGGTCATTTCCGATCCGGAATTGAAGGAACAACTAAGGCCTGCTTGCTGGAACCAGTCTCAGATTACTGACGCTTCACATGTTTTGGTATTTGCCAACAAGAAAGATTTCGACCAGGATCTTATCGATTCCTATTTGAATCTGGTGTCAAAAACCCGTGAGCTGCCTATGGAATCCCTTACAGGTTACGGGGAGTTTATGAAATCTAAACTTCTCGGGCTCGACCCGGAAACCAAAGCGATCTGGACAAGTCATCAGGCGTATCTCGCAGCCGGGAATTTACTCTCCGCTGCCGCGGCCCTGAAAATCGACACCTGTCCAATGGAAGGTTTTGAAAACGAAATTGTAGACGACATCCTTAAGCTCGGCGATCGGGGGCTTACCTCTGCGTTGATTGTCCCGGTCGGATATCGCGCTGAAGAAGATGAGACACAGTTTTACAAAAAGGTAAGGCGAACAGAAGAAGAACTATTTATTCATTTATAAGCATACAAATTCATATTTAAACTCTCATACTTAAAAATCAAACCTTATGAAACGTACTATTTTAACTCTTGCACTCAGCCTTTTTACAGCAGGTATCGCCCTGGCCACAGAGCCTGTTGAAGTGGACAAAAAAGAAGTAAAAGCCGAAGAAAGTAAAGTGGCTTGGAAAGCCTACAAGGTAACCGGATCTCATAACGGGACCGTAACCTTGAAGTCCGGAACCCTGATGTTCGATAACGACAAGCTCTCCGGAGGTGAATTCGCAGTGGACATGACTTCACTTATCGTTACAGATATTGAAGGTGGTTCCCGGTATAAGCTGGAAGGCCATTTGAAATCAGATGATTTCTTCGCAGTAGAATCTCATCCAACCGCCACATTAGTTTTTACCAAAGTAAAATCTACGGGAAAGAATTCGTATGAAGTTACCGGAGATCTTACCATAAAGGAGATTACAAAGCCTGTTACTTTCGACGTATCTGTTTATGGAAGCAAGGCTACAGCCACCATGAAAGTGGATCGGACGGATTTTGACATCAAATACGGATCAGGAAGCTTTTTTGACGACCTGGGCGACAAAACGATCTACGATGAGTTCGACCTCGTGGTAGATCTGGAATTCTAAGTGAAAAAGAAGATTGCCTGAAGGCGGTGAAACTATTTCACCGCCTTTTTTATGAGAAGGATTTGAGATGTAGATTTTCCTTTCTATATTTGAGCCTCATGAAAAAAAATATACATACAGCATGGTGGTGGAATTCAAAACCGGTAAGGTTGTGACTTGAGCCCCGTTTGTAAACGCTATATAAGGCTTGTCTGTCACGACAAGCCTTTTTTTATTTAAAAAAGATGACCTATAATCTAAGAACACATTATAAAAAGATACTGGCAGACACGATAACACCTGTAAGTGTTTACCTCAAAGTCAGGGATCGGTTTCCCGGAAGCATCCTCCTGGAGAGTAGTGATTATCACGCCAATGATAACTCCTTCTCCTATATCTGTTGTAATCCCATCGCCTGGATTTCGGTTGAGAACAATACCATCGAGCGTAAATTTCCCGATGGCTCACAGGAGAAAAGTGAGATTGAACAGCATACGGATATCCCTATGGAAATCCACCACTTTGCAGGTGCTTTTAAGGTAGAAGACCACGGCTTTAAGTTTATCAACAACGGCCTTTTCGGATACATGACTTATGATGCGGTTCGCTTCTTTGAGGATATTGATATCACCCAAAAGCCCGATTCCCCTGCCATTCCGGACATTTATTATGCGGTCTACCAGAATATCATCGCCATTGATCACTTCAAAAATGAGGCTTACTTGTTTGCGCACTGCTTCGATCAAGAGAGCAATCTGGCAAGCCTGGAGCAGATTCTGGCCATACAGACCTTTGCCACCTATCGGTTTGAGCGAGATGGTGAACGCGAATCCAACCTGCGCGATGAAGAATACCTGGAACACGTAGCCCTGGCCAAAAAGCACTGTGCCCGGGGTGATGTTTTTCAGCTCGTACTCTCCCGAAGGTTCTCTCAGCATTTCAAAGGGGATGAGTTTAATGTTTACAGGGCTTTGAGATCCATAAACCCCTCCCCCTACCTCTTTTATTTTGATTATGGCGATTTTAAAATTTTCGGGAGTTCCCCTGAAGCCCAACTGGTTGTCAAGGATGGGAAGGCCGAAATTCACCCTATAGCCGGAACCTTCAGAAGGACCGGGAATGATCAAGAGGATGCGGCCCTTGCCCAAAGACTGGCTGCGGATGAAAAGGAAAACAGCGAACATGTAATGCTGGTCGATCTCGCCCGAAATGACCTCAGCCGTAATGGGAATTCAGTGCAGGTGGAGACCTACAGGGAGGTTCAGTATTTCTCTCACGTGATCCATCTTGTATCCAAGGTAACGGGTAAAATCAAAGAGGGAACACCCACCATGAAAGTAGTCGCGGATACCTTTCCCGCCGGCACGCTTAGTGGAGCTCCAAAACACAAGGCCATGCAATTGATCGATACCTACGAGAAAACCAGCAGGAATTACTACGGTGGGGCCATCGGATTTATGGCCTTTGACGGTGATTTTAATCACGCAATTATGATACGTACGTTCCTCAGCAAGAATCACAGCTTGTATTATCAGGCCGGGGCAGGACTTGTGGCAGCCTCTGACCCGAAAGACGAACTCGAGGAAACCTATAACAAGCTGGGCGCACTCAGCAAAGCACTTGAAATCGCCGAAACGCTTTAAATATGAACAAAGTCCTGGTGCTCGATAATTACGACAGTTTTACCTATAACCTGGTTCATTATCTGGAGGAACTGGGCTGTACCGTAGTGGTGAGGCGAAATGACAAACTCAACCTGGATGAGCTGGCCGATTTTCAACAAATCGTGCTCTCTCCCGGCCCGGGCATACCAGATGAAGCCGGGGTACTCAAAGACGTAATACGCATAGGAGCCGAAAACAAGCGAATCCTGGGCGTCTGTTTGGGACAACAGGCCATTGCCGAAGTTTTTGGCGGCCGGTTGGTCAATCTGGATCAGGTTTACCACGGCGTGGCTACATCCGTTACAATTCACGGAGATGATATCTTATACCGCGGACTACCTGACACGATTGAAGTAGGGCGCTACCACTCCTGGGTGGTGCATCCGGACCTTCCGGAATGCCTGGAGGTAACCGCCACTGATACTTCCGGCACCGTCATGTCGCTCAGACATCTGGAGTACGATATCAGGGCGGTCCAGTTTCACCCGGAATCCGTACTGACTCCCCAGGGGAAAACCATCATAGCTAACTGGTTAAATGCGAATCCATGAAAGAAATCTTAAACAAACTCATCGGCCATCAGTTGCTCAGCCGTGAAGAATCCAGAAGGGTCCTCATCGAGATGGCTTCAGGAACCTATAACACCAGTCAGATCGCGGCCTTTCTGACCGTTTATATGATGCGCAGCGTGACCACTGAGGAACTGGAGGGGTTTCGGGATGCCCTGCTTGAGCTTTGCCTCGCCGTGGACCTCTCCGAGTACAAGGCTATTGATCTTTGCGGGACAGGGGGAGACGGAAAGAACACGTTTAATATCTCTACCCTGGCCTCTTTTGTATGCGCCGGGGCAGGCGTCCCGGTAACCAAACACGGGAATTACGGGGTTTCTTCCACATGCGGAAGCAGCAATGTTCTCGAGTTTCTGGGAATCCGATTCAGCCCTGATGTCGATTTTTTGAAAAAATCCCTGGACGGGGCCGGAATCTGTATTCTTCATGCGCCCTTATTCCATCCGGCAATGAAGGAAGTGGCGCCCATCCGGAGGGAATTAGGGGTTAAGACATTCTTCAATATGCTGGGGCCTATGGTGAACCCGGCCTTTCCAAAATACCAGATGGTGGGTGTTTTTAATTTGGAACTGGCCAGAATGTACGGGTATCTCTATCAGAACACCGACAAGACTTACAGTATCCTGCACGGCCTTGACGGGTATGATGAAATCACGTTGACCGGGCCCGCCAAAATCCTGGGAAATACCGTGGAATCTGTCTTAAATCCTGAGGATTTCGGGCTTCCAAAAATTACTCCTGAAGCCATTTACGGCGGCCAGAGCATTGAAGAAGCAGCACAGATCTTTATCGACGTACTCCAGGGCAAGGGAACAAAGGCTCAGGAAGCCGTTGTCTGCGTCAATGCGGCTGTGGCCATTTCAACGGCAACAAATTGTTCCCTCACCGAAGGATATGAAAAGGCCACCCAATCTCTGGAAAGCAGAAGCGCACACAAATCCTTTAAAAAACTGCAGGCCCTCAGCGCCTGAATTCGCCATTTACCATGAGCATTCTCGACCAAATCATCAGGGATAAAAAAACGGAAGTACAACTGCGTAAATCGCTGATTCCCGAATCCAGCCTTGAGGGCTTTGGTCTCTTCGACCGCCCTACGACCTCGATGAGGAATTCTTTGAAGGCCCGCAATACCGGAATTATTGCAGAACACAAAAGAAGGTCCCCTTCGAAAGCAATCATCAATCAAAAAGGCAGTGTGTCGGAAATCGTATCCGGCTATTCCAAGGCCGGGGCAGGGGCAATTTCCGTGCTTACAGACGGGAAGTATTTTGGAGGTTCCCTTGACGATTTACTCCTTGCCCGGGCCTCCACCAGTCTCCCGCTTCTCAGGAAAGAATTCATAATAGATGCGTATCAGATTCTAGAGGCGAAAGCCTATGGAGCGGATGCGATTCTCCTGATCGCAGCGGTACTGACCAAAGAGGAACTTCAATCGCTTTGCAGCTCCGCCCATGCCCTGAACCTGGAGGTACTCTTGGAAGTACACTCCAAAAAAGAACTGGAGTTTTCACTGCATGCCGGTGCAGACCTGATCGGTGTGAACAACCGGAATTTAAAGACCTTTGAAGTTTCCCTGGATATCAGCCGGGAACTGTGCCACCTCATTCCGGATGCCGTTGGTAAAATCTCGGAGAGCGGACTGGGGGATCCGATGGAACTTAAGGAGTTGAAGCAACTCGGCTATGAAGGTTTTCTGATGGGGGAAACTTTTATGAAAACAGCTGATCCTGGAAATGCCCTTAGGGAATTCCTTAAAAAGACAGAAGGATGAAGCTTAAAGTATGCGGAATGAAATACAATCCTTCGGAGGTAATGGCCCTGGGGCCGGACTACCTTGGCTTCATTTTCTGGGAAGGGACCCCGCGTAATTTCACGGGAGAGGAAATACCGGCCCTGCCCCGGGAGATCCGGGCTGTCGGTGTCTTCGTTGACGAAGCCATTCCGGTGCTTATCGAACGTGTAAAAACATACGGTCTCCGGGCTGTGCAGTTGCATGGAAAAGAAAGTCCTGAGTACTGTTCAGAATTACAGGAACGCCTGCAAAAAGAAAATCCCGGTGTCTTGATAATTAAAGCTTTTGCCATTGGTCCGGGCTTTGATTTTGACCCGCTGAAAAAGTATACCAAGGTGTGCGATCTCTTTCTTTTTGATACCAGGGGACCCCTCCCCGGAGGTAACGGGACTGTTTTTAACTGGGAACAGCTTAAGGCGTATCCCCATAAAACCCCCTATTTTCTAAGCGGGGGTATTGGGGAAAAGGACTGCCCGAAGTTGTTGGCGTTTGCCCGGACACCCCAGGCAGCTCTTTGTGTCGGAATTGATGTGAACAGTAAATTTGAAATTCGCCCAGGCGAAAAAAATATTGATGCTTTAAAACGATTCCTCGAATGCGGAATCTGGAAAGCGAAAACAAAAATTGCATATTGAATTAAAAAACAAAATGGAGAATTATCACGCAGATTCAGATGGTTTTTACGGAGAATTTGGAGGGGCTTTTATTCCGGAAATGCTCTATCCCAATGTGGATGAGCTGAAATCCAGATACGTGGAAATCATGGAAAGCCCGGAGTTTCAAAAGGAATTTCACCAATTGCTCAGGGAGTATGTAGGCCGCCCTACGCCCCTTTATTTCGCCCGGCGGCTCTCTGAGAAATACGGGGCCCGGATCTATCTGAAACGGGAAGACCTTTGCCATACGGGAGCACATAAGGTCAATAATACCATCGGGCAGATTCTGATGGCCCGTAAACTGGGTAAAAAACGAATTATCGCGGAGACCGGTGCCGGACAGCATGGAGTGGCTACTGCAACGGTTTGCGCCCTGATGGGCCTGCCTTGTATTGTGTATATGGGGGAGGTTGATATTGCCCGGCAGGCACCCAATGTGGCCCGGATGAAACTACTCGGGGCGGAAGTCAGGCCCGCGCGCTCCGGAAGCCGAACCTTAAAAGACGCCACGAATGAAGCCATCAGGGACTGGATAAACAATCCGGAAGACACTCATTATATTATCGGATCCGTGGTTGGACCCCATCCGTATCCGGATATGGTCGCCCGCTTCCAGGCTGTTATTTCTGAAGAAATCCAGAAGCAATTACTGGAGAAGGAAGGCCGGGATGCCCCGGACTACGTCATCGCCTGTGTGGGGGGAGGAAGCAATGCCGCGGGTGCCTATTATCATTACCTGGACCGGCCCGAGGTAGGCATTATCGCCGTAGAGGCCGCGGGAAAGGGAATAAGCACGGGAGAAAGTGCAGCAACTTCTGCCCTGGGAACCGTCGGGATCATTCACGGCAGCAAAACGCTCCTGATGCAGACAACAGACGGACAAATTACCGAACCCTATTCCATTTCAGCAGGACTGGACTATCCGGGGATTGGACCTATGCACGCGCATCTTTTCACCTCTGGACGGGGCGAGTTTCATTCCGTAACAGATCAGCAAGCCATGGAAGCCGGTAAAGAACTGGCCGCGCTTGAGGGAATAATCCCTGCCATTGAAACTGCCCATGCCTTTGCAGTGCTCAAACAGCGAACCTTTAACCCGGAAGACATACTGGTCTTTAACCTATCCGGACGCGGGGATAAGGACCTTCAGACCTATATCGAGCATTTCAATCTATAAGTAGTTGCAACTATGCAGATCAAAGAAAATAAAAAAACCGATCGGATCGGGGTCGCCTTAAAAAAGGAAGGGCCCCTGCTTTCCATTTATTTTACTGCAGGATATCCCCATTTGGAGGATACCCTTCCTGTATTGCGTGAACTTCAGAAAAACGGTGTGGATATGATAGAGATTGGGCTGCCGTTCAGCGATCCACTGGCAGATGGCCCTACCATTCAGGAGAGTTCCATGGCTGCACTTAAGAATGGAATGACAACCCATCGTCTCTTTGACCAGCTCAGGGACGTGCGAAGTGAGATCCACCTGCCCTTAATCCTTATGGGGTATTTCAATCCGGTACTGCAATTCGGGGTTGAGGCATTTTGCGAAAAGTGCCGTGAAGTTGGCATCGATGGCCTTATATTGCCCGATCTGCCCCTGGAAATCTATCAAAAACAATATCGCGCGATTTTTGAAAAATACGGGCTGAAAATGGTGTTCCTGATTACCCCCCAGACTTCTGAGGCCCGGATTCGAACTATCGACAGGACTTCAGATGCTTTTATCTACATGGTCAGCACTGCGAGTACTACAGGGGCACAACAAGGCTTTGATCCAGCTGCGGAGGATTATTTTAAACGCGTTTCAGAAATGAACTTAAAAAACCCTCAAATTGTGGGCTTCGGCATTAGCAATGCGCAAACTTTTGGACAGGCGACAAAACATGCGAAAGGGGCGATAATAGGTTCCGCTTTTATCAAGACCTTAACGGCTCATGGGCTTTCAGGAATTTCCTCCTTCATTAAATCCGTCAGACCGTGAAAAATTTTCTGAACGACTGGAGAATGGTCATCCTTATCTGCCTGACTTTGGGTCTGGCTCCCTATTTTCCGGAGCCTCACATTTGGGGAAAGCTCCGTTGGGTGCGCGGAGGTGCGACCGGAATGACCATTATGGACTGGTTCGACCTGGTATTTCACGGCCTGCCCTGGATCCTTCTTATACGCCTTATCGTAATAAAACTAAGACCGCAATCCTGAGGAAATGATTTATACCCAAACTGCATGCCACATGGTAAATTTCTTTAGCTTTAGACCTCATCTAACCACTCCAATGCGCAAACAACTACTCATATGCTTCCTAATGGCCGGACTATGGAGCCAGGCACAGGACAATGCTCTGATCAAAACCCAGGTAAGGCACACTATCGACGAACTGGTCGAATTTGTAGCCATTCCCAATGATGCCCTGAATCCTTCAGACATCAACCGAAATATCACCTGGCTCTCCGATAAATTCAGCGACAGGGGATTCAACACCTCAGTCCTGCCCACCGATGGGTTGCCTTTGTTTTTTGCCGCCCTCCCCATGGATTCAAAAAAACCCACCCTGCTGTTCTACATGCATTTTGACGGACAATCCGTAGACCCTTCAAAATGGGATCAACCCGATCCCTACAAGACAGTCCTGAAATCCCGCAGTGGCGAGCAGTGGCAAGAGCACCCTTTCAGCGATCTCGATGAGGACATTCCTTATGACTGGAGGCTGTATGGTCGCTCGACCTCAGACGACAAAGGACCGATTGTCATGTTTCTCAATACGATAGACCTCATCCGAAAAACAGGCCAGGATCTGTCCTTTAACGTCAAAATTATTCTGGATGGGGAAGAAGAAAAAAGCAGTGCACCCCTGCCCGCTGCAGTGGTGCAATACCGGGAACTTCTGGAAGCTGATTACCTGATTATTTCAGATGGCCCCGTCCACGTTTCCGGCCAGCCTACGATCGTTTACGGTTGTCGGGGGATTACATCTATGAGCCTTACCACCTATGGCCCCATACTCCCACAGCATAGCGGTCACTACGGAAATTACGCCCCGAATCCCGGAATGCAACTCTCACAGATCCTCGCCGGCATGAAAGATTCCGAAGGCAGGGTACTGATCCCGGGATATTATGATGGGATAGAATTGACAACGCAAGAAGTGGATGTCCTTAAGGCGGTCCCGGACGATCCGGAACAAATCAACCGGGCATTACAGATTAGGACCCCGGAAAAAGTAGGCGCTTTCTATCAGGAAGCCCTGCAATATCCCTCCCTCAATGTCCGTGGGCTGTCCTCGGGCTGGGTGGGTCCGGAAGCCCGGACAATCGTGCCTGCCACCGCCACTGCGGAACTGGACCTGAGGCTGGTTCCGGAAAGCGATGGTGCCCGACTAAAATCCCTGGTACGCAAACATATCGAGTCCAAGGGATATCGGATCACGGAAACCGTTCCGTCAGCAGAAATGAGGGCTTCGGCAGACAGATGGGTCACTGTTTCGGAAGGAAGCGTGACCGATGCCTTCCGCACATCCCTGAATCATCCCTTCGGAGCGCATTTGAAAACGCTCCTTACGGATACCTTTTCGCAGCCGGTAGTTCAGATTCGGATCATGGGAGGCACTGTTCCTATTGCCCCTTTTGTAAATGCCCTGGAGATTCCTGCATTCCTGCTTCCCCTGGTTAATCCGGACAACAATCAGCACAGCCCCAATGAGAACTTGAAACTCGGTCAGATCGATTACGGCATCAGAACCCTGCAGGCAATTTTGACGACTCCCCTTGGGGAATAAGACCTGGAATGGTGATTGCAATCTTGAAAACACTTTGCCCGGAGAAGGTCTTTTTCAGGCAGAATTTCTGCTTGCGTTGATATTCCCGTATAAAGACCGGGTCACAATTTTCTCATAGAGTTCCCGATTCCCGGAGGCATCATTGAATTTTTGCAATGCCGATTGCTGTATCACCAGTAATGGGAGTACGATCTGTTCGCGAATCCGAATGGATTCACGCGAAAGGAGTTCGTCCTGCATTAATTCGGTATACCCGGAAATTTCCAGTAGCATTTGTTTTGAAAGCAGGTACTCATCCCTGAGTATCTTCCAGAAAGGGCCAAACTTAGGATCCTTTTCCATATAGGCGGTTAACTCAAAATAGGACTTGGTCAGGGACATCATACTGTTTTGCATCAAGGCTCTGAAAAATGCCACATCGCTGAACAGGGCTTTCAATTCAGCTATCCTTCCCTCATCTTTGACTTTTTTCAGGGCTGTTCCGATTCCGAAATACCCCGGGACATTCTGCTTGAGCTGGCTCCAGGAACCCACAAAGGAAATGGCACGGAGGTCTGTAAGTTCCAGTTTGGCCTTGTTCCCGCGCTTCCCTGGCCTGCTGCCGATATTCGCTTTTTTGTAAAACCGCAACGTACTGCGTTCTTCCAGATAGGGAATGAACATCTCATGGTGTTTCAATTCGTTGTATTTACTATAGCTCAGTTCCGAAAGGGTTTCGATCAAATCGCGCTGGGAAGGGTCAATCGCATTGTCCTCCCCGTAAAGGGAATTAGACAGGCCTGCAGTGAGTAATTGTTCGCTGTTATGCAGAAATTGCTCCCGGGTTCCGAAAGTACTTGTGATCGTTTGACCCTGTACGGTGAGCTGTATTTCTTCATTGGCAATCTCAGTTGTCTGTGCGGCGTAAAACCTGTGGGTTTTTCCCCCTCCCCTTGCGGGAGGCCCCCCCCGGCCGTCGAAGAAAACCGCCTGTACTCCATTTTTGGAACATACCTCGGAGAGGTGTTCTTTTGTTTTGAAAATAGACCAGTTTGCTTTCAGGTAACCCCCGTCTTTTGTACCGTCTGAAAAGCCAAGCATGATGGTTTGCCGGTTCTTTCGGGAATTGATATGCGCTCGGTAGAACGAAAGATCAAAGAGGGATTGCATGACGGCAATGGAAGTGTCCATACCCTTCATGGTTTCGAAAAGGGGGACAATGTCGAAACTGATTTTACGCCCTTCCCAGCCACACCAACGAAACAGGCCATAGACAAACAGCACCGAAAACTTATCTTCCGAGTTGCTGATGATATAGCGGTTACAGCCCGCTTCCCCGTTTTTTCTCTGGATCTCCGGGAGTTGTGTAATATTGCGTAGCGTATCCTGTATGACCGGATCGGTAAAGTCAGCGGGGTCGACCGCCACGGATTCCTCGCTCAAAAGGGCGATAAGCCTGTCCTCTGAAAGCTCATCCAGGGATTCCCGGATGTACCCTTGGTGTTTCAGCACGGCTTCCACGACACTTTTGTGGACCCTGTGGTCCTGGCGGATATCCAGGTTGGCAAAATGGGTACGGAACAGCCTGACCTTATCTGTAAACGCGGTGAGTTCCCTCAGGTACAAACCGTGGTAATGCCTGGTAATCGTCTGGCGTATTTCGAGAAGGGGTTCGATAATCTGCTCGAAGGAAATGGCTTTTTCGGTATCGAACATCGCCACATAAATGCGCTTTCGGAGCGCCTCCAGAGGCCCCTGCACCTCCCTGAAAGAAAGTTTTTTCTGTAATTCTTTGATGTCTGCGTTGTAACATTTCATCAACGTAGTGCGAAGTTCATCGGCAACAGCCATGGTAATTGAAGCCGTAACAAAGGGGTTTCCGTCCCGGTCCCCTCCGGGCCAGAATCCGAGCTTGATGATGTCGGGGTTGTTGAAGTCCGGGTTTCCGATACTGGATTTAATATGGCTGTAAAAATCCCCGGCGGCATCGTAATAAATATGCCTGAGGATATAGATGATGTTTTTCGCTTCGTCCAAAGGGGTGGGCTTCTCCCGGTTTATCAGTGAGGTGAGCCCGAGTTGCTGCAAGGTCAGGTCGATTTCATCTATCTTGTTCTTCAGGATGAGCGAACGCAACTCTGAAATAATATCCAATACAGCCGGGGTGTAGAATTGCGTGGGGTGGGCTGTGAGTACGATTCGGGCACTGAATGTATTGAGCTTCCCGGTGATCTCGGCCCATCTGTCCTTTCTCCGGGCTACTTGCATAAAGTCGCGGATCACGGGAGAATCGCTATGTCGGTGCAGACGCGGAAAAGCCGCATCCTCCACACTGTCGTAAAGCACCACCTGTCGTTCTACGTATTGTATAATCCGAAACATCAGGTCAATACGCCTTTGCTCCGTGTCGGCAGTTGTGTACCTGTCAAAAAAGGATTGCAGGATGTCAGAAGGGTTTATCCCTGCCTGCAGCCCTGCTTCACTCTCCTTATAGAGAAATGGAATGAGAATTCCGATATCATCTCCCTCGGTATAGGGAAGGTTCAACAAAAGACTGTTGTAGACATTAAAACTGTTCCGTACGGATTTCTGGAATTCCTTCAGTCTTTCGGTCTGGCTCATATTTTTTTTGGTTTTAAGGCTGTGGATCCAAGGACGCATAACCCGCGGCGCACCCTAAAGATCGGTATAAGTACACTTTTAAACATCGTTTTCGACGACTTATCACAAAATATGGCGAATCCGGGGATAAAACCAACAAGGATACAGAACCCTTTGACGGCACCACTACATCAATCTAACCTGTCCTGATTCTCAGAAAAACTCCCGATACTGTTCCACCCTGAAATCCATAACGGTATAACCCGGATCTTTGGCTTTCCGCGCCTTATACTCAGGAATACTTCCCACGGCCCGATTGGCCGAGCCTGAGGGCGCCGTAAGGGAAACTGTTGTAATAATCCGATCCGCGGATTCTGCACCGGGCAACGGGAATTGGTGTATCCTGGGTACGGCATCTGAAACCAATTCCAGTCGCAGGCCGTTTTCCTTCAGAAGTTTTCGGAAAAGATATTCCGGGCCATTTTTGCTGTTCCCCCCGGTGAACAGGAGTTGGGTTACTTTGGGAAATTTCCGGAGCATTCCGAGCAAATCCCTCAATTGAATATTCTGCAATCCCAGGTCCGACGCATTTATAGCTTCCCGTTCCGCCCGATCTACAATATCGCAAATACCAATGCCCCTTTCACGAAGGAACCGCTTGCGGGCCTCAATGGCCCTGATACTGGTTTCAAAAGGTAAGTCGAGGCTGAAAATACGGTTGAGTATTGGCCATAACTGACCATCCCTGCTTCCGTAACAAAAGTCGACATCCAGTGGCCTCAGGATTCCCTGGGTAAAGCGAGGCGGTGGAAGCGTACCCACGATCCACTTTGTGGCCGCTTCAAAAAGAAACGGAGGATAGGGATGAACGTGTTGGAAGGGCCGCATAAGATGTCTGGACTGACTCAAAAATACTTGATTTCCCTTAATATAAACCCGGGTATGCTGCACGAATGCCCGTGAGAATTCGTATTTTAGGATACCAATAAGGGCCAATGGGAAAAGGAGATAAAAAATCGAAAAGGGGTAAAATAGCAAACAAGACTTACGGGGTACGGCGACCTCGCAAAATTCGTAAAAGAACCCCGGTTGAAGAGAAAATCGGCATCAAGGGGAAATCCTGATGCCCGGTACTTAACCAACTAGAGCAGCGCCAAAGGAATTACCGCACAAAAACAGGTTCTGATTCCTTAAGGGTATGCTGTGGACTGAACTGGTACCCTTCGGAGTCAAAACTCCTGATCTGATCCAGCGTCTCTACATTATGATCCAAAATGTAGCGCACCATGGATCCCCGGGCCTTTTTGGCGAAAAAACTGATGACTTTTAATTTGTCCTTACTCCAGTCTTTAAAGATCGGGGTAATTACAGGTACTTTGAGCGCCCTGGAGTCTATGGCGCTGTAGTACTCGTTACTCGCGAGATTTACAAACAACTCCCCTTCTTTGAGTTCGGCATTGATCCGTTTTGTGATATCGTCCTTCCAGAAATCGTAAAGGTTCTTCTTACGACCTATTTTGAGTTTGGTCCCCATCTCCAGGCGATAAGGCTGGATCAGGTCCAGGGGGCGCAGCACCCCATAGAGTCCGGATAGGATTCTCAGCGTATTCTGCAGGCCGTCTAATTGATCCGCATTGAGGGAGTAGGCATCCAGGCCCTGGTAGACATCACCGTTGAATGCAAAAACCGCAGGACGTGCATTGTCGGGCGTAAACGGGATTGAAAAATTTTGATTCCTTTCCCAGTTCAGTTCAGCAAGCTGGGCTGAAATTCCCATGAGATCCGAAAGCGATTTGGGTTTCTTCTTCGCGAGTACTTTATTGATTTTTTCGGCCTGCTCCAGAAAAACAGGTTCGGAATACTGCTCCGTAGGAAGGGGCGATTCAAAATCCAGTGATTTTGCAGGGGAAATGACAATTTTCATAAGTGGGAGCTCAAAACATTTACAGAAACGAAAATACAACTCAAAAAAGACTGGAAGTCCGATATTCCAATGGACTTTTTTATAGCCCTATCAATCCTTCTTATTCGTCCCCGACATGGCGTGTATAATGCTGCCATTTCGAAATACATGCGCTCATGTCCTCAGGCAGGTCGGACTTAAAGGCCATCCACTTTCCGGTTTCCGGATGCGTAAAACCAAGGGTATGCGCGTGCAGCGCCTGACGGGGCAACATGGCAAAGGCATTTTCGACAAATTGGCGGTATTTACTAAAGGTGGTTCCCTTGAGTATTCGGTCTCCCCCATAGCGGGCATCATTAAAAAGAGGGTGTCCCAGGTATTTCATGTGTACGCGAATCTGGT
Source organism: Robiginitalea aurantiaca (assembly GCF_030380815.1). Classification (GTDB taxonomy): domain Bacteria; phylum Bacteroidota; class Bacteroidia; order Flavobacteriales; family Flavobacteriaceae; genus Robiginitalea; species Robiginitalea aurantiaca. The sequence goes on along the minus strand of NZ_JAUDUY010000008.1, from coordinate 51,227 downwards.
GGGTGCGTCCTGTTTCCAGACGACAGGAAACCAGGGTTACGTACCGGAATCGCTCCAGGACCTCATAGTTCGTTTTTGCTTCCTTCCCCTGTTCACCATCGGGAAAAACCTGCATCTGCAACCTGTTCTTCGGATTCCTGCCAATGGCTCCCTCAATACTGCCGCGATCCTCCTCAACATTCCCCCAAACCAGGGCGATATATTCCCTTTCAGTAGTCTTATCGTAAAATTGCCTGGCCAGATTCGCCATTGCCTGAGAGGTTTTGGCTACCACGAGAAGTCCGGAAGTATCCTTGTCGATCCGATGCACCAGTCCGGGCCGGTTATCTGAATTCAGCGGAAGATCTTCCATGTGGTATGCCAGGGCATTGACCAGGGTACCGGAATAATTCCCGTGTCCGGGGTGGACCACCATCCCGGCCGGCTTATTGATCACCATTAGCGCGTCATCCTCGTAAACAATATCCAGTGGAATCGCCTCGGGTTTGATGAGGTGCTCATAAGGGGGGTGTTCAAAAAGTACTTTGACAACATCGCCCGCCTTTACCCGGTAATTTTGCTTAACCACCCGATCGTTTACCCTGATATTTCCATCCCTTGCCGCTTGCTGAATCTTATTGCGTGTGGCATTCCGGATCAGGTTCATCAGGTATTTGTCTATACGCAACGGCTCCTGACCTGAGGCTGCTTCAAAACTATGGTGTTCAAAGAGTTCCGCTTCTTCAGGATGCTCCTCACCTTGGGTATCTGGAATCATTCCTCGTTTTGGGCTTTGATTCGGGCTTTTTCAGGCACAGTCCCATTCCCGCAAATCAACTCGATGCCCGAGGTCCTGGGGAGTTTGTCCCCTGGTTTGATGTACTTGCCCTCAAACCGGATGCGGTACACCATATCTTTTCCCAGCTCATCAATATAGGTGACCTCATCTACATCCAGTCCAACGGCTCTGAGCATGGAAGTGGCATTGCGGCGGGTGACCTGTACAATATCCGGCACCGTTACTTTCTTATATCCCGAAGGATTTACAGTAACGTAGATTTTTCGATTCTTTTTAACCTTGCTGCCCGCCGGAGGATTTTGTTCAATAATCGAAAAACGGGGGTATTGGGGGTCAAAATTCGCAGAATCCACGACCTCATACCTCAAATCCAAGGTAGCCAGGGCCTCCCGCATTTCGGTTACCGACTTTTTGCCGAGGTCCGGAACCTGAACAAATTCTCCGTGGTGTGTCGTACTCTTCAGCCATTGCATGGAAAGGAAGACCAGAACTACTGAAACGGCCAGGGCAATCCCCAGCTGAATCAGAAAGGTTTTAGAGGTCAAAAAACTCAGAAAGTTTCGCATTAGAAATGGGTTGTGGCGACAAAGATAGGAAACCCCCGTGTTTTTTATTTATTTTGGTGGGGGGATATCACAGCGCCATACCGATCTCCCCAACGACCGAATGAAAAAAAATATCGCAATAGTGATGGGTGGGTATTCCAGCGAATACGACATCTCCATCCAGAGTGGGAATATGGTCTATGAATCCCTGGATCGGGAGAAGTATACGCCATACCGGATTCTTATTCAAAAGGAAAAATGGGTCCTTCTGGATGATCAGGACGCAGAATTCCCTGTAAATCGGGATAATTTTAGTGCCGAAATTCAAGGCACCCAGGTTTTATTTGACTGTGTTTTTAACGCCATTCACGGAACTCCCGGAGAGGACGGACTGCTGCAGGCATATCTGGACCTGCTTGAAATACCATATACCTCATGTGGATTTTATCAGGCTGCACTAACCTTTAATAAACGCGATCTATTAAGCGTCCTCAAACCCAGGGGAATCCACTGTGCTCAATCCTATCTTCTGGACCGAGGCCAGGAGGTCCGTCCGGATGAAATTTTTGCCCGGGTTGGACTTCCGTGCTTTGTTAAAGCGAACCGGGCCGGGAGTAGTTTCGGGGTGACCCTCGTCAAGGAGCCGGGAGAACTAAGGGGGGCGTTGGATGCTGCTTTCAGGGAAGATGATGAAATCCTTATAGAATCGGCCCTCAGGGGTACCGAAGTCTCCGTAGGAGTCATCCGGTATAAAGGAGAGGTTCGGGTGTTACCCATGACGGAGATTATTCCGGATGGGGACTTCTTTGACTACAAGGCCAAGTACGAAGGCCAATCCCGGGAGATCACCCCCGCGCGAATTGACGATACCACAAGAGATAGGGTGGCTGATACTGCCCGATTTATCTATGAAACTTTAAAAATGAAAGGTTTCAGTCGAAGTGAATTCATTCTTGTTGATGGAATCCCCCATTTTCTCGAAATGAATACGACCCCCGGACTCACGGGCGCCAGCTTGTTGCCTCAGCAGGCTAAAGCCGCTGGAATATCGGTTTCAGACCTTTTTGAAAGTTCGATTCAACAGGCCCTTGAGGACTAAAACGCATTGCAGACAGCAACTAAATACGACAGTATGAAACGCGCGATTTTTCCAGGTTCATTTGATCCGATCACCCTGGGCCATTACGACATCATCAAACGGGGTATTTCCCTCTTTGATGAGTTAATCATTGCCATCGGTGAAAACGCCGACAAGGCCTATATGTTTACCATGGAGCAACGCATGGGTTTTATCGAAAAGGCATTTGAAGACGAACCGCGAATCCGCGTGGCAGCTTACAGCGGCCTTACTGTTGATTACTGCCGGAAAGTCAAGGCGGATTTTATCCTGAGAGGGCTTCGAAATCCAGCGGATTTCGAGTTTGAAAAAGCCATCGCACATACCAACCGCAAACTCTCCGAGATCGAAACTGTATTTTTACTCACCTCCTCCGGAAAATCGTACATCAGTTCATCAATTGTTCGGGATGTGATTCGGAACGGCGGGGATTACACCGGTCTGGTACCCGATACGGTGCGCTTCTAAACTTCAATCCCAGGACCAGATTCGCCCGGAACAGAATTTAAAAGATTCCATCTATATGCGTTCTTTTGTACCCCTTGCTTTGTTGTTTTTGATCTTTTCGGTCTCCTGCGAGGCGGATCCCAAGAATTCCAGCGCGGAAATTAAGACCCCTTTTGAAAAAGGGGACGGAAATACGACAGCTACTTATGAGGAACTGATATCCTTCTATCGGGAATTGGCCCGGGAATATCCTCAGATCAATTTACAGACCATCGGTGAAACGGATAGTGGAGTGCCATTGCACCTGGTTACCTATAACCCCGATGGAGGCTTCGACTTCCAAAAACTCAGCAGGGATAAAGTAATGTTGCTCATTCTAAACGGAATTCATCCTGGGGAACCGGACGGAATTGACGCCACCAGTGCGCTCATGCGGGATTTAGCCAGTGGGGCCGTAGCGACCTCTGAGAATGTAGTCGTTAGTGCGATTCCCATCTATAATATCGGTGGGGCCTTAAACCGGAATTCGACGACCCGCGCCAACCAGAATGGTCCGGAATCATATGGTTTCAGGGGCAATGCGAGGAATTACGACCTCAACCGGGATTTCCTGAAAATGGATACGCACAATGCCCGCACCTTTGCCGCTATTTTCAGACTCGTTCGCCCGCATTTGTTTCTGGATACTCATGTAAGCAATGGAGCTGACTACCAGTATACCCTAACCCATTTGTTTACCCAACACAATAAGCTGGGTGGAGCCCCGGGCTATTTTGTGAATAAAACGCTCCGGCCCGGGCTTGAAAAGGCCCTTGAGGCAAGAGACTGGGATATTACCCCCTACGTCAATGTATTTAACCGTCCCCCTGATGGCGGTTTCTCTCAATTCATGGACTACCCCCGATATTCCACGGGTTACGCCTCACTTTGGAATACCCCTGGGCTCATGGTCGAGACCCACATGCTGAAGTCGTATCCCTCCAGGGTGGCGGGAACTTATGATTTAATGCTTAGTTTACTGGCACTGGCAGAAACCCATAAAGATGCCCTAAAAAGGTTTAAGGAAGAGGCCCCAGAGGCATTTCTGCCCGGAGCCTATTATCCCTTTGGATGGGAGGTGGACTCCACCGCTTTCGAAGTCCTGGACTTCCAGGGATACCAGGCGGATACGGTAACAAGTCAGGTTACGGGACACTCCAGGCTTCAGTACAACAGACAAAAGCCCGTAACACCTCAAATTCCCTATTACAATAAGTTCAGATCCCGGGATTCAATTCGCATTCCCAGGGCGTATATCCTTCCCGGCAGCTGGGAACGGGTTCGCGAAAGGCTTGATTGGAACGGCATTACCTACCGTGAGTTCGCCTCTGACAGTTCCCTTAAGGTGACAAGTTACCGGATAGAAGATTTTGCAACATACACCCGCCCCTATGAAGGCCATTATCCGCATTACCAAACACGCGTAAGTGCGCAATCAGAAACACGGGAATTTAAAAAAGGAGATCTCTGGATTCCGACCCATCAGGAGGGCGTACGGTATGTGCTGGAAGCCCTGGAACCCGAACTTCCGGATTCTTTCTTTAGCTGGAATTTTTTCGATACGGTTCTGCAGCAGAAAGAAGGCTTTTCGCCCTATGTCTTTGAAGATACGGCTGCTGAAATGCTCCGGGATAATGCGGAACTCAGGGCGCAGTTTGAAGCAAAAAAGCAGGGGGACCCGGATTTTGCGGGCAGTTCCTACAGGCAATTGGACTGGCTCTTTAAACAGAGCCCTAATTATGAACCCGCCCATTTGCAGTACCCTGTATACCGTTTAGAGTGAAACTCTTAAAGCGAAGGTGGCTCAAAGAGGATCCGGATATTGATATACGATTTTTCAAGGGCCTTCCGGATCTTCTCAGGTCCCTTCCATTTAACTTTCACGATTCCTTCTTTTTCCTCACCTACGAGTTTTCCGTCATAGTTTGTTTTCATGGCGAACCAGTGCACCTCTTTGAGTCTCAGTTTCCCGTTTCGCTTAAAAATATGGTAGGTCGTACGGAGGAAATTCTCAATTTTTAAGTTCTGCACGCCGGTTTCTTCTTCCACTTCCCGAAGTGCGCATTCCTCGAGGTTTTCCTTCTTTTTCTGAACCCCTTTGGGCAAATCCCATTTATCATTTCGGTAGATAAAAAGCACCTTTCCTTTTTTATTGGTCACCACCCCTCCTGCAGCCACTACCCTTGGTATGTACTTCGAAAATTTATTCAGAATTTCCTCGTGATTCGGATGATATATATAAGCTTTATCGATCTTTTTCTTGCGCAATCCGTCCACAGCGGCAAGCACTTCGCTTTCATTCATCATAAAGTATGCACCGTCTCCTTTTTCACGGATTTTATCTGTGAGGATCAGAGGTCGTTCATTCACAAAAACTTTATACATTTACACCATGGTTTTAGATACAGATACTGCGCTGAAGACAGCAGAGCTATTGCTACAAATAAATGCAATTAAATTAAGACCTGAAAATCCCTTCACATGGGCTTCTGGCTGGAAATCTCCGATTTATTGCGACAATCGCATCCTGCTGTCATACCCTGCGATCCGGAATTTCGTTCGGGAGCAAATGGCCCGGCAGGTTGAAGAGCTTTACGGCCGACCCGATGTGATTGCAGGGGTAGCGACCGGGGCGATAGGAATTGGTGTCCTTGTAGCCGAACAAATGGGGCTTCCCTTTATATATGTGCGACCGGAACCCAAAGGACACGGACGTCAGAACCAAATTGAAGGCTACGCCACCGAAGGCCAGACGGTCGTCGTGGTGGAAGACCTTATCAGCACCGGGCAAAGCAGTTTAAAAGCAGTTGATGCCCTGGAAGCGGCAGGACTTAAGGTGAAAGGGATGCTGGCCGTATTCAGTTATGGTTTTGCACTCTCGGAACAGCGCTTTAAATCGAGGGAACTTTCACTGAACACCCTCAGCAATTACGAATCATTAATCTCTCAGGCTTCTAAAACGGGGTATGTAAATCAGAATCAGCTGGAGACCCTTAAAGCGTGGAGAGAAAACCCTGAAAATTGGAAACCCTGATATGCATTTAGAAGCACCCGTAAAAAATGTTGGCAAATCACAGAAAGAAGTTTACGACTTTCTCTCTGATCTTTCAAATTTTAAGAAGTTGATGCCAGATTCCATCCAAACCTTTGAAGTACTGGACGAAGATACTTTTCGTTTTGCCTTAAAAGGGATGCCGGAAATTGTGCTTCGTCGCAAAGAACAGACCCCCCACGAGAAAATTGTACTGGGCGCTGCCAGCGATAAACTCCCGTTTACCCTGACGGCTAATCTTCGGGAAATTGAGGCAGAAGAAACAGAGGTTGCCCTGACCTTTGAAGGAGAGTTCAACGCCATGATGGCCATGATGATAAAGTCTCCCATTACCAATTTCCTGGGCACCCTGAGCACGAAACTCGATGTGATTTAGTCCTGGCGCAAGGCGGGATATTGCAGCTCTTTAAATCCAAAGGATTCTATCCTGCCATCGGGCAGGGCTATTTTTAGGAGGCCATCCGGCTGCACCCCCAGAATGGTGCCTTTAAAAGAGGATCCATCCTTCCGGCGGTACGCTGACAGTTGGTCCTTGAGATACAAATGTGCTTCATACTGCTCAAGGGTAGGCCTTGGGTTATCGACATCCATTCCGGACAAATCCGATTCGAGTTGCTCCATTACCTTCAAGAGGACTTCATCGGGGTCGAAATCGTGTTTTGTTACCATTTTTAAAGAGGTCGCCCCGGGCAATTTTGCAAAAAGGGTTTGATTCACATTCAGTCCGATACCGACAATACTGCGGGCAATAAAATTTCCCTGAAGTTGATTTTCAATCAAGATCCCGCATAGTTTCCGATTACCTGACAGAATGTCGTTAGGCCATTTCAAAGACAAATGAGGTATTTTAAGGGCTTCCAAAGCAGTATAAACACTTAAAGAGATGGTCATGTTAAGCATAAAATGTGAGCGTGCTGGCAAGGCTCCAAAATTCTTTAAAACACTGAATGTTAGATTTTTACCTCCTTCCGTTTCCCAAAGGGTGCCCCGCTGACCCCTCCCGGCTGTCTGATGATTGGCCTGTACAACCGTAAAATCAGGAAGATTCTCCTGCCTGGACAACCGGTTTAAATAGGTGTTGGTGGAATCCGTGGCATCAAGTTTGATCAACTGCATTCGGGTTCATTTTAGCACTAATAACCTTATGTTAAAAGCGGGGCCTCAAAAAACAAAAAAATAATAACTTTGCACAAACTAAATTCTTTGAATGCAGAATCGGAAAGCGAGCGCAGATGAATTGATTGCCTTAATCTTACACGGAATAGAAGAAGTTAAAGGTTTAGACATTAATATCCTGGACTTAAGGGAAATTGAAAACACAGTTTGCGACTACTTTATTCTTTGCAGTGGAACGTCCAATACCCACGTCAACGCAATTGTAAATTCCATACAGAAAACCGTCAGTAAAGCCATCAATGACAAACCATGGCATGTAGAAGGATCTGAGAATTCAGAATGGGTGCTCATGGATTATGTGAATGTAGTGGTTCATGTCTTCCAAAAACATACACGCGAGTACTACGATATAGAGGGCCTTTGGGGCGACGCCAAGGTTACTCTCGTAGAAAGCAGCTTTAATTAGGAAAAAATTCAATGGCAAAAGATAGCAATACCCCACAAAAAAAACCCCGCTTTAGTTCATGGTGGATTTACGGAGTTATCATCCTATTTCTTATCGGATACCAGTTTATCGGGAACGATAGCTTCTCCCCAACCAGCAAGACTACAACCTCTGAGTTACAGGAGTTTCTGAGGAATGGGGATATCGACAAGATCCTGATCATCACCAATGCGCGGCAGGCGAAGGTTTTCCTCACACAGGAGGCCCTGGCTAAAGATGTCCATAAAGATGTGGCTGATAAACCCTTTTCTTTAACCTCGGGAAGCGTACCACAGTATGTTCTTGACTATGGGGATCTCCAGAATTTTGAAAACGATATCAAGAAGATCAAGCAGGAAAACAACCTGGATACGGTCGTGGACTATGATACGGAGTCCAATGTACTGATGGAACTTCTGTTTACCTTACTGCCATTTGTCCTGATTATCGGGATATGGATTTACCTCATGAGACGGATGTCCGGAGGAGGAGCCGGAGGAGCTGGAGGACAGATATTCAATATCGGTAAGTCCAAGGCCAAACTCTTTGATGAAAAGACGGATACGCGTACCACTTTTAAGGACGTAGCGGGTCTTGAAGGCGCCAAGGAAGAGGTTGAGGAAATCGTAGAATTTCTCAAGAATCCGGATAAATACACCTCCCTTGGGGGTAAAATCCCCAAAGGGGCTTTACTTGTAGGACCTCCGGGTACCGGTAAAACCCTCCTGGCCAAAGCCGTGGCCGGGGAAGCTAAAGTACCTTTCTTCTCCCTGTCCGGATCGGATTTTGTCGAGATGTTCGTGGGGGTTGGTGCTTCCAGGGTACGAGACCTCTTTAAGCAGGCCAAGGATAAATCTCCCTCCATTATTTTTATTGATGAAATTGACGCCATAGGCCGCGCCAGGGGGAAAAATAACTTTACCGGGTCTAATGATGAACGGGAAAACACCCTGAACCAACTATTGACAGAAATGGATGGTTTTGGCAGCAACACGAACGTGATTGTGCTTGCCGCTACAAACCGGGCTGACGTTCTGGATAAAGCCCTGATGCGTGCCGGACGTTTTGATCGCCTGATTTATGTAGATCTGCCCGATATCCGGGAACGTAAAGAAATTTTTGAAGTTCACCTGCGTCCGATCAAGACGGCGGAGACCCTGGACCTGGATTTCCTCGCCCGTCAAACCCCTGGATTCTCAGGAGCGGATATTGCCAATGTCTGTAATGAGGCGGCTTTGATCGCAGCGCGTAAGGAGAAAAAGGCCGTTACAAAACAAGATTTCCTCGATGCCGTTGACCGAATTGTTGGAGGGCTCGAAAAAAAGAATAAAATAATTACTCCAGGGGAGAAAAAAACCATTGCCTATCACGAAGCGGGTCACGCTACCGTAAGCTGGATGTTGGAACACGCGGCACCTTTGGTGAAAGTTACTATAGTTCCAAGGGGGCAGTCATTAGGCGCAGCCTGGTATTTGCCAGAGGAACGCCTTTTAGTTCGCCCTGAACAGATGAAGGATGAAATGTGCGCAACCCTTGGGGGTCGGGCAGCGGAAAAGGTTATCTTCGATAAAATTTCCACTGGGGCCCTGAGTGATCTGGAGAAGGTGACAAAGCAAGCGCGGGCCATGGTTACAATTTATGGCTTGAATGACGAAATTGGAAACGTGACCTTTTACGATTCGTCCGGTCAGTCGGAATACGGCTTTACTAAGCCTTATAGTGAGGAAACGGCCCGTAAGATCGACGCCGAGATATCCAAGATCATCGAGGAGCAATACGTTCGGGCAATTCAGGTTCTGGAAGAGAATAAAGACAAGCTGGAAGTGTTAGCCGATTTTCTTTTGGAAAAAGAAGTTATCTTTAAAGAGGATTTGGAGCGGATTTTTGGAAAGCGTCCTTTTGAAAAGCGATTTGATGCCCTTGGGCAGGAAAAGGCAATAATACCTCCTGAATCAGAAGAAGCTTCGGAAGATCCGGAATCCCCGGCTCCTGAAATTTCTGAGGAACCAATTGACGAAACGAAATAAACAGACCATTAGGACCGCTTTTTTAGTTTAAGGGTCCTGTAACCTCAAAGAATACCTGGCAAAGTACATGGGCTTTTTTGATAAACTTTTTGGAGGAGGAAAGAAAAAGAAAGGTTCCAAAGAGACCGTTCAGACCCGTGGTGCCCACATGCCTGATTTAAAAATACCTGTGGATGAGAAATTCACCATTCAATTTAAAAAGAATGGGGGCAAGTTTATCTACTGCGATGATTTTGGGGAGGTTCTCGAGGGAATGAAAAATATCATCCAGGAAAACCAGTGGGAGCAAACGCCTTTTTATATTTTAAATCCCTCCCTGGAAGAGCGTTTTTCAGATCAGAATATCCGATTTTCGCGCACCGCCTCGGACAGTGAGGTTTTCTTTACGACTTGCGAACACCTGATCGCCCAAAATGGTTCCATCCTGGTGAGCTCAAACCAGTTGCTGGAAAAAAAGCTCTCTGAGATCCCTGAGAATATTGTTGTTTTGGCTACTACCAGCCAACTGGTTGAATCTATTGGTGAAGGTCTGAAAATCATCAAAAAGAAGTACAGGCAGCGAATCCCCGCCAATATTACCACCCTAAAACATTTTAAGCCTACAACAGAAGGAGATTCCGTAGATTTTCTAACCTATGGAAGCAGCTCCAAACATTTATACCTCTTATTACTGGAAGATCTATAAGATGAGGGAGGTGTTAAGAAGGGTATTGACCGGAGTCGTCTATGTAATGCTTCTTCTATCAGCGGTTTTCCTCAGCTCGGATGCGTATGATTTTCTTTTTATGGTTTTCGGCCTGGCCTGCCTCTACGAATATAAAAGGCTGGTTCTCCTTAAGGGGTACTATATTTTTATGGGCTACCTCGCCTTATGGTGGGTCTTTATCTACCTTACCCGGGATCCCGTCCTGATCCACACTTTGCTCTTCCTGACCATTGCAGTCAACATAGGCCTGATCACCTATCTGTTCTCTCCGAAACTTAAAGCGTTTAATTTGTTTCAGAAATACCTGATCGGTCTGTTCTATTTGGGCGGAGGTTGTATTTTCCTCACCATGATTCCTTATCAGGATGATTTTTTTGCAAAATATCTTATTATGGGTATCTTCATTATGATCTGGGTAAATGACTCTTTTGCCTATCTGGTGGGTAAAACCCTGGGGCGACATAAGCTTTATCCCGCGATCTCTCCCAAAAAGACCATAGAAGGAAGCTTGGGGGGATTAGTTTTTACATTAATAGCAGCTTATATGTTGGGTCGTTATGCCCCGGTTCTCAATAACACACAGTGGCTCATCCTCGCCTTGGTCGTCGTGGTCACCGGAGGTTTGGGAGACCTTATAGAATCCAAACTAAAACGGGCAGCAGGCGTTAAAGACAGTGGCGCCATACTACCCGGGCATGGAGGAATGCTGGATCGTTTGGACAGCCTGGTATTTGCAGCTCCTTTCGCCTATTTAACGCTAATCATATTTCAGTATGTTTCATAAGGAAGGCCAAAACATTATTCTGGTTGCCTTTTTCCTGTGTGCCGCCCTGACATTGGTCGCCCAGTTCTACATCGAGCCCATTTGGTTGAGAATCTCCATACAGGCAGGGGCAATACTCATCCTCGTTTTGATTTTACAGTTTTTCAGAAATCCCAAAAGAGTGGCCGCCCGGACTTTTGACGAAATCCTCGCTCCTGCTGATGGCAAAGTAGTCGCTATAGAAGAAGTTGAGGAAACCGAGTATTTCAAGGACAAAAGAATACAGGTTTCCATCTTTATGTCCCCCCTGAATGTGCACGTAACACGCTTCCCGGCAAGCGGAGCCATATCCTACTCCAAATACCATCCCGGAAAATATCTCGTCGCATGGCATCCCAAATCGAGCACTGAAAACGAACGTACAACCGTGGTGATACGGACACCTCTTTTTGGTGAAATCGGCTACCGTCAAATCGCCGGGGCCATGGCGCGGAGAATCGTTAACTATGCAGAAGAAGGAGAGAGTGTACAACAGGGTGCGGATGCCGGATTTATTAAATTTGGTTCCAGAGTAGATTTGTTGCTACCTTTAGATAGTGTGATTACCGTAAAACTCAACCAAAAAGTGGTAGGTGCAAAAACCTGTATTGCAACCCTGGCGCCTGAGGATGAAGAATGAAAAACTACATAAGGATTTTAAAGAAGCGGTTGCCTATATCAACAATTATAACCGCTTGCTTCCTGCTGATTTACTCTTAAAACTCTATGCCTACTACAAAATAGCGCATAACAACTACAGTAATCCCGGGAGTAAGACCCCCCTCATCAACGCATTTAAAGCAAACGCACTTATTCAGGCACAGGACGTGTCACCTGAAATCGCCATGCAAACCTACATCGAGTTGGTGGAAAACCACGTGCGCAAACTCTCCTAACCTTTCAGATTGCCACCGAATCCCCAGCGGGCCGATTTTCAATAAAACCGAAGTATACGGTGCCGGCCAGTGTAATTCCAAAATAGAGCGCAACCCATAGAGGACCTCCTGACCAAAACGCTCCTAAACCAAACCAGTCCCCCGTCATGGCCAGGACCGCAAACCCAAAGACCACACGGGTAACCTCAATCCATACAGCATAACGCTTCCCGTCCATCAGGGTAGTGTACCCATAGATTCCCGCAAATATGAAGGCCCCGAATAACAGGAGTCCCTGAAACCCGATACCGGAATAATTGTAGAACATAAAAAGCAGCAGTCCAAGCGTGGAAAGGGCCTGAAAAATAGCATAGCCTTTGAGCAAATTCGAAGTTTGGGGCTCGTAACGCCTGAAGTTATAAACATCGGCAATTATCTCTATGGGGTATTTCTCAGCGACATCTGCCGGGCGCCAACCCGTAGGCATAAACCAAATACGCACCTTATCCCAGAGGTTATTTGTCCTCCATGCATCCTGCATGATCCTCCATAGGTGCTGAAAATTTATGTGGATCGGGTTCCAAGTATGCGCAGGTTTCAGAACCCCATACTGAGGTGGTACTGTTTCAAGTTCCTCCTGAAAGGTCCCAAAGAGCCGGTCCCAGACACAAAGTACCTGCCCCAGGTTCTTGTCGATGTATTCAGGATTAATCGCATGGTGTACCCTGTGTTGAGAGGGTGTTACGATGATGTATTCCAACCAGCCCATTTTACCGATATGCTGGGTATGGTACCAGAACTGGGCGAAAAGATGGGCGGGAGCCAAAATAGCGATTACCTGTTCCGGAACGCCCAAAAGGGCAGCCGGGATAAGCATCAGGGGGAAATACCCTACCAGGTTGGAAATGGACTGCCGCAAGGCACAGGCCAAATTAAACTCCTCACTGCTGTGGTGGATCACATGCTGGTTCCAGAATATATTCACATGATGGCTCAGCCTGTGGTTCCAGTATCCCGCGAAATCTATGGCAAAAAAGGCGACCAACCATACCATCCATGTGGCCTTAATCTGGAAGAGCGCCAGATGTTCTACCAGGTACGGGTAGCTGACCAGGATCACCCCCAGCCCCAGGGAATCCTTAACTATATTGGTAAGCCCGGAACTAATGGAACTCACCGTATCCATCACCTTGTATTTCTGATTTTTCCTGAAATAGCCGTACCCAATCTCGATCAGCATCAGGACGATGAAGAACGGGATGGCGTACAAAAGGGCTTTGGCATAGGTTTCCATGGGTGCAAAGTATCACTCAAAAATACTAAAACCGATGTATTTATCACCTATGCCTGAATAGGCGACGTTCCGGAAAATCTTTTTTTGCATCATTCCATTTCCGGGTACACTCAGGGACGGATGGAACTACATTTTTTTTCCGTACGGCGGACAAATTTTACCTAGCCGACATAAGAGAAGCCTCATTAATAGTCGGTAATAAACTAATTAAACAAGCTTTAAATTGGAGAATAAAACCTCCTAAACTCCAAAAAATCGGCCCTTATTTCGTACCTTAAGGGGTCAGAATTAAGACTCATGAAAACAACCTTTTTCCTAGCTATTACAATGGTACTATCCGGAGGGCTTTTCGCCCAGCATTCTCCCGGACTACCCACTCCGGACAAGGACGACCTTCCACAAAAGAAAATCGATAATTATTCCCCATACGCCGGCCGGAATTTCCCGACTGGCGTGTACTTTGGGGATACCCACCTGCATACGGGGATGTCCATGGACGCCGGGGCTTTCGGCGCCCGGCTGAAACCGGATGATGCCTTCCGATTTGCCGCAGGAGCGGAGCTCGTTTCCTCGACAGGACTTCCCGTAAAACTTTCCAGACCCCTGGATTTCCTGGTCGTTGCCGACCATTCAGATAATATGGGATTCTTCCCCAGGCTTTATGCCGGGGACGCCGAAATGCTGAAAGACCCCACCGGTAAACGATGGTACGAAATGGTTCGGAAAGGTGGACAGGAAGGCGTACAGGTTGCCGTAGAGGTAATTGAGGGCTTCTCTCAGGGAACCTTTCCTCCAGCACTGGAGTCCCGGCCCGGAGACCCTGCTTATCAATCCGCCTGGGAAGAGACCATTGAAGCGGCAGAAGCCAACAACAGGCCGGGTATCTTCACAGCCTTTATCGGATTTGAATGGACGTCCAATACCGCTGGAAATAACCTGCACAGAGTAGTTGTATATCGCGATGGGGGTCAGAAGGCCAATATGGCCCTACCCTATACAACTTTAAGGCCACAGGGAAGTGATAACCCGGTCGATTTGTGGAATTGGATGGAACAATACGAAAACAAATCGGGGGGAAATGTACTGGCAATTGCCCATAATGGTAACCTGAGCAACGGGATCATGTTCCCGATTGTGGATTCTTTTACCGGAAAACCCCTGGATAAGACCTATGCGGACAACAGGGCAAAATGGGAGCCACTCTACGAAGCGACGCAAATAAAGGGAGATGGGGAGGCCCACGCATTTCTCTCCCCAAACGATGAATTCGCGGATTACGAGACCTGGGATCAGGGGAATTTGGATCTTTCCGTTAAAAAAACGGACGACATGCTTCAGTACGAATACGCCCGGACTGCTTTACAGACAGGATTACAACTGGAAAAGAAATTGGGGACAAATCCATACAAGTTTGGGATGATTGGCTCCACAGACAGCCATACCGGTCTGGCCACTACACAAGAAGACAATTTCTTCGGCAAGCACTCAGGTACAGAGCCCAATGCACTTCGTTTTGAGCACCCGATGGCAAAAACCGATAATGGGAATTATGAAAGCTGGGATATGGTTGCCTCCGGCCTTGCTGCGGTATGGGCAGAGGAGAATACCCGAGAGGCGCTTTTTGATGCGATGATGCGCAAGGAAACCTACGCCACAACCGGCCCGCGTATGACCGTAAGGTTCTTTGGCGGCTGGAATTTTGTTGCAAGCGATGCCAACAACAGACTCCCGGCAGATGTCGGTTATGTTAAAGGAGTTCCCATGGGCGCCGACCTGCCTGCTGCCCCCAACGCCAAATCAGCACCTACATTCCTGGTCGCTGCGCGTAAAGACCCCCTATCCGGAAACCTCGATCGCATACAGATCGTCAAAGGCTGGGTGGACTCGGCAGGCGAGAGAAATGAAAAGGTCTACGATGTCGTTTGGGGCGATGCAGAAAAACGCAAGCCAGGGCGCGATGGAAAGCTCCCGGATGTGGGCAATACGGTTAACGTACAAGAAGCCACATGGACCAATACCATTGGGGACCCGGAACTCATAGGCGTCTGGAAAGATCCCGATTTCGATCCTGGAATGCCTGCTGTGTATTACGCCAGGGTGATGGAGATCCCAACCCCAAGATGGACCGCATTTGACGCTAAAAATTATGGTGTAACCATGCCAAAAGCAGCTAAAATGACAACCCGTGAAAGGGCGTATACCTCCCCCATATGGTATTCCCCGAACTGATATATTGAGCCTGATCCCGCCGGGGGCCTGCCTACTTTACGAAGGCCCCGGGTTAGGACGTAAGGATAAAAAAAGCTACCCAACTCCTATTGGGTAGCTTTTTTTATTTATTTTCCCTTCTTTAGGCAAACACCTTCAGCCGGGACACCAGGGGATACTTAAAAGCCTACTCGCAGTCCAGCGACCAGGTATCCTCTTCATCTTTCGACCATGATGGAGGAATAGCTTCAAATTGTTCCGGACTTACCAATATGCAGGTCAGGGGGTTCCCTTGAATGGCAAACTCATTGAATGTAGGTAGGGGCAAGGTAGAGACATCCATAGCTTCAATACTGTTATTGGCCAAATCCAGCAATTGGAGGGTGGAGTACTCCGTAACCGTAAGCCCGGTCAGGTTGTTTCCTGAAGCTCCGACCTTTTCAATATTCTGGTTGGCACCCAGGTTCAGGCTTGTGAGTTCATTGTTCTCCGCCCAAACAAAAAGGAGCTCTGAATTTGACGCTACATCCAGGCTTACCAGTTCGTTGCTCCTGACATTGAGATCTATCAACGCCGCGAAATCCTCAATCCCGCTCAGGTCTGAGATTCCTTCTGCTTCCACGTCAAGGCGGGTTATGCCCACAATTCGGGAGGTAAGGACGGATCCATCGACTTCGTCATCCAGGTCCAGGGCCACCAGGGCAGCCTCAAAATTACTATCGGGAATTTCGGTGCGGACCTCGATGGGTGGTAGTACAACCGGAGGATCTGTATCCGAATCGGAATCTGAATTACATGCGGTTCCCAGGAGTCCCAGGAGTATCAGACCGCTAAAGCAAATGTTTTTCATCTTATTTTTTAGGTGCAAAAATACGAAAACTAAAGACACATCTTATTTTGGCTGCACAGGCATCCTCAGAATAAACCCCTGCCCATGGACATTCTCGATACGCAATTCCGGATCCTTTTCAAGAAGTTTTCTAAGCCGCGTAATAAACACATTAAGACTTTTACGGTTGAAGTAGTCATTCCGACCCCACAGGCGTTTTAGGATGTCCGAATGGGAGCACAGCCGGTTCTGGTGCCTGACCAGATATGAAAGCAATTCATTCTCGCGGGTGGTAAGTGAAAGCTCCTCTTTATCAAGGTATAAGCACTGATTTTGAGGGTCATAGACATACCGGCCGAGACTTGTACGGGAAACCTCATCCGGCTCCTGACTGCCCAGACGGGACAGCAGGGTTTCTATCCGAACCACCAGTTCCTCTTCATCAATGGGTTTTTTAAGGTAGTCCACAGCCCCTACTGAAAACCCTTTCAATACATCGATCTTCATGGATTTTGCCGTGAGGAACAAAAAAGGGATCTCCGGATAGCGCTGGTGAATTTCGGCCCCTAACGTAAAGCCATCCATTTCAGGCATCATCACATCGAGGATCAGAAGGTCGAATCCCCGTTGTTCCAGCAAGGGAATGACTTCAGAGGCCTTTTGAACCCAAATGAGTTCCATACCCTTCATTTTCAGGTATTCTGAAAGGAGGTAGCCCAGAGAGGCATCATCTTCCACCAAAAGAAGCGTATACATCTTATGATTCATTGGATTCTAAAGGTACAACAAACCGTAAAACGGTTCCTTTTGCAGTATCGCTTAACGCTGAAACTTTCCCATGGTGCATTTCGGCAACCGTGCGGACATAACTCAGGCCCAATCCATATCCGCGTACCTTTTGTCGATCACCAACAGGGAGGCGGTAGTATTTCTTGAAAATTTCATTCAAAGCCTCTGCAGGGATGGGAGTTCCACCGTTGCGCACCTGTATCTCAAGGTACTTCTTTTGTTTTGTGGCAGAAAGGCTGATCGGCGCATCTCCGCCGTATTTCCGGGCGTTATCCAGAAGATTATTAATGGCGTTCTCAAGGTGGAAAACCGAAGCATTCATCTGGTAAGGTCCCGGATCCAGATCATAGGTAAATACCCGTTCTTCCAGCTGGCACAGGGCCCTGAAATCGGCACACAAGCGTTCCAGAGAAGGCCTGAAATCCATGCGCTTCTTTTCAATTACGGTCCGTCCGTGTTCTAACGAACCCAATTCGAGCACCTTGTCGATATGTGTGCTCAATTTTTTGGTCTCATCCAGGATGCGTCCCGTAAATTCTTTTTCATCTGCCCCGAGTTTTGAGTCGAGGATTTTGGTCGCCAAACTGATCGAGAAAACAGGCGTGCGCAATTCATGCGTAAGATTATTGATGAATTCATTGGTCGTGGTAATTACTTTGCGCTGCCAGTAGTACGTGCGCAAAACCCATAATACCACTCCGAGAATCCCCAATAGGAACAGGAGGCTTGGCAGGGTGAGGCCATTGAGTTGTGAAAGAAAATACCGGTCGAGGTTCTGGAATTCAAGCTGAAGGACCATACGCTTTTCAAGTCGGTCTGCCAGGTACCCTCTCAGCTCAATAGGGTACAAATAGTCCTTCTCCTCCTGCCTTTGTTTGCGCGCCGATCGCAGGTAATAACTACTATCCCTGGCCTTAAGGGCAAAACTGAACTCCCTGTCGATCTCGTGGTCCACCAGCCGCTCCCGCAGATAGTCCTCCAGGAAATACCTGGAAGCGTCCTCGAGTTCGGCAGGTTCGGTTCTAAAAAAACTCGTGTCTCGTTCCATGGCATTGGCCAATAGGAAAGTAAGTTGGTTCCGTCCGTAGAAGTCTTTCTGTATGTCTGCCCCTACCAGAGCTATTTTCTGACTGAATTGTACACGTGCCAGGTTCAGGCCAATCTTGAGATAGCGATACTGCACGATGGCGAGTCCGATAATGGAAATAACAAAGAGGGCTATGAAGAAAACTCGCTTGCGGGCCATAGTGCAAAAAAGGAATGATTCTCACCAAAACCAGGGAATTAACCCCTTCTTAAACAGATTAATCTTTTATTAACCTTATTTGATTTCAGCTAATCCCCCCGTCCGGTTCTTTGAGGTATTTTAGCAGTGATAAAGGTACAGCTTTATCTATGGTCGAAACGTTTAGTTAATTCTTTTAAAAGCCAGTCTCAGGACTGGCTTTTTTAATTCCAGAGCTCTTTTGCCTGCGCTTCACCAAAGGACCATACCCCATTTTTCCGAATCGAAGGGGGCAACCAGCTATTTCAGGTTCGCCAGGCTTTTTTCCAGGGTTTCTATCCTGGCCTGGGCGTCGGCGGCTTTCTTCTGTTCCAGGGCAACCACTTTTTCCGGGGCGTTTTCCACGAAGCGCTTGTTGGAGAGTTTTTTCTGTACAGATGTCAGGAAGCCCCGTGTATAGCTGAGTTCCTCCTCAATTTTCTCGATTTCCGATCCCAGGTCGACTACACCTTCCAAAGGCAGGTAGTACTCGTTGCTTTTAACCCGAAACGAAAGCGCCCCTTCCGGAGCCTGATCCGTATAATGGATTTCTGTGGTGTTGGTCAGTTTGCGAATTAACACATCCCATTCAGGGTCTGTTTTTTCTTCATTCAAAACGTAGAGGCTCACACCTTCGCGAAAAGGGATTTGCTTCTCCTTTCGAATCGTCCGAACCCCTGAGATGACCTCCCGTGCAAAATCAAACGCATCCAGCAGCTCCTGGGAGAACGAAGCCTGCTCAGGCCACGGAGCTACGATCAGGGCCTCCTCCGGTTTTCGCTCGGCCATAAGTTGCCAGATTTCCTCGCTGAGGAAGGGCATAAAAGGATGCAACAACTTCAGATTGTCCTCAAAAATCGCAATAACCTCTTCATAGGTAGTGCGGTCTATTGGAGCCCCATAGGCGGGTTTTACACTCTCCAGCAACCAGGAACAAAAATCGTCCCAGATAAGCCTGTAGGTGGCCATCAGCGCATCTGATATCCGATATTTCGCGTAATGGCCCTCAATTTCATCCAGGGTTTTCATAAAACGAGCCCTGTACCATTTAATTCCCAGACGCGCCTCTTCGGGTTGAGGAAGGGCAGCAACTTCCCAGCCCTGGACCAGGCGAAACGCATTCCAAACCTTATTGGAGAAGTTCTTACCCTGTTGACAGAGACTCTCTTCAAAAAGCAGGTCATTCCCAGCCGGCGCGCTGAGAAGAAGGCCAACCCGGACCCCATCTGCCCCGTACTGGGCGATAAGTTCCAAAGCGTCAGGGGAATTCCCAAGGGATTTAGACATTTTACGCCTTTGTTTATCACGAACCAATCCGGTAAGATAAACCGTTTTAAAGGGTTTCTCCCCACGGAAATGGTAGCCGGCCATAATCATTCGCGCTACCCAGAAAAACAAAATATCCGGGGCCGTAACCAGGTCACTTGTCGGATAGTAATAGGAGACTTCTTCATTCTCCGGATCCAGAATGCCCCCAAAGACACTGATGGGCCATAACCAGGAGGAAAACCAGGTATCCAGTACGTCTTCGTCCTGCCGAAGGTCTGCTGGTTGCAGTTCGGGGTTGCCACTTTCCGCCCTGGATAATTCAATGGCCTCTTCAACGGTGGCGGCCACCACGAACTGGTTCTTTCCGGGTCCGTAATAATAGGCCGGGATACGCTGGCCCCACCAAAGCTGCCTTGAAATATTCCAATCCCGGATGTTTTCCATCCAGTGCCTGTAGGTATTATCAAATTTTGAAGGTACCAGGCTGACATCCCCACTTTCCAGGACAGCGTCCATGGCGGGTTGCGCCAGGTCTTTCATTTTCAGAAACCACTGATCGGACAGCCTGGGTTCAATAACGGCCCCGGTGCGCTCAGAGGTCCCGATTTTATTTGTATATGCTTCTGTCTTAACGAGATACCCCTCGGCTTCCAGTTCTTTTACCATGGCTTTCCGGGCCTGAAACCGATCCATACCCTTGTAGTGGAGTCCATATTCATTCAGGGTCGCATCAGAATTGAAAATATCGATGATTTCCAGGCCGTGCTGCTGTCCGATTTTGTAATCGTTTTCATCGTGGGCAGGGGTAATCTTCAGGCATCCCGTTCCAAAATCCATAGTGACATACGAATCCTGTATCACAGGCACGACACGATCACATATAGGGACGCGAACCTTTTTACCCTTCAGGTGTCCATACCTTTCGTCTTCCGGGTTTACACATACGGCTGTGTCACCGAGCAGGGTTTCGGGACGGGTTGTTGCAATAACTACTTTCTCGTCTGAACCTTCTACCGGATAGGCGATATGATACAGAAAACCCTGTTTTTCCTCGTAGAGGACCTCTTCATCGGAGAGGGTGGTTTTCGCCTGGGGATCCCAGTTGACCATCCGATACCCCCTGTAGATCAATCCCTGCCGGAACAAATCGACAAATACAGAAATAACCGAGGCCTCCATGTCCGGGTCCATCGTAAACTTGGTGCGTTTCCAGTCACAGGAACACCCCAGTTTTTTGAGCTGTTCCAGGATGACACCTCCGTATTCCCGGGTCCACTCCCAGGCGTGATTAAGGAACTCCTCCCTTGTAAGGGAGGCTTTGGAAACGCCCTCCGCTGCCAACTTGGCCACAACCTTGGCTTCCGTAGCTATGGAGGCATGGTCCGTTCCGGGCACCCAACACGCATTGCGGCCCTGCATGCGCGCACGGCGGATCAGGACATCCTGAAGCGTATTGTTTAGCATATGCCCCATATGCAACACCCCGGTCACATTGGGCGGGGGAATTACAATGGTATAGGGCTCGCGGTGATCCGGTTCTGAGTAAAAATACCCATGCTGCATCCAGTGTGAATACCATTTTTGCTCAACGCTTTGTGGATCGTATTTTGAAGGGATATCCATGTTGTGGTATGGTTTTTGAAATAAGGGGTTTGTCCCAGAGGGTGCAAAGATGTTAAAAACCGTTCAGAACCCCAATTTGAAGGGATAAGTTTATACGAAACAAAAATAAGTAACGTTACTACATAACAAAAGAATTTTGGATGTTGGAACCGCTTTGGTTACATTTGAAGTTCACCCAAAATCAATGACTATGAAGAATCTGGCAGTACTACTTTTTATCAGCCTTATGACCCTGGGGGTAAATGCCCAGGAGAAAGTTGCTAAAATCGAATTCACAACGGATACAGTGGATTATGGTGAAATTGAAAAAGGAAGCGACGGAGTTCGGGTATTCGAATTTAAGAATACCGGAAATGCGCCTTTGATTATCAGCAAGGTAAGCTCCAGTTGTGGTTGTACAATCCCAAAGAAACCAGAAGGACCGATCATGCCCGGAGAGACTGGCGAGATACAGGTAAAATACGATACAAACCGGCCCGGACCCATTCGGAAGGCGATAACGGTTTTGTCCAATGCGGATACACCGACAACGATCCTGAAGATCAAGGGAACCGTTAAACCTATGAGCGGAAAATAATTTTCCAACCCAATAGCAAACAAAATCCTCGCCGAAACGCGGGGATTTTTTTATTCAAACAAATCCCGAAGGACGAAAGAGAATAACAAATCCTGATTGTAGCGTTCAATAAGCAGCCTGATATTCTTGCCCTTTTTGTAATTGATCATCTCCAGTACCTCCTGTAACTTATAGCGATGGACTGGCTTGCCGTTAACGGCGAGAATTACATCTCCTTCCCTCAACCCGACTTCCTCCGCCGGACTGCCCGCCCGGATTGCGGAAACCACAATTTCAGGAACCAGGCTCAACCGCGTCTGGGAGCCAACCATAATCTGAACACTGCTGTACGTACTTTCATCCTTTTGGACAAAGCCATTGGAATGCGCGATGCGTTCCGCTATGTACCGAATTCCGGCATGTTCAAGTTCAATCCCTGCCAAATTAAATTGAAAGGGTTTATCGAAAAGCGCATTTTTAGAAAGGGTAATCTGCTGGCCCGGGTAATTGACAATCATATTAAAGCGCTTGAGCAACTCACCGCCCGCGCTGCCATTTCGGTCCCCCAGGTTGGTAGCCAGTTTAAAGGACTCCATATCCGGAAATGCGGTTTTGGCATCATTTAGGATAAAATCCCCTAACCGTACCTGGCGTATCTTGGTTCTCTTGCCGTAGATTGTTCCACTCAGGCCCTTGCCGAGATAATCCTCATAGTGCTTTTCCGGAATTGACAACCCTTTTTCCGCATCGGGAAAAAGCCAAAGGGCATCACTGCTTCCGGTATCCATGAGCAGTTTGACCGGGATTTCACCCTGACTATCCACCACGACAGAGCCGTGAAGAAAGGCCTTGTTTTTAGTAACGGTCAGCGGCAGGGTGACCTCATCCTTACGGTTTTTTGACTGGTAGGTCTGCGGATCGTGGAACCTGATAAACTGCCTGTTGTAGTTGATTTCCACTACGAAATCCCTGAAAAGGTCATAACCTATGATGCCATGGACAGGAATCCCGAGGCTGGAGGAAAAATTCATCTCCTTGTTTAAAACCACGTAGAGTTCCTGATTCAGGTTCTTGAGCGAATTGATTCTGAAGGTATTCCCCAGGGAGCGCAGGGCATCCACCGGTTCTCCATTCCCCAAACCGCGAATGGTAATCTTGGACACATCCCGTAATTCAATGGAATCCTGATCCGAAATATTGAAAAGAATGGGTTTGCTTACGCCAGAATCCAGAATGAAATTCAGGGAGGCCCCATTGACTTCCATGGGGATCACCATTAAATTGTTGATCAGTTGAAAGTGAATGCGGTTTGTACGTTCCTCATCTTCCGGAAGTTCGTAATACTGGGCAGCAGCAGTCCCGGCCACAAACAAAAATGCTGTGAAAACCCAAAGCCTGTATTGCCGCAAAAACCTCATAATTAGCCTACTATACTCTTAAAGTAGCAAAAAAAACGATACGACCGCCGTTTTTAACATTCCATTGGATCAAGTGTGTCCTTTACCGTTCCACTGAACCACTGATATTTTGTGTTGCTTACTCCAATGGGATTTCTCATTTTTGTGGAATAACCACTATCTCTTATGCCCGCTTTATCCAAAAAAGGCCTTTCCATGCCCGCCTCGCCCATTCGCAAGCTGGTTCCCTACGCCGAAGCCGCCAAAAAAAGAGGCGTTGAAGTCATCCACCTTAATATCGGCCAGCCCGATATCAAAACACCGACTCACGCACTTGACGCCGTGCGTAAGGCGCCAATTGAGGTGTTGGAATACAGCCGAAGTGAAGGAAATGAGAGTTATCGTATAAAACTCGCTCAATATTATAGCAAACACGGTATTGAGGTCACCCCTGAAGAAATCCTGATAACCACAGGGGGTTCTGAGGCCCTGTCCTTTGTGATGGGCTGCATTGCGGACCCCGGGGACGAGATCATCATTCCCGAACCTTTTTATGCCAATTACAACGGATTTTCGGTTGCTAATGGGGTTAAGGTGATTCCTTTGGCCTCTGATATCTCCGATAACTTTGCCCTGCCCCCGATAGAGTCCTTTGAAGATTACATCACTCCGCGTACCCGGGCAATCCTCTTGTGCAACCCCGGGAATCCTACAGGGTACCTCTACAGCCAGGAAGAGGTTCAGAAATTGTCCGAGCTGGTTCGCAAGCATGACCTGTTTCTCATTGCGGATGAAGTGTACCGCGAATTCGCATATGACGGAAAGGAACACTATTCGATTCTGCAGGAACCCGGAATGGAAGCCCATGCCGTGGTGGTGGATTCCGTTTCCAAACGTTACAGTATGTGCGGGGCCCGAATCGGGTGTATTGTAAGTCGCAATAAAGATCTGATGGCCGTCTGCCTGAAATTTGCCCAGGCACGCCTCTCTCCCCCTACCCTGGCACAGATAGCCAGTGAAGCTGCCCTGGACACTCCGCAATCCTATTTCGATGATGTCATTCGGGAGTATACCGCAAGACGTGACCTTCTGCTCGAAGCCCTTTCGAAAATAAAGGGTATTCGCATCGCCAGGCCTCAGGGGGCGTTTTATTGCATGGTTGAACTCCCTGTGGCCGATGCGGACCATTTCGCCCAATGGCTGCTCGAAGAATTCCAATGGGAAGGAGCAACGGTTATGGTCGCCCCGGCAGCCGGATTTTACGCTACTCCGGGATTGGGAACCCGGGAGGTACGGATTGCCTATGTCCTGGAACGTGAACAATTGCGGAAAGCCGTTCAGATTCTCGGAAAAGCACTTGAAATCTACCCGGGCTGATGGAGGTTCTAAAAGATGTCTCACTAAAGCCATACAATACTTTTGGCATTGATCTGCCTGCAGAAGCCTTCGTTGAAATCGACTCCTTAGATACCCTTCTAAAGGCACTGAGTTTTGAGGATCACCCGGATTTCTTTATCCTCAGTGGGGGCAGCAACCTTTTGCTGACCGCCCCCCTCCGGGCTTTGGTGCTTTATATAAATATTCAGGGCAAGGAGATCCTTTCCCAGGATGGACAAACAGCAATTATTCGGGCCATGGCCGGCGAAAACTGGCATGAACTTGTACTCTGGAGCCTGGGCAAAGGGCTAGGTGGCCTTGAAAATCTCGCCCTTATCCCTGGCAAATGTGGGACAGCTCCAATTCAGAATATCGGAGCTTATGGTGTGGAATTGAAGGATGTGTTTCACGCCTGTGAGGCGGTTGAAATGGCAACAGGGATCCTTCACCGGTTTACAGCTGAAGACTGCAGTTTTGGGTACAGGGATTCCTTTTTCAAACAGGAGGGTAAAGGCAAATACATTATTACCTCGGTAGAGCTGAAGCTTACCCAGACCAATCACCGACTCTCCACCTCTTACGGAGCCATTCAGGAAGAACTCCATCGCATGGGAATTTCCGAACCTGCTCCCGGGGATGTGGCCAAAGCCGTCATTGCCATCCGCCAAAGTAAACTCCCCGATCCGAAGGTGCTTGGAAATAGCGGCTCTTTTTTTAAGAATCCCGTGATTCCCACCGCTCAGTACGCAATTTTGAAAGAACGTTTCCCGGAGTTGCCGGGGTACCCGCAAGAAGGAGCAAGGGTAAAAGTCCCGGCCGGATGGTTGATTGAAAAGTGCGGATTTAAAGGGTATCGAAAAGGAGACGCCGGGGTGCACCAGAAACAGGCACTTGTACTGGTGAATTATGGAAATGCTAGTGGCCAGGAGGTCCTGAAGCTGGCACGCCAGATACAACAAACCGTCCAGGAGACCTACGGGATTGCCATCGTTCCGGAAGTTAATATCGTTTAGGCCACAAGGCCAATTCCTGCGATCTTCCTGTATTACAGGGGGGAACTGCCTCCGGAATCGACCTCAGGCCTTGGAAAGGCCCGAGAGGTGCGGATGAGGGACAGCAATTTCACTTCTATGCACGAAAGAACAGCCACCGTGGTAACAATCTAATCTTTATCTTAGCGTTTATCTAAATACGATTTGAAGGAGAACTTTTTAAACGAATTCCTTCATGTTTAGCGACCTCCCCAACTGATGAGCACCCTGCTGGAAAAACATATTGTTGATTTGCTTAAGGAGAGCAATGACAAAGCCATTTCCCTGCTCTATGAACACTATGGGGATACGCTTTACGGAGTTGCATTCAAGGTTGTGCGCAATGCGGATCTCGCTCAGGATGTGGTACAGGAGAGCTTCATCAAGATCTGGAATAAGTCCCATACTTATGATCCGGCAAAAGCCAAACTCTTTACCTGGCTGTTTCGCATAACCCGCAATACGGCCATCGATAAAATCCGCAGTCTGGGGAATAAGTCTGACAAAGAAATCCAAATGGATGTTTCCGACGTATATAATCTAGGTGTGGAGGGCATTCGGCCAGAGCTGATTGACATGCGCAAGCAGCTCGATAAGATTGAACCAAAATACCAAATTGTGCTGGAGGCGCTCTTTTTTGAAGGGATGACACAGCAGGAGGCGAGTGAAGAGCTCGATATTCCCCTGGGAACTATAAAGTCCAGGTTGAAAATCGGCCTTCGGGAGCTCAAAAAAATATACGGAGCGGCCTCTGTAGTATTAATTTGTTTATCGCATTGGTTATGAAAGATAAAGTACGTGATTTTCTGGAGTCCGATTTGCTGGAAAAATACCTGCTGGAACACACTACTGTGGAAGAATCCAATCAGGTAGAGCGCTATATCGCAATGTATCCGGAAGTCCGGGATACTTACCGCGAACTTGAGGATAATCTCGAGACTTTCGCCCGTTTGTACGCCCTGAAGACCCCGGATGGCTTAAAGGAGCGGATTCAGCAACAAATTCGCAATCAACATACAGGTCGCAGACGCTTTATGCGATTTGCCGTCGCCGCCAGTATCGCTACGCTGTTTTTTGCAGCCTCCTCCTTTTTCTTCTGGAACCAAAACCAGAACCTGCAACAGGAAAACGCCATGGTAACCGATCAGATTCGGGTATTGGAAGCAGATATGAAAGAACAATTGGAGGATGTCCGGAACCAGTTTATCGTGCTTAATAATCCCGGGACGCGCAAATATGTGGTCAATGGAAACAAGAAAGCTCGCGAACTCAAGGCAATTGCCTATGTGAACCCCATAAAAAAACTGTCGTACATCAATGTCCGAAATTTACCTCAGCTTCCGGAAGATCAGTGTTATCAAATGTGGGCGGAGGTGAATGGTTCCATGGTAAACCTGGGTATTCTTAAAGACATAGAAGACAAGGACAAATTGATGGCCCTACCCTATGGGGAAAAGGCCCTGGGGTATATCACCATAGAACCCAAGGGTGGAAATGTCGCGCCTTCCGTTCAGAATATCGTCGCCAACATTAAGTATTGATATCGACGTTAAACCGTTACCAAAGCCCCTTTCGAAAAGGGGCTTTTTTTGTATCTTTGACCAAAATATAGCAGATGAAACTCGTTTTACTCACCATTGGATTGTTAGGCCTCGCATTTGCGGGAATCACCATTAAAATCTGGTCCAGGAAAAACGGTAAATTTGCGGGAACCTGTGCCAGCCAGAACCCCTTTCTCAATCAGGATGGAGAAGCCTGCGGGATGTGCGGGAAATTGCCATCTGAGCAGGATTGCAAGCAGGAAATCCAATCCTGATACAGCGGGATAACCCCAAAAACATCCTTTATCTATATAATCAACGGCTATTGCCCCCGCAAGAAGACATCATATTAGAGACTATATCAAAAGCCAGGGAAGGGGACCAAAAGGCATTTAGTCAACTCATGGACCGCTTCTGGCCTGAGGTTTACGGATTTCAACTCAGACGCACCCAAAACGAAAACGACGCCGAGGATATATCGATACAGACCTTTGCGCGTGCATTTGATAAGCTCGACTCCTACGATCCTAAATTCGGTTTTAATACCTGGTTGATTACCATCTCCAAAAACCTGCATGTGGACTTATTGAGGAAGCGGAAACGCAATGTCCTCGAGCAAAGAGAGAATCATTCAGGAGACGCGATGAAAAAGGTATTGGATGAGAGTCCCAGTGCTGAAGATCAGCTTATCATCGATCAAAACCTGAAAACACTTCTGGAGAATATCAAAAAACTCAAGCCTGCCTATCGCCGTGTGATCGAATTAAGGTATTTCCGGGAAATGAGTTACGCTGAAATTGCCGAAGACCTGAACGAACCCCTGGGCAATGTAAAAATCAAACTCCTCAGGGCAAAAAAACTGCTGGCTACCGCTATTTCCCAAAGGCAGCGAAACGGATAAACCCGATTCGAAACGCACCCACCACTCCCCTTCCATATCGCGTTTTAACCCTAATTTTGTTTGTATATTTGCTAAAAATCGAGCTATGAGTACTACCACTGCAGATCCGGTCAGCCCGACAAAAGGAAAACCGAAATGGCTGCGGGTAAAATTGCCCACGGGTAAGAAATACACCCAACTTCGAAGCCTGGTGGATACCTACAACCTGCACACGATCTGCACCTCGGGGAGCTGCCCGAATATGGGGGAATGCTGGGGCGAAGGCACAGCAACCTTTATGATTCTGGGGAATGTTTGTACCCGTTCCTGCGGCTTTTGCGGAGTGAAAACAGGACGGCCGGAGGAAGTGGACTGGGCTGAACCGGAAAAAGTAGCCCGTTCCATAAAAATAATGGGGATCAAGCACGCGGTGGTCACCTCAGTAGACCGCGATGACCTGAAAGATATGGGATCCATTCTGTGGGCCGAGACCGTCAAGGCGATCAGGAGAATGAATCCGGAAACCACGCTTGAAACGCTCATCCCGGATTTTCAGGGCATCGAAAGGCATCTTGATCGTATCCTCGAAGTAGGACCTGAGGTTATCTCACACAATATGGAAACCGTGCGCCGCCTCACGCGGGAAGTACGCATACAGGCAAAATACGACCGGAGCCTGGGTGTTTTACGTTACCTCAAGGATAACGGAGCCCGCAGGACAAAATCCGGTATTATGCTGGGTCTGGGCGAAGAGGAAGCGGAGGTGCTTCAATCCCTGAAAGATTTAAGAGAGGTCGGCGTTGATGTTGTTACCATTGGACAGTATCTGCAACCTTCTAAGAAACACCTTCCTGTGAAACGCTTTGTCACACCTGAGGAATTTGATAAATATCGGGAAATCGGATTGGAAATGGGTTTCCGTCATGTTGAAAGTGGCGCCCTGGTGCGCTCTTCTTACAAGGCGCATAAGCACATCGATTGATCTTGTGATCCGCTGTGGGTGGACTCAAAAACATGAAAAAAATAACCCTTGGGATTAATGGTTTTGGAAGAATTGGCCGGACGCTGTTTCGGCTGCTCCAAAATGAACCTGGGATTCACGTAGGTAGCGTAAACGACATAGCCGATACAAAGACCCTGGCGCATCTACTCAAATACGACAGCATTCACGGCGTATTCCCCCATGAGGTCCAATTTGAAAACAACATCCTGAGTACCCCTAAAGGGAAGACCCGAATTACGCATTATGCACAACCCTCAGAAATTCCGTGGACGGAATCTGAGGTCGATCTGGTGATTGAAGCCACGGGATTGTTCAAAACACGGGAAATGCTCCAATCCCATCTGCAGGCGGGGGCTCCAAAGGTTATGCTTTCGGCTCCACCCCCTGAAGCATCGATCCCCATGATTGTCTACGGGATCAACCACGAAACGCTAAGGCCGGAGGATCGCATTTTCAGCAATGCCTCCTGTACAACCCACAACGCCGCCCCGATGATTAAAATCCTGGATGAGCTCTGTGGCATAGAACAGGCGTATATTACTACAATTCATTCCTATACTTCCGATCAGAGCCTGCACGACAGACCACACCGGGATCTTCGGAGGGCACGGGCAGCAGGCCAATCCATCGTTCCGACAACCACAGGTGCTGCCAAGGCGTTAACCCGGATTTTTCCCCATTTGTCCTCGGCTATAGGCGGATGTGGCATCCGTGTTCCCGTCCCCAACGGATCGCTCACAGACATCACGGCCAATGTAGTTAACCCTACTAGTATTCAGGAAATTAATGCTACTTTTAAGGCATTTTCCCAGAAGGAACTAAAGAATGTGCTGCAGTACACCGAAGATCCCATCGTTTCTATCGATATTAACAATAGTTGTTACTCCTGCACGTTTGATTCCCAGATGACCTCTGTCATTGGGACAATGGTAAAGGTTATTGGCTGGTACGACAATGAGGCTGGATACAGCAGCCGCATTATCGATACCGTAAAATGGATGACCGAAAAGGATTACTTGTGAAAACGCGTATTCCATACTGCTTTTTTATGCTTTGGGCCGTACTTCTTTTAATGCCCACAGCCCCCCTATTGGCTCAGGATGACAGCCTGATCGACCCTGAGTTTACCACCATGATGGCAGAAGTAAGGTCTTTCCGGAACCAGGACAGGATGGTAGAGGCACTCGAATCCCTCGACCGGGCTACAAAACATGCTGAAGTCGCTGAAAACACCCAGGAAGCCATTCAGTGTTATTTTATGTACGCGGAAATATACCTGGATCTCGACCGGTTACCCGCAGCTCAGTTCCACCTGGATCGCATGAACGAGCAACTCGAAACTGTGGAATATTTCTACGGCAATGCGGCCAGCCTGTATATCGGGGCAAGGATAGCCTCTAAGGAAGGGAACCACCACCTTGGGCTGGAACGCCTTAATGAGGCGAAAAAAGAGAGTAACGACAGGAACCTGCTGAATCGGATCACGCTTATGGAAGGAGAATTCTATTCCTTAATTCCCAATAGCACGGATCGCTCGATTACCCGCTACAATGCACTTCGTGAGAATTCAGATCCTTTTGAAAGGGACTATCTGAAAGCGCGGGCTTTTAGGGCTCTTGCCGAAATTTACAGCGCGCAGGGGGAAGTCCGGAATGCGATCAGCAATGCAGAAAGCGCCTTAAATCTGGCCCGGGATAATGATTTTGCAAAGATTTTCGAACGATGTAACCGCATGCTGGTCGATCTGTACCAAAAAACGGGGGAATACGACAAAGCGATACCTCCTGTCCTGAGTCTTCTCGAACTGCGGGATTCGCTATACTCGGCGGAAAGCGATTCGGTTAAAAGCAGGCGTTTAAATGAGCTCCTGAATAAAAACCTGCTCGAGCAGGTAGACCGGCAGGAAGCTGAAATTGCCGAACTGAGCGAATCGGCCAACCGCTCTGAGATTACGGCAATATTAACCTCGGCCTTCCTGACCATAATATCGCTGCTCGCGGTATCCCTGTATCGAAACAACCAGATCAAACTCAGGACCAATGACCTGCTCCAGACAAAAAACAGGGAATTGCAACTCGCCAGGGATGCAGCAGTACAGGCGATGGAAGCAAAAACGAATTTTCTTTCCACGGTGAGCCATGAACTTCGAACCCCGCTTTACGCGGTGACGGGTCTGACCCACCTTTTACTCGAGGAAAAACCCAGAAAGAATCAGATGGATCATCTGAAATCCCTCAAATTCTCCGGGGATTACCTGCTCAACTTTATCAATGACATCCTGCAGATCAACAAAATCGATGCGGAAAAACTGGCACCACTGGAAGTCGAATGTAACCTTCATAAAGTGCTCAATGAAGTGCTCAACGGCCTGCAGCAATCCGCCAAGGAGCAAAACGACCAGCTTATCCTGGATTACGACTCCCAAATCCCTTCCCACCTCCTGAGTGACCCTGTAAAACTATCCCAGATTTTTATGAATCTCGTTGGGAATGCCATCAAGTTTACAAAAGACGGGGAAGTAGTGGTTATTGCCAGGTTACTGAGACGCGAAGGGGAATACGCACATGTATATTTCGAAATCCGGGATACCGGAATCGGAATTGAAAAGGAGCGACAGGCGGATATCTTTGACAGTTTTGAACAGGGCTCCATCCAGATCAACAGGGAATACGGGGGTACAGGTCTAGGCCTTACCATTGTTAAGAGTTTACTCGGCCTTTTTGATAGTGAAATCCATCTGGAAAGTGAACACGGCAAGGGGAGTACATTTTATTTCGAACTCAAAATGAAGTGCAAAGATCAGCTGGTCGAAGAACTTCCGTTCGAAATAACTCCGGCCGATTACCGCTTTGACGAACTCCATTTACTCGTAGTAGAGGACAACAAGATCAATCAGGTCATTACACGTAAAATGCTGTCGAAAAAAGAAATCAGCTGTGACATTGCCAGTGACGGCACCCAGGCCATAGAATTGGCTAAAGCCAATACCTATGACGGCATCCTGATGGATATCCACATGCCGGGTATCAGCGGGGTGGAGGCGACCAAAGAAATCAGGAAATTCAATGCCGAGATTCCGATTATCGCCCTTACGGCTATATCTCTTGACGACAGCCTGGAAGAATTCTACGCCGCCGGCTGTAACGATGTCGTGACCAAACCCTTCAAACCCGAGCTCTTCTACGAAAAAATCGGGGAAAACATTGCGCAGGCCAAGATGAAGGGTACAATTTCTTAGAATTCAGACAGGAATTCCTCCATTATTTTTGCATCACCCGGTGAAAAACAATGGTGTACGGGAATCACATAAAATTCATCGATGGCACCTTCGAGCCGAACCCCATCCTTTTCAGTAGTGAGTATGGGAAGCCGGCCTTTGAGCATCTTTAACTCTGAGGCGGTAAACCTGTGATGGTCCGGATACCTCAGGTGTTCAAAACGGACTCCGGACTGCTTGAGATATGCAATCAGCGGTTCGGGGCGTGCAATCCCCGTCACCAGGGTAAACTTCTGGTTCCGCAGGGTTTCATCAGGAAGGGGTTTCCCTCCCCTATCGATTACCTTTTGATAACAAAGTGAGGCAAAGGCGAGCCGTTGTCCCATTTTCGGCGCCAATTTTCTCCGAATGCGGTCCCGATCAACTTCAGAGATCGGACTCGGACATTTGGTGACCACAATCAAATCTGCCCGCTTTGCCTGAGACCGGTGATCCCGAAGGTTTCCGGCAGGCAAATAGGCTTCTTCGGTATAGAGTTCATCGTAGGCAGTCAGTAGCACAGCCCGGGCCGGGGTTACCTTGCGATGCTGAAACCCGTCATCAAGTATGATCAGCTCTGGATCCACCATGTCAACCAGTTTCTCAATACCCCTTTGCCTGTTGGCGTCCACGGCTATCACTGCATCCGGAAACTTCCGCCCCATTTGCAAAGGCTCATCTCCAACTTCAGCGGCGGTTCGCTCCGGGGTGACAACAAGAAAACCTTCAGTCTCCCTTTTATATCCCCTGCTGAGTACGGCCACCCGCTTTTTCGGCAGCATTCGGGCCAGAATCCATTCGGCCATAGGGGTTTTCCCACTACCGCCTGTGCTTAAATTGCCAATGCAGAGGATGGGCACCTCATATTCCCTGGAAGCAAACCATCCCCAGTCATAACATTTGTTCCTGAACCATACGATCCAGCCATACAGGAGGGAAAAAGGCAGACCCAGATTTCGCAACCACTTCATAAGAGCGAAAATAGTTATTTATATTTGAGAGCACCCAAAACTCAATTGCATGACTGTTAAAGCCATTACAGATATTCTCGAGCAGAAAGCTCCGCTTCAGCTCGCTGAGGATTTTGACAACGTAGGATTGTTGGTTGGGAATCCCAACATGCAGGTTTCCGGTATCCTGGTAACCCTTGACACCCTTGAGGAAGTCGTGGATGAGGCGATCGAACGCAAGTGCAACCTTATCGTCAGTTTTCACCCCATCCTCTTTCGCGGACTTAAGAAGATCACCGGGAGCACCTATGTGGAACGCGTGGTGACAAAGGCCATCCAGCATAACATTGCGCTTTACAGCATGCATACCGCTTTAGACAATGTTCCTGACGGCGTCAGCGGTAAAATGTGCGAGGTCCTTGGCCTCGAAAAACCTCAGGTGCTGCTCCCTTCCAGGGGAAAGATAAAAAAACTGCTCACCTATGTGCCGGTTCCCTCAAGGGATGCCCTGCTTGAAAAACTATTTGAGGCCGGGGCGGGTCAGCTGGGGAACTACAGCCAATGCAGTTTTACAGCTGAAGGTACGGGGGGATTTGTCCCTGAAGCAGACGCCAAACCCAACCTGGGGACCCATGGAAAACGCCACCGGGAAACCGAAACCCAGATCCATATCACTTTTAAGGCCCATCTGGAGAAAACAGTTCTGCAGGCCCTTTTTGAAAACCATCCCTATGAAGAAGTGGCTTATGAGGTCACGACTTTGGATAATGCGTATACCGGAATCGGAATGGGGATGACCGGGTTGCTCCCTGAGCCCATGGCGCCTACGGCTTTCCTGAAAGAAGTTAAAAAGCGTTTTAACAGTGGTTGTATCCGCCATTCGGCACTCAGCGAAACCCCCATCAGAAAAGTAGCGGTCCTCGGGGGCAGTGGTGCTTTTGCCATCGATGCAGCCAGGGTATCTGGAGCTGACATTTTCATAACCGCAGACGTCAAATACCACGAGTTCTTCAAAGCCGAGGGAAAAATGGTCATTGCCGATATCGGACACTATGAAACTGAGCAGTTTACAAAAAACCTCCTTGCTGAATATCTTAGCGAAAAAATTCCTAATTTTGCAATCTCTTTATCGGAGACAAAAACCAATCCGATCAACTATTTCTAATTTATGGCGACAAAGACTGAAGTAACGGTAGAAGACAAACTGCGGGCCTTATACGATCTCCAACTTATTGATTCCCGTGTTGATGAAATTCGCAATGTCCGTGGGGAATTACCATTGGAAGTTCAGGACCTCGAAGATGAAGTTCAGGGGCTGAAAACCCGGATCGACAAGCTCAAAACCGACCTTGAAACGATCAACTATGAAATTTCGGCTAAGAAGAATTTGATAGAAGATGCCAAGGCATTGATCAAAAAGTACAGCGAACAACAGAAAAATGTGCGTAACAGCCGTGAATTTAATTCCCTTGCCAAAGAAGTGGAATTCCAGGAATTAGAAATACAGCTGGCTGAGAAACACATCAAGGAATTCAAAGCCCAGATCGATCAGAAGAAAGAAATCGTTTCGGGTACCAAGGAAAACCTTACCGAACGTGAAACACACCTGAAACACAAAAAAGGGGAACTCGATGCCATCCTTGCCGAAACTGAAAAGGAAGAAAAGGCGCTGATGAAAAAGTCGGAGGAGTTCGAGAAAATCATTGAAGACAGGCTGCTGAATGCCTACAAGCGTATTCGCCATCGCGTGAAAAACGGACTGGCTGTTGTTCCCGTTGAACGCGGAGCTTCCGGAGGATCATTTTTCACCATACCCCCACAGGTTCAGGTAGAAATTGCATCCAGAAAAAAAATCATCTCAGATGAGCACAGTGGTCGCATTTTGGTCGATCCTGCCCTGGCAGAAGAAGAACAAAAGAAAATGGAGCAGATCTTCGACAAGGTTAAATAAGCACTGTTTACCTCACTTATAATCCCGGCATTGTCCGGGATTTTTTTGTTTAGGAATCCCCGAGAAGTTCAAGTATCCGCTGGCTGACTTCCGGGCTGTCCCAACGGGATTCTATCTCAGGCATCTCCATGATCTTTTTCATAATAGCCTCCTGCCGATCCCCGATCGCAAGGGCTTCTGAATAAGGCTGCTCTGAAAAAGTAACCCTCGAATAGGCAGGGATCCATTTTTCGGGATATTGCTGTGCAAAATTTCGCTCGATTTTCTTTTGGAGCAGAAAATCCGGATCGGCCGTCCGTGTACTCATCTCTATAAAATTGCGATAGCTCAGCTCAGCAATGGCATCTGCATTTGGTTTGCGGTCTTCCTGATAAACCTGAAAAATTCGCTCCCAATCATCACCAAACTGTTTCATTAACGCCATAAGCCTTGAAATATCTTCGAAACCGGCATTCATACCCTGTCCGAAAAAGGGAACCACGGCGTGGGCTGCATCTCCTACCAGGGCCACTTTATCCCAATATGTCCACGGATAGCACTTGATGGTAACCAGCGCACTGGTTGGGTTTTTAAGGAAATCCTCGCTCAGGTTATCGATTACCGGAGTAACATTGGGAAAATATTCGGTGAAGAAGGCTCGTATATCCTCCTTGGTTTGCAACTGCTCAAAGGATACGGGGCCTTCGAAGGGCAGAAAAAGCGTACAGGTAAAACTGCCGTCCAGGTTCGGCATGGCGATAAACATAAAACTCCCGCGCGGCCAGATGTGAAACGCGTTTTTATCCAGTTTATGAGAGCCATCCGGGTTTGGAGGTATCGTCAATTCCTTATACCCGACATCGATAAAATCCTGTGAATAATTAAAACGACTTCGGCGTTGCATTTTATGGCGAATCCTTGAAAATGCCCCGTCACAGCCAAAAATATGGTCAAAAGAATAGGCTTCCCATTCCCCTTTCTCGGTTTCACCTGTATATAGCGCAGCCGTTGGAAGGTCTACGTCCCAAACTTTTTCATTAAAACGAAAGACTGCCCCTTCAGCTTCGGCCAGATCAATCATCTTTCGATTCAGGATGCCCCGTGATATGGACCAGATCGCCTCCCCTTCCTTTCCGTATTTCTGATAGTAAACCGGTTTTCCGTTAACGTGCATGGCGCGCTGGTGCATCGGAATTCCCATTTTTCGAATCTCCTTTCCAATCCCCGCCCCGTCAAGGGCCTGCCAGCCGCGATCACTCATGGCCAGGTTGATAGAGCGTCCTGAAAATTCTATTGTCCTGATGTCAGGTCTCCGGTCGAAAACAGTTACCCGGTGACCCGCCTGCCGCAGGTAAATTGCCAAAAGAGTGCCCACCAGGCCTGAACCAACTATTGCAATATTCTTTGAGGTCTGCCCCATTCCTGAATTTATATGAACATAAAGGTAGTAAAAATGGGAGTTTTCGCTGGGTTTCTTTCCAGAAGGGATCCAGATAATGCGCCTATATATGTTTATCTTTTTTGTATTTTTGTTAAACATTATGCATTCTAAAACATTTTTACCCCAAAAAATTTGTCCGGTTTGTAACAGGCCCTTCACCTGGCGAAAAAAGTGGGAACGCCATTGGGAAGAGGTGCGCTATTGCAGTAAAAAATGTCGTACTTCGAAAAACAGGCCGGGTGTAATCGCAGATGTTCCATCTGTTTCTAATCCTGAGAAGTAATGAAGACAGCGCTACTTTGGTTTCGCAATGACCTGAGGGTTGAAGATCACACATCCCTTGCCGAGGCGTGCCGTTCAGAGCGCGTTATCGGAGTATACTGTTTTGATCCCCGCTATTTTGAAAAAGACCAGTTTGGCTTTCCCCGGACCGGGAGTTTCAGGGCCCGATTCCTTCTTGAATCCGTATCGGACCTCAGGCAGCAACTCGAAAAGCTCAACATCCCGCTCTTTGTCTACTGCGACCGGCCAGAGCTTCGAATTCCCGCACTGGTAGAGCGTTTTCAGGTTTGTGAAATCCATTGCCAGAAAGAATGGACCCGTGACGAAAAGCAAGTTGAGGAGGCGCTCCACAATGCGGTCCCAGTCGATTTTAAGATATACGCCCATTACGATCAATTTTTATTCCACCCCGGGGATATCCCTTTTGAGGATTTTTCGGAAATCCCGGAGGTTTTTACCGCTTTCAGGAAGGCCTGTGAGAAAAATTCCGATGTAAGGCCCGGGCTTCCCATTCCTCCAAAACGAGATGAACACACGTATATAGCGTCTGAAGGAGAGCTTCCCGAGCTTTACCAGCTGGGCCTTGAAGAAAACACCCCTGATCCAAGGACGGCCTTTCCCTTTAAAGGAGGATGCAGTGCAGGTTCCGATCGTTTGAATTCCTATTTCTGGGAAAAAGATCGACTGCGGTATTATAAAAAGACGCGCAACGGGCTGCTGGGCACAGATTACAGCTCAAAGTTTTCCCCCTGGCTGGCCAATGGCGCGCTTTCAGCCCGGATGATCTACCACCAGGTCCGCCAGTACGAAAGTGAGGTCGTAAAAAACCAGGATACATACTGGATGATTTTCGAACTGATCTGGAGGGACTATTTCAAATACATATCCTTAAAGCATGGAAATCAGATTTTCTACAGGGGCGGCATCCGGAATGCTGAAAATAACCCCTCATACGACCCTGCCGTGCTCAACAAATGGATTTCGGGAAAAACAGCAGACGAATTTGTCAATGCAAACATGCTTGAACTCGCCCTGACCGGATGGATGAGCAACCGCGGGAGGCAGAATGTGGCCAGTTACTGGACACATCATCTCAAGCAGGACTGGCGTGTGGGGGCTGCTAATTTTGAAAGTGCACTTCTGGATTATGACGTCCATAGCAACTGGGGAAACTGGATGTACAACAGCGGGGTTGGAAACGATCCGAGAGACCGGGTATTTAATCCGGAGTTGCAGGCCAGAAGATACGATCCCCGGGGACAGTATCGCAGACTCTGGCTTCAACCCTCATTGTTTTAAAACCCCATTTCACCTATGAAAACCCTTCGTCTAATTTTGGGAGATCAATTAAACCCGGACCATAGCTGGTTTAAGACGGTGCGGGAGGACGTGGTTTACCTTATGGCCGAAATGCGACAGGAAACGGATTATGCCCCCCACCACATTCAAAAAGTGGTTGCCTTTTTTGCAGCAATGCGGCACTTCGCCAATCGACGCAAAGCAGAAGGTCACAAGCTCTTGTATTACCGCCTTACAGACCCGGACAACCCCCAGACCCTTCCCACCCTTGTCAAAGACGCAGTTGAAAAGGAGGGTTGTACCCGATTTGAGTATCAGCTACCGGATGAATACCGCCTGGATGAACAATTAAAAAACCTTTGCCAGGAACTCGACATGCCAACTGGGGTTTCCGATTCAGAGCATTTCTATTCAACCCGGGAGGAACTGGCGCGGCATTTTGAGGGCAAGAAACAACTTGTCATGGAATCCTTC
This sequence comes from Robiginitalea aurantiaca, assembly GCF_030380815.1. Taxonomy (GTDB): domain Bacteria; phylum Bacteroidota; class Bacteroidia; order Flavobacteriales; family Flavobacteriaceae; genus Robiginitalea; species Robiginitalea aurantiaca. The sequence continues at coordinate 12,546 of NZ_JAUDUY010000008.1, read as the reverse complement.
TACCGGATGATGCGAAAAAAACACGGGGTGCTTTTTGACAATGGAGCGCCGACGGGAGGTTCCTGGAACTACGATGCGCAGAACCGGAAGAAATGGAATGGCACCCCCCCGATTCCCTCAATTGACATATCTGATCAGGACATCGGAACCATCCTGAAAGAGATTCAGGAGTCGGGTATCAATACCATTGGGGCGTTGGATGCAGGGTCATTTCAATGGACCACTACCCCAGAGGATGCCCGAGCCCTCCTCAATACTTTCTGTGAAACCCTTTTGCCCCATTTCGGGGATTACCAGGACGCCATGCATACAGAGGAACGATTTCTTTTCCACAGTCGTCTCTCTTTTGCGATGAACTGCAAATTGATTTCTCCCAGAGAAGTCGTAGAAACCGTGGAAGCCTATTATCACCAACACAGCGATGAAATCCACATATCCCAGGCAGAAGGATTTATCCGCCAGATTCTCGGATGGCGGGAGTACATGAGGGGAATCTATTGGAAAGAAATGCCGGGATATGCCCAAACCAATGCCCTGTCAAACAAAAACCCCCTGCCCAATTTCTATTGGACCGGTAAAACGAAAATGAATTGCCTGAAACACGCCATCGGCCAAAGCCTGGAAGATGCCTATGCACATCACATCCAAAGACTTATGATTACCGGGAATTTTGCCCTTCTGGCCCAGATAGATCCCGATGAAGTTGATCAGTGGTACCTCGGGATTTACGCCGATGCCGTGGAATGGGTTCAACTTCCCAACACCAGAGGGATGAGCCAGTTTGCCGATGGAGGGATAGTGGGTACAAAGCCCTATGTGAGTTCTGCCAACTACATACGCAAGATGAGCAATTATTGCAGCTCCTGCTTCTATAAGGCGGACCAGAAAACCGGAGACAAAGCCTGCCCTTTTAATGCGCTCTACTGGAATTTTCTCGACGCAAAAAAAGAACATCTTCAAACAAATCCCAGAATGGGAATGATGTACCGCCTTCTTGAGAAAAAGGATGCTTCCGAACTCAAAGCACTTCGGGAACGCGCGGCTGACATAATCTCATCACCGGATTCCTATTAAAATCCGCTTGTGCCCTATTGTTTCCCGGCGGGAAGTTTTCAAATAAAAAACCCTCCCATGGGTATGGGAAGGTTCGATTCGAAAAGGAAAATTGTCCTGACGTTTAAATTACGCCATCGACAATTCCATATTTCACGGATTCCTCGGCATCCATCCAGTAATCCCGGTTAAAGTCCTTCATTATTTTATCAAAGCTCTGGCCGCAGTTATCCGCCAGGATTTGCGCTCCGATCTCACGGGTTTTTAGGATTTCCCTCGCCTGAATTTCAATATTGGAAGCCTGGCCGCGGGCGCCTCCACTGGGCTGATGGATCATTACACGGGCATGGGGTTGAATAAACCGACGCCCCTTCTTTCCGACAGAGAGCAGAATAGAACCCATCGATGCCGCAAGTCCAGTGCAAATTGTAGATACCGGGCTCTTCAGAGAGGTAATGGTATCATAGATAGCGAAACCAGAGGTTACGTATCCCCCCGGGCTGTTGATCAACAACTGTATTTCGTCATTGTTCTGCAGGTCCAGAAAAAGCAGGCGGTCGATCACGTGTTTTGCGGAATCATCATCGACCATTCCCCAAAGAAAAACCTTCCGTTCCTCAAGCAGGGCTGAATCTATCGTTTCCTGTACCTTACCTTTTTTTGCACTCATAAATCTGTTTTATTAAGGGTCAAAAATACACAAATTTGAGGATAGTTTGATCCTGATTCTACGGAATCCTTCAGGACGGTGCAGTCGGCCAAAAGTCGTTATCTTTGCAAAAAAAAGTTGCACATGAAATTTCGAACTTCTCTTCTCGTTCCCGTCCTGATTGTCCTGGTTGGTTGTCGTGAAACGGCAAAAACCCCTGAAATAGCCATGACGCAGGAGGCCCCGCCCAAAACCCTTCTTGAAAAACTGGCTGACAAGCACGGTTTTGAAAACTGGGATAAGGTACAGCGACTTCAATTCACCTTTAACGTGGATCGTGATGCCAGCCATTTTGAGCGGACCTGGATCTGGGAACCCCTTAAAAATTCGGTTACAAGCATTACCGGCACGGATACCCTCACCTACACCCGGGACCAGGTCGATTCGTTAACCATGCGGACAGATGCATCCTTTATCAACGATAAATACTGGCTGCTGGCCCCATATCAATGGGTATGGGATCAGGCTTCATTTACCCACGAATTTGAGGAAAACTCCCAGGCACCCATATCCGGGGAGACCGCATCCAAACTGACCATTGTGTACGGGAGTGAGGGAGGATATACCCCCGGAGATGCTTATGACTTTTTCTTCAGTAAGGATTCTGTCCTAAAGGAATGGGTATTTCGCAAGGGGAATCAGCCGGAACCAAGTGTGGTGACTACATGGGAGAAATACGAGGATGTAAACGGGCTACTTCTTTCTACGCATCACCAGAATGCTGAAGGGAATTTTAAGCTTTATTTCACGGGAATCCGGGTGAATTAGCCCGGCCTATTTTTGGCGTCTTCTAAGGATCAAGGTTGAGCACAGTACAAGTATAGCTCCTGCCAACAAGATTGTAAAAGTTGTTTTCAGGGAAAACTGTTCGCCCAGATAACCCAGTACGGGAGGCGCCATCAGGAATCCTGAATAACCCGTTCCCGCTATAAAGGCGACTCCCTGTGAGGATTCCACGCCTTTAATATTCCCCCCGATACGGAACAGTTCCGGGATGATTACAGAAAACCCCAAACCTATCAGGGCAAATCCAAGCAGCGTGATGTAGGTTCCGGCCTGCAATACACACACGTAGCCCAGCACGGCTATCAGGCTTCCCAGAGCGACGATCTTCACGGATCCAATACGGGCGCTTATCCCGTCCCCCAGAAAACGCCCAAGGGTCATCGTAACTGAGAATGCCAAAAACCCCGCCCCAATCAGAAACTCCGGGGCTTTACTGATTTCTTTCAGGTACAGGCCGCTCCAATCGACTATAGCTCCTTCCCCTCCCATGACAATAAAGGAGACGATGCCCAGCAGAAATAACGGGCGAAATAATTTAAGACTGAATCCTTCTTTTTCCACAGGTGCGGCCGTAACCGAAAAATAAAAGGACCTGAAACGCAGGTTGATCAGGAAAACAACTACAATAACCCCGAGCATATGTAATGCAGGGTTACCCAAGGGTCCGATCAAAAAACTACCCAGGCCTGCCAGGACGCCTCCAAGGCTGAAAAAACCATGAGCCGCCGACATGAATTTCGCACCATCCTCTTTCTCTATTTCGGTAACCAGTGTATTCATGGCGATATCCGTCAGCCCGTTGGTGGCCCCAAAAAAGAAAAGGGCAGCCATGAGAGTATAGTAGTTCGGAGCGATCAGTGGGAAGATTGCAAAAATACTGCATAGAATCACGCCATACCATGTGGCCCTCCCAACCCCCAGTCGATTCACGATTCGGGCTGCCACGGGAAAAATTGTAAAGATCCCGAGGGATAAGAAGAAAATAGCAAAACCGAGTTCTGCCTTGTCGATACCCAGCCGGTCTTTGACTGCCGGAATATAGATTGCCCAGGTCCCAAACCAAATATTTAGGCTGGCAAACACCCAGGCCGGGCCAAAATAACGCGGATTAGAAAGTATAAGTCGAAGTGATTTCATTGAAAAACCTGGCCTGTTAGAGGAAGATGTTTTAAGCCCAAGATGCTAATTCCCAGTTTTGTCCAGAATACCCATTTTCAATATCTGCCCGAAGCGGTACATATCGGTAAAGGAGCAGTAGAATGGCGCCGGGGCAAGTCGAATCACATTCGGTTCCCGCCAATCGGTGATCACGCCGTTGGCCATCAGATATTCAAAGAGGGATTTACCTTCCCCGTGTAAAAAAACAGAGAGCTGACACGCCCTTGCATCAGCAGGGGTGATGATTTCAAAAGTACTCTCCACCTCTTTGTCAATTTCAGCCAGGATAAATTCCAGGTACGAAACGATGCGATCCCTTTTCGCGATCAGGGCATCCATCCCTACCTCTTCAAAAAGCTCCAGGGAAGCCAGATAGGGGGCCAGGGCGATAACCGGTGCATTGCTAAGTTGCCATGCATCTGCCGTATCTATGGGATCGAATCGGGGCTGCATCAAAAACCGCGTTTCTTTCTTTGTTCCCCACCAACCTTCAAAACGGGGGATTTCAGGGTCGTTTAAATACCGTTCATTGATAAATACCCCTGACAAGTTCCCGGGGCCGCTATTCATGTACTTGTAACTGCACCAGGCGGCAAAATCCACATCCCAGTCATGCAATTGAAGTTTTACATTTCCGGCGGCATGCGCTAAATCCCAACCGACAAAGGCGCCTGTTGCCCTGCCCGCTTTTGTTATCTCAGCCATGTCCAGTACCTGGCCGTTGTAATAATTCACCCCTCCCATTAAAATAAGGGCGAGTTCATCTTTGTGTTCCTCTATGACCTGCAAAATATCTTCGGTGCGCCAGAAATGCTCCCCGGGACGTTTGGCAACTTCAATGATGGCATCATCCGGTGCATAGCCGTGAAAACGCACCTGGCTTTGAAGCATATACTGATCGGATGGAAAGGCTTTCTCCTCACAGAGGATTTTATAGCGCTTCCCTTTCGGCCTGTAGAACGAAACCATCAAAAGGTGCAAATTCACCGTTAGGGTATTCATTACCGTTACCTCCCGTTCCTGAGCTCCGACCACTCGCGCTAATTTCGCATTCAGGCGCTCGTGGTAATCCCACCAGGGTTTTTCCGCATAGAAATGTCCCTCCACCGCTAATTCGCGCCAGTCTTTCATGATTTCTTCTACAAATCCGCTTGCGCTCTTTGGCTGCAGGCCCAGGGAATTCCCCGTAAAATAAATAACATCTGATCCGTTGACTTGCGGAAAGTGAAAGGCATCCCGGTAGGTGCGCAAAGGGTCAGCTTTGTCGAGTTTGAGCGCAAACTCCTGCGAATTTTTAAAATCCATCGAATGGGTTTTGATCAAAAATACGACGAACAATTCAATTCGAAGCTCCTGTTATTTGCCTGAATCTGTTTCACCTTCACGGAATCGCATCTCCACCAGATGTGAAGTGAAACCAACTTTCTCATAGGCGCGAATTGCGGGTTGATTTCCTGGATAGACCGTCAGTCGCATTTCGTGGAGCCCCCGGTCAACCGACCATTCTTTTAAGGCCTTGACAATCATACCATTAATTCCCAGGCCCCGATATTCGGGACGGGTGTACATAAATCCAAAATAGGCAAAGGCTTTGTGGTCTAAATAAGGACGCGGAATTTTACGGGTCGCATATCCGGAGGCAAGGATTTCATCCCCCTCAAAAGCGATTAGAAAACAGGTTTTGGAATCCGTAATAAGGGCTTTTAAGTCATAATAGTGGACCGGATCTGGCCGAATTGTCGCGTCAAACGGCCGTTCATCACTTATGAGTCCCTGCTCGAATACTTTGAGTATCGGGATATCATCCAAAGTTGCTTTTCGAATGGAAACTTTCATGGACTATGGTGTTTCTGTAAAAGGAAAGATAGGAATCATTTAAACACCTTCGCAACCCCGGGAAGGAAAACCATAGCATTTGTACGTACAGCGTTGGGGAGCCCTATAAGGAGTTGGCATATGGCCCATATCTAAGTTGATGCTGGGATATTGCACCTTTCCAATTTACCTTACTTACGGGGGCGGGGGCTTTCCCCCGAATCAAACATGGTCCTCGCACACATCAGACAATACCTTCAACCTCCTGTTTTTACTTATTTTCGCAAAAAAAGCACATGCATTTTCTCTCTGCCGACCTGGAGGCCTACATCACGACTCATAGCGAAAAGGAACCCGACCTGCTCAAAGAATTAACGCGGGAGACTCATTTGAAAGTCCTGATGCCCAGAATGATCACAGGACATTTCCAGGGGAGGGTATTGAGTTTGATCGCCTCTTTGGTACATCCGAACTACATTTTAGAAATAGGCACCTATACAGGATATTCCGCCCTGTGTCTGGCGGAGGGACTTTCCCCGAAGGGTCAATTGATCACTATAGACAAAAACGACGAATTGTCCGGGATACAAAAAAGGTATTTTGATCGGAGTCCTTATGGAAATCAGATTACGCGCCTTACCGGGAAGGCCCTGGATGTCATACCGGGTATTGACAAAATCTTTGATCTCGTCTTTATTGACGCTGATAAAGCCGAGTATCCGGAATACTTTGAGATGGTCCTGCCAAAAGTCCGTAAAGGTGGGATTATTCTCCTGGACAACGTCCTCTGGTCAGGCAAGGTAGTGGAGCCCGTGGCTCAGAAAGATAGCACGACACAAACCCTCATCGACTTCAATAAAAAACTTAGCGAAGATCCCCGTGTAAGAACCGTTGTCCTCCCAATAAGGGACGGACTGACACTTTGCATGGTAAAATAAACAAGAAAAAAACCGTCTTAGGTTGTAGTCCGGCCTCCTGAAACAGGAAGGGAAGTAGTATTTACAGCTTACTTACGTCGGATCGTCCCTCCGACATCATCCAGCTTCTTTTTGACATCCTGGAAATCCTTTTGTAACTCATCGGTAATCGAGGTGTCAATACCCTGCTTCTCCGCACTGTTGTGAATCTCCCGTTTAATATCCTCTGTAGCATCCTTTAACTGCCGCATTCCTTTGCCGAGTCCCTTGGCAATGCCCGGAATCTTATCTGCACCGAAGACCATCACCACAATAAACATGATGAAAAAGATTTCTGCCCCGCTGATAAATAAAACATGCAATGCCATAGCACAAATATACTCAAGATTCTATACCAAAATAAAAAGTCCCGATATCTCTACCGGGACTTTTTTAAATTAAGAGGTGATTATTCCCCCTTGATATTCTCTTTGAACTGCTGAAATTCGGAAGGCGTATCCTCCTTAGGCCAGCTATTGTTCTGAGTATCTATATCCGCAGTCTCCATTTTCGGGTCCACTACAATCCCTACCAATTCAGACTGGGAAGAAATAACACGGCTGACCTCAGCATCGTTCTTCCTCCATATCTCAGGCGGATACGTCACGGTTTCTTTGGTTCCGTCAGCATAGGCGTATTCCACAATCAGGGGCATAGGAATCCCACCCGGCTTGTCAAATGTTACCTCGTAAAAGAATTTGGGCTCTTTAACCTGGGCCCGCTCCTCAACACTCATGTTATCCATCATGAATTCCTTAAGTGGCTGGGAGGTCTCTGAGGGAGATTTACCTTTCATAGAAGGATCAAAATCTTCACTATCCTCCTCGGCCAGGTAGACCAGTGGCGGCAGATCCGCTTCCGTAATTCCATTGGTCTCCATGTATTCTTTCATCTCAGCAGTGGGGGTATCACTCACGTAATACTTCTTAACACCCTTTACTCCGATATCGACATAATCCGTAGTGTAGAACCAGGATCTCCAGAACCAGTCCAGATCCACCGCGGAGGCATCCTCCATGGTTCGGAAGAAATCCTCTGGTGTTGGGTGTTTGAATTTCCAGCGCTCCGCATAGGTCTTGAAGGCATGGTCAAACAATTCGCGTCCCATAACGGTTTCACGAAGTATATTCAGTGCTGTTGCCGGCTTTCCATATGCATTTGGACCCAGGTTGTAGACATTTTCAGGATTCGACATAATCGGGGAAATATAATCCTGGTCTCCGGACATATAAGGCACTATTTTCGCGGGATCTCCTCGTCGTGAAGGGTACTTTTCATTTGGAGCGATCACATCGCCGTAAGTTTCACCGAACTCCTGCTCGGCTATATACTGCATAAAGGTATCCAACCCTTCATCCATCCATCCCCACTGCCGCTCATCAGAGTTGACAATCATGGGGAAAAAGTTATGGCCAACCTCGTGAATAATCACGGAGATCATACCAAACTTAACACGGTCAGAATAAGAACCATCTTCATTAGGACGTCCGTAATTCCAGCAAATCATCGGATATTCCATTCCCTGATTTTTGGCGTGTACGGAAATTGCCTTATGATAAGGGTAATCGAAGGTATGTGCAGAGTAACTCTTAAGCGTACTGGCAACTGCCTTGGTAGAGAGATCTTCCCAAAGCGGATTTCCCTCTTTCGGATAAAGCGAAACCGCCATAACATCTTTTCCTCCGATCTTAACAGCCATCATATCCCAGATAAACTTCCGGGAAGTGGCAAAACCGTAATCCCGAACATTCTCTGCCCGGAACTTCCAGGTCTTGGTCTTTTCCGAGAATCCTTTTTCGGCAGCCTCGACTTCTTCCTGGGTAACAATCATTACAGGTTCATCGTAAGACTTTTTGGCCTTTTCGTATCTGGACATCATCGTTTTGGAAAAGACTTCCTTCCGATTTGTCAGTACTCCCGTGGCATCCAGGACGTGATCGGCAGGAACCGTGATATTTACGTCGTAATTTCCAAAAGGCAAAGCAAACTCCCCACTTCCCCAGAACTGGTGATTTTGCCATCCCTCAACATCACTGTAGACCGCCATCCGGGGAAAAAACTGGGCAATTACGTAGGCTCTGTTACCGTCCTTTGGAAAATATTCATACCCGGAACGCGCACGGTTGACCGTATGGTCGGGGATGTTATACCACCATTTAATGGAAAATGAGATTTTCTCACCACTCTTCAGCGCCTGAGGAATATTGACCCTCATCATGGTCTGGTTAATGGTATAATCCAATGTCCTGCCCTGGGCATCTTTGACAAATTCGATATTAAACCCTCCATCGAAAGGCTCGGTGAGGTATTCTCCGGCAAAGGAACTTGTCCGGTATGCAAGGGGTACGCCCCCTCCATCTCTCAAAGGAGATTTTGAATCTTTGGAGCGCACATTCTGATCGAGTTGTACCCAGAGGTATTCCAGATCGTCAGGGGAATTATTGTGATAGGTTATGCTCTCTTCTCCATACAGACGGGCGTTTTTGTCGTCCAGGACGATGTCCATCTTGTAGTCGGCCTGTTGTTGGTAGTAATCAGGGCCTGGTGTCCCCGAAGCACTTCTGTAAGTGTTGGGGGTGGCAAATTCCTGATACAACTGACGGAACTTACTCTGGTTTGTATGGCCTGGTTTCCGGGCCTCTTCCGCTTCTTCCTGCGCCCAGGTCAGGGCGGCGAAGGCAAAGAAGAATGCGGTTAATAAATACTTGAATTTCATAGGATATTAGTATTGATTATAGGATTGGGTGAAAATTACTGGATTTTAGAGGATAGCATCCAATAAAGCTATAAGTTTAACATTCCTTTATTATTCTCTCGGACCAGGACGTAGCTTTTTTTAATTCCCAGGATTTTAAGATGTACCAGGTTCTTTTGTTCTTCAAAAACATCCATCAGGATTTCATTCTGCACCCCAACAGACTCCAAAGTTGCCCGTGGCACACCGGTTACTTCCAGGAAGCATATGACCTGATCTCTGTCGTATTTTTTCCCGAGCAGGGTGAAGTCCCGAACCGATCCGTTGACAAACACATTAAACTTCGCATTAAAATAGCGTTCGATGTGCGCAATAGCCTGATCGGATTCCTCCGGGGTTGCCAGCGCAGTCTGCACGTCGTAGCGGGCCTCCAGTGCAGCTTCCAGATCATCGATAAAAATCCGGCTTGTGATCTGTAAGGCCTCTTCCGCTTCCGAGTATTCCACATTGGTCACACTGACATAGAACTTATGCGCTCCTGAAAATGAACCCAGTGGAAGAACCAGCATCATAAAAAAGAAAATGACAAGACTTCTGCGCATGATATTTGGTTTCTTAACGTGTCGGGTGATTTTAGGGTGGGTCAAAAATAGGTAATTGAAACGATTCTAGTCCAATTGATTCGTTTTGCGGTATTCCAGCCCCTTGACTTTGAGGAAGTCCCACATTTTGAGATCATCCCGTCTGCCAGCCAGCTCGGCAAAGGCAGAATCCACTTCACAGAAATACATAAAATCGGGGATGCGTATTTGGGGAATACGCAAATCTTTTACAAATAAGCTGTCCGGATATCGGGCCCGAACCTCCTGGGTTAAAAGATACGCTTTGTCGCGCGCCAGCCTTTTTTTAAGCATTTTAGTACGGCCCGAAATCGCGTTTAATATGGGGTTCAGGGGTACCAAACCGCCGCCGGTGGTGGCTTCAATCAATTGCCGCTCAGCCTGAGTACGCTTTTTGGCGGTGGCATTGGGAAGGTTCAGCGATACAGCCGAAACCGGCTCGTCCACATCCAGATTTACCAAATCCTTGTTGAGGTTCCCACTCAGGTTATAGGGACGTAAAACGACCTCCTCCAATTCATTGACAAAGGGCTCCAGTTCAATCATTAAGGTAGTGGATGCCAGCATGTTTTCAGAGACGACAAATGTCCTGCGCTTATAACGTATGGCAGAGATCAGGAGTGTATCCCCAACCTGTGTGTCCATGGCAAAATACCCCTCCGCATTGGAGATCGTCGCACGCTCCTTGGTAAGGTTCAAAAGATGGACGTTTGTGATTCCAACACCCGCTTCCATAAATCTGCCCTTCAATTTACCTGTCATGCCAGAACCTTCCTGAGCCCTTGTATGGAAGGCACCAAGAATAACTAGCGCGAAGAGCAGCGGTAATATCCTAATTCTTTTGTTGGTTTCTGAAAGCTTCACTCTGAGTGACCAGGAAGTCTATTAATTGAAACTCATTTTCCTTTCGAAGCAGGGTTTTGGGAGGAAGTTGCTGGTCGCAGTAAATTAAAAAGGCATCAATTTGATTCTGAGGGATCTGTAAATCCTGAACAAAAAACGCATCGTCGTATACCTGACGTAAGACTTCGCTTGGCTTAAGGGCCACCACCTGTTCAGGCTTATCTCCCTCTATTGCCGAGGCCATTAATTTAAAGAGGTTAACAAAATTCAGGCCATTCTGCATACCCCGAACGGTCTGGTCTTCCGCAATATTTACAATCTCTGAAGTCTCATCTGTATCGTAAGCAAAACCTTTAAATTCCTCATTACTGAGGCGGATAAACTCCTCCTGATCCTCAGGGCTTACAACGACTTCATCCAGTTCTGTAACTTTTTCCGTGACCTCTACCACCAGCCGGTTCTTTTTTAAAATCTCATCGGTAATTACGACCATTTGCAACTGGTAATTCAATGCCATAAAAACGATCTCATCCCCCGCTTTGACGGGAATCGCAAAGTTTCCTCCCTCATCGGTAATAGTCGCTTGCTGGGCAGTGGTATTGATAACATTCTCATTTGGGACAACGGAATTACGGTACAAAACCGTCCCGCGAAGTAAGGTGCGGTCATTTTCCTGAGCCATTCCGGATAGAAGAAACCCAAAAAACAAAAAGAATGAAAAAATTTGCCTCATAAACCCGCTTCTTACTGGCTATAAAGAAAATGCAACTTCCCCTAAAAAAAAAACCACCACGCCTAAACTTATGTTAATAGCAAAATCCGCAAGGTTCATTGCAAAGCTCATTACTGCTTTAAAAGTGCAGCAAAAGCCCTTTTCTTCTGCCCGGAATAAGCTGGAAATTCCGTTTAACCATAAAAGTGACCTTTGAAGCTTAAATCCTTAGGTTTTAACGGTATAATCTTAATTTTATCCATAAATTCTGTCCCCCCGTCCAGGCCGGGGATCTAACGGCATTTTTTAAACTGTCCCTGCCATATGAAAATGAGGTATTTTGTACTGCTATGCATCTTAGGTATATCCCATGGGCTATTCGCCCAGGTAAAGTTGGGGGATAATCCGCAATCCATTAACCCGGCTTCCCTGTTTGAATTGGAGAGCCGGGATCAGGTTCTGGTGATTACGCGGGTAACCAGCGAGGAATTACAGGCTATTTCCCCTTCTGAAGGTGCCCTGGCCTATAACACGGATGAGGGATGCCTGTTTTATCACAATGGTACGGCCTGGATAAACCTCTGTGAGGCCCTGGGAAGGTCTTTTACTACCGAGGCCGTGGTAAATGATTTCCCCACAATGGTCATTACGCCTTTAGATGAGTCAGTCAATTTCGAGGTGGGTCAGATTCGCAGTGAGAATATTGTGGATTTTAGCATCGGAAGTCAGGATATACAGAACAATTCCATCAATTCAGATAAACTGGCAGACGCCTCCGTGGGAGCTGCCGAATTGCAGGACAATGCGGTTACCGCCCGGAACTTAGATTTCGTGGATATCACCCTAAGCGATTTTGTAAACGACGTCCCCTTTTTAGTTGAAGGCAGTATTGTGGCGGCTGCTATTCCATATGATGAAACCGTCAGCGGCCTTGCAGCTACAGATGTGCAAGCGGCGGTTGATGAACTGGCTTCAGATGCCGCAGCCGACAACGACCAGGTCGTTGGTAATGAATATAACACTGGTGTAACGATGAACGCTGGTGCTCTGGAGGTAACTGATGGAGGTGGAACTGAATCTACGAGTCTTATCAGTACCGATTTAAATAATGACCTTTCAGCAGGAGCCGATGGCGCGTTGTATTTAAATGTTGCTTCTGTAACGATTTCCGAGACCATTACCAATCTTACGGATAATGC
>NZ_JAUDUY010000007.1 GCF_030380815.1 Robiginitalea aurantiaca | reverse complement strand
CAAAAACGGTGGAAAGGTAAATACGAGCTTTAGAATTTCAATTTCAAGGGTTGCACCTCCGTTTTCCCATCCTTAAAGAATTCGTGCCACCACTGCCCGTCCTTTTTGTAAACCATACCCATGGGCGCATCGTCAATCGTGGCAATAAAAGTATCTTCCTGAGCGGTTTTAAGTAATTTCATGCGAACCCTGGGCGTGCTGTCTACGAGTTGGTAGCCATTCTCAGTGGGTTGTGCATACCAAATTTCCTCCCCGGCTTCACCCTGAACACCTACGGCAATCCCTGTAGCAGCAACCGCCCCGGTAGTAATCCCGGCAGCATTCCCATCCTGGGTGGGTTCCTGTACTGTTTCTTTTACTGCTGGTACGGCAGCAACCGCTGTAACTACAGTTTCTTCAGCAGGTTCAGGAGTCGCTTCCTGAGATTCCGTCGCTTTTGCCTCGGCAGCCTCCGATAGTTTATAAGCATAACCCAATTCCGTAAAGCTGAAAAATGCTTCGTTAATCGCCTGCCTGAAAGCAGTCTCGTATTCTTTTGATTTGCTTCGTCCCTCTGCCGATTCGTAAACGGTAACCCCATTACAGTCGCGCAGACCAAGGGTCACTTTGGTTGCAAGGAGCGATGAATTGTCAAGCAGTAAAACGCGAAGGCCCTTACAGGGATCTTCGGCCAGATCAGGGGTAATCTGATCGTCGTATATAGCCGTGAACCCGTTCTGTGTAAAGAGATGCTTGATCTGTGTACTGGTCCGGAATTGATTCTCATTTTTGAACCCATCGAACTTTTTGGGAACAACAATGTATTTGTATCCATCTAATTGAGCCTGCCCGGGAAGGGCAAACAGAACGATCAAACCAATAGTGCAAAAGAATTTTAACATGCTCTAAGTACCTTCATTAACGGGTCGAAGATAGTTCATTTAGCGCGAACCGTAAAGCGAAAAACCGGGTAGCAGGATGCCTATGCGGTTCGAATTCCCTGCCCAATACCCCACGAAAAGACCTGGCTTTTGAAAGCCGATGAGTGGGTTTGCCCCCGCATTATGAAAGAAATACTATAAGTAAATGCGTATTTGCTGAAGATTGAAAATCATTGGGCAGACCCCGTGCGAGGGTTCATCGTGAACATTAAAGTGAAGTGCCTGTAACCCCACGGCCCGGGCCCCTTGTATATCCGCTTCAAAATTATCCCCGATCATGACACCGGTTTCCGGTCTGATCCCGGTTACCTCAACCGCCATTTTAAAGATTCGCGGATCGGGTTTCTTTACACCCGCGCGGTCGGCATCGATAACCTCTGAAAAATAGTGATGGATTCCGCTGTTCTTAAGCTTACGAGCCTGTACTTCTTCAAAACCATTGGTAATGATGTGCATTTTATATGTCTTACTCAGGTATTGAAGGGTCTCCAGGCAATGGGGAATAAGGTGGGTATGGGTTGAAAGATTCTCGATATAAGCCAGCGACAGATGGTTGATTTGCGTATCGGATACCCCGATCCCCATCCGGTCAAAGACGGTTTTCAGGCGCTCATACCGCAGTTTTTCCTTGCTGATCCTTCCTTCCCGGTATGCCTTCCAGAACTCGAGGTTCAAAGGGGCATAAAACGCTAAAAATTCTTCAAGGGGGACCTTGACTTCAAAATCTTCAAACAACTGCTGGTACGTAAGCGCCGAATTCCTTTCAAAATCCCACAGCGTATGGTCCAGGTCGAAAAATATATCCGTAATGGGTCTTTTAAGCATGAAATCGTTTTAAAACCTTTTCGTAAAGCTTAAGCCAATCTATGGGCTGATCTCCTCCCAATAATTCATTTGAAAAAACTGCGATCATCCGTCCATTTACAGATTTCACCTTTTCGAATAAGGTATCCAGATCTTTTAAGATCTCTTGTACAGAGGAATACCGGGTCAGGGCATAATCGTGGAAAGCAAAGGGATAAATCTTTATGGGTTGCTGGGCTTCCAATGAAATATCATAGAAAAAGAATGGGAAACAGGTACTCGCTCTAAAACCGATCTCGTGGGTGTAGCCCAGGGAATAATCCCGGCTGAACTCCGCATCCACAAGGCTCCTGTATGTATTTGGAACCTCAACGCGATTGTAGCGCATCCTGGCGTAATTCACGGGACGGTGAATAACATCGGACAAGCGTCGTTTCTCATCTCTCAAGGTATCGGGTTCCTCAGCTGCGGCATAAGAAACACCCAAAGAAACGGTGCAATAGTCCGCCACCGATTTAATCAGATATTTGAATGCGTTGTTGTTGGGGGAAACGTTCTTATCGTACGTGGAATACTCCGCAAACTGAAAAAAGAACATGGTACGCGCTCCGTACTCCTGATCCAGGGCAAGGAGGCGGTCAAAATTATCGTAAGGGTCAAGGGCTGGATTTACCGATACCCTGAGTCGTTCCCAGATTCTTTTTAATTTCAATCGGGATACATCCAGAAGCAATCCGGCCATACCCCGGAAAACCCCCCGATGCGCATAACAGTGGGAAGTGGTCACATCAATGATGGGGGTGAATCGATACGGCTTCCGATCCGTTAGGATTTCAGGAAAACGCTCCCTGAGCTTCTCGAGCAGCTTATTGGCCCAGAGATCGACCAGAGGCAATCTCAGGAAATTCTTTTGAAAGGCCAGGCTTTCCGAGGGTGGAAAACGCCCATGCTGGTCGCGCACATGAGGCAGGTACTCTTCGTACCGGCTCAACAGGTAAAAAGACGCCGCAAGGATATCGAATGGAATAGTACTCCTGGGACCACTGGAAAAGAAACAGGGCAACTCATCCCAGGCCTCCAATTGGATGTCAATTTCTTCAATCCCTTTTTGAAAGAGCAAATCAGAACTCTGAATAAAAAACTCATTCTGAAGGGGTTGACGGGTATAGGTGATTTTCGGTCCCTTATGCTTGATAAAGTCCTCGACCTGTGTGGTATACCCAATCTCCACCCCGAGGATATGGGAAAATATTTGCCGGGTTATATAGGTAACCCTGGGTGTAATTTTATGGGTATAGATCAGCAGCACCTCAAAATGTGTTATAAGCGTTGTTCATCCGCAAAACTATAATATTCTGAGCCATGAACAATTAAATGATCGAGGAGCTTGATATCCATAAGGGCAGCTGCCTTCTCTGTCTTCCGGGTAATACTGATATCCGCCTTGCTCGGAAGCAGGTTGCCGGAAGGATGGTTATGCGCCAAAATAAGCCCCACCGCGCCGATTTCAAGGGCTTTCCTGAGAATGATCCGTACATCCACAAGGGTACTGGTCAATCCTCCTTTGCTGACCTGAAAGCGAAATTGGACCCGGTTCGCATTATTGAGATACAGGACCCAGAATTCTTCATGTGCCAAATCCGAAAAAAGCGGTTCTAACTGCGCAAAAGCGTCACCGCTCTGCCGAATGACCCGGGTTGCTGTCACCGGATTCTGGGTATACCTTCGTGCGAGTTCCAGAGCTGCGACAAGGGTGACGGCTTTCCCGGGACCTATTCCTTTATAGGTCATCAGCTGCTCAGCCGACATTCGGCCTATTGCCTTCAGGGGCTCAGCTGCCACTCCCAGAATGCGCCTTGCCAGAGAAAGCGCATCTTCCTTTTTTGAACCGGAACCCAACAGGATGGCCAGCAGTTCTGCATTGGAAAGACTTACCGCCCCTTTTTGAAGCAGACGCTCTCTGGGCCGTTCGGAAGCATTCCAGCTTTTAATCGATTTTGGCATTGTTCTGGGCGTCATATGTCATTTAGATACGAAAATTCCATGCAATTTTCCAGCGGGACTACTGCTGAAACCTTATTTTTATTGGAAATCGCCAAATTATGGAATCCCTTTTTGACACCGCAGCCTATACTCAAATCCTGGACCGCCTAGATAAACTTGAGGAAGGCATGACCCCCTTGTGGGGTAAGATGAGTGTTGGCCAGATGGCTTGGCATTGCCAGGTCCCACTGAGATTAGGAATAAAAAACAAGCTGTCCAAGAAGAAACCCAATCCCCTGATCAAACTGCTATTCAAAAAAAGCATGTACAGTGATAAACCCTGGCGTAAAAACCTGCCAACCTCCCCACTTGCGAAAGCAGAATCGCCCAAAGAACTCAATGCGGAATTGCCGGAACTGAGAAATCTTGTCAAGGAATTCCACTCCCTGAAAGATCGAAAAGAATGGAATCCCCATCCCTTGTTTGGGGCATTTACCCCTCAACAATGGGGACAAATGCAGTATAAACATCTGGACCACCACCTCTCGCAATTCGGGGTTTAATACCGGGGTTACCCGATTCGGGAAAGCAGTTTTTCCAGATCCAGCCCTCCGTAATTCCCGCTACTCATCAAGAGTAAGACCGTGGAATCCAGGGAAACCGCGTTTAAATGTGCTTCCAATTGATTTGCCCGGGTAAAGACCTGAAGTGTATCCCGCCCAAATGCCTCTTTAATATCATCTGGCTCAATTGGCTCCAGGCCTTTGACCGCCAGAGATTCCGGAACATAAAAGACGATGGCCTCATCTGCCCCCTTAAGACTGTCCCTGTATTGTGTTATAAAGGCGCTGTTCAGGCTACTGTAGGTGTGGAGTTCCAGACAGGCCACAAGTTTGTGATCCGGAAATTGCTCCCGAACCGCTGCCGTGGCCGCGCTTACTTTACTCGGTGCATGAGCGAAGTCTTTAAAGACAAAATTTCCTCCGCCCCGGGCGAGGAGTTCCAGACGCCTCGAGGCGCCCCTGAAACTACTCATAGCCTCATAAAAATCAATCTCGTCCACCCCCATTTGCTGACATATCCATTTGGCTCCGGCCATATTGCTCAGGTTATGGCGGCCAAATACCTGCAATGGCAATTCCCCCTCCGGGGTTTCCAGAAGCGTTATCCCATCAGCAAGGCGGTATTCGGGTGTTTTATAGGGAAATTTGCGGATTGGGGCATCCAATTCAGAAATCATTTTTTCAAGTACCTCATCCTCAGAATTATACGTAATGCTGCCTCCAGGGATAATGGTGTCCAGAAATATCTGGAATTGATCGGTATAGGCCTCAAAAGTCTTAAAGACATTGATATGATCCCAGGCGATACCACTCAGAAGGGCGATATTCGGCCTGTAGAGATGGAATTTTGGTCTCGGATCCAAAGCAGAAGAAAGGTATTCGTCTCCTTCCAGGACGATGAAATCGTTGGTTTCCGTAAGCTTTACCATCCGGTCAAAACCTTCGAGTTGTGCACCAACCATGAAATCCACGTCCCGATTCCAGTAATTCATCACATGGAGGATCATTGATGTAATGGTCGTCTTTCCGTGACTTCCTCCAATAACTACCCGGGTCTTTTCTTTTGCCTGTTCATAGATGAATTCGGGGTAGGAATACACCGGAAGATTTAATTCCCGTGCCCGCGCCAATTCGGGGTTATCTCCCTTGGCATGCATTCCCAGAATCACAGCATCCAGCTCGGGGCGAATCTTTTCGGGAAACCAGCCCTCAGAATCGGGCAACAGACCTGCAGTGTTCAGACGGGATTTTGACGGTTCAAAAATAACATCGTCACTCCCGGTGATTTGGTAGCCTTTATCGTGAAGTGCCAGGGCGAGGTTGTGCATCGCACTTCCTCCGATCGCAATAAAATGTAGTCGCATATGAAAAATAAAGTCAAAGATACACATCCTGAAACCCCAAAACCAGCGTCTCCCATTTGAGAAGTTTCCAGTACCTTAGACTACAGATAAAATTACACCTATGGATTATTCCCTCAATACGATTCCCGCTCGGGAAATTATTCCCGGGTTCCGGGGCAAACTGGTGCATGGGGCCGAAATGAGCCTGGTTTTCTGGGAGGTGGATTCAGGTTCTGAAGTACCTGAACACCATCATAAAAATGAACAGATCATGCATGTTATCGAAGGACGATTCGAATTTACACTGAACGGTGTGACCAGGGAATACACCCCTGGGGACATCGTCCTTATCCCAGCCAATGTCCCCCATAGCGGTAAGGCGCTGGAAGCGTGCCGGCTTATGGATGTTTTTAGCCCGGTTCGGGAAGAATACCGATAAAATCGTTTAAAATGCACGTATCATTAGAAGGAAAGCAAGCCCTGGTTGGAGGAAGCAGCAAGGGTATTGGGAGGGCAATAGCCCTTCAGTTGGCAGCCAGTGGCGCCAGCGTTACATTGGTAGCACGGAGTGAGACCCTTTTGAAAGAACTTAGCGATGAACTTCAGCAAAGTACAGGAAGAGTTCATCAGTATTTGGTGGCGGACTACACCGACCTGGCCGGGTACCAGACACTTATCGAAGGGTTTCTGGAGGAAAACCCCATGGACATCCTCATTAACAATACCCAGGGACCGCCGGCAGGCACGAGTCTGGAAATGACGATTGAGGACTATCAGCAGGCATTTGACCTGCTTTTTAAGACCGCTGTATTTACAACATTAAAAGCCCTTCCCCATATGCAAAAACAGGGCTGGGGGCGGATTATAAATATCGCTTCAGTTTCAGTTCGGGAACCCTTAAACTATCTGGCCCTCTCCAACAGTATCCGTTCGGGACTGGTAAGCTGGGCAAAAACCCTGGCCGGCGATGTAGGGCCTTTTGGAATTACCGTTAACTCAGTACTGACGGGGTATTTCAACACCGAACGCCTGCAGCAGCTCAACGATAAAAAAGCGGAAACTATGGGTGTTTCACCTGAGGAGGTTAGGGCGAAACTGATCGGGCAGGTCCCTGCCAGGCGCCTCGGCCGGCCCGAAGAATACGGGTATCTGGCGGCCTTCCTGGCATCGGATAAAGCGGCTTATCTCAATGGGGCTGCGATACCCCTGGATGGCGGACTTCTCCGCTCCTATTAAATCATTTGGTATTCAACATTTCCCAGAGCCGGTCTTTAAGTCCGGTCATTCCCAAACCTGAAACGGAAGAGATAAATACCGGGGTAACCCCAGGAAGTTCTTCCTTAAGCACGAGACTCATTTCGTCTATGAGCTCCTGATCGAGCATATCGGATTTGGAAATGGCGAGCAGTCGTTCCTTATCCATGAGTTCAGGATTGTATTTGCGTAACTCGTTCAGGAGGATATTGTATTCCTTCGAGACATCCTTGCTGTCTGCAGGCACCATAAAAAGCAATACGGCATTGCGCTCGATATGCCTCAGGAAATAATGGCCAAGCCCTTTGCCTTCAGCAGCCCCTTCGATGATACCGGGAATATCGGCGATTACAAAGCTGCGGAAATCGCGATATTTGACAATCCCCAAATTGGGTTTTAACGTTGTGAATTCATAATCGGCAATCTTGGGTTTTGCCGAGGTCAGGACCGAAAGCAGGGTAGATTTACCTGCATTTGGAAAGCCCACCAAACCGACGTCTGCAAGGAGCTTAAGTTCAAGGGTGACATTTGCCTCCACCCCCGGCAAACCAGGCTGGGCATATCGGGGTGTTTGGTTCGTGGAACTTTTGAAGTGCCAGTTGCCACGTCCGCCCAAACCACCGCGGGCCGGAATCTCCTGCTGCCCGTCCTCTGTAATTTCAAAAAGGATTTTACCGGATTCGGAATCGCGTACTACGGTGCCCAAGGGAACATCTATGATCACATCATCTCCATCGGCCCCGGTGCTGCGCTGCTTACCCCCATGACCCCCGTGTCCAGCATTAAAATGCCTTTTGAATTTAAAATTCAGCAGGGTCCAAAGGTTTTTGTCACCGCGAATGATTACATGTCCTCCGCGACCTCCGTCTCCACCATCCGGTCCCCCTTTGGCCACGAATTTCTCACGTCTGAGATGCGTAGAACCCGCTCCCCCATTTCCAGAAGAAATATGGATTTTGACATAATCGACAAAGTTACCTTCGGTCATGATCTGTCTTTAAACTGAATTTTATTCAGGGATTCAGAGTCCGTCAATCACCCGTCCAAGGCGATCGATAATCTCATGGATCTCCCCTACCCCATTGATACTATGGAATTTCCCCTGGTCCTGATAGAAAGATTTAAGGGGGGCTGTCTTCTGATTGTATTCCTCGAAGCGATTTCGGATTTTGGATTCGTCCTGGTCATCGGACCTTCCGCTGACCTTGCCACGCTCCAGCAAGCGCTGTATAAGGATTTCATCATCGGCTTCCAAAGCGATCGTGGCGTCGATCTGCATATCTCTCGAACTGAGAAACTGATCGAGGGCATCGGCCTGAGCTGTAGTTCGCGGAAAGCCGTCAAAAATAAAGCCTGGTGCATCACTGGCCTTTTCCACCTCGTCCTGCAACATCTTAATGGTCACCTCATCGGGCACCAAATCGCCCTTATCGATATATGACTTGGCAAGCTTTCCAAGAGGTGTATCGTTTTTAATATTGTACCGGAATACATCTCCTGTGGAAATGTGAATGAGTCCGTATTTCTCTTTAAGAAAAGCCGCCTGGGTACCTTTCCCAGCCCCGGGTTTTCCAAATAGCACTAAATTAATCATCAATGGTTTATTTATGTGATAGACATCCCTGAGGTTTCGACCGTGTTCTTTGTAATCCAAACCGTATCCGACGATGAAGGTATCCGGAATCTCCATCCCGAAATAATCGATCTGATACTCTCCATTGTAGACCTCTGATTTGTAAAAGAGCGTTGCAATCCGAAAGTCCTTTACATTTTTATTGGAAAACATATGGACGAGCTCCTGCAGGGTCCTCCCTGTATCTACAATGTCCTCCAGGATAATTACATGTTTTCCATCCACGTGGTCCGGAAGGTCGAGCAGGGTTTCCACGATCCCGGTTGAAGTGAGCCCCTTGTAAGAACCCAATTTGACAAAGGTGACCTCACAAGGATAAGGATAACACTTCAGGAAATCGGAAACGAACATAAAGGCCCCGTTCAGAACCCCTACAAAAACAGGAACCTCATCCTTGTAATCCCTGGCAATTTGGTCCGCTATATTCTGAACGGCCTGAAGAATTTCAGCTTCAGGTAAAAAGCGCTCAAACCGCCTTCCTAAAAGGCTTACCGATCTTTCCATAGTCACTTGAAGTGCGAATATAGTGTTTTGATTTTTCTTTTTGGACGGGGGCCTGTGCTTTCTGAGATTTAGCCGTATTTTTGCGTAAGCCATACTCCAAAGAACCCTTATGGCACCGTATTATGGAATATTTTTCGACCGACTTTACCCTAGGAATTCTGGGAGGTGGGCAGCTTGGTAAAATGCTGCTTTACGAAACGCGGAAATGGGACATTCGAACCCGGGTTTTGGACCCTTCTCCTGAGGCCCCGGCCAGACTTGCCTGCAATGAATTTGTCCAGGGGGACCTGATGGACTATCAAACCGTATTCGATTTTGCCAAGGATCTGGATCTGCTGACCATAGAAATTGAAAACGTAAATGTCGAGGCCCTGGAAGACCTGGAGAAAAAGGGCGTCCGGGTATATCCCTCTTCAGAAACTCTGAAAACCATACAGAATAAGGGGCGGCAAAAATTATTCTACCGGGATTCAGGCATTCCAACAGCCGGTTTCAGCAGGTTTGCATACACGAGTGAAATTCAGGACAGTGTTGAGAATGGAGGCATCACCTTTCCTTTTGTCTGGAAGAGCGCCCGGTTTGGATATGATGGACAGGGGGTAAAAATAGTCCGCAACAGGGAAGACCTCACTTCCCTGGCCAATGTGGAGTGTATTGCAGAGGAATTGATTCCGTTTGAAAACGAGCTTGCGGTTGTAGTCGCAAGGAATTCCGAAGGTGAAACCCGGACGTATCCGGTCGTGGAAATGGAATTCCACCCGGAAGCCAATCAGGTGGAATACGTTCTATGTCCCGCAAGAATACCCGAAGAAGTCGGGCTCAGGGCTCAGGAAGTTGCGCTTATGGTTTCTCAAAAGCTGGGTCATGTAGGTTTACTTGCCGTGGAACTGTTTCGTACCAGGGAGGACACCATTCTGGTAAACGAAGTTGCCCCAAGACCACACAATAGCGGTCATTACAGCATTGAAGGGAGTTATACAAACCAATTCGAGCAACACCTCAGGGCGATCCTCGGACTGCCACTTGGCAGAACAGACAGCAAGGTTTCCGCAGTCATGGTGAACCTTGTGGGCGCAGAAGGATTTGAAGGTCAGGTACATTATCGCGGGTTGGAAGACATTCTTAAGCTCCCCGGAGTTACCCCTCATATCTACGGTAAAAAACAGACTCGGCCTTTTCGGAAAATGGGGCACGTAACCATAGTGGACCCGAATATCGACATGGCCAGAGACCGGGCCAAATTGGTAAAAGAAAATATAGCAGTTGTATCAAAGCACAAAATATCATGAATAAAGTAGCCGTGGTAATGGGAAGTACCAGTGATCTTCCCGTCATGCAGGAGGCCATTGACATCCTGAAATCATTTGATATAGAAACCGTCGTGGACATCGTTTCTGCGCACAGAACACCAGACAAACTGGCTGATTTTGGAAAATCAGCCCACAAGGAAGGTATCGCCGTGATTATTGCGGGTGCTGGTGGCGCCGCCCATCTGCCCGGAATGCTCGCCGCCTATTCCCCCCTTCCCGTTATCGGGGTACCTGTAAAGAGCAGTAATTCCATCGATGGCTGGGATTCCGTGTTGTCGATTCTCCAAATGCCCGGAGGTGTTCCCGTGGCTACCGTAGCGCTCAATGGAGCCAAAAACGCAGGCATTCTCGCCGCCCAGATCCTGGGAAGTCAGCACGAACACATCCTCAAAAAGGTACAGGCCTACAAAAGCAACTTACAGGATAAAGTAACCCAGGGAGCCCGGGAAGTACAATCCCGCTTCAATTCCTGAAGGCACAACCGTTATCCGCACGACACGTTTATTCAAAGTATTCTACGATAATTCATGCCCAACATGCGCAATCCTTTACTGGAACCTTTTGATCTCACCCCTTTTGCAGAACTGAAAACCGAACACTTCAAACCTGCATTTGAGAAAGCCTTGCAGCAGGCGCGGGAAGAGATTGATGCTATTTCGAACAGTGAAACCCCTCCTACATTTGAGAATACGATAGAGGCCCTGGACTATGCCGGCTATCCCTTAGAACGGATTTCAAGTGTGTTTTTTAATCTTAATTCCGCGGAAACCAACCCGGAAATCCAGGCGTTAGCCCAGGAGATTTCCCCTATGCTGGCTGCTTTCAGCAACGACATCACCCTGAATGAGAATCTCTTTAAAAGGGTACAGGCTGTCCATGAAACTACGGACGCCAAACTTCTGAGCCCAGAACAGCAGATGCTGCTCACAAAAAAGTTTAAACATTTTCAGCGTAATGGAGCCCTGCTATCCGCCCCCGAAAAAGAGGAGCTTCGGGCTATCGACAATTCGCTCTCTAAACTAAAACTGACTTTCGGAGAGCACGTACTGGAGGAAACCCAGAAGTTCAAATTGCATCTTACCGACGCAGGAGATCTGGACGGTATTCCCGAACCGGCGAAAGAGGCTGCGCGCATGCTCGCAGAATCTGAGGGTAAAAAAGGTTGGATTTTCACACTGGACTATCCGAGCTACCTGCCTTTTATGAAATATGCTACGAACAGGGGGTTGCGAAAAAAAATGGCACTTGCTTTCGGAAGCCGGGCATTTCACGGAGATGAACTGGATAACCGGGAAGTCCTTATTAAAATCGCCTCCCTGAGACAACAGCGGGCTCGGTTGCTGGGGTATGAAAATCACGCGGAGTTCGTCCTGGAAGAACGGATGGCGAAATCTCCTCTGGCAGTACAGAAGTTTCTGGCCGATTTGCTCGAAAAAGCACTTCCTGCCGCGAGGCGCGAAATGGAGGAACTCACCGAATACGCCCGTAAAACGGATGAAATCAAAAGCCTTGAGAAATGGGATAGCGCTTTCTATTCCGAAAAACTCAAAAAGGAAAAGTTTGACCTGGACGAGTCCGAGCTCAAACCCTACTTTGAGTTAAACAGCGTGTTAAAGGGTATGTTTGAAATCGCTGGAAACCTCTTCGGACTTTACTTCAAAAAGGATACGGACATCGAGACGTACCACGAGGAAGTACAGGCATTCCGGGTTACCGATGAATCAGGAGCTCCCATGGCGATTTTTTATGCCGACTTCCACCCCCGGCCTGGAAAAAGAGCCGGGGCCTGGATGACCTCCTACAAACCGCAATTCCGGAAACATGAGAAAAATGAAAGACCTCATATTTCAATAGTGTGCAATTTTACCCGTCCGACAAAAAACACCCCTTCCCTGCTCACCTTTAACGAGGTGACCACATTATTCCACGAATTCGGGCATGCCCTGCACGGCATGCTTGCGGACAGCACCTATCCCAGTCTGTCGGGAACATCAGTGTACTGGGATTTTGTAGAACTCCCCAGTCAGGTGATGGAGAACTGGTGCTATGAGCCGGAGGCCCTTTCCCTCTTTGCGCGTCACCATGAGACCGGAGAAGTGATTCCGGAACTTCTCGTAGCGCGTATCCGGGCCAGTTCCAATTTCCTGGAAGGCATTGCCACCGTACGCCAGCTGAGTTTTGGAATGCTGGATATGGCCTGGCACGCAACGGATCCCAGCGAAATTTCTGACGTTAAGTCTTATGAAAATCAGGCGTTTGGAGATACCATGCTTTTTCCCGATCATCCAGAGACCTGTATGAGCACCTCTTTTTCGCATATCTTTCAAGGGGGCTATTCTGCAGGATACTACAGCTACAAATGGGCAGAAGTCCTCGATGCAGATGCGTTTTCGTATTTCTCGGAAAAAGGGATCTTCAATCGGGAGGTGGCAGATAAATTCAAGGAATTTATCCTTTCAAAAGGCGGCACGGAAGACCCCATGGATTTATACATCAGGTTCAGGGGTCGAAAACCTGATCCAGAGGCCCTCTTAAAAAGGGCAGGTCTTGTAGGCACTTCTTCATAAACACCTTTAGAAAGGCTCCAGAGCCAGCCCTATTCTGGCGTATCGCTGAGGGCATCCCAACCCCCGGTCAGATCAACTACGTTGTAACCCAGCGAATCAAGAACATGGGCAGCCATGGCACTCCGACCCCCTTTTTTGCAATAGAGGTATACCTTCCCCTTTTTTGGAATGGTATCCCAGGAACGGATAAAATCCTCTGACATCCAATCGATATTTACGGCATCTTCAAAATGCCCTTCTGAAAACTCCCCCGGAGTTCTCACATCGATCAGCAGGTCGCTGGCACTGAGATCCTGCTCCGAAAACTCAGTGATGTCCATTTGTTTTTTTTGTTCACAGGAAAAAATCAGGAAAGTAAAAATCAAGAGGTAAAGGATCTTTTTCATGACGACGTATCTATTGACCCTAAAGATAAATCTATTCTTCAAAAATCCCTTACTTTACAGATGTGGATTCAGAGGATAAAAAAACAAAGCTAAATCCGGAAAGCTGGGTAGACCGATACGCTGATTATCTCTTCAATTACACCATATCGCGGGTTGGATCGGAAGAAGCCGCCAAAGACATCCTCCAGGATACCTTTGTTGCCGCTTTGCAGGCTTCCGGGAGATTTAAAGGAGATGCTGCTGAACGCACCTGGCTGGTTGCCATCCTCAAACATAAGATTATCGACTACTATCGAAAATCCAACACCTTGAAAGCAAAGTCTGAAGTGCCGCTGGCCTACGATTATACGTCAGACGGAGAACTCCCGGAGCGACAAATCGCAGATCCGCTCAGCATTGGGGAAAACGACCAGATTGAGAATGTGGAGTTGGGTATGGCCATAGAAGAATGTTTATCCCAGATTCCTGAAAAGCACGCTCAGGTCTTCTCTCTGAAAACGATTGAAAACTGGAATACAGAAGACATTTGTAAAGAATTGAATATTTCACCGTCTAACTTATGGGTTATGGTACACAGGGCCCGTACTGCCCTAATGGATTGCCTGAATACCCAATGGTTTAAAAATCCCTGAGATGATATCTTGTGAAAAGGCCGCGTTAATCTGTAGTAAAACCCAGTATCGGGAGGCCGGACTGTGGGAGCAGTTTCAGCTTCGGATGCATTTATTCATCTGTAAGACCTGTACTGAATTCTCCAGGCGCAACGCGAAACTCACTGAACTTTGTTCAAAAGCTTCCGTGAAAACACTTACCCGGGAAGAAAAATACGATCTCAAAATTCGCCTGAAAAAAGAAGGCGACACGAAATCCTAGAGCTGAAAAAGAAGTAACAATCCAAGGGCGGCCAGCGGAATACCTTCCACCCAGAACGAAGCGTAATACGAAGGTTGTTTATCGGAAGCCCGGACTATGGATAGTGCCATCAGGAAGGCTATCGCAATCTTACAGGCGAATTCCCCTTTTGCCGGAGCATCCTTGAAGAAGGTGGCAAGTGCAAAAAGTGTTGCCGCTACCCAAGTAATCCGATATGTGTTACGAAGACCAAATCGCTGCGGGATAGACCGCATTTCGGGCGGATCCGCATGCATATCGCGAATTTCAAAGGGGATCATCAACAGAAAAACCCAGATCATGCGCTGAAGGCTCTCCACGCCCATGTCCCAGCTGAAATTATGCGTTTTGCTCCATAAAGGGGCCCAAACGCTGAGAATGGTCCACACCAGGGCCACAAGAAAAACCTTCAAGATTCCATAACTCCGCAGGTTCACCCCGCCGGGTCGCAAAGGGAAGGTGTACAAAGCAGTTATCAATACGGCAATGATCAACAAAACCCTGGTCTGAAGGGCAAGATGAATAAAAAAGTAGCCCGCCAGAAGAAGGCTCAGAAGACTCAGAAAGATCAGGATTTTTCCGCCCCCTGAAGCCCACATTCGTGTCGTTCCGGGATCAAAGCCATATTTAATGATATTATACCCGGCAATACTTCCAAATAAAAGGGCGAGAATGTAGTCCCCGGAAACTTCGACCTCAAAAATGAGACCGGTAAACCAGACCATGCCAAGAAGGCAGAGCGAAACGTGAATACTCGCTTTGATATACCACTTAAAAACCATCCTGAGCAACCCCACTCCGCAAAGGTAGCCAAAGTGTTAATAAGCCTTTGGATTCGTTAAAAAGTTTCGGGTTTTGCAGCTTTGAAAAAGCAGGAAGAATCCGAGAATAATAGTTAATTTTGTGCATCCTAAAAGCGCTAGACATTTTGCTATGAAAACAGATCAGTTTGCTTCCCGTCATCTGGGCATTCGAACCCGTGACCTTCCCTTAATGCTTGACACCATTGGAGTGGAAAGCCTGGACACGCTTATAGACGAAACCGTACCGGATGACATTCGCCTTAAGTCCCCAATGAATTTGGATGCGCCCCTTACCGAATTTGAATTTTTGGAGCACATTCGTGAACTCGCTTCTGAAAACCAGATTTATAAAACCTATATCGGCCTTGGGTACCATGCCTGCATTACACCTTCGGTGATAAAAAGGAACATCCTTGAGAACCCGGGATGGTATACGGCCTACACGCCATACCAGGCTGAAATCGCGCAAGGCAGGCTGGAAGCCCTGATTAATTTTCAAACAATGGTCAGTGACCTGACGGGTATGGAATTGGCCAATGCCTCCCTTTTGGATGAGAGCACCGCCGCAGCCGAGGCAATGACCATGTTATTCGACCTGAGAAGCCGGAATCAGAAAAAAAACAACTGCCTGAAGTTTTTTGTAGATCAAGGCGTTTTACCACAGAATCTGGCCTTGTTGCAGACCCGGTCCGAACCCCTGAAAATCGAGTTGGTCATTGGTGATCCTGAGGAAGCCAACCTGGATGAGTCCTTTTTCGGAGCAATACTCCAGTATCCGGGAGCAGACGGTGCAATCACGGATCATCGGGCATTTATAGAACGGGCACACGGCCTGGAGATGAAAGTAGCCGTTGCGGCAGACCTTATGAGCCTTTGCTTGCTTCGCCCTCCGGGTGAAATGGGAGCAGATGTCGTAGTGGGTACGACCCAGCGCTTTGGAATACCCCTGGGTTACGGGGGTCCCCATGCTGCTTATTTCGCTACCCGCGAAGATTACAAGCGGAGTATCCCGGGACGGATAATCGGGATGAGTAAGGATGTGGACGGGAAGCCCGCTATGAGGATGGCCTTACAAACCCGCGAACAACACATCAAAAGAGA
Source organism: Robiginitalea aurantiaca (assembly GCF_030380815.1). Lineage (GTDB taxonomy): Bacteria > Bacteroidota > Bacteroidia > Flavobacteriales > Flavobacteriaceae > Robiginitalea > Robiginitalea aurantiaca. Next base: position 92,166 of record NZ_JAUDUY010000007.1, on the reverse strand, counting down.
CAAAGCGACTTCGAATATATGCACGGCTCAGGTTTTACTCGCCGTTATGGCGGGGGCCTACGCGGTCTATCATGGTCCCGAAGGCCTGAAGGCCATTGCAACCCGAATTCACAAGGCTGCGATAACTCTGGCGGAGGGCCTCAGCGCATTGGGAATTGGCTTGCGCAATGATGCGTATTTCGACACACTTCACCTGGAGTTTCCGGCAATGGAGGTCCGTGCACTGGCCGAGGAAGCCGGCATCAATTTCTACTACAAAAACGACCAGGAAATCCTGATTTCCCTGAATGAAACTACAAGCCTGGCCGATGTAATGGATATCCTGCGGGTCTTTGCCAGGGCTTTAGATTCGGCGGCCGTTCCCATTGTGGAATGGAGCAAGAATACGGCCTTGCCCGAAGGTCTGATTCGGGAATCCGGATTTATGGAGCAGCAGGTTTTTAATCGCTATCATTCGGAAACTGAATTGATGCGCTACCTGAAAAAATTGGAGCGAAAGGACCTCGCCCTCAACCAATCGATGATATCTCTTGGGTCCTGTACCATGAAATTAAATGCGGCATCAGAGATGTTGCCCCTCAGCATGCCTGAGTGGAGCAATATACATCCCTTTGTTCCGGTAGAACAAGCCGCGGGATACCATCGGATGCTTCGGAAACTGGAAGAAGAACTAACTGAAATCACCGGGTTTGCAGCCACCTCCCTGCAACCAAATTCGGGAGCTCAGGGAGAATACTCAGGCCTAATGCTTATACGGGCCTATCACGAGTCGAGAGGTGAAGGCCACAGGGATATATGTATCATTCCAGCTTCTGCTCACGGAACGAACCCTGCCTCGGCCGTTATGGCTGGTATGAAGGTAGTCGTAACCAAGACAGACGAAAAAGGCAATATCGACCTCTCGGATCTGGAAGAGAAAGTGCAGGCGCATAGCGCGAACCTCGCCGCTCTTATGGTAACCTACCCTTCCACCCATGGTGTTTTTGAATCGGCGATCCGGCAGATTACGGAACTGATCCATAAACACGGGGGTCAGGTGTATATGGACGGAGCGAATATGAACGCCCAGGTAGGGCTTACCAATCCGGCTACTATCGGGGCAGATGTATGTCATTTAAACCTGCATAAAACATTTGCCATTCCCCATGGGGGTGGTGGCCCGGGGGTTGGTCCGATCTGTGTGGCCCCCCAGCTCGTGGAATTCCTGCCTGGAAACCCGGTGATCCGCACCGGTGGTGAAAATGCCATCCCGGCCATTTCTGCAGCCCCTTGGGGTAGTGCACTGGTTTGCCTGATCTCTTATGGCTATATAAGAATGCTCGGGAATGAAGGATTGACCAATGCCACCCGAATCGCTATCCTCAATGCCAACTACATTGCAGCGCGTCTCAAGGGTGCATATCCCATTCTCTATTCAGGGGAAAAAGGTCGGGCAGCACACGAAATGATTATCGATTGTCGTCCGTTTAAGAAACTGGGGATAGAGGTAACCGATATCGCCAAAAGGCTCATCGATTATGGTTTCCACGCCCCCACAGTTTCCTTTCCTGTGGCAGGTACGATGATGATTGAACCCACCGAAAGTGAGAATCTCGAAGAACTGGACCGTTTCTGTGATGCCCTCTTATCCATCCGGAAGGAGATCGAATCTTCTACAGAGGACAACCCTAATCTCGTTCTTAAAAATGCCCCGCATACGCTGGAGATGGTCACTTCGGATTCCTGGGAATTCCCATACAGCCGGAAAGAAGCAGCCTTCCCGCTATCCTACATAGGAGAGAACAAATTCTGGCCTGCAGTCAGAAGGGTTGATGACGCTTACGGCGACCGAAACCTCATCTGCAGCTGTGAACCTATTGAGGCATATGCAGAGATGGAACACTAAATCAAAGGCCTGTGAAAACAGGCCTTTTTAAATGCTAAAAAATGTACGCTCACTACCCTGAGAAGCGATATCGGCTCACCCTGGATTTCCTTAAAAAACACATTTCCACAGAGGAGAAAATACTGGATTTGGGTGTTCCCAATCCGTTTTCCGAAATTATGAAAGCGGAGGGATATCTGGTTGAAAACACCGGAGGTGAAGACCTGGATATCGAAATGGATGCCATAGGAAAGACAGACGCCTCGGTAGTTACGGCTTTTGAAATCCTGGAACACCTCGTGGCACCTTTCAACGTTCTCAGAGCGATTCCCTCCGATAAAATTCTGGCGAGTATTCCACTCAAACTCTGGTTTGCTTCCGCCTATCAGTCGAAAACAGATCCCTGGGACCGCCATTACCATGAATTCGAAGACTGGCAATTTGACTGGCTGTTGCAAAAAGCAGGCTGGGAAATTAAAGACAGCATGCAATGGGCACACCCCGTGGGTAAATTCGGACTGAGGCCATTGCTAAGGCGCTTCACGCCCAGGTATTATCTCGTCTATGCAGAGCGCTTACAAAACCCGGGGTCAGATCAAAAATAACAACCCAAAATCATGAAGCAGGAAACGACCCGATTGCTCATCGTAATGCCTGCCCATAACGAGGCTGAAAATATTATTTCCTGCCTCGAATCCTTTGTGCAACAAACCCGCACACCTGATGAACTTCGCATCGTCGATGACAATAGCACTGATAATACCGCTTCCCTGATTGCAGAATTTGCAAGGGCATATCCCTGGATAAAACTCATCAGGCGAACCTCTTCCGAAGCCCATATCCCCGGAGCGAAGGTAATCGGCGCCTTTACTTCCGGTCTGGGAGAAGACTGGGATTCCTTTGATTTTATCGGCAAATTCGACGCCGATATCATTTTACCGCCGACCTATTTTGAAGTCCTTCTCAATACACTGATGAAAAGCCCAAAAGTTGGGGTTTGTTCGGGGTTACTGTATGTTCAAAAACAGGGAGGCTGGGTTTATGAAGCCATTGCAAATACGGATCATGTGAGGGGTCCGATTAAACTTTATTCCAGGGCTTGTTTTGAGGCCATTGGAGGGCTCCGACCTTATATTGGCTGGGATTCGGCAGATGTCCTGCTCGCCAGATATCGGGGATTTGAAGTTGTGACATTGCCTGAATTGAAGGTAAAGCATCTTCGTCCTACAGGCACCGGGTACTCCGCCCAAAATGCCCGTTTTCAGGGCAAAGCTCTATACCATCTGAATCAAGGATGGCTCCTCAGTCTTATCGCCGCATCAAAAATGGGGATCAAAAGGCGAAAAGCCTCCCTGCCCTGGCACGCCATGAAGGCATACCTCCAGGAATTCAAACAAAGGGCTCCCAGAATGCTCAGTCAGGAGGAGGGCCGGTTTGCCCGAAACTACAGATGGAAACAGATCTTCAGCCGCCTATTTTAATACCTCCTCAATTGGGGTTCCCGTGGATCCGTTTGGAAATGCGATTCCAAGCATAACCGCCAGGGTGGGTGCAATATCACGGATATAGGTCGGCCGTGTAATACTGCCCTTTCTGAACCCTTTCCCATAGAAAATAAGGGGGACATGTGTATCGTAAATGAATGGGGAACCATGAGTTGTACCGGTTTTGGAATAATCGGTATGGGCTGGCATGGGGACGAGAATCACATCCCCGGAACGCTTCTGGTTGAATCCGTTTTGGAGGATGGCGGGAATCCCCTCTGTATATTCTGCACTCCGCATTTGCCCGGCGGTATAAACTCTGAAGACACCGTCATACCTCAGCAATTCCTCTGCCAGGCGTTCCCGGACCCGTTCCGGCTCAAGTTCCAGGTTGCGCATCAAGTTGTGATCCAGGAAGAGTTGGTTGTTCGAAAATGACTTGACCAAATCGCTGGTTCCGTAGGTGAAAGACAGGAACTCCGACAATTGTTTGTTCATTGCTGCCTTGTCCAAATATCCTGCAGGAATTCTTGAATCGGAGAGATAGGCGGGAACGGGCACCACCCCGTGATCCGCGGTGAGAAATACGGCATAGGCTCCTTCGCCAACCTTTCGATCCAATTCCTTTAGCAAACGCTCAATATCGGCATCCAAGCGGATATAGGTATCCTGAATTTCCTTCGAATTCACCCCGTATTTATGCCCGACATAGTCCGTACTCGAAAAACTGATCGCAAGAAAGTCTGTAATCTCGTCAGCCCCCAGGTCTTCCTGTTCTATAGCTTCAAGGGCAAAATCCGTAGTCAGGCTATTTCCAAAAGGTGTCGCTTTGATCAACTCATACATCCCGTTGGTCGCCCAAAGTGCCGGCAGGTCGTGTGGAAAAACAGGAGCTTTCTCTCCCTGAAAAAGACCTTCATAAGGGACGTTATCAGGCCCGCTTTCCACATATGTATCGGGTTTATGGCTTAGTTTCCATATTTTTTTGTAATTCTCGGCCGCATCCGAAGCATTGAATTCCTGTACCCAGGCCGGTAAATTTTCCATATAGTATGAACTGCTGATCCAATTCCCGGTATCCCCCCCTTCAAACCAGTAGGCTGCATTCGCCGTATGCCCCCCCGGAATGACAGAACCCCGGTCCTTTATGGCTACCGCGATCACTTTAGAACGCATATGGTAATGCAGGCGAAGCTGATCTGTAATGGTAGTGACCGTCATCCGATGGGGAGAATGCTGACCGGAACTCTTAGCTGTTCCAACGGATTTCTGGCTGGGATCCCCAACACAATACACCCCGGAATCCGCCTGTTTGTCATACCAGCTATTCCCGATAATCCCATGAACGCTGGGCGTGGTTCCCGTATACACAGAGGCGTGGCCCGGCCCTGTACTCGTAGGGGCATACCCAAAATGATGATTCCTGCTTAGAAACCCTTCTTCCACGAGTCGCTTAAATCCATTTTTTTTATAGTGCGGCCAGAATCGGGTCAGGTAGTCATAGCGCATCTGATCTACCACGATCCCAACGACAAGACGTGGTGGATCCTCAAAAACACTTTCGTTTGAAGTTGATTCACGCTCCCGGATACTCACCTGGGATTGCAGAGCCAGGAAGCAGCCCAGAAAGAAGACGGTCAACACACCTCTTAAGAAGTTCAATTTCGGACTCATAAATCGATATTTACATCCAAAAATACATATTAAACAAGATGATAAAAGCCTGTCGGGTCAAATGAGTGTGAATATTGTTATTTTTACGGGATAAGGGTTAAATCAATTAAATGAATTACCTCTCTTCGATTGGCAGTTATGCCATCATGGTCCGGGAAGTCTTCAAGAAACCTACAAAATGGAGGATCATGCGATCCCTCATTCTCAAGGAAATCGATGAACTGATATACGGGTCAATGGGGATCATCATCTTTATCTCCTTTTTTATCGGAGGCGTTGTGGCGATTCAGACCGCCCTGAATATCAGCAACCCGTTGATCCCCAGGAATCTCATCGGTTTTGCCACCCGTCAGTCTGTTATACTGGAATTTGCGCCGACCTTTACCTCCATCATTATGGCCGGGAAGGTCGGATCCTATATCACATCCAGCATTGGTACAATGCGGGTGACCGAACAGATCGATGCGCTGGAGGTCATGGGCGTTAATTCGCTGAATTTCCTGGTTTTTCCGAAAATTGTGGCCATGATGTTGTATCCCTTTGTCGTCGCCATTGCCATGTACGTGGGGATTTTTGGGGGTTGGATCGCCGGCGTCTTTGGCGGCTTTAGCTCCAGTGCAGACTTTGTAGAAGGGTTACAACTCGATTTTATTCCCTTTCACGTCACCTACTCCTTTATAAAATCCATCGTATTTGCCTTTATAATTGCCACGGTACCTTCTTATCACGGGTATTATATGAAAGGGGGCGCACTTGAAGTGGGGAAAGCAGCAACGGTATCTTTTGTCTGGACCAGTGTTGTAATCATTATCCTGAATTATGTACTCACCCAATTAATGCTCGGTTGATGTTATGATAGAGGTAATCGATCTTAAAAAATCCTTTAACGGCACCGAAGTCCTGAAAGGAATCAGTACGGTCTTCGAAAAGGGAAAAACCAACCTGATCATTGGACAAAGCGGATCGGGTAAAACCGTGTTTATGAAATGCCTGCTGGGGCTCATTACCCCGAGCAGTGGCTCAATCCGATACGAAGGAAGGGATTATGCGGAGTTCAGTTTGGAGGAGAAACGCGATCTCCGACAGGAAATGGGGATGGTTTTTCAGGGAAGTGCCCTATTTGATTCTAAAACCGTGGAGGGAAACGTCATGTTTCCCCTGGAGATGTTTACAAAACAAAGCCAGGAGGAGATGCAGGAACGGGTGGACTTTGTCCTCAAACGGGTAAACCTTGTAGATGCTCATACGAAATACCCGGCCGAGATTTCAGGCGGGATGCAAAAACGTGTCGCCATTGCCCGGGCTATTGTGATGAAACCCAAGTACCTCTTCTGCGATGAGCCCAATTCGGGATTGGACCCCAAGACAGCGATCCTCATTGACAACCTCATTCAGGAAATTACCGAGGAATACCAGATCACGACTGTAGTCAATACACACGACATGAACTCGGTGATGGAAATCGGTGAAAAAATCGTTTTCCTCAAGGATGGGCTCAAGGAGTGGGAAGGAAGCAGCAAAGATATTTTTAAGACGGACAACAAGGCCGTGAGCAACTTTGTGTATTCCTCTGAGTTATTCAAGAAGGTCAGGCAGATGTATCTCGAGGAGCGCGCATAGGGCTCTGCTAACGAACCTGTATCCGATCATTTTTTAACCGGATTTGCAACCATTCCCTGAGCTTATTCAACTCTTCCTCCTTCTGCTTCCGCTTTACTTTTTCCTTCCACCGGGCCACAAAAACCGGGATAGTATCCGTTTTGTTGAAATCCGTCCGCAGTGTATAGGCAAACTCAAGGCCCGCAAGCCCATCGTAGTTCACCCGGGCTTCAGCCGAAATCTCATCAAAAGGCAGCAACCCCTCGGCCAGACTACTCATTTGGGAAAGTTCTTCTTCGAGCAGGCGTATGCGCTCATCTTTATTGAACAATTCAGCCTTTTTTGACTCGTATAACTCACTCACATAGCGCAATCGATCCTCACTATCCGATTGCCCACCCTGTACTACCCTCAACTCTGTCTCTCGCAGTTCTGAATAATCCTTCATCTGCATCCTCCAGGTACTAATAATGGTTGCAGGGATTTGTTCATTACCCATACAAACCACCTCAATAAAATTTTCCCCTTTTCGGTCGTAGTGAAATTCAGTAAGTTCTTCTATAAAACGGCCATTTGCAGAAAACTGATAAACCGCTATGGTCTCCTGCACCAGGCGCTGGGCCTGGCTTCTGAACCTCGATTCCTTAAACTCGAGATAAAAAGCATATGTGGCCGGAATCATCACAAGGATGGCCACCACAGAAGCTATTCGCGCGATCATGGCCCTCCTTTTACTATTGGCGTAACGCACCATTGGGAACCTCAGGTACTTTAGAACCAGGAAGGTCGCCAGGGCGATAAAAATGGCATTGATAAAAAACAGATACAGGGCCCCGTAGGCGTATTCCCAGTTTCGAATGGCTAACCCGAACCCAACGGTACACAAAGGGGGCATAAGGGCTGTGGCAATGGCCACACCAAAAATAACACTGGCGATGGTTCCTTTACGTGCACGTGCGATTACAAGGGCAAGACCACCGAAAAATGCGATCAGCACATCCCTGATATCGGGCTCCGTCCGCGCTAGTAATTCAGAGGATTCGTCCCTGAGCGGAAAGAAATTAAAGAACAGGTAAGCCGTCAGGACACTCAATACCACCATTACGGCAAAATTCTTCAAAGACCGCCTCAGGGTGTCAATATCATTGGTTGCTATAGACATCCCGACACCCAGTATAGGTCCCATAAGGGGCGAAATTAACATCGCTCCGATTACAACAGCCGTAGAATTTGCATTGAGGCCTACAGAAGCAATAAAAATTGAACAAACCAAAATCCACGAAGTGTGCCCCTTAAAAGGAATGTCCTGTTCAATTGCTGCGCGGGTAGCTTCCTGATCCGTATTGTTACGAATGTTCAGCAAGTCGCTCATAAATGACCTTACGCTGCCCAGCAAGCCTTTAAAGTCCTTTTTGACTTCTTCCCCTTTTACCTCGGATTCGCGAGTACTCTCTTCGCGTTCCGCTTTCTGTCGGTTCAGCTCCTCCCTATCTGATGTTTCCATATACTGTTTATATAAAATCTGGTCCGAATGTGTCTTTGACTTTGGACACCCACTGTTTGATTTCCTGTTCTTTGCTTTTGGGAAGAATCAGTAATGCCTTTTCACTATCGACCACAATAAAATCTTTTAATCCTTCAAGCACACCCACCTTCCCTTCGGGAAGGCGTACCATTGTTCCCTCACAATCCTCGGTCAAAACGCGTTCCGCCACCCCGGCATTCCCCAGGGCGTCTTTGGGCAGTTTCTCGTAAAGGGAACCCCAGGTACCCAGGTCATTCCAATCAAAACCGGCTGGCAAGACGTAAACTGCTTCAGACTGTTCTAAAATAGCATAGTCTATGGAAATATTCTCCGCCCTGGGATAATTTGCTTCTATAAATCTTTGCTCTTCTAAGGTATTGTACAGGCCGATTCCCTTTTCAAACAGCGTATATGTTTCCGGTTGATAGGTTTGGAAGGCCTCGATTATGGCTGAGGCGCTCCACATAAATATTCCTGCATTCCAGAGGAAGTTTCCCTGACTGAGGAATTGTTTAGCAGTCTCGTAATCCGGCTTTTCCCGAAACTGCTTCACCTTTTTCAATCCAGGCTCATCTTTTTTGTCCTTGTCAAATTCTATATATCCAAATCCCGTGTTCGGAAAAGCAGGCGTAATTCCCAACGTACAGAGCACCTTAGATTTTAAGCAGAATTCAAAACAGCTCAGGACATCCTTTTCGAAGGCCTTCTCATCCTCAATCCAGTGGTCACTTGGGGCCACCACCATCAGGGCATCCGGATTCATTTTCTGAATCTTTAATGCGGCGTAAAGAATACAGGGGGCGGTATTGCGCATTGCAGGTTCTGCAACCACCTGGGATGGTTTGACCTCCGGAAGTTGCTTCATAACCAACCCGGTATACCGTTCGTTGGTGAGGATCAATATATTCTCAGAAGGAATGAATTGCGAAAGCCGGCCAAACGTTTTTTGGAGAAGCGAAACACCTGCACCTAACATGTCGTGAAACTGTTTCGGATATTCCGTTGTGCTGACGGGCCAAAAGCGTGACCCCACTCCTCCGGCCATCAGTATGGCATAGTAATTCGCGTTCATACGAGTTGTTTCATCGATTAGGGAAGTCACGGCCTGGCTAACCATTCCACTTCCGCCTGTGGTTGAAAAAGATACAATTTTCCCGTTGCAACTTCTACACACTGGTACCGTTTTATTTTCTTCGGCCCTTTGCGAAAAATTCGACCGTTGTAGAGCCTGAACGTGCTGCCTTCCGGTAACTCAAAAACATATTGGGTATCCCGCGTTGCCGTGTCGAATTCCCGCAAGGCTATTGAGAGGGCAGAATCTGTGCTGCTGCTGGCCTTAGGGTTTTTAAAATGACGCGCGAGTAAAGGCAATAGCTGATTCGGAAATACTTCCGGCCTTAAGAAAGGGAGCATCATTTGCTGAAAGGTGAGCTTCCATTCTTTACCATGTGGTTTTATCCGTCTGCCAAAGGTTTCAAAGGCGACCAGATGGGCACATTCGTGTATTAGGGTTATTAAGAATCGATACTTGTTGGTCATCGCATTTACCGTAATCATATGACCGCCCCCGGGCAGCCTTCGGTAGTCCCCATGACGTGTAACCCGTTCATTGACGATTTTAAGATGAATCTCATGGGATTTGATCAGCTCCAGACACGGATGGATGGCCCTTTCGGGAATATAGCGTTCCAACACCTCTTCCATAGCTGTAAAAATAGAAAAATATGCAGGCATGTTTAGCCTAAAACAGGCATCTTCGACCACGGCTATGCCAAACTTGCCGTATCTTTCTCAAAAAGACTGGAAATGAATCGTCTGCTGAGCATCCTTTCGTTGTTCGTTCTGCTTACCGCCTGCGAAACCGAATCCAATGATCCCCTTGATGGGAATTCGCTTTATGGGACCTGGCAGCTTTCAGATGTCCTTTTCGATCCCGGGGACGGAAGTGGCATTTTTATGCCAAGGGATTCCGGTGAGGAATTGACCTTACACCCCAATGGCACCTTAGTCGCCAACTGGGATCCATGCAGGCTCAATGGACCCGTGGGAGAAGAAAATAAGGGAAAATATCTGGAAACCGGTACCAGAAGGTTTGAACTCCTTTGTGCAACCCAGGAAAATCTATTTGCTGAAGGTGTACTTGAGGATGGCTTCCTGCTTCTGTATTACCCATGCACTGAACCCTGTGTTTACCGCTTCTATAAAACGGCAGATCTCAGGGAGTAGAATTGCTCACCGGAAGTATTTTCCCATTGTAATAGGCATGGCCTGTGAGCGCAAAATCTGTGATGTATTCTGCCATCTGGTAAGCCGTCAGGGGTGCCTGGTAGCCGGGGAATGCGGCTTCCAGCATCTCGGTTTGTACCGCACCAAGGGCCAGGACATTGAATGAAGGGCCAGTGTCCTTAAATTCTTCAGCCCAGAGTTCCACCAGGGTAATCACAGCCCCCTTGCTGGAACTGTAAGCCGCAAGGCCCGGGAACTTCGCACTTCCCTGAACCCCGCCCATTGAACTTATGGTGACCACATGGCCTGCCGTATCAATATAAGGCAAGAGCGCACGGGTAAGCTCAGCTACCCCGAAGACGTTGACCTCGTAAACCTCTCTGAAATCGGCAACCGACGATTCCCTGAAAGGACGGTTTAAAAGCATGCCGGCATTGTGGATCAGGATGTCTGCAGTTCCCCATTCCGTTTTAACCCATTCAGCAGCTTTATTAATATGATCCGGATCTGTGATGTCAAAGCACCAGGTGGTTACCTCTGGTAAGTTTAATTTTAAAACAGGGGCGTCATTCCGGGAAAGAGCGAGTACCTGATGCCCGGCAGCGGCAAGTTGCTTTACCATTTCAAAACCAATACCCCTGCTGGTACCCGTAATTATGATCTTGGACATCTCTAGTTGAGTTTGAGCTCTTGATCTGTGCTATTGCCCATCCCTTCTATAACCGGAATTATCCGGCCGACGATTTCAGCCATATGCCCGTAATCCATAAGGTCCGCCTCATCTCCCGGTTGATGGTAAAAGTTGTAATTCTCAAAATCAAAAGTTGAAAATGTATGGGAGGGGACTCCGTAAATTTCCCAGAAAGCATAATTATCCGATCGCTGGAACAAATTGTACTCCTTTGCCCTGGGAAGATACCCCACCAAATCTGATCCCCCGTAGGAATTAGCAACCTGCGCCAGGTTGGACATCTCATAACCGGTTAGATACAACAGGTAGTCCTTTCCCTGCATAGGGACTCCGGTCATTTCAAAGTTGAGCATGGCATAGAGGTTCACACCCGAGTCCTTTAAAGCCGTCGCCAGGTGTTTAGACCCCAACAAACCTTTTTCCTCAGCGCTGAAAAATGCAAAAATCAGACTGCGCCTGGTAGCTTTGTTTTTGCCAAAATATCTTGCGAGTTCCAGTACGGTCGAAGTTCCTGAGGCATTGTCATTTGCCCCGTTGGCAATTTCATCTCCATCCTTGGCGGGAACCACGCCGATATGGTCATAGTGCGCCCCGATAAGGATATATTCGTTTTTCAATTCAGGGTCTGTACCTTCGATAACCCCCACCACGTTGAAAGCTTCTGTCTTTGAATTGGACAGGCGATCCCGATAGCTCTCAAAAAGGGGATCAATACCATAGTCCGCCAGGGCATCTTCGAGAAAAACGGCCGCTTTTTCAATTCCCTCAGACCCTGTATCCCTTCCCATGAGATCATTCCCGGCCAGATAGGTAACCACACTGTTCATTTGCTTTGAACTGGGAACTTTACTCCCACAGGAATAGAGCACGATAGCCGAGAACAGCAGGATCGCAATCCGGTACATGGGTGTTGTTGGCATTCTTTTAGGTTAGATCCTGAAGGTTTTTGTTCCTGTATTATGCAAGCATAGTTACCGGGTGCTCCAGATATGCCCTAAGGGTCTGCAGAAATTGGGAACCTGTTGCTCCGTCCACAGTTCGATGATCACAGGCCAATGTAACTTTCATCGTATGTCCTACCTTTATTTCCCCATTGCGCACCACGGGTTTTTCAACAATAGCTCCAACAGATAAAATTGCTGAATTGGGCTGGTTGATGATTGAGGTGAACTCAAGGATACCAAACATCCCCAAATTAGAAACCGTAAAAGTGCTTCCCTCCATTTCTGCCGGGGCTATTTTTTTGATGCGTGCCCTTCCTGCAAGGTCTTTTACATTCGCCCCGATCTGAGTAAGACTCATCTGATCTGCGAATTTCAATACGGGAACGACCAGGCCTTCATCTACAGCAACAGCCACTCCAATATGGATGTGTTTATTGTACTTCATGGCATCTGCACTCCATGAGGTATTTACCTGTGGGTGCTTTCTGAGCGCCATCGCACAGGCTTTCACCACCATATCATTAAAAGACACCTTGGTGTCGGGCAGTGCATTAATGCTGGCCCGGGAAGCCATTGCCTGTTCCATATCCACCTCGATGGTGAGATAGTAATGCGGAGCAGAGAATTTTGATTCGCTAAGGCGTTTGGCAATCACCTTGCGCATTTGAGAATTCTTAACCTCTTCCACGGCCTCTTCCCCAGCGGGAACATACGTAGTAACAGGAGCAGCCTTTTGTTCGGACGCCTGTGATTTCTCGGCTGCCTCGGGCTTAGCCGAGGGCACGAAGTTTTCGATATCACGTTTTACAATCCGGCCTCCATCACCAGATCCCTTAACCTGGTTGAGGTCTATTCCTTTTTCAGCTGCAATCCTTCGCGCGAGGGGGGAAACGAAAATTCGATCTCCCTGTGGTGATTCCGGACTCTGGGGTGCCTGGGGAGTTTCAGAAACTGCGGTCTGAGTTTCTCCTGAAGCCTCAGGGGTATCCGTGACGGATTCCGGGGTTCCCGCAGTTGAATTCAATACTGCTGAGACATCTGTTCCAGAAGGCCCGATTACGGCAAGGACGGCATCTACCGGTGCGGATTCTCCTTCCTGAATTCCAATATGGAGCAGGGTTCCGGAATAGAAAGACTCAAACTCCATAGTGGCCTTGTCCGTTTCGATTTCCGCCAGAATATCGCCTTCCTCGACCGTGTCCCCTACTTTTTTCAGCCATGTGGCTACCGTACCTTCTTCCATGGTATCACTCAGGCGGGGCATTGTGATGATTTCCACCCCTTCCGGGACTTCAGCTGCCGGCGATGCTGTTGTTTTAGCATCGTCGGGAGTCGGTTTGGATGTGGTTTCCGCCTTATCTGAAGGATCAGCTGCAGGTGCAGCCGCTCCGTCCAGAAGCGCTGAAACATCCTCGCCTTCCGACCCGATAATGGCGAGCAGGGCATCTACCGGAGCCCCATCTCCTTCCTGAATTCCGATATGAAGCAGGGTACCTTCATGAAACGACTCAAATTCCATAGTGGCCTTGTCCGTTTCTATTTCAGCAAGGATATCGCCTTCCTCAACCTTATCTCCCACATTTTTGAGCCATTTTGCCACGGTTCCTTCCTCCATGGTATCGCTCAATCGGGGCATTGTGATAATCTCAGCCATCTGACTCTCTGTTATAATTTATGTTGCAGGAATGGATAGTCCTCCTGTTCGTACACCACATCGTATAATTGCTCTACGGGTGGGAAATCAGATTCTTCGGCAAATTTCTCGCACTCTTTTACCCGCTCCTTTACACGTGCGTCAATTTCCTTCAACTCTGCTTCCGTTGCGTACTTCTTCTCCAGAATAACATCTTTTACCTGGGTGATGGGGTCGATTTTTTTGTATTCCTCAACCTCATCTTTGGTTCGGTAATGCTGGGCATCCGACATGGAGTGCCCCCGGTACCGATATGTTTTGGCTTCAAGGAAAGTAGGACCGCCACCACTCCTGGCGCGTTCAATAGCCTTACTGACCTCTTCAGCAACAGCCACTGGGTTCATTCCATCTACAGGGCCACAAGGCATTTCATATCCAAGACCGAGTTTCCAGATATCCGTAGTATGGGCCGTTCTCGCTACGGAAGTCCCCATGGCATAGCCATTGTTCTCACAGATAAATACCACGGGTAACTGCCAGAGCATTGCCAGGTTAAACGCCTCGTGCAGGCTACCCTGCCGAACCGCCCCGTCACCCATATAGCACAGGGTTACGGAATCCCTTTCAAAATACTTATCGGCAAAGGCCAAACCTGCCCCCAGTGGAATCTGTCCACCTACGATCCCATGTCCCCCATAGAAATTATGGGCTTTGGAAAAAATATGCATTGAGCCTCCCATGCCTTTGGAGGTTCCGGTTACCTTTCCGTAGAGTTCAGCCATTACCCGTTTGGGGTCTTCCCCCATTCCTATGGGCTGCACATGGTTCCGGTAGGCCGTGATCATCCGGTCCTTACCGAGTTCCATAGCATGGAGTGACCCGGCCAACACTGCCTCCTGTCCGTTATAGAGGTGCAGGAATCCTCTTACTTTCTGTTGGATATAAACCGCGGCCAGCTTGTCTTCAAACTTCCGCCAGAACAACATTTCCTCATACCAGTTCAGGTATACCTCTTTGGTAACTTTTTTCATGAAGGCAATTTTCTATCGTATTTGAGGTCAGAAAACCGAGACAGCGTGCCTGTTTTCCCGACGTGGAGGAGCAAAAATACACATTAAATCAATTCGGAAAAAAAAATGGAACCCAAAGACTGGGCCTCCTGAAATCGAGGAGAATTCAAGCGTCGAGATAGGTCTTATCGAACCCCAGGGGAAGCAGGGCCGCTACGGAGGGACATTCGTAAATCAGCCCATGATCTGCCTGGAGCAGAATACGGATGGGTTTTTCCTGACGAACCTCGTATTCCAGGAGGGATTGCCTGCAGTTTCCACAAGGGGCGGCAGGCACTTTCAAGCCCTGACCCGGGGACATTGCCACCACCGCCAAAACCCCGATTACACCATCCGGAAAACGCGCACCTTTTTGAAAAACGGCCACGCGCTCGGCGCATAGACCGGAGGGGTATGAGGCATTTTCCTGGTTATTCCCGATGATCACTTCACCCGACTTAAGGCTAAGCGCAGCCCCAACTCTGAATCCGGAGTAGGGCGCATAGGCTCCCGAAGCTGCGTCCCTGGCGCGTGCCAACAAAGCGCGATCCCCGGCGGACAGCTCCATTTCGTCCTTATATACACAAACCTCAAAACCAAAATGTCGTTTTTCCATAGTTAAAGATACTGCCCACGATAAATAAAAGAAGCGCTAAGGGCATAAAAAAACCCGCTGGGTTTCCCCGCGGGTCTATAGGTAACGATAGAGTTGTTTAGTCGTTGTAGTACTCCTGTCCCAGGTAAAAGGTCAGGGAAAATCTCAGAGTGTTCTCCAGAGGATTCCTTACCTGTGCCGTTGAAAACAGATAGGAAAGGTCAATTTGTGCATTGTTATACCGGAACCCAGCACCCATACTGAAGAACTTGCGAAAACCCTTCTCTTCACTCTCGTTGAAATACCCGGCTCGGAGCATAAACGCCTCCCGAAAGACGTATTCTGCTCCGAGTGCCCAGGTAATCTCCTTTAATTCTTCGCTCAGGCCATCAGGGGCGTCCGTAAAGGATTTGAATACTCCTTCGAACCATCCGATCTCCTGGTATATGGCATTATCCTCCTGATCCAGAAAACCATTCCCGTTGAAATCCTGGGGGGTCGGCACCAGCAGTTTGTTGAACTCTCCCCTGAGGGACAAAGCGTTATCCATATCGAAAATAAAATCGAACCCACCGCCAAGGCCGAGGTTCGTAGGAATGAAGTTTTCCTGACCCCCTGCATCGTACTGGATTTTCGGTCCGAGGTTAGAGATATTGAATCCCCAAACCCATCTTCCGTCAAAATTATCGTATGCCCGCTCTCGTCCGTAGTAATACCCGGCAATATCCACCGCGAATGTCTTTCCCGACTGAACGGCATTACCCAATTGGGGGATTTCCAGGTTAGAACTTATAAAACGTCCTGCGACCGCCATGGAAAACTGCTCGCTTAATTTCAATGAATACGATCCGTCGATAGACAACTCGTTAGGCTTGACAAGGGTACCGATTTCCTCAAAGGAATTACGCAATTCGATCTCACCTAAAGTGAAATACCGTATGGATACCCCAAAAGCACTTTGATCGTTAATCTTATTAAAATAACTTCCGTTCAGCAGCGCGATATCCGTAATCAGACTCTCCAGGTAGGGGGTGTAACTAATTCCAATACCCATTTTTCGTTCTGCAAAGGCAAATTTAGCGGGATTCCATTGTTGCGAAAAGCCATCAATCGATGAGGATACTCCGATATCACCAATAGCCGAGGATCTGGCATCTGCGGCAATTCTCAGGAATGGCACTGCAGTTGTTATGACTCTTTCTTGCTGACCGAACCCTTCTAATGAAGCGGCAATCAGAATTACTAGCAAAATTTTTTTCATTATAACAATGTGCTTCTTAACTAAGAAACCCTTGTTGAAAAGGGCGTAAACCAGCTGTCTATACCTACGTGAAAAGCCGGCGTATTCTATGGTAACGGCAATTTTTTAATATTCTTATGTCAAACATACCTAAACCTTCGGGGTTTTTACGAAGTTTGAAATCGAATTTATACCTATTAATATATAGGGGCATGGAAATGACCGACATTCAATGATCTGTTCTACAGGCTCGTCAACCGGGTTTAAAAACCTCCGGGGCCTTATACTAGATTTGCGAATTACTCGTTATCAAAGCAAACAAGACAGGAAACTGAATGTTTTAGGCCAATTACAGATTTTGATAAAGATGTAAAATATATTGAACTTTTACCCGTTTAATTAGCCGAATAGCATTTAAAATTAGACCTAAGGCCACTAAAGGCCCGATCCGAAACCTAAGTTCGAAATACAGATGAAACAAACACGTACCAGCACATTCCTTTTGGCAGCCATTGTCGTCGGATCCCTGAGCATGCAAAGTTGCAAGAAGTCTTCAGGGTCCAAAGATATTTCTAGAGCCACCGGATGGAAAATCAACGATAAGGAAGGGGGATTTCAGTATAATTCTGATTTCAAAGAGCAGGAAACTGCCCCTGGACTCGTCTTCATTGAGGGAGGTACCTTCACAAAGGGGAAAGTTCAGGACGATGTTATGCACGACTGGAACAACACCCCTACAACGCAGCACGTTCAGTCCTTCTATATGGATGAGACCGAGGTGACCAATGTGATGTATCTGGAGTACCTGGATTATCTCAAGAGTGTTTATCCACCAGAAGATCCCAAGTATACCAATATCTATGTCGGTGCACTTCCGGATACCCTGGTATGGAGAAACAGGCTGGGATATAATGAAACCATGACCAATAACTACCTGCGGCATCCCGCTTATGCAGAGTATCCGGTCGTTGGTGTGAATTGGATCCAGGCTACCCAATTTGCCGAATGGCGTACGGACAGGGTAAATGAAGCCATGCTGGAACGCGAAGGCTATTTGGCGGAAGATGTTAAATACCGGGCGATGAACGGTGAAATTGAAGGAAATTTCAGTACGGAAACTTATCTGAACGCCCCCAAGTCCGTTTATGGTGGACAGATAGATACCCTGATGGGTAAGAACGTTAAGGATTCGGTGCCTTCGTTTGCAAAAAGAAGTAGCGGTATCCTGATGCCGGCCTATCGTCTCCCTACAGAAACAGAATGGGAGTATGCAGCGGCTGCCCTTGTGGGGACCCGTGAATACAACAATTACCGCGGAAGAAAGAAATATCCATGGGAAGGCGACTATACCCGTAACGGCCAGAGGGTCGGTAGAGGTGATCAGCTTGCCAACTTCAAGCAAGGTAAAGGGGATTACGGCGGAATTGCCGGATGGTCCGATGACGGAGCTGATATTACTGCTCCTGTAATGTCCTATAAGCCCAACGATCTTGGATTGTACGACATGGCCGGAAACGTTGCTGAATGGGTAGCTGATGTGTATCGTCCAATAGTAGATGATGAAATCAGTGACTTCAACTACTACAGGGGTAACATCTTTATGAAAAAAGCCATTGGAGAAGATGGTAAAGTAATGGTCCTGCCGGAAGGTGAAATCGTATACGATACGCTTCCCAACGGAAAAATCGTGGCTGTCAACCTTCCGGGAGAAGTTAAAATGGTCGCAGTTGATGAAGAAGACACCTATCTGAGAACAAACTTCTCAAAAAGTGATAACCGCGGATACCGGGACGGAGATCCGGGATCTTCCAGATTCTTTGATCGCTTCAGTGATGAAGAAGGCGAAGAGTCCGACAAACAAATGTACAATTCACCCATACATAAGGTTGAGCGTGATGAGGAAGGAAAACTTGTCCGGGAATACGACAAGAGTAACTACAGAACATCACTTATCAATGATGAAGTGCGGGTGTACAAAGGAGGATCATGGAGAGATCGCGCGTACTGGTTAGATCCTGCTCAAAGGAGATACATGCCACAATATATGGCCACCGACTATATCGGCTTCCGATGTGCGATGTCCAGAGTGGGAAGCAAATCCAAAGGAAAAAACAAGACGATCCGAGGGAAGAAAGTTAAAGGTTAAGATTCTCCCTGGAAGCTAAAAAAAAGCCCTGACTTTTCGGTCAGGGCTTTTTATATTTACGGCATGAGCCTGGAAGAAATTTACACGCGTTTTTGCAACCATCCGAGGATCAGTACCGACAGTAGGAATATCGTCCCGGATAGTTTATTTTTTGCCCTGAAAGGGCCTAACTTCAACGGAAATACCTATGCGGATGAAGCCCTGGAAAAAGGGGCTGCATTTGCTATAGTAGACGAAGCGGAATACGTCAGCGGGCCCAAAACCCTTTTGGTACCTGATGCCCTCAGCTGCTTACAGAAATTGGCCAGGCATCACCGGCGACAGTGCCAGGCTACCGTAATTGCACTTACGGGGAGCAATGGCAAAACCACTACAAAAGAACTTATTCTGAGTGTTTTGGAACGCTCTTATCGCACCCAGGCAACCCAAGGAAACCTCAACAACCATATCGGGGTTGCGCTTACCCTTTTGGGACTGCAAAAGCAAACCGAGATGATGATTGTGGAAATGGGGGCCAACCACCAGCGGGAAATTGCTTTTTTATGCGAGCTGGCAGAACCCGACTTCGGATATATTACAAACTATGGGAAAGCTCACCTGGAAGGATTCGGAGGGATAGAGGGCGTCATCAAAGGGAAGAGCGAAATGTACGATTACCTCCGGGCTACAGGGAAAACGATCTTTTTCAATGCAGATGATCCCATTCAGCGGGAGAAGCTTCAGGGATATGACAAAACAATAGGTTTCAGCACGACGGACCCGGCCCATACCATCATTAAAGATCTCGGGGCAGACCCTTATGTAAAACTCAAGGTCGATGGCAACTTGATTGAAACATCGCTTAGCGGGGCCTATAATTTCAGCAATTGTGCGATTGCCGTACTTATCGGCAACTATTTTAACGTCCCGTTCCCGGAGATACGCATGGGTATTGAATCTTATGTGCCCGAAAATAATCGTTCCCAACTCCTGGAGGTGGGAAAACTCCAGGTTTTGCTGGACGCCTACAACGCCAACCCCAGCAGCATGGCTGCGGCTCTGAAACATCTGTCCGGTCTTGAGCAAACAAAAAAGATTGCCATTTTGGGAGATATGTTTGAATTGGGTGAAGACGCGGCAATTGAGCATCAGTCAATAGCAGATTTGGCTTCCTCTTTGGATCTGGAATCCCTCATACTGGTCGGGAAGGCCTTTTCCAGAACTACCACCGATGCCCATCAATTCGAGTCTTTTGAAGAATTGGCTGATTATCTTAAATCGCATCCAATTTCAGGTCCGGCAACGGTATTGATAAAAGCCTCGAGGGGTATGGCGCTGGAGCGATTGCAGGATCACTTGTAAAATATCGTTTCGCATTTCTAAGTTTTGGCAACCAAAGCCGCTACCATCCGGATATTCCAACTCTGCTAATAGGGCCGAGTGCCCGATGTATTACAGCTAACGCTGTGATCCAGATACATCCCATACCTGCAAATAGAAAACTAAAACCCGCAGCCCCTTACGGGCCTGTTGTTTTTTTCCAATTCGTCCTCGCTAACGAGTAAACTCGCAGCGGTCCGAAATGGAAAAACCCTCGTCCTGTGGACGTGGGTTTTCTGAGTGATGTGGGATATACTGGATTCGAACCGGTGACCTCTGCCCTGTCAAGGCAGCGCTCTAAACCAACTGAGCTAATATCCCTTCTAAGATGGCGCAATTTCGTAAAAAATACGGGAGTGGAAAAACGGTGAGAGAGAAATCTTTGGAACAATTTTGTTTTCCCAAAAGTCGGCCTGCTGATCTGGATCATTTCAAAAAACAAACCTCCTTCCTAATTTGGGTTTGATATACCACAATTAGAAGTTTAACCTTAAAATTAGAAGTTATGGAACTGATGAAATTTAAAAAGAGACACCCTGGAAAACTTTTATCTGAGGACTTTTTCAACCTCGATAATTTTTTTGACGAGCGTATGTGGAAATCCGGCCTGATGAACGCCGATTTCTGGAATGGAAAAACCGTGGAACCCGCATTGAATATCAGGGAAACCAAAGACCATTTTGAAATCGAACTCGCTGCACCCGGATTTGCAAAAACAGACTTTACGATCACCATTGAAAACGGATGCCTGAATATCGCTGCGGAAAAAGAAGTAACTGAAGAAGATAAATCTGAAGATTACACCCGTCGGGAATTCAACTATTCGTCCTTTACTCGGTCTCTCCAACTGCCGGAATCTGTCCGGGAAGAAGACATCGAGGCTAAATACAATGATGGAATCCTTAATTTCAGATTGAACAAGAAGGAAATACCTCAGAAAAAGGCTGCAAAGGTGATTGAAGTTGGCTGAAAAAGCCTTTCAATTTACCTATCCCTGTGCTGCAAATTGTCCATAAGTGCGCGGTGCAGGGATGTTTTATATTTTATGATACAGGAAGACTGCCTGAAGCCTCTTCAATACTCTTTTTGGCTTCCTGATATCCGAGCTCGAATATCGTATCCAGATCATTTTCAAGAAAAGTGCTGAAACGACCCAGTTCTTTAGGGTAAACCAGCATATCGCACATATCAAACTTTCGAATGGAATCCGTAGCCGATTTAATTTTCAGGACGCGATCCAGAACGGAAATGGAGTGTCGTATTTTGGATTTTTCCGTAGGCCCGAAGGGGGTGACATAAACCCCAATCAGGAATTCAGCCTCCTCCCGTAGTAGGTCTACCGGAAAGTTATTGAGCACCCCGCCGTCTACGTAGTACCCCTTCCCTACCTCGACGGGAGCAAAAAATCCCGGGAATGCAGCAGAGGCCAAAAGCGCCTTGATCAGCGGGCCTTCACTGAATATTTTTAATTCCCCATTCAGGATATCCGTTGCGGTAACCTGAAGCGGGATTTTTAAGGCGGCGAAATCGTCAGCTGGAAATATTTTACGAAAACGATCATAAAAACTATCCGGATCTACCCATCCCGGTTTTCCGAAGGCTAAATTTCCAATACTGAACAGTTGAATGCTCTTAAAAAAATTGAGCATATCCCCGGTGGACATGCCGTTTGCATATAGTGCTCCAACCACAGCTCCGGCACTGGTCCCGGAGATCGCTTCGGGCTTAATTCCAGCCTCTTCTAGCGCTTTGAGAACACCGACATGTGCAATTCCACGATATCCGCCTCCTGACAGGGTTAGGGCTATTTTCATGTGCCTTAAATTGAATTCAAATATAGTTAGAAGCGTGACCTGTATGACCATTGTCATATAAATCTTCTCAATACGGTCCTACCTTTATAGTTAGAGGTCATCTGAACCTCCTATGGCGCTATCCGTACAGTCAACCAGGATAATGCCCTGATGGATCATTTGGGCTTTCTGAATCGAGGGGTGGCGCTCAGGCAGGCCATATCTGAAATTGATCTGATCATGAAGAAAACAGCACCGAATACCGGACTATTGGAAGCCTTACAAGGCAACAGGGCCGAGGCAATGTTTCTTCTGGGTATGAAGGGCTCCATCATCGGCTTTCCCCAAACGCATCTGGATACATTTCTCTCAACAGATCAAGATCCCTATGGCTGTAATATTACAGAATACCTGCCCGGGCATATCAGCATAGAACTCCTTCGGGCCATTGAGGGGGTCATTGAGAAACAGGAACCCGCCCAACTGGACTTTTCAACCAGGGGGAACCCGCGAATGCATTTCGAGATCAGCCTGTTCCCGCTGAACGATCAACGGATGGTTGCGATGATAAGAAACCTCACCAGCAGTGCGCGCAATGAAATGGATCTTCTTAAGGAGAAGAGCGTTTTGAGGAACTACCTCGACTCAGCCGGTTCCATGTTTATCGTACTGAGACCCGACTTCAGCATTGCACTTGTAAACCGCAAAGCGTGTGAAGTGCTTGGATACCCTATGGAATCTGTTTTGAACCAGAAGTGGCTGCCTTTTATAAGCGGGGAATCCGAACAAAAAAGGCTTAAAATCCTCTTTGAGCGAACTTTCAGGGTCGGAAGGGCACTATCCGATTATTTTGAAAGTCCGGTCACTTCTCAATCTGGTGAAACACGACTGATCCGATGGCAGAATGCACTTTTAAAAAATCCCGCAGGAAATCCCACGGGCCTGATTTGTTCCGGGGTAGACATCACAGAACAAAAACGGGCAGAAGATCAACTTCGCGAGAGTGAGGCCCGGAACCGCGCGATCCTGGAAGCTATTCCGGATGTTATTCTTCTTCACGACAACCGTGGCACCATCCTCAGGGTAAAAGAGTCCATCCACTCTCCTCATTGCTTTAAGGAGGACCGCATTAAAGGCAAGCTGGTCACGGATGTATTTCCCGGAAGCCAGGGTGAGGAAATGCTTAAGACCATACAAGAATCCTGTCAGACAGGACTGTCCAAAGTACTGGAATTCAATTTTAACACAGAGCAGGGCCTGCTTTCCTATGAAATGCGTTTTGTGTGCATGGATGATCAAAAGGTCCTTGCAGTCGCCCGCAATGTAACCCAGACCAAGGCTACACAACAAGTCCTGAACCTCCGAAACAGGGCCCTTGAAGCTGCAGGCAATGGGATAATAATTGCTGATGCGCTCCTGCCGGACATTCCGATCATTTATTGCAACGAAGCCTTTATCAATATTACCCAATACCCTGAAGCGGAGGCCCTCGGCAAAAATTGCCGCTTCCTGCAAGGGCCGGCAACGGATCCGGAAAAAGTCGCCCTAATCCGTGAAGCTCTGGATAAGGGAACATCCTGCAGGGTGGTATTGAGAAATTACCGAAAGGATGGTTCGCTATTCTGGAATGAACTCGCCATTACGCCGATTCGCGATGAGGCCGGGCGACTCACCCACTTTATCGGAGTGCAAAACGACATTAGCAAAAGGGTTATCGAGGTTGAGCGCAAAGACCATTCCCGGAAAATATTGGAAGCCATAACACAGGACAAACCCCTGGGTAAAATAGCGGGGATGGTCACCTCCTTTCTCAGGTTGCATTTTCCGGATTTCGGGTTACAGATCGCATTGTGGAAAGCGGAGCGTGAAGAGCTTGAAACCCTTTCTGAAGTTGGACTTCCCAAGGTCCTTACACAAAAACTCAGAAAAGTAGCCTTAAAAGAAGATCCGGTTTGCCCGTGCGCCCTGGCCGTAATCACCCGTAAACCTGCCCTGCTCCGGAATCTCAAAACCAATGAGTCTTCGAGTAAATTCCTCAAAACGATTAAGGAGGCTGGAATTAAAAGTAGCTGGTCCTTCCCTGTTCTTTCCTCGGATAAAAAGGTACTTGGCACCTGCACATTCTATGGCCGAAAACCCTTTGGAATTGATACGGAAGAAAAAGGAATCATCTCAGACGCCACCCAACTTATCGGACTTGCCATTGAGCGTCACCTGGCCCGAATCCATCTGGAGGAAAGCAATATTAAGCTCGAAAAATACGCCAAGAATCTTGAAAAAGATGTCGCCATACGTACCCGGGAAGTAGAGTCTACGCTCCAGAAGCTCATGGAAAGTAACGTCTCCCTTCAAACCCAAATAAATACAACCCGGGAAGCTGAAGAACGCGCGCAGGCCAATCAGGAATTATTTGCCGCCATTGCCAGGAACTTCCCAAAAGGGGTAATCATGGTTTTTAATACCAAGGGTGAGTATGTTCATCTGGAAGGGGAAGAACTCAGTCGTATGGATTTAAAGGACTGGGAATTTACGGGTAAAACCATACGGAAAACCCCGGCCCTCTCCAAGGGAGCGCTTCAGGACATCGAAGAAAAAGTAAACCTCACACTTAAGGGAAAACACCTCTCCTTTGAAATAAACATTAAAGAGAATTCCTATACGGTGAATTCCATGCCACTCTACGCAAAGAATACTCCCCGATGGGCTCTGCTGGTGTTCACCAATGTGACGGAGCAAAAGAGGTACGAAGAAGACCTTATGCGAGCCCTGCGGATTGAACAGGAACTCAATGATCTTAAATCCCGGTTTATCTCCATGGCGTCCCATGAGTTCCGCACCCCTCTTAGTGCGATCCACTCTTCTGCAATCCTGATCGGAAAGCAGAATACCCCCGGCATGGAGGATAAGCGTTTGCGGTACCTCAGGCAGATCAAAAACAACGTGCGGAACTTAGTGGTCATCCTTGACGATTTCCTCTCTCTGAGTTCCCTGGAAGAAGGAACGATGGAAGCCCAGCCCGAAACCTTTGATGCGCTGAACTTAATCCGGTCTGTTCTTGAAGAATTAGAAAGTAATTTAAAAGTTGGCCAGCACTTTGAAGAGGCCTTTGACATTTCGACCCTTGAGGTATATCAGGATCCTAAACTGCTCAGGCAAATCCTCGTAAACCTTTTGTCTAATGCCATAAAATACGCTCCTGAAAAAAGCGGTATTTTAATCAAGATCGTGAAGAAGGGATCCGATTTTACCATTGCAGTCCAGGACAGTGGAATGGGAATCCCAAAAGAAGAACACGATCAGTTATTCAATCGTTTCTTTCGCGCGAGGAATGCCATAAATATACCGGGAACCGGGCTGGGATTACATCTGGTTAAATTATATACAGAACTCATGGGCGGGACTATTCGTTTTAAAAGTGCACTGAATAAGGGGAGTACATTTACCCTGAGTCTGCCCATAAAATTTAAACCGAGCTGACATGAGAAAGATCCTGATCATTGAAGATAATGAAGACGTGCGCGAGAATACCGCGGACCTTCTGGAATTATCTCATTACACCGTGCAGACTAGTGCAGATGGTGCCTCCGGCATAGAAAAAGCAAAACACTTTTCTCCGGATCTCATCATCTGCGACATAATGATGCCCGGGATAGATGGGTACCAGGTTCTGGAAGCGCTTCAGGGGGATTCCAAAACAGCGGGGATCCCATTTATTTTCCTCAGCGCCAAAGCGGATAAAACCGATATCCGAAAAGGGATGAACCTCGGAGCTGATGATTATCTGACCAAGCCTTTCGAAGAACACGAACTTCTGGAGGCAATTCGGTCCAGACTCAAACGACACGATTTTCTGCATAAAGAATTCAGCCGGGATATCAGCGGTTTGCACGCTTTCCTGGAGGAGGCCGCAGCCTTCTTAAACCTGGATTACATCGAACGGAAGTACTTTTCCAAAAACTATGCGCATAAAGAACTCCTGTTTACGGAAGGGAATGGGGCAAATTTTCTTTACTATATCAAAAAGGGTCTTGTAAAGACCTTTAAATCTACAGAGGGTGGCAAGGAATTGATCACCGGAATTAGCCAGGAAGGCAATTTTGTAGGGGCTTTATCCCTCCTCAATCCAAGAAGCACCTATCTTGAGTCCGCCCTGATTCTGGAGGATTCGGAAATCTACCGCATACCAAAATCAGACTTTATACACCTTTTGGAGGAAAACAAAGAGGTATCAAAAAAATTCATAGCGCTTATTTCAACAGACCTGATCGACGCTCAGGAACAACTGGTCAACCTTGCCTATTCGCCTGTTCGCCAGAGGTTGGCCCTTATGCTGATTAAATTGCAACGAGCCGGGCTGATTCAGGATGCGAATCACGAAGGCATCGATATCGCCAGGGAAGACTTGGCGGGAATGGTGGGGACCGCAACGGAAACAGTCATCAGGGCGCTTTCAGATTTAAAAGACAAAGGGGTTATTCGAATTGGAAAGGCGCGAAGGATACTCATCGCCGATCCCACCCAGCTCCGGGCCATCGCAAACTTTGGCTAAGCGGCCGGGGGTAATTCGGGGCGCAGCGTCCTGCGCAGTCTGCGAAGCCTGTCCAAAGACCAGTCAATGACCAGATTCTTCAGGGATGGCAAGACGGCATGCCTGATCCCGGAGCGAACGATTTCCATCGGACCCTTTTCCAATTGACTTTTAAGGCGGTAAAGGCTCAGCTGGCGTTGGGTCCTTAAAATCTCAAGCTGTACGTCAATCTCTTCAAAAGAGGAAAATTTGGTTTTCATTTCATTGCTTATTTGTTCCAGTACATATCGGAAAAAGACTCTAATACCCATCGGTCAATCCGACTTCGCAACAGATAGGCCACAATACCGGCCAGGAAATAAAAAACACCCGTAAGGGTAAAGGCCAGTGGGTAGCTTTCCAACCATTCTCCAAGTGCCAGGGAGCCACCAACACTGAGAAACATGAGTCCCAATACGACCAAAACGCCCACGGATGATGACTTCGCAAATGAAGTTAATAATCGCATGAGCGTTTTGAACACATGTAGTCTAACGTAATCCGTACTGGACTCCATATAAGACTGTACAGATCCTACTACTTTCATAACCGGTTCCTGATATGCCGGGGAAGCCATATATTTTATTTCTGAAGTTGGGCGTTCTTTTTCCGCAGATCTTCGAGCTTGTGTTCCAGGCCGGCGATAATGTCATCGGCTTTGTAGCTCATCTGGCTCAGGGTATCCTCCAGACGATGCTCAAATATTTCGCGTTTTTCAGCGGCAGTACGGGCGAGTTCTTCCTGGGCATCTTTGATTCGATGAACCATTTCCTTGCTCGTTTCTGTGGCCTTTTTCTTAATCATTTTTCGGGTCTTTGACCCCTTCTCCGGAGCATAGAGAATACCAAATCCAGCTCCGATTGCAGCGCCTGTTAACAGGGCCAGTGCAACATTTCCACTATTCGTTTTCATGGCTACAGGTTTTAAAGTTTATGTATTGTTTCAGCCATAAATCTAAAAAACGCATGTCTTATCCGAAATGACGTACATCATTTCCAAGGAGTAATTGCGCGGTTTTAATCCGGGTATATAGGGAAATGCCCACCTTTCGGATCTTTCGAGCCGCAATACCTCAACTTCCAGGTCGGAGCGGAACTGATATAGATCATTTTATTTAGGGTGAGGAATACAGAACTTGAGGAAATAACCCCATAATGTAAGGCGAGATGAAAAACACACTGCATTACGACAAAAGACAGGCCGATTTCCATCGGTTTGTAAATGATAATTTTGAGTCCCTGCAAAGATTGAGGTTGGAAAATAAAGGGAAGGCGTTCAACGAACTACTCCTGACACTTCTACCTGATATCAAAAGGTACATAACCAGGGGCCTTAGAATTGCCCTGTCCAAAGGGGTGATTTCCCATAACAAATACAAACCCGATGATCTTTTCGATCAATTAATCATCGATGTCTGGGACAACCTGGATGAAGTCCACGATAAAGATGCCTTCCATGCCTGGCTCTTTAAAAGAGCGGAAAAACTCCTTGAAGACATGGAGGTGGAGGAGGAATTTACATCCTATTTCTACGACAATATAGCAGACTATTCCCGGGCAGAACGGGATCAGATGCTGGAAGAATTCAGCACAGACGGGGATGGTGACCTGGTGATGCTGGAAGAACTGGATGATATTTCCTATAAGAACCACCAATACCTGTTGAAGAATATTTTTCTGGACGATTCCCATGAAGATTTAATGGCCCTGCTGGAACGCAGTGATGACAAAGAAGAACCCAGCCGATTGATGGAAAGCGCACTTTTTAAACTTCCACCCAATATGCGCTCAGTCTTCGAACTCGCAACCGAACAACTCTTTACACTTGAGGATATCTCCCTTATCAAAGGGTTTCCGATTGAACACATAGAAAAAATGCTCGAGAGGGCCCGGGAATTGCTTCAGACCACCCTAAAGGATGAATTTTAAACCCTTAACAATGATATCATGAGTACCAAGAACCTCACCAGTACCTCTGACTACCTGCTTCCGGCAAGTCTGGCCGACCTGCATCAACAAAGCTCAGAATGGCTAGATACGGTTGCGTTCTGGAAAGATGAAACCCGCTTTTTTGCTTCGCTTTTGGAGGGCGGCGGAACCAAAGATACCAATGAAAAAGACCAGTCCGAAATGCTTCGAAATCTGGACCGCCTGCACGAAATGCTTTTCGAATACCTGGCTGATGAAATCAGGGAACACGAGCAATTGCTAAGTCAGATCGAAAAAGGCACCCAGGGTATCGCAGATGCACGCTATCGGGAAGCACATCGCTCCCTGAAAGACAAAATGGCCAAATTCACCCTGGATTTCAGAAAGTTCAAGTCTTTGGTATTTAGCTATGCGAAGGACCTGAAATCTTTCAGGTCCTCCTGACGCCTGGGGTATCTGCGTACAAGCTGTATGTCTGCCGCGCTATTTCAAGCTCTTCATCGGTGGGGATGACCCAGATCTCAACCCGGGATCCTTCTGCGTGAATCGCTCGGTTGCCCTTTGTGGAAAGCGAATTGAGATCATCGTCGAGCTCAATCCCAAAGGCATCCAACTCCGAGCATACCATCTTGCGCAGATCCGAAGAATGCTCCCCTATGCCCGCCGTAAAAATCAGGGCATCCAGACCGTTCATGGCCGCCGTGTAGGCCCCTATATATTTTCGGATTCGATAGGCCACCATCTCCATAGCCAGCCCACACTCCGGATTCCCCGAAGCTGCCCCTTTTTGAATGTCGCGCAAATCCGTATAACCCGTTAGTCCCAGAAGGCCGCTCTTCCGGTTCAGAATATCGTTGACCTCCTCCCGGGAATACCCCAGTGTCTCCATCATATAAAATACAATACCATGATCGATGTCCCCACTGCGCGTGCCCATGATGAGTCCGTTGGAGGGGGTAAATCCCAGACTGTGATCCACGCTTTTTCCGCCCCGGATAGCTGTTGCACTACATCCATTCCCCAAGTGCAAACTAATCACTTTGGCATCTTTATCAAGCCCTGGAGCGAGCTGTTCAAAAACATATTTATGGCTTGTACCGTGGAAGCCGTAAACCTGAATCCCCCCGGACTCGGAGAGCCCCCTTGGGATTGCATAATACCGCGCTTTTTCAGGAATACTCCTGTGAAAGGCCGTATCGAAAACCGCCACCTGGAAAGCCTGAGGAAAAAAGGTTTCGGACAAGACGATTCCCTCCAGGTTCCTGGGGTTGTGTAAGGGCGCAAGTGTCGAGAGTTCCCGGATTTGTTCTTTTACAGTATCGGTAATCTCTGTGGTGGATGAAAACCGTGCTCCTCCGTGTACAACCCGGTGCCCGATTGCACTGATCCCAGGACCTTCCTGACCTTCAGGTACATGCAGTTCGTTTAATATTTCCGCAATGCGCTTCAGGGCACTCTGATGATCCGAAGCCCTGAGTGCTTCCTCCCACTCAGCCTGAGATGTCTTTACCTTCAGCAGCGGATTTTCGGTCCCCAGGCGTTCGGCCATCCCCTTGCAGAGTGAGACTTCTTCCGGCATATTGAGTAAGTGAAACTTGAGGGAGGAACTCCCGGCATTCAATATTAGCACTCTCGCCTTCATGGTTTTTTATTGGATTGTTTCGGTTAGCGGTTCCGGGCTAGGCCCTTTGAGCCTGAATAGCTGTAATCACAACAGTATTAAAAACGTCTTCCTCTGTACATCCCCTGCTTAAATCATTTACCGGTTTATTCAAACCCTGCAAAACCGGACCAATAGCCAGGGCTCCTGTCTCCCGTTGTACGGCCTTATACGTATTATTTCCGGTGTTGAGATCTGGAAATACAAAAACCGTCGCCCGCCCTGCCACCTCGGAATCCGGAAGTTTGCTTCTGCCTACCTTAGGATCTAC
Source organism: Robiginitalea aurantiaca (assembly GCF_030380815.1). Lineage (GTDB taxonomy): Bacteria > Bacteroidota > Bacteroidia > Flavobacteriales > Flavobacteriaceae > Robiginitalea > Robiginitalea aurantiaca. Next base: position 61,918 of record NZ_JAUDUY010000007.1, on the reverse strand, counting down.
TGCAGCGTCGTATTGAATAGGGCCCTCTACCAAAAGATCGGGCCGTTCCTTTCTGACCAGGGCCGTTGCCTCCCGAACCCTGTCCACATCAGCACCTTGCCCTGAACTGCCAGAGGAATAAGAGAGCATGGCAATGCGGGCTTCAAGCCCAAAGGCGATTGTCGTATCTGCTGAAGTAATCGCAATAGCCGCGAGCTCCTCGGCTGTCGGATTGGGATTGATCGCACAATCTCCAAAAACAACAACCCGGTCTGCAAGCAACATAAAGAATACAGACGAAACAAGGGAAACCTCAGGCCTTGTCTTAACAAACTGCAGCGCGGGACGAATGGTGTGCTGTGTAGTATGCATGGCCCCGGATACCATGCCATCCGCATGGCCCTTATAAACCATCATGGTGCCATAATAGGAGACATCTTCCATTAGGTCCCTGGCCGTGGCCGGGTCCATATTTTTATGTTTCCGCAGTTCGTATAGGGTATTGGCGTAATCTTCCGCATCCGGCGAATTTCTAGGATCGATGATCTGTACCTTCTCAAGGTCCAGGTCAATACCCTTCAAGGCAACCATTTTACGAATCTCCCCCGCATTCCCCAGAAGGGTAATTTCCACTGCCTGAATTTGGATCAGGTCTCTGGTCGCCCTGAGGATACGTTCATCCGTCCCTTCCGGCAAGACAATTCGCTTAACTTGTGCCTGGGCCATTTTGAGCAGGTTGTACTGGAACATCCTGGGTGTTATCCCATTGGCCCTGAAGGTAACCAGGCGCTCTGCAAGCGAATCCTCGGGCATATAACGCGTGAAATCCTTAAGGGAACGCGCAATTTTCTTGTGATTTTCGGGGTAAATACGCGGTTTGACAGCAGCCACCTTGTTGGTTGCATTATAGGTGCCTTCCTGAACGGAAATAATGGGAACAACTTCCGAAAGCCCTTCGATGAGGCGGATGATGGAATCTTCCGGGATGAGTCCGCCGGTCAGAAATATTCCTGAAACGGACGGGTAGTTTTTAGAAATATGAGCCTGAAGCGCACCGAGAATGATATCCGCCCTGTCCCCCGGTGTAATGACAAGGGAATTCTCGCCCATATGTGTAAGGTAATTACGCAATTGCATCGCCCCTACCCCGAAATGACCTGCCTGATTATCCAGGTGCGCATCTCCGAATAAGACAGTGCCCTCAAGCGCAGAGACGATTTCCCGTATACTGGGGTTGGACAGGGCCGGATTATTCGGGATGGCCCCGATCAGGATATCTCCGGGAAGTTCCTTTTCCAGTCTTTCGATTACCAATTCCCGGTTTTCCGGCTGCACCTTATTCGCAACGACCATCAGCACCTTCACGCCCCTGTCGGCAAAGGAATCACAAGCAAGGACAAAGGAATTTTCGAATTCTTCAATCGTTTTACCACGTCCACTGGAAATAATGATGGCCGGAATGCCCAGGTTTTTGGCTATCAGCACATTGAAATCCCATTCGATGATCGCACCTTCACCGACAAAATCAGTGCCCTCGACCAAAACGAAGTCAAATTTGCTCTCGACAGCCTTGAATTTTGAGATAATCTTATCCAGTACCTGATCCTCCTGATTACGGCTGTTTTTCTGAACCACCTCACTTCGGGTACATGCATACGCTTCCTCGTATTGCATGGGGATTTTAAAATAGGAAAGGATGGTGGCGATGTGATTGTCCTGTTCTCCTTCCGGATAATCATTGATGATCGGCCTGAAATAACCCACCCGGGCCATCCGTCCTAAAAGGAGGTGCATCAGGCCGAGGGCGACAATTGACTTCCCACTATTGGCCTCAATAGTGGCTATGTATATGGCTTTATTTTGTTCCATCGTGGATAACTTACAATGTGGCAAAAGTAGGAGTTACGACAGTAACAGAGGTCCAGAATACCTTAAAATCTCCATTAAATACACCCTGATAAACCATAATCCCAGGCCGCGGACTGATGTAAATCATTTGGGTTCCCGGAGTACTGAACTACTTTTAGGTTTTAAATCCAATACTACCTATAAACTGTACAAAAATGAAATCTATACTCTACGCAACCGACTTTTCGATGGCCTCAGCCAGTGCGCTGAGATATGCCAACAACCTGAGCCAAATGCTTGGAATGCGACTTGTACTCACCCATGTTTACGATCTTCCAACCATTCTGGGGACTCAATTAGACACCCCTTTCCCCGATCTCAGAAAAGATACAGGAGGACATGAACGCAAACGGCTGATCGATTTTTATGAACGGGTGATTGGAGAAGAAGCACCCAGGCCGGAAGAAGTGGTTTTTGAACCCGTTGAAAATATGTCCGTATTGTCCGGCATCATTTCCAAAGCAACAGACTGGCATGTGAGAATGATAATTGTGGGCATGAAGGGTGAAAGCGCCCTTAAAGACCTGGTTATGGGAAGCACAGCTAAAAAACTAATAGACAAGGCCCCTTGCCCGGTACTCACAGTACCCACGAACCACCACTTCGAAAAACTCACAGACCTAGTCTATGCGACAGATTTTGAAGTTGAGGATTTAAAGGCGCTGGAAAAAGTAGTGGAACTTGCCAGGGTATGGCAGGCAAATATCAGGGTTGTTCATGTTACTGCTGACAAAAAATACGCTGGAATTCCACAGATGGAATGGTTCCGGGAAATGGTAGAAACTAAAATTGACTACGATCGGATTCACTTTGAAGTACTGGAATCGAAAAACATCACTTCCACCCTTGAAAAATACTCAGAAAATCAGCACGCGGGTATGATTGCAATGCTCGAACGAATCCACAAAGGAGCGGCTAAAAAACTGTTTCACAAGGGACACGTCAAAAAAATGGCATCACGAAACCAATTACCCCTGCTCAGCTTCAACGAGCGAAACCTTCAGGCATTGTTTTTCTAAAGCCGTTTGGGTAGTATAAAAAGTGGTATCTCAGTATCAAAAGCGATACGTTTTACCACTTTTTCTTTTGTAACGGCTTCAAGAAAACTATGTCGGTGTTGCATCAGGGCTATCATATCTGCTTCAATAGCACTTCCATATTGCCGGATACTATCGGAAACACTAGTCTCCAGTGGAATCTCAACAAATCTTGAATTCTCTGATTTGAGTCGGGTTTGCAGGAGTTTTTTATTGGATTCCTGGGTAGAATTGAGTTTGAACTCCTTTGCCGCATAGGCCACGCGAACCTCAGCCTCCCATGGTTCCATAAGATCGAGCAATGGCTGTAGTTCGAACGATTCGTAGTAGTGCATGAAATCTGTCGGCAACAACACTGTTTTGAGGGCCTGAAAATTATAACCCTCTGGAACTGCAAGGATGGGGCGGTTCGAAATGTGTTTTAAAATGCGCACTGCATTGCTTCCCATAAACACCCGGTCTGCACCGCTAGCCCCCTTCGTACCCATCACAATCATATCGATCCTTCCCTTTTTTACGAGTTTTTTGACTTCGGAAACAAGATCTCCGGGTGCACAACGTGTTTTAAACTCATTCCCGGGTCTGAGCGAATAGGTGGTTAATTCGTTAAGTACGTTTTTCATTTTTTCCCGGGACTCTGCCTCCAGGGACTCGTAAATAAGCCCAAGTCTTTTTTCACCCTGGTCTCCCAATACATTAATAAGATTCGGCTCGTAGGTATTGAGCAGCAGGAATCGGCAATCTTCATTTCGGAAAAGTTTGAGGGCCGTGAATAAGGCGTTCCATGCATTCTGAGAAAAATCGGTGGGAATCAGGATCGTTTTCATGACATTAAATTGCTCGGTTAAATTTCAATAGAATCCGGCACTACGACAAATGGTATTTGTACATGAAATCCAATTTTGTCAATATTCTGACGGATCATCAGGCGTTCAAAAAAAGAATGCTTCCGGTTCATCATCACCAGGAGGTCAACCGGATGCTCATCGATATAATTCAATACCGCATCGGGCATCAATTCCTTTTCCAGGGTGACGGCCTCATATTCGAGTTCCTCCATTTGGCGTTCCAGGTGGGCCTTATTCTCTTTCTGAGCCAGAGTTAACCCGGTTTCCTCAATGACGTGCAAAAATGTGATCCGGGCCTGGTGTATTCGAGCCATATGCAGGACGGGTTGCAGATCTTCAGGTGAATATCGGGTGAGATAATCACTGGGGAACAAGAGGTTTCGCACGGGATGGTATTTTACTTTCTCGGGTATGGCCATAACCGGAACCGTAGCCTTTCGTATTACGAAAACCGTATTGGAACCGAGAAACACCTCTTTTGCCCCACTGGCTCCCTGTGTCCCCATTACGATAAGGTCGATATCCTTTTTAGCAACCAGTTCCTGTATTTCATCGGTCAGGGTATTAAATGAAGACACCACCTCATACCGATGGTCCGGGTTGGCAAATGTGTTTTTGATATCAGCCACGGTTTTTTCCAGACCCATGAGGGAAATATCCACACCCACATCCGGTATTGCACTAAAACTGGGGCCGCCAATCGCATAATCCATACGGTAAAAAGCGGGCGAATAGGTATGCAGAATGTAAAAAGTACAGGTTTCGTCTTTAAAGAAATTCATGGCATAGGAAATGGCATGCCAGGCATTATCGGAAAAATCAGTAGGTATCAGGATCGTTTTCATCGTACAGCCGGGTATTGATTCGACTTAAAGGTACCCCTGAAGTAAAAGACCTGCTATGACTTCTGTCAGTTGGAGCGGACCCGATATAGCGGGACGGATTGAATGTTTCTTCATACTTTTAATCAGAACGCAACAGAAGCCATTATGATAGCGGGGTATTTAGACCATACACTTCTGGCGCCCGGTGCTACGGAATCCGATATCCGAAAACTTTGCCGGGAAGGCCTGGAATACCATTTCAAATCCATCTGTGTAAGCGGGGCCTGGGTGGAACTTTGTGCGTCACTGCTTGCCGGTAGCGATGTCCTTGTGGCCGCAGTGGTTGGGTTTCCCCACGGCAATTCAGAAACCGCATCCAAATGTTTTGAAGCGGAAACCTATTTTACAAACGGAGCCAGGGAGCTGGATGTGGTAATGAATGTCGGTTGGATGCTGTCCGGTAAAACGACGGAGGTCCGAAGGGAACTCGATCGCATTCGGGAAGCCGCCCCCCGGGCGATTCTTAAGCTGATCCTGGAAACCTGTTACCTTAGTGAGGCCCAAAAACGCCTGGGCTGTCGACTGGCCCTGGAGGCCGGTTGGGATTATGTGAAGACGTCCACGGGTTTTGGGACCGCCGGAGCCACCCTTCAGGATGTACGTCTGATGAAATCCGAAGTGGGAAACGCAATGGGCATCAAGGCCTCCGGGGGAATCAGGGAATACGAAACCGCTGTAAAATATCTTCAATCCGGGGCCACTCGCATTGGCACATCTTCAGGTCCCGAAATTGTAAAGGGAGAAGTCTCCGCCGGTTCCTGAATGTAAAAATTAGTTTTTCTGCAGATTGACACAGGTCATTTCCACTGCCATTTTAAAATAGCACTTTTAGGGGTGAATCCTAAAATGATATTGTTATGGCACTCAATTTCAATCAATACGCAAATGAAGGACGCGCTTTTTTGAAAGCGTACACGAAACACATGGGATTTGGACCCGACCAGGATAAGGCGGGTCGAATTCTTACGGCAACACTTCACTCCCTTAGGGATATTATTCCCTTTGAGGAATCCCTGCAACTGATAGCACAACTACCCATGTTCCTAAAGGCTGTTTACGTCAATGGCTGGACCATGAGACGAAGACCGGACCGAATCAAACATATGGAGGAATTCATACAGATGGTCAGGGAACACGACGGGGTTGCTGCTGTAAATGATTTTGGGTATGAAGACGACCTCGCCGAAAAATACATACAGCTCACCTTTATGTTTTTAAGAAAGAATATCTCCCTGGGGGAACTGGAAGATGTTCGGGATGCCCTCCCCAAGGATTTGAAGCATATGATTTACTCTAACCTGATGTTCTAGATTGGATCACAATTCCGGGATGCGGCAGAAAAGGCTCAAGAGGGATCATAATTGAATAAACCTATCGCCCTGGGCATGACACAGATCATTTTCAAATTGGGCAAAGGACCTTGTTATTAAATTTCTGTATGCATCGGTAACCGCTTGTGGGAACTTGTTCTCAAGCCATTGCGAATTCCGCCGGACCCATACATGGCCTGGCGGATTTCTGATTTTGTAACTGCCTCGGCCTCATCCCTAAAAAGACGGCACGCCTCCAGGTATTGTCGGGAGCCCTTGCTCAATATACAGATGGGATTTTGAGATCCATTCCCGTAGCCTGTCCGATGAGCTCGCGCAGCAAAGTGCCATTTTCAGGGTTCAAGAAATTAATGGCCTGTATGCCACACAATTGCTTAACCAGGGCTATACCCGCCAGCGTATTGGAGGCCACCCCTGTTACCAGGTCCGGGGTCATCCCATAAGCCTTTATCAAACCATAAACAGCATAGGGATCGGAGGCACTCATAACAGCATACTTAAGGTTGGGTTGGAGGGCTTCAATAGCCATTGATCCGTTATAGGGTTCCATGGGGGAAGCCCCGATCTCGACTACAGCAATATCAGCCCTTATGGCAGCCATCCGGTTGAGCAACTGACGTAACTTTTTCCTGTAAAGCGCCTCCCCGCAGATCGAAGAAGGCAGGCCTACGTCCACAAAGTCAAAAACGGCATCAGCCCCCACGTCTTTTACGGCAAGAATATCCCTGTACCTTCCGGCCCCAGCCAGTTTGGCCCCAACAACCGAATACCCTGCCGATTTAAAAAGGTGGGTGACAATCCGGGCGGATGTCGTTTTCCCGGCAGACATGGAAGTACCGTAGAAAAGGATTACCGGGGTCTGAAAAGGCCGCTCCTCCACGGGTGCCACAAAATCCTCCATCCGCAATTTATGACCGTTCCTAAAAACATGCCCCACATAGTTGAGTTCCATCATCTGCGGGAGGTATACGGATTTAGAAGTAAGCTTGCCAAAAAGGCCTGCCCCTGTAAGCACGTGCATCTTTCCATTTTGACCTACGGCTTGCCAACTGCCTGTTGCCTCCAGGGTGGCAAATCGTTCTCCCAGGGCCCCTATGATCGTTTCACCCCCAATGACCCCCCGCATACGGCCGCTCTGCAGCTCAATGAGCAGGGAATGTCCTCCCGGATCTGTGATTTTACATACCACATAATCCCCCATTTCCCAAAACTCCCGCTCAAGGCTACGGACGTCAAAAGGGGTTTCAGCCAGATCGGAAATCCGGGTGAGCGAGGTAAATATTTCAACTTGTTTTTTCATCTATGTATGCCTTACCGGGTCCATCATAAGCAAGAGTGTCAGAAGGGTGGTGCGTTCTACGAGACGGTCCGTCTCTATGAATTCGTGAAGGGCATGGGCCCCGTCCCCCGGAGTCCCCAGACCGTCCAGGGTTGCCGTATACTGACTCGCTGTATTTCCGTCAGATCCTCCCCCTGCACTGGCCTGTTCCAATTCAAGCCCCAGAACCCGTCCTGTTTTTGCCGCCATGGTCCATAGACGCCGATTCCTGGACGTGCTTTCCATAGGAGGCCTTCCAAACCCGCCATCAATTTCCAGCCGGACACCTTTTGCCTTAACCCGAAGGGCCCTGATTGCGGTTTCCACCCGCTTACCTTCGACCGCTGTAAGTACCCGAACATCCAGGACAACACGGCTTTCAGGAGCTATGGTGTTTGGGGAGATACCTCCTTCGATCAGTCCGACGTTTACCGTAGTACCCCTGTCAAAATCGTTCAAAGCATACAACTGCTGCACGAGCAATGCCATTTCTACAATGGCATTGGCACCCTTTTCAGGATCAAGCCCCGCATGGGCGGCCTTGCCATAAACGGTCAGGGTAAACCGACCGAGTCCCTTACGCGTTGTTTTCAACTTTCCCTCCAGCCCCAAAGGGGGCTCCATTACATATGCCCGGTCGGCGATCCGGGCCAGACGACGAATGGCTGGGGTGGATTCCTTGCTGCCGACTTCCTCATCTGAATTGATAAGTACCACCGGAAGCACTTTGGGCGTCAAATCGAGGGCAGCAAGGCAGTGCAGGGCAAAAAAGATCTGTGCAATGCCCGCCTTCATATCATAGACCCCGGGTCCCGCCAATCGGGCGTCCTTCTCCCTGAGCGGCATCATTTCAAGGGTCCTTAAGGGCCATACCGTATCACAATGCCCGAGAAGTAATTGAATGGGCTGGTTTGGGGTCTTTTCCATTGGGCGTGCGTATAAGTATCCGCCTGATTTAGTGCCCGGAACCCTTAAGGTATACATTCCCAGTGCCCGCATTCTGTCTTCCAGCCATTGGAGCAGATCGGAAAGGGCCTCCGGGTCCGATGAGGGAGATTCCATCAGAGCGAGCTCCTTAATGAAATCCCGGATGGTGTCCTGCCTGGTACCCAGCCAGTCCTGCATATCTTTTGCTATGTCGGTGGAGTGTATCATCTATTAAATCCTTTAGGAAAGGGGAAATGATAGGTCTCTGCAACCCGAGAGAACCTTCCTTCGGCCACATAGGCCAGAAGCGGGTGCTCGTGAAGCAACTGCTGTTCGTCCTGTTCGGAAACCCTCAGGTAGTCCGGATGCACATAGGCGTGGAGAATAGTCCCTGTAATCAGGCTGTTTCCGCCAAACCCATCGATTGTACGGAAGTGTTTACACTCCAGCATCAGGTAGGATTGTTCCAGGAAAAGGGCATCTACTTCAGCGGCCCGGCACGTGGGTAGCGCATCGATGATCTGCTCCATTTTGGATATCCCGGACTGTCTTGGAGAAGCTGTAAGGGAAGAGATCAAAACCTGGTCCGCCATCGGAAAACTCATCGTGAACTCACCCCTCACTTCAATATTCTGATAAGTCCCATGCGCAGGGGTACAAACAAACCCGATATAGTTCTCAAATCCCATGGGGGTAATCATGTGCTTTGGAGCCAGGTCATAGCCATCCGCCTCCCGGGTCCCAACCACGGCAAGGGGGGCAATCATAAAGAAGCGACTCCAGATGGGCCGGTCCGTGTCCAGGGGTACCCATTTCTGGGATATCGGAGGGATCATAACGACAGGCTTTGGTTTGAAATCAAAAGCTACAAAACTGCCCCGGCCCGTCCAATGATTTGGATCAGGAGCCCAATCCCCTTGTATGAATCCTACCGCCACGACTGATGCAGGTCATTGTTAGAAAAGGACCTGTTAGATACTTTTATGTCACAGACTGCAGATATACCCTATGAGTATTAACCTAAAATTCTAATCATGAAAAAGTTACTGTTATGTCTGCTGTGTGTCGGGTTGACCAGCCCGATGCTGGCTCAGGTCATCAAGACCGAAGAATTATCCGAAGTGGTCGTCTATGCCACAAACTACAAGTACCTGAATAGTCTGGCATCTGAAGAACCTGCATCTATCCCCGTTAAAATGTTGCAACGGAAGGTAGCCGCCTTTAACCTGGAAAACTCCGATTACTATCAGGATGACTACGATTACTATCAAATAAGTTTTTACATCCCCGACGGAAAGATCCTTGCAGCCTACAATGCCGATGGGAAAATTACACGCACCATCGAAAAATTCAAGAATGTTAAACTCCCTGAAAGTGTCAGCAACGCCTTACTGGATCGTTTCCCAGGATGGATAGTGAGTGAAGATATCTACCTGGTGCGGTACCATGAGACCAAAGGAGTTGACCAAACCTATAAGGTTACCCTGAAAAACGGGGATCAAACCCTTAAAGTAAAACTGGATGACAAGGGCAATTTCCTGTAAGGAGCAGATGCGTTAACGGGTATTTGCATGTCGGTGTCTTTTGCATCTGACTGCCCCTGTCTTCCCAGACCACCCTGAAATGTTTCAGGGTGGTCTTTTCTGTTATTGTTTTTTAGCTGCCTTTCGCTGCTCTTTTTCGAGTTTTTTGAAGTACCCCCGGGTTAACCAATTGTGTTTGAGGGCTTCCATGTTCTGATCGAATTTAACCAGGCCAGAATCCAAATATTTCAAGCCATGCTGGATCTCAGCTGCCATCGCAGTATCTTTTAAGAGCATCCCAAGCGTCCCTTCACCTGCCTCCAAACCACCTGCCAAATCGTTCAAACGCCCTGTCAGTTGGCGTATCTCCTGCCCGGAACTATCCAAATTAGCCGCCACCCGCCGGATTTGATCACGGAATTCAGGATCATCCATCACCAGGGTAAGCGCGCTCTGCTCAAGTCGCCATTGTTCTATCATCTGGTTTAACCTGTCGATAGCCCGTTCGGACTTGGCCGTACTTACCTGAAGATTGTGGAAGCTCTGATGGAGATCCCTGGCCATTGTGCTGTCGTAAAGCAGGCGGGAAAGCACCCCGGAACCATTCCGCATCGCCCGGGTCACTTCCAGCAAGTCTGCCGTGAGCAATGCTGCATTTTCATTGGTGACATTCAGGGTGGAGAGCATGTCCTGGGTAATGATCCGGCTGATTGTGGCAATCTCATCCCCGTCCTGAACCGGAAGCCCCTGGCCGGGCCTGGGAAGGATGTTGATCAGCATACTGCCTACCAGACCATCCGAACCCACTATAGCCACTGCATTGTCTTTAATATGCGCCAGCATATCCTCCTGAATTTGCATGTATACCCGTATACTGGTGTCCTGTTCCATCACGATATCTTTCACAGTACCTACGTTGATCCCCGAATACCGAACATTGTTTCCTTTTTGCAGGCCGTTGACATTGTTGAAGACCGCCGTAATCTGGAAAGTAGGCCTGAAAATGTTCTGGTCGTTTCCGATCATGTACGCCATAACGAGGATCAACAAACTCCCCAGGACTACAAATACACCGAGTTTTACGAATTGTGAAGTTGATTTTGCCATGACTTATTTTTTAAAGAATGCTTCGATTTTCGGGTCCGAACTACCCGACAATTCAAGGTAGGTCCCCTCCGCATAATTTATACCCTCTACCAGCAGGAGGATTCGTTCGGATATGACACGGGCGCAATCCACATCGTGGGTGATGATCAGCGATGAGGTTCCGTATTTCCGCTGTATGCTGCGCATGAGTTCGATGATCTCCTTGGAGGTAATCGGGTCCAGACCACTTGTAGGCTCATCGTAAAAGATCAGTTTCGGTTTTAAGATAAGAGCCCGTGCCAGGGCCACCCGCCTCTTCATGCCCCCGGATAGTTCCACAGGCATCAGGTCAATGGCATGCGCGAGTCCGACGTTTTCGAGCGCCTCGAGTACAAAAGGCAAGGTGTCTTTTCCCAACCCGAGCTTCTGGGCATGCCTTCGCATGGGAAATTCCAAATTCTCGCGTACCGTCATGGAATCGTACAGGGCGCTGCCCTGAAATAAGAATCCGATGTCCGACCTGAGCTCGTCCAGCTCGGATTGGCCCAGGGTCGATATCTCTTTCCCCAATACCTCTACGGATCCTTCGTCCGGTTCCATAAGCCCCACAAGGCATTTGATCATTACAGACTTTCCGGAACCGGATTTGCCCATAACCACCAGGCTTTCCCCTTCGTGAAGCGTAAGACTGAATCCCTTCAGCACATGGTTATCCCCAAAGCGCTTGTGAAGATCCCGGATACGGATCATCTCCTTACGCCCACCTGGGGGTACGACAGGACTGCTATGTTTTATTTTGGGTTCCATGTGCTAGAGTTCATAAAAAATATCCGAGATAAATACGGCCATAAAATCCACAAAAAAAACGAGGAGGGAAGCCATAACCACAGCCGTATTCGCTGCCTTTCCCACCCCGGCGGTGCCCTTTTTACAATAATACCCCTTGTAACATCCCACAAGTCCGATAACAAACCCGAAGAAAAACGATTTTGTGGTCGCAGGGATAAAATCACCGAAAGAGAGGGCATCAAAGACCTTGTTGAAATACAACTGGAAACTCATCCCCCCTTTGAGGAATTCAATAAGGGCGGACCCGTAGAGCGCAATAATATCGCCAAAGATTACCAACAGGGGTAACATTAGGGTTGTAGCCAGAACCCGCGTAACGACCAGGTACTTAAAGGGATTGGTACCTGAAACTTCCATAGCATCGATTTGTTCTGTAACCCGCATCGATCCGAGCTCTGCCCCGATTCCCGAGGCGATGCGACCGGCACAGATAAGGGCCGTTATTACCGGACCGATCTCACGTACTATGGAAATTCCCACCATATTGGGCATCCAGGATTCCGCGCCAAATTCGATTAAGGTCGGCCTGGATTGCAGGGTTAACACCAATCCGATGATAAACCCGGTAACCAGCACTAACATAAGGGACCGGTTACCCATTTGGTAACACTGTCGCAGGAGCTCGCGAAACTCATAGGGAGGTTTGAGCACCTCCTTGAAAAACCGGCCTGCAAAAAATGCAAGTTGCCCGGTTTCGGCCAGGAAGTCCCTGATTCCCTTTACTATGGATTGGATGTAGACCATGCCAATAGTAAAGTTAGGCCATCACCATTTCCTAAAGTATGACTAAGGTCATCTCAACCCGAGGACGGACTACACCCCGGGCGCTATCTACCAGGTGCCATCTAAACTGTAGACCGAGCCGGACTGGAGAACCCACTCCCCTTCGTCCGACCACAGGGTGAGTGTGTCATAGGGCTCTGAGGGAAAGAATATTTCGGTAAAATTCATACGTCCCCCTTCGGCAAACACCTCCACAGAGGCAACATCCAGAAATATCCTGAGATCCCCTCCGGCATCCGCATCCATAGGTAGCGGTGCAGCATGCGGGCCTTTAAAAAACTCCTCCGAAAACCCGGAAGGACCTGAACCGCGCCGGTCTGCCCATACCTGCTGATTATCCCGGTCAAAACCGAGAATCAGCCTGTCACCGGCTCCATTGGAAAGTGTGATCCCGAAAAGGCCGGCCGTGGTTTTCTCCAGGTCTGTTTTTAACAGGATTTCGCATTGAGACGGGCTGAAGGAACCCCTCACCACCTGCTCTCCCAGGATTGTCAGCGATGGGAGTTTTGTTTCCACGGAGCGAAGGCCCTTCACCGCATCAACAGGATTGGAAACAAGGGTATAACCCGACCCATCCGGAGTTAAACTAAGGATGCGTGGGAGGGTCATGGCCGATCGCCAGGTTACCGTGGGCACTTCCTGGGCATACTGCCAATTGGACATCCAGCCAATACCCAGCCGTTGGGTTGGTTCCACCGGCGCATTATCCCAGGTTACAAAAGCGTAGTTATCCGTTCCCCAGTCCAGCCATTTCTGATCGCCGGGATCCCCCATGAATTTACTGCCGTCAAAATCGCCTATAAAATAACTCGTTGCTGTACCACCATTTGGTGCATCTTTTTGAATACTGACAAGCAGCACCCATTTGGTTTGATCTGTTTCAGGAATGTAAAGAGGAAACAGATCCGGGCACTCCCACAGGCGGTCATCCCCGACGATTCCAAATTCAGAGAGATACTGCCAGGATTTAAGGTCCTCAGAGCCGAAAAACTGCACGCGGTCGTAAACCGCCAGGGCCATGATCCATTTCTGAGACGCCTCGTGCCAAATCACCTTAGGATCCCTGAAATCCCGGATACCTGCACTATTGGCCAGCACCGGATTATCTGAATATTTCTTCCACGTCCGGCCCTTATCCAGGCTGTAGGCAATGCTCTGGGTCTGGAAATCATCCCGGCCTTCCTTTTCTCCAACCGGATCGTGATGTGTAAATGCGGCTACTACCGGGGGATTATCAGCTGTCCCGAAGCCAGAGGTATTTTTGAGATCCACTACCGAACCCCCTGAAAAGATGTACCCGAGACTATCCGGATACAGGGCAATGGGCAGATGCTCCCAGCGCACCAGGTCTTTGGATACGGCATGCCCCCAGTGCATGGGTCCCCAAACCGTACTGTCCGGATAATACTGGTAACTCAGGTGATATTCCCCATCCAGATAGAACATCCCGTTCGGATCGTTCATCCAATGGGAAGGGGGCGTAAAATGGAATTGGGGCCTGTGGGGTTCCCGGTTGTCCGTTACCTCTTCTGTATCCGTTGCTTGCTCACGGGTCGGCTGCTCTTGTTTGCAGGATAACATTCCAAAAAGCAACAGGGCACAAATCCAAAGGGGTCGGTTCTTCATGGTCTTAAAGCTATAGGTTTCAAGATAGCAAATTCCGACAGATCCATAAGGTGCCAAACCGGCATAAAAAAAGGGCCGGAATTGCTTCCGGCCCTTGATATAACTAGTTAGTTAACCTACTGTTTAATGATCCGGAATGCAGAGCGCGCGCCCTGGTTCTCGGTCACAATGGTCAGGATCCCTTCTTTCAGGGCACTGATGTCGAGGTAAACCTCATCCTGCCCTTCGGCTGAATATTCCTTTACCATCAATTGCCTGCCCACCTCATCAAAGACTGAAACGCGTACAGCCCCTTCCATGTTCCCCACAAATAGGGTCAGGTAATCTGTGGCCGGGTTCGGGTAAGCCCTTGGAACTCCAGCTTCAAATTCCCGTGTAAAGGAATCGACCTCTACCGTATTACTACTCAGGTTTGTACTGCAAGGATTCGCGTTGGACCCATTAGCGGATTTGGAAGCGCTATTACAACCGGGACTGATAAGTTCCAGTTGAAGATTTCCTCCATCCGTGTAGACCTCGATAATGGTTTCTCCGGGTTCAAAAATCTCTATCATCGTTCCGGCTGCAAGCACAAAGTGCGTATTTCCACTCTTGAACTTGTTCTTAGGACCTTCAGGGATATAAACCGGTACGTCATTTGGATTTGTTATTGTAAACTTCACTAGGGTATTGATAAGTGGATCTCCGGGGAGCTCAACATTATCCACCTTACAAACATCAGATGCAGTGACCCTGTCGTTACAGCCTAATTCAGGATTTACGGTAAGCTTACCAGGAAGAACAGTTCCCAATACATAATTCTCGTATCCACTGGGCAGTGCAGTATCAGCAGCAAGTCGAACTTCGTAAACACCCGCAACTAATGGATTCGTGGTAACGGGTTGCCCATTCTGATAAATGGCGAACGTAAAGCCGGTTGAACCATCCGGAGCGGAATCACCACATGGCAGTGGGCTATTTGTAGCTATAACACCAAAAGTTGAAGGAGTAGGATCTCCATTATTAATGAATGTATCCCCTATTTGTAAATCAAGCGTAGCCGGATCTACGACAAGCGTACCTGCCAGATAAGTCACATCATAATTTGGAGTCCCCACAGGAATCGCTGAAGCCTCTGGCGGATCTGGAAGCAAGCACCCGGTTAAAGGGTCAAATACCAAGTCGCCAAAAATTTCAAAAGGAGTTTCCCCATATGGCAGGTCTGATTCTGTCCAGGACGCATCACTTGTACTCAGGGTGTAGGCGAAATCAAAGGGTCCTGCATCTCCATAGGTGATTCTTGCTCCATCATCTACTTTAAGTGTCAGGGCAAATGG
Source organism: Robiginitalea aurantiaca (assembly GCF_030380815.1). Lineage (GTDB taxonomy): Bacteria > Bacteroidota > Bacteroidia > Flavobacteriales > Flavobacteriaceae > Robiginitalea > Robiginitalea aurantiaca. The sequence continues at coordinate 46,503 of NZ_JAUDUY010000007.1, read as the reverse complement.
ATCTACCCTGAACTTGCCGATCTCATTTGGATTATCGGTAAAAGTGATGTTGTAATTATCGGCTGCCTCTGATGTAAGTGCATCGAAATTCGCCAGGATATCATAACCGGTTGCATTTACCGGGTATTTACCTGTAGGACAGTCCGTACACTCAGCATACAGTGCAATTCCGGCCAACACCTCTTCTTTGGTATCCCCGTTTTGCAATCCGACGGCCTCATACTGGAATTCAGGCTGTACATCCCCTCCATAATCCCCATAGACTGCAGGAGCATCACCTGTTGCCAGGAAGTCTGAAGTCGTAACCGTAACAGACTTGGGGGTTATCGTATATGAGAACAATTCAAGATAAACCCTATAATTCGTATTCATCAGGGCAGGGGCAATGGTAACATGATTGCCCACGTTAAGCCCGGAAAGTACAGTAGCCGCTTTAAACAACAGGGGCTGGGTGTTGTCGGCCTGGATGATCTGAGCATCCGCATTGTTAAGCAGGAACAACGGTTCTTCCACTGCAGTAGGCGGATTTTCAATCGTCTCTCCTTCTGCTGATGGCGGACTGCTATTTGTTAAGCTGAACGCGTTGGTCAGGTTGAAGGCATTTCTCAGGGAGAAGCCATTGGAAAGGCTGAAGCCATTAGTCAATGAAAATGCATTGGTCAGGCTGAAACCATTGGTCAGGCTGAAGCCGTTCAGGAGGTTAAAACCATTGGTCAGGGAGAATGCATTCACCTGCAAACTGTTATTAGACAAACTGAAGCCATTGGAAAGACTGAAGCCATTGGAAAGACTAAAGCCATTTGAATCCACAGGAACCGGTTCATACAAATAAGATGTTCCGATCTCCCTGCCGTTAGAAGACTCATCCTCTACCACCATGGAAAATAAATTTGCATCGATCGGAATCAGTTTGGGCAACCATTCCCCCGTATCAGGATCAGGGCCAACCGTTTCACTGTTCCTGAGGCTAAATCCGTTTCTCAGGGAAAATCCATTGCGCAGTGAGAATCCATTGGCTTCCGCATCCAGGGCGCCAACTTCAGACACCTCAGATACCCAGAAAGATCGATTGGTCAGGGAAAATCCATTGACAAAAGGATCTCCGATACCATCATATGGCGTACCATCTGCGTTCCTGAGGCTAAAGCCATTTCGCAAGCTGAAACCGTTCAGAAGGCTAAACCCGTTCATGAGGTTAAAGGCACTGGTGTGCTGCAAGGCAAAATCCTGCTGTACGGGCAACACCGGATCATCAGTTTCCGCTGCTTCCCCAAAAGTATATCGAAACTCTATAGTCGGTACACCCGATCCATATTCGAGCACATCTATTATTTCGCCAGTGGCATCATCCACAAAGACCGCCTCTATAGTAACAGGCATCGGATCGATAAATAAGGTCCCGCTTTGCAACTCAATATTGAATAATTCGGTAAGTCCGGGATCAATGGCGTCTATCGAAAGGTCCACATTGTAATTCCCTATGTCCGAAGAAGGTGTAGCAGAAGTTGTATAGCTAAAGTCAAAAAGGGTATCATCTGCAAATAAATCCAGGATGGCCGTATCCGTAATTGGGTCTCCAACTTCTTCTCCAATCCCCGGCGCATAGATAGTAAACGTAAAATCCGGGTTTTCCTGGCCGTAGAGGCGGGAATCGGTGTCCGGCTTAATAATCAGGTCCTGGACTTCAACCTCCAGAATACCCTGGGTCTCTGACTCGCCTCCGTCAGTTCCATTGGTTAGTGCCCCAGGGGGATTGACTACATAAAAGGTAGGTGCTCCCACAAAAGGCCCCAGATAAATTTCGATAGTTGTGCTACTGGTTACCTGGTAACTATCCAGGATATCAAGATCACCTTCCGTATCCCGAGTCATAAGTTCTCCCCTGTAATATACCTCGGACTCATCTGTAAAGAATTCGCCCTCCAATGTGACAAACGTCGGTTCTGCGCCCGGAACAAAATCAGGGTCAGCTGCAATAACTTCTGCAAATGTTGGATCGAAGGTGTTGAATTCAGGAATCGGGTTCGCAAAAGTACCAATAGCAGCATCCACCGAAATATAACCCCTTCCATTTTTTAAGTCGTATCCCGAAAAAGTATTCGTCATGGATACCGTGTTGTTGAGCAGTAAGTCCTTGCCATTATAGATAGCTGGATCAATACCCGGTAAAAAATCTCCCGTAGCAGGATCTTTCAAATATTTATCGATTGCCTCATCCACAAGGGCTGCCGCTGCGGCTACATGAGGCGCGGAGGCTGAGGTTCCAAAAAAGTTGGGAAATCCAGATCCGTCCGTATCCCCTAACCCTCCGAGAAGTACTGAGGTATCCACTCCGGTTGGAGCCATAATATCGGGTTTATTGCGGACTGATCCCTCGGTTTCAGTCCCTCCCTGGGAGGATGAATTCTGCGGGATGGGAATTCCTCCTGCAACACCATAATTCGGGGTATTTCCATAAAATACTGCCCCGACAGTGACTGCACTTTCCGCGTTGGCATGGCCTATTACAGTGGATCCATTCAAGGCAGGTGAAGAGGGAAACTCCCCACTATTTCCTGCCCGGAAAACCACAAACTTGAGCTTGGTTCCCGCAGGAACGGGGGTGCTGCCCTCCGCATATTCAATCACGAGGAAAGTATCCGCTCCAGCCGTGTTTACGTTGAAATAAAATATCTCTATAGGGTCTACGCCCGTATTCACAATATTGTCTCCTTTTTGTGGATTGCCCGCAGCATCTGTCAGGTAAATATCCAGGTCGTACAGGGCCCCCCCTCCTTCCCCGAGAGAGTAATAATTGTCATCCCATTGGAGGCCAATGGCATAAAAACCAGTATCCAGGTCTGTCAATGCCATAAGAAAATCATCATCAAAGAGGTGCTTGTTCTCATTGGGGCCCGGTGAGGGTGTAAAAGTTGCTTCGTAAGAAAGGTTCCCGAAATTCCCCGCGGAAACATAGTATTGTTTTCCTGCTGCAACCGCAGCGTCCACAGCCTGGGCGATATACCCATCGCTATAATAGGGTTCTTTGAGGTACGTCAGGTCATCCACGATGATATCAACATCGGGGTCAGCGGCAAAAAGATCAATCTGGGCGGCAAAATTATACTCGCCAAAAAATCCTGATCGGAAGAAAATTTCAGCGTCCGGTGCCACGTCGTGGACGATCTGTGCCATGGCCCTACCTTCATCACTTCCGCCACCAGGGAATTTAAAGTCGTTATTAACCGGAGTTGTAAAACCCAATGAGTTGGCCGCTCCTGGCAAGTCATTATTTACAACATCTGCGCCGGCAGCTCCTCTGTTATCATAACTGTCCGAAATCACCCCAATTCCAATATCCGCTCCGGTAACTTCCCAGCCCAGACGGCCTGCAAGGGACCCCTGGGCGAAATCTCCCTGGTTGATAATCTTGCCAGGGATCGCCACGATCTCACTGACCCTGTTGATGGAGGGTTCCACATCGAAAGCCAGAAGGTCCGAAATTCTTATGATCGCTGTCGCAGTTAGTTGATTCGTATTAGGATCATACACCGTAAACAAGTCCCCTGGAGCAATCGGGTTAGGGAGTCCGTCCAAAAAAGTAAGGAAAGCCCCATTATCCACAATTGTAATATCCACACGGATCTCATCATCCTCAATATTTTCAGTGTCTTTGGTATTTATTCCCAGGAATGGTGGTGCCTCATAGCCCGGCTTATCATAGGAAAGCGCTACTTCCTTTAAGGGCGTGGTTAGATTCTCAAAGGATTTAAGTAAATCACTGGTGTCCGTGATATCGCAATTGTCCACCCTTACCGTATCACCGGCCTGGACGCTAGGAATGATACCTGAAGTGGGGGTAAAGTCATCGGTAACCGTTACGGTATACTCCTCAGTTATATCCGGGCTTACTGAAATGGTTGATGAGGTTTCACCATTGCTCCACTTATACCTGTAAATTCCAGTCCCTCCAGCGGCCACTGCGGTAAGAGTTGCAAGCTGTTCCCTGCCCTGGCAAATCGCGTCCGTTTCGTTTTCCGTGGGATACGTAACGGACACGCTCACCGTAATCTGAGGGTTGATAGTAATGACCACATCATCTGAGGCTGCAACGCATGGGCCTTCAGGGTCATCTGTTGTAAAGGTTAGGGTAACGGTACCCGCTGTAACGTCTCCTTCACTCGGGGTGTAGACCGGTGATACTGCTGAGGCATCGTCAAAAGAGCCCGTACCTGAGGTTGTCCAGCTCCCACCGGAAGCTCCTCCACCGAAAGTACCCGTTACACTGACGGTTTCTCCCTCATTAATAAACTGATCCTCCCCGGCTCCAGCTGTGGCAAGGGGGTTTATTGAGATGATCATGTCATCTGAAGCGGCAATACAAGGACCTTCAGGATCGTTCGTGGTAAAGGTTAGCGTAACGGTACCTGTTGTAACGTCTTCTTCACTCGGGGTGTAGACAGGTGATACTGCTGAGGCGTCGTCAAAAGAGCCCGTACCCGTGGTTGTCCAGCTCCCACTTGAAGCTCCCCCACCGAAGGTACCGGTTACACTAATTGTTTCTCCCGCGCAAATCGTTTGGTCCTCACCAGCAAATGCCGTGGCATCCGGGTTGATAGTCACTATCACGTCGTCTGAAGCCGCAATACAAGGACCGTCAGGATCATTTGTTGTAAAGGTTAGGGTAACCGTCCCGGCTGCAATATCTTCTGGACTCGGAGTATACACCGATGTAACTGACAACGCATTGTCAAAAGAACCTGTACCCGTTGTTGTCCAGCTCCCACTGGAAGCTCCCCCACCGAAAGCACCCGATAAACTGACAGAATCTCCCTCGCAAATCGTTTGGTCCTCCCCTGCAGTTGCCGTAGCATCAGGGTTAACCTGAATATTCAGGCTTACCACCGGACTCGCGCAATTGTTCAATGCATCATAATAGAAGGCGAAGTAGTTCGTGCCTGCCACTGGAATTTGATCTCCGGCAACGTGGTCTCCCAACACTAATGGGTCCGAATTGGTACTCCATGTAAGGGGGGCTCCTGAAGGGGCTGTACTACTTACAAAAGAATCCAGGGAGGGAACGGTGTCGTCCGCGCAAAAAGCGGTGGGCGCATTGGCATCAAGAATTGGCGCCGTTTCCCCGGCTTCACAGGGTGCACAAATTGCCGCAACTTCTTCCGGGGTGCTCTGGGTTCCCGGAAGACCATCTGTACCGGAAGCTGTGAAATACAGGATGCCTGAACTAAATGTCCCGCTATTCTTGGCGTTTCCTCCTAAAACCGTTAGGCCACCTATCCCGCTGGTAGTCCCGTTATTATTGTAATTCCCGGACTCCAGGGTAAAACATCCGTTAGACAACTCGATAACTCCATTATTCACTACATTACCATCCTTGAGGATTTGACTCCTTTCGACAACTATTGTACCATCATTATTAAGGATTCCCGGGCCTATGATCACTACTGCATTGGTAGCCTCAAGACGCCCCCCGTTACGCACATTCAGGTTGCTTTGGTTGTCCAGGGTCACTCCGTTGACGCGGAGTTCACCCCTGTTTCTGAGGACAATGTTTGTCCCAGAGTTATTCACTACATCGTGATTGATCGCAACCGTAGCATTCCTAATTTCATAGCTCGGCACCCGACCCCCCTGCCATGTGGATGGAGCATTCCAGTCACCTGGGGCTACCGTAATGAAATCCTGGGCCGAAAGCGACATGGAAAACAGTAAAAAGAACGAAAATAAAAGGCCAGAAAAAGTATTCCGCCCTGAAACGTGGGGTAAAAGTGTTCTCATAAATTGATTGTTTAGGCCATAGCAAAAGCCCAAACGCTAGAAATCCAATGTAATAAGACTTGGGGAAGTCCTAAAAGGCCAAAGTTATTTTTGTTACTATGCTTTTAGCCTTAAGAAGCACGTGAAAATACAAAATTTTAAAACACCAATGGCGAAAAACGTTGATTTTCAGCATAAAAACGTTTAAAGGAAGCTTTGTGGGAAGTACAACAACAATTCTGCGAATTTCCGATTTTTGAGCCGCACCCCTTTTCGCGATCCGATCAATTCCCCCGGAAGCCTTCGCCACCATTTCGAATATTTATTACCTTTATGCAGAATCAACCCTGTAAAATGAGAAGAATAAAGGACCTTGAGAATTTGACGCCGGAGGAAAAGCTCATTGTATACTGGGAAACCATCGGTTATATCTATGACCTTAACAGGACCTCTGAGGTCAAGGCGGGACTGATCATTTCTTTCTACGGCCTGTTTCTGGGAGCTATATTCCAGATTGCCACAACAGTGGAAACCAGTTTTAAGTTCAGCACTTTTCTTATCGTGGTAATGGTGATTTTCATCATTTTCGTAGCTAGGTCCATCTATTACAGTTTTCAGTGTTTCCTACCCCAGATTGAGACAAAATTTGACAAGAACATGTTCTTCTTCTACGATGTCATCACCCATTACGGGGATATTCGATCTTTTTCAAAAAAATTCAATGAATTATTGGATAATGAGGATGATCTCTATGGACAGTTAGGACAACAGATTTATGTAAACTCACTGATCGCATCCAAGAAATTCGCAGACGTGAACAACTCGGTCAGAAACCTGGTTTACAGCTTTATTCCCATGTCGATAGGCGCCCTGACCATCCTGGCAACCATCTATATCCTCTAGGAAGCTTTTTTTGACTGCTGTAAAGTATTCACCTTGGCCTTAAGGCGATTCAGTGTTTGTCCTTTTCTCTCAGAGCGATTGAGCTTGGCCCAATCTGTATTAAAACGATGGTTTTCAAGAAACCCGACCTGAACATTGAGCCAGTCCGATTCGTTCTGTACGACCCCAAAATAAAGGAATTCCCGATATAGGCCTTCACTTAATTCCGGGTAGTCCTCCCGGCCGAGGTAGTCCAGATCCGCATCCGCCAGGATCTGCTCATAGAGATTCTGAGGTTTTTGAGGCACCTTAGTCGCCCGGATCATTCCATCAATTAGTGAAAGTTCATTCTCGGAATATTCCGTCAGCATTGGGCGTACCTCCAGGATACTGCGTTCCTCATGATCTTTGGGGCCAATTATATACCCGTAATCATGGGCAACCGCCGCAATGCGAATCAAATTGGCAATAGGTTCGGAGATCATATAATGATCGATGTAAAAATTACATCCATTGGCCACATCAATGGTGTGCTCAAGGCAGTGATAAGTCAGGTGCTCGGGAAGTTTTTTGGAAAGATCCTCAAGGATTCTATGGCAAACTTCCGGATACGCTTTGCGGTTATTTAAGTCCATAGGCGTTTTCGGCCTTTGTTATGATTACTCCCATAACTAAAACCGGTTCAGTTGGCTATTATTGTATTTCCCAAGCAGAAAAACCCTCTTTATATATCTTTCGTTTCGGGGGATTTTTGAAATCTTAGGGAAATATATGATTTTTTTTGGGCTGGAACCCTTAAATACCTCTGAAATTCTTAAGCGGTTACCAGTTCATCGAGGACCGCAAAATACATTTTCAGCATCTTACCGTTTTTGGCCTCAATCTCACCCCGATATGAAAACTGGTGTTTGTCTTTCAGCAATTCATATGTTGATTCAGAAACGTTGATGCGGCCGGGAACAGAACTGGACTCCATACGCGCCGCAATATTCACTGTATTTCCCCAGACATCATACGCAAATTTACGGACACCCACCACCCCGGCAACCACGGGACCCGAATTTAGTCCTATCCGGATTTTGAAAGGATAAACGCCCGAAGGTGGATTGAGTTCTGTTTCCTTAACAAAGTCCAGAATTTCTTTTGCAGCCCTGAAGGCATCTTCTGCATGGCTTGAATTGGGTGTTGGAATTCCCCCGGCACACATATAGGCATCTCCGATGGTCTTGATTTTCTCTACGTTATTACGCTCGGTGATCGCATCAAAGTTTTTGAAATAGTAGTCCACGCTTTTTACGAGCATTTCACCTGAAATACGTTCTGCAACCACACTAAAGGCCTTGAAATCGGTAAACAATACTGTAATCTGTTCAAATTCCTTCGCTTTAATAAAGCCATTCTCCTTGAGTTCATCCGCTGTTTCCTTCGGAAGGATATTGAGCAGGATCTGCTCTGATCGGTTTCGCTCAAAAGCGAGTCGCTTGTTGGTGCGCCGGATGTAGAAAAACTGAAACACAAAACCTGCGATAATGGCCAGGAACAGGCCCAAAATGATCTTAAGGAGCATTTTATCACGGGCATCTTTCTCAATTTGAATTTCATTGAGGGCATTTTCCGCTTTCAACAGATCATTTTCCTTTTCCCTCCGTTCCAAATCAAATACCGTGCGAAGTTCAGACATCTCGTTGGCATAATTTTCTCTGCGCAGGGAATCCTGGACAGCAGCGAACTCCTGCTGTGCGCGATAGGCGGACGGATAATCCCTTCTCAGGGCATAGGCTTTGGAAAGACCTTCCAGTGATTCGCTCATTTCACGCAGTAAGCCGGTTTCCCTTGCCACGTCCAGTCCTTTGCTGAAATTTTGAATTGCCAGGGACGAATTCTGCTCCTCCAGATAGGAGTTACCTAAACCGATATAAGCCTTGGCTTCCTCAGATTTTGTCCCTTTTTCGAGTGCAGAAGATAATCCCTGCTGATAATAATCCTGGGAGGATTCAAGTTGACCCATTCTAAGGTATGCCAGTCCTAAAAGATTTAAAGGTGTAGCAGGATCAATACCAACTTCACGGAAACCATCAAGGGCATCCTCCAGATAGGGAATAGAAAGTCTTGCTTTTTCCTGCTCCAGAAGGGTTTCTGATTTCTTATTGTGAATTTCAGCTTGTTTCAGAAAAACTTCTCCGATATTAACATTGGCTACAGCCAGCCCTAGGACGTAGTCTATTTCCTCAAAAAATGGGATAGATTTCCGAAAATTTTCGTTCGCCTGGTCCAAGGTCAGATCATCATTGGAATATACTGTGCCGAGATTTACAAAGGCTGTCCCAATTCGCAGAGGGTCTTGAACGACTTCCGCATTCCTTAGCGACTGCATGAAAAACTGGAGTGCTTTGGGATTATCCCCCATGGTTTGGTGAACAGAACCTATATTGTTTTGAATAGCACTTATGCCAGCGGTATCCAATTCTTTCTTATATACGGCTAGAGAACGATTGAAATAATCAAGGGCATCACCGAAATCATTTTTATCGCCATAAACCAGACCTATATTTTTGAATCCTCTTGCCTTCCCAACTTCAAAGTTGATATCCTCTGAAAGCTCAATGGCTTGTCGTGCAAGTATTATGGAAGAATCCGGATTCGAAAACCGCTGGCCTTCCGACTGGTTTAATAGGGCATTTACCTCCGTTGAGTCCGTTCGGATTTTGTTCTGCATGGGATCTGATCCCCTTTTCTCAATCTGTTCCTGGGCGGAAACAAAAATGGAAAAAAAGACCATTGAGAAAAGGATAGGAACAGTTCTGAAAACCACCCTCCGTGCTATAACCGCTTTAATCATGGTTCTAAAAATAGGAATAATTATGCAGTATGTATTCAGTTTTGATATCAATTATACCCACAAGATGGGCTTAAATCGATCCTAACCGGGTAACGCATTGTTTTAGCGTAAAAAACCAGATAATAAATACTCGAATAAATTGACTTATCTGTCGGGATTAAAAAAACCAAAACCAAGGAACATGCAATACTTACTTGCAAGTCTTAAAAACCCCGTAGCAGCAATAGATGCGATCCCCCATCCAGGCTTAAATATTTTTACTACCTTGAGAAGATCAACCCTTACCATTAATATTCCGAAATCATGAAAAAACTGAGAAAAGAAGATATTAAACAGGAAGTATTCGACCTCTACGATGCCTATGCGCACAACCAACTCAACCGCAGGCAGTTTATCGACAAGCTCTCCACCTATGCCGTGGGCGGGATTACGGTCATGTCCCTGATGAGTTTTATGATGCCGGATTACAAGAACAAGATACAGGTGCGTCAGGACGACCCCCGGGTACAGTCCGCCTATATCAATTATAATTCCGAGAATGGAGGTGGGGAGATGAAAGCGCTCTTTGCCCGACCAACAGGGGTGGAAGGCGACTTGCCAGGTATTGTTGTGGTCCACGAGAACCGGGGCCTGAACCCCTATATCGAAGACGTTTGCCGGCGGGCGGCCCTGGCCGGTTTTGTGGCCCTGGCCCCCGATGCGCTGACCCCCCTTGGGGGCTATCCCGGCAATGACGACGAGGGGCGGACCATGCAGCGTGAACGGGACCGCAATGAAATGCTCGAAGACTTTATCGCTGCCTTCGTCCACCTGAAAAACCAGGGGGGTTGTTCCGGAAAAGTAGGGGTTGTCGGATTTTGTTTTGGGGGGTGGATCTCCAACATGATGGCGGTACGGATCCCTGGACTCGGAGCTGCCGTTCCGTTTTACGGGAGCCAGCCTCCTACAGAACTGGTTCCGCAAATTCAGGCGCCCCTGATGCTGCATTACGCCGGATTGGATGAGCGCGTCAATGCCGGGTGGCCGGAGTACGAGGCTGCCCTGAAGGCCAATGGAAAGGAGTATCAGGCGTTCTTTTATCCCGATAAAAACCATGGTTTTCACAACGATACTACCCCGCGGTACGATAAAGAGGCTGCAGAACTCGCATGGAGCAGGACCACTGATTTCTTTAAGGATAAACTCGCTTAGTCCGTTTCTTTTTCAAGATTTTGGATTTCCGAAATCACTTCTGAATGAAGTGACGTCCATGCAGGCTTTAATTGCGCATAGGATTCATTGAGTAACTCAGCCGTGATGGCCCTGTCAAAAAGGTGGTTTAGAAATACCCTTTTACTGAGTAATTGTTCTTTTTCAAAGGCTGTTCGGGGATCGTCGAGCATCAGGATGTGCTGGTTCAGGTAATCGATCGTTTTCGAAAAGGAATCCTTGACATCAACCTCAACTTCCCGGACCAATTTCAGGTCGGCATCCCAGGTGGCCATGGCCCTGCGGATGGTGTCGTTTCGGATCACTTCCAGATCGCCACTTCCCAACAGATCTTCAATAGTTCCTTGTCGGGTCATGTGCTTGGTGTATCCCAAAAGACCGTCCATCAGGGAATTCAGACTTCCCGAAGGCAACGCTGAGAGCCCCTCGGAACCCAGGGCGAGCAGGGAATCGCTGGACTGGATGATATTGTTCGACTTCTCCAGTACCCGATCCAGTTCCGTCAGGTTCCGCTCCAGATCCTGCTGAAAACTCTGAAGATAGGTAAGCTCCTTAGCCCGGTCTTCCCGATATTCCTTTTGCTCATTCAGGTAGAGGGCAATCAGTATGCCAAGGACGACCAGTACAATTTCTCCGAAAGCATAGAGGAGGTATCTGATGAAGCGTTGGCCTTTCATCTGTTCCATTCGAATTTTCCGAAAGATGCGAAACAATGGATCGAGGTTTGAGCTCTTAAAATACGAAATTTTCCCCTCGTTCCGTAAACTCTTCCTCTGCCCTACTCGGTTTTGCCTTTGGTGTTCCTGGGGAGCACTTCCTCGGGAAAGGGAAATAAAATGGTGGAATTTTTCTCCGCAGCAATATTCGATAGCGTTTGATACAGCCTCAGTTTAATGGCGGAGGGCGACTGGTCGATCATTTTACCCGCGGAGAGCAATGCGGTGGCGGCTTGTTCCTCTGCCTGGGCCAGGATGATCCGAGCCCTCCTGGAGCGCTCTGCCTCTGCCTGGTTGGCCATCATCCGACGCATATTCTCAGGCAACTGAATGTCCTTAATCTTTACATCGATGATATCAATGCCCCAGTCGCTGGTTTCATGCTCCACGATCGATTTGATATTCTTCCCCATTTCTTCCCGCTTGGAAAGGATCGTATCCAACTCCACCTTACCACATACGTCCCTCAGGGCAGCCTGCGAGAGTTGTGTGATCGCAAAATTGTATTCCTCTACTTCAAGGACTGCCTTCTCTGCATTGCTGATCTTAAAGAATACCACGCCATCGATGCTACAGGGCACATTGTCCTCGGTCATCACTTCCTGAGAGATAATGTTGATGGTAATCACCCGGATGTCCACTTTTTGGATCGTTTCCACCACAGGGATGATCCAGCGGAACCCGGGATTGAGGGTCTTCACGTATTTCCCGAAACGAAATTTCAGGGCGCGTTTGTATTCATAGACAATTCGGATACCCGAAAAAAATAGAAGGAGCAGAAGCATTCCGAAAATAAATAGTGGGTTCATAGGATTGAGTTTTAGGATTTAGTTGAAATTCTTAACAATGAGATTCGGGAGTATCCCGGTTATCATGGCCTGCGCGGGCCAAAAAGCCTTTTATTCGCATATGAGACCAAACCGTATGGTCTCATCCATCCATTGAAAAGATACGCTTCCTGATCATAGAAGCACATGACAAAGGTCACTTCTCAGGTGTATTGATGCATGAAGGGTATGGAAGGGACCTGAAATCAGGCTGCAATTGATACAGGTCATTTCAAGATTTGCCGGAACACCCTTCCTTTGAACATCGCTAAGGACATTAGTATGGTTTGGGCTGTCATTATAGTCTCTGTGCTCGGCTTTCTCGCCTACCTGCTCTTTATGCCGCTGGAGTTGTGCCTGGACACATACCGGGACAGATATCATCTCCGCATTGGAGTTTTGGGAAGGGCAGCCGTGGAAAAGGATGCTGTCGAAATCTTTCGCATTCATCTGAAGGTACTGTTTATGGACTTTTACTGGCGACCCTCAGACCTCAGCGCGCTGAAAAGCCGGACAAAAAAAAGAACGTCAAGACCAAAAAAGGGAAAGGGACCGGACCTTCGCAGTGCGAAATGGATTCGATTGGTTCGGACATTCGAAATAAAACAATTTCAGATGGAACTCGATACCGGAGATCCGATTACCAATGCCCGACTCTATCCGGTTTGTAGTATACTGAAGCCCTGGGGTGGAGACATTCAGGTTAATTTCCGCAACCGGAACCATCTATTGCTGAAAATCGTAAACCGACCTATTTATTTTCTTAACGCAATTATTAATCATTAAATCAAACATCATGGACTTACATTTTGAAGAAGTTTTGGAAAAAATCACAGAATTTATGAAGTCAGAGGCCAATACGGAGACCGTAGTGGGCAAACCCTTTGAATTGGGAGAATTTACCTGTGTCCCCGTTATCAAATTGGGCATGGGATTTGGATCAGGAGGTGGAGAAGGTACGGAAGTTAAAAAAGGAAAAGGTCAGGGTGCCGGAGCAGGTGCTGGTATGGGTATTGAGCCCATCGGTTTTCTGGTTACCAAAGGAGACCACATATCATTCCTGCAGGCGGGCAAAACCAGTGGTCTGGCAGCCGCTTTTGAAAAGGTGCCCGATCTGATTGAAAAACTGGCGAAAACTAAAATGACCGAGAGCGTCCCTGTTTAAAAACACTTTGTGGAAGGTCAGAAAGCGCATCCTGTAGATGCGCTTTTGTTTTTTAGTACCTTCCCTGTAGCTCAAACAGACCTGCGCAAACCAAATTTGGAGCTGGGGGGCAATCGGAAATTTGCAGGCCACTGAACCAGGGAAATACCCCAATCAGGTCCGCCTGGTTTTTAGACAGAATGAATACATGTATTCCACTGAAACCACAGGTCCTATGAGAGCATCTTGCGAAATAATTCCATGGAGCAGGTCATAGCTGTTATCTCCAGGCTATTTACCTTTGTAATATTGTAGTACTTTTAGATTCCGGAAGGAGACCATCTGAAACCATCCCGGTAGCGGATTTCCACTCCTGCAGCTGAGTTAAACATTTGAAAAATTATGATTAGCCGACTTTACCGTTACCCCGTATTGGTACTGTTCTTCTTGTGCCTGCCAATAGCCTCCTTTGCATTTCAAACCGACAATGCCATTACTCAGGATTCCACATTAGAGAAGAAGGTCGAAGCCATTTCCGTTGTTCGGATCGTTACTGAAATAGAGGATCTTAAGTCTGTCATCCAGGTGAACTCCAAAAGAATTCAGCCGGGAAAACGTTTAAAACGCATTGATTCCCTGTATCTGCCTGCAAATGATTTTATTAAAGAAAGGGAGGAGTCATCCAGAGAGTTTATTACCCTAAATCCCAATCGGCCTAAAATAGATAACCTGATTAAAAAATGGGAAGAATATATCGTACAACTGTCCGGTTGGGAATCCGAAATCATGACCTATGTTGACCGGAACATGCGGCTTCTGGAAAGTTTTAAATCGGAAACAAAGGTTTGGGAACTCACCTATGAAAAGGCAAAAGAGCAGGGTGTTCCCAGGGAACTCCTCAGCAATATTGAGGGCGTGCTCAAAGAACTCAATGAGATCGTTGAAGAGACAAAAGTTTACAATTACAATTACCTGAGACTCCAGACACGCATTAACAGATTGCTGGAAACCTCCAACGAGGTATTGACGCTTTTGTACGAAAAGAAAGGGTCAGAAACCTACGACCTTTTCTACCAGAGGCACCCTCCCATCTGGACCATCTCTTTTGGTCCGAATTCTGCGGAAGATAAATCGGGGATAGATGATGAGGATTTTTCTGACTATTCTTCCAGGATCTCGGAGATGCTTCAAACCCATAAGGCGAAACTATTCCTGCTCCTATTCCTGTCTGTACTCCTGACAGTTTTTATTTATTATCTGAAAAAACGGGTTTCCGAAGCCATTGGAGAGGAAGAGGCCTCAAAGACGGGCTCGGAGTCTTATCTGATCTACACGATGACGGGGGTAGTCCTGGCTTTCCTGTTATTTTTTATCACAAAACTTCAATTTGTGTCAGGTACCCGGAACCTCGGGGACTTCCTGAATCTGGTTTTACTTACGTTGTCCATCTTCCTAATCCTGCATCGGCTGCCGCGACGCTTTAAACCGCTTCTTTTCTTCGCACTGCTTTTTATGATTTTGGATGCCGTTAAGACGTATGTATGGTTTTATTCGGGTCACTACAGAATCTATATGATTTTTGAGGCGTTATTGATGATTGGTGGGCTGTATTATTTTACACACCCCTACCTTAAAACGCGTCATGAGATGCAGTCCAATATCGGTAAATTCATGATCCGGCTGGTTCCCGTCGTGTATTTGCTTTGTGTAGGATCAGTCATCGCCAATATCCTTGGATATACCAACCTGGCCGATTTAAGCTTAAAGGTCTGCACACAATCGGGCATCATGGTCATAGTTGTATATGCCCTGTTGCTGGTCCTTGAGAGTATTGTAATAAGCTGGCTGAAACAGCGCTTCAAGAGATCTGAGAGTCCAAACCTGATTAAACTTGCCTTCCTTAAACGGAGAACGATGCAATTCCTCCGTGTTGCGGTAACGGTATTGTTTTCAATCTCCTTCCTGAAAATCATCGATCAATGGCGCAACATTTCAGATTTCTTCAGCAGCCTGATGACCGAACCCTATAAAGTTGGGAATCTGACCTTTACCCTGGAGGCTGTTTTAATGTTCCTGTTGGTTTTGATTCTTTCTTATTTTATTTCCAAATTGATCGCCTTCCTGATTGGGGACTCTTACGGAGCCCTGAGCTTTCTCAGGCTGCCCAAAGGCGTCCCTGCAGCTATTTCTCTGGTACTGCGTTACCTGGTAGTCGTATTTGGTATTATCCTCGCATTGTCCTACCTCGAGGTGGATCTCAGCAAATTCAATCTGATGGCAGGAGCCCTCGGACTGGGTATTGGTTTTGGACTTCAGAACGTTATTTCAAATTTTGTATCAGGACTCATCCTCGTGTTCGAAAGACCCATCCTCCCCGGGGATACCATTGAAGTAAACAACCTGTTTGGGAAAGTCCAGAAAATAGGCATCCGATCCTCCAACATTTCCACCTACGACGGAGCCGAGGTTGTGGTGCCCAACAACAACCTGATCTCAAATGACCTGATAAACTGGACGCTCTCCGACAGTATCAAAAGGGTGGAAATACTCATTGGGACCACCTACGATGCAGATCCGAATGAGGTTCTGAGTGTTTTGAGGGATTGCGCCCTAAAATTCGACTATGTGATTACGGAGAAAGAGCCGATGGTCCTTTTTACCGGGTTTGGCGATAGCTCCCTGGATTTCAGGTTATTGTTTTGGGTCCCTTTCGATATGGGACTCAGGGCAAAGAGTGATGTGAACGTCGAAATCTTTAATCAATTCAGTGCCCACGGTATTAAAATACCCTTTCCCCAAAGGGATGTCTTTATCAAAAATTTGCCGGAGAATTCCGATGAGGATACGCTGGGCATTTCGGAGCGTGAAACCGAATAAATTCCAGGTGTGACCTTTATCATTTCCCGACACTTCTGAGGATGCTACATTTACGGTAGATTTCCCAGGGGTCATGAGAAATTTTTTCAAAGAATTCAATATCGCTGACTGGTTTTCGTTCTACCGAATTCTGGCCGCACCTTTTTTGATCCTCTTCCTGGCCCTTGGGATGCGCTATTGGTTTGCCTTCTTTCTTCTGATCAGTTACACTACAGACGCCGTCGACGGATATCTGGCACGGAAGCTTAAGATCAGCAGTTCCAGGGGATCCCAACTCGATTCGCTGGGGGATCAACTCACTCTGATCGTCGGGTTATCAGGACTCCTTCTTTTTGAAACCAATTTTATCCGGGAAAACCTCCTCCTTATTGGCCTGGCCTTTATTCCATACCTTATACAAATGGCCATCGCCTTTCGCAAATACGGAAAGACCACCGCATTCCACACCTATCTCGCCAAGGGTTCGGCAGTGCTTCAGGCTGTATTTATCGTCTGGACACTTTTTTTCGGTCCGATCTACTGGCTCTTCTATCTGATGATTCTGGCGGGCATCCTGGAGACCCTTGAAGAAATCTGCCTCATCTTTATGTACGATACCTGGGTTTCGGATGTTAAGGGCTTTTTTTGGGCCTTAAAAGACCCGAGACGCAAATAGTCTTCACTCCAGTGACTCAGATTTGAGAACATTTGCCGAAATGTCACAAAAAGATCAGGTCGCTTCAAGTACAAAAAACACCAATTCCCTATATTTACTAGTTTCCAAATGTAAATG
Source organism: Robiginitalea aurantiaca (assembly GCF_030380815.1). Classification (GTDB taxonomy): domain Bacteria; phylum Bacteroidota; class Bacteroidia; order Flavobacteriales; family Flavobacteriaceae; genus Robiginitalea; species Robiginitalea aurantiaca. Next base: position 29,483 of record NZ_JAUDUY010000007.1, on the reverse strand, counting down.
GGCAGACTTCCCTCTAAACCCCACAGGTAGGGGGTTAAAGGAAGACAGGAATTAGCAACCCACTTGTTATTGCATTTTGAAGTCCATTCTTTAAAAATCAGATAACTCAATTACATGGCCTCTAAACGCAAAATTCTCAAATACACGGGTATCGGGTTGCTGGCACTTATTGTACTCACCCTGATATTCCTGCCGGTCCTGATAAAAAATTATACAATCAGGAATAGCAAGGAACTCCTCGGGCGTCAAATCGATATTGGAAAACTCAAGTTTAACTATTTTACGAGTACGGCCACGGTTTACGACTTCAAAATGTACGAGGCGAATGAGCAGGACGTCTTTACTTCTTTTGATACGCTGATAGTCAATACCGTACCCTATAAATACCTGGGAAACATCAAGGCACTGGATCAGTTTTATTTAGAGGGGCTCACTGTGAACATTGCAAAAGACGGGGATGCGTATAACTTCGACGACCTTATCGCCTTTTATACGGCCGGGGACAGCACTGTGGCAGAATCCGAGGCGGAAGAAGAATTCAAATATATCCTCGAAAACCTGGAGCTGAAAAATGGAAGGGTCAATTTCTACGACGCCGAAGTAGATCAGACCACTGAAATTACGGATTTAGACCTTTTGGTCCCTATCATTATGTGGGACCAGCAAAATGACAGTGAGGCGGGAATCACCTTTAATCTGGGCCCCTATGGAACGGTTACATCCAAAACCGGCGTAAACCCGGGAACGGGTGACTTCCTGAGCAATGTTACAGTTTCCGGTCTCCAGCTGAATGCCTTTAATAAATACGCCGCAGCTTATGCTGAAATCAGCGAACTGGGAGGTACAGTCAATGCGGAACTCGTACTTAAGGGAAATATCGATACTCCTATGGAAACGCTGCTGTCAGGGGAGGTCAATGCGGTACAACCCCTAATGAAGGATAATGGCAATACTACCTTTTTGTCCAGTGAAAGTATCCGTTGTGTCCTGGACGAGATCAACTATTCGGGGAATTCTTACCGCATCGGGGAACTGGCCTTTGAACAGCCTTATCTGAAGTTTGAACTCGATTCCGTTTCCAACAACCTATTTCGCATTTTTAAACTGGATGAAGAAGTATCAGATTTAACCACAGTTGAGCCGTCAGCCACCGCGGATAGTACCGCGCTTTACTACGCAGTCCAGAACCTGAAGGTCAATCAGGGTAAAATGGACTATACAGACAATCTGACCGGCCAGCCCTTTGACTACGGACTCAGCCAGATCGAAATCGATGCAGACAGCATCTATAGCGATAGTGAATGGACAGATATTTTAGCTACCATGCTTTTGAACGAGCGGGGTAAACTCAAGGCGGAGATTGGTTATAACCCCCAGGATCCAACCTATGCGGACATCGATATTGGCATAGAGGAGTTTGTACTTTCCGACCTGAATATCTATTCGAGTTATTACACCGGGCATTCCATCCTAAATGGGGATATGTTTTACTTTTCAGACACAAAAATCACAGGTGGACAATTGGAAAGTGAAAACAATCTTTTGATCAAAAATGTAAGTGTTGAAAACATAAAAGGCGGGCTTTTTGCAATCCCATTAAAGCTTGCGGTATGGCTGTTGAAGGACAAGAACGGGGATATCGAACTCGACGTTCCCGTACGCGGGGATATGAACGATCCGGAAGTGGACACCTGGGCACTTATCGGTGCTACGCTAAAAAAGAAAATCTTCGACACCACGGACAATCCCGTTCTACCGCTGGCACGGTTTATAGATGCAGACCCTGACGACCTTAGAAGCCTTGCATTGCAATACCCCGATACTGCCCTTACCGAAAATCACATGCGACAACTAGACCTCATCCTTGAACTGGAAAGGCAAAAAGAAGGATTGTCTGTTGAAATCAATTTTGTGGGTGAGGATTCCCTTAAAACCATTATGGCAACGTCTGAACTCAGTCAGGGCTTTATGCAGGAAACCAAAAAAGACTCCATAGAAAACCGGGAAGCCTTTGAAAAGTATATTTCTCAACAGGCAGGCTCCGACAGCCTGGGATTGGATGGATCGCTAATGCAGTACGCCGCTGCCAAGGGTCTTGATTCGCTCGCTTCTGGGTATATGAATACCATGATCCGCAAAGTCGATTCCTATTTAAAGGCTCAAGAACCGAGCACAGAAATCGTTGTACAGAAGGCCAAGGTGAGCGACAAGGAAAACGTAGAGGCCGCACCCGAATTCAGGATGAAGTATAGCCTGAAGGAACCTGATGAGCAGGAAGCTCCGTCCGGGGATACGGTGACCTCCAAACCTGAAGAATAGCATATTTATTGCCTGGGTCCAAGGGTTGGAGCCCTCCACTGAAATCTGAATCCCCTTTCAGCCTTTTTTTCGCCTGAAAATAAAATAGAGTACTGCCAGAATCAAAACCCCGCCCAACCCATACCAATAGGCAGGCGTGGTATCCTGAATTCCGTTATCCCCTGATGCCGCAGGATCATTTCCACTTTCGGCTTCCACCCCGGTTGTATGGGTATGGGCGTGCCCCTCCCCCACACCAAAAGTGAGGGTGGCCCAATTGGATTCGTGGGTGAGTCCCGGAACTTCAGAAGCGACCAGGTGGATCGTCCGAAGGTACCAGGTGCCTTTGGCCGGCAGAAAAACCTGAGCGATGCCTTCCTCATTTGTCCTGACCTGTGTACCCCCGGTATGGCTGTGGTCTGCCTCAGAATCGTGGTCGTGGTCATGGTCTTGTCCTTCCTCGTGGGTATGCCCCTGCGCATCTGCGCCATTGCCCTCAAAACCTACGTAGACCAGCTGGTTAGCCAGAGGCTGCCCACCGAGCAGGAGTTTTACCCCGAGGGTATGGCCCGGATGGAGGTCATAGGGATTTTCAAGGGGGACAAATTCGATGGGATACCCAAGGACCGTAGCCCAGTCTTCGGATGTTTTATCACCTACCTGGAAAATGGCTTTAACGTGTTTGGAGTACTTCTCGACAGCCGGCTCATCCATGGCGTTGTTTTCACGTCGCCATTCCAGCATGTCCAGCACTCCGTCGTGCTCCAGGTAGTTGTTGAAATCCCCGGCGCTCATTTCGATATTCCGGGGTGCAGTAGATACCCCGGCAACCCAGGTTCCTGCATCCCCTGTGGTAAAGTTCAGCACTGTGATGCTGTCCCGGTCGCTCCACTGAGATGTTTCCACAGCAACCCGCCTTCCCTGGCCTGCAAGGCTCACATCCAGCATGCGATCCGTGGTAATGACATTTTCACTTTTATTAAAGGTACCGTTGTAGAGGTGCAGTTCCACTGGAGTCGCCGGGGGCAGAAAATAGGAATCCAGCTTCAGGTACATGTCATGGCCTGATAGGAGGACCAGTAATCCGAGTAAGAGCAGTTTTTTTCGCATTTGTGAAAAGGTATTTAAATAGACCTTTAAGTACCTAATTATTCAGCATAATTCCAACACCAATTGGACAGGATGAAAAAATAAAAACGGGGAATCAAAAAGCAATCTTTTCGTTTCCCCGTCAACTGGGTACTTCTAATCCCTAAGGCAGTTCACAGGCCACACCTGGACCCGGCAGAGGGGTTGTTTCAGCAACACCCACTACCCGGATCGCAATCGTTCGCGGACTGTATCTCCGATAGGCTGATGCGTTCCTTTCCAGGGTTACCTCCCGGCCTTTGTGCAAATACAGTTATGCTAAATATTCCGGTACCACCCTTGTTGAAGTCTGCTACCTCATCTTTTGTAAGGTATTTTTCAAGGATATCCCCGGGAATGGCAATGGGCTTCTCTTTTTGTATTTGAATGTCTTCAAAGCCTTGCTCTTCGATCAGATGCAGGTATTCAGATTTCTGAATGGCGCCTGCAACACATCCTGCATACATTTCGGCATCCTCCTTCAGGGCCGGCGGGAGGGTCCCCACCAGTACAATGTCGGAAATACTGAAATGTCCGCCCGGCTTGAGGACTCGAAAAATCTCACCGATCACTTTTTTCTTGTTCGGGACCAAATTCAGGACACAATTGCTAACGATTACATCCGCGACCGCATCGTTAACCGGCATGTTGTCGATATCACCCTCTCTGAACTCTACATTGTTATAACCTAATTTCTCCGCATTGCTTCGGGCTTTTTCAATCATGATCGGTGTAAAATCAATACCGATTACCTTTCCTTCCACCCCGGTTTCATGACGTGCGACAAAACAGTCGTTTCCGGCTCCCGAACCCAGATCGATTACGGTGTCCCCCTTTTGGATTTGGGCAAACTGGGTCGGAAGACCACAGCCAAGTCCTAAATCAGCGTCCTCGACATAGCCATCGGTATCCGTATAATCATCCATCATAATATTATACACCTTGTTGGAAGGGGTCGTCGCCCCACAGCAGGAAGAAGCATTTTCAACCTTGCCTTGCCGGGCGATTTTCGCATATCGCTCACGCACCAAATCTTTTAATTCACTTTCGTTTTTCATCGTTGTTGTTTTTATACTACGCTTGGTTTTATTTACAGATCGAATGGCTGGCATCCAAAGTTGCCTGGTCTATATTCAGGAATGCATTCAAAACTTCTTTCATATCCCGCCAGTTGTCATGGTCAATACAATAACATACCCTGGCCCCATCTACATTTCCCTTTATTAAACCCAGATTCTTCAGCTCCTTGAGATGCTGGGAAATTGTCGGTTGCGCCAAACCGATTTCCTGCACAAGGTCTCCGCATACACAGGCATTCAGTTTAAACAAGTGCTCTAAGATGGCTACGCGCGCCGGATGGCCCAATCCTTTTGCAAAGGATGCGATCTGGTTCTGGTGGTCGGAAAAAATTTCAGTTTTGGTTGTGCCCATCGGATTCTCTCTAATTCTATCGCAATATTACGATTATTATTTAATACGGCATCTGACTTAAGCAAATATTTTTATGCCGTCGCCAAAATTCGTTCGGCATTGAGGAGAAATGGCCAGGTCATTCCAAGGTCATTTTTGATGGGAAATATAGGACCATACTCAGAATGAAATGTGTTATGAAGGAAATATCAATCGTGAAAACGAAGAGTACATTGAATTAATATGCCCAGGGCCGTTGTAATAGAGCAGCTATACCACGGTTTGTTTTCTAAATCACTATCTTGGAGATTAAGTCGTTGAGATTCAACGGATTTTTTATTGCGTATGGAATCAAAACATGAGTACGCCCTCATTACAGGAGCCAGTCTGGGCATTGGCCGTGAAATAGCCAAAGAGTTTGCCCAAAGGAAGATCAATACCCTGCTGGTGGCATTGGACACTCCCGAGTTATACCAAATCCAAAAGGACCTCCGGGAGGATTTCCACATCCGGGCGGAGACCTACCCCGCAGACCTTACGGATCCCGCCTGCGCCATTGCGATTCATCAGTGGTGCAAAGAGAATGACTTTGTTGTGAAATACCTCATAAACAACGCGGGCATAGGTGAAAGTGGCTTTCTGGAAGATATAGCCCTTAAACGGTATTGCCAGATGATCGATTTGAATACCAAGGCCTATATCGCCCTGACCCATCAATTCCTTCCGGACCTCAAAAAGCTGGGGGAGGCCTACATCATGAATACCAGCAGCATGGAAGCTACCCTTCCTTTGCCCTACAAAGCGGTTTACACAGGAACCAAAAACTTTATATATGCGTTCTCCCTTGCCCTGAACCAGGAAGTCCGGAGGTATGGCGTCAGGGTAAGCGTCCTATGCCCGGGGCCCGTACTCACCAATGAAGAGGGCCTGAAACGGATAGAAGCCCAGGGAAAAAAGGCCAGGATGATGATGCTATACCCAGACCAGGTAGCCAGCTACGCCATAAAAAATTTACTCGGCGGCAGGTTGGTCATCAATCCGGGCAGGATGAACCGCTGGATCAACCGACTGCAAAGACTTATCCCAATGCACCTTAAAATGCGGATTCTCGAACAGATGTTCAGGTCCTATACCCGGGTAAGCCCCTCAAAGTAATCCTGTATGCCGCAGAGGGATTCTGAGATATCCCATAGCCTGGCCGCATCTTCCTTTTGATAAGAACCTGGAGAGGAGGGCTTGGGACAGCATTTATCCCAGTATTTCCCGCTTTGACCCTTTACACCTTCTTCCGATGCCAGATATACCGAGGTAGCAGCCCCTGCCGCAGGACTAAGCCCTCCCAGTCTTCGGATTTTCCAGGCCAGGGCGTGAAACGAAATAGTGTGTTTTAGTCCAATATCTGTGTTTACCCGTCCGGGCTGTACACAATTGACACTGATATTTTCCAAACCTTTTTCTTTCAGCCTCCGGTCCAGTTCATAGACGAACATGACATTGGCAAGCTTAGACTGGGCATAAGCCCGAAGTCCGTGATAGTTGTTTTTTAGGGAAACATCCTCGAAATGCAATTTGCCGTGAAAGTGCGAATCCGAACCCACACAAATGATGCGGGCATCCCGGGCTTTGGCCAGGGCCCCCAGTAATTCCCGTGTCAGGAGGAAATAGGCGAGGTGATTCACGGCGAATTGCCGCTCGATCCCGTCTTCGGTCAATTCCAGTTTGGAAAACCAGGTACCCGCATTATTGACCAGGACATCAATGGTACCAAAATCCCGGAGGATCTCATCGGCTGCCCCGCGAATGGATTTCGTGGAACTCAGGTCGGCCAGTACATAGCCTATTTTGCTGTCAGGGGCATGGGCCTTTAGGGAATCCACGGCGGTCTGAGCTTTTTCCAGGTTGCGACTGACGATAATCACGCTGGCACCTGCTTCCGCCAGGGCGCGGGCAGTCTCATAACCAATACCGGCATTACCCCCGGTTACCACGCAATTTTTCCCCTTCATAGCATCCTGTATTTGACACGTAATTTTAAATAACAGCAGGGAAGGTAGGAAAATGAATTCAAAATCGCTTCGACTTTAAGTTACAGCCCCCGGCGACTGAAATCGCTGCCAGATGGACCATGTAATCACTATATGGGCCAGGTAGTAGGTGGGCAAGACCAGGAAATCCCATCGGTCGTTGGCCATGAATTCGGCAATGGCAATGAGCGTATCCGAAAACAGGATCAACACAATCCCAAAGACATACCACCTTTTTGCCCATCCTGACAGACGAATGCCCCAGGCGGTACCCAGGGAAAAACAGGAAACAAAAAGATAGGCCAGGGCCGCCCATAGCAACACCACGTCCGAAATAGCCGGATACAGGGAGGTAAAGAAAAAAATAAGATAGCCCCCGCAAAACAAGGCGGTAACGCCCCAGTGAATTTTACCCTGATACAGGGAGTAGTTCAAATACCCGATATGCGCCAGGAGGAAAAAGAAAATTCCGTAGACAAATCGCATGGTGTCCCCATCCCGGGTGGAGAGGAAAAAATCCCCTACAATAGAGAACACAAAGGCCCCTATGAGCATCCATAGATCGGGGGTTCCAAATCGCTTTTTGGAAGAAAACAAAAGGAGGATCAGCGCTCCGATTCCGGCTGAACCGGATTTAAAAAGAAACTCACCATTGCTAAGGGCCAGGAGTGAGGACACTACCTGAAGTCCGAGCAGGGCATAGATTAGCTCACGAAATTTAGGGTTCATGGCGGGTCGTTTAAAAAGGTTATTTCAACCAAATATAGCCCAAAACCCATGGGGAAGGTACACCTCTGGCACTTCCCGATGTTAGAAGCATTAAACCTGTCTGAAAGACAACAACTTAAATCTTTGTAAGCGTAATGGACGCATTGGTTTCGGCAGCGCAACTTCTACCTCCCTCATCATCCACAAAGTCGATGACCAGGATGGAATCATCATCAGCCTCGTAGCCTCCCGCAGTATTTGAAGGTCCCAGGTTTGTATTGATCGTGCATCCAATGCCCATATCCTGTCCGGACGCAACAAGGACCGTACCGCATACCAGGGTAAAATTAAAGGTGACAGGGCCAAAAGTCCCCAGTTCAGGATAGACGAATTCTGAGGTGAATTTCCGGGCATCACTGCTGGAATCCCCTTGCTCCAGGGTAACCACGGCTTGCCCAAAAACCACCGAACCAAAAATACCCGGGGCAGTCGTCGTCAGCTGATATTCTCCAATAAAGAAGTCGGATGGGACCGGGCAAACCTGAAACAGATTCACAGTAGTCCTGCGGAAAACATCTAAACTGGCATCAGAAGTGCCGGAGATGTCCGTGATTTCTAAGGTAACCGTCCTGGTCTCCCCGATCTCAATTCCATTGTCAATGCCGGTAAAGGAAAGAGTCCCCCGGTAGGAATTTGCCGGTATGGTAACCGAGTTTCCAACACTGTATTGTTCGGGCGTCGCTTCATTCTCAGCTCCCGTGGCAACCACATCGACTGTAATGGTGCGCTCCGTTTCCGAGATTGTATTGACCTGAACCGGAATTTCGATTTCGGCACTGGAGTCAAAAACGACAGGCAATTCAACAATTGAACTGGCAAACCTCACATAGGTCTGTCCATTTATATCGTCAAACTCGGCAACCTCTTCCTCGCATGAAGTCAGGATCAGTACCCCCAGGCTCAAACAAAGAATTTGTAAACACTTCCTCATTTTAATCGTTTTTATATTAATATCCAGGATTTTGTTGTTCACGAAGACCTGGGTTCGCATTAAACTCAACAATAGGGAGTGGTAATGTAAACCTGAAGTCATCTGCTGAAAGCGTACATGCACCATTAAACGCACAATCGATCGGGTCCTTTAAGACTCCCTGATTCGCTCGAACCCCCAAACGCTTGAGATCAAAATATCTGTGCCCCTCAAATGCCAGCTCAACTCTGCGCTCATCCAGAATAGCGGCATAAGCCTGGGTCTGTGAAGAGAAACTTGGAGCTGTAGTCGCTTCCCCGAAGCGGGCATCCCTGATTTCTTTGATTAAGCCAGCAGCAACGTCAAGGTTACCCTGGGCTACAGCAGCTTCGGCACGGATCAGGTACATCTCTGAAGCCCTGAATATTTTCAGGTCGTTCATTAAAGGCTGACCTTCAGAACCGGGGTACTTCTGAATCACAATAATATCCGTGGCCGGGTCTTGATTTTCTTCATAATCCGGATCGATTATACTAGAAGGGGCTACATTGACCTCGTATCGCACGTCATTTGGATCAATGATATTAAACAATGATCGGCCCATCTCGAAATACGGTGATCCGGCAAGCGTGGCATCCACAAATGCAAAACGAGCTCCAGCCCATCCTCCGGCCGCAGGGCTGCCTGTAGCCCCCTGTCCGTCATAGTTGTCATTATTAGTACGCTCCAGCTTAAAGATAACCTCACCATCGGACTCATCGAGGAACATTGCCTCGTATTCTGCCCGGTTAGCCAGCGGATACTTACTGATCAGCTGTTGGCTCAGCGTTGCAGCCAGCGCGTAATTCTCACGGTAGGCTGCAATACGTGCTCTCAGCGCAGTAATGAAATCCTTGTTGATTCGCGTCCTGTTGGAAGTATCATCCGACAACAACCCATTGGCCCGACTAAGGTCTGACTGGATCAGTTCAAAAGTCTCCCCATTCGTATTCCGCAGCAACTGCTGGTCAATGGTCGGAACAAAATCCAGGTTAATTACACTAAGGGCACTGTTATCTGTATAGTCCGTACTAAAGTAGGATAAGAGAATAAAGTGACCCCAGGCTCTTAAGGCATAAGCCTCTCCCAAAACCTTATCGTAAAGCTCCGGATCCTCTGCAATTAAATCTGGATCGAGGTTCTCAGCTGCTTCGATCAACCGTGTGGCTGCATTTAGCTGTTGATATCCATCGGTCCAAAAGGTAAAGGGGGCCGTACTTCCCGCATTCAGCACGAATCCGTAATCTGCCAGTCCCTGACCACCATTATCAAAACCGATGGAGAGTTCATCTGTAAAAATGGACTGAAACGCAATATCGGTTGAAATATCGTAGTTGTCGTAAACTCCGAACAAGCCAGCCTGCAAATCATTCACAGAACTAAAAGCGGCTTCCGCATCAAGACGTCCGGGCTGATCGATTTCAATGGCGTCATTACAGGAAACAAAACCTGCAATAGCCCCGATTGTCAGCATTATATTTTTTAAATTCTTCATCGCTCTGTTATTTAAAACCCTAATTCAAAGCCGATCGAAAGTATTCTGGGGGTTGGATAGAGTAGTGATGTATTATCCTGTGCCTCCGGATCGAATCCGCGCCACTTAGTCCATGTAAAGAGATTTTCTGCATTTCCGAAGACACGGAGCCTGGACAAACCGGTTTTCTCTATAAATCGTTGTGGGAAATTGTATCCGATCTGGGCAAACCGCAGACGCAGGTAGTCCGCTTCTTTCAGGTAGCGATCCGAGGTATAAGCCGACCTGTTGAAGGCGTCATATGACGGAATATCGGTTCGGGGGTTCTCTTCAGACCATGCCCGCAAAAGGTCCCTTGAGCTTCGGAATTGACCGATTACATCAGGATCCTGGAATGAGGCCAGGTCAAAATCTATCCGATCAACACCGGTCACATAATTGAATTGTGTTGTGAGGAAGAACCCTTTGTATTCCAGGTCAAAGCCGAAACTGCCCTGCCATTTGGGGATCAGGTTCTTTCCAATCCAAACGCGGTCCGTATCTGCATCGGGGGCCTCTGTGATATCCCCATCTGCCGTAAGGAATTGAAGATTCCCATTTGAAGGATTGACCCCTGCATAACGTATGAGATAATATTCGTTGAAAATTCCACCCTCTCTATTCCCGGTAAGACCATCCCCATTGCCAGTGAGGCCATCCTCATTTAAGGTAAATCCTGTCTCTGACGGGATATTCTTTATCCGTGTTTCGTTAAAATTCCCAATCAGGTTTAGGGTCAGGTTTAGCCCGTCTTTTTCGGCACTTCGAAGTACCTGCCAGTTCAGGGCTATATCCACCCCCTGATTCGTCAGATCTCCGGCATTCGAATCCAACGAGGTTACCGAATTAATCGCGGAAACCGGTGTGCTTTGGTAAAGGTCGGTGGTCTTTTTATCGTAGAAATCCAGGGATCCCCGGAGGCGTCGATCGAATACTTCAAAATCCAGTCCAACATTAAATTGAGCAACCGTCTCCCACGTCAGAAGGGTGTTGGCAATCTGCGAGAGAAATATGGAGTTCTGGTTTCCATATCCGGGTCCTGTCGCAAAAAAATTCTTGGTCAGGTCCGGGGCTGAAAAATAGCTGTCACCGGAGATTCGCTGATTTCCTGCAGTACCATAGGAAGCCCTTAGTTTCAGGAGGTTAATTGAAGTGTTTTCCATAAAACCCTCATTGTGGATGTTCCAGCGTCCTGCCAGGGAAAAAAAGGTGGCCCATTTGTTGCTTGCCTCAAATCGGTAAGAAGCGTCCCGTCGGATCGTTCCGGTAAACCCAAAACGCCTGTCGTAATCGTAATCTCCCTGGGCGAAGTAAGAAAAAAGCCCTGCGTTGAGAATTTCCGCATTAGCCGTATCTACAAAAAGTAGTGCCTGCGCATCCTGATCGAATCGAACTGGGATAAGACCTGACCCATCCCCGGGATAGAAAGTCTTGGGATCCAAACCATTTGCAAAATACCCAAACTGGCGAAAATGCGCCTTGAAGTATTCCGTGTATAATCCGATATCGACTGAATGCTTGCCCCATGATTCCGCATAGGACAGCGAAGTCACCTGGTTGTAGGAAAACTGTCTCGTTGTCGCTTGTTCCTGAAACCCTGAGGTGGGATTTTCAGCAGCGCCGAACAGAAGCGCGTTGAACGATTCAGGGGACCGGGCCGTTGTCAGGATTTGATTCTGGTAATCCGCGCTCATTATAATTTTCGCCACCAGTTCCGGGGTAATCTTATATGAAGCATTAAAACTTCCAATTAGCTTTACTTCATCAATCCTTCTGGTGAAAGTAAGGAGTTTGTCCAACAGGAAAAGGGGCGTATTGGAAAACACAAGGGGATTCAGGAGGTCAGCCCCGTTGGTATAGTCATCCGGAGTGACATAGGGAACTGAAAGGTACCCCCCGATTATATAATTCTGATTAATACTCTGGTCCCCTACAAAATCTGGTTCATTCGATTCCGAATAGTTGACCGAAAGATTTGTCGCATAATTAAACCGGTCGTTGGCACTGGTCCCCTTCGTGTTGTTTCGGACACTGAATCGTTTCAGGTCAGATGCCTTAAGGACACCTTCCTGCTCGAAATATCCCAGGGATGTAAATTGGGAAAAACGTTCACTTCCACCCTGAAGACTCAGATTGTGATTTTGAGTCAACCCGGTTCGAAAAAAGAAATCTCCCCATTCAAAAGTTGAGGCAGCAGCTATTTCCCCTGGTGTCAGGGTAGCTCCAAGTCCCCGTCCGCGTTCATTTTCAAGGCTAAGTTGTTGTTGGGAATCCATTAAATTGTAATCATTGTCCTGAAGGGAGCTGTAACTGAGGATTCCGGTATAATTGATCTGAAGGGGGGAATTATATCCTCCTTCCTTAGTCTGGATTACCACCACTCCGTTTGCACCTCGGTTTCCGTAAACAGCCGTAGCACCGGCATCCTTTAAGACATCGATAGAAGCAATTTCCTGTGGATTGATACTCCGGAAGCTTGACTCATCCACAGGGGCACCATCAATGATAAATAGTGGAGCGGTATTCCCATTGATTGAGTTGATTCCCCTAAGCCGAACAGTGGGCGCGGCACCCGGTTGGCCGGAGGTAGTATTTATAGCAAGGCCTGCGACCTGGCCGGAAAGCGTCTGAATCACATTCGCATTCGGTCGATTTTCAATAGTCTCAGCATTGATGGTCTGGGAAGCAATACTGGACTTAACCCGGGTTGCCGTCCGGTATCCCTGTAAAACGACTTCCTGCAGTTCCTGAGTTTGCTCCAAAAGCTGAACATCAATTACATTTGACGTTCCGACAGTTCGTTCTTCTGTGGCTTGTCCGATGTAGGAAAACTGGAGAATTTCACCCACATTTACAAGGATGGTATAATTCCCGTCAAAATCTGTCTGGGCCCCTCGAGTGGTTCCCACTACAACTACGGAAACCCCTGGCAGAGGCACTTCATCCTGATCCACCACTTTACCGGAAACGGTTTTTTCCTGAGCAAATGAAAAATTAAAAGAAAGCAACAGGATTAAGGGCATTAAAAGAAAAGTTGATTTTAATCCCATGTACAGCGATTTTTGAGTTTTCTGAATCAAGTTTTCAGTCTCCAGTGCCGAGATTCGAACTTGATAAAGTGAATCTATTTAAATATTCCTGATTAAAGTATGTAATATTTTCAGCTAGAAGAACAATAAACTCATATTTTATTTGATTAATTTCTTTTCTGCTCCCAAGTATTAATATTGATAACGGGATATTTTACTCTGGTAAAGGGAGTACTGCAAGCACCCGATATGCGCCCTGAAGAAACAAAAGGAGGATCTGCGCTCTGATAGTTGCTGAGCCAGTTTTAAAAAGTAACCCACCATTGTTAAGGGCCAGAAAAGATGACACTACCTGAAATGGGAACTGGTTCCGTGGTGTGCCAAGGGACATCTCCTCTCCCACCCTTATATGCCCTGTCCGAATGTCAATAAATTGTGGTCCGGGTCGAGAAGCGAGAATTCCCGTTGTCCCCAGGGCTTGGCTTCCAAAGCCCCATTAGGATGTATCCTGATTTTTGCTTCCAGAAGGGAATTATAGTACGTTTCAATAGCATCCGTTCTGATATAAACCTGTCCGTAATTCTCTTTGGGGTTCAGGCCGGGAAAGGCGAAGAAATGAATTTCAATGCCCTCTTTTTGAACCATCAAATAGTCACCATAGTCCCCGATTTCCTGAAACCCCAGAGCCCCGAGGTAGAAATTACGGGTAGCATCTCTGTTTCGCATGGGTAATTTTGGATGAATGGCAGTGAGCATATCGGTCTTGTTGTTTATTAAGTTCCAAATCGGACTATTGCGGGGGCTACCCGTTTTAAGAGCGCTTGTCTTAACCCTAAGTATTAGCACCTCTGAGGTAACACCTGCCAATCATTTTCATTCCCGATAGTTTGATATTGATTGATTAAATCGTGCAAATACATTCCGACATATTGAACCCCAATAGCGATCCACCCGTAATCCGTCCAACGAATTTCGTCGTTCGTTATCACACTTAAAATCCCTTATCCAATCCATAGGATTCCCACGAACACTTAATGAGTAGTCTCTTTTTCGAAAGTCTAATATTGAATTCTTCCATAGTTGTTCAGCACCTTCAATACCCATAATGTTTGAATACCAGCCCATTCTAATTTTGTTCCTTCACTAATGCCATACCAAGTATCCCATCGTCCATCATCTTTTTGTCTACTAATTAATTCTTTTATGTCGGACTCCATTGTCATTTTTGAAAATAAAGAGAATAGAATACTTTTAGTTGATGGTGCATAATTTAAGCCATGAGGTTTTCCATAAAGTCCCCAACCCTCATCAGTTTTGTCTTCACAAATTATCCCATTATTCGATATCCAATTTTTTAAATTATTTATTGTTTTTTTTGCCTTATCCTGACTCTTTGTATGTTCTAAAAAAGTTAACCATCGAGAAACACATAAATAGCAGAAAACGTGTTTTTCTTTAATTCGCTCAAATTCACTCCAAACAAACTGTTCTGCTTTTTTCATCCAAGGAATATCAATCTCATATTTTTCCAAAATTCCAAGTAAAGGTGCAGTAGTACTTATTGCCGCCCATTCTTTAACTGTTTTAAAATGCTCTTCACAAGGGTATTCACTTTTTGGTCTAAACATCCAGGGAATACCCCCTTTTTCAGTTGTTATGCTCTTAAAATATGGCATAAAGTCTTTTAGAATGATTTCTTTGGTCAAGTAACCAACTTCATCGAGTGTTTCAAGTGCCATAATGCCAAAGAGAGGTTGACTTTCTGGTGATGCAGTATCGGGTTCCATTCCGTGTCCAAAACCTCCGTCAGAATTTCGGTAGGCATAAACTGCGTGAAAAACACCTTCTGAAGTTCCATTTTCAAAATGAAATTCAAACAAACGCCTTTCTATCATTCTCGCATTTGTCAATATGAAGTTTCTTGCTTTTAAGTAGTTATTCTTTGGTAAAATCATTCTTTATTGGCGGATGCTTTGAATTACACACAACGTTCAGCAAATAAGACGTATCCTGCAAGGGTACAGCCTTTATGGTTGGTTGCGTACTGTTTTAATTATGTTTTATCATATTCACGTACTCAATATCCATATTTTGTTTGTAGCGCCCGTTTTCACCTATTAAATACGCTTTGAAAAACTCTGTCAGTAAGGTTCGACTGATCTCAAGGGCTTTTTTAGAATCTATTTCATATCTGAAATTATCAGGGTATAAATAGGGATTATCGGTCATCGAATTATGCCCAAAGCCGACCAACTCGGTCATATAAACTGTATTATTCCGATTGTCAATAAAACTATTGTAGTTGTCAACTGCATATTTTAGGGTCCCAGAACTACACATCATTAATGAAGGGACAACTATTTTGCCTTCGTATCTCACATCACGTGGCGGTATACCCTCCATAGTCGCTAGTGCTTTTACTTTTTCTGATTTGGCAGTCAATTCACCTGCTATCCGTCCTCCTAAAGAATGACCAAAAACACCAATATTTTCTAGGTCTAATTTATTTTCAAATGCATACGCGTTAAATTCAGTAATATTTTTCAAAACAAACATTAGGTCCTGATAGCCTATTTCGGTTGGTTTTTTAAAAAATTCATCAACACGCTCATATGGTCCTGCCATCATTCCGCCTGGTGTTTTAAAATCATCGGATGGATATAATATGAAGCCATCTTGATAAATTATATAACCAATCTCAGGCATATCTACTGAAGCAACCACAAAACCCTGACTTGCCAATTCTTCAGCAATTGTGGAGTAAAGAAATCTTTCTGTTCCTCTTCCGGGCACTATGATGATTAAAGGTGCCCTATGAATTTCTTTGGCCAATGAAGCCCTTAAATAAGAATTGGTCAATGTTTTCTGATACTCGTTGGACAATGCACTGTATGAGGCTTTTACCAAGGTTGAATCAGATTTGGCTGGATACCAAAATTGAGTTACTATTGCTCTTTTCTGAGTAAAGCCAGCTCGTACCTTCATCTCCCTTGACTCATCTATCCATTCGTAAATTGAAGTTCCCACGGTGTATTTCCCTGTAGGTTCAATTAATTGAACTGTATCAGCCTGACAATAGCTTTGAAAGGTCAAAGCCAAAAGAAGCATTGTTGTGAGAATAGTATTTTTCATATGGCTTTCCATAATTGTTCGAAAAGGCCCTGGGTATGCCCTGTTCCGAGCTTTGTTTATGCCAATAGCGGCGTCTGAAAGGCACCGCCTGAGTGAGCAGCCCCTTGGATGCGCCGTAAGCAAAACAAACCTGGGAATGGCAGTTCCCGGTCTTTTAGTTTGCTTCAATTTAGGAAAAAAGTTCGGGTTTGGAGAGGGCTGAGCGCGCGTTGAAGCTCCGGTGGACCTTCACCAGCAAGGAGCCAGGTGGTGCGGTGGCTGGGCCGTGCCGGATTGTTGTTTTTCATTTCGCCTTCGCAAGCTCAAACAAGTTTGGCTTGCAGTTTAAATAAAAGGAAACATTGGATTACGCGCATCGCGCGTGATCCAGAGAAGACCCACTCCTGCAATTAGAGGGCCGAGTGCCCGTTGAAGCTCCGGTGGAGCTTCAACAGCGAGGAGCCAGGTGGTGCGGTGGCTAGGCTGTGCCGGATTGTTGTTTTTCATTTCGCCATCACAATCTCAAACAAGTTTGGCTCGGTCCGAAATGAAAAAACCCGCACAAGTCTGTGCGGGTTTTCTGAGTGATGTGGGCCCTACTGGATTCGAACCAGTGACCCCCTGCTTGTAAGGCAGGTGCTCTGAACCAACTGAGCTAAGAGCCCGTAAAGGGTGTGCAAATATAGAATAGTTTTTAGGTTCCCAAAAGAAATTATTCAAATTTTCAAACGACCTCAGCCACTACAAATGTGCTGCCTCCTACAAAAATAAGGTCTTCAGCTGCAGCAGCCTTTCGGGCTGCATTCAGGGCCTGTCCCACAGAATGATATGCCTCACCCTCCAAACCGTACAAGGAAGCCTCTTTTTGAAGTGTCTGTACATCAAGTCCTCTGGGGATATCCGGGCGGGCAAAGTAATACCTGGCGTGTTGTGGGAACAGTCCCAGTATCTTATCCAAAGCTTTCTCCCGAACAAATCCAAGTACAATATGCAGGTTTCTGAATTCCTGATTGAGCAATTGTGCCATGACCAATTTTAATCCATCCGGGTTGTGGGCGGTATCGCAGAGAATTCTGGGTCGCTCTCCAAGGGTCTGCCATCGGCCAAGAAGTCCAGTATTTCCGGCTACATTCAGGAGTCCTTCCTGAATGTGCGCGGTACTTACAGGAAACGAATCCAAATGTTTTAAGGTTTCCAGTACCCCGGCGATATTCTTTTTTTGATAACTGCCATTCAGATCTGTAGGGTATTGGGCAGCGTCAATCGTTTCGGCAAAAAAAAGCGGCGCCTCCCGTTGGGCGGCCGCCTCTTTGAAAACATGGGCTACCCCGGCCTGTGCTTCACTTACGACTACAGGTACTCCGGGTTTGATGATCCCAGCCTTTTCCCAGGCGATCTCTGGCAGCGTATTTCCAAGGAACTCCATATGATCCATGCCTATATTGGTGATAAGGCTTACTTCGGGGGTAATGATGTTGGTTGAATCCAGGCGTCCACCCAGTCCTACTTCAATTACGGCAATATCCACCTTTTCTGCGCTGAAGTATTCAAAGGCCATTCCGACGGTCAACTCAAAAAAGGAGAGGGAATGGGCTTCCAGATAGGTTTTATGCTGCTCGATAAACCGGATGACAGAAGACTCGGGGATTTCACGACCATCAATACGAATTCGCTCGCGGAAATCTTTTAAATGCGGAGAGGTGTACAAGCCGGTTTTGTATCCGGCCTCCTGTAAAACCGAGGCGAGCATATGGCTGCTCGAGCCTTTGCCATTGGTGCCGGCTACATGTATGCTACGGAAGTCCAGGTGCGGATTTCCTAAATACGATGAAAATTCCTGAATCGTCTCGAGCTTGGCATTCAGGGCGGAAGCACCCCTTTGCTGGTACATCGGCAGGCGGGCAAACATCCAATCCAGGGTTTCCGGATATGTCATCGGGTTATTGACCTAGTTTGAAATTAACGACCACGAAGCCAATTTGCCGTCCCGGGGCTTTAGAATCTGAATTCCATCGGTGGGCCATTGCCGTTTTTCGGGCAGGCTCCAGCAAACAGGGATCCGTATTGGTAGTCCCGCGTGCTCCGGGCGTAGCCTTGATTACCTTACCCGTCCGGTCTACTTCTATTTGCACTACTACGATTCCGGCCTGATTGCAGTCCTGTTTGTATACACTCTTTCCCTGAAGCGAACGTCCGCTCAGCCCATAGCCTCCAGAACCACTACCACTTCCAGGGGCACCGTAATATGAACTCGCATAGGGGTCTCCATCCGGATTCCCCTTATCACCGGCCCTGTTGTCGTCCCCTTCTCCACCTTCGGCTTGTCCCTCGGAATTGTTTAATCCGCCCATCATTGCATCCAACTCCCTTTTCTTGGCTTCCTGGGCCTGGCGGGCGCGTTCCTCTGCTTCTGCCTTTTCACGGGCAATACGCGCTTCTTCCTCCCGGGCTTCCCTTGCCTCTCTTGCCTCCCGGTCTGCTTTTGCCTTGGCTTCACGAGCGACCTGGTCGGCTTTCCGCTGACGCTCCTGCTCCTGTTGTTTTATGCGAATGGATTCTTCCTCCTCCTGGGTAAGTACGGGTTCCTGGGGCTCATCAACTGCTTCTGCCGCCTCTTCGGGCTCGTCAGGCATAGCCTCGGCAGCGGTTTCCTGAATTTCCTCAGGTTGTTCCTCCTCAACTACAGGTTCCGACTGTCGCTGTCTGATCGGTTCTGTGGGTTGCTGATCGCCCATACCGAATTCCATTGTCCCGAAATTCACGGTAATTCCGCTTTCCGGAGGGGGCTCCAGATACGTCAGGCCTATATAAAAAAGCAAAAGGATAAGTACACTTAACAAAAGGGTTGTAAGTGTAAAGGATTTCTTCTTGTGTCTCGTGTCGAGCAACGGCATCACTTAGGACGCACAGCGAGGATTACTTTGTAACTATTGCGGTTAGCGACATCCATAACATTAACGGCTTCCTTAATGGCAACACTCTCCTCAGCCCTCAATATAATGGTTGGCTTCTCCTGACCCTCCAGTGCCTTTTTTAGTTCGATTTCAATATACTCCTTGTTGATCTGCTCATTGTTTACAAAATACTCCAGATCCTTATTGATGGTTACGGAGACATTCTGCGTGTTGGTCGATTTTCCCCTGGCCTTGGGCAGTAATAAATCAAGGGCATTTGGGGTATTGGCCGTAAGCATGAAAAATATAAGCAGCAGGAAGACGATGTCCGTCATTGAGGACATGCTGAACTCAGGGCTAACCTTATTCCTTCCTTTCAGTTTCATACGGTGTTCTTAAACGGGTTCGCTAAGTAAATCGAGAAATTCTGTCGCGTTGGCCTCCATTTTATGTATCACCTTATCTGTGCGGTTAACCAAATGGTTGTACCCCACATAGGCGATAATTCCAACTACAAGACCTGCTACAGTCGTGGTCATAGCGGTATAAATACCTGAAGCCAAAGCTCCCATTTCAGCCTGTCCACCGCTGGTGGCCATCTGGTGAAAGGCGAGAATCATTCCGATTACGGTTCCCAAAAATCCAATCATAGGAGCCGCTCCGGCCACAGTAGCCAGAACAGTCACATTCTTCTCCAACTTGTAGACTTCAAGGGTACCTGCATTTTCGATAGCCGTATTGATATCATCCAGGGGTTTCCCTATTCTGGAGATCCCTTTTTCTACCAACCGCGCCACAGGACTATCCGTCTGAGCGCATAGGATTTTGGCAGACTCAATCTTCCCACCTGTGATGTGGTCCCGAATCTGATTCATAAAATTCTTATCGATCTTTGAGGCTGCCTTGATCGCCAGAAGGCGTTCAAAATAGATATACATGGCCACGGCCAGCATGACAAAGAGTACCGAGATGATTACAATACTTCCGGTCCCTCCGTTGAAAATCAGATCGATTACCGAAAGTGTTTTCTCTTCAGATGCGAATTCGCCCAGCTGGGTTTCATCTACAACATCCTGAAACAATAGCATAGATAGATGTTCTTAATGTTGCTGTTAATAACGGTGATTCCCGGTTTTAATTATGTGTGCAGAACAAAATCTCTTAAAAGGACAAAAACAAGGGCTCCGGCCAGAAATCCGGCTAAGGCGAGCCATGCGATTTTGCGGAAATACCAGAAGAAATCGATCTTCTCCATACCCATGGCAACAACCCCTGCGGCCGAGCCAATAATGAGCATACTGCCCCCTGTTCCGGCGGAATAAGCAATAAAGTGCCAGAGCGGGCTATCCATGCCCTGGGAAAACATTCCCATACTCGCCGCTACCAGAGGCACATTATCAATGACGGCCGATCCGATTCCAAGAAGCATTACAACGTAATCCGTATTGGGGATCGCCTGATTCATGGACTCAGCATAGTGGAACAGATATCCAAGGGATTCCAGGGCAGCAACCGCCAGGAGGATCCCCAGGAAAAAAAGGATGCTGGGAAGTTCAATTTTAGAAAGGGAGGAGTGCACCGGCCCGTGTTGGGAGTGTTCTTCACTTTCCAGTGCCGTGTCTCTATCCAGAGAAGAAATACTGAATTTGGCGTTACTGTAGATTTCAGCAAACGTAGCCACAATTGCCAGGGATAACATCATGCCCACATAAGGGGGAAGATGCGTAATGGTTTTAAAGAACGGAACAAAAACGATGGCTCCCAATCCCAGATACAACATGGTAGGACCAAATTTAGAGGTCCGGTCAGTATCCTGTTCTAGATCCGCATCAATCTCGCCCTGGAAGATTTTAAACCTGCTTGCGATAGCCGTTGGCACTACCGTACACATAATTGAAGGCAAAAGGACGTGAATGACCAGCTGGGAAGCACTTACCTTGTTGGCGATCCAGAGCATGGTTGTCGTAACATCTCCGATGGGCGACCAGGCCCCCCCTGCATTGGCATTGATAATTATTAAACCTGCAAACCACAACCGTGTTTCCCGGTCTTTGATCACCTTCTGAAGGATTGTAATCAGTACGATCGTCGCCGTCAGGTTATCAATAATCGCAGAAAGAATAAAAGCCAGTATGGAGAACAACCAGAGCAGTTTGCGTTTACTCCGGGTACGGATGTATCCCTTGATGGTCGCAAACCCGTTGAAATAATCGATGATCTCCACAATGGTCATCGCCCCTAGCAGGAATACCAGGATCTCAGCGGTCTTCCCAAGGTGATGCAATAACATTTCATCCAGGTGGGAGGGTTCCAGTTCCTTTAACTCCGTATTAACCTCAAAAACAGGCAAATGCGCAAGAGCAATAATCGCCCAAAGAATTGCCATCATGGCAAGTGCAGGGATGAGTTTATCGATTTTCAGATTGTGTTCAAGGGTTATCGCAAGGTACCCTACGACGAAAACAATAATTACGATGGTTTCCATAAAAAGGTCATTTATTTATTACACGAGCTGCTTAAGCGCAAGTTCAAAGGCCGTGCGGCTCAGGTTTCGTTTTGATGGATTTTCCTTAAATATATTCAAAATTGCCTTTCGGATGACTTCTGAAGTGTCATTAAATATGGCAGTGTCCTCCATAGTTACCCTTCCCTCCATGAAATAAGCAAAAACCCTGGCCATTCCACAGTTCGAAATAAAGTCGGGGATCAGGCTAACCCGCTGGTCTGTGTATTCCATTATGGGGCCAAAGAATATTTCTTTATCTGCAAACGGGACATTCGCCCCGCATGAGATGACCTCTAGCCCTGTATCTATAAGTGTCGTTATCTGTTCCCGGGTAATCAGTCGGGAGGCTGCACAGGGTGCAAATATTTCAGCAGGGGTGTTCCAAATTTCCGCATTGATTTTATCAAAGGGGATCATTTCCTCAGTGATCAGGGCATTTCCTTTCTTCTTCCTGAAAAAGGTTTGGATTTCTTCAAAGGAAAATCCTTCCTCTTTTACAATACCTCCGTGCCTGTCGATTATTCCAACAATGAGGGCACCCATCTTAGAGAGGTAAAATGCCGCAGCAGCGCCCACATTACCAAAACCTTGCACTATTGCCCGCTTTCCCTTAACGCTACTCCCGCCTATTTCGTAAAAATGGCGAACCGCTTCAGCTACGCCAAAACCCGTAATCATGTCAGCTACGGTATATTTCCTTGAAGGATCGGGGGAATATTCATCGCTTTCGAGCACCTTGATGACACCCATGCGCAACTGTCCGATCCGATTGATCTTATCGGCTTCCGTAGGTTTGAAATGCCCATTGAAAACCCCTTCCTGTGGGTGCCAGACCCCGGCATCCTCGGTAATTGGAATTACCTCGTGGATTTCATCCACGTTCAAATCGCCTCCGGTTCCGTAATAATTCTTCAACAGGGGGGAAACAGCGGCATACCATCGCTCCAACACGCCTTTCTTACGGGGGTCTTCGGGATTAAAGTTGATTCCGGATTTGGCTCCCCCGATCGGCGGACCGGAAACTGTAAATTTCACTTCCATTGTCTTGGCCAGTGAGAGCACTTCATTCATGTCGAGACCCTCTCGCATACGCGTTCCTCCGCCCGCAGCGCCTCCGCGAAGGGAATTAATCACCGTCCAGCCTTCAGCCTCTGTTTCCGGATCGTTCCAGTGGAATACAATTTCAGGTGCTTTATTCTCAAAGCGCTCAAGGAGTTCTTTCATTACCATATACGAACACGTTTTAGCCGGTTTACTCTGCGTATCGGGGCCCGGTCCGGCCCGAAAAGATCAAGGGTTATCTCCTAACTCCTCGGCTCAGTCAAACAAATATAGAAATAAAGAGGAGCTTTAAAAGGATTTCATCGGCCTTCTCGCACCGCTGCTCGAAAGGCGGGAAGGAGGAGTGCAGGTAAGTGCTCATAGTGTTGATAAAAATAGATTCTGGCCGTATATTTGTACCCCTTAATGAAAAGCCCGACCCCCTATGGATTTTACTTTGACCGAAGAGCAGCAAATGATTCAACAAGCCGCAAGGGATTTTGCCCAAACCGAATTGTTGCCTGGTGTTATTGAGAGAGATGAGAAGCAGGAATTCCCCAGGACCCAGATCCAAAAAATGGGAGAACTAGGCTTTATGGGGATGATGGTAGATCCCACCTACGGAGGCAGCGGGATGGATACCCTTTCCTATGTCCTGGTAATGGAAGAACTCTCCAAGGTGGATGCATCTTCTTCTGTTGTGGTCTCGGTAAACAACTCCCTGGTGTGCTGGGGACTGGAAACCTATGGTTCGGAGGAGCAGAAACAAAAATACCTGAAACGCCTTTCCACGGGAGAAATCATAGGTGCCTTCTGCCTGTCCGAGCCCGAGGCGGGAAGCGACGCTACTTCCCAGAAAACTACGGCTATTGACAAAGGGGACCACTATCTGCTAAACGGAACCAAGAACTGGATTACCAATGGTTCATCCGCAGAGGTCTATCTGGTAATCGCGCAGACCGATGTCGAAAAAGGACATAAAGGGATTAATGCCCTGATTGTCGAAAAAGGTATGGAAGGTTTTGAAATAGGACCCAAGGAACAAAAAATGGGGATTCGCGGGAGCGATACCCACTCCCTGATGTTCACCGACGTCAGGGTGCCCAAGGAAAATCGGATCGGAGCTGATGGTTTTGGTTTTAAGTTTGCCATGAAGACCCTGGCTGGAGGCCGTATAGGTATTGCAGCCCAGGCACTTGGTATTGCAGCGGGGGCATACGAACTCGCTTTAAAATATTCTAAGGAACGTAAGGCGTTTGGGAAGGAAATTGCGAATCACCAGGCTATCGCCTTTAAACTTGCGGATATGCATACCCAGATTGAAGCGGCCCGTTTTATGGTTTATAAGGCCGCTGTTGATAAAGATCAGGGTAACGACTATGTACTTTCAGGGGCCATGGCCAAGCTTTACGCTTCTCAGGTGGCCATGGAGACAGCCGTGGAAGCGGTGCAAATTCATGGGGGCAACGGTTATGTTAAAGAATATCATGTGGAACGCATGATGCGCGATGCCAAGATTACCCAGATCTACGAGGGCACCTCGGAGATCCAGAAGATCGTGATCTCTCGGAGTATTTTGCAAAAATAGCGCCTGTCGAGCCGATCAAAGGCACGCGTAAAGACACCCAGTCAAAATCAGAATTTTTTTGTAAGTTAGTGTAAATCAGATACTCTAACTTATGTACACCTACAGTAAATCCACCCTGTTTCTCAGGGTTTCCGGTTTAGTCTTGCTGCTTGGGGTCGGCTCCTGTAAATCGGACCCCAAAGAAAAACCCGAACCTGATCCATTAGCAGAGCAAGCGCCTGTTTCCATTCAGGTAACCACCAAATCCATGGAATTCTATGCCCCTGACACCATTAATTCAGGCTGGAACACATTCGTATATGAGAACCAGTCTACAGAACCCCATTTTATTTTACTCGACAAGTATCCGGAAGGAATTACCATAGAGAATACCATAGCAGAAGTAGCCCCGGCTTTTGAGGAGGGTATGTCTCTGATTATGGAAGGCAAAATGGAAGAATCTATGGAGGCCTTTGGCAAGCTGCCGGAATGGTTTTCAAAGGTCATCTTCTCAGGTGGGACCGGGTTGATTTCAGCGGGTAAAACCGCCGTTACTACCATTAAACTCGAACCGGGATACTACGTAATGGAATGCTATGTCCGGATGCCGGACGGGAGGTTCCATACCTCTATGGGAATGGCAAAGGAACTCATCGTAAGATCCACAGATAGTGGCATGTCTCCCCCCGGGGCCGATATGGACATCAGTATCTCGAGTCAGGGCGGAATCAATTGGAATGGCCAGCCCAAAGCTGGCAAAACGACCTTCCGGGTAACTTACACGGATCAAGTGGTGCATGAAAATTTTGTAGGGCACGACGTGAACCTGGTAGCCATGGAGCCTGAGGCTGATGTTAAAGCACTGGAGGACTGGATCAATTGGGCAACCCCCACAGGGTTAATGAGTTCCACAGCCCCTGATGGTTTCACTTTTCTCGGGGGCACTAATGATTCGCCACAAGGCAGCACCCAATATTTTGAAGCGGACCTGAAACCGGGATCTTATGTGCTCATTTCGGAGGTACCCAATACCAGTGAAAAGGGGATGCTGAAGGTTCTTACGGTTGGGAATTAGTGCGTTTGATGAAATTTTTCAAACGTAGTGGCAGTGCATTTCTCCTTCAGGTTTATGCTCCACTTCAACAGGCATGCACAGAAACAGCCTGTTAATCCTAGTTGCCGGGGAATTTACTGGGTACGGTGCCACTGACCACACGCATGTTTTGTTTTTTGTTGTTGATTTGTTGCATAATAGAACGAAATCTGGGATCCGTTTTAATCGGATCCGTCATAGAACTGAATAAGGCCCAGCCTATCCATTGATCATGTAAGAGAAAAGCCTCTTCAACCTTCTCTATAGCCGCCTCGTATTCCTCCAGACCACATAGGAGAATGGCAATTTGAGAGGGTGGCACATAGGATCGTGATAACATATTATCCAAAACACGTTGCGCCCTTTCTTTCTGGCCCAACCTGGCAAAAACATAGCCAGGTATAAATCCTGTTTCCAGTCCAAGTTCCCTCTTTACCAGTAAATCATAAGCTTCCTGGTACATGCCCTTTTCTGACAATAGAACCGCTTTAATCCATAATGTTTCCAAGTGATCCGGATTTAAGGCCAGTTTGTTGTCGATTACCTGCTGGGCTCGATTGAGTTTCCCCTGAAAAATATAATTCATGGCCAGGTATATTTCATTAAAGTTATCCAGGGGATCCAGATTACCGGCTTTCTTCTGCAATTCCAGGGCTTTTTCAAAATCTCCCAGCATTTCTAAAGCAAAAGCATACCACTGGTACGTTAGCGCATAATTGGGGCTTTTTTCCAGGGCTATCTCAAAGTAGGGCACCGCTCCGTTAAAGTCGTATTCAAAACTATGGATGATCCCCATAATGCAACTTACCTGGCCACTTCCCGGGTTCAATTTCTCTGCCTTCAGTGCATACTCCTTTATTTCCCCTGAAGCTTCGGCAGATGAAATATAACCCCGGTTTACATCAAAAATAAGAGCTTCGGCCATACCGATATAAGGATCTGCATAAGTGGAATCCTTTTCAATAGCTGCCTTAAAATAGCGGGTAATTTCCTCCCGCTTCTGCCCGGTATGATCGCGCATGGCACTTTTGCCAAGGGCGTTGAATTTGAAGGCTTCTACATTCACATCTTTCGTCTCAGCTCTGATGGTTTTAACGGCCTTACTTTCGGGAATTTCCAGAGCCCCATAGATATTTGCCCCAATATTCCCGGAGATATCACTGATATGGGACAGTTTGCCAGTTATAGAAGCATAGTTAAGGATTTCATTGTCCCTGGCTCCAATAACCTCCATCTTCACATCTATATCCTGATTAGTAATGGCATAGTTCCCGACTAATACTACATCTGCGTTGAGTTCCTTTGAAATTTGCTCAATGGATTTATCTGTATCCCTATACTGAAACGAGGATTTGGAAGAGATTACCGATAACCTTTTTGAATTGGCCAGTTCGCTTATAACATCTTCGGCAAGCCCTTCTTTAAGGTAATCAAATTCTGTATTGTCAGACCGGTCTTCAAAGGGTAAAACAGCAATGCGGAAATGTTCAAGCTTATCGGGGCTGTTCCATTTGGAGCCCGCCCAAAAACTTCCTGCGAGCAATACCAATAATGCCATTATACCTGACCCCACGATGACTGCGTTGAGCCGGCGATTATCAAATTGCCTGTTTTCCGGGGAGACGGATTCGTTGGTGGTTTTCTGAAGCCCCTCAGGTGTCAGGTCATAAATCCATGAAAATCCGGTCCAGAATATAAAGCCAATGCCAAGGAGATAAATCAGTCCTTTAAGTAGAAATTCAGGTGCGCCGAAAGTCGGGAGGAGCGTAGAGGCTGCTTCAATTATCACCCACGAGACAGCAAGGTATGCCACAATTGCCCTGAAAACGTTCCGCCTGACCAGTTCCTTATATAGTTTTTTAAAATCCATGTGGACCTACATTAGAAATCCATTACCACTACTAGCCTATCTGTCAAAAATTAATGCGTAAATGGATGCATAATAAGTAATGAAAATCCGGGTTCAATGACAATGATTTTAGTCATACTTATTCCAATACGTGTTGCCACACTTCATTGAATTTACAGGGAATCCATGTCGTTTGTTTCATTTTTTCGTCTGGATTCTCATGGCAACTGAAGGCATTTTTCAGATAACTTAAATCTGGCATAAATGATATAAATCATTGGACGGAAAAAACCTTCCATCTACCTTATAACATGACTTGGCTAGCTAAGATTTGGGTATGCAAACCGATACCCTCGGTACTTCTTTGGCAGAATGGTTCAGGTCTTTAAAGGGCTGTCATGACTCATTCATCTACTCCCGGGATAGAATTGGCCAATGGATCTCGCATCGCCGTGATCGGAGGTGGCCCTGCAGGAAGTTTTTTCAGTTACTATGCTCTGGAATACGCTCGAATATTTGGCCTGAGCCTTGACCTCGATATTTTTGAAGCAAAAGATTTTACCCGGGCAGGCGCTTCAGGCTGCAATCAGTGTGGGGGGATTATTTCCGAATCCCTTGTGCAGGACCTTGCGACAGATGGTATGATTATCCCCTCAGATATTATCCAACGTAAAATCAATTCCTATACAATGCACACTGAGCAGGGTACCCGTGTTATCCATATTCCAAGTAATGAACACCGCATTGCATCTGTTTTCAGGGGATGCGGGCCGAGGGGGTGCCTTGATAAAAACGTGAAGGGGTTTGATAATTATTTACTGGGGCTTTGCCATAAAAAAGGGGCCCGAATCATACATAAAAAAATATCCACAGTTGAGCGTATAGACGATGGGATTCTGGTAGGGCATTCAAAGACCGATGTAAACAGATATGACCTTGTAGTCGGGGCAGTCGGACTTAATAAGAGATCCCTGAATCTGTTTAAAAATATTTGTCCTGCCTATTTAAAACCCAGGGTGACCAGAACGTATATCAGCGAGTTTATGATGAAACCCGCCGACATTAAAGAATGCTTCGGAAGTTCCATGCATGTTTTTCTCCTGAACCTTCCCCAGATTACTTTCGGTGCCCTGATTCCCAAAGAGAATTATGTGACCCTGGTACTCCTGGGTAAGGACATAAACAAAGAAGTGGTTCAAAGGTTTATAACTTCAAATCATGTCAGGGCCTGTTTTCCCAGGGATTTCCCTGTAGAAAGAACCATGCCCTGCCAATGCTATCCTTTTATTAATGTCAGCGGTGGCCATCATGCATATGCTGACCGTATGGTCATGGTCGGTGATTCAGCCTCCTCAAAATTGTATAAAAACGGGATCGGGGCAGCTTTCATAACCGGAAAAGCCGCAGCAAGCACAGCGATCTTCCAGGGCATCAGTGAGCGTCATTTTAAAAACTATTATGCCCCGATATGCAGGGATATGGACAGGGATAACAAAGCAGGGGAATTGATCTTCCATTTCACGAAACTGATACAGAAATCTCCACTTTTCAAAAGAGGTATCCTGAATCTG
Source organism: Robiginitalea aurantiaca (assembly GCF_030380815.1). GTDB lineage: Bacteria > Bacteroidota > Bacteroidia > Flavobacteriales > Flavobacteriaceae > Robiginitalea > Robiginitalea aurantiaca. The sequence continues at coordinate 732 of NZ_JAUDUY010000007.1, read as the reverse complement.
ATTGCCAGAGAACAAGCAGATCGTCATTCCGCTTTCAGGATGAGTTCGGCACTTTGGGACACCTTTACAGGCAGCGCAGGGTATCGGAATATTCTCAGGCGCTTTTTGCATCCTGCCCTCCTGGGTGGACTTCTCAGCAGTTCGGTAATCTCAAACCTACCCTCATTTAATAGTCACGACTATGAAAAATAAAAAGCTAGGTAAACTCTATAAAGACGGAGAAACCATCATAAAACAGGGCACCCCGGGAAATTGCCTGTATGTGATACAGGGTGGCAGGGCGGAAGTCATTTATGAAACGACGAAGGGAGAAGTTAAAATTGCAGAATTAAAAGAATCCGACTTCTTTGGAGAAATGGGTCTTTTTCAACAAGATGTCCGATCCTGTACAGTCAGAGCTGTCGGAGAAACCAATATACTCACCGTTGACAAGAAAAGTCTGTTGAAGTCAATACACCGGGACTCCTCTCTGGCATATCGGTTGTTGGAAAAAATGTCCTATCGATTACGGGAGGCCAACAAAAAAATAAGCATTCTTCATGATTTACTGGATATGGTATCGATCCGCTGAGAGCCAGGATGTGACAGACTATTCAAAGTATAGTTTCAGATGATGCTCCCCTGCCTTTGTTGTTGCGTTTATCCCATAAAAAAAGCCCTTCACATTTCTGTAAAGGGCTTTCGAAGAAGGCGGCGACCTACTCTCCCACCAATCGGCAGTACCATCGGCGC
>NZ_JAUDUY010000006.1 GCF_030380815.1 Robiginitalea aurantiaca | reverse complement strand
ACCGGTCCGGCGCTGAAATCCGTGGGTATTTCTGAGGCTGGACTAACCTGTGCGCCGTCAGAAAGGGTGATCACCGGGGAGAGGGTGGCCAGGTCTGTACCTGCAGCGACCTCTATGTCGACCGTATGGTTGACCGCATCGATGATGGCTTCTCCAGTTTCTGCGGGATGGGTAAAGGTTAGTATGTCTGTCTCTGTGGAGGGTGGGGTGCTTTCTGCGATAGTGGCAAAGTTGATCTTAGTATTGTTTGCCGCTGGGTCATCCGCATCTATAGTTAATTTTCCATCCAGGACCTGTACGCGAACCAGACCAGAAGCAAAACGTCCGGGATCTCCATTGGGCAGATTTGAATCTACATCAAAAACAGGGATAGCGGTAACGCCTTCAACGCTAATAAAATGGTCTGGGGTCTCTGATACCTGGCCGTCCTGATTCGGATCTCCAACGCTAACCCCAACTTCATACCATCCATTGGGGACCTCTATTTCCCAGACTCCTTCATTGGAACGGTTGCCCGTCCAACTTCCGATATCGTTTCCCTGCATATGTACCAGGGTTTCCTGCCGTAAATCCAATTGGTCAAATCCGCCCCGGTTTCGTCCCACACCCGAACTTGGGGTAGTCAGATCGATAGGAAGTCCTGATGAAAGTGCAATCCAGCCGTATGTCAATCCTCCTTCATTAGCACCGTAAGGCAGTCCATAGTCCTTAAAATAGCCGACAGGCGGTGTTGTATTTTCATCCTGAAAATTGATCAAATAGGGGAAAGTAGCAACAACAGGCTCAGTAACGGTAATGTCTTCGGAAAACACCTCACTAACCAAACCGTCATTATCTGTTGCAGTTAAGGTGACAGTATACGTTCCTGCCGCCACATAGGTATGGGAAGTACTGACCCCACTTGAGGAATCCGTATTACCATCGCCGAAATTCCAGGCATAGCCTGTAATCGTGCCATCATCCTGTGTACCGGTACCATCGAGAGTTATGTCCAATCCGTCCGTTGAACTTGTAAAAGAGGCCACCGGCCCCCTTACCGGTGCTTCTGTAACCACCTCGGTATAATCCGTACTCAATCGGATCGGTCCGACGTATCCCTCGTTGGCCGAATCCGTGGAACTGATAAAGATCCGACCTAACCTTGGCGTTCCTGTAACGCTATGGGTTCCAAAATCAATCCAGGAATTGTCCCCTAAAGCAAGCTCCGGATCCAGGGTATAGCTATAGGTAATTGTTCCGGCCCCATCCCAAACACCACGAACGAGTATTTGAACAACCTGACCCGGGATTACATCCTCAAGTGTCCCTTCGGAGCCGGGGCCCCCATCAGTCACGCTAGCCTTAAAGCCTTCCTGGTATCTACCTATCCGCTGGCGTATCCATTGATCCCCGGCTACATCATCGTCCACCCGAATAGCAACCCTGACACGATTACCACCTCCTGTACCAAGGACGTTCATCTTAAAATATGTTCCAAAATAGAAAGCAACACCATTAGTAAGATTCACAGGGTTGTCAATCAGGGTGTTATAGTCGTGAACCGTGATCAATCCATTAAATTCCAGGGCATTCGTTGTGCCTGGACTCAAGGATTTTAAGACCAATGGTATGGGAGGGTTAGAACCTTCTGGGGCCCAGGCACCACCGGAAATATCTCCAAGGTTGCCAGTACCATAGGTGCTGAAATTTTCGATAAAAGAGAAATCCTGACTATAACTGTTAAGAGTTAGAACAAATGCGAAGGTGAGGAGTAAAAATTTCTTCATAGTCAATAGATAATTATTGGATGGTGGTTTTTTGTAACGGAAACTGAGCGTGCAAACCCGATATAAGGAATACTAAACCCTGTTTTACAAATGATATATCTCGGGAAAGTTCTGGGCAAACAAAAACAGCCCATGACATGGGCTTTTGAAATTTTCCAGAAAGGAAATGGCGAACTTAAGCCATAAACATTCATGCCTCGGAATTATCAGATGGTTAGAGGCATAGCAAAAGTTTATAAGTATGAAGTGTGATTAGGGGAGTAGAAAAGTAAAGTAAATGTTAAAATAATCAGTGATGCCAACTGGCTAATAGCTAAAATGCTGGTTTCATCGATGAAATGCACTCCAGCCATACGAGTATTCCTGTTAAAAATTTAATTTAGATTATAAAACTTAAAATGTTACCATTTGAACGATCTGAAATCAATACATCATTCAACACAGTCGGTTGTAAAACCATCGGTTTTTAAATTTATCCCAGGAAAGAATTTGTCGTTAATATCCTAGCGCCGTGAGGGTCATGGAAACTAGGCTATTTTTACCTTTGTTGCTGTTAAATAACCTCCTGCATGAATCCCATTTGCAGAACGCGAAGTCATAACCGGCATATAAGCCGATAAGATATTTATCAGGGTCTTTCGAGAAAACCTTAGACAGGCTGTTGTCTGCAAAATAGTCCAACCCTACAAGATACCATGCATGATGTTGAATTTTTGTTGGTAGTCTATAACTCCTGAAAAAGTGGCGTAGCGTGCATCTGTGCCTGTATCTTTAGTACTCTGAACGGTGCAAGTGCTGTTTATAAATAACGTTTAGGTTCTTTTCAGTCTGGTTCTGGAAACTTTGTTACTTCGATGATAACAAGATTGCAATATTTGATACGGAGAGAAACTGCAGTCAATACGATGATGATCCGCATCATGGTGATATCGAAGACCGGGATTGATGCCGAAAGTACTAGATCTTTAATTCGGGGGGAACATCCACCTAATGGAGAAGTGTGTAAAATCTACGCCCAGGAAATGTCCATTTCGCGTGTTCATCTATAGATTCATCCAAAACTGACTGTGTCTACAATTTTATCGAGTAAAATAATTTTTTAACGAATAATTTTTTGAATTGCAATTAATTAGTTTTTTTAGTCACAACTTAAAGTTGTTTTAGTCTTCTATCCTAAATGCGAATAACATCTGATCATATATATAGGTTTACGGTATTTTTAAGAGATAAGAATAAAAAAAGTACCTCAAAAATGCTCAGGGAAATACGGCACCTGTGGCATAGCAAAAAGGAAATCCCGTACTATTACTTTAAATATCTTTATCGAAACGATGTTAAGAATATAAACGATTATTTAGGAACAAAGGAAGCAAACCGTTTACATCAAAATCCTCAATTACACAGATCTGAAATTACGACAATCATAAATAATAAGCTTGCATTCTCACTCTATGCCCAAAAGCATGGTTTAAAAACAGCCCGGTTATATGGTTATCATTTTAATCATAAATACTTCTTTAACGAAACTCTAAAATCAGTAAACACAGAGCAAAGTCTCCACCATTTTTTTCAAAACCTCTTTAACACATATCAGACGACTAGTGTTTTTGTTAAACCTCTGGCAGATTTTGGAGGGAAAGGTTGTTTTATACTCAGATCAGAGGATCTCAAAAACCAATTGTACAAGAAAAAGGAGGCGTTGTTAACCGAGAATCACTTATTCTATGAAGTGATTAAGCAACATCCAAGAATAAATGAAATTCATAGCCACTGTGTGAACACTCTAAGAATAGTGAGCTATATCACCCCTACAGGAAATATTGAATTTATTTCCACTTTTATGCGGTTCGGTATCGACAATAGTCCTGTAGATAATGGCTCAGCTGGAGGTATTTTTGTTTATGTTGATGAGGATAAAGGAACTCTTAAAGAAATGGGGATAAAAAAGATGTCTTTTGGAGGTGAAAAACTTACACATCACCCCAACAGCAATTTTAAATTTGATGGATTTGAAATACCCTACTTCAAAGAAACCTATGACCTTATCACAACTTACCTTCAATATCTTCCAGATCGTATTATTGGTTGGGATGTTGCTATTACTACAGATGGTCCTGTAATAATCGAAGCAAATGATTGCCCAAACTTGCATTCGAGTGATGTTATGAGCTCAGGTGGATTATTAAGAAATGAATCATTTAGAGAATTAGTTACACAAATAAATTCTGAGTATTTCAATCCAACGTAATGGGCATAAGAAAATTTAGGATACCGGGTCAGCCAGGCAGGATGAAGGTTTTTTTCCACGATCCGGATAAAAAACCTTTGTTAAAGTGTGTACAAGAATTTGTTAGTTTATCTGTACGAAAAAAGGAGCCTGCTTACCATTACTTTAAGTACATCTATAAAAAGCAAATAACAAATATTCATGATTACCTCAGTATAAATGAGCGGGCAAGGATTCATAGCAGTGCCGTATTGAATAGATATGAGTATAGTTCCATACTCAGGAATAAACTGAATTTTGAGATTTACTTTCGTGATTTAGGGCTGAGAATGCCCGGATTCATTGGGTATAATTTTAAAGACCACTTTTACAAAAACGATAATATTGAAAGAATAACAACAAATGAAGGACTAAAAAAATTCTTCAATGAGGTATTGCTTGACAATAAAATAGAGTCTCTATTTATTAGGCCTATTGATAGTAGGGGAGGAGAGGGATGTTATAAACTAAATTTGGAAACAATCGGTACTGATTTAGAATTAATTTCTGATCAAATCCGGGAAGGAAGCCATGTATTTACTGAAGTTATTCAACAACACAAGGCGATAAATAAAATTCACAGTTCTTCCGTAAATACAATACGCTTGATAACCTTACAATCTGATATCGCTGAAACCAAAATTATTTCAGCTGCAATTCGATTTGGAGTAGGTGATGGCATTGTCGATAATTTACATTCCGGCGGCTTTATGGTCGGTATAAATATAGAAACGGGCGTTCTAAATAAATTTGGTTGGCTGGAAGAACGGACTGCTAATGGAGAAGTAATTACGCATCATCCTGACAGCGGAATAAGATTAGGTGGATTTCAAATACCGTATTTTAAGGAAGCCTGTGAAATGGTTCTTGAAGCGACCAAATTCTTGCCGAAAACTCTTATTGGGTGGGATGTGGCTATTCAAAATGATGGCCCGATAATAGTTGAAGGCAATGATTCTCCTGGTCTGGAAGTGTCCGATGTTGCTTGCAAGGGATTATTGCGAGACCCTTATTTTAAAATGCTTGTTGAACAAGTAAACGCAAAAAATTAGAATAGAAATATCTTAAAGTTGAATAGAAAAATTCGTTGTGGTGACTATAACATAGAATTACTCAGAATTTGTATTTAGAAGTATCCTTTTCAACTAATCAGAAACAATGTCTTTTTTTTGAGCCTTATATCAAAAGTTAGATGAATAAAATTGATATACAGGATGTTAGGATTAGATGGTCTAGACTACTTCCCGATACAGAAGTTCGCAAAAATATTCCCCAGAAGGTCATCGGAAGTGATCGCACCGGTAATTTCCCCAAGGTGGTAGAGCGCTTGATTGATGTCAATGGATAACAGGTCCGATGGGACATCCAGTGCGACACCTTCCTGCACCTTAGATATGGCTTCAAGAGCCTTTAAAAGGGCTTCATAATGGCGGGAATTGCTCACTACAGGATCTTCATTGCTTAGGAAACCTGTTTCCACAAATCCGAGGAGGTACCGTTGAAGCTCTTCCAGGCCTTCGCCTGTTTTTGCGGACAAGAACAGTACTTCGGAAAGTGCATCACTAATCTTTCTGCGGGTTTCTTCACCTACGAGATCGATTTTGTTTACAAGCAGGACTACCGGTTTATCTGGATATTTTTTCCTGAGTTCAGCAGTTTCTTTTTGGGTAATGATCAACCTGGAATCGGATAATTCTGTAGCATCCATCATATAGATCAGGATACGCGCTTCCTGCATTTTTTCAAGCGTACGCTGTATTCCAATCTTTTCTACCGTATCCTGGGTTTCACGGATTCCCGCAGTATCGATAAACCGGAACCCGATTCCATTGAGGGATATTTCATCCTCAATGGCATCACGGGTAGTCCCGGCTATATCACTTACAATTGCTTTCTCCTCTTTTAATAGTGCATTCAAAAGTGTGGATTTTCCGACATTGGGTTGGCCTGATATCGCAATGGGAATCCCCTTTTTAATGACATTCCCCATTGCAAAGGAATCTATAAGGGATTTTAAAAGCGTACTTAGCTTCTCCAGTAAATGGTGAAAGGCTGCCCGGTCTGCGAATTCCACGTCTTCTCCTGAAAAATCGAGTTCCAGGGTAATCATGGATGCAAAGTGAATGAGCTGGTCCCTTAAATCCTGTATTTCCGTACTATACCCACCACGCATTTGCCGGAGCGCCAATTGGTGACTGGCTTCGTTTTCTGAGGCGATCAGATCGGCTACGGCTTCGGCCTGGCTCAGGTCCATTTTACCATTTAAAAATGCCCTCAATGTGAATTCTCCGGCCCGGGCCATACGGCAACCCTCCTTAAGAAAGTGCTGCAGGATTTCCTGTTGAATGTAGGAGGAGCCATGGCATGAAATTTCTACGATATTCTCACCGGTATAGGAACGCGGGGCTCGGAACAGGGTTACAAGAACTTCATCCAGGAGACGTTCCCCCTTATAAATCCCTCCCAAATGCACGGTATGACTCTCAAATTCTGTTAACCTACCTTTTCCCACGGATTTAAAATGAGCGGAAACACGCTCAATCGCATCCGGACCCGATAATCGGATAACTGCAATTGCCCCGCTTCCAGAGGGGGTAGCCAGGGCGATAATGGTATCTTGTTCGGTCATCTGTATTTGCTCGAAAAATCCAACGGACTACAAAAATACTACGAAATAAACACTTCGACCTGAATACCATAGAAGAGGGATTGAACCTTATTGAGATAGCTATGGTTCTTTCTTTACCCGATGTAACATTTTTTAAATTTTACAGACATATAAATAAAACCCAGTAAAAAATGGAAATCGTCTCAGAAAACGGCCTCAGGATAGACTGGCCCCTACTTACCGTCACACATTTAATGCAACTGCTCACCTATGTCACAGGATTTGGAGGCTTATTGGTCCCATTGGTCCTATGGTTGACCAACAAGGATAGGGTAGAAGGGATGGATGAACACGGAAAAGCCATTGTTAACCTGCAGCTTAGCTTAATTCTATATGTCATTTTGAGCATCCCGGCAATTCTGTTGCTGGGACTCGGAATCATCACCTTGATCGGCACTGGTATTCTGGGTTTTGTATTGCCCATTGTAAATGCTGTACGGGCCAGTAATGGGGAGTCTCCCAGTAAATTTCTGACGATCCCTTTTATTTCTTAACCTTATGTACTAAAGGAATTGGAATACTTTTAAAAAAAAAGCGGCCCTTAGGGCCGCTTTTCTTATTTGGTTCGTGGACTATTATTTATCGTCATATTTGAAATATGTCGCCCAGTTTCCTCCGGGGAAATTTCCACAATCTCTGTTTGAATCATTGCGAGCCCATGCGGTTTCTTCACAATCCCCTGCTTCGCAATCGATTGGTACGGGAATCATGACCGGCTGCTTGGTAGTGTCATCCGGAATAAGGATAACCAGAGCAAGCTGATCACATCCCGGAACAAAACCTTCAGCCTCTTGGTTTTGAAGCACATCGGCAGCGATTTCATTTCCTTTACGCTCCAAGTCGGCTTTGTCACCCAATCCGGCACACGTAACACATCCTGCATCGTTCAAAAGTTTCCAGATCGCCCACTGAACATCTCCGAAGTTATAAATCCCTCCTGTAGGGCTGTCCTCTCCGATATAGGCATCTTTATTATTGATCAGCCAGTTGACCAGATCAAAGTTGTCTTCATTGATACCGGGGTAATCCTGATTTGCGTAGGTAGAGAAAACCGATGAGCTAAAGGGGCCCTGATTCGGATCCAGTGGTTTCTTTACGTTAGCACACCATCCTTCGTATGTTCCATCAAGGGCAGTTCCTCCTGAAATTTCAATGTCAAAATAACCTCCCAGAGTACCGGGATAGGCTGTTGCCCCAGTACTAAAACTTGCTGTTGCTGGTAGGTTATCAATAATTCCGTAGTCGTCAACGCATTTCACTACGGCATGGGCAGCGATAAATAATCCCGTGTTGGGTACACGGTAGGTAACACTTGAAACGCAATCCAGTGGATCATCCCCATATTCAAAATTACCGTTAGCTAGATTTCCGTTTCCCTTTAATGGGAAAGCATTGGCATCAGCTCCGACCTGTAAATGCGTTTCTGTCAGGCAGTATCCCGGATCAACACTATAGGTGATAATGTATTCTCCATTATCAGCTTCTACGGTTACCTTCCCTACAAGGGTATTCTGTCCGGCATAGAGCTCAGCAACTTTGGTTGCAGGACAGGCCTCATTATCCATATTGAAATCAGAAAGGCCCGTATTCCCATTATTCCCATTATTCTCATTGTTGCCATTACGGCCATTATTGGAGCTGCGACCTTCAACAGCCTCCAGATCAGTCTGAGAGGTCAGGTCATCTTTCTGACAGGAGGTAAATAGGAACCCTCCCAGTAAGATTACAAGCATTAATTTCTTCATAATCATGAGTTTAGTTTAAGTATTTGGTTTTAAAACTTTACAGTAAAATTACCAAGCTACTCTAACTAGTGTATATAAAGTCGACATTGAGAGTGTTTCGTCGATAAGACACATAAATGGAGGGTATTGGCTCGTGAGAAACGAGCTGAAAAATCGAAAGTGTAGAGTTGATTATGAGTTCAGCATGACCGGCATAACGAGCATGATCAGTTGCTCACCCTCATCCAGGCCATCGGCAGGGGTAAGGATTCCGGCGCGGTTCGGAAGGCTCATTTCCAGGGAAACATCTTCAGAATCCAGGTTGCCAAGCATCTCGACAAGGAAACGGGAGTTAAACCCGATCTGTAGGTCATCCCCCTGGTAAGAGCAAGTCAGGCGTTCCTCCGCCTTATTGCTGTAATCTACGTCCTCAGCAGAAATGTTGAGCTCAGCCCCGGCAATCTTAAGGCGGATCTGATGTGTGGTTTTATTTGAAAAAATGGAAACACGTCTTACGGAACTCAGAAACTGCCCCCGTTGAATGACGAGTCTGTTCGGATTTTCCCTTGGGATAACCGCCTCGTAATTCGGGTATTTGCCATCTATCAGGCGGCAGATCAACTCGGAATTGCTAAAGGTAAAGCGGGCATTGCTGTCGTTGTAGGAGATCGTTACCTCTTCTTCGGAGCCGCTGAGGATTCCTTTGAGAAGGTTAAGCGGTTTCTTGGGCATGATAAATTCAGCCACCTCAGAAGCCTGAACATCAGAACGTCTGTATTTAACGAGTTTGTGCGCATCTGTGGCGACAAACGTCAGGTGTTCCGGGGTGAATTGAAAAAAGACGCCACTCATCACCGGTCTGAGGTCATCGTTCCCTGCGGCAAAAAGCGTCTTATTGACCGCTGTTGCCAGGATGTCCCCCATGATTGAAGTTGTGCTCGGGTCTGACAATTCAACGGCCTTGGGGAATTCCGCCCCATCCGCATAAGCCAGGGCATACTTTCCGTGACTGGAGCTTATTTCCACCGTATTGTTATCTTCTACCATGAAGGTAAGTGGCTGTTCTGGAAAGGTCTTCAATGTATCCAGAAGGAGACGCGCCGGAACGGCTATAGTTCCCGTATCCTGGGAGTCCACCTCAAGGACAGAACTCATGGTGCTTTCCAAATCTGAAGCTGATACCGTCAGACGGTCTTTGCTCAGATCAAACAAGAAGTTATCCAGTATGGGTAGGGTATTGCTATTGCTGATTACCCCGCCGAGAACCTGTAATTGTTTGAGGAGGTATGTGCTGGATACGATAAATTTCATAGGATGTTAGACTTTTGACGTTTTTAAAACGAAAAGAGACCCATCAAAAAGGCCCGAAGACAAATATATCTCAAATGATGTTTGAGGGAAAACAAACTTATCAACAAGAATCAGGTGTACGCCCTGCGCCTTAGCCAGTTTACCAATCCACCCAGGAGAAGGATCAATGCCAGCGGAATTCCGATATTCAGGAGCTGCCAACGCGTTCGGCCTGCTGCAATTTTCTCAGGATCCAGCAGGGGAACCGAAACCTGTTTTGTCCGGATGTTTATAAGTCCCGTATCGGCTAAAAGGTAATTCATCGAATTGATCAGAAAATCCTTGTTACCGTAGAAGTTATTTGTCCATTTGTCATATCCCAGTTCAAGGGGACGACCCTTGCTAACCTGATTGGCAATCAGGTCTCCATCGCTGATAAAAATGGCTTTGTTTGCCGGGCCCTCATCCTGGTAATCGCTAAAATCCACAGATCTGACCCGATTGCGATAGGCGGAAATAAAATCCCCTTCGACCAGTACGGCCAGAGGATTGCCCCCAGGACCATAGGCACTCTGATCCGGGGCCTGTTGGATTGTTTCAAGACTAATAATCTTTGGGGCGCCCTCTAGCCGCGATAGGGGGGAGGACCTGAGAAGAACCGTTTTCGCATAGTCATTCTCAAGGGTATCCAGACTTCCGGCGAATTGCATCCGGAGCGCTTCAATATTCGTATTGATCGGATGGTTCCCTGACGAGAAGACCATAGGGTGATAAACCCAGGGGACCGGGTCGTATTGAGAGTCATTACCTTCCCCGGTAGCAAGAACGATCTGGGTGGCATAAAGATCATTGACCAGATTGGGATTCAACCGCACCCCATAGCGGAACAGGAGGTCGTTTAAATTCAGATCTATGGGCAGGGCGATCGCCTCGCCTTCCTCATTGAGGAGGCTGTCCAGGGATATTCCCACAGCGTCTAAAAGCCATAAGGTCTTGCCACCGGCAACCATGTACTGATCCAGCACCAGTTTTTCCGTTTCGCTGAAGGCTTCCGTAGGTTTGGCGATGACTACGGCTTCAAAACGTTTCAGGGCCCCCAGGCTCTTTTCAGGAGATGTGGCGACGGAGTCGAGGGTAAAGGGTGCTATATTGTAATAATCGCGTAAGGATGTAATAAAATCGGCAAGGTAGATATCCTCGAGTTCTCCATTACCCTTCAGGATGGCTACTTCCTGTTTTTCAGTTACCCCAAGTTTTGTGAAGGCATCTGAAAAAGCGTATTCCAGATTCTGGATGGAATTGTTGAAACGGGCTTCCATATCGGCACCCAATTGATTCCTGAGCAGGGAAACCTTTTCTGTCCGGCCGTCAGATGTGACCAGTGCCCAGGGGAAAAGCACTTCCTGGGAGACCCTGTTGTTTTCTTCAACCGTAACGCTTGCGGGCTTCAGTCCCATAGCCTGAAGTTGCCGAATGAGTTCGGGGTTTGCCTCCGCCTCCTTTACCGGGTCCCTGAAGGTATATTTAATGGTGCTGTTGATTTGGGCGTACTGCTCCAAAAGCAGGCGGGTCTCCTGTCTGAGCCGCGCAAACTCGGCCGGGAGATCCCCCTCCAGAAGTACTTCAACCGTTACTGCATTTTCAAGGGCGCTTGCTGCCTCTTTACTGGATTCTGAAAGTGTAAACCTTTGATCTTCGGTAAGATCCCATCGAACAAAGCTGTATTCCGAAACTGTATTGATCAGTAGCAGAACCGCAAGCCCCAGGATACCAGTAACGAAAAGTGACCGCTGCTTCATGTTTTAAGACGGTTTAGCCGTTTGGTACTCAAAAAGAGGAAAAAAGCGGTCAGGGATAGAAAATAAACCAGGTCCCTGCTGTCCAATACACCCAGACTAATCCGTTCATAGTGGGCTTTTATTCCCAGGTTTTGCACGTTCAGGACTGAGTCTCCAGCCGAGAAAAGGGTGGATACACTTTCAAAACCAAAATAGAGCACGAAACAAACGAGGATCGCCCCGAGAAAAGCCACGATCTGGTTTTGTGTAAGAGAGGAACAGAAGATCCCAACAGCTGTATATACAGCCATAAGTAAAATAAGCCCTCCGTATGAGCCCCAGATTAATCCTGTATCCAGGTTGCCAGGTGTTATCCCCATTTCATAGATCGTTGCGATATAAAGTGTTGTAGGCAGGACAGCGATTAAAACCAGTACAAATGCACCAAAATATTTCCCCATTACCAGGGCGGCAGCAGATAGTGGTTTGCTCTGCAGTAATTCAAGGGTTCCCAACTTCTGTTCTTCAGAAAAAGACCGCATCGTTACTGCGGGGATAAGCAGAAGGAAAATCCAAGGAGCCAATAGGAAGAAAAGGCTGAGGTCGGCAAATCCGTAATCCAGGATATTAAAAGGGCCCTTGAAAACCCAAAGAAACAGCCCTGAGAGCACCAGGAAAAGCCCCATCACCAAATATCCCACGGGACTGGTAAAAAACGAACTGATCTCTTTTTTAAAAACAGGCCACATACACCATTTATTTTAAATCGCGCAACGCAAGGCTCCACGCCTTTGGTCGTTCGGAAAAAAGGGTTCTGGTTTGACCCCAGACCCCTTTGAAAAATTCAGAATTTCGGTACGCCTCCAAAGCTGCCTCAGATTCCCAATGGCTGTACGTAAAAAAGACCGAAGGGTCTTTGATATCCTGCAGCAGGTTCACATTCACACAGCCCGGGAACGCGCGAATCTCTTTTTCAGAGGCCTTAAAAAGGCGCTCAAAACTAGGAATATTTTCCGGTTCAAAGGTCATTTTTACGATTCGGGTCAGCATCTAAGAAAAATTTATCAAAACAGTGTCGCGATAATCCAGACCCAGGAGCGTAGCCGCGCCTCCTACCGTGTTTGGGTTGCTTTTGTAAATCGCCAGTTCAATATATCCGGAAGAATTAAAAAGGGCCATCAGGTCACCGGCCCCCTTTCTCCGGGATTTCTCAAGGTCAAAATTTATAATGTCACTGTATTTTTTGTGTATTTCCGTGAGTTTTTTATTCCGGGCTTCAAGGGTGAATTTTCGGCCCTTTCTATAGGCTTCGAAAAGATTCTTGCTGATATTGGTCACTACATTGCCATAATTGTCGATGTAGAGGACGCTTCCCAATATGGTATTTCCCCCATTTGTGACAGTGGGTGTAATTTCCCGGATGGACCGGATGTTCGAAAATGGCTTCCCGATCACCTCCAGGGTACCCCCCCGTGCCAGGTGACAGGCCACTTTTACGAAAACATCCAGCACGGGAAAGGCACTGCTAATGGCATTTGGCAATTGAATTTCAACAACTTTTTCGGGGCTAATCTCTTCTGTGATCAGACTGATCACCCCGTTATCTGCGGTGATGAAAAAGTGTTGGTCAACCTTAATGGCCAGGTGGGTGTTCTCCGCAGTTTTTTCGGAATCCACACCGACAATATGGATACTCCCATCCGGAAAAGCTTTGTAGGCATTTTTGAGAAGATAAGCACATTCCTGTATGTCAAATGGACTTACCTGATGTGAAATATCAACAACGGTCGCCTCAGGGAGCTCGCTATATATATGCCCTTTGATTGCGCCAACAAAATGATCTTTAAGGCCAAAATCTGTAGTCAGGGTGATGATTGGCATCCGTGGCTGTTGATATTTTTTTGAGGCTTCAACTTGAATTTTACGTAAGTTTGTTTAGCAAAATTAAGTAAAAAAACGCGTAGCAAACGCTTATATCCACGGCACTTATAAACACCCTTTTCTTTTTGAACGAACTCATTCTCGAACTTACCGACATTAACCCCAGAGATTTTTTCGGGGATCGAAATGCAAACATTGATCTGATAAAAAAATCCTATCCGCAACTCAAAATTGTCGCCAGGGGAAGTAAAATCAAGGTATACGGAGACCCTTCCTCCCTGGAGGACTTCGAAAAGCGCTTTCAAATGCTCACCGAGCATTTTTCACGCTACAATAAACTGGACGAAAACGGAATAGAGCGCATCCTTAGCAGCAATGGCAAAGAGGACTACGCCTCCTCTGAAACCAGCAGTAATGTTTTGGTACACGGGGTAAATGGCCGTTTGGTGAAAGCTCAGACGGTAAATCAGCGACGCCTTGTGGACGCCATGGGGAAAAACGATATGGTCTTTGCGATAGGTCCGGCCGGAACGGGTAAAACATACACGGGGGTGGCTTTAGCTGTGCGAGCGCTTAAGAATAAAGAGGTGAAAAGGATCATTCTAACGCGCCCTGCAGTAGAGGCGGGGGAGAATCTCGGATTCCTACCCGGGGACCTCAAAGAAAAACTCGATCCCTATATGCAACCCCTCTACGATGCTTTAAGGGATATGATTCCGGCGGAACGACTTGTCAAATATATCGAGGACGGTACGATACAAATCGCGCCTATGGCATTTATGCGGGGCAGGACCCTGGATCACGCATTTGTAATCCTGGATGAAGCCCAGAATACCACGCATGCCCAGATGAAGATGTTTTTAACCCGGATGGGTAAAAACGCCAAATTTCTGCTAACCGGTGATCCCGGCCAGATCGATTTGCCAAGGCGGGTGATTTCGGGCCTTAAGGAGGCGCTTTTAATCCTTAAAAATGTTCGCGGTATTCAAATCATTCACCTTGATGACAAGGATGTCATCAGGCATAAGCTCGTAAAAAAGGTCATTGATGCCTACAAGACGATCGAACACCAGAACTAATTATGAGTCAGACGATTACCAATACAGATTTTAGTTTCCCCGGACAACAGGAGGTGTATAAAGGCAAGGTGCGGGAGGTGTATTTTCTTGAGAATGACCTCTTGGTTGTCGTGGCCACAGATCGGCTCTCTGCTTTTGATGTGGTATTGCCGAAAGGGATCCCGTACAAAGGCCAGATCCTCAATCAGATTGCTTCGCGGATGATACAGGCCACTGCAGATATCGTACCCAATTGGATAGAAGCCGTCCCGGACCCAAATGTAACAGTAGGAGTGCGATGTGAACCGTTTAAGGTCGAAATGGTCATTCGAGGTTACCTTGCAGGGCATGCGGCTCGGGAGTATGCCAAAGGGAAACGAACCCTGTGTGGGGTTGAGATGCCCGATGGCATGCGTGAAAACGACAGGTTTCCGGAACCTTTGATAACACCTGCCACGAAAGCGGAAAAGGGGGATCACGATGAAGACATATCGCGTGATGCAATTCTGGAGCGCGGCCTGATCTCTGAGTCGGATTATACCCTGATGGAATCTTATACCCGAAAGCTCTTTCAAAGAGGGACTGAAATTGCCGCTGAAAAAGGCCTTATTCTTGTGGATACCAAATACGAATTTGGCCGGGCACCCGATGGTCGTATTATGCTTATCGATGAAATCCACACCCCGGATTCATCCAGGTATTTCTACTCCGAAGGCTACCAGGAGCGGCAGAATAAGGGGTTGCCCCAAAAGCAACTTTCAAAGGAATTCGTCAGGCAGTGGTTGATATCCAAAGGATTCCAGGGCCTGGAAGGGCAAAAACTCCCGGAAATGACCGATGCTTACGTCGCTTCGGTTTCGGAACGGTATATCGAGTTGTACGAGCATATTCTGGGTGAACCCTTCAGAAGGGCGGATATTTCAGATATCCAGAATCGAATTGGGGAAAACGTCGCTCAGTATCTTCAGAATCGAATTTGATTCAAGTACCCATCCGTATCAAAGCCTTGAGGGTGAGGTCCCTTTTTTCCTGTAACTGACTCAGGATTTGCAGGAACGCCAGTGCCGTTATGTACGCATCTCCCAGGGCTGTATGCCTGTCCTTGCAGGAGATATTGTACTTCTCGGCCAGTTCATCCAGTGAATAATGCTGTTTTTTGGGAACTAACGGACTTTTTAAGAGGGTTTTCCTGTAGAGCAGTCCGGTATCCAGGGCAATATTCGTGAAATAAGGCAATTGATGACGTTGTTGCGCCCTTCGAATCATTTCGAGGTCAAAGCCAATATGGTGGCCTACCAAAATGGCATCCCCTACATAGTCTCTAAGTTGAACCAGGGCTTCTTTCTCCGAAATTCGTTTATTGGGACCTTCCCTCATAATCCCATGAATGGGAACGGATCTGGCGTCAAAATGGTCCTGGGCTAAAAAAAGCTCAAGGGTTTCGCTGACTTTTATTCGATTGTCCTTAATCTTCAAGCCACCCAGACTAAGGATGCGGTCCTGTAGCGGGTCGAGTCCCGTGGTCTCCGAATCAATAACTGCGAAGCTCACATCCGTAACAGGCGTATCGCTAACCCGGCCCGACCCTGCAAAAACCCGTCTTAAATCAAATGATTTACCTAATATCATACAATCCGATTTGAGACCTTAAACCTGACTGCAACAAGTTCCTGGAGTTCCTTCAGGATTTTAAAAGTGCGTTTTAGTTTTATCTTTTCTTCCTTGTTCAGTGTATCCAGGGCAATAAACCGCCCTGAATCGTTGTGTAGCATACCCTGTTTGGTTCTGAATTTCAACAGTGCCTTGGTGGCATAGGAACAGGAGAGAAAAAAATCGCGATTATTGGACTCGAGTTCCGCCAGTTTTTCAAAGCGTTCTGCCGTATTATTTATATAGCGGACCTGATGGGAGAGAATAAGTACCCTGGCAGCATCTGTAAAGGGCATAAGAACACGGCGCTTCAGATCAAAAAAATCCTTGTGTTTGCCGTCCTGTTCTACGAGGAATTGACGGAAAAAGCCGGTAGGGGAAGGGTTTTGGAGGGCTCCACTCGCGAGATGGTAATAGAACATCGGATATTTATCCGTATTGCTGAAAATGTGATTGGATAATTCAGTTACGAGGTTTCGGCTCCCGAAAGTATAGTTAAAGTCAAAGAAGATAGAGGAGAGCAGGACTTCTTCCTTTCCCGGATTGTGAATCCAGCTGCTGATTGTTTCTTTCCACGCGCTGAGTGGCTTACACCAATTGGGATTAGAGGCCATCATATCTGCTGGGCAATATTCGTACCCGATCGTTTTGAGGCCTTCGTTCACGCGTTTTGCCAATTGGAGAAAGTAGGCTGAAACCATTTCTGAATCCGCTCGTGAAACATCCTCATAGACCAGGGCATTATCCTGATCTGTTTGCAGGAGTTGTTCACCTCTTCCCTGGCTCCCCATGGCCAGCCAGGCAAAGGGGACAGGTGGTTTACCCTGTTTTCGGAGACTGAGCTCCAGGATCCTTTTAATACAGGCATCGTTAAGCTCAGAAATCATTTTCATCGTAATGGACATGGGGATGTTGTTCTCCAAATATCCTTTTAGCAGAATGGCGATGCGACTGCGGATAGGTTTTAAGCGCTTAACTTTTCGCGTACGTTTAATGGCCCTCAGCAGTACTTCCGGGCTATTGCCAAGGGCGAGCATCAGATCGTATTTTGAGATGATACCGACCACAGGGCTTTCCGTGGTTCCATCCTCTGTCAGGCATAAATGCCCGATGCCATTTTTCATCATGGCGAGTTGTGCCTGTGTAATGGTCATCCTGGCCGGATACGTAACTACCGGGCTGGTCATAATCTCCGCGGCAGGAGCTGATATAGGGTGGGCTCCGGTAACAATTTTATTGCGAAGATCTTTGTCGGTGATAATTCCTTGAGGAAGGTTGTTGTTCAGGACGATAACGGAACCCACGTTATTTTCAGTCATCATGGCGGCCACTTCCTGTGCCGGGGTTTTCGGGGTGCAATACACCAGGTCTTTCCGGGGATGAATGGGCAGGATTTCGGTAAATGGGGTATCATGCCTGCCGGATATCATCCCGGATAGGGCATTACCTGGCGTATTGGAGATTTTCCGTGAATATGGGTTTCGGGTATTCGAGGCAAAAGATGCTATAACAAAGTCCCCTACCTCCTCATAGGTTTGAATCAGGGGTCGAAACTCCGATATTGGAAGGGCATAAAGGATGCTGTCTTCCCGACTAACAGCCTCTAATTTGTAGTTCTCCCCGGCCATCAAGGGGCGAAGGCCAAATAAATCCCCTTCATCACATATATCAATAATCTCCCCTCCGTCCTTATTTTGAAGCTCTACGGCCCCACGGTGAATGACGTAGAAAAATTCATGAGCAGGTTCGTCCACTCCAAAAATGCGAGTACCCCTCTCCTTGTAAATAATTTCAACAGCCTCAGACAGCCTTCTCAGGTCACGTTTAGTCAGATCGTTGAATGGGGGGTATCGGCCCAAGAAATCGGCTACCCGTTCAGCTATGCGATTGCTCATACCAGCAATTTACGTCAAAATATCCTTAGCTGACAAGGTAATAAGTCTTGCCTCTGAGCAGCGCTTTTAACCGCTTGAATCGTTAGACCAACCCTTTAACATGATCCGAGAGGCGGAGGGACAGGGCGGTCAGGGTTAACGTTGGGTTTGGAGCTCCGGAGGTCGGGAAGCAAGCGGCTCCTGCGATAAAAAGGTTGGATATTCCGTGGACCTTACAGTTGGCATCCACAACACCCTTCTTAGGATCGTCTGACATCCGGGTCGTTCCCATATGGTGCCAGCCTCCATTTGTAGAGTCCGGGAAGGTATGGTCATTTTCATCCCTGAGGAAATCATTCAGGCGTATCCTTCCGATTTCGGAAAGGCCTGCCTGCTGTCCCAAAATCTGATACATTTTACGGACACTGTATTTGTCAAGCGGTGTTAGTTCCCAGTGCAGATTTGCCCTGGGAACGCCCAGGGAGTCTTTTTCAGTTCCCAGGGTAACTCTCGAGTTGGGGTTTGGTGCCTGCTCGATTCGCGTAATGAGGGCGTAGGCGCGCTCAATATTCCCGGTTTCTTTTTTACCTAATTTTTCGGCTTCCCTCCAGTTTGCAAACATATTTTCACTGCTCTTTCGGGGATCATTGTCCTGCCAGGTTTCCATACGGGGTTTGGCGTGTTTAGCGATGCGGAGCGGTTCCAGGGAGGCGGTTCCATTAAGCATTTTATGTTCCCTTTGAGTGCGCTCGGTAATAGCCAGTTCCGCACTGGCTTTGGTCTCCCCGTACGTCCAGGAATACAAGTTAGTTGGGAAGTTTTTGGGTAGCCATAATTCTGCAGACGCCACCTCCAGGTGCTCCTGAAAATATCTGCCGACCAGATCGTTCTGATTTCCAATGCCCTGTGGCATTTGCGTATTGGACGCGAGGAGCATTCTCGTATTTTGGATGGTACCGCAGGCCATGATAAAATGCTTCGCTTTTACGATATGCCTCTTGCCGGAGTGATTGGCTACCTCAATTTCAGTGATGTGCTTTTTAGTGCTATCCAGCCTGAGGTCAATGGCATTGGCATAGGTGTAGAGATGTATTTGCCCGGACTTTACGATGGGATTTTTATATTCCTTTCCGAAATGGGCAACACTGAATTGCCACATCTTGTTCCAAACGACTTCTTTTTTAAATGGGAAGGGATTCAGATCGGGGAGTTCTTTGTCCCAGTATTCGTAATCGTATTTATAGGGCCCTAATTGCAGGGTTTCTTGTGCCTTTGCATAATATGGATCCAGATCCTTTTTGGATATAGGCCAACCGCTGTTTGGAACCCACTCCCTTATTTTAAAATCGAGGTCATCCATGGGGGAACACATGCCGGCCCAATGCCCGGTAGTCCCGCCGAAATAGTGTAATCGGGCTGATTTAAGCGGAAAGTATTTCTGACCTGAGGTCTTTCCATTGTATAACTCCTGTACCTTATCGTCGTAATCGAACCCACCTCCTTCCAGAAGGACTACATTATAGTCGCTGTTCATCCAGTCCAGGGCAATACTAATGCCCGCAGCACCAGCCCCAACAATACATATATCCCCCGTTATAACGGATTGGTTTGGTAGTTTTCTGGCATCTGTATGCACGTGCTATGTTTTATGGTTTAGCGAATAAAGCGCACATTGTCGCGCTTCCGTCCTTGAAAGTACCCATCCATCGATACAGATGGTGTCTCCACTGGTATAATTGGCGACAATCTCTTGTCTTATCTTCTGTATGATACCATCCCCTGTGGTCGCATCTGCCTCTGGCAGCAGCGAAATCAATTCGGTTTCCGATGATTCTCCAGGGTTTAGCTCAAGGTAGTGGGATCCAATTTCATCAATGGATTGTCCATCCATGATATGGGAGAGGAATTCCGGCTCGATGACCAGTTCATGATAACCGGATGAATCTTTATTGTAGTACCATATCGGTAATGCTACCGAAGTGATTCCCAGAGCGGAATACACCAAAAAGTTTCTACGTTTCATCTTTGCACTAAATCGGGAGGAGTTGGCTGTGGTTCCTGATATTAAAAACGATTGTTGGAAATACAATCGTGGCAATCCACATGAGCGTAAATTTTAAAAATGCATGACGAAGCGCCCAGCAGATAGTCGGAGAACAATCCGACATCCATCCCTGTTAAGATAGTAATAATTTGATTATCAAGCGATAAAAATTTGGGGACAGGCAAAGTATTCTGGTATTCGGATTTCGCAGTTCGCGTGATAAATTCCATTTGAAAGGTGCAGGCATGAGATGGCTACAGGATCTTCAGGAGATAATGACCGAGCATAAAAAACCCCCATAGAAGGGGGTTTTGGTGTAGCGAGAGGGAGACTTGAACTCCCGACCTCAGGGTTATGAATCCTGCGCTCTAACCACCTGAGCTACCTCGCCATTTACGCGTTAAACGGGGGCAAATATAACTCTTAATTTCTTCCTCTTCAAAATTGATCCTTTAAAAAGTTTTAGGGAATTATTTTTTTATCTTTTAGAAATCTATATATTGTCCGAAGACAAAAAGGAGACCCCAAATGAGCGAGAAAATCAAGTATGAATTGGAGTTTGTAATTCAATCTTCACCCCAACTCCTTTTTCAATATCTCGCCACCCCTTCCGGACTTTCGGAATGGTTTGCTGATAATGTGAATTCCAGAGGCGAACTCTTTACCTTTATCTGGGATGGATCTGAGGAGGTAGCCCGATTACTCAAGCGTAAAACAGATGAATTCGTGCGTTTTTCATGGGAAAACAACGAGGAAGACTGCTTTTTTGAAATGCGCATTATTGTAGATGAGATTACCAAAGACGTCTCACTTTTTATTATTGATTTTGCCGATGAAGATGAGGTAGAGGAGGCCAAAATGCTGTGGGATAATCAAGTATCAGATCTCAAGCAGGTAATCGGTTCCAAATAGTCCTTCACGCTATAAGTATTGTATCTTTGCCCCGTTTTATTTAAAGGCTAATTCATGGTCAATTTCAATGGGGATCTCCTTCCGGATTCGAGTCACTTTCTCAATCATAAAAACCGCGGCCTTCAATTTGGGGACGCCTTATCTGAGCGGATACGTTATACCGGCCGTACATTGCTCTTTTGGGAGGAGCATTACTTCAGGTTGATGGCGTCAATGCGCCAGCTCCGGATGGAAATACCCATGGAGTTCACCCTCGAACACCTGGAGGAAGAAATTCTAAAGACGATCGAAGCCTCGGGAAGGGCGGGGGATCCCAATGAGATCTCCGTCACCGTTTTCCGGGCAGAAGGAACAGGGTTGCTTCCGGATACTTTGTTGGTTTCCTTTATAATAGATGTTGCGCCGCTTTCAAAAGCGGAATACACTTTAAAAACTCCTGGCCTCAAAGCCGATCTGTTTAAGGATTACTATGTTCAGGCAGATGGGCTCTCCCGACTCCCACACAACAGCAAACTTCCACTGGTACTCGCATCGATTTTCGCCCGGGAAAATGGTTACGGCACGTGTCTGATCCTGAATCACAGGAAGGAAATCGCGCTTGGGCTGCATGGAAATCTCTTCTATCGAAAAGGGACTGAGATCAAAACGCCCCCTTTATCCAATGGGTGTCCGGATGGGATACTGCGCAAGTTCTTGCTGAAGCAGTCATGGGAGAATACACCTTATCAGCTGACGGAAGCCGATATATCCCCCTTTGAACTACAACAGGCCGATGAACTATTCATGACCGATATTTCAACAGGTATAACGGCTATAGGACAATACAGAAAAGCGCAATACACCCTTGAGGCAGCCTTGTTTACTTCAAAAATGATCAATGAATTTGTTCGCAGTGCCGACTAATTAAGGCTGGGGTTTTCAGGAGCATTGGACCAGAGTAAGTACTGTCCTCCCAACTCTCTCATTTTCTCCCGCCAGAAAGTCTGAGCCGGCTCTTTAATAATGTTGCTCTCGTAGTTGTTGGCTACTACAATCCAGGATTTGGAACTTAACTCCTGGTCGAGCTGAAGGGAGGCCCAACCTGAATACCCCAGGAAGAACCTGATTTCGTTCTGACTGATTTGTCCTGTATTGACCAAAGAAACGGTGATGTCAAAATCCCCACCCCAATAGATTCCATCAGAAATTTCAACAGATTGCGGAATAAGATCAGGAACCTTGTGAATAAAATACAGGTTGTCCTGTTCTACGGGCCCGCCGTTAAAAACCGGAAAGGGCACTTCAATTTCCGTTACCAATTCGTTCATACTGTAGTTGAGCGGTTTATTCAGAATAAACCCCACTGAACCCTCACCATTGTGTTCGGCCAAGAGTACAACCGAACGGTTGAAGGAGACATCCCCCGTAAGCGAAGGTTCTGCAATTAGAAGTTTTCCTTTTTTTGGTTTTAAACCAACCATGGTCTCGGGTGTTGCTCAACTAAAAATAGAATAAATCGCCTAATTAACAAAAAAAGCACCCCGAAGGGTGCTTTAATATTTTAGATAAGGTAAGCTGAATTAATTTACAGCGTCACTCAAATCAGATCCAGCTTTAAATTTTACAACCATTTTTGCTGGGATTTGGATGGTTTTTCCGGTTGAAGGGTTACGACCTTCACGCGCATTCCTTTTAGAAACGGACCAAGATCCGAATCCTACCAGAGAAACACGATTACCTTTTTTAAGGGATCCTTCAACGTTTCCTAGGAAAGATTCCAGTGCCTTTTTAGCCGCAGCTTTGGTGATGCCAGCGTCTGCTGCCATAGCATCGATTAATTCTGTCTTGTTCATAATTTAAAATAATTAAGAGTTGTTATACATATTACAAAGCGCTGACAAATTTATACGGATTTAGCGGCCAGACAAGTAAAACCGGGGGAAATCCCCGTTTTTGTTGATAACTTCGGAGCATTGTTGATAAACATGAAAAATATGAACCACTTTTGGGAAGCCCTATAAAATGGGGCCTCACAGAAATCGTGCACTTTTTTGGATTTCCAGACCATTCAGGATGTCTTTAACCGGCATCCGTCGCTTACCCGGCAATTGCATTTCCAGTACTTCAAGCCAGCCATCTGCAGTTCGCGCCAAAAGGCGGTTTTCGCGTTTTACAATACTGCCGGACGGGGCTTCATCGTTCAGATCATCCGTTGTACTGCGAAAGATTTTAACCCGTTCCACAGTGCCATTGTTCTCAAAATGGGTCCATGCCCCGGGAAAGGGACATAGGCCGCGAATTTTATCATGGACTTTTTGTGTGGGGGTGTCCCAGTCCAGTTGGGTGTTTTCGTTAGTTAGTTTGGGCGCTTTTTTTGGTGTTTGAAGATGTTTTTGTGTTCGGGTTTTTACAGGTCCGGCTTCGATCATCCTTACGGTTTCCAACACAAGACGGGCTCCCATTTGCATAAGCCTCTCATAGAGTTCCCCTGTAGTTTCATCAGGTCGTATGGGCGTTTTTTCCTGCAGTATAATTTGTCCTGTATCTATTTCAGCATCGATAAAAAATGTGGTGACCCCGGTTTCTGTTTCTCCATTGACGACTGCCCAATGAATGGGGGCGGCACCCCTGAAATCGGGAAGGAGGGAGGCGTGGAGGTTGAATGTGCCAAAGGCGGGTTGTGCCCATACCACCTCCGGAAGCATCCTAAAGGCGACAACGACCTGAAGATTTACATCTAATGCTTCCAATTGACCCACAAACTCCGGATCTTTTAACCGTTCCGGCTGCAGTACCGGAATCCCATATTTCTCGGCGCATTCTTTTACAGGGGAAGCCTTTAAAGTCCGACCCCGACCGGCAGGGCGGTCCGGGGCTGTTACGACGACAACTACGGGATAGCCATTTTCAAGCAGGGCTTCCAGGGACGCAACAGCGAAATCGGGAGTGCCCATAAATGCAATTCTAAGGGTGTTTTTCATGATAAGATGTACTGGTTTTCTGATCCGAGAATTAGCATACCCTTGTGGAGAAGGATCTGCAGGCATTCCAGGGTTTGGCCTTCGGGGTGCGCCCAGTTTTCCAGGAGCTCCCTGGAGGTTTTGGGGCCTTCCCTTAAAGACATCAGGATATTTTTTTCAATTGCCTGCAGGTCGGAGGAATCCAATGGTTTCTGGCTCAGGCAAACATCACATGATCCACATGGGTTTTTTTGAGTTTCTCCGAAATAGGACAGTAATTGCATACTGCGGCATTTCCTTTCGTTTTTTAAATAGGCTGCCATTTGCGCGACTTTCTCCTCCTTGATCTTCCGTCGGGTTTTGATCTGTTCGGAAAATGGGTAAATTGTCTTTTCATCTTCTCTGGGGACCAGGAATCTTAAAAGGATATCCCCCTGTGCCTGATGGAGTTCGAGAATCCCGTCTTTATGCATGCGATCTAAACGATCGCTGATCTGCCTTTCAGAGGTCCCGAGTTTTTGAGAAATCAGGCGTGTATTTATAAGGGTTTCAAAATCGAATAACCCCCCGTAGGTCCGAAGCAAAACCTGAAGCGTCTCTTTCATTTCAGGATGCCTGCCAAAATACTCCCATAGCTCTGACTTACGCGTGGTTATACGGACTCGGGTTCGTTTCCAGAATTCCTGGCTGAGTGAGAGGATTCCCTGCCGGTCCAGGATTTCCATGGCATTATAGGTAAGATTTATAGGGAGTTTATAAGTTTGGCAGAAATCGGCCAGGTGGAATGGGAAAGATGTTTCAATCCGCTCTCCGTAGGGTATGTTCAAATAACTATTGAGCTTCTGATACGTTTTTAAGACGTCCGCAACTGAAGGAAGATTGCCGAGGAATTGGTTTCTGGCTCTTGAGATATCATCCGGTCCCAGGAGCACGTGGGCATAAGCCCTTTGACCGTCCCTGCCCGCCCTTCCGGCTTCCTGAAAATAATGTTCAAGGGTTTCCGGGACGTTATAGTGGATGACAAGCCGCACATCCGATTTGTCGATTCCCATCCCAAATGCATTGGTGGCAACCATAATTTTTTGTTTACCCGATTGCCATTGTTTAAGGCGATCACTTTTCACATCAGCAGGCAAGCCACCGTGAAATGAAGCTGCCGAAAACCCCTGTTGTTTCAGGTGTTCGGATAAAACGACAGTGGAACGTCTCGAATTTGTGTAAACTATAGCACTTCCCTGATGGTTCTTCAGGAGTTGCTGCATGCGGTAGTTTTTATCCTCAGTTTTCTGGACGGAGTATATGAGATTGGGGCGGTGGACCGAGTCTTTAAATACAACTGGATTTTTAAGCTCCAGCAGCGTTTCCACATCTTCCAGGACCTTAGGCGTCGCCGTTGCCGTTAAGGCCATTACTGGAATATTGGGGTGTAAATCGCGCAGGACAGCACATTTCAGATAGGCAGGCCTGAAGTCAAAACCCCATTGCGAAATGCAATGCGACTCATCCACTGCAATTAAGCAAACTGAAAGTTCCTTCAACCTGCTGAGCACAAGTTCCTGTTGCAACCGCTCAGGTGATAAATACAGCAGATCGTATTTGCCGTAAAGCACATTGTCCAACAGGCGACCCAGATCGTCCGGTTTTAGTTTTCCCGAGAGGCTCAGGGCGCGGATCCCCCGATTCTTCAAATCCGCCACCTGATCCTCCATAAGCGCCAGCAGGGGGGAGATCACAATGCAAACCCCGGGATTTACCAATGCCGGAATCTGGTAGCAGAGCGATTTACCGCCACCTGTCGGCATCAGGGCCAGAACGTCTGAGCCATCGAGTACCGCCTGGATAATCCGTGCCTGGGAACCTCTGAAGCCATCGTAGCCCCAATGAGCCTTAAGAACTTCTTCCGGAGTCTTTTTCATCGTTTCGTGCTAATATCTCCAGGACCTGGTTTACCCGGTCTTCTATGGTCCCGAATTGTATGGATTTCACGTCGTAACCAAAGCTTCGGTAGGTACGCTCCAGACAATCGTGGATTTCACAGGCCTCTTCAAAACTTTCCATACGTTCATTATCGCGCCTGTAAATGGCTTTCCAGGGGGGAAGTACAATTACGGTGTCGTACTTGTACTCATTACACGGACCGGTAAACTCTGAGTCGTAGGCCTGTCCAAAATAGTCCATATAGGCCAATACATCCGGAATTCCCCTATCGAAAAATACAGGAGTAAGCTGCAATTTGATAGCATCTTCGAACTGGCCTATCCTGGCCTGAAGCAGCATCCGGTTGAAGGTAAGAGGGTCCTCTACAAAAGTAAGTGGATTGGTTAGCGCCTGAACCTCCTTTTTTTTGGCATCCAGGGTCATCTCCCGAATAAATTCATGAAAACAATAGTGACCCCGGCGTTCAAGCTCCTCTATCAGAGCTGTTTTACCGGTCCCGGGCCCTCCCGTAATCACCGTTTTTTTGGCCATAGCAATGTTCTCCGGTCTGTTCAGGCAAAAGTACGGAATCCAAAGCGCTCATTCAAGATGAACTTTTTGGACACCCGAAACAAAAGAGTCCGGAAAACCTCATGATTCGATTGTATATTCAGATAGGTTGAAACCGTTTTGGTTTCCCTGGGAATAAGCTTGCAAGATTCTTTTATATTTGTAAAAAAAAGATGGATCAGGAATCTGAAGCGTTTTACGGCCGCCTAAAAGAAGAATTACAGAATGGAACCGAATGGCCTTCCACTTACCTCTACAAGTTTATCGTGCCTTCAGATTCAGATAAGACGGACAGGATTGAAGCTATTTTTGACAATACGGGCGCAGTAATCGAAACCCGCAAATCCAAAAATGGAAAATACACCAGCCTGTCCATTACGGTACACCTGGAAAACCCGGATAAAGTCATTGAAAAATACATCGAAGTAGGCAAAGTGGAAGGGGTGATTTCCCTTTAATATGGCCATTTCGTTTAATTTTGGTAATTTGCACACCGGGAGCAGCTCCCATCTTATTTAGTTAACCCACCTATACTTCACATTTGAATACAGTAGAAAACCTCGAGTACAATACCGAACGTCCTCATTTACACATTCCGGAATACGGACGACATTTTCAGAAAATGGTCGATCATGCCTTGACCATCGAAGACCGGGAAGAGCGAAACCGCGTTTCCAAGGCGATAATCAGCCATATGGGAAATATGCAACCGCATCTTAGAGACGTCCCGGACTTTCAGCACAAATTATGGGACCAGTTATTTATCATGTCCGACTTTAAACTGGACGTGGAATCGCCCTATCCGATTCCGAGTAAAGAACTCCTGCAACAGCGACCTGATGCCCTGGAATATCCTCAGAACCATCCGAAATATCGGTTTTACGGGAATAACATCAAACGTATGATCGATCAGGCAGTTCAATGGGAAAAGGGCGATAAACGCTCGGGTCTCGAATATGCCATCGCCAACCATATGAAGAAGTGTTACCTGAACTGGAATAAGGATATGGTAGACGACAAGGCGATTTTCAATCACCTCTACGAATTGAGCAACGGCGAGATCGATCTTGCCTCGGACGGAGAGAATCTTACAGATAGTGGTCACTTCCTCAGACAACGCACTGTGCGTTCAAATCGGAGTACTTCATCCAATAAAAAGGGCCAGCGAACCGTTCGTGGTAAAAAACGGTACTAATTCATGGGAACATTTATCATTGAAGGAGGGCACCAACTCCATGGGGAAATAACCCCTCAGGGAGCAAAAAATGAAGCCCTGCAAATTCTTTGTGCAGTATTACTGACACCCGAAACAGTTACAATACAGAACATTCCGGATATTCTCGATGTCAATAAACTCATCGGAATTCTCGAAGACTTAGGGGTTAAGATTCAGAAAAAAGGAAAGGGGTCCTACACCTTTAAGGCGGACGACGTGAACGTGGATTATTTACAATCTGAGACGTTCAAAAAAGACGGACGCGGCCTCAGAGGCTCCATTATGCTGGTCGGTCCAATGCTCGCGCGTTTTGGGCAGGGGTTTATCCCCAAACCAGGCGGAGACAAAATAGGACGTCGGCGACTTGACACCCATTTTGAAGGATTTGTAAAACTGGGGGCAAAATTCCGGTACAATCGGGAAGAACATTTTTTCGGTGTTGAGGCCAGGCGTCTCAAGGGCACTTATATGCTCCTCGATGAGGCATCTGTTACGGGGACGGCCAATATTGTTATGGCATCCGTTCTTGCTGAAGGGACTACAACCATATATAATGCTGCCTGTGAACCTTATCTGCAGCAGCTTTGTAAAATGCTCAATAAGATGGGCGCTCGTATTTCCGGTATCGGATCCAACCTCCTTACAATTGAAGGGGTTGAATCTCTTGGGGGTACTACGCATCGGATGTTGCCCGATATGATCGAAATCGGGAGTTGGGTTGGATTGGCCGCCATGACACAGAGCGAACTGACCATTAAAAACGTAGGTTGGGAAAATCTCGGGCTGATTCCATCCGTTTTTGGGAAACTGGGAATTACCCTAAAGAAAAAAGGAGATGATATTTTCATCCCCGCCCATAAAAAGGGATACGAAATACAGAATTTTATAGACGGCTCAATCCTTACCATTGCAGATGCGCCTTGGCCGGGACTTACGCCGGATTTATTAAGTATCATCCTGGTGATTGCCACACAGGCCAGGGGAGAGGTTCTCATTCATCAAAAGATGTTTGAAAGCCGCCTGTTTTTCGTGGATAAATTGCTGGACATGGGGGCGAAGATTATTCTGTGTGATCCGCACCGTGCCACAGTAATCGGACACGATTTTAAATCTACCCTGAAGGCAACCACCATGGTATCTCCGGATATACGCGCAGGGGTTTCTCTGCTGATTGCAGCACTTTCGGCCAAAGGAACATCCACCATACACAACATCGAGCAGATCGACCGGGGGTATGAGGAGATCGATACCCGATTAAGGGCCATTGGGGCACATATTACCCGAGTCTGATGTAATCTGTCTGAAACACTCACAACAGATCTGTAGGTGAAAAAGTCAAGGATTCAATGGGTTTCAGGGATATGCGCTGCTCTTGCGCTCTTATCACTGTTGTTTTTCCCTCAGGTCCTGTTAATCCCATTATTGGACCAACCTTATTTGCCATTTGGAACCCTTCTGACCTGGGTGGGGTATATTGGTTTGTCAGTATTCTTTTTCATGAGCTCCAAAGGACTCGCCCATCCGGAGCACCCCTTACTTTTAGTACTTCGAAAATTATTTCTCTTTACCCTATTGCTGTCCTTGCTATGGGGACCTGTGATGTTTTTGCTATCAGGGAATTTCGCAGGAAATTTTGAAAATAAGGAAGCCTTCCGTGGAAGCCAGAGGGCTTCTAAGGTATACTGGACACTGAATTATGCCCTGGCCCTCCTCCCTGTGGGGCTCTGGTTCCTACAGGCTGTATTTACATTCTTTTGGCGTAAGGCACCGGGGTCGGGTAAAAAATAGATCTAGGGTTCGATGATTTTCCCATCGGGATATTGCGCAAATCGGCCTTTCTCCCTGGGGTGTACATTGTCCGGATAAGGCCAGGGCCAGCCTCCAAATCGGGTTAACTGGTATTCGTTCATCGCCCGCTGGATTTCGTCTGAATCATTCATGACAAAAGGCCCGTATTTTGCTACGGGTTCCGAAATCGGTTTTCCTTCCAGCCATAAAAAACGAGCATTCCCTGCGCCGTTCTTTAGCGTAAGGGATGAGGCTGGAAGTTTTGCCCCCAATCCGGTTTGCAGGGTCTGACCGCCCAGGTCGATTTCTCCGCCCTCTAACATAAAGATTCGCCGTTTACTGTCTTTTGATGCGGCAGGTATCTCAAACACAGCTCCGGGCTCCAGGCTTACCAGGGCGATAAGGACACCGTTATCCGGATCGGCGGCCCAGGAATCCGGTGGTGCCTCCGGTCCTTGTTTTCCGGAAAAAAGACCCGATATAAGCCGAAGCTCCCATCCCGAATCGGAAATTTGTGGAATGTCCTTGTTCCAAAGCATTTTAAAATGGGGTTCTGCCATTTTCTTTGCCGCTGGAAGATTTAACCAGATCTGAAAGAGTTCCAGTGTATTTGGGGCATCCTCCCGCAACAAAGGAAACATCTCGGAATGCTGTACACCCCGACCCGCGGTCATCCACTGTACATCTCCATTTCCAAACCGGGCTGAGGCCCCAAGTGAATCAGAGTGGTCGCAATACCCTTTTGTAACGATGGTAATGGTCTCAAACCCCCTGTGCGGGTGGGAGGGAAACCCCGGGATAGTCGTCCCGTGATACATCCGCCAGCCATCCTTGATCACGAAGTCATTACCAAGGGGCCTGCCGGAAAGGGAGGCATCGGGGCCCATGTCCGAATTTCCTTTAGGGTAATGATCCAGATGGTGAACGCAAAAAAGAAATGGGTCCTCGGTTTCCCAGGGAAAACCCAGGGGGAAAATCGCTATGGAATCAGTTTTCATAGGGGTTTTGTTTACAGTCTCAATGAGGTGCGTTGTTGATTTCGATCCAATTGTTTTCAGGATCCTTCAGATAAATCTGTCGAACCCCATCTGCGCGCAGGGTTACTGCCCCTTTCGTCCCAGGCCAGTCCCAATAGGGTATCCGGAGTTTGTCCAAATGGGCTATAAATGCCTGCAGATCTGTCGTAGACAGGCAAAGGTGTTCGCTTTTGCGGTCCTGCTCTGGCACAGATTCCTTACGAATCAGATGCAGCTGGGTATTCCCCTGAATTACAAACCACCTGAATCCCTCAGGCTCTGAAGGGTGCGGGATTTCCTTTAGCTGAAGGGCCTCTGCATAATAGTCTCCGACCGATTTCAGGTCCTCGACTTCGAGGGCAAAATGATCATAGGTAAATTCAAATTCCTGAGCCCCGAGTCGTACCGTAGTCGTTACTAAAATAAAGAACAGCAAGCATCCTGTTCCCGGGCGTAAAAATAGCTTCAGCATTGTCATGGGTATTCGAGAGGCACTAATCAAAATCCAGTTTCTTATGAGAACCATCGCAGTAGGGTTTTTTATCAGAAGCACCACATCGGCAAAGCGAAACATTCCCGCCATCTGTTTGGGTGATCTGGTCTGCGACCCTGATCTTTACACTGCCACTGACCAGTAAGGGGCCTCCGGCAAGCACGTTAATTTCTACTGCTTCAGCCGTGGAGTCCCTGTCCTGATCATTATCCTTTTCACGGTAGGTCAGGGCACCTGACGGACACTTACCGATTTGATCCTTTAAATCGTCAATCGTTGCGGCCTCGGGGCGAATCCAGGGTTTTTCGTCCGGGCGATATACCTCTGGCAGCATTTTGACGCAGATCTCGGAGTGGATGCATTTGGCGGGTTTCCAGATCACGCTGAACCCATCCTTATCGTAGTGTTTTGTAATTTCTTTTTTATTCATTCAGGCGATATTGATTCCTTTTAAGACGAGCTCCTTCCATTCCGGGTTGCGCTTGAGGTAGAGGGCAACAAAAGGGCAGAGTGGGATCAGGGTCAATCCCTGTCGTTTGATATCCCGCAGGGCGGCGCCGATAAGCGCAGAGCCTATGCCCATACCAGATAGCGTATGAGGGACCTCCGTATGCGTTAAATAGATTTTATCTTTTGCCCGTATGTACTCCAAACGTGGCCTTTCCGACCCAACATGGAATTCATACTGGCGTTTATCCGCATTGTCGATCAGGT
Organism: Robiginitalea aurantiaca; assembly: GCF_030380815.1. Lineage (GTDB taxonomy): Bacteria > Bacteroidota > Bacteroidia > Flavobacteriales > Flavobacteriaceae > Robiginitalea > Robiginitalea aurantiaca. The sequence goes on along the minus strand of NZ_JAUDUY010000006.1, from coordinate 96,713 downwards.
CGTAGTCCAATTTCATTAGTCCTCAATTTCAATTGGAGGCGGTCCTTCAGGAATCATCGGTTTGTAAACCGTATTTCCTTTTCGCTCCACGAATTCAGCTTTTACCTTCTCCACAAGGGATTCATTTTCAAACAGGTCAACCATGGTCATTCCCATAGCTTTTGCTGCATAGAGCATTCCCTTGTGACCAATGCTCATACCTCCGCAGGCCACTACGGCCCATGAATGCCAAGGGGTATCTTTAGGGGCAACGGTAACCCCCAGGTTGATGTTGGCTACATTCCAGCTAACATCACCTACATCTGTGGAACCACCGCCGGGATGCTCCGCTGTTTCTTTTAAGGGAAGTATGGCACTGTCCATACCTACTTGTGGTTTGCCTGTGGCTTCCTGTATTTTTTTTCCGAATTCCGTTTCCGATTCCGTATAGGAGATCGGACCGAGTATTTCAAGGTTTTTCTGCATGATCTCTCCTCCGGAGCGGTTTACGAGTACTTCATAAATCCCGGAAATAAGCGAAATTTTATAATCTACGTCGGCCATAATAGCCGCACCCTCAGCCATTTCCTTTATGCGCTCGTACACCGGAGTCATCCCGCTTCGTTTGGTATCCCGAACCCGGACCCAGATCTTGGAATAATCCGGAACCACATTTACAACTTGTCCGCCATCCTGAATGTGGTAATGTACCCGAACCGTAGGTTTTATATGCTCCCTGTAGTAATTAATTCCTGTAGTGTAAAGTTCCAGAGCATCTGAAGCGCTTCTGCCATTCCAGGGATCTGCCGAGGCGTGAGCCGCCTGGCCGAAAAACTCCACTTTGAAATCCACCAGGGCCAGGGTGCTTTGGACATCGGCTTCAGTCTGTGCGCCGGGATGCCAGCTTATGTTTACATCCACATCGTCCCAAAGTCCATCACGGACCATCCAGATCTTGCCAAAAAACTTCTCTTCGGCAGGAGTTCCAAGGAACTTCACCGTACCGGACAGTTTTCCTTCCTCTATAAGCTCTTTTATTGAAATCGCGGCAGCCAGGCTCGCCGTCCCGAACAGGTTGTGTCCACAACCATGTCCGGCGGCACCTGCGTTAAGGGGTTCCTTCTCGGGCTGCGCCTTTTGAGAGATTCCCGGAAGGGCGTCGTATTCCCCAAGGATACTGATCACGGGTTTTCCGCTCCCATAGGTCGCTACAAAGGCCGTAGGGATTCCGGCAACACCACGTTCGACTTTAAAACCATTTTTCTCAGCGTAATCGGAGAGGATTCTGGAAGAGCCGGTTTCCTCGAAAGCCGTTTCGGCCAAAGCCCAGACAGAATCACTTATGGCGATTAATTCTTGTTCATGTTTGGCAATCGATTCGGCAACAGCTTTTTTATTCCCTTTGAGTTTCTGGGCGTAGACAGTGCCATTCGAGAAGGCGAAAAGGAAAAAGATTGCTAAAATAAAGGTTCTTTTGATCATAGGGTTGGTAGTTTAATTTCCCTTTAAAGATATCAAAAAAACTACCCGGTATGACTAATGCAGTAGGTAAACTGCGGAAGTTGCAGAGATTAATTGAGCGCCTCTTTGTAGGTCTGGAGGCAACGTTCCCGGGCCTGTTTGTGATCCACCATTTTTTCCACATAATCCGGGGAGCCGAATTCGGGAATCCAGGTTTTGATGTAGGAGTGGTCTTTATCGAATTTATCCACCTGAGTCATCGGGTTGAAAATCCTGAAATACGGAGCAGCGTCTACCCCGCTTCCCGCCGCCCACTGCCAGTTCCCGACATTACTTGAGCATTCATAATCCAGCAATTTTTCCGCAAAATACGCTTCGCCCCACCTCCAGTCAATCAGCAGGTGTTTACACAAAAAACTGGCTACGAGCATGCGAACTCGGTTGTGCATATACCCCGTTTTGTTAAGTTGACGCATCCCGGCATCTACCAGTGCGAAACCGGTTTCTCCCTTTTTCCACTTTTCAAATTCATCTTCCCGGTTGCGCCAGGCAATGCGGTCGTACTGTTTTTTGAAAGCAGCAGTAGTCGTGTGAGGGAAATGCCATAGGATTTGCATAAAAAACTCCCGCCAAATCAGTTCATTCCAAAAGGTTTCATTTTCGGATTCCATGGCTTTTTTAAGTGCCCTGCGCACTGATATCGTGCCAAATCTCAGATGAGGCCCTAAATGAGAAGTTCCGTCTGCAGCAGGATAGTTCCGGGTCTTTTCGTAATTCCGAACCAATTCGGATTCCAAATTGTAGTCGGGGACGGAGATATCCGAGGCCCTGAATCCCAATTCACCCAGAGTCAGTGCCGGAAAATCACCGAATTGAAGGAGGTTGTTCAAACGCGTTTCTGAAGGCAATGATAATGGGACATCTGAAGTTTTGTAGATCTCCTTCCATTTGTTCTTATAAGGAGTATAAACCACATACGGATTCCCATCGTCTTTAGTAATTTCGTTTTTTTCAAAAATCACATGATCCTTTGAGGTTTTAAAGGAAATGTCTTCCGAGAGAAGGTATTCTTCTATTGCAGTATCGCGTTGGCGGGCATAGGGCTCGTAGTCCCGGTTTGTATAAACCTCCGTGACATCCCAGTGGGAGGTAAGTTCTTTAAAAACGTCCAGAGGGGTGCCACTGTACATGGCAATTCCGCTGTTGTAATCCTTCTGCAAGGTCTTATTGAGGTTTTGAACCTGCTGATGGATAAAGGTGAGCCGGGCATCATCCTCCGGCAGCTCTTTCAGGATTTCCCGGTCGAAGATAAATATTGGGAGGACCGGGTGGTTCGAGGCCAAAGCCTTAAACAAGCCTGCATTATCATCGAGCCTCAAATCCCTGCGAAACCAGAATATGGAAACCTTTTTTTTCAATCAGCCAATATTAAGGGTAGAAATTCCTCCGTCAACACCAAGGACCTGACCGGTCATCCAACTGCTATCCTCTTTGAGGAGGAAAGCAGCCATACGGGCAATATCGCCCGGAGTTCCCACCCGATTCATCGGATGGCGTTCTGCCATTTTCTCCTGCTTTTTCTCATTGTTCAAAAGCCGTTTCGCCAAAGGCGTATCGACCAGAGAAGGGGCAATTACGTTGACCCGTAATTGAGGGGCATACTCCGCAGCAAGCGCCCTTGCAAAACCTTCGATGGCTCCCTTAGCCGCCGCCACACTGGTGTGGAAGGGCATGCCGCTGCCTACGGCCACGGTGCTGAAGAAAACCAGACTGGCTCCCGGATTGAACCTGGGCATGATTTCTTTAAGGATCCGTACCAATCCCAAAAAATTTATCTCAAGGTCTTTTTCAAAAGTTTCCGGATTCAACATTCTAAAAGGTTTTAGGTTGATGCTACCCGGGCAATAGACAAAGCCATCCAGCGTCTCTGGCAGGGCGGATAAATCCCATTCGTCTCCGGTTACATCAAGAGTAAATGAGGTAACTCCACCCTCTGTCGAACTTTCCGGATTCCGTGAGGCCATAATGATGTTACAATCCTTTTTGAGGATGCTTACAAGCTCCTGGCCGATTCCTGAGGAGCCACCAACGATAAATATTGTCTTTTTCATAGCAATTTATAAAGTCTGAATATCAAAAGTTGTGGGGTGCCCCGGGACGGACCCGAACAGGTCTGTCAAAGCCTTTTCCCGATGTCTGAAAATCCCGACGAGTTGTTTGCGGACAAAAATCGGGTGAGCCAGGCTGCCCAGGATACCCAAGGGCAATTTATAATCGACGATATCCTCCATCAGCACCCCTTGGTCCATCTTTTTGATAAAATGTTTGTGGTGCCACAGGCTGTAAGGACCAAAGCGCTGTTCGTCCACAAAATAGGATCCGGGTTCTACATGGGTGATCTCACTTACCCAGCGTGTGCGGATGCCAGGGATAGGGGAGACTTTGTATTGAATGAGTTGTCCCGGATACATGGGCCGGTCCGCCCCGCTGAGGATCTGGAACCCCATGTGTGCCGGAGTTATTTTCTGAAGGTTTTCCGGATTGGACAGGAAATTCCAGGCGTCTTCAGGAGAAATAGGCAGCGTCTGCGTGGCGTGTAGTCGATATAGTTTCATAAAAGTAAAACAAAGATACAATCATTCTGTTCAATGTACATTGATAATGAGTTAAACAAAATATAAAAACAACTACATTTTACGCGGGATGTAAAACTTGAGCAACATGCATTGCAGGCCTCCTTTTTGGTCAGAAATCGTACCTTTCGACAATGCGAAAATATTGCTTCACCTTGCTTCTTTTAGGTATTATGGCCTTGCCATTCAATCTCACGGGTCAGCTTCATGCCAAATGGAAGGGTGCCCTTTCGGAAATAGTTCACGAGAGCTCAGGTTTATTGCTGCTGAATAATCGTTGGGTAACCCTAAACGATTCGGGAAATGCTCCAATCCTCTACGAAATGGATACCACCTCTCTTGAGGTCGTGCGGGAGGTGACCATTAGCAATGCAGTTAATACCGATTGGGAAGCGCTTTCGGCAGACGCCACACACATCTATATCGGGGATTTTGGTAATAATCTGGGGAAACGAAACGATCTGCGCATCCTGAGGGTTCCCAAAACGGAGTATTTGAAAAAGGATATCGTAGAGGCTGAGGTTATTTCTTTTTCCTATGAAGACCAGGTAAATTTTAGCGGGAAAGGAAATAGCGACTGGGATGCCGAAGCCCTTATCGCCGGACCTGATTCCCTTTGGGTATTCACCAAGCAATGGCAAAAGAAGGGCACCACGGTTTACAGCCTTCCCAAATCCCCTGGAAGGCATATAGCCCAAAAAGGCGCCTCGTTTAATGTGAGGGGGCTGGTTACCGACGCGGCCCTGGACCCCAATAAGGATTTGTGGTATCTGCTGGGGTATACAGGCGAATTACAACCTTTTATCCTTCAGGTTCCGGCCGAATCCCCTGCTGCAGGTTTTCCCGTCAATACCAAAAAACACGCATTGACCGTAGGATTTGTAAAGGAAAAAGGAATCGTTGTAAAGACAGAGGAGGCTTTAGTGATGGGAGTAGAAGCGCTTACGCTGACTGAACCCCCTGTTCCCATAGGGTTTGCCCAGGCCGAAGGCCTGGCAATAAGCCCGAACGGGGATTTATTTATCAGCTCTGAAGCATTTGACCGCAAAATCATATCCCTCCCTTCAGGACTGTATCACATCCCTTTCAAATCACTTATGCCCTTACACCAGGCAAAGGCCGGCGAGCGATAAGCTCTACCTAAGTTTGAAATAAAGCATCTTTTGAACATTCTTCGTTGTCCTGCAATTCTTACTGAACGTGTCCATCGGAAGGTTTTGGGACTGATCGTATTAGACTGTGTATTTAAGATTTATTTAACAAAACATGCCTGTCATTCTGAGTAGTTTTGATCCAACTTAAAATTCCAGTTAAAATGAAAAGAATTACTTTATTGATCCTGGCCTTGTGTACAGGATTTATCGGGCTTTCGCAAATGCAAACGCCCGCTCCAAGTCCCGGCGCCAAAGTGGAACAGATGGTCGGACTTACGGATGTCACGGTTACCTATTCACGTCCATCGATGAGAGGACGGACTGTTTTTGGAAACCTTGTTCCCTTCGATAAACTATGGAGAACGGGAGCGAATGCCAACACTACAGTGAGTTTCAGCGATGATGTCACGGTTGGCGGAAAAACGCTTAAGGCGGGTACTTATGCTGTCTTTACCAAGCCTATGGCCGACAAGTGGGAAGTTATGTTCTATATGGACACCAACAACTGGGGTACACCTGCCGATTGGGATGCTTCCAAGGTAGCGGCCAGTGTAACTGTTCCTTCGATGAAAGCCTCTCCAACGGCCGAAACATTTACAATTACCCTGGACAACCTGAACAACAATGGCGGAACACTGGGTATCTGGTGGGAGAACACCTATGTCGGAGTCCCATTTGAAGTACCTACCAAAGCCAAGGCGATGAAAAGTATAGAAGCGGCCATGGCCGGTCCTTCTGGCAATGATTACTATGGCGCCGCTTCATATTACTTCCAGGAAGGAATGGAGATGGATAAAGCCAAAGAATATATCGACAAGGCCGTCGCAATGAATCCGGATGCATTCTGGATGATGCGCCAGCAATCCCTGATCTACGCGAAAATGGGCGATAAGGCAGGAGCTATCAAGGCGGCAAAGAATTCTCTGGCAGCCGCTGAGAAGGCTGGAAATGCCGATTATGTAAAAATGAATAAGGACTCTCTCAAAGAGTGGGGGGCGATGTAAACCGCTTTTCAAAATTTGAAAGCCCGACCGTTTTGCGATCGGGCTTTTTTTATATCCGTATCGGTGGGGTTTTCAACAGCCTGTCAAAGCCTTCAAGCAAGAGGGCAAGTAAAATAACCAGTGCACAGCCAAAGGCGTTGAGCCACAAAAAGGACATCCAGTCATAGCTAAAGCCCACGATCACCATTATCTGGGTAAGTATGGCCGCAATAAAGACAGCGTTGCCCCGGACTCCCTTAAAGAAAAAGGCCAGGAGAAAAATCCCCAGTACATTTCCATAGAAAATGGAACCGATGATGTTGACCAGTTGAATCAGATTTTCGGCAAGACTGGCAAGGCAGGCCAGGATAATCGCTAAAATCCCCCAAAGCAAAGTGAAAAGCCTGGACGCGTTTACATAGTGTTTGGGCTCCCTTTCGGTCTTCTTATTTCTTTTGTACAGGTCAAGGGCTGAGATCGTCCCCAGCGCATTTAACTCAGAAGCCGTAGAAGACATGGCGGCAGAAAGGATAACGGCCAAAAGCAACCCAATGAGCCCCCTGGGGAGGTAGTTAAGGATAAAATGAATAAAGACGTAATCTTTATCATTGGTCTCCACACTGTCGTCTGCCTGACTGATAAGGGCTTTTGCAGCTTCCCGGTTTAGGCGTTCTTTCTGATTGATATTCAGGATGTTTTCTTTCGCAACAACCGTCGAATTAAACTCCTTGAGATCGAGGGCTTTCGAAAAGGCATCCTGGGCTATTTTCTTTTCCGCTTCCAATTCACCATGAGCCATTTCCAATTCTTCATATTCTGTCGCGTACTCCGATTCCATTACTGCGGCAGTGGCAGCAGGGTTGAAATTCAGAGGGGAAGGGTTGTATTGGTAAAAGACAAAAACCATCACCCCAACCAGCAGGATAAAAAACTGCATAGGGATCTTAAGCAGGCCATTGAAGATCAGACCAAGCTGACTCTCTCGAACGGATTTACCCGATAAATAACGCTGTACCTGGCTCTGGTCTGTTCCAAAATAGGAGAGCATCAGGAACATCCCTCCTGTAATCCCGCTCCAGAATGTATACCGGCTATTTGTATCAAAGTCGAAATTCAGAATATTCAATTTATCACTGGCACCGGCAATTTTTAAGGCTTTGTTAAAATCAATATCGGTTGGAAGGTATCCAAGGATAAAGAAGAACGCCATAAACATGCCGAGCATAATAATGAACATCTGCTGTTTCTGGGTCACGTTTACTGCCTTGGTCCCTCCGGAAACCGTATAGATAATCACTAGGATTCCAATGATGATGTTCAGCGTTTTTAAATCCCATCCAAGTACTGCTGAGAGAATTATGGATGGAGCGAATATGGTTATACCGGCTGCAAGTCCACGCTGTATAAGAAAGAGGATGGCTGCCAGGGTACGGGTTTTCAGGTCAAAGCGCCTTTCCAGGAATTCATAGGCGGTATAAACCTTCAGATGATGGTAAATGGGTATAAAAACAATGCAAATGATAATCATGGCCAATGGGAGGCCGAAATAGAATTGCACAAAACCCATTCCATCGTGGAATGCTTGTCCCGGGGTGGAAAGGAAGGTTATGGCACTGGCTTGTGTGGCCATGACCGAAAGGCCAACTGTCCACCATTTTGCCCGGTTGCCACCTAGCACATACTCATTAACATCTTTGTTTCCCCGTGTCTTCCATACCCCGAAAAAGACAATAAAAAAAAGTGTTCCCGCAAGGATGATCCAATCAATTGTTGCCATACTATGCGTTCGAGGTCATTATAAGATAAAAAGCAAGGATATATAGCGCATTAAGAACAAGCACTACGGTATAGATGCGCTTCCATACCATTTTTTCCTTCATTTCATCCTTTAACTCCATCTTGTATTGGTATTGGAGCTTTCCCTATGGAGAGCATATTGGACAATAGTTTGAATGCGCCAGGCACCCCGGCGGGCAGTTCACGGAAGAAGCTCAGGCCTGTATAGATATAATACCCGGATCCGTAGGGGGCAACCAGAAGACCGCCTTGCTTTGGCGTCTCACCTGGATCGTTCATGGATAGCAGGGCAGTGTAGGAATCATCCCAGGTATCCGGAAAATAAAGCCCTCTTTCCTGTACCCATCCCTCAAAATCACGTTCATCTATCCGGTTCGGGAAATTCAAAATCGGATGTTCTGGTTCAAGAATTTCTACCTTCGCCGTTTCATCGGAAACCCGATCCCGGGACAGTCTCAGGGGAAAAGGAGCGAGGTTGCTAAAATCACGGGGACCTCTTCCACTGGTATTGTATTGAACGATTAGCGTGCCTCCCTCTTTGACATAGTTCAATAAAATGTCGTTTTTAAAGGGAAGCTCATCGAGCACGTTATAAGCCCGGATGCCTAAAACGACAGCATCCATCTTTTTTAAGGTCTCTTTACTCAGTGCATCCAAGCCCAGGGGATGGATCGTATAACCAATGGCTTCCAAATTTTCCGGTACCTGATCTCCCGCTCCCATGACATAACCGATATGCTGTCCGGCCTTTTCTACATTGAGTCTGACCACTTTTACGCTGGCTGGCAGCAATACCGTCTGGGCCGGGATGTGCTCATAGACAATTGAAATAAGTTCTTTGTTGTAAACAAGGCCATCTACCTTAATTTCAGGATTTACAAAGCCTTGGGAATCCCCTGGCGGCGGTAGTAAGGTAAATTGAAATACCTTTTCATCGCCTTTTCCGTCCAGCTCAAATGAATAGGATTCCGGCTCTGCCTGCCAACCCTGAGGTACTTTAAGTGAAACAGTGCCTTTTGCGTTTTGCGTATGGGATTTTACCACCATTTTTACGGGGCGTGAGTGCGCAGTGGTAAACATGCTTACCTGCTCTTCAAAACTCGCTGTTACCTTAGGCAATACTTCAAAGGCCCTGACTAATTCGCCTTTGTCGGATTCGGAGTACCGGTGGATTACTGGCGTGACATACGTCAAAGGGGTACCATTAATATTCAGGTTGGCTCGCAAAAAAAAGGCAGGAGGGGTTCTGGGTTTCCCGATAAGGTTCGGGTCCTTTACACTGTATAACCCCTGGGTTCCGGCTTCGCGCAACCAGTACGGATCGGTACCTTCATGATCTACGGGAACTGCAATGGCAGCTTCGACAAAAATGCGCTGGTTGTACGGTAATTTGATCAGGCTGTCACCCTTGGTTCCGGCGTCCAAATTAAAACTTTGGACCTCCACAGGCCATTCGGACCTGTTGACAAACTCAAGACGTACTGCGGCCGTTTCACCCGGATTTGCCGAATACTCCCTGGAAGAGGCTTCGATGTAGAGCCCGGAAACATTTACGATTAACTCGAGCAACTCCTGCTGTTTAATGCGCTTCCATTGCGAATCAGCGAGGGATCCCAGAATTTTATACGCTTCGAGGAGCTGAGGAAGGTGCGAAGACGGGTTCTCAAAATTAAAAGAGGTCTCCATGGGATCCAGAATGGCCCCAATGGCTTCTCCACCCGCTAAACGTCCCCAACTCGTATCGATACCGTCGAAAAGGTCCCCATTACCGGGCATGCTCCCTTTAAGTAATTCAACATATTCCATTTCGGACCCCCGTACATTGGGTCGTCCAAAGCCCTGGCATCGGTGCTGGCTACTGGCCGTAGCGGCAATTTCATTATTGGAAAGGCCTCTCTCGGGATAGTACACCCCAACATCTATGGGGACGAGTCGCGATTTGTCGGCTTTTTCAAAATTTTCTCTACTCCCGTAAGACCACCAGGAGGCATTGTAAAACAAACGATCCGGACTCCAGGGTTCCAAACCATTGAGTTGTTCCGGGTATGCCCCGCGATTTCCGGCCAGCTCAAAGGCCTCAGTACTCAAAATGGCAGAAGACGTATGGTGTCCGTGGGTGCTTCCGGGGGTTCGGTGGTCGAAGCGATTTACGATAACATCCGGTCTAAAAGTCCGGATTACCCGTACCACATCTGAAAGGACCGCATCCCGATCCCAGATTCTGAGGGTTTCATCCGGGTGTTTTGAATATCCGAAATCATTGGCCCGAGTAAAGAATTGCTGCCCACCATCCACACCTCGGGCCGCCAGCAGTTCCTGGGTTCTTAACACGCCCAGCAATTCCCGTAATTCCGTTCCGATGAGGTTTTGTCCTCCATCCCCCCGCGTTAAGGAAAGATAGGCCGTTCTGGCGTGGACATGATTCGACAGGTAAGAGATCAGGCGGGTGTTTTCGTCATCCGGATGGGCGGCAATATACAGCGCAGAGCCCAGGAAATTGAGTTTCCTGAGGTCGTTATAGAGCTTCACTGAAGAGGGCGGAGTCGAGCCCTGGCCGTTAAAAACGTTGGGTAAAAGTAGTGTCCCTATGAGCAACCAGCCCAATATATATCGCATAAATCGGTGAATTAGACGCAGGGTAAAGATAGAAAGATAAACAGGCCGAGCAGGTACTTTAAAACTTCTTTAACACCTTATTGGGAATCCCCTTCAAAAGTATCCGCAACTTCAGGTTTGAGAACCGTGACAGCCTTCTGGAGAAACAGGTTGTTCGGATAGGTGACCAATTCCGCATTGGAATTCCTCAGGTGCACGTGGTACGCCCGAATATCCTCGATCAGAAATTCATTATTCCCCTCCAGTTCCTTGTCCAGGATACGGATGCGATCCCCTATTTTAAAGGGCAGGGAGAAAAACAGGATAACCCCTGCAGTAATATTGCTCAGGATAGACCAACTGGCAAAAAGGGCCACTCCTATGACAGCGAAAACCGACGACAAAACAAGACCGACTTCACGAAAGTTCAATCCCCAGATAAGCAACAGGGCGCTGATCATCAGCAGGCCATGTCCAATGGCTACATACTTTATGATGAGCCGTGTGCGAATATCATTCAGATCGCTGAGTCGCCCTACTTTTTTAATGGCTTTGATGGAGAGATACCGGGTGATGGTAAGGGCACCGATGGCCAGTAGGGTCGTAAGAATTTCGGTTTGGTAAATCGATAGTACTTCTTTCATTGCATGCTAAGTCCTAAACTATCGCGCAAAGTTACATCCGAATTTGAATTCTTTTGCCAGTATGGGCTGAGGATCGTTTTTTTAAGTGTGGCCGTCGAGGTGATCGGAACCCCGCCAGACGGGTAGGTCTCCGTCCACCCCTCTATACGAAAGGGGGCTTCTTTCCGGAACTGTATGTTCAGGCTCCGGTTGAGCTCCGGATACGTAAGCGTAAGATTTTTGTATGCTCCCGCTTCGGAGACTTCGACATTCGCAGTGTACGACTTGATAGGCTGGTGTTTTAAACGCAGGAACTCAAAGGAGGGCACAACCTGAAGGGTACCCGTGGGGAGTAGGTCAGGATTTATTCGGAGCATTGTCCAGAGTTCATCTTCCAGGATGTTTTTTTCCAATGAGAACGACTCATCTGCCTCCGCTTCAAAATAGCTGTGCGACTGCACCTCAAAAGCATCGCGATTGTTCAGCTGGGCATAGACATGTCCACACCATTCCTGCACGGAAGTAGTGACTTTCAAGGCCTGGGATTCCACAGTTATGGGATAAAATATGCTACTCATGATAGAGTAAGGGTATACCCCGGTCAAAAACTTCCGAACCCTGTTGAGCTTGAGGACCGAAGTGGTTTCCGTACCCTTTTGATTTGCCTTCACCTGTTTTTCGGTATCAAAGGGTTCACTGACGAAGATCAGAACTGCTTCCCCGTTCCGCGTTTCCCCGTACCGGGCCTGTTGGAGGGTATAGCTACTAACCTCTGCCACGCCGGCATACCAATACGCTTTGAATTCCTGAGAAAGCGACCTGGTTTTTGGAAGCGGCGCCGGGGGTTCCACAGCCACATTTTTGGCCATATTCGGATGACCTTCGGCAGACTGTCCGCAACCGGAAAGCGCTAAAGTTAGAGATAGGAAAAGAAATGGAATAATGAGAAAAGTCTTCAAAACGGGCTGTATTTTATGCAAAAATACTTTAAATAGCGCTCCCGGCCATTGTACTTAACGTTTTGTAAACTAATTGAGTAGGCAACCCCACTACGTTGGTATAGGAACCGTCTATGCGCTCAACGCCAACGAGCCCTATCCATTCCTGTATTCCGTATGCTCCTGCCTTGTCCATCGGCTGACCTGAGCCGATATAGGTTTGGATCATCTGATCCGTCAAGGGGGCGAATTTAACACGGGTAATGGCGTGTTTGAGAAATTGTGTTTTTTCGGTTGTAAAACAAACAGAAGTGATCACTTCATGCCAGTTTCCTGAAAGTGCTTTTAAGGTCCTTTCGGCTTCTTCCCGATGCCCAGGTTTCTCCATAACCGCCCCGTCGAACCATACAATGGTATCCGCGGTAAGGATAAGTGTATCGGAGTCCAAATGCCGCTTCAATGCCCATGCCTTTTGAATGGCGAGGTAATCGGTTATCTTCTCGCGTTCGAGATGCATGGGAAAAACCTCCTCTATATCCGCTGTGACCACGTCAAAAGCAAAGCCAATGGATTTTAGCAGGGATTTTCTCCGGGGGGAGGCGGAACCCAGGATCAGTCTGGAAAACGGCACTTTTTCCATAAGTTCCATTAGTCGTTGGCCGCATCCATCCGGGTCTGCCAGTGTCCTCTGACCTTGAGCACCTGTTCAATAATATCCCTTACGCACCCTGCGCCCCCATCTACGTGTGAAATGTAGTGGGCAATGCGCTTGACTTCGGGAACTGCATCCTGTGGACACGCGACCATTGCGGACATCTTCATGGCGGGAATATCGGGAATGTCATCACCCATATAGAGGATTTCATCCGGGCTTATCTCGTAATCCAGGAGGTATTCCCTGAGGGATTCCTCCTTAAATGCAGAACCGAGATAGATATCCGTGACGCCCAGGGCTCTCAACCGGGCTCTTACCCCCTCATTGGAGCCCCCGCTGATTATGCAAATCCGATATCCCTGTTCCAGGGCAGTTTTAACTGCGTAGCCATCCCGCACATTCATTGTTCTCAGGAGTTCTCCTTCAGTCGTAATCATGATGGTACTGTCCGTAAACACGCCATCCACATCAAAAACAAAAGTTGTAACGTCCTTGAGGCGTTCTTTATAATTCTTACTCATAAGTTCGTCGTATAGATTCAGAGATCATTGTGTAGAGCTCTTTTTCAAAAGCCTTTTCGAGGAGTTGCAGGTGCGCTTTTTGGGTTTGTAAATCCTTTCGCCGGGCAGGGCCCGTTTGCGCTTCATATGCCGAAAGGTCCTTTACTTTTGCAAAAGTTTCGCCAATCAGCGGATGCAGGAGTTTTTCCGGAAGACCGGCCCTTTTGCAAAGCATTTCTCCGAGGTAGAGCATGTGGTTGGAAAAGTTGTTGACATAGACAGCCGCCAGATGCAGTGACCTTCTTTCTTCTTCCGATAGTTCATAAACCTCTTTGCTCAGCGCCCGTGCAAGATCCGTCAATAGTGCCGTATCCGGGTACAGAGCGACTTCAACACAGATTGGAATAGTTTCAAAACTGATTTCGCGATCCCTGGAAAAAGTCTGGAGGGGGTACAATACTCCTTTGCGCTGTACGGATCCTAATGCACTGATGCCCATGGCGCCCGAGGTATGTACAAATAGCGCGTCTTCACCCTGATACAGCTCAACTACTGAGGCGATGGCCTGGTCCGAAACTGCCAGGATGTAAAGGTCAGCTTCTTTATGAGGGGCACCTAAGGGCAATCTGGGAACAACTGCCTCAAAATCTACCAGGGATTCAGCGCGCCTTGACGACATGGCCAACAGGGCGACACCTTCAGCTTTTAGAAGGGCTTTATGAAGGTGGTAAGCGAGATTGCCGCTTCCGATAAGAACTACCCGGATCACGACGTAAAAATAGAGATATAATCAAACACGGCCCCAGCTTTATCTAAAATCCGCGGTTAAGACCTGAATTCAAAGTGTGTCTTGGGGCAATATCCCGTGGAACCACTGTTCGATATTATCCCCTTATACATAAAAAAAAGAACCCTTTTTAACAATTGGAATTAGGGCTACAGTCTTTCCTGCTTTATTTTTGCCCGAGTTTACATTATTTTAATGGACTTATAGACACGGAAAACATGCTTAAATCCCTGGGAAATATACTTTTTTCTACCCGTCTGATGGCGGTTCTGTTCCTTGTAATGGCCGTAGCCATGGCCTTTGGAACGTTTATCGAAAGCTGGTATAGTACAGAAACCGCACGGATCTGGATTTACAATGCCTGGTGGTTTGAGGTGATCATGGCTTTTTTCCTGATTAATTTTATAGGGAATATCAAGCGTTATCGCCTCCTTCGGAAGGAAAAATGGCCTGTACTCCTGTTGCACCTCTCATGGATTTTGATCATTGTAGGGGCCTTCATCACAAGATACATCAGCTATGAGGGGATGATGCCAATCCGGGAAGGGGCTACTGAAAATGTTTTCTATTCCGATAAAACCTACCTCACCGTCCTGGTTGATGGAGAAAAAGATGGCCAACTGCAGCGCCTTCCCCTTGAGGACGACCTGATTGTCACCGAACAGGCGATTCAATCCAACCTGCCATGGAAGGTGGATTTTGACACCATTCCCGTTAAAATTTCCTATGTCGGATTTATTGAAGGGGCGCGCATGGAGATTGTACCGGACGAATCCGGATCCCGTTATATTAAAATTGTAGAAGCCGGAGACGGCGGACGCCATGATCATTACCTCCAGGAGGGCACCATCGAAAGCATCCACAATATCCTTTTCAGTTATAATAAGATGACGGACGGGGCCATCAATATTCTCGAAACGGAAGAAGGTTTTAAAATCCGTTCTCCATTCGCAGGGAGTTTTATGCGAATGGCGGACCAGTTCAGCGGCACCCTCACAAAGGACAGTGTGCAAACCTTGCAATTGCGATCCCTGTATACACTTGGCAACCTTCAGTTTGTCTTGCCTGAATTCCCGGTCCGCGGGAGTTATCAGGCCGTGCGAATTCCGGATGCGGAACGGAACGACAATGACCCTGATGCGATGATCATTGAAGTATCCGCCCAGGGCAAGACGGCTCAAAAAGCACTAATCGGTGGAAAAGGAAGGCTGCAGTACAGCGAACCCTTCACACTTGGGAGCCTTACCTTCCGCGCGGCATACGGGTCAAAGATCAGGGAACTGCCATTCAGTATTACCCTGAATGATTTTATCGCTGAGAAGTATCCGGGGACGGAAAAGGCCTATTCGTCATTTATGAGTAAAATCACGGTAATTGATGATCGGTCTTTTGACTATGATATTTTTATGAACCACGTACTGGATCATCAGGGATATCGCTTTTTCCAGGCGAGTTTTGACCCGGACGAAAAAGGGACTGTACTCTCTGTAAATCACGATTTCTGGGGAACGTGGATCACGTATATCGGTTATTTCCTGCTGTATTTGGGGTTAATGTCCATTATGTTCTTCGGAAAAACCCGCTTCCGGGACCTGGCGCAGATGTTGGAAAAGGTAAAAGTCAAAAAAGCGGGACTGACAGCGGTATTTGTAATGCTGGCACCACTGGCATGGGCCCAGGGACCGAGTCCGCAGACCGACCACAATCACGAGGTGTTACCTTCCCAGGATCAGGTAGATTCCTTGATTCTTGCGACGGCTGTGCCAGCAGAGGAGGCAGAAAAATTCGGACATCTGGTGATACAGGATGACGGAGGCCGTATGAAACCCGTAAATACTTTTTCCTCTGAACTGCTCCGAAAACTCAGTTTTAAGGATAGTTTCCTGGGTTTAACCCCAGATCAGGTCCTGCTCTCTATGATGATGCAACCCAGGCTCTGGACGCTGGCTGAATTTATTGCCCTGGATAAAAAAGCTCAGAACGATAGTATCCGAACTGTCATCGGGGTTTCTGAGGATAAGCGGTACGTAAAGCTACTCGACTTCTTTGATCCCCTTGGGAACAATAAACTCGATCCGGTTCTCCAGGATGCCTTTTCGACCAATACTCCGGATAAGTTTCAAACCGATTTCAAAGATGCCTACTTTCGGCTCAGTCTGCTCAACAGGGCGCTCAGTGGGGAAATCCTGAGAATCTTTCCCTTGCTGAACGATGACAATAATAAGTGGATTTCCGCTCAGGAATACAGGGCCGGGCGATTTTCTGTTCCCGATTCCCTATACGCTAATTTTATTACCAATTCCGTCCCGTTTTACGTAATGTCGCTGCAGAAGGCTGCAAAAAGCGGGGATTATTCTGAGGCAAACCGTTTGCTGGAAGCCTTTCACCAAAACCAGGTGAACCACGGCAGTGAAGTACTGCCATCGGATAATCGCGTTAAGGCCGAAGTGATCAATAACCGATTGGACATTTATAACCGGTTGTACAAGTATTATGCCCTAGTCGGGGTCTTCCTGTTTCTGGTACTTGTTTTCAGAATTTTTAAAGAACGAAGAATTTGGGATATAGCCACATATTTTTTAAAGGGAACCATCATCATAATGTTCATCTGGCATACAGGTGGACTGATCATCAGGTGGTATATTTCCGGCCATGCTCCGTGGAGTGATGCATACGAGAGTATTCTCTATGTCTCATGGGCAACAATGGGGATGGGACTCTGGCTGGGACGAAAAAGTGATATGACCATCGCAGCGACGGCATTTGTTACCTCCATCCTGTTGTGGATCGCCCATCAGAGCTGGGTTGATCCATCGATAGCAAACCTGCAGCCGGTTTTAGACAGTTACTGGCTGATGATACACGTGGCGGTAATTGTGGCGAGTTACGGACCCCTTACCGTTGGGATGATTCTGGGAGTGGTTTGCCTTATTCTCATATTACTCACCAATGAGCGGAATCGGGAAAAGATGAAACTCAATCTGAAGGAGCTCACCATCATCAACGAATTGGCCCTGACCATTGGGTTGATCATGCTTACGATAGGGAATTTTCTGGGTGGACAATGGGCCAACGAAAGCTGGGGCCGTTATTGGGGTTGGGATCCAAAGGAAACCTGGGCCCTGATCTCCATTCTGGTCTATGCCTTTGTAATTCACACCCGATTAGTCCCAGGCCTCAGGGGTACATGGACGTTTAATTTTCTCAGCGTCGTGGCCTTCGGGAGTATTATGATGACCTATTTTGGCGTGAATTTCTATTTGGTGGGCCTCCACAGCTACGCAAGCGGGGGACAGGTTATCACGCCAACTTTTGTCTACTATACCGTCGCCGGAGTGATGCTGCTGGGGGGATTGAGTTGGTGGCGCTACAAGGTGCTCTTCAAATAACCACGGCAAAAAGGCCGGATCTGTATTTGTCCAAAGTATCCAAATTTTTTTGCATCTTTGGTACACTATGAAGTATTAGGAATTTTTTTAAAGCGACTTCGCGCTGGGATCAGGCACGGCTGATCCCTTGTTTCACAGACTTTTAGGCATTGCCCTCATCTGTTAATTCCTATTTTCATGGCTTCACTTAAAACCGGATTTCAAAAATTCTATCAACTTACGATTCTCGCCCTAAGCGGTAAAGAAAACTCGTTTACCACGGGGAGCATCCGACGCGGCGTTTTTCTATTGGCATTGCCCATGATCCTGGAAATGTTGATGGAGTCGGTTTTCGCAATCGTCGATATCGCCTATGTTTCACGGGTGAGCGTAAATGCCGTAGCTACGATAGGGCTCACAGAATCTGTCATTACCCTAGTCTATGCCGTTGCCATTGGTTTGAGTATGGCCGCCACGGCCATGGTAGCAAGGCGAATAGGGGAGAAGGACGTCGCAGGAGCTCAAAAAACGGCGGTACAGGCCATTATCCTTGGCATCGGGGTTTCTGCCATAGTTGGTAGTGTCGGGTTTGCGTATGCTGAGGAAATACTTCGGCTGATGGGCGGATCTTCAGACCTGATCGCAGAAGGATACGGCTATACCAAATGGCTTCTTGGTGGAAACGTCACCATAATGTTGTTGTTTCTGATCAATGCCATCTTCCGGGGTGCGGGGGATGCCTCTGCGGCAATGTGGACCCTGGTACTATCCAACGGATTGAATATAATCCTGGATCCCATATTTATTTTTGGATGGGGCCCCATTCCCGAATTTGGCGTGGAAGGTGCGGCTATCGCGACTAATATCGGCAGGGGCACAGCTGTATTGTTTCAATTTGCGGTCCTGTTTTTCGGCTGGGGTCGCATCCGGATAGGGGTGAGGGACTGGATTTTAAATATCCCCGTGATCGTTCGCTTAATTCGCGTTTCCCTTGGTGGAATAGCCCAGTTTCTGATAGGAACCTCGAGTTGGGTGTTCCTGATGCGACTCATGAGTGAATTCGGGAGCGAAGTACTCGCGGGATATACCATTGCCATTCGGGTAATCATGTTCAGCCTGATGCCTGCTTGGGGTATGAGTAATGCAGCGGCAACACTGGTCGGTCAGAACCTCGGTGCCCAAAAGCCAGATCGGGCGGAACGGTCTGTTTGGCTGACCGGAAAATACAATGCAGGGTTTATGGCCCTGGTCTCCCTGGTATATCTGATTTGGGCCCCTGAGATCCTCACGCTTTTTAGCAGAATTCCCGACGTAGTACAAAATGGGGCTTTATGCCTTAGAATAGTGGCGGCCGGTTATATCTTTTACGCCTTTGGGATGGTCATTACCCAGGCTTTCAACGGGGCAGGGGATACGCGCACACCCACCCGGATCAATTTTATCGCCTTCTGGATGTTTCAATTACCCCTGGCTTATTTTTCCTCCCAGGTATTTGGAGCCGGCCCGGCTGGTGTATTTGCCGCGATAACCCTCGCGGAGGTTTTGCTTACGCTGCTGGCTGTCCGGGCCTTTAGAAAGGGAAGCTGGAAGTCAGTATCTGTCTGATGAAATTACTACCTTTAGTTTTTTAAATTTCATTTATGAAAAAAGGGAAAAGGGGTGTGAATACAATCTGCACTCATATCGGGGAATTGGAGGATAAGACCTTCAAAGGGGCGGTTTCTCCTTTGTACATGAGTACCTCATATGATTATGAAGACGTTGATATCAAGCGATACCCGCGCTATTTCAATACCCCAAACCAGGAGGCGCTCTGCCTGAAAATTGCCGCACTTGAGCACACAGAATCAGCCTTGATTTTTGGTAGCGGGATGGCCGCCGTGAGCACTTCCCTGCTGGCCTTCCTGAGCAAAGGAGACCATCTCGTGGTACCGAGACAGATCTACGGAGGGGCTTATAACCTCATTGTGGAAGAATTCCCGAAGTACGGGATCGAATTTACGTTTATCGACGGAACGGCGGTGGCCGATTTTGAAAGTGCCATTCAGCCCAACACGCGTATCCTTTACCTGGAAACCCCTTCGAATCCGTTGCTGACCATTACGGACCTTTCGGCCATAGGGGCTTTGGCCCGCTCAAAAGGCCTAACAACGCTTATCGACAATACTTTTGCCAGCCCGGTTAACCAGAATCCTGCGGACTTTGGGATCGATATAATAATACATAGCGCAACGAAATACATGGGCGGGCATTCGGACATTTGTGCCGGGGCTGTCGCCGGCAGTAAAGCGCATATTGATCGCATCTTTCAGCTCGCCAAAAACCTCGGCGGGAGTTTAAGCGATTATACCGTTTGGCTATTGGAGCGCAGCATCAAGACCATGGGCCTGAGGGTTCGGGCTCAAAACGAGAATGCGCTTGAGTTGTCCCGCTTTCTGAATGCACATCCGGATATTGACAAGGTGTATTACCCGGGTTTGGAGGACCATCCAGGCCATGATATTGCAAAGGCCCAGATGCAGGGGTTTGGAGGAATGTTGTCCTTTGAACTTGCGCCTGAGGTGGATCAGCACACCTTTATGCGCTCCCTGAAATGGGTAAAGGTATCGATGAGTCTGGCAGGCGTGGAGAGTACCTTACTCGCGCCATCGGAGACTTCTCACGCCCTGTTAAGGCCTGAAGAACGGTTAAAAACCGGAATACGCGATGGGCTTATTCGTTTTTCAACCGGAATAGAAGAAATCGAGGACCTGAAGGCAGACTTGGCTCAGGCACTTGAAAACTCCAAAAACCTCAAGGCGGAAGCACTGACAAAAATTTAGACTCTATATGTCCGTAAAATTAGATATTCTCGTATTCGGTGCGCATCCGGATGATGCCGAATTAGGAGCAGGGGCCACAATTGCCAAAGAAATTTCCCTGGGTAAAAAAGTAGGTGTCATCGACCTTACCCGTGGGGAATTGGGCACAAGGGGATCTGCGGAAATCAGAACACGGGAGGCCGCAAAGGCCGCTGAACTTCTTGGGCTCACCGTTCGTGACAATATGGAATTTCAGGATGGTTTTTTCCGAAACGACTCGGAACACCAGCTTGCACTTATTCGGCAAATCCGTAAGTATCGCCCTGAAATAGTGCTCTGTAATGCTATAGAGGATCGCCATATCGACCATGGTAGGGGGAGTGACCTTGTCAGCAATGCCTGTTTTCTAAGCGGCCTGGTAAAGATAGATACCCAGTTGGAGGGCGATGATCAGTGGCAGGAACCCTGGAGGCCTAAATTCGTTTACCATTATATTCAATGGAAGAACCTGGAACCGGACTTCGCTGTGGATGTCAGTGGTTTTATCGAATCGAAGTTAGAAGCGATCAGAGCCTACGATTCTCAGTTTTTCGATCCCAATAGTGAAGAACCGGAAACGCCTATAAGCAGCAAGAACTTTCTGGATAGTGTCCGATACCGCGCCCGGGACCTGGGCAGGCTCATAGGTGTGGAACACGCGGAAGGTTTTACCGTTGAAAGGACCCCGGCGGTCAACAGCCTGGGCGACCTGATTTAGACGGCTTTGCTGTATAACCCGGCGGCCTTGGGCAGGGTAAAGTAGAAGGTGCTTCCTTTCCGCAGTAAGCTGTCTACCCAGATTTCACCACCATTTTTCTTAATCATCTCCTTGCAGAGGGAGAGTCCTATACCTGTTCCTTTTTCATTGGCAGTCCCATAGGTGGAATGGGTAGTAGTAGTGTCTTCCTGAAATATTTTCTGCAGGGTAAGCCGATCCATTCCGACGCCCGTATCGCGTATTGATATGATCCAGTAGTCGTTCTTTTCCTCGGCACTCAGGGTGACCATCCCATTTTCCGGGGTAAATTTCAGGGCGTTGCTGATAAGGTTCCTCAGGACGATGTCCACCTGGTTCGGATCCGACCAGACTTGTGTGTTCTCCGGAATTTCACTCACGATTTTTATGCTTTTGTTTTCCGCAACTTCATTCAGCAGTTTGATGTTCTCTGCCGCAATTCCTTCAAGCAGAATTGAGGTAGGTCGGGTAGTGGAGCCATTGAGTTGTGTATATCCCCAGGATACAAGGTTATTCAGGGTAAAAAAGATATGGTCCACATCGGATCGTAACTTGGGCATATACGACGCCAGTTCGGTAATACTGATTTCACCATCCTTAAAAATCTGGAGCAATTCTTTCAGGGCGCCAACGGGGCCTCTGAGATCGTGGCCGATTATCGAAAAGAGCTTCACCTTTGTCTCATTTTCGACCTGTAGTTCCGCTTTGCGTTTTTCAAGTATTTCGTGTTTGGCTTCAAGTTCCCGGGTCAGGCGCTGCTGTAGTTTTTTACTCCGGTAAACCAGGTAGATAATCAGTATTGAGAACAGCAACAGCCCGGAACCTGCAT
Organism: Robiginitalea aurantiaca; assembly: GCF_030380815.1. Classification (GTDB taxonomy): domain Bacteria; phylum Bacteroidota; class Bacteroidia; order Flavobacteriales; family Flavobacteriaceae; genus Robiginitalea; species Robiginitalea aurantiaca. The sequence goes on along the minus strand of NZ_JAUDUY010000006.1, from coordinate 74,835 downwards.
ACAAATATCGTTTTTGAGAAGCCAGCGCTTTTTCGTTATCCCGGATCAGGGTTTCTTTCTGTTGCTCGTACTCCGTTTTGGTCTGCAAAAGACTCAGGCTTTGCCTGTTTTCATTCCGGCTCAGGGTGTCTGACAATTCCTGAAAGAGTTCATGATACGCCAAAGCCGTTGCGTAATCCTGCTTCCGCCTGTAGATTTCGTAAAGGGTTTTGGAACATTTCTTAATCCCCTCCGCAAAGTTGATGCTTTTGCTGATCCTGAAGGCGTCCTCTGCGTAATTCGTAGCAAGACTGTCATTTTCCAGGCCTATATACGTTTCTGCCAACCCATTGTACAGATCGATGCGGGCCCGATCGTCCTCCAGATTCTGGTGTAGCATTTCGCTCTGGCGATACCAGTACAATGCCCAGTTGTAGTTGTATTTCTTCAGATATACTTTTCCCTTGGTCTCATAGGCATAGGCGAGCCAATCCATTATTCGGTATTTCTCAAAAATGTCAATACTGCGGTTGACATTAAACATGGCGTACTCCAGTTTCTTCATATCCCCGTAGAGGGAGGCCAGATTACTCATCGTTTCTGCCTGGGCAATCTCATTCCCGATGGAATCATTTAGGCGCTTGACCTTTTTATAATATTCAAGGGATTCATCGTAGTAATTCTGGCTCGCGTACAGGTTTGCGATATTTTCATTAATGATGGACTGTTGCAGGAGATCTTCCTGCTCTATGGCCATTTCAAGGGCCTTGAGGTACCCACCGAGGGCTTTGGCATAGTCGCCCTGGTATTCAAACTCTCCTGAAATATCGTTGAGAAGACTTAGCTCAAGGGCCACCGAGCCATTTTGGCTGGCCAGGTCCATAGCCTTGCGGTAATAAATCAGGGCCGTATCGGTTACCCCACGGTCAGAATGGTAGTCCCCCAATTGTTTTAAGGAGATACTTTGACCGGGCGCATAGTTAGCGTCTGTACTGTGTTTGAGGGCTTTTTTGGCGAGGCTGTACAGGGAATCTGTATCGAAATACCGCAATTCGAAAGCCAGGTCGTTCAATAGATCCAGATAAGCCGTATCCTGAACGGAAAAACTGGATCGCTCTTCCATCAGCCGGAGCTTTGTCTTCAGTTCTTCTTTCCGGTCAAATTGTGAATGCACCACATGACCCATGCCCAGAAGACACCATAAAAGGACCCCCGTACCTACAAATTTCGTATTGCGAATTTTCCGCAACATCAGGCGGATTCTATACATACCTTACAATAGGATGAACCCTAAAGGTATTTCAGGTGTTGAAATCAGGCTAAAGATTGTTGTGAAACGCCTTTTTTTGTCTGTTAGCCTATAATTTAGGTGAGATTAGGGGATCTGATACGGATAGAAACCAGGTAAATAAAGGGTGTTTGTAACTCATAGGCACAAGGCATTGAGGTTAAAATTTGAAGAAGAATTATTTTGATGTAATACCGAAAAAAAAGTACCTTTGGCTCCGCCTTCGGTGAACTTCAATTCTCGTCTGGGGCTGACTTTAAGGGCTGGCAGTATTCCTGTTTATAATGCATCTATAGCCCAAAAAATGGTGGTTGTAGCTCAGTTGGTTAGAGCGCTGGATTGTGGTTCCAGAGGTCGCCGGTTCGAACCCGGTCTTCCACCCAGAAAAACAAAAATCCCGCTTCCGTAAGGAGCGGGATTTTTAGTTCGTAACAACCCTGTTATTTAGCAGCTTTGTCCACAGTGAGGCGGGAATCGCGATTCGCGATTTCCCAGGCGGTGTGAAAAACGAGCTGTGCCCGGTTTTTCAATAGATCGTAATTGATTTTGTCCGGAGTATCCCCTGGTCTGTGGTAATCTGCATGCGTCCCGTTAAAATAGAAAATAATCGGGATGTTATTCTTCGCAAAATTGTAGTGATCACTCCTGTAGTAAAAGCGGTTCGGATCGTTCTCATCGTTATAGGTGTAATCCAGTTCTATTTTGGTGTATGTGTCATTTACCGTTTCTGATAGTTCGTGGAGTTCCGTACTCAATTTATCTGAACCGATCAGATAAATGTAATTTCGATCCCCTTCGCGCTTGGGATCAATCCGTCCAATCATATCGATATTCAGGTTAGCCACGGTTTGATTTAGCGGAAAAACCGGATCCACATCCGTGTAGTATCTCGATCCGAGCAGTCCTTTTTCTTCACCCGTTACGTGAAGGAAAACCACAGATCGCTTAGGACCCATTCCCTCGTCTGCGGCCATTTTAAAGGCTTCGGCAATTTCCAGGACCGCAACGGTGCCGGAACCGTCATCATCGGCCCCATTGTTGATTTCTCCTTTGGAGGTTACCCCAATATGATCCAGGTGGGATGATATTACAACGTATTGGTCAGGGTATTCAGACCCTCTGATAAAGGCGACCACATTTTCTGAGTCCACCATGTCATTCCTGCTTTGAACATTCAGTTTTATATTGGCAGGAATTACTTTTGCAGCCAGTTTCTGATCGAGATCCGGGTATATTCTTTTGGCATAATCCGATTTGAGCAGGATCAATCCGGGTTTCTCATCACTGGACGCCAAATCCATACGCCCCCCGTTGTTTACTTTCATATACTCGTAATACCTGTTGTAACGGGAATAGTTAGCCGCGTCAACATATAGTATGGCTTTGGCCCCTTTGGCCATGGCTACTTCGGTCCGCTTTTCTATGGCTTCCGATACATTGCTCCACTTTGAGGCCTCGGTAGTTCCTGTAAGCACGAAGGTCCCATCATCATTCTTAGGCTCCCCGGCCTTCATCAAAACAATTTTCCCACGGACATCTACCCCTTTATAATCGGAATACGAGTCGGTTTCAATCCCATAACCCAAATAAATGACGGAGCTATACTCGCCCTCAAGGCCTGTAAATGTTAGAAAACCCTGTCCGTTTTCAATATTTTGATCTCCAATGGACATGGTTCCTGTGGGTAATTTTGCCATTTCAAGGGGAACCTTCTGGAGGTAATTCCCATCCTTAACGGCAGAAGGAATACCCAGATCTTCATAGGCCTTTTGCAAATATGCAACTGCTTTTTTCTGACCTTCCGTACCGGTTTCCCTTCCCTGAAATTCATCTGAGGCATATGTGTAAAGGTGCTCTCTCAATTCTTCTTCAGATATGGATGCCGCCAGGTTTGAAACATCTGGTTTTTCAGGTGCCAGGGCGTTGTTTTCCGAAATTGCTTTTTGAGACCCGTTGCAAGAAAGGAATAGGGCCGCAGCAATAAAGAACAGTTTTTTCATTTTGGGTTTTTATTAATCCCCCAAAAATAGTCAAAAATAAGAAGAAGGGGAGTCCTGCCTTAGATGGCATTTTAAGTCAGGATTACAGGGGTTTGAGATCAGTCTCCGTAGGTTTCCCGGATCATGAGGTTGGTTTCTTCCAGGGATTTAAACACCTCAAAAGTCCTGCCCTGCGTACGCTGGGCTCCGAGGGCATTGGCGTACCGCGCAGCCCTGACATAGTCGGTTGCATTCTTCAGAAGTCCAAAGCCAAGCCCCCCGGCGAAAGAATCACCGCAACCTGTTGTATCCACAACATCACTAACCGGCACGGATGGAACAATTTCTTTCTTCATCCGACCCTCCTCGATGAAATAAACGGCACTTCCGCCAGCATCCAGGGTAACGATAAGCGCCTTGACACCTTTGCTGAGCACGTGTGCTGCCATAGCGTCCAGATGAGTCGTATCGACATCGTGAAGGGGCTGGAGCTCCGACATTTTGTATTCTTTCTCGAACCAGCAGCAGCGGGATTCCTCAAGGTTCATTTTGAGTACATCGATATAGGGCAGCCAGAGATCGCGTTCAATCCAGAATCGCATATGACGGGCCCCCAGGACATCCACAGTGTTGGTAGGTCCGTGGGCGTCAAAAATAATCGTCCCCTCACTATTTTTTTTAATGTACTTGAGGGTCTCAAGAGGCACTTCGTAGTCGGTAATCGGGACACACACGAAAACATCGCAATGGAGAAGGTCGGCAACATCTTCCGCAATGATCGGGTTCATAAAACCGGTCTGCGTTTCTTTTCGATTGTTCTGGTCCAGAAACTTCAGCCGGATCACATCTCCCTGGTCTTCACGATCCCTGATGTGACTGGTCTGCACATTGGGATACGCATTGAGAATAGCTTCAATGGGCTCCCTGTCGATTTTGCGTACATGAGAAATAGGATAGACCGTCCCGGCAGACCCTAAAAGGCGGGAAAGACCAATAGTTGTGTGTGTGGCACAGCCGTATTTTTCAATAATCTCACCTTTATGTGTTGTGATGTGATCCCTGGGGATGGGACCTAGAACCGCTACATTATAGTGCTTCATTCGTTTAACCTTAGGGTGTCTGAAGATATGAAAATAGTCAAAACTATCCGGAATTTTTGTCTATAACCACAGGGATACTGATAAACATTGTTTCGAATAATTTCTGTAAAAACCGTAGTGTTTTGTATATAAGCTTTGTTATATTTGTGCCGCCTTAGGAATAAGGCTTTTTGATTGGCGACTTGTTCGCTTTATTTTATGGAGGAATGGCAGAGTGGTCGAATGCGGCAGTCTTGAAAACTGTTGAGGGTCACACCTCCGGGGGTTCGAATCCCTCTTCCTCCGCAAAAGAAACCCGCAACGCAAGTTGCGGGTTTTGTATTTCCAGGACGCGTTGAAAACTTGTTTTCATAAGCGGATCGGGAATACAAAACCGACAAACGAAGTTTGTTAGGGTTTTATGCTTGCCCGGACAGGCAGCTGTCCTGGGTGCGACCGCTTGGGGCAATCCCGAACCACAATCATACCGATATTTCAAAGAGTTTTGTTACCTTAAGATGGTAAAGTGAACGAAGACAGAAAATGATTGCTTTTCTCTTTACGGCATTATTAGCAGGGTCTGTCGCTCAGGCGCTTAGTCCGCTGAGATTGTGTTGTCCCCCCCAACCGTTGCAAAAATTAAACAAACATACCTAAACAATCATCTTATGGATACTCCAAATGAAAATCAGATTAACCCTTCTAAAATAATGCAAATTGGAATGGGTTTTTGGGCGTCAAAGACTTTGCTCACAGCCGTTAACATGGAACTGTTTACACATCTTGCCAAAGGAGGACTATCAGGCAGGGAAATTCAAGATAAATTAGGGCTGCATGAAAGGTCACTGTACGATTTTCTCGATACGTTAGTCGCATTGGGATTTTTAAAACGTGTTGGATTAAAAGATCATGCTATTTATAGTAATTCAGATGACTCAGACTTTTTTTTAGACAAAGGCAAACCCAGCTACATAGGTGGAATACTCGAAATGTCAAACAATAGATTATATCCTTTTTGGAATGACCTGGAAGCGTGTTTAAAAACAGGTAAACCGCAAAATGAAACGAAAAATGGGGATAAATCGTTGTTTGAAGCTATTTATGCCGATGAAGACAGGCTTAGGGAATTCATTCATGGCATGGGCGGGGTTCAGGCTGGAAATTTTATGAAGCTGGCCCATGATTTTGATTTTTCGGACTATCAGACCCATTGTGATGTTGGTGGTTCGGGTGCGAATCTTTCGATACATATTGCAAAAAACAACGACCATATAAAGTCCACTTCTTTTGATCTTCCTCCAGTAGGCCCTATTGCCAAGGAGAATGTGGAAAGATTTGGATTAAGTGATCGAATAGTGGTGGCGTCAGGAGATTTTTTTGTTGATGAATTACCACGGGCAGATGTGATTACCATGGGGAATATTCTTCACGACTGGAGTGTGGAAGACAAACTAATATTAATAAAAAAAGCCTATGACGCCTTACCCGAAGGAGGCGCATTTGTTGTTATTGAGAACATTATTGATGATGAGCGAAATAAGAATGCCTTTGGGCTAATGATGTCATTAAATATGGCCATAGAAACAGAGCAGGGTTTTGATTTCTCAGCATCGGATTTTAACGAATGGGCAAAAGAAGCAGGGTTTAGGCAAACCCGTATTATGCCATTAACCGGTCCAACAAGTGCCGTAGTTGCTATCAAGTAGAATCTTTGCTAACCATGCAAACAGCTCATTAAAGAATCTGACAGATGACAAAAAAAATAAAAGTAGCTGCGGCACAACTATCACCTGTTTTCCTAAACAAAGAAGAAACGATTGAAAAAGCCTGTAAGGCGATATTGGAGGCAGGTAAAAACGGAGCTGAACTGATCGTTTTTCCGGAGGCATTTATATCCGGGTATCCCGATTGGGTATGGCTTATTCCAAACAGCAAAGGAGCAGATTTGAGTGAGCTTTATTTAAAACTTGTTGAAAATGCTGTTTCCGTACCTGATGATGCTACCAAAAGGCTATGTGAAGCGGCTAAAATGGCTGGGGTCAATGTTGTTATTGGAATGCATGAACGCAATACGGAAACCAGTAGTGCCAGTTTATTTAACAGCTTACTTTTTATAGACGACAAGGGCCTAATTCTGGGTAAACACAGAAAGTTAATACCAACAGGGGGAGAACGCCTTATATGGTCTCAGGGAGATGGGAGTACCTTATCTTCTTATGACACCTCAGCAGGAAAAATAGCAGGATTGATTTGCTGGGAAAATTTTATGCCATTAGCAAGAAATGCAATCTACGAATTTGGAACTCAGATATTGGCTTCTCCTACCTGGGATAAAAGCCCAAACTGGATCCAAAGCATGCAGCATATCGCAAGAGAAGGAGGGGTGTTTGTCATAAGCACTTGTATGGCATTAAAAATAGATGATATACCCGAAGAGTACGAGTTTAAAAAACTTTATCCAGAAGGAAGAGAATGGATTAATGTTGGAAACAGTGCTATAATTGCTCCCAATGGACAGATTTTAGCAGGTCCGCTTGAGGCAGAAGAGGGTATTTTATATGCAGATATTGATCTCACACAGATTGTAAAAGCAAAACGAATGTTTGATGTCGTAGGACATTATGCAAGACCTGATGTTTTTGAATTCAACGTAAAAAATAAAAGGTAAAACACCCCAATACCCAAAGAAAGGATACACTTGAAAGTTTTTAATTATTGATGCTAAATCTTTCCAACGGAACGATTTACCCAGTTGGCATATTGCTAAGTAGGATGTATCGATATTTGTTTTGACCTCGAAGAGGACGTGCAGGAGATAATTGAACCAACACGCTCCTTGAGCATAAAAAAATAGTTTAAACGGTTCTAACCACCCACACCCATTGTATTTTCCATTGGCATACTTTACTCTTTGTGAATCATCACAGGTCCCATCACCCCGGTAATATAAATCCGGTTTTCATCGATGGGAATAAACAATCCTCCGGCTGTGTTAAAAATAGGATTGTTGCCCAGGTTGGTTGTCGAGATCTCCTTACCCGTATCCCAATCCACCGTCTGCAGCGAATAATTCCCTTCTTCAGCTATGGTAAGGGTAACGGTATTGGAGGTGGCAGACACGGGGTATAGTGCCCATTGCAAACCGCGTTGCAACGTCCAATCGCTTTTCAGGCTATAGGTTTCCTTATCCCAGCTCCATTTTTCGACCCCTGTGGGCGGTTCTCTGGTGATACCCGCAGTAAGTACGGTTTCAAATATGGCGAGTTTCCCATTTTCATCATAGACAGGGTCCGGCCATGCAGAGGCCATCATCATCACCCCATTTCCGTAAATATGCGGTGACCATTCTATGGTGGCAGGTACGTCTATAGTGAGTTTAATCTGATCTGCAATTCTCCTGGATTTAGTGCCTTCCTTTTGCTCGAAATCTTCGGGGATTTCATCCCTCCAGAAAGCCACAGCGCTAATGTCTTCCCCGGCATCGGCTACAAAAACCAAATGATCTTCATCGGGTCCAAAGCCCATTAGGGAGGGGGTGTTTCCAGAGCCTCTTGAAAGCGCTTTTGGGTTGGGGACATAATCGTAAGGCGATTTCCATGCGCCGTCTTCTTCTTTATCGGATATTTTCTTCCCATCCCATACAATCTTGCGCATATACTTTGAAGTGACACAGTAAATCCCGCCCGTATCGTCTATGCTAATGCCGTTATCCACCGCTTCACCTTCGAGAATAATGTATTGCATGTTTTCGAGGTTTCGGTCCAGGACGGCGATAATACCGGGCATGGCAACAGCTATATAACCGTCATAGGTCATGCCCAGGGCGAATATTCTGCTTATTTGTTTCGCTTCTTCAGGGGTTACCCCGTCCTTTACATCAAAGGCCTTTACAATCTCAATCTCTGAATTGACATCCCCGGGATTTTTATCGCTCACCTTAAAGATTGAAGTGCCAAAACCACAGAAATAGTTCCCTTCATTGTCCATCATGGTGTAAATACCATTTCCAATGTTGGCTGAACTTTGCTTAATGGCTTTTACGTGATTGGCATAGGGCGGTAGGTATTTAGATTCATCCGTTCCACCAGCGATCATTTCATCTACCGTCGCTCTAATCGCGTCCTCGGAAGGCACTTCGTATTCGTATCCGGGTACCACAACTTCGTCAACCCATTCAAAAACACCATTGGTGATCTTGATCTTACCAATTTTGTTCGTGCCCGAGACAAACAAGGCTTCTTCTCCATTGGGATAGGGACGGTGAACGGTTCCTATGGAAGTTACCCAGGGCAACCACTGGGTGTTTTCTTCCTTAATATCTACATTTTCATTCCAGGTGGCCCATTTTGTTACGTCGCTCTGAGCGGGATTGGAATGTACAGAAGGGTAGCTGCTATTCGCAATTAAAAAGGGATTGGCAGGAGGGAGTAGGTGACTAACTTTAGAGGTTTGTTCTTCAACCCCTTCTGCTACTTTTTCGTTTTTATTCTTTTCAATACAGCCGCTATACAGCAATGTACCCATTAGCATCATTAACAGTCCAATGTTCTTTATTTTCAGGTTCATTTTTGCCATAATTCTATTATCTACTTCTCATAATCTTTAAAATCCACAGGAACAATCTTTGGAAAAGGCCAGGATTGATCAAAAAATCTTTCTGTAGGGAAATAGAGCCGTAAGTACGGAAACCATCCTTGCCCGGGAACAGATTTTATCCAGTTGCTTTCCCATCCCTTGGGTGCTTTAGGACCCACAAAAACGTAGGTGCTACCATCTTCATTGACTTGAGTAGTCTCATGTGCAGATCCAATTTCAGCTTTTTCCTGATCTGTTATTATCAAAGACCGTGTATCCGTATTATAAATTGTTACGGCCCAAAAAAGTTTTGCCGGGGGGTCAGCTTCGATTCTCATTACGTAGGACTTGTCACCTTTCATTGGCTCACCTTCAGCATCCAAAAACATACCCCCATAACCCAACCCAAAGCCATCCTTTGCGAAAGCCATTCGTTCGGAGATGGTGCATGCTTCGTACGTATATCGAGCGCGGGGATCCAATCTATCGTAGTATTTTGTTCTTTGTGTATGTTCCCACGCATCACCAGGTTCTGACCCGACAACTCTACCCATTACGTGTCTCCAACCATCTTTTCGAAGAACACCAGGCAGTCGTTCGCGAAAGACCATGCTTTTTGCCATAGCCTCTCCAACAATGATTGCATCGGTCAAAATTTCCTTTTGTTGGGCAGTAGGGTTAAAGGGCTTGTCCTTTTCAATTCCTAAATCCTTTAAGTAATACATGTAAAAACGGTCACGCTCATCTACCGGTTCCTCTTGTAAAATGGCATGTAGCATTTTCCAATAATCCATACCCCTGGGTTGGTAGTTTCTGCCAGGCTTGTTTCCTGCTGGAACGATGTCCATTTTAGGTTCTTCGTCCCAGAAGTAGGTTCTCATAGAGCGCATTAAGTTCTCTCTTTCTTCCAAACTCCCTGAAAAGCGGACCACAGACCAGATATTGTTCGTCTTTGATTCAATATAAGTAACATCTTCCATGTATGGGATTTGATCCCGCGGAGTGTCAGGTCCTGTGAAAATATATTTCCCGCCATTGGCCGAATATCTTCCCAAAAGCCCAACGTCAGTTAAACCTCGCTGCCAAAAATCAATATACAAGCCAATAATTGATCCAGGTGGAACTTCGAGAACGACGGCCTTTTCTTTTACATTAATCCATGTGAAAAGGTATGGGGTTGACTCATTTGCTGTGAGAATTAACGAACGATCATTAAATTCTTTTGCATAAACCGATTGATTGGGCTTTAAGTCATATAGATCAAAATAAGACTGTCGCCATTGGGCTTGCCCCACAATAGGTAAAGACCAAAGATAGGCTTGTACTGCTCTTTGGTAATCCTTCTCATAATAAAGCTTATCAGTAGTCTCCTTTGTGGGCACACCATGATCAAATTCCAATTCCCCTATGTGGGTGTTAACTTTACCTGTAATAGGCATCTCTTGGGCAAACCCAATATAAGAGAGTGTTACTAGGGCAACAATTAAAGCGAAACTCTTCTTCATTCTTTTATGTTTTAAGCCTTTTACTTTAGATTAGGTATTATTTCTATTTTAAAGTAACAACTAGCCTGTCTAGGTTACCGCTGAACTTATTCTCACGTGTATAATTCCTGGAGACCGGGGTACCCGTATCTTCTCCGACATCAAAAGTTTCAGAAAGTGAGTATTGTCCGGGATGTGTCCGGTTTACTGGACCTTGCCCCACCTGCTCACCGTTTATATAAAGCGTGACCACTGCGGTCTTATCCTCATTCACGTCATATACTGCTTTGAGCTCGACTTCACCCGTTGGAATGGTAGTGTTCGACCGGATCGTAAATCTATCCTCGTTGTAGGCATTGTATTCGTAAACCAATCGGTTGTCCTTTACATATAAAGTATAGCCGCCATAAAGACCTCCTGCAGCCACAAGCACTCCACTGGCACCTCCGTTAGGAATTTCCGCGTGAGCGGTCAGGCTATGGTTTTTGTTTTTCACGGGGGGCGAATAAGGTTCGGAGATTCGCACAGCCCCCGGTGGATAGAAAATGAATTCTTTACGTTTAGGCGCATAGATTTTGGCCACGTTGCTAAACCTTGCACCCAAGTCATCATATAATGGGAATACGTTGTACTTCCAGGCTTCCTCTTCCCAGGCCGCTTTTAGCTCTTCCAACTTCTCAGGAAACTCTTCGGCCAGGTCGTTGGACTCTGTGAAATCTTCAGTCACATTATAGAGCTCCCAAACATCATCCTCGAAGGGATAGGTTCCGGCAAAGTCCCATGGCATGCGGTTTCCGTGGATGGTGACCGCTTTCCACCCGTCTTTGTAAATGGCCCGGTTGCCATACATTTCGTAATACTGGGTGGTGTGTTGATCCGCCGCATCTGCCTCATTGAACGAATAGGCGAAGCTTCCGCCGTCTAATGGCATTTGCTTAATCCCATCGATCTCCTCCATAAACTCCAGATCGAGCACTTCCAGGATTGTTGGTGCAATGTCGATGATGTGGTGATACTGATTGCGGATCTCTCCTTTACCTTTAATTCCAGCCGGCCAATGGACGATCAACGGATCCTTAATACCTCCGTTGTGTACCGTTTGCTTAAAGTATTTGAACGGGGTATTGCCTGCCAAAGCCCAACCGGCATGGTAGTGATTATCTGTCGCTTCCGATCCCCATACGTCATAGCGCTCTAAATTCTCTTCAAGTCTTGTTTGCTGGCTATTTACGATTAGCATTTCGTTATGCGATCCCGATAACCCGCCTTCCCCACTGGCCCCATTGTCGGAGGTCAGGATGATGAGGGTATTGTCCAGCTTTCCGATGCGTTCCAGCGTAGCGAGCATACGACCAATTTCCATATCGAGATGCTCCAGCTGGCCTGCAAAAGCCTCCATCTGGCGTGCATACATCCGTTTTTCATCTGCTGTTAAGGAGTCCCAGGCAGGGATTTCTTTATTGCGCTCAGTCAGGACAGAACCGGGAGGTAATATTCCCAATTCCATCTGGCGTTTGAAGATTTCTTCCCGCGCTTTGTCCCAGCCCATATCAAACTTACCCTTGTACTTCTCGATGTATTCCTTGGGCGCATGATGAGGCGCGTGCATACCACCGGGTGCCCAGAACATAAAGAATGGGCGGTCTGGATCGATAGACGCATGGCCGGTTAAATAATGAGTCGCTTTGTCAGATAAATCTGTCGAAAGGTGATAATCAGGATTCCCTTTTGATGGCTCAATTGGCTCATGACCGGCGTACATGACCGGGGTAAAGTTATTGGCATCCGCAGCCATAAAATTGTAGGTGTGATCGAAACCATCACTCGTTGGCCAGTAGGTAAATGGTCCTACCTGATGGGTCTGAAAGCCCGGCGTATGATCCCATTTTCCCAATGCGTATGTTGACCAGCCGCTTTTTTGGGCAATTTTCGTCACTTCTTGGGCTTCCATGGGTACACGCCCCGCATAACCTGGGAATCCCATGGCAGATAGTGCGTGAGATCCCATACCTATGGAATGCGTATTCCTGCCCGCCAGGATAGCGGCACGGGAAGGCGAACAAAGCGCAGTTGTATGAAAGTTGTTGAAAACCAGCCCTCCCTTGGCTAACCGATCGATGTTCGGAGTTTCAGTCAAACCTCCGTAGGGTCCGAGCTGCCCATATCCCACATCGTCAAGAAGTATGAGTAAGACATTAGGTTCCTTACCGGTAAAGCTTTCCACTTCAGGCCAGTCTTCTTCGGACTCCTGAAAGGTCTTAGCTATTTTCCCTTTAAAACCAGCCATTCTCGGGTCTTCTTCCTGAGAAGCGTCCTCTTTTTGCTGGCAAGAAAAAATCAGGAATGCACTGCATAGTAAGATTAAATAGTTTTTCATTTTGATGACTTAATTTAATTGATAGGAGTTGAAATTATATTTTGTCCATTAGTCTAACCTTCGAACCGTTAACTTTTGAAGCGATTCGTTTTTAAATGGGACGGCATAGGTGTCTTCGATGATTGGAGAACCCGTATCCTGCCCAACATCAAAGGTTTCTTCTATGCTATAGGTAGCGGGGATTGTTTTTGGAATTCGCGCTTTGCCTACGCTTTTCCCATTGATAAACAGCTCCGCATCTCCCTGGAATTGTCCGGTACTTGTAAATACCATTTTTAATTCTGATTTCCCTTCAGGGACATCTTCAGAAGACATGATAACCGTACGGTCCCCTATATAATTATAAACATAGACCAATTGGTTGTCCAGGACCATAAAGGCATAGCCAGAGGTTCTTCCTCCGGCGGTTACCAGCATGCCGTTAGCCCCTCCTTTAGGTACTTCAACTTCTGCCACCAATTCATGGGATTTGTTCTTTAAAGGTGGTGCCACGGATTCATGTACCCGGATCGCCGCGGGTGGCCAGTAGACCAATTCTTTATCCTGTGGCGCCGCACGTGCCTGCATTTTGGCCAGACGAGGCCCGACATCACCATCTAAGGGATACACATTATTCTTTCGAGCCTCTTCTTCAAACAAACGTTTTAGTTCTTCCAATTTGTCCGGATATTTGGCTGCCAAATCATTGCTTTGCGAAAAGTCCTCCTTTAAATTATAGAGTTCCCATTTATCATCCGCTAAAGTCCCTTCGGCATTTAAAACCCATGGTCTTTTACCCCGGTGAAGCGTAACTGCAGTCCATCCATCCGCATAAATCCCCCGGTTCCCGAAGAGCTCATAGTATTGAACCGTCCGTGTATCTTCGGCTTTTGGCTGATTGAATGAATAATTCATAGGTACACCATCAAAAGGCATTTGTTTCACTCCATCGATCACCTCCGGAGCCTCAACCCCTGCAGCTTCTAAAATAGTTGGGGCGATATCGATGATATGGTGGTACTGATCACGTACCTGCCCGTTATTTGCCGGGTCTATCCCTTCGGGCCAGGAAATGACCAAAGCATCGGCATTTCCACCCCTGTGGGCGGATTGTTTGTAGTATTGAAATGGCGTATTACCCGCTTGGGTCCAACCTGCAGTAACATGCCAAACCCCTACCTTATTGCCCCATTCGTTAATGTATTGGGCATTCGTCTCGTAAGGAATGTTCGGTACGCCATTAAAGAAGCCGTTTTCATTGAAAGTTCCGTGCAGACCACCTTCTCCGGAACCCCCATTATCTGAAGTGAATATGACAACCGTATTATCCAATTCTCCAATATTTTCCAGGTAGTCCAAAACACGGCCAAATTCATAGTCCGTATAGGATAACTGGCCGGCAAAGGCTTCCATTTGTCGCTCATAGAGTGCTTTCTCCTTTTCATTCAGGGTATTCCATGCAGGAATGGTTTCGTCACGAGGAGAAAGCTTTGTCCCTTTCGGCACAATTCCCATTTCTATCTGGTTGTTCAGGATAATTTCCCTCGCCTTATCGTACCCCATACTGAATTTTCCCTTGAACTTTTCTACCCAGTTTTTAGGTGCTTGGTGGGGTGCGTGTACGGCTCCGGTTGCCCAGAACATGCAGAAAGGCTTATCGTGATCAGAGGCCTTTAACATCGAGATCCAGTTGATCGCCGTATTGGCCATGTCCTCATTTACATGGTAGCCCGGTTGATCGTAGTTGGGTTGCATGGGGGTATGATCCGTCCACATGATCGGGTTAAAATTGTTCATGTCGCCGGACATAAAACCATAAAAGTGTTCCCAGCCATCTCCTGAAGGCCAGCGGTCAAAGGGTCCGGAAAACGTGCTTTCCCATTGAGGCGTATGGTCCCATTTTCCGATAAACATGGTAGACCAGCCTTCTCTTTTTAAAATCTCAGAAAATCCTTTGGCGGATTCCGGGGGGTGGGCATTATAGCCCGGAAATCCCATGGCAGTCAAAGAGTGTGACCCCATTCCGATGTTATGGTGATTCCGACCTGCTGCAATTGAAGCCCTGGAAGGAGAACATAAGGCAGTGGTATGAAAATTGTTATATCGCAAACCCTTATTTGCCAGACGCTCTATGGTTGGCATGGGGGTTAAGCCTCCAAAGGCCGAAGAATGCCCATAGCCCATATCGTCGATCAACCATATGAGTACATTGGGAGCCCCTTCGGGTGCTTTAACGGGTTCCGGCCAATATTCTTCAGATTCCGCAAGGGTCGTTCCGATTTTTCCCTTGAATTCCGCTTTTCCCTTTTCCTGTGCCCTTCCAAAGCTCATAAAAAAGACGAGCAGAATCGCCGTTAACAGTGTTCTTCTCATAATTGTTGTTTTTGCTAGCTTAAATGTGTGAATTGATATTCTTGGGGGTTTCTTTATCTTAATTATGGTGCTTTAAAAGCAAATCTTTTTGTTCCGAAACATGAAAAATCTTCGATTGGGTGATCTCCCCTAAGACCTTTATCATCCCGTTCAGGTTTTCAAAAGCCTGACTTTCCAATTCAGCTTTCATGATATCGCTGTTGTCCCATTCGCGCAGAATCTCAAATTTTTCCTTATGCTGATCGCCCCCGGTCCTATGCAGGGCATATACAGGCCATTTTACGAGGCGGCCTAAGGCGAGGTTGAATTCATAGAGTTTGTTCGTGGGAACTTCAAACTGCAATAAAAATAGGTACATATTGAGATTCGCTAAGGGGTTGTCCCCGACATAGCCAATGACCGTACCAATTTTTAAGAATTCGTTATGAAAAAATATAAGCAATTGAAAAACAAAAGAATACGCTAGTAAAATATTTTTAGCGATTTAATACAGTCGTATTCTGAGTTAGCGATATTTCGTTTAACGCGAAATATCGTGATCAGAATCAGAAGCAAAAATGAAGTGGAATATGTGTATTAGGATTTGGCCGGTGAGGTTATTCCCAGCTTTTTCATTTTTGAACGGAGCGTACTCGCGGGCAGATTCAGGATTTCGGCAGCACCCTTTTTGCCAGATATTCTCCAATCACAATATTCAAGTACCCTTGTGATATGCCCCCGTTCGAAATCTTCCAGGGTCCCGAGGCTCTTAAGGCCCGATTTGTCCTTGGCAGGTCGTGAATCCTCCTTCTCGGTAAACGGAAGGGGATCGGCCAGCTTCAGGATTGAGCCGCTGGTGGTGATTACCGCACGTTCAATAATATTTCGAAGTTGTCTTATGTTGCCCGGCCAGGAATAATCGGTCAGGTCCTTCATAAGACTCCCTGAAATTTCAGTTATCTGTTTGTCGTATTTTTCATTAAAGGTCTTTATAAAGGAATTGATAAGCCTCGGGATATCAGATTTGCGTTTCCTCAGCGGAGGAATGGTTATGGGAAAGACGTTTAGGCGATAAAAGAGGTCGGATCGGAATTCGCCAATTTCAACCTGTTTCTGGAGGCTCAGGTTTGTGGCCGCAATCAGGCGGATATCAACTTTCATCGTCTTTTCGGCCCCAAGGCGCTTTATTTCTCCTTCCTGCAATGCTCTCAAAAGTTTGGGTTGCAAAGACATGGGCAGGTCTCCAATTTCATCGAGGAAAAGGGTGCCGCCATCAGCGAGTTCAAACATTCCGCGTTTTAGTTTGTCTGCGCCGGTAAAAGCACCTTTTTCAAATCCAAAGAGCTCGCTTTCCAGAAGGTTTTCCGGAATCGCCGAACAGTTAACTTTAATATAGGGTTTTGTACTTCGATTGCTTTTTTCGTGAATGGCCGATGCAAAGAGTTCCTTTCCAACGCCCGTTTCGCCTTCCAGAAGAACCGGGACATCAAGAGGGGCTACGTCTTCAATCCGGTTGAGGACATAATTGAAATTTGGGCTTGCGCCCACCAGCCGTCCACGTGAACCCTGAAAACTGCTTTCATTGCGCAATTGGAGATTCTCAGCCTCGAGTTTATTCTTCATAACCTCAAGTTCCTCATACGCCTGGATTAAAGAAAGCTCCGTTTCTTTCTGATCGCTTATATCCGCGCCGAATAGCGTAATATGCATGATGTTTCGCGCCGCATCATCCTTGAGTTTTACAAAACTCCAGGACACTGTAATTGGATGGTCTGCACCATTATGACTTGCGATGACTTTGCCCGTAAAACCTTTAGCATCAAGTACTTCTTTCTGGAAAACACCGCGATCTGTCTCGCTTAGCAAATCGAGAAAATTAGCATGCTTAATCTTTGTTTTGGGACTTACTGCGTTTATAAAGAATGGGTTGGCAAACAAAATTTCACCCTTCACATCGAGGGTTAACACATAGCGTTCCGCCTGGTTTAAAATGACATTCAAATTGTTCTGGTAGATCGCGATGGATCCTTCCAACCTCGTTTTTTGAAGTTGGCTGTAGGCCATCAGAAAAATCTTAAAAGAGATGAGCACCACCGGAAAAAGGTCCAGATAGTAAAAGTTTATAATCCTTCGCCAGGGGAGGGATAAGCCGAAGGCATTGTAGGCTATTTCTTCAAGGATACAAACAATATAGTAGATCGTAACGGCGATGAACGGACCAACGGGTTCTTTTTTAAGCAACCTCAGGTTATGGGTAGAGCCCAATGCGTAAATGGCCGAGAGGACATAAACCCCGTAACTGAACACAAGGGTAAGCTGTGGAATTTCAGTGTATGCAGAAAGGGCGGACCAAAAGTAATAGCCAAATCCCAAAAATGTGATTACCCAAAGTAATTTACGCTTTATAAAGTCCGACTCGTAGGCGAAATACCAGGGGAAGAGGACAAACATTATCGTGGCAAAGAAAAGAATGACGAGGCGAGGTACCCCTTCCAGACTTGTCAGCAGATAGTATACCCCAGCTGCTGAGGCAAAAAGGCCGAATAGAACGTCCGTAAAAGAACGTTTCTTTATAACTCCTAACCACAAATAATTAGTTCCTGTGGTAAGGGCAATACCCGAAAGAAAAATATAAAGTAAATTCTCCACTGTCTGATACTGTTCTGACCAAATATAGGGATAACCTGAATTTAACAGCGCCTTGGAATCACATCATCCAACAAGAGAGAACTCGTCCAAAATTCCAGGACCAAATGAGGATGCTTAGGACGGGGGTTAGGAACGAGTAATCTACTTTTGGCTGTTGGAAATGGCCTAAAAGCCCGAAGGTCATCTGAAAACAAAAAGCCAGAAAGGAAAATCCGCGATTCTCACTTTCTGGCGTTTTAATGACCTGTAGTACTCTAATTTCTGCAAATACAGGAAAAGGAATAACTCACTTTATGGTCAGATTCATCTACTGTCCGTCCTTTTTGTTCAGGGAAATGGCCATCGCTTCTGCGTAGGTGAGGATAACCTGCTGGCCGATATTGAGTTTACGCATTAGCGCCTCATCTTCCATCTCTACGGTAAGGTAGTTCCCTCTGGGGCCTTTAACGGTAGCCAACATATTCGGCCGGTTAAGAATTTCCACGGTTACCACCGCTTTGACTACCGCACCGACCACAGCGCCGGGATCCATTCCTTCAGGTGCTTTTCCAGCCTCGGCCAGAGCGACTATGGGTTCTGCCAGTTCCGCTTCCGTGGGCTTGCGAAATTCCGCCATCATGTAGGTGTAGTATTCAAAAGTAATGACATCACCTACGGCGATTTCATCAAATCTTTCTACTTCTTCGCTGGCTGTTACTGTAGCAAGTTCCCCGTCGGGACCTTTCAGCGTTATTTTTCGGGTTTGCTTGTCGATCTCAGTAACCGTTCCCTCTGTGGATACCAGGCTCCATTTCTCTTTTGGGGGCTGGCCCTGACCTGATTCCTGACCGAAGAGCGGTGCCGCGATAAACGCAAAAAGCAGAAGTGTGAAGATCGATTTTGAAAATGTTCTCATGGTTGGTAAAATTTTGAAGATTTTAAAGGTTTTAAGCCTGTGAATGATACGTTTATCACAGGTGGCCGTAAATGTAGGATAAAAATGAGACTTAAGTCGCTCAAAATAAAGACATTTACGACTTATTTGGGCAGTTCGGTCAAGGGTTCCGGCAGATCAGAAAAGGACTTACTGATCTGAAATCATTCAACTCTTTTGTGTTTCCAGCGTCTGTGGGACCAGAGCCAGTAAGGCGGGTTTTCACGAATCCTTTTTTCAGTAAGGCGGGCAAACTCTGTAACGATTGCGCCCTCCTTCATCGATTTGGGATCGTCCGATATCACGTGAAATTCCAATTCGTAATAGCTGCGCCTCACTTTTTTAATGTCAAGGAAAAGAACCGGCTGATCGGTTTTTTTAGCCAGGTCTTCGAAACCCCTGTGAAAGGAAGTGTCCTGATTTAGGAAATTAACCCATATCGCTTTATCCGGCCTTGCGGACTGGTCTGCTGCGAACCATGTCAGAAACTGATCGCCTTTAAGCAAAGCACCCATTATGATTCTGAAAGTCTTGGTCGTGGGAATCATCTCGGCTCCGAAACGCTGTCTTGTACGCCTGATGTACTCATCCATGTAGGGGTTTGTAAGACGCTGATATACAGCGAATACATCATAAGGAATTCTGGGCACAAGTGAAAAAATCCACTCCCAATTCCCCGTATGGGGGGATAGGATAATGATGGATTTACCCGTTTTGTGATAGGCATCGAGTAGGTGTTGATTCGTAATAAAATATCGCTTTTGAAACGCCTTCTGTCCCATGGTTGAACTCTTGACAGATTCAACCATTAAATCGGAAAAATGTCGGAAAAACGCCCTCCTGATCTTTCGGATGTCAGCTTCTGACTTCTCTGGGAAGGAATTTTTCAGGTTTTCTAAAACCAGTGTTTTCCGATATCCTACAATATAGTATATCAGGATAAACAACAGGTCTGAGATTCGGTGTTGTATCCAGAATGGCAACAAGGAAAGCAGGTCGATAATACCAAAAAGAACCTTGTAAAAAACCTTTTTCATGACGGGGGTTTGTCAAAAGTAAGATTAATTCACCTTCCTGAAGGAATTAATAGGAAGGTAGTTTAGCTATGGGTTAGGGTTTCCGCTCCTGAAGCCATGAGAAAGCCGGGTGCTAATGTAAGAGCGCCCCTGTTCTTTGAATCAAATAAAGTATGCTGCAATGGTTCCATGAAACCGTCCTGATTCCGTACTTTTATCACCTTGCTGCATGGAAAGATGTCAGGGGTTATGAAAGCTTAAATTGAAACAGATGCAACCATTCGCTATTGCCATACATGGGGGAGCTGGCACACTTGTAAAAGGGATGATGACACCCGAAAAAGAAAAGGCCTATAAACAAGCCCTAGAAACGGCCCTCGATAAGGGCTATGCGGTTTTAAGCGCCGGAGGCACGGCTACGGATGCCGTAATGCAGTCTGTAATTGAGCTGGAGAATTGTCCTTTGTTCAATGCCGGAAAAGGAAGTGTCTTCACGGCCGATGGCACCCATGAAATGGATGCGGCCATCATGGAAGGAAGTGCTTTGAATGCCGGGGCGGTCTCCCTGATTTCCGGAATTGAAAATCCCGTAGTTCTCGCACGTGATGTTATGGAAAAAAGCGACCACGTCTTTCTGGCGGGGGAGGGTGCTATGAAGTTCGCAAGGAGTCTAAACTACAAGCTGAAGGATGAGGCTTATTTTTTTGATCAGTTTCGATATGACCAGTGGAAGGAGCTCAAGGGCACCGATGCGTTTCAGTTGGACCATTCTGTTAAAAAGGACTCCAAATTTGGCACTGTGGGTGCAGTAGCCTGTGATATACATGGGAATCTTGCCGCCGCCACGTCAACGGGAGGAATGACCAACAAGCGTTTTGGACGTATAGGCGACAGTCCGATACTCGGAGCGGGAAATTATGCGAATAACAAGACCTGCGCTGTAAGCTGCACGGGTAGTGGAGAATTTTTTATACGCGGGGTGGCCGCCTACGACGTTTCCTGTCTCATGGAGTACAGAGGGCTTTCCCTGGAAGCGGCCACCAATGAAGTCATACAGAAACGACTCCTGGAAATCGGTGGGGACGGAGGTCTAATCGCTGTAGATGTCCATGGCAATATCGCAATGCCCTTTAATACGGAAGGCATGTACAGGGCCAGCAACACTTCCCTCGGTGGAAAAACCGTACAGATCTATTCCAATTAAACCAGGGGAGCGTCCAGGGGCAAAACCTTCAGCTTCCTCTTTTTGATATTGAATCGGTCCCCGTTGGATAAAACATGGGTCTTTAAATTGGACAGGGACATTGGTTCCCCTACAGCAAGTATTTTTTGATTATTGTGCTTTAGTTTACTGGGGTCAAACAAAAGGACCATCCCGGAACCGATAACTTCAAAAGTGCTGCCTTTTTTGATGACCAGGCCGGTATCTTCCGCAAGGCCGATACCCAGGAGTTTTGGAAAGGCAGCTACGGCTTCTGCCAACCTTCCGAAGCGACCCCGCCGGATAAAGTGGGAATCGATAATGAGTTCGGGAATAAAGTTCATCCCTTTTTTCAACCCTACGGCCCCTTTAAAAAAGGATTCCTTGCTGCTGCCGCCGGTTATCATTTCATCAGACATACACATGGCTCCCGCGCTGGTTCCCGCGATAACTATAGCGTCCTTTTTGTACCGGTCCAGAAGAATTTTATGGATGGTGGTATCTCCTATTTTTTCGATTATCAGCGCCTGATTTCCACCGGAAAACATGATGCAATCCGCCTTCTTTACAAGATCGATATACTCTTTTTTCTCTGATTCTTCGCGATTTCGGATATCCAGGACATGCACGTTGCGGCATCCCAATTTCCCAAAGGCCTCGATATAATTCTCACCCACCTCCACCGGGATACGGGATGCGGTCGGAATAACGGCGATGACCGCTTCCGGGCCGCCGCTTTCGCGTACTACCCGCGAAAGAATACTTGCTTCAATAAATTCGAGATGATAGGCCTCGTGAGTCTCAATACCCTTATCCTCATTACCTCCGATAGGTATCAAAGTTCCCTTTATACTCATATAATCTGCTTTGAAGCGTTAAAATTACGGCTCTCCTTGGAAATAATATTATATATTAAAAGAATTAAATCAAACATTAAAAAAAACCCGAATGAAAATAAGAGAGATAAGGGCCATGCGGGGGCCAAATTACTGGTCCGTTCGCCGCGAAAAACTCATCGTTATGGTATTGGACCTGGAGGAGATGGAACAGCTCCCCACAGATAAGTGTCCCGGTTTTTTAGAACGCTTAAAAGCCATGTTTCCAAGTATGTATTCCCACAGGTGTTCTGAAGGATGCCCGGGAGGTTTCTTTATGCGGGTTGAAGAAGGTACCTGGATGGGACATGTGATTGAACATATCGCCCTGGAAATACAAACCATGGCAGGAATGGATACGGGTTTTGGACGTACCCGGGGATATGGGGAAGAGGGCGTCTACAGCGTGGTTTTTTCCTATATAGAGGAAAACGCGGGCAGATATGCTGCCAAAGCTGCCGTTGACATATGCCAGGCCCTGGTCGATGGCGTCGATTACGATCTGGAGCCGGATCTCCAGAAAATGCGGGAACTTCGGGAGGCAGAACGGCTCGGGCCCAGTACAGGATCTATTGTCGAGGAAGCGGCAAGCCGTGGAATTCCGTGGATTCGTTTAAATAAATACTCCCTTTGCCAATTGGGCTACGGGGCAAATCAAAAGCGTATTCAAGCCACGGTTACCAGCGAAACAAGTAGTATAGGCGTGGAACTCGCCTGCGACAAGGAAGACACCAAATTTCTTTTAGAACAGGCAGAGATCGAAGTCCCGAAAGGGGATATCATTTCGAGGGAGCGAAGTTTGGAAGAAACATGTAAATACATCGGCTATCCTTTGGTAATTAAACCCATAGATGGAAATCACGGCCGGGGAATTACGGTGGATATCAATTCTTATGAAGAAGCTGTTACGGCATTTCACGCCGCTAAAGAAGTCTCCAGGCGGGTCATCGTTGAAAAATATATTCAGGGTGAGGATTATCGGCTGTTGGTGATTAACCACAACTTTGTCGCTGCAGCCCTGAGATCTCCGGCCCATGTGATTGGTGATGGAAAATCTACAATAGAAGAACTGGTGGCAGAGGTCAATAAGGATCCGCGTCGCGGCTATGGGCATGAAAAGGAATTGACGGCAATCACTATAAACGACCTTACAAAAACGATCATAGCCGATGCCGGTTATACGGTGGATTCCGTCCTGCCAGAAGGAGAAAAGCTGGTTTTAAAGGACACGGCAAACCTCAGTACAGGTGGGACAGCTGAAGACGTTAC
The DNA here is from genome assembly GCF_030380815.1 of Robiginitalea aurantiaca. GTDB lineage: Bacteria > Bacteroidota > Bacteroidia > Flavobacteriales > Flavobacteriaceae > Robiginitalea > Robiginitalea aurantiaca. The sequence continues at coordinate 51,820 of NZ_JAUDUY010000006.1, read as the reverse complement.
GGATATTGTCCACCCTGCCAATGTCTCCATGGCTGAGCGAATATCAAAAATTATTGATCTCGATATTTGTGGGATTGATATCATGACGACAGATATCAGTAAACCGCTCTCCGAGACCGGGGGTGCGGTACTGGAGGTCAATGCCGGCCCCGGTTTCCGGATGCACCTGGCACCCACTGAAGGCCTGCCACGAAACGTTGCAGCTCCTGTAGTGGACAAATTATTTCCGCAACAAGGCGACAAAGGGAGAATTCCCATTGTAGCCATAACCGGGACCAATGGGAAGACTACCACGAGTCGGTTAATGGCCCACATCGCCAAAATGTCCGGATATCGGGTGGGATATACCACCAGTGACGGTGTTTATATACAAAACAGGTTGTTGATGAAGGGGGATTGCACCGGACCCCAAAGCGCAGAATTTGTCTTAAAGGATCCCACCGTCAATTTTGCGGTTCTGGAGTGTGCCCGGGGGGGTATCCTCAGGGCGGGTCTCGGATTCTCAAAATGTGATATCGCCATTGTGACCAATATTTCGGCAGACCATTTGGGTTTAAAAGGGATACATACCATTGAACAACTTGCCCGTGTTAAATCTGTGGTTCCGGAGACCGTACTCCCGGATGGATATGCGATTTTAAATGCCGATGACGATTTGGTCTATGAGATGCGAAAGTCCGTAAACTGCAATATTGCCCTTTTCTCCATGGATGAGGAAAATCCACGGATCAAGGCCCTTCAACGCAAAGGCGGCATCACCGCAGTCTATGAAAACGGTTTTGTAACCCTGTGCAGGGGTACGTGGAAAATGCGCATCATGAGGGCAGAAAACATCCCGCTGACCTATGGTGGGAGGGCTAAATTCATGATACAAAATATATTACCAGCCGTTATTGCCTCTAATGTAAGGGGTATCGGTATTGAGGATATGAAGGCCGCCTTAAGTACCTTTTTACCTTCGGCATCCCAAACCCCCGGCAGGTTGAACTTGTTTGAATTCAATAAATTCAGGATTTTACTGGATTATGCCCATAACCCGGCAGGAATGCGGGCACTCCAGAGGTTTACCGATGAAATGGAGGCCACAGTCAAAGTGGGTGTCGTCGCGGGAATCGGTGATCGGCGCGAGGAGGATAACAATGAAATCGGAAGTATCGCGGCCGAGATGTTCGATGAAATTATTATCCGGCAGGACAAGCACCTGAGGGGCCGTACAGAAGAAGAGCTCATCGCCATGTTACGCGAGGGCATCCTGTCTAAATACCCTGAGAAGAAGATAACCGTGATCCCTTCAGAAAAGGAGGCGATCCACCATGCCGTTGAGCACGCTGTGGAAGGCGCCTTAATCGTATTGTGCAGTGATGTTGTGCCGGATGCACTTGAGTTGGTCAAAGGATTGAAAGAAAAGGAACAAAGGGCCACAAATCCGGCTTCCTAAAAGAAGTATCGGCATCCCGATTTCGCCCGGCTCTTCGTGCAAGGCGGGAATGGAATAGGTCAGGGACAGCCGCGCTGACTCAGAACGATTCAATATGATTAAATTTTTCAGGCGCATTCGGCAGCAGTTGCTCACTGAAGGGAAATTCAGCAAGTACCTGCTCTATGCCATTGGCGAAATTGTACTTGTCGTCATAGGTATTTTAATTGCCCTGGCAGCCAATGACTGGAGTATTGAGAAGGCTGAGCGATTGCAGGAGTCTAAATACCTAAAGAACATCAAACTCGATCTTGAAAAAGACCTGGCAAGCCTGGAGTACAACATCGGTTTCCGACGTGAAAAAATAGCCGGGACCGAAAAGCTTATTGCGCAAATCAATGGCACCCCTGTGGATGACCTGACAGAACTTTCCAGAAACGTCTTCAATACGCTGAATGAAGAACGGTTTACCCCGAATAATTCCACATATACGGAGTTGGCAAGTTCGGGGAACCTGAATTTAATTTCCGTGGACAGCATTAAAATCCTGCTCCTGGAACTGGAAGAGCTCTACAAAGACAATGCTTTTGGGATTGACCACGAGACGTACGAATACCGGGAATACATTTCAAAGCCTGTTTTTAAATACATGGATACGGAAAAGCTCGCTGCTATTTTTATTGATGGGCAGAGCAGTGCACAACAGGATATTTCCCGAGAAGATTTTCAGGCTTTATTTCAGAGCCCCGAATATAAAAATGGCCTGGTAATTATGATCTTGATTTCCAAAAGCTTTATAAGCCAATACAACGAGATTGCAGATAAATCCAAAATGATAATCACCCTGATCGACAGGGAACTCAGCCGTCGGGAAGGGTAGGTACAGGAGTTTTCAGCTCATTCGTTCTGAAGGCTGTCCTTATTAGAATCTCTGAAGTAACCTCATTTAAGAACATCGGACTACGTATGCCGATTTATTTACAAGTAATTTGATCCCGCATCCTCACTTACATACAAGCCTTTCCCCCTATGACATGGGCATTCAGGCAATAGCCCTTCAGCTGCGCGGGTTGGTTTCTGAACTGATTCCGGAGGCCAATGAACTCATTTGGGATAATTACAATGCGGTAGCCATAGCCTATTCAAAGTCCTTTCAGCTCAAAGATGCCTTTTGCCATATAGCCGTTTATTCAAAACACGTGAATCTCGGGTTTAACCGGGGGGCGGAACTCACAGGAGCTACGATTGGATTAGCCGGTAAGGGCAGGCTTATCAGGCATATAAAGGTTACGGATATGGAAACCTTTCCAGAGGCGGCGGTTAAAAGGCTGATACTTGAAGCTGTATTGCTGTCAGAGGCCATAAATCCGGATTTAAAAGATAAAATTTCGGAGGGCGAAAGCAAGCTGATGTCTGTTTCAGATAAAAAGATCCGACCCGGAAAGACCTGAGTATGTGGTTTGGGACAGCGCAGTTATGGTTTAGGTATACGTCTCTGACAAAGTGCACAAATCTTCGATATCCCGCACCCCTCTTTATACAGAATTGTTCGTTGAAGCATCATTCAGCGGTTAAACCCCTTCCATGGACGAAACTGTGAATTATTCACAGGAGCTTGCCAGCATTTTAACATTTTCACACCCATTTTGGACGCAATCCTATGAAAAATTCATAAGTAGACAACGAGTGGCTTTCTGAAATTTGAGCATATCAAACCCCAAATCTTAAATTATGATCAATTTCAACCCCTTTAAGATGACAGTGATTCTGGGATTTTTCCTGCTGACATTCAACGCAGTAGGTCAGATCGCCAGGCAGCAAGCTGCCCATGAGGCCTTGCGAAAAGAAGCCGACAGGCAAATAGATGATTACATGAACCTGGTTCAGATGGGATATTCAGAAAAGGAAATCTTTGAAGACCTGGGTAATGTCAACTTCCTGACCGGAAAGTTCCGTACGGCATCTTTCTGGTATCAGAAATTAGTAGATCTAGTAGGTGAGGATGCCATTTCCCTCAGCTATAAAGAGCGGCTTATGGTGGCGCAGCACAAAGCGGGAATCCGGAATTTCCCGGAGCTTGATACAGAACGCGACTGGCATAGCCGGGTTGCACAGGACTATCAAATCCAAAAAGGCCCCGTGGGGGACCAGTTGACCCAAACCCTGGCCGACCAGTATGAAGTGCCTGAATTCCTGAGTACAGGAGAAGTTGCCAAATCCGACGCGCTGACGCGCCTCCAGAGCTATGCCATTCCAAGAGAAGCTGAGGGAATTGCTGGGCGTTCCAACCTGCCCTATGCCTATAATCCTCCGGTAGCTATGTCTGCCGATGGTAAGACGGCTTACTTTAGCCGGGCGGTTTACGTAAAACCACTCACAGGGTTGTTCTCAAAGAAACAACTGCAGCACAAAGTGTATCGTGCGGAGTATTCCGAGGGTACCTGGACAAACATTCAGGAAATTCCTTTGGCTCCGAAATACGCCTCTGCCATGCACCCAACCCTATCCAGGGATGGCAAGCGGCTGTTTTTTGCCTCTGACATGCCGGGATCCTATGGTGAATTCGATATTTATGTCGCCGACATCAGCAGGGACGGAAGCCTTGGCGTTGCACGAAATCTTGGTGAAAAAGTAAATACCGCCAAAAACGATCTCTATCCCCAGATACTGGATAATGAAATGTTGTTTTTTGCCTCTGAAGGACACAAGGGGTATGGCGGCCTCGATCTCTTTGCCGTGCAGGTGGCCTCAAGGAAAGTGGGTCTGGCGGTAAACGTCGGGAGTCCTTTTAACAGTCGTAAGGATGATTTTGCGATGAATCTGATGAAAGAAAAGGGGAGGGCTCTGGTGATGTCCAACAGGGCGACTACCGACCAGGTTGTGCAACAAGTTGTTTTCACCTACGGCAATCCCGAGAAAAGTCGACTTGCCGATAACGGAGATTACCGATTCCTGGAGCTCAGACCTCTGGAGGTTCCAACAGGTTACACTAATACGGTGTTTGAAGAGTACGAAGACTAAGACGAATCCTGAATCTTACGTCTGTTGCCCAGAAACTAGCCCAATAATGGGAAAGTTGGCCGATGCCCAGGCAACCCAACTTTCCCTTAAAACCCCAATCCGATGAAAAGCTGTACTCATACATATAAGATCCTGGCCGGCATAATCATGCTCTTTGCGATCTGTGGTTCGCAGCGCACCCTTGCCCAGGAGGTAGCGGCACAGGAAACACTCAAAGCCAAAAGTCCGTTTCACAATCAATTATTCTTTAATCGATTTTTGATCAACCCCACGTTTTCCCTCGTCCGGGAAAACAAGTCCTACCTGAATATCCTCCACAGGAATCAGTATGCCTCCTTTGAGGACAATATTCAGAATTATTATCTGGGATTCTCCAATAAGATGAATGAGCGGACTGCGCTTGGAATAGGAGTTTACGGACAGTGGGAAGGCGTTGTTCAGGAATTTGGCTTTAATGCCAATTACGCAACTTCGGTGCGTCTCGGAGAAAAAACAAGGTTGGCTTTTGGGACAAATCTCACCTACATCAGCCGGGGCCTGGATCGGAACCGCATCGTTGCCCAGGAAGAGGATCCTGTGTTGCAGGAAGCTGCAAACCAAAGCCAGATCGCCATACAACCCGGGATGGCATTAAGTGTTGGCAGATTTGATGTGGGCCTTTATGCCACGAATCTCATCCGGTACAACCAAACCACAGATGAACTCCTGACAGGCTTTCGTGCGGAGAACCTTCGGGCATCCCTGCAGTACACCCATTATCTTTCTGCACGTTCGGGATTCTTTGAAGGGGGTCGAATTATGCCTATGGTACAGGCCGGTCAAAATCACCTGGACAGGATCTCGTACATCGGCTCCCTGTTGTTGGACCTCCCGGAATACGGATGGTTTCAAACTACCTACGATCAGACCTATGGTTTGTCGATGGGGCTGGGATTCAACCTGAGTCAGCGACTTTCCCTGGGCTACCTTATGGAAAAGGACGTGACCGAGGCCGGTGGGAATCTGGGCTGGAATCACGAGTTGTCCCTGGCCTATACCTTTAAGGATGACCAGAACGACAGGGACAGTTTTGCAGATAGCAGTACGGATAAACGCGTGGACGATGTGGTGCGAAATTACGAAGAGCAGATCCTGGAGCTTCGGGCGCAAATTGCCGCAAAATCTTCAGGGGGCGCTGCGCCAGCAACAATTGCCGTGTCTTCAGCTGTGTCTTCAACAGGAGGAGAAAATTCTGCCGTTGAAGCCCTGGCCTGGGAAAACCGGATGATTTTAGATGAGCTTATATGGAGACAGGACTCCATAGAACGGGCCAGAAATGATCAGATGGAACGCAAATTCGAAACTCTGGTGCGAACCATACGCAATGAAATACGTCGGGATGCCACAAATAACCCGATAAAAACACTGGATCTGAATGCTGGAAGCAGCCAAACGGCAATTGCTGCTTCGGGTACGGTTCAAAAAGAAACTAAAGAAATGCCAGCCCGAAAGGAATTTCGGGAATTACCCATACGAGCTAAAAACCGGTCGGATGTCGTTGGGGTTACCTCTGGATATTATGTGATTGCAAATGTTTACAAAAACAAGAAGTATTTAAACGCCTTTATGGATTCACTAAAGGAAAAGGGTTTGGATGCCAAGCAATTCTATAACACGGAGAATGGGTTGTATTATGTATATCTGGCCGGTTTTAACAATAAGGTGGCGGCTAAAAACGCTTTTGTCTCCAACCTGGAGGGACAATACCGGGATGAAAAGTGGATCATGGAGGTCTACAATCCGGTTGCCACTGCTGAAGTCACTTATGAGGAATGATCCTTGACTGGGACGCTCCATTATAGGTGACGCGAATCCGGGAATTTGCCCTGCATGAGGAAAATGGGGGGTGTGGCGAATTGCCCACCCCCATGACCTCGCCCAAGTAAGCCACCTGCTTGAAACAAAGCAGGTGGTTTTTTATTAAAGTCACAGTATCAGCGGTTTGGATCGGGCATCGATGAAATGCATTCCGTATAAAAAAAACAGGGTATTTGATCGAAAAAAAGCGCATTTCCTAGGATGGGAGGGACCGTTTATCTAATTTCATTTTATAGAAATACGACCCAAATCGATCTCTTATGAAACGAAATCTACACCCCAAAATGCGCAGAACAGCCGCGAAGACTTCCGGCCCGCGAATTGAGTTTAATTTAGATCCTCCGGATCTGAAGAAAATCGTTTAGGATTTCTTCCGGGCATCCCGAATCCAAACTTATTGGATGCCTGTAAAAGACTATTTCACATCCTGATTACCTACGTCGTAACAAGTTCCTGAACCGGATTTCTTCGATGTTATTATGCCGCTTAAATCCGAGTGGACGGGAAGGATACTGTCTTAGAAATCCCCAGATTTTTTAACCCAAATTGTACAACCCAAATCTGATCTGCCATGAATATAACTACCAAACTTAAGGTCTTTGTAATCGACCCCACTCCAAGGTTTCACGAAACCTATTCCTATTACTTCAGCACCTATCCGGAGTATGAACTAACGGGCATTTACCCCAGTATTGAAACTGCACTGAGGGATTTTGATCAGGAAAGCCCTGATTTTATCCTCTCTGAAACCATGCTTCCAGACCTGTCAGGAGTTGACGGTATTTGTGAATTCCGCAAAAAAAACCCAGATGTAAAGGTCATTATGGTCAGCGAGGAGAATGATTTCCAGATTATTAAAAACGCCTTTAAAAATGGGGCAGTGGGATACCTGACCAAGCCCATTACCAAAAACAGGCTGAAAGACGCCCTGAATGCCATTCGCTTTGAAGGAGCTGCCCTGAGCAACGAGGTTGCCCGGGAGATCATCAATGCATTCAGGCGAAAAACCTACAGTGGGTTTTCCGAACGGGAGAATCAGATTGTGGAGTACTTAAGCCAGGGAGCCACGTATAAAACCATTGCTGAGGAGTTATTTGTCTCCCCAAGCACCATTAATTTTCATATTCAGAACATTTATTTGAAGCTGGATGTGAATTCAAAGTCTGAGGCTTTACAAAAGCTTCAGAATCTGGACTGTGCCTAAGTCCACGAGTGGGGGGAAGCCCCTGCTCAGGTCAGCCGACTCGTCGGAGGACCACCAATAGTTGCTTTGTGGGAATTGCTGCTATGGTACCGGCAGATCAGCCTGGGATTTTCCAGGTTGGCTGTCGGTATTTTGGTTTAACACCTAAGATGCTTTCAAAAAAGTATCAGGCAGACTGCGATTGTTTTTTTTTGCTAAGGACATAATACATGGTGAGTTCACCCCGATTTTTAACGGCGATACTCCCCCGGTTTTCACAGTCAAAATGATCCTTAATCAGGGCATAGGTGTTTTCTGCAATATTGATTTTGCCTTCTTCTGAAGCCGATTCCATTCTCGATGCAATATTAACCGTATCCCCCCAGATGTCGTAGGCAAATTTTTTGGTTCCTACCACACCTGCCACTACAGGACCTGAGTTGATCCCGATTCGGATATCAAACCGGACACGATCCCCGGAGTTGTCCCTTTTTGCAGCTTCAACAAATTCAAGGATTTCCATGGCCGCCTCTACAATACGTATGGCGTGATCTTCGGATGGGTAGGGGAGTCCGCTGGCACACATATAGGCATCGCCTACGGTTTTAATTTTTTCAAGTCCATATTTGTCCATTATGGAATCAAAATGCGAAAAATAGTAATCTATACTCGTGACGAGTTTCTCCGGATCCATACTCTCCGCATGGCTGGTAAAGCCTTTGAAATCAGTGAATAAGACGGATACTTCATCAAAACGCTGGGCCTTGACACGCCCCAGGTTTTTGAGCTCCATAGCTGTTTGCTTGGGGAGTATGTTCAGCAATAACCCATCCGAGCGATCCCGCTCCTGCGAGATAATATTGTTGGTTTTCTTAATGAATCGATAGCGCCTATAGCTGCCTATGGCAATAATAATCAAAAGAAGTGAGGTTATCCCTCCAGCCCAAATAGCCAGGCGTTGCCGTCTTTGCTGCAGCGCCTGGAGTTCCAGTTCACTTTCCTGTTTTAATACCTGTAGTTCTGCCCTTTCCCGCTCGAGTCTTGTCATAGTAACGGTTGCCATGCCCATGGAATCTTTATAGGCCATATGCTGGTTTAAATGATCATAGGCTTCCCTATAATTCCCGGTGATGGAATCCAGTCGGGCAAGTATCTTACTGGTATTGCTGATCTGAGGCTTATCTGCCTGTAGCTCTGCTTTATTCAGACTCCTCATAGCAACGGCATGGGCTTTTTCATATTGGCGTTGTTCGGAATATAACTCCGCTAAGGACTCTTGATACGCGGCAACATGGTCATGATATTCAGCTTCTTCTAATAGCTCAATGGCACGAAGGAGATGGTCTTCAGCCTTCTGGTAGTCCCCCATACCCGCATATGACCTACCCAGATTTCCGATTACTGAGTAAGATTCGGTAATGAGACCCAATTCTTCAAAGAGAACCCCCGCCTCCTCTAAGTACTTTTGAGCCTTCTCGGGCTGCTCGATGGTGAGGTATAAATCTCCGAGGTTAAATAGCGCAACACCCAGTTGCCTGTTTGTGGATTGGTGTTCATCGTTATCCATCCGACGAAAATTTGAAATGCATTTCAGATATGTTTCCTCGGCCCTGCGGTAGTCTTTTGCTTCCGAATAAGTGTCTGCCAAAGCCATATTGGCACTGGCTTCTCCAAATGCATAATCAGACCGGGCTGCGACCTCAGCGCTGCGTTGAAGGGCGGTTAAGGCCCCTGGAAGATCTCCTTTTATAGATAAAAGGGTTCCTTTAATCAGATACCCGTCTGAGATACCTCTGGAGTTATCCATTGACTCAGAGAGTGCGATTAATTCTTCCGAATATTCCAGGGCCATTTGTGGATCATTCATTTCATTGAAAGCCAAAAGATTGAGTAATTTCAGCTTTTCGGCACCCTGGAGGGTGTCTGCCTTATAAATTACGCGCAGGCTATCTGCAACGGCTTGTTTCTGGCCATGAATTGTCACTAGAAAGGAAAAAAAAAACAGAGGCACCCAAAAAATGCGGCTCGGGCAGCATCTTAAAAAACAACGCGCATTCAACACCATTTTAAGGAATTTAGGAGTCTTGATAACCTTAAGAACCTTTGATAAATTTTCTGTAAGTTTCTATCAAAGCGGTTCGCAGGGCAACATTATCACCAATTTTGCTGATGTAATTCAATAGGATTTGATAAACAGCCTGGGTTCCCGGTTTGAGTTTGGGGTCTATCCTAATTTGTTTTGAGTTGCCTTCATCATCGGTGAGTGTGAAAACCAAATTGTATTTTTCCTCCGGGTTTCCCACAAAAACAGATCGGGTCCAGGCTAAGATGCCTTTCCCAGACCCGATCTGAAGGGTGCCTTCAAAGATTTCGGACTCATTGACACCATTAATTTCTATGGCATCAAGCGAAAGTGAATATCCTTTCCGATCTTTATTTTTTGTGAACTTCCCCAACCATAGGACAACACTATCCGGAAAAACAACAGATTCAAAATCTTTTAATTTTATACCATCGCTATTTTTCCCTGAATTGTCTGCCAATCTGCAATAGGATTGCCAATCCGATGGATTCGCAAAGAGTTTTTTGGCATTTTTTATTCGGAGTTCGATAATGGTTAATTCCCCATTCAGAGGTCCAGCTGACAAATTTACTTGTTGGTCCATTTTGGATTAATTAAGGGTTAAAGTATTTCTGTAAAACTCAAATAATATCAACTTAAATAAATAGAAAAATCAAAATGACTAATGATTTATAAGGTATTAAAAATCAATGAGAAATACTTCCATGAATTTTAAAATTTGGACACTAAGCACATTGACAAGCTGAGCCAGGCTTCTAAAAACATGCTCGTTGACAGCCATCCGTTAAACCGTATCGCTTCACCCGGGCGGCCATATACTGCCTTAGGACTACCTGTTTAAGAAAACCTTCATTCTTGATTATTCTCCTCTGTACTTCTCAAACCACATCAGCACACCGGCAATTTTGGCAATCAGGTTGCTGGGGCGGTTCGCAATTCCGTGTGAAGCCCCGGGAATACGTACCATTGCTGTTTCAACCCCCTCGAGTTTGAGGGCCGCATAGAATTGTTCCGACTCTGCGATGGGTGTTCGATAGTCTTCCTCCCCCGTCAACAGCATGGTTGGGGTTGTGACGTTTCCGACGTAGCTCAATGGCGAACGTTTCATGTAATGCTCGGGATCTTCCCAGGGTTTTGTGGGAAACCAGTACCTGTAGAAAAAGGCCGGATTGTCCGCATACAGGACAAAACTGTACCAATTGATCACGGGTTTTGCGACAACCGCCGCCCGAAAGCGGTCGGTTTTGCCCACAATCCATGCCGTAAGCACACCTCCTCCGCTACCTCCGGTAACAAATAGGTTTTCTGAATCCACGTAACCTTTAGCGATCAGGGCATCTACACCCGACATCAGATCCTCGTAGTCGTGATTGGGGTAGTCGTGGTGGATCAGGTTGCCGAATTCTTCTCCATACCCACTGCTTCCCCTCGGGTTTGTATAGAGGACCACATACCCGGCAGCGGCATAGAGTTGGACCTCCGAGGAGAATACGGATCCATAACTGGCAAAAGGCCCACCGTGAATCTCCAGGATCATCGGATACTTTTTATTGGGATCGAAGTTCGGGGGTTTTACGATCCATCCCTGCATTTCCCTTTGATCAAAGGAGGATTTCCAGCGCAATTCCTCCATTTCCCCCAGGGCACGGAAGTCAAATAAATCTGCGTTTAATTGGGTAATTCTCCGGGCTTCTTTCCGAGTTTTAATGGCGAGATCTGCTGGTAAGCCCGTATTTCCAAGTGTATAAGCCAAGCTTCCGTTGGAGGCTACGGAAAAGTCACCCGCATTGTAAGGGCGTCCCAGGGACAGTCCACCCAGTCCTTCCAGTACCGTCTCAACCTTGCCGGAGGAAACACTGAGTTTCCCCACCTTGGTATCCCCGTTGTCGTCGTATTGAAAATACAGGGAATTACTGTCGCCGGACCATTGAACGTTGCCAATAGAGCGATCGAAGTCCCCCGAAACTTTCCTTTGATTGGAACCGTCCGGGTCCATTACGTATAATCGGCTGATCTGGTAACCCTGGTAGCGGTCATCGTATCCGACATAGGCGATGTACCTGCCATTTGGGGAGACAACAGGACTGCGATCCGGACCATTCCGGTCCGTCAGGGTGTCGATCTCACCACTTCCCAGTTCCAGTCGGTGGACTTCTGAGTTGGCCGGGTTGTAGTCGGCATCCTCCCTGAGGTTGGCACTGAAATAGAGTGCCCTGCCGTCCGAGCTCCACGAGGGTGTACCGTGGTTCTGGGATGCTGTGGTAAGTTGCCTTGGTGTCCCCCCATCTGTGGAGAGCACAAAAATTTGTCGGTTCCCCGATTTCAGATACCCCGCTCCATCCCCCCGATACCGCAAGGCATCGATGTATTTTGGTGGGGCATTCCATTTGGCCCCTTCCGGTTTGGAGGGCAGTTTAATCGGGGATGCATTTTGCTCGGGAACAAACATGGTAAAGGCAAGGTGCCGGTCATCTGGAGACCACACGGGGCTCCCCGGGGATTGGGGGGTATTGGTCAGGGCAGCCGATTCCCGTGTCTCAAGCCACATCATATAGAGTTTGGTCTTCTCATCCTCCCCATTGGATAAATAGGCAATTTTTGTCCCATCGTGTGACCAACGCGGACTGCGACTATTATTGTTTCCGGTTGTCAGAGGCCTGTTTCCGCTTCCATCCACATTGACAATCCATAGGTTGGAAAGGTTCCGGTCCGTCATGATGTCCTTAAAGTTACGGACGTAGACCACCTTTGTTCCGTCCGGAGAAATTTGGGGTTCTGAGACGTATTCCAGGTTAAAGATATCCGTGAGTTCCAGGGGACTTTTTTGTTGGGCAATTCCCGCAGACAGGAAAAAAATAAAGAGCAGGGTGGTCAGGATTCCGTTTTTCATTTTCAAGGGATTAGTTTGGTAAAAAGTACAAAATAATCCCCGAAAACCACCCTGTTCAAACGACTTAAAGGAGCGACTTTCAAAAGGTTTACGAGCCGCCGTAAGGGTGATGTCCCTTTTCGGAGTATTTGTTTTGCTTGCCACATTCCTGTTTATGATGGGTTTACACTTTTGCAGAAAAAAGGAGGCTGCGAATTTCAAAAGCCTGTCGGCGGATACAGACCAATAAAAATTTTTTAACTTACAGAGCAACAAGAGCTTTGGGGAATCGAAATAGTCAACCTAACCATGACCCTTGATTCTTTTATCAATTATTTACTGATCGCTGGCGTTGTTCAGGGGTTTCTTTTCAATCTGGTCACTTTATTCTTCCGAAAAAAGTATGGGCCGGTCGTGTTGTATCTGAACCTGGTGGTTCTCTTTATCTCCCTGAATAACTTACAGGCATGGTTGCCAGCCATGGGTTATGGATCCAATCATTTTTTTATGAAGAGCATGGTCGTGCCTTGGTACCTCCTGGTCTTCCCCAGTTTTTACAATGTTGTACGGCATTACCTGGGGGTACTTTCTAAAACACGGGACTATATGCCATGGGTAGTCGGACTCTTCGTCGTGGAGGCATTGACGCGGGTTGGCATAATAGTAACCGCCCCTTCTTTTGAAACAGAACCCCTTGCTATACGTGTGGAGGCTTATCATGTCGTGGAGGAAATCGTCAATATCTGTGTATGCATCTTTATTTACCTCAAAGCGGCTCAATTGGTTTTCAGAAGACGCGACTGGTATCGTGAAATCCTGACTTTTGATCGAATCGGGTGGATTAAAGCCTTCATCATCCTGGGATTTTGCATCATGATGCTATGGATCTTCGGGCTGGTTTTGCGGGCAACCGTAGGATATAACATCTCCATTTACTATCCTCTCAGACTGGCTTCTTCCCTTCTTCTGTACTGGATTGGATATCAGGGACTCTACCGTTATAATATCGTTCAGGACAGGATCCTGATCCGAAAATCTCTGGAACAGGAGGAAAAAAGAATAGCCTCAGAAGTTTCCGAACCCAGAGATCAACTCTACGAAAAACATATGAGGGAGTTTGACCGTATACGGGAGGACCTAATCCAAAACCGAAAGTACCTGGACCCTGACCTGACCCTTGAAAAACTCGCCAGGCATCAGACTATCAGCAGTGGCCACCTTTCCCGGATCATAAATCTTTATGGCCAAAGGAGTTTTAATGATTTTGTCAATGAACTCAGGGTGGAACAGGCAAAAGAATTCTTATCGGATGCTCAGTACGATCCCTATACCATTGTCTCCATTGGCTTAGAGTGTGGTTTTAATTCCAAATCAACCTTCTACAGTGCTTTTAAGAAGTTCACCAATCAAACCCCTTCTCAATTCCGTGATTCTATGTAGGGGGGTGAAGAACTATTGCCCACTATCTTTAAATGAGATCAGAAGGGAAACAGGACTCATGAAATTCATTCAGATACAGTATTTTTGACCTCATGGAAGAATGGTACCATTACCTGCTGTTAGTCGGGGTCGGCTTCGTTGTGGGATTTATCAATACCGTAGCCGGGGGAGCATCACTAATCTCGCTTCCGGTACTTATTTTTCTCGGTCTGCCGCCTGCTGTGGCAAACGGAACCAATCGGGTCGCTATCGTTTTACAGACGGCTATTGCGGTTGCCGGATTTAAAAGCAAAGGCGTCAGTACCTTTCCTTTTAACGTTTATCTGGGCCTCTCTGCTTTGGTTGGATCCATCCTCGGAGCTTATATAGCCGTGGACATCAAAGGCGAGACTTTTAACAGGATCCTGGCCATTATTATGGTAATCGTGGTTTTGATCATCATCTTTAAACCCAAAGTAAATGTTTCGGAACTCGAGGAACGGATCACGGGAAAGTACCTGTGGATCGGGATGCTGGCCTTCTTCTTTATCGGCATTTACGGAGGTTTTATTAATGCCGGGATCGGTTTTATAATCATCCTTTTCCTGCATTATGTACACAGACTGTCCCTTGTACGCACCAATGCGACCAAAGTGGCGGTTGTATTTATCTATACACTTGCCGCCCTGGTCGTTTTTGCCCTCAATGATAAGGTTATTTGGAAAGTTGGCCTGGTGCTGGCACTGGGCAATGGGCTTGGTGCCTGGTTTTCCAGCCGGATTTCCGTAAACAAAGGCGATGGCTATATAAAAATATTTCTTATTGGAATGGTACTGGTCATGGCCGTAAAACTTTGGTTTTTCACTTGAATTCAAGAGGTATGGAGAAAACACTGGATTCCTTATCCTGGAGGTACGCTGTTAAAAAATTCAGTCCGGAGCGAGTAGTATCGGAGGCGAAAATCACCCTGCTCGGGGCTGCTTTTAACCTGACGGCGACTTCCTATGGCCTGCAGCCCATACGGCTTCTAATCGTTCGGAATCAGGCCCTACAGGATCAACTGGTGTCGACGTCCTATGGACAGCGACAGGTAGCCGATGCCTCCCATCTTCTGGTACTCTGTATTGAGAAATCCATCGACCGGGACTACATAGAGTCATATTTTGAACGTGTACATCAGGTGAGGGGAACTTCTCAGGAAATCCTGAGGCCATTCAGGGAAGGCCTGCTGGAAAGCTTTTCTGAAAAGACCCCAGAGGAAATCCGAAACTGGGCTGTTAATCAGGCGTATCTGGCGATGGGGAATTTGCTGACCGTTTGTGCCGTGGAGCGCATAGATTCCTGCCCGATGGAGGGCTTTGATCCTGCTGCACTTTCAGAAATACTCGATCTGTCTGAGAAGAACCTCGAACCCGTATTATTGCTCCCTGTGGGCTATCGTTCGGAAACGGATATGTTCTCGGAATTTAAAAAGGTCCGCAAGGACGAAACAGAAACCGTTATATATTATAAAGAGTAACTTGAATTGACTCATGCCCGGATTTGAATATTTTGGAGCCGCAGAACGCAAATCAGCTGGAGAAGTCCTGGAGACTGGAGTGCTTATGCGCTATGGATTTGACGGAATGCGCAATGGCCGCTGGATGGCCAAGGAAATGGAGCACGCATTGGCAAAGCGCATGCAGACCCGGTATGCGCACCTTGTGAGCAGTGGTACAGCCGCATTGACTGTCGCACTTGCGAGCGCAGGTGTTGGGGCGGGGGATGAGGTCATCGTTCCCACCTTTACCTTTGTTGCCAGTTTTGAAGCCGTGCTTTCGGTGGGTGCCATACCCGTTCTTTGCGATATTGACGATACCCTTACCTTAAAGCCCGATGCGGTTTTGAAAGCCATCACGCCTAAGACCCGGGTGATAATGCCTGTTCATATGTGTGGTTCCATGGCAGATCTGAGTGCTCTAAAGCAAATCGCAGAAGCTCATGATCTGATACTGCTGGAGGATGCCTGCCAGGCTATCGGAGGCAGTTACAAAGGACAGCCCTTGGGGAGTATTGGCCATATGGGGTGTTTTTCATTTGACTACGTGAAGACGATTACCTGTGGAGAAGGCGGCGGTTTGATTACAAATTCAGAAACCGTTTACCAGAAGGCCCACGCCTTTAGCGATCACGGACACGATCATATAGGAACGGACCGGGGCGCTGAGGGCCATCCACACCTGGGATACAATTACCGCATCGGGGAAGTAAATGCCGCTATTGGCCTTGTTCAGTTAAGCCGTCTGGATGAATTCCTGGCGATTCAAAAAACACATTATACCCGACTGCGGAACAGCCTGGATGGGATTTCCGGTATTACGTTTCGGAAAGTTCCTGAAGGGGGCGTTGAGAATTACTCCTTTCTCAATTTCTTTATGCCTGATGAAGCAAGTGCCCGCAAGGCTTCCAAGGCTTTAGGGGAAGCTGGTTTTGACGGCGTTTTTTACTGGTATGATAACAATTGGCACTATCACAGAAAATGGGAGCATCTTCACCAACTAAAATCCCTGTCCTCGCTGCCTGAGGAACTCAGGACGCAGTTTGAAAGGCGTTATCCACAATCTTTTGAGGTTTCGGATCATTGGATGGGCCGTAACCTGTCCGTTCTGATCAAGTTATCCTGGGATGAAACGGAACTGGAATCCCGCTGCCGTACCTTAAGCGATGTGATCTCGAAAGTGCTGGCCTAATACGGGACGTAATCGATGATTTCCAGGCCATAACCCACGATTCCCACCCGCTTGGTTTGCGTACTATTGGTCATCAGGCGCATTTTGTGGATACGCAGGTCGTGCAGTATTTGTGCACCTATACCGAAATCCTTGTTATCCATTGGAATACCCGGGGCTTTCATGATGCCTTTTGCCTGGTTTTCCTTAAGCCCTTTCAGGCGTTGCAGCAGGTTAAAGGATTCACTTTGCTGGTTGATAAATACAATGGCCCCTTTCCCCTCATCATTAAGGGCGCGGAACATATCGTCCAATTTTTTTTCTGCGTCATTGGTCAGTGTTCCCAGGATGTCGTTGTTGACCAGGGTTGAGTTTATCCGTGTAAGTACCGGTTCCCCTGCGTTCCAGCTTCCTTTTGTCAGGGCAATGTGAATCTGATCATTGGTGGTTTGCTGATAGGCGTGGAGGTGAAACTTCCCGAATCGGGTTTCCAAGTCAAAGGATTCTTTTTTATGGATCAGGCTGTCGTGCTGCATGCGATAGGCCACCAAATCCTCTATGGAGACCAGTTTTAAATCGAATTTTCGAGCGACTTCCTGTAATTGTGGTAATCTGGCCATCGTCCCGTCTTCATTGAGGATTTCAACCAAAATACCGGCCGGGGCAAAGCCGGCCAGGCGCGCAAAATCAACCGCGGCCTCGGTATGCCCGGTCCTCCTCAGGACGCCTCCGTTTTTGGCCCTTAGCGGGAAGATGTGGCCCGGGCGCCCAAGCGCACCCGGGCGTGTTTCCGGATCGACTAGGGCTTTAATTGTTTTGGCACGATCGTGGACCGAAATCCCGGTTGTGCAGCCCTGTCCGATAAGATCGACAGATACCGTAAACTGGGTGTGGTGCAGGACGGTGTTGTTCTCCACCATCATATTTAAATCCAGTTCCGCACAGCGTTCCTCGGTCAATGGGGCACAAATAAGGCCCCTTCCATGGGTGGCCATAAAGTTGATCATCTCCGGGCTTACCATTTCGGCGGCGGCAATAAAATCCCCTTCGTTTTCGCGGTTTTCATCATCCACTACAATGATTACCTTCCCTAGCCGGATATCTTCTATGGCAGATTCAATGGAATCGAGTTTTAATTTGGTCTTCATTCTTTTATTCAGTTGCCGGCTCTTTTTTAGCGCGGGTAAAACGTTCTTTTATAAAATCGATAAAATGACCGAAGCTCATCAGGCCTCTGTCGGCGGTTGCGCGACGCGTCAGCCAAATCCCCAGCGGGAGCATGATCAGGGTCGGCATCCAGGCTCCCAGGATGGGATGTATATTTCCCTCTTTGGCGTAATTACCTGAAAACACCCCGAAGAAATAATAGGCCAGAAACAGTACAATCGCAATAACCATAGGCAATCCCAATCCTCCCTTTCGAATAATGGCACCTAAAGGGGCACCCACAAAAAAGAGAATGATGCAGGAAAAGGCTAGCGCAAATTTCTTGTGCAAACTCAGGATGTGCATATTGTACCGCTTGTAGCTCAACTCGAGATCATCTCCTTTGCCCCGGACGGAATTCAGGAGATTCCTGACGGCATTTTTTGAGGCGTCGAGAACCTGGCCCTGTTCCCAGGTCTTAAAAGGGCTAAGCGGATCTCCGGGTACGTACGTGCGTTTAGGTTTCCTTTTGGCAGTAGCAGAATCCAAAGCGCGCTCCGAAATCTGGGTTATGTTGAGTGTTCTGGTGGAATCAGGGATTTTGAGCAAGGAGTCCGCGGGGGTGGGTACACTATCCCGGTCCCTTATGGGATAGGCTCCGATCCTGGAGGTGATGCTACTGGAAAATGCTTCTATCAGGTTCTGGTTGTGTTCGGCAATGGAATCGATATCTTTTATCAAACGTCCGACATTTTTCATTTTGTCGGTTTCCACATTCCGATCGGCTTCAAGATCCTCCAGGTTATCCGGAATCTCGATGTTCATAATATAGGTATCGAAATTTGCCTTTGTGAAGGGATGGGCATTCCCTGCGGTACCTGACTTCTGAATGTGTTCTTCATAGTAATGCCCGTCGATAAGTTTGAGTTGGATAATATCAGAACCTTCCCCACTGACCAACTCCCCCTTGCGCGCGCGGATAACGGTAGTGTTTCGCTGAAGTCCCGATTTCATATGAATGATTACATCCTCGAGAAAACGATCATTTTCCCCATACTTCCGGGCCACTTTGATGTTACGGCCTTCAAAATCACTAAAGACTCCTTCCACGATAACTGCCGCGGGTTTCATCGTGGCAATATTGCGTCTGAGGTTGTAAATTTTTTGTTCGGAAATGGGGATAACCGTATTGGCAAAATAAAAGGTAACGCCACCGAGGAATACCACAAAAACGATTAGGTATAGCATGGCCCTTTGGAGTGAAATGCCAGAGGCCTTCATCGCAGCAAACTCGTAATTTTCAGCCAGGGAGCCAAAGGTGAGAATTGAGGAAAGCAGAACCGTAAGTGGTAATACTTTTTCAGTGAGATTGGGGAGCAGGTAAAAAAGGAACTTGCCGATGATTATAAAATCCAGGCCTTTCCCTGCCAGATCATCGATAAATAACCAGATGGTCTGGAAAATAAAAATGAACATCAGAATGATAAACGAACTGAAAAAGTTCATCAGAAACCTCTTCAGGATGTATCGATCGAGGATTCGCAAAATCTTAATTCCTAATAATATAGTATCCTTCGTCCGTATACTTTTTCTCGTCGAAGGTAAAAAGTGTTTTCGGCAGGGGTTGGTCTGTTTTAAATGAATTTACCGTAATGGTCGTTCTCGTCCCATTTTTCCCGGTTTCAATAAGCTTGTAAATGTGCCGTGTCTCCACGTCGATACCGAGAAGAATCGAGGCTACCTCTGAATTCGTATCGATGGGTGTTAATTTGACAAACTGGATTTTCCGACCCTGCACATCCTGCAGGATGTCCCAGTCAAAACTATGGCCTTCCCTGTAGAAGGTGAGCATTTTGGAAGGGCTCACGGTTCCGTTCTCGGAAGATTTATCCTCAATGGTAATTTCCTCGTTTTCCGGGACGATGGTATACACCTTCTGACCGTCGTATAACTGTTCCGCCCCCATATAATTCAGGTAGTACTTTTCTCCGTTAAGTGTTACATTTCCACGGGTTTCCTGACGCACATCGGCCTCACTGTTATAAAGGTCGAATTTAAAATCTACCACGATGTTGTCATAACCCTGTACTTTTTCATAGACCTCGTCCAGCAGGTTTTTGGCCTTCGTTGCGTCCTGTGAATGCAATACACCCAGGGAACAGCACAGCAGCAGTATCAATACATTTCTGATTTTCATCTTATCCTTGTGTTTCGTTGTTTAGCAATTCATTCAGAGCGGCCAGATCCGAGACGAGAACCTGTCTCGCTTTACTACCTTCAAAAGGCCCTACGATACCTGCTGCTTCCAATTGATCAATAATGCGTCCGGCCCGATTATATCCCAATTTCAATTTACGTTGAATCAGGGAGGCCGACCCTTGCTGGGCGATTACAATGACCTCTGCTGCATCCCGGAACAGGGCGTCCCGTTCTTCAATGCTGTAATCAATTCCTGTGCCAGAGTCTTCGCCTATATACTCAGGTAATAAGTGGGCATCCGGGTATGCGCGCTGCGACCCGATGTACTCAGTGATTTTAGCTACTTCCGGCGTATCCACAAAGGCGCATTGAAGGCGAATAATCTCATTCCCCTGGGTATAGAGCATATCGCCCCGCCCAATCAGTTGGTCTGCACCCGCTGTGTCCAGGATGGTTCGGGAATCGATTTTGGAGGTAACCCTAAACGCAATCCGGGCCGGGAAATTCGCTTTTATCAGACCTGTAATCACGTTGACAGAGGGGCGTTGGGTGGCGATAACCAAATGGATTCCAATTGCCCTTGCCAGCTGGGCCAGGCGTGCAATTGGCGTTTCAACCTCTTTACCCGCAGACATTATCAGGTCCGCAAATTCATCAATAACCAGGACAATGTAGGGAAGGAAGCGGTGTCCGTCGTTCGGATTCAGTTTCCTTCCCTTAAACTTTTCATTGTATTCCTTGATATTCCGCACCATCGCCGCTTTGAGTAATTCGTAGCGGTTGTCCATTTCAATGCAAAGAGAATTCAGGGTGTGAATTACCTTTGTGTTATCCGTTATGATCGCCTCCTCACTGTCGGGAAGTTTCGCCAGAAAATGCCGCTCAATTTTATTGTAGAGGGTGAGTTCCACTTTTTTGGGATCTACAAGGATAAACTTTACTTCAGCCGGGTGTTTTTTGTACAAAAGGGATGAGAGAATGGCATTGAGTCCAACCGACTTCCCCTGCCCTGTAGCGCCGGCCATTAAAAGGTGTGGCATTTTTGCCAGATCCACCACAAAAGTTTCATTGCTGATCGTTTTACCGAAAGCAATGGGAAGCTGCATCTCGGCATTCTGGAATTTCTTGGAGGCAATCACAGATCGCATAGAAACCACTGTGGGCTTTTTATTCGGGACCTCAATACCTATGGTCCCTTTACCCGGAATGGGGGCGATAATCCGTATTCCCAGAGCTGCCAGGGAAAGTGCAATATCATCCTCGAGGTTCTTTATTTTCGAAATCCGAACCCCAGCTTCCGGTACAATTTCATAAAGGGTCACCGTGGGGCCAATGGTAGCCTTAATCTGGGCAATCCCGATTTTATAGTTCTTAAGGGTATTGACGATTTTATTCTTATTCTCCTCTAGTTCTTCCTGGTTTATGGTTATTCCGCCACTGGCACCATGAGAATCCAGGAGGTCCAGATGGGGGAATTTATACTTCGGAAGTTCAAGCGTGGGGTCGAATTCCCCGAAATCCTCAACCAGTTTATCGGCAAGGGCGTCAGTCTCTTCAGGCTCAATGGTCCCCGGCGCGACCTCCATTTCGATTTCCGCTACTTCTGGGGTAACAACCTGAATCTCAGCTTCAGTTTCCTCTTCGACTACAGGGATGTCTTTTTTATGGGTGTAGAGGTCTGCAGTAGCAGGAGCTTCCTCTTTATCCATGATGGGATCCAGCTCAAGGCTACCGTATCCCTGAGGATCTTCCACCACAGGGGACCGACTTGGCACCAGGGACCCCAATCCTGAAAACCCTTTGGCAACCCGCTCCGGAGAAAAGTCGAATAGGCGAACCAATATGATAACCAGACCGAGGAGCAGGAGCAGGAGCACTCCTATTTTTCCTGCATAATCCTGTAGGAACAAATTCATTTCATAGCCGACCTGTCCACCTAATAAAGGCTTTTGTACCGCAAAAAAGCCGAAGGCGATTGAAAACCAAATAAGGAGCACCAGCCCCCAGATCCATTTGGAAAGCAGGCCCTTGGCCTTAATTCCCAGAAATAAATAGATACCCGAAATACAAATAAGCCCAGGCAGGATAAAGGAAGCGAGGCCGAATCCTTTATACATAAAAAAATGACTAATCGCCGCTCCGAACTTGTTCAGCAGGTTTTCGGCTGATTTATCCCGATTGGCAAATTCAGTCAGGAGGCTCTGGTCCTCCTGCCATGTGAAGAAAAAAGATACGAAGCTAAAAAATAGGGCAAGACTGAGCAGGATCAGCAGGCTGCCAAGGATTATCTTGTTTTGCCTGGATATGCCGCGGGGCTTCCGTTTCCTGGAGGCCGAAGTTTTGCGTTTTGTTTTGGCCATGCGGTTGTTTTTGACAACGCGGCTAAATTACAAATTTACAGGGGAAGCAACCCCCCTCTGATCAGCTAAAAATCCTGGGGAGATAAATGATGAGTCCCACAATACCCGCCACCACAGCTGCAATGAGCACTGCTCCTGCAGAAATATCCTTAATGTGACCGATCCTTGAATCCCGCTCGGGCTGAACGTAGTCCGAGAGGGCTTCTATGGCTGTATTTATTCCTTCAAGGCCCATAACCATTCCGATTGCAAGTAATTGACAAATCCACTCCATGCGGCTTATTTCGCAATACCAGCCTGCGATACAGACCAATATTGCTACAACGAACTGAACCTGTATACTTCCTTCAGTTCTAAGGAGTATCCATGCGCCTTTAGCTGCGAAGCCAATACTTCGGATTCGGTTGCGGATATAGGAGGGTTCAGGCATTTTGAAGAGCCTCCAGTGCTGCGGTGTAATTTGGCTCCTGTCCGATTTCCGGGACCTGTTCGGTATAGATTACTTTGCCGTTTTCATCGAGTACGATAACGGAACGGGACAATAAGGCTTCAAAACCACCATCGGTCATAGTGAGGTTATAGGCTACCCCAAAACGGCCATCCCGATAATCGGATAGCATAACGACATTTTCGATTCCCTCAGCGGCGCAAAATTGATCCTGAGAAAAAGGAAGGTCCTTTGAGATACAGAGTACTTTGGTATTCGAAAGGGCTGCCGCCTCCTCATTAAATTTTCGAACAGAATTGGAGCAGACGCCGGTGTTGACGCTGGGGAAAATATTCATCAGGACCTTCTGTCCTCTGAAGTCGCTAATGTGTCTTCGGCCCAAACGGCTGTCTACCAACTCTACATCCGGGGCTTCTGTGCCCTTTTCTGGTAAGTTGCCCAATGTGTGAACGGTCTTACCTCCCAAGCTTATCTTAGTCATAGTAATTTAGGTTTTAGCAAAAATAAAAAATTGAAGCTTTGCTTTAGGGAATTTCCAGGCGATTCCTAAGGAATTGTAACCATCGCGCTATATCCGGAACAAAGGATCCCTATCCAGTCGCTAATTTTTTGATTTTAATGCCGAGGGCTGCGAAGAATAAGGTCATCATAGGACTCAGCCAATTGAATATCGCAAAAAAGAAATAATCTGCCACGGGGACGCCTAAAACCCCACTGTGGTAGGCGCCACAGGTATTCCAGGGTATGAGTACGGAAGTTACGGTGCCCGAATCCTCGAGGGTTCGACTGAGGTTTTCTGGTGCCAGCCCGCGGTCCTCGTATGCCTTGGCAAACATTTTACCGGGTACGACAATCGCCAGATACTGGTCGGAGGCGGTAATGTTTAATGCCAGGCAACTTCCCACAGTACTCGCAAAAAGACTGAATGTGGACTTGGCCATGCTTAAAAGTGCCTTGGTAATCCTGGACAGGGCGCCGATGCCATCCATAACACCCCCGAATACCATAGCACATACGATTAGCCATATGGTGCCCAGCATGCCGGTCATTCCTTTGGCAGTAAAGAGGGCATTAAGGGCTGCATTGTCGGTTTCAATGGCTGTTGAAATTGTTATGGAATTCAGGATACCCTTATATCCGGATTCAAAATTCAGGGTATCTGCCCCGGTGATCCCGGCCACAACCCCGGGCTGAAAGAAGAGCGCAAAAACTCCCCCGAGTAAGGTCCCGATAAGCAGGGCAACCAGTGGGGGTGTCTTCCGAATGATCATTACAATAACCGCCAATGGCACTAGAAAAAGCCAGGGGGTAATATTAAACGCCTCTTCAATAGAAGCAAGAATCCCCTCCGTATCGGCATTTCCAGAGGTTTCCAATGAAAACCCTATTATAATAAAGACCAGCAGGGTAATCAATATTGTCGGAATGGTGGTATAGGTCATATACCGGATATGACTGAAAAGCTCACCACCTGCCATGGCAGGGGCGAGGTTTGTGGTGTCACTTAAAGGGGACATTTTATCTCCGAAGTAGGCGCCGGATAGTATGGCGCCGGCAGTCATTCCCAATGAAATCCCCAAGGCCTCACCAATCCCGACAAGTGCAATCCCGACAGTAGCGGAAGTAGTCCAGCTGCTTCCCGTGGCGATAGAAATAATGGCGCTAATCACCACACATGCGCCCAGAAAGATGGTTGGATTGAGGATCTGAAGGCCGTAATAGATCATTGCCGGAATAATCCCGCTGATCAACCAGGTTCCCGCAAGTGCGCCTACCATAAGGAGAATTAACAGCGCTCCTGTTGTGGATTTTACGTTTTCGGCAACCTCTGCCAGCATTTGTTTGAAGGTCACTTTATTATAGAAACCAACAATCGCTGCCACGGCTCCTCCCATTAACAGTATAAACTGATTGGAGCCACTAATGGCGTCGTCACCAAATACATATACGTTGTAGGCCAGCATCCCGATAAGGGCGAATACGGGAATCAGCGCTTCATAAATGGATAATTCTACGTTTTCTACTATGTGCTCGTCTTGCCGGTACTTCTTCCCGCTGGATTTGGACATGGATTGCGTTTAGTTGGAAGGTAATATTACGATAATGCTGGTAATCGTGCAACCGTCCCGCGGTGTCCTTTTATTTTGAAACCTCATGCACAGGCATGATTCCGATGGCTTCAATACACGCTTTCATCGTTTTAAACGTACGTTCGATGTTGTTGTCCAGCCCGATTGAAAAACGGATGAGTCCTTCTCCCAGTCCCATGGCGATTTGTTCCGCTTCGGGGATTTCGGAGGAGGTCGATGCCCCCGGAGCACTAAAAAGGGTCTTATAAAACCCAAGACTCACAGCGAGGTACCCAAGGTTTTCCTTCTGCATGAGCTCCATAAGTGCATTTGCCTTCTCCAGGGTTTGTACATCCAGGGTAAGGATCCCGCCGTAGCCGAAATGCGCCATATGTTGTTTTTTCATCAGCTCATGGCCCGGATGGGAGGGAAGTCCGGGGTAAACCACCCGCAATCCCAGGGCTTCAAACTCCCTGGCCAGGTAGGCGGCATTATCGCTGTGTTTTTGAATTCTAAGGTGCAGGGTCCGCATGTTTTTGAGGATGGAGGCTGCCCGAAGGCTGTCCAGTGTACTCCCCAGAAGCATGCCGGCCCCGTCATTGACGTCTTTAAGGGCAAGGCAAAATTCCGTTGAGCCGCAGACGGCTCCCGCCACTGTGTCGCTGGTACCATTGATGAATTTTGTCAGGCTGTGAATCACGATGTCTGCCCCAAGGCGTGCCGGAGCAATGGAAAGAGGGGTAAAGGTATTATCCACCACAAGCGGTATATCCTTGGATTTTCCAATTCGGGAAAGTTCAGGGATATCAGCTACCTCCAGTAGTGGGTTGCTCACCGATTCGCAATAGATCATCCGGGTATTGGGGCGGATCGCTGAAGCCACTACATCCGGTTTGGTGATGTCGACAAAACTCACCGAAATATCAAAACGCTTCAAAAAATTCTTCATAAAGGCATAAGTGCCACCATAAATCGTCCGGCTGCTCACAATATGGTCTCCACTGCTACAGAGTTGCAGAATCACTGCAGTGATGGCGCCCATACCGCTGGCGGTCACATTCGCACTCTCTGTCCCTTCCAGGGCGGCCAGGGCCTCACCCAGGTAAAGGTTGGAAGGTGAGGAGTGTCTGCTGTAGAGATAACACCCTTCCGTATTTCCCTCAAACGTATCGAACATCGTCTTCGCATTGAGGAAAGTGTAGGTTGAAGAATCTGAAATAGAAGGATTTACCCCTCCGTATTCACCGAAATACTGTAAATCCTGAATAGAATCGGGAGCATTATAGTCCATGACGTCGTATTATTTACAGTAAAAATATTAAATTGCACGAATATTATCAATATAAAATAATATTTGCTTTAATAAAAACTATATAAGATAAGAAATTTAGAATAAAAAACTATAAATTCTTCTTCTTATTCAATGAATCAGATAAAATCCCGGTGACCCTATGGATGAGACCGATAAGAAAATACTTCAGCAACTCCAGCGAAATAGCAAACTCACCACAAAAGCCCTCGCTGCAGATTTGGGGCTTTCAGCTACCGCGGTATACGAACGTATTCGCAGGCTGGAACGAAATGGAATGATTCTCGGGTATGTCGCCCGGATTGACCCGGTGAAAGTACACCTTGATTTCAGGGTATTTTGCCAGGTTAAGCTCAGTCAGCACGTACAGCATCAGATCCGGACTTTTGAGAAAGAGGTGGACCAACTCAAGGAGGTGGTTAGTTGTTATCACCTCGGGGGCGAATACGATTACCTGCTCGAAATCTGCGTCCGGGATATGGCCGCCTATCGGGAATTTATGGTTTCCAAACTAACGCTGATCCCTCAAATTGGCAGTACCCATAGTGCCTTTGTGATAAATACGGTAAAACAAACTCATGAACTCCCGCTATGATCGGCGCCTTTTCAATACCTACTTTTCTTGTGAATTGAGGTCAGAAGCCAAAACATTTGTACTTTTGTGAACCCAATAAAACGCAGCCCGATCGGGGCTGCCTTAAACGAAAAAACGATTTTATGAAATCATATGATGTTGCTGTAATTGGTTCAGGGCCCGGAGGTTATGTAGCGGCTATTCGCTGTTCTCAGCTCGGGATGAAGACCGCGTTGATCGAGAAATACAGTACACTGGGCGGGACTTGCCTCAATGTAGGATGCATTCCCTCAAAAGCACTTTTGGATTCCAGCCATCACTATCACGATGCCGTTGCGCATTTTGAAACCCATGGGATTGAAATCCCGGGTGAAGTTCGGGTGAACTTAAAAAAGATGATCGAAAGGAAACAGGGGGTAGTGGACCAGACCACAAAGGGGATTGAATTCCTGATGAGTAAAAACAACATCGATGTTTTCCACGGGATTGGGAGTTTTAAGGATGCCACACATATCCAAATAAAAGGCGGGAATACAGAGGAGATTCAGGCGAAGTCGAGTATTATCGCAACGGGTTCGAAACCGGCCTCCCTGCCTTTTATCGAGTTGGATAAAGAGCGGGTTATAACCTCTACCGAGGCTTTGAGCCTGAAGGAAATCCCCGACCACATGATTATTATCGGAGGGGGTGTCATAGGACTCGAGCTCGGGCAGGTGTATCGGCGATTGGGGGCCCAAGTGAGCGTTGTTGAGTATATGGACCGTATTATTCCGGGTATGGACGCTGCTTTATCCAAAGAACTGACAAAGGTTTTTAAAAAGCAGGGAATGAAATTTTACCTCTCTCATAAGGTGACCGGTGTCTCCAGAAAGGGAAAGGAAATCACAGTTACGGCCTTAGACAAAAAGGAAAAAGAAATTGTGCTTAAAGGGGACTACTGTCTGGTTTCTGTAGGAAGAAAACCCTACACCGAAGGATTGAATGCAAAGGCTGCCGGAGTGGAACTGAATGAAAAAGGACAGGTCGTCGTTAACGATCACCTGCAGACCTCCGCATCCAACATCTATGCGATAGGCGATGTGGTCCGCGGACAAATGCTCGCGCACAAGGCAGAAGAAGAAGGTGTGATGGTCGCAGAAATCCTGGCTGGCCAGAAACCCCATATTGACTATAACTTAATCCCGGGTGTTGTTTACACATGGCCGGAAGTTGCGGCTGTAGGTAAAACGGAGGAAGAGCTAAAAGAATCCGGAGTCGCCTATAAAAGCGGGCAATTCCCAATGCGGGCACTGGGCAGGTCCAGGGCGAGTATGGATACGGATGGGTTTGTCAAAATCCTTGCGGATAAAAAGACCGATGAAGTGCTGGGGGTACATATGATCGGGGCCCGGGTGGCTGACCTCATTGCAGAGGCCGTTACGGCAATGGAATACCGTGCCTCCGCAGAGGATATCGCGCGAATGAGCCATGCCCACCCTACCTATGCTGAGGCCGTTAAAGAGGCTGCCTTAGCCGCTACGGATGACCGGGCACTTCACGCTTAAATGCCCTAAAGAATCCAGAGGTTTATCGACTCTGTGTAGCTGTGAGATATCGGATAAGACGCGTCCAGACTATGCGACACGTGCGCAGTCCCAGGTCCATCAGGTAAATCCCTTTGCTCTTAATCCATCCCAGGGTCTGGCCCAGTGAAGTTAGGAGCAATTGTTTGTGCTGGTTGTAGCTCAGGGCAGCCCAGGTGCAAAAGGTCATAAAAATCAATGCTCCCGTAATGACCTGAACGGGGGTGAGCGCCTGGTTCCAGAACTGGTATAAACCAATTCCCGTAAGACTTCCGTACAGAACCATAAAGTGGATCACATAAATGGACAGGGTATGCTGCCCTATGCTCAGAAATACCTTTCGTTTCATCAGGCCTCTGAGCAAAATGAACACTGCAAAAACGAGCATGACATCTCCAAGACGGATAAACAGGTAATTGTTCAGGGCGATTCGCTCGAAAAGGGCAATACCGGCCCTAACGCTAATCCAATCGAAAAGGGGAGAGGAGTACCAAATTAGGCTGACACCCCCAAGTAGGAAAACGCCAATACTTTTTAGATACAGGTACTTGATGTTACGATACCTGTAGAAAAGGGAAGCCATAAAACCACCTATAAACGCGTAACCTACCCACGGAATAATCGTAAACACCGAACCATTTGCCCGGGTAAAGTAGTTCGCCAATGCTACAGGCATAAATGAAAGATCCCATGCGCTGTAAACGGGTTCGAA
This sequence comes from Robiginitalea aurantiaca, assembly GCF_030380815.1. Taxonomy (GTDB): domain Bacteria; phylum Bacteroidota; class Bacteroidia; order Flavobacteriales; family Flavobacteriaceae; genus Robiginitalea; species Robiginitalea aurantiaca. Next base: position 22,884 of record NZ_JAUDUY010000006.1, on the reverse strand, counting down.
TGCAAAAAGCAGTACTCCCAAAGTTAGAAACACCACAGAAAGCCTTCCGATCTTACCTTTTGGGACTGCCAGATAGATCAAAATCAGGAGTAAAAGGGCAATGCCGATACAATGAAGGACATCCACCAGGAAAAAAGAAGGGTAAATTACACCATTGAGGAGTCCAAACAGATTCGTGCGCAAGAGGTAACCAATACCGATAAGTTCCAGGCCGCGTTTTAGTCCCTTGCGGATACGGGGGTTGTTTTTTCCCTGTACAGGTGCCAGCAATAAGAGGTATGTGAAAATAAAGCCGGAAACCGTAAAGAATACGGGGGCGGTAATCCCGCGAAAATATTTCCAGGTGGAAAACAAGAGATTTGATGGGTCGCGATATACGGGATCCAGCAGGCCATCGATAAAATGCCCCTGAAGCATCATGAGGATGGCCCAGGCGCGCATGGCATCTATAAAATAGAGTCGTTTACTCTGTTCTTTCATAAATTCAGATACTCTATATACTGAAAAACAGCCTGCTATGGATGTTTTCGCTGGCAAAATTATTAAAATTACAGACCTCAGCACCTAAATTCCTTTATTTTCGCTGAAAACCTGTTTTTATGTCAGCAATTTTGGCAACTGCCGGAAGCAATTCCTCAACTTCGATCAATTTCAATTTAGTTAAGTACACCGTCTCCCTAATTAAGGATCGAGGCGTTCAGTGTATTGAACTGGCCGGATACGCTTTTCCGATGTACAGTGAAGATCTCGAAAAATCAGATGGAATCCCTGAAATAGTAACCGGATTTCGGAAACAGATAGAAGAGGCCGAAGCCCTAATCCTTTCTGTGAATGAGCACAATGGGAATCCCTCGGCTTTTTTTAAAAATATTCTTGACTGGCTTTCCAGGGACGAGCGCAAATTCCTGGTCAATACCCCGGTTTTCCTGATGTCTGCTTCGGGTGGAAAGCGCGGAGCAGCCTCTTCCCGGGATGTCGTAGCCCAAATGCTGAAACGCTTTGGGGCCGAAGTGGTATCGACCTTTTCGCTTCATAATTACTACGATTGTTTCGATCCCCAGACGGGCATCACAGATCCTGGCCAGGCTTCCCTTCACGAGCAAGCCCTCAATGACTTTCTCGCCTATATTGACGCCAGGTAGAAATGTGTTAAAACCACAAACATTTATTTTATGACTGAAGGGAAATACGAAGTGCAAACGTTTAAGGAAGACTGGGAAGGCGTGCCCATTCATGGATTTTGGTCTCTTGTCGAGAATCCCAGGGCGAGTATCCTGCTAATCCACGGATTTGGTGAACATTCAGGAAGGTATTTAAAGGAAGTAGCCCCTTTTTTCAATCGGCATGGCTTTTCCGTACTCGGATTCGATCTGATTGGTCATGGAAAAAGCGGTGGGAAAAGAGGTCACTGCCAGGGATACCAACAGCTAATGGGACTAACCAAAAAAGGGTATCACAAACTAAGGTCGAGATACCCGGAACTCCCGCTGCTGCTCTACGGGCACAGTATGGGAGGAAACCTCGCCCTGAATTTTGTGCTTCGTGGATTTGGGAAGCCTGAAGGTGTAATCGCGAGCAGCCCCTATCTGCGACTTGCTTTTAATCCTCCGGCATGGAAGTGGAAACTCGGGAAACTGCTCTCGCGTATTGCGCCCTCCGCAACTGTGCCTTCGGGCCTGGATCCTGCAGGGATTTCAAGAGATCCGGAGGAAGTATTGAAATACAAGGCCGATCCGCTTATCCATGACAAGGTCAGTCCCACATTCTCTTTTCCGGTAATAGAGGCTGGGGAATGGGCGATTCAAAATGCACATAACCTGGACGTGCCAACGTTAATTCTCCACGGGACTGCGGATCCCATAATCGATCCTCATGGAAGCCGGGACTTTCATGCCGGTGCAACCTCAACCCATCTTGAACTGCTCGAAGACGGATACCATGAATTGCATCACGATCTTGAAAGGGAACGCTATTTTGAGGCAATGCACATCTGGCTGGAAAGCCATACGTTTAAAGTGTAATTCATCTGCCAACGCCTTCAGATTCCTGCCGTTTCTGTACAATTTGTACCTAACTTTGCAGAGTGAAAACACGCTTTAAGGCACATATTGAAACCCATTTTCCAGAGATGCTTCAAAAGCCATTCCTGCTCGCGTGCAGCGGGGGTGTGGACAGTATGGTACTCTGGACCCTTTGCCGGGAATCCGGACTTGACTTTGAAGTTGCGCATTGCAATTTCAACCTTCGTGGAGACGACAGTACAAAGGATGCTGATTTTGTGACAGAGATGGGGATAATATGGAATCAAACTATACATGTAAAACAATTTAATACAGTAGCATATAGTGCTTCACATAAACAATCACTTCAGGAAAGTGCAAGGGTGCTGAGATACGAGTGGTTTGCGGATCTCCTCAGGGAGCGCAACCTCACATTTACAATCACAGCCCATCATGCAGATGACCAGCTGGAGACCTTTTTAATCAACCTTATCCGCGGCACAGGCCTTGAAGGACTTACCGGAATTCCGGCTGCTGCGAAGGGAATCAGAAGACCTTTGTTGCCATTTGACAGGGAGGAAATCCTCGCCTATGCGCATGATACGAAAACGCCTTGGCGGGAAGACGCCTCGAATACAGAAGAGAAGTACCTGAGGAACCGGCTTCGCCAATCCGTCATTCCGAATTTGAAAAAGGCCGATTCCAGGGTGCTCGGAAACTTCGAGAAGTCACTTGATTTCCTTAAGGGCAGCAGGGCCCTGCTGGGAAACCACATAGCTGAAGTTCGGGATAGGGTGCTCGAGAAAGAAGGAGAAGTGGTAAGGTTCCCGCTGAAGGCCCTGGAGCAACTGAGCCCGCTTGATCCTTATTTATATGAACTTTTCAGGCCCTATGGGTTCACAGACTGGCAGGCCCTAAGGAGGCTGATGGACGGGATTAGTGGGAAGGAGATCAGATCTGCGACCCATCGCTTACTCAGGGACAGAACCGCCTTGTTGTTAAGGCCCGTCCAGGCACAAAGCCAGGAGATTTACCAGATATATCCGCAAGTATCTCCCAATCCCAGTGACCTCCCCATGATCCTGAGCGAAGTTGCCCATATGGAACAGGCCGGGAAAAACGTACTATATGTGGATCGGGAAACGTTAAAGGAGGGATTGCAATTGCGAAAATGGCAAAAAGGCGATTACTTTTACCCTTTGGGCATGTCGGGAAGACAGAAAATAGCGAAATACTTTAAAGATCATAAATTCAACCTCTTTGAAAAAGAGGACCAGTGGATACTATGCAGTGGAGATGCGATCGTTTGGCTGGTAGGACATCGCCCGGATGAACGCTTTAAAGTTACAGGGCAGACAAAACAAATACTCAGGCTTGAATGGCGCGGATAAGGGCAATTTTACAGATGGTTTTTTTGTGCACGGTTTGCCTTTGGCAACCGGTACACGCACAGATCGAAGCGCACCCGGTCCAATGGACTCAGGAGCTGATCCGGGAGTCCGACACTTCCTTTTCTCTGGTTTTTGAGGCTAGCATAGACCCCGAGTGGCATTTATACTCGCAGCATACTCCAGAGGGCGGAGCCCTGCCCACAGAGTTTTCCTTTAAGGGCAACGGCATGGGTTACCAGACTTTGGGCCCTGTCCAGGAGAGCGAGACGGAGACCGCTTTCAGCGATATCTTCGAAGTTGATGAGACCTTTTTTAAGGGGACCGCCAGGTTTGTTCAGAAGATCTATCTAAACGATAAATCGCTACCCGGGATACAAGTTGATATATTTTATCAGGTCTGCAAAGAGGTCTGCATCGGGGCGGAAAAGACCTTTTTGTTTTCACTGACGGATCAACCATTTGTTCCGGAATCCCCGGAACTCGATGCCGAATCCCTCACGAAAAGCGATGCCCTCAGATTGGACCTGAAAAACACAGCCTTCCTCGAACAGCATAACGCCACAGGGACCGGAAAGGGGAAGGGAATCTGGGTTATTTTTGGCCTGGGCTTCCTGGGAGGATTGCTCGCCCTGCTTACGCCCTGTGTGTTTCCGATGATTCCGCTTACGGTATCTTTTTTCACCAAGCAGACCAACAGCCGCTCCAAAGGGATTGCGCGGGCAGGATTTTACGGTTTCTGTATCATATTGATCTATTTTCTCTTGAGTTTGCCCTTTCATTTCTTCGATTCGGTAGACGCCCAAATCTTGAATACGCTTGCGACGAATATCTGGCTGAACCTTCTCTTCTTTGTGGTCTTTGTCGTCTTTGCCTTCTCATTCTTTGGCTATTACGAATTGACCCTGCCTGCTTCGTGGGCGTCCGGTGCTGATCGGGCATCTGACCGGATTGGCGGTGCCATTGGAATCTTTTTTATGGCCCTGACCCTTGCGATTGTTTCCTTTTCGTGCACGGGTCCAATCCTCGGTGGCTTATTAGGGAGCACAGCGCTTTCCGAAGGGGACGTTGCGACCAACCTGACGGCCGGGATGCTGGGCTTTGGGGTGGCCCTGGCCTTACCCTTTACGCTCTTTGCCATGTTTCCGTCCTGGTTGCAGCGCTTGCCGAGTTCGGGGGGGTGGATGGAAACGGTCAAGGTCGTCCTGGGGTTTCTCGAATTGGGCCTTGCCTTAAAATTTCTTTCCAATGCCGATCTGATTGGGAACTGGGGATTTCTCAAGCGGGAAGTATTCCTCGGGATCTGGATTCTACTGGCCCTTTTGCTTTCTGCCTACCTTTTGGGAGCCTTCCGGTTCAAAGAAGGGGGAACTGTGAAAAGGCGACGTTCCAAAACGGCTGTAGTGGGCGCATTATTCTTTATTGGCTTTGCCGCCTACCTTGGGTATGGCTTGCTTACAGGGGCACCTTTAAAAGCGCTCAGTGGTTTTCCGCCACCGGATTTTTATACCCTGAGCAAACAAGAAACGGACTGCCCCCTGGGATTGGATTGCTACAAAGATTTTCAGGAAGGTATGGCACAGGCTCAGGCCAGCGGCAAACCCATCCTTCTTGATTTCACGGGCTGGGCCTGTGTGAATTGCCGGAAAATGGAAGAACAGGTCTGGAGTAATCCTGAAGTGTTCCGCCTGATCCGGGATGAATACATCCTGGTTTCCTTATATGTGGATGAGCGGAAACCGCTCCCGGAAGATCAGCAGTTTACCTTCTCCTATGCGAATGGCACCCTCAAGGAGATTGAATCCATAGGGGATTATTGGAGCACATTCCAGAACCTGAATTTCGGCGCCGTTTCCCAACCCTATTACGTATTGCTAGCGCCTGATCTCAAAATACTGGCGCCACCGGTTCAAAACACAGATATAGAGACCTATCGCGCCTGGCTGCATTCCGGACTGAAGGCGTTCCAGACGAATGATTTTGAGGTGCCGGATGCATTTTCCCTTCCACAATAGCATTCTGCCTGTCCGCGCTACGCTGGTCTTTTGATTTAAAGGGAAAGGACCTATATTTAGAATTCAATTTTTAAATACGATCCTTGAGACTAATCAAACGAATCCTTGTCTTCCTTGCCATATTCCTGGCCCTTGTCCTCCTGGTAGGCTTTCTATTTGTTCAGCACCAAAAACCGGAATATGAGGGCAACAAAGAGCTTTCCCAATTAAAGGACTCCGTATCGGTGTACTTTGACACCTACGGGATTCCTCATATTTACGCTGAAAATGAACCGGATGCCTTCCGAGCTCTGGGCTTTGTACATGCCCAGGATCGGTTGTGGCAGATGGAACTCCTCAGGCGGATAGCTCCAGGAAGGTTATCTGAAGTATTTGGCCAAGAGGCCCTGCCGAATGATAAGTTGTTTCTGGGACTGGGCATTGATGAGGCGACACAAAAAATACTGGCAGATCTGGATCCCGAAGAGCCTGCGGTACAACTCGCCCAGGCCTACCTCGATGGGATCAACCAGTATATTGCGGAAGGTCCAACCCCTATTGAGTTTTACCTCACCGGGCTGGACAAACAGCCATTTACCCTGGCAGATGTCTACAACGCGGTGGGCTATATGGCATTCAGCTTTGCCATGGCACATAAAACGGATCCCTTTCTGATGGAGGTACGGGACCGCCTTGGTCCGGAATACCTGGCAGAATTACTGCAGACTTCACCGTCCAATGCGACGATGATCAGAACCCATGACTCCCGATTTGTTTCGGATTCATCCCATCAGCTTTCAGCCCACATAAGGGAAATACTCGAAAAAACACCCCTTCCGGCTCTTGAAGGCAGTAACTCCTGGGTATTGGGGCCCGAAAAGACCAAAAGTGGGAAGGTCCTGTTTGCAAATGATCCGCATATCGGTTTCGCCCAGCCTTCTGTCTGGTACGAGGCCCATATAGTAACTCCTGACTTTGAAAAATACGGCTATTACCTGGCGGGAGTCCCATACCCCTTATTGGGTCATGACCGTCTGATTGCGTACGGCCTGACGATGTTTGAAAATGACGATATCGATTTTTATTCGGAGACCCTGGACCCCGGGGATAGTACACGGTATCTCCGACCCGGCAGATTGGGGACTTTTGTGCAAAAGGAAAAACAAATTCCCGTAAAGGATCAGGAACCTGTAACCTTCCGTTACCGGGAGACCGATCGGGGACCGGTTCTCAATGAAGCCCTCGAATCCCTGAAGGCAGAGGCACCCGTTAGTATGTCGTGGGTTTATACCCAGGGTGAAAACAATGTGCTCCAGGCGTTATACGGAATCAGTCATTCCCGGGATATGGACAGCTTTGAGAAAGCGGTAGCCGATATTCACGCCCCGGGCCTGAACGTAATGTACGGGGATGCAGAGGGTAATGTAGCCTGGTGGGGCGCTGCGAGACTTTCGGTACACCCGGATAGTTTGTCGACAAAACTCTTTCTGGACGGGGCTACGGTAACCCCACCAGAACCCCTGGCATTCGAGCGAAACCCAAGGTCAATCAACCCGCCCTGGGGCTATGTGTATTCGGCGAACAATCAGCCAGACAGCGTTCAGTACGGGATGATCCCGGGGTATTATTTGCCGGAGAACCGCGCGCGCAGGATCGAAAACCTGCTTGAACCCAGAAGTGACTGGGACCGGGATGGTGTTATGGAAATGATCACGGACGTTACCTCTCCGGTGAACCCGGAAATTGTGGCCGCTCTGGCAGCCGATTTATCAGGTGAACCCCTGGAAGCAGCGGCTGAAAAAATGCTAATTGCGTTAAAAAACTGGGATGGAACAGCTGATCTGGAAAGCAAGGAAGCTGTGCTTTTCCACCGATGGGTTTATGAATTTCTCTCGGCTACTTTTGAAGATGAATTGGGTGCAGAAGGATTTGAATCCCTTTTAAATACCCATCTGCTCAAACGCATGATTTCACCCATGAGCCGGAAGGAAGCATCTGTTTGGTGGGATGACGTGCGTACTCCTGAAATCCGCGAGACGCGAAAGGATATCATTCGGGCGTCCTATAGGTCTGCCGTAGCCTCCATCCATACAGATTTTGGGGGATATGAAGGAGACTGGGGATGGAAAGACGTACATTCAGTAGAATTCAGCCACCCTTTTGGAAGGATGGAATCGCTGAGGTCATATTTCAATGTGGGCCCGTTCCCTGTAAACGGAACCCGGGAGGTTATCAATAATTTGATGTTCCCCTACAATGCATCAGGATTTTACAAGGTGAGCGCAGGGCCTTCCACCCGTAGGGTCATCGATTTTTCTGATATTGAAGCAAGCATGAGCATTCTCCCAACAGGCCAGTCCGGGAATCCTTTCAGTCCGCATTACGACGATCAGGCCGAAATGTACATTCAGGGAAAATTTCGCAAAATGTTGCTCAATGAACAGGAAATCAAAGCGAATTCTAAATCAATACTTATATTTAGCTTTAATGAATAACTGACCATCACCTCATAATCCGGTAGTTTCGGCTCTCCGGACAAATGTCTATATGCATTGCTAAATATGCTTCTTAAATTCCGTTTCTTTCTTCTCTTAAGCTTGCTATCCTTCGGCGTGTATGCTCAGCAGACCCCGGAGCGCATTCAAATACAGTTTGAAGACCTGACCATTCCTGAGGTTCTGCAAAAATTTAAACAGCAATCCTCCTATCAGTTGTACTTTCTGCCGCAGTGGTTTGGAGATGAGACAATTTCGGGAAATTTTGAGGACATAACACCTGAAGCCTTTCTAAGCGAAGTGCTTAAGGAGACGCCTATTACATTTTATCGTTACAATGAACAGATTTTCGTGCTCAACAGGAATAATCAGATTTACGATGCTTTGCCAAATGGGTTTTTCGGAAGATCACAGGATTCACTTCCGGGCGCAGGACAGCCTGTAACGGAACGAAGCGGAAGGGCTCCGGTCCCTGTTTTTGTTAATCAGGAAGAATTGGCTTCAAAGCCCGCTCAGGTAGAAACGGTTCGGATTGGGAAACAGGACGCTTCCACCCAGGGTAGCACATTTGTGCTCTCAGGATATGTACGCGAACGCGAAAGTGGACGACCCATTGCAGACCTCGTTATTCTCGACAGAACAAACGGGGCGGGTAGTGCCACTGACGAAAACGGGTATTATGAATTACGTTTACCCGCCGGCCTCAATGTTCTCGAAGCCCGATCGGTAGGGAAGGAAAGTACCGTGAAGCAGGTCATCATCTACAATAATGGAACCTTTGACTGGTTTATCGAGGAAGGGGTTGAACAGCTGGAAGAGGTCATTGTCCAGGCGGAACAAGAGCGCAATGTGCAGGCCGTCATAGCCGGTACTGAAATCATAAATGCTGAAGAGAGCAAGGACATACCCCTTGTGCTCGGGGAGCGGAATCTTTTTGATGTTGCTGCGAGCCTTCCGGGGATTTCAAGGGCAGGTGAGGGCGCTGTTGGCCTGAATGTAAGGGGAGGGAGAACGGACCAGAATATGTTTCTCCTCAACGAGGCAGTGGTGTATAACCCAACGCATTTTTTCGGCATTTTTCAGGCATTGAATCCGTTCGTGACCCAGCAGGTGGAAATCTATAAAGGCGTGATCCCGGTTGAATTCGGAGGGCGACTTTCTTCTGTTTTCGATATTTCAACCAAGGACGGAAGTACAGATAAGATCAAAGGGGAGGGTTCTATTGGGCCCATTACAGCAAATCTCGCTTTAGAGCTTCCGGTGCGAAAGGGCAAATCTTCTCTTGTTGTTGGAGGTCGGGGTGCCTATTCGGATTGGGTCCTCAGGGCCCTGGACGATGAGCAGTTGGCCAACAGTACCGCCTCTTTTTACGATGTTGTAGCCACCTATACGGATCGGTTAAATGAAAACAACCGCCTGAAGGCTACCGGGTACTATAGCAATGATCGGTTCAGCCTGACCGCAGATTCTACCTTCACCTATTCAAATCGGGCAGCATCAGTGGTTTGGGACCACAAGTTCAGCGAACGCAACAACGCTACGTTTTCCCTCGCAAACAGCCGCTATGCCTTTGATATTGGGTACGACGCCAACTCCAATACCAATTTTAACCTGGGATATTCCGTTGAGGAAACGGAACTGAAAGGCTTTAACCGGTTTCGCATCAACGAATCACACCGCCTGACCTTTGGCCTGGCAGGAAAGTTTTACCGGGTAAGTCCGGGGACCCTCAATCCTGCAGGGTCGAACTCAGATGTTGTTCCTCAGGAACTGGCCCGGGAACAAGGTATTGAAGGGGGCGTGTTTATCTCTGACGACTGGGATGTGACAGACAGACTGAGTATTAATGCGGGGGTTCGGCTCTCGGTATTTGCCGCTACCGGGCCTTCAGAACAAAAAGTCTATGCCCCGGGACAGCCCCGGAATGAGGGCACGGTAATCGATACCCTGAATTATGGAAGCGGAGAGACGATCAAAACCTACGGAGGTCCTGAAGTGCGATTCTCCACCCGCTATCTGATCACTCCGGAATTTTCGGTTAAGGCAGGTTTTAGCAATATGTATCAGTACATTCACACGCTTTCCAATACCACGACGGTTTCCCCGATCGATACCTGGAAACTGAGCGATTTAAACATCCGGCCGCAGACCTCCCAGCAGGTCACCCTGGGGTTTTTCAGGAATTTGGAGGAGGGTGCCCTGGAATTGAGCGTTGAAGGATTCTACAAATGGGCCCAGGATGTCCTGGACTTTAAGACCGGTGCCCAAATATTGCTCAACGACGCCATAGAAACCGAAGTGATTCAGGGGGACGGAAAGGCATACGGGGTTGAGTTCCTCCTTAAGAAAACCCAGGGCAGGCTCAATGGGTGGCTGGGTTATACCTATTCAAGATCCCTGATACGATACGACAGTCAATTCCCCGAGGAACGGATCAACGACGGGGAATTTTTCCCTTCCAATTACGACCGGCCTCATGACGTCAGCCTGATTGCGAATTATAAGTTTACCAAGCGCTACAGCGCCTCTATGAATTTCTCCTATCAGACGGGAAGACCCATTACCTATCCCATCGGACAATTTAATTTTAATAATTCGGATTACGTTTTCTACAGCGACCGGAATGCCTTTAGGATTCCCGATTATATCCGATTGGATTTAGGGATCAACATTGAGGGAAATCACAAGAAGAATAAACTCGCCCACAGTTTCTGGACCATATCGGTTTACAACGTGTTGGGCAGGAACAACCCCTATTCCTTGTTTTTTGTTTCGGAGAATGGAGAGGTTAAGGCATTGCAGAGTTCCATTTTTGCGATCCCGGTGCCTTCGATCACATATAATTTCAAATTCTGACCCCGATAATGAAGTTGCCGTATATCATAAGATACTTGCTGACTGCCATTTTCGCCATGGGCAGTCTCATGGGATGTATTGATTCCTTTGAAGCAGAAACATCAGATTCGGGCAATATTTTGGTGATCGATGCGCGTATAACGAATCATGAAAGCACTCAAGTGGTGTTTTTGTCACGTACGGTCGCTTTTGGAACAGACACACTCTATACGGTTTCCGGAGCCAGTGTCTTCCTGGAATCGGAATCGGGACCGCAGTATGAGTTTCAGGAACACGAAGCGGGGGAATATCGTTCAAGCCAGGTCCTCGGACTTACAGGAGGTTCGCGGTATCGTCTTGCGGTCCGGACAACCGACGGAAGGGAGTACTACTCGAGTTTTGAGCGCATGCCGGATCAGATACCGATATCCGAAGTTAAAATAGTGCGGGACATTAACGGATTGCAGCAGGAGGGGGTGAGTGTTTTAGTCAGCAATCAGGGCAGGTCAGAAAACTCGGGCGCCTATCGCTATGCGTATGAAGAGACGTATAAGGTTGTACCTCCTTTTTACAATCCCTTTGAGTGGGGTGAAGTGGACTATACCTTTGATGATGGAGATGGTTGGGGAGTTGCCGTTGAGCCCCGAGCAGTTGACGTCAGTATCTGCTATGCGACCAATGAATCAACGGATATTATCTTGGCCAATACCGCCAATTTGGGAGAAAATAGGATTGTTAATTTTCCAATTCGGTTTATCGGAAAGGATAACTATATAATTGCGCATAGATACAGCATTTTGGTCCGTCAGTTTCATCAAAGTCCTGAGGCCCATTCTTTTTATAGTACCCTCGAAGATTTTTCGAGTTCAGAGAGCATTTTTAATACCATTCAGCCTGGTTTTCTGGAAGGGAACATGCGGGCGGCTGATGGCGGTATGGTGGTAGGATACTTTGAACTGAGTTCATACAGTGAGCAGCGGGTGTTCTTTTCCTATGAAGATTTATTCCCCGGCGAGGATTTACCCCCCTATCTCACGAATTGCGCCACCGGTGCGCCACCACTTTATCCCGAAGGCTTCCACATCGGTCCGGACGGGGTCCTCGATGGGGTTACCGGATCCCCGCTTTTAGATGCGATTCAGGCGAACCTGATTGCCTACCATGCAGAGAATGAAGATTTTGAGGATTATATTGAACGTGAAGGTCGCCTCGGTGGTGCAGCGCCATACCTGACCAAACCGCTGTCATGTGTGGATTGTACGGCCGTTGGAAGTACAGAAATTCCTGAATTTTGGATCGAATGAAATCGAATTTTAAACATAGTATTAAGCACCTTTTAAGGCGTCAATCGGGTACCTGCTTTCGCAGATTTCCCCTTGTAAGCGTGTCGACCACTGCCTTTATGTTATCAATTTTTCAGTCTCTTTTTATCTCCTGTGTGGAATCCGTGGATCTGGAAGAGCAGGATACGCCTTCATTGCTTGTGATTGAAGCTTCCCTGACTGATGAAATGAAGACCCAGCAAGTGCGCCTGACCCGGAGTTTTGGGTTTGAAACCGATAGTGTACCTGTTGAAACAAGGGCAGAGGTTTCCATTCTCACAGATGTGGGTGAAGCCTATACTTTCTCACATACGGGGGATGGGGTGTATAGTTCTACCCAGCAGTTTGCTATAGTGCCGGATCGGACTTATGAGCTTATGATTACCACTCCGGAGGGCACAATGTACCGTTCAACCCCTGAAAAACTGCCCGGAATTGCAAGTATTGATAACCTCTATGCGGAACGGGATCGAAATTCGATTGGAACTGATGGGGTATTCGTGTATTTGGATGGGACACCCCAAACCAATGACGCTCAATACTATAGGTACGAATATGAGGAAACCTATAAAGTAATCGCCCCGGAATGGACACCACGGGACTTTTTGCTTACCGATTACGATCCGTGTCCCGTCCCCATACAGTACAACCTTGAGATTGTTCCCAGGACCGAAGAGCAACAAACCTGTTATAAGACGGTTCCCTCGACCCGTGTTTTACAAAATGATGTAACCACGCTCGCCGATCCTGCAATACTGAAGTATCCTGTGCGCTTTCTTGGGGCTACCGATTTTATGATTCGCCACAGGTACAGCATACTGGTCAGGCAATTTGTTCAATCTGCTGAGGCATTCTCATATTTTCAGAGCCTGAATGATTTTTCAGCAACAGAATCTGTTTTTAACAGCGTACAACCTGGATTTCTTACGGGTAATATTCAAGCCGTAAATCGGGATGAGGCCCCGGTTATCGGCTTTTTTGAAGTAACGTCTGTTCAGGAAGCGCGTCTCTTTTTTAATTTCGAAGATATTTTTCCGGAGTTGGAGCAGCCTCCGTATATTACAAATTGCGTTCCCACCTCTTCTCCGGAAGCCCATCCTTCATTCTGCGCACCAATGCCCCCTAGCACTTGTCCACAGTCTATTGTAGAACTCGTAAACCTGGGGCTTATTGCATATATTTCACCTAATGATGAAGGTTTGGGTACCTGTCCGGGGACCTATGCCTATGTAAAAAGGGAATGCGGAGATTGTACGGTGTTGGGGAGTAATATAGTACCTGAATTTTGGATTGAATAAACAATATGAATACATACCTCAAAAATATCAGTCTTTGTCTTACCCTGTTTACCAGCCTTATTCTAAGTGCCCAGGTGCGTATATCCAGTGAACAGGAATTAGCACTCTTGCGTGAAACGCCCATGGAAGCTATATACATGCACACTTCTGGTAATGTATTCATGCCAGGGGAATACCTGTATTACAGCACCTATTGTTTTAATACCCAAACCTATAAGCTCAGCGAATTGAGTGAAGTGGCTTATGTGCAACTCCTCAATGAGGACAATGCGGTGATGTTCACAAAAAAAATCGATGTGGAAGATGGCAGGGGTTATGGGGATTATTTCTTCCCTACAGATATGCCCTCAGGAAATTATAAGCTGGTCGCTTATACCCATTGGATGAAAAATGCAGGTATTTCACAATATTTTCTTTCTGACCTCACATTTATCAATCCATATCGGGCAGATCAGAATGTGTTTCTGAACCCGGGGGATAACAGGGAGCGAACAAACGTTGAAAGTTCTGAGGTCACTGCCAGGGATTCGGGCACCGGGTCCCGGGATCTGGGTTTGGAAGTCGATAAACCGTCCTATGCAATGGGAGAAGCCGTCACGCTGCGGATAAAGAATTTCAGAGGGGCTCGCGGCTATGGGACGTATTCCCTTTCGGTCCGCAAAACAGATGAGCTCCCGGGGCCCGGGCCGGTAACCGCAGAGAAATACGGGAATGCCTACGCCGGGCTTCTCAAACGCATACCCCAGGGCGTTAATGACATCCTCGCGGTTCCCGAACAGCGGGGAGAACTGATCTCGGGCCGTATCTCAAGCCCGGCAGGAGAAGCGCTACCCGATCGGACTATAGCGGTATCGCTTCCGGGATCGGATTTTCAAGTGAAAAAAGTCCGTACCGATGAGGAGGGTAAGTTTTATACCTATCTGACCCGGGCCTATAATGAAAGGACGGGAATGGCGGAGGTATTGTCACCAGGGCTCGAGGAGGCCGATGTGCAATTTGAATGGTATTCCCCCTATAAATTTGAGGGTGAACTTTCAGATTTCTTTCAGTTTGAACTCAAACGGGATATGGCGGAAGTGATCCGGAACAGGAGTATTCACAATCAGATCGAAAACAACTACTTCGAAGTTAAGCCGGACACCCTGATTTTTAATAGAACTTCTGATCCTTTTGAAGGCGAATTGCCGCAGGTCTATGAACTGGAGGATTACACGCGATTCAAGACCCTCAGGGAAACCATTATCGAATACATAGAGTATGTATGGATCAAAAAGGATGATGACGGAACCGATACGTTTTATGTCCGGGAGCCTATGTCCCGCGAAGGAACGTATTACACCACAGACCCTCCTTTGGTCGTAGTTGATGGGATACTCGTGCCGAATCACAAAGCACTTCTTGGCTATGATGCCCGAAAGATCAAAACCATAAAAGTGCTTCGTAACAAATATCAGCTGGGAGGACAGAATTATCAGGGTCTGGTAGCGATTGAAACCATCGATAATGCCTATCTGGAGAATTGGGATTCAGCCTATGGTTCCCGTTTTTCTTTTCTTCCGACCAGTCCGCGTAAAAATTATTTTCGACAGGCAACTCCTTCAGAGAATATACCGGATTTTAGGTATCAATTGCTTTGGGAACCTACCCTTGCCTTAAATGGGGTAGCTCAAACCTATTCTTTTTTAACTTCCTCCGTGCCAGGTACTTATGAGGTGCGACTGGAAGGGTTTACCACCTTTGGAAAGCCGATTTCTTTGCATACCACGTTTGTGGTGGCCTCCGAATAACCTTCACGCGATATTCAATTACGGATTTGGGGAATTTTCCAGGTAAGCCGGGGGCGGTAAGCATTACTCGGAAGATGGCTTTTTGAAGTCCATAGTAAACGACCAATGTTTACAACTTTTGACCGTAGGAGCTATCGCTTCTAAAACATCATAAAGGGCTCAATGCGCTGTGATATAGTATTTTATGATAACTATAATACCTGCTACGGGCTCAAGAGGTGAAGGCAGAAACTGCAAGGTAATTTCACCCCAGGGCAGTATACTGTCCAACCGAAACAAATTCATGCTATCGAAAATCTACGGCAGCGCACTTTATGGAATTGAAGCAGTTCCCGTAACCATTGAGGTAAACATCGATAAAGGGGTGGGGTATCATCTGGTTGGCCTCCCGGATAACGCAATAAGGGAGAGCAACTATCGCATTGCTTCAGCCCTGCAGCATATTGGATATCGCATTCCGGGGAAGAAGATTATCATCAATCTCGCCCCAGCCGACCTGAGAAAGGAAGGGGCTTCCTATGATCTCCCACTGGCTCTCGGTATTTTGGAGGCCTCAGGTCAATTGGTATCCGATCTCCTGCCCGAATATATGATTATGGGGGAACTTTCACTCGACGGAAACCTGCAACCGATCAAAGGAGCCCTGCCCATCGCCCTGGCGGCCCGGAAAGCCGGGTTGAAGGGAATCGTACTTCCCATAAGTAACACCCCAGAGGCCGGAGTCGTCCAGGATCTGGACGTTCGGGGGGCCGAAAGCCTCCTCCAGGTGATTGAATTTTTTAGGGGTACCCTTGAGCTGGCGCCCCAAAAAGATACAGACCGCCAAGATAATGGGGGATCAGCGAAGGCTATTCCGGATTTCAGTGATGTCCGCGGACAGGAAACGGTTAAGCGCTGTATGGAAATTGCGGCCTCCGGGGGGCATAACCTGATTTTGATTGGTCCCCCAGGGTCGGGTAAGACGATGCTTGCCCGGCGATTGCCCGGAATCCTGCCGCCGATGAATGTGGAGGAAGCGCTGGAAACCACAAAAATACACAGTGTGGCAGGGGGTACACATCGACCGGGTCTGATGCGGTTGCGTCCCTTCCGTAGTCCCCATCATTCGATTTCAGATGTCTTATAGGTATATCTGTGGGTACATTAATATTTTCATTACCTTACATGATATAAAGATCGCCAAATGTTCAGCTTGTTAGAAACGGAGTTATTAACGTTTTTCAACCGACAGAAACACCAAGCCATAGCAAACCTTTTAGGCGACTTTATTTGCCATTCCTTGGCATTATGATAAAGAAAAGAGATAGATCATTAGAGGGGCTTTAAATTGCCTTAAAACAAATAAATTATGCTTGCAGTATATGTTAGAATTAGCGTAGACCGATCCAATGAGGTTTCAACTGAGGTTCAGCGAGAACATGGTGAGCAGTTTGCCGAAAAATTAGGCTTAAAAGCAAAAGTCTATGAAGATATAGGCGTTTCTGGTGGTGCTGAGATTGAAGATAGACCAGAATTTCAAAGGATGATTCAAGATCTGGACAAAAGAGATTCTGAGCTTACTGCGGTCTGGGCGTATGACGATTCCAGGTTATACCGTAGTTCACGAACAAAAGAAACATTTCTTTTCCTAATTGCTTCTCGTTCCGCAAAACACAAAAAGGCAGGAAAGGAGGAAATAAAAATCTACTTCAATGGTAAAGAATTTGATTGGAGTAGTCCACAAGAGAAGATGATTCATAGCATCGTTACTAGTGTCAATGAGTTCTATATAGATCAGACGAGTGAGAAGATTGCACACTCATTAAGAAAGATCGTGGGACAAGGTAAAACCAGAGGAGTTATGCCCTATGGCTATACTAAAGACGAAGCTGGCTACATGGTTATTGATCCTGAGGAGTCAGAAGTAGTAAAGCGGATTTACAAACTCTCTTTGGAAGGCAAAGGATTCCGTAAGATCGCTGAAATTTTAAACGACGAAGAAATACCTACTCGATACCAAAAGATCGCAGAGAAGAGTGGAAAGACCGCTTATAGGGCATTTGACAATGTTAGAAAAACATATAAATATAAAAACATTTCAGAGCTGAAATGGAGAGAGAAAACGGTATTGGATATAGTTAAAAATCCACTTTATAAAGGAGAGCGGAAATTCTCTGGTGAAACCTACGAAGCTCCTGCCATATTTGAGTCTAATTACTGGCAGAAAGTGAATGATAACATAAAGAATAATAGGAACACTACACATGGTAATGCCAAGAGATATAATCACCTCATGCGTGGTATGCTTGTTTGTGGAAGGTGTGGAAGAAACTATCATGGCAGAGTGAATAAGAGCGATAATTTCTATATGTGTACGAGTAAGCGTTACCCCAAAGAAAATTGTGGTAATCGTTCAATTAATAGACCATTTATTGAGGAATTTGTTTGGCTGAAATTCTTCCGTTCTGGTGAGTTTGAAAAGCACATTGAGGACTATTTCGAGGACATCAGCGACAAATCAAATTTGACGGTTCTAAAGAAGAAAATTAAGAAGCTCAATAAAGACCTTGGCCAGATAGATAAAGACCGTCAGGAGTTGCGGAAATTTCTTGTACAAGGTGTCTTTACTAAATCTGAATACGAACAGGACAAGGCAGATTTAGATAAGAAGCAAAAGGAGGTTAAGGAACGTCTCAGTAAAGCCGAAGAGGAATTGAAAAGCGTGGTGTCCATTGATAAAGATAGGAGACAGATAAAACGAGACCTAAAGAGTATGGCGAAGAAACTTACGTTTGAAGAAAAACAAACGTTTGTTGCCAAGTATCTCGATTATATTGAAGTGGATTTTCTGAATGATGTTTACTTTTTAAAATTACATTTTAAGCAGTCCAATATGAGACCAGAATTATACTATATAGAAAAAGATTATTCGATAGGTTTCAATATTACACAACAACCTCTTGAGCGACCAGAAGGCGTTAATGATTTTCCGTCGGAAACTATGATAATTAATAGACTGGCTTCGTCAATTCTTAAATTATTAAAAGAAGGCAAAAAGTCTAAGGCGGATCTCATTAGCTTTGATTATTACTCACTTGCTAGGAAGCATTATATGGAGGCCAAGTCAGAATGATCCGTACAAATAGACTCTTTTTTTATCTGTAGTCTGAACCCACAAAGGTTTATATTGTTAAGGCCCCACCAATAATTTATTATCTCTGACTTCACTTAATCTAAGAACTCTGTATTTCACCGTATGTATCAGTATATCAAGCTCTTAAAATATGTTAAATATGACTATTGTCACTTTTCAATATTGCGTTTTGATCTATGTTTGCCCGCTGAAATATTAAGTAAGCATGAAAAGAAGTCCAAAAATTCTATTAACGGCATTTTTCATGTAAATCGGATAAACTAAAATTTAGAAAAGAATAGGCCAATTAAGACTAAAAGAAATGGATAAAAATTTGAAACAAATAGTGTGGATTTTAATGTTGCTAATATTTCCAGTAGCATCATATGCCCAAGAAGATGTAACAAAATTTCTTGATATTCCTGTTGATGGCTATAAGCCCGAAATGATTGAGAAATTGAAATCGAGAGGATTTACAAATAACAGTGAAGTTAGAGATATTTTGGATGGTGAATTTAATGGACATGATGTTAATATTTTCATTATAACGAACAATAATAAGGTTTGGCGAATTGCTGTTCAAGATAAATATCCCACAGATGAAACAAATATTAAAATCAGATTCAATAAACTAATTCAACAATTTTTGAATAACAAAAGGTATTCAACCCCATCTGACTCATTAATTTCGAAATTCATAATTCCTAAAGACGAGGACATTCAATATGAAATGAGTGTTAACAATAAACAATATCAAGCTTCATTCTTACAAAAAGCAATAAAATCTGATTCTTTAACCTATGAAATTGATAAGTTAATTGCGAAAGAAGGAAATAATGAAGAGGATTATGAAAAAGCTAATGATTTAATTCTGGAAAGGATGCAAGTTGAGTTGAATACCTTGAATAAGAATGTTTGGTTTATGATTAACGAGGATTATGGTGAATATCGCATCTTAATGTTCTATGATAATAAATTGAACAAAGCAAACGGAGAAGGTCTTTAGTAGTGTTAGACAATGATGGTCAGATTATAAATTAGTAAATATGAATAAAAGTCTGAAAATTCTATTTGTAGCATTCTTCGTTGCGCTTTCCACAAATGGACAGAATCTCTTCTTTATTGGTGAGAATAGTTTCCCTAGTACCGAAACTATCATTCTGTCATCCAACTCTTCGGGTGAAGAGGATCTGAATATTTCATTTGCAAAAGCGGAAAACAATGGACTAATTACTCTTGATAGGAAGGTCGATTTAGGTGAGTTCGGTGGTAAATTGATCATATACCTAAGTAACGGCAATGTCATTTCGTGTGATGAGGTTGAATTATCCGAAATTGTAGATGGTCGCGCTAGAGCAGTCTATTTTTTTACGAACGAACAATTAAATCAACTTAAAGGAAGTAATCTACTTAGAGTGCGTTATACACTAAAATATCTTGTAGAGAAGAATTATTCAGCGTCAAATAAGGATGCACAAACAGACAAAATAATCACAGCTTTTTTCGATAAGTCGTACAGAAGTAAGCAAATGGAAATGAAAGAGTCTTATGGTTCTGTGGAAGAGTCCAATAGTTCTTTAGTAGACCCGTATGTAAGTACTTACTATGGAAGCCCAGGAAGCGGTTCTGGTTCGGGGAGTTACGGACTGAGCGGTCGCAGCTTGGCCAGCAAAGAAGCTGTCCGACAGGAATGTAATGAAGAGGGTAGAGTAGTAGTTCAAATTGAAGTAGACCGCTCAGGCAAAGTCATCAAAGTAACGCCAGGAGTGCGAGGAACTACCAATAACAGTTCATGCCTTCTGGAATCTGCACGAAAGACGGCCTTAGGATACAGCTGGAACTCTGACGATAATGCTCCAGATCGTCAGATAGGTTTTGTAGTAGTCAACTTCTAAGTAAACACCTAGCCTAATCCCTCACGCCTCTTCTCCAATCCCAGGGTGGAATTGGCTTACTATCCTGCCAAAGACCAATCTTATTAGCTCTAGCCTTATCCTCCATTGCTTGCAGTCTCTCATCCTTGGAATACCTTCTGAAATGCCAGGCTAATCCAGCCTTTAGAAGCTCTTCATTAAGGCATTTGTCATCATAGTACACCCAACCAATAGAACGTCCATACCTGTCCTTAGAATCCACTACAACGCTTACCTGACGGCTGAATATCGCATCGGAAATGAACTTGGTGGCAACTGCTGAATAAGGCTGTTTACGTTCAGGACAATCAATGCTTGCTAATCTGACTTTGACGGTGGTTTTATTATCCAGCAGTAGGGTGAAAGTATCTCCGTCAGCTATGCCTACTACTTTGCCTTGAAGAGTGTCTTGTTCCTTTGTAGTTGTTGGGCGACAAGCGGTGGAACATAGCAGAAAAAAGAGGAGGCAGATTCTTAGTGTCATGGGGTTTGGTAGTAGGTTTGGAGAATAGTGTGTAGAAGCATTACTCCACCTTTTCAAGCCGTGTAATTAGATCAGTAGAAAGTGCTTCCAACTCCTTGAAATACAGATCATTTAAAAAATGATGCTTTGAGATGTACATCTCTGCGGTATGCACAATTTTCTTAAAAGCATCAGAAGAAGGATCGTTTAGGTATCCGTACTCTTCTTCAAATTCCAGGTCGGTATTCTTTAAGTAAGTTGGCATTACATAAAGGCCTGGAGCCTGATCAACCATATTACTCATTTCACCTACCGTGAAAGCATTAAATTCAGTGGTATGCTTTGCAGCCTTTTCGCACTCTCTGTAATATTCCAGTAGTAACGATTTTAATTCGCGATCGGTGATTAATTCCAGTCTGCCGGCATAAAGCATTTCGGAGTAGGTCGAATTTTGTATGGTCAGCATCTCTGAACTGTGAAATTCTCGAAATAAATCCCATAGAGAAACAGCTTCCTCCAGAGATTGCTGCTTTTCAAAAAGCTTCTTCAGAAATATTTTGCCTGCCGCCTCGGAGGAGTTTGCTTCTTCAATCCGTTTTCTGAAGTACGCATTATCAACTTTCAAGTCTTCACGAAGTCTGGACAGGAAGTTTAATTCGGCAATACGCTCCTGCCTTTCTTCATTCCAATTATCCACCTGCAAGGCAATCAAAATCCCAATCACTACCAACATTATCTCCCCAATGGCATACAGCAGGTATTTACTGAATTTATTATCAGTAAGGAGTCGTTGTCGTATTTGGCGGAAGAAGCGGAGCATAGTTTGGTTGGTTACTTGCTCAAATTACGAAAAAGAAGATAATGGTCAGAATACGCCTCCAGTTACTGATCCAAATTAGATTCTTCCCTGTTTGTATGAGTTTAAGGTATTTTTAATCAATGCTTAATTCATCTTTGATCAGTTCGTATGCCATGTACCAATCAACCTCGCAGCCTGGCACAGGATCAAATTTTTCGTACTTGGCAGAATTTCTTATTGCTCTTACGATGATCAGCTGAGCCTGTGTATCATAGTTGTATGCATCTGCAACTTCTTCTATCCACTTATACGAAATTGCTTGTCGATTTATCTCGGGCATTATATGATCCACATTGTGTGATATACACGAGAAAAGGTTAGGACTATTTTTTTTAATATCCAAAGCCTCATCACTTAAATAATTATTCTGTGCTGCAGTAGTTAGTGTGGTAAGTAGAACTATTAAAAATAGAAATCTCTTCATTCTATGATTTCTTTATGATTATACAATGGCTACCCCCAAGATGGATATAAAGAAAACAAATAATACCAGGATAATTGGAATTGCGATTAGCCACCAAACCATTTTATTGGTGTTGCTCCTTACTCTATCCATCATTTCTAGTTGTAACTTTTGCTGATAGATTATTTCCATCTGTATGTCTCTGTCAGACCAGTTTACTCTTTGACTTTCAAAGTATTCTTGCCTTTTTGATTTCTTTACTTGGTTTGTTGAAACAAGATCATTTACGGATCTTTCCTTTGAACCTCTTTGCTCCATATATGTCTTATTGTTAATTAGAATCATCAAAGATGCTTGATCGCGTATTAAGTTGCTATGATAATTGTCAGAGACATAAACAAGAAAGCGCATATAATCTCAGAGCTAACATGTGTCATAGTTATAACATTTTGTTGTCTGTATTTTAGCCAAGTATTAAAATGCCGATTTAAAGAATGAAGAAAATAGTATTGTTTTTTACCATTCTAATTATTCCAGTAATGGCTTTTGGTCAATGGACTTCAAGTTCAGGAGATAATAAGTTTGATGGAAAATATAGGAGCGCAATGGTGATTGGTAAAGGAAGTGAGTGGCCCTATAACAGACCCACCTTAGTGATTAATTTATTTGAATCAAGTACGCCAAATATTTACTTAACTAATATTGGTTACACAGGTTGCGGTTCAGCCGCAATCGAAATTACATTTGATAATACTGATAAAATATATACCTACAATTCTTATAGCAATTCAGATAATGATGCAGCATTTATTGATTATAATAATGAAGTTTCTCACTACAACAGCTTAAATCTATCAGATCTCCTGGATTTATTTAAAGAGAAGACCCGATTATACATAAG
The DNA here is from genome assembly GCF_030380815.1 of Robiginitalea aurantiaca. Taxonomy (GTDB): domain Bacteria; phylum Bacteroidota; class Bacteroidia; order Flavobacteriales; family Flavobacteriaceae; genus Robiginitalea; species Robiginitalea aurantiaca. Next base: position 114 of record NZ_JAUDUY010000006.1, on the reverse strand, counting down.
ATATTCTAGTAGTTGTGGTTGTAGATACCCCAAAAATTAGGGCAGTAAGTTTAATGATTAAATTTACTGTAAATGACACGAAGAAAATTTACCTCGAAGTTCAAGACCAAAGTG
>NZ_JAUDUY010000005.1 GCF_030380815.1 Robiginitalea aurantiaca | reverse complement strand
TTTCCTGAAGGTAGTTATACCCTCACCGCAACAGCCTACGACGGGCGCTACGGAGCCGGAAACATTATCGGTGTCACCAGCATTCAGTTCTCCATTGTCCCTGGCGGAGGCGGCGGTAATCTGCCTCCCGCTGCTATAGCTTCTGCTACTCCTCTGAATGGCGATGTGCCCTTGGATGTGAGTTTTACAGGAAGTAATTCCACCGACGACTCCGGTATTGATACCTACGCCTGGGACTTCGGAGATGGCAATGGCGCAAGTGTTGCCAACCCTTCCCATACCTATACCACAGCAGGAATCTTTACAGCAACCCTGACCGTTACCGATCAAGAAGGGTTGGAAAATCAAACTACCATAGAAATCACTGTAGAGGAGAGTGTTGAAACAGAAATAACAAGTTTTACGCTTATTGATGCTACTTCAAATAGCGACCTTTTAGAACTTAGTGAAGGGTTGGAAATCCCGGTATCTGTTACCCAGGGTATCGATTTAAGCATACGAGCCAATGCTTCGCCTTCGGGAATTGGGAGTGTGGGCATCGAACTTACTGGTCCTGTTTCACAAAATCAGATAGAAGGATCAGCTCCATATGCCCTCTTTGGCAATACTTTGGAAGGTGGGTATAACGGCGTTCCTTTTCCGACAGGGTCCTACACCATCTCGGCAATTGCCTATGATGAAAGCAATGGAGCAGGGAATATATTGAGTACACTGAGTTTACAGTTCACCGTTGTCCCTGATGACGAACCCTTCCCGGCATTGCTCCGCATTAATAGTGGTGGTGGCAATGTCAGCTTTGGTGAAACAGAATACCTTGCCGATGACCTATTTAAAGGTAATGGTAAATCTTTCGTAAATAACAGTATCACCGATATCCTTGATACCCAGCAGGATGCGATTTACCTCAGCGAAAGAAGCACTACCAGTAACTTGGGATCTTTTAGCTATAATATCCCTGTCACCACAGGTAATTATCGGGTAGTCCTGCATTTTGCTGAAATATATTGGGGTGCTACCGGTGGAGGTGAAGGGGGAACAGGAAAACGCGTTTTTGACGTCTCCATTGAAGGTCAACCCGTACTTGCTGACTTTGATCTAAACGAATTAGTTGACCCTATGACGGCTGTAACCAGGTCTTTCGAGACAACTGTTACAGACGGAGAACTCACTATTGATTTTTCGGCTTCGGTAAACCAACCAAAAGTTTCGGCAATTGAGATATTTGGGGATGGTGAAGTGATTATCCCAACAGATCCCTGCCAGTGGGACCAATTGGCATCCTCAAACCTTAGCAAGGTTGAGGCACAAAGCGTAAAACTAAATAACAAACTCTATGTGCTCGCCGGCTTTTTGTCAGGTTTAAAAATAACTGCTGAGACCGAGATCTACGACCCAATCACAAATAGTTGGTCCGTAGGGGCTCCGATGCCAACAGCTGTTACCCATATGGGAGCCGTTGGCGTTGGTGATGAAATTTGGATACTTGCAGGATTCGCTGGAAACCATCCCGGTGTGGCCACGAACAAAGTCCAGGTATATAATACTATTACGGACAGCTGGTCTGAAGGCCCTCCCCTTCCCAATCCAAGGGGTTCAGGGACGGCTGCTTATAGCAATGGGAAGATCCATTTCTTCGGAGGCTTACTCCCGGACAGAGTAACTGATGTAGGCGAACATTATATTCTCGATGTAAATAATCAGGGGGCAGGATGGGTAGCGGCAGCCCCTATGCCTAATCCTAGGAACCACTTAAGTGCTGCGGCTGTTAATGGCATGATTTACGCTATCGGTGGACAGTATGGCCACGATAATGGTGTACAGGATCAAGCTTTTATGGATCAATACAACCCCATAACCGACACCTGGACCCGAAAGGCGAGTCTGCCTTCAGCACGGTCGCATTTTGAGCCGGGTACATTGGTGCATAATAATAAGATTATTATCGTGGGGGGTCGCCGGGGAGGCTTCTTTTTTGATGATGTCACCCAATACGACCCTATTACTGACCAATGGACTGAATTATGTGAACTACCCTCGAATCTATTGGCACCGGCGGCTAAAGTCTTTGGCGACCGATTAATAGTTGCTAACGGCGGGGAAAACGGGACTTGTTGTCCAAAAAGTACAACGCTCTCGATACAAATAGAACCGGAGATCGCCAATCCCGATGCGCTCAACGTCCTGGTCTATCACGAAACCAATGAATTCAGACACACCTCTATCCCAGCCGGAATAGAAATGTTTAATGATTTCGCTTCAACATTGGGTTGGACGCTTATCGAGTCCCAGAATAGCGCAATTTTCAACAACACAGATCTGTCCGGAATTGATGTAGTGGTTTGGCTTAACACTAGTGGCAACGGATTGCTAACTTCCACAGAACAAGAAGCTTTTGAAACCTTTATTCGGAATGGTGGAGGTTTTGTGGGGATCCATGCAGCCACTGACACTTATAGAGATGGAACCTGGCCCTGGTATAACGAACTGGTAGGAGGTATCGTTCAAGGCGGTATCAAACATACAGCGAACAACACCAATGCCACAATGGATGTGGTCGGGACTCACCCTACAGTAGCACATTTGGGTGCAACCTGGAATAAAGACGAGGAATATTATTACTGGCAGGATAACGGAGGTTATCTCTTTCCGGGTAACACTATATTATTGAATGTCCGTTCCACGGGATCTAATAATTATGATGCCTCAAGACCCATTACCTGGTTCAAGAATTACGATGGTGGCCATTCCTTTTATACAGCACTCGGACACAATGCTTCGGATTATACGGACAATTCTAATTTTAGGACAATGATTTCCCAAGCAATTATTTGGGCGGCTAAATCGGATTCTCAAGCTGCAAGAACGCCAATTCAAATCGCATCTTATAAAAATCAGGACAACAGCATTCGTATTTTTCCAAACCCGATTGAAGAGGAAATGGTAATTACAGCCTCAGAACCACAACAGGAGGATTCTGGTGTTTTGACGCTCTTCTCTATGAATGGAAATATGATCCTGCAACAGGAGATAAAAGGCAATAGTGACAGGATCAACATGGGATTCCTTCCTACGGGGTATTATATAGCTGTCATGAAATTTAAAAACGTTGTCAGTGAGAAAGTTGTTTTCAAAAAATAGGGAGGTAATTTTTTAGTCAGGACATAATTTATTCATCAGATTTCCAGCAACCTTTTGGATGTAAAAGTGGATGGGGCCAACACATTGAATATACCCGGGCTTTATAGCAGTTTATTATCCCCCCTAGCTTTGGCGGAAATCCATCCCAAAATTAGTACTTCCTTTAAAAAGAAACCTCCCTTAAACCCAAGGGCGTATAACATACATGCCTTAAACATCCCTTTGTAAGCGGCCTGAATCACAAAGGGCGGAGATGCCGGAAAATGCAGATTACACAATCAAAAGTTAAGATGGGCAGGACTACTCACAGGAATCATTATATTCCCCTTTTCTGAACTGGATCAAAAGGAAGACTATATTCAGAGAACCGATACCTTTAAACAGCACTGAATGAAAAACATTAAAACAGGAATTTTCCTGCTGATATGCCTTGTTTCACTATCAGCATCGCACGGGCAAAATGAACTGCGGCCAGAGGCCGGTTACACCCCTCAGATAGGCACTATGGTGGCCATGCTTGAAGATTTAAAAGGCAGAATCGAAGAAATGACCCGGGATCTGACCCAGGCAGAAACCGATTACTTATTCGACGCAGACGCCAATAGCATTGGAGCACTCATCATGCACCTTGCAGCCAACGAGGCCTACTACCAGGTTCAGACATTGGAAGGACGTGCCTGGACCGATGAAGAAGCAGCCTTTTGGATGATTGCCGGAGAAATGAACGAAAAAACAAGGGAACAACTAAAGGGTAAGCCGATTGAATACTATCTTGAACTATGGAATGAGGTTCGAATAAAAACCCTTGAAGGCCTTAGGGCCAAAGATGATGCCTGGTTTGATGCGAATATAGAGGAGGGGATAAACAACCATTATGTGTGGTATCATGTTATGGAACACTCCGCAAATCATATGGGTCAGATCGCATTGGTCAAGAACAGGTTGCCAAAGTAATACAGAATTCAATACGCCGTGGAAGATAAAAAATTGGTCCGTATCAATAAATACTTTAGTGAAATCGGGGTCTGTTCCCGAAGAGCAGCCGACAAGCTTATCGAGCAAGGGCGAGTGACGATAAATGGTGTGGTTGCCGAAATGGGAAGCAAGGTTTCCCCCGAAGACGAAATTCGATTAAACGGCAAACTGATTGGCGGTACGGAAACCAAACCCGTTTATCTGGCATTTAATAAACCACGGGGAATTGTTTGTACCACAGATACCCGCCGGGAGAAAAATAACATCATTGACTATATAAACTACCCTGAGCGCATTTTTCCTATTGGCCGGCTGGATAAAGACAGTCAGGGATTGATTCTGCTGACCAACGACGGGGATATCGTAAATAAAATCCTTCGCGCCCGCAACAATCACGAAAAGGAATACCTGGTAACGGTCAAACGCCCGGTTACAAAGTCCTTTGTGCAGAAAATGAGCAATGGTGTTCCCATTCTGGACACGGTGACCCGAAAGTGTTTTGTGGAACAGATAGACACATATCGGTTTCGCATAATCCTTACCCAGGGCCTGAACCGGCAAATTCGGCGCATGTGTGAATACCTGGGGAACGAAGTCCGTCAATTGGAGCGCTACCGGATTATGAATATTAATCTGGATGTTTCAATTGGAAAATGGCGACACTTATCCCAGAAAGAATTAGACGAGCTGCGCGGGCTACTCGCAGATTCTTCAAAAACTTACGAGGCCAACAACTAATCTGGTACTATGAAGAAAACCACAGATTTCATGAATTTGTTGGTATTTGTTCATGAAATCGGAATTCTTACATATTGCGCCTGTTCTTCCTTCCCCAAACATTGAACGGAACGCAGCCTGGTACCATAAACACGTCGGATTTAGCGAATTCACATGGACGAAATATACGCAGTCCTGAAGCGTGAAAACCACCGGATCCGCCTTCAATCGCATGCAGATATGCCAGACGCCCCATTGCTCAGGGGATCCGTAGTCAAAATCTTTGTAAAAAAAGCGAAGGATTTTTCAGGAGTTTGTATAAAGAGGTATGGCAGGAGCTGAAAAGTTGCACATGAACACCAATGAGTTAGGCTTCTATGATTTAAACAAAATGCCATTTTTAAAGTTGAAAACATGGGGAAATAAACGTACTTTCAGAAATGCGGTAAGGCAAAATGGGGAAATAGCATTTCCAATCTTCCTCGCTTCAAACCTCAACTAAAAATCCACTCGTAATGAACAAAATACACATCCTTTTCGCCCTTCTTCTTGTAGCTACATATGGCTTTGGCCAGAAACCAAGGGCGCGGGACCTGGGCGTTCCATTCGAAGGGGAAACAGGGGAATTTAATGCCATTACGGACGTCGAGGGCTTAGAGGTTGGCTATAGTACAATCCTGTCCGGGGAAGGTACAAATACCCTGGGTAAAGGGCCGGTACGAACAGGTGTAACCGCAATTTTCCCAAGGGGAAGGGCTAAAAAATTCAGTCCGGTGTATGCGAACTGGTACAGCCTCAATGGCAATGGAGAAATGACCGGTACTACCTGGGTTACCGAATCCGGGTTTTTAGAAACTCCGGTAATGATTACCAACACGAACAGTGTTGGAGTTGTCAGGGATGCCGTCCTGAAATGGTATGTGGATACAGACTGGTACAAAGGCGAAGACTGGTGGTACACCTACCCGGTTGTAGGCGAAACCTATGACGGTTTCCTGAATGATATTTACGGCTTCCACGTAACGGAGACCCATGTTCTTGAGGCTATTGAAAATGCCTCCGGAGGGAAGATCGCAGAAGGAAATGTTGGTGGAGGTACGGGGATGATGTGCCTGGGTTTTAAAGGGGGCACCGGCACCTCCTCCAGGGTGTTTTCGGTTGGGAATTCCAACTATACCCTCGGCGCTTTGGTACAATCTAATTTTGGAGCTAAGCGAAATCTTTCGATTGCGGGTGTACCCGTGGGCATTGAATTAAAAGACACCCTGAATTACGAATTTAACGGCCCACCCCTATCCCGGAGACAAGAAGGAGATGGTTCGATCATCGTCGTTGTAGCTACCGACGCCCCCCTCCTGCCGCATCAACTAAAGCGCATTGCCCAAAGAATTCCGCTTGGGATAGGGATCGTAGGGGGCCGGGGAAGCAATGGTTCAGGGGACATCTTTCTCGCCTTTTCAACCGCAAATGAAAATGCATTTAGCCGGGAAGAGACCACGCGGGTAGCATCCATGTCCAACGACCAGCTCATGCCTGTTTTTGAAGCGACCGTACAGGCCGTTGAGGAAGCGATTATCAACGCCATGGTGGCTGCAGAAACCATGGAAGGGATCAACGGAAATAAGGCATATGCCCTTCCCCATGATTTATTGGTTAAAACGCTTCAGAAGTACAATCGGATAAACAAATAGTTCGATCCTATGGGCAATCACGGATTGATTTTTGTCCGGGTATTTGCAGGTACAAACCCGTTATAAAAAGATGATGTATATACCAGGAAAAGCAAACTTAAAACTGATTTATAAGGGGCCGTCTTACCTTTTAATACTGGTCTTACTGACCCTTATAAATCCGGGTTTCGGCCAGACCTCACTTAAGGACATCGGATTGGAGTACGGGCCGTATGAGGTTGGATTCGCGCACTACACTAAAGTGGATAGCACAAGGACCTACAAAAGAATCTACGCGTACACCAATGAATTCATCCCCCGGCCTATACCTGTTAGCGTATGGTATCCCGCCAATCAAAAGGCAACGGGGTCCAAACCCCTTGAGGTTTTAACGTATTTTCAAATACTAAAGGAGGAGGAGGAATGGGAACATCTGCCGGATGAGCAACTTTTGAATTGGTTTTACTACACCAATACCCCTTCCAACCAGGGTCACTTAAAGGAAGAAACGAAGGCTTTCCGCAATCTGGACCCCGCAGATGGAAGCTTTCCTGTCATCCTCTATGCTCCGAGTTACCAGGCAGCGTCTGTCGAAAACTTCGCCCTTTGCGAGTACCTGGCCAGTCATGGCTACCTCGTTGTATCCAGCCCCAGCAGGGGAACGGACACCAGGTGGTTTAGGGCAGCGGATTCCAGGGAAATGGAAACCCAGGCTAGGGATGTGGAATTCCTGATCGCGGAAGCCTCCCATTTCCCCGGAGCAGATCTGAATTCCATCGGGACCATGGGATTTAGTTTCGGGGGGTTGGCCAATGTGGTGGTTCAAATGAGGAATCGGCGTATAAAGGCTATCGTCAGCCTGGATGGAACAGAGCGGTATCGGGAAGAGCTACTCCGCTCATCCCCCTTTTTCGATCTTGACAGGTTTGATGTTCCCTACCTTCATATGGCACAGAAGGAAATCCCGGAGTCAGTCCTCAAAGCCGATGACATAAACCCTGAGCTGAATTCAAAGTTCATATTCTATGACAGTATTTCGAAAAGTGAGGCGTACAGCCTTAAATTTCACAATTTAACGCACTCTTATTTCAGTTCCTTTGGGGTGCTTTTTGAGCAAAGGGATAAACGGCAGGACAAAAGCGATTTAGAAATCATGGAATCCTTCCAATGGGTAGCACGCTATGCACTTATGTTTTTAGATGCCTATCTGAAAAGTGATCCGGGGGCGTTGTCCTTCCTTAGAAACAACCCGGTTCAGAACGGGTTGGCGGAAGGCCTGATCAGTATCAGGTTTAAGTCGGCTGCCAAAAAGCCATTTCGTTTTCAGGATTTTAATGAGCTGGCATCACAACGGAATTACGAAAACCTGGAAGCGCTCTATCAGGCCACCAAAGAAAAACATCCGGATCTGGACCTGCCTGAGAATGCCCTGAACACCCTGGGACTCCAGCTCGTATTTGATCCGGAAAATGCAGAACAGGGCATTAACGTCCTGCGATTTGCTACACAACGCTATCCAAATTCTGCCAATCTGTTTGACAGCCTGGGGGAGGCATATCTTTTTTTAGGAGACAGGGAAAAAGCTATAGAGAACTTTGAGAAATCCCTCGAATTATATCCTCAAAACCCCAATGCCATCCAGCGGTTAAAAGAACTCAAGGGCTGAAGTGGGATTCTGGTCAGCAGGAGGCATCCTTGGAAAAACAGGGGGCACGAATTAGTATTTATTGTCGAGTTGCTTACCTTTAAAACCATAACCAACCATAAAACTAAAATTATGAAAAAAGCAGTAGCAGAATTTATTGGCACGCTGTGGCTTGTCCTTGGAGGATGCGGTAGTGCCGTACTCGCCGCAGGTTACCCTGAATTAGGCATCGGGTTTGCAGGTGTCGCACTTGCATTCGGGTTAACGGTTTTGACCATGGCTTACGCCATCGGCCACATTTCAGGATGTCATTTAAACCCGGCGGTCAGTATCGGCTTATGGATCGGGGGGCGATTTGATAAAAAAGACCTACTCCCCTATATCGGGGCACAAATACTGGGTGGGATTGCCGGCGCATCCATCTTATATGTCATCGCAACAGGAAAGGCGGGGTTTGAATTGGGCGGATTTGCGGCCAACGGCTATGGAGCCCATTCCCCAGACGGATATAGCATGCTCGCTGCGCTGGTGACCGAAATTGTAATGACATTTATGTTCCTGATCATTATCCTTGGAGCCACGCATTCCAAAGCTCCCAAGGGTTTTGCAGGCCTGGCCATAGGCCTTGGCCTGACGTTGATACATTTAATCAGCATCCCGGTAACCAACACCTCCGTGAACCCTGCCCGGAGTATCAGTCAGGCACTTTTCGCCGGAGGCTGGGCACTCGACCAGTTATGGCTCTTTATTGTAGCCCCGATCGTCGGAGCGCTGCTGGCGGGATTTGTATACAAGATGTTGTCGCCGGAAACGGAATAAAAACTTTTTACAAAGAAAGGGTAAGGTGTCTGAGGTAATTCCCCGGGGTTCCGCGATGCCTTACCCTGTTTCATTTCTCATATAAAGTTGGATTGAATATGCCAGCCAAAACCGCAATGATCTACGCAACTGTAGACGGGCACACAAAGAAGATCTGCCAAAGACTTATCGAGGTACTCAAGGCACATGAGCAGGAAGCAGAACTGATTTCCATAGAGGACTTCGATGGAGATCTTACCCCTTACGACAGGGTCATTCTGGGGGCGAGTATTCGCTATGGAGTCCACGATAAAAAAATCATAGCGCTGATCAACACAAAACAACCTGAACTGGAGTCCAAGCGAACCGCTTTTTTCTCAGTGAACCTGGTAGCGCGGAAACCGGAAAAAAGCAGCCCGGAAACCAATCCCTATGTGGTCAAGTTTTTCAAAACCATTAGCTGGAAGCCCGATATGGTAGAAACCTTTGCCGGAATGCTGGAATACCCCAAATACTCATTTTTTGATCGGACCATGATTCGGTTGATCATGTGGATGACCAAAGGCCCCACGGACCCCAGTACCGTGAAGGAATACACGAACTGGGATAAAGTGACTGCTTTTGGGAACCGCCTGGCTGAGCTCTGAAAGATGCCAAGCAGGAGGTTAATAATTCTCTATTGTCCTTTATAGGTGAGGACTTTAGAATAAAGGGGCGCCAATTAGAAAATACGAAAACATAATTCACATACTTATGACTGGAAGTTTACATAAATGGTTGCCCATCCTCGCCCTGTGCATCGGATGCAACTCCGCCCCTGAATCTCAAATACCAACTACCGTCCTTCAGGGCGCTACACTATTTGACGGAAATGGGGAACGGATTGAGAAAGGTATTGTCGTTATTCAGGAGGGGCGGATCGTCGAGATGGGAGACAGCGAAACAAATATTCCCAAAGGTGCAGACGTGATCGACCTCTCTGGCAAATTCATTACTCCCGGGCTGGTTGACGCCCATGTGCATTTTGGACAAACCGGTTTTTTCGACGGTCGTCCGGATGCCCTGGATCTCAGGGATACCCTCCCTTACGAAACCGTTCAGAAATACCTCTCTGCAAACCCAGACCGCTACTACGAAGCTTATTTGCGCTCTGGTGTAACGGCTGTTTATGATGTTGGCGGTTATGAATGGAGCCTGGAACTCCCCGCATCCGCTGAGGAGAATTTAAATGCCCCACATGTGGCCGCGGCGGGCCCGTTACTCACCCCGGTGCCTCAGGAGAACCTCCAAATCATCAACACCGCTGAAGGCAAACAACTCATTCAGCTTACCAGCCCAGAACTCGGCAGGGAGCGGGTAAAAAAACATTCTCAAATGGGCGCGACGGGGATCAAAATCTGGATGATTGCCCTGAATGACTCGGTTTTTATGAACAGCCTGCGTGCCGTACAGGAGGAAGTCGGGTTACAAAATAACAAACTCATCGTCCACGCCACCTCCCTGGACCAGGCCAAAGAAGCCCTTCGCCTTGGAGCAAAAGTATTGGTCCACAGTGTGGATGATAAACCTCTGGATGATGAATTTATAGAGCTCGCCAAAAAAGCGGGGGTAATCTACTGCCCTACCCTTGTGGTCCTGAGGGGGTATAACAATGCTGCCAAGGCCCTTCAGAATAATTTTACAGTCAATGATCCGAACGGCGCAGTGGATGCCCAAACCAAAGACATGATCAATTCGGGGCATTTATTCTTTAAGTATTACCCCAATCCGGAGACGTATGAAGCCGATGTTGCCCGGGAATCGGACTATTTCGCAGGAATGGAAGCGATCATGGCAGCCAATCTGAAACAGGTTTACGAGGCAGGGATTCCCATAGCACTGTCCACGGACGCTGGAAATCCGGGTACACTTCACGGCATTTCGATCTACGACGAGTTGGAAGCTATGCAAGAGGCGGGCATCCCTCCATCAGATATTATTTCCATGGCCACCCGGAATGGAGCCCTTGCCATGGAGAGAGGGGATGACTTTGGTACGCTGGAAGTCGGTAAAATGGCAGACCTTATCGTTCTTGAAAAAGATCCTTCAGCAAATGCCGCTCACTTCAGATCCATAACCCATGTAATGCGCGGAGGGCTTTTAAGGCCTGTTAATGAAGCCTTTAAAGAAAATTAATTCACACATGAATAAAAAAAGGCGATGACCCCACTTGTGTCATCGCCTTTACTAAGGTTTGGCTAATCCTTATGTGTTCGGCAGACTGCGCGTAAGCCAGCCGCTTTTGTTGGCTGTTGCGATCGCGTATGGGGTAATCCAGAACAGACCAAAAGTGTAAAGGATGCTGTAGGAATAGGCCCAGAACGATTCGGACAAGGTGTATCTTCTGGCGTAAAAAATCACCGGGAAGGTAGAAACCACCAGAATGCTGAACAGCGTTGAGCTCAGGAACAACAGGGGATGGGAAACTACGAAAAAGAGCATCAGCAGCAGTAAGGGGTAACACATCACAATTTTCAGGGATTGACTGATAAACAGCAGTCGTGCACCTGCTTTGGAGCCCTGGCGAAAATTGGTAAAGACATATTTCGCCATTTGTATGTTCTCCCTGACGTTACTCCTGCCCCATCGGGTAAACATTTTATGAAGTCCGCGGAACCCTTCCGGAACATTGGTGTATGCAAAGGCATTGCGTTGGAACAATACATGGTAACCTTGCTTTAGAATCATGTTGGTCATGGCGCGATCCTCGCCAATATCGGAAGGTTGTCCCATGAACGTCTGGTTAATCCATGCGTCCAGACAATTGAAAACCGCTTCCCTTTTGTAAGCCGCTAAGGCACCCGGAGTACACAACACGGTATTCAAAGTACTCTCAGCAGAACGCACAAATTCAAAGCTCAAAACAAAGCTGACATCCAGCATTTTAGGCAACAAAGCCTTTTTCAGGTTCAGTACACGAATATTCCCTGCAACAGCACCACAATTTGAATTGGTCACGAAGGGACTGACCAGGTTTCGAAGGGTGTTTTGATCTACTTCGGAATCGCTGTCAACGGTCACAAATACATCGCCGGTTCCGAGTTTAAATCCGCGGTAGAGCGCATGTCTTTTCCCCATATTTTTTGGTTGCTGATAGATGTCTACGCGGTCCCCAAGTTCCTCTTTTGCCTTCTGCATCCAGACCCAGGTATCGTCCTTACTACCATCGTCGATACTAATCATCTGGATTTTTGCATGCGGATAGTCACTGGCCGCCAGACTCTTTAAAGTGGCATAGACCTGCTGCCCTTCGTTGTAGGCGGGTATGATAATCGTAATTGTAGGTAATTGCTCATCAGAAACAGAACTGACGGCTTTGTAGGTAAAATAGCGATAAAGGATGAAAAGGAAATAGAAGGCCTTAAAAAGAAACAAAGCTCCGGAGATTACCAGAAAGGCAAATCCAAAAGTAGTACTCATGCGTCCGATATTGTACTGCTCAAAATCGGATTGCAGCACAAACACCAAATTGACGGCCCCAAAAAGCAGAACCAGCGTACTGCCCTGAACAAAGATGCGCCAGGCATCTGCTGTGTCAAAAAAAGTTTGAATTCGTTGTTGTAACCCCTTAAAAAGAGGTGATTTGGATTTTACAGAAGTAGGGTGGGAATTACTGAACATTTTCATTTAAGTGTTACGCTTTTTAGTGTTGGGTTCTCGTCCGGTACTTTTACGTTGAAACAAGTGCTATGGATGTTCAGATTCGCAGAATTATCAAAATTTTTACATTGCCTTATATTTCTTTTCATATTCACAGTATCTGGGGGAGTGAACTGAGGAATTGTAATCTTATTTTTTAGGGGGCCGAGTCTCGCAATCCCATGTATTTGTAGTTATGCAATTCCATGCTTTACACAGTAGGGAGCCTTTGTACCCTCCTTCACTGAGCGGTTTCCGGCATTTTATAAAATCTGCATTGGAACATAAATTTCTGTAAATTGCTAGGTGAATGCCAATTCCAAAAACCCTTATGCTCCTTCTGGGGCTGATATTGCTATCAGCCGTATACGCTTTCGGACAGGTGGACACAACTGCAGGCGGGGGTGAGAAAAAGAAATTAAGTTTTAAAGATCCCGAGGACGGTGCGATTGATCTGAGTCAATTCCTGCTGGAAGCCAATGGGGTGCTCCCGGTAATCATCCCCATCACAGAACCTGCAGTAGGTTACGGAGGGGGAGCCGCCTTATTGTATTTTCATAAATCGAAAAAGAAATATAAAAGCTACGTACCGCCCAGCGTATCGGGAATTGCAGGGTTTGTCACGGAAAATAAGACCTGGGGGGCAGGTGTATTTCACAGGCATATCTTCGGGGAAAACCGGGTCCGCACAATGACCGCGGTTTTCAAACCGGATGTTCGCATCGATTATTATGGAAATGACAATCCAATCCTGGAGGAAAACCCAGTAGGCATAAATCTGGATTCTTGGGTAATCCTTCAAAAAGCTGAAGTCCGTCTGGGGGAATCCAAATTCTATGCCGGGGCTTCCTACACCTACTTCAAAACGGATGTTTCCTTTGACACCATCCCCGGACAACCCATCATCAACGAAATCCTCAAACGACTCAATTCAAATTCCACGATCAGCTCCATCAAACCCACCTTCACCTACGACAGCCGGGACAATGCCTTTACGCCGTTTAAAGGCATCAACGCCCAGGTCTCCCTGAATTACAGTGCAAAATGGTTGGGGTCCTCCGATGATTTCACCACTCTGAATACGAGTTTTCTGGGCTATTTACCCGTGACTTCAAGACTTAATTCCGCCTGGCGTTTCGAGGGGAATTACCTGCTGGGGGAAGCTCCTTTCTACGCCTATCCCTTTCTCTCCCTAAGGGGAATACCGGCCCTGAGGTACCAAAGTGATAATGCGATGCTGGGGGAAACCGAATGGACGTACAATGTATACAATAGGTGGTCTGTACTGGCCTTTTTCGGAGGAGGTAAGGCCTTTCCTGATTTTTCAGATTTCGGGCAGGTAGACTGGGCCTATACGGTGGGAACCGGTTTTCGGTATAAAGTCGCCCGGCTTCTCGGGATTCATATGGGGGCAGACTTTGCCCTGGGTAATGGGGAAGAATTCGCTTTCTATATCGTATTCGGTACTTCCTGGCTCAGGTAAGGGTCAATTGGCCGTTTCCCAAGCTTTAAGATGTGATGTTCATGCGATTAAAACTAATCTGAATCGGCCTCCTTGGTCTTACCCGCTCCAATGGGAATCGTACATTTAAGGTAAATTGAATTATTCCGGCTGCCGGATATTCCCTTGAGTGCATTGGTAAATCCCTGATAGTATTTTACCCCAAGGGAAATCCCTTTTCCGGGCTTCAGGCGGTACCCCATTCCGACAACACCCCCAACTTCAAACCTGTTCAGGATATCCTTGTTTTCGATTTTAATCCGGGTTTCCTCTCCGTCCACATCGGAATCAAACTGTACCCAGCTTTTGTATAACAACCCGAATTGTGGACCTGCCTCGGCATAAATGCGGCTCGGGAATTCGTACTTGATCAGTGCGGGGACAAGGAAATTATTAATATACTGAGCGTAATTACCGTCTTCCTCCTGTGGGATAATTTCCAGAAGGGAAAGGTCTGCTTCGGTGAGCTGGTCCACTCCCAATTTAGATTTAACCAGGACTCCGGTATAGACTTTCCAGGCATCTTTCAATCGGATATCAAAATAAAATCCCAGGTTGAAATCTGTAAGTCGTTTATTGGTTTCAAAAGCCCCCATCTGCGCAAAATTGTACCCGCCTTCCAACCCAAATTCTATGTTCGGTGAATTGAGTTTATCGCCGAAAAGAAGGGAAATTAACACCTGGGAAGAAGCAGTCTGTACCGTTAAAAATAGCGCGCAGGCGAATAAGAGTCTCGATTTCTTCATAAAGGCGTTTTCAAGTGGGAAAGGTATTGAATAATCCCGGAAGAAGGTTTACGAATACTTCAGTACTTTTGCCCTGGTCATTAGACCGAATACGAATTCATGTTAAGTTCTATCCTATGATAAAGCAATTACTGCTGGTTTTGGTCATTCTCTTTGTTACAACGATCGGCCGGGCACAGGTGTATGCCGATCTAAAAAAAGATAAATCGGATAAAGCCGATTATCCCTATATACTTCCCATCTGGGGGCAAAAAGTACAGGACAGGGGATTTGACCTTCCCTATTCCGCTGGGATTGGGGTAAACTATCTCCAGCAAAGTTCAGATATACTCATTTCCAATGTGGCCATAGGTTTTAATGGAGGGGAACTGATCAATGTGGACGAACTCATCCGGTTCAACAGTACCACAGCCGATTCCTATGGAATCAATATCCGGCCGGATGTCTGGTTATTGCCATTTTTGAATGTCTACGCCATTTTCGCCCGGGCTGAATCCAATACCAATGTGGATGTGAGTGTTCGAATCCCCGGTATTGGGGAGGGGGAAGAACTCTTCTCCCTTCAGACCAGCCCAACCTTCCAAAGCCAGACCTTCGGACTTGGCCTTACCCCCACCATGGGCTTTTTTGGCGGATGGATTGCTATGGATATGAATTTTACATGGACCGATGTTGACAAACAGGAAAAACCGGTTTTTGCCTTTATCTTCGATCCCCGAATCGGAAAAACCTTCCAACTCGGAAAACCCGAACGGAATATTTCCGTTTGGGTGGGTGGTTTCCGGATCAAGGTAAATCGGGATACCAAGGGATCCCTGCCTTTGGGAGATGCACTTCCTATTGAAGAATGGGAAACCAAAATCGCCACAGGCCAGCAAAAGGTAGGCGAAGCCCAGGTAGAATTGGATGACTGGTGGGAAAGTCTAACCCCTATCGAACAGGCCAACCCGGTGAACAGCGTAAGAAGGGAGGCCAATCAGGCCAAACTGGACCTGGCAGGGCGTGTCCTGGTTACAGCCGAGGATGCCGTTGACAATGCGGGAAATTCCACACTGGACTATACTTTGGATAAAGCTCAGGCCAAAATGTGGAGCCTGACGTTGGGCAGCCAGTTCCAGCTGAACAAAAGCTGGATGATCCGCGCGGAATACGGGTTCTCCTCCGGCAGGCAACAGTTCCTCGGTGGGCTGCAATACCGGTTTGGATTGTAATTGGCATCGCAGACCCTCCTAAGCTTTGCTTTAGAAGACTTAAGTGCGCGGATGCCGTCCTGGTACCTTAATACCGAATCTTAATCCATTAAAAGCCTTCTGTACAAAGCTGTATAGAAGGCTTTTTTACTTTTTACAGGTCCGCCAAACACCTGGGTATGCGGGGGTATGCGTAAATCTATGGAACGGATAACCTGGCCGGCCCGCAGAGTGCGCCTTGGAAATGCCATTTTTACTATCTTAAGGCAAAGAAATACGAACATGCCTGCCTATACATTAACTGTAAATGGAAAAGTACACCGCGTTGAGGTAGCTGAGGGGACCTCCCTGCTTTGGGTTTTAAGGGAACACCTCGGCTTTACAGGAACCAAATATGGATGTGGAATTGCCCTTTGTGGAGCCTGTGTCATACACATCGATTCACAGCCCGTAAGGGCGTGTGTCCTAAACATCGAAGCGGTTTCTCAGAATCAATCCATCACCACTATTGAAGGGCTTTCTGAGTCCGGGGACCACCCGGTACAGCGCGCCTGGATCGAAGCCCAGGCACCTCAGTGCGGCTATTGCCAGTCCGGCCAGATTATGCAGGCAGCTGCCCTGCTGGAATCAAACCCAAATCCCAGTCGTCAGGAAATCAAATCCTATATGAGCAGTGTGCTTTGCCGATGTGGAACCTATATGCGCATTTTAAAGGCCGTTGAGCTGGCTGCCGAACAACAACCCCAGAAAGAAAGTTAAATACCATGGAGCCTTCCAATCCGAATATCGACAGGCGGCAATTTCTGAAGACCTCTTCGAGTGTCGCATTATTTATAGGGGCCTCGGGGTTGTTGCCCCAACTTGTGTCCTGTTCCGATCAAAAGCAGATGGCGACCCTTGCCCGAACGGAATCCCTGACTGCATGGGTCCGTTTATCAGAGGATGGGGAGATGACCGTATACAACCCAGCCGCCGAGATGGGCCAGGGCTCCATGACTTCCCTACCACTGCTGTTTGCCGAAGAAATGGATGCAGACTGGTCCAGAGTCCGCGTAGAATTCGCGCCTCAGGAAGCGGAAATCTACGGGGGTGAGGGCTGGAGGCCGGGGACAAAACTGATGTTTACGGTCGGTAGTCGCACCACAAATAGTTACTATACAGTCATGCGAAAAGCCGGAGCCCAGGCGCGACATGTACTCCTGTACAGCGCCGCAAAGCACTGGGATGTCCCCCTGAATGAATTAACGACCGCAAACGGGGTCGTGACACACGCGGGTTCAAAACGCCAAATGGACTACGGTTCCCTTGTCCCTCTTCTGGAACTCCCTGATCCATTGGCTGAAATCGAAGAAGGGGACTTGAAGCACCCAAAGGAATTCCAACTCGTTGGCAAGGTAATTCCGCGAACGGAGATTCCCGCCAAAGTAGATGGCAGTGCCCAATTCGCAATAGATATTCGACTGCCTGATATGGTTTACGGGGTAATGGAACGGGGGAATCTGCACGGCGCCACACCAACCCTGACCAACGAATCCGAAATAAGGACAATGGATGGGGTATTGAAGATTGTGACACTCCCTTATGCTATTGGCATTATCGCAAGTTCTTTGGAACAGGCGTTGGAGGCAAAAAAACACCTCAAAATCGACTGGAGCACTTCCGCGGCATCCAGCCATAATTCCCAGGAAGTATATGAGGTCTATGAAAAGATGGCCTCAAAAACAAAACCCGGTAAAATCCTGATCCAAAAAGGCGATGTTGCCGCTGCGATGAAAAAAGCTTCCAAAACCTATACAGCTGATTTCAGGAACGACTACGTCTGTCATGCACAGATGGAACCACTGAATGCCGTAGTACAGGTTGCTGCCGACCTCCAGAGTGCTGACGTATGGGTGGGAAGCCAGCAGGGGCCGGACACCAAACTCGGGGTGCCCACGATTCTCGGCATTCCCCCGGAAAAGGTGAATGTTCACCTGCAATATCTGGGCGGAGGATTTGGGCGCAGAAGTATGAATGATTTTGTAGAAGAATGCACTCTGCTTGCCAGGGAAGTAGCTCCCCGCCCGCTCAAACTTATGTGGACCCGGGAGGACGACTTTACCTATGGAGCCTTCCGCCCCCTGTCTTTACAGCGTATTGAGGCAGGTACGGATTCCGCGGGCCGACTCATCTCATTTTCGCATTGTGTAGTCGGGGATGGGGGCAATTTGGTAGCCAGTGGAGCGGCCAATGATCATTACGACATTCCCAACCAGCTCGCCGAATGGCGAGAAGCCTCAAATGGCATACGTTTAAAACACTGGCGGGCCGTTGGCCATGGCCCCAACAAATTTGCGATAGAGTGTACAATCGATGAAATTGCCCATGATCAGGGGATAGATCCTGTGGCCTTTCGCCGCAAATTAATGTCCGATTCACCCAGGGCACTGGCCACTTTGGAAAAAGCCGCTGAGCTTTCCGACTGGAATGGAGTGACCCTGCCGGGACGGGCGAAAGGAGTCGCCTTTGTAGAACACGGATCTCTCGGGACCGGTATCTGCGAAATTTCCATCGACAGGGACACCGGGGTAATCCGGGTTCATAATTTCTGGATCGCCTTGGATGCAGGCGTGGTGGTTCATCCCGACAACGTAAGGGCGCAAATGGAAGGTGGTATCCTCATGGGGATGAGCAGTGTCCTCAAGGAACAAATCACCATTGAAAAGGGACGGGTTCAACAAAAGAATTTCAACACCTACGAGTTGCTCAGGATGCAGGAGATCCCGGATACGATCGAAACCTACCTCATAGATTCTGAGATGCATCCGGAAGGTGTGGGTGAGACCGCAACCCCTATGGTAGCCTGTGCCATAGCCAATGCCTTTTTAAAGCTGACCGGGAAACCACTGCGCCATATGCCTTTTACACCGGATCGGGTTTTGGAAGTTCTGAACTCCTGACATCCTTAAAATAAAACAAAGGTGACCTCAATCAGTGGATACTGGCTCTAAAAACATAACAAATGAAGAAGTACATTTTTTACATTTTTTGTTGCGCGATCTGCGCTTCGTATTCGGTCTATGGGCAGTCCGAATTTGACCTTGTACTCACCGGAGGGCGGGTAATGGATCCGGAAACCGGCCTGGACGGCGTACACAACGTTGGGATATCCGGTGGTAAAATTGCGTCCATATCCACAGAGGTCCTCAACGGCAAACGCACAATCGATGTTACCGGCATGGTAGTGTCTCCGGGATTTATTGACCTGCATGTACATGGGGTAAGCAATACCGAACAGGAATACCAGCTTCACGATGGCCTGACCACCGCCCTGGAACTGGAATGGGGCATTGGCCCTCTGAAGGCATGGTATGGCCAAAGGGAATCCAAAGCACTGATCAATTATGGAGCAAGTGTGTGCTGGCCTTTTGAGCGCTACAGGGCATTAGAGAAATACAGGCAAGAGGCAGATAAATTAAGGGACCCATCCGGAGATAATGCCTATACTCTGGTAAATACCATAAACCAGATCACGCCTTCCTATACAGAGGTTCCTGACGCTTCGGAGATGCGCCAGACACTTGAAAACATCGAGGAATCCCTGAAGGATGGAGGCATTGGCATTGGCATTCCCATAGGGTATTTGCCACAGACTAACCCGACAGAGCTCTACAAGGTATACGAAATGGCAGGCAGGTCCGGCACTTTGTTATTTACACATGTGCGTACCCCGGATATGAGCGGCCTTCAGGAAGCCTTTTCAAACGCCATGCTAACCCGTGCCCCTTTGCACATCGTCCACCTGAACAGCATGGCCCTCGGGAATATTGAACTTGCCCTTAAAATGCTGGAGGACTCCCAAAATCAGGGGTATCGGATTACCTCTGAGGTTTACCCCTATACCGCCGCTTCTACGGCACTTGAAAGTGCCATGTTTAATCCGGGGTGGCAGGAGCGTCTCGGGATGGATTATGAAGACCTGCAATGGGTAGCCACAGGGGAACGCCTGAACAAGGATACCTATGAGGCATATCGAAAAGAAGGAGGGATTGTCATCATGCACATGATGCAACCGGAGTGGATCGCAAAGGGATTGAGCGCCGAGGGAATCGCCATTGCTTCTGACGGCATGATGTACGCGCCTCTGGCCCATCCCAGGACGGCAGGAACCTTTACCCGGGTTTTGGGGAAATATGTGCGCGAAGACCAAACGCTCGATCTGATGTCGGCCCTTAAAAAGATGACGCTGATCCCCGCAAAAATACTGGAGGACATCGCTCCGGTCATGCTCCAAAAAGGCCGGCTTCAGGAAGGGGCTGATGCAGATATCACGATTTTTGATCCCGAAACAATTCGCGATCGCGCAACCTTTGATGGCGGGCTTAAATTTTCAAAAGGAGTTACCTACGTTATGGTAGGCGGGGTCCTGGTTCTGGATCAGGGAAAAACCGTACCGAACCAGTATCCGGGCCAGCCGATATTCGGCAAATACAGGCAATAGTCTTAATAACCCCAGATCGCCCGTATACGGACTTTTTCGAAAGTCCTTAACGACTCTGGCGGGATAGGCTGCATGGCAGAAAAAGGGGATTCCCTGCGCAGGGAAAACAGATTACCTGTGCCTGGTGTTGCCCATCACGACTTGATCTTCTTTCCTCCTTTGATCTGCAATTCCGACTTTTTCAACTGAGTATTGAGTTTGCGGACCTCCACCTTCATAAAGGTGTTGAATT
This sequence comes from Robiginitalea aurantiaca, assembly GCF_030380815.1. GTDB lineage: Bacteria > Bacteroidota > Bacteroidia > Flavobacteriales > Flavobacteriaceae > Robiginitalea > Robiginitalea aurantiaca. The sequence continues at coordinate 133,389 of NZ_JAUDUY010000005.1, read as the reverse complement.
TCTGGTCCACGGCCTGTAGGCGCTCATTAAAAATCGCATAGACTTCCCGCTGCTGGTCCGTGGGTTTAAAATCGGACCCCTTACCGGTGATGTCGCTGGCCAGGGCACTCAGCCTTCCATAGAGTTTCATCGGGGCCCTGAAGGCATCTTCCCTGGCTCCGGTCAGTTGAATATCGTAAAGGGTGGCAGAAATGGATTCGGCCAGGTCCTGCAGGTCTTCAGCCTTCTGAAGGTCCTCTGCTTTTGTCAGCTGCGGGATAATCGAATCGAGTTCGGCCCGGATACCCTCCATCTCATTGATCATCAGCACTGCCGTATTCATGGCATCGCGTAACTCAAGGGAAAAGGCCACCTGCTCCTCAATGTCTTCCAGGGTCCCCTCGGAGGAGGGGTCTTTGAGAACCTCAACTTCGCGAATGTATTCCTGCTCCCCTACTATCAATTTGACTTTATAGGTATTGGGCACGGCTCTCGGCCCATACTGACCGCGCATCAGATCGAGGTCCCAGGTGACCAGGGGACGCCATCCCTCACCATTGAGTTCCACCCAGGGGCGACCCGGGGGTGTTGTTTGCAGTTTGGGTTTATAGGTGGGTTCGTAGCGCAGGTCCCACATCACACGGTTGACCCCGGCCTCATTACTTCCTTCCAGGGTTCGAATAAGTTCATCGGAGGCTGAAAGGATCTGAATTTCCACCTTCTGATCTGTGCTGTCCTTGAGATAGTAGTTTATGTCCGCTCCATAGGCGGGGTTCCGCCCGGAATTCAGGCTGGGCCCGTCGGTTTTAATGGCTTGCTGATTCTGAAACCGCCAGGCGGGCTGTACGCTGAATAAGTGTACCTCTGAATTAGCAGCATCTACATCGAATTCCCTCAGGGGTGAAATATTGTCGAGTATATAGTAACCTCTGCCGTAGGTCCCCACTACCAAATCATCAAATCGCTCCTGAACTTCCAGCCAGTAAACCGGAGCCGGAGGCAGGTTATTGCGCAGGCGCGTCCAGTTTGCCCCATCATCCGTCGAAAAATACACCCCATTATCAACTCCTAAATAGAGCATACCCTGTCGCTTGGGGTCCTCCTTGACCACATGCACAAAACTATGGACGGATTTCGGGACCGTTTGGCTGATCTTTTTCCAGGACTTACCATAATCCTCGCTTTTATAGACATAGGGATCAAAGTCCCCCATCTGATGCAGATCCACCGAGATATACACCGTGCCTTTGGCAAAGCGCGATGGCTCAATATTGGCAATGGTGCCCCAGGCAGGGAGGCCGGGGATGTTCGCTGTCACGTTTTCCCAATTGGCTCCACCGTCCCGGGTGAGTTGAACCTGCCCGTCATTGCTGCCCGTCCAGATGAGGCCGGGTTCCAGGGCCGATTCCTCAATGCTAAAAAGTACGGAACCATCGAAGGTCATTAAATTATCAATGGCAATTCCTCCTGAGGATTGCTGATGTGTTTTGTCATTCAAAGTGAGGTCCGGGCTGATTACCTGCCAGCTCTGTCCTCCATCATCACTTTTATGCACGAACTGGCTGCCTACATATACCCGGTGGCGGGTATGGGGAGAAAAAGAAAGTGGGAAGTTCCAGTGCCAGCGGTATTTTAGTTTCCCGGGCTCCCATCCGTAACCCGCTTCAGGCCATACGCGTACGTCCCGGGCATGGCCGGTTTTAAGGTTATACCGCTCCAGGCCTCCGTCATAACAACCGGACCAAATGATGTCATTGTCAAAGGGATCGGGCTGCGCAAACCCGCTTTCGCATCCGCCTACACCCTTCCACAGGCCCAGTGGAATATACCCCTGCCTGCTATTGCTCGGCCCCATGTAAGAATACCCGTCCTGACGGTTCCCATATACGTTGTAAGGGATGCGGTCGTCTACCGAAACATGGTACATCTGCGCTATAGGCAATACGACCCGCTGATAGCTTTTTCCACGGTTCAGCGTTATGCTGGCGCAACCATCATGGGCGACCATCATCCGGTCCGAATTGGCGGGGTCCAGCCAGATATCGTGATTATCCCCTCCGGCGCTATAGCCGCTTTTAAACGTTTTGCCCCCGTCCGTAGAGGTGCTGAACTTTACGCTGGCGATATAGATTTCATCCGGATTGTCAGGGGAAACGGCCATGCGGGTATAATAGGGAGCCCGCTCGGCGATGTCGTGATTCCGGGTTTGGAGGGTCCAGGTTTCTCCAAAATCTTCAGACCGGTACAGGGCCGGGCTTTCAATTTCGAAGAGGGCATAGACTACCTCCGGATTTGAAGGCGCAATTGCGACAGCCGTTTTTCCCACAGGGTTTTCGGCCCCTCCGGGCAGTCCGTTTTCAGACAGGGCTTTCCAGGTCGCACCTCCATCCAGGGTACGGTAAACGCCGCCGCCCGGTCCCCCGCTGCGCAGGCCCCAGGTATTGATGTGTATGGACCACATGCCTACCATCAGCCGATCCGGGTTGTTCGGGTCCATTGCGAGTTCCGCTGCTCCGGTCCCCTCATCGGTGAAGAAGATTCGATTCCATGTTTTTCCACCATCGGTAGTTTTATACACCCCGCGTTCCTGCTGCGGACCATAGGTATGACCCAGGGAAGCGGTATAAACGATGTCCGGATTCGTCGGATGCACGAGGATGCGACCGATCCGGCCTGTTTTCTCCAGACCCATATGCATCCATGTTTTTCCCGCATCTTCGGATTTGTAGATTCCATCTCCCATGGCATGTGCGGGCCGAATAACAAAGGTCTCGCCGGTACCTACCCATACGATATCCGGATTGGAAGGTGCAATCGCGACAGCACCAATGGAAGAGGCTTCCTGCTCATCGAATATGGGTTTCCAGCCGAGGCCGCCATCGGTTGTTTTCCACAACCCGCCGGAAGCCGCACCTATGTAGTTGATCATCGGATCTCCGGGCACCCCGGCAATGGCAATGGCGCGGTTCCCTTCAGGGCCGATAAATCGAAATTTTAAGTTTTCGAATACGGATGTATCGGATTGTGCGAGGCCTGAAAAGGAAATAAAAAGAAGGAAGAAGGTTGAGGTAAAATTGGATTTCATTTGCTTGGTTTTGGTCTGATCGTTACGAATATAATCAAGATTTGGTGGTATCTTACCATGTGTTAAAACCACTTCTATGAAAAATTTGGTCTTCCTGTTAGCCCTCACCTTCCTGTGTTGTAAGTCCCCTTCGGACAACAAAGCGCAAACTTTGGAAGAGCGAAAGGAGCAACTCGGGCTGCAGATCGATTCCCTGTTTCATTCGAAAATTGCCACGGATGGTCCCGGGGCAGCAATACTGGTCGCCTACGAGGGGGAAGAACTCATCGGTAAGGGATTTGGACTGCGCAGCATAGAAGATGCAGCCCCGATTACCCCATCCACAAACATGCGGATGGCTTCAGTCAGTAAGCAGTTTACGGCACTGTGCATGCTCCGTCTGGCGGATCAAGGAAAACTTTCCCTAAACGACCAGGTGACCCAATATTGGCCGTATCCGGTTTTTGCAGGGATTACGATACTAAACCTGATGAACCATACCTCCGGAATTGCAGACTATGAATCCGCCTTTATGGAGGATTGGGATCGGTCTAACATCGTCGAAAATAAGGATGTCCTCGAATGGCTCAAAACAAATCCGGAACCTCTGTTCCCTCCGGGTTCCAGCTGGGCATATTCCAATACGGCGTATTTGGTCCTCGCCCTTCTGGTCGAGAAAGTTAGTGGCTCCCCATTCGCAACCTTTGCCAAAGAGCAGGTTTTCAAACCTGCAGCCATGGAGCGCACCACATTTTACAATCTTGCTGATCCCGTTGCAATCGACCAACGCGCCTTTTGTTATGAAAAAGACAGCAGTGGAAGTTGGACACGTAAGGATGGGTACTTTATGAATGGCGTAGTGGGCGATGGTGCCCTGTACACGAGTGTAAATGACTACTTCAATTACGACAACGCCCTCAGGAATAAGGTATTGCTCAGTGACGAAATGCATTCCCTGGTCTTTGCCCGCAGTACCATGGCTATTCCACGGGATCATGGTTTTTATTCCTTTTTATCGGATTTTTCTTTTTGGGAAAAGGAAGCCATATTCTACGCTATGGGGTGGTTTAGAAGTGGTGATGCCGCTTTCCACTCCGGCAGTTGGAACGGTACACGGACTTTTGTGTACCACGAGCTGGAACGCCCGCTGACCATAGCCCTGTTTTTGAATTCTGATGCGGATGACCTTCGTGCAGAATTGTTTGAAGAAACCTGGCAACGGGTCAATCAGTATCTCCTGGAAAAAGAACCTGCAAAATGACACGTTTCCTCTTCCCATTACTCATCCTTTTTACCCTCTGCAATGTTCACGGGTTAAAGGCGCAGAATGACGAAATCGCGATAAGGACTTTGCGAATGGCTTCCAATGAAGCGCTGAAATCCTACGATCATGAAAGGGTGCTCTCCTTTCTCACAGAGGATGTGCTTACGACCACAGGGGCGGGAACCCTGCTAAGCGGAAAGGAGGCTTTAAGGCGTTACATTGCCCAGGGCGAGGATAGTCAGATGTACTGGGTCCGAACCCCTTCAGAAATTACTGTTAATGAAGTTTCTGGCCTGGCGTGGGAAACGGGAACCTGGAAGGGATACGATCCTTCAAAGGGAACTCATTCTATTGTCGGAGGCAACTATTCGGCCATGTGGACACGGGAAACCGGAGGGTGGAAAATTAAATCCCAGTTGTTCGTCTCACTTCGATGATTTCCATTCTTAAAGTGCCATAAATCTGTAATCAACAAGCCAACCAAGAATCGATTATGATTACCCTTTTCAGAAAATTACGATTGCAACTTCTCAATCAAAATAAGATCTCCCGATACCTCTTGTATGCCCTGGGCGAAATCCTTCTGGTAGTCATCGGAATCCTGATCGCCCTGCAGGTGAATACCTGGAATGAAGAGCGTCAGCAAAAAGCTCAGGTTTCCACTTATGCCAGGGCACTCATCGGCGATCTACAGGCCGACATAAATAGCGTAAAACGAATAGCCTTTCAGGCAGAGCGTGCCTATGTTTCCCTTGACAGCCTTGCTAATTATGTCCGCAATACACCCATGGAAGAACTCAGCAACCTTAACCTCATGCTCCTGTCAGGGAATGCTTCCTACCGGCCCTTTTCCTGGAATCGGGCGACATTTCAGGAAATGAAATCCTCCGGTATCCTCTCCTTCTTTCAAAATGACAGCCTGGTCAAGAAAATGGTAAATTATGAGGCAATGACGAATCACCTGGATCTTGATTATGAGGAGGATGCCAGACTGGAGAATCAGGCCAGAGCCCAGTTGGGAAAAGTTGTGAACCGCAATTACGACAGGACCAAGGGAATTTTACGTATTACCACACCTTATAAGGAGGTACCGGTCCGGATCATTGATTTCTCAAAAACCGATATTTACCGGTCTTTGAAGAAGCAGGACATCGATTTTATCAATGCGGATCAAAAGTTACTCAGGGAATCTATTAATAATTATATTCAACTGAAGAACGAAATGTCAGTCAGGTATTCAGGAGAATTACCCTCCCTGATTTCAGATGCTGAGCAGCTGATCGATTTGCTGGAACAGGAAATCCGCTAAGGATACTTTATCTTAGAATCACACCCGAATCAGGCCCCAAACGAAGCATTCCACCTTCCAGGACTGCCTCACCGGATGCAAAAATCAACGCTTTCTTATCAGAAAGAGGCAGGTTTTTGACCTCCTCCGAAATGTTGATCATTACGGTAAGGGTCTGGTCCCGGTAAACCCGCTCATAGGCCAGGACATCCCCCTGATCGTAGTTGGGAAGCCATCTTAGGCTACCCCATTTCAGGGGCGCATTTTCATTACGGATTTGCAGTAGTTTCTGGTTGGTTTGCCACAGGGAATTCGGATCACTCCGCTGGGAAGCCACATTAATTTCATCTGCGCCTGGCAGCACTGGAAGCCATGACTCCGCCCCTGCCGTTGTAAACCCGGCATTAGGGCCGGCCTCCCATTGCATTGGGGTCCGGCAATTGTCCCTGTTGAATACTTCATCTTTGGCAAAATCAGGAAGCCAGTCGAATGCCGCCGGCAATGGATCCAGGGCTATATCCCCGGGAATATTCCCCGTAGGCATACCGATTTCCTCACCCTGATAGTAAAATGGGACGCCCCTAAGGGTCAGTTGTAGCAATGACAGGGTCCTGGCCTTCTGCATATCATCCCCCAGGAGGGTAATACTCCTTACTCTGTCGTGGTTGCTAAAAACATAGGTGGGTGTATACGGATAGGGATAAAACGCCTCAATTCTTCGGATCTTATCCCTGAAAAAATCGGCATCCCATTCCAGGGCTGAAATATCGAAAAGGAATACGAGATTCAACCCGTCCTGCTCCTGGCCCAGAAAATTCTTAAGGGTTTTGTGGTCTCCGAAGACCTCCCCTACCATAAACCTTGGGGGGTCGTAGGTATCCAGGATACTCCTCAACTCTTTTGCCAGGACAAAATCGTCGGGGTGGTTCATGTTGTATTTCTTTTCCTGCCAGAACATTTTGGTATAGTCCTGTGTAGGTATAACCCTAAGGCTAAAAGGGTTGTCAGTGAATTCCGGATCCTCGTAGATATAGTTGAAAATATCCAATCGGAAGCCGTCCACGCCTTTATCCAGCCAGTGTTGCACCATCTTAAACATCGCTTTTTTTACCTCCGGATTCCGCCAGTTCAGGTCGGGCTGAAAGGATAAAAATGAAGAGAAATACCACTGCTGGCGTGTCGTATCATAATGCCATCCGTTCATCCCGAGGGCACTGTGCCAGTTTGTGGGCGGCTCATCGGGATTACCATCCTGCCAGAGGTACCAGTCACTCTTTGGATTGTCTTTACTTAAACGCGACTCCACAAACCAGGGATGCTCTTCTGAGGTGTGGTTGAGGACCAGGTCAAAAACCACCTTCATATCCCTTCTGTGGATCTCCTGAATGAGGCTGTCCACCAACAGGGAATCACCGTACTGTGGGTCGGGCAGGTAATAATCACTTACATCGTATCCAAAATCCTTTTGGGGACTCCTGAAAAAAGGGGAAAACCAAATCGTTTCAAAACCCAGATCGCGGATGTAATCCAGGCGGGAGATAATCCCCGCTATATCCCCGACACCATCTCCATCCGAATCCTGGAATGACCTCGGGTATACCTGATATACCGTTGTAGCTTCCCACCAGGGCCGCGTATTTAATTCAGCCTCCTCTCCATGGGCTATCTCCAGCTCAGGAATGGGTTCGGAGGCGTTGGTCAGATTCACCACCGCCAACACGGCGATAGCCGTAATCAGAATCAGCAATACGCCAAGCACTATTTTTCTGAGCATTTCAAACCTTTTTTATACCTCTTAGTAAAGCTACTACATCTTGAAATTCCAATCCGGGAATGGCCTCGGAATTTATAATTACGTTTTGGTTTACCTTACTTTAAGTCCGAAATCCCGTTCTATAGAGGCGTACCATTCTTCATCACTGACGGCATTCCAATCGATCCATTGCTCATCCGTCATCGATTGCCTCCATGCGATGAACGGGGCAGCATCCGGTCCTACAGGATGTCTTAAAGTCCAGTCCGTACGATCTGCAACCTCTAAAATTTTATCCGCAACCAGGCTTGGTGGCGTTGGCGTTTTTAAAGCAGCAGAAAAAAGCGCCGCCTGCCGTTTGGAATTCGGATAAACAGAGTTTCCGGCTACCGAAATATCCTGTGCCATTTGGGTGTTGATGATCCCGGGCTCCACAATGGCCACCCTAATATTAAAAGGCTTAACCTCCTGGGCTAAAGCCTCGCTGATCGCCTCAAGGGCGTGTTTACTGGCTGAATAGCCACCGAGGGGGCTATTGGCGATATGCCCGGAAACAGAAGCTACATTGATAATACACCCTTTCCTGTTTTCCCGCATTTGTGGCAAAAAGGCTTTGGTACACCGCAGGACTCCCAAATAATTGGTGTTCATGATGGCCTCAAAATCGGATATCGGCATTTCCTCCACAGAGCCATGGCGTTCTATCCCGGCGTTATTGACCAAAACATCCACCGGGCCGTGTTCATGGAGTATGGTATCAATACACGTTTTTACGGAAGCATCGGAATCCACATCCATTTTGGAAATAGCAATATCCAGGGATTCACTACTGGCCTGTTGTGCGAGAGCCGGTGCCTTTTCCGGGTTTCGCATGGTTGCAAATACCTTATAACCTGCGCGGGCGAAGGCCAAGGCTGTTTCCAGGCCAATACCCTTACTGGTTCCTGTGATGAGTACTTTTTTCATAACATACCGGGTTTAGATTTTGGAGGTTCTATCTTTCAAGTTCAACGATAATTTCATTCTTGCGATTGAAAACTTCATAGGGTGGATTGTATCCTAAGAAATAAAATCGATTTGTATACGGGATTCCTTCAGCCATCAGGGCATCCTTTAGTTTCGCTTTATACTCCTCTATTTTTTATCATTTGCCCAACCGCCAAAGGTGATGGCCGCAACCGTTTTTTCAGGCTCTTCCCTGAATACTATTCGGCTTTGGTCGGGCTGAGGCAGGGATTGCTGTTTAAATTTTTTAGGAACCATAAACATTACAGTCATGGTATCTTCCAAAGACATAGCAACCGGAGAGGTCATGGCTATTTTTTCCTTCCGCTCATTGCCTCCAAAAATATATCCGGCCAAAATAGAAAATCCCTTGCCTGAGGTTTTCTTATATCCCACATAAGGAAGTTTAACAGAAGTAAACAAACTCGCCTCATAGGTACGGATTTCAAAGGTGTCGTATTTCCCTTCGACTACAAAAGGATAGGTTTCAATATTTCTCTGACCCGTTTTAGCCCAGATTTGGGAAAGGATAAAAAGAGCTATCAGGACTGCTAAAATAATGAGCACTATTTTCATTGGACAACTTTTCTGGAGCTAAAAATTCAAACCATTTTGAGATTTAAACCGTTCGTGTATTAAGCCGGATTTTCTAATATGTAACAGGAGTGGGCTTTAAGCGCCATAAAGGCTGTGACATTTGATATAACCGCACTTTCAAGACGTTAAACTTCTCCCAATACTGTAATATTTTCGTTCTTTTTACGTCTAATGTATTGAGCGTATAATGGAGGCAATATTGCTTCCACTACAACAGTGTCTAAAAAAATAATAATGAAAGATACGAAAAGGCAACATGCGGAACATAACGCAAGCGCGGACCGGCCATTAACACGTCACCTTAGCTGGAGAAATCACAGAAGGCATGTCTTATTAAAACTAATACGGTTTTCTTAGGCAATTAGAAAACTTTACTAAATATGAAAAGAGGGCAAAAGCCCTCTTTTTTATTTAATACCCTTCAATCCTCAGGGTTAAATTATGGCCTGAGCCTTGTTCTTATTCCTCCTGAGCGGCAAACACAAGCGACTCCTTCTACCATTTGGAGTGTGGATGGGGTATCCTAGGCACCGCTTTGATCGCACCCCGCACTATTTGCCTCGAGCAACTGTTCCAACATTTCGAGTGAATCCACTTCTACCTCGCTCCCATCGGCAAGGATAAGAGTGATCGGGAATTGTACGGTCACGCGGTCAGATGCTTTGAGCGCATCGATAAACAGAAACACTTCACTGTCATCTTCGAAAGTAATGGTATCGGAAACATCCCGGTCCGGATCAAAAACCGATACCGTTATGGGATATTTTAAATCCACACATTCAATAGTGTTATCCGGATTACTTCCTTCTTCACATGCTGCCCGGGCCGCTTCCATTTCAGCTTCATTATTGATCGTGACCCTGGTGTAGTCCTGCAGGATGATCGTAACCGGGTATACCAGTTCAACCTTATAGTCATCCATTCCCTGATCTCCAGGGGTTGCATTCTTATCGTCATCCTCATTACCACACGCCCCCAGAATATCTCCGTGATTTAAATGGGCCTGAACGGCATTCACATTAATGGAAATAGTCCTATAACCCGAACCGGTCCTGTGACAAACAAGGACGTCATCATCGTCGTCTTCATCCTCATCGTCATCATCGTCGTCGTCATCATCATCCTCATCGTCATCGTCATCATCGTCATCATCGTCATCATCGTTATCGTCCTCATCGTCATCATCATCATCATCATCACCATCGTCGTCCTCATCGTCATCGTCTTCATCGTCGTCATCGTCGTCATCGTCGTCTTCCTCATCGTCGTCATCATCATAGTCGTCATCCTCTTCCTCATCCTCACAGGCCCCAAGGCTATCCCCGTGATTGAGGTGCGCCTGAACGGCATTCACATTAATCTCTAGGGTTCTAAAACCCGATCCTGTCCTATGGCAAATAGTAACTTTATTGTGGTCAGCGGATAACAATTCAATCAGGTAATCTAAATCTTCCTCTGTTTTGATTTCATATTCTTCATCACCAATACGAACAACCACCGGTAATTCCAGCGTAAAACAATCCGCCTGATCCAACAAATTGTCGACAGTCCCATCGTTCATTGTTGTGCGTGACAACAACTTCACTACAGGGGAATCAACCAGGAGCATTTCCGCACCGCTATCCATCGTAATGGTGTCGTTATTCCCACAGCCGGAGAAAATCAATACAAGAATAACAACAGCAAATAACCTGAAATGTCCCATTAGAATTATTTATCCTAACAAAATATGAAGTTTTCAGGAGAAGGCAAACTTTATTCGATCACTGCACTTCTGGTGATCTAATTCATAAGGAAGGAGATTGACTCGCACTCGACACAAGGCAAAGCGCTCTATGACAATAAACTATGAATTTGCAATGGTGTCCAGAGCGACAACCAGGCGATCAATATCCTTCTTCGTATTGAAAATGGCAAAGGAAAGTCGAACACCGTTGAGCCCAAAAGTACTCATGGGCCGACAATCCATTCCGTATTCATCAAATAGACGATCCTTTACATCCTGAACATCTTTCCCCAGTACTTCCACCACCTGAATCCCCCCGGATAGGGAGTCCTGCTTAGGTGTTTTCAAAATTAACTTAGGATGCGTCTCCAAAGCATTCCTAAAGTATTCCTTGAGCTCATAAATACGCGCTTCTATTTTTTTTCCTCCAATGGTTTCGCGATAATCCAGTGCGGCACCAAACCCCAGGACTTCGGGTAAGTTTCGGGTATTGTAATTCTCCAGCCGGCGAATACTGCTATCCTTATAGCCCCGGGCTACAATAAGGGGTTTCAGATGTTTTTGACTTTCTTCCCTGGCATAAAAAATACCCACTCCCTTAGGGGAAAAAAGCCACTTATGGGCGCTTACGGTATAGAAATCACAACCCAGGTCCTCTAAATCAAAAGTGAACATTCCGGCAGCCTGCGCACCGTCAACAGCCACGAGGATTCCTTTTTCATGTGCCATTTTTGAAATTTGCTTTACTGGGAGTATCATTCCGTTCGTATTGACTAAATGACATATAGAAATAACCTTTGTTCTGACAGTTATCGATTTCTTATAGACTTCTACAATCTCATCCGCACTTTCCGGTAACATAGGGAGTGTAGGGCGCACTAATTGAATACCCTTGCTCTCCTGCCAAACTTTCCAAGGGCTTACCGCGCTCGAATGTTCGTGGTCGGCCAGGATGACTTCATCCCCTTTTTGAAGCTCCAGGCTTCTGGCAATGAGGTTCATACCCTCAGTGGTATTGTGGATCAAGGCGATTTCTTCAGGAGAAACCGAAAAAAGGGAGGCTGTTTTTTTACGAACGGTCTCTTTCTCTTCATTCCATCCCCCCCACATATATTTTGAGGGAAAATCGTCCAGAGTGTCCCGAAATTCATGGGTCGCTTGACGAATGGCTTTTGGACAACCACCCAGCGAGCCGTTATTAAAATAGGTTAAGCCTTCTGCAAAAGGAAATTGTGATTTGACGTTCCCCCAATAGGCTTCCGAAGTATCCTCTGTGTCGAATAAACCTAAGGTTTGCTGTAAGTCAGCAGTTGTTTTGGCCCAAATTTGCGTTGGGCTTGCGAAGGCCCCCATAGCCCCTACGCCCAGTGTTTTCAAAAATTTCCTTCTATGGTGCTCCATATCCTATTATGTCCATTTTTAGTCCCTGAATGGTACGAATTTAATCTATTATCGATTTCCATGGCCGGAAAAGACGGTAAGCGGATCTATATTTATAACACAACAAGAATAAGGGACTTTTCCAATTGAGGATTACCTCACCTGCACTCGGTGATCCAGTCTAACGAGATGTTGCTTAAGTAAATCCAACACAGCTCCGCTTTGTGGTTTTTTCATTTCCCCCCTGATTACAAAGGGGTGATTATTTAAGGAGTAGCATTCTGGATTACCCCGCCTGCGGTCGGTGATCCAGAGGAGGGGTGTTTCACAAGCAAATCCATCACAGCCTCAAGGCTGTGTGGACTTTTTTGTTTATTCCGAGCTTGCAAACAAGTTTGCACTCTTCACAAACAAAAAATCCAACGCCTTCGCGTTGGATTTTCCTGGTCGGGATGACTGGATTCGAACCAGCGACCACACGCACCCCATGCGTGTATTCTACCAGGCTGAACTACATCCCGGACTGAGTGTCCGAATATGGTCCGGTGGACCTTTTTGAGCGAGGGCCGTCCGATGTGGTGGCATCACTCGCTTTAGTCACTCAAAATTACATTCCAAAAGAAACTCAGCTCACTTCTCTTTCGGCCTGCAAATATAAAATAATCCTAATACTACTAAAGCTTTGTTCAGGAAATTGAACCGTAAAATTTTTCTCAGCCGACGCTTTCAGATGGCTTCCTAAAATTGATCAAAAAATAGTGCGACAAACCATTGGCATTAGATAATTATGTAGAATTATTCCAAATACAGAAGTTTAATGATAAAAATCATGTTTTTTCGACTGTAACATTTGTTACTTACGCAGGTATTTAATATTTTTTTAACAGTATTTAAGAATACAACCACCACCAATTAAAACAACACCTTATGAAAGTCAACAAGTTTTTCGGGCTCCTGATGATTCTGGCATCAGCATTCTTGTTTGTAAATTGTACCAGTGACCCCCAACCCGGACCCCCCGGGCAGGATGGAATAGATGGGATAGACGGGATAGACGGAACGGATGGCGCAGATGGTACAGCTTCCTGCGTATCCTGCCACGCCAACTCAACACGTGAACCTATTTTTGAAGCCTTTGCGCTTTCTGCGCACGGTGCGGGAGGCACTTTTGCACGCGGAAACCGCGCTTCTTGTGCTCAATGCCACGGAAGCGAAGGATTCATTGATTATGTCACGATGGGAGCTATTGATACTACTGGACTGACTCCTGAGGGTATTGCTCCGAAATACAACCCGGCGATGGCAGTTAATTGCAACACTTGTCACAGCAGTCACCGCACCTTCGATTTTGAAAATGACGGCCCGGATTATGCACTTCGGAATCCGGATCCATCGGATTTAGTACTTGCTCCGGGGATTACCATTGACTTCGGAGATGCCAGCAACAACTGTATTACCTGCCACCAACCCAGAAACAGCTATGAAATCCCAACAACCAATACAAGCGGGGTTTACGTGGTGACCAGTACGCGCTTCGGGCCACACCATAGCCCTCAATCCACCATGCTTGAAGGAATACTGGGTGCTGAAATCTCAGGATCCACGGGATACCCTGCGCGAGCCTCGGCTACCCACCGTACAGGTTCTTCTTGTGTACAATGCCATATGGGAGATGCCACAGCCGCTGACGAAGGAGGTCACTCGTGGAATCCGACAGAAGCTGCCTGCGTTCAGTGTCACCCGAACGGGGCACCAGAAGGTATTGAGAACTTTGAAGCCGATATGAGTACCCTGCTCGCACTTCTCACGCAAGTGGAAGGTGAAGGCTACGATGAAGACGAGGATGGCAACATCATTCCTAACGGAGAGCCTGTAATAGGAATCCTTCAGGAAAATGGACGTTCTCGACAAGGTATCTTTCCAACCGCCGCAGCCCAGGCGGCCTGGAATTACAAAACCCTAGAGGAAGATCAGAGTAAAGGGACGCATAATCCCAATTATTCTAAAGCTTTGCTAAAGAATTCCCTCGAAGCGCTCCAGAACGACTAAGACCGAACTTCTAAGCACCGGGGCAAGACTGAAGTATCAGATTTTGTCCCTGGGCTTTGAAGGGATTGGCTACTCCAGCACACATAAGGGTACTTATTAAATCATACACGATGAAGAAAAAAACACTTCAGTTTCTGGCAGGTTGCTTACTCGTATTTGGTACGGCCTGTTATTACGATACCGAAATAGAAGAGGATCTGATCCCACCCCCGGAAGATGAGATCACCTATACCGAGGATGTTCAGCCAATTATTTCCAGATACAACTGTACGCAATGCCATAACGGTTTGGAACCTGCTCCGGACCTGCGGGAGGAAAGTACCCCGGATTCCTTGTTTCCGGATTATGTTGTGCCCGGCGACGGAGCGGGAAGTGTTTTTTATCAACGACTACCCGGGAATGGTAATCACCCGAATGTTGGCATAAACCTCAGCAACAGTGAAATTGACCTGATAGAAGCCTGGATAGACCGGGGTGCTCTGGAATAATTAACCTAAAGAACCTCAAAGATGAGACCACTATATTTTCTCTTTCTAATTTTGTGCTGCATCCCGCTGACTGTGACGAGTCAGGAAACCGAAGCGGATACTGTCGAGGTCGTTGATAAGCCCGAGCGGCCGGCTTTTGAAAGCAGTTTTCTGATTGACAATCCAACAGATAAAATTTACTTAAAAAACACCCTGGAAGCCGTTATGCAACACCGTTTCGGCACTATAGGCGGAGGGGAAAATGATCTTTTGGGGATTTGGGGGGCTGCCAACATTCGCCTTGGATTGACGTATACCATTCACGAGCGATTGCAGGTCGGAATAGGCACGGAAAAACTCCGCAGGCTCCAGGATTTTAACTGGAAAGTTGGACTCTTAAGGCAAACAAGATCTGGTAAAGTGCCGGTCAACGTAAGTTATTATGGAAATTTTGTTGTCGACGCCCGAAAGAAGGAGAATTTTTCGCTGGAACAGCACAGGTATTCCTTTTTCCACCAGCTCATTGTTTCGCGGAGGTTCTCTCCGAATCTCTCACTGCAGGTTGCCGGGAGTATTTCACACTTTAATTTGGTTAAGGAAGGTCAGAAAAACGATGTTTTTGGCCTGGCAGTTGGCGGCAGGTATAAAGTGACTCCCCAGACCTCCATCACCATGGAGTACAGCATTCCGTTTGCCGATTATGATGGGTACAACTATCCCGAACCCGGATTTAGCATAGGGGCGGAATTTGTGACCTCCTCCCACGCTTTCCAGGTGTATCTTTCTTCCCTGAACGGGATTACGCCACAGGCGAACTACTTCTACAATGAAAACAATTTTTTCAAGGGGACCCGGAACATTCTCCTGGGCTTCACCATAACCCGGTTGTATAATTTCTAAGCCCGCATGAAAAAAAATTCAAAAAACCCGAAAGGCATTAACCGAAGAAAATTTCTGCCAATCCTGGGTACGGGACTCCTTTTACCCCTGCTACCTGCACAGGCGCGGGCCTCAGAAACGGATACACCGGATTCAGCGGAGTACAAAACACTACTAAAACCGGATGGGACTGCTGTCCGGGTTAAGGTGAGTAGTCTTGAAAAATCTATAGTGGTCAAAAAGAAAATCAGCAATTCCGAACTTTTAAACTGGCTGGATACCGATAAGAAGGGTCAGTAGCACTTTGAATTATGGACGATCAGATTAAAGATACCAGACGCAAGTTTCTGAATAATGGGTGGAAAATCGGCCTGGCTTCCATGATAGGCGGAGCTGCTCTTGCCCACTTGAAAGAAGGGTTCGCTTTTGAAGACACCACTCCTTCGGGGGAAACCATGGAGCTCATGGATGTCGATGGGAATATTATTGAAGTAGACCCCATGGATGTCGAGGAGTTGGACCTGGACCATGTAACCCATAATGTAAGAAGAGGGATGCCCGGTCGGAAATTTACAATGGTGGTGGACCTGGCAAAATGCCAGAACGCCCTGGCCTGCCAGCGCTCCTGTAACAAACATCACTTCGTGACCGGGGACAACGCCTGGCTGAAAATTTATAAAATGCAGGAAACTGAGGATACCTCCCCATACTGGATGCCCACCATGTGTATGCATTGTGACCAGCCTGCCTGTGTGACGGTATGCCCGGTGGATGCCACTTTCAAGCGTGAAGACGGTTTGGTACTCATCGACAATGACCGATGTGTGGGCTGCCGGTTCTGCATGGCCGCCTGCCCCTACTCCACCAGGGTCTTCAACTGGAGCGAACCCAATCAGGAGTTTGAAATGAACATGGACATGGTGGAAGAATTGCACAGTCCGGAGCACGCGGGAATGCCCAGTGTTAAAGGTACGGTTGACAAATGTGATTTCTGCCCCCACCAGGCCGAAAAAGGAGAACTTCCCCACTGCGTAACCGCCTGCCCGAACGGGGTATTCTATTTTGGCGATAAATACGAGGATACGGTGACCAACGGAAACGAAACCGTACGGCTGAGTAAACTCCTGGAAGAAAATGCGGGATACCGCCTTTTTGAGGATTTGGGAACAGAGCCAAGCGTTTATTACCTGCCACCCAAAGACCGGCTCCCTTTTGAGGAAGGCCTGGAAAACTATAACGAGTTCCAATCGGTTGAAAAGCCTGATGCACCATGAGCAAGTATGACCAGTTGATAAAGGATTTAGGGCCCCGGAAGTTTTCCCTCAAAGGTAAACTCTGGGTTGCCTTGTTGCTGGCAGTGACCGTAGCAGGCATCATCGCTTATGTCGATCAGTTGATCAGGGGACAGGTCGTCACCAATATGCGGGATTACGTCCTGTGGGGTCTCTACATCTCAAATTTTGTCTTCTTCGTGGCTACGAGCTTTGTGGCCGCCCTTGTAGTCGCTGCCTTACGGCTGACCAAAAACGAATGGCGGAGGCCTTTTGTACGGATGGCTCAAATTGTCGCCCTGGCCTGTATCATTATGGCTGGGATTACGATTATTATCGACATGGCCCGCCCGGACCGGATGATGAATCTGTTTATTCACGCCAGACTGCAGTCTCCAATCACTTGGGATGTAATTATCATACCCACCTTTATCGTTGTAAGCTTGTTGCTGCTCTATTTCCCACTCATACCGGACCTCGCAATTTTAAGGGATCACTACAGTGGAACGAACAAAAAGCTGAGCAAGATCTATGGATTTTTCGCAATGAAGTGGCGTTGGAGCCAACAACAGATTAATCTTCAGGGGAAATCCATCCATTTGCTTGTACTGATGATCATCCCGTTGGGCCTTATTCTCGAATCCATTGACGCATACCTCTTTTCAACTACGTATCGGGTTGGCTGGAACAGTACCAACTTTGGCCCATACTTCATTTCGGGTGCCATGGTTTCCGGGCTTGGGGCGCTAATCACGGTGGTCTATATCGTACGAAAAAACAAACAGCTGGAAAATTACATCACGGAATATCACTTTGATAAAATTGGCAAACTCTTCAATCTGACATGCCTTATTTATGTGTATTTCAATATCAATGAATATCTGGTACCCTTGTTTACAGCCAAAAAAGGGGAAAGCGAACACCTTGAGACCTTATTGAGAGGAGAATTTGCCATCCCATTCTGGATTGTGACACTTGTGGGTCTGGTCTTCCCTGCCATCCTGCTTATTTTCAAACGGTTTCGAAAACCCCGACCTCTATATCTGATCGCCATCGTCGTCGTTCTCGGTGCCTATTGGAAGCGGTATTTAATCGTTACCCCCACCCTGCTTCATCCCTATTTACCCATTCAGGGAGTACCGGAAAACTGGCATTATTACTTCCCAAGCGTTCACGAGTGGCTGATCACAGGGGCGACCCTTGCCATGGCATTGCTGATCATAACCTTGTTGATCCGCTATGTCCCGGTCATATCCATCGACCGGCTTGCAGAGGAAGAGGCCGAACGTCTAACCTCGGAAAAAAAGGCTGCAGCATGATCAGAGGCTCAAAAATCAATCGCCCTTTATTGCAGGGTATCTCCTGCATCCTGCTAGTGTTTTTCATTCAGGCAGGCCTGGCCCAGGATAAGGAACGTCTCAGACTTTCTACCTCTTATACCAAGGTGATGGACGGCCCCCTGTATCTGGATTTTCAAACCTCCGCCCGGATCGACAAAACGAACATCACTGTCCCTGACGCTGAACTTGAGGTGTATTATGAAGTAGACGGGCAGGAATTTCCCCTCGGGACCACAATCACTGGCCCTGATGGCAAAGGGCAATTTACTCTGGAGGGATTAGAGGCTATCCAACCGGATTCCACAGGCCTTTATATTCTCGGAGCGTCTTTTGCAGGCAATGATACTTTCAGAAGAGCCAGCAGCTCCGTTGAATTCAGGGATGCCCTTCTGATTGCTTCCCTGGTTCAAAAAGACAGCCTGAACTTTATAGAAGCCACATTAAAGGATAAGGCACTGGATAGCACTATTGCCGATGCACTGATCAGAGTACAGGTCACCCGGATGTTTAAACCTTTGGTGATTAGTGAAGACCTCCTGATGACCGACGAATCCGGCACTGTCATGGTTGAGATTCCCGCGGACATTCCCGGAAAGGATGGCAATCTGTCCATGGAAGTAGTTATTGAAGAAAACGACGATTATGGAACCGTTAAAGCCCGTCTGGATGCCGCGGTTGGCACTCCTATTGTCACATCGAGTACGTATGACCAGAGAACCCTTTGGGGACGCAGCGGTCGCGCGCCTTTGTTTATTCTGTTCTTTACTGGAATGCTGGTGATTGGTTCCTGGGGTATTATCTTTTATTTACTTTTTAATCTTTATAAAATCACTAAAAACTGATCTATGAAAACAATTAAAATCCTTTTACCCCTTGCCTTTCTCGCTCTGGCGTTTTACGCCTTTACGACCCCTCCTCAGGATGAATGGGTGGTTCCCGAGAAGTATGTAAACATGAAAAACCCCACAGATCCGACTGCGGATTTGAACATAGGTAAAGCCCTTTACTCCAAACACTGCCAGTCCTGCCACGGAAAAGAAGGGTACGGAGACGGTAAGAAAGCCGCAGGTCTCAAAGGGGATTTAGGGGATTTCTCCTCCGCAGAATATCAGGCACAGACCGACGGGGAGTTGTTCTACAAAACCTCTTTTGGCTTTGGTGATATGCCGGAGTACACCAAGAAAATGCCGGACGATGAAGACCGCTGGCTGATTGTAAATTATATGAGAACCCTGAAGGAATAAACCGCAGGTTCAGCAGCGTTAAGCGGATAAAACTGATTTTTGATCAAAACCCGTTCCAGCCATTATGGAGTCGAGATTAAGATACCTTAGCATTTCACACCACACAGCCCCGGTAGCCCGAAGGGAGCGATTTCACCTGTCCGATACACAGAAGCAAAAAGTAGCCCATGGGCTGCAATCGGCTTTTCCGGACCTTCGTTCCCTATTGTTGCTCGTTACCTGTAACCGTACGGAATGCTATTTTGAATCTAAGCAGACCGCCGCAGCCGAGGTTCGGGACTACCTTTTGCAGCTTATCGTCGGTTCGGTTGAGGCTTCCGATCAGTCGGATTTCAGGCTCAGCGATCGCACCAAAGATACCGTCCTGCATTTGCTCAGGGTTTCGGCAGGTTTGGAATCCTCTGTACTGGGAGACTCTGAAATTATTCACCAAATCAGGAAAGCCTATCATTTCTCGCTTGAAAATAATTTGCAGGGATCCCATTTGGAACGCAGCATGCAAACGCTTTTCAGAACACACAAACGGGTGAGTAATGAAACCGGGTTCAGGGATGGTACTACCTCCACGGCCTACAAGGCATTAAAGCTAATTGGAGACACCTTTGGAAGTGAGGCAAGTCAGAAAAAAATCCTCTTTGTGGGTGCTGGCGATATCGTAAGGCAACTTTTTAAATACAACAGTAAATTCGGGTATCGGAATATTTTTGTCACAAACCGGACCATGGCGCGCGCGGAAAGGCTGGCCAGGCTAAACAAAATATCCGCCTGGCCGTGGGAAAAACTCCTGAAAAATGACCTCGGTGAATTCGATGTGATCATTTCAGCGGTCAGTCATGCCTCCGGATTAATCCATAAGGGAATAGGTGTCGATAAACCGGTCCTGCTCGTCGATCTGGCGGTTCCCGGAAATTTCAGCCCTGCCCTGGCAACAAACCCTGCAGTTGAGATGCACAATCTGGATTCCATCGCTTCCCAGTTAAAATCCAACCGCATGGCGCGTAATGCTGCGGCTGAAAACGTTGAGGAAATCATACATCAGGAATGGTCTGCCTTCAATGAATGGCAGGAAATGCAGCCTTTCAGAAGCCTGATGGCCGAACGGAAAAAGCAGGTATTCAAGACCCTGAAGCGCATTGGGGTTGCAGAAGGCCATGGTTGGTCCAAAGGCGAAATCTCAGTCTTGTCCAATCGCATTATGCGGAAAATCCTCAAAAAACCGGAGACGCTTCAAAACTCCAAAAACCTGGAAAAACTGATTGCCCAATACGCGTCAGTCCCGGCACTCTAAACTTTAACCCTATATAAGCATGCAAATTTTTAACAACAGGTATATCCTGTTCTTTTTTGGTATCACCCTTACACTATCTGTGATCTCCTGTAAACAAGGTCCGAATGCAGGAGATACGATTCCCCTTAAGACCGAGCCCAGTATGGAAGATGTTCATAAGGATGTCATTATGGACCTGCGAAAAATTACGATTGCTGAAGCGGTACCCACGAGTAAATACCTTTATCTCAAAGTGACGGAGGACGGTCGGGAATACTGGATGGCAACTTCTCAAACAGCGGTTAATTCAGGTGAGGTTTATTATTACAACGAAGCCCTCATCCGAACTGACTTTGAAAGTAAGGAGATGCAGCGGGTTTTTGACACCATATATCTGGTAACCCGAATTGTACCGGAAGCACAGGTCGATAAACTCAAGTCCCAGGAAACTAAGGCAACCCCTCAGGCGGATGCCTCGACTCCTGATGATCCCGATTCCCCTGCAGAGATGATGCAGGGTAATGCCTCCCCCGTACAGATTTCAGAAATATTTGACAACCCCGAGGCCTTCGAAGGCCGAAAAGTTGAGATCTCCGGAACCTGTACCAAGGTTAATGAGGGGATTCTCAGTCGTAACTGGATACATCTAAAGGATGGAAGCGCAGATGATAAAGACCTTGTGGTAACCTCTTCTGCCTCAGTTAAGCCAGGTGATCGGGTGAAGCTGCAGGCCTTTGTACGCCTCGACAAAGATTTCGGCGCCGGCTACCGGTATGCGATTATCCTGGAAGACGGTATCCTGGTAGAATAAATACCCGGATGACTTAAAGTGCGTTCATGCGGAAACTAAAAAAGCCTGTACACGTTTGTACAGGCTTTTTTACTCGTAAATCCGACCCTATCTGAATAGGGTAAAGTGGCCAACATATTGTTGCTTTTCGTTGTCATTGGCATTAACCACATACCAGTAGTCTCCGGAGGGGAGCTCTTTACTGTCATAGGTTCCATCCCAATTGGTTACCTGGTCAAGGGTTGCCACTACCCTGCCGTAACGGTCGTATATGATCACTTCGATATTCGGGAAGAACTCCCGGTTAAGGGGTGCCCAGACATCATTCATGCCGTCGCCGTCAGGGGTGAAAAAATTGGGGAAGTCCACCATTCCGGTAAAATCAAATGGGAAATCGATACTGATTTCACATCCTTCCCGGTCCCTTACCCTGATATTGACCATTGCGTCGAAATTCAGGTAGAACACGTTGGTACTGCCAAGAGACTCACCCTGGAAGAAGTACTCATAACCTCCATATCCCCCACTGGCTGTTGCAGTGATCTCATTCGGCCCGGTCTGCATGGCGTCCAGCGTAAGCGGCTCATAAGCCTCTATAGTGAACTCGATAAAATTAGTACATCCGTTTTCATGGTAGATATATACGATATGGTCTCCTGCAGGTAAATCACCCCAGGTTCTGGTCAAATCCGCCATTGCCGTAATTGCGTCTGTAGGATCCACAGGATCAAGGGCAAAAAGCACTTGATCGAGGACACTGTCATCCTGCATTTCGATACGCGTGGTACTGAAGGGGAAAATTCCATCACACCCATAATCGACTACTGCTTCTGCCCCCAGCTCCACGCCAATATCTATAGGGAGGATCACATTGGTCAGACAGCCGTTGGCGTCCCGAATAAATACTACATAGGACTCTCCGCCCTGCAGATTGTCGAAAAAGAGATTGTCATTCCGCACAAAATCGGCGTCATCTGCGGAATTCAAACTTGTTTCATAGTACCGGATACCTGCCGGTGTCGTAAATGGTGTTCCTCCGGAAACTGTTAGTTGGGCAGTACCATCGGCAAACCCGATACATGTTTCAGGTGTTGTCGTAAAATCTGCATCCAAAGGCTCCGGTTCAATTATACGAACCGTGGTAATTTCAGAACAACCCTGCTCATCCTGAATCAGGATGTCGTATTCCCTTCCGGGGAAAGGTGCCCCTTCCAGGTCTGTAAAGGTATAGGCTCCCGGAGTAGCGGCATCTGTAAAGAATTCGTTGAAATTTGGTTCAATCGCAAACTGTACAAGTCCCTGTCCACCGCCAGTTACTTCAACCGTTGCGGTACCATCAGTCTCACCGGCACAACTTATTTGTGTAGTGGATATGCTGTAGGTGATCGGATCGGGCCGGGCTATGGAGAGGGGTCCTTCCACATCCGCACACGTACTTCCGCTAATTACAGCAACGTAATAATCGGTTCCTTCGGACAAACCTTCAAAAGTACCATCTGGTTGGGGGCCCCGAACGACAACCGCACCCGGATTCGGGCTAAACGGATCTCCCGGGTCTCCTCTGTAAAGGAAAAAACTATTATTACCCACACCACCTCCTGCGAAGGATTCAATACGTCCATCGAGTTCGGTCGCACAGGAAATATCGTCCGGCAGGTTCACTACCAGATCCAGATCCTGGGCATCGATTAAGGTAAGCCCGTTGGAGGTCACAACATCACAGGCATTGGTCGCATTTACTTTCCGAACTTCGAATTGATAGAAACCTGGCAGTCCCTGAATCAATACGGAGTTTACACCTGCTCCCATTGAAATAAAGGGATCCGTCGGAGGTACTCCCACGGGGCGGTACTCATAGTTGAAACCAACCTCAGGATTGGTCACCGTAAGGCGCATTTCTCCAAAACCACCACATCCGGGAGCCTGTACCTGAAGTAAGGTAGGGACAATGGCCGGTGGGGGATCCACGTAATACGGTGTTGTAACACCCAGACAATCAAAGCTTGACGATACTTCGATAGCGTACCAGCCAGCACTTAAATATCCAAAGCCATTAGCACCGATAAATGTCGGCGAACTCTGCAGACCACTTCGGGAGAGCTCATCGTTGATGTCGTTGCTTCCCAGGTAAATCAGCTGATAGATAAACCCAGCTCCCGTAACACCTCCGGAAGCTCCCGCGACAGCGGTAGTTTCATCTCCTGTGGCCGGATCGAAGGCCTCGAGAACGGCATTATTTCCTCCGGGACATATCAGGCCCTGCGGCTCGCGTATACCCACCAAAATCGGTGGAACCGGATCCAGGGTAATATCCGTAAACTCTGTACATCCCTCAATGTCCTCTACCTCTACCCTGTAATTCCCGCTAGAGAGATTCTCGAAACGCGACTGAGCGGATAAGGGGACAACCTCTACATAGGTTCCGGTGCCATTATCTCTCAATAACCGGAATTGATAGGGACTCGTATCCCAACCTCCGGAGGAGGCGGCATTAATTATACCTGTATTGTCCGTACAACTTACGTTGCCTTCGGAACTGGCAATGGGTACTAAGGGTCCGTTCGGAGCCCTTACAGTGGCCAGATTACTTATGCCTGGGCAACCTGGTGCCGAAATTGTAGAGATCTCCACAACATAGTTCCCTCCTGAAAGGCCGGTAATTCGGGCCGGATCACCGCTGGCATCCGGGAAGTTGGCGGTGTCAAAGCTTCCACTGGCAGCTGCAGGGAGTATGCGATTTCCACTTGTGTCTATAAGGAAGGCGTCATAGTTGTACACCCCACTGTAATCCGAAACCTCAATGAAGAGTGCACCATCATCGCCGGGTACGGCACAACGGACCGGATTCGCTTCTCTGATCACCACATCCGGATAGAGCGGATCGGAAACCTGATGAAGGGGCAGCGGATAGCTACATCCCTCGATATTATCAGTTACCTGTAAAAGATAGCCCCCGGCTGCAGGGAGATCAACCAATACAAAGGAATTTCCAGGGGTATTCGTAACAGGGGTTACGGCCGCAGGTCCATTGACCAGGGATACTGTAAAGTCAGTGGTACCAGCCACATCAATACGGACTTGTTCGGGATCCGTACAGGTCAGGACATCCATGACGCTCAGGGATGGAATTACATTTGAAGGCGGATTAATCACAGGCAGGGTTACCTGATCCTGGCATCCATTTCCGTCAATGGCATAAACAGTAATGGTCTGGGGAGCGCCATTGTCGATAATTTCAAAGGTATTTGCGCTCTGATAATTCTCAAAACCAGTGATACTGTACTGATAACCTCCGGAAGCCGTTCCCGGATCTACCACAGATACCGTTATGATTGTGGAACTGAACTGGTTGGCACCGGGTACACAACTAAAAGGCGGAGCCGAAGCGCTAATCGAAAAGACGGGGGGCTCCACGATATCGATATTGTCCTGTCTGACCTCACAACCGCGGTTAGACACTACGGTGACATCATAAACCCCGGGGGGCAGATTGCTAAACGAACCCGCTCCGTTCTGATCGACAACTGTTGCCGTACCGTTTACAAACAAGGTGTATACCAGGGGACTATCCAAATCCGTCCCGGGTTGCAGGATGACCTCAATGCTCCCATCGTCAGCCCCGTTACACGAAATATCGGTATCGAGTATCGTGGCAATTACAGGTTCATTGGCAGCAGGCATCGTAATATCATCCACAAGGAAGGTACAATTCCCAGTGAGGTCGATAACCAGGTTATCTGTGACGAGTACCTCATAATCACCGGGTGCGTAGCCTGTAAAGACCCCTGTAGTATTGTCGGCGATATAGGCGCCGCTGCCATCACGAAGTTCAAATGTAAAATCACCACTACCGCCATTGGTCGAGATTGTAATGACCCCATCGGTATTATTACAGGAAGGGTCTGTTGTGAAATCCCCGGAGGCATTAAGAAATTCATAGACCGTAGCCGTTCCCTGACTGGCACAACCACTGGCATCTACCACATCCACGATATAATCTCCCGGCGATCCCACCGTATAGGTATATTCCCAAAACCCACCATTGAGCACAGGGAATTGTTCATCCCCATTTAATGAGAACCGGGGCGTATCTACCGTGCCAGGCATTTGTACCAGGATGTCAAAGGTCGTAGCTGTTATATCACAGCCGTTTTCTACCAGGAAGGTGGGTGGTACCAGGTCCGGGTTTAGGCCAATAATTGTTTGAATGGCAAAGGAGGCACAATTGGCGACATCTCTGACGTAAATATCATAGGTGCCCGCAGGGGCGACGAAGGTCGTCTCGAGGGTCCAATCGCCGGGTGTAGGGCTCACTCCAGCATCCATATAGGCAAACACATAGGGGCCACCAGAGCCACCTGTACCCTGTACCGTCAATTGACCGAAGGCATTACAATTAGCCGGTGAGGACGCCACTATATCGAATGCCGGTAAATTCTGATCCACGGTTACTGCAGCAGCATCTGTACAATTATTGGTCAGGTCGGTCGCAATGATCTGATAATTCCCGGCCGGGGTCTCATAGGTATTGGAATATATAGGGGAAACATTGGTCGGGTTCTCAATCGTGATCCGGGTACCGTTATCCGTATTGAGAAGTTCAATCAATAAATCACTGCTCGCGGCAAAGCCGTCAATGTTATAGACGATTTGTCCATTTCTACTCAGGTCACAGAAGTCCGGAGTCGAGGTGGCCGTAATGTCCAAGGGTGTAGGGCCGGCAACGGGAGCTATTTCATCCAGGTATACACATCCCGTTCCCTGGTCGGTCACCTCAACTTCATAGGCAACTCCAAACTGCAATCCTGTAAAAGTATGCCGTCTCGGGGGGCTGTTCGGTGTAACCGGAGGATTGGGATCTATGGCCAGACGGATCAGGAAGGGCCCTGTACCTCCCACAATTTCCACGGTATTGGTAAACCCGGAGGGGTCACAGACCGGGGCAAGGACCGGATCTGGTACGACATCCAGTGTCGTTTGGTCGATGGTCACCAGGTCTTCGTCACGACACCCATTCGCATCCAGGGTGACGATGCGATACGTATCCGGAGCCAGGTTCGAAAAAGATTCCGAGGTACTGGAGGTTGGGCCAATGCGGCTGATTTCTGTACCGAATTGATCCTGCAGGATATAGGTGAAATCCGGAGTGCCATCAGAAACGGATGTAATATCGATACTTCCCTCAAGAACACCTGTAAGGCAAACCGCGGTAACGGGGTTTACAGTAGCATCTGGAGGAAGCGTTGGGTCATTTGGAATCGTAACAGTTGCAGGAGCCGTTTCACAACCGATGGCATCCCTAACCGCATAGGTATAGGTTTGGCCGGCATTCAGGTTTGAAAATACGGTCTGACTCCCAAAGGCACCACCTTCAAAACTGACCAGAAAAGGCGGGATCCCGCTGGTAGCATCGGGGACTACGGTAAGAATCCCATTATTGGTTTGACCACAACTGGCTGGAATTACACTCGCAGAAGCCGGGTCAAGCGGAATTGGCGGATTGAGCGTAACCGGTACGGATTCCGAGATACATCCCTGGTTATCCGTTACCCGGAATACATAATCCCCAGGCGTATTGGTATCGAAGAGGAAAGAGTTGGATGTAAGTGGAATCGGCGGACCGAAGGTCGATCCGTTATCCGCACTTATTTCATACTGTTTGGCTCCCGCCCCGGTAGTGTACCCACCGGAAACTTGTACGCGAAGACTACCATCTGCGCCACCACAGGGGATTTCCGTTTCAATGGAACCTGTGACACGCAATTGCGGATTAACAGTCACATTTATCTCATCTTCACAATTGTTGCTGTCGACGACCTGAATTCGATAGTTCCCGGGACTGAGTCCAGAAAATACCGGGCTTACCTGCAGGGCACCTCCGTTGATACGGTATCTGTGACTCCCGACAGGCGCTGATCCTGCCGTAGAGGTAACCGCCAGTGTCGCCCCGATTCCCGGAACAAAACAGAAATCTGAGGATGGCCCATCCAGCGCGATATTCGGGGAGGAAACCGGTGTAAGGTCAAATGAAAAGGAGTCCGTACACCCTTCCGAATCCGTAACCGTAAGAATATAGGTTCCGGACTGCGTTAGGTTTCCAAAAGTACGACCACTTTTGGGTCCCCGGGTTGAACCGTTTGGTTGTTCAAGGCTATAGCGGTACGAGCCCCAACCACCTGAGGCTATGGAAGTCACCCGCCCCCTGTTCCCGTTGCTACAGGTCATCGCGGTAACATTCCCACTTAAGGTGAGCGGACTTGACGGCTCCTCTATTTGCAGGGAGCTTGAATCCGTACACCCCGTATCGGCATCGGTCACTACAATGGTATATGTACCTGCCCCCGAGGGTGGCAGGGTAACCTGTGGGGTATTCTGAACAGGGCTCGTAGGGCCTCCGTTAATCGAATAGGTAAACCCATTGAGAAAACCGTCCACGATAAATGTACCCGACCCATCTGTAGCCCCCGTACAAACCCTTAAATCACCACCGGAACTTAAACGAACTCCGATGGAATTCAGCAGGGCAGGGGTAAAACTCTCTTCGTAAAAACACCCGTTGGCATCTGTTATACGGAAGGTATATGCCGTATTTACACTAAGCCCGGGGAATGTATCACTTGCCCCGTTGTCAAGAGTGATCGGACTGACAATCTCATATTGGACAATTGCGGCATTACTGGTTCCGGTCAATTGCACATCAGAAGTTCCTGCGGCACAATTGATGATCCCCTGGGCAAAGTCAATGTCCGTTGGTGGATCGGCATCCAGGATATCTATAGCGGTCAACTGCAGGCGACAGCCCCCGGTATCCCGAATTATGGGCGTATACGTCCCCGGTGCGAGGTTCGAGTAGGTCAACTGGGTGCTGAAGTTCACTCCATCGATACTGAATTCGTACCCGCTTCCGGAACCGCCACTAAAGGGTCCCTGAAATTCTATGATCCCCCCGTCTGTTCCTCCACTTGCGTTACAGACGCGATCCTGGAGTTTCACTGCATTTCCCGTAATGGCTCCAACATTGGTTAGCGTAAGGGAAGTAGGAAGGGTATAAATACAGCTAAAACTTCCTGATTCATACCGTACCTGAATGGAATTGTAGGTCCCGTCCCCTACGGTCAGAACAGGATTTGCAGACCAGGGGTCGACTGGCTGGGCTCGAAATGAAAGATCGTAGCCCTTGGCATCCAGAACGTTAATATCGATCCGCGCTCCGTTATTACAATCGCCATCCGTTCCCGAGGCGGTAACGTCGGGGGGAGAGAGCTCCTGTACAGAAGCAGAGGCCGTAATTAAACAGCCATTGGCATCGGTTATCGTAAATTGGTAGGATCCGGCCGTGGTAACATTATATGTGGTTTGGCCTACATATGTTCCACCAGAATTACCGCCATCGCTAACGGTAAACGTATAGGGAGGAACCCCCCCGGAGGTTCTGACAATGATATCGGCATCGTTCGCACCACAGGCAGGATCGGTACTCAGGCTTTCATTTACCTCTGTTGAGGCCGCCAGGGCAACAAGGCCATCCCCGATTATTATCGGGTTCCCATTGACATCCAGGGATTCCTGAGGTGGCAGAATACCCAGGGTAGGATCCCCTGCACATTGCTGGGTTTCGACCTGAACACTGTATGTTCCCTGTCCTACTGCTGCAAAGGTATATGGGTTATTGGGGATGAAAGTGGTAAATTCCTGAGGAACGCCATTCTGGTCCAGCAACGTATACCGGTAGGGGCCAGGAACGTTATTTACATTCACTGTAATCGTACCCGTATCCCCAAAACAAGTTGCATCTGTAAAGGTCACATCCAGGTCGATAATACGATCTTCGATTACTATCGGCTCGTAAGGGTACTCACAGGTATTGGCCGTATTTCTCAGGCGTGTTTTAACAAGGTAAGTACCAGGGGTAAGGCCATCAAAAATGGCGGAATTTTGCCAGGGACCAAAACCAGATCCATTATCGATGCTGTATTCATAAGCACTGGAGAGGTTAGTCAACTGGATACGTCCGGGCACACCACAGATAAAATCCCTTTTAATATAGGTTTGCGTGATGCTGCTCTTTTTGACTTTAAAGTAGTAATATGTGCCGCCATTCGCGCGTACACGGAACTCCGCTCCCGTAGTTGGCGGTATTGTTCCCGCTGAAACTGTATATGAAGCAGAGGTCCCGACGGTTTGCCATGAGGAATTACATTCATTTCCTATAATTGGGGGACAGTCATCATTAACATCAAAAGTACAGCTCCCGCTGGGTACGAGTTGCTGCCATTCATAAGAACTGAATGATCCGCTCAGGCTAATCAAGCGATCATCAAAATCCCCGCACAGGTTGAATCGGGCAATTGTGAAGCCGTTATCCGAACAGGTCACCTGTTCGTCAGCGTTCAAAATAATCGTGGAAAACATCGGGGCGGCTTCTGCCGCTGCAACATCAGCTTTTGTCGGAGAAACAATCGAAATTGCGTCAGCGGTCGTATCGGATTGCGTTTCAGCCTTGTCAGAAAGGCTTTCTACGGCCTCTACCAAATGGTACAGCGGACTGTATTCGAAAGCCGAAGCACTAACAAAAGATATTCCCACTACAAGCAGGGCATACCAAAGGTGCCTGGTTTTTTTCGGGAGCATAGACTAAGTAGGCTTCAGAGAGCACAGCAGGGATTCGGGAGTCCTTCTGTACTCTGGTTGTAATTATTTACGCTTATAATTTCTCTTTATCTTTGGGGCTTAACCCTGTTTGCCACCTTATCACATATTTTGGAAAAATGGTACTACATCAACGAAATGGTATGAAAAATAGTATTGTCAGCCTGTGGTTTTTCGCTGTAATGATCTGCATGTCATGTGCGCAAAACGATCAAAACAGTGCAGAAAACCCTTCCCAGGAAGTGTTTTCTGCAGAGTTGTTTGTCGATGACCTCCAAATACCGTGGGGGATGGTGTTCCTGCCGGATGGCAGCCTCTTGATTTCGGAGAAATCCGGGTCGCTGATTTGCTTCCGGGATGGAAAAAAAATTGAGATTCAGGGGGTACCGGAAGTCTATGTCCGGGGCCAGGGAGGCCTTTTAGATCTGGAACTTCATCCCAACTTTGCACAAAATGGATGGATTTACCTGAGTTATGCCTCTGAGGAAGGTCCGGAGAAAGGCGGGCATACTGCCATTGCAAGGGCACGTCTTAGCGGAGATCAACTAATCGATTTGCAAGTACTTTACAAAGGAAGCCCAAATACCACCCAGGGCCAGCACTTCGGTTCCAGAATTGAATTCGACGCGGAAGGCTACCTCTACTTTACCATCGGGGAGCGGGGTGCACGCGATACCAACCCTCAGGATTTATCCCGTGACGGCGGAAAAGTCTATCGCCTGCACGATGATGGTACAGTACCTTCCGACAACCCATTCGTCAATACCCCGGATGCTATTCAAGCCATCTATACCTATGGCAACCGCAATCCCCAGGGTATGATTCAACATCCTGAGACGGGCGAAATATGGATTCACGAGCACGGGCCACGAGGCGGAGATGAAATCAATATCGTCTCGGCAGGGGAGAATTACGGCTGGCCCCTGGTTACTTATGGCATTAACTACAGTGGCACACCTATTACAGATAAAACCGAAATGGAGGGTATTATAGCCCCTATCCACTATTGGGTTCCTTCCATAGCCCCCAGCGGGATGTGCTTTGTTACCTCGGATCGGTATCCGGGATGGAAGGGAAGTCTGCTGGTGGGGTCCCTTTCCTTTCAATACCTGGAGCGTCTGGAAATGAAGGGAGAACAGGTGCTGAGGCGCGAGAAACTCATGGAAGATATCGGTCGGGTTCGCAACGTAAGACAAGGTCCGGATGGATTGATCTACGTGGCCGTGGAAGGCAAGGGAATTTATCGTCTGAACCCCAAGTCCTGATGCTTTAAGGGGGATGCGTGTTTAAATCCCCTTCAGCTGTTGTAGGCCTCGAGCGCTTTTTGGACTGAGCCATATCTGGCCAGTGCCTCACCGGCCTTTTCATAAGAAAGGCCCAGGTGCTCTACCAGATACCGGGTTCCCCGATCGATGAGTTTATTATTACTCAATTGCATATGAACCATTTTGTTTCCGCGAACCCTGCCGATTCGGATCATCAGGGCCGTGGTAATCATGTTAAGGGCGAGTTTCTGGGAGGTACCGCTTTTCATTCGCGTGCTTCCGGTAACAAACTCGGGCCCCACCCGGATTTCTATAGGAATTTCCGCAGTCAAAGCCAGGGGTGAGCCGGGGTTATTGGTAATCCCTGCGGTCAGGAGTCCTGCTTCCCTGGCCATTTGTATTCCCCCCACAACATAGGGCGTGGTCCCGGAAGCGGCAATTCCCACAAGGGTATCCATTTCATTGATTTCATGGGTTATCAGGTCTTTCCAGGCCTGTTCCGGGTCATCTTCGGCATGCTCAACCGCCTTGCGAATGGCCCGATCCCCTCCCGCGATGAGTCCGATTACCCGGTCGTGGGGCATCCCATAAGTAGGAGGGATTTCTGAGGCGTCGAGTATCCCGAGCCGTCCACTGGTACCGGCCCCAATATAGAACAGGCGCCCCCCGCTCAGAAAACGGGGCTCCATTGCCTCCACCAGTGCACCGATAGCCGGAAGTGTTTCCCGAACGGCCAGGGCAACTTTCTGGTCTTCCTGATTGATGCGGTCGAGCAACTCGGGAACTTCCAGCTGCTCTAAATTATCGTGTAAGGAAGGCTGTTCTGTAATCTTTATAAAATCGGACATTTTTAGAGAATGTGAATTTGATGTTTTCGAAATGAGTTTAGTCGGCTGGAATCTGGATTCAATTCGGTGACCATTGTGTTGATCGAACTGATGTCACAGGTTCGGTATCTATGCTGGGAATTCAATTTTTCTGCAATACACAACAGAACTACTTTGCGGGAGGAGGCAATGACCGCCTTTTTGACCTGTACGACATCCCAGTCAAATTCGGTCAGGCCGTGAAGGGCATCTACATACCCTGTCCCGATAAACCCGTAATCGACCCTGATATCCGCCAGTGCATTGATGGCTGTTACGCCAGTAGTGATCTGGGCCTCCCTGGAGACTTCTCCCCCGATCAGGATCACGCGTACCCCGGGCTTGGTCTGCAGCAATAAGGCTACAGGAAGGCTAATGGTAAAACAGGTGAGTTGCATTTCCTCGGGAAGCAGCCGTGCCAGTTCCTGGCAAGTGGTCCCGCCATCCATAAAGATTACACTGCCATTCTTTAGAATACTTATGGCTTTACTGGCAATCGCAATTTTCTCCTCAATGGCATAGGTATTCGTGTTGGCGGCGGCGGGAGAAATAAATCCCAGGGATACAGCTCCCCCATGAACTTTCCTGAGCTTTTGAATGGCATCGAGTTCTTTAACATCGCGCCGGACGGTATCCACAGAAACCTCAAGCTTCTCGGCCAGATCGGTGAGAAGCACCCGGTTGTGTACTTCGACTTCTCTGAGAATTATTCGCTGTCGTTCTTCCTTTAACATCAGATTGTTTGTCCAAAGATACGAATTTCGATTTTTTGCAAGTATTAATTCTATAAAAACATTTTTATGGCTTTTATTGCAATTTATTGCAGTTTTTATTGCATTTTATTGCAGGTTTAAAAACTTAAATGTAATTTT
The DNA here is from genome assembly GCF_030380815.1 of Robiginitalea aurantiaca. Lineage (GTDB taxonomy): Bacteria > Bacteroidota > Bacteroidia > Flavobacteriales > Flavobacteriaceae > Robiginitalea > Robiginitalea aurantiaca. The sequence goes on along the minus strand of NZ_JAUDUY010000005.1, from coordinate 100,374 downwards.
GCCTACGAATTCAAGACCTAAATTCTCATGCCTGATCTAACCCCTGCCACCTCTTCCTATCCCATCCCCAGCGATGAAGAGGCCGTTAAATTTGAAAAAATACGCTCGAGTATCCACGAGAATTCAGAATCCGCTTCGCATTATGTAGCCTGCGAAATCGCCGAATTGATACGCAGCAGGCAAAAGGAAGGAAAAAATGTAGTACTCGGGCTGGCTACCGGATCCACCCCAACGAAACTATATGACTATCTGGTCCGATTCCATAAGGAAGAGGGTCTGAGTTTTAAAAATGTGATCACTTTCAACCTGGATGAATACTACCCGATGGAGCCGGATTCGATCCACAGCTATGTGCGCTTCATGAAAGAACACCTTTTTGACCATATCGATATCCCGGCGAAGAACATCCATATACCCGACGGAACGCTCGAGAAAGAAGACGTGAGAGCCTTCTGCCTGGACTATGAAAAGAAAATACAGCAAGCCGGAGGCCTTGATATTCAGATTCTCGGTATCGGACGCACCGGGCATATCGGTTTTAATGAGCCGGGATCTTCCCTTGGCAGCATCACCCGAATGGTTCGTTTGGATCGGGTCACCCGCCTGGATGCGGCAAGCGATTTTTTTGGCCTGGACAACGTGCCGACAAAAGCAATTACCATGGGGGTAGGCACCATCCTGTCTGCAAAGCGGATTATCATGATGGCCTGGGGAGAAGGCAAGTCAGACATTATTCACAAAGCTGTTGAGGGAAAGCAACGTGAGTCTATCCCTGCCACTTTCCTCCAGAATCACCCAAATTGTGAAGTGATAACCGACCGGCCTGCGGCCTCTGCCCTGACCAGAATCGCGACACCGTGGCTGGTCAGTGAGTGTGACTGGGATGATATCCTGATCAAAAGAGCTGCTATATGGCTCTCCCAAACGCTCGGGAAAGCCATCTTGAAGTTGACCAATGAGGATTATAATGAGTACGGCATGGGGAATCTTATCGCTGAAATTGGCTCCGCAGAACACATCAACCTGCAGGTCTTTAACAACCTGCAACGAACCATTTCGGGCTGGCCGGGTGGTAAACCCAATGCGGATGACAGCAACAGACCTGAACGTCGGGATCCCTTCCCCAAACGAAGCCTGATTTTCAGTCCGCATCCCGATGATGATGTCATTTCCATGGGCGGCACCCTGCTGCGACTAGTAGATCAGGGGCACCAGGTGCACGTCGCATACCAAACTTCCGGAAACATTGCAGTTTTTGATGACGAGGTAATTCGTTTCCTTGATTTTGCCACGGATATTCAGGAGGGAAACCAGGAACTGCATGACCAGTTCAAAGAGGTACGCACTTTTTTAAGTCAAAAGAAACCCGGGGAAGTGGACAGTGCCGAAATTCAGAATTTTAAGGCGCTGATTCGGAAAGGAGAAGCCCTTTCTGCCTGCAGGTATTGCGGGGTTCCTGAAGCGAACGCCTATTTTATGAATCTCCCTTTTTATGAAACAGGCACTGTGAAGAAAAAACCCCATTCTGAAGCGGATATCATCCAAACATACGAACTGCTTCAATCCATCAGGCCACACCAGATTTTTGCCGCCGGTGACCTGTCCGATCCACACGGCACCCACAGGGTGTGCCTTCAGATTATTTTTCAGGCCCTGGAGCGACTCAAAAAAGAAGAGGCCTCCTGGCTGAAAGACTGTTATGTCTGGCTCTACCGGGGCGCATGGCAGGAATGGGATATCGCCGATATGGAAATGGCTGTTCCCATTGGCCCAAAAGACATGGAACGTAAAAAGAATGCGATTTTCAAACATCAATCCCAAAAAGACAGCGCCATGTTCCCGGGGCATGACCAACGTGAATTCTGGCAACGCGCGGAACAGCGAAACCGGGAAACGGCGCGAAGATATGACGCCCTTGGCCTGGCAGAATACGAAGCCCTGGAAGGTTTTGTGCGATACCCCTTATAAGGTGCAAAGCGGCTTTCCGGCCCAATACAAAAACCGATAGCAGGTTTATGGAGTCCTGTGAATAATGGTATTATTTGGAAAGGCAGAAGGTTGACTGCAGGTTTCAATCCTATTTTTTTACTTTTAAGGCAAACTTCACGGCATGACCCCGAAAGATGCGCGGGCCTGGTGGTGGGTACCCAGTCTGTATTTCACCCAGGGCCTTCCTTATATACTTGTAGTTACCGTTTCGGTAATCATGTATAAACAACTGGGCCTGGGCAATGCCGAAATCGGCCTATACACAAGTTGGCTCTACCTCCCCTGGGTCCTTAAACCCCTTTGGAGTCCATTTGTGGACCTGACAGGTACCAAACGCCGCTGGTTTCTCTGGATGCAATTACTCATATCGGTCGCCTTATTCGGGGTTGGAGTCAGCCTGCCCACCAATGCATTCCTGGTCACTACCCTGGCCTGTTTCTGGATGGTGGCTTTTGCCTCCGCTACAAACGATATTGCTTCCGACGGATATTACATGATCGCCTTAAGTGAGAAAAAACAATCTTTTTTCGTCGGGCTTCGGAGTACATTTTATCGCCTTGCCATGATTACAGGTCAGGGCCTAATCGTGATTTTAGCGGGGTATTTGGAACAGCGATTGGGAGATCCGGCGCGAGCCTGGTCGATCACCATGATATTCACGTCCTTTCTCATGGTACTTCTGACCGTAGCGAACTTTTTTGCCACACCGGTTTATGAAGTAAAATCAAAACAGGCAACAGGTGAGGGATTTGTTACTGTTCTAAGGGGCTTCTTCCAAAAGCCCGGTATCGGCTGGGCAATTGCCTTTATACTGACCTACAGACTCGGTGAGTCCCAACTTGTCAAAATGGCGGCCCCTTTCCTCCTGGATACCCCGGGGGCAGGAGGGTTGGAATATTCCACTGAAGCCGTAGGTACGATTTACGGTACCCTTGGCGTAATCTTTCTTTCAATTGGAGGCATTCTCGGTGGTATCCTGATCTCGAGGGATGGCTTGAAAAAGTGGATGCTCCCCATGATACTGGCATTAAACCTTCCCAACCTGCTCTATGCCATACTCGCGTGGACGGGCACAGACAATCTCTGGGCTGTCAGCGGCACGGTGATCCTAGAACAGTTCGGATATGGTTTTGGATTTGCCGCTTTTCTCGTCTACCTGATTTATATCGCCAAAGGCCCCTATAAGACAGCGCATTATGCTTTAGCTACTGGTTTTATGGCCCTGGGAATGATGCTTCCGGGAATGGTCAGTGGCTATATTCAGGAATCTTTGGGCTATCCCGGTTTTTTCGTTTGGGTAGTGGTCGCCGCCTTTCCTTCGCTAATCCTCCTGAAATATGTGAGGTATCCTGAAGATTTTGGTAAAAAAATCGCCGAGAAAGATGTGTAAGGTCCCTGCATACGAAGAAGTTAAAATCCAGTTTACGAATCGGGAAAAGGCCGCACAGCTCTTTATGCCAGCGGCCTTTATCAATGATTCAGAATCGGAAGTCCGGGCTCTGGAATCGCTGATTCAAACCCATCAGGTGGGTGGCCTGTGCTTTTTTCATAGCAGGGCGAGTGCAGCGACAAACTTCGAAGGCCAGCGTGAAATCCCCTATAATGAAAATAGCCTGGAGCGGCTTAAACAACTTATCTCGCGTTATCAGAAGTCTGCCAGGCACCCGCTGCTGATTGCCATCGATGCAGAATGGGGTTTGGCCATGCGGGTGGAACACGGATCGCGTTACCCTTTCGCGATAACCCTGGGAGCCCTGAAGCCTGCTTCGGAACCTCTCTTGTATGAAATGGGACTTTCAATGGCAAGGGATTGCAGGGATATTGGAATTCACCTGAACCTCACTCCTGTAGTTGATGTCAATACGAATATTGACAATCCTGTAATCGGGTTCAGGGCTTTCGGAAGCATCCCTGAAGATGTCGGCCGAAAAGCAGCAACCTTGCATAAGGGTCTGGCGGAAGGTGGTATCCTCAGCTGTGCCAAACATTTCCCGGGCCATGGAGATACGGATATGGATTCGCACCTGAACCTTCCGGTCCTTCAAAAAAACCTTTCACAATTGAAAGGTGAAGAACTGATCCCGTTCCGTGAATTGATAAAAGCCGGGGTCCCCGTAGTGATGACAGGACATTTATCACTCCCCCACCTGGATCCCACCGGCCTGCCTGCAAGCCTGTCGGAACCGATTATTGCGTTACTCCGCAATATGGGATTTGAAGGGACTGTTATAACCGATGCGATGAATATGCATGCGCTCCTCGGTTTCGAAACCAGGGCAGAACGGTTGAATTTAAGGGCCCTGCAGGCAGGTAATGACCTTTTGTGTTATGCCGATCGCATACCTGAAAGTATAGACCTTATTTTAAAGGAAGTTTCAGAATCGCGTCTGGAGGAATCCTTCCAAAGGGTGTGGAGGCTAAAGGAAGAGGCATTCAGGAAGCACGGTACATCCCTCCAACCGAAAAACAGTATCAATTCCCTGAACCGCGAGCTTGCCCGGAACTGCATTTGCGAAGTCAATATGGCCAAAGGTTTGCTTTCTCAATTCAGAAGAGATGGCTTTTCAATACTATCTGTGGGTACGGCACCAGAGTTATTTATCAATTCAGTGCGCACCACCCTGGATTTTGATCATTATCCATGTCCTTCGGGCCTGGATATTCAAAATCAAATCCCGACCAAGACCCGGAATATTCTGTTAACGCTCAATCCCCCGAGCATGAAGCCCAGGGACCTGTTTGGCCTTCCGGAATCCCTGGTTGCACAATTGGTGGCATTATCCTCAGATCGTCAAGTCCTTTTGTATCTGTTTGGAAATCCGTACTTGATACCAAAATTACCCTTAAACCATTTTAAGGGAATCGTTTGTGCCTTCCAGGACCTGCCGGCCTTTCAGGAAATGGCCGGGGCACATTTTACAGGTGGACTCAAAGCCACTGGTATACTTCCCGTAAAACTACAGTATGGCACATAAGAATTCCTTCAGAGTATTGGGTATGATGTCAGGTACTTCCCTCGATGGACTGGACCTGGCCCTTTGTGATTTTGAACGAAAAGGAGACTTTTGGTCCTATAGGCTCATCCGGGCAGGTTATCAGAATTACAGCCCTGAATTGAGGACAGAACTGGCGACAGCAATCTCCCTGGGCGCCCCCGAATTAATGGAATTGGATGCCAGATACGGGGCTTGGCTGGGAAAACAGGCTATAGACTTCCTGGACACCGAGGCGGCTTCCCTTGACGCTATAGCCTCTCATGGACATACGGTTCACCACAGGCCCCATATGGGCTTTACTTTTCAGCTTGGATCGCCCCAAAATATCGCCCTGTCCAGCGGGCTGCCTGCGATTGGCGATTTTCGTTCAGGCGATATTGCATTGGGAGGGCAGGGAGCCCCTTTGGTTCCCATTGGGGATCGCCTTTTATTTGGAAAGTATGCGTATTGTCTGAATCTGGGGGGAATTGCCAATATTTCCTTTGAAAGGGGCGGAGAACGGGTTGCCTTTGATATCGGGATTGCGAACATGCTTTTAAACCATCTCGTCAAACCGCTGGATTTACATTATGACGCTGAGGGTTCTCTGGCGCGAAGTGGTCAGATTAACGTAGGGTACCTCCAGGCCCTGGATGCCCTGCCGTATTACAAAAAGCCCTACCCGAAATCCACAGGATACGAGTGGTTCGAGGAAACCATCATTCCGTTGACCAGGAATTTCCCGGACAAACCCGAAAACCTGCTACGCACCGCGGTTCAGCATATTGCCAATCAGATTGCGATCCAGATCCACAAGGTGGGCAAAGGGGCCCCTGGGGAGGTTTTGGTAACCGGGGGGGGTGCCTTGAATGTATTTTTGATTGAACTTCTTCGGGACCAATTGGACCCGAATTTTCAGGTGGTCATCCCGGATAGGGAACTGATTGATTATAAAGAGGCCATCGTATTTGGCTTCCTGGGTGCCCTGCGGCTATGCAATCAGCACAATGTGCTGGCTTCGGTAACCGGTGCCAGCCGCAATTCCTGTTCCGGAATACTGTGTTTGCCCTGATCTGGGATGCACCGCGACCTTCACAGGAAGTTTCAAAGTCCATTTTGGGTTACCTGCATTGGTTTCCCGCTGGTTACAATCCCGGATTATTCGGCCGCTTTTATGAGTGTTTACAGTGCGTTCCGATTTGATTTTGCAGGTTGAAAGAATATCTTATTTACGGGTGGGTGGGGGTTCCCATGAACCCCGATCGAAACCTGCCGCCTCCCGCCATTTGCTAGAGGGGTATATTCCCGTGTTTACGCCTGGGCTGAGCTACTTCCTTGTTTTGAAGGGAAGCAAAACCCTTTATCAATTTTCTCCGCGTCTCATTGGGAACAATAACCTCATCGATAAAACCCCTTTTGGCCGCACGGTACGGATTTGCAAATTTTGCCGCATAAGCTGCCTCCTTCTCGGCTAACTCCCTTTCTGGATCGGCTGCCTCCTTGATTTCTTTTCGGAATATTATCTCACTTGCTCCTTTTGCGCCCATAACGGCAATTTCAGCCCCGGGCCAGGCGTAATTCAAATCAGCACCGATATGTTTGGAATTCATCACATCGTAGGCACCGCCATAGGCTTTACGGGTAATCACCGTAATTCTGGGTACGGTTGCTTCGCTCAGGGCATATAATAGCTTGGCCCCATGCATGATGATTCCAGACCACTCCTGATCCGTTCCCGGCAGAAACCCGGGCACATCCACCAAAATGAGCAAAGGGATATTAAAGCTATCACAAAAGCGTGTGAATCGGGCTGCCTTTCGCGAGCTGTTGCTGTCGAGCACCCCGGCCAGGAACATCGGCTGATTGGCCACGATTCCGATACTTTTTCCTGCGAGGCGCGCAAAACCAGTGATGATGTTTTCAGCGTAATCTTTGTGAATTTCAAAAAATGAATCCGAATCAATGATTCCCCCGATCACCTCATGCATATCATAAGGCTTATTGGGGTTTTCAGGCACAATTCCCCCGAGTTCCTCGCGCCACTCGGTGTCCAGTTCATAGGGGAGATCCGGAGCTTTTTCACGGTTGTTCTGGGGAAGGTACGAAAGCAGTGTTCTAAGGTCTTCCAGGCACACCACGTCGTTTGAGGCAGTCCGGTGCGCAACTCCCGATTTTACAGCGTGTGTTGTGGCTCCTCCCAGTTCTTCTGAGCTCACCGTTTCATTGGTCACCGTTTTGACGACATTGGGCCCGGTAACAAACATATAGCTCGTTTCCTCCACCATAAGAATGAAGTCGGTCATCGCGGGTGAATAAACAGCCCCCCCGGCGCATGGCCCCATAATGGCAGATAATTGGGGTACGACTCCCGAGGCCTGTACATTGCGATAAAAAATATCGGCATACCCTCCCAGGGATCGCACACCTTCCTGAATTCGGGCGCCACCGGAATCATTCAACCCAATTACAGGGGCGCCCACGCGCACGGCCAGGTCCATTACTTTACAAATTTTCTCTGCGTGCGTTTCTGATAGGGAACCTCCAAACACCGTAAAATCCTGGGCGTAGACATAGACCAACCTGTTGTGAATTGTACCATATCCCGTAATTACACCGTCCCCGTAAAATTGTTGATCTTCCATTCCAAAGTCCGTAGTCCGGTGGGTGACCAGGGCTCCCATCTCCTCAAAGGAACCCTCATCAAGGAGGTACATAACCCGTTCCCGGGCCGTCAGTTTTTTCTGTGCGTGTTGCCTTTCAATCCGCTTGACCCCGCCACCAAGGTGGGCTTCCTTTAATCGGTTCTGAAGTTCCTCTAGTTTCTTATCCATAATTATGTAGTGGGGGTCCGTAATTGTTTTTGTTGTTCTAAATAATGCTTTAAAGCAACAGCCGCTGCCACTCCGGCCTCCTGTTCATCGATAGCTTTGAGCATCTCAGGCGCGTAGTGATCTTTAACAAAATGCGTATTGAACATCCCGCTTCTAAAAGACTGGTGCCTGCAAACAAATGCACCGAAAGGCAGGGTCGTTTGTACACCCTCCACCTGGTATTGTGATATTGCCTCGAGCATAAGCTGAATGGCTTCCATGCGGTCCGCCCCATAGGTGATCAGTTTGGATAGCATGGGATCGTAATAAATTGGGACCTGCATCCCCTCTTCAAAACCATTGTCTACCCGAATTCCTTTTCCTTCCGGAAGTTTGTAGCGTTCCAGGGTTCCTACCGATGGCAAAAAATCATTTCGCGGATCTTCGGCATAAACCCTTAATTCTATGGCGTGTCCCTGGATATGAAGGTCATCCTGCTTCAGGGGGAGAACTTCCCCCCTGGCCACACGAATCTGAAGGGCAACCAGGTCGTGCCCGGTAATCAACTCGGTTACCGGGTGCTCCACCTGGAGTCGGGTATTCATCTCCAGAAAATAGAAATTATGTGCATCGTCAATCAAGAATTCCACCGTGCCGGCCCCAACATAACCGCAGGATCTGGCAACATCAACTGCCGCCTGGCCCATGCGATCCCGAAGTTCAGGTGTGAGTACGGCTGAAGGAGCTTCCTCAACGACTTTCTGATGGCGTCGCTGTATACTGCATTCCCGTTCAAAAAAGTGAAGGATATTGCCGTGTGTATCCGCCATTACCTGTATTTCGATATGACGGGGGGAACTGATATATTTCTCGATAAAAACCGAACCATCCCCAAAGGCTGAGGCTGCTTCACTCATGGCCCTTTGAATCTGAGATTTGAGCTCCTTTTCAGCCTCAACAATGCGCATCCCCTTACCTCCCCCTCCGGCAGCTGCCTTAATGAGTATCGGAAACCCGATTTCTTTGGCCACCTCAAGGGCCTCCTCCAAATCCGTTACCGGATGGTCCGTTCCGGGGACCATTGGAATATCGTAGGCCTTTACGGCTTCCTTGGCCGCCAGTTTATCGCCCATGGTGTGAATGGCCTCTGGTCCGGGTCCGATAAAAATCAGGCCATTCTCCGATACCGTTTTCGCAAATTCAGCATTTTCACTTAAAAACCCGTATCCGGGATGGATTCCATCAACACCCATCGATTTGGCGACTTCCACAATATGTGCTCCCCTGAGGTATGATTTATTAGAAGGGGCTTCTCCAATGCAGACCGCCTGATCGGCAAACCGAACATGGGGGGCATCCCTGTCGGCTTCTGAGTAAACCGCCACTGTTTGAATGCCCATTTTACGCGCCGTCCTCATCACCCGGATTGCGATTTCACCCCGGTTGGCTATCAGTATTTTATCCATTTGCCGTGTATTTTATTCAAATTCTAAAAGAAGGCTTTTCTTGTCTACAGCAGCTCCCTTCTCGACCGCAACTTTCGCAATCTTACCATCCCGGGGGGAGAGAATTACATTTTCCATTTTCATCGCCTCCAAGACCAATAAGGGGTCTCCTTCCCTGACCTCGTCGCCCTGAGAAACCTGAATATCGAGTATCAAACCGGGCATGGGAGCCTCAATATGTGAAACGTTCTTAGAAGTTCCCAGTTCAAAGCCCATAGTGGAGATCAACTGGTCAAGGGGATTCGAAATCGATATTGTGTAAGGTTTCCCATTTACGGACACCTTGTAGGATTTTGAATCAAAATCTTCCTCGAGGATCTGTACCTCAAAAGAATGGGAATTGTGAATTACATGAAACGTATTGGAGGAAAGGCGGGCCTGATCATAAGTCTCCAGGGATTCCGAATCCATATGAAAAGACCATTCCCCGTTAACTTTAATTTCAAAAGGGTTTGCCATAGGGCCGTTTTTTGCTTTGGTATAAAAATACGTGATAGGAACTGAATCTATAAATTCAGCCATATAATTTTCATGAGAGCATGCGGGTTTGAAAAGTGGCAAACCTGAAATTCACCACTTCAAAACTATAAATCTGCACGAGTTCTAACTATGAGTATTATCATTTGAATCGATTAAAATCCTCACGAGATTCGCCGAAGAAGTCTCGATATGGCTTAAACTAAATTCCTATTTTTGAGACAAATTTCAATTTCCATGGTAACTATTGGAATTGCGGGAGGAACGGGATGTGGAAAAACGACTGTGGTCAATCAGATCATAGAAGAGCTCCCCCCTGATGAAGTTGGAATTTTATCTCAGGATTCCTACTACAAGGATCTGTCCGGAATGAGTTACGAAGAGCGGTGTCAGATTAATTTTGACCACCCCAGCACTATTGATTTCGATCTTCTGGAAGCCCATCTGAAAGCGCTTAAATCAGGGAGGCCTGTTGAGCAACCGATCTACTCTTTTTCCGAGCATAACCGGACGGGGGAGACCATACTGACCCCGCCCCGGAAAGTAATGATCATTGAAGGGATACTGATTATGACGCAACCCGAAATCAGGGATCTCTGCGATATTAAAATTTTTGTGCATGCAGATTCGGATGAGCGGCTGATCCGTAGGTTAAAAAGGGATATTACGGAACGCAATCGCAGTATTTCCGAGGTGCTGGATCGTTATCAGCATACGCTCAAGCCCATGCACGAGCAATTTATTGAACCTACCAAGGAGTTTGCGGACATCATTATTCCTAACAACAAATACAATACGGTAGCCGTAGACATTGTTCGCACCATTATATCCGAAAAACTGACTCAATGAGCTGGAAAGATTTCAGAAAAAAGCGATGGTTTGGGATCGTAAGCAATATTTACGTTCTGGTGCTTACCATCTTTGCCATTTGGATGCTTTTTTTTGACACCAATTCCCTGCTGATTCACCGGGAACTTCGCAAAGAAATCAATAAACTGGAGAAGCAACAGGAATTTTTGAAGGAGGAGATCTCCAAGGATAAGGCGATAATTGAAAAACTTTCAGATCCCAAGGAACTCGAGAAATTTGCACGGGAGCAGTATTATCTGAAAAGAAAAAATGAAGAGATATTTCTAATCGAATACGAAGACAGTATAAAGCCAGACCCGGATGAAGAATCCAATTGATTTTAAAGACTTCCCTCCAATTTCAGACAAAGCCTGGAAACAACAGATTCAGGCGGATCTCAAAGGAGGGGATTACAACGAACTACTCACCTGGACCTCTCCCGAGGGAATTGTCGTAAAACCTTTTTACACCGAAGCGGACATTCCTGAGGCGGGCGAAGGAAAATCCGAACCTGGGGCTGGAGGCTGGAAAATCGGATACGCGTTTAACCTGGGTTCTGAAAAGGCCCGTGATCTGGTCGGTACTAACCTGGAAAACGGTGTCGAAGCGCTGTTAGTCCGGGTCCCTTATGAGGAACTGGAAAAATTGGGTGAAATCAAATCGGTACCTGTACCCCAATTCTGGGATCTCCCCGGTTCTGATCAGAAGCTCCTCAATGGGCTGAAGAAGGTTGCGCACCCTAAGGCTGAATGCCTTCTCGATCCGATCCATACCCTGGTTACATCCGGAAACTGGGTCGTAAACAAGGAGATGGATTTAGAGGTTTTAGGATCATTTGCGTCGGCAAATGAATTAAATACATGCCTTGCCATCCATATGGACCGCTACCAAAACGCGGGTGCCACCCGGGTACAGGAATTAGCCTACGCCCTTGCACACGGGCATGAGTATCTCCTTAGAAGCGTTGACGATCAGCGACTCAAACCCCTTCTTGAAGCGCCTGTTTTTCTAGTTTCCATGGGCAATGAATACTTTTTTGAAATCGCAAAACTACGGGCCCTGAGAAAGCTTTGGGAACTGCTGGCCCAGGAATACGGGTATTCGGGAAAATGTAAAATTATCGCACGTCCTTCGCTGCGCAATAAAACACTCTACGACTACAACACCAATATGCTGCGGACCACTACAGAATGTATGTCCGCGATCCTGGGGGGCGCTGATGTAATTTGCAACCTCCCTTACGATACGCTCTACCATTACCCCAATGATTTCGCGTCACGCATCAGTCGCAATCAGCTGCTGTTATTGAAGCATGAAAGTTATTTCGACAGTGTTTCCAACCCGGCTGACGGGAGCTATTATATTGAATCCTTGACGGATCAGCTCGGGCAGAAAGCCCTTGAGGTGTTTAAATCCATTGAAAAAGGCGGAGGGTTTCTTTCTCAACTCCGGGAACACACCATTCAGAAGAAAATTGAAGAGAGTGCCCTAAAGGAACAGAAAGCTTTTGACGCGGGTAAGCGGGTTCTTGTTGGATCCAATAAATATTCCAATAGCGATGACCACATGGCGGAAACCCTGGAGAAAAACCCCTTCAGACCTTTTAGGAAGGTACAGACACAGATCGCTCCAATCCTGGCAAAACGACTATCTGAAGCCAGCGAACGCAAAAGACTTGAAGATGAAAAGATCTAAAGCACTGAATATTCAGTGGACCCCTTCGACCCCTGGGAATTCCAGTTCTGCTAAGGCTAATGGAAATCTGAAAACGGCTGAGGGGATACATCTGAAACGCAACTATTCCCACGAAGACCTCAGCGGTTTAGAACACCTCGAGTTCGGCGCAGGCATTCCTCCTTATTTACGGGGGCCTTACAGCACCATGTATGTCAGGCGTCCTTGGACCATCCGCCAGTATGCCGGGTTTTCAACGGCCGAAGAGAGCAATGCCTTTTACAAACGAAATCTCGCCGCAGGTCAGAAAGGCCTTTCTGTAGCCTTCGATCTCCCCACCCACAGGGGGTACGACAGTGACCATGAACGCGTAAGGGGTGATGTTGGGAAAGCCGGGGTGGCCATTGACACCGTAGCGGACATGAAACTCCTTTTTGATGATATCCCCCTGGATAAAATGTCTGTTTCCATGACGATGAATGGTGCCGTAATCCCCATTATGGCCTTCTACATTGTCGCCGCTGAGGAACAGGGGGTTGCTGCAGATCAACTTACCGGAACCATACAGAACGACATCCTCAAAGAATTTATGGTGCGCAACACCTATATCTATCCCCCTGCCCCATCCATGCAGATCGTTGCCGATATTTTTGAGTACACGAGCCGGCATATGCCGCGGTTTAACAGCATCAGTATTTCCGGTTACCACATGCACGAAGCGGGAGCCCCGGCACATATTGAGCTTGCCTATACCCTTGCCGATGGTCTGGAATACATCCGGACAGGTCTTAAAGCGGGGTTGAAAATCGACGCCTTTGCCCCAAGGCTTTCTTTTTTCTGGGGTATTGGCATGAACCATTTTATGGAAATTGCCAAATTAAGGGCCGGAAGGTTGCTTTGGGCGAAACTGGTCAGGAGTTTCGACCCGGAATTGTCCAAATCCATGGCGCTTCGCACACATTGCCAGACCAGCGGTTGGAGTCTTACCGAGCAGGATCCCTTTAACAATGTTGCCCGAACCATGATCGAAGCTTCTGCAGCTGCCTTCGGCGGAACCCAGAGCCTGCATACCAATGCGCTGGATGAAGCCATTGCTTTGCCCACAGATTTTTCAGCCCGGATTGCGAGGAATACCCAGTTAATCCTGCAGGAGGAAACCGGAATAACCCGCACTGTGGATCCCTGGGGCGGCAGTTATTACGTGGAGAGTCTTACGGCCGAGCTTTGCGAAAAGGCCTGGGAACTTATAGAGGAGACGGAATCCTATGGCGGGATGACACGGGCGATAGAAGCCGGCATCCCCAAATTGCGCATAGAGGAAGCGGCTGCCCGCAAACAGGCTCGAATCGATGGAGGTCAGGATCTGATTATAGGATTAAATACCTACCAGAGTCCGGAGGAGGACTTCCTGAACATTCTGGAAGTAGATAATTCTAAAGTGCGACAGCAGCAAGTAGACCGTCTGGAAGAAATTAGAAGCAACAGGGATGCCCAAAAAGTACAGCGGGCCCTTGATCGCCTTGCACTGGCCGCTGCCAAAAAGAAAGCCGGGAAGGCCACAGGACCGGATGAAAATTTATTAGCTTTGGCTGTAGAAGCCGCCAGGCACAGAGCCAGTCTGGGCGAAATCAGCCAGGCGATGGAAACCGCATTTGGCAGACATAAGGCTCAGGTACAATCAATTTCAGGAGTGTATTCAGACGAAATCAAAAAAGATGAATCTTTTGCAAAAGCGCGGGAACTCTCCGACGCTTTTGCCATTAAGGAAGGGCGCAGGCCCCGGATCATGATCGCAAAGATGGGTCAGGATGGACACGACCGGGGTGCTAAGGTAGTGGCTACCGCCTACGCCGATCTCGGATTTGATGTGGATATCGGCCCGCTGTTTCAAACTCCGGAAGAGGCCGCCAAGCAGGCGGTGGAAAACGATGTACATATCCTTGGGGTTTCCTCCCTTGCCGCCGGGCATAAGACCTTAGTTCCTGAGGTAATAAACGCCCTCAAAGTGCTCGGCAGGGACGATATTCTCGTAATTGTGGGAGGTGTAATTCCCAAGCCGGATTACGATTTCCTCTATGAGTCGGGGGTTGTAGGAGTTTTCGGACCCGGAACACGGATTCCGGATGCGGCCATCGAAATCCTGGAATTGCTTACAAGCACCTGAATCCGTGTCCAATAGCGGATGTGGCCCCGGCCTGATCCCATAAGGCGAAAGGGTACCTTATAAGGTCAATTAACCGCATTTAAAGGCAGAGTTATTCACCTTGTGTTAACAAGTTCCGCTTTCTTCAACGGCAAATAATCGTATTTTTAACCCCTAACTTTTTTGGCACCTATGGGTAAGATAATTGCGATTGCGAACCAGAAAGGGGGCGTTGGGAAAACGACTACTACAGTTAATCTCGCTGCCGCTTTGGGGGTATTGGAGAAAAAAGTGCTGGTAATCGATGCCGATCCGCAGGCCAATGCGACCTCTGGACTTGGGATTGATGCAGATGCCCATTCTGCGGGGAGTTATCAACTTCTTGAACACACGCTGTCGGCAGCTGAAACGATAATCGAAACCAGTTCTCCTAACGTCGATCTGATTCCGGCTCATATTGATTTGGTGGCTATTGAAATTGAACTGGTCGATAAGGATGACCGGGAATACATGCTCAAAAGAGCGGTTGCTGAACTCGGGGACCGGTACGAGTACATTCTGATTGACTGCGCACCTTCTCTCGGACTTTTGACCCTGAACGCGCTTACTGCTGCGGATTCGGTAATTATCCCCATCCAATGCGAATACTACGCCCTTGAGGGTCTTGGAAAATTACTGAATACCGTAAAGAGCGTACAGCGGATTCACAACCCGGATCTGGATATCGAGGGAATGTTGCTCACGATGTATGATTCGCGCCTGAGACTTTCGAATCAGGTGGTTGAAGAGGTTAAAAAACACTTTGGCGATATGGTTTTTGAAACGATAATCCAAAGGAACGTCCGCCTGGGCGAAGCTCCCAGTTTCGGGGAGAGCATAATCAAATACGACGCGAGTAGTAAAGGGGCTGCGAATTACCTGAATATGGCCCATGAATTGCTTCAGAAAAACAGACAAACCGTTTAATGGCAAAGGCTACCCGAAAACAGGCACTGGGTCGCGGGCTTTCTGCCCTGCTGAAAGACCCTGAAAATGACATTCAGTCGGCTTCCGATCAGAATGCAGACAAGGTAGTGGGAAGCATCGTGGAGTTGGATTTGGAATCCATTACGGTCAACCCATTTCAACCCCGGTCTAATTTTGACGATGAGTCTCTGAACGAACTGGCGGATTCTATCAGGCAATTAGGCCTTATTCAGCCCATCACTGTTCGAAAACTCGGATTTAACTCCTACCAACTCGTTTCCGGGGAAAGGCGCTATCGGGCTTCTAAAAAAATAGGCCTCAAACAGATTCCGGCATATATCCGGATTGCCAACGATCAGGAATCCCTTGAAATGGCCCTGGTTGAAAATATTCAGCGGCAGGATCTGGATCCGGTTGAAATCGCACTTTCTTATCAACGCCTAATAGATGACATTGGTCTTACCCAGGAAAAACTCAGCGAGCGCGTCGGGAAAAAGCGTTCAACCATAACAAATTATTTGAGGCTTCTCAGGCTGGATCCTATTATTCAAACGGGGATGCGGGATGGATTTATCAGTATGGGACATGGCAGGAGTCTGGTCAATGTTGACTCCAGGGAAGACCAGATTTCGATCTATGAACGTATCATCGGTGAAAATCTTTCCGTACGCGAAACGGAGTCCCTGGTCCGGAATTATCACCACCCTGGCGAAAAGGTTCAAAAGGGAAGTACTTCCAAAAAAGCGGGAATTCCTGATTTTGCTGCCGAAGGCATGGAAGCCCTTAGGGAATACCTGGATACCGATGTAAAATTGGCAGTTACTAAAGATGGTAAAGGGAGGATTAGCATCCCCTTCAAAAATGCGGCCGATTTCATTAAACTCAAAAAACGCATAACCGGTGCCTAAGCTTCTTCTCGTTCTGGGATTTTTTTGTGCCCTAACCTCCTTGTGGGCCCAGGAAGAAAGTCCTACTGAGCGGGAGATCGATTCGATTCAGAACAACATATCGCAGCAGGGCATTACTGTGGAAGAGGTCACTAAAAAACCTGCTAATAATCCCCTGGCGCCAAGTAAGGCAGCCTTTTACTCGGCTGTCGTGCCCGGACTTGGGCAAGCATACAACAAGAGATACTGGAAAATCCCCATAGTTTGGGGTGCTATTGGTACCGGAGTCTACGCTTATATGTACAACGACGATCTGTACGACAGGACCCGAACGGCATTCAAACGCCGGTTGGCAGGATTTACGGATGACGAATTTTACGACGTGAACCCGGATGATGATTTTGTTCCCACAACTCCGGATTTTTCCACCGAAGCACTCCAGGATGCCCAGGAACGGTATCAGCGCGACAGGGATTTGGCCCTTCTCATTACCATTGCACTATACGCCCTTAATATTATAGATGCCAACGTGGATGCCCACCTTAAGCAATACAACGTAAGCGAAGACCTCAGTTTGCATTTTGAACCCTATCTCGGTACGCATCCCATAAACACCGATGCAAGCTATGGTTTAGGACTCGCAATTCGATTTTAACAGCTATGAGAATTGTTTTGTTTGGATATGGGACCATGGGTAAGATGATCGACAGGATTGCCACAGCCCGAAACCACAAGATTGTCTCCCGAATAGACACCCCTGGGGATATTCCCCCATTTGGAGAACTGGATGTGGCCATTGACTTCAGCACCCCGGATTCCGCTTTGGGTAATATAAGTGCATGCCTGGAAAACGGAGTTCCCGTAGTATCGGGGACCACCGGTTGGCTCGATGGCTTTCCCAAAGCCGAACTCCTTTGTAGGCAGCAAAACGGGGCATTTTTATACGCATCCAATTTTAGTTTGGGGGTGAACTTGTTTTTTGAGCTCAATGCCCATCTGGCACGGATGATGTCCGGGTTTCCGGACTACGCCCCCACGATGACTGAGATACACCATACCCGGAAACTGGACGCCCCCAGTGGGACGGCTATTACGCTTGCAGAAGGAATAATCGAGAATAGCACCTATACGGCCTGGGATTCAGAGCGCTCCTCATCGGAAACAATTCCCATCACCTCTGAACGCATCGGGGATACCCCTGGAACGCACCGCATTGCCTATGATTCCGAAGTGGACCGGATTGAGATACAGCACACCGCCCATAACCGTGAAGGATTTGCACTTGGGGCCGTTCTTGCAGCCGAATGGCTGATCGGGAAAAAAGGTGTTTTTGGTATGAGAGACGTGTTAAACCTCCGTTAAATAGAATGTAATTTCGCCATCAGCTGGCTTTCTTTGACTTAAAAGGTACGTATGAATTACACACAGTGGCTACTTTTTTTCCTGATCATTCAAATCATCCACTTCCTGGGAACCTGGAAATTATATGTTAAAGCAGGGCGTAAAGCCTGGGAAGCCGCCGTTCCCGTATACAATGCCATTATCCTGATGAAAATTATCCGCAGACCCGCCTGGTGGGTGGTTTTGCTCTTTATCCCCATTATTAATCTGCTCATGTTTCCGGTCATATGGGTGGAAACCATCCGTAGTTTCGGTCGGAATCGACTTATGGAGACCTGGTTGGTCATCCTTACCCTCGGGTTCTATATCTATTATGTCAACTATGCGCTGGATGTGCAATATATCACCGACCGTGACCTGCATCCCAAATCAGCCTCGGGGGAATGGGTCAGCTCCATTGTCTTTGCCATTGTAGCTGCCACCCTTGTCCACACGTACTTTATTCAACCTTATGTGATCCCTACCGGGTCCCTTGAGCGCACACTCAGGGTTGGCGACCTGCTTTTTGTAAGCAAATTCCACTTCGGCGCCCGTGTCCCCATGACGACCGTTGCGGCCCCAATGGTACACGATACCCTGCCGGTTCTCCATACCCGTTCGTATCTTAAAAAACCCCAGCTGCCCTATATGCGACTTCCTGGATTTCAGAAAGTCTCGCGTACGGATCTCGTGGTCTTCAGCTGGCCGGCAGATACGGTTCGACAATTCTTTAAAGCCGAGGCCGGGGTAAAGAAACCCATAGATAAAAAATCGAACTACGTCAAGCGCTGCGTTGGTGTTCCCGGTGATTCCCTGGAAGTTCGGGATGGATATGTATTTATCAATGGGAAACAACTCGAATTACCCGGCCGGGCAAAACCGATGTACGATTACAGGGTCTACAGTCAAAAAGGCGTTTCCTCAAGGGTCCTGGATCAGGCAGGGGTATCCGACTTTACCCGAACCTATGTAACAGCACCTCTTAACCGTTCCCAGTTCCAAATACTCAGCACTGCGAATCTCATGGGAGCTCAATCCAGGGAAGATGGACAAATAGAACTGATGACAGGTCCAAACGGACTCTCTCTCGAAATCATTCGGAAGGCGGGAATTTCTTCCATCAAAGAGGTTACCCCTAGGGAGCGTGTGACCACCATGACCGCAGATATGGTCAGGGAACTTGAGAAAATATCGGCCATCGATTCCGTGGTTCGAATCCTGGAAACCCCCGGTGTAGCGGGGTACAATATTTTTCCTCAGGACCAGAGATACCCCTGGAATTACGATCAATTGGGACCCATATACATCCCCTCCAAGGGAGATGAAATAGCCCTTACCCCTGAGACGTTTCCCCTGTACCGGAAAATCATCCGGGACTATGAGGGGAATACGGCATCGGTTTCGGGAAATCAGGTACTCATCAATGGTTCGCCTGCAAGTAGCTATACCTTTAAACAGGACTATTACTGGATGATGGGAGATAACCGCGATCATTCTGAAGACAGCCGGGCCTGGGGTTATGTTCCCGAAGATCACATCGTCGGTAAGCCTGTTTTTATATGGATGAGCTTCGATAATTTTAAGGAAGGAATAGCCAATTGGAGACCCCGCTGGAATCGTATTTTTACTACAGTGGGGGGGGATGGTGAACCAAGGTCTTATTTCAAATATTTCCTCCTGTTGCTCATCGGGTATTTTGTATTTGATTTCTTCAGAAAACGTAAACGGAAGCAACCAAAGAGCTAAGCATCCATGGCATTGTTGCTCCATCCGGGTTATTTTCCCAATTGCCTTACGATGGCCGTAGTGGCACAGCATCAGGTGATTTGGGAAGTCTGGGATAATTTCCAGAAACAGACTTATAGAAACCGATGCTATATCGCAACGGACCAGGGGGCCCTTATGCTGAACATTCCTATTGTCCACGTAGGCGGGTCTACAGGAAGACAGCTCTACAGGGACGTGCGTATCGAGAACACCTATCCGTGGCAGCGACAGCACTGGAGGAGCCTGGCTACTGCCTACAGATCCGCTCCCTTTTTTGAATTCTACGAAGAGGACTTTATGCCGATTTTCGAAAACTCATTTGGGTTTCTTATGGATTTAAATCTGGAAACCATTACGGTTCTTTGCAGACTCCTGGACCTTCCATTCCCCACCGGTAAAACGACACGTTACCAGACCAAGCCTGAAAATGTTCAGGATGGCCGAAGCTTGATTTGCGCTAAGGAAAAAAACCCAATACCAACACCCGAATATCCACAGGTTTTTCAGGAAAGGCATGGATTTCTGCAAAACCTCAGTACGCTGGACCTGTTATTTAATGAAGGTCCGGCTGCAAAGGCCTATCTGAAGGGTGTCGAATTCCCCTGGAATGCTTAGGGAAATCGTCCATTACGGGATTCATTTTATCCTACCCATTATAGCAGGGATTCTTTTTTATCCGGGCAAACGCCTGAAAGCTACCCTCATCTTGCTTTCCGGCATTATCATTGACCTGGATCACCTGCTCGCCAACCCGGTTTTCGATCCGAACCGATGCAGTATCGGGTTTCATCCGCTCCACGCCCCCTGGGCCATTGTCCTATATGCTACCTTGCTAATTCCTAAATCCACCCGTATTTTCGGGTTGGCGCTGATGATTCATATCCTGGCTGATGCCTCGGATTGCTGGCTACTCTTCAAGGGGTTTTAGGGTAACCTGAATCGGAAGGTGGTCCGAATACCGTATATCAAAATTTGTGTGGTCGAGGACCTCAATCCCCTCAGATACCAGCACGACATCTATCCGGTAAGGCAGCATTTGATTCAGGTAATAGGTAGCACCCCATCCGTTGCCCCTCCGCCGAAAACTGTCAGACATTCCCTTGCTCAACACGCGATACGGTCGGGAGAACGGAGTGGCATTCAGGTCGCCGGCAAGGATAACCGGATAGGGAGAAGCCTTTATGTGATCCCTTACGATTGCAGCCTGTTCCCTGTGCTTTAAGGCGACTTTATTCAGCCGGTTGAAAAAACTCCGTCCCTTATTGGCAAACAGGAAACTCCGTGACGGAATCTGATAGGATTGCAGGTGTATATTGTAAATCCGTAGCGTATCCCCTCCCCTGAGGATATCCGCAAAAATGGCGCTGTTTCCCGAATTCGGGAATAAGATCAAATCTGAATTGATAATTGGAAATTTTGAAAAGATAGCCTGTGGGCTTTTGCCCGATGTGGCCGGGGTAACCAACCTGTATGCGAATCGCTTAAAGGGAGGGAGATAGGTTCGGTTGAACTCCTGAATGCAGATGATATCCGGGTCCTTATCTTCCAGGAAAGCTACAATATGGTCACCTGCATTCCGGGGTTCATAGTATCCCCTGGCATTAAACCCTCGTGTGTTGTAGGAAATCAGGGTGAAACTGTCCTCTGATTCCTCAGCCCTGTTTAAGCTGAAACCGTATACCGATCCGAAACTCAGCAACGAGATGACCAAAGCAGAGAAAGGCCACCAGAAAACCCTGGTTTTCATTGGAAACGTAAGCAGCAGATAAAGCAGGTTAGCCAGCATAAGCCAGGGAACGGCAATACTCATGGCGTCGAGGATGGGAAAAAAGGGAAGGGGAAGAAAATAGTGGATGCAGGCGAGGATAAGCGTTCCCGAGAGCAGCACACCAACCCAGAATAAAAACCGCTTTATCAATGCCCGCATACCCGATATTTAATCGTCTTCCTTGCCCGCCTTAAAGAGGAAGTCTTTTTCAGATTTGGTCAGGCTGTCGTATCCGGACTTGCTTATTTTATCCAGAATACCATCGATCTTGCGTTGACGGGTTTCACGGTTGTAGTCTACAGGTCGGGTTGGGCTGTTCTGCCGCTTGCGATACACGGTCTTCATGGGGGCTTTCTTTTTTTCGAACATACTTCCGATTTGATCGAGCAATTTTGAAAAACCGGCCCCCAGGTCTTTGCCTTCATGAGACTTCCTGGCATACAAGTACCCCAGCAATGCACCGCCGAGATGGGCAATATGGCCACCGGGATTTTCAACTGGGATCATAACAAGGTCCAGGAGCACCAGAAATGCACCGATATACCAAAGCTTTAAGTTAAAAAAGAAGACCCTTACCTCCTGCTGGGGGATGTAGGTGCAAACGTAAATAAGGACAGCCATAACCCCGGCAGAAGCCCCGATAAGCGGGGACTGGCTGTTATAGAATGCCGGAAAAAGATTGTATGCCAGTAAAAATAAAGCCCCTCCGGAAATGACGCCCAGAAAATACACATTGATAAAACGTCTGGATCCAAAATAGTTAAAGAATATCCGGGCGGCATAATAAAGCAGGAGCATATTGAAAAAAATATGCCAAATCCCTCCATGCAGAAAGGAATAGGTTACAATAGACCAGGGCTGGGACACAAAATCCAGAAAGCCTTTAGGTAATTCAAACCAGCGCCCCAGGGCCCAGGGCTCCAGCTGCAGCAAAAAAGTCAACAACCGCACAACAAGAAAAACTGCTGCATTTACCACAATTAGCTTTTCAGCTATATTGAGCCTGGCAAACTGATATTTAAGATTAGTATTACTCATTTATGAATCCCAGCGATTTTTGTTGAATTGAGTTTTTTTCCAGTACCACATCATCAGGAAACCAAACAGGGCTCCCCCCACGTGCGCAAAATGCGCGATCCCATTTCCAAAAATCGAATACCCGGTAACCCCGGAAAATAAATCCAGGCCAATCAGTACCGGTATAAAGTATTTCGCTTTTATGGGAACGGGCAAAAATATCAAAAATAGTTCGCTGTTCGGGAACAACATGCCAAAAGCGACAAGGATTCCATATATAGCTCCGGACGCCCCTACTGCAGGAGTCATAAAGGAGCTGAGCATCGATTCCACCTCGCCCCGGGGGGCCACTTGCATCCATCCCTCATTGTATTTCCCTTCGATAAGCAGGCTGAGAACATCCGATTCGGGCACCCCGGCTGCAGCAAGGGCTTGTAACCCCTGACTTACGTGGTAATAATTTACCCCTGTATGGATCAATGCCGCACCGAGACCTGCCGAAAAGTAAAAAAACAGAAACTTCTTGGTACCCCACATTCGTTCCAATGGGGTGCCGAAAGCCCAGAGCGCATACATATTAAAAGCCAGGTGCATCAGTCCGCCGTGCATAAACATATGAGAGACGATTTGCCAGGCGGAGAAGTTGGGATTCTGGGGGTACCAGAGTGAAAACAACTGGTAAAACAGGTCGCTGTACAAGGCTGTCCCAATAAAAAACAGCCCGTTAATTACCAGTAAATGCTTGATGCCATCAGTGATTCTACCCATTTAATGGAGTTTTTTTTCGAGTTCATCCACCCCAAAGGTGGCGTATATTTTTTTATTAAACGGACTGCGCTCCGATTCCTTACAGGCGAACAAATCGTCGATAAGTGCCTGCCTCGAGGTTGTGTCGAGGGTTCGGCCCGGTCGTATTGAAAGGGCTCTTGATAGCAAACGCGCCATTCGGTCGGCCTCTGAATAGCCCTCAGACCCCAGTTGTTCCTTCCAGTTTGTCAATAGATCTTCCAGAACATTACCCACCTGTGCTTCCGGAATCAGAACAGGAAGTGCACTAATGGTGATGCCCGTTTCCGTTTCAAACTCCATCTGAAAACCCAATGCCTTAAGGGATTCCTGCATTTCTCTGAGTATAGCAAGATCCATGGGGTCAAAGGGCAGGTGAAGCGGAAATAACAATATCTGGGAAGCGGGTTCTTTCTGGGATATATTCTCCAGGAATTGTTCATAGAGCACCCGCTGATGGGCACGTTGCTGATCGATTAGCAAAAGGCCAGATTTTACGCGCGTGAGTATGAATTTTCGATCTACCTGAAAGGAAGTTACCTCAGTGAGGGAATCCAGGGTGTCTTCCTGAAAGAGCGCTTGTGAAGAGGTCTCCGATTCGACCACCCAATGCGATCCTTCTCCTTCCCGGTATTGACCCTCTCCCAGCCCTTCGTAAAGGGCTGTCCAGGAACCTTCTTCCTTTCTCGAATAGGGTTTCCCCTTTAAAGGATTACCGGTACCCTCTGAAAACGGGTTAAAATTACGGTCTACCTCTATTTGGGGGCGCGTTACCTGCTGATTCCTCAAGTTATAGGGAGTTTCCAAATTGGGATCAGAATCAAAATCAAGTACCGGCCGGATATTAAACTGACCCAGGCTGTGCTTAACCGCTGACCTTAGAATCGCATAAACGGTTTGCTCATTTTCAAATTTAATCTCCGTTTTTGTCGGATGAATGTTGATGTCGATGGTATCAGGCGGTACCTCTAGAAAGATGAAATATCCCGGAAGCGTATCCGGGCGAAGTAAACCTTCATAGGCATTCATTATCGCATGGTGCAAATAGGGATTCTTGACGAACCGGTTGTTGACAAAGAAAAATTGCATCCCCCTGCTTTTTTTGGCGTATTCGGGTTTACAGATAAATCCTCCAACCCGAACAACCTGGGTCTCCTCTCCTACAGGCACGAGCTGGTCATTCATGCGGCTGCCAAACAAATTCACAATACGCCTGCGAAGGTTGGACTCCGGAATGTTCAGGAATTGTGCATCGTTATGGGTCATCTTAAAGGATACTTCGGGATGTGCAAGGGCGACCCGCTGGAATTCCTCGAGAACATGCCGGAATTCCACTTTGGATGACTTTAAAAAATTTCGCCTGGCCGGAATATTGAAAAAAAGGTTCTTGACGCTAATGGAAGTACCCTGAGGAATGACCGTTTCCTCAACAGATTCCCGGGTGCCCCCCATCATTTTTAGATGGGTACCCAAATCATCCTTTCCGTTTCGGGTCTGCAGGTCAAGACGGGCAATGGCAGCGATGGATGCCAGGGCTTCCCCTCTAAAGCCCATCGTATGAATTTCAAACAGGTCTTCGGCCTTTCGAATTTTGGAAGTCGCATGCCTGACTACCGACAATTCCGCATCGGCCCTGTTCATGCCTGCCCCGTTATCTACGACCTGTATAAGGGTTTTTCCTCCTTCTTTGACGATGAGTTGAATTTCAGTGCCTCCGGCGTCTATGGCGTTTTCAAGCAATTCTTTGACGACTGACGCCGGTCTCTGAACCACTTCACCTGCCGCGATCTGATTGGCTACATGTTCCGGTAAAAGTTCAATCCGTTCTGACATCGGCAGGGAAAAAAATAGATAAATCAAAGTCGAGAATGTAGAGCACAATCAATACGAGGATTATTATAATAATGAGCATACGCCATCGGTGATTCTGATCTCCTTCCCGTTTTAAATCGGACATGGCATTGCGAAATCGATTTTTAATCCCTCCGGGATGATCCACCGTGGAGCGATATTTGTCGAGTTTATGCCCAATTTTATAAGGGTTGCCCTCGCCCTTATCGTCGTAATACCTCGGTTTGTAGCCGTATTTTTTGTTCTTACGAAGTTTTGAAAACCGTCCCATAGCACCTTTCTCAAAATTACTTAAAAACAAAAGGAGTGCCGAAACCACACTCCCAAAAATTGTTAACACCCATAAGTATTTCCTGGATTCGCTTTTTCAGCCTCCTGTTGGATCAGAGAACAGCCATTTTTAAGGCGGCAATTGCGGCTTCTGCTCCCTTATTGCCATGCCGACCCCC
The DNA here is from genome assembly GCF_030380815.1 of Robiginitalea aurantiaca. Lineage (GTDB taxonomy): Bacteria > Bacteroidota > Bacteroidia > Flavobacteriales > Flavobacteriaceae > Robiginitalea > Robiginitalea aurantiaca. Next base: position 75,081 of record NZ_JAUDUY010000005.1, on the reverse strand, counting down.
GCTGCGGTCCTTTGCCTGCTGAAAGGTATCATCTGTAAGTACGCAAAAGATAACCGGGACATCGAGCTTCAGGTTGAGGTCCATGATCCCCTGGGCGGTGGCACTACATACAAAATCGAAATGCGCCGTCTCCCCCCTGATAACACTACCAATGGCGATCACTGCGTCCGGAGATTCCTTTTGAATGATTTTGCCGCAACCGTATGCGAGTTCAAAACTTCCGGGCACATCCCAACGGAGGATATTGTCGGGTACTGCGCCACAATCCAATAGGGCTTCATGAGCACCCAGGTAAAGGGCCTCTGTTATTTCGGAATTCCATTCAGAGACCACGATCCCAATGCGCAGGTTTTTCGCATCAGGTACTTTCTCCCTATCGTACTGAGAGAGGTTTTTACCCGCTGTGGCCATCAGTTTCCTGTTTTAGCCATACCAATAAATGCATCCACTCCCGAACCCTGTGCGGATTGCGGGTAGGATTCCTTTATGCGGGTGAAGTGTTTTAGGGCTTTTTCCTTTTGTCCGAGTTCCAGGGCGGTTACCCCGGCTTTCTGGAGGTAAAGGGGAGTTGTAAAGTCATTTGAATCTTCTGCAAGGGCTCTCTCATAATATCGGAGCGCATCCTCGTATTGCTCGAGTTGCACAAAAGCATCCCCAATATTTCCCAGGCTTACCGGGCCGAGCATGGCATCGTCCGTCTTGAAGTCTTCCAGGTACGAAATCGCTTCCTGGTACTGATTCAATTTCATATACGATATCCCAGCGGCATACCGGGCAAGGTTCGCTGCCTTGGTACCCGAATACTCATCTACGATATCCAAAAGGCCGTATTTCCCTTCAGCTCCTTCGAGAGCCAGGGTGTACAAAGAATCTGCCTGTACCCCACTCTGCTGCGCCTGGCTAAAATACTGAAGTGGGTAAAAAAGCTCATTGCTGGCACTTTCTTCACGCGGCTCCTGTATAAATTGCTGGTACCCGAGGTACGCTAAAACAGAAACAGCTACGATCCCGATGATGCCAAGGATGTAGTTTTGATTCCTCGCCACCCACTGCTCCGTCTTGGAAGCACTGGAATCCAGAGTACTAAATACCTCAGCAGTAGTACTGCCATGAACATCGAGTTCATGCTCCTCTGCTTTGTTTTTCGGTTTATACCCCCGCTTTTTGTATGTGGCCATTTTTTGTAATATTGGTCGCGCAAAAATAAAGGTTTTATCTAAAACAGAAAGGTAATTTATTCCTTATTTTTAGATATTTTAAATCGGCCTGATGCCTTGAAAGCCTCCTGAATCCAAATGCACTTAAAGCGTTTATCCTTACTTAATTACAAGAATTTCGAAACGCGGGAATTTGAGTTTGATGCAAAGATTAATTGTCTGGTTGGCTCCAATGGCGTCGGAAAGACCAATGTATTGGATTCAATCTACCACCTGGCGTTCGGTAAAAGTTATTTCAACCCCGTCACCACACAAAATATCCGGCATGGGGAAGAATTTTTTGTCATAGAGGGTTTATTTGAGAAAAAGGATCGGGAAGAGCGCATTGTTTGCAGCTTTAAGAAAGGAGGCAAGAAAGTTCTTAAACGCAATGGTAAGGTGTACGATCGTATTTCGGACCATATTGGCCAGGTTCCCCTGGTGATTGTCTCCCCTTCGGACAGAGACCTGATCCTGGAAGGGAGTGATGTGAGACGCAAGTTTATGGACGGTGTGATTTCCCAGTCAGATAAAGGGTACCTGCAGGATGTGCTCGATTATCAAAAACTGGTCTCCCAGCGGAATGCCCTCTTGAAATTCTTCGCTGCCAATCGGACTTTCGACGCCGACAGCCTGGAAGTGTATAATGATCAGTTACATGCCCTGGGTACGCGTATTTATGAGAAACGGGTGGCTTTTATGGTCGATTTTACCCCGATTTTTGCGGCCCAGTACAAGGTCATTTCAGGCGGAGATGAACCGGTACAACTCAGCTATCAAAGTCAGCTGGATGCGGCTCCCCTCTCGGATTTGTTGCGCGATAATCTCGAGAAAGACAGGGTACTGCAATATACGAGCCAGGGGATTCACAAGGATGACCTGAATATGGAGATAGGTGGACATCCCATCAAGAAATTCGGAAGCCAGGGACAACAAAAATCCTTTCTGATCGCCCTGAAATTTGCGCAGTTTCAATTTATGAAAGCTCAGGTATCGGGAATGCCCGTTTTGCTTCTGGATGATATTTTCGATAAATTAGATGAAGACAGGGTTTCACACATTATAAGCCTGGTTAATCAAGATCATTTCGGACAAATTTTTATCAGTGATACCCATGCCGAACGCACCGAAGCAACCGTTAAGCGAATTCATCAGACCTATGCGCTCATCGCCCTTTAGACCCGTGTTGTCCTTAATCGGCCTGCTCTTTATACTATCCTGTAACAGCGGACCCGCTCCTGAGGACCTAAACTACCTTCAGGGCTACTGGGAAATTCGAAAAGTGGCATTTGAGGACGGTGCAGAAAAAGCATATGCCGTAAACACTACAATTGAGTACTTTCAATGGGATGGGAAGACCGGGTATCGCAAAAAAGTTCAGCCGACCCTGGAGGGGAGATACCTCACTTCGGATGATGCACTGCCTATGGAAGTAAACTGGCGGGAAGAAAGTCTTTTTCTGGAATTTTCTGGTGGAGATTCCCGGTGGGAGGAAGAAGTTCTGCTCCTGGATACCCTGAACCTGACCACCCGCCACAGCAATGGAATCATTTATTCCTATACCCGCCATGAACCCTTTTCACTAAAAGAAACAAATGTCGAATAAGGAGGAAGATCACTCGCTCAATAAGGTCCTCAAGGATTTTATTAAAAACAACCATCTGGAGGACGGCCTGGACCAGGTGCAGGCGGCCGAAGCCTGGAAACGGGTCATGGGACCCGGTGTGTCCAACTACACCCTTAAGGTACGCCTGGATGGGAGCACACTGGTGGTGTATCTGAAGTCCTCAGTACTGAGAGAGGAATTAAGCCTGGGCGCAACCCGTATCAAAGAGATGATGAATGAGGATCTGGGTCGAAAGCTGATCGAAAAGATTCGACTTCAATAAAAAAACCCGGAGCAAATGCCCGGGTTTGTAGGTATCGTATTTTCAGAGGTGTCAGGAGAAAATTTCCCGTCCTGAAAAATGGAATGCACCTTCTATTGAGGCATTCTCATCACTATCTGAACCGTGTACCGCATTCTCTCCAATATCTTTCGCAAAGAGTTTCCTGATGGTACCTTCAGCCGCCTCAGCGGGGTTTGTAGCTCCGATCAGGGCACGAAAATCTTCCACTGCATTTTCCTTTTCAAGGATAGCGGAGACGATAGGTCCACGTGTCATAAAGGTCACCAATTCGTCAAAAAACGGCCGATCTTTGTGAATTGCATAGAATTCCCGGGCGTCACGCCGACTGAGTTGGGTGTATTTCATTGCCACGATTCGAAAACCTGCTGAAGTGATTTTTTCTAGAATCGCTCCGATATGCCCGTTTTCGACCGCGTCGGGTTTGATCATGGTAAAGGTTCTGCTTCCTGCCATTTGTAAAATTTTCGGCAAAAATACGCTTTCTCCCCTCAACCCGCAAACTCAATACGTTTGTGTGAGCTCCTGAACTATTTTATTGCCATCCGTATGGATTTGAAAGATCGCTTTGTGCTTTTGAAAATCAAGAATAACCCATCCAAAACTCACCTCAGGCACAACCTTACCCACACGATATGGATTGACTTCCCCCTTAAAACTGCTGTAGGCATGCGTCAGGCCGCTGGAGGTAAAATCAACAAGCGGGTATAGCAGGGGCTCTGAATCCATTCGGGAAAATTCTGATATGTGCCGGTCTCCGGACAATACCATAACCCCTCGGGCACCCGAACTACCGATCAATTCGATGAGCCGGTTTACTTCGTGGGGAAAATTACCCCAGGTTTCAAATCCGTGTTCCCCTGACAATACTTGTATACTGCTGACGATCATATTAAAGTCTGCTTCAGAAGTTTTGAGTTCTTTTTCCAGCCATTCCCATTGGGCTGCACCCAATACGGTTCCAGAAGTAGTGGTGGTCAGATTTGTGAACAGAGTTTGGAATAGTAGATTGGTAGCTATTAGACGTATATGTTGTTAGTTTTTGCTTGAATCAAATATTAATACCCTTATGCAATATGTGTTTATATGATTTCTAGCTTTAGTCTATATTTTGCCTTATTTGCGCAATTAATCGTTTAGATTGCTCTTCTAGCGGTAAATAGAAATTCTTATTTAGGTTTATTGACATTACAATGAATATGTAAAGATTGCTTTCAAATTCTGGCTTTTCAAGAAAAGTGAAGTCATTGTTTGGAAACCTACTTGGTTCAACAGCAATAAGAGCGTCCTCGATAATATCTAAGTGTCTTCTGAAATTTCCATTATTGATAAAGAATTGATGGGTGTAAGCCCCCTTTTCAGTAACAGCGTTTTCTTGAATTTTCACAAGTTCTAATTGTGATTGTAATTCAGAAATTGCCTTTCTCAAGGATGGATCAGAAATGATTGATAATTTTCCAGAATTATTTATTTCATTATAAATTCCTTGGTTGGGTATATACCTAGAAGCATATTTAAAAGCTCCCACCATATTTTGGGATAATTCTTTTTCACTTAGTACGGGTAATGACGGCCCAGTGAATTTTCCAATAGTTATGCAATTTTTAATAATTTCGGTATTGGTTTCAATAGTCTTAGTGAGTATCGTGAGATTGGTTTCAAGCTCTAGTAACAACGACGTCAATAATTGCTGTTCGATAACCTTATTTTTTTGTTCTTCATTCCAATTATTTATCTGCAATGCAATCAAAATACCAATAACTACAAGGACAATTTCTCCAATAGCATACAAAACGTATTTGCTGAACTTGTTATCAGCAAGGAGTCTTTGACGAATTTTACGGAAAAATTTAATCATGCGAAGTAAAAAATTAGTTGTCTTTTCTAAGATGCTGAATTAATATAAGCGACTTAAAATCAGGCGGATAATATTTAATTAAAAGACCGCCACATTAGATACTATCACAGAGGTGTCAGTATGGGGCAAATACCTTTTATCCCCTGTGGGATCTTCCCTTAAGGCAGTTCTGAAGCACCGGGTATCCAGAACCAGGATTTTTACGCTCCCTTTACCGTGTCTGTAGGTATGAGAGGCATAAATACCTTCCCGCTGGCGCCTGGGACTATCGGCCGGGACATCCATGAAATCCATAAATTCCTGCTGGCTTACTTCCCGGGCCGTAAACTCCGCTCCCCCGTCATTCAGACCGTAGTCGTGATCATCCCAGGTTCCGATTACTGGAGTGGCAGCCTTTAATCTGGAATAGCCCGGAACCTTCTTGAGTTCAGCATAGTATTCCCGCAACTTTTCCTTTTCTGCTGTATCGGCGTAGACATTATCCCCTCCCCAGATCCAGAGATCCGGATCAAGCGCTAGAATGTCATCCCACAGCAGATTCCCCCGCCCGGTATCGTTACAGGAGCCGAAGGCAATTCTGAATGTTTCCCTTTCCGGGCTCGCCGATGCTGCAGATGCATCCTTTCCCGGCTTGCAGGAGAGCAATATCAGCAACAGCAACAATTGAAAATGAAATAGTTTCAAAACTTGTACTTTATTCTTCTAAAGGTATCATTTCTGATCCGGCTTTAATCAAATTTAATATCTTTGCCCGCATGAATTCTGACTTAGTCGGGCCTTTAAATGCCTTCTTGAAAACCGGACGCCGGATCGTTCTGGTCCCTCACAAGAACCCTGATGGAGATGCTATAGGCTCATGCCTGGGGTTGCAGCGCTTCCTGGAAAAGAACAACCACACCACCCACCTGATTTCCCCCAACGATTTCCCTGAATTTCTCAAATGGATGCCCGGAGCCGATTCGGTTCTTAATTTTGAGAAAAATCGGGAGGAGGCTTCGGAACTTATCGAAAGGGCAGAACTGATTTTTACACTGGATTTTAATTCCCTTGGAAGAATTGGGGCTATGCAGCCGGTCCTTGAAAAGGCCACATGTCCCTTTATAATGGTCGATCATCACCAGAGCCCGGATACCTATGCAGCAATTACCTATTCCGACCCGGAAATGAGTTCCACCTGTGAGATGGTCTTTCATCTGATCGATGCTTTGGGTGCGGTTGACCAAATAGATGGAGCGCTCGCGTCCTGTCTCTATACAGGTATCCTGACCGATACGGGATCGTTTAAATACTCAGGGACGACCCCAACGACCATGAGGGTTGCCGCAGAACTTATGGAACACGGAGCCAACCATACTGAAATACACAGGCACATCTACGACACCAACCGGGCTGAACGTCTCCAGTTGCTGGGTTGCGCGCTTCAGAACCTGGTGATCTTAAAGCCTTATCGCACGGCATATATCACCCTAACCCAAAATGACCTGGACCAACACGGCTTCCAGAAAGGTGATACGGAGGGCTTTGTCAACTATGCACTCTCCCTGAAAGATGTGGTCCTTGCCGCAATTTTTATCGAAAACAGGGACGAAGGAATTATAAAAATTTCCCTGAGGTCGCAGGGTGAATTCTCGGTTAACGACATGGCACGGTTACACTTCAACGGAGGTGGGCATATAAATGCTGCCGGTGGACGCAGCGATGAATCGCTGGAGGCTACCACGGCGCGGTTTGAATCCCTCCTTCCTTCATATGAAAAGCAACTAAACCGATGAGACAGGTTTTAATTTGTACAGCTGTTATGATTTTTTTGGCCTCCTGCCAGGAGCAGACCCCGCGCCGACCGCTGGAGGTTCGCAGCGGGAGTTTTTTAAAAACTTCTGCAGAGCGCAACAAACGCTTGCTGGAACTGGAAACCGCAGCCATGACGAAATTAGTACAGGAAGACAGCCTGAACACTTATCAGGAAAGTTCCAGTGGTTTTATGTTCACTTATGAAAAGAGGGTCTCTGAGGCCCGCCCCCCGGCCAAACCAGATGATCTGGTCACACTTACCTATAACATCCGCACCTGGAATGAGGATACGATATACAGGAGAGATGAAATCGGAATGCTTCGCTATAAGGTGGATAAACAGGAACTTTTTCCGGGACTTCGTTATAGTGTAAAATTGCTCAGGGAAGGAGAATCGGCAACCTTTTTATACCCGTCTTCCCTGGGGTATGGATACCATGGGGATGATGCCCGGATTGGTCCCAACACCCCGCTTAAATGTACTGTTGAGATTTTTAAAATAGAACCAGATACTAAAAACGAAAATTGATTGAGCTATGAATAAAACTGCTATAATACTGTTGATGACCATTGGTTTGATGTGGTCGTGCAAGTCCAATTACGCGGATCTCGGGGATGGCCTTTACGTGGAATTACAAACGACCAAAGGCGATGTTGTCCTGAAACTCGAACAGGACAAAGTTCCGTTAACCGTGGCAAACTTTGTGAGTCTTGCAGAGGGAACCAACCCGTATGTCAGCGAGGAATTCAAGGGAAAGCCCTTTTATGATGGCCTTATCTTCCACCGGGTTATGCCCGATTTTATGATTCAGGGAGGAGATCCGTTAGGAAATGGCACCGGGAATCCGGGCTACCGTTTTAAAGATGAATTCAATGCGGACCTCAAGCACAATGCCAAGGGAGTGCTCTCCATGGCAAATGGCGGACCAAACACCAACGGCAGTCAATTCTTCATTACCGTAAAAGAAACTCCGTGGCTCGATGGAGTGCATTCCGTTTTTGGTAAGGTGATAATGGGAATGGACGTGGTTGACTCCATCGTCGCAGTACCCACCCAGCCAGGGGATCGACCTGTGGACTCTGTAATCATGAAAAAAGTGACGATTCTCCGCAAGGGCAAAGAGGCCAAAGACTTTGATGCTTTGGAGATTCTTGCGGATTACTTTGCCGAAGAAGAAGCGATTCAGGAAAAAATCAGAGCGTACGGCCAGGAATTGATCGACCAGAAATCAGAAGCCGTTGAACTTCCATCGGGACTCAGATACATAGTGATCAAGGAGGGTGAAGGCCCAAAACCTTCAACAGGACAAAGAGTTTCGGTCAATTACGCCGGCTGGCTGGAAAATGGAACCCTCATTGATACGAGCGTAGATTCCATCGCGAGGCAATTCGGTAAATACGAACAATTGCGCTCCCTCCATCGCGGTGATTTTAGCCCCTTAACCATGGTACTGACCCCGGACATGCAATTATTTGCCGGTTTTAAAGAAGCGATGCTGGGGATGAAGGCCGGGGACAAATGGCGCATTTTCGTACCGCCTCATTTGGGATATGGCAGCCAGGGTAGCGGACCCATCCCTCCGAATGCCAATTTGGTATTCGATCTGGAAATGTTACCGCTGTCTGAATAGCCTCGGAATACCTTACTAATCTGCTTCGGGAATGTGCGCTAACACATCCTGAAGCAGCTTCCAGAATTTAAGGGTAGAAGAGACAGAAGCCCGCTCATCCGGGGAGTGTGCCCCCAATATGGTCGGCCCGAAACTGATCATATCGATCCCAGGATAATGGTTCTTAAGAATTCCGCATTCAAGGCCTCCATGGCCTGCAAGTACCTTGGGGTCTTCTCCGAAAAGGGACGCATACCGACGGGAAACCACCTTTAGAACAGGTGAGGTGATATCAGGGAGCCAGCCGGGATAATCCCCGCTGGTTGTAACGAGGTAGCCTGCCGGTTCAAAAGAGGCCCTTAATTTGCGTACCAGGTCCGATTTGGCAGATTCCCGGGACGATCGTGTAAGACATGCAATCTCTATTTTTCCACCCCCAACGTTTACCCGCGCAACGTTATTCGATGTCTCAACAAGGTCGGGGAATTCGGAACTCATGGCATAAACCCCATTTTGGAGGCTGTATAAACAATTCAGCAAGCGGACTGTGTCCTCCGACTGCATTACTTTTTCCGGGGTTTCAACGGATTCGATTCCAATTTGCAGTGCATCTTCTTTCACTTCGTATTCTTGCAGGATGGCGCTCTTTTCAGATTCCAATGCCTGAAGGACTGCCTTCTCCACCGCTGAAGAAAACACGATACCTGCAGTTGCCTCACGCGGAATGGCGTTCCTCAGACTCCCGCCTTCCATTGAAGCGAGCCTTAACGGTGCAGCTTCAAGGCCGCTCAGTATGAGCCGGCTGATGATCAGGTTGGCATTCCCCAGTCCTTTATGGATATCCATACCACTATGACCGCCCTTGAGGCCTTTGATGCTGAGCACAAGCCCCCGGTACCCGTCTCCGGGTGTCACCTGGTCATAGGTGCCTGTGGCGGTAACATCTACCCCCCCGGCACAGCCAACGCACAAGGTATCGTCCTCTTCTGTATCGAGGTTTAACAAAATGCTGCCGGTTAAAAAATCGGCATCCAGATTCTTGGCACCGGTCATCCCGGTTTCCTCATCGATGGTAAAAAGCGCTTCTATCGCAGGATGCGGGATCGTTTCTGAGGCGAGTATCCCCATTATGGCTGCGACGCCCAGACCATTATCTGCACCCAGTGTTGTACCCGCTGCCCGGACCCAGTCGCCATCAACATACATTTGAATGCCCTGGGTTGAAAAATCGAACTGGGTTGCCCCGTTTTTCTGATGCACCATATCGAGGTGCGCCTGCAGGACCACCGTTTTCCTGCCCTCCATTCCGGGAGTCGCCGGTTTACGGATCAAAACGTTTCCGGAGGGATCGGTTTGCGTGTCCAGTCCGAGTGAGTTCCCGAATTCGACCATAAAGGCAATCACCCTTTCTTCTTCTTTGGAAGGCCTGGGTACTGCATTGAGATTGGCAAAGTGTTTCCAGACAGGAATGGGTTCTATTGAAGCGATGGCAGCAGACATAATATGCATTTAGTGAGTCTCAAAAATAACCATTACGAGTCATGCTCGAAGGAATATTATCTATTTTTACGCCATGCGTTCTCGTTTTAAGATCGGTATTGCCCTTTCCCTTCCCATTCAACTTCTCGCTGTAAACTGGATGTCCGCCCATCCTCAGTGGGTTGAGACCTATTACAGCCTGGGCCTTTATCCACACATTGCTGCTTTCTTTAGACGACTCTACGGGTGGATTCCCTTTTCTGTAGGTGACGTGCTTTATTTTTCGCTTAGTGTCGTTGCCGTCATTTATTTAATTCGCAAATGGCACTGGATCCGAAATCATTTTTGGTCCTTTATCAGAAATGTTTTCGTTTTAATTTCTGTACTCCACTTTACTTTTTATCTGCTCTGGGGAAGCAACTACTTTAGGGTGCCGCTTTCAAAAACACTGGGGTACGATGTAAAATATTCCACTGAAGAGCTAATATCGGTCACTAAACATCTGATCGGCAAGACGAATTCCCTGCAGGAAAAGCTGAGTGGGAATACCGAGCAGGCGGTTGATATTCCGCTCACGCGAACTGAAATCCTCAATAAAACGGTCTCAGGCTATGGCAGCCTGGCCCATACCTTCCCAGGTTTCAGATATAAAAACCCGAGTCTTAAACCTTCCCTCTTCAGCACAATGCTCACCTATATGGGATATGGGGGGTATCTGAATCCATTTACGGCAGAAGCACAGGTCAATCACCGTTTACCCACCTTCAGGTATCCGGTTGTTTCAGGACACGAGGTAGGTCACCAGTTGGGATATTCCGCTGAGAATGAGACCAATTTTATAGGTTATCTGGTCACCCTTAGGAACCCCGATGAATATTTCCAGTATTCGGCATCTGCCTATGGGCTGAGCTACTGCCTATCCGAAATTCGAAGAAGGGACAAAACGGCTTATGAAAATCTACTGACGACCATAAACCCGGGCGTTCGCGCAAATTACAGGCAGCTAAATGCTTTCTGGAAATCATTTGAGAATCCCATGGAGCCCATTTTTAAATCCATCTTTAACCAATACCTCGAGATAAATAAACAAAAGGACGGTATCCGCTCCTACAACAGGGTAGTGGCGTTGATCGTGGGCTATCACAGGGTTTATCCGGTCAATCCATAAAACCGTTAATCTTAGGTTTTTGCATAAAGTCTTCCTGAGAATAGCTGATTTTGGTATATTGCCCAATTGAACTACCCAAAATTCACACTACTCATTCAAACTACAGTCCTCTTATGAAATGGAAACTATTGCTCCTCGCCCTATTGGGCCTGAGTTATGGCTCTTATGCCCAGAAATATTTCCCAAAAAACGACGGGGTTAAAGCCAGCAACAGCAACTACACGGCCCTTACCAACGCCCGCATCTATGTAAGCCCAACAGAAGTGATCGATAAAGGCACCCTGCTGATACACGACGGGAAAGTCGTTAGTGTGGGCAAGCGCGTGGATGTCCCGGCTAATAGCATGGTACTGGATTTGGAAGGAAAATCAGTTTATCCTTCTTTTATCGATATCTTTTCTTCATTTGGCGTGGAACAGGCCAAACGAAACCCGTCAGGCGGCAGATCTGCCCAATACGGACCCAGCCGCGAGGGTTTCTATTGGAATGACCATATAATGCCTGAAAATAATGCAGTTTCCAAATATAAGTTCGATACCAAAGAAGCCAAAGACTTGCGCGGACTCGGTTTTGGCGTGGTCAACAGCCATATTCAGGATGGCATTGTTCGGGGAACAGGGGTGTTGCTCGCCCTAAATGAAGAAGGCAATGATTCTGAGCGCATACTGGAAGACGCCTCAGGACAGTATCTGTCTTTTGATCGCAGTATTGCAAAAGCGCAATCCTACCCTACTTCCCTAATGGGTTCGATGGCTTTATTGCGCCAAATGTACCATGATGCTTCCTGGTACGAAGGCGGAAACGTTTCAACAACCGACCGTTCCCTAGAGGCCCTGCTCAAAAACAAGAACCAGGTGCAATTTTTCGCAGCCGGAGATAATGGACATATCCTCAGGGCAGATGGCATTGGTGATGCCTTCGGAATTCAATACGTGATTCTGGCCGGAGGTCAGGAGTATGAGAACATCCAGGATGTAAAAGCGACGATGGCCCCCCTTGTTGTGCCACTGAACTTTCCCGAGGCATTTGACGTTTCCAATCCTTATCAGGCCGGATACGTAAGTCTCGAGGATATGAGGCACTGGAACCATGCGCCTTCCAACCCCGGCGTTCTTGAGGAAAATGACATTCCATTTGCCTTCACACTAAAGGATTTAAAAAACACCAAGGACGTCCACAAAATGATTCGGAAAGCCATGGAATACGGGCTTTCGGAGACAAGGGCCCTTGAAGCCCTGACGGCTGAACCGGCTCGAATACTGGGGAAATCCGAAGAAATAGGCACCTTGCAACAAGGGCGGTATGCCAACTTCCTGATCACTTCCGGGCCCGTTTTCGGATCAGAGACAACCCTTTATGAAAACTGGGTGATGGGTAAACGGCATGTACTGGCGGATATGGATAAAAAAGATATCCGGGGCGAATATGCCCTTAGCGCGGATGGAAAAGAATTCGCCCTTTCGGTAAGCGGGAAGGCAAGCAGCCCAAAACTCGAAGTCAAAAAAGGTGAGGAAGTCCTGAAATCAAAAATGAGTTACGACAATGACTGGGTCATGGTCTCCTTTTCGGACGGCAGTGATTCGTACCGTACTTCGGCTTTGGCAGATCCAAAATCGGACAACCTCAGCGGCAAGATGATTTTACCCAACGGAAAAGAAACGCGTTTTACAGCCCGAAAAACCGGCCCCTTTAAACCTGAAGAGGAAAAGTCAAAGGATAAAAAAACACCGGAATTGCTTCCTTTGAGCTACCCCAACGTCGGATATGGGTATCAGAAAGTCCCGGAACAGCAAAACCTGCTCTTTAAAAATGCCACAGTTTGGACTGGGGAAGCCGAAGGGATCCTGCAGAATGCAGACGTCCTGATCAAAAACGGCAAGATCACCAAGGTGGGAACAAATCTCTCAGCTGGAGGGGCTAAGGTCATCGATGCGACCGGCAAACACCTGACGGCCGGAATTATCGATGAACACACGCACATCGCCGGTCTTGCCATAAATGAAGCCGGTCATAATTCTTCGGCAGAGGTAAAAATGACCGATGTGCTGGATTCTGAGGATATCAACATCTACAGAAACCTGGGCGGGGGCGTGACCTCGGCTCAGCTCCTCCACGGGTCGGCCAATCCCATAGGGGGCCGCTCGGCAATCTTTAAGCTGAAATGGGGACAGAGTGCTTCTGAGATGATCTACACGGATATGCCCAAATTCATCAAGTTTGCTTTGGGTGAAAACGTTAAGCAATCCAATTGGCAGAGCTTTGACAGGTTTCCACAGACCCGTATGGGGGTGGAACAGGTATTTGAAAACTACTTTCAGCGCGCCAAAGAGTACCAGGTATTGAAAGATTCGGGAAAACCTTACCGGTACGATGAGGAGATGGAAGTGCTGGCAGAGATTCTCAGGGGAGAACGCTATATAAGCTGTCACTCCTATGTTCAGAGCGAAATCAATATGCTGATGAAACTGGCCGATCGCATGGATTTCAAGGTCAACACCTTTACCCATATCCTCGAAGGGTACAAGGTAGCCGATAAAATGGCTGAACACGGTGCTGGTGGTTCCACCTTCAGTGACTGGTGGGCCTATAAATACGAAGTTAAAGACGCCATTCCTTACAACGCAGCCATCATGCATAGTCAGGGGGTAACAGTAGCCATCAACAGCGACGACAGGGAAATGTCGCGCCGTTTGAATCAGGAAGCGGGTAAAACTGTAAAATACGGGGGGCTTTCGGAGGAAGAAGCCTGGAAAACAGTAACATTGAATCCCGCAAAATTGCTTCATATCGACGACCGCGTTGGAAGCATAAAAGTGGGGAAAGACGCCGATTTGGTCCTGTGGACGGACCATCCGCTCTCCATATATGCCGTTGCTGAAACCACCTATATCGAAGGGGTTCCCTACTTTGACAGGAACGAGGATGCCAAACTCCAGCAACGCATGGCATCGGAGCGGAGTAAGCTGGTTGAGATGATGCTCGATGAAAAAGCAGGAGGGGCGTCCGTACAGCCTCCGAGACAAAAACAGAAAAGAGCCTTTACTTGTAACAGCCTCTAAAAGCAAGACGTAATTATGAAAAATATGAAATCATATATAGCAAGTACACTTTTAGCCGTGATAATGACCGCAACGGGATGGGGGCAACAAACTCCTGCCCTCCCCCAGAGTGAAACGATCAGCATCACCGGGGCGACACTCCACCTGGGTAATGGGGAAATCGTCGAAAATGGCACGGTGACTTTTACCGAGGGCACCATAACCGCGATCGGAGCAGGATTACAGGGATCCGGGCGCGTTATCGACGGCAGCGGCAAACACGTCTATCCGGGCTTCATCGCCCCGGGGAAATCCCTCGGGCTTATTGAGATCAATGCAGTTCGTGCGAGTAACGACCAGGATGAGATCGGATCGCTCATACCGCACGTCCGCAGTGTCATTGCCTACAACGCTGAATCTCAGCTGGTGGAAAGCATGCGGCCTAACGGGGTTTTACTCGGGCAGATAACGCCTCAGGGTGGACGTATCTCAGGGACTTCTTCCATAGTTCAATTCGATGCCTGGAATTGGGAAGACGCCGTAGTACATGAAGATGATGGCATACACCTTCACTGGCCAGGGGCCTTTCGAAGAGGCCGCTGGTGGATGGGGGAACCCCGCGGTTTCCAGCCTAATAAGGACTATGAATCCCAGAAGCAGGAAGTACTCACCTTTATCAGCAATTCCAAAGTATACGGCTCTGGTAAAGCGGAGGAGGTCAATCCGGCGTTTGAAGCGATGCAGGGACTCTTTAAGGGAACACAAACCCTTTACCTGTACGCGGATGGAGAACAGGAGATTATCGATGGGGTCACCCGCTCGAAGGCTGCCGGTATTCAGAAAGTTGTTCTTGTAGGGGGGTATCAGGCACATAAGATTACCGATTTCCTGAAATCGCACAATATTCCGGTTCTGGTGAATTTCACCCATACCCTGCCTAACCTGAATGACGATGCCTACGACCTGCCGTACCGCCTCCCAAAATTACTCGCTGATGCGGGGCTCCTTGTAGGTATTCAGAATGCCGATGCATCGAATTTCCAAACCCGGAACCTCCCGTTTTACGCGGGCCAGGTTGTCGGACAGGGACTCGATAAAGAAAAGGCCCTGGCGATGATCAGTGGGAATACGGCTCGGATTCTGGGGATTGACGACAAATATGGCACCCTGGAAACCGGGAAAAGTGCAACCCTCTTTATTTCGGAAGGGGATGCCCTGGATATGCGTGGGAATCAATTGACCCATGCCTTTATCGATGGGCGCGAACTTTCCCTGGAAACACATCAGACCGAGCTCTGGAAACGCTACATGGGCAAATATGCCAGGGAGTAAACCCTGACATGTGTATCTTTAACAACGGAGGGGTTCATTGAACCGTTCCGTTTTTTTATGACACAACCTGGGATGAAATTCATCAGCAGCATACAAAACCCGGAAGTCCGGCAAATAGAACACTGGAACCGAAAATCCCGTAACCGGAGACGAGACGGCGTTTTTGTACTGGAAGGTTTGCGGGAGCTCCAGCTTGCCCTCTCAGGAGGGTATCAGCCTGAGAAACTCTATTTCTGCCCTGAAATCCTGGATGAATCCGTCTTGAATGACATTCTCGGACTGGAGGATTGCTCCAGGGCAAGCCTTAGCCCGGACGTATATGGCCATCTGGCCTACAGGGGAAAAACTGAAGGAGTTATCGCCCTGATGCGCACTGGGGATCACAGACTTCAAAACCTGATCTGGAAGCGAAAAAACCCGCTTATTCTGGTCGCAGAGGCCCCGGAAAAACCAGGAAACATCGGAGCCCTCCTCCGGACCGCTGACGCAGCCGGACTCGATGCAGTTTTAATAGCAGATCTCAAAGGAGATCTCTACAATCCGAACATAATCCGCTCCAGTGTGGGGTGTTTGTTTACCGTACCCGTTGCCATAGGCGACAGTGCTGAAATCCTCGACTTCCTGAAAACATCAGATTTCCAGGTCCTGGGAGCTGCATTGGGTGCTTCCATTCCATACCATAAGGCAGATTATACCAGAGCAACAGCCATAGTTGTGGGCACAGAGGCTACGGGACTCACTTCGGTTTGGAAGGAAGGCGCTGATCAGCTTATCGAGATTCCGATGGGAGGAGTAATCGATTCCATGAATGTTTCTGTAGCCGCTGCAATCCTGATATTTGAAGGTCTCAGACAACGCGGGTTTCCAGGCTGAATGCGCAATGTCCCCTTGTCATTGACCTAATAAATTACGGGACTACGGATATTATTTCTATTTTGCCTCCCTTACTTCGATGCAATGACTTCAGAAACGCTCTTATATGCCATTGTTGGCATCCTTATTCTGGATTATTTTCTGGACACCGTCCTGGAAATGCTGAATGCCCGGAGATTTTCAGATCCTGTCCCTGCCGAATTGGAAGGTATTTACGATCCGGAAGAATACCTTAAATCGCAGCAGTACAAAAAAGTGAATTACCGCTTTGGTCTGCTTTCCTCAGGACTCTCCCTTGCGGTAACCCTCCTTTTTCTGCTTTCCGGCGGTTTCGGGTGGTTGGACGCACTGGCTGGCTCCATCACACCAGCCCCCATCCCCCACGCCCTGATTTTCTTTGGACTGATCTTTCTGGGCAGCGACCTTCTGTCAACCCCCTTTAGCTATTACCACACTTTTGTAATTGAAGAGCGCTTTGGCTTCAACAAGAGCACCCCTGCACTCTTTTTTGCCGACAAAATAAAGGGTTGGGGCCTCCTGATGTTTATTGGCGGGGGAATCCTCGCACTGATTATGTGGTTTTATGCCTGGGCAGGGATACATTTCTGGCTCTATGCCTGGGGCCTGATCACACTTTTTACCCTGGTGATGAACCTATTTTACAGCCGGCTTATCGTTCCCCTATTCAACAAGCAGGTTCCCCTGGAGTCGGGTGGCCTGAAAAGCCGTATTGAAAAGTATGTCCACAATGTCGGTTTTGAACTCAAAAACATCTTTGTGATCGATGGCTCGAAACGATCGACAAAGGCGAATGCTTATTTCTCAGGTTTCGGGCGGGAGAAACGGGTGGCCCTGTATGATACCCTGATCGATGACCTTAAGGAAGAGGAAATCGTGGCGGTTTTGGCCCATGAAGTAGGCCATTACAAAAAACACCATATCCTCTTCAATTTGTTTGCCTCCATTATCCTCACCGGACTAACGCTTTATATACTCTCGCTCTTTATAAACCATCCGGAGCTTTCCCTGGCCATAGGTGTTAAAGAACCCAGTTTTCATGCCTCGTTACTTGGTTTTGGTATGCTCTACAGCCCCATCAGTGAACTCACCGGACTGGTTATGAATTACTTTTCAAGGAAGTTCGAATATCAGGCAGACCGATATGCCCGGCAAACCTACGCCGCCCAGCCACTGATCGATTCCCTGAAAAAGCTTTCGCGTAAAAACCTCAGCAACCTTACCCCCCACCCAGCCTACGTCTTTGTGCACTATTCCCATCCGCCCCTGATAAAACGGATACGGGCGCTCAACAAGGCCACCCACTAAACGTTTCAGGGCTTCTGCAGCCCATAAGAATAGTATTGCACGGGTTTCGTATCTTTAGGAGTATCCCCCTTGAAGTTGTAAAATAAATCCATTAACCCTAAAGCACCCTGCTATGGATTCCGCACTGAAATCAATGATCGAAAACATGCCTGAGAAAACGGGCAAATCTTTGGACGAATGGAAAAATATACTCCGCACAAAGGCATTTAACAAGCATTCTGAGGCCCTGAATTTCCTTAAAAAGGAGCATGGAGTTACCCATGGGTTTGCCAACACCATTGTGGCGCTTTTCAGGGATGGGGGAGAATCTCCCGAGGATCATGTCGAGAATCAATATAAAGGAAAAGAATCCCTGATCCCGATTTACGAAAAGCTCCTGGAAGTAGTCCGGGACTTTGGTCCGGATGTACAGATCTCACCTAAGAAAACCACTGTTAGCCTGGTGCGGAAAAAACAGTTTGCCCTTATAAAACCTGCTACGAAAACACGAATTGATCTCGGCCTGAAACTTCGGGAAAAGGAACCTGCCGGCCGGCTGGAAGGTTCCGGACCCTTTGGCACCATGTGCACGCACCGCGTCCGGCTGGAAGCGGTTAACCAGGTGGATGCCGAACTCAGGAGTTGGCTCGAAGCTGCCTACGAAGAAGCAAATTAATGGGTTTACCGGGATCTGAATAGTCCTGTGATCTTATAAAAGCATATCTCAAGGTCCCCAAAAATGGCCCGCCTTATTTTAAAATTTTGCCACCCATTAAAAAGAAAAAATTAGTAAATTCAACGGTTGTTTTTCTTTCTTAAATCCAAATAAACTTCGATCATATGAAAGCCTTTTTCAAACCCAACCTGTTTTTAATGATTTTGTTCGGGATGCTACTTATGAGTACTTCCGGAGAAACGCTCCAGGCCCAGGATATGCGGACCGAACGCGTCGCTTTCCAGAAGGGAGCGAGCAGTGCAACCGTAGAGGGCGCGATCAGCGGGCGGGAAATCGTCGACTACCTATTAAACGTTCGTGCAGGCCAGAATATGAATGTCAGTTTGGCCTCCCAAAATGCCGGTATTTATTTCAATATTATGGAGCCAGGCGAAGCATACGTGGCTGTCTACAATGGTTCCGTCAACGGGAACCAGTTCGAAGGGTTCACTGCCAAAAGCGGGGATTACCGAATTCGCGTATATCTGATGAAGGGCGCGCAAAATACATCCGCCAACTACCGCCTCGAGATGATTGTCGGCGGGTCCGGGGATTCCGGAAATTCAGTAACATCAGGCGATGCCACGGTAGCAGGAACGGACTTCAATGCCACTGGCAATATCCCATGCAGTCTGGGGAACGGGCAACCCGCCGGAAACTGCCCCTTTGGGGTTATGCGGCGTGGGAATGGAGATGCAGATGTACAGGTCACCCTATCCGATGGGAGAATGCGATACATCTACTTCCAAAATGGTAAGGCAGTCGGATACGACCGCAGCCAGGCCGATACGGGTGAATTCCGCGCCACCAAAGAATCGGATCTGTATATTATCCATATAGGAAGTGAACGATACGAAATCCCAGAAGCCGTAATTTACGGAGGCTGAGCAAACTGATTTAACTCCATAATTTTCAGCCTTTTGAAGGCTGCTCATAGCAAAAGAAACGAAATACACCTATTTATTAACAGAACCCAATTATGAAAAGAAACGACTATTTGATTCCAATGGCGCTACTCCTTGCCATTTCCCTGACCTCATGTAAGCAGGATACCAAGGACAAGATCAATCAGGCCCAGGAGGCTGTTGTAGAAGAGACCAAAGAAGCCGCAAAAACTGTTGGAGATGCCGCCGAGAAGGCAGGGGAAGCCGTCGGGGAAGCCGCTGAAAAAGCAGGTGAAGCTGTCGGGGATGCCGCTGAGGCCGTCAAAGATGAAATCAAAAAAGTGCGCATTCAATTTGATTCCGGAGCCAACAGTAAAACCATTGAAAGCAGCATTTCCGGGCGGGAAACCGTGGATTACGTGCTTAACGGACAGGAAGGCCAGTATATGAACATTAGTATGGCCACACAACACGGCGCCACCTATTTTAATGTTATGGAACCCGGGGAAGCATACGTTGCGATCTATAACGGATCCACCAGTGGGAACCAGTTCGAAGGTACGGCTGCCAAAAGCGGGGACTACACCATCCGTGTCTACATGATGCGCAGCGCGGCGCGGCGGGGTGAAACTGCCGATTACCGCCTGGAGATGATTGTAGAATAGTCGCTTTACAAAATGGGCTCTAACGCGGAAAGGAGACCCTACAGGAATCCGGAGGCCAAAGCACGGCGTGTCATGATGACACATTAAACCCAATAGCCTCAAGCCTTTAAAGTATAAATGGCAGGACTAACATCCTGCCCTTTATACTTTGTCCTACTCCCTGTTTTACAAGGTTCCTCGAACAAACCGTTGCCCCAGAAGAAATGATAAAGCTCCAAAGGCAAATATGATCCCGCAGGGTTCATTAAACTTGATTTCCTTTGTCAAATTCATAAAATTCCGATATTTTACTCCTGAGAACTTTTATGTATCTTATCCAACCATTTTAAATCGTCAATCCGATGACACGAATTCTGATTTGTTTCCTAAGTATACTTCCCTTTACCGGGGTTTCCCAAACGACCGACAACATAGATCCAGTTGCCATTTCACTTATTGATAAAATGGGAGAAGTAATTGGCGGGATGGAAGCGATCAGCTTTCACCTGAGGTCAGTAAATGATGACAGGAATCAGTTGGGCCTCATGGAACGTACTTTCACCGCTCATGAAGTCTACTTTAGAGGACCGGACCGGATGGCGGTCTATAACTCAGGAGATAAAGGAAGTACGGGCTATTGGTACAATGGGGAATACATAACCTGGTACTCCTTCGACGAGAACAACTATGTAACGCTTCCGGCTCCCGAGAGCATTATTAAAACCATTGATAGTGTCAATTCCAAATTCGGTATGGAATTCCCGGCGGCTGACCTTTTTTATCCATCCTTCGGGGATGACCTGCTGGAATACTTTGGCAACGTCACTTATATGGGGATTAAAAATGTAGAAGGCGTAGCATGTCACCATATAATCGCAGAGACCAAAACAGATAATTTCCAAATTTGGATTGAGAACGGGGCGTTTTACCTTCCAAAGAAGTTCCTGTTTATCAAAAAAGGGGACTCCCCTTCAGTGGTAGAGGGTACTTTTGAGAATTGGGACACAAATCCGCAGCTCCCCGATGAGATATTTGAATTTAATCCTCCTGCAAACGCGGATCTGATCAGCATAATGCCTAAGAATTAAAATTAAGACACACCCTATGAAATCGGTTAGTAAAACACTTTTAAAAATAGCTGTCCCGGCTCTACTCCTACTTCTGGCTCCAGTTGAACTGGAAGCACAACGGATGGGACACAGAAGTTCCAGAAGCAGCATGTCCAGACCGAGCAGCAGACCGGCCAGTACTCCATCTACACGCCAAAGCAGGCCATCAACCAGTCGGAATACGCGATCAACAAATACAAGGGCTACTACATCCAGGCCCTCCTCAAAACCCTCCGTAAATGGAGGATACAATAAGTCGTCAAGGGATGTTTCCAGACCATCCACGTCGACAAGACCAGCGACAACGGATCGGAGTGCCTCGAATGCCAGAGACCGCGCGTCCAGTTCGGACAGGAATAAGGCTGTGGACAGGTCCTCAAGGGACAAAACCTCCAATGTCACCCGGCCCGGGGACCGCGGTAGTAATACAAGGGATCGCGCTGGCGACCGAAACTCTAACAACCGGGTAAATGTCGATAACAGCCGCAGGGGGAATACCAATATAAATATCGACAACAGCCGGAACGTCAATGTCAACAGGCGAAACACGTACGTACGGACGAGTCCCGTGCGCTATACAAGGCCCCCGTACCGATATGGCGGCTGGGGATTCTATTGCCACAGACCTTATTACTATCACCCGTACAGACCCTTTTACTGGGGACCCGTCTGGCATCCCTGGGGTTATTTTGTGACCACCATGGTCACAACAGCCATCGTGGTGAGTATTGTCAATGATAGCGGGCAGGAAGAAGAGTATCATTACGACGAAGGAAACTACTACATCAAAACAGATAAAGGATACGAAGTGGTCCAGGCGCCTGTTGGGGCTACGGTCAACAACATACCCGAATCGGCGGAACAGGTACAGGTCGGCGACACCTATAATTATTACTACGGCGGAGCATATTACGACAAAACCGAGGAGGGTTACACCGTTGTTCCGGCTACTGCGGGTACCATCGTTCCCGCCCTGCCCGAGGGAGGCGAAGAAGTAAAAGCGGGTGATCGGACGTATGTAAAGTTCGGAGACACCTATTACCAGCCTGTACAGGTAGATGGTAAGGACATGTATGAGATTGTTGAAATGAAGGAAGAGGAAACCTCCTAAATACATATTCTAATAAGGACAAATCGTCCTTAGACCCTGCATTGCAACGGAAAACCGGAGCCTTGCAGGGTTTTTTATGGACCGAACCATCTTGGCACCCATAGAGAATCTCCGGAAGCAACGTATTTATCGCACATGCGCAACTCATCATGACAACTTGGCGGAGGCACGATTTTTGTAGGTTGTAAGAAGGTTTTATCCTATTTTTAAAGTATGGCCACACAGGCAGTCATAGAAGAAGAAAACAAGGCAATCGCCCGGGAGTACAAAGAACTGCTGCGCATCAGTTATCAAAACCTTACCAATGAGGACAAGAAACTGATTCGCCAGGCCTTTGACGTAGCTGTTGATGCCCATAAGGATCAGAGGCGAAAATCCGGGGAAGCCTATATTTTCCATCCTATTGCGGTGGCAAAAATCGTGGCCTCAGAAATTGGGTTGGATGCCACCTCCATAGCCGCAGCACTGCTTCACGACGTTGTAGAAGACACCCCGTATACCCTTGATGACATCGAGCAGATATTTGGAGAGACCATCGCAAGGATCGTCGATGGGCTGACCAAAATAGGTCACCTTAAAAAAGACATGAATATTTCTCAGCAGGCGGAGAACTTCCGTAAAATGCTGCTGACTCTACATGACGATGTCCGCGTAATTATCATCAAGATCGCAGATCGGTATCACAACCTGCTCACCCTGGATTCAATGGCGGAACACAAGCAGGTCAAAATCGCTTCAGAAACGCTTTATATTTATGCCCCTCTGGCGCATCGTATAGGGCTTTACAATATTAAAACAGAACTCGAAGACCTAAGCCTTAAATACACGGAACCCGAAGTGTATAAGGATATACAGGGGAAAATAGAAGGCAGTAAGGAAGCCCAGGAAAAATATATTCAGGATTTTTCTAAGGTTATCCAGGATTCCCTGGATAAGGAAGGACTGAATTACGAAATCAAAGGCCGGATGAAGTCCACCTTTTCCATCCGGCGCAAAATGCAGTCGCAAAATGTAACCTTTGAAGAGATCTACGACAAGTTTGCGATTCGGATCATCTATAAATCGGACCGGAAAAACGAGAAATTCCTCGCCTGGAAAATTTATTCCATTGTAACGGATAACTTCACCCCAAATCCCGTTCGCCTGAGGGACTGGATTTCTTCACCCAAATCGACGGGTTACGAAGCGCTGCATATTACCGTGATGGGACCCATGGGACGCTGGGTCGAAGTACAGATCCGAAGTGAGCGCATGCATGAGATTGCCGAAAAAGGCTATGCGGCCCACTTTAAATACAAGCACGGGGACCAGAAAGAACAGGGAATCGAAATATGGCTCAACCGGCTACAGGAAGCCATGGAAACCTCCAACGGAAGTGCCGTGGATTTTGTGGAGGAGTTCAAACTCAACCTCTACTCCAAAGAGATTTTTGTGTTTACACCCAACGGAGAGCTCAAAGCCCTTCCGAAAGGAGCCACCCCCCTTGATTTTGCTTTCAACATTCACACGGAAGTGGGAATGCACACACGGGGAGCCAAGGTAAACGGAAAGCTCGTTCCCCTGAATACGGTTCTGAAGAGTGGTGACCAGGTGGAAATAATCACCTCGGACAATGCAAAACCAAACCAGAACTGGCTGGATTATGCAACCACGGCAAGGGCGCGTTCCAAGATCCGTTCCTCGCTCAGGGAAGAGAAAAAGGAAGTAGCTACGGAAGGTAAGGAAATCCTCAGGCGTAAACTTAAGTCCCTGAAGATTACCTTAAATGAGGATGTCATCAATAAGATGGTCACCTACTTTAAGCTCAAGACCAGTCTTGACTTGTTCTATCGCATAGGTAACGGAGTCATAGACAATAAACAGATACGGGATTTTGCGGCTTCATACAACAACGCCTTCCTCAATTTTTTCAAAAATCGGATGCGCCGAAAAGGTGCGCCTGAAGGGATTGACCGGGATGAAATTACCGCGACCTATGACATGCTGGTCTTTGGAAAGGAGGAAGAAAAACTCAGCTATACCCTGGCGAATTGTTGCAACCCCATACCCGGGGACCCTGTCTTCGGATTTGTTACCGTAAATGAAGGCATTAAGGTCCATAAGAAAGACTGCCCTAATGCGATTTCCATGCAATCCAAATTTGCCTACAGGATAATCTCAGCAAAATGGATCGACTCCTCACAAGAAGAATTCATCGCCGAAATCCGAATGAGTGGCATCGACAACCTCGGCCTGATTAACTCCATAACCGATATTATATCAGATGAGATGCATGTCAATATGCGAAATATCAACTTCAGTACAGACGGAGGAACTTTTACAGGCCGTATCAAACTGGTTGTCAAGAATAAGTCCATTTTGAAAAAGCTGCTGGATAATCTTAAACGAATTAACGGAATCGATAAGGTTACGCGGGTTTAACACCCTTTTAGGTATCAAATTCAGGCATAGAATCGGCCCCTTTTCCTTTTTTTAAATGTACTTTTGTAACCGGATTGCAAGCCCTCTTTTATGAATCGGAAAGATCAGGAAATCGTAAAAAGCGTGTTCACTTCCTTCCTGGAGGAAAACGGGCATCGGAAGACCCCGGAGCGCTATGCGATTTTACAGGAAATTTACGATAATGACGACCATTTTGATATCGAGTCACTCTATATCAAAATGAAAAACAAGAATTATCGCGTCAGCCGGGCTACACTCTACAACACCATCGAATTGCTCCTTGAATGCAAACTGGTGCGCAAACACCAATTTGGAAAAAACCAGGCGCAATACGAAAAATCCTATTTTGACCGCCAGCACGATCACGTTATCCTGACGGATACAGGAGAAGTCGTCGAGTTTTGCGATCCGAGAATTGAATCGATTAAAAAAACCATTGAAGAGGTTTTTGACATTGAAATTAACAACCACTCACTTTACTTTTACGGAACTCGTAAAAAGAAAGAAGAAGTCACGGACTAACCCAGCCATATCATGCGCGTAGATTTGCTGCTCGGCCTCCAATGGGGAGACGAGGGAAAAGGAAAAATTGTTGATGTTCTAACACGGGATTACGATATTATCGCTCGTTTTCAAGGGGGGCCTAACGCAGGCCATACCCTGGAGTTCGATGGGATAAAGCACGTTCTGCATACGATCCCTTCAGGTATCTTTCATAAGAATGCCACAAATGTCGTAGGCAATGGGGTCGTTATCGACCCTGTGATCTTTGATAAAGAACTCGAAAAGCTGGAAGGCTTTGATATCGACATTCAGAAAAAACTCCTGATATCGAGAAAGGCACACCTTATACTGCCGACGCACCGGTTGCTCGATGCGGCTTCGGAAGCTTCGAAAGGTAAGGCGAAGATCGGAAGCACCCTAAAGGGAATCGGGCCGACATATATGGACAAGACCGGGCGCAACGGGCTCAGGGTCGGCGACCTGGAATTACCGGACTGGAAGGACAAATACAATGCCCTGGCCGAAAAACACCAGGCCATGATCCATTTCTACGACGTGGACATACAGTACAACCTTCAGGAACTTGAAGCGGAATTCTTTACGGCTGTAGAGCGTCTGAAAGCGCTTGAATTTATAGATAGTGAGGAATATCTGTATCAGGCTCTGAGTTCTGGGAAAAAAGTGCTGGCTGAAGGTGCACAGGGCTCCCTGCTCGATATTGATTTCGGCACATACCCCTATGTAACTTCCTCAAATACAACCGCAGCCGGAGCTTGTACCGGCCTTGGGATTTCACCGGGAAGTATAAAGGAGGTCTTCGGTATTTTTAAAGCCTACACCACCCGGGTTGGAAGCGGCCCCTTCCCAACGGAGCTCTTTGATGAGGATGGGAAGACGATGGCGAGGGTTGGCAATGAATTCGGGGCAACCACCGGAAGGCCCAGACGTTGTGGCTGGCTGGATTTGGTTGCGCTTAAATACACCGTCAGGATCAATGGGGTAACCCAGCTGATGATGATGAAAGCCGACGTGCTCAGTGGGTTTGAAACCCTTAAAGTATGTACCGCCTATCACTATCAGGGCAAACAGATCGACCACCTCCCCTATTCTATCGAGGCACCATTTTTAACCCCTGTTTACAAGGAGTTACCAGGCTGGAAAGAAGATCTCACCAAAATGACTGAGGCTTCTCAGCTTCCTAAGGAACTCGAAGCTTACATCCAGTATCTCGAATCGGAGCTTCAGGTCCCGATACGGATTGTCTCTGTTGGTCCGGATCGGACGCAGACCATCCATCGGTAAAATGTTACTTTTGTAGAAACAACCCTGGTGAAATCCTTCATCCTCTTTCTCGGAATCTGTATCCTGACTACAGGACTTTGGAGTCAGCAGAACACGGATCAGGGCAAAAAGATCACTATCGTCTATGGGGGTAGTTTTACCAAAGACGAAACCCTCAGACCGGGAGCTTCTATTTTTTCAAAAGACCAGAAACAGGTGCAATTTGAGCATCAGGGTGCTGATCTCTGGTGCGATTATGCTTTGCTGTATCAAAAAGAAAATCGCCTTGAAGCCATCGGGAATGTCCGTTTAAAGCAGGGTGACTCCATCCTGATGACCAGCGGGTATATCGAGTATGATGGCAACAGTAAACTGGCAAAGGCCTATAAGGAAGTCCGGCTGACCAACAGCAGCATGACCCTGACCACGGATACCCTGTATTTTGATCGCGAAAAGCAGGAGTCCTACTACAGGGATTACGGAAAGATCGTAGATTCAGCAAATGTACTTACCAGCCGGGTGGGCAGGTACTATATGATTCCGGAAAAATACCAGTTTCAGGACAGTGTCCTGATCGAGAATCCGGAGTACACGATGGAATCGAGTCGCCTGGATTATTACACAACTTCCAAAAATGCCTATATGTACGGACCCTCAACGATTACAGGGGAAACGTACCAGCTCTATTGTGAACGCGGATATTACGATACACAGGCAGAACAGGGATACGGCATTAAGAATACGGAAATCCATTACAGCAACCGCATCATTGAAGGAGACAGCGTCTATTTTGACAAAGCCCGGGAATTTGCTTCAGCCACCAACAATATAAAAGTCACAGATACCATTAACCAGGGAATCATACGGGCGCAATATGCGGAAGTGCACCGGGCTAAAGACTCCCTTTTTGCGACCCGAAGAGCCGTTTCAGTCAGCCTGATGGAGCAAGACTCGGTGTATATGCACGGAGATACGCTAATGGTTACCGGGCCCCCTGATGCCCGTTCCCTAAGAGCATTCCGCAACGCAAAGTTTTACAAAACGGATATGAGCGGGAAATGCGACAGTATTCATTTTGAGGAGCGAACAGGGTTGACCGAACTGATCCGAAATCCGGTACTTTGGAATCTTGAGAACCAGATGACCGGTGACAGTATACACCTGCTCAGTGACATGGAGACGGATAAATTGGATTCGCTGAAGGTCATAAATAATGCCTTTATCATATCCGAAGATACGGTAGGCCAGCGCGGTTTTAATCAGGCAAAGGGCAAAGACCTGTTTGGAAAATTCATCGAAAATGAATTAAAACTCGTCGATCTTGTCAGGAATACCGAGGTCATCTATTACATGTATGACGACGATGGCGCCCTGATTGGAATCAACAAAACCAAATGCAGTAAAATCCGCCTGACTTTAGAACAAAGCGATATTGAAGACATCACTTTTATAACCGAACCGGATGGGGATATCACCCCTGAGAAGGACTTTCCACCGAATAGCAAAAAACTGGAAGGGTTTATATGGAGGGGAGATGAACGTATTCGCAGTCCGGAAGACATATTTGATACAGACGACAACAACCTTGTTTTGCCTGTTATACGGGGTATTACAGAACCTATCGACCTGGAAAATCCGGAATCGGAATCCGCGGGGGAAGACCCGCTACCCAAGGGTTCTAAAACCTCAGAACCAGCTGCCAAGCACAAATTACCCAGGGCGTGAATTCTCTTGAGGACATGAATGCTGATTTTCGTGCTTTTCAAAGCCAGACTACTCCGCATCCGCTGGGCCTGGAGATTTCGCACGCCTCAGGCAGTTTCCTCTACGACGCAGATGGGAAGGAGTACCTCGACTTTATTGCAGGTGTTTCCGCGGTGTCCCTTGGACACTGCCACCCGGAGGTGGTCGCAGCAGTCCAGAAACAGGCGGCTTTGTACATGCACGTCATGGTCTATGGAGAGTTCATACAGGAACCGGCCCTCCGCCTCTGCAAGGCCCTTGCAGAAGCACTTCCCGAACCCCTGCAAACCACATATCTGGTAAATTCGGGTACCGAAGCAATGGAAGGTGCCATTAAACTGGCGAGACGCGTTACCGGGCGATCAGAGTTGATCGCCGCCCGGAATGCATATCACGGCAACACGCTTGGGAGTTTAAGCCTCATGGACTTTGAATCCCGGAAGGCGCCTTTCCGACCATTGATCCCAGATGTACGTCATATTGAATTCAATAACCCTTTAGACCTTGAAACCATAAGTACCAGGACGGCGGCGGTGATTCTGGAAACCATTCAGGGCGGGGCGGGCTTTATCCTCCCCGATCCGGATTACCTCCGGCAGGTCAGGCAGCGCTGCCATGAAACCGGATCCTTACTTATTCTGGACGAGATTCAACCGGGATTCGGGCGAACCGGCACCCTCTTCGCTTTTCAGCAATTTCAATGCATCCCGGATATCCTGGTCATGGGCAAGGGAATGGCGTCAGGATTGCCCATTGGGGCGTTTACCGCATCCAAAGAACATATGGATAGTTTGATGCTAGACCCGAAACTGGGACATATCACCACCTTTGGAGGGAATCCTGTAGTGGCTGCGGCGGCCCTCAAAACACTCCAGATCCTTCAGGAATCCAGCCTGATAGCGGATACGCTGCGTAAGGAAGCGCTTTTTCGCGAACGCCTGTTGCACCCTTCCATATTGGAAATCCGCGGCAGGGGCCTGATGCTGGCCCTGATTTTAGAAACTCCGGCCCAGGCCGAATTCCTGGTCCTCGAGGCTAAAAAGGAAGGCCTGTTGTTGTTTTGGTTGCTTTTTGAACCCAGGGCTGTTCGTATTAGCCCGCCTCTGACCCTCTCTGAAGCTGAGATAAGAAGGGGCTGCGACCTTATTCTGAAGGTTCTTGAGCGGTACTCCACAAACCCTGTTAACTAATTTGTTGATAAGAAAGGACCGGGACAGGCCATAACGCTGCCTAAAAAAAATATTTTTAAATCCATACGAACAGTATCCAAGAAGTCATGTATGGCATTAGACTCCAGTGAACAACCGGGTCCACCGATTGCAAAATTCGAATCCATGCTCAGAACGGATGACGTTTATTTCTTCGATGCAGAAGATTTCGAAGAAATCATCCACCATTATCTGAATCACGGAAAAGTTTCTCTCGCCAAAAAGGCGATAAAAATGGGACTGCAGCAGCACCCGAATTCCCTCGATATTCGCTTGTTGGATGTTGAGGTAATGGTTTTTGAAAACGAGTTTGACCTGGCGGAAGGCGTGCTTGATGAATTACAGATCCTGGAACCCAACAACGAGGAGATATTTGTACAGAGAGCCAATATCCAGTCCAAACAAGACAATCACCTGGCTGCGATTGCCCTCCTGCATCAGGCCCTTGAAATGACCGATGACGTGGTTGACCTATACTCTCTTCTCGGGATGGAATACCTGTTCATCGACGATTATACAATGGCCAGGAAATGCTTTATCCGATGCCTGGAAGCAGACCCTGAGGATTACGCATCCCTCTATAATACCATCTATTGCTACGAATTCCTGGACGAACACGAAGGCGCCATTAGCTACCTGAACACCTATCTGGACAGCAATCCGTACTGCCAGATTGCCTGGCATCAGTTGGGAAAACAGTACTTTGCCGTTAAAATGTACCCTGAGGCTCTTGCTGCCTTTGATTTTGCGATTATTTCTGATGACAGCTTTTTAGGGGCGTATTTTGAAAAGGGGAAAGTCCTTGAAAAACTTGGAAGGTATGAGGAGGCCATTGAAAATTACAATACAACCACGGAATTAGAAGATCCGACCTCCCACGCCTACCTGCGTATCGGAAAGTGTTATGAGCAATTGGACCGGCCGGAAAAAGCCCGTTACTACTTCTATTTGACCGTACACGAAGACCCACTTCTGGATAAGGGATGGCTTGCCATAACCGACCATTACCTGAAGAAGAAAGACTACCAGAAAGCCCAGGAATATATCGATAAAGCCCTGAGCATTGACGGGGAAAATGCGATCTACTGGAAGCGTTCCGGAATGATTCACAAGGCGCTAAAACAAGTCCATGAAGCTGATTTTGCCTTTAAACAAGCCACAGAACTCGGGAACTACGAGGTAGATACCTGGCTGAACTGGGCTGAGATCCTCTGCGAATGCGATGAGCTCGAAGCAGCGGAGGTGGTGCTGAGGCAGGGGTGTGAATTCCACCCGGAATCCGCTGAACTCCAGTATCAGCTGGCCGGAGTCTATCTGCGGCAACACTTCCCGGACAAGGGTAAAAGAACCTTGCAGAAAGCCCTGAAGGAGGCTCCCGATAAATACCCCTATTTTGAAACCAGATTTCCCGAAATCTCCCGTGCTTTATGGGTGCAGCGCCTGCTTCGGGAGTCCGGGAAAGCTTCCAAATAAAAAGGCTACTTTTGCTTTTTTAAAACTATGGAAGGACGCACTCCGATTCAGTATCTATGGGTAGTTCTCAAAGGAATGGCCATGGGCGCAGCCGATGTTGTCCCTGGGGTTTCCGGAGGTACAATTGCTTTCATTTCAGGGATTTATGAGGAATTGATCCGATCCATAAACAACATTCGACCCTCGCTGATCGGCGTGTTGAAAAAAGAGGGATTCAAGGCTTTCTGGCGGGAACTGAACGGCAGCTTTCTCCTGGCCTTACTAACCGGTATTGCCATAAGTGTGATTACCCTGGCCAAGAGCATTAGCTGGCTACTGATCCACCAGCCTGTCTTACTCTGGTCATTTTTCTTCGGACTGGTAGTTGCCAGTGTATTTTATGTCGCCAGATCGATCGATCAATGGAAGCTGAATATCCTCATCATGGCTTTACTCGGTGCAGTTATCGCCTACGCCGTAGCATCTCTCCCGGTTTCGCAAAGGGAAGCGGGAATGCCCTTTCTCTTCCTTTCCGGGGCCCTTGCCATATGTGCTATGATTCTGCCGGGGATTTCAGGGGCATTTATCCTCGTTCTTCTGGGATCGTACAAAACCATACTGGACGCAGTTCACGAGCGGGATCTTAAAATTATTGCCGTTGTGGGTGTGGGTGCAATTATTGGTCTGTTGAGTTTTGCACGCCTTTTAAAATGGATGTTTTCCCGATTTAAGAATGCGACCCTCGGCCTGCTCACAGGTTTTATTATTGGTTCACTGCCAAAAATCTGGCCCTGGAAGATTGTGCGTGAGACCGAAGTTTTTGATGACAAAGAGATCGTCGTTGCGGAATCTGTGGTGGCCCCATGGAATTTTCCGGAGGACCCCCAATGGGTACCGGCCATTATCCTGGCTATCCTCGGTTTTTGCCTTATTTTTATGCTGGAGCGACTGGCTTCAAAAAAGACTACCTAATCCGATGGACGAAATCAGGACATTCGGCGACAAGATTTTGTTGTTTATAAAGGGGTTAGCCATGGGCGCAGCCAATAAGGTTCCCGGGGTCTCGGGAGGGATTGTAGCGTTTGTTGTCGGCTTTTATGAGGAATTTATAGACTCCCTCAGGCGCATAAACCTCACTGCGTTCAGGCTTTTATTCAATGGCCGTTTTAAGAGTTTTTACCGGTATGTGAATGGTCCTTTTCTATCGATTCTCATCCTTGGAATGTTATTCAGTTATTTCAGCGTCTCAAAAGTCCTGGACTATTTTTTGGATCGGAGGGAGCTTTATGTCTGGTCCCTGTTTTTTGGTATGATCATCGGATCGATCTATTTTATTTCCAGTGAATTTGAGGACTGGAACAGAAAGACTGTAATTGCCGGGATTGTCGGTCTTGTGGTGGGTATTTCCATCAGCTTCCTGAGCCCGGCCCGGGAAAATGATAACCTGTGGTTTATTTTTTTCTGTGGAATCATCAGCGTCTCCGGGATGACGTTACCCGGGCTTTCGGGTTCGTTTATACTCATATTACTTGGTAATTATGTCCTCCTCCTTGTGGATTCTGTAAATGCCCTGTACGATACCATGGCTGAATTCCTGGTAGGAGATTTCAGTGTCGTCAACAATGGGGAACGAAAAAGGACCCTGCTTATTCTATCTGTTTTTACACTGGGATCGGCGGTCGGCCTGGTGACGCTCTCCCATCTGCTGGGGTATGTGCTAAAGCATTTCAAGAGCATAACTACCGCCGTTATTATAGGCTTTATTACAGGTTCACTGGGCGTGGTCTGGCCATGGAAAAAAACAATCTTCCTTCTGGATGAGGCCGGGAACCGGATACTGGATTCCAATGGGGACGGAATTATTGTGAATTACACGCGATTCCTACCTGATCCGGGAGATCCCCAGACCTGGTGGGCTTTGGTCTACATACTCCTGGGTATCGTTATCCTTGTAGCCCTGGAATGGTATGGTAAATACAGATTGAAAGATGCGTAGGTTCGGGCTCATAGGCAAAGACATCTCCTATTCTTTTTCTCCAGGATACTTCAGTGCAAAATTTGAATCCCTGGGCCTGAAGGAGTGTTCGTATGAAATATTTGACCTTCCCGAAATTTCCGGATTTTCAGAGATTTTGTCCCAGCCGGATCTGTGCGGACTCAATGTTACAATCCCCTACAAAACCGCCATTTGTTCGTTCATGGACCGCCTGGACCCGGACGCCGCAGAAATTGGGGCTGTAAATACGATTCGGTTCACAAGGAAAGGACTCGTGGGATACAATACGGATGTAATCGGATTTACCAGGTCCCTTTCACCCATGCTCTATCCTGAGGATACTGCTGCCCTAATCCTGGGAACCGGAGGAGCTTCTAAGGCCGTTGCCTATGGACTGACCAAACTTGGGATTCGGTTTCGATTTGTTTCCAGGTCCGCCAAGGACGGTGCGCTCGGCTATGCAGATCTCAACCAAACCATCCTTAACGACTATCAGCTAATTATCAACTGCACCCCTTGTGGGACGTACCCACGGGTGGATGAGGCGCCCCCTATACCCTACGATGCCCTGAATACAACCCACCTGCTTTACGACCTCATTTACAACCCTGAGAAAACCGCCTTTTTAAAGAAGGGAAGTAAGGCCGGATGCCGTGTAAAAAATGGTCTGGAAATGCTCCATTTGCAGGCAGAGGCTTCCTGGGAAATCTGGAATACCGAGCCCACGGATTTACCCTAAATCCGAATTTGGGAAAAAAGAATTGAGATACCTTTTGTGGTGAGCCTACATGTTAGTATCTTGGAAAAGGAGAACGAAGGATTCCGAAAATTTACAGCAATGTCTGAAGCGGATAACAATGAACTGCAGAAAAAACCTGCAGGGGGGAAAGTACCAACAGAAACACCTAAAAGAAACTCGAGCACCGAACCTGACGAGCGCACAGAGGTTATTGTGGATACCGGCCATGTGAAACCGGAAAACGAACCGCAAGAGCAATCCCCGGCCCAATCGGAGCAGGCTAGTCCGGATGCACTGAAAGAAGTCCCTAACAGTGAAACCGTGGAGGATTCAAGTGCCCAGGCGGAGGACGCTGCCGGAGCACTTGCAGAGTCGGTTCCCATACCCCAAAAGACTTCGGATGAAAATGAAGTCAACGGCACGGCTGAAAACCCACAGAAGACTTCGGATGAAAATGAAGTCAACGGCACGGCTGAAAACCCACAGAAGACTTCCGATAAAAATGAGGACGCAGATACCGCTGATGCGACTCAAAACAAAATCGAAACCACTTCCGGAAAGAAGGCACCTGCTGTCCTTGAACCGGAGGATGAATCTGCCGATGCTGCATCGCCCGCTCAGGTTGAGCTTCAGCCCGAAAAAACAGTTGAGTCATCAGAAGACCCGGATACAGATTCCAATGAAGATCCGGATGACGACGCAGAAGAAGCCGACATAGATAAAACCATTGCCGAGGATGCCGAGGATACGGAAAACCAACGCAGACATCACATCCCATTTTTGGACTACCATTCGCTTTCCATGGAAAATCTCGTGGGAGAATTGCAGCGCTTGTTACGGGCCGAAAAAGTACAGTCTATCCGCCGACATGTGGAAGCAATCCGCCGGGAATTCAACCAGAAGTTTCAGGCCTTTATTGAGGAGAAAAAGGAAGAGTTCATCGGCCGGGGTGGGGAAGATTCCGATTTTAGTTACAACTCCGTTACCAAAAGGCAGTTTAACGAACTGTATTCAGAGTATCGGGAGAAGCGGTCGCAGTACTACAAGAATCTGGAGAAACAACTCGATGAAAACCTTCAGGAGCGACTCATCATTATCGAGGATTTAAAAGGGCTGGTAAATGTTGAAGAGGACATGAATTCCACCTACAAGAGTTTCAAAGAAATTCAGGAACGCTGGAAAAAAGCGGGGCCGGTGCCCCGGGCCAATTACAATGATGTCTGGCGCACATACCAACATCACCTGGAGATTTTCTATGATTTTCTCTCCCTGAACCGGGAACTCAGGGATCTCGATTTTAAGTACAACCTGGAGGAAAAAGAAAAACTGAGTGCCCGTGCTGAGGCATTGCTGCAGGAAGAAGATATCAACAAAGCTTTCCGGGAATTACAGATCCTTCACAAAATCTGGAAAGAGGACATTGGTCCGGTAGCCAAGGAACATCGGGAGGCCATTTGGGAAAAGTTTAGCGAGGCAACACGTAAAATGCACGAACGCCGGCAAAGACATTTTCAGGAACTCGACAAACGCTATGAGGGCAATCTGGAGGAAAAACAGAAAATCATTGCCCGAATTGAAGAAGTAAGCAACACGGTTGCCAAAAATCATAAAGGCATTCAAAAACAAATTCGGGAAATTGAAACCCTTCGGGATCAGTTCTTTAAAGCGGGTAAGGTCCCCCAAAAGGATAATGAAGCTACCTGGGCATCTTTTAAGGGTGCTGTCCGTAATTTTAACCGCAGTAAGAATGCCTTCTACAAAACACTCAAAAAAGAACAACAGGAAAACCTGGATCTGAAAAGAGCACTGCTCAAACAGGCCATAGCCCTTAAGGATAGCGAAGACTGGGATACGGCAACCTCAGAGATGAAAAAAATCCAAAGGGAATGGAAAGAAATCGGACACGTTCCCAGGAAATATTCAGATGCGATTTGGAAAGAATTTAAGACGGCCTGCAACCACTATTTTGATCGCCTGCACAGCAATAAAAACAGTGCCTTTGCAGAAGAAAAAAAGAACCTGGAGCTCAAATCGAAACTCCTTGACGAGTTGCGTGGTTTCCAACTGGAAGGTAATCGGGAAAAAGACCTGAAAACCCTCCAGGATTACATCGGTAAATGGAAGGCTGTTGGTCATGTTCCACGTAACCGGAAACACATCACTTCTAAATTTAACAAGATTCTGGATGCCCTGTTCAGAAAACTGGATGTGGGCAAACAAGAAGCAGAAATCCTGAAATACGGGGATCGGATTGCGGATTTGGCCAAAGAGGAGGATTCCCGAGCCATTGCCCAGGAACGGCAGTTCGTGCGTAAGAAGATTGAAGAAGTCAAAGGTGAAATCCGGCAATTGGAAAACAACCTCAACTTTTTCTCGGAGCCTTCAGAGGATAATCCGCTGGTAAAGGAAGTACTCCAAAACCTTGAAAAGAAGAAAAAAGGTCTGGAGAACTGGAATGCAAAGCTGAAAAAGCTCAATATTCTTAGGAATAGCCTTAATAATGATGAAAAAAGTCCGGATGAATCCAATTCGGAAGCTTCGGAAAACACTGATTGAACCCCTGCCTAAGACATAGGCTGGGTTGGTTCAACCGGCTCTGCATACAAGTCAAAATCAGAGGCTCCGGTGATCCTAAGTTCCGCAAACTCCCCAAGACGAAGATACCATTTGGAAGCATCCACAAGAACCTCATTGTCCACATCTGGAGAGTCGAATTCTGTGCGTCCAACAAAATAGCCACCCTCTACCCTATCGATCATACATCTGTACACCCCACCGATTCTTTCCTGATTGGCTTCCCATGAAATCTGGGATTGAATCTCCATGATTTCATTTGCCCGTTCCTGCTTAAGGGCTTCGGGTACATTGTCTTCGAGCGCAAAAGCATGGGTTTGTTCCTCATGAGAATAGGTAAAACAACCGAGTCGCTCAAATCTCTGGGAACGGACCCACTCCTTGAGAAGCTCAAAATCCGCCTCGGTTTCACCCGGGTATCCAACAATAAGGGTGGTCCGTATGGCAATCCCGGGAACTTCCTTTCGGAAGGATTCCAATAAGGCATTTGTTTTGGTATGTGTCGTCCCTCTTCTCATACTTTTGAGAATAGGGTCTGAAATATGCTGCAAGGGAATGTCTATATAATTACAAATTTTTGGCTCCTGCCGCATCACATCGAGTACGTCCATGGGAAAACCCGTGGGGAAAGCATAATGCAGTCGAATCCAATCGATTCCCTCCACCCCGCATAACGCCCTGAGAAGGTCGGCCAGCGCCCTTTTTTTATAAATATCCAGGCCGTAATACGTCAGGTCCTGGGCAATTAATATGAGTTCACGAACTCCTTTTGCCGCCAGAGAATGTGCCTGATCAACAAGGGATTCGACAGGCGTGCTCCTGTGCGCACCCCGCATAAGGGGAATCGCACAAAAAGAACACGGACGATCACATCCTTCGGCAATCTTGAGATAGGCGTAATTGGAAGGAGTAGTGGTCAAACGTTCCCCCACGAGCTCGTGTTTGTAATCCGCACCAAGGGCCTTTAAGAGCCTCGGGAGGTCCCGGGTACCAAAATAGGCGTCCACATTGGGTATTTCCTTTTCGAGATCAGGCTTATAACGCTCGCTCAAGCAGCCAGTGACAAAGACCTTATCCACGCGACCCGCCTCCTTTTCACGTACCTGCTCCAGAATTGTATTGACACTTTCCTCCTTGGCATTGGCGATAAACCCACACGTATTGATAACCACGATATTGCCATCTTCTTCATGTACAACTTCTTTCTGGTTTGCTCGTAACTGTCCCATCAACACCTCTGAATCGTACAGATTCTTTGAACATCCCAGCGTAATGACGTTTATGCGGTTCTTGGTACGTGTTTTGGTTCTCATAGGATTTTATAGGCCGCAAAAATACGATATACCCTCGTTTTGTCGAGTTTTTTGAAAGAAATATCCGGTTTTTACGTTTTACGACTATGAAATGGGCATCAACATTCATATCCAAATCGTCATTTAAGATTATAGGGAGCTTTTTACTGGTTTTTATTCTGGCTACCTGTACCAAATCTGAAACCGAATCTGAGACTGATCCCGAAAATACCCCGGACCAGTCCCAGGATCTTTACTATCCGCCCATTTCCGCCAGTAAGGCATGGGAAACCGTTTCTTTAGAAAGCCTGAACTGGGACACGGCAGCCGCCACGGATCTGAATGCCTTTCTGGAAGCCGAAGGAACACAATCCTTTCTCATCCTGAAAGACGGTAAAATTGCTATGGAATCCTATTTTGGAACCACTACCAAGGAGAGTCTTTGGTACTGGGCCTCGGCCGGTAAAACCCTGACTTCCTTTTTGATTGGTATTGCAGCTGCTGAGGGCAAGCTTTCAGTTGATGACCGCACTTCAGACCATCTGGGCCAGGGTTGGACCTCTGCCCTAGCAGAGAAAGAACAAAAAATCCGAATTATAGACCAACTCCGCATGACCTCCGGCCTGGATGAAAACATCTTTGAGTGTACCACGCCGAATTGCCTGCAGTTTACTGCAGACGCCGGGACGCGATGGGCCTACCACAACGGCCCCTATACCATGCTGCAATCCGTAATCTCGAATGCCGTATCTGAAGATTTTAACACCTATTTCAACAGTCGCCTGCGAAACCGGATAGGGATGGATGGATTCTGGCTCGCCCAGGGCCAAGGCAACAACGTGTACTACAGTAGTGCACGCGCCATGGCCCGGTTTGGCCTCCTTATCCTTGGGCAGGGGAAATGGGATTCCGAACCCGTCCTCACAGATATGAACTATTACAGGGATATGCTCCGCCCTTCCCAATCATTTAACCAGGCGTATGGGTATCTCTGGTGGTTAAACGGTCAGGATCGCTTTATGGCCCCGGGCAGCCAGGTAGTTTTCCCTGGGGAATTGATTCCTTCGGCCCCGGGTGACCTGGTGGCCGGACTGGGTAAAAACGATCAAAAACTCTATATCGTCCCCTCCCAAAATCTCGTGATTGTTCGGATGGGAAACGATACCGGGGATGCGCTTCTGGGACCATCGAGTTTTGACAGTGCCCTTTGGGAACGTATTTCCGATATGATCGGCCTGTAAAAAACGCCCTGAATCAATGATTATTCATATCCTTCAGGCGCCTTGCGTGCCGGCTGAATCGCTTCAATAGCATAGGCAAGCTGAAAAGCAAGGGGTACTTGAAACCCCCTTACGATGATGGTAAGTCCTGCGGGTTCTCCGCTTTCCCTGTAACCCATTGGAATTGTAAGTGCAGGGTTTCTTGCGGTAGCAGCATAACCTGCATGGAGGTTATTTACAGAAAGAATACCGTCTAACTGATGGGCTTCCCAGGGTTCGTCAAAAAACTGACGGCCCCCGTCCAAAAGTGCCTTCCTGATTTTTAGAAATGCTTCTTCTGAAGTTGTATCCGCCACGATCCCTTCAAGTAACTTCTGCCCATAGGGGATCCTCAATTCAGGATCTGCATTATTGAAGGCCACGACATCTGCCACTGAACGTACCGTTACCTCAGTGGTATCCCGTATCTGGGTATTGAGGTACTCGGGCAAAT
The DNA here is from genome assembly GCF_030380815.1 of Robiginitalea aurantiaca. Lineage (GTDB taxonomy): Bacteria > Bacteroidota > Bacteroidia > Flavobacteriales > Flavobacteriaceae > Robiginitalea > Robiginitalea aurantiaca. The sequence continues at coordinate 36,117 of NZ_JAUDUY010000005.1, read as the reverse complement.
CCTTTCTCATATCCAGGTTTAACAGGGTAAGAAATCCTTCCCGTTCAACTTCCGGAGCCTTAAATGGAATGATTTTGGCCCCGGCTTTTTTAAGGTTTTCAACGGTACTGCGGTAAAGTTGATCAGATTCCATTAAGGATTCAAATACGCCCAGTCGCAATCCACCTATGGCGTTTGGTGTGGGTTTCAGATACCAATCCGCTCCCCAATTCACGTTAAAGGCAACGGGATCCAGGATATCGTATCCGAGCATGGCATCCATAAGGATGGCCGCATCGGTCACTGAACGCGTCATCGGACCAGGGGTATCCAGTGTACTTGAGATGGGGACAATTCCATTGCGGCTCAGCATACCTACCTTCGGTTTTAAACCTACTATGGAATTCTGACTGGATGGTGAGAGGATCGAGCCCGAAGTTTCAGTACCTACGGCACCCATGGCATAGCCTGCTGCCATTGCGGTCCCACTTCCCGAACTTGAACCCCCGGTTTCAAATGCCCTCCGCCCATAAGGGTTCAGGGTCTGTCCGCCCACTGCACTATAGCCGACAGGGCAGCCGCTACACATATAATATGCCCATTCACTCAGGTTGACCTTACCGAGTATTAAAGCCCCCCGCTCCTTTAAACGTTCAACGATATAAGCGTCGTCTGTTTGGTTGTTCATAAGCGCTATAGCACCTGCTGTGGTATGCATCCCGGCGGTGTTGATATTGTCCTTTAGCAGGATAGGCATGCCGAATATCGGGTGGCGTTCCATCCCCGGGGAGGCCTTTAGGGCAGAATCCTTTCGCTTTGCCTCCCGAATCACATCTGCATTCAGGGCAATTATCGTATTTAATGTTGTGCGATTATCGAGTTCGAAAGCATAGATTCGGTAAAGGAAAAATCGCGTAAGGTCTTCATATGAAAATGCCCCACTTTTTACAGCGGATTGGACCTCGGGAATTGTACGGCCCATGATCTGGGGCTTCAGGCGTTCATACTCGGTTTGAGCCATTTTGCCCACCTCGGGATACAGGGGCATAAACACCTCATTTTTGTCCAGCACTTTGGACTGTATAAGTTTATAACGCATACGTGCAATAGGGTGCTCCGCATTTGCCTCTAACTCCCCGGATTCGTCGTATCGGGTCCACAGCATGCCCTCAGAGGGTACTGCGTCCTGTGTTGTATCCTCCTCAGCCGCAGGAGTATCTGTTGAAACCTCTTCGGTCACGATTTCTTCTTCCGTGCCGGAGTCTGACTTTTTTGAGAATTGATTGCAGGCAGAAAAGGAAAGCGTTATCGCCAGAAGCAGGATACGCGCCCCTGTCATGTGTAAATTCACTCTTTTAAATAGCCGGTCCATTTTTTAATGTTTTGTTGGTTCATTCGTACAAACTCGTCTTTACCCTCAGCTGCGGCCAGGGCTTCCGATCGTTTCGCAGCCCTTATAGCCTCAGAATACGCACCCAGGCCCTCTAAAATTAAGGATTTGACACGATAAAAATAGTAGGTGTCCCCTCCTTCCAGGGACTTGTTAATATACTCCAGCGCACGCTGGTAGTCCCTTCCCTCCTCCTGCAGGTAGCGCGCCACTTCATAATACGTCTGGGGGGTAGGTTCATTTCCCAGAGCCTTTTCTATGCGTTGATCCATCAGAGAAATGGTATTGACCGCGATGGGAATCCGGACGCATGTCCGGTCCCAGATGAGGAGCATCTGCATCCCATTGTGGGTTATCTGATCAAAGGTGATAAGAAAATTTTCCTGAACCTCTGGCCAGGACTCAGGGGCTACGGCAAACCGGACCAGGTCATTTTCGCGCTTATAGGCATCCCGCCCGTCTCCCCATAGGGTCGTATCCTTATGGATTACGATGTTCCATACGGACGCTTCAGGAAAGGCATAGAGCGCATAAGTCCCGGCTGGGACCGCTTCCCCACCCAAAGTCATGTTATGGGAAAGTGAAATTTTGGTAGATTCATTTGCGCCTACCCTCCAGATTCGACCGTAGGGTACGAGGTTGCCAAATACTTCCCGGCCCTTTACTGCCGGACGTGAATACCGAACGCGGACCTGGCTGAGGCCTACCTCCTGTATAATTTCCTGAAATGGACTGGCCTTCGGATGGCTGAGTTGAGCATGTACCAGAAGGCCGGCCCATAAGAACCCGAGGGTAAGGATTATTCTCATGAAGTCGCACTGAAGAAGGAATCCACAAACTCAAACTTATTGAAAACCTGCAGGTCTTCTATTCCTTCCCCCACCCCGATATACTTTACCGGTATTCTGAACTGGTCTGAAATACCAATCACCACTCCGCCTTTGGCCGTCCCATCGAGTTTGGTCACCGCCAGTGAAGTCACCTCAGTAGCCTTTGTAAATTGCCTGGCCTGTTCAAAGGCATTTTGTCCGGTAGACCCATCGAGTACCAGCAGCACTTCATGAGGGGCATCGGGCAGTACTTTCTGCATTACCCGTTTTATTTTGGAGAGCTCATTCATCAGATTCACTTTGTTGTGTAATCTCCCCGCGGTATCGATCAGGACCACATCAGCATCCTGGGCGACTGCAGCGCTCAGGCTGTCGTACGCAACGGAGGCCGGATCGCTGCCCATTTTTTGTTTTATCAAAGGAACGCCTACCCGGTCAGCCCAAATCTGTAACTGGTCAATTGCAGCGGCGCGAAAGGTATCGGCTGCCCCAAGAACAACCTTCTTTCCCTGCTTTTCAAACTGATAAGCCATTTTACCGATAGTGGTGGTTTTCCCAACCCCATTGACCCCAACGACCATGATCACATAGGGTTTCTTTGAATCTGGCAGTTCGAACTCGGTAGCATTTCCCGTATGGGTCTCTGCGAGCAATCCCGCAATCTCTTCCCTGAGAATCCGATCTAATTCTTCCGTGCCCACATACTTATCCCTGGAAACGCGTTCCTCGATTCTGCTGATCACCTTTAAGGTCGTTTCAACGCCCACATCAGAAGTTACCAGAACCTCTTCCAGTTCATCCAGGACTTCGTCGTCAACCCGGGATTTGCCTACTACAGCTTTACTGAGCTTGTTGAAGAAACTTGTCTTGGACTTTTCAAGTCCTTTATCCAGGCTCTCCTTCTTCTCCGACGAAAACAATTTTTTAAACAGACTCATAGATCACTCACTATGCTTTCAAAGATAGTACTTTAATAGGTTTGGACATAAGGGTATTCGCAGATGGAACTGGGATTGAGGCGCATAAAAAAGCCGCCTTTTTGAAGAAGGCGGCTCAATGCTTTAATGAATGGTAATGCTATTTACTCGAAAGCCATTCGTTTACCATTTCAGGAGGCATAACTGATTCCACAAAAGTGTAGGCACCTGATTTATTAGATTTAACCATTTTGATGGCTTTGGTCAAACGCTTTGAGGAAGACTGAAGGGATGCTACCGTTTTCTTTGCCATAATACTTTTATTTTATCTCTTTATGCACTGTCATCCTTTTGAGGATGGGATTATACTTTTTGATCTCCATCCGGTCAGGGGAGTTCTTTTTATTTTTTGTCGTGATATATCGGGAAGTACCCGCCATTCCGGAGTCCTTATGCTCAGTACACTCCAGTATCACCTGTACTCTGTTGCCTTTTTTTGCCATGGTGCTTCGCTTTAGCAGTTTACTTTATGAGCATTCCTTTTTGCTTCGCTTCCTTCAAAACCGCTGAAATTCCTTTCTTATTTATCGCCTTGAGGGCACGGGTAGATACCCGAAGGGTAATCCATCGATCTTCTTCAGGGATGTAAAACCGCTTTTTAGAAAGGTTTACATCAAACCGTCTTCTCGTTTTATTGATGGAGAAGGAAACGTTGTTCCCAAACATCGCCTTTTTCCCTGTGATATCGCAGACTTTTGACATTGCGCTTTTATTACTTAGTTCAAAACAGGGTGCAAATTTACGGCATTTTTATTGTACGCCCAAACTTCTTTTTCAGAATTTTAGGATTTCCTGCTGCATCAATTCCATGGCCTTATGCACCGATTTCTGGACGATCCGATCCCGGTGATTTCCCATGGTAAATTCAGACGCAAAGGCTCCATCAGGGCCTGAAATTCCTATAAAAACACGTCCAATCGGAGAATCAGAATCCCCTTTATCCGGGCCCGCATTTCCCGTAGTGGCTATGGCAAAATCTGTATTCATAAGCGTGCGAACCTGTTCTGCCATGGCTTTTGCAACCTGTTCACTCACCACGGAATGTTGCCTGACCAGTTCTTCCGGTATACGCAGGACATCTGTTTTGACCGCCGTGGCATAGCTGACTATACTCCCTTTGAAATAGGCCGAGGCTCCCGGAACTGAAGTAATTTGAGAAGCGATCCGGCCTCCTGTAAAACTCTCAGCCGTTGCAAGGGTCATCTTTCGACTGGTAAAGGATTTTTTTAAGGTCTCCTCGAGGGCCTCTCCGTCTTCCTCACCAAAGAGGATATCCGAAATTCTCGATTTTAAACTCGCTGTGCGGGAATTGAGTTCTTTTTCCAAAGCCTCCAAATCCGTGCCCGAAATTGATAGTCTTAACCTCACCCGCCCCAGGTTCGGCAGGTATGCCAATTTCATGTGACCGGGCAAATCGTCCTCCCAATCCTCAATGCGTTCAGCTATCGCACTCTCTCCTAAACCATAGGTGATCAAGGTACGCTGGAGTAAAACCGGTAGGGTAAAAGAGGATAGAATGCGCGGCCTGACCTGATCCATAAAAAGGTGCTTCATTTCGAAGGGTACACCGGGCAGGGAAACAAAAATCGCATTGGACCCTTCCATCCACATCCCCGGAGCCGTACCATACGCATTCTTCAGGACCTCAGCCTTTGAAGGCACAAGTGCCTGCCTTCGGTTCAGATCGGAAATTGGAGTGGTTATATAGGTACTGAAAAGGTGTTCGATATGCCCCAGTACATCGGGATCCTCGATGAGCTTGTCATCAAAGTATTCACAGAGTACGCGTTTGGTGATATCGTCCCTTGTGGGACCCAGGCCCCCGGTGATGATAATGAGGTCGGCCCTGGATTCGGCTTCTTTTAAGGCTGTGAGGATATGAGCTCTCTCGTCCTGTACCGATGAAATCTGATGTACGGCTATACCTGTTTTCCGGAGCTCGGAAGCGAGAAATGCAGAATTTGTATCTACGATCTGACCGATGAGAATCTCATCGCCAATGGTGACGATTTCTGCCCGCATTACTGGTCGAAGTCCCGCTTTAATTCGACAACAGCCTGATCGACATCCTGTTTTAGACGTGTAAAACGGGCTCTGATGCCTTCGAGGTCCTCCTGGTTTTTACCCATGGTCTCCATCTCGAGCGCAAGGGCACGGGTCGACTCCATTTCCAGTAAGTCCACGTTCGGCTTAAGCTTGTGGGAGAGCTGGTAAATCTGCTGGAAATCCCCGGAGTTTACAGCTGCCTCCAGTGTTTTCAAATCATCCGGGACTTCTTCGAGAAAAACACCAATCACCGAATTGATGAAATCCGAATCCCCCTCAGCCATTTCATTAATCTTGTTCAATCCGTAAATCATATCAACGCACGTTTAAAGAAAACAACATTTCCCCTTCCAACTTACCTGTAAGATAATCATTTGGTGCCACCTGTCCAACCCCGGCAGGTGTTCCCGTAAACAGGATATCTCCCTTTTTTAGGGTAAAAAAGGTTGAGGCATAAGCGATTAACTGGTCAACGCTCCAAAGCATATGTGCCGTATTGCCTTGCTGAACAACACTCCCGTTCTTCTCCAGTGTGAAATTCAGTTCCTTGAGGTCGCCGAACCTGTCTTTCGGTACCCAGTTGCCAATAACAGCTGCCCCGTCAAAGCCTTTCGCTTTTTCCCAGGGCAGACCTTTCGACTTTAATTCATTCTGCAGGTCCCGGGCCGTGAAGTCAATCCCCAGGGAAATCTCATCGTAGTATCTGGACGCGAAAGCCTCGCTGATATGTTTTCCAACTTTTTTGATTTTTACCAGAAGTTCGACTTCATAATGAATGGAATTTGAAAATTCCGGGATAAAAAAGTCCTGTTCTCGAGGAAGAATTGCAGAGTCTGGTTTTATAAACAGGACAGGGGATTCCGGTCGACTATTCTCTAATTCTTCGATATGTTCGGCGTAGTTGCGCCCGGCACAAATGAGTTTCATTCGAAAATATTTGAAATCCCGGAGAGCCCGGGTGGCTATAATTTTGTGTTCATAGCGGCCAGTCGGATCTGGGTAAGAACCTTTTTGGTGTACCTTGGGAAATCGGCATTCAGCAGCCAGCCAAAATACCCGGGTTCTGCCTCGAGCACCTCGGTTACTTTGCGTCCCTTGTGTTTTCCAAAACCAAAAACCGGGTCTCCCGATTTATCCTTTCGAATAAACCCGGCAAAATCTACAAACTCAGAATGCGTCGAGAAGGCCGCCAGGGATTTCACATCGTTCTCAAGATCCGGATACCGCTCAAGTTGCGCCAGAAGCACCTCATAGGTGGCTTGTGTATCTGCTTCAGCACTGTGGGCATCGGTGAGGGTTTTATCGCAATAAAACTGATAGGCTGCCTCCAAGGTCCGCTTTTCCTTTTTGTGAAAAATGGTCTGCACATCTACAGCAACCGTATTTTTCATGTCGAAATCCAAACCAGCCCTTAAAAGTTCTTCCGCCAGAAGTGGTATATCAAAACGGTTTGAGTTAAACCCTGCGAGGTCGCAGCCCTGTATCATTTGTTGTATTTCCCGGGATCGCTCTTTAAAAGTAGGTTCCTGCGCCACCTGCTCATCTGTAATTCCATGGATGGCGGTAACTTCTGGGGGAATAGGCATCTCCGGATTGATCAACCATCGCTTACTCTCCGTATTCCCGTTTGGATACGCCTTCAAAATGGCCATCTCTACGATGCGATCCGTAGCCACATTCGTTCCGGTGGTCTCCAAATCAAAAAAACAGATCGGTCTGCTTAAATTCAATTTCATACCCGTTACTGTTTAAAGTCTGATTTAGATTTCCCGATTCACGTCCCATGCCTCGAGGTAATCGGCAACGGACTTGACAAACATTCCACCCAGCGCACCGTTTACTACCCGATGGTCATAGCTGTGTGACAGGAACATTTTTGAGCGAATGCCGATAAAATCCCCGGATGGCGTTTCAATGACGGATGGAATCTTCCGAATGGCCCCAAGGGCGAGTATTCCTACCTGTGGCTGGTTGATAATAGGGGTGCCAAAAACACTGCCAAAGGTGCCTACATTGGTTACCGTATAAGTACCGTCCTGAATTTCATCAGGTTTAAGAGCATTATTTCGTGCGCGACTGGCCAAATCATTAACGGCTTTTGCCATTCCGACGAGATTCAGCTGATCGGCATTTTTGATCACCGGGACAATAAGGTTGCCATCGCCCAGGGCTGCTGCCATACCCAGGTTAATGTTTCGTCTTTTGATAATCGCATCACCATCCACGGCGATATTCATCATCGGGTACTTTTTGAGCGCTATGGCCACAGCTTCCATAAATATAGGGGTAAACGTGAGTTTTTCACCTTCCCGTTTCTGGAATGCATCCTTTACTTTATTACGCCACTCGACGACATTGGTTACATCAACCTCCACAAAACTCTGGACGTGGGCCGAGGTGGCCACACTGTCTGTCATGTGTTTGGCGATGAGCTTGCCCATACGCGTCATCGGGATTTTTTCATCACCCTTTCCGGTGGGAACCGGGGTTTTCTGTGCAGGGGATTCGGGCTTGTGAACAGGTTCTGAAGCTGTTTTGGTCTCGGGGATTTTTCCGCCAGATGCAGGAGCCTGTTTACGATTCCCAATGTATGCGAGCATATCATCCTTGGTCAGCCGACCAGCGGCTCCGGATCCCGGAATCGCGTCCAGTTCTTCCTGACCAATACCCTCTTCTCTGGCCATATTCCGAACAAGGGGCGAATAAAAACGTTCTGTGCCCGTAGATTTGGCAGGAGTTTGAGCAGGGGTTGTTATTTCCTTTGCAGCTACAACGGTCTGAATGACTTCGGGAACTGCCTGAGGAGTTTCAGCGGCCTTTTCAGTAGTCTGGACGGCCTTACTGTCAGCTGTACCGTCGCTGTCTCCGGCGACCTCAATAACGGCTACAACCTGTCCCACTTTAATAACATCGTCAACCTCAAAGCACTTCTCCAGGAGCACACCATCCACTTCACTGGGTACTTCGGAATCCACCTTATCTGTTGCAATTTCAAATACGGCTTCATCTGCTTCAATGGAATCTCCCACTTCCTTCAACCAGGAGGTCAGTGTGGCTTCAGCTACACTCTCCCCCATTTGCGGTAATTTCAGTTCAAATTTTGACATATTCGTACTCAGATTCCTTTATTAACGATATTTTTTGCAAAAATAATAAAATCACCCTCAATTTATTGATAAATTTTCGAGGTATTACCCTTTCAAAGAGCCTTCAAATGGTATTCTCTGGACGATTGACCTGCCCAGGGTAACCTCATCGGCGTACTCCAACTCATCTCCCACGGGTATTCCTCTGGCTATTGTGGAAAGCTTTACGGGAAGGCCCTCCAATTGTCGGTAAATATAGAAGTTTGTAGTGTCCCCTTCCATGGTCGCACTCAGGGCAAATATCAATTCCCTGATTTCTCCTTCCTTTACCTTGCTGACGAGCGATCCTATGGTGAGGTCATGGGGACCCATACCTTCCATAGGGGATATCTTTCCGCCAAGTACATGGTACAGACCTCTGTAATGACCCGTGTTCTCGATAGCCATCACATCCCGGATATCCTCTACCACACAAACCATGGACCTGTCGCGCTTTGGGCTGCTGCATATTTCACAACACGCTGCATCCGAAATGTTGTGACATTCCTTACACTGGCGGATCTGGGTTCTGAATTCCAGAAGGGCATCGGCCAGGGATTCCGTTTGACCCTGGGGTTGACGCAACAGGTGCAAGACAAGTCTCAGGGCCGTACGCCTCCCGATACCGGGTAGGTGGGCCATTTCCGAGACAGCTTTCTCCAACAGTTTGGACGACATTTCCACAGCTACAAAACTACGTATCTATTTTAAGTTTTGTACTTTGGCCTCAAAATAAAATACCCCTTTTTACGCACGGCCTGCCGGCTTTAAACCACAAGGGTATTGATTGCATTGCAACCCCTATGACTCCGATACATATCCTACTCCTGATCGGTATTTACTTTCTCCTGCTCCTTCTCATTTCATATTTTACGGGACGGAACGACTCTAACGAGGACTTTTTTCGGGCCGGTAAATCGGCTCCCTGGTTTTTGGTCGCCTTCGGGATGATTGGTGCCTCACTCTCCGGTGTAACCTTCATATCTGTACCCGGAAGTGTAGAAGCGACTTCTTTTTCATATATGCAGGTCGTATTTGGTTACCTGGCCGGATACTTTGTGATCGCTTTTGTTTTGCTGCCCATTTATTATCGGATGAACGTTACCTCCATCTATGAATACCTGGAGGAACGATTCGGCTGGCATAGTTATAAGCTGGGTGCCCTGTCCTTTTTTATCTCCAGGGTTCTCGGAGCCTCTTTCAGGCTTTTTTTAGTCGCTATCGTCCTGCAACAATTTGTGTTTGATGCCTGGGGGGTACCCTTCGAACTTACTGTCGTACTTTCCATAGTGCTCATCTGGGTGTACACTTTCCGGGGTGGCATAAAAACCATTGTCTGGACCGATACCCTGCAGACCCTCTTCATGCTTTGTTCTGTAGGCCTTTCCATCTATTTTATCAATCAGAAACTCGGGTGGAATCTCATTGATTTTCTAAATTCAGAAGAACTCAGGGACTATAATAAAATTTGGTTTACCTCAGATTGGAATGCGCGAAATCATCTGGTCAAATCATTTCTCGGAGGGATGTTTATCACTATTTGCATGACCGGACTCGATCAGGACATGATGCAGAAAAACCTCACCTGCAAGAGCCTTAAAGATGCGCGTAAAAACATGATTTCCTTTAGCCTGGTTTTGGTGATTGTGAATTTTCTATTCCTCCTCTTGGGTGCCCTGCTCTTTATATACGCCGATGCTATCAATATCGGAATGCCTATAATGGATGGCAAACCCAGAACAGACCTGCTTTTTCCCGAAATCGCTCTCAATAGTGGTTTGGGTCTGGGAGTGGCCATAACTTTTTTACTCGGGCTGATCGCGGCAGCCTACAGCAGTGCAGATAGCGCTCTTACCTCTCTGACCACTTCATTTTGCATCGACTTTTTGGGCATGGAACACCTACCGGAACCCCGTAAAAAGACCCTGAGAAAACGGACCCATATCGGGATGAGTTTGCTCCTAATAGCGGTCGTAATCCTTTTTAAATACGTATTGGATCGCAATGTCATCGACGGACTGCTGACCGTGGCCACGTATACCTACGGCCCATTACTCGGCTTATTCTCTTTTGGAATACTTACATCCTACAAACTCAGGGACAACTTGGTGTGGATCGTCGCTCTGCTTGTCATCTTTAGTGTAGTGGGCATTGCCAACCTGCCACAGGATTGGCTTGGCGGATATCAGATAGGGTATGAACTCCTTCCCCTGAACGGGCTACTTACCTTTATAGGTCTCTGGCTTATTCGGATTCCCAAAACTCAGACCGTGTCCGGGAAATAGGTCCGCATGGAAAGCATGACCAGCGTACAGGCTACCACTACTTCGATTCCCTCATTACGGAGCAACCCATAAAACTCGGGATTCTCTGTTCCCGGGTTAAAAATGACCCGTTCCGGACGCATGGCAATGATCGCATCGTAAAAAGGAACCTGTCTGGATGGACGCATATAAAGAGTAAGGGTATGCACCTCCTCAATACCTTCCAGGGAAGTCTGTATTTGTACGCCCTTGACGCTTCCCGCCCGCAATCCAAAAGCCAAAGTTGGCAGTTCTGCATCAACGAGTCGTTCAATGGCGATATAGCTATATCTGCTCGGTTTGGAAGATGCCCCAAAAACCAGGGTATTTCTCATAGGCTGTTAAATACTGTTAACCGGTGTAACGAACTTCGATTCCCTTCGTCTTTAATATAAGGCACACAAGAAGTCTCTGACCCGGCTTTGTTCTTTAGTTAATGGTTAGTGTTTTGTAGGGCCAGTCAGTGATCGAAACCCCGTCCCATTCCAAAATTGGGGATTGGCGGGGTTTTTTGTTAACACGACTCTGATTAGGATAAAGCGAAAATTGGATTTTGGTCCTGATTCCGTTTAATCCCAGAGTTAAAAAATTGCGGCCTGGGTATGCATTGGTTGGTTGCACCTCCTTTTGGCCGCCTTATGAGAACCCTGACTTTATCGGTCGGGGTTCCCTGTTTATAATAGACATTGTATTCGATTTACCTGAAGTTCCCGGGGACTACCAGCGAATGATAACACTTCCCCATGTAAAACCGCTGCCAAAAGCCGCCAGGACAACGAGATCACCCTCTTTGATCTTACCTTCCTCCCATGCTTCTGTAAGGGCGATAGGAATACTTGCCGCAGTTGTATTTCCATATCGCATGATGTTGTTATACACCTGATCATCAGACAAACCAAATTTTTTCTGAATGAACTGTGAAATACGCAAATTGGCCTGATGGGGAATGAGCATATCGATATCTGAAGGTTGCAGTTGATTCTTGGCAAGGCCTTCTTTTATTACCTCACTAAAACGTACCACGGCATTTTTAAACACAAATTGGCCATTCATATAGGGGTAAAAAGAAGTGTCGTCCGGGTCGTTGTCCTTTAAAATATCGAGCACCCATCTCTTGCCCATTCCGGGTGCGATTAAAGAGAGCTCTTCGGCATGCTGTCCTTCGCTGTGCAGGTGAGAGGAGAGGATGCCTTTTTGAGGGTTTTCTTCACGGCTCAGGATTGCGGCCCCTGCCCCATCGCCGAAAATCACAGAAACCCCTCTGCCCCGGGTGGTCATATCGAGGCCCCGGGAGTGTAGTTCCGATCCGATGACAAGGATGTTTTCATACATACCGGTTTTGATGTACTGATCGGCCAAAGAAATAGCGTATACAAAACCTGAACACTGGTTTCGAACATCTATAGCTCCTACGGTCGGAAGGCCAAGATCCCGTTGCACCAGGACCCCCGGCCCTGGGAAGTAATAATCAGGGCTCAGCGTTGCAAATACGATAAAGTCGATTTTGTCTTTTTCAATACCCGCCCGTTCTATGGCAATCCTGGCTGCTTTTACCCCCATGGATGTGGTGGTATCCTCGGTCCCTTCCACATGCCGCCTTTCCTTTATACCCGTCCGCTCCTGAATCCACGCATCGCTGGTCTCCATGACCTTCGATAGATCGTCGTTAGTAACCACTCGTTCAGGCACATAAAAGCCCAGGCCTGAGATCTTTGAATTATACATGATATGTCGTTTGAGTTCGCAGTCGAAAACCAAATAATTTGGAGGCTTCCGAATGAAAAATAAATGTACCCATAATTGAGAAGTTGGCCTAAAAACTCCCGAAAAACTTTGGCGGGCCAAAGGATTCCTATTTCCTGTGATTTGAAAAATTTAGGTATCTTGAAACAATTAATCTCACTACACCAATCCATGAATAAAGTACAGATGAAAAAATGGCCCATTTGGTGCCTTTTGGCCCTGATGCTGACGGGACAGGCACAGGAACAACTCACCTATCAGACACCTCCTGAAGAAATTCTTAAACTGGCAGAGGCGCCTCTCGCTCCCCGCGTCCTGATTACGGACAGCGGTCAGTACATGATGCTCATGTACAGAAGTCCGTATAAGACCATCAGCGAATTATCGGAAAAAGAAATGCGCCTGGCTGGCCTGCGGATTAACCCGGTGACCAACATTGGCAGTCGAACGAATTACTACAACAATCTCCATATTAAAACTCCCGAGGAACGTGAATCACGACAGGTTTCCGGACTTCCTGAAAACCCCAGATTTGCAAACTTTTCCCTCTCTCCTGACCAGGAATACCTGGCGATGACACATACCACCATGACAGGGGTGGAACTCTGGATCGTCGACTTGTCAGAAGCCTCAGCCCACAGACTAACCGGGCCGGTACTCAATGGCAATATGGGAGATGTGATCAATTGGTTTAAAGACAGCCAGGCTGTACTTGTCAAAACGCTTCCCGAAGACCGCAAAGACCTTATCGACCGCCTGGATATCACGCCTACAGGGCCTACCATAGCGACAAACGATGGGAAAAAGGCCCAAAACCGCACCTATCAGGATCTGATCAAAAACACGGACGACGCCTTCAATTTTGAACAATTAGCCCGGTCGGCTCTTAAAAAAGTAGGAATCCAGGGTGAAATTACTCCATGGATGGGCCCTGCACTCTATCGCAATATTAGTTTCTCCCCGGATGGAAATTACGTTATGGTTGTAACTGCGGAAAAACCCTTTTCCTACCTGGTTCCCTATTATCGGTTCCCCTCAAAGACGCAAATACATTCCAAAAATGGAGCCCTGGTCCGCACCCTCCTGGAGGTTCCCCTGATCGAAGACCTCCCGAAAGGATTTATGGCGGAGCGAACGGGAATGCGCGATATCAGTTGGCGCCGGGATAAGGCGGCAACCCTGGTTTACGCAGAAGCGCTGGACGGAGGGGATCCTGCAAATGAGGTACCTTACAGGGATCAGGTTTTTCTTCTCGATGCCCCTTTTGATGGAGCGGGCACTCCCGTTCTTAAAACGATAAACCGCTACAACAATATTCTATGGGGCTCCGATGATGTAGCCATAGCAACGGATTGGTGGTGGGATACCCGTAATACCAAAAGTTACCTTTTCAACCCTTCCAAGCCCGGCACTGAACCCGTAGTTCTATCGGACAGGAGCTATCAGGACAGGTACAGCGACCCGGGAAATTTTGCCACGATGCGAAATTCATTCAAAGAAGATGTCCTCGCCTTTGATAAAAAAGGATACGCCTATTTGCTCGGGGACGGATATACAGAGGAAGGACAATTCCCTTTTGTCGATCAGGTTAATTTAAAAACCCGAGAAAAAACCCGATTGTACCAGTCGCGTATTCCAGGGAAAATGGAAACCTTGCTGGACTATAACCCGGAGCGGGATGAACTTCTGGTTCAGGTTGAATCGCCTTCAGAATATCCAAATTACTACTATAAGAGCCTGATCAAACGGAAAGCTCCTGCCCAACTGACCTTTTTTGACAATCCGTTTAAGAGCATTCAGGAAGTACATAAAGAGGTCATTACCTATAGCCGAGAAGACGGACTGGAACTCAATGGAACGCTCTATCTGCCTGTGGGATATGACAGGGCCGCCCTTGAGAAAAAGCCCATGATCCTCTGGGCGTATCCCAGGGAATTCAAGGATAAAAACAGTGCCGCTCAGAATACCCAGAATCCCAACGAATTTACCTACCCCTATTGGGGATCCCCTATCTATTGGGTTGCCCGGGGATACGTGGTTTTAGATGATGCCGCATTCCCGATCATCGGAGAAGGTGAGGCAGAACCCAACGACAGCTTTCGGACCCAGTTAGTGGCCAATGCGAAAGCCGCTATTGATGCTGTGGATCGGATGGGATATATCGATCGAAACCGCGTAGGGGTCGGTGGACATAGTTATGGGGCCTTTATGGTTGCCAACCTCCTCTCCCATTCAGACCTGTTTGCAGCGGGAGTTGCCCGGAGCGGGGCCTACAACCGCACGCTCACCCCTTTCGGCTTCCAGAGTGAACAGCGGAACTACTGGGAAGCCCCGGAGGTGTACTATGCGATGTCTCCGTTCATGCATGCTGAAAAAATGAAGACCCCCCTCCTGCTGATACACGGGGAAGCGGACAACAATTCAGGGACGTATCCCATGCAAAGTGAACGCTATTTTAACGCGCTTAAAGGACTTGGTGCTAAAGTGAGGCTGGTCATGCTGCCAAAGGAAAGTCACGGCTACAGGGCCCAGGAAAGCATTATGCATATGCTTTGGGAACAGGACCAGTGGTTTGAGAAATATCTCAAAGCCGAAGACACATCCGAGTCAGGAAGTCGCTAAAAAAGCCGGATCAATTCCCGAGGTACCGCTCATAGTCATGTACCCTAACCTCTGCCTTGAGATCGTGAAGCAGGTTGTAGAGCCCGAAGAATGTCCTGTTGATATACAGAAAATGACGTGACCCCCTATTGGCATTCATCTTGCGGATTTTTGGATCAGCGCTGAATTGTTGGCTTAAAGCGCCTATTTGCTCCCAGAATTGTGGGGATGAAAAGTCAAAGGAATCCTGGTTAAAAGGCCGGGTAAAAAGTTCGAGCATTTCCCTGAAGAGCGCTTTAAAGAACACAGTTTCATCAGCGCTGTCCGTGGGCGTTAGAATGTCCAGTTCATATAATTTCCGGGTAAACAGGGCATCATCGCTAAAGGTGGCCTGTCTTGCGAGCTCAAAATACGGAGTATAAAAAGATTCAGGAATCGCTTTGATGCACCCGAAATCTATTGCGATCAAACTGCCATCCTTACCGACCAGGAAGTTTCCCGGATGCGGATCTGCGTGCACTTGTCTGAGATGGTGCATCTGAAACATATAGAAATCCCAAAGCACCTGGCCAAGGCGGTTTCCGGTCTCGGGATCATAATCCTTCTGAGTGAATTCACCCAGGTGCTCCCCTTCCATCCAGTCCATGGTCAAAATACGCTCGCAGGAGAGGTCCGGATAGTACTTTGGGAAGCGGATGCCTTCTAAAGGGGCGCAGGCTTCGGTTATGACCTGGCTCTGCTTCAATTCGAGCAGGTAATTTGTCTCTTCTGTCAATTTGTCCTCCACCTCCTTGAAATACTTATCCGTATCCTTTCCCTTCAGGTTGAACATGCGCAACGCTACCGGCCTTACCAGTGCCAAATCACTGCTGATGCTTTCGGAAACACCGGGATACTGGATTTTAACAGCCAGTTCTTTTCCATCCTTCCGCGCCCTGTGAACCTGTCCAATACTGGCGGCATTCACCGATTCAGCCTCAAAATGATCAAATATTTCGTCGGGATAATAGCCCAGATAATTCCGGAATGTCTTCCGCACCAGGGGTCCGGAAAGCGGGGGTACAGAGAATTGGGCCAGAGAAAAGCGCTCGACATATGCCCGGGGAAGCATATTTTTTTCCATACTCAGCATTTGGGCGACCTTTAGGGCACTTCCCTTAAGGTTCTTTAACCCATCGTAGACATCCCTGGCATTTTCCTCATCCAGGGATTCGCGCTCCAAATCCGGGTTCAGTAATTTCTTCCCGTAGTATTTCATGTAATTGCCGCCGACCTTAACCCCGGTCTGAACGAGCTTACCAGCACGTTCTATTTTGGAAGTCGGAATTCTGTCGAGGGTCTTCATAGCTTATGTTTGCCAGGTTCAGGCGAACCGTTCTTTGAATAAAAACTTTCCGAAATCCAGTACCCGCTCAAGAGGTGTGTTGTCGAAAATGTCGAAAATCGTATTGACAGATTTTTCTATGGCTACATCTGTTTTTTCAAATCCGGGAGAATCATCATTTATCCAAAAACGCAGTAAAAACATGAGTTGCAGCCATGCCCCTTCAGCAAAAACCTCAGGGTTATGCTGGGTTAATTTTGTGCTTTTTTCCGCATTGGCCTCCTCGATTAAATCCCTGGCAAATGCCCTGGTATGACTGCGAAGTCCTTTCAATTGATTGAGCTTCTGCATAGGTTCTCCAGACTGACGCAGTGCGAAGAGGATGTAACTCCTATTGAGGCCCAGCAATTCAAAAAACGTGAAATAAAAACTCAACATGCGCTCCCTGTTACCATATCCGGTATACGCCTTGTCCTTTTCCAGGAGTGTTATGGTTTCTTCATAAAAGAAGACCCAAATTTCTTTTTGAAGGGACTCCATAGACCCAAAGAGGGAATAGAAATCAGATTCTTCGATCTCCTGTTCTTTACAGAACTTAAAGACGGAGACAGGAAAACGTTCATTTTCCAGAGATTGCGTCATGTAGGCAGCGAGCAATGTTTTTTTATCGGGTTTAGCCGTTTTCTTTTTAGCGCTCATATTGACATTTATTGTTTAAGCAAATTTACTTTACTTTAAACGATATAGGTGTTAATAAAGTGAGAAATTGTACATAAAAAAAAGCGTGCCTCCAAGTGAAGACACGCTTTCAAACAACCTAACCAATTAATAAACAAACTGATTACAAAATCAAAAAAGCTTTTTCATAGCAGTCTTGTTTGAATCGTTATACAAATATAATTAATGTTCATCTCTTTTTATTTATTCCTAAACAGAAATATTTGTTAAATTTTGATATCGACCAAAACAACTATTTTAAGATGTCAGTTTGTCACCTTACCGCTTATTGGTATTTTTTTTGCTCTGCAGGATGTAAAAACTTCTTATTATGACAACAGGTAAAATCAATGTATCCGTTGAGAATATATTTCCACTGATCAAAAAGTTTCTCTATAGTGATCATGAAATTTTTCTCAGGGAACTTATTTCCAATGCCACAGATGCGACGCTTAAATTGAAGCACTTAGTTTCTATCGGTGAGGCTAATGTCGAGCTGGGCAATCCAATGATTGAAATAAAAATCGATAAGGAGGGCAAAAAGTTGCACGTTATCGATCAGGGAATCGGAATGTCCGAGGATGAGGTGAAAAAATATATCAATGAAGTGGCCTTTTCCGGAGCCGAAGAATTCCTTGACAAATACAAGGATGCAGGTAAGGATGCAGGTATTATCGGGCACTTCGGCCTCGGATTTTACTCTTCTTTTATGGTAGCAGACCGGGTGGATATTTTCACAAAAAGCCACACGGATGCTGATGCGGTGCACTGGAGTTGTGACGGCAGTCCGGAATTTAGCATTGAAAAGAGTGACCGGACGGAAAGGGGCACTGAAATTGTACTTCATATTGCAGAGGATTCCGAAGAATTCCTGGAAGAAGGACGCATTCGGGAACTCCTTCAGAAGTACAATAAATTCATGCCAGTTCCCATAAAATTTGGAACGCGGACCGAAACGCTTCCCAAGCCGGAGGATGCCAAAGAAGAGGATCCGGCTCCAACCCAGGAGGTGGATGACATTATTAATAACCCAACTCCGGCATGGACCAAAAAGCCGTCAGATCTCACTGATGATGATTACAAGGCATTCTACAGGGAATTGTACCCTATGCAATTCGAAGAACCCTTGTTTCATATACATCTGAATGTAGATTACCCTTTTAATCTTACTGGAATCCTGTATTTCCCGAAATTGAACCAGGACCTGGCCAATCAAAAAGATCGGATTCAGCTTTACCAGAATCAGGTATTTATTACCGATAACGTGGAGGGCATTGTCCCTGAGTTCCTTACAATGCTCAGGGGAGTGATTGATTCTCCGGACATTCCATTGAACGTTTCCCGTTCATACTTGCAGGCCGACGGTGCTGTAAAAAAGATCTCCTCATACATTACGCGCAAGGTTGGCGACAAACTGAATTCACTCTTCAAAGAGGATCGGGAAAACTTCGAAAAAAAATGGGATGACATCAAGGTGGTGATCGAGTACGGAATGCTTTCTGAGGAAAAGTTTTTTGAAAAGGCTGATAGTTTTGCGCTATACCCAACTGTGGATGGAACGTATTACACCTTTAGTGAGCTACAGGAAAAAGTTAAGGATCTGCAGACGGACAAAGATGACAAACTCGTACTGCTTTACGCTTCAGATAAGGAAAGTCAACATTCCTATATAGAAGCAGCCAAAGGGCGCGGCTATGAAGTACTTATGATGGACAGTCCCATTGTCGCCCACTTAATGCAGAAGCTGGAGACGAGTAAGGAAAAAATTTCCTTTGCCCGCGTAGATGCCGACCATCTGGACAAATTGATTCAAAAAGAAGAGACTCAAATTTCAAAACTTTCCGAGGAGGAAATTGAAACACTCAAAGGTCAGGTAGAAGGGGTTTTGGGAGAAAAGAGCAGTTATATGGTACAGATGGAAGCTATGGAAAGCAGCGCTTCTCCCTTTATGATAACCGAGCCGGAATTTATGAGACGGATGAAGGAGATGCAACAAACAGGTGGAGGCGGTATGTTCGGTATGGGGAATATGCCTGACATGTACAACCTGGTGGTCAATACGAATCACCCGTTGGTTGGAGAGATTCTCAATACAAAAACGAGCAAGAAGCGCACCCGGCTGATTAATCAGTGCCTGGACCTCGCCCGATTGTCAAAAGGATTGCTCAAAGGTGAAGAGCTGACCTCCTTTATTCATAGGAGTTACGATATGGTGAAATAATCGCCAGTATCAGTGGACCATAAATAAAAACCGCTCTGATTGGAGCGGTTTTTTCTATTTGTGCTAAAAGGATTCCTTAATTTTAGATCATGGAAACTCCGTGGCACCTAATTTTCATGGCAGGGCTGTACATTCTGGCAGGAATACTTCATTTTTTGTATCCCTCAATGTATGAGCGGATCATGCCCGGATGGATTCCGCAAAAAAAATTGGTGGTCTACCTTAGCGGTTTTATGGAGATCGTACTGGGACTCGCGCTGCTTTTTATCGAATCCAGAACGGTTGCACTTTACGGAATAATCGCGCTCCTTATTCTTTTTTTACCCGTGCACACCCATATGATAAGCAATGAGAATGCGCGTATGGGAATACCATCGTGGATTCTTCTTTTGCGAATCCCCTTTCAGGGATTGCTAATCTATTGGGCATACATGTATCTATGAGCGCATGGAGCAATCCCGAAACGCTATTTACCCCGTGATAAAACCCCTCAGATTCTAAACGATCTATTGATTAGTTTCTTAAGCCAGGCAATCTGAACTAAACTAAAAAGTGCAAAAGCCAAAGTACCGATTAATGAGGTTCTGGAAAACCTGGGCACATCCGGTATATGCCATTGCAGGTAAGTCCAGGAAAAACCGGGCATTTCAGGAAGTGATAGATCCGATAAAAAGGACAATGGGAGATAGGTGAGACTACAAAGGAGCAGAACACCAATTGTGATAAGCACCCATCCCTTTCTGGATATCAGCGGGCCATACACCACTGGGGCCGATTGTGTTTGAATTGCCTTCAAAACGTCTGAAACAAGGGTGTCAGGGGCTTTCTCCAGTGCAACTTCCCTCAACAATTCTTTAAGTTTATGTTCCGTATCCATTTTTAGGTGTATTTCTAAATATACGTTTTTAACAAGGCTCCCTGGGTTGTACCCTCAAGTAATGATCTCAGGTGCTCGCGTGCTCTGAACAATCTGACTTTAACAGCAGATTGCCCGAGATTTATAATTTCGGAAATTTCCTTTACGCTCATTTCCTGTAAGTAATAGAGGCTGATAATTGAATTCTCCTCCGTGGATAATTGTGCCAAAACGCTGACCAGGATGTCCCGGCGTTCTTTGGTCATCAAGCAGTCCCATGTGCTTTCATTTGTACCAAGGGATCGAATATCGAGGCCCCCTGATATAAAATCACCTGTCTGGCGGGTTTCGCGACGTGAGGCGTCAAGGATTCGGTGATAGGCCACCCTGTAGAGCCAGGTCGAAAATTTAGATTCTCCCCTGAACTTTTCCAGGGAATTGTAAACCTTTACAAAAACATCCTGTGTTGTCTCCTCTGCTAATTCCCGATTGCCCAGCATTCGTACAGCCAGGGTAAATACCATATGCTGATACCGGCTGATCAAGACTGCATATGCTCTTGAATTACCCGCCAGCACATCGCTGATAACCTCCGAATCTGAAACCGGATTCACATTCATTTCAGCTATAAGACGAAATATGGTGCCAGGGGGTTACGAAAAAAACGCACTATTTCGTAACCTGTCCTTTAATCTGATCGTCTGATAAGATGAATTTAAATTTTAAACCACTATTAAAACCAATACTATGGGATCAGAAGTCATTATTTTTATCGCCTTATTCTCAGTTATTTTCGGTGTAACCTACCTCTATTTTTCCACACGAAACAGAGAGCGACTGGCCCTGATTGAAAAGGGCGTGGACGCGAGTATTTTTTTAAAGGGTCGGGGAAGGACACAACCCATCTGGAAGGTCCTAATTGTCAATATGGCGCTCTTGTTAATGGGTATTGGAGCCGGCGTAATAATTGGTGGGACCCTCGCACAGGTCGGTGGCGTAGACTGGGATATCGCCATGCCGGGTTCTATATTCCTCATGGCCGGAACCGGATTATTGATTGGATTTTTTGTTACGCGAAAAATGGATCGGGAGGAGTAGTGTTATTGCCTTAGTCGCAAATGGGGTTGTGCAAATTCTTTTTGAATCTACTGATTGGTGGGTGCAGGTTTGTATCTTAACTTTGTTATTGCGGGGGTGGGGGCTTTTGCCCCCACCCCTTTTACATTTTCATATTGTTCTCAAAATTTTCCGATAAGTACTACCTTTAAAGTAAATCCGAAATCCATGAAAATAGTTAGCACAAACATCGCAAAGCCCGTGACGATCAGATGGAATAATGAGGATAAAATCACAGGCATCTACAAAACTCCACTAACCGACGGAATTTACCTTGGCCCGGAAGGGGTTACAGGAGATACCATTGGGAATCCAAAAGTGCATGGAGGAGCCCAGAAAGCAGCGTATCTTTTTTCCGAAGACCTGTATTCTTTTTGGAAAGAAAGGTACCCCTCACTAAATTGGGAATTCGGGATGTTTGGGGAAAACCTTACAGTTGAGGGATTGGATGAAACCAAACTCTTCATTGGAAGCCAGTACAGGATTGGGGATGCAATCGTGCGCATTACCACGCCCAGGGAGCCTTGTTTCAAACTTGGACTTCGCTTCGAAGATCAGGGCATTATCGACGCCTTTATTAAGCACGGCCGTCCCGGTACATATATTTCAGTGGTTGAGCCCGGGTTCGTTGAGAAGGGAGATCCAATGGAACTATTGGAATTAGCAGAGGAAGAGATCAGTATATCGGAGTATTTCAAATTGCTGTATGCCCCTGAAAAGGATCGGGAGCTCATTGAGAATGTCCTTAAACTTCCATGGATTTCCGGAGAAAAGAAAAACCAATTCCAAAAGTGGATCGCATAAAAAAGGGGCCAAATGGCCCCTTTTTCCTGAATTAAACCAACTAAAACTAAACTAACTAAAGTGCTACGGCTACCGTTGCCGTAAATGATGTATCGGCACCAACCAGGACCACACTGTAAGTTCCTTCATAGGCATTTTCGAAATTAAAGGCCTTTTCAATAACCGGGGACTGGTCAAACTCCTTAAGATATAAGATACGGTTCTCCTCATCATATACCTTTAAAGTGACCTTTTCGCCATTGAGATTCAAATGATTGACAAAAACTTTTTCCCCTACAACCTGTAAGGCCGGGCTGCTCGATTTAACTTCCTTTTCACCAGGATTACTTATGGAATCCGGTGATGCTGCATGAATACTCGCTGAAGCCGCGAGAATCATAAGAACTGTACTAGCTTTTTTCCAAGTGTTTTTCATGACATTCGTTTTTAGATTGATAAATGATTTACACTCCAAAAGTACATGGCGACCAGGGCTCAAACTAGCACGACATTATCCAGTTTATGTATTATTTTAACACATGATGTCACAATATTTCCCCCTAATGGTAATATTGTACATAATAGGGTTAATTTTGCATAATCCTTCTAAAGCGGTCTTACGTAAATTTGACTGATAACTGGTATTGCTATGGACACCTTGGTTAAGAGTAAACCTGCATTTGAGGCGATCGCCCCGGACTTTGGACATTCTTTTACGTACCAGAAGTTCAGTGCTCAAAAGCCAAACAAGAATAACGTTTGGCATTATCACCCGGAACTGGAATTGGTATATGTCAACGGGGGCAGTGGTCGGAGACAAATTGGAAGCCATGTCTCCTATTATACACAGGGAGACCTAATTCTGATTGGATCAAACCTTCCGCATTGCGGTTTTACGGACGCGAGCACCGGGAACAGCAACGAGTCGGTGGTTCAGATGAAAGCTGATTTTTTGGGGTCTGATTTTTTTGATATCCCGGAAATGTCAAAAATCCGGAACCTTTTTGAGAAAGCAAAAGGTGGTCTGGCTTTTGGGGGCACCTCAAAGAAAAAGATCGGTGAGAAAATTGAAATTCTGGAATATAAAACCGATTTTCAAAGGCTTCTTGCGATATTGAACATCCTCAACGAATTGGCAAGTTCGACGGAGTATGAGATTTTGAATGCCGATCATTTATCTATGGAGTTTCAATCCAAGGAAAATGACCGGATCAATACAATCTTCAATTACGTTAAAGAGAATTATCGTCAGCCCATTGCACTTGAGGAAATGGCTGACCTCGTATTTATGACGGTACCTTCATTTTGCAGATACTTCAAGAAAGTGACCCAAAAGACCTTTGTTCAGTTTGTCAATGAATACCGACTCGTGCATGCTTCAAACCTGCTGTCGGAAAACAAATTGAGCATTACACAGATTTGCTACGAGAGTGGATTCAACAACTTTTCGCATTTTAACAAGTCGTTCCGAAGCTTCACCGGGATGAGCCCCTCCAAGTATCGGAATGAATTAAAATCCGTTGTTCGCTGATGCAAGATCTCAAACAAAGCGGTTCAATTATATTACCAGATGCCAAACTTCATTACAATCCTGATTTCCTTTCGACAAGAGAAGCAGACTCCCTGTTCCATAACCTTCTTCATTCGGTAAGCTGGAAGGAAGACAGCATTCGAATTTTTGGCAAAACCTACATGCAACCGCGTCTTACTGCCCTTTTTGGCGAGGAGGGTAAATCGTATTCGTATTCGGGGATTCAAATGGACCCCATTCCATTCACGAGGGAGCTGGCTGACCTTAAAACCAGGATAGAAACCAGCAGTGGTGAGCGCTTCACAACCTGTCTGCTAAATCTCTATAGAGACGGAAATGACAGCAACGGATGGCATGCCGATAATGAGAAGGAACTTGGCAAGCACCCTTTTATCGCCTCTGTATCCCTGGGCGCGACCCGCATCTTTCACATTAAACACAGACAGGATAAAAAACTTCGCTTCCGCATGCAACTCCTTCATGGGAGCCTTTTACTCATGGGAGGGCCTATGCAGGAATTCTGGCTGCATCAGATTCCCAAATCCCGTCAACCTTTGGGGAAACGTATAAACCTGACTTTCAGGAAAATTATCTAAGGATTAAGCCTTTTTAAGTTGATCTCAGATTCTTCGTATTTTTGGGGCGTGGAAAATTCAGGATTTACACCAGAGCAAACAGATCGGATTATAGAAATGGCATGGGAGGATCGGACTCCGTTTGAGGCCATCACCTATCAATTCGGAATTACAGAAGACCAGGTAATTTCCCTGATGCGAACCGAACTCAAGCCCGGAAGTTTTAAAAGGTGGCGCAGAAGAGTACAGGGGCGCAGTACGAAGCATCAAAAACTTCGCGACCAAAATGTTATTCGTTTTAAGTGTTCACGTCAAAAGAACATTTCTGGAAATGCCATTTCCAAAAGGAGGAATTAGGGAATTCACTAGCCGTAAATTTCATTAAGAACTGCAGCTAATCTTAGCCCCCCTGCCAAAAGTTGTTCCTCCACCGTATCCCACCAAACATAGCGATACCGGTAACTGAGTTTTTCACCAGATTCGGCAGACTCGTAGACCCGGTTGGTAACCTCCTGCACTTCCTCAACCCAATCGTAAACCGACCCGTCCATCACGCTCTTGATTTTATCCCGATCCCATCGGGGCAGGCTCTCTGCCAGTTCGGAATAACTCATGCCATAGTCATCTATTAAATTTGCATCCCAAACCCGATGCAGGTTGCTCCCTCTCCCGAACCACTGAACCTGAATATCATTCCCTCCCTTATCCTCGAGTTTTCCGACATGCATTGGCTGATGCAGGTCTCCCACCAGATGTATGAGCATTTTGAGATAAAAAAGTGCCTCATCCCTGCCCGTATTCGGGTTTTTGAGGATAGAAATGCACTTCTCAATCCCCATGACCACATCACCCTCAGGACTGGGCTCGGAGTCCAGATATTGCTGATCAGCGGGATAATTCACATAGTGCCAGGGACTGAAACGGGCGAAATTCCGATCCGATTTAATCGCGTCTGCATAATTGGAGACCTCAGCCAGTGTTTCACCTTCCAGTATTTTCTCAACCGCCTTTCTGGCTTTGCGGTTCAAATGCTTCTGTGCAACTGCACCGACGACCCTATGTCCGGTTTTGGACCAATCCGGCAGCATTTTCGTAAACCCTTCAAAGGGCGTCAGAAATAAAAGCATACAACCGAGGAGGAAGAAATGTTTCATCCTTATAAAATTAGTAATTGAAAATCGAAACCTGCGTGAATTTACGGATAGAATCCATGCAATCTGAACTCGCCGCTTCCAAAATTACAAGGGGCGATATAAATCTAAAGGATACGTTAAAGAATATAAAAAAAAGGTTTCTTTCGTCAGGAAAAAATTACTTTTAGGCACCAAAATGAATTTATGCACTCCTATTGGCGGCTAGCGCTTTGTTTTTTTTGCTCCCTTGTTGCATACTCCCAAACTGGTCCCTACAAATCATTCAATGTCAAATATGTCACCGAGCGCATAGAACTCGACGGCGTCCTTGACGATTATGTCTGGGAGATTGCCGAAGCTGCTGATGAATTTTGGGAATACTTTCCAGTCGACAGCATTCAGGCACGCAAGCAGACAGAGATTAAAATGGTGTATGATGACACCAACCTTTACATTGGTATAAAGGTCCATACGGCCGGTCGGAGGTATGCCATCGAATCCTTAAAAAGGGACTTCAGGGCGGGAAACTCCGATAACATCACACTGTTATTCGATACCTTTAATGATGCCAACAACGCTTTCTTATTCGGAATCAACCCATATGGGGTACGCAGGGAAGGTCTGGTCTCCGGAGGGGGCCTGGACTTAAGGGGCTTTACGATTTCCTGGGATGTAAAGTGGAAAGGGGAATCCAAAATCTACGATGATTATTACACCTCCGAATTGATCATCCCCTTGACCTCATTTAAATTCAGGGAGGGGGAAACCAAATGGCGATTCAACAGTTACCGCTTTGACACCCAGTCAAATGAGCAGAGTACCTGGGCCCGTATCCCACAAAACCAAAACATTTACGGTCTGACTTTTATGGGGGATATGATTTTTGAGAAACCGCTCGGAAAATCCCGTACTCCCATGGCTATTATACCTTACATAGCTGCAGGTACGTTTAACGATCGGGAAAACCAAAATCAGGAAAACCGATTAAAAGTTGGCGCAGATGCCAAGCTATCTATAGGCAATAGCATGAATCTGGATATTACCGTCAATCCCGATTTCTCTCAGGTTGAAGTCGATGATCAGGTGACCAACTTAAGCAGGTTTGAAGTCTCTTTGCC
This sequence comes from Robiginitalea aurantiaca, assembly GCF_030380815.1. Lineage (GTDB taxonomy): Bacteria > Bacteroidota > Bacteroidia > Flavobacteriales > Flavobacteriaceae > Robiginitalea > Robiginitalea aurantiaca. The sequence continues at coordinate 9,749 of NZ_JAUDUY010000005.1, read as the reverse complement.
GGAAAAAAGGCAGTTCTTTATCGACAACAATGACTTGTTCGCAGATTTCGGAGGGGCGCGGGACGCCAATCCCTTCTTTTCCAGGCGTATTGGGATTGCCCAGGACACCTCTGGAAACACCATAGAAAACCCCATTTTAGGCGGGGTTAGACTCAGCGGGAAATTAAACCCCAAACTGCGTCTTGGTTTTTTTAGCATACAGACCGAAAAGGATGCAGACAATGAAATACCCGCCTTCAATAACACCATGCTGGCGTTGCAGCACGTCGTTTTTGCGCGCTCCAACATCGGGTTTTATTTTATCAACAGGTCCGCATTCGGGAATGATGATTTTATCACTCGTGATGAACGTTTTAATCGGGTTTTCGGGTTGGATTACAACCTGATATCCGTGAACAACAGATGGAATGGGCGGTTTTACCTGCATCGATCCACACAGCCTGAAGTCAGCGGCAATGAACTTTCAACCGGAGCATCGATGAATTACAATTCCCGATATTACGGAGGATTTACCGATTGGACCTATATAGGAGAAAACTTTCGATCAGACCTTGGTTTTATTCGAAGGACGGATATCGTAAAGGGAACAACGGGTCTTTCACGAACTTTCTGGCCCGAAGACAGCTATGTCAACAATCATAGTTTTCGGGTTTTCGCTCAGCAGATCTGGAGCCCTTCTCTGGACATGCAGCTAACGGATTATCGCATACAGGGTGAATGGGGAGCGCGCTTTAGGGATCAATCTCAGGCCGAAGTTCAGTGGCGCAGTCAATATACCTATTTGTTCGATTCTTTTGATCCGACCGGGTCCGACGACGGCATTCCCCTTCCTGCGGATTCCGATTACCACTATAACAGTGTGCGTCTTAGATATAATTCGGATCGCAGACGTTTATTCTCCTTTCGGGCAGAGAGCACCTTTGGAGGTTTTTTCAATGGCGAAAGACTTTCCCTTGAGGGAGGGGCCACAATTCGGATTCAGCCCAAAGCCTTTCTATCCATGCAGGTTAACTATGACCAGATAACCCTTCCGGACCCCTATCCATCTGCGGATATTTGGCTTATTGTTCCGCGACTCGAGATCACTTTTTCAAGATCACTATTTTGGTCTACCCTAGTGCAGTACAGCAATCAACGGGACAATTTGGGGATCAATACACGACTGCAGTGGCGATTTGCGCCCTTATCGGATCTCTTCCTTGTCTATACCGACAACTACTACGTTGACTCCTTCCGTCCGAGGGTCCGGTCCATCAATCTGAAGTTTACCTACTGGCTCAATATTTGATAGCAGCCGTCTGATTAATCAATACATTATTCAATTTTCATGTATCTTTTGCCTGTAACAGAATTCTAAGGAATGGATACACCTCTTTTTACCAACGATACCATCGTATTTGGTTTGCTTGCCCTTTGCCTGGGCTTTATCTTCTACACTTCGGGTTTAAAAAGCGGATTCTGGAAAAAATTCTATACTTGGGTACCCGCCATTCTGCTGTGTTATATGCTTCCCGCGATTCTCGCCAGTTTAGGGATCGTTTCGGATGAACACTCGAATTTATATTTTATGGCGAGTCGGTATCTACTTCCGGCAGCCTTAGTACTGATGACCCTCAGTATAGATCTCAAGGCAATTGCACGACTGGGATCCAAAGCGCTTATCATGTTTCTGACGGGTTCCTTCGGAATCATAATCGGTGGGCCAATTGCCATCCTGATTATGTCTGTGATTTCTCCTCAAACCCTGGGTGGACATGATTTTGACGCCATCTGGCGTGGCCTCTCTACTATAGCAGGAAGTTGGATTGGAGGCGGTGCGAATCAGGCCGCTATGTTTGAAATCTTTAAATTCAACCCGGACCGCTATGGGGAAATGATTCTGGTGGATGTAGTATGCGCCAATATATGGATGGCGATCCTACTGCTCGGGGTTGGCAGGAATAAAGAAATAGACAGATGGTTAAAGGCTGATGCGTCCTCCATTGAAGCCTTGAAGAAAAAGGTAACGGCTTTTTCGGAAAAAATTACAAGGGTGCCCACCCTGAGAGACTATATGCTCATGGCAGCACTGGCTTTCAGCGCCGTAGGGGCGGCACACTTTTTGGGTGATGGGATTAGTGCCTACCTCAGTGGTGCATATGAAGTAGTACAAAACCCCAGGAGTTTTTTATCCTTCCTGGGAGGAAAGTTTTTTTGGATGGTCGTTATTGCCACCCTTGCGGGGATTGGGATGTCATTTACAGGGGCGAAAAACCTGGAAGGAGCTGGCGCAAGCAAATTGGGCGGGGTTTTCATTTATATTCTTGTTGCCACCATTGGCATGAAGATGGACCTAACTCGAATACTCGAAAACCCCGGGTTGATTTTGCTCGGCCTTATCTGGATATCCATTCATGCCGGACTACTTATTTTGGTGGCAAAGATGATCCGGGCCCCATTTTTCTTTCTTGCCGTTGGCAGCCAGGCAAACGTCGGTGGAGCAGCCTCTGCCCCAGTGGTAGCAGCTGAATTCCATGCTTCACTAAGTTCAGTAGGCGTCCTTTTGGCTGTATTGGGTTATGTTGTCGGAACCGGGGGTGCCCTTCTCTGTGCTTATCTTATGGAGGTGGTTTCAAGCTTGTAAAAGGAAAGTTGAGGTTATCAAAAAAAATGGCATATTTGTGCCTTAATTCGCGTCGATGAAAAGCTTTGTTTATTTCCTGGGAGTCTTACTTTTGATCTCTTCCTGTAAGGGTAAGGACGAAAGTCTGATAATGAAAGTAGATGGAAACGTAAAAGGACTTAAAAAAGGTACTTTATACCTGCAAGCCATTCCGGATTCCACCCTTATTACCCTGGATTCCGTTGAAATACGGGGAGACGGGAAATTTTCTTTTTCAACGATCGTTTCAGAACCCGATATTTTTTACCTCTATCTCGATAAGGCGGACAACAACAGCCTTGACGATCGTATCTCCTTTTATGGGGAACCCGGAAAATACCAGGTAACCACCCGGTGGGATGCCTTTGAGGCAGATGCAGTTGTAAAGGGTACCGTCAATCAGGAAAACTACGTGGAGTTCAAAAAAAATATGTCTCGTTTTAACCTAAGGCAATTAGAGTTGTCTCGGGCCATGATCCCACTTCAGCTTCCCGAGGATTCAACTGCGTTGGATTCAATTGAGCGGGCAGTGGACCAGAGTTTGAGACGTAAATACCTCTACACCCTGAATTTTGCCCACACCCATAAGAACTCCCAGCTTGCGCCCTACGTAGCCTGGTCCGAAATTGCAGATGCGAATCCCAAATTACTGGATTCCCTCTACCGCAACTTACCGGAGCAAATTGCAACTTCCAAGTACGGTAAGAAACTTGAAGGATTACGGGAACAGCAGGATTAGGGTATTATCCCATCTTATTTAAGCGCGCGATCAATTCAGTAGCCTCCTTCTCAAGGGATGCCCTGACAGCCTTTAAGTGTTCTTTTCTATCGGCAACATCTTTCTGATTCACCTGGGCTATGAGCGTGTCAAAGGTTTCGATCGCCTTATCAATAATAGCAGAACCCTCCTTGGAGTTTTCTTCTTGCTGACTGTTTTCAATGATATAAACGGCTTCGATAATGTCGCCCAGTACGTAATTAATGTCCTTTTTCAGGTCTCGAATACTTGCCATAATAGCTGATTATTTCGGTCAAAAGTACAACTTCCCTTTAAGAATATGTGTGACTGTTCACAAAGAAACCTTCAGAAAGCTGCTTTGTGATGTTTTTAGAACTAGCTTTTTGGCTGAAGCCGGAATAAGTACTGTTTCTCCTTTTTCGACAGGAACGTTCCATGAACCCATAACAAGTTGTGCATTACCCTGAACACAAATCAGGACGGTAAAGGAATGCTGATCCTCGAACTCCATAGTTGTCTCCGAGTCCAAATCCAGATAAGACGTTTTGAAGTACTCGCAGGAAACCATAGGGCTTTCTCTATTCAATGCACGGGAGTACTGGATTCTGAAGTCATCCTTCTTTTTAAAATCCATTGCGTCGACTGCAAGATCTGTGTGCAGCTCCCGAAGGTTACCCTGGGAATCCCGACGATCAAAATCGTATACGCGATACGTTACATCGGAACTCTGCTGGATTTCCGCCAGCAGGATTCCAGCCCCTATCGCATGGATTTTCCCGCTGTTGATCAAATAGGTATCGCCGGATTGAACAGGCTCGTAATGCAGGTAATCTGTAAGGGATTTCGAATCCATTGCCTTTTGGAATTCCTCCCGGCTCAAGTCATTCTTAAACCCAATAATTAACTCAGCTCCGGGATCGGCATCCATGACGTACCACATTTCCGTCTTCCCGAAGGAATTATGCCTTTTGCGGGCTAGTTCATCATCAGGATGCAATTGTATGGAGAGGTCTTTCTTAGCATCGATAAACTTGATGAGAATAGGAAACGCTAATCCAAAACGATTCACGACATCAGATCCGAGTAGATCCTCCGGATGAGCACTGATCAGGTCATTCAGGGATTTTCCTTCGTAAGGCCCGTTGGCGACGGTAGAAACATCCCCTTCTACCCCCGAGATTTCCCAGCTTTCCCCGATTTCGGCACTCGTAAAATCCTTACCCAGAACTTCTCTTAGTTTTTCCCCTCCCCACAGACGTTCCTTGAGGATTGGCTTAAACTTCAGGGGATAAAGATTCATTTTCCTGTATTTTTTTTATGATTTTTAGAGCATGTTTAACATGTCCTGAAGCCTGAAGTGCTTCAAAAGACAGAACCACGCAACCCGTTTTATCAATTACAAAAGTTTCCCGACCTGGCAGCAGACTCATAAAGCGATTCGACACTTTGAACTTTCTTCGCACAAGCTTTTTAGGATCGCTCAATAATACAAAGGGCAGGCGATGCCTTCTTGCGAAATATCGATGTGATCTTTGGGAATCCGAACTAATTCCGACAACCATAGCCCCTGCATCTGTGAAGTCTTCAAAGTGATCTCGAAAAGAACAAACCTCTGCCGTACATCCAGGGGTAAAATCCTTGGGGTAAAAAAAGAGAACAATAGGTCGCTGGCCTATGTGGTCCTTGCTATCAAACCAATTCCCATTCTGGTCACGAAGCCTGAAATCAGGCATTGTACTTCCGACAGCCAGCCCCATCAGTTTCCGGTATAGGTTACAAAATTGCGAGGCGTCTCGAAAAGCTGGACCTCGAGGTCATGCGACTTATTCAGATGCGGTCTTAACCGATTCCAGATAACCACTGCAATATTCTCTGCAGTAGGATTTAAATCCTTAAACTCCTCAACCTCTTCGTTGAGATTCTTATGATCCATAACATCTTCAACCTCAACTTTAATGAGGTCTTTGAGGACTTTCATGTCAATTACAAATCCGGTATTGGGATCAATCGGGCCCGTAACACTTACGATAAGTTCATAGTTGTGACCGTGAAAGAGGGGATTATTGCATTTACCGAAAACACTTTCATTTCGGGCATCGTCCCAATCTGGACGGAATAGCCGATGAGCGGCATTAAAATGTGCTTTTCTGCTGACTTTTACCTTCATCATTCTATGCCTTGTCACGACCGATGTGATCGTAAAAACGGTTGAAAATTATTCTAAACCAGGCCGTATAGCTTTCAGGATTTTCGTCGAGATCCTTGCTGATCTTATCGAGACTCATCCATTTCCAGGATGCAACTTCCTCAGGGTTAATCTGGGGGGCTCCATTGAAATGCCCCAATAACACATGATCCAGTTCATGCTCAGTAAGGCCATTGTCAAACGGCGCCTTATATATAAAGGAAAACAGTTCACTTAACTCGGTAACAAACCCCATTTCTTCCTGAAGCCGACGTCTGCCGGCCTCTAAATTCGTTTCCCCAATACGCTGATGGCTACAGCATGTATTGGTCCATAATAAGGGGGAATGGTATTTATGAGCTGCCCTTTGTTGCAGCATCGTCTCTCCTTTATCATTTAAGACAAAAACGGAAAAAGCCCTGTGCAGGACTGCCTTTTGATGTGCTTCCATTTTAGGCATTGTTCCAATTACGGAATCCTCAGGGGTCACCAGAATAACTTCTTCTTCTCTCACATCCCAAAATTAAGGCCTTTAAGGAAGAATTCGGTTAAGACATTCATAAAAAATGCCTTCAGAAATAATTTGATAAGATGTCCGTACCCAGGTAAGAAATCACTTGTAGCGACCCCTATTATCCAGCCGTAATTTTTGGAGCTGAAGTCCAGCTAGAAGAAGCGGGGGGATTTGATCCGCCCTAAGCGGCTGATAAAATCATATCGCAAAATAACCTCGAAAGAACCATCGTTAAACGCGGTTCCTCCCAATTCTGTAACCTCCCGATCATAAGCGAGGCCAATCATAAAGGACCGTGTAAGATTAAACCCCACCATTGCACTGACTGCGGCATCCCATCTGTAGGCCAGGCCCATGATGAAACTTTCATCGTACATAAAGTTTGCAGACAGGTCTACCTGCAGGGGCGCACCCATTGTTAATTTAGTCAGAAGTGTTGGTTTAAACTTCCATAAAGGGTGTATGTCCCAGACATACCCGGTTATAAAGTAGAAGTTCATTTGCTCCCGGGCAGTGGAGAGTTGAGATTCGTCAAAATGGGTAGTCTCAAGAATCCGCGGCACCGAAAGACCTATATAAAATTGCTCGTTGTGGTAGTATACACCAGCCCCGACGTTTGGTGAAATCCGGTTTTGTATGTCCTGTTGCAGTGAAAAGTCAGGATTGTTGGGATCCAGAGTGAGTTCTGAAAAGCGAATATCCAGTAAATGAAGGCTACCCTTAAGCCCAAAGCTCAGCCGCGATTCCCGTGATAGTTGAAGCGTATATGAAAAATCCGCATCAAAGTAGGTTTCAGAGGTAGGTCCGATCTGCTCATTGACTATCGACAACCCCAGACCAACACCCCTATAACCTATGGGAGCGTGAAGATTCAAAGTTTGGGTCTTGGGAGCCCCCTCCAAACCAACCCATTGAGACCGGTGCAACCCAGCGATACTCAAATGCCCGCGTGATCCGGCATAAGCAGGATTAATACTAACCGTATTGTACATATACTGAGTGTACTGCGCATCTTGTTGTCCCCAAACTCCATTGGCAAACCCAACTAAGAGAACTGGCAGAATGAAAATACTGCGAAGGATTTGAATATTTCGGCTCAATAGCTGCAGCATTGCATTATCTATTTAAATACAGGTATCCTGTACGTTGACGGGTTACTCCTTCCGGCGTCTGATATTCCAAAATGTAGAAATAGGTTCCTGTAGGGAGTTTATTATCACGGGCAACTGTTGCTCTTCCCTCAGAAGTTCCATCAAACACATTCCCCTGGGTATTGTAGGATCTGGTACTGAAAACCAGGACTCCCCATCGGTTGTATATCCGAACGCTGTTATTGGGAAAGTTTTCTAAATTGGCGATTGTTAACACGTCATAGGCGCCATCCCCGTTGGGTGTAACCGCGTTATATACTACTACACCGTCACCCTCGGCTGTGGCATCCAGATAATCCGGGATTCCATCACTGTCCGAATCATCATTAGAGAAGATACCATCCCCGTTAGCATCTTCCGAAGATGTTGGAATTCGATCTCCGTCATCATCAATATCACGGTAATCTGCCTCGCCATTTGAGTCGGTATCAGGCAAGTCTGAAACCGGCACATCAATCTCGTCATTGACATCTGAATCTATTACCTCACTCCCTTCATAACCATCGTCCAGCCCGTCATTATCCTGGTCTGTACCGATTGGACTAACATCAGGAAATCCATCCCTATCCCAGTCATGGCCCTCAATAGCATCTACCACACCATCGTCATCGCTATCGGTATCCACGTAATCGGGTAGCCCATCGCCATCCGTATCTTGAGGTATCACCCCTACGGACCCTCCATTTTCATAGGCATCGTCCAGGCCATTAGCATTCAAATCTGCATTCAGAGGCGGGAGATAACCGCCGGTTGACTGGGCCTCGACATTGTCGGGAATACCGTCATTGTCTGAATCGATATCAAGGTAATCCGGAATTCCATCAGAATCCGTGTCTACAGGATTGGTAGAAGGGTCATTATCCCCGTCGAGGTCCAAATCCTCAAAACTATCGACGATTCCGTCATCGTCACTGTCAATATCTACGTCTTCCATATTGATGACTATCGTTACAGTAGCGGTACTGCAATTACCCAGGGCATCACATAGGGTATAGGTAAATATATCAGCTCCAACAAAATCGATTTCAGGAGTATATTCAAGTAAATCGTCAGAAGGGTCATCAGGTGTCCCATTGTCATCAATACTTACAGTCCCATTTGGCGGATCACTCACCGTAAGTGTTCCCAGGGTCGGAATATCGTTGTCATTAGCGAGCACGTCAATAGTAACAGGCTCTCCCATAGAAGTAGCTACTGCATCATCGATAGCGTCCACTATAGGTAAAACTGTAATTCCCACTGTGGCGGTGCTACAATCCCCGATTGTATTACAAACGGTATAGTCAAAAGTGTCAACCCCATTAAAATCAGGATCGGGGGTATAGGTTAATATGTCATCCGTAGGATCATTTGGGGTGCCACTGTCATCTATACTTATTGTCCCATTTGCAGGATCTGTAGCGGTCAGCGTACCATCCTGAGGCAAGTAAGTATCGTTGTCAAATATGGGTACTGCTTCTGAAGTGTCCTCATTCAGGGTGAAAACATCATCGAATAGTTCAGCAGCTTGCTGCATACACACAACGACAAAAGAAGGTAATTCAGTAGTATTCCCAGCCTTGGTTATACGCGCTGTATATCGCACAACCGTTTGACTTGCAATCACCTGAGGTTGTAGCGGATCTCCACTCACAGCTGGATTCCAGGTTACCGTAGCTGTACCATTCACACTCGCTGTAATATTAAGTGTTACCTCATTATCCGGGCTGTTGCAATCCGTTAGAATGAAATAGTCTGTTGCGTTAGAACCACATAATGTTCCGTCATAGGTAGCAAAATAGATTCCGGGCTGAGTTGCCTCATAGAAGAAATCTGTACCTAAGACCGTGACGGTATCCGATGCTTCGTACCAACGGTAATTCCCTTCATCACCAGAATTAGGAGCCTGCAGCAAAAATTGCGCCTGCGACTGAATACTAAAGAATAGCAACAGGAGCAACCCGGTTTTAGAAACAATATGTCGAAGGATGTTTTTCAAAATAAAGGCTGAGCCGTTCCTGTTATCGTACAACAAATACGACGTTGATCAGAGAGTTATAGTCCGTTGGTTGTCCAATTATATCATAGGTCAGCACCCCATTGGCATCAATACTCATATTTGCAAAGACAGCGGGATCTGCAAGGGTTACATAGTAGTATAGGTCTGAAGCGGCATATGTTGGCAAGGCCGCAGGGGCGCCAGTACTTGCTACTGCGGGTGTCCCAAATTGAGCTATATACTGCGCATAAAGATCAACGGTAAAACCTGTTCCATTCGTCGAAGCGTCAATAGCTATGGAAGGTGGATAAAAAACACGTGCTGCTTTAGAAGTGATGGGTGCAATGGCATTAATAACTTCAGCTACTGTTGTCTCGTTGGTCGGTGATGACACAGCTCCTTCGTCAACGTCGATTGGTGTAGCCAGATTAACTTCAGTATCCAATTGATCGTCTGTGCTTACCCCGCTGATGTCTACACTCTGGGTTCCCCCAGCGTCTGTCACCGTAAGGTTTGTTCCGTCAAAACCGATTCCCGTATT
>NZ_JAUDUY010000052.1 GCF_030380815.1 Robiginitalea aurantiaca | reverse complement strand
CCTTCGGTATCTGACGTCACTTTTGCAGGAATCTTCGCCACACACCGAAATGGCACACAGTTTACAGCTAACTTCGATCAATTCTCCGTGTCGGAGAGCCTGCCTTCTATTGAGACGGATATTCTCACTTTCACACTACCGGAGCAAACTGGAGAAGCCATCATCGATGCGGTCAACCATACGGTCGACATAGAGGTCGCTGCAGGTACGGACCTGGCCACCCTCTCCCCGGTGATCACCCTTTCTGACGGCGCACAGGTTAGTCCAGCCTCAGAAATACCCACGGATTTCAGCGCCGGACCGGT
>NZ_JAUDUY010000051.1 GCF_030380815.1 Robiginitalea aurantiaca | reverse complement strand
GTGGCCGATGACGATGTAACCGGAGCGGCTTTGGATGGCAGTAATGTACTGACCATAAGTGAAGGAACCACAGATGTAACGGTAGACCTTTCTTCTCTGGTAGACGATGCAGATGCGGATCCGACCAATGAGTTTAACACTGGTGTAACGATGAACGCTGGTGCTCTGGAGGTAACTGATGGAGGTGGAACTGAATCTACGAGTCTTATCAGTACGGATTTGAATAATGACCTTTCAGCAGGAGCCGATGGCGCGTTGTATTTAAATGTTGCTTCTGTAACGATTTCCGAGACCATTACCAATCTTACGGATAATGC
>NZ_JAUDUY010000050.1 GCF_030380815.1 Robiginitalea aurantiaca | reverse complement strand
AGTGTACTTACAGAAGGCAATGATGCCGGAGGCGCAGCCATTGCCAATCTTGCAGATCCGACGGCAGCCCAGGATGCAGCTACCAAAGCGTATGTAGATGCGGTAGCCGATGACGATGTAACCGGAGCGGCTTTGGATGGTAGTAATGTACTAACCATAAGTGAAGGAACCACAGATGTAACGGTCGACCTTTCTTCCCTGGTAGACGATGCGGATGCGGATCCGACCAATGAACTTCAAACTCTGAGCCAGAGTGGTACGGATGTCACGCTTTCTGATGGAGGAGGGACAATCTCAGTGGCAGATAACGACAATGATTCCTCAAACGAGATCCAGGA
>NZ_JAUDUY010000004.1 GCF_030380815.1 Robiginitalea aurantiaca | reverse complement strand
GCGCCGATGGTACTGCCGATTGGTGGGAGAGTAGGTCGCCGCCTTCTTCGAAAGCCCTTTACAGAAATGTGAAGGGCTTTTTTTATGGGATAAACTGTAGGTTCCGGGTGGGGCAGAAGCCCCCGCCCCAAAGGAAAGATACCCCGGCATACTGCAAGTAACCAGCACCCCAATGCCTTGACATGAATCCACCCCCCGGGGGAGTAAACTCCCCTGACCCCCGGAAATAAGAAAGGATTTTACGTTGTACTAAAAAAGCAGGATGCAACCATTTGCGCACCATACTGAAATCACCCAGGGCAATCTCCGCAAATCGGGTAAGGGTGGCTTCACCAAAAGAATTAAGCTGTGTAAACAAATTCTGCAAGGCCTGAAAACCCGCATCTGATTTCAGGCAAAGTGTAACAGGTTGGAATATTATTTTATCTTTAATAAGACACCGATCTTAAAAAAATGAGCCACGACCCGAACGATAAGAAATTTAAGAATTGGCTGGACATACTTCAGCAGGAAAGTTGGCAGTTGGAGCTCATAATTTCAGGATTTGCGATTTACGGGCTATTCATGGTGATCGAGCCGATTGAACTCGCTTCATTAAGGGCTGAAAATGACGATAATTTTTATACAATACTGCTCTATCAGGGTTTAAAGGTTTCCTGGTATATCATTACGGTAAACCTGATTGCACATGTTATTTTGAGGGGTTTGTGGATTGGAGCTATCGGTTTGCGATATGTTTCCGGTGAGATTGACTATGATAAATTGAATTACAGTGAAAAATTTACCCGTCACTTACAGAAAAGGGTAGGGTCTTTTGACAATTACGTGGCCACCCTCGAGAAATACTGCAGTATCATTTTTGCCGTAACTTTTTTACTGGTTTTCTACCTGCTGGGATTACTGGTGATTACCTTTTGCTTTGTGCTCATCGGATTGTGGCTGGACAAAGAAGATGTTGCAGAGTGGCCCAGAACCTGGTTGGCACCACCACTGATTATCTTTCTCAGCCTTGGACTGATACTGACATTTATAGACTTTGTGACCCAGGGCTGGCTGAAACGAAAGAAGTGGACCACAAAGATTTACTATCCCTTCTATTGGGTCTTTAAATACCTCACCCTGTCCGTGCTTTACCGACCTATGGTCTATAATTTCCTGGACACCCGGTTTGGAAAACGCCTGATCTGGATTGTCATACCGCTCTATCTGGGCCTGACATTTTTGACGGGTACAGGTTTCAGCACATCCAATTATATTGACAATGAGATGAATACCAATTCATATACGGCGGGAAAGGCCAATTATTTCGATACACTTGAGCAGGATGTTCCTTTTGTGGACCGGGCTGCCATACCTTCCAAGGTGATATCCGATCCTTTCCTTAATGTTTTTGTCGCCTATGGGAGCAGCGTAGAGGATGACGTCTTCTTTTTTAACGAAGACCTTAAGCCCGAGGAAGATAAAAGGGGTATTTTCTCTGCAACTGCAGAGGGGACCGTCAGTTGGTCAAAAAAACGCGATGGCCTGAAGAAATATCTTGAAACCCTTGAGGATATGTATACGCTGACCATTGATAGCCTGGATTTTAAACCTGAATTTGTCTACACCCAGAATACCCAGAAACAATTGGGGTATGAAACATTCCTAGACCTGGGTAATGTTCCACGGGGCAAGCATGTACTTAGGGTACGTCGCAAGGATCACGACATGGATAGCGTCTATCTCAGGACGATCATAAACATTCCATTTTGGTATTTTCCGGAGTAGCTCCCTTTTGAGGTGTCTTTTACAGATGCCCTATCTGCCTTCAGTGAATTCCTATAACCAAGAACCAAAAAGAACCTTTGGGGGTGGCCAAAATAGGTGCCCTTACGCTGTCTATTCCCTTTCATGCCGTACCTTTGGGTGACCAAATTCCAGAACTCGGTCTGAATGTGGAACCTTAGCTATAAAGAAGAAGAATATTGGAATACAGGGACACATGCCCTTGGAATTCTTCTGGGGATCGCGGGTGCGGTGATGTTGGTCTCAAAAGGGTCGGACCTGGACCCTACAGGGCGCTGGGCACTTTGGGTCTACAGCCTTTCTATCATTTTGCTTTTTTCAGCCTCCACGATCTACCATGCCGTTGCCGACCCAAGAATTAAAAAGAAACTTCGCATCCTGGATCACATCAGTATTTATTTTCTGATTGCAGGCACCTACACTCCTGTAGCCCTAATCACCCTGAGGGATACCAGTGGATGGACACTGTTCTGGGCTGTTTGGGGAATGGCTGCCTTTGGCACCGTCCTGAAGATCTTTTTTACAGGCCGGTTTGAAATATTTTCACTGCTGCTTTATCTCCTGATGGGATGGTTGATTGTGATCGACATAGGAAATCTGATGGAGTTGTTAAGCCCGACAGGCAAGAGACTCTTAATCGCGGGAGGGGCCTTTTATACCCTGGGAATTTTGTTCTATGCCATTCGAAAGATCCCGTTTAATCACATGATCTGGCACTTCTTTGTTCTGGGCGGGGCTATTTGCCACTGGCTTCTCGTCTATCTTGACGTCGTTCCCGATTAACGTAGAATACCTAAAGGAGGTAAGCCAGAACCATTCCAAGTACAATGACCCCGAATCGCTTGAGGTTCACAGCGTGGTCTTTTGAGCTTTCAAACAATATAATGGTCGATACATGGAGGATCATTCCGATAACCAGGGCGAGCAAATAAGGATATATGTTTTGAAGCATGGTCAGGTTCCCGAATATAGCTCCCAGGGGCGTCATGAGGGCGAAGATCACAACAACGACCCAGCTTTGAGTTGGCGTCTTTCCGGAACCCAGGAGAAAACTCCCAAAAATAAGGGCTACCGGTATTTTATGGATTGAAATCCCCCAGACTACATCCGGATTCTGTACCAGCGGGATTCCTTCGAGAAAAGCGTGAATGCCAAGACTCAGGAAAAGTATTCCTGAAATCCCTGATTGTTCCCCTTTGTGGTGCAAATGTCCGTGTTCTGCACCTCTTGAAAAAAATTCCAAAACAATTTGGAGCAGGATCCCCAGGGCAATAAACACGCCGGCTTGTCGCATTTCAAAATCCCTGTACACCTCAGGGAAGAGTTCAAAAAGCGTGATTCCCAAAAGGAAGGCTCCGCTAAAGGATAGCAACAGCCGATGGCTGCGCAATCGCAGGGCCGGAAAGAGGATTAGAACTACAAAGCTCAAAACCACTGCAAGGGCGGGTAAGGTAAGGACGAGAAAGGAGGGTTGGTTAGGTGTCATTTATTAAATACGCCTGTAAAATTAGTGTATTTTTGGGGTTCAAAATGCGTATGCCATGGCAGAAAATTTTAAAATGATCGCCAAAACCCTTTACGGGATGGAATCTGTCCTTAGCGAGGAATTGCGAAAACTGGGGGCAGGTAATGTAAAGGAAGGGGTACGCTGTGCTTTCTTTGAAGGCGATCTGGGTTTTATGTACAAGGCAAACCTCACACTTCGAACCGCATTGCGAATTCTTAAACCGATTCAGACCTTTCGCATTCGCAGACCGGAAGATCTATACCCGTCCATTCAGGAGGTCAATTGGGAGAAATATCTGGATCCCTCAATGACCTTTGTCGTGGATACGGTAATGCATAGCGACCATTTTTCAAATTCCCTCTTTGTATCTCAGAAATCAAAAGATGCCATAGTGGATCAGTTCAGAAAGCGGGTAGGGGAACGGCCCACAGTTTCGGTTTCTGATCCGGACGTTCGAATACACCTCCATTTGCAGGGTGATACGATTCACCTGTCCCTGGACAGTTCGGGCAGCTCTTTGCATAGGCGGGGTTACCGAACGGATACCAATATAGCCCCTATAAATGAGGTGCTTGGGGCGGGATTGCTCTTGTTGAGTGGATGGCGCGGGCAATGTGACCTTCTTGACCCGATGTGTGGCAGTGGCACTTTGCTGATTGAAGCTGCCATGATCGCATGCAATATCCCGGCGAATATTAACAGGGAAAACTTTGGCTTCCAGAACTGGAAGGATTACGACCCGGATCTTTTTAAAACCATCCATGATGCCAGCCTCGCCAGAACACGGGAATTCCATTATAAAATCCAGGGCTTCGACAAAGCGCCCTCAGCGGTTCAAAAGGCATCTGAAAACATCAAGAATGCAAACTTATCCGAATACATCGAGGTGACGCATCAGGACTTCTTTAAGACTGAAAAAGAATCGGCAGGCCCCCTTCACCTGATCTGCAACCCCCCCTATGGAGAGCGGCTTCCGGTAGCTATAGAGTCCTTCTACAAAGAATTTGGTAATACCCTGAAGCGCCACTATAAGAATACAAGGGCATGGATGTTTACCGGCAATCTCGAAGCACTGAAATATGTAGGGCTGCGCCCTTCCAGGAAGATTAAGCTTTATAATGGAAGTATTGAATCCAGGCTAGCCCTTTATGAAATTTACGAGGGCAGTAAAAAGGCAAAATACAACCCGAAATAAAAGGGGTTATTCCGTGATTTCCACAGGCTTTTCCCGGGATTTCCGGTAGAGGGGGATTAAATAACTGATGGAGTAATTAAATCCGACTCCAAACCTGCTGTTGTCTGTTTTTTTGTTGAAACCGGGAATCCAGACATTTGGAAAGGGGCCCGCACCGGAATCTGTAACCAAAATTCCAAGCCGCACACTCGCTCCCAGGTAAATATTTGCAAAGAGCTCTGTTTTAACCCCTAACAAGAGTTCGAGCCAGGAGGCATTCAGGCCCGAATATTCCCCTAAATACGCTCCTGATCCCTGGGGAAACGTATCGGGATTCCAGTACCGGTTACTGTCGAATAAGCTGTACTTGTCCAGGGAAGTGCTAAAGGTAGAAAAGGCATAGCGCGCACCCACAATAATGCTGTTGTTCATGCCAAACCAGTTCTGATAGGTATTGAAATCAGCCCCGAGCTTAATATAGCTTCCAGAGGGATTCATTTCATAAATTGTAATCCGGTTATTTCCATCGGCATTGTCCAGGACCTCTTCAACAACATTCGATTCATTTCCGAGTTCGGCTGCCAGGTACCAGCGGTTGCTTAGTCGGTAGTCTCCCACAATTTCCAGGCCCTGATATCCGTCCTTAAAAACTGAAATTAAGGGCCGGCTCAGATCAATCCCCACCCGCAGACCATAGATTTCCGATTTCTTCGTGGTATCCCGCACCTTCTTTTGTCCAAAACCCGTATAGGAGCAGAACAGTGCCAGGAGTAGTGAAAATTTAATGAAAGATCGACACATGCGTACTGTCCAGGTTTTGTACCGAAGTATATTCCACTTCAATATTCTGTATCCAGTTTTCGGACCCGGTCTGTAATTGGGACTCCAGCTCGTCGTATTGGGCAACAAAGCCACACGCTCTGGAAATAAAGACTTCACGGGTTTGATAATCGAAACGAACGGTGTCCGGATTACCAATTTCCTGTTCCTCATCATCTTGAGAATCGAGGATCATTATAAAGGTCGTCTCTGTTTCTCCAGGACGCAGGGGAATGGCAATGGAGTCCAAAGTGCTTCGATCCGTAAATGTATCCACCGCCTCATCTTTACCCAGACCGAGTACCCTCAGGCGATTCACACTTTTGGCGTCCAGCGGATTTTCAGCATCAAAAAACTTGATGATCAACAAAGGCGTATCCCCATCCACACAAATATCATCTTTCTCGCATCCACCTAGCAGCATCAATAACAAACTGCATACCATTAGAATGCATATGGTGCGTCCAAAAAAAGGAAAAGTTGCTTTAAGCATAAAGGGGGTAAATTACGGATTATTCCGCCGTCTTAAAAGTACAATATTTTCAACGTGATGGGTCTGCGGAAACATATCCACAGGTTGAACCCTTACGACTTCATATACATCTTTCATCAAAGCCAGATCTCTGGCTTGAGTGGCACTGTTGCAGCTCACATACACGATTCGTGATGGGGTGATTTCAAGAATTCTCTCAATGACGTCTTTGTGCATACCGTCTCTGGGAGGGTCGGTAATCAGCACTTCCGGGTGGCCGTGTTCCGCCAGGAATTCACGACTGAACAGATCCTTCATATCCCCGGAGTAAAAGGAGACATTACCGATATTGTTGACCTTAGCATTTTCCCTTGCCGCTTCAACGGCTTCAGGGACAGCTTCAATTCCGACAACTTTTCCCGCTTCCCGAGCGACGAACTGCGCAATGGTACCCAACCCGGTGTAGAGGTCGTAAACGAGTTCTGTACCCGAAAGACCGGCGAATTCCCGGACTTTCCTGTATAGTTGGTAGGCTTGTTCACTATTTGTCTGATAAAAAGATTTGGGGGTGATCTGAAATTGCAGCCCCTCCATTGTCTCATAAATGCAGGAAGCCCCCGCATATCTTATGAGCTCCTGGTCGTAGATCGTATCGTTCTTTTTTTGGTTGACGGTATAGTAAAGGGATGAGATTTGTGGAAATGTATCAAGCAGGTAATCGAGCAGGAGTTCCCTGCCTGCTTGATCCTCCTCAAATAATTGAAGCACAATCATCAGGCTGCCCGAGGATGTACTTCTGATCATCAGCGTGCGAAGCAGTCCTTCCTGCTTCCTGGGGTCAAAAAAGGAAAGTCCGTTCGCATCGGCATATTCGCGAATGGCCAGGCGGATCTGATTGACAGGATCAGCCATCAGATGGCACTCCTTGAGATCCAGGATTTTATCCCACATTCCCGGAATGTGCAACCCCAGGGCATTCCTGCTACCCGCGGGGTAACCCTCTTCGAGTTCTTCAGGTTGCAGCCAGCGGTTATTGGAAAAAGAAAATTCCATCTTATTGCGGTAATAAAAAGGCTGGGGGGCCGGTAAAATCGGATCGATCTCCGGTAAATCGAGCTTTCCGATCCGCAGGAGATTCTCCACAACTTCCTTTTGTTTGAATTTCAACTGCGCTTCATAACTCATGTTTTGCCATTTACACCCTCCGCAGGTGCCAAAATGGATACATTTGGGTGTAACCCGATCTTCAGAGGCTTCTTGTATGGCGGTTA
Source organism: Robiginitalea aurantiaca (assembly GCF_030380815.1). Classification (GTDB taxonomy): domain Bacteria; phylum Bacteroidota; class Bacteroidia; order Flavobacteriales; family Flavobacteriaceae; genus Robiginitalea; species Robiginitalea aurantiaca. The sequence continues at coordinate 393,326 of NZ_JAUDUY010000004.1, read as the reverse complement.
CGTAACCCTCATAGTACCCTTTTCGTTTTCGGGTGGTTTGTACTGAAACCAAGTCTCCCGGAACGGCACCGCTGATAAAGACGATACGCCCATCCGGAGCCTTTGCTACAGCCTTTCCTTTGGAGCCCGCATCTATAACTCTCAGGTCTTCAAAGTGTGGCCTGACCTTTCTTTTTCTCATGGGGCAAAAGTAAGGGTTTTGTTCAATAGAAACGCTTAACAGGTCATCCTCGAATACCGGATAATCAGGCTGTCGGGAATAGGGCGGATTTCGCCCTGAAAATTTTGTTTACACCCTTCAAATAATCGTACATTTATGCCTCTTCGCGGATGATTTCTCTCCCAAAGCAGGAATTGTATTTGAATAATTAAAAATTTTGAGGAATGTCTGTTATTGAAAAACTCAGTTCAGCGGAGGCTATGGCTCTTGAAGCGCGATACGGCGCACAGAATTACCACCCGCTCCCAGTGGTTTTAAGCCGGGGTGAAGGTGCTTATGTATGGGATGTGGAAGGGAAAAAGTATTACGATTTTTTATCTGCATATTCGGCAGTAAACCAGGGGCATTGCCATCCGAAAATCATCGGCGCCCTGAAAACCCAGGCCGAAAACCTTACCCTTACTTCACGGGCGTTTTACAACGACCAGCTGGGGCCTTACGAAAAGTATATTACCGAGTATTTTGGATTTGACAAGGTGCTGCCCATGAATACCGGGGCTGAAGCGGTTGAAACGGCGATGAAGTTGGCCAGAAAGTGGGGTTATGAGAAAAAGGGCATTCCTGCGAACAAGGCGAAAATAGTGGTTTGTCAGAACAACTTTCACGGTCGCACGATCTCCATAATTTCAGCATCCAACGACCCTATTGCCACAGAGAACTTCGGACCCTTTACACCTGGGATCATTGCGATCAGATATAACGATCTCAATGCCCTCGAAGAAGTAATGGGCCCTGACGTTGCAGCATTTATGGTTGAGCCTATACAGGGTGAGGCCGGGGTATATGTACCCGACGCAAATTATTTGAAGGAGGCTAAAAAAATATGTAAGGCCAATGACGTTCTGTTCATTGCCGATGAAGTTCAGACCGGGGTTGCCCGTACGGGCCGTTTACTGGCCAGTTGCGGAAACTGCAATTGCCCCGAAAAGAATTGTTCCGGGACCCCGGAGGTAAAACCCGATATCCTTATTTTGGGCAAGGCCTTGTCAGGTGGTGTTTTTCCTGTTTCAGCTGTTCTGGCCAATGATGAAATCATGGAGGTGATCCGTCCGGGAAATCACGGCTCCACCTTTGGGGGCAACCCCCTGGCATGTGCTGTGGCTGTTGCCGCCCTTGAGGTTGTGCGGGAAGAACGTCTGGCTGAACGTGCCGAGCGGCTCGGGCAAATCTTCAGAGATAAAATGAAGGAAATAATACAGGAAACAAATCTGGTAAAACTCGTTAGGGGGAAGGGGCTTTTGAATGCCATTGTTATCAATGACACCGAGGACAGCTCCACTGCCTGGGAAATATGTGTGGCCTTAAAAGAGAATGGTCTTCTGGCCAAACCGACTCATGGTAACATTATACGTTTTGCGCCTCCCCTTGTGATGACAGAGGAACAATTGGAAGAATGTGTGGAAATCATTCGTAAAACGCTTCTCAATTACGAAGCTGCCTAAAAAAAAAGACCGGAGTGAAAACTCCGGTCTTTTTTTTAGTATCGATCTATTCCTAAGACCGGATCTCTTTAATTCTCGCTTTCTTACCAGTGAGGCCGCGGAAGTAATAGATTCGCGCACGACGTACTTTCCCACGCTTGTTAATTTCTATCTTCTGCAGGGCGGGCATATTGATCGGAAAGATCCGCTCTACACCAACAGTTCCACTCATTTTTCGAATCGTGAAGGTTTCAGTAGCACCTGAGCCACGTCTTTGGATGACCACTCCGCGAAAGAACTGCGTCCGGGTTTTTTCCCCTTCTTTGATCTCGTAGTAAACGGTGATGGTATCTCCGGAAGAAAAATTCGGAAAATCATTTTTTACTACAAATTCGTTTTCAACAAAACTTACTAAGGATTCCATTGTATTGTTTTTAATTTATCCGGACCAACATTCACGCACCTCGTCAGAGGTTGACCCAAAATCGTGTGCAAAAATAGTTGAATAATCTCAAATCACAAGGAAAATCAGTCTGATTTTGCAGGGGGCGGGTCCTGGAGTAAATCCGGACGTCGCTGCCGCGTTCTCAGAAGCGCCTGTTCTTCCCGCCAGGCTTCAATTTTTTTGAAATTGCCGCTTAACAATACTTCAGGCACGTGTTTTCCCTTAAATTCCCGTGGTCTCGTGTATACCGGGGGTGCCAATAGATTGTCCTGGAATGTATCGGTTAAGGCAGAGGTCTCATCATTGAGGACTCCCGGAATAAGGCGGATTATGGCATCACATAATACAGCAGCACCTAGTTCACCACCGGACAGAACGTAATCGCCGATTGAAATCTCCCGGGTAACCCAGAGGTCCCGGATGCGCTGATCGATACCCTTATAATGCCCGCAAATAATCAGGAGGTTCTTGCTTAGGGACAGGCGGTTGGCCATGGACTGGTTCAGGGTCTCGCCATCCGGAGTCATATAGATGATCTCATCATAGGTGCATTTGGAAGTCAGATCCTCAAGACAGCGATCCAGGGGTTCCGGCATCATTACCATCCCGGCTCCACCTCCAAAGGCGTAATCATCTACCTGTTTGTATCGGGAGGTAGCGTAGTCCCGGAGATTATGTAAACCAATCGCAACGAGGCCCTTGTCGATAGCGCGTTTCAAAATCGAAGCGCCGAAGGGACTTTCGAGTAATTCGGGGAGTACGGTGATAATATCAATTCGCATGAGGAACGGTTATGAACTCCTGAACTCTCAGGAGGTCCAAAAGTAATGAAATACCCCGGCATCCTTTTTCCATCCCAATCGCTCGTAGAGTTTTTGGGCCGGGTTGTCCGTTGCCGTCTCCAGGGCAAGTCCTTTAGCCCCTTTTTCACGACAAAACCCCTGTGCATGCCGCAATAAGGCCTCTCCAAGTCCTGTACCCCTTTTACCCGGGGTCACAAACAAATCGTTCAAAATATAAAGGGGCCTCAAACTCACACTGGAAAACGATGGGTACAATTGCGTGAATCCCAGTAAGGCATGGTCATTTTGGATAACGAAGATGACGGAATCCTGTTTAATAAGCCGCTCATGCATGAACACCCTGGCCTTTTCCACATCCGAATCGGCTCCGTAGAACACCCTGTAGGCGTCCATAAGTTCTGCCAGTTGTGGCAAATCCGCTCTACTCGCTTCCCGGACAGTCATGAAGAACTAAAAAGGCAGTCTTACTTGCCCTTTTTATATTTGTTGATCTCGTCTTGCAGCTGACGACTTATTTTCTGTTCCCGCTCCAGAGCTTTGCGACGGTGATCCTCGTATTCACTTTCCACATCGGAGAGTTTCACCTTGGCTTCCTGGGTGAGGACATTACTTCTTCTGTATTTGTAGATAAACAACAACAGGAAGAGCAGTAAACCTCCGATAATGGTCCATAAAACCAGGTTGTAGGTGATTTTGGATACCTGCATACCAATCAAAGACATACTATCTTTTTCGGCGGTGATATCCGCCAATTGATTGGTCGTATTTTCGAGCTTTCCATTGAGGTCTTCAATGGTACCTTCCTGCCGGGCGATGGTGGCATTGAGTTCCCTGGCTTCTGCACGCCCCTTGTTCAGGCTATCTAAAATATTGTCCCTGATTTTGTCGAGCTGTATCCTTCGAACTACTTCATACCTTCTTCCTTCCGCATTATAATTCCCGGATTTCCTGTAAAGGAATTCAAATTGGCTTTCTATGGTTCCGCCCTCCAGAGAGTTTTCCTGTTCTTCTTCCTGAGCCCAGAGCATGCTACCTGCACATAACGCAAGGCCGAGAAAAATTGTTTTAAGTAGCCTCATTTGAGATTGTTCTTTGGTGTAAAATGGTTTAAGAAGTGACTAAAGTACTTTAATATTATGGAATTTTAAAAAAAACAAGCAACACGCTTTCAGGGCCCAACCCCGATCAAAACATATAAAAACAGGCCATACATCCTAATAATAGGTAAAACGTCGGACTTTTGCGATATATTTTGAGAGTCGTATCACCTGATGCGCATATCCAAATTCATTGTCGTACCATATATACAGAACGATACTCCGGCCGTCCGGGGATACGATAGTGGCTTTACTGTCGTAAATAGCCGGGGCGGAAGTTCCAACGATATCGGAAGAGACGAGTTCGTTGCTGAGGGAGTATTTGATCTGTTCGACCAGATCTCCTTCCAGGGCATATTTTTTTACAATGGTATTGATGCCTTCGGGAGTCGTTGTACTGTTGAGTTCGAGATTGAGGATGGCCAGGGAACCATTCGGCACGGGAACCCGAATGGCATTCGAGGTGAGCTTTCCCGTTAATACCGGTAATGCCTTAGCGACAGCTTTTCCGGCCCCTGTCTCGGTAACTACCATATTCAGCGCTGCGGCCCGGCCCCTGCGGTATTTGGAATGTATATTATCTACGAGGTTCTGGTCGTTGGTATAGGCGTGTATGGTCTCGATGTGCCCTTTAACGATACCCAGGGAATCCTCTACTACTTTCAAAAGAGGGGTAATGGCGTTTGTGGTGCAGGAAGCGGCTGAATAGATGTCGACCTGATCCGGATCGAATTCTCTGTGATTCACCCCGTGTACTATATTGGGAATATTCTTGCCCGGGGCGGTAAGGAGCACCTTCGAGATCCCTTTGGCCTTTAAATGCCTGCCCAGTGCTTTCTCATCCCGGAAAGCTCCAGTATTGTCAATAACGAGGGCATCAGAAATTCCGAATTTCGAATAATCAATATCCTCAGGATTATCCGCGGAAATCAGATGCACGCTGGTTCCATTGATCAGGAGCAAGTGATTTTGGGCATCCACCTCTACGGTACCGCTGAATTCTCCATGCACCGAATCCGTCCGTAAGAGGGCAGCTCTTTTTTCGAGTATCTCAGGGGTTAATTGCCCCCGGGTGACTATGGCTCGGAGCCGGAGCTGATTCCCTTTGCCGGTTTTAGCCATAAGTTCCCTGGCCAGTAATCTCCCGATCCTGCCGAAACCATAAAGCACAACATCCTTGGGTTCAATTGCCGGATAGGAATCGGCATCCCTGAGTTTGTCCAGAACGAAGGACTTTACGTTGTGATACGTATTTTCCTCCTCTGTATGATACTCATAGGTCAGTTTTCCTATGTCCAGCTTTGAGGGCGGTAGTTTAATGTCGTTGATCGCGCGGAGTAATTCAACCGAATCAAAAATTGAAATGGGTTTTTGAACAAATTGTCCGGCGTACTCGTGCAAATTGATGATGTCGCTGACATTCTTATCGATTACCTGATTCCGGAACAAAACCACCTCAATCGCCTTGTCATACCAAAGGTCGCTTATGATTTTTATGAATTCAGTGGTGGCTTTTCGCCTGTCGGCCTGGAAGGCAAGCTCCTTCTCATAGGTGCTGTTGTGGCTCATTGGTAAGGGTTATTTTAAATCTTTTGCAAAACTATACAATCAAACGTTTTCGCCATAGGAAATCGTATAATAAAAGCCCACCGTTTCGGGTGGGCTTTACATCGAAATACCGATTAACTTTATTGGAAAATGACCCTTTCGCGTTCTCCATTTGCGTTCTTAAGGGTAATGCTAGTCTGCCCGAACCGCGAGATGTTGCTGAAGTATTTCCGGGCATCTTTGATGTCCCTGATTTCCTGCCCGTCTACTTCGAGGATTACTTTACCTTCAAGGCCGTATTTACGCGAGTTTTCAGGAACATCGATAATTTTAACACCTTGTTTGATGTCGTATGTTTTCATGTCTTCCTCCGTCAGGTTTTTGATTGTGAAACCCAGGAGCGGCAATTGCATGGTCTGTCTCTCGCGAACCTCCACGGGAACTACCATCATTTCACCACCCCTTACCAGTTGTACATCCACCTGATCCCCGGGACTCTTGGTTGCAATATACCCTGTAAGATCCGCAAACTTACGGACCTGGATATCGTCTACCTGTTTGATGATGTCTCCATTTCTGAGGCCTGCTGTCTCAGCCCCGGAATCTTCCTCGACTTCGCCGATGAATACCCCATCCACCTGATCGATCCCATTTTCCCGGGCGTATTCTGAGTTTGGATCTACAGTGCGGATACCGATCACCCCTTTGATCACATCACCGTATTCCAGCAGATCCTGGACGATTTTTCGGGCGATATTGCTGGGAACGGCGAAAGAATAACCGATATAAGCCCCTGTTTGAGAGGTGATTGCTGTGTTAATCCCCACCAACTCCCCGTTTGTATTCACAAGGGCACCCCCACTGTTGCCGGGATTAACTGCGGCATCTGTCTGTATAAAGGATTGATTTCTTCCCAGGTTCCTGGCTTTGGCACTAACAATCCCGGCCGTAACCGTGGAGGTCAGGTTAAATGGATTGCCCACGGCGAGGACCCATTCCCCGATTCTTATATTGTCGGAGTCCCCAAAGACCAAATAGGGTAGTGGATCTTCAGTATCCACTTTGATTAAGGCGATATCAGAGGTGGGATCTGTTCCAACCACGGTGGCCTCATAGGTCTTATTGTTGTTCATTGTAACGCTTAGCTGCGTGGCCTTTGCAATTACGTGGTTGTTGGTGACAATGTACCCGTCGGGGGAAATGATGACACCGGATCCGGTTCCCACTTGAGGTGTGGCCCGTTCCTGATACCCGTAAAAGAATTCCATAAGGCTTCCCGGACCCCTGCTGATGGTGATATTTTTTACGTGCACCACAGCATTTACGGTTTTCTCAGCCGCATTCGTGAAATCAACTTCACTAAGGGGTGCTCCTGTTGCTGTGGTATATGAACTCGTCTGGAAAACCGGCTGTTCTTCATTCTGGTAAGTCAGCGGCTGGGATTTCTCAAAAAATGTTTTATAAGCTCCCAGGGTAAAAACTCCCGCCAGGACGGCGACTACAAATAAACCTCCTATACGTCTCATGTTCTTGTGCATTTTGAAGTTTAAATTTAACAGTTTTTCGTTCGTTCTGATTTTCGTTTAACGACATTTTAACGGGAGTCCGGCTCCGATTAAAGTGTATCTTTGCGCTTATGCAACTGACCTTTTGTAAATATCAGGCCACAGGCAACGACTTTATAATGGTGGACAACCGCCATGATTTTTTCCCCAAAAACGATACCAAAACTATTGAACGCCTCTGCCATCGCCGATTTGGTATCGGAGCTGACGGATTGATCCTGCTCGAAACTGACAATTCGACAGATTTTCGCATGGTATATTACAACGCCGATGGGCGGGAGGGCAGTATGTGTGGCAATGGAGGCCGGTGTATCGTGGCGTTTGCAAAATATTTGGGAATCATAGATACACACTGCAGTTTTGTGGCTTTCGATGGTGTTCATAGGGCCCGTATCTCCGGGGATGTAGTAGCGCTTCAGATGCAGGACGTATCTCAAATCCACGTTAAACCGAAATATCTTTTTCTGGACACAGGCTCACCCCATCACGTTCAACTTTGGGAAGACTGGGAGACCCTGGATGCAGAGAAGGAAGGAAAGCGTCTGCGGTATGGCCTTTACGGCGAAAAAGGAAGCAATATTAATTTTGTGAACCCATTGGAATCCGGACATTTCGAAGTCCGGACCTACGAACGGGGCGTGGAAAGTGAAACGTATTCCTGTGGGACCGGTGTTACCGCGGTTGCCATTGCGATGCACGAGTTGGGACGCGCCTCAGGGTCCGAGGCGATCCTTGAGACCAAAGGTGGAAACCTGAGGGTTTGTTTTACAAAAGAAGGAGCGGTATATTCGGATATCTGGCTGGAAGGCCCGGCGGAACAGGTGTTTAAAGGGAGTGTGTCATGAAATTGCTAAAGGGAGCGCATATTGCCCTTCGGGCTCTGGAGCCGGATGATCTCGAGTATTTATACTCTCTGGAAAACGATACGGATATTTGGGAAATCAGCGGTACCCTGGCCCCGTATTCGAAAAAAGTACTCAAGGATTATTTGGATAGGGCGCATTGCGATATCTACCAGGCCAAGCAACTTCGCCTGGTTATTTGCTCAGATTCAGAACCCCATATTGGACTTATCGATTTATATGATTTTGACCCGAGGAATTTACGTGCTGGGATCGGGATTGTAATTTCGCAACCCGGCAACAGGGATCGCGGATTTGGTGCAGAAGCCCTTTCATTGCTTTGTGAATACGCCTTTCAGGTTTTGGACCTACACCAGTTGTATGCCGGGGTATCTGCCGATAATTCCCGAAGCATTCATTTGTTCGAGAAGTTGGGGTTTCAGCAGAATGGGGTCCGGAAAGACTGGTTGCGGACCTCCCAAGGATTTAAAGATGAATTGCTATTTCAAAAAATAAGGACAGATGTATATTAAGCGTATTCTGCTCACTGTTGTTATTCTCGGACTGTTACTTGGAGGCCTTTTTTCTGCCATGGTCTACAGGACGTTATTTATATCCAATACCTCTTTCAATAATGATAAGGCTTTTGTGTATATTCCCTCCGATGCTGATTTCGAGGAGGTAAAACAGCAGCTTGAACCGCTTTTAAAGGACATATCGACCTTTGAAACAGCCGCTGAAAGAAAGCGATATGTCGAAAACGTAAAAGGTGGGAAGTACGCCATTTCCAGCGGGATGAATAATAATGATATTGTCAATGCATTGAGGAGCGGCAATATCCCTGTTCGCGTTTCCTTCAATAATCAGGAGCGTCCGTCTCTGCTCGCCGGACGCATTGCCTCCCAGCTCGAGGCAGATAGTCTGGAGCTGCTGGAAGCCTTTTCCGACCCACGATTTTTGGAAGCCCAGGGCTGGAGTGCCGATCAGGCAATATTGCCTTACATACCAAACAGTTACGAGTTTTATTGGAATACCACGGCAGTAGAGTTTCGCGATCGAATGCTGGAAGAGTACAAGAAATTCTGGTCAGATGCCCGACAGGAAAAGGCCCGTTCCCTCGGTCTGAGCCCTGAACAGGTTATCGCCCTGGCTGCCATTGTGCACAAAGAAACCGCCAAACCGGATGAGCGGCCCAGGGTTGCCGGGGTCTATCTGAACCGCCTGAAAAAGGGGATGTTGTTGCAGGCAGATCCAACGGTCATCTTCGCAATTAAAAAAGAAACCGGGAATTTCGATACGATAATCAAGCGGGTTCTTTACCGGGATCTCGAAATTAATTCTCCCTATAATACCTATAAGTATCCCGGGATTCCTCCGGGGCCCATTGCCATGCCTGATATTTCGGCTGTCGAGGCGGTGCTGGACCCCGAAACTCACAGGTACTTATATTTTGTGGCTGATACCGAAAACTTTGGGTATCACAAGTTTGCGGAAACACTTTCACAGCACAACCGCAATAAGGAGCAATACGTCCGATGGCTAAATGCTCAAAAAATCCGACGATAAGCACATTTAAGGTTATTTCCTGCTTTTTATCCGAAATTTCTGACGTTTTAAGACAATTTTGGGGAATGCACACGATGGCCGGTATATCTTTGTCCGGAGAACTATAAGCAGGATTTGTTGAAATCCCTAAGTCTTTTGAAACGAGCTATATGAAAAAGAGGATTCGTTTAATCAGTCCTTTGATCATGATTTTACTCTTTACAAGCTTCAGTTCGGAATCGCGGACAGAGGTTATCGTAAGGGTTCCGGAAAAGCTTCTGATCAAAGAAACACTTCACGTAATTTATCCCGCTTTGCCAGCTGATACGCCAAAAGAATGGATTCAACCTCCTTTTTTGGGAACCTCAGTGATCGGCTTCAGAGAGGCTCTGGCCTTTAAAGAATCCAGTGGAGATTACTTTATAACCAATACCCTGGGATACCTCGGAAAATATCAATTTGGAATAGGTACCCTTCAACTGATGGGCGTATACAATGCCACAAAGTTCCTGAAAAACCCTGCATTGCAAGAGCGTGTTTTTGTAACCAACCTCTCGCGAAATAAGTGGATTCTCCGCAGGGATATCCCGCGATTTGTGGGTAAGAAAATCAAAGGGGTTGAAATCACCGAGTCCGGAATACTTGCCGCTGCACATCTCGCGGGACCGGGAAACGTGAGAAAATACCTGCGCAGTTGGGGAGCACACGATTTAGCCGATGCCTATGGAACCACCATTTCGCATTATATGGGTAAATTTAAAGGGTACGACACCTCGTCCATCCTGCCCAGACGAAATCCACGTGTAAATTAAGCGATAATCGCATTATGCCTGTATGGCAAAGATGGCCGGGCGTTTGTTGAGTTCTGGTAGTTTGCCCATCCATTGACTTGCTTCATGAGTCCGGATCCATTCCGTTTTCAATGTGATGTCTGCCGCAATACAGAGCCTGGTTTTTCCGTGGAGGGTTTTGAGCAGTTCCTGTACCAGTTTGTCGTTCCGATAAGGTGTCTCCATAAAGAGCTGGGTTTGCCCGAGTTCCCGGGATCTTTTTTCCAGTTGTTTAATGGCTTTTTTGCGTTCCCCTGAATCTATGGGTAAATAGCCGTTAAAAGCGAAATTTTGTCCATTCAGGCCACTGGCCATTAGTGCCAGGATAATGGAGGAAGGTCCTACCATAGGTACGACCTGTATACCCTTCTCATGGGCGAGCTTTACGATCATTGCCCCGGGATCCGCAATTGCCGGACATCCCGCCTCAGATAAAACTCCGACCGGTTTGCCCTCTAAACACGGGGTCAGGTACCCCGGCAGGGCTTCAGCTTCGGTAAATTTATTAAGCAGGAATATCTGAAGCAGGGACTGGGTTTTGCGAGGCGTTATTTTTTTGATAAACCTGCGCGCTGTCTTTTCGTTCTCTACGATAAAGTGATCAATTTGTTCAATAGTCCGTTTAATGGTCAACGGCAGGACTTCAAGGGGTTCTGTCAACCCCAGTGTTGTCGGGATCAGGAAGAGCTTCCCAAATTCTGTGGGATTTGATTTCATAGGGTTCTAATGTCTGGAGAGGATTGGGAGGATCTGGTCCGTTGCCCTGTCCAGCAGTCGGAAGACTTCCTGAAAACCCGAATCCCCGCCGTAGTAGGGGTCGGGCACTTCCTGCTCCGGCATTTCAGCCAGTTCGAGCAACAGGTGAAGTTTCTTTAACTCCGATTCATTTCGCGCCATATCCTGCAAATGCATCAGATTTTCCCTATCCATCGCAAAAATATAATCAAAATTATCAAAATCTGCCTGAGAAAAACGCCTGCATTTTTGCCGGCTAATGTCTATGTTCTGCAAGGCTGCGGTTTCAATAGAGCGCGGATCAGGTGGGTTCCCGACATGATACCCGGCAGTACCCGCCGAATCGACAGTTATTTCAGAAGGATTTACTTTGGATGAGAGAATTCCCTCAGCAAGGGGTGAGCGGCAAATATTTCCCAGACAAACCATTAAAACCCTAACAGGCATAATCGGTCAGGAAAATTTTTTAGTGAGGTCATCGATATACTTGCGGAACTGCTTATCTGTTTCCGCCAGGTTATCTACGGTCTTACAGGCGTGAAGCACTGTTGCGTGATCGCGTTTCCCTATTTGAGAACCGATACTGGCCAAGGAAGCTTTGGTGTATTTTTTGGCAAAATACATCGCAAGTTGCCGGGCCTGTACGATGTGGCGTTTCCTGGTTTTGGATTGCAGGGTTGCGACATCCATCTCAAAATAATCAGAGACGACCTTTTGTATGTAATCAATGGAAACTTCCCTTTTGGTGTTTTTGACGAATTTCTCAACGACCTTTTGAGCAAGGTCCAGGGTGACTTCTTTTTTATTAAAAGAGGATTGGGCGATGAGTGAAATAATGGCACCTTCCAACTCCCGGATATTCGTTTTGATGTGCTTGGCGACGTAATCGATGATTTCTTCTGGCATCTCGACACCGTCCCGGTAGAGCTTGTTCTTCAGAATCGAGACACGGGTTTCGTAATCAGGGGTTTGTAGTTCTGCAGATAGCCCCCATTTAAATCGCGAAAGCAGCCGTTGTTCGATATCCTGCATATCGACAGGAGCTTTATCGGAGGTGAGAATGACCTGCTTCCCGTTTTGATGCAGGTGGTTGAAAATATGAAAAAATACGTCCTGGGTTCCTGATTTGCCCGAAAGGAACTGTACATCATCGATCAACAACACATCGATGAGTTGATAAAAGTGAATAAAGTCGTTCCGGGTATTCTTTTTTACCGATTCGATGTATTGCTGGGTAAATTTCTCGGCGGAGATATAGAGTACGGTCCTATCCGGGTATTTGTCTTTGATCTCTACCCCAATGGCATGGGCGAGATGCGTTTTTCCAAGGCCGACGCCCCCAAAGATCAGGAGGGGGTTAAAGGATGTTCCTCCCGGTTTATTGGCAACAGCCATCCCGGCTGAACGGGCTAATCGGTTTGAATCTCCTTCCAGGAAATTTTCGAAATTGTAATTGGGGTTTAACTGGGATTCAATCTTGATGTTACGGATGCCCGGAATCACAAAAGGGTTTTTCAATTGTGGATTCTTGGATTTGATCGGAACATCCATTTCCTGAGGGGTCATCTGCCCGCGGTTCGAACTCGGGATCTTTTCGGTAAACGGCTCCCGGTTCCCGTAAGTGTTTTCCATTTTTATGACGTAGACCAGTTTAGCGCCTTCGCCCAGTTCTCTGGTAAGGGCCACCTTCAACAAAGTGATGTAGTGCTCTTCCAGCCACTCATAAAAGAATTTACTCGGTACCTGGATGCTCAGGGACTTGTCGGTGAGGCGAACAGGTTTAATAGGATCAAACCACGTTTTGAATGCCTGCGGTTGTATGTTGTCCTTAATAAAGGTTAAACAATTATCCCATACGGAACGCGCGGTAACACTCATTTTAAATGGAAGTCTTATATCTTGGTTAGGTAATCGTTAATCGGTAAAAAAAAAGACAGAAATTCTGTCCTTATTGAGAGAGACAAATATGTGAACAAAAAACCTAAAAAAAAAATACAAACGGGGTTGAAATTCTGCTTTTTTTTTTGCAAGTTCAGCGCGCTTCGACCCTCTTTTTAAATATACTGTTTTTCAACCAGTTTTTATGCATTCTCACGAGATTTCAATCAGAATTCGCTATGGCGAAACAGACCAGATGGGAGTGGTATACCACGGGAATTACCCGCAATACCTGGAGTTGGGAAGGGTTGAGTGGTTGAGGGCCCTCGGAATATCCTACAAAAACATGGAAGAAACCGGCTACATTCTCCCGGTAACTTCCATCGCTATACAATACAAAAAACCAGCTGTTTACGACCAGGTTATCACGATTCGAACCCATCTCAGGAATATACCTACCGTCCGTATCTCATTTGACTATGAAATTGAGGGCGAAAATGGGGAAATTTTGGCAACGGCTCAGACGGATCTCGCCTTTTTGAATTCTGAAACCAGAAGACCCGTCAGGTGCCCCGATTACATTCTGCAGAAAGTGCTGCAGAATTAAATGTACACGTCTTTTTTACTTAAGCGGACCCCATTGATCGTTTTCAGCCGTTGCACCAAGGTTTCGCTCTTTTCCTTTTTCACAATGAGTTCCAGTATACAATCCAGCCCCATTTCCTGTTTTTTGATCTCTAACCGGTTTTGGGAAATAAATCCCATGACCTCGTCGAGGCTGGGATAATCGAATTCTAGTCTGAGCAAACAACCTGCTTTCTTCAGGATCACCGGGGCGAGTTCCAGGACGCCTCTTGCGGCTTCCCTATAGGCCTGGGTAAGGCCACTCGCACCCAATTTAGTGCCGCCGTAATAGCGAACCACGCAAACCAGGATGTTGTAGAGTTCAAAAGCATTTATCTGCCCACTAATAGGACTCCCGGCAGTGTATGCGGGTTCCCCGTCATCATTCATCCTCAACTGGACATCCTCAACCCCAATGCGGTATGCATAGCAAAGGTGAGAGGCATCTGAGTAGTCTTTATGCAGTGTTTCAAGTCGTAACTCAGCCTCGGAAACCGAGGAAACAGGAAAGGCGAATCCCAAGAATTTGCTCTTTTTCTCCCGGAGCAGAAAAGGTCCTGCAGGCGCTGAAATTGTTTTAAAGTTTTTCATGCGGTTCGACGTCAGAATAAGCTGATTAACAATATGCTGATTACAGCAAGGAAAATACCCATCCAGTTCTTAAGGCTCAACTTTTCTTTGAAAAAGACAATTCCGGCCAGGGTAGTGAGCATGACTATAGCCACATTGTTCAGGGTAAAGATCGAGGCGCTGTTCAGACCCTCGAATTGCAAGGCGCGTAAAAGGAAATAAATGGAAAAGAAATTTGGCACGCCAAGGGCTATTCCTCCCAAAATAGTCACGCCATTGAACCGTGTTGCACCTTTAGGTTTTTTAAAGAACAGCAACAGGATACCGGTTGTCCCCGCAAAACCGAAGACCAGTGCGGAAAAAAGCGGATATTCCACCTGTGGGATTCGGGTGTGTTGCAGGTATTTAATGCTGGTATCGATCACTCCGGAACCCAGAAAAACCAGGGCGGGTAAAATCAATGCCCGGAGCTCCTTCCTGATACCCCGACCCCCGGATTTCATGGATGTAAAATATACGGCAGCAAGGGCTAAAGTGATGCCTGTTGCCTGTACCGGGCTGATTTGTTCTTTGTACAGGGCGATCCCGGCGACCACAGGAATCACCAAAGACATCTTAGTGGCGACGGAGGCCACGGAAACTCCCATTCTCTGGGAGGTCAGGGCCATTAGGTTAAAAATGAGAATAAAAAAGGACCCCAATAGCAATGCCCCTGCAAACCAGGGTTTTTGTGGTAGTTCCTGAAGGAACACAGGCTGCTGATAGACCAGCAGACCGACCCCTAGGGCCGTGAAATAGTTTACGATAATGGCCCGGAAGGTGTCCACCCCGTAGGTGTCGAAGAGTTTGAAAACAACAAAAATGATACTGGAGCAACAAATACTCCATATGAGGTCCCACATTGTTTTAATCCATTCGGTTTGGCAATTCGAGGATACTTTCCCTTTTAATATCGAGATGCCACGTCTTAATGCCCAATTGGGAGGCGCTGAGGGTGTGCTCTTCTGTATCATCGATAAAGAGTGTATGCGCAGGGTTTAATCCGTTTTCATCCAGGACAAAAGAAAATATTTTTCGGTCGGGTTTACGCATGCCAATTTCGTGTGATAAATAAAAGGAGTCAAAACAGCTGTAAAACTGATTATAAGACGCCATGCCCATTGTTTGTTTTACATGTTCGATATGCAGGGCATTCGTATTGCTGAGTAGAAACATTCTGTATTGCCCGGATTCTTTGAGATCTTTGAGGAATTCGAGTCGTTCTTCGGGGAAGTCGGCGATCATTTGATTCCAGATTGTCCGGATGTCTTCAGTGTGGCTGCCGGGGATGCATCGATTCACACCTCTTAGGAAGGCTTCCGAATTTATAACCCCTTTTTCATATTGCTGACTCAGGGCAATCAGTTCAGGTTCCGGAAAATCCACGCCAAAATTCCTGAGGCCCCTGGGTACGGCCTCAGCATCCAGATTGATGAAGACGCCGCCAAAATCGAATATTATATTCTCAATCATTTCTGAAGATTTGGACCAGATCACGACCGGACTTAAAGTCGTATCTGGGCTTTGTAGTTATTTTTGGAGCGACCAGTCCGTTTTTTAAATGGACCGGGCTCGTGATGATTCGGATCTCATCCCAGT
This sequence comes from Robiginitalea aurantiaca, assembly GCF_030380815.1. Taxonomy (GTDB): domain Bacteria; phylum Bacteroidota; class Bacteroidia; order Flavobacteriales; family Flavobacteriaceae; genus Robiginitalea; species Robiginitalea aurantiaca. The sequence goes on along the minus strand of NZ_JAUDUY010000004.1, from coordinate 377,565 downwards.
ATCCGGAACCCAAAAAGCTGTTAAGGGTTTTGGCTCCACCTTCCACAATGACGCTCTGCAGTTGTTCCTCCCAAAGCGTTGTAAGAAGAAGGGGGATCAGGGGCTCTCCCCCTGAAACTGTGCGGTATAAAATACCTTCGGTGTTTTGCGGAGCATTCTTTTCAGTACAGAACACCAATGTTTTGATTTTACCATCCAGAATACGGTAGTCCCGGGGCACGCTGCATTTTCGATCTATCAGAACACGCAAGGGATTGGATCCCTTCCACAGACGGGTATCTAGTGTTGGGTTGTCCTCCAGGGCTGTTCGGGTACCCACGAGGATGGCGGCTTCCTCACTTCGCCACTTATGCGCCAATTGACGGGAAATTGCGCTGGAGATCCAGTACGGCTCAGGTCGGGCTGTCCTGACGGAGGGATCGGGAGCCATATATCCATCAGCACTCTGTGCCCATTTAAGGATAATGTAGGGGCGCTTTTTTTCATGAAAGGTCAGAAAACGACGATGGTGCTCTCTGCATTCTTTTTTCAGTATTCCGGTAATAACCTCACATCCTGCATTTTCCAGGACAGCAATCCCTTTTCCACCCACTTTGTCATGCGGGTCCTTTAGACCGATTACAATCCTTGGGATGCCTGAGGCGAGAATCGCATCAGTACAGGGTGGGGTTTTTCCGAAATGACAGCAGGGTTCGAGGGTTACATAGAGTGTGGATTTAGGCAGCAGGGACTTGTCGCGAACCGAATCAATAGCCCTGACTTCGGCATGAGGGCCTCCGAAAGGACTCGTAAATCCCTCCCCAATAATGCGGTCATTATACGTGATTACGGCCCCCACCATTGGGTTTGGAGCTGTGGACCCCAAGCCATTTCCAGCGATTTGAAGGCAGCGTAGAAGGTATTTTTCATGTATCTTCACACGGTAAAAATAGCACATAGAAAATGATTCCCTCCAAGGTTCGTATTCGCCCGATATTACCCGAAGATGGTCCACTCATTGCAGAGATTATAAGGCAGGTCCTTGTCGAATTTGAAGTCCCGAGAAAAGGTAGTGCGTTCACGGATACTTCCATGGAGGCACTCTATACGTACTATCAGGCTCCCAGATCTGTATATTGGGTCTTAACCGACGGGGAGGAGCTCTGGGGCGGTGGTGGCCTTTCTCCTCTGGAAAACGGGGACCACAGGGTATGCGAATTGCAAAAAATGTATTTCAGGAAGGAAATACGCGGACAGGGATGGGGAGAGCGGATTCTGCAAATGGCTCTTGAGCAGGCCAGTGCCTTCGGGTACGAAGTATGTTATCTGGAAACCATGCGGTATATGATGGCCGCACAGTCCCTTTATAAGCGGTTTGGATTTCAGTATTTGGAGACCCCCATGGGGGATACCGGACATACGGTCTGTAATGTCTGGATGTCAAAACCCCTTAACGGCGAATGAAACAGGAGTATCTTAAAGAGATTCGAAATCGCTTTCGAACTGAACTCGCTCAGGCGTATCCCCCGGAGGAAATAGAGTCCATCTTTCACCTGCTTATCGCGCATTATTTTGCCTTCCCAAAGACGATTCTCGCGATGGAACCCGCCAAAAAAATCAGCAGTTCAGAGGCTGTTACGCTCCTGCGGGCACTGGATGATCTGAGTAAGCATCGTCCGGTACAACAAATCATGGGGCAGGCCTACTTCATGGACATGAATCTTCTGGTAACCCCCGATGTATTGATTCCCAGACCCGAGACTGCTGAACTGGTCGCATGGGTGGAAACTTCTTTCAGGGAACATCCTTCGACTTTGTCCATGCTCGATGCGGGCACGGGGAGTGGTTGTATCGCTTTAGGTTTAAAAAGGTATCTCCCTGACGCAAAGGTATATGGGATTGATATATCCGACGCTGCCCTGAAGGTAGCCCGGTTAAATGCAGAGGCGCAAAACCTAGAAATTACATTCCTTAAAGATGACCTTCGGCACCCGGAATCTGAACTGCCAAAAATGGATGCCATTGTATCCAACCCGCCTTATGTTCCCGAAAGTGAAGCCGAAACAATGCATCTTCACGTGACGGCTTCCGAGCCGCATTTGGCGCTTTTTGTGCCCGATGAGGATCCGTTAATGTTTTACAGGTATCTCTGTGATTTTGCCGGGATTCATTTAAAAAACCAGGGGTGGATCTATCTGGAGACGCATCGGGATTACGCAGAAGCTGTAAAAGCGCTATTGGAAGGCAGAGGGTTTATAAGCGCAGAGGTAAAAAAGGATATTTTTGATAAAAACAGGTTTGTCCGGGCGAAATGGAACAGCATACCCCCGGGTTCATCCGGATTATAAAGTAAAAACTCATGACCAAGGTAGCAGCGGAAATCGAATCCTTGCGAAAGGAACTTCAGGAGCACAATTACAGGTATTATGTTCTTGATCAGCCCCAGATAAGTGATTTTGAATTTGACATGAAACTCAAGCGACTCCAGGTTCTTGAGGCCGAACACCCCGAGTTCTATGACCCCACATCCCCAACCCAGCGCGTAGGTGGCGGGGTCACCAAAAATTTCGAAACCGTTCGCCATGACACGCCTATGTATTCGTTGGATAATTCGTATTCCACGGAAGAATTAATCGAATGGGAAAGGCGTTTACAGCGCCTGTTGGGGCAGGTCGAACTCAGTTACACCTGTGAGCTGAAATACGATGGGGCTTCCATTAGCCTGACCTATGAGGATGGGCTACTGCTCCGGGCAGTTACCCGCGGAGACGGGGTACAGGGGGACGAAATAACAACCAATGTCAGAACGATCCGCTCTGTCCCTTTGAGGCTTAAAAAGCCATTTCCCGGGAGATATGAATTCAGGGGTGAGATTGTCCTGCCTCTGGAAGGCTTTGCCAAAATGAACAGGGAGCGCGTCGAAAATGGAGAAGACCCCTATATGAACCCAAGAAACACGGCTTCCGGGAGTTTAAAGTTACAGGATAGCAGTATGGTTGCGGAACGCCCATTGGATTGTCTTATTTACGGGATTGCCGGCCCTGCACTGTCGCTTGGTTCCCAGGGCGAATTTTTGGAAACCGCCCGGGCGCTCGGGTTTAAAGTCCCAGATACAGCCCGTGTCTTTAAGTCGATGGAGGAGGTCCTGAAGTTTTTGGAATATTGGGATGTCAATCGCAATGAGTTGCCCTATGAAACAGATGGGGTGGTCATAAAAGTCAATGAAATGCGCTTTCAGGAGGAATTGGGGTATACCTCAAAATCTCCCAGATGGGCTATAGCGTATAAGTTTAAGTCTGAACAGGCGCTCACAAAGCTGAAGTATATCAGCTACCAGGTCGGCAGGACGGGAGCCATTACCCCTGTGGCAAATTTAGAGCCTGTTTTACTGGCAGGAACTACGGTTAAGCGTGCCAGCCTGCATAATGCCGATCAGATTGCGAAGCTCGATGTGCGGGAAGGCGATATGGTATTTGTTGAGAAGGGAGGGGAGATCATCCCAAAAATCACCGCCGTCGATTACAGTCAACGCCCTGAGGACAGCCAGCCGGTGGCCTATATTACGGAATGCCCCGAATGTCACACCCCTTTGGTTCGGGAGGAGGGAGAAGCACTTCATTTTTGCCCTAATGATACGGGATGCCCGCCCCAGATTACGGGACGTATACAACATTTTATTTCCCGTAAAGCCATGGATATTGAGGGCATGGGAGGGGAAACGGTGGAATTGCTTTTTCAACAGGGACTTATCCGAAATTATGCCGACCTGTACGAACTGACCCGGGAAGCATTGCTCCCCCTGGAGCGAATGGCCGAAAAATCCGTAAACAATCTATTAGAGGGTATCGCTGCATCCCGGGCTGTTCCTTTTGAGAAAGTGCTCTTTGCATTGGGGATTCGATTTGTGGGTGAGACGGTAGCCAAAAAGCTCGCAAGGTCCTTTGGAAGCATGCAGGCCCTGATGGCAGCCACACAGGAGGAACTTATTAAGGTAGATGAAATAGGGGAGAGGATAGCCGAGAGTGTCGTAGCTTTCTTCAGCGATCCCATTAAACGGGAACTTGTAGAGAAACTCGGAACTCACGGCCTGCAATTTGCCCTGGACGAATCCCAGTTGTCGGCAAGGTCAGAAACACTTAAAGGACAGGTTTTTGTGGTCTCGGGGGTTTTCACGGAATTGAGCCGGGATGAATTGAAAAAGCGGATTGAAGACAACGGCGGCAAGGTAGCCTCCTCAGTGTCTTCCAAAACCACGTATTTGGTGGCTGGGGATAAAATGGGGCCCAGTAAACGGGAGAAAGCTGAAAAGCTGGGGGTGCCTATTATTTCAGAGGGTGAATTCCTCGCGCTCCTGTAACAGATCTAATGTCCCTCTTTTTGGCGGGTTAAAAAGCCAATTGTTTTCGGGAAAGCATGAATTTCTCACAATCTCATATCCGCAAAGCCTGGCTTGTGGTGCTCCGGATACCCTGGGCATGCATCTCAAAATCCACGCGGCCCAGACGGACTCCGTAGCAACCCACCTGTTGAATGTATACCGGATTTCCGGAACGGTTTGTCGCCCTTTCCGCCTCATCCATAAACGTATGGGTATGCCCCCCGATAATCAGGTCAATATCTTCGGTTGATGCTGCAAGAACCTGATCACAAACCCGATCCGGATTGTCGTATACATGCCCGAGATGGGAGAGGCAGATAACCAGATCACAGTCTTCGTCCGCCCTGAGGACCCGCGCCATATCCTGTGCGATTTCTATTGGATCCAGGTATTTGGTTTCCCCGTATAATTCCTTAAGCACAAGCCCTTCAAGCTTAACTCCAAGGCCAAAAACACCGATTCTGACCCCATCCCTGACAAAGACCTGATAGGGTCTGAAACGCCCTTCCAGGATGGTATTGTTAAAATCATAGTTTGCCGATAGAAATGAAAAATTGGCATTTGGCAACTGCGCCAGTAACCCCGAGAGTCCATTGTCAAAATCGTGATTTCCCAAAGTGGCTGCGTCATATCCCATCCGGTTCATCAATTTGAATTCCAATTCCCCCCCATAGAAATTAAAGTAGGGTGTGCCCTGAAAAATATCGCCCGCATCGAGCAGGAGGATATTCGGATTTTCTTCTCGTAGCGATTGTATCAAAGCCGCCCTGCGGGCCACCCCTCCGAGCTTCGGGAATTGGGGATGTGAAGCCGGAAACGGATCGATATGGCTGTGTACGTCATTGGTATGTAAGACGGTGATGCGCTTTGACGTATCCAAACGACAACTCTGTAGTGCCATACCCCCTAATCCAAGGGCAGTTCCTCCCATGACCCCGGTCTTTATGAAATTTCGTCGTTTCACAGGCTATCCAGTTGAATAAAGCGGTTATCTATTTGTGGGCGAAGCGTATCGGCAGCCTTAAAATAATCAATCATGGCATTCCGGATTTTATAGCCGGTATCATAAACGCTCACCTTCTCCTGGAAAAAACGCATACGATCTCCGCCACCCACTAGATAATCGGAGGTTGCAACATAATATATCCGTTCATCCTCTACAGGTTCTCCATCTATGCTCAACGATTTCACAGCGCCCTTGGAATCCAGAATAATCTGCATCCCGGAAATTGGATGGGGACGGGTTGACCCGATGAGAAAATCGACCATTTTTTTGATTCCTTTGCCCGAAATACCTGCGACTACCAGCTTGTTTTCAAAGGGCATGACCTCAAAAGCTGTGCGCTCTGTAACATCCCCTTTGGCGATAGCGGTCCGCATCCCTCCGAAGTTATGTAAGGCCAAATCCACCTTGATGTTCTCCCGGGTCTGCAATACCGCCCCGGCCCGTTCCCGCATCAGGTCGGCCATGAGGTTGCCCAGTGGCGTATTCCACTTCCCTTCCGTTTTTGTGATGTGGTCTGTTGCATAACAAAGGGGGGCATCCAGGACGCTATTCAAATGGCTGCGATAAGGTTCGATAAAAGCGTTGATGCTATCGGACGTGGCCAGGGTAGTGTCTATAAGAATTTGACTGGCCTTCAGATCATTCCCGACCGAAGGGTTTTGTTTGCAGCTCCACAGGCCAAGGAGGACTATTAGCAGCACAAAAACTTTGGAAAATATTTGCTTCATCCGTTAAATCCTATCTTTCTATTGGCCGGAATTCAATTACCTTTGCTGTAAACCTGAAACGGTTATGGTGTTCAAAGGGATCAAGGACAAATTTAAACACAAATCAGGAATAAAGTTCCTGGAACAGGAATTAAAACGTGCCCCGGTTTCCCTTAACCGCAAGCCAGGAATTAATTCCCTGGGTATTATTGCCGATCTCGAAAGCTTTAAGGAGGACGATCGGTTTTTTGAACTGGTCGAAGACCTGGGCCTGAAGTCCAACACCGTAAAAATAATCGGATACCGGGAATATTACGACAAAAACTCTCCCTATGCCACTCCGGTTTTCTCAGATAAGGATTTGGGGTGGAAAGGGGTTATTGAAAACAGCTATGCCCTGGAATTCCTTAGCAGGGACTACGATTTGCTTATCAATTATTTTGACCAGCCCAGACTGCTCTTACATCTTATGAGCATTAGGACCCGCGCGGAAATGAGGATTGGTTTTTCAGGAGTGGATCCGGTGTATAACGACCTGATACTCCAAAGTCCTCTTTCGGATTTCGACACCTTCAGAGTAGAGCTAAAAAAGTATTTAGGGTTGTTTAATCAATTAGTATGAACACGCATTTCACAGGTACGGGTGTTGCATTGGTAACCCCTTTTACATCCGATCTACAAGTAGACCATAAAGCCCTTCGGCACCTCGTAGAATACGTAATTGAAGGAGGTGTGGATTATCTGGTCGTACTGGGAACCACAGCTGAGTCGGCCACCCTGGACAAGGAGGAGAAAAAGGATGTAATGCGTACTGTGGCCAGGGCTGCAGCAGGACGTATCCCGCTGGTAGTGGGTATTGGCGGAAATAATACCCGTGCCCTGGTAGAGGAAATTAAAACAAAAGACCTTCAGGGATATAGCGCAATCCTCTCTGTATCACCTTATTACAATCGCCCTACTCAAGAGGGGATTTATCGGCATTTCAAGGCGCTGGCAAAGGCGAGTACGCTTCCGCTGATCCTCTATAATGTTCCCTCCCGCACCGGAAGCAATGTCCTTCCGGAGACCGCAATCAGATTGGCAGAGGAATGCGATAACATCATCGGAATAAAGGAGGCAAGCGGCGATTTGGCACAAATCAGCCATCTTTTGGAGAACGCTCCAGAAGGTTTTATGGTGATTTCAGGGGACGATCTCACAGCAGTGCCCGTAATCCTCAAGGGCGGTGCAGGGGTTATTTCAGTCCTCGGCCAGGGTATTCCAGGTGTTTTCTCGGAGATGATACGCAAAGCCCGGTCAGGGGAATCTGAAGCAGCCCTGGGATTGCATTCTCAGTTAGCGCCTTTGGTCGAAATGCTTTTCCGGGAGGGAAATCCGGCTGGTATTAAAGGCTTACTCAAAACACGGGGAATAGGCAGCGCAAGGGTGCGCCTGCCACTGGTCGCTCCATCTGAAGACCTGGTCAGGGCCATTGAAGATTTTTTAAAGAATGAGCTGCCCGGACGTTGAGAGATGTTAAAGTAAAATCAAATAGTGGCGACTTATACGGTTACTGGCCTATATTTCGTACTCAATTCAGATTTCATATTCCGGTAATTATACCTACTTTTGCCCAATGTTTTGGAAAATAGCCCGATACAGTGTTATCCTCTTCTTCGGACTGGTCGTCTTCTCGTGTAGCGAATACCAGAAGGCCCTCAAGGATACGGACGTCTCAAGGAGATACGAGTACGCCCAGAAAATGTATGACGAAGGGGATTACAAAAAGGCCAACAGGCTGTTTGAAGCCATTGCACCCCAATTTGTCGGAAAACCTCAGGGAGAGCGGGTAATGTTTTTTCTGGCGGACAGCTATTACCAGATCGGGGATTACAATTTCGCCGGATACCAGTTCGAGCGTTTTCTAAAATCGTACCCCAGGAGTGATAAGGCACCTGAAGCGGCCTTTCTTGGGGCCAAGAGTTATTACATGCTCTCTCCCAGATATTCGCTGGACCAAACGGATACCGATAAAGCCCTTACCAAGCTGCAGTTATTCATTAACGCATACCCGGAATCTGAGAACCTGCCCGAAGCAAATGCGATGGCCCAGGAGCTCACGACAAAAAAAGAAAAGAAAGCTTTTGAAATAGCGAAACAGTTTGTAAAACTGGGTGAATACTATGTCCTGGATTACAACTTGTCTGCGATTTCCTCTCTCGATAATTTTGTAAATGACCATCCCGGATCCATTTACAGAGAAGAAGCGCTGTTTCAAAAATTCAGAGCTACCGTTAATCTTGCGGTAAACAGTACTTTCAGAAAGCGGAAGGAAAGACTCGATGAAGCCCTTGTGGCCTACGAAAACCTGATGCGAAGCTATCCCGAGACTGAGTTTTCAGACGATGCGGAGAAGTTATACGAAGTACTTCAGGAAGAACTCAGTAAATATACAGAACTAGAAAAGTTGGCAAAATGAATATGAACGACCTTAAGAATTCACAAGCACCGATTACCACGGTAACAATTAACAGACTTGAATTTGACGACAAGACGGATAATATCTACGAATCTATTTCTATAGTCGCCAAACGCGCCTCCCAGATCAATGCCGATATCAAAAAGGAATTGCTCGAGAAACTGGAAGAGTTTGCGACCTATAGTGACAGCCTCGAAGAAGTTTTTGAAAACAAGGAACAAATAGAAGTATCCAAGTTTTACGAAAAACTACCCAAGCCCCACGCCCTGGCTATACAGGAGTGGTTGGAAGATAAAATCTACTATAGGAATACAGAGAAAGACCCTGAATAAGATGTTGGCTTCCAAGCGAATTCTTTTGGGTATTACCGGGGGAATTGCTGCTTATAAAACCACATTTCTCACCAGATTACTGATCAAGGCCGGCGCAGAGGTTCGTATTGTTATGACCCCTGCCTCGGCCGATTTTGTTTCCCCCCTTACCCTGGCTACCCTTTCGAAAAATAAGGTGCTCACCAGTTTTACAGACCAGGAAGATGGAGCTGTAGACTGGAACAATCATGTGGATCTCGGCTTGTGGGCAGACCTTATGCTTATTGCACCGGCCACGGCGAACACCCTTTCAAAAATGGCATCTGGAAGCTGTGATAATCTGCTCCTTGCGATTTATCTGTCTGCCAAGTGCCCCGTTTTTGTAGCACCTGCGATGGACCTGGATATGTACCGGCATCCATCGACCCGCAAATCTCTGGAAATCCTGGGCGGATTCGGCAATCAAATCATCCCGGCGGAGTCAGGAGAACTCGCCAGTGGTCTGGTCGGAGAGGGGAGGATGGCAGAACCCGAAACTATAGTGGGCCATCTGAATGAATGGTTACGCGCAGGAAGACCCTTTGAAGGGAAGCGAATTATGATAACGGCCGGGCCTACTTACGAAGCCATTGATCCTGTGCGGTACATCGGGAATCATTCAAGTGGTAAGATGGGATATGCCCTTGCTGAAGCTGCCGCAGCCATGGGGGCAGAAGTTACGCTGATCAGTGGGCCGACAGCTCTTGAATGTTCGGATCCCGAAGTCCGGGTAATCCGCGTTACCTCTGCCGCTGAAATGCATGCTGAGGCGCACCGCTTTTTCCCTGAGGCGGACATTGTAATAGGCGCAGCAGCTGTAGCAGATTACAGACCTGAGAATCAGGCCACGGAGAAAATAAAGAAGTCTGGGGACTCCATTACACTGAGTCTGGTCAAAAATCCGGATATCATCGCTTCCCTGGGAAAGCTTAAAAAACAACAATATCTGGTGGGCTTCGCCCTGGAGACGGAAAAGGAACTGGAATACGCCAGGAAAAAATTACATGAGAAACACCTCGATGCCATCGTCCTGAATTCCTTGCGGGATCCTGGGGCTGGCTTTGGCTCCAGCACAAACAAAGTCACCTTTATAGACAAGAATTTAGAGATAACACCGTTTGAATTAAAAACTAAGGCCGAGGTGGCCAGGGATATCCTACATGAAATTCACAAACGCCTTGAGAACTAACCTGCTTTTTATAGCCGGATTTCTTATGCTCCTGACCGTGCGGGGACAGGAACTCAATTGCACTGTTACGGTGAATTCGGACCAGGTTTCCCAGACGAACCAGCAAGTTTTCGCAACCCTCGAGCGTTCGCTGTTGGAATTTGTCAATAAAACACGGTGGACCAGAAGGGTAGTCCAGGAGAATGAACGACTGGACTGTCGCATTTTCATCACCGTTACCAATTTCGAATCGAGCCGATTTCAGGCCAATATACAAGTGCAGTCCTCCAGACCTGTATATAACACGAGCTATCAAACCCCGGTTTTTAACTACAAGGACGACCAGTTTAACTTTGAATACATCGAATTTCAGCCTTTGGTATTCAATGAAAACATTCTCGACTCCAATCTGGTAGGTGTTATTGCCTACTACGTTTACATCATGCTCGGGTTGGATGCGGATACCTTTGAACTCGAAGGGGGAACAGAGTATTATAAGATCGCCCAGGGTATAGTCACCCAGGCCCAGGGGATTAATGCTCCGGGATGGGGACAAACCGCTTCGAATAACCGAAGCCGTTTCCAACTGGTAGACAACCTGCTCTCCAATACCTTCAGGGAATACAGGATTGCCCTCTACAATTATCACCGGAAAGGCCTGGACATCATGGCCGATAATAACAGTACGGGGAAACAGATTATTGCAGGCTCACTTCGCCTATTTGAAACGCTGATCCAGAGACGGCCCAATGCATTCCTGATCCAGACGTTCTTCGATGCCAAGTCGGAAGAAATACAGAATATCTTTTCGGATGGCCCCAAAGTGGACATCGTCCAGTTAAAGGAGACCCTGAACAAGGTCGCTCCCTTCTACGCGAGCACCTGGAATCAAATTACTTATTAGCACCATTTTTTTTGCGGTCTGAAGCTTTATCTTTACAGTTGATAAAACTGTTGCTTACGTGCTTATACGACTATCCATAAAAAATTACGCCCTGATCGAGGATCTTCAGGTGCGTTTTCAGGAAGGGTTTACCACAATTACAGGGGAAACCGGAGCTGGAAAATCCATTCTGCTTGAGAGTTTGGGACTGGTGCTCGGGAAGCGGGCTGACCGGTCTGCGCTTCGGGATCAGGAACTCAAATGTGTGGTTGAAGCCGAGTTTGCCCTTGACAGGTATCCCGCCCTTAAAACCTATTTCACGCATCACGACCTGGACTATGACCCCCTGACAATATTGAGGAGGGAAATCCAGCCAAGTGGCAAATCCAGGGCTTTTGTTAACGATAGTCCGGTAACCCTGGATGTCCTTTCCGGTCTTGGGAGTCACCTGATCGATGTGCATTCTCAGCATCAGACGCTCGAACTTACAGACCAGGATTTTCAGTTGCACGTGGTGGATGCCCTTGCCGGTAATTCTGAATTACTGAATCGCTACACTGCGGATCGGGAATTAATGCTAAAAACCCGCAAGGAACTGGAATTGCTCAAAAAACAGCAGGAAGAGGCTTTCCGGGAACAGGACTACAATGAATTCCTCCTTGCCGAACTGGACAAAGCTGATTTGGTAATCGGGATGCAGGCGGGGCTGGAAGCGGAATATGCCGAACTGAGCAATGCTGAGCTGATCCGGGAAACGCTCGAAAATGCCCAGCAACTTTTCCAGGAGGAGCAATATGGCTTGCTGGCGGTTCAGGGGCAACTGAACCAGCTTATGGGAAAACTCAGCTCATTTGGCCCGGATTACATGGCGTTGCAGGAACGGATTAAATCCCTGTATATCGAATCCGACGATATCTCAGAAGAGGTAAACGGCCTGCTGGATCGACAGGTGGCAGATCCGGCCCGCCTGGGAATATTGAGTTCCCGCCTGGAACTCCTTCACAACCTTCAGAAAAAACACAGCGTTGGTCAGGTGGATGACCTTATTGCCATGCGGGAAGCCCTCAGGTTAAAGGTTGATCAGACCTTGGATCTCGACGCGGAAATTCAGAAGCAGGAGCTCGTTCTGGAAAATCTGGAAACAAACCTGGCTGTACTTGCAGACACGATAAGGGAAAAACGCATGGAGGTTCTTCCCAATTTTGTAAGCGAACTGCGCCGGCACCTTTCTGGATTGGGGATGCCGAATGCTTCCTTTGTCTGGGAACTGCTTGAGAAAGCAGATTTTGGGCGCAGCGGGCGGGACGTACTGGAACTTAAATTCACGGCCAACAAAGGTGGGAAGTACGGTCCCCTTAAAAAAACAGCCTCCGGGGGTGAGCTCTCTCGTATTATGCTAACTATCAAGGCGATACTGGCTTCCTACGAACCTCTGCCAACCATGATGTTCGATGAGATCGACACAGGTGTTTCGGGTGATGTTTCCGCCCGTATGGCTGAAATGATGGAACAGATGTCCCGGCATATGCAAATCTTTGCAATCACCCATTTGCCTCAGGTGGCCTCGAGGGGACAACAACAGTTTAAGGTCTATAAGGAAGACGAAGAAGACCGGACGCAGACCCGGATGAAACAACTGAGTCAACAGGAGCGCTTGCATGAACTCGCCCAGATGCTGGGAGGGAGTGAAATTACGGAGACTGCGATCTCCCACGCCAGAGAAATGCTCAACTGAGTCTTTGGGAATCAGAATGTACCCCCTTCATAGGGCTGGAATGTTCTTTTTAATATCTTTGGTGTCTATAATTTAAAATAACAGCATGGGTCATAACTTACTGAAGGGAAAAAGAGGTATTATTTTTGGAGCATTGGACGAACTCTCGATCGCCTGGAAAACAGCCGAGCGCGCTCACGAGGAGGGTGCTACTTTTGTTTTAACAAATGCGCCAATTGCCATGCGCATGGGTAAGATCAATGAGCTCGCCGCAAAAACAGGATCGGAAATAATTCCTGCAGATGCCACAGACGAAGCAGATCTTGAGGCGCTGGTCTCCAAATCCATGGAAATCCTGGGTGGAAAGATCGATTTTGTACTGCATTCCATAGGAATGTCCGTTAATGTAAGGAAGGGCAGGGAATACACGGATCAGAAATACGACTGGACCGCTAAAGGATGGGATGTTTCGGCATTGTCCTTCCACAAGGTGATGCAGACCCTGTATAAGGCAGATGCGATGAGCGAATGGGGGAGTATTTTAGCGCTGACCTATATGGCGGCTCAAAGGACGTTTCCGGATTACAATGATATGGCCGATAATAAGGCCTACCTTGAGTCTATCGCCCGGAGCTTCGGGTATTTCTTCGGAACGGAGAAAAAGGTGCGGGTCAATACCATTTCCCAATCACCAACGCCTACAACGGCCGGCAAGGGCGTTAAAGGCTTTGACGCTTTTATCAATTACGCTGAAAAAATGTCACCTCTCGGGAATGCCACGGCATCGGAATGCGCGGATTATTCGATAACCCTGTTTTCCGATCTGACGCGAAAGGTGACGATGCAAAACCTCTTTCACGATGGCGGTTTTTCATCCACAGGAGTGAGCCAGCAGATTATCGATTCATTTTCGGAATAGGAAATAATAAATAAGGTTTAAGGCCATCCCCTTAGCGGATGGCTTTTTTATAGGTGATCATGGAAATTTATTTTTCATTCGTAGTTCCTGTCTATAACAGGCCTGGGGAAATCAGAGAGCTTTTGGAAAGTCTTTCGGCCCAGACCTATTCACAACCTTTTGAAGTTGTCATAGTAGAAGATGGTTCCAGTATTTCCTCAGCTGAAGTCATTCGTGACTTTTCAGATCGTTTGGAACTCACCTACTTTAAAAAACGCAATACAGGCCCGGGAGATTCCAGAAATTTTGGAATGAAACGCGCCCGGGGTACCTACTGCATCCTGGTAGATTCAGATTGTATTTTACCCCCTCAATACCTGGAGCAGGTAGCAGGGTTTCTTTCCGAGAATTATCTGGATTGCTACGGTGGAGCCGATGACGCCCACCCGTCGTTTAACGCCATGCAGCAGGCCATCAGTTTTACGATGACTTCTTTTCTGACCACTGGGGGAATCCGGGGAAAGGAAGCTACACGAAAGAAATTCCAGCCCAGGAGTTTTAATATGGGCCTTTCGAGGAAAGCTTTTGAGGCCAGTGGCGGTTTTGGGAATATTCATCCCGGAGAAGACCCGGACCTGAGCTTAAGGCTTAAAAAACTGGGATTTTCGATCGGTTTTATACCCGGGGCTTCTGTATATCACAAAAGGAGGATCAATTTTAAATCATTTTTCAGACAGGTACATAAATTCGGGCTCACAAGGCCCATACTCAATCGTTGGCATCCCGGCTCGGCACAGATTACCTATTGGTTCCCGACCTTTTTTCTCCTGGGTTTGCTCTTTGCGGTGAGCCTTCCCTTTTTAATACGTAGTCCCCTTGGGTGGTCCTTGCTGGGACTGTATGCATTTTACCTGATGCTCGTGGCAATAGGGGCAGGGCTGAAATCAAAAAACCCGGGGGCAGCTATCTTAGCCCCAGTGGCCCTGGTCGTGCAGTATCTGGGATATGGATTGGGTTTTCTTAAATCGACCATCTTGCTTACCTTTAGTAAGAAGAAACCTGAGGCGCTCATGCCTGAATTATTTTTTAAACCCTGAGTTTTGATTAAAAATTTCCAGTCTGGCATGAAACAACGGAGAGTTCGGGTTTTTCTCTTTTTCCTTTTATTTTCCATAACGGCCTGGTTTATCACCCGTCTCTCTGAGACGTACTCGCATACGGTGGCATTTGCACTGAACTATACCCATCAGCCGGAGGGGACTTTACTGATCGATGCCCCCCCTGAAGAGCTCCCGGTACGTATCCGGGCGAACGGATTTCAGTTACTTCGGTATCAGCTCAGTCCCAAAGAAATCAATATTGACCTCAGGGAAGCGCTAAAGGGCGACAGAGGGTACTTTGTCAGTCCACAAACCTACAGGGATCAGATAGAAGAACAACTTGGGCAGGGAACCGGGTTGTTACAGGTTCCCTCCGACACGCTTTTTATGAATTTCCAACAACTCAGGTCTAAGACTGTCCCCGTGGAGATTGGCGGGGAGCTGGATTTTGCCCAGAATTACATGCTCGAGGGAGCATTGGTTCTGGAGCCGGCCCAGGTACACCTTTTAGGCCCTCCTTCAGAAATCGACAGCATAGAGGTCATTTATACCGAGCCCCTCCCAATCAGTGGCATAAAGCAGGATTTTGTAAGTGAATTATCCCTGGATCCCGGGGAGCAATTCCCAAATACCGAATTCTCCCAGAACCGCATACAGGTCACTGGAAAGGTCCTGCGTTTCTCAGAGGCGGTGATCGAAGTTCCTGTAGAGGTAATCAATCTTCCGGATAGCCTTAAGGTTCAGACATTTCCGGATATGGTAGGGGTCTTGTGTAAGGGACGTATCGAAGGCCTAAAATCTTTGAGTCCAAATGATTTTCGTCTTGTGGCAGACTATAGCTCCCCGTCTTCGGGAACGGGTCGTTTGATGTTGAATCTGGCAGTAAAACCGGAGGGGGTGCACGAGACGCAATTGCTTGAGACTTCCGTGGAATTTATCACCAAAAGGGAATGATCCGTGTAGGCCTGACCGGGGGGATCGGTAGTGGAAAGAGTACCGTGGCTTCTTTTTTCAGGGAGCTGGGTGCCCCGGTATACGATTCGGACAGGCGGGCAAAAGACTTAATGAATGGGGATACGGACCTCCGGGAAGCAATTACAACCCTATTGGGAACAAAGGCTTATAAAGATGGCAGCCTGAATCGCCAATGGATCGCCGGCCGCGTTTTTTCTGATCCTGAGCTTCTATCGTCCCTGAATGCCCTGGTTCATCCCGCTGTCCGGGAGGATTTCAATTTGTGGAGTGCCGCTCAGAAAGCCCCGTATGTGTTGCAGGAAGCCGCTATACTCATGGAGAATAGAGGGAATAAGCATCTGGACCGTACCATACTGGTTACTGCGCCGGAATCAGTGCGGATTGCAAGGGTTGTAGAACGGGATGACGTTCAGGCAGCAGATGTGCGGGAACGAATGGAGAATCAATGGAAGGATTCCGATAAAATACCCCTGGCGGACTTCGTCATCGAGAACACCAACCTGGAAAATACGCGTCGTCAAGTTGAAGACATACACCGTGAACTCCTCCAATTATCGGGGGCCGGGGACGAATCCTTTTGTTAAGGTTAGGTTAAACCAACCGCCCCCTAAATGTTAAATTTTTATTTTTACCTGAACGATGAATAAGAGATTGTTTGTGCTGCTGGTGGTTCTAATGAGCCTTTCTCTTGTCGGGATAATAGCGGTGCAGTTATATTGGATTAAGCGTTCTGTTGAAGATAAGGAGGAACAGTTCTCCAATACGGTGACCGAAGTCTTGAGCAGGGTAGCCGAAAAAATCGAGGAGCGTGAAATGAAGGATTACTCCGAGCGCTTCCTTAATTTAAAGGATAGCCTGGGGGATCTCAAAAGCACCCAACTCAGCAATATCTTCTTCATCGACCGCGATTTGAATTCCAATGAAATTCTATTCTATTCTCACGGGATTCTGGAAGAAGATTACGATATAGCTTCTACGTTCTTTGACAATTCAAATTCCTCGGATACGACTACGATAAAGAATTTTACGAGTCGGAGGACAAAAACCATCTTTAAAGAAGAGTACGGTCTGGATGGGAAGGCCTACCGGTTGAGCCCTATCGAAAAATGGGAAAAAGTCGGAGGTATTTCCTCCATGGAAAAGGCAATGTTTGACGATGTCTACAGGGTTTATGCCAATCGGGTTCCGATACACGAAAGGGTGACACGAGAGGAAATCGAACTTCTGCTCAATCAGGAACTCGAAAACAGAAACCTCGACATTCAATATGAATACGGTGTTTATAGCCGGGGCTTGCCGACCAAGATAAAATCCAGGAAATTCAGTCTCGAAAAGGATAGTTATTACAAGGCACCGGTGTTCCGGGATAGCGAAGACCAAACGGACTTTGCACTTTTGATTTCCTTTCCCAACAAAAAAGATTTCCTGGTGCGCTCAATTGTAGGAATGGCTGTTTTATCCCTGCTATTTACGCTAATTATCATGATCGCCTATGCCAGTGCTATTTATCAATTAATCCGTCAGAAGCAGATTTCAGAGATTAAAACGGATTTCATCAACAATATGACCCATGAGTTCAAAACGCCGATAGCTACTATAAACCTTGCGGTTGAAGCCATCAGGAATCCAAAAATCATGGGTGATTCGGAGAAAGTAGGTCGGTATTTAAACATGATCCGGGATGAAAATAAACGCATGCACGCCCAGGTTGAAAACGTACTGAGGATTTCCAAGTTGGAAAAGAACCAACTCGATATCAGTAAAGAGCGTGTCGATGCGCATCAAATAATCAATGAGGCCATTGCGCACATAGGATTGATTGTTCAGAATAGAGGAGGCTACGTCAAATCGCATTTGAATGCCGAGAGATGCGATGTGTTGGCCAACAAAACACATTTTGGGAATGTGATTGTCAATATGCTTGACAATGCGGTAAAATATTCCCCGGAAGCACCAAAAATTGATGTGTTTACCGAAGTGGCCAACAACTACCTGATCATCCGAATCCAGGATCAGGGTGCGGGAATGTCCAAGGCGGTGACCAAACGCATCTTTGAAAAATTTTACCGGGAGCATACCGGAGATATTCACAACGTAAAGGGACACGGGCTGGGACTGGCCTATGTCAAGAAAATAGTTGAAGACCATCAGGGAGAGGTCTATGTGGAAAGTGAGAAAGGAAAAGGAAGCACTTTTTACATTAAACTCCCATTAATTTAGCAAGTTATGGAAGTAGCAAATAAGAAAATATTATTGGTAGAAGACGATCCGAATTTTGGAATCGTGCTCAAGGACTACTTGTCGATGAATGATTTCGATGTCACTCTGGCAAAGAATGGGATGGAGGGTTTTGAAAAATTCAAGAAGGATAACTACGATGTTTGTATCCTCGATGTGATGATGCCCTATAAGGATGGCTTTACCCTTGCCAGAGAGATTCGTGAGAAGAATGAGAGCGTCCCCATTGTTTTCCTCACTGCCAAAACGATGAAGGAAGATGTCCTTAAAGGCTACAAAGCCGGGGCTGATGATTATCTGAATAAGCCTTTTGATTCTGAGGTTCTCCTGGCCAAACTACAGGCACTACTTCTGCGCAAGGAATCCAACAACCTGGCGGACAGCAAGCAGTTTGAGTTTCAGATCGGGAATTTTCATCTGAATTCAAAGTTGCGTTTCCTAAAATATAAAGACGAGGAGCCCAATAAGCTTTCTCCAAAGGAGAATGAACTACTTCGATTGCTCGCCCTGCATGAAAACGACCTTATGCCCAGGGAGCTTGCCCTGACCAAAATATGGAGGGATGATAATTACTTCACCTCCCGGAGTATGGATGTTTACATTGCCAAGCTCAGGAAATATTTGAAGCGGGATGATAGCGTGGAGATTCTGAATATTCACGGGGAGGGCTTTCGCCTGGTCGTCAAGGCGACTGATTCCTAAAGGAAAAAAAGCACTCCATGTACCTACGTACATCTGAGCATCAACGTTTCAGAGCTGTTTTACGTACTCCTGAATTTTTAAAACTGCCGCTGCAACCGGAAGACTGACCGGGATATGTAAACCGTATTGCGGAGGTTCAAGGGTTTCAAACTGGGATTTGAGCAGGGCGGATGGCATAAAATGAGATTCCCGGCCCCGGATTCTTTCCAGTATTGTTTGATAATTTCCATGCAGGTATACCCAGGTGATACTGCCTTCGAGACCGGCCCCTAATCGTTTGCGATACCTCTCCTTAAGTGCGGAACACGCAATTACTGCCCCCTTGCTTTTGTGCTGCAGGGAGAGCTCATTCAGTCTGCTGAGCCACCCCTCCCGATCCGAATCGTCCAGGGGTAAACCGCCGGACATTTTTTCAATATTCTCAGGGGGATGAAAATCATCGCCATCAAAAAAAGGGAGCTCCAGACGTTCGGCCAGCACCCTGCCCAGGGTAGACTTTCCACAGCCGGAAACACCCATGATTATATATATTCTTTCTTTAGTGACCATGGAGGGATCTTATGTGATTTTCCACAAGTGCTATACCGGTCTCAGCAGGAGCATCAAAGGGAATCCAGAAAATATTCGGATCCCTGCGAAACCAGGTCCCCTGTCGTTTGGCAAAACGTCTCGTATTTCTTTTGATGTTCTCTATAGCGGTCTCCAAAGCAACCTCCCCGTCCAGATAGGCAAAGAGTTCCTGGTATCCTACGGTTTGCATGGCGTTCAGGTCCCGATATTGGCGTAATTCGATCACTTCATCCAGGAGGCCCTGTTCAATCATATGATCAACCCTCTGGTCGATTCTGCTATAGATCACCTCTCGTGGGGCATCGATACCCAATGCAATATGTTTGAAGCCCTGGGGTGATTTTGGTTTTCCCAGGAAAGAACTATAAGGCTTTCCGCTGGAGATACAAATTTCGAGGGCGCGAACAAGTCTTCTGACGTTTTGTAAGTCGACGATTTTGTGATATTCCGGGTCGACCTTATAGAGCAGGTCCTGCAAGGTCTTGATTCCCTCTTCGCGGTATTTTCGTTCAAGGTCCTCCCTCACACCGGGAGTCACCTCCGGGAATTCATCCAGCCCCCTGGTTACGGCGTCCAGATAGAGCCCGCTGCCACCTGCCAGGATAAGGTGGTCATGTACTTGAAAAAGGTCCGCAATACGCTCCAGAGCTTCCCTTTGAAAATCCCCGACAGTATAGGTTTCGAGAATGGATTTATGCTGTATGAAATGATGGGGAACGGCTTCTAATTCGGAGGCTGAGGGGACTGCCGTCCCAATGCGCATTTCGCGGTAAAACTGTCTCGAATCCGCGGAGAGGATTTCTGTTTTATAATGTTGTGCCAGGCGTATGGCCCACCGGGTTTTACCGATTCCGGTAGCTCCGCAAATCGAGATCAAATACTTGTCCATCAGAGCAGCTCTCCGCATTTGAAACAATGGGTGGCGTCATCTCTGTGGCCTTCCACCCCGCACGATGAGCAGGAGTGGGTATTGACATGGACCAGATTTTTGTCCTCTGCGTTCTTCCCCTTGCTTCCATGCTTGGCAAATTCCACCGTAACAATACCGGTTGGCACGGCAATGA
Organism: Robiginitalea aurantiaca; assembly: GCF_030380815.1. Lineage (GTDB taxonomy): Bacteria > Bacteroidota > Bacteroidia > Flavobacteriales > Flavobacteriaceae > Robiginitalea > Robiginitalea aurantiaca. The sequence continues at coordinate 357,375 of NZ_JAUDUY010000004.1, read as the reverse complement.
TCCCATACCCCAGGATCATGATCACTGTTGCGATAAACTGTCCCATGGTAGTCTGGGGCGCAATATCTCCATATCCCACAGTGGTAAGGGTAACAATCGTCCAGTAAATGCTTCTGGGGATGCTTGTGAACCCCGCTTCCGGACTTTCGATAAGGTACATCAGGGTTCCCATGATCACCGAAAGGATAAGCACAACGTAGATAAAAACGGCAATCTTCGTCCGGCTGGCCTTCAGGGCAGTGCCCAATTGAGAGGCTTCCCCAATATATTGGACCAGTTTGAGGATCCGAAAAATACGCAAAAGCCTGAAAGCCCTTACGGCCAGCAATACCTGGGAGCCGGCAACGAGATAGGAGAGGTAGAGGGGAATGGTCGAAAGAAAGTCAATGATGCCGTAAAAGCTGAAAATATAGCTGGTAGGTTTCCGGATACATATAATCCTGGCGATGTACTCAATGGTGAAAAAGATCGTCACGATCCACTCCATTGTGAAAAGGGTATCGTGGTATTTTTGATCGAATTCCGTAACGCTTTCCAGCATGACCAGCACCACACTCAGGAGGATCACAAATATGAGAATCAGATCGAACCCTTTGCCCATAGGCGTATCTGCCTCGTAAATGATTTCGTGAAGCTTATGTCTCCAATCTTTCTTTACTATGGTGTTTTTCAAATCAGGATCTTAGAGTTCAATAGCCTTCAGGATCGGTTTTTTATTCAGGAAATCGATCACCACATCCAGTGCCCCTGTGGAGTCGGATACAGGGGTAAGAAGGTTTTCTAAGATATGAATATTATTGATTTGGTGGTTTAATTCATAATAACCAATCCCCTTCACTTCTTTATCCTGCAGCCATATGGCCGACCGCTCCCCGTTTTTACGCCCTTTATCCACCAGCAAAAGTTGCCTTCCCTCAAGCGACATTGGGGTGCCGTTAACCTGGATCTGATTCCTTTCCGGCTTTACCGCAGATCTGAGGGGCTGGTTGTGGACGGGCTGATTGGTAACCAGTTCCATATGGGTTTTCAGCAATGCCATCAGCTCACTGCCCGTACGTTCAAATTGAACCTCCCGGGTCTCCTTTCTCAGACTCAGCCCGGGTTGATGTTCGCCTGTAAAGTGGGCGTTCACCGCAGCCTGCATATTCCTGCTGTTCCCCAGATAAATCAAAGCCCCTTCCTTGTTAAAGAGATAGTAGACTCCAATGTCCCGCGGTACGGAGGCCACGAGTTTGAGCTGTCGGGAAGAGAGTTCCCCGTGCTCTTCGGCCCGGATGACCTCCCTGAGAATGCCCTTTTTAATATCCCGGTTCATCAGGACCTGGAAGAGTTTTAATGTGGCAAGGGCATCGCCATTGGCCCGGTGTCTGTCGCTTACCGGAATGCCAAGGGATCGGACCAGTTTACCCAGGCTATGCGATTCTGCTTCCGGGATAAGCTGCTGTGAAAGGGCTACCGTACAAAGGGTCTGCCGTTGAAAATCGAATCCCAACCTCCGAAATTCGGTGCGCAGTATCCGATAATCGAACATCGCATTGTGAGCTACCAGGACCGTTCCTTCGGTAATCTCCACAATCCGCTTTGCCACCTGATAAAATTTTGGAGCCGTTCGAACCATTTTCGGGTATATTCCCGTCAACTTTTGTACATAGGGCTGAATTTCCCGCTCTGGATTGATCAGGCTGATAAAGGTGTCCACGACCTGGTCTCCGTCAAAACGATGGATGGCGATTTCTGTAATCGCTTCTTCGTTGTACTTCCCACCTGTGGTCTCTATATCCAGAATAGCGTACATAGTAATCTTTTTCCCCTCAGGGGGTATTTCGACTCCCAAAGATACTACTTCCCAAACGCACCATGGTACTGCCCTCCTCAATTGCCAGAAGGTAGTCCCCGCTCATACCCATGGAAAGGATATTAAAGGTCTCATCTCCTTTTCCAAGCGCATCGAACAGCGACTTGAGAAACCTGAATTCACCCCTTACCTGGGCCTGATCTTCCGTGAACGTAGCCATTCCCATAAGGCCCCGTACCCGTATGTTAGGAAGTTGTTTTGCTTTGATGATCTCCATTGCCTCGGCGATTTCGGCCTGATCAAAACCAAATTTTGTGGATTCGCTGGCAATATGGACCTGCAGCAGGCAATCCTGAATCCGGTCAGCCTGGGCAGCTCTTTTATTTATCTCCCTGAGCAATCGAAGGCTGTCAACACCGTGGATTAAGGTCACAAATCCCGCAATATATTTCACCTTATTTCGCTGTAAATGCCCGATCATATGCCATTGGATATCTTTGGGCAGCACTTCCCATTTTCCCACCAATTCCTGGACCTTATTTTCTCCGAAAACGCGCTGACCTGCCGTGTAGGCTTTCATGATATCATCTTCGCTTTTGGTCTTGGAAACAGCAACCAGGGTCACCCCGGGAGGAAGTGTTTTTACAATCTGCTGTAGTTTCTCGCTTATGCTCATAGGTCCGGGTTTTGGAAATCGTAAATAGTAAGCCCACTGGGGAGTTTGGGTTCGATGAAGGTGCTCTTAGGGGGCATTTTAAGCCCTGCATCTGAAATGGCCTTGAGTTCTTCAACGTCTACGGGAGTCATCCCAAAACCGATATCGAAGGTTCCCTTATCGATCAATTTCTTCATCTTGATGGCGTTCTGGCTCGCACAGATATAATGTATTCTGGAATCCTTCCTGAGATCCTGAACCCCGAAAAGTGGTTTTAAGACGGTTTGATACAGGATTTGGGTATCCAGCGCACTCAGAGGATCCGCAAAGGAATGGGAATGCTTCCTGAGCTTTAAAGCATAAAATTCACCCCGCAAATACATCGAAAACTCGTGTTTTTGTGAAGGCTCAAAAGGCATTGTGCCTTTTTCGTGAATCCTGAAGTGCCGATCCAGGCCAATCAGAATGTCATCCGTGTACTGATGGCCCACTCCCGAAAGTAACCGGCTAAAAGATCGGATTCTCAATTGGGACTGCGGGATGAGGTAACTCATAAAGTATCCGTAGGTGCCCGTTGCAGCAGGATTTGATATCTGCTGCATTCTGCGGGCAAGAAGGTCGGAGGAGGCGCTGCGGTGATGCCCATCGGCGATATACAAGGTCTCCACCTTGGCGAAGCCCTTCTGGATTCCCTCAATGCGATCCGGATCTGAAATAACCCACAATTGGTGTGTCACCTGGTCTGTTGTGGTGAAAAAATATTCAGGGGTCTCCTTCATGATGTCCCTGAAGAGGGAATCGAGCTGAGGTTGGTCAGGATAAGTGAGCAGGACGGGTTCAGCATTGAATTTCACAGTCTGAAGATAGTCGGCAAAGAGGGTTTCCCTATAGCTAAGGGTCTCCTCATGCTTGCGTATTACATCGTTCCGATAATCATCTGTGGCGGTAGCGCAAAAAATTCCACATGAGGTATAAGTATCTTGCTGTGTCCGGTATAGATAATAAGAAGGTGTCTTTTCCCGCATCAGGATGCCCTCTTCCATGAATTCGAGGTATCGATTGCGTACCATGGCAAAACGCCGGGCCCCATGTACTTCTTTGTGAAATTTAAAACCCGGGTCAATAATGTGGAGAAACGAAAAGGGATTATAGGCCATAACCGCTTTGCGTTCCTTGGGCCGGTACTCGTCATAAGATCGCGACACCACATGGGCCACTTTATCAGGGGCAGGACGTGTGGCCTGGAAAGGAATTACCTCAGCCATGGATTAGCTGAATTGCGCAGCTATTTTCTCTGCTTTTCTGGATTCGGAGTAATCGTAGAAACCTTCGCCCGATTTAACCCCGAGTTTCCCGGCCATTACCATTTTAACCAGCAGGGGGCATGGAGCGTATTTGGGATTTTTAAAACCATCATAGAGCACTTCCAGAATGGAAAGGCAGACGTCCAGGCCGATAAAATCGGCGAGCTGGAGTGGCCCCATGGGGTGGCCCATTCCCAATTTCATCACCGTATCGATTTCACCAACCCCTGCCACGCCGTGAAAGAGGCTTTCAATAGCCTCGTTGATCATGGGCATCAATATTCTGTTGGCTACAAAACCGGGGTAATCGTTCACCTCAGTAGGTATTTTCCCAAGTTTGGCCGATAGGGCCAGGATTTCTTCGGTCACCCGGTCGCTCGTATTGTAGCCCCGAATCACCTCTACGAGTTTCATTATCGGTACCGGATTCATAAAATGCATGCCGATGACTTTATCTGCCCGGTTGGTTACTGCCCCGATCTCGGTAATGGAAATCGAGGAGGTATTGGTGGCAAGAATCGTTTGTTCAGGACAATGGGCGTCCAACTCCCGGAATATTTTCTTCTTCAGGGTTACCTCTTCCGTGGCTGCCTCCACTACGAGATCTGCCTCCACAACTCCTTTGGCCAGATCTGTAAAGGTCTTTATATTATCAAGGGTGTCTTTAACCTGGTCGGAATTGAGTATTCCCTTGTTCAACATCCGATCCAGATTCTTTTCGATGGTGCTCAGGCCGCGTTCAAGGCTTTTTTCAGAGATATCCACAAGGTGCACCTTAAATCCATTTTGGGCAAATACGTGGGCAATTCCATTTCCCATAGTACCAGCGCCGATGACAGCTATATTTTGTATCATGATTTGGTATACAGTTATCTAATGTTATGCATTGAGTTTTGAAGTTTCAAAGGCCTGGATGATCCGCAGCGCCACATCAAGTGCACGGGCACCCTGTTCCAGTGGAACCGGGGGGGTGACGTCTTTTTCAATAGCAGTGGCAAGGGCTTCGAGTTCATCGAGGATCGGATTGTTTGCAACGATTTCCGGGTTCTCGAAATAGATCTGTTTTTTAGCTCCTTCTGCATTCTGCAAGACCATATCAAATTCCCCTGGTTCTTCCGGGGCATCTTTCATTTTTACGACCTCCACCTTCCGTTCCAGGAAATCTACAGAAATGTATGCATCGCGTTGGAAGAATCGGGATTTCCGCATGTTTTTAAGGGATATTCTGCTTGCCGTGAGGTTGGCTACACATCCATTTTTAAAGGCAATCCGGGCATTGGCTATATCCGGGGAATTACTGATTACTGAAACCCCACTTGCCTGAATATCTGCGACTTCCGATTGTACCACACTCAGGATAATATCGATATCGTGAATCATCAGGTCCAGTACCACGGGTACGTCGGTACCTCTGGGGTTGAATTCTGCTAGGCGATGGGTTTCGATAAACATCGGATCTGCAATCTGATGTTTGACAGCCTGAAACGCGGGGTTGAATCGCTCTACATGGCCAACCTGCCCCTTCAGTCCTTTGGCCTGTAATAGTGCGATAAGTTCCCTGGCTTCTTCCTGCGTATGTGTAATCGGTTTTTCAATAAAGACATGCTTGCCTTTTCCGATGGCTTTTTTAGCGCAGTCATAATGCGATAGGGTGGGGGTGACAATATCGACCACGTCGACCGCCTCGATGAGCGCGTTCATATTTTCATAGTAAGGAATACCGAATTCCTCGGATACGGCCTTACCCTGAATGATATCAGGGTCGTGAAACCCGATTAAATCATAACGGGAGGATTCTTTTAACAACCTCAGGTGAATTTTGCCCAAATGACCCGCCCCGAGAACGCCTGCTTTCAACATGTGATTTCCTGTTTTTTCAAAAATAATGATACTTTATGAGTTCCCCGCAGAATTGGCGTAGTTCCCGCCAACTATGGGTGTATAAAATTCAGGACCCGTCCCGAGGGGCAGTCAAAGCGTAAAAAATCCTTTTAGTGTTCCCGGGATTTTCTAAATTCGCATCAAACCTTGCATTCTTGAAGGATACGCTAAAACATAAAGGGAAACGAAACCAACTCGCCGATTTGGTTGCTTCCAAAGGCATTAAAAATGCTGATGTACTGGAGGCGATACGCACAATTCCGAGGCACCTTTTTATGGATAGCGGTTTTGAACATCACGCCTATCAGGACAAGGCATTTCCCATTGCCGCGGATCAGACCATATCACAGCCCTATACCGTGGCTTACCAGACTGAACTGCTGCAAATCAAGCCAGGGGATAAGGTTTTGGAAATAGGAACGGGTAGTGGTTACCAGACTGCCGTCCTTTTATTTTTAAAAGCTAAAGTCTATACCGTGGAGCGACAGCTCAGTTTGTTCAAGAAAACGAAATTGTTTTTTGAAAAAATGGGATATCGGCCGAAACGTTTTGTCTTTGGAGATGGCTATAAGGGAATGCCGGAAGAAGCTCCTTTTGACGGAATCCTTGTAACTGCAGGAGCTCCGAGAGTTCCTAAGGCGCTCCTCTCCCAATTGAAGATCGGAGGCCGGCTCGTCATTCCGGTAGGGGAGGACAGTCAGACGATGTTGCTCATTACGCGGAGTTCAGAAAAGGAATTCGAGAGACGGGAATGCGGTACCTTTCGTTTTGTTCCCTTGCTTGAAGATAAGAACTAAGCTTTCGCTTAATTGTTATAGGCTTTTTTGACCCGATCCAGTTGTCGTTTTGAATCCCGGTCTTTAATGGTCTCACGCTTGTCGTATTCTTTCTTACCCCGTGCTAAGGCGATTTTCATTTTGGCAAGCCCCCTTTCATTGATAAAGAGGTTTGTGGGAATGATGGTGTTTCCACTCGTCTTTACGGCCTTCTCAAGCTTTTTGAGTTCCTGCTTCTGAAGCAATAGTTTTCTGGAGGCTTTGGGCTGATGGTTGTAATGGGATCCGTGGGAATAGAGTTCAACCTGCATATTGATCACAAAGAGTTCCCCCTGCTCATTGAATTCGCAGAAACTCTCGGTGATGGATGCCTTGCCCTGGCGAATCGATTTGATTTCCGTACCGGAAAGCACAATGCCGGCTACATAGGTATCCAGAAATTCATAATCGAACCGGGCACGCCTGTTCTTAATGTTGATCCGCTTTTCCATAAGGCAAAAATAGCACAAAATAGGGGGAACGCTTTTTGAAAAAGGTGGGTCTGATTTAATTCACAGGAAAATAGCACCTTTGCATTTCAATTATTTTCGCAATGAACAGATTCCTGCTTTTGCCAATCGTACTGCTGACCTTTGCGTGCCAGTCGAGAAAAGAAACCGTTCCCGATGCCCAACAGATCGTAGATTGCGCCATTGAGGCTGCCGGTGGAGACCGCTACCACACCAGTGTGATACAGTTTACATTCCGGGACCGCCAATACCGCACCTTCCGGGAATCCGGTAAGCGGGTGCTGATGCGGATAACACAGACCGATTCTTCCCTTATTGAAGATCGGCTTGCCGGGGCTTCTTTTGAGAGAAAGATTGACGGGGTGCCTCAAGTGTTAGCGGACAGTACCCGTCAGAAACTGGCGGAGGCTGTAAATTCAGTGCACTACTTTGCGTATTTGCCAAACGGCCTGAATGACGCAGCGGTAAACAAGGCCTATCTGGGGCGTGTAACCCTTGAGGATTCTGAATATTACAAGGTTCAGGTCACCTTCGATCAGGAGGGGGGAGGAACGGACTACGAAGATGTATTCGTCTATTGGTTCAACGCCAGGACGTATTTGCCGGAATTTTTGGCGTATGAATACCATACCAATGGCGGTGGAAAGCGCTTTCGCAGGGCGTTTAACGAACGAGTGATCGGGGGGATGCGCTTTGTGGACTATAGAAATTACAAATACGAAGGCCCCTTGCCCGTAGCAGAACTGGATTCCCTTTACCTCCGCGATGCCCTGGAATTGCTATCCCTTGTGGAGTTAGAAAACGTAGAGGTTATTCCGGGCAATTACAATTAAAATGCAACCGCACAACGGAGTGGGTTTCTCCCACTAGCGTAACGATGAACAGGCTCCCGTTATCCGTGTCTTCCATGGCAGCGTAGGTTTCCGCTCCAATTAACCGGTTGACCATTGCAGGCGTTGAGTTGCTATGACCTACGATGAGTACATTTTTTCCCATGGTCTCAGCCTTGAAGCTCTCTATCCCCAACATTTCCGGATCGTAGTACGAAACCGTAATATCTTTTTTTACGGCTGAAGGCGCCGCAGTCATGGTAGTTCGGGCATAATCCGTGGAGTAAATGGCGTCCAGGGGGATATCGTCGAAGATCTCGGCCCAGTGCATCGCCCTTCCCAATCCCCGTTGATTGAGCTCCGGATCCTTGTTTTCGGGATCTGTCCGGTCCTTTTCCGCATGCCGGATAAGATAATAGGTTGAAACAACCGGGCTGACCTCGATTTTGGATTCGACCGGGGTATCCTTACAACCCCAAAACGTTAACAGGCAAATTCCTAAAAATAGATAAGGAAAAATTTTCATAATTGGTAGGTTTCCGTACATTTGAGACTCTCTCGAAAAGCGCACGCGCTAACAAATATAATATATTCATCTTCATTAATTCAATGCGGGGCTAATGGTTAAGAAAGGTATTATTGGGCTATTCTTCGCAATGTGCACAGCTGCTTTTACCCAGAGTCTTCAGTTGCCCCCGGATTTCAGACAACACAACCTGCAGGAATTCAACTCCAACCTGTTTAACCCGACGTATTCCCTGCGCCAGGATTATGAAAATCAGGTGGCATTGTGGTCGCGCTGGCAATGGCAGGGTATCGATGCTGACCCAACAACTTTGTACCTGAGTTACATGAGGAGCCAGGAACGCATGTCTTATGGTGCGGGGTTTATCCAGCACAATACAGGCTTGTTTCAACAGACTGGAGGAATGCTGAATTTTGCCTACAACTTACCACTTGGGGGAGATTTTAGTCTTGCCTTTGGGGTCAATGTTTTTGGGTATCAACAAGAACTGATAGACGACAGACTTGATCCGGGAGAACCCATACTTCCTATCGATGGTGAAGTGGATGATTTTGTTTTTCAGGTTATGCCTGGCATTGAACTTCAGATCAGGGAGTTTGCCATTGGTGTAACTTCGGAGAACATGCTGGATTACAACTTTACCGAAAGTGGCGCGGTGACGGAATCAGATGAGAAGGTTTTTAGTGTGATGGCGCGATACTCGTTCCCGGTTATGGAAAATAAGTCTGGGACCATGACCACCCTTGAACCCCTTGTTTACTATAGACGCGTTCCCGGATACGATAACCAAATGGGGCTGACTGCCCTTTGGTCTGCCCCATCTTACTGGGCCCAGGCTGGTTATAATAGTTTTTACGGGGCATCCCTGGGAGCAGGGGTGAGGCTATTTGAAATGGTGTCAATCGGTGCGCTAATGGAATTTGGTTCGAATGATAATCCGGTTGGAGGGAATACCAGTTACGAAGTAGTCATGGCATTCTCCTTTGGTCCGAGGAAATCAGACATCCTGCAGGAGGAAATCGAAGAGGAACTGCCCGAGGAGGATGCGGCTTTGACCGATGCTGAGCAGGCGGAACTCGAGGCTGAAATCGAAGCTCAGGAGCGCGCCATAGCCGAGGCGGCCCGCAGACGGGATTCGCTGGATGCCGTTGCCAGGGATCAGGAGCTTGCCCTTCAGCGCACAAGGGATTCCATTGCCAAAGCCGAGGAAGCAGCACTGGCACTCAATGAGGAGGTTGTCCCTGAAAAAGGTGAAAAATACCAGGAGGTGGATGAAGAAGGCCTGGAGCCCGGCTTCTACTTGATCACCAATGTCTTTGGGACCAAAAAGTATTATGAAGCGTTTATGAAGGAACTCGCTGACCGCGGCCTGGAGCCCAAGTCGTTCTATCGGAGTGCGAATAAATTCAACTATGTATACCTGCAGCGCTATAATAGCATTCAGGAAGCGCGTAAGGCACGTGACAGCAAGTTTGGCGGTCGCTATAAGGATGCACTTTGGATCTTCAGGATTCGATAAGGATCCGTTACCGTAATTATTTTTTGATTTCCTTTTGGATCAGGACCTCCAGATAGGCAGTAGTGTTAAAGAGGTATTTGCGATCACTCATTATGGTCGCCATAGCCACCGCACCCATGATCATCGTATAAAATTGTTTGGCGAACTGCAGGGGCGGGACAGGTAATTTCATTTCTCCGCTGTTCACCCCTTCTTCCAGCACCAGGGCAATCTTACCTTCTATGATTCTGGCGGTTTCCCGTGTTGCAGCCGCAAGGACGCGATGGTTGTGCTGAGCGTCAACCCCTGTATTGAGTATCGGACAGCCCCCCATTGAATTTGTAAATATATCGTAGGTCCTGTAGAAATTAATAAGGCGGTACAATTTCTCCATGGCACTGCCTTCCTTGCTGAGTACTTCATCGATAGCTCCTAAAAGCTTTGTGGTATTGTATTGAAAAGCTGACAAAGCGAGGGCATCCTTATTCTCAAAGTTCCCGTACAAGGCCCCTTTGGTGAGTCCTGTCGCCTCGGTAAGATCGCTCATACTCGTTCCTACATACCCCTGTCGGTTAAATATGGGAGCTACAGTTTCGATAATAAAGGCGGTAGTCCGCTCAGCTTTTGTACTCATGGAGGGGTTGGTTTTTGTCAGAAGTTAAAAATAGCATACTGCACGGTATAATGCAACTTAAAAAAGAACCCCCGGATTCAAAGGGAATCCGGGGGCTATTTACGGGGTTTCTTAAGGCTACTTTACAAGTTCATCCTCATTGCGAAACACGAGTTCATTTTCAAAACTATCGATCAATACAATGCTCTCGGGGTGAACGCTGCCTTTGAGGATCTCCCTCGAAAGGTTATTCAGGACTTCTTTCTGTATGGTCCTTTTAATCGGGCGTGCCCCATACTGAGGATCAAATCCTTTGTCCGCTAGATACGCAATGGCCTCTTCAGTGGCGTCAACAGTGATATGCTGCTCAGCAAGCATCTTCTTCAAGTTTTCGATCTGTAGTCGAACCACCTGTTTGATGTCCTCTCTATTGAGCGGTGTAAACATGATGATGTCATCAATCCGGTTGAGGAACTCCGGACGGATGTTCTTACGCAACAGTTCCAGGACTTCCGTCCGTGCATGCTCTGATGCGGTCTCCATATCCGGATACTCCTCAAACTTCTCCTGAATGATATGGCTACCCATATTACTGGTCATGATTATGATGGTATTCTTGAAATCGGCAACCCTTCCCTTATTATCGGTAAGCCTTCCTTCATCGAGTACCTGAAGGAGGGTGTTAAAGGTATCGGGGTGGGCCTTTTCTATTTCGTCCAGTAATACCACGGAATAGGGCTTGCGCCTCACTGCCTCTGTCAATTGTCCCCCTTCGTCATAACCGACATATCCGGGAGGTGCTCCTACCAGACGACTGACCGAATGCCGTTCCTGATATTCGCTCATATCTATGCGCGTAATGGCATTTTCATCGTCGAACAAATAGGCTGCCAGGGTTTTGGCCAACTCGGTTTTCCCCACTCCGGTAGTTCCTAAGAAGAGGAAGGAGCCTATGGGTTTCTTGGGATCGTGCAGTCCGGCCCGGCTGCGCCGGATCGCATCGGAAACAGCCCCAATGGCTTCATCCTGTCCGATAACTCTTCTGTGCAGGACGTCTTCCAGGTTCAGAAGTTTTTCCCTTTCGCTTTGGAGCATTTTGGTAACCGGGATTCCCGTCCATTTGGCCACAACCTCTGCAATATCATCGGCAGTGACTTCTTCTTTTATTAAAGTTCCCGAAGCTTGCTGCTCGGCAAGATCCTGTTGAAGGGTTTCGAGTTTTATCTGGGCATCTTTGATCTTTCCATAGCGCAGTTCAGCCACCACACCATAATCTCCGTTTCGCTCGGCCCGTTCTGCCTCCTGCTTGTAATCTTCGATATCCTGTTTGGTCTTCTGAATGGAATCGACCACACTCTTTTCCTGTTCCCATTGGGCGAAAATAGAGGATCGCTCTTCTTTCAGGTTCGCCAGTTCGGCATTCAGGGTTTTAAGCTTAGCGGGGTCATCTTCGCGTTTAATCGCTTCAATCTCAATCTCCAGCTGCATGATCCTCCGATCCATGGCGTCCAGTTCTTCAGGTTTGGAATTGATTTCCATCCGAAGTTTTGAAGCGGCTTCATCCATCAGATCAATGGCCTTATCGGGCAGGAAGCGGTTTGTGATATACCTTTGAGAAAGCTCAACGGCAGCCAGTACAGCTTCATCTTTGATCCGCACCTTATGGTGGGTTTCGTACTTTTCCTTTAATCCTCTCAGAATGGAAACCGCACTTTCTGTATCGGGTTCATCCACAGTGATCTTTTGAAAGCGACGCTCCAGAGCCTTGTCTTTTTCAAAGTATTTCTGGTATTCATCCAGGGTAGTCGCGCCGATTGCCCTTAATTCCCCTCTCGCAAGAGCGGGTTTAAGGATGTTTGCAGCGTCCATGGCCCCCTGGCCCCCACCAGCACCTACAAGGGTGTGGATCTCATCAATGAACAGGACGATGTTTCCATCAGAGCCTGTGACCTCCTTGATGACCGATTTGAGGCGCTCCTCGAATTCCCCTTTATACTTGGCGCCTGCAATCAGCGCCCCCATGTCGAGGGAATAAATCACTTTGTCCTTCAGGTTTTCAGGGACATCCCCCTGAATAATCCGGTGTGCGAGACCTTCGGCAATTGCCGTTTTACCTGTTCCGGGTTCTCCAACCAGCATGGGATTATTTTTCGTCCTTCTGGATAGTATTTGAAGAATGCGCCTGATCTCTTCATCCCTTCCAATTACCGGGTCGAGTTTCCCACTATCCGCCAATTCATTGAGGTTTCGCGCGTATTTATCGAGTGAATTATAGGTGTCTTCGGCGCTTTGGGAGGTTACCTTGCCCCCCTTTCGCAGGGCTTCAATACCCGCCTTGAGATCTTTTTCCGTGATCCCCTGATCTTTAAGGATACGGGCTATTTTGCTTTTTGATTTAAAAATGGCCAGTACCAGATGTTCTATTGAAACGAATTCATCGCCCATATTCTTGGCGATAATAGCGGCTTCGTTAAGGGTTTTACCCGCCTCGCTGGAGAACATGAGATTTCCTCCGGATACTTTTGGGAAACTTTCGAGTTCTTTTTCGAGGATTTGCGCAACCATAGCCTCGTTCGCAGTGAGTTTTTTTAATAGAAAAGGAAGCACGTTTTCATCTGTGAGTGAAATCGCCTTGTACAAATGCTCGTTCTCAACCTGCTGATGCCCGAGCTCCTGAGCCAGCTGCTGCGCCTGCTGAATCGCTTCCTGTGATTTTATGGTAAAATTATTTATGTTCATTATTGTTATCTTTAGATTCCTGATTTATTACGGTAGGCATAGGGCAAGAATCTTACCATCCCATATCAGGCGACAGAATGACAGTAAAAAAACATTTTTACACGTCAAATAGGCAGTTATAATTGCGTTTTATGAAGTTATTCAAGACCCTTTTTGGATTACCTGACGAGGTGTCAAAGGACGGGCAGGAACCTGTATCCTGGCTGTATTTAGAAAACATTGCGGATTTGAATCGCATCGATGAGGGTCGAAAGTCCAAACCGCAAGTCGTGTTCAAACATTCGACCTCCTGCGGTTTAAGCGGTATGATGCTCAGAAGGTTTGAAAAACAGTGGGCGGCTTCAGGAGACCTGGCCGATTTCTATTTCCTGGATTTAATCCGATATCGCGAGCTGTCCCGGGAAATAGCCCAGCGCTATGGTGTCATGCATCAATCTCCTCAGGTTTTGGTTCTGGATAAAGATGGCGTCTTCAAACATGTCTCACATGGGGATATCGGCATGCTCAGTCCGGACGATTTACAACAAAACCCGGCCTGAGCCGGGTTTCAAATTCAGAATATCTGACGATGTTCCTATTGGAATCGCTGATTCTTTAAAATATTTTTAATCCTGTTTTTTATGTCTTCTCCTGCGTTGTACACCATTTCTTCATCCGTCGGAAAAGGAACAGCGGCAAGACCCAGTCTGGCGACTAAATCATTATCCAGGGCGCGCCGGTCACCATCGTAGTTCGCATAGATATGCTGAAACTGAAACTCGCTTGTTAGCGGATAGGAGTTCAGCGACTGACGGGTACGCAAGTCCACAAAATTTACGTTTCCAACAACCTGCGCAATTTTCTGCTGGGTGAATTCGTAGTAATTGCAACGCACGGTCCTCAGGCGATCAATAACGATTCGGTTCCCGAGACTATCCCGGACGACATTGCCCTCTTCATCGATGAGGTCCTGAGTGCCATCTTTGATCTGACGCTCCTTAATGACCTGCCTCTCGGAAACCTGTTCCGGTGAGATTACAATATCGCGAAAGGCAACCTGCATTTCGTAGTCATAATCGATTTCATCCAACGGGTTGGTATGGTAGGCAGTCCATAAACTATTCAGGCCATAGGTGTTGAAATTCAGTAAGTCCGCTTCGAGGCGTTCCGGGATGATTTGCTGGGAATCGTTGATCATACGAACCTTAACATAATCCAACCCATTCTGATAGGCATAATCCATCTGATCCCGGGTGTCTGCATATCCCGGATTGATTTCATTGAGGTATTTAAAGTCCTCGTAGGCTTTGCGGAACTCCCATTTCTGGGTAGCATTACCCAAAATTTGCGAGGCATTCTCATACAGGTAGGATGAGAGGGATTCCTGAACAGCCAGGAGTTCATTCTCGTAATTTGGAAAGCTAAACCGCGCCTCCCGATTTTCTTCGTAAATGGGTAATGGGAGTAGCGGGCGGATCCGATTCTGAACATTCCGCATTTCACTATACCTTTTATAAATTTCTTCTAAATGGGCAGGATTTCCGTCCTTCTTCAGGAAATTGATTTGCTGCTCCTCGAATTCGATATATTTCGCATAGGCTTCTTCGAGAAGTACCACATACGACTGTTTGTTCTTTCGAGTTTTGTTTTCGGCCAATTCCATGACCGAAGAATTGATAGCTTGGAGATAATTCCCTGTATTCAGGGCTTGCTGCGTTTTTTTGACACCTCCGCAGCTATAGACGAATGCCAGGAGCATTACGATGATAATGGATCGTTTCATGGTTATTTCGATTTGGGTTTAATGGCATAATTCAATAGGCATGCCAAAACCAGTCGAAACTAGAACGAAAATCGATAAGAGTTAGTATATACAGGTCGAAATCACCCGAAGCGCTATCTGGTCTCGCCTTTAGGGGTTAAGGGGGGCAGGAGTTGGGATCGCACCTCCCCGAACCCGATACGCAAACCGTCTCTTTTGCAGTATCCCCTCAGGACCACGGTGTCCAGGTCGTCGATAAATGTTCGGGTTTCTCCATTCTTCAGGGTAAGGGGTTTACTGCCCATCCATGCGAGTTCCAGCATGGAGCCATAGGAATCCTCAGTTGTTCCCGAGATCGTACCGCTACCCATCATATCGCCACTGTTGATCTTACACCCGTTGATGGTATGATGCGCGAGTTGCTGCGCCATAGTCCAGTACATATACCGGAAGTTGGAATGGCATATGGTATTGGTTTCTCCGGATTCCGGAATCAGGTCTACTTCCAGTTCGATATCAAAACTTCCCGGCCCCTCCTGCCTTAAGTAGGGAAAGGGTTTGGGGTCTTGCTCAGGACTTTCAACCCTGAAAGGCTCGAGGGCATCTAGGGTAACGATCCAGGGAGAAATCGATGAGGCAAAACTTTTACCCAAAAATGGTCCCAAAGGCACGTATTCCCATTTCTGTATGTCCCGTGCACTCCAGTCATTGAATAAAACCAGGCCAAATATGTAGTCCTCGGCGTCATTAACAGGAATGGCTTCTCCCAATTTGTTTGCATCCGTGGTGATAAAGGCCATTTCCAATTCAAAATCCACTCTCTGGGAAGGACCGAAAACCGGTGTCTTGGAGTCTTTGGGCAACGTCTGCCCATAGGGCCTGCGAATCGGCGTTCCACTAGGGATTATGGTCGAACTGCGTCCGTGATAGCCCACGGGTATGTGGAGCCAGTTGGGCAGGAGCGCATTTTCCGGATCCCGGAACATCTTTCCGACATTTGTAGCGTGCTCCCTGCTGGAATAAAAATCTGTATAATCCCCGATCTGTACCGGTAATTGCATTTCGATCTCTTCCAGGGCAAAGAGGATGATTTTTTTATGCGCTTCGTTCTTTTGCAATTCTTCGTTGTGAATATCGAAGATCTCGGCAATACGGTTTCGAACGGCCCTCCAGGTCTTTTTGCCATCGGAAATAAAATCATTCAGGGAATCCTGAAGAAAAATATCATCAGTCAGCGGAATATCCCTCAGGTACCCCAATTGATGCAATGCTCCCAGGTCAATGGCCATATCCCCGATGCGCGTGCCTATAGTGATGACGTCATCCCGGGTGAGAAAAACCCCAAATGGGATATTCTGAATTGGAAAATCGGAGTCTGAGGCAACCGGCAGCCAAGAAACACGGCTCGGATCGTTCGCTTTTATAGGCATGGACAAATGTTAATTGATGTTTAATAAATTCCTTCTCAAAGATATTATTTTATCTGGTTTAACCCGACTCAATTTGTACTTTTACCCGATCCAAAAACACCGTATTACCTATGGAAAGAGACCTGGAGATCTTTGAACTGATCCAAGCAGAAGAAAGGAGACAAATTAACGGTATAGAACTTATTGCCTCAGAGAATTTCGCAAGTCCTCAGGTTATGGAAGCTTCGGGATCTGTACTGACCAATAAGTACGCCGAAGGATACCCGGGTAAAAGGTATTACGGGGGGTGTGAAATTGTCGATCAGGTAGAGCAGATCGCTATCGACCGGGCAAAGGAGCTCTTTGGGGCTACGTATGCCAATGTGCAACCCCATTCGGGATCACAGGCCAATGCCGCGGTCTATCAGGCCATCTTAAAACCCGGAGATACCATCCTGGGCTTCGATCTTTCTCATGGAGGACACCTCACGCACGGTTCTCCGGTAAATTTCTCAGGTAAGTTATACCGTCCCGTTTTTTACGGCGTGGATCAGGAGACCGGACTGTTGAATTACGACCGGATTGCTGAAATTGCAAGGAGTGAAAAACCGAGTCTGATCATCGCTGGGGCATCGGCCTACTCGAGGGACATGGACTTTGCGCGCTTCCGTGAAATTGCAGATGAGGTGGGCGCCTTCTTGCTTGCAGATATAGCCCATCCCGCCGGCCTTATTGCAAAAGGAATTCTAAGCGACCCGGTTCCCCATTGCCATTTTGTTACCACCACGACGCATAAAACACTGAGAGGGCCCAGGGGCGGACTGATCCTAATGGGGTCCGACTTTGACAATCCTTTTGACATTCGGCTCAAATCGGGGGCACTGAGAAAAATGTCGGCACTTATTGATCTTGCGGTCTTTCCAGGGAATCAGGGTGGGCCCCTGGAGCATATTGTAGCTGCCAAGGCTATAGCCTTTGGACAGGCCATCAGTGATGATTTCCTCCATTATATGATACAGGTACAAAAGAACGCGAAGGCCATGGCCAAAGCATTCACCGATAAGGGATACCACATCATTTCGGGAGGCACAGATAACCACATGATGCTCATCGACCTTCGAAATAAAGGTATCACAGGTAAGGCGGCAGAAAAGGCATTGGTCCTGGCAGATATCACAGCCAATAAGAATATGGTTCCTTTTGATGATAAATCGCCCTTCGTTACCTCCGGAATTCGCTTCGGAACCGCTGCCATTACGACCAGGGGCCTAAAAGAGGGCGACATGGAGGGAATCGTGAAATGGATCGATCAGGTCCTTACCGACCCTGAATCCGAAACAGTGGCAACACGTGTGAAAAAGGAAATCAACGCATTTATGGGAGACAGGCCTCTTTTCGCAGGGTAGCCATCCGATATAGTTGGGGTCTTATTCCAGCGCGCTGATCATTTCTGCAGGTACCCGAACGGGTTTACCCGATTTAGCATCCAGCAATACCCAAATAGTCTCACAGGTAACAAGGGGGGGCTCCATTCCCTTTCGCGTTATATGTACGTGGCGCTCCGACTTGGCCCCTTTGGCCGCTTTGATAAAGGTACTGATGACGAGTTCTTCCCCGAGAAATGCTGGTTGGTGATACCGGATCAGGTGACTGTGGACGACCCAAATATAATGCATATCCCATTCCGGCAAACTTAGTTTTTGCCAGTGTGCCTTTGAAACCTGCTGCACCCATTCCAGGTATTGCACATTATTCACATGATTCAGGTCATCCAGGTGTTCGGGAGCTACGGTAACGTTTATATGGAAAGTGTTCATTAATTTTTTTTGGAAATCCGGACTTCAAAAAGGGTGTCCCAGTTTTTTCCCGTCACGAAAAAGGTCTGTCGCTGCGGATGGTAGGCTACGCCGTTAAAGACATCCAGGTCAGGGTGTTGTCCGACTTTTTCTTTCAGGCCCCCGAAATTCACAACTCCTTCAATGGCCCCGGATTCTGCATCGATAATCATCATACTTTCTTTCTGCCAGACATTGGCATAAAGCTTGCCCCCGACATATTCCAGCTCATTGGCCTTATTGAAAACCGATTTATCGGTAACCGTCTCCAGGTATCCGGTTTCCTTCAGCGTGGCCGGATCCAGGATCCAGATACGCTGGGTGCCATCGCTTTTGAAAATACGTTTTCCGTCATTGGTGAGTCCCCAGCCCTCTTTGCTTTCCCCGTATTGAAAGCTGCCGAGCTTTTGAAGTGTTTTACGGTCGTACATAAAACCGGTCCCGGCCTGCCAGGTAAGCATGAAAATGGTGTCGTTCAATACCGTAAGGCCTTCTCCGAAATATTGATCTTCCAGATCCGTTTTCTGCAGGACCTCACCAGTTTGATAATTAACCTTGCGCAGGGAAGAGGTGCCCCTCCGACCTGTGCTTTCATAAAGGGTGTCCCGATAAAATTCAAGTCCCTGGGTAAAGGCTTTGGGGTCGTGCGGGAAGGTATTTACAATTTCATAAGTATACAGCGCAGGCCTGCTTTCAGCTAAAACCAGTAACTCCCTGGAGACCGTAACGTTCCGGCCCTCTGAAAATATTTTGGCCTGGAGGTTTTTGGTTCCCAGTACAGGGGAATTCAGGGTAAGGCCTCCGGCTTCCAGCGTGACCGGGCTGCCGTCCAATACATATACAATGGAGTCAATCGGCAAGTTGGCCCGATTCTTAAGCTGGACACCAACGGTCTGGCCTTGTTGGAGCTTTTTGGCATTCCCCTCGATTTCAAGTGAAAAGTTCTTGGAAAGATCGGTTTCACTGCAAGCCAGAAAAAGGCTTAAGACCGAAAATGAAAAACAGAATTTTAATACAGTCATGATGCTAAATTACACATGTAAATGCATTGTCACAAACACAAAAAGAATGTATATTTGCATTCGGCAAGTCCTACACGACTAGCTCCTGCAGAATCCCCCAGGGTGGGAACGCAGCAAGGGTATGTGGTCGTAGCAGTGCGATGTAGGTAGCTTGCCGTTTTTTTATGCCCTATACTCAGGTTTTAAACCCTTGCCGGTCACTGCTTTCAAAGGCTTTTTTAGTATTTTGCGCTTATGAAACCACCTGCTGAAGTTGTTCTCATTACAGGGGGCTCTTCCGGAATTGGAAGATGCATTGGACGCTTTTTGAAGTCCCAGGGCTATATCGTATATGGCACGGCTCGGAATCCTCTGAAATACCCTGATTTTAACGATTTTCCACTTCTCAAAATGGATGTTCAGGAATCAGCTTCCGTTCGGGAGGCTGTGGAAGCACTGATTCGAAGGGAAGAACGTATTGATATCCTGATCAATAATGCAGGTGTTGGTATTACCGGACCCCTGGAGGAGACACCGCACAGTGCAGCCCTCAATGCATTTGAGACAAACCTCCACGGGCCATTGCGGATGATTCAGGAAGTGCTGCCACATATGAGGGAACGTAAAAAGGGCTTTATTCTGAATATCACATCGGTTGCAGGTTATATGGGACTGCCCTTCCGAGGAATTTACTCTGCCACCAAAGGTGCTCTGGAACTGGTAACCGAAGCCTACAGGATGGAACTCAGGGCATTCGGCATCCGAATGAGTAGTCTGGCCCCCGGTGATTTTGCCACCAATATCGCCTCTGGTCGTTACCACAGCCCGATTCTCGAGGATTCCCCTTACCGCGACACCTATAAGCATAGCCTCTCCTTGATGGATGAACATGTGGGTGAAGCAAAACCACCGGATGCCGTAGCGCACAAAGTTTTTCAAATCCTCAGGAAGAAAAATCCCAGTGTGCATTATACGGTGGGAAGCCCACTTCAGCGATTCTCCATAACGCTCAAAAAACTCCTTCCGGACAAATTGTATGAACGACTCTTGTTAAATCACTATAAGTTGTAATTTTGCCGCTCGATAGTGCTGGAATTACCCACCTTAAAACCTTTATATCATGAAATTTTTTATCGATACTGCAAATTTGGATCAGATTCGGGAGGCCGAAGAACTCGGCGTTCTGGACGGGGTTACCACAAACCCCTCCTTAATGGCTAAGGAAGGGATTACGGGTAAGAACAATATTCTGAAGCACTATGTCGAAATCTGCAATATCGCTCAGGGTGACGTGTCTGCCGAGGTAATCGGGACCACCTTTGACGAAATGATCAAAGAAGGGGAGGAGCTTGCTGATTTGCACGAACAAATCGTCGTAAAAGTTCCAATGATTCGCGACGGTGTCAAAGCGCTGAGGTACTTTTCCCTAAATGGTATCCGAACAAACTGCACCCTGGTTTTCTCACCCGGGCAGGCACTTTTGGCTGCGAAAGCAGGAGCTACCTATGTATCCCCGTTTATAGGGCGCTTGGATGATATCTCCTCAGATGGTTTAAGGCTTATAGCTGAAATTCGGGAGATTTACGACAACTATGCCTTTGAGACCCAAATTCTGGCTGCCTCTGTTCGCCATGCGATGCACATAATCGATTGTGCCAGGTTGGGTGCGGACGTGATGACAGGGCCACTCTCTTCAATTGAAAGCCTCTTAAAACATCCGCTAACCGACAGCGGTCTCGAAAAGTTTCTGGCTGATTATCGAAAAGGGAACGCGTAGACCTGTATGGATTTCGAATGCCCCGGGCTAGAGTTGTGCCCAGGTGTTTTATTGCACTTTTTACTCCCTCTTATCCGGGTATCCGGAAGCGTTAGAACGAAGTGTTGAGGTTGGCAAAACCATTGACAATCTTCCCGTTTCTGGCAACGATACTCTTGTAGGGGTGATAAACCACCAGCGTATGGGCGAAGTCTTCAAAATCCTCAGCCCAATATTGATCCTCCGCATTCAGTCCGTAGGTAGAAACCATTGAATTCCAACGGGCTTTCTCCGTGCGCAGGCAGATCCCAACAAACCGATATTCCTTGTATTCCTCTTTCAGGGAGCCTATTCTACGGGTGATATTGGCCAGGTGATGTTGCTGTGGGCCGGACCAAAAGTAAAAGACGACCGGACCGGCTCCTGCGATATCCCGGAGACTATGGACTTTCCCTGCAGCATCTTCCACCGTCAGATCGGGCATTACCTCATCTGTACTCAGTTTTCGGATCGCCTCGCTCAGGGCATCGATTTCCTGATTATGCCTGTTGTTTTCAGATCGCTTGTGAAAATCGGACATAAACTGATCCAGGTTCTCCTGAGAGTCATACTTGAGTAAATAGTCAAATGCGACCGTTCTAAAAAGGTTGTCCCTCAATTCATCCCCGGTAACCAGACTATCTATCAACTGCAGTTGGTGCTGATTGAAATGGAGTTGATTACCCACCTTATTATCCGAGCTGATTTCACAGGCTTTTTTACACCCCATATAAGCGAGATTTCCAATATGGAAAATCATAAAGTCGTGATATGGCTTGAGGAAGGTCAGGCTGGGATCATCATAGGTCACCTCTGACCTGTACGCGTAGAAATCCTCCGGAAGCTCATGCACCCCTTTGGCATCTCCGGTTAGTTTGCGGTGCCAAAACGGGTATTTTTCTTTGTAGTAGTAATTCTTGTAGAGGATACTGGCCTTGGCCGTGTGATAGGCACCCTCTGTTATGGGGAATTCGGTTTTGAGCTCATCGAGTTGTCTCAGCTTTCTGGCCTTGAGGGAATCCAGCTTTACGCTGAAGGCCGATGGCTCCATCGGAATGAACATTTCGCGGATCAGGTTTTCTTCTCCTTCAGATTCGAGAAAGAAATCGATGAGAAAATTGTTTACCCCTTCTCCAGAACCTGAAAAGACGAGGGATTCATCAAAGGCAACTGTATTTAGGCGGACCTGAATGCTGTCCCCCTGTTCGAGGTAGATATACTGGAACTCTGGTCGGTGAAAGAAATTGTAGAGTCCGTTTTCAAGGGAATCAATGCGGAGCACGAACCGGTTCTGCGCATCAAGCAGGGCAGAATCCAAAGGCTCTTCCCCTTTAAAAAGAATGACGTAAGGGTCGGTTGGGTTTACAATTTCCCCCGAAATGTATACAGGATTGGAGTCTTCTACTGCTTCCTGACACCCCCATACCCCAACTAAAATAAGCAACGATAAAAATCTTATCATAGAGTCTTTCCACATGGAATCAATTACAAAGCTAAAGAAAGCGGGATAGGCCCCTTGTTAAGAGCTAGTTAAAAGTACCTCCTAAAGACGGGTCAATCTGTTATTTGGGTATCTGCTATGGGCTGGTTCCGGTTTAATTTTACGTATTTTTGCCAAAATTTTAATGCTCCCTGTATGTTAGCGGTTTCGAATCTTTCTGTTCAATTTGGTAAACGGGTATTGTTTGATGAGGTCAATGTAACCTTTACTCCAGGAAATTGTTATGGTGTTATCGGTGCAAATGGTGCCGGTAAATCAACTTTCCTGAAAATACTGGCGGGTACGGTCGATCCCACTTCAGGCCATGTTATCCTGGAACCAGGCAAACGGATGTCGGTACTCGAACAGAATCACAATGCCTACGACGATAAGCCAGTTTTGGAAACCGTAATGATGGGTAATAAGCCCCTTTTTGCCATCAAAACTGAAATGGACGCGCTTTATGCGGACTACGATGATGCAAATGCGGACAGGATAGGGGAGTTACAGGTGGCCTTTGAGGAGATGAATGGCTGGAATGCTGAGAGCGATGCGGCTGCTATGCTCTCGAATTTGGGGATCAAAGAAGACTTGCATTACAAGAGCATGTCCGATCTCGATTCGAAGCTAAAGGTTCGCGTTTTGCTTGCTCAGGCCCTTTTCGGGAATCCCGATGTCCTCGTAATGGATGAGCCCACAAACGACCTTGATTATGAAACGATCAGTTGGTTGGAGCATTTTCTGGCCAACTATGAAAACCTGGTGATTGTGGTTTCTCACGACCGGCACTTTCTGGATGCCGTCTGTACGCACGTTGCAGACATAGATTTTGGAAAGATCAATATGCATAGTGGAAACTATACTTTTTGGTACGAGAGCAGTCAGCTGGCTGCGCGTCAGCGAGCCCAGCAAAACCGGAAGGCTGAAGACAAAGCAAAAGAACTACAGGAATTCATCCAGCGTTTTAGCGCGAATGTGGCAAAGAGCAAACAGGCTACATCCAGGAAGAAAATGTTGGCTAAACTCAAAATTGAAGACATTAAACCCTCCAGCAGGAGATACCCTGCGATCATCTTCGACAGGGAACGCGAAGCCGGGGATCAGATTCTGAATATCCAGGGTCTTGAGGCCCGAAGCGAAGAAGGGGACTGGCTGTTTCGCAAAGGGGAACTCAACCTTAATCGGGGGGACAAAGTGGCCCTGATCTCCCGGGATAGCCGAGCTACGACAGCTTTTTATGAAATCATTTCCGGAAATCGGAAGCCTGAAGGCGGGACATTTTCATGGGGGGTAACGACTTCTGTTTCCTACCTTCCTGCCGATAACAGCCATTTCTTCAACAGTGACAACAACCTGGTGGACTGGCTTCGACAATGGGCAAAAACCCAGGAGGAAAAGGAAGAAGTTTATCTTCGGGGTTTTCTTGGCAAAATGTTGTTTAGCGGGGAAGAGGCCTTAAAAAAGTGTTCTGTTTTATCCGGAGGGGAAAAAGTAAGGTGTATGTTGAGCCGGATGATGTTGCAGCGCGCCAATGTACTCCTCCTGGATGAACCTACCAACCATCTCGATCTGGAGAGCATCACCGCCTTCAATAACTCTTTAAAGCAGTTCAAAGGAACCGTTATTTTTACAACGCATGACCATCAGTTTGCCCAAACGGTGGCCAATCGCATCGTCGAACTTACGCCTACACATACAGTAGACAGGTACCTCACCTTCGACGATTACATGACAGATGCAGCCTTAAAGGAACAACGCGAAAAATTATACCAGGTGCCCGTATAGGAGGTGGCACGCTTCAGAACTTGCTACTTCTTAATGGGGTTAGCTCGGTTTCTGCGCTTTCAGGCGTTGAAATACTTGCTGTTCCAAATGGCCGGATTGAAATTTTTCCCTTTGGCAATACCGAAGTAAATGGCAATTGCCATAACGGATTTAAGGACAAAGAAGAAAATAATCCAGAATTCGGTCTGGCTGCCGTTTTTGGAAAATAGTCCTTCAGGTACCACAAGGGTAAGCAAATAACTCGCCAGGACGATCAGCAGGATTAAATTAACCATACTCTTAAAGGGCCAAACCAATAATTTGCGCAACGGGTGCAGGTCGTTCCCCCATTTGTGGACGAGGTAAAAATATTGGTTACCCATAGGCACAAAGAGCAGGGGGTCATCTTTATCTGCCAGTTTAAAAAGACGGGATGGTGCAATGATCTTAAGTCCCTGTAATTCGGTTTGGTGCACTTCCTCGATTTCAGCAATGGCTTCCCGGGCCTCCTGGGGGAGTTCCGGTTTAAAATATTTCAGGTCAAGGAAACGGAGTCGGTAATCGATGCAAATATTCCGGATGTGATCCAGGTGATAGATCCGGGAGGTGTCCAGGCTATCAAAGTCAAACTGATTTACAGATGCGGGCCTGACCTTCTTCCCGGGTGCCTCCGTATAAGAGGGCAATTCGATTTCAACGCCTTTGAGCAGGTTCTCTAGGGCTGTGCGGTCGGGTACAGCGCCCCGCTCTGCATCGAGCTTTAACTCGATATTGGTTCGTTCAAACATTCTTTTTCTTTTAGCAATGTTTCAAAGTTAAAAAATGATATCCATCATGTCAAACGATAAGTAGCCTCATAAGGCACTAAAAAGTGTTAAAAAACCTGCTTTAGTAGTAATTCTTTCAATCAATTCAATGATTTGTGTTATTTTGTCGATGAAAATGAACCGTTTATCGATAGTTTAATTTTCGCCCCAATCAAGACCATGCCATGCGAATTACCCCCTTCTACCTGCTATGCGGGTTTTTTTTTCTGATGTTGTCCCTGAAGGCCCAGGTGGTGCCACAAGCTTCAATTTCAGCAAAGGGGTATCAAGCCTTTTCAGAAGCCTTGCGACATTCGGAACTCGGTGAAACCCTGGCCAATGGCGGCACCTTTACGATTTTCGCCCCCTCAGATAAGGCATTCCAAAAACTGGATGAACAATTAAACCAAAAGCAGCCGGGCTATCAAAGACAGCTGAATTCTCTGATATCCTATCATATAGTGGCAGGAGAATTAACGGCATCCCGAATCCTTAAAGCGCTTTGCAGGGGGGAAGGGGCTGCGATACTCACAACCATTCAGGGTGAGGAATTAATTGCTACCCTGGAGGGTGTTGACATTGTTCTTATGGATTGTTCGGGAAATACTTCGAGAATCGTTGCAGCAGACGCCAATACTGAAAATTTCGTGATGCATGAAATAGACCGTGTTGTGTTTCCCGGAACCCCGATCCCCTGAAATCACCTTAATTCTGCACCCAATTCTTTCTCAAAACTGGTTTGGAGCCGTTTCATGGCCGAATCAATTTGTTTATCGGTAAGTGTTTTTTTAGGGTTGAGTAGTGTAAAACTGACCGCATAGGACTTTTTCCCTTTCGGCAACTTGTCCCCTTTATAAACGTCAAATAATTGCATCTCCCGCAGCAGCGATCGCTCCGCTTTAAATGAAAGTTCGTGCAGTTGCTGATAGGTGATGTGTTCGTCCAGAAGAAGTGCAAAGTCCCTCTTGACTTCCGGAAATTTTGGAATTTCCCGATACTCGAATGTGTTTTCGGAGGCTTTTGCCAATAGGGCGTTCCAGTTGATATCAGCGTAAAGCACGGGTTGGGAGATATCAAAGGCTTCAAGAATACCCTCGCGAACCAAACCGAAGGTTGCGATTTCAACCCCATTTTCACTGAGTTGGAGTCCTTCTGTAAACCGGGTATCTGCAATAGGAGTTTCCAGGCAGGCTGTATAGCCCACGCGTTCCAGAATTTGATGCAGTACACCCTTCAAATAGAAAAATCCCATGGTTTCTTCTGGTTTGGCCCAGTGGTCCCTGTAGGCATTTCCAGTAAGTAGGAGGGAGATTCTCGGAGATTCTATTTGTTTGCTTTTCTCCTGTTGATACACCTTTCCGAATTCGAAGAGTTTTAAATCCTGTTGTTTGCGATTCAGGTTGTGCGCTATCGTTTCCAGCCCCCCAAAAAGCATATCGGTTCTCAGTGCAGACAATTCCCGACTCAATGGATTCAAAAGGCTAACAACCGACTGGGACTCCCGGGCTAACAATTCCTGATAGGAGGGGTTGGTCAGGCTATTGGCCAGAATTTCATAAAAGCCATTGTAGGACAGCTGCCTTCCAATAGCCTCTTCCAATACATGAGGCTCAAGAGATTCGGAAGGAATAATGGAAGCATTTAATTTCTCGCTAAACGAGACGTTATTGTATCCATAAACGCGGAGAACTTCTTCAATAACATCGACTTCACGCTGCACGTCTACGCGGTAAAAGGGTATGACAAGACCCAGACCGGTTTCCGTAACGCTACGCACCTGAATGTCCAGGGAGGCAAGAATAGATTTTATGGTGTCCTTAGGTATGACGTGTCCTATCAGCGCATTGATCTTTTCAAACCGGAGAAATACATTATGGCCTTCCATCTTCCGCGGATAGAGATCGACGATGTCTGAGCTGATATTTCCTCCGGTAAGCTCACGTATTAAAATGGCGGCCCGTACCAGGGCATATTCCGTATTGTCAATATCGACTCCACGCTCAAAACGAAACGAGGCATCCGTACTGAGCCCATGACGCTTGGCAGTTTTGCGCACAGATACCGGATCGAAGTAAGCGCTTTCCAGAAAAATGGACTTTGTGTCTTCAGTAACACCGGTGTTGATACCGCCGAAAATACCGGCAATACACATGGGTTTTTCCCCATCACAGATCATGAGGTCTTCTGCATCAAGGGTGTGTTCAATTCCGTCCAGGGTCATGAACTTGGTCCCTGCCTTGACGGTTTTAACGACCACTTTTTTGCCATAGATGCGATCTGCATCAAAAGCGTGAAGGGGTTGTCCGAGCTCGTGGAGCACGTAATTTGTCGCATCCACGACATTGTTGATCGGATTAAGCCCTATAGCCTTTAATCTGTTTTGAAGCCAGTCCGGCGAAGGTTGTACGATAAGATTCGTCAGGCTGATCCCGCAATACCTAGGAGCCAGGCTGTAATCTTCTACGGAAACATCTATTCTAAGGGAGCGGTCGTCTATGTTGAAGGTGCTCACCGAAGGCGTTCGTACTTCGAGAAATTTTTTGCGTTGCCTGAGGCCTGCCCGGAGATCCCTGGCAACCCCATAATGGCTCATGGCATCTGCCCGATTCGGGGTAAGCCCGATTTCAAAAACTTCATCTTTCTCAATGGGAAAAAGCTTTTCACAGGGGGTGCCCTTG
Organism: Robiginitalea aurantiaca; assembly: GCF_030380815.1. Lineage (GTDB taxonomy): Bacteria > Bacteroidota > Bacteroidia > Flavobacteriales > Flavobacteriaceae > Robiginitalea > Robiginitalea aurantiaca. The sequence goes on along the minus strand of NZ_JAUDUY010000004.1, from coordinate 329,740 downwards.
TCAATGCCGGCGTCCAATACCAGAATACCCTCATGGCTGTTCCCAAGCCCCAGTTCATCTTCGGCGCAGATCATCCCCTGACTCACTTCGCCCCGGATTTTACCTTTTTTAATCTTCCAGGGATTCCCATCGGATCCATAAAGTGTAGTCCCTACGGTTGCCACGGGAACTTTCTGGCCTTCTGCCACGTTAGGTGCGCCGCAGACAATGGAAAGGGGTTCCTTTTCTCCTACATCCACAAGGCAAACTTTAAGCCTGTCGGCGTTTGGATGTTTTTCACATTTCAAGACCTCCCCAACGACAACCCCTTTCAGGCTACCCGGTATGGATTCGAAATTGCTGACTCCTTCTACTTCCAGACCGAGATCGGTAAGAAGTTCGGCAATATCCTCTGATTTCCAGTCGATTTCGACGAATTGTTTAAGCCAGTTGTAAGAGATTTTCATGATGCCCTTTAAGCTCCCAAAGATAAGATAATGTTAAAAGAATTCAATACGCAAGTGGGCCTTTAGTATGTAATGAAAAAATCCCCGGATGTTGTTACGGGGATCTGATCGGATAATTCAAAAAGGGAACTAAATAATCGTGGATTTTCCCAAGCCGATATTCTCTTTATTCAATCCGCGATAATCCTCTGCATCGGTGATCTGACTGGCGATGAAATGTCCCACGTCATCTGTGCCATATTTGCTTTTCGCATTGAGGTCGGGTGTTACAATACCATCTTTCAGCGATCGGTTTACGGCCTTTATCACGGCATTGGTTTCCTCCTTGAGGCCGAAGTGATCGAGGAGCATGGCTACGGACAGAATAGCGGCAATTGGGTTGGCAATATTTTTTCCTGCCCCTTCAGGGAAGGAACCGTGAATGGGTTCGAACATGGCGTATTTCTCCCCTACGGAGGCAGAAGGCAATAAACCTATGGATCCTCCGATAACACTGCCTTCGTCAGAGAGTATATCCCCAAACATATTCTCAGTTAGTATAACATCGAACTGGGATGGGTTGAGGATCAGTTGCATGGCGGCATTATCGACAAACAGGTAATTCAGGGTTACTTCAGGATAGCTCTCAGCGATTTTGGTCACTACGCTGCGCCATAGTCTTGAAGATTCGAGGACGTTTGCCTTGTCCACAAGGGTGAGTTTTTTTCTGCGGCCCTTCGCCGCCTTAAAAGCCAGGTGGGCAATACGGCTGATTTCTTCTTCTGAATAAATACAGAGATCGGAAGCGGTTCGCCCATCCTCACTCCGTTTTTTTTCACCGAAATAGATTCCTCCGGTCAGTTCCCTGAAGATTACGAAATCTGTGCCGTTAATGATTTCTTTCCGCAAAGGTGAATTTTCGATCAGGGTAGGGAAAACCTGTACGGGCCGGATATTGCTGAATAGCTCCAGTTCTTTCCTCAGTTTCAGCAAGCCCTGTTCCGGACGGACTTTTGCCGCCGGATCATTGTCGTATTTGGGATCGCCAATGGCTCCGAAAAGGACGGCGTCAGAACGTTTGCAAAGGGCCAAGGTATCCGCCGGAAGTGGATTTCCTCCATTGTCCATAGCCGTTGCCCCAACAGGGGCTTCTGCAAATATGAACTGGTGACCGAAGATGTCTTCTACTGCCTGCAGGCATGATACAGCTTGGGTGATTACCTCCGGGCCGATTCCATCTCCGGGAAGCAAAGCGATTTTTAATTTCATCAGGCGACGTTTTCTATCTCAATTGACGAGCTCTCAACAATTTGATGAATATCCTCGTCCACTATTTCTTTTTTCCGATCTGCAAATTTCAGGAACTCCTTGTAAACTTCATCGAGTTGTACTTTCGTGAGTTCATAACCTACTTTTTTAGCCCGATAGGCGAGTGCGGCTCTGCCGCTTCTGGCTGTCAGGACAATAGAAGATTCGGTGACGCCCACATCCTCGGGATTGATGATTTCGTAGGTTTCCCGTTTTTTGATTACCCCATCCTGGTGAATCCCCGAACTGTGTGCAAAGGCATTGGAGCCTACAATGGCTTTATTGGGTTGTACGGGCATTCCCATTTTCTGTGAAACCATCTGACTCGTGTCGAACAAAAGCGTACTGTCAATATCCGTATCAAGGTTGAGGTAAGGGTGCTGCCTGAGGATCATAACCACTTCTTCCAAAGAAGTATTTCCGGCCCTTTCCCCAATGCCGTTAATCGTGCACTCAATTTGGCGCGCCCCGTTAATCACACCGGCTATCGAATTCGCAGTAGCCAGTCCAAGGTCATTATGACAATGGCAGGAGAGAATCGCTTTGTCGATTCCGCGTACATTTTCCCTGAGGTATTTCATCTTGGCGCCGTATTCTTCCGGCAGGCAGTATCCCGTCGTATCGGGTATATTCAGTACAGTGGCTCCGGCTTTTATGACCGCTTCGCATACCCGGGCGAGATATTCATTGTCTGTTCTCCCTGCATCTTCGGCGTAGAATTCAACATCCTCGACAAAGCGCTTTGCATATTTAACCGCTGCCACCGCACGTTCCAGGACTTTTTCGCGGTTGGAGTTGAATTTGTATTTAATATGTGAATCCGAGGTTCCTATTCCCGTGTGGATTCTGGGCCTTCGCGCATTGCGGATGGCCTCAGCGGCTACCTCAATATCTTTTTCCACGGCTCTGGTCAATCCGCAAACCGTGGCGTTTTTTACAATTTGGGCAATTTCGGAAACCGATTTGAAGTCTCCGGGACTTGAAATTGGGAATCCTGCCTCAATCACATCGACTCCAAGCTGATCCAACCGGCTGGCGATAACCAGCTTCTGTTGGGTATCCAGTTTACACCCTGGAACCTGTTCCCCGTCCCTGAGGGTTGTGTCAAAAATCTGAACCTTCTCTTTACTCATCAGAATTATGTACATTTATTCATAATGACGAAAATAAACGGACCCAATCGAAAGGATTGGGTTTCAATTTTCGGTTTATGACGTTTAGGAGCAATTCAGGCCTACTAAAACGCACAAATACAGATAGATAAAAGGCATTTATTACGATGACAAGTACCCCGAAAGATACGCTGTTTGTCCTTATTAAATCGCTTTCCAAGTCCGAAAAACGCCAATTCAAGCTCTATGTCGGGCGATTGGGGGTAAATACGGATGCAAAATTTCTGGCCCTTTTTAACCTTTTGGATAAGATGCGTAGCTATGACGAGAAGGTCATTCTGCAAAGTGAAATAGTCAAGAAATCACAGCTCTCCAACCTCAAGGCCCACCTCTACAAACAGATACTGATCAGCCTGCGCCTGAATCCGGGCAATCAGAACGTAAGGGTACAGCTGCGCGAGCAACTGGACTTTGCCACAATCTTGTATCAGAAAGGGCTTTACAAACAAAGCCTTAAACTCCTTGATAAAGCCAAAAGCATTGCCATTGACAAGGAGGAGAAGAATATTGCTTATGAAATCGTAGAACTGGAAAAAGTAATTGAGACGCAGTACATCACCCGAAGTTTACCGGATCGGGCAGGGGAGTTGTCTCGTCAGTCGCACAGGCTCTCCAGACTGAATGCAATCACGGGGGAACTCTCAAATCTTTCCCTGGAGTTGTACGGGATGATGCTTAAAATGGGATATGTCCGCAATGATGAGGACCATCGGATGGTCGCCGATTTCTTCGACGCGCATCTCCCAGAATTTCGGTTTGAGGAGCTCGGATTCCGGGAGAAGCTATGGTTGTATCAGGCGCATTTATGGTACAGCTTTCTCACTCAGGATTTTCTGTCCTGCTATAAGTATTCGAGCAGGTGGGTTTCCTTATTCTACAGTACTCCGGACATGATCTATCTGAACCCCGTAGCTTATTTAAAAGGGGCCAATTACCTTTTGGAATCGCTCTTTTTTGTCAAATACAGCTCACAGTTTCGGGAAACGCTGGACAAATTGGAACAAGTCATCAGTCAGAAAGCTTTTCCGAAGAACGATAACGTAGCTACACTTTCTTTTCTATATCTGAATGCCAATCGATTGAACCTGCATTTTATGGAGGGGACCTTTGAAAAAGGATTGTACCTGGTACGAATTGTCGAATACGGTATTGAAAAACATCGGGCCCAACTGGACAGGCACCATATTATGCTCTTTTATTACAAATTGGCCTCCCTGTATTTCGGAGTTGGCGATAACAAGACGTGTATCCGCTACCTGAATAAAATCATCAATGAGAAAAACCTCAAGGTGCGGGAAGACCTGATGTGTTTTGCGAGGGTTTTATCACTGGTTGCCCATTATGAGGCCGGAATGGATTATCACCTCGAGGTACAGCTGAAGAGCACCTATAAGTTTCTCCTTAAAATGAATGAATTACATGAGGTTCAGCGGGAGATGATCAAGTTCCTTCGGAAGATGGGCTCTATTTATCCCCATGAATTGAAAATGGCCTTTCAGGATCTTTACAACAGACTCAAGGCGTATGAGGACCATCCTTATGAAAAGCGGGCATTTCTTTACCTGGACATCCTTTCCTGGCTGGAGAGCCATTTGCAGGGAAGGCCAGTGGCCGATATCATAAGGGAAAAGGCCGTGGCCCTGACCCGCTGAGGTTTTTCCACAAAGCCCATCATTTAAATTCATTGCCGACCCGATGTTCTCCCTGAGGCAATCCCGGATCTGCAGGGGCGTCCCGGACCAGATAATTGGATGTAAAGGTTGCTTACAAACAAGCGTCCCAGAGGGCGTCCTTCGGAGGTTGCGCCTGGACCTTCAGGGGTGTTTTTTTTACAGGGTGAATAAATTCAAGTTCACGTGCGTGAAGGTGTATGCTCCCGTCGGGGTTGGACCTTGGAGAACCGTATTTGAGATCCCCTTTTATAGAACAGCCACAACTTGAAAGTTGCGCCCGTATTTGGTGGTGCCTGCCTGTTTCGATTTCGATTTGAAGTAAATGATACCGGTCCAGGGATCGCATGAGACGATAATTCAGAACAGCTTTTTTGCCATTTGGGGTTTCGCCGGGCCGTGCATAGGACTTATTCTGTTTTGGATTTCGCTCGAGCCAGTGGACCAGTCTTCCGGATTCGGCCGGAGGTGGATTCTGCACAATAGCCCAATAGGTTTTATGAACTTCCTTTGCTTTAAAAAGGGCATTCATCCGTGTAAGTGCCTTGGAGGTCCGTGCAAAAACGACAATCCCTGAAGTCGGTCGGTCGAGTCGATGGATGACCCCTAGAAAAACCTCACCGGGCTTTTGATACTTTTCCTTGAGATAGGCCTTAACCACTTCACTCAGCGGGGTGTCTCCGGTTTTGTCACCCTGGACGATATCCCCGGGCCTTTTATTGACCACAATAAGGTGGTTGTCTTCGTAGATCACCTGAAGATTTTGGGGTGTGCTATGCTGTGGTGAATTTGACAAATTTGATTCTCAGGGTGTTATAGCTTCAGAAACGCTGCAATCACGGGTTGGACTGCTTATGTTCAGTACTGTTCCCCCGCGTTGGGAAAATCTTTGTTTTTTACATCCTTTACATACTGCCCGATGGCGACATTCATCTCTTCGTATAAATTCATATACCGCCTTAGAAAACGCGGGTTAAATTCATGGGTCATCCCCAATAAATCGTGGATGACCAGGACCTGGCCATCTGAAGCGGCCCCTGCACCGATTCCAATAGTTGGGATGTTTAATTCCCCGGATACCACCCGGGTCAGTTCCGCAGGGATCTTTTCAAGAACAACAGCAAAACAGCCAATTTTCTCGAGCATTCGGGCATCTTCAAGAAGTTTTTTGGCCTCCTGTTCTTCCCGTGCCCGTACCGTATAGGTCCCAAATTTATAAATGCTTTGGGGGGTCAGTCCAAGATGCCCCATTACCGGAATACCCGCATTTAAAATCCGTTTTACGGAATCTTTTATTTCAATTCCACCTTCTAATTTAACAGCATGGGCCCCGCTTTCCTTCATGATGCGGATTGCGGATCTGAGCGCTTCCTTGGGGTCGCTCTGGTAGCTTCCAAATGGTAAATCCACCACAACAAGAGCCCTCTCTACAGCCCTGATCACCGAGCTGGCGTGATATATCATCTGATCCAGGGTTATGGGGAGGGTGGTTTCGTGCCCGGCCATTGTATTACTTGCGGAATCCCCGACCAGAATCACATCCACACCGGCGGCATCTACAATTTTTGCCATGGAATAATCGTAGGCGGTCAGCATTGAGATTTTTTCTCCCTGTTGTTTCATCTCAACCAGAGATTTCACCGTTATGCGTTTGTATTGTTTCTTTGCTGTGGACATGAGTCGGATTTTTAACGCGCTAAAGGTACATATTTTTGGTCGTGGGTACGGCGGGAAACCCCGACATCTTCAAAGGCCGGCCACTAAAAATACTGTACATTTAGTAAATAAAGGACACGTATATGAAAACGCAACTATTCGCTTTGCTTCTGCTCGTATTATGCCATGTACAGGGGCAGTCCCCCTCAGAAGAAGCTATTAAAAGCACGATTGAGGATTTTTTTGAAGGGTTCCACAAAAGGGATACCTCCCAGATGCGGAGTGTGCTGTCGGAGCACCTTACGATGCAACGAATCGGGAAGGATGCTGATGGGATTCCTTATCTAAAAGATGAATCCATCGACGATTTCCTAACCTCGATGGCGTCACTGCCGGATACCCTGAAAATCGAGGAGCGCTTGCACTCTTTTACCATTCTTACCGATGGTGCAATGGCAGAGGCCTGGACTCCATATTCTTTGTATGTTCAGGGAACGTTGCATCACTGCGGGGTCAATTCCTTTCAGTTATTCCACGACGGGAACTCCTGGAAAATCATCTATTTAGTAGATACAAGACAAGTGACTGGCTGTCCTGAATCGGAATAAACAGTCTAGCAATCACTCAGGTTTACACCCACGGCAAGGCCTCCTTGTGAGGTTTCCTTGTATTTGGAATTCATATCCCTGGCGGTTTCCCACATCGTTTGTACTACTTTGTCGAAAGGGACTTTGGCCATGGCCGGATCTGACTCCAGGGCAAGTTCAGCGGCGTTAATGGCTTTGATTGCCCCCATTGAATTCCGTTCGATACAGGGAACCTGAACCAGGCCTCCAATAGGATCACAAGTTAGGCCCAAATGATGCTCCATGGCAATTTCAGCTGCACAGAGCACCTGTTCGGGCGACCCACCCAGGAGCTCGGTCAATGCCCCGGCGGCCATTGCCGAAGACACCCCAATTTCGGCCTGGCATCCTCCCATGGCGGCGGAAATTGTCGCCCCTTTTTTAAAGAGACTGCCTATTTCACCGGCAACCAGAAGGAACCTGCGAATCTCTTCCACGCCTGCTTCGTGGTTCTCAATGACCAAATAGTACATTAACACGGCGGGTACCACGCCAGCACTTCCATTGGTGGGTGCAGTAACAATGCGACCCAGTGAGGCGTTTACTTCATTGACGCTAATGGCAAAGCAACTAACCCATTTGAGGATTTGCCGAAACTTAACTTCAGTGTTCCGGATGGTTTGCAGCCATTCCTGTGGATTGTCATAAGGCAAGCCGCCCTTCAGGTTATTGTAGATGTCCGGGGCCCGTCGCCTTACCTGAAGGCCACCAGGGAGTTCCCCCGGGCTATGGCACCCTTCATAAATACTCTGAAGCATGATGGTCCATATCCGATCCAGGCCCTGATTGATGTCTTCCGGGCTCCTTATGGCACATTCATTGTCCCATACGACCTGTGAAATCGATTTTTCCAGTTCCGCGCAATACGCCAGCAATTCCACCCCGCTTTGAATAGGGTAGGGGAAGGACTGAAAGATCACGGCTTTCTTCCGGGCGGAAATCCGTTCCTTTTTGACGACAAAACCGCCCCCAATGGAATAATAGGTCTCCCGATGTAAACGCTTTTCACCCTCACTGGCTTCAAAAGTCAGGGCATTCGCGTGGAAGGGAAGAAACTTTCTGAGAAACTTGAGTTGTTCTGATTCCTCAAAAGGAATGACTTTAGCCCCGCCCAGGTTGAGTTGTTTATTATTTCGGATTTCGGCAATTATCCCGGCTACTTTGTCGATTGGGACTTCCTCCGGGTCTGCACCGCTGAGTCCCATAAGTATGGCCAGATCTGTAGCATGACCCTTTCCGGTCAGCGAAAGGGAACCGTACACCAGCACCCTGATTGTTGTTACCCGATCGAACTTCCCGCTGCTTCTGAGTTCTTTAAGAAAGCGTTCAGCGGCCCGCCAGGGCCCCAGGGTATGTGAACTGGAGGGGCCGACCCCAATTTTGAGCATGTCGAAAACACTGATACATTCCATGGTTTGTCCGATCGTTTGTTTTGGCTAAAATACAACTCAGAGGGCTGTCAATACGCCAAGTATTCTAAATAATTTTATGCCAGACGGGGTCCGATCCAAGCGTATTGGGCTGCAGGCTGTGACAGTATGTCAGGTTTAAATCCTTGGCATGTTGTTTGTCCTTTTGAAGTGAATTTAAAAAGTTATTCGAACCATAAGTTAAGTATTCATATAAACACACAGAGGATGAGTAAAATTATTGGAATAGACTTGGGTACCACGAACTCCTGCGTTTCCGTTATGGAAGGGAACGAGCCAGTGGTAATCCCAAATGCAGAAGGTAAAAGAACAACACCTTCGGTTATCGCCTTTGTAGAAGGCGGAGAAATTAAAGTGGGAGATCCCGCAAAGCGTCAGGCAGTTACCAACCCTGAGAAAACCGTATATTCTATTAAGCGGTTTATGGGGAATAAATATTCGGAATCCACAAAAGAGGCGAAACGCGTGCCTTACAAAGTGGTTAAAGGCGACAACGATACACCCCGTGTTGATATTGACGGGCGACTATATACGCCTCAGGAACTTTCGGCCATGATTCTTCAGAAAATGAAGAAAACGGCAGAAGATTATCTGGGTCAGCCTGTGACAGGAGCTGTGATCACGGTTCCGGCCTATTTTAACGATTCACAGCGTCAGGCGACAAAAGAGGCAGGTGAAATCGCAGGTTTAAAAGTAGAGCGCATTATCAATGAGCCTACTGCGGCATCACTCGCCTATGGATTGGATAAAAAACATACAGATCAGAAGATCGTTGTCTTTGACTTCGGTGGGGGAACACACGATGTTTCCATTCTGGAACTCGGAGACGGCGTTTTCGAAGTTTTGTCCACAGACGGGGATACACACCTTGGTGGAGATGATGTAGATGAGAAAATTATCAACTGGCTCGCCGAAGAATTCGAAAAAGATGAGGGTATTGACCTTCGCAAGGACCCCATGGCACTCCAGAGACTTCGTGAGGCAGCTGAAAAAGCAAAGATTGAATTGTCTTCGACAACTCAGACAGAAATCAATCTGCCCTATGTTACGGCTACAGCGTCGGGTCCAAAGCACCTGGTGCGCACCCTTTCACGTGCCAAGTTTGAGCAATTGATCGGGGATCTGGTTAAAAGAACGATCGACCCCTGTGCCTCTGCACTTAAATCCGCGGGCCTTTCAAAGAGTGATATCGATGAAATCATCCTTGTGGGAGGATCCACGCGTATTCCGGCGGTTCAGGAAGCCGTTGAAAGCTTCTTCGGTAAAAAACCGTCAAAAGGGGTGAATCCGGATGAAGTTGTTGCTGTAGGAGCAGCAATTCAGGGTGGTGTTCTCACAGGCGATGTGAAAGATGTATTGCTCCTCGATGTTACCCCCCTTTCCCTCGGGATAGAAACTATGGGTGGGGTAATGACCAAACTGATCGAGTCGAACACGACCATCCCAACGAAGAAATCTCAGGTTTTTTCAACAGCTGCGGACAACCAGCCTTCGGTTGAGATTCACGTCCTGCAGGGTGAGCGCCCAATGGCCGGGGATAACAAGACAATTGGTCGTTTTCACCTGGACGGTATTCCACCCGCACCAAGGGGAACACCTCAGATCGAAGTAACCTTTGACATTGATGCCAACGGTATCATCAAGGTTTCAGCTACGGATAAGGCCACAAACAAGACCCAGGACATTCGTATAGAAGCTTCTTCCGGGCTGACTGAAGAGGAGATTCAACGGATGAAGGCCGAAGCTGAGGCCAATGCCGAAGCGGATATGAAAGCCAAGGAAACTGCAGACAAACTCAACGAGGCTGACAGCATGATCTTTCAAACGGAAAAACAACTCTCCGAATTCGGAGACAAGCTTTCTGATGATAAGAAAAAGCCCATTGAGGACGCTCTTGAAGTTTTGAAAAAAGCCTTCGAAGGTAAGAACCTCGAAGAGATTCAACCGGCCCTTGACAGCATCAACGAAGCGTGGAAAGCCGCTTCAGAAGAAATGTACAAGGCACAGGCATCTGAGCAACAGGCTGATCCTTCTTCCAATGGAGAGGCTACAGCTGGCGCAGATACCCAGGAAGGTGATAACGTAGAAGACGTGGATTTTGAGGAGGTGAAATAACCTTTAGGAATTCCAAAATGCAGAAATGGGCGGGTAACACCGCCCATTTTTTATTTCTTACCTGTTTCGGATATCACAGGTATCGGCTACCTTTACAGCAATGAGCCGGTCATCCATTTTTTTTGCTACACTTATGTTTCTGGGGTTTGCTTTGGCGGCAAGAGCCCAGCCAGAAGTGTTTACGCGGGGGGATTTTCACCTGCAGGGACCCGTAAAAGATTGTATTGTTCTGACCGACTATGGGGAAGAGCGCTTTGAATTTGACCGGGAGGGAAAGTTGCTTAAATCCCTGACGCGTTACAACGCTTCTGATTACGACATTACATACTATCGCTATCGGGATACTGTTTTGACGGAACGAAGGGATGAGGTTTACCGGGACGGAACATTTGATAAGCGTACATCTTTCGCACATTTTTATCAGAGGGACACGCTTCGGGAGCGAGGCGACCTTACCGAAAAAATCACCTCTTACGATCAGAAAATCACCGAACAGATTACTTATAAATACGACAGCATAGGTCGGATCAATAAGATTATTCGGGTACAAGCCGAGGGTATCGATGAAACGGAGGTTGTTTATAAGAGTTATGAAGACGAAACTACTTCGGAATACTACCTGAACGGACAGCTTTTGAAATCGGTCAGGATATCTGAAAGGGAAAATGCCGGATCAAGACAAAAAATAACATTGCGTAAAGAATATTTTCAAGGTACGCCTCAAAAGGCGGTTGAAGAAATTCGGAGTGGCCCCAATCGCATTATGGCGCGTACAAACTTCATTTACGATCCCGATAACAAGAGTTTCCTAAAAGAAGAACTTTGGGAATACACCTATGACGAGGGAGGTTTGCAAACGGGTGAGACCACAACGTACTATTCTCATAAATCCGGTAAGCCCAAGGTGTATCGGGTGGCCAAAAAAGAGTTTATCTATCAGACGGACGGGAAAAACCCGGGGAACTGGATTAAGAAAATAATCACCCCCCAGAATACGTATACCACACGCAAAATAACATACTACACTCCCCTGAGTGAGGTGACCCAGGATAGTTTGCCCAAAAACTAAGGCTGCTTTTAAAGGGCAGTTTTTTCGGTATGTATTTCTTAAAATGGGGTAGGCTGTGCTTTCAGCCGACTATATGGCTGTTGTTCAGGTTGTGGCCTCCGGAATATTCACGTATTTGCAGCCGATCTCCAAAAAGTCCTTCCAACCGACGCATCATCGTTTTTCGATCCAAGGCTGTGATAAAGGGATCACTGTCGCCGATATAAAACTCCACCGGGGTTTCTGTCGGAAGATGGGCAAAATCTGCCGCTTCGAGTTCGTCGGGAACCCGTCCGGCGTACAGCACTAACCTGTTGCATTTTAATTTACGTGCAGTAATCCATCGGCACAATACCGATACGCCCTGGGAATAGCCCATCAGCACTAATGATGGAGCCGTATCCAGGCCTTCCTTTAAATAGAGCTCATCGAACAGGTGCAGTAAATTCTCCATATAAATCCCCGTATTTTCACGGGTGAGCCAGCTGGCGCCGATATGTGTATAGGTTTTATCCAGATAATAGAGGGAGGGAGCCTGGGGGCATACGATATAGTTTTCCTTGGGATCCAGATGTTGAAAATGCCTGAGGAAATACCTGGAGAGATATCCGATCCCATGAAACACAACCCACACATTTTTAGTTTCAGGAGTCCTTTCATTCAGGGTTTCATACGGATGCGTGCTTTGGATGGAGAGGTGTTTCTCCGCTGTCTTAAGCGGGTGTTTTGAGGACATGGTTGAAAGGGAATGATTACCTTTACAAAAATGACCAAAGCATGCAGGAATACAAAGAAAAAATACTTCAAGTCTGTAATTCAATGTGTAAAAACACCCTAATGGAGACTTTGGATATTGAATACACAGATGTAGGCGAAAATTTTCTTGTTGCCCGGATGCCGGTTACTCCTAAAGTACATCAACCCGATGGGATTCTGCATGGCGGAGCTACAGTAGCCCTGGCTGAAAGTGTGGCCAGTGCAGCTTCCTACGTATTTATGGATGCCCAGAAGCTTTCCCTCCGGGGTATCGAAATAGCGGCAAATCATGTACGCAGTATCCGCCAGGGCTATGTTCACGCAAGGGCAAACCTCATACACAAGGGGCGAACGCTCCAGTTATGGGAAATCCGCGTAACTGACGATGCCGGGGATTTGATTTCTAAGTGCAAACTCACCACCATTGCGATCGCCAAAAAAGAAGAAGCGTAAAGCCCTGCGGAGAATTCTTCGCGACCACTTGGGTAAAAACCTGCCTTTTGTTCTATACAGAAAGCCTGGGGCCAGGTATATGACGGCCATCCTGCAATCCGACAGGACGTTGGAAACCGCATTGGATTTTGACCGCCCCGGGTTTGTAATGGCCCCATTCCTTCCAGAGAAGGCCCCGCTGGTTTTTCTCAGGCCGGATGCGCTTTATTGCAGTAAATCCAAACCTGCTGTTGCCCCGCTTGAGCTCGCAGAGCCCCATGCCAATCCGATCAGCCGGGAAATACACATTAAACTGGTTCAGGAGGCAAAGGAGCATATTGAGAAAGGTGAATTCAAAAAAGTAGTTGTCAGCCGGCGTTATTCCGTTCCGATTAAGGTCGATATCGTCTCACTGGCTTTCCGGATGATACAGGCGTATCCACAGGCATTTGGGTACCTGTTTCATCATCCTGACATTGGGACCTGGATGGGAGCCACCCCGGAATTACTCTTAAGATCTCAATCGGGGATTGGAGAAACCGTAGCCCTTGCAGGGACACGAAGCTCAGATCCTACAGAAAAATCATCCATGTGGACGCCCAAGGAGTTGTACGAACAGCAGGTGGTTACCGATTTTATTTTGAAACAGATGAAGGCTTCAGGTCTGAAGCCTGAAACAGGTCCCGTTGAAAATTTCAGGGCCGGCAAATTATGGCATCTCAGCACTTCGGTACGAGCACCACTGCCCCCTGATAAGGCGGAAGCCCTCTTGAGAAAGCTTCATCCCACGCCGGCAGTATGCGGGCTTCCGCGGGATAAAACCAAATCTTTTATTTCAACCTATGAAAATTACAATCGGGAATACTATACCGGTTTTCTGGGTGAGGTGGGAATCGATGCCCCGGATAGTTTTGAAACATTTGTCAATCTGAGATGCATTCAAATTCGCAATGGCCGGGCCTATCTCTATATGGGAGGAGGGATTACGACAGACTCGGATCCAGAATCTGAATGGGAGGAAACCCAGCAAAAAAGCACCACCATGCTTTCCCTCCTGGAGAATTCATCAAAAGCAATTGGGTAAGAATGCAGACGACCTTATTTTTGCAAGCGCTATGAAGTACTCGAGTATTCCCGTTGCCCATACCTTGGTTTCACTGTTTAAATTCAATGGAATACAGCAGGTGGTTATTTCACCCGGATCCAGGAATGCCCCATTGATACTGGCATTTTCTCAGGATCCGTATTTCAGGTGTTACAGTATTGTCGATGAGCGCAGCGCTGCTTTTTTTGCCTTAGGCCTCGCCCAGCAAAGCGGGAAACCCGCAGTTTTACTCTGTACCTCCGGGAGTGCCTTGCTAAATTATTATCCGGCGGTGGCAGAGGGTTATTACAGCAGGATTCCTATGGTCATCCTTTCAGCAGACCGACCCGAGTACAAGATCGATATAGGGGACGGACAAACCATAAGGCAAAATGGGGTATTCGAGAAGCATATCGGTTTTCAGGCAGCTTTAGGTCAGGACGTTACACACGCTACGGAGGCTATTCGATGGGAGGCAGGTGATCCTCCTGAGAATGCCAGGCAGTTAAAACAGATGCAGGACCAATGCCAGAGCGAAAACGAAAACCTGATTTGCATGGCCCTAAAAACCGCCTTGAATCGGCGCCTTCCCGTGCACTTAAATGTTCCTTTTGAAGAACCCCTCTACAACATGCAGGATGAACCACCGGTGAATCCTTCCTTGTCTCAGGCAGCGGAATCTGATCGGTTAAATCCGGATTGGACCGCGTTGAGAAACAAATGGGAAGGAGCAAACCGTAAAATGATCCTTATCGGTGTCTTGCCTCCTGCAAGCATTCAGGCGGAAATCCTGGAGGTGCTCGGGCAGGACCCTTCCGTCATGGTGTTTACCGAAACGACGTCCAACGTTCATCACCCTCAGTTCTTTCCGAGTATTGACAGTATACTGGCTCCGATTGAAAAAACGGAAAATGCCGAAGCGCATTACCAGAACCTTCGCCCTGATGTTTTGCTCACCCTTGGAGGCATGGTCGTTTCCAAAAAAATAAAGCAATTCTTAAGGCGGTATAAACCTCAGACGCATTGGCATATAGATCCTTATTCAGCCCCAGATACCTATTACAGCCTTGACGGGCATGTTCAAATGGGGGCAGGGGATTTTTTCAGGGAATTCCTGCCGAGCGTTAAAAAGGGTGTCTGTGCCTATAAGGCTCCCTGGCTTGAAGTGATGCAGACCTATCGGAACCGCCGGAAGGCCTATTTGAATAAAATACCCTTTACGGATTTTCACGCGTTTCATCAGGTTTTACAAAGTATTCCTCCCGGCGTTCAGGTACAGCTGGCCAATAGCTCTACGGTCAGGTATTCACAGCTTTTTGAGATGGGTGCTGAGAATGCGGTTTACTGCAATCGGGGTACCAGTGGTATTGAAGGGAGCACCTCCACAGCCGTTGGGGCTTCTGTTAATTCCGAGCAGCCTACTTTGCTGCTTACGGGCGACCTGAGTTTCTTTTACGACATCAACGGACTTTGGAATAACTATATCAAAGCTGATTTCAGAATCATCGTACTCAATAATGGGGGAGGAGGGATCTTTAGGATCCTGCCCGGAAAAACGGAAAACCCTGATTTCGAAACGTATTTTGAAACCGTACAACACCGTTCCATAGAGGCGCTTTGTAAGGCTTTTGGTATTGGCTATGCACTGGCCGACGACTCCGGATCTCTTGGAGCAAACCTAAAAACGTTTTACAAACCCACCGGATCGCCTGAGCTACTGGAGATTAAAACCCCCCGAAAGCTCAACGATACCATTTTGCTGGACTACTTTGATTTTCTATCTTGGTCCCTGCCGATTAACCAATGAAATAATCCAATCTGATGAGTAAGAAAAAAGAAGCCCTTCTGGCCCAATACGCCGGACATATCACAGAAAAGTTTTCCGAAACTCCCAATATGGCATTTCTCGACA
Organism: Robiginitalea aurantiaca; assembly: GCF_030380815.1. GTDB lineage: Bacteria > Bacteroidota > Bacteroidia > Flavobacteriales > Flavobacteriaceae > Robiginitalea > Robiginitalea aurantiaca. The sequence continues at coordinate 314,106 of NZ_JAUDUY010000004.1, read as the reverse complement.
AAGTAGTTACTGGCCTGGGTCCTGCTATTTATAACCGTGATGCTGCCCTGGTATCCGGGAGTGACGAGTCTGAGCTTGAAACCGTTAAGGCAAATTTCCTCATTAAGAAATTAGGTTTGGAAGATGGCCCGCACCTGATGCATGCCATTAAAGAGGTAATCAGGGAGTACGGAGCTTCCGAAAGAAATAAGTACCGGGCGGTTGTTTATTATATCCTGGCCCGAAGATTTAACAAAGAAGGGATTTATAAATAATCCTTACCTGGCTTAAACCCGTTTTAGAGCCTGGAATACATCGCTATCACCTTATGATTGAACTGGGGAAGTACAATACGTTAACTGTGTTGAGGGATACCCGCGTGGGTCTCTTTCTGGGAAGTAATACTGAAGCAGAGGTTCTTCTTCCCACTAAATACGTTCCACAGGATTTTGAGATAGGGGATACCCTTGAAGTTTTCTGTTACCTGGACCATGAAGAACGGCCGGTAGCAACCACGCTCCAGCCAGCTGTAACCAGGGATAACTTCGGAGCCCTGAAGGTTCTGGAGGTAAATGAATACGGCGCTTTTATGGATTGGGGTTTAGAGAAGAACCTTTTAGTACCCTATAGAGAGCAACCCGTTCAAATGAAGGCGGGCGAAGTCCACGTAGTATACTGCTACCTGGATCCAAAATCGTCAAGACTCGTGGGGTCGGCGCGTCTGGATCGGTTTTTGGACAATACGTCAATCTCGGTAACGGCAGGTCAGCAAGTTTCACTACTGGTCTTTAAGGAAACACCTCTTGGATATGGGGTTGTGGTGGAGAATCGTCATACGGGTTTGCTTTTTCGCGATCAGGTCCACCAAAAGATTAGACCGGGGGATACCCTGACGGGTTATGTTAAAGCCATTCGTCCGGATCAAAAGCTCGATATTGTCCTTGAGCCTATAGGTTTCAGGAAACTGGAACCTGCGGCCCAGCGTATTTATGAAGCCCTGGAGGCTGCAGGTGGAAAACTGGCTTTGCATGATAAATCGGACCCCCGCGAAATTCAGGATGCTTTGAAGATGAGTAAGAAGGTTTTCAAAAAGGGGATAGGCATCTTGTACCGGGAGCGCAAGATTGAGATACAGCCCGATGGAATTTGCCTTCCCGGCCAAAAGATTTCAGATTGACCGGCGCATGGGATTTGACCGGGTAAGTGCCTGAGATAACCCATTTCTATTTTGTTGAATCCCGGCATTTTGGTTAACTTAGCGCTTAAGACTTAAAAGGCTTGGTATATGCCATTCATCGAAGAGAGTGATCTGCTGGAGTTGCATAAAGACATCGATAAAGCCCAGATTATCAATGAGCGTCTGCTCGATCAGATAAAACACAAGAATCACGAGCTCAGAAGGAAGGGAATTCAGCGCAATGTATTTGCGGGAATCACCATTTTATTCCTAATTGCCGTGCTGGCTGTCACCTCTTTTAGCATGGGGTTGAGTTCGGGTCCGAAAGCCCGGGATATGGCTGGGGTTTGGGACAGCCTGGATGCTGTTAACAGGCGAATGAGCAGTCTTCGTAAACAAAATGAGGAGTTGAGCCTGGTCAAAGAATTTTATTTGGCTAAAGAGTTTCTTGAAAAAGAGAAAATCTATTCTGTACAGGTAAAAGCCTTCGTAGATAAGAATTTTAATCTGGCCCCGGAAGCCCTTACCAATACAATTCTGGTTAAAAACAATCCGTTTTACGGTTACTCGCTCGGGAATTTTGAAACCCTTGAAGAAGCCCGGAATTTCAAAAACGAATTGGTCAGCATGGGATTTAAGGACGCTTTTGTCGCTTCTTACCAGGATGGAAAACGCATCGCCATTGAAGAATAGCCGAAACGCAAAAGCTTGAATACGCTACACGTGTGGGTACAGGCGGCACGCCTGAGAACACTTCCCCTTTCAATTTCCGGAATCCTTACAGGCACTGCGCTCGCACTGGCAGCAGGGGTCTCCGACGGGTTTTTATTTCTTTTGATGCTCGCCACAACAATTGTCTATCAGGTAACTTCAAACTTTGCGAATGACTATGGTGATGGGGTCAAGGGTACGGACAATGAATCCAGGATCGGCCCGAAGCGTGCGCTTCAAAGCGGTGCCCTGTCCGCTGAGAGTCTGAAAAACGGGATCTGGATAAGTGCTGTCCTTAGTGCCTTACTCACCCTGGGGACACTGGTGTACGCCTTCGGAACCGAATCCATTGGCTATCTTCTTTTATTCCTCGGTCTGGGAAGTGCAGCCATCTGGGCCTCTATAAAATATACAGTGGGATCCGATGCTTATGGATATCGCGGTTTAGGGGATCTCTTTGTATTTCTGTTCTTCGGGTTGCTCAGTGTTTTGGGCTCCTTGTTTGTATATACCCGATCTGTGACAGCAGATGCCCTCCTCCCTGCCATAGCAATTGGGACCCTGAGTACTGCGGTTTTAAATCTGAACAATTTGAGGGATAGTGAATCCGACCGTGCCTCCGGCAAACGCACCCTTGTGGTGCAAATGGGTTTTAGAAACGGCGTCCGCTATCATTTACTCCTTTGCCTTACCGCATTTTTGTGTATGTTGTGCTATGTCATTATACAGGAATACCCCTTGCGTTACCTGATTTGTCTGTCTCCTTTCCTGGTCGTATTGAGCCACCTTCGTAAAGTGCTTTCCTGCCAGAATCCCGCAGATTTGGATCCCGAACTGAAAAAATTGGCGCTGAGTACTTTTGGTATTGGCCTGCTGCTTCTGGTAGTAAATTATTATTTTTCGTAGCTTTATAATCATAACTGCTAAACCTGAATTATTTTGGAAGAACCTATCAAAATATTAATTGTTGAGGACAATGTGATTATCGCCGACGATATGCAGTCCATGCTGGAGGAGATTGGTTATGAGATTGTCGATAACGTCATCGTCTACGAACAGGCAGTGGAGGTCCTTAAAAATAACCAGGTAGACCTGGTGCTGATAGATATTATCCTTGCTTCGGATAAAACGGGTATAGATCTCGGGAAGCACATTCGCGAAGCCTACGACATCCCATTTATTTTCGTCACCTCAAACTCGGACCGGGCTACGGTGGAAAACGCCAAGACCGTTCAGCCGAATGGGTATTTGGTAAAGCCTTTTGAGCAGCAGGATCTGTACACTTCCATAGAAATCGCACTTTCTAATTTTGAGCCGGGAAAAAAATCCAGGAGTGCCGACACCGGAGATGAGGTCGAAGGAGAAGGATTTACGTCCAATTCCGTTTTAAAGGATTCCATCTTTGTCAAGAAGCAGCATTTGTATTACAGGATTTATTTTGATGACATCCATTATATCAAGGCGGATAACGTCTATTTGGAGGTCAATACAAAAGACAAAAAGTTTTTGGTACGCTCTCCGCTGAAAACGTACCTTGAGAAATTGCCAAGGAATAAATTCTACAGGGCGCATAAATCGTACATAGTAAATGTAGACCATATCGATGGCATCAATACCAGAGATATCCTGATCAACGGGACGCTTATCCCGATCTCTAAAGATTTTAAGGAGTTTATTATCTCGGCCATGAATTCTTAAGACCTGCATAAACAGCGCGGACTAACAGGATTTCCACTTTTACAACAAGAATTCCACCCTTCACAACAAAGACTTGGCTCCGGCCTGCATCCTGGGTATATTCGTTTCAGGATTTAAGGATAAATTTTTTTCATTTTCATATAGTGTTCTCGTGAAAGAGTCTTGCCAAAGCGGCAAGGCTCTTTCTGATTTCAGGGGGTATGGAAAATCCTGGTCCAAGCAGCGGAATGTTCAGAAGCCGAACTCCGAGGTCTCCATACAGGTTTGTAAATAGGGGTAAAACAACACTGCGTGCTTGTTCACAACAAGAATTCCGCCCTTCACAACAAAGACTTGGCTCCGGCCCGCATCCGGGGTATATTCGTTTCAGGATTTAAGGATAAATTTTTTCATTTTCATATAGTGTTCTCGTGAAAGAGTCTTGCCAAAGCGGCAAGACTCTTTCTTCTTTTGCGGCCAATCGTAGAAATTTTGGCAAATCAATGGCAGATAGCATTGGATTTAGTGCAGCTTTGGGACGCAAAAGCCAATTTCACAACAATTCTGAGCGCTTACACAACAAAACCAGCGGGCGGGTCATCCAAAATTCTATTTTTGGAGGGTCTTTAGTTAAGATCCCAAATCTTACATGTAGATGAAAAGGCTGTGCATTTATTTGCACGGCCTTTTCTTATTTTGACCCCTCAGACTTCCCCTTTCTTATTAAAGGCTACAGAATGTTCCCGTTTGACAACAAAAGATTCGAATTTCCGTTAGTTAGAGGTAAGTTTGAACAACCTTGATGTAGCAGCCTCCATAGCATCCGACTGCTGCAGGGCGGATTTATGAAAAAATTACTCATCATTTGTTATTTGGCAGGCATGGCCTTACCCGCAATGGGAATGGCCCAGGAGTTTGCCGTACCGTCGGAGTCCCTTCTGCAAACGTATACTGAAAAGGAATCCCCGGAAGAAAAATTGTCCTACTTTTTCGAGACGGACAATCGGTATACATATCACTCGGCCTACGACTGGCTCGACCGTATCAACTCCGATATCAATACCGCTGTCCAGCAACAGGACTCTACTGCAATGCGTACCTATCAGCTTATTCGAGCTCAGATTTATTACGATCTCGGCAACTACAAGCGCGCCGCATCCCTCACTCAGGAAATGTACCCGGAACTGGAGTCCCTCGAAAAGGTCAGCCTTCAGAGGTTATTGGATCTGATGGACGAAAACTACGGGAAACTCAGGCAGTTTGACAAGCAAATTGAGATAAGAGAGCGAAAGTTGCAATTTGGCATCTCGGATAACATCAGTTTTTACGACATCTACTCCAATCTGGGCCTGCACCGCAAGGCGATGGAACAATATATTGAAGAGGTCAAGAAAACCATCGATTCTTCGGATTTTTATCATTTGGCGGTGTATAACAACCAGATCGGAAAGTTCCTGCTGCAGGAAAAGTCCTCCGCCACAGCCATGGCTTACTTTAAGAAGGCACAGGGTTACATTGTGGTGTTTGTAAACGACATCAATCAGGTACGTACACGTGAGGAAATAGACAATGCAAGTCTGCTAAAAGCAGTTATCGAAGGAAATATCGGAAAAGCGCATATACTTCAGAATGAGCACGAAGAGGCTTTGCCCTATCTGGAAAACAGCCTGGGTGTCCTTAGTACTCTGTCTTCCGAGGCCTTCCATGAGGAGAAGTCCATCAACACCCTCGCCCTGGCTTCTGCTTATCTGGAGCTCGAAAACTATCGAAAGGCGCGCGAGTACCTCACAGCGGACCTGGATACCTTTCAACCGGAATTGCTCATAAGGCGCAATAGGCTACTAGCGGATTATTACAAAGCAACCGGGGACAGCTCAAGAGAAGCCATTTACCTGAAAAATGCAATGCGTCTTCAGGATTCCATTAATGCCCTGGACGCCTTTAATCAGAAGGAGCGATTGGTTTCCATCGTGGCCAGTGAAGAACTCGAAAAGGAGAAGGAAAAGAACAAGGAACAGGAATTGATGCTCGAGCAGGGCCGGGAAGTGATGGAGGCCCAGGACATGAGGATTAACCTGGTGTTCATCTCTTTGGTTTTTACGCTCCTCGGTTTTGCCGGTTTGGTTTACGCCTATTTAAAAAGCATCAAGAATCAACGCTTAATCGCAGAACAGAAACGCATTATTGAAAATTCCCTGGTCGAAAAGGATTCGCTGCTGAAGGAAATCCACCACCGGGTAAAAAACAACCTGCAAATGGTTTCGAGCCTGCTGAGCCTGCAAACCAAAAACACAAGGAGTAAGGCGGCCATAGAAGCCCTCGAGGAGGGCAAAACCCGTGTAAAGGCCATGGCCCTGATCCATCAGAAACTCTATCAAAACGACGATCTTTCGGTGATAGAAATGCAGGGCTATATCGAAAGCCTGATCAATAGCATTCAGTCTGTTTATCGCAAAGGAGGCCATAGTATCAATATCACTATTGACGCTGAAGGCGTTGAACTGGACATTGACAGGGCCATACCTATAGGTTTGATTCTCAATGAGCTGGTATCTAATTCGTTCAAATACGCCTTTACAGAAGCCTCCGAGAACGGAAAGATCTACATACATATTCAGAAGAATACAGACGGCGGGTTCTTTGAATATACGGATAACGGGGTCGGACTTCCCGAAGACACGGAAACCCGGGCCGAGAACTCCATGGGTATTCGGCTGATCAAAAGGCTGGTCAATCAGTTACAATCTAACCTGAATATCGATAAAACCGCTGAAGGGGTTCGTTTTTGGTTCAATTTTAAATAAATTTGGGAGAAAGAACCCTTCCATGAAAATTACCTTCCTGGGGCATGCCGCCCTTCTTATTCAAACAAGCAAACACCGTATACTGATCGATCCATTTATTACGGGGAACGAGCAGGCAAAGGGGAAAATAGACGTAGCGGACCTCAATCCTGATTTTATTTTACTCACCCATGCCCACCAGGACCATGTCCTGGATGTTGAGACCATTGCCCATAGCTCAGGTGCCCTGATCATCAGTAATTACGAAATCGTAACATACTACCAGAATAAAGGCCTGGAAGGTCACCCGATGAATCATGGGGGTGCCCGTGATTTTGATTTTGGATGGCTGAAATACGTCAATGCCGTTCATACCTCGTCTTTTGCCGATGGAACTTATGGTGGGCAACCCGGAGGTTTTCTCCTGAAAAGCGATGGGAAAATGGTCTACATCGCCGGAGATACCGCCCTCCATATGGACATGAAACTCATCCCCCTTTATGGAACACCGGATTTGGCCATACTGCCCATTGGAGACAATTTTACAATGGGGGTAGAAGATGCGCTTCAGGCCTCAGGATTTGTCAATTGTGACCGGGTGATGGGCGTCCACTACAATACCTTCGGATATATTGAGATTGATACGCAGCAGGCAGTCCGAACCTTCGAACAGGGTGGTAAAACGCTTTTATTGCCCGATATCGGGGAAGCAGTCAGCGTTTAGACGACCTGACTGCGGAGCACCAGTTTGTGTAGCAGCCCTGGAAAAAAGCGCTTCATGTATGCTCCGGACACCTCTTTCCCTCCAATATTCACCTCCATTTTGCGCCTTTGAATGGCATGGAGCATTTTACGGGCAAATCGGTCCGGATCCATTCCGTTGGCCGTCGCGTTATCCTGATTTTCCTGAGCACTGCCATCCCCGGTGAGCGCATTTCGGGCGATATCCGTGTTGACAAATCCGGGACAAACCAGAGTAACGGCAATGGAATCCTTCTCATGTTCCATCCGCAACACATCAAAAAAGCCGTGGAGCGCGTGTTTGGCGCCGCAATATCCTGAGCGCAGCGGAGAGCCGAATTTCCCCATCAAACTGGTTACAACTACAAAATGCCCCTTTTGGTTTTCCACAAAGTAGGGGAGCAGGGCTTTAGAAAGTCCGATGGTTCCCAGGTAATTCACGTGCATCAATCTTTCATAAACGTCAAGGCCTGTTTCAGCGATCAGGGAGCGCTGGCTGATCCCGGCATTATTGACCAGGATATCGACAGTCCCGAAAGCGCTTAGTGCTTCCTGCACGATCCTGTCAAAGGATTCTAAATTTGCGAGATCCAGGGGGAGTACCCTGGAATTTCCGGGATCCGAAAGCGATTTCTGAACCTCCTGTAACCGTGCTGTATTCCTTCCCGAGAGGATCAGCCTTGCCCCTTTTTTTCCCGCCTGTTGCGCCAGAGCCTTGCCAATACCCGAGGATGCTCCTGTGATCCAAACCACCTTATCTTTCAGTTCCATGTTTATCCGCTGTTTCAGATCAAAAATATACGTAAATTTGATGGCCTGTATGAAAGCATCCTACCTAAAATACACCCTCCAGTTCAAACAGCCCGGAGGCACTTCCCGGGGGGTGCTTACCCAAAAGGATACCTATTTTATCGTATTGGAAGACACGGGCCAGTGGGGGATAGGCGAAACCGGACTTTTCAGGGGCTTGAGTTACGACGACAGGCCGGATTATGAGGCCATGCTGGCCCTGGCCTGTAAAGATCTGGAGACGGATCTCGAAGGTGCACTTTTCAAATACCAGGAATACCCCAGTATTGTTTTTGGTATGGAACAGGCCGTACGCTCCTTTCAGAGTCCTGATCCCTTTTGCCTTTTTCCGGACGCCCCTTTTTTAAATGGCGATCCCATACCGATCAACGGTCTGATCTGGATGGGTGATATCGGGTTTATGAAAGCGCAGATTGCGGACAGGTTAAAACAAGGTTTTACCTGCCTGAAACTCAAAATCGGAGCGCTCAATTTTGAAGAAGAACTCCGTATGCTGAGCGAAATCCGAAGCGAATTTGGCCCTGCGGACCTGGAGATTCGGGTAGATGCAAATGGCGCTTTTCCCGCAGGTGAAGCTCTCTTACGCCTGAAGCACCTGGCGGCGTTGGACCTGCATTCTATTGAACAACCCATAGCGGCGGGCCAGCCCGATGCCATGGCTGAACTCTGTACGGGTACACCCCTGCCTATCGCGCTCGACGAGGAATTGATCGGATGCATTCCGTATGAGGATAAATCCAGGATGCTCAAAGCCATCCGACCGCAGTACATTATTTTAAAGCCCAGTTTGGTGGGCGGTTTTTCGGGGAGCGAGGAGTGGATCCGGTTGGCAGAGGAACTACGCATCGGCTGGTGGGTCACCAGTGCCCTGGAAAGCAATATTGGTTTGAATGCTATTGCCCAATGGACCTCATCCCTGGATGTACATATGCCACAGGGGCTTGGAACGGGTAGTTTGTTTACGAATAATATCAGCAGCCCATTGGAGGTTGCCGGGGGGGCACTTCGATATGACTTCAGGGCCTCCTGGGATGTTCAAAAAATTCAAAGCTTATGTATATAGAACAAGGGTATCGAGGAGATCTCGGTCTGTGGAAGTATTTTGTCTTACCTCTTGGCTTTATCGCCTTAATGGTCGGCAACTACGTTGCAACTGTGAATTCTCCGGTCAGCGTGGATCAGATGATGGCGGATATGATTGCCCAACTGGGCACCAACATTGTTTTGATTCTTTTATTATTTCCGTTGGCTTTTGGCCTTGTCCTGGTTTTGGGATGGACAAAACTCGTGCATCCGCAATCCATTCGTTCCCTGACTACCTCCCGCAGGAAAATCGATTGGAATCGGGTGTTTTTTGCATTTGGGCTTTGGGCATTGATTACCTCAGGGCTAACCTTGCTCGATTATGTGATCTCCCCGGACAGTTATGTGCTGAATTTTAACTGGTCTGCATTCTGGAAGCTCGCCCTAATTGGGATACTGCTGATACCCCTGCAGACCAGTTTTGAAGAATACCTTTTCAGGGGGCATATGATGCAGGGACTGGGTATTATCTTTAAGAACCGCTGGGTACCCCTGGTGGTCACTTCCCTTATTTTTGGGTTAATGCACCTTGGGAACCCCGAAGTCGGGAAATTGGGATACGGCATCATGGTTTTTTATATTGGAACCGGCTTTTTCCTGGGAATCATAACGCTCATGGATGAAGGTCTGGAGCTCGCTCTGGGGTTTCATGCGGCGAATAACCTGATAACTGCCCTTCTGGTCACAGCGGACTGGACGGCCTTTCAAACGGATTCCATCCTAAAGGATGTGTCAGAACCCGGCCTGAGCTGGGATGCATACCTGCCTATATTTGTTGTCTTTCCCCTGCTGCTTTATTATTTCGGCCGCAGGTATGGATGGCAAGACTGGAAAGAAAGGCTCACAGGGCGCGTACTTTCGAAAGCAGAGGCTATGCCCCTATTAAATGAAGAAACATCATGATAACTGAATTCAACACCTCATTTTCAATAAACGGCCTTCAGATCGCCTATGCAGATCTGAGCGAAGTAGCCTACAGCCTGGTAAAGGAAGGGGAGCCTTTCGAACGCGAGATCGGGGATTTCCTCCTGGACTGGATATCGGAGTCCCCGGTTATTGTACAGCGTACTTCGGGCTCAACAGGGACTCCGAAAGAAATTGTATTGTCCAAAGAAGGCATGGTGAAAAGTGCACGAATCACGGGGGATTTCCTGGGACTCGGCGAAGGGACAAAAGCAGTTTTGTGTTTGCCGGTAAACAGCATTGCAGGAAAAATGATGCTCGTTCGCGCCTTGATTCTGGGTTGGGAACTCACCATGGTGGCCCCTGAGCGGACACCGCTATGGGCCCTGCAGGATACCATTGATTTTGTAGCCATGGTACCGATGCAGCTGGAGGCTTCGCTAAAAGAAATGGATCGGGTCTCCATGGTCCTTGTTGGCGGCGCACCGGTTAGCGCACATCTGCAGCAGGCCTTGATGGGATTGGATACGATCGTTTATGAAAGCTATGGGATGAGTGAAACCGCCAGCCATATCGCCTTGCGAAAACTCAATCCGCTTCCCGAGGCTTCAAAGTCCGGATCCCTGCCCCCTTTTCAGGTGTTGCCAGGCATTCATGTAGATCAGGATGAAACCGGATGCCTTGTTATCGATGCCCCTTTTCTCTCAGAAACCTCCATTCGCACGAATGATATGGTTTCCAGGCCGGAAGAAAATTCATTTTACTGGCTTGGGCGTGCCGATAACATAGTGAATTCAGGAGGGGTTAAATTGATGCCCGAACTCCTGGAATCAAAACTTCAACCCTTTATAAAGCAGCGATTTTTCCTGACGGGACTGCCCGATAAGGTACTGGGGCAAAAATTGGTACTGGTGGTAGAGGGAGAACCTGAGGGGGACCTGATAGCTGAGATAAAGCGTATTTCCGGGTTGGAGAAATACGAGGTTCCCAAAGCGGTACATTACCTCAGCGCTTTTGAGGAAACTAAATCGGGTAAGATCAGCCGTGCGGAGATCACACAAAAATTAATTTAAAACGGATTTGCGATGAGAGGAATTTTGGTAATAATTTGTTTGCTTGGCAGTTTTTTGGTTCGCTCTCAGGATATCCTTCCTGAAGTGGATCGTGCCAGGGTGGTCGATGAACTTTTAAAAGAGCGCTTTGATTCCTTACTACCTGTTTTGATGGACCGGGCAGGTATCGATATGTGGGTACTGATTTCCAGGGAATACAACGAGGATCCTGTGTTAAAAACCATGTTGCCGGCAACCTGGCTAAATGCACGGAGAAGGACGATCCTGCTCTTTTACAGGGACGCCTCCAAGGGTACCATAGATAAACTCGCTGTGGCCCGGTACAATATTGGTGAGAGTATCCAGTCGGCTTGGGATAAAGAACAACAACCCGATCAATGGCGTCGTCTGATGGACCTGATTGAGGAGCGAAACCCCGACAAAATCGGACTTAATTTTTCTGAGGATCACAACATAGCCGATGGCCTGGATAAGACCGATTACGACCTGTTTATGGAATACCTCCCTTCAAGGTATAGATCGAAAGTGGTATCGGCGGAAAACCTGGCTGTTTCATGGATTGAAACCCGCACCCCAAGGGAAATGACCCTGATGTCCCATCTGGTCGAAATTACGCACAATATTATCGGGGAGGCTTTTTCGACATCCGTCATCACTCCTGGAGTCACGACGACCACCGAGGTGGAATGGTGGATGCGGCAGAAGGTTACGGATCTCGGTCTCGAAACCTGGTTTCATCCCACGGTGGATATCCAGCGGACGGCAGCCCAGCTCGAAGGGCATTTGTACTCCTTCTCGGACAGGCCGGAAGGTATGGTCATAACCCCGGGGGATTTACTCCACTGCGATTTTGGGATTACCTATCTGCGACTCAATACAGACTGTCAGCAACTGGCCTATGTTTTAAAACCCGGAGAAACTGAAGCTCCCGGGTATTTAAAAGAGGCCCTCAGGGATGGTAACCGGGTACAGGATCTGCTTACCGGGAATATGATCGCAGGCAAGACAGGAAATGATATTCTGGCTACTGCCCTGGCCCAGGGCCGGGATGAGGGGCTTAAGCCTTCGATCTATACGCACCCTCTCGGAACCTATGGGCATTCCGCCGGGACGACCATAGGGATGTGGGATGCCCAAAATGGGGTCAAAACGAAGGACGGGATGGGATATCCTTTGAACCCAAGCACCGTTTATGCCATCGAGTTAAATACGACGGTTACCCTTCCTGAATGGAAAAGGGATATTCGCGTAATGTTGGAGGAAGCCGGGTATTACGGCCCAGATGGTTTCAGGTATGTGAATGGACGACAAACCGATTTATACCTTATTCCCAGGTAATCCCGAAATCTGCAGCTTCGGTTCTTAATTTGAATAATGCTTCACGAAAGCCCTGGGCTTTGACGGGAAACGAGCGCAACCTTTTTAGATTTCACGCTTCTTTATTGAAAGATAAAAGGGTGTTAAACCCTTGCATTTTAATTTTTTTAACATTTAAAGCCTTATCTTTAAGGTAGTTAAAACCGTATTGCTATGAAAAAGTTCTGGATTCTCCTCTTATTAATCGGCCCGCTTACTTTTGGCCAACAAAATCAAAAGACCATTCGGGGTACCGTTACAGACGGAACCAGTCCCCTTGCTGATGTGGCGATCAGTGTGGAGGAAGGTGGTGCTTCGACGTTTACGGATGCCTCAGGGATGTATACCATTGCCGCCGAGCCCGGGGATGTTCTCCGGTATACCTACCAGGGAATGAAAACCCTGCGGATTCGCGTAGAAGACGTTACCCGGATTCTCAGTCCTACCATGGTCATTGATGTGGCTGAATTGGAAGAAGTGGTGGTCGTTGGGAGCAATCGAAAGAGCCAACGCGATTTGGCCAATGAATATGCGGTAAATGAACGCCTGATTCGCACAGCATACGGGTATTTGAATGCGGATACGGCGCCTGGAAATATCAGGTTTATGACAGAGGAGGAGATAAGCCCGATCTATGTATGTATCCTGGATTTGCTGAGAAGCCGGTTTGCCGGGGTTCGTGTCGTTGGAGATTGTGCCGGAGGCGGAGCTCCACCGTCTGACGGACAGATTACCAATATACAAGGGGTGCGGCAATCCGATGCAGATTCCTTTGAGGAGTTCGACAACCTGGGGCCACAACGGGTGTACATCCGGGGGACCTCATCTATTTTCAATCAAAGGGCAGCCCTCTTCGATGTCGATGGACAGATCTTTTCAGATCCTCCCATTTGGCTTGACATCAACCAGATAAAGCGCATGGCCATTCTCAACAATTTTGCGACCACTACCCAGTACGGGAACCTGGGAGCAGGCGGGGTCATTGTTATCAATACGCTGGCCGGGAGTCCCAAAAGTGGCAAACTCAAGGACTTTGCGAGGCTCCGAAATAATTTTCAGACGGGCCCTATCCTGACCCGGGCGGATGTTGCCTCAGGAGAACCCACTTACTACCAGGAACTCAATGCGGCCACCTCCACGGCAGATGCAAAGGCTGTTTATGAGAAATACGCCTCCCGCTATTCTAGTGCCCCATACTTTGTGCTCGATGCCTACCGGCACTTTTACGAAGTACGAGGGGATCAGGAATTCGCTGACGAAATAGTGAGCAGCAAGGCTTATCTGTTCGATAGAAACCCCGTCAATATGAAAGCCCTCGCATACACTTATGAGAGTCAGTCGCGATTTAATAAATCGCATGAAGCCTATAAGGAGGTAATGCGAATGCGTCCCAATTACGGGCAATCGTATATGGATCTGGGGAACAGCTACCGCAATTTGGAGAGGTATGACAAGGCAGCGGCCCAGTATAAGCGTTACGACTACCTCGTTGAAGAGAATATGATCCCAGTGGACAGCACAGACTTTGTACCTATCCTGAACCGGGATTACAATAATCTGTTATTCCTGCATCAGGCGGGTATTGTCAGCGCGGCCCAGCGGGAATCCCTTTATGTTGAAGAAGAGACCTTTCAGGGAACCCGGCTGGTTTTTGAATGGAATGACGGGGAAGCAGAGTTCGATCTGCAGTTTGTCAATCCGGAAAACCAGTATCACATCTGGAAACATTCCATGGCAAGTGATGCTGATGGCATAATGAGGGAAAAGGAAATTGGCTTTAACACAGAGGAATTTCTGATAGACGACTCCTTGCCCGGAACCTGGGAAGTCAATGTCAGATATCTCGGGAACAAAAGCCTGACCCCTACCTACCTCAAAGTGACGATTTACGACAATTACGGGAGCCGGTCACAGCGCAAAGAGGTGCGGGTATTCAAATTAAGCCTGAAAGATGTTAATCAGCGTTTGTTCACCCTAACCAAGGGGGCTACGGTAGCACTGAATTAGCAGGGAGGCTTCCCTGATTACGCTGAGCCTTTTTTCGGGACCAGGTCTTCAGGCTTCAGGACTTCTTATTTTTCTACAGATTTAGTAAGCCTTTAGCATAAATATATTTTATGCAATTGCTTTAAAATATATATAAAAATATATGGAGTGAATTTTATATTTTACTCTAAAGTTCAGAAATTATGAGAAAGGGGAAAATTGTATTTGCACTGGTTTTTTTCGCATTGACCCTCAATGCTTTTGCACAGGAGACCCGAACCGTACGGGGGAGTGTTTCCGATGGAACAAATCCAATGCAGGATGTGCTTATCGCCATTCAGGGGAAGCAGGAGGTACGTGTATTTACAGATGATGAGGGTAAATATGAGATTGAAGCAGAGGTAGGGGACTTGCTGCAATATTCGTATACCGGTATGAAAGATTACCTGGTACGGGTAGAAGACGTCACCCGATATCTGAATCTTGTGATGATCCCGGATGTGGAAGAACTCGATGAGGTAACCGTCACCCGAAGTAATCGAAAATCCCAGCAGGACCTGGCTATGGAGTATGAGAGTAATCCCAGGATTCTCAAAACTGCTTTTGGACTCCTGGATGCGGATACGGCCCCTGCCCAGGTACGCATGCTCGACCAGTCTTCGATTTTACCCGTCGCACTATGTATCCTGGATGTGATTCGGAATCGTTTTCCCGGGATCCGTACCACCGGAAACTGCCAGGAAGGCGGCGCAGTGATCTTCAGAGGGGGCGGATCTGTCAGCAATCAAAGGGTAGGGATTTTTGATGTGGATGGCCTTGTTTTTCAGCAGGTCCCCGTTTGGATTGATGTCAGCCAGATAAAGCGAATGGCATTGATCTCTTCCGTAGCCTATACTGCCCGATACGGAGCGGTAGGTAGTGGGGGAGTCGTGGTAATCAATACGCTTTCAGGAAACCCGGCATCCAATCAAATCGTGGATCGGGCCCGCTTGCGTAATAATTATGTCAAAGAACCGGTCCTTGGTGAAACAGCTGTCGCCAACAGCGAACCCACTTATATGTCTGCTTTCCGGGAGGCGGGGACTTTCGAGGAAGCCCGCACCGCTTATTACCGGTATGAATCCCAATACAAGAGTTCTCCTTACTTCTATCTGGATGCGTATCGCTATTTCTATCAAACGGCTGGGGCACCCGAATTTGCAGATCAGATTATTCGGGAGAACGAACGGATGGTCGGGTCTAATGCGGCCATGTTGAAGGCCCTTGCCTATATGTATGAGGAACAGGGCCGGGATAAGCTGGCGCTTGAAGTCCTGAAAGACGTTTTTATACTCAGACCGAATTACAGCCAGTCCTACCTGGATCTGGCCAAAGCCTACAGGAAGGTGGCCGCCTACGATAAATCCGCAGCCATATACGCACGGTACAAATACCTGGTGGACGAAAACTTTCTCCTGCCTTCCGATGACTTCTCTAAAATAATCCAACACGAAAGCGACAACCTGCTGCAGTTACACGCTTCTCAGATTGGTGCGAATCCCCGTAAAATTGTCTCTGACCCCTATGTTCAGAATACGACAAGGGTTGTAGTGGAGTGGAACGATACAGAGGCGGAATTTGAATTGCAATTCGTAAATCCAGAAGGACAGTATCACACCTGGAAACACACCTATGTTGATAATGAAGACCGAATTGTCGAGGAAAAAATGTCCGGGTATTCCATGGAGGAGCATATTATCGATAATGCCTTACCCGGCCTTTGGGAAGTCAATGTGAGGTACCACGGGAATAAAAGTCTTACCCCAACCTATCTGAAGGTTACCACGTATTACAATTACGGTGAACGCGATCAGAAAGAGGAGGTATATACCTTCAAGCTCTCGCTTAAGGATAACTGGCAAAAACTTCTTTCGATCAATAATCCGGGAATAAGTCGCGTGCGATAGTCAATGAGAAGTGTTCTGGCCACTGCACTATTTGTCCTTGCGCTGCCCGTTCAGGCCCAGCTCGCCTTTCTAGGCAAGGTTGTAGACGCTTCCACCGGGGATCCCATACCGTTTGTAAATATCGGGGTGCTTAACCGTGCGATCGGAACGGTAAGTAATGAAGAGGGTGATTTTCTCCTGGAATTCAGGCCGGACCGGGTGCAATCCGGGGATGTACTTCGTATTTCTTCCCTGGGGTATGAGCCAAAGGAAGTGCCACTAAGCCGGCTACAGCAGTCTACAGAACACTTTACGTTTCGGCTCAGGCCTGTCCCGATAGACCTCAATGAAGTCGTGGTTTCCACTTCTGAATTGTTTGAAGTAGAAGAGGAATTGGGCTATCCCGACTTGATTGGCCGGGGAATAGGATACTGGAAGGACAGTGTGGCCCTGGGCGGAGAGCTCGGTTCCCGGATCAGGATAGATAAAGGTATGCGCAGGCTGAATGCCCTTTTCTTTCACATCCTGGATAATCCGTCGGACAGCGTTTGGTTGCGGGTCAATATATACGAAACGGACGCAAAAAGCAGAAAACCAGGAGCAAACCTTAATACGAGTGGACAAAACATTCTGTATACCTTAAAAAAGGGCGAACTCCTAACGGCCATAGACCTCAAACCCTTTGAAATTTGGGCGAAAGACGATTTCATCGTTAGCCTGGAACTATTGGGTGTCTTCGGTACCGATAGGGTAGGCCTGAGCTTACCTGCAGGTGCGTATACAGGGGGAGATTCGTACAGGAGGTATGCGAGTCAGGATTCCTGGGAGCATATCGATGAAGCCGTGGTGGGTTTTACCATACAAAGTACGCTTTATACCGACAACCCAAGGAAACTCCCAAAGGCCAGGGTTTTACGAAAACGGCAAAAGAACGAAAAGGAAATCTCCGGATATGTATTTCATGCAGGGAACCCCCTGCGGGGCGCTTTGGTCCGCAATTACACCCGCAATGAAGTCGCTGAAACCGATAAGTGGGGACGCTACACCACCACAATATCAAGAGGGGATATGCTCTCCGTTTATTATCCTGGAATGCTCCAGATTTTGGTAGAGGTGGAGGAGGCGCGTAACTTCAATTTCCAGCTACAGCGGGAATAACCACTCCTACCGGGGAGTCTGTACCAGAGATCAAACCTGAAGCACTCCCATATTAAAGGGTTTCTCGATTGGTGCATGGTCTGCCGCTTCGATCCCTGTAGAAATCCATTGCCGGGTATCCATAGGATCTATAATGGCATCTGTCCATAGACGGGCCGCTGCGTAATAGGGAGAAATTTGAGTATCGTATTTCTGTTTTATCTTTTCAAACAAAGCGGTTTCCTTTTTCGCATCAATGGACTCTCCGGACTTCTCCAACCTTGCTTTTTCAATTTGCAGGAGCACTTTGGCTGCTGAATTCCCGCTCATTACCGCCAGATTTGCACTGGGCCAGGCCACCATAAAGCGAGGGTCATACGCTTTGCCGCACATGGCGTAGTTTCCGGCACCATAGCTATTGCCGATCACCACGGTGAATTTGGGCACTACCGAGTTACTCACGGCATTAACCATTTTTGCCCCATCCTTAATAATTCCTCCGTGTTCACTCTGGCTACCCACCATAAAACCGGTCACATCCTGCAGAAAAACCAGGGGGATTTTCTTTTGGTTGCAATTTGCGATAAACCGGGTGGCCTTGTCCGCGGAGTCGGAGTAGATGACTCCCCCGAATTGCATTTCACCCTTTTTATTCTTGACCACCTTACGCTGGTTGGCAACAATTCCTACGGCCCATCCGTCTATTCGCGCATACCCGGTGAGCAGTGTTTTTCCGTACCCCTCTTTGTATTGCTCAAAGGAAGATTCGTCCACCAAACGCTCAATGATCTCCAGCATATCATAAGGTTCCGAACGCGATCCGGGTAACAGGCCAAAAATCTCTTTACTATCCTTGGCCGGTTTTGCGGGTACCGCCCGGTTAAACCCTGCTTTTGGAAAGGCGCCCATCTTGTCGATCAGGTTTTTAATGCGATTCAGGGCGTCTTTATCATCCTTGGCCTTGTAGTCTGTAACCCCACTAATTTCGCAGTGGGTTGTTGCGCCACCCAGGGTTTCATTGTCCACACTTTCACCTATGGCGGCCTTGACCAGGTAACTTCCAGCCAGAAAAATACTCCCGGTTTTGTCCACAATCAGGGCTTCGTCGCTCATGATGGGCAGGTATGCGCCTCCTGCCACACAACTACCCATAACAGCCGCAATCTGTGGGATTCCCATACTGCTCATTTGGGCGTTATTTCTGAAAATGCGGCCAAAATGCTCCTTATCCGGAAAAATTTCATCCTGCATGGGCAGGAATACCCCGGCGCTGTCCACCAGATAAATTATCGGAAGGTGATTTTCCATGGCGATTTCCTGGGCGCGAAGATTCTTCTTCCCGGTAATCGGAAACCATGCCCCTGCCTTGACCGTGGCATCATTGGCCACCACAACACAAAGCCGTCCCTGGACATGTCCAATTTTCACGACAACGCCTCCCGAAGGGCAGCCCCCGTATTCCTCATACATCCCGAATCCCGCAAAGGCTCCTATTTCCAGAGCATTATCAGGGGTGTCCAGCAGGTATTCGATACGTTCCCGCGCGGTCATTTTTCCTTCCTTATGCAGCTTTAGAATTCGTTTTTCACCCCCACCTTTTTTGATCTCTGCAGTCCTCTTTTTAAGGTCTGCAAGGGCAAGTTTGTTCTGGTCTTCATTTTTATTGAAGGTAAGATCCATGTGTTTTTCTCTTTGAGCGATGTACTTTAAGCCCTAAAGATACGGAGGATTTATGAGTACCTTTAAGGTATTAAAGCAGGACAAATGAGTACAAAGATTGGTTGGGGCATCGTTGGGTTAGGGAATATCGCCGGAAAATTTGCCAGTGATCTGGCACGCTTTCCGGAATCTGAACTGGTAGCTGTGGCTTCCAGGGATATGGCGAAGGCCAATAATTTTGCGAAGGAATTCGGCTCTAAAAAGGCATTTGACAGCTACAGGGAACTTTTTGATGATCCACAGGTACATGTGGTCTATATCGCAACACCCCATAGTTTTCATTGCGCGCATACCTTAGCCGCCCTCGAGGCAGGAAAACATGTGCTCTGTGAGAAACCGCTGGGCATCGATGCCGGAGAGGTCCGTCAAATGACGGATCTCGCTTCCAAAAAAGGGCTCTTTTTGATGGAAGCACTTTGGAGCCGTTTTAACCCCAGTATCCAGGAGGTCTACGCAAGGGTGAAAGCCGGAGATCTCGGTGCGATTGCCTATCTCAGGGCGGACTTTGCCTTTCCTGCCCTAAACCGGAATCCGGAGGATCGCCTTTTGAACCCCGCCCTGGCGGGAGGCTCCCTCCTCGACATTGGGATTTACCCTGTTTTTCTTGCCTATTTGTTTTTGGGGGTTCCTGCAGCGATCAAAGTGGCAGCACACTTCCACCATACGGGAGTTGAAAAACAAATTGCCATGATTTTTGATTACGGGGATGCGATGGCCATGTTGTACAGTGGATTCTCTTCCCGAAGCGAAATGAAAGCGGAAATTTCCTGTGAAGACGGAAGTGCTTTCCTGAATCCCAAATGGCATCAAACCGAAAGTTATCGTCTGGAAAAGGGAGGGGAAGTACACGAGGAATCCAGGCCTACAGAGGGTTTCGGATATACCTATGAGATAGCGGAGGTCCACCGATGCCTGGGTGCCGGGGTCCTGGAGAGCCCAATTTGGACCTGGGCAGACAGTATAGCCCTGCACACCCTATTGGATAAGATCAGGGGTCTGGCAGGGATTGATTTCCCTAAACCCTGAAAGTGTAATCCTCAGGACTGAAAATTGCTTTAAAATTTCCGATATTTGTTTTCTTACCAAACTTTTGAAACCATGGGGATGAATAAAAACACCATACTGGCATGGGCCACAATTATTATGATTATAGTTGGGCTTGGGCTGATTGCGCTCGGAGCATTCCGATATGACGATGTGGCCGGATGGGGCTTTGCCTCGGTTGGCATCGGATTCTTTGCCGTAGCCTGGGTTTTCAACGCTTTAAAGGGCCGTCTGTAATCCCCGGGCTTTTTCTTTAAAAAGAGACTTTATATGGCTGATGATAAAAAGGTTATTTTCTCCATGTCCGGAGTAACCAAAACCTATAAAAATTCAAATACCCCGGTCCTTAAGAATATCTATCTGAGCTTTTTTTACGGGGCCAAGATCGGGATCCTCGGGCTGAACGGCTCCGGAAAATCCACCCTGTTGCGCATTATTGCGGGTACAGACCCAAATTACCAGGGAGACGTTGTCTTTTCCCCGGGATATAAGGTGGGAATGCTGGAGCAGGAGCCGAAACTGGACCCGGATAAAACCGTAATAGAGGTCGTAAAAGAGGGGGTTGCTGAGATTGTGTCGATTCTCGATCAGTACAATGCGATCAATGATCAATTCGGGCTGCCTGAGGTTTATGAGAATCCGGATAAGATGCAGCAGCTGATGGACAAGCAGGCGCAACTTCAGGATCAGATCGATGCCTCCGGAGCCTGGGAGCTGGATTCTAAGCTTGAACTGGCTATGGATGCCCTACGTACTCCTGAACCGGATAAAAAGATTTCCGTCCTTTCAGGGGGAGAGCGTCGAAGGGTTGCCTTGTGCCGGCTGCTCCTGCAGGAACCGGATGTGCTGTTGCTCGATGAGCCCACCAACCATCTCGATGCGGAATCCGTACAATGGCTGGAACACCATCTGGCCCAGTATAAGGGTACGGTTATTGCGGTAACCCACGACCGCTATTTCCTCGATAATGTTGCCGGTTGGATCCTGGAACTCGACAGAGGGGAAGGGATACCCTGGAAAGGAAATTATTCGAGCTGGTTGGAGCAAAAAGCAAAGCGCCTGGCACAGGAGCAAAAACAGGCGAGCAAGCGACAGAAGACCCTGGAGCGCGAATTGGAATGGATAAGGCAAAGCCCCAAAGGCAGGCACGCCAAACAAAAAGCGCGACTAAACAACTACGACAAATTACTGAGCCAGGACCAGAAAAAACTCGATGAAAAACTGGAGATCTATATTCCCAATGGCCCGCGCCTGGGCACCAATGTTATAGAAGCCAAGGGCGTTAGTAAAGCCTATGGAGATAAACTGCTCTACGAGGATCTCAATTTTAAGCTGCCCCAGGCGGGAATCGTTGGGATAATTGGCCCAAACGGAGCTGGGAAAACGACCATCTTCAGAATGATTATGGAAGAGGAAACCCCGGATAAGGGATCTTTTACCATAGGGGATACGGCAAAAATCGCCTATGTGGACCAGAGCCACTCAAACATCGATCCGGATAAATCGATTTGGGAAAATTTTAGCGACGGGCAGGAGCTCATCGCAATGGGCGGTAATCAGATCAATTCCCGAGCCTATCTGAGTCGGTTTAATTTTTCAGGAAGCGAACAGAATAAGAAAGTGAGCATGCTCTCAGGGGGAGAGCGCAACCGCCTCCATCTGGCGATGACACTTAAGGAAGAGGGGAATGTTTTGCTTTTGGATGAACCTACGAACGATCTGGACGTCAACACGCTTCGTGCCCTGGAAGAGGGATTGGACAGTTTTGCGGGTTGTGCTGTAATCATCTCCCACGACCGCTGGTTTCTGGATCGGGTATGTACGCATATCCTGGCTTTTGAGGGGGATTCCCAGGTTTACTTCTTTGAGGGATCCTTCTCGGATTATGAAGAAAATCGCAAAAAACGTTTGGGAGGGGATGCCGTACCCAAACGCCTTAAGTACAAAAAACTCATTCGCGAATAAAAAAAGCCCGGGATTTCCCGGGCTTTTTTTTATCTGAATGTCTCCTATTGTTTTAGAGGCTTTTCAAGGGTTTGATCGATCTGGCTTTCAATCTTTTCTTTGTCGCCTACTACGATAAGGGTCATTTGCTCTGGCCGAATATATTTACGGGTCATTTCCATGACTTTTTCAGGAGTCACGCCGTGCATGTTCTTTACCTTATCCTTCAGGAAGGATTCTTCTAAATCATGTGTGTCGAGGAAAATTAGTTGCCCAATAATACCATTGGGGGATGAATTCTGCAGCACAAAAATTCCGGATTCATAATTGATGATCCCATCCAGTTCTTTCTGTGACGGGGGCTCGTTCTGTAGGGTTTCAATCTCCTTTTTGATCTCCTGGAGCGATGCGCCCGTATGCTCTGTGGTCACATCGGCCGCCTCATACCAAATACCCGTCTTGTAATTCGAGGTCAGGGAGGAATAAGGGGAATAGGTATACCCTTTATCCTCGCGGATATTACTGGTAATCCGGGAGGCAAAAGACCCTCCGAGGATGGAGTTGGTCACATCCAGAGCCAGATAATCGGGGTTGGACGGATCGGGTACAGGAAGTCCGTAATAGATCGTAGACTGGGGTGCCCCCGGCCTGTCGATGATTTTAATCGCGGCCGAAGTAGCCGGTGTAGCAATAGGATACTCCGCTTCCTTACCTTCACGCCAGTCACCCATAGATTCTTCCACGGCTGCCTGGACTGCCGATGCATCAAAGTTTCCGGCCACGTAGATTGTCGTCCGCCGGGCACCGAGGTTTTCATTGTAGAAGTCCGCGATGTCTTCTACCGTATAGGAATCGATCATTTCCTCAGTCGGAAACACCCTTCCATAGGGGTGATCCGGGTAAAGGGCGGCATAAAACTCTTTAAAAGCCTGGTTTCCAGGACGGGAGAGTTGAACGGCAAGATTCCGCTTCATATCGCTTTTTAAACGATCCATTTCCTCCTCTGGCCATTTAGGGTTTCGCAGGACATCTGCCATTACCCGAATGGCTTCCGGGGCGAATTCGTAAAGTACCGAAGTAGACAAAGACCCGGTATGTGTCCCAATACCGATATTCAGATTCCCACCCATAGCGGCCATTTGGTCTGCAATCTGACGGGATGTACGGGTAGTACTGCCTTCTTCCAAAAGGTCTGCCATTAAATCGGCCAACCATACCTGATCCTCCAGCTCATTGATGTTCCCTGTCTTGAGGTTAAAGCGGATACTCGCTTTGGGAATGGAACCATAGGGAATCATGACCAGCGTAAGGCCATTGTCATAGGAAATAACCTGTTTTTCGGGAAGGGTAAAGTCCTTTGGCGTTCCTCCCTCCGGGGGCGTTTCTTTCTCCTGTGCCCTGAGGATTCCCAAAGGCAGCAGAAGTGCAAGGGCGATGATATATCGTAATGCAGTCATTTTATTGAGTTTTTTCGTTAGCAGCTAATAGTGGATTGACTTCGAGGACCGTGCGGTTACTGGCTCTCAGAAAAGTATCAATGGTCCTTTGAACCGTTTCTACATCAATTTTTTTGAATTCCGCTTCCAGGGTATTAATCCGGGCAGGGTTGTCATCGAACAGTGCAAAACTGCACAGCAAATCGGCCCTTCCAAGGCCAAAAGTACCTCCTATATCGTCGTAGAGTTGTGACCGTATTTTAACAACGGCCTGATCCAGCATTTTCTGGTCAATTTGCCCTTTCAGCCCAGTCATTACCTCATCGATAGCATTTAGGATTGCCTCCTTGCTTTCTGCATCGTCAAAAGTAAAATCGTACATCCAGAGCATGGGGCCTTTGTAATTGAACATGCTTCCAAGATAATTGATGCCCCCGGCAACATCCGAGGTAAAGCCCTTTTCATTTTCCAGTTTCTGAACCAGAAGACTGTTATCACCCTGAATCAGAATTTGGTCCAGCAGCCCCATAGCATAGTATTCCGGGGTATTGCGCTCTGGCATGTGGTAGGCCAGGGCCAACGCAGGTTTATTCGCCAGGGAATCATTCTTAACAAAATATTTTTCCTCCTCTTGTCGCGGTTCTGAGATGTCCGGGGTCGGGGGTAAGGTTGCGGCCGGAATACTTCCGAAATAGGTTTCGATCCAGGCTTTGGTCTGCTCAACATCAATATCGCCAACAACCGAGATTGCGGCGTTATTAGGGGCGTAAAAAGTGTCAAAAAAACTGGCGACATCCTCAAGACTTGCCGCATCAAGGTCTTCCAGATCCCCATAGAAATTGTGGGCATTGTACCAGTTCTCATTGGCGTATTGAGGCATGTCCAACCAGGGAAACCCTCCGTAGGGCTGGTTGAGGACGTTAACCTTCACCTCATTTTTAACTACGCCCTGTTGGTTTGTCAGGTTCTCCTGTGTGATACTAAGCCCCTTCATCCGGTCGGCCTCTGCCCATAACATGGTTTCCAGTTTATGGGAAGGGATTATTTCGAAATAATTCGTAAAGTCGAATCGGGTGGACCCATTAAGAATCCCACCGTTTTCCTGAACCAGTTTTATGAACTCCATTTTTCCCAGGTTGTCAGAGCCCTGGAACATCATATGTTCAAAAAGGTGTGCAAATCCAGTGCGATCGCGGGGTTCGTTCCGAAACCCGATATTGTAATACACCGCCACAATAGCCGTAGGGGAGGTGGTGTCTTCCGAGAGGATTACCTTTAACCCATTGTCCAGGGTGTAATAGGTAACGGGGACTTCAAATTTTGAAGCGGTTTCTTCTTTGCTTTTTTCCTCTGCACAGCTGCCCAGCAGCAGCAAGAGTCCAAAAAGTGCGGAGAATCGCATAATTGCAAATCGTGTCATCATAAATCTAGGTTTATTGCGTAGTTGTAGTTTTAAATGCAGTATAAGTCGCCTGAATCGGTAGCATGTTACACATTTCCACGGATTTCTTTAATATGGAGCCGAGGGATACCAATCTAATTGCACGACCCGGATATCCGAATTTGATTCACCGAGGATAGCCGCAAAGCGCGCCACATCGCTAACATCCGGATTACCCCTGTAATGATAGGGGTATACTTCTTTGGGAGCGAAGGCCATTACGGCATCAGCCGCTCGCTCTACAGTCATGGTGTAGGGAAGGTTCATGCATACGAAGGCTTTATCGATATCCTTCAGGTCACGCATTTCAGGGATGTCCTCGGTATCTCCTGAAAAATAAATCCGCATCCCGTCTTTTTCCAGGACATACCCATTTCCCCTCCCGGGAACATGGAACTTCTGGGCTTCCGGCCTCAGGTTGTACATCGGAATAGCCGTCACCTCTATATCGAAGCGTTCCTTTGTTTCGCCGTTGTCGAGTACATCAATTTGAGCAGCAAAAGCTTCAGGAATTAATTCCGCCACCGCTTTTGGTACAATGAGCTTTGCTTTTTCTGTGTCCAGGGCCTCGAGGGTTTCAAGGCTGTAGTGATCTCCATGAATATCGGTAATCAGAATCAGGTCGGGGGAGGGGTGCGATTGAAAAGCATCGGGGTCGCCAACCGGATCAATATAAATAATGGTTCCTCCCCAATCCAGAACGGCCGTTGCATGTGAAACGGGATATACCTTAACCTCATCGGTTTTTGCCACAGTTTCTGCCTCCTGGCTTTGGGTTGCAGGGGTGGGCTTCTCTTTAGACTGAAAGGCGCAGGACACCAAAAAAAAGGAGGTTAGCAGGGCTGAAAGATTTTTTAACGGGAAAGGATTCATGATCTGAGTTTCTGGTTGCCTTAAAGGTACAAAGGTGTACCTCCCCAACAGGGACAGGGTAATAAATATTTTCAATGCTGAAATCTAAATCGCCAATTCCTCCGTATATAATCTGTAAACAACTTAAAATTTAAGTTTTAGAAATTAATTTTTACACTTATGGCAGAGACAAAAAACAACAACGGACTTAAAGTATTGGCCGGTATTTTGGGAGTAATCCTCTTGGGTACTATAATTTATGCGGTCAATCTCTATCAGGACTCAAAAAAGAATGAGTCGATTCTCTTGAAAGAAAAAGAGTTGGTTGTAGAGGACCTGACAAGCCTGAAGTCGGAATACGACAAGGCGATTATGGAGAGCAACCAGACCAATGAGGAATTGGTGGCTGCCCGCGATAATATTGCTAAATACATCGATTCAGTTAGCAGTATGAAAGCGGACCTGGCTTCTCTTTCCCGATACCGTCAGCAAGTTAGTGTGCTTAAGCGTGAGCGCGAGGAACTGCTCAAGCAGGTAGATTCTCTCAAGCAGTCAAATACCATGATTGCGATGCAGCGGGACAGCACATTTGTTGAACTTGAGAAACAAAACATGTTCAACGACTCACTGGTTGTTCAGAACACTCAATTGGCAGATGCCGTAGAACGTGGTTCTGCACTTAATCTTACGGGATTTGTAGTAGACGCAGTTCGCGAGCGTAACAACGGGACGTTGCGTTCAACTAAGAGCGCCAGGAGAACGGATCGTTTGAAAGTGTGTTTCACGGTTGCAGACAACGTTATCGCTGAAGCCGGAGATCGGGAATTCTATATTGAAGTTTTGGATCCCAACGGAAACGTGATGGGTGGGACAAACGCCAAAACTCTGGAAGAAGGTCCTTCGATCACCTATACCAAGAACACGAATTTTTACTACGAAAACGCTGCCCTGGATGTATGTGACTACATCAGTAACTACGCCGGGGAGTTTCAGAAAGGAAACTATATGGTCAATGTCTATGACGACGGCCTGAAGCTTCTTGGAACTTCGAAGTTTGAGTTGAATTAAGAGCGACTTATAAGAATGTAAAAAGGGATCCATTTCGGATCCCTTTTTTTTTTTGGAGTGTTACGATTTTAAATTGCCTACCATATCCTCCGGTCGCACCCATGAATCGTATTGCTCGGCCGTTACATAACCGAGGCGGATGGCCTCTTCCTTGAGTGTGGTGCCATTTGCATGGGCAGATACCGCAATTTCCGCAGCCTTGTAGTATCCTATTTTGGTGTTCAGGGCGGTTACAAGCATCAGGGAATTGTTCAGAAGCTTTTTGATCGTATCCCTGTTGGGTTCGATGCCTGAAGCACAATGGGCGTCAAAACTCCTGCATGCATCCCCGAGTAAAGTGGCAGACTCAAGTGCATTGGCCGCCATAAGGGGTTTAAATACGTTGAGTTCGTAGTGGCCCTGTGTACCCCCGACGGTTATGGCGACGTCATTGCCCATTACCTGGGCGCACACCATGGTTAATGCCTCACATTGGGTGGGGTTCACTTTTCCGGGCATAATTGAACTGCCAGGCTCATTGGCCGGAATCAGGATTTCACCTATACCTGAACGCGGCCCTGAGGCCATCATTCGAATGTCGTTTGCAATTTTGTTCAGGGAAACCGCTAATTGTTTTAAAGCACCATGGGTTTCCACGATTGCATCGTGGGCCGCGAGTGCTTCAAATTTATTGGGCGCAGATGTAAAAGGGAGCCCTGTAAATTCAGCGATATACTTAGCCACGAGCTGGTCATACCCTTCGGGGGTATTGAGCCCGGTTCCGACAGCTGTTCCGCCCAGGGCGAGTTCTCCGAGATGGTCCAGTGTATTGCGCAGGGCTTTCAGACCGTGGTCCAGCTGGGCGACATAACCCGAAAATTCCTGGCCAAGGGTCAGGGGAGTGGCGTCCATTAGGTGGGTCCGGCCTATTTTTACCACATCCATGAAGGTTTCGGATTTCTTCTGAAGCGTATCTCGCAGGGCGGTAACACCGGGGATGGTCACTTCCATGATCTTCTTATACACCGCGATATGCATCCCGGTTGGGAAAGTATCATTGGAAGATTGGGATTTGTTTACATCGTCATTGGGCTGGAGCGTTTTATCGCCTTCGCCTATGGTTTTACCGGCCAGTTCTTGGGCTCTGTTTGCAATTACCTCGTTGACATTCATATTGCTCTGAGTCCCCGAGCCGGTTTGCCAAATGACCAGCGGAAACTGATCATCATGGACCCCTTGGAGGATCTCGTCACATACGGCGCTGATCTGGTCCCGCTTCACCTCGGGGAGTACCCCCAGGTCGCAGTTGGCGTAGGCAGCTGCCTTTTTTAGATAGGCAAATCCGTAAATAATGTCTTTGGGCATGGAAGCAGAAGGGCCGATTTTGAAATTATTCCGGGACCGCTCCGTCTGGGCGCCCCAGTACTTGTCGGCCGGTACTTTTACCTCGCCCATTGTGTCTTTTTCGATTCGGAATTCCATATGAAAGTGATTTTAAACAAAGGTACGGATTCCGGACCCTGACTGCCAAGCGGAGGTGTATGCTGACAGTTTTTTTTTAAGAAGTTGGAAGAATTAACCAAAACCCGCTATCTTTGTACCTCAAAAGCGGTTCGCATGTTTGAATTTGATCAATATCTCGGATTTTTAGCCTTTCTAACCATTCTTACCATCGGTTTCTGGTTAATGATGTTCCTGCTCTTATTTGTCGTCCCATATTGGTTGGGAGGTAACCTCATCGAACTCTGGAAAGAGCGCAGAGAGGCAAAAAAAGCAGAACGAGAAGCATAAAAAAAAGCGGGATATCCCGCTTTTTTTATTTGAAACCCCCGGTGTCTAGCTCCCGAAGTCCCCTTCGTCCTCGAAATTCTCACCACCCCCGCGTCCGTTGCGTTTCTTAGGCTGGTTGAAGCGGTACACAAAAGAAAGCCTGAAAGACCGCACCCTCCATTGAAATTCGCTGTCTGAGGTAAAGAATTCCGTCTCCGTAAAGGACCTTCGCTTACGGGAATTAAACAAGTCCTGTACATTTAGTAATATCGTTCCATTCCCGTCCATGATATCCTTACTTAAGGCCATATTCATGGAAAAGATCCCTTTAAATTCAGTCTGCGCATTGTTGGAAGGCCCCCGGTAGAACATGTTGGTCTGCCAGTCCACCTTGCCCGGCAAAGTTACTTTGGAACTGAATCGGCCGAACCAGCTGTTATTCTCAGCACCATAGTCCACATCGTTGAATTCTCCCTCGGTTACAAACCGGAAAAAATTAAAACTGCTATTGATGCGCAGCCATCGGGTGGGGTTGTATAAGATTCCCGCTTCGGCCCCATAGCGCTGGTTGGTCGATAGGTTGATCGGTATGGTCCTGATAATCTCAATCCCGTCGGGGGTTGTTATGCCTGTGGCTTCCTGAACACGCTGAAAGGATCCGGTCTCCCTTTGGTAATAGACAGAAGAGGTCAGGGTGAGTTCATTCCATCGCTTCAGGTACCCCAGGTCGAAGGCATCGGAAAAGGCAGGATCCAGATCGGGATTTCCCTGGAAGACGTTGGTCCGGCTGCTTCGGGAAGGAAAGGGATTGATAAACCAGCCTCTCGGCCGGTTGATACGCCTGTTGTATCCAAGGGTAATATTTTGGTTTTCCTGCAGCTCGTAGATCAGATTTATCGTCGGGAATAAGCCGAGATACTCCTTGTCAAAATTAAAGTCCACATCATCACCCAGGATTTCTTCCAGGTCTTCCAGGTCAAATTCGGATTCCACATTCCCTTTGAGCTGGGTATATTCCAGGCGGAGCCCTGCGAGAAAGGAAAACTTTCCGAATTTATCCCCATACTGGGTGTAGACTGCATGGACGTTTTCGTTATAGGTGAAAATGTTGGTCAGGGCTTCATTTATCACGAATTCTCCCGTGGCCTGGTCCAGGGAATCCAGGCGGTAGTCCGTAATTTGTTCCTCCATATTGGAGCGGAATCCTGCTTCGAACTGGGCATCTTCCATAGGACGGACGTAATCTGCCTGTATGAGCCACTCCGTCTGGTCATCGGCCTGCATCACATTTTCCAGGGCGAGCAAGTCGTCGGATGGAAAAGTGATCAGTTCCTCGATGACGGCCTCCTGGTTTTCCTTGTCGATTGAATACTGCACATCGGCCGTTAGCACATGCCCTTGGTCGTCAAACTTGTTGAGGTAATTAAAGGAAACCTGATAACTGTTGTCATCCTCGGTTTCGTTTTGCTGTCGTAAGGTCAGGCTCTGAATATTGTCTTCTACATAGCGCTCCGATTCGTTTAAGGTGACATCCTCATCCTTTGAATACCTCCAGAAAAAACTTCCGGTTATGCTCGACCGCTCATTGATGAAATACTCCATCCCGATGTTGGTGTTAAAACTCCGGTCTTTGCGATCGATTTCCCGATCTTCAGTAATCCGGTCGAAGGAGCCACTGGAGTAGGTATTGTCAAAAAATCCATTCCCCGGTGAGTACCTGTATCGGATGCCCGTTGTATTGAAAATATTGAATTTGTCCGAACGCAAATTGATATTGGAGGTAATTCCACTGGTCGTGGGATACCCGATAAACGAGTTTACCGACCCGTTGAATCCGAGTGTTTTTTCGCGCTTTAAAATGATGTTCAGGATTCCCGCGGTTCCCTCCGCATCGTATCGGGCCGATGGACTGGTGATGACTTCAACCTTTTCAATGGCGTCGGCAGGGAGCTGCTGAAGGGCGTCTGTAGACCCAAAACCGGCAATGGCGGAGGGTCGGCCATTGATCAGGATTTGCACGTTGTCGTTACCCCTAAGGCTGATGTTTCCCTCTACATCGACCGCCACTGAAGGTACATTGTTCAGGGCATCTGTAACGGTTCCCCCGCTTGTGGTAATATCCTTGCCGATATTGTATATTTTTTTATCCAGCCGTACCTCAACAGTGGTCTTCTCACCGACGACTTCAACCGCTTCGAGCTGGGTAGCGCTCACGGAAATCCGGATATTCCCCAGGTCCTGGGACTGCCTTAGTTCTTTAGATTCAATGGAATAGGACTCATATGAAATATATTCGACCCGAATGTTGTAAACCCCGGCCGGAGTTTCCACCGAGAATTTTCCATCGAGATCCGTCATTCCCCCGGTGATTTTGGATGGATCGTTTGCATTCTGTACCACTACAGTGGCAAATTCAAGTGGAGTTCCCGTGTCTTTGTCCATTACGGTACCCGTTAGGGTAATGTTTCTGCCCTGGGAAGCAGTTGGACGCTGGGCGTGTAATCCGAGGCAAAAAAGCGCCAGTAACGGCACGAGAATTTTGGTCATGAAGGGATCAGGTTTTCTTCTTTTTCTTTTTCCGATCCTTTTTAACCTTTTTAGCATTAAATCCATTTTCCATCAGCGTCATGAACTCCTCAAACTTCTCAGGGGGCAGCCCCTGTTTCAGTTCCTCCTTCTGAGCATCGGCAATCCGCTCGTAGGCTTCTCTTGCCTTGTCTTTAGGCAATTCGAGGATCCTGAGCTCAATGCGCTGCTGGACGTACTTTGTGAGGATAGAGTTCACTACGGCCTGTTCAAAAGCGTTGAGTTCAAGGGCTTCGGTAATCTTCGGCATTTGCTCTTCTACGAGTTCTTCAGCCGTTTTTGGATCTTCTTTCTGTGCTTCCGGTCCCGGGCCCCTTGGTAGGGCGGAGCGCTGGGAGTCGAAGGTCCCATAACGTCCCATTTGTGCCTGGGTACTGCAAATCCAGAAAGTGGATAGGGTTAATAAAAGAATCAGTTTTTTCATTTGTCACTGCTTTAGACCGGATAATATGCGCTGGGTTTAATCCGGCGTCGTTAAATGTTTGTTAAATGAATTCACAAGCCATCGGCTTGATCAGCGATCTGAATTCAGAGGAGATCCCTGACGTTTTCCGGTGGTCGTCCAAGTATGGCCCGCGGACCTTTTACAACTATAGGCCGTTCTATTAATTTAGGGTATTGCGCCATTGCGGAAAGAATTTCAGATTCCGTTAGATCCTTCCCTTTGAATTGTGTTTTCCAGATCGTTTCTCCCTTGCGCACCAGCTGGTTTGCTTCCAATTCCAATTTTTGAAGCAAGGCTTTGAGTTCCCCGGGGGTTGGAGGGGTCTTTAAATATTCAATTACTTCAAAGGGCTGTCCGCTCGATTCAACCATGGCCAGGGTTTCCCTCGATTTACGGCATCTGGGGTTGTGGTAAATTTGAATCATTTTTTTTTGCTTAAAAGTGGGCTTAGGCAGGGTCTTTCTGTCCCATCATCATCAGGTAGGCCTTCAAAAAGGCGTCGATATCCCCATCCATTACCGCATCCACATTTCCGGTTTCTGCTGCGGTTCGTACATCTTTCACTAATTTATAGGGGTGCATGACGTAATTCCGGATTTGAGAACCCCATTCAATTTTCATCTTGGTGGCCTCTATGGCATCCCTTGCCTCCTGTTTCTTCCTCAATTCAATTTCATACAATTGGGATTTCAGCATCTTCAGGGCGGTTGCCCGGTTATCGTGCTGGGACCTGGAATCCGAACAGGAAATCTGGATGCCCGTGGGTTTGTGAACCAATTGGACTTTGGTTTCCACCTTATTCACATTCTGACCTCCCGCGCCACTGGAACGGGCTGTGGTGATTTCAATATCCGCCGGGTTGATATCGATTTCGATAGAGTCGTCCGCAAGCGGATATACATAAACCGAGGCAAAAGATGTATGTCTCTTGGCATTGCTGTCGAAGGGTGAAATACGCACCAGGCGGTGGACTCCATTTTCCCCTTTAAGCCATCCAAAGGCAAAGTCCCCTTCGATTTCCAGGGTTACCGTTTTGATCCCGGCGACATCTCCTTCCTGATAATTGAGCTCCTTTACTTTAAAGCCCTGTTTTTCAGCCCACATGATATACATTCGCATAAGCATGGAAGCCCAGTCGCAACTCTCGGTGCCACCAGCCCCAGCTGTAATTTGAAGTACGGCCGTAAGATCGTCACCTTCTTCCGAGAGCATGTTCCGGAATTCAAGGTTTTCTATACTCCTGGATGCCTTTTCAATCTGGTTATCTACTTCGGCTTCAGTGATTTCACCCTGGTCAAAGAATTCGAGCAGTACCTCGGAGTCTCCAATGAGCCTTTCTGCCTCCTCAAAGTCCTTTACCCAGTTCTTTTGCCCCTGTAGGCGTTTCATGACTACCTGGGCGCGCTTGGGGTCATCCCAGAAATTGGGTTCCAGAGTCTTTTCCTCTTCATTTTGAATTTCGATGCGTTTGGCATCTATGTCAAAGATACCTCCTTAACGCACCAAGGCGTTCAATAAGTGACTTAAGCTTTTCGTGCATCCGTTTCTATTTTAGATGGGTAAAAATACGCCCTTTCAAACGATTAAAGGCAAAGGGTCCCCGTATTTGTTGTAATGAAAAGAGCAGTGCCAGGCAGGATGTAAAATTCGCAATTTGTGCTCAAAAGTGACCGAAATGCCTGCTGTATGAGGGTTTTGTTATTAAGCTTTATGTGGTAAAGACCCCGATTCCATCCAAAATCAAAGCGTAGTTTAGAATCCCAAGCCTCCTCACGGATCAAGGCGTGGATCTGAACCGGTTGTTACAAAAGACAGAAAAAAAGGGGGACTCCTTTGGTCGATTATGCCGGGGGATGTATTTTAGGGTCCGCAACAAAATTATTCTCTTAACCCCTTCCCATATGCAACTTAGAACGATACTTTTCCTTCTGCTTTTAACTCCTGTTGTTTCATTTTCTCAGATCTCAGAAAAACTCAAGGGATATGAAAAGTACGAAGGCTTCTATAACTACTATTACGATGAGTCCGAAGACAAAATCTACCTCGAAGTAAATTCCATTGACACTGAGTTTCTCTATGTGTATTCCCTCAGCAGTGGCATGGGCAGTAATGATATTGGGCTGGACCGGGGCCAGCTGGGGAATGAACAGGTGGTTTACTTTAAGAAAGCCGGTAACAAATTACTTCTGGTGCAACCGAATCTGGACTATCGGGCGTTAACCGAAAATACCCTGGAGAAAAAGTCGGTGGAACAGGCATTCGCCAAATCGGTCATCTATGGGTTTCCGATAGTGGAAACCATAGGGTCCTCCCATTTTATCGACCTGACAGGGTTTCTTATGCAGGATTCCCATGGGGTAAGTGCTCGCCTGAAAAGGGCAGGGGAGGGAAGTTACTCGGTGGATACCTCCAGAAGTGCAATTAACCTGGAGCGGACAAAGGCCTTTCCCGAGAACGTGGAGTTTGATGCCCTCCTCACTTTTAAAGGGGAACCTAAAGGAAGGCTTGTGAGGTCCGTAACCCCGAATCCGAATCTGATCACGGTAAACCAACACCACTCCTTCATCAAATTACCGGATGATGGCTATCAAATGAGGGAATTTGATCCGGGATGCGGGAGTTATCCTTTCTCGTATTTCGATTATGCAACCCCTGTAGAGTCCCCGATCCAGAAGCGATATATAACCCGCCACCGCCTGAAAAAAAAGGATGCATCAGCAGCCGTGAGCGAGGCGGTCGAGCCCATCGTCTATTATCTGGACAACGGGACGCCGGAACCCGTGCGTTCTGCACTCCTCGAAGGGGGTCGATGGTGGAATCAGGCTTTTGAAGCGATAGGCTATAAGGATGCATTTCAATTAAAGATGCTTCCCGATGATGCCGATCCGCTTGATGTCCGGTACAACGTCATCCAATGGGTACACCGGTCGACCCGCGGATGGAGCTATGGCAGCAGTATTACCGATCCGCGAACAGGTGAAATCATAAAGGGCCACGTGAGTCTGGGCAGCCTCAGAATTCGGCAGGACTTTATGATTGCCCAGGCTCTGGCTGATAAACCCTTTGAGACTTCCGATACGAATCATCAGCAGCTACTCGACCTGGCCCTGGCCAGGATTCGGCAGCTCTCTGCCCATGAAATTGGCCATACCCTGGGCTTTGCCCATAATTTTGCTGCCAGCAGTACCGGAAAGACCTCAGTTATGGATTATCCCCATCCGGATTTTAGGTTGACCGGTGGAAAAATCGATTTCTCACAAGCCTATGAAACCGGGATTGGGGATTGGGATAAAGTAACCGTAGCTTACTCATACTCGGACTTTCCGGAGGGAACGGACGTCGGAAACGCCTTAAATGAACTCCTGAATTCTGCGCGGGCAGCGGGGTTGAATTATATTTCGGACAGGGATGCCCGGGCCCAGGGAGGTGCCCATGCCAGTGCGCATCTCTGGGATAATGGAAAAAGTGCTTCAGAGGAACTTGACCGGGTGCTGGAGGTGCGAAAAGCTGCCATTGATCAGTTTTCCCCCTCAAACATCCGTTCGGACGAACCCTATTCTGTACTGGAGGATGTCTTTGTCCCGCTTTATTTCTTCCATCGTTATCAAACCGAAGCAGCCGTTAAAATGGTCGGTGGCATGGATTACAGCTATGCCATTCGTGAAGACGGAACCCAACCCTGGGAATTTTTGCCCAGGAAAGATCAGGAAAAAGCCCTTTCAAGTGTCCTTGTAACACTCGATGCGGAACAACTTGCCATTCCACCCCGAATTCTCAATTGGTTTCCCCCCAGGGCGATTGGGTACTCCCAGACGCGGGAATCCTTCAAGGGGCGGACAGGCGTGAGTTTTGATGCCCTGGGCGCAGCAGAAACAGCTGCTGATATGACCCTTGGGTTACTTCTGAATCCGGAGCGGGCCTCCCGACTTGTGAATCAGAAGGGGTTGGAACCGGGCCAGCTGGGACTGGAAGAGGTCCTGACCTCCCTTGTTGCGGAAACGATTGATAATCCAAAGAAAGATTCCTATTTATCCAGTGTTCAACAGGTCATTAATTTCAGGGTTTTAAAACATATCATGGTACTGGCGAGTCACGCTGAGGTACATCCCCAGGTCAATGCTGCCGCATTGGAGGCGATAAATGCACAGAAAAAATCCTTGCTGAAAACCGGAGGGGATAATGCACTGGCCCGGGAAATGCTCAGACGTATTTCCGAATTCGAAGCCCACCCCGAGAAATTTAAGCCAGGGACCGCACCTAAGATTCCGGATGGGTCGCCGATCGGAATGGCCTGTTCACAAGAATAATACTCGATTATGGAAGTAAATTTGATCAGTGATACCGTCACCCGTCCGTCCTCCGGAATGCTCAAAGCGATGATGCATGCATCAGTGGGAGATGATGTTTTTAAGGAAGATCCCACGGTAAACGAACTGGAAGCTGAGGTAGCCCGTCTCTTTGGTAAAGAATCTGCCCTTTTTTTTCCCAGCGGGACGATGGCGAACCAGACCGGCATTAAAATCCATACGGATCCGGGGGACCAGCTTATTTGTGATAAGTATGCCCATGTGTACAACTATGAGGGCGGGGGAGTAAGTTTTAATAGTGGGGTGTCCTGTCGCCTAATCGATGGAAATCGGGGAATGATGACGGCCGGTCAGGTGGAAAAAGCGATCAATCCACCCGATTTCTACCACAGTCCAAGAACCACACTGGTGTGTATTGAGAATACAACAAACAAAGGAGGCGGGGCTTGTTGGGATTTTAAGGAACTCCAGCAGATAAAATCGGTATGTGAGAAACATCAACTGAAATTTCATCTCGACGGGGCTCGGATCTGGAATGCCCTGGCGTCCAAACCCGAACGCCCCGAAGCCTATGGAGCTCTTTTTGATACGATCAGCGTCTGCCTGAGTAAAGGTTTGGGTTGCCCGGTCGGTTCCCTGTTGATTGGTTCCGAAGAAGCGATGGAAAAAGCACTGCGGATTCGCAAGGTTCTGGGAGGGGGAATGCGGCAGGCGGGATATCTGGCAGCTGCCGGCCTGTATGCCCTTGAAAACAATCGGGAGCGCCTGAAGGAGGACCATCGCAGGGCCCGGGAAATCGGTCAGGCCCTTGCAAGCCGGACATTCGTAAAACACGTTGCCCCGGTTGAGACCAATATTGTGATATTCGAACTGGAGCCGGAGCTGGCCTCAGATACGGAAATGGTGACCGCCCTGAACGAAAAGGGTATTCGCCTGATTGGAATGGGAGAAGGCAAGCTCAGGTTAGTAACCCATTCGGATTATACCGAGCAGATGCATGAATATGTACTTGCCACAATAGGGGAGCTTGAGCCTGTTAAAGGCTGATCCCGGAAATCGTGGAATACCAAAGTTGGGTTTCGGGAAACGAACCCCTACATCAAGGCATCCAGCCCAGGGATGTTGGGCATACCTTCTTTGGCGACAGCTGCAAGTTCGGCATCGTGAATTTCCCCGGCCTTTTCAAGGGCCCGATTTAGGGTAATCACCAGGTAGTCGGTGAGTTGTTCCTTGTCCTGCAAAAGAGAATCCTCAATATGAATTTCCCGGATTTCGCGACTTGCAGAAATTACAATTCTGAGCGTGTCATCAGGAGTGGATTCCTGTAACGTTACCGTTTCAAGTCTTTTTTTGGTTAGTTTTACTTTTTCCTGGGTCTCTTTGAGTTTACCCATCATTCCCATTAAATCACCAAACATTATACGCTCTTATAAGGTTACACATTAATTATACAAAGTTAGAATCATTTTGATGAATTCCACCTACAGACTACTCATTCTGGCAGTATGTGCTATTTTAGCGGTTTCCTGTCAAAATTCACACACTGCGATGCCTGAAATCACACCTCCTATAGCCCCGGTAATTCCACATTCGATGGAGCAGCACGGGGACATTCGGATTGATGACTACTACTGGTTGCGGGAGCGGGAAAGCGATTCAGTGCTGGACTATTTAAAGGCTGAAAACGACTATTACCAGGCAATGACCTCGGCCACCGATGCTTTTCAGGAATCGCTTTTTCAGGAGATGAAATCCCGGATAAAGGAAGATGATTCCTCCGTGCCTTATAAACGCAATGGATATTGGTATGTTACCCGCTTTGAAACAGGAAAGGAATATCCGGTCTACACACGGCACAAAGAAATCCTGAGTGCACCCGAAGAAATTCTGTTCGATGCAAATCAAATGGCCGAGGGGTATGAGTTTTTTGACCTAAGGGGAATTTCGATAAGCCCGGATAACCGGATGTCCGCTTTTGGTGTGGATACCCTATCGAGAAGACAGTATAACATACGCATCAAAAACCTTGAAACCGGTGAAGTTTTGGAAGACTTACTGGAGAATACAACGGGAAGTGCGGTCTGGGCGGCGGACAACAAAACCCTCTTTTATACCCGGAAAGATCCTGAAACACTGCGCTCGGATCGCATATATAAACACGTTTTAGGAACTGAAGCCACCGCAGATGAACTCGTTTTCGAGGAAAAAGATGAGACCTTTAACACCTATGTTTATAAATCCAAGTCCAGAAAATACATCATTATTGGTTCCGTCAGTACGCTGACTTCGGAATACCGGATACTGCATGCTGACAATCCACAGGGCAGTTTTGCGATATTCTCACCGCGTGAAAGGGGCATGGAATATTCCATTTATCACTACGCAGACCATTTTTATATCGTCACAAATAAAGACGGTGCCCGGAATTTCAAAGTCATGAAAGCACGGGAGGATCAGACCCGGTCCGAAAATTGGGAGGACTGGATCCCTCATCGGGAGGAAGTATTGATAGAGGATATCGAAATTTTCAAGGACTATTACGTCATTTCAGAGCGGGACAGGGGACTCACTAAAATTCAGGTGAACCGATGGGATGAGAAGGAGAGCTACTATCTCCCTTTTGACAATGAAACCTATGTGGCCTATCCCTACGTAAATCTCGACTTTGATACCGAAGAACTGAGATTCGTTTACAACGCCATGACGGCTCCTTACAGTATCATCGACTTTAATATGAAAACAAGGGAATCCGTAGTTCGAAAAGAACAAGAGGTTCTCGATCCTGCCTTTAAGAAAGAAAACTACAGATCCCGGCGCATTTGGGCACCTTCCAGGGATGGCGTGGAGATTCCTATTTCCCTGGTGTATCACAAGGATACCCCGTTAGACGGTACAAGTCCCTTGCTGCAGTATGCCTATGGTTCTTACGGGAGTACCATTGATCCTTTTTTTTCAACGCCACGACTGAGTTTGCTGGACCGGGGATTCATCTATGCAATAGCCCATGTTAGGGGAGGGGAATACCTCGGACGCCCCTGGTATGAATCCGGGAAACTCCTCAATAAAAAGAACAGTTTCACCGATTTCATCGATTGCTCGAACTATTTGATTTCCGAAAGGTACACAAGCCCGGAGCACCTCTATGCAATGGGCGGATCTGCCGGAGGTCTGCTCATGGGGGTTGTGGTCAATTTGCAGCCCGAGCTCTATAAAGGGGTCATAGCTGCGGTACCTTTTGTAGATGTAGTCACCACAATGCTGGATGCATCGATTCCACTGACCACCGGAGAATACGATGAATGGGGGAATCCCGAGGAAAAAGTGTATTACGATTATATGAAGTCGTACTCCCCCTATGACAACGTCGAAGCCCGGGCCTATCCAAATATGCTGGTGACGGCGGGATTACACGATTCTCAGGTACAGTATTGGGAGCCTGCAAAGTGGGTTGCCAAACTCAGGAGGCTGAAGACGGATCAAAACCAACTTTTCCTTCATACGAATATGGAAGCGGGGCATGGGGGGGCTTCCGGCCGGTTTAATGCCCTGAAGGAAACAGCCCGGGAGTATACCTTTATCCTCGACCTTGAGGGAAAACTCCCATAAAATAAAAAAATATTACTTTTGTAGCCGAAACAGGACCTTTTTTCCGGTCCACAGCCTAACCTGAAATTGCATGGATCCAAAAATACAGGCCCACGCGAATCTCCTAGATCTTATTGGTAATACTCCTTTGGTGCACCTCGGCAATATCGCTGCGGACTACCCCGGGGAATATTATGCCAAACTCGAATCCTTTAATCCGGGACATTCAGCCAAGGATCGGATTGCTGCTTATATTATTGAAGCGGCGGAGAAAAAGGGTATTCTCAAACCCGGGAGTACGATTATCGAAACCACTTCTGGTAATACAGGATTCAGCCTTGCGATGGTAAGCATCATCAAAGGATATAACTGTATCCTTGCCGTGAGTTCAAAATCTTCAAAGGACAAGATCGATATGCTCCGTACCATGGGGGCACGCGTATATGTATGCCCGGCCCACGTGAGCGCGGACGATCCCAGGTCTTATTACGAAGTTGCCAAGAGGCTTCACAGAGAAACCCCTGATTCGGTATATATCAATCAGTATTTCAACGCCCTGAATTCTGAGGCACATTACGCGACCACCGGTCCCGAGATCTGGAAACAGACAGGTGGACAGATTACCCATCTGGTGGCCTGCAGCGGAACAGGCGGTACGATCTCTGGTACAGCGAGATTTTTAAAGGAGCAAAACCCTGACATCCAGGTACTCGGGGTGGATGCCTATGGCTCTGTTCTTAAGAAGTATCACGAGACAGGGGAATTGGACAGGGACGAGATTTATCCCTATCGCATTGAAGGTTTGGGCAAAAACTTGATCCCAGAAGCTACCGATTTTAACCTTATCGACAAGTTTATTAAGGTTACAGATGAGGCAAGTGCCCGCATGGCACGGGAGATCTGCAAGACTGAGGGAATTTTTGCAGGCTATACAAGTGGAGCAGTCATGCAGGCTGTGAAACAATATAAGGAAGCAGGAACTTTCAACCCGGACAGCAGGGTGGTTGTGATCTTTCCCGACCACGGATCGCGCTATATGAGTAAAATCTACAGCGATCAATGGATGCAGGACCAGGGATTCGACGAGGCCCTGGAAGGGGAGGAAAAAGTGGAACAGGTAGAATTTATAAAGTAATACCTCCTTTTCAAAGTTAAGTAAACCCCTGACCGCAAGGATCCCTTTGCGGTGCTATGATTCCTATATAAATTTAACTACTTTTGCCTCCTGAAGGCACGTGCTTTTGCGCACGAAAAATCCAAAAGAGCACAAATTCTTACTGCGAATTCATGAGAGATTTATTTGATAGAATTATTGAAAACAAAGGGCCACTGGGTAAATGGGCAGCTCAGGCTGAAGGCTATTTTGTGTTTCCGAAGCTGGAAGGACCCATTTCGAATCGGATGAAATTCCAGGGCAGAGATGTGATTACCTGGAGTATCAACGACTATTTGGGAATGGCGAATTTGCCGGAAATTAAAGAAGTAGATGGGGCAGCAGCACTTGAATACGGAGCGGCATATCCTATGGGCGCCCGTATGATGAGCGGTCATACTTCATTTCACGAACAGCTGGAAAAAGAACTGGCTGAATTTGTGGGGAAGCAGTCTTCATACCTTCTTAATTTCGGGTACCAGGGGATTATGTCGGCAATTGATGCCCTTGTTTCAAAGGATGACATCATTGTCTATGATGTAGACTCGCATGCCTGTATTATCGATGGAGTCCGGCTTCATTTAGGTAAGCGCTTCACCTTTAAGCATAACGATATTGAATCCCTCGAAAAAAACCTCGAAAGGGCTACCCGCATGGCAGAACAGACCGGGGGTGGGATCCTGGTGATTTCAGAGGGTGTATTCGGAATGCGCGGAGAGCAGGGGAAACTTAAAGAGATCGTAGCCCTGAAGGAAAAATACAGTTTTAGGTTGCTCGTGGATGACGCCCACGGTTTTGGAACCCTCGGAAAAACCGGAGCCGGAGCTGGAGAAGAACAGGGCATACAGGAGGATATTGATGTGTATTTTGCCACTTTTGCAAAATCCATGGCGGGAATTGGAGCATTCCTGGCAGCGGACACTGAGATTATCGATTATCTGAAATACAATATGCGTTCTCAGATGTTCGCTAAATCCCTTCCCATGATCTATGTAAAAGGGGCACTCAAGCGTCTGGACATGTTAAAAACCAGACCCGAGCTCAAAAACAAGTTATGGGAAAATGTCAATATGCTGCAGAACGGCCTGAAAGACCGCGGTTTCGATATCGGAACCACCACCAGCTGTGTCACCCCTGTGTACCTGAACGGTAGCATCCCGGAAGCTATGGCTCTTGTCAAAGATCTGCGGGAGAATCACGGTATTTTCTGCTCAATAGTGGTTTACCCGGTAATTCCAAAAGGCCTTATATTGCTTAGGATGATTCCAACGGCAACCCATACGGCCGAGGACATCGAAGAAACACTGATCGCTTTTTCCACAATACGTGAGCGCCTGCAAAACGGAACGTATAAACGTCTGTCTGCTGCTGTGGCTGCCGCAATGGGGGAATAGGGAATCCTGTTATACAACTATGAAAACCCCGGAAATACTTCCGGGGTTTTTTTGTCTTCACAAGGTTTTGGAAATTTCCGTTGCCAACCTGTGCCGGATTGGATTAGAAGACTGAAGGGGGACGACCCACTTGTGCGGCTTCCTTTTAAAATCAGGAGACCCCATCGGAATAAACTTAAGAGGATATACGGGATCCTTCGGTGCCTAGTTTATGGATTTGCGGAATGTGCAGCGTCGTTTGTAAATCTCCGGTTTGAAGTGTTTCCAGATTTGATGCACGTCGATATTATCCGCGAGTTCAGGGGTGCGGTATCCCATTTCGATTCCGCGTCTGTCAAATTCCTTGTAGTATTCATTGAAAATAATGGAGGTAACCCCTTTCTTTTGGTATTCCGGAAGAATGCCAATCAGGTAGAAAAATACCTCTTTGCTTTGTTTTCGGGCCTTTAACAGGTGATAAAAACCTGTGGGAAACAAAGAGCCGCGGGCTTTCTGAAGCGCTCTTGAAAACGAAGGCATGACTATGGAAAACGAAATAAGGCGATCGTCCTGATCAACGACAAATTTGATGTATCTCGGATCGATGAGCGTAAGATATTTCTTTTTGAAGTACTCCTTCTGCTCCTCGGATACAGGTACAAAGGAGGCCAGACGGGAATACGCGGTGTTGAAGACCTCAAACATTTCATCTGCCCAGGGCAGGATTTCGGAAGTTTTTTTAAAATTGAGGGGCCTTAGGTTATACCGCTTCCGAATCACTTTCTGGACCCGGACGAAATTTACGGGATCTACATTTG
This sequence comes from Robiginitalea aurantiaca, assembly GCF_030380815.1. Classification (GTDB taxonomy): domain Bacteria; phylum Bacteroidota; class Bacteroidia; order Flavobacteriales; family Flavobacteriaceae; genus Robiginitalea; species Robiginitalea aurantiaca. The sequence goes on along the minus strand of NZ_JAUDUY010000004.1, from coordinate 271,245 downwards.
ACATTGGAAATTTACTCTCGATGTATTCCTTTTCTACAGTCATGCCAAAGTCCTGTAAATGCGTCTTGTAATAGGGGTGATTATACCAGGTAATCATGCTGCCGATGTGTTCAAAACCCTCAGTGAGGACCCCGACCTTGTCCAGATTTGAGAATCCCATGGGGCCTTCCATATACTCCAGGTTGTGCGACTTGCCGATTTCTTCAACTTTGCTCAGCAATGCCTTTGATACCTCGGGGTCGTCCTCAAAATCCATCCAGCCAAATCGCATCTTGGAAAACCCCAGTTGCTCTATTTCGACCCAATTGACGATAGCCGCTATCCGCCCCACGATACGTTTTCCCTTCCATGCCAGGAAGAATCGCGCCTCGGCTTGTTTAAAAACAGGATTAATTGAAGGATTGAAACTGTCCAGTTCATCTTTTATAATCGGGGGGACCCAATAAGGGGAATCCTTATAGAGCGCAAAAGGAAAGGTGACAAATGCCTTGAATTCTTTTTTCGAATGGACTTCTTTGATCCTGAGCATTGCCTTTAGTTTCAAAGGCAAAATTAGGCATAAATGTCAAGGGGGAGAAGGGAAGGTTGGAAAATGGCATCTTTAGGTATGCAGCTTGCATTACCAATCGATTTCTGACGCGTCATTTTTCTTCTTTTTCCCCTTCTTTTTCTTAGGCTTGTCGGATCCCTTTTGTTTTTTACGCATGTCTTTGCGTCCAATTTTTGGATCCTGATCTTCAATGGGCTTGAGTTTATCCTGGTGTTTGTCCAGTCGATAAGATACACCTACAGCGCCAAAGAATCGACTTGGAGTATTCTTAAAACTGCCGCCGACAAAAAGGTCTGCCTGAAAATTTTTGCTAAAAAGATAGGCCGTTCCTCCCCTGAGCAGCACATCTGAATAGCGATCACTTTTAATTCCCTGATTCTCAACGAAAACACTCCATCTGGGATTTCTCAGAGCATGTGAAAGCGAAATCACATAGCTCCATGCCGGGAAATCCGTACCGATGCGATCGTAAATAATATTTCCGGTCAGTACAAATCTGGGGGTAAGAAGGCTTTGGGTGGCCACCATAACCCGTGGTGAAATACTGGGCTCATCCGGCCCAAAGAACGGATTATCCCCAAACAGGAAATTGGCACCCGCGTAAACGGAGACAGCAGGGATGAGGTTGCGCCATTGAAAAGTGTTGTTGGCCCTCCAGCTGTACAAATTGGGTTTGGAACGCTCCGGATCTTTAAAAGGATCGAAGATCAGGTATTTAAGCCCCAGGCGATTCCTTCCAAAGTCGCTGAATTTATCCTCAAGCCCTGAAGTTTTGTAGGTGATATTCTGAGTCTGATAGGCCCCTTCATAAAAGAGCTCAAGAGATTCAAAAATCAGCCCGTACCTGAGGGCTACACCAAGACCAAAAATCTGGGAATCCGTCTCTAAAAGGGAATGGTCTCTCTGTTCATAGAAAAATCCCGATTCCAGTTGAATAACCCCTGTTCCCACGGCAAAAGCACCTACGGATTCTCCGGGCCGGTTGGAATTGATGACCTCAGTATATTGTGCATTACTCAACGTACTGCTGAGAAATGCCAGTGCGAATAGTCCGAAAAGCTGCGTTTTCCAAATGTTGTTGCGGTGGGAAACTGCCATATTAATTATATTTTAGGACATTTGTACGGTATATACAACGCGCAAATTGTAATTTTGATATAAATGGAATCGAGATAATGGGAGTATTGAAAACGGTTTTATGGATTCTTATGGGGTACTTTTTGCTAAAGGCAATTGGCAGGCTCCTTCGGCCATGGCTCCTGGCATTTGCCCGTAAAAAGACGAGTGAGTTTTTTCAACAGGCATCGACAAACCGCCCGAACTACCAATCACATCCTACCCCTGAAGGTGAAGTTATCATTGATAAAAAACCTCCGATACGAACCCGTTCAGGAAAAAAAGTTGGAGAGTACATAGAATATGAAGAGATTGAATAATTTCGGTTAAACCCCTCTATGAATCCAGTTTTCAGGAATTTCCTCACCCATTTTTTTGCGATCGCTTTTTTTGCCGTAGTAGCACTACTGTACTTCCATCCCGTGTTGCAGGGTAAAGTGATTTACCAGTCAGACATTGTTCAGTACAGGGGGATGGCCCAGGAACAGGAGGATTTTCGCCGGCAGTTCGATGAAGAACCCTATTGGACCAACAGTGCATTCGGGGGTATGCCCACCTATCAGCTGGGTGCCCGATACCCGGACGATTACATAAAAAAACTCGATCGCATTATTCGTTTTCTGCCCCGCCCGGCAGATTATCTCTTTCTGTACTTCCTGGGATTCTATATCCTGATGTGCTGTATGAAAGTAGAATACCGCCTGGCGATCCTCGGTGCACTTGCCTTTGGTTTTTCCACCTACCTCATTATCATTCTGGGCGTAGGGCATAATGCTAAAGCACATGCGATTGGTTATTTGCCGATGGTCCTGGGAGGTATTATCCTAACTTTCAGGCGCAATTACCTCTGGGGATTCCTGCTAACGGCAGTTGCCGTTGGCCTTGAGATACAGGCCAACCATTACCAGATGACCTTTTACTTTCTGTTTTTGGCAATCCCTCTGGGTATTGTTTACCTGGCAGATGCCATACGAGACAAACAACTCAAAGCTTTTTTCACATCTACAGGCCTGCTTCTAATAGCAGCACTGCTCGGAATCGCAGTCAATGCCACGTCCCTTATGGCAACACGTGAGTATGCGGACTGGAGTACGAGGGGGCCATCTGTTTTGACGATAAATCCGGATGGGAGTCCCAAGGCCGACCTGAACGGTCTGGATAAGGACTATATTACGCAATACAGTTATGGGATCTCGGAATCCTTGAATCTGTTGGTTCCAAGGCTTTATGGCGGAGGTTCTGTGGAATCCCTTGGTGACGAATCGCGAACCTTTGAGTTTCTTACAGATCAGGGGGTTTCCAGATCTCAAGCCCTGGATTTCAGCAACAACCTCCAACTCTATTGGGGCGATCAGCCCATTGTGGCTGCCCCCGCTTATATAGGTGCGGTCGTTTCATTTCTATTTTTATTGGGGTTATTACTGGTGCGAGGGCGAGCCCGTTGGTGGTTAATGGCCGCAGCGCTGATTGCCCTGATGTTGTCCTGGGGTAAAAATTTCTCCGCCCTTACGGATCTGATGATCGATTACTTCCCGCTTTACAATAAGTTTCGAGCGGTTTCCTCTATACAGGTGATTCTGGAACTCTGTGCACCCATACTGGCAATTCTGGCCATACGGGCCTGGAATGATCCCAAGACCCCAGAAAACAAGAAACGAAAAGCTTTGACCATTAGTTTTATCACAATGCTTGGTCTGGGAGTTCTATTATTTATATCGAAGTCATTTTTTGACTTTACAGGCGCCAGTGACGAAGTGCTAAAACGCTATTACGGAGAAGAACTCGTCGGCTTGATTCGTCGGGACAGGGAGGCTGTTTATTTACAGGATACGTTCCGTACCATGGTTTTTATTGCACTTACGGCAGTCCTGTTGTGGATGAATCTCAAAAAGCGTTTACCTGCGAAATGGATGATATTGGGTCTTGGTGTTCTTATCGTTACCGATTTGGTAGGAGTGGACCTTCGGTATGTAAACAAGGAAGACTTTGTCTCCCGCAGGCAATTGGGGAATAGCTTTGCCATGACTCAGGCCGATCAACAAATTCTCCAGGATACGGGCTATTACAGGGTCCTGAATCTCGGCGAGGGTCTGAATGGAGCCAGGACTTCTTATTTCCATAAATCACTGGGCGGTTATCACGCGGCGAAACCCCAAAGGTTGCGGGATTTGTTCGAATTCCACATTTATAAAAACAACCGGCGTGTTTTGGATATGCTCAACACCAAATATATCATTCAGACCGATGAAGATGGAAACCCACGGGCCTCGGTAAATCCGGATGCCCTTGGAAACGCCTGGTTTGTAGAGCGCGTAAAGGGAGTCTCTTCCCCCGATCAGGCGATTCAGGCCTTGGATAGCGTACTCCCGGGCAGGGAAGCGATTGTCAATACCAGGGAGTTTACCGATATAACTCCAGGTACCTTCGCGGTAGATTCCACCTCCCGGATTACCCTGGATTCCTATAAAGCGAATGCGTTGACGTATACGTCAGAAAATCCCAATGCAGGGATGGCAGTTTTCTCAGAGATGTATTACCCCCAGGGGTGGCAGGTTTATCTCGATGGGCAACCCCATACGCACTTTCGCGTAAACTACGCCCTCAGAGGTATGCTGGTTCCTCCAGGGACCCATAAAATCGAATTCAGGTTTGAGCCTGAAGTGATCCAAAAGGGAAGTCAGATCAGTCTGGCAAGTAATGTATTACTGGCCCTTTTGCTTCTCGGCGGAACCGGATTTACCCTGTTGCGCAAACGCAGAAAGCAGGAAGCTTAACAGATGCAAAAAGTACTTATTGTCACGTATTACTGGCCCCCTGCGGGAGGTCCCGGAGTACAGCGGTGGTTGTACTTCGCCTCCTATATGCGTGAATTCGGGGTGGAACCTGTGATATATACTCCGGAAAATGCACATTACCCCCTCGAGGATCCATCTCTGGAAGTGCATGTCCCCGCGGGCATAAAGGTGTACCAACAAAAAATCTGGGAACCTTATCAATTGGCGGAACGGCTGAGTGCTTCAAGGACAAAGCGAATAAGTTCGGGCATCATTAACCGCGATAATCCAGGGCGTATGGAACGCCTGATGCTTTGGGTTAGGGGCAACCTCTTTATTCCGGATGCCCGGAAATATTGGGTAAAACCCTCCGTCCGCTATCTCAGGGGTATCCTGAATCAGGAGGGTATAGATAGCGTAATTACAACAGGCCCACCTCACAGTATCCATCTGATCGGGCAAGGCTTAAAAGAACAAATGGACGTAAGGTGGATTGCCGATTTCCGGGATCCATGGACTACGATAGGGTATCACAAGGCACTGCTTTTGAGCCGGTGGGCCCAAAAGAAACATCGTATTCTTGAAAAAAGTGTACTCAATAGTGCCGATGCCCTTATCACCACCAGTTCCCTGACCCGGGATGAGTTCAGCGGCCTTACGACGCGCCCTATACATGTAATCACCAATGGCTTTTCGGGACCTCAGGGCGATAGTAAACAACCCGAGGGCGCATTTCGGCTGTCCCATATCGGCAGCCTGCTAAGTGGTCGAAACCCCAAAGCGCTCTGGAAGGCCCTCAGGTCGCTTTCGGAAAAGGATAAGGACTTTGAGCGCGACCTTCAGATAGATCTGATCGGTCCGGTCAGTGGTGAAGTGTTGGCAGCGCTCAGGGATGAAAATTTGGAGGAGCACCTGCACCTTACAGATTATATTCCCCATGAAAAGGCAATTGAGGAACAGCAGAATACCCAGGTATTACTGCTGATCGAAATTGACAGTCCCGAAACCCGCGGGATTATCCCGGGCAAGTTTTTTGAGTACCTGTCAGCTGCCCGTCCGATTCTGGCCATCGGTCCCAGGGAGTGGGAGGTGGCGTCCCTCATTGACCAGTGCAAATGTGGTAAAGCTTTCGAATACGGAGACCAGCAAGAGATGGAACGCGTACTGAGTGACTGGTACCAGCGGTATAAAAAGGGTGCCCTGACGATAACCGCTAAAGGCGTGGATGGCTTCCATCGCAGGGCATTAACTGAACGACTCGTAAAGGAAGTCCTATGGGTATAGTACTCCGACAGACCGCTGCCAATACGGCGATTACCTACCTGGGTTTTGCCCTGGGTGCTGTAAATACGCTCTTTTTGTATACACGGGTGATGTCGGATGCCTACTTCGGGCTGGTAGGGGTTTTGCTCTCCACGGCCACACTTTTAATGCCCGTTATGTCATTCGGGATTCCGAATACCCTTGTAAAGTTCTATTCAGCCTATAAAGAGCGGGGTGGCCTGCAGGATTTCTTGAGCCTTGTATTTATCCTCCCTTTGCTCATTATCATTCCCCTCGGCGCATATAGCTATTTTGCAAACGATGTGATTGGTGGTTTCCTCGCCCGGAAGAATATTATCGTTGGGGATTATGTCTGGCACATTTTCTGGATCGGCCTGTTTATGGCCTATTTTGAAATTTTTTTCGCCTGGAGCAAAGTCTGTTTGAAGTCCACGCTTGGAACATTCCTGAAAGAGGTCTTTATCCGCATTGGGGTTAGTATTCTGTTGCTGCTCCTGTACATGGGCTACCTTTCGGAGGGCCAATTCCTTATTTGGCTTGTATCGCTTTACGGATTTCGGGTTCTTCTCATGGCCTGGCATGCCCTCAGGTTACAGCCGTTTCATTTCCACCTTGCCTTACCTGACGGATACAGGGATGTCCTGAAATACAGCAGTCTGATCATCTTGGGCGGATCAGTTTCTGTAGTACTTCTTGAAATTGACCGATTTATGATAAATCAATACATCCGAATTGAAAACGTGGCCTACTATACTGTCGCTGTTTTTATCGCCACGGTCATTATTGTACCCTTCCGTTCGATGAATCAAATCACCTATCCGCTGACCGCATCCCTTATGAATGCCGGGGATTTGGATGGCTTAAAAAAACTCTATAAACGCAGCTCCCTAACCCTTCTGGCAATAACTGCCCTTATTTTTATCGGTATCCTGCTAAACCTGGGAGATCTTTATTTACTGCTCCCGGAGAACTATCGGGGCGGGTATTACGTGGTTCTCTTTTTGGGACTGGTACGTCTTTTTGACGCCTTCCTGGGAATCAACACCGCCATCCTCTATAATTCAAAATACTATGGGACTTTGCTTATGATGGGGGTTATCCTCGCTTTGCTTACCATTTTATTAAATGCCTGGCTTATCCCGACCCATGGACTAACGGGTGCTGCAATGGCGACACTTATCTCCGCAGGACTTTACAATTTCGTCAAAATGCTCTTTGTGAAGTGGAAATTTGGATTGACTCCCTGGAGCCTGGAGAGCCTCAAGGTTTTTGGGATTGCCCTTGGGACGTTTGTCTTGTTTTACTGGATGGATTTCCCCTTCCATCCGATAGTTAACATTACCTTGAAAAGTGTGCTGATCGCAGTTGTTTATCTGGGGGTACTTTTAAAATTCAGGGTTTCCGAAGATCTTTGGGAGCTCTTTCGAAAAGGTTTGAAAAAATAGGCCCCGTAGATTTTAATTGTCCACGGGGCCTGTGTATGCTTTAGCTAATACTGAGAAGTTTTAGTATCCAGAACTTCTTCTGGAGGTACGGCCAGAATTTCTATCTGTGCTTCTGGAGGCTGTAGCAGACCGGTTCGACTTGGCATTAGAGGTACGTATACCATCCTTGCGTTTTGTCATTTTACTTCCACTTCGCCTGGCAGCAGCTACATTGCTTGCGCTTTCTTTCTTAGCCGTCCGTGAAAACGTTTGCTTGCTCACAGTTTTAGAAGGAGGGGAAACCTTCCCTGTTTTGCGGGCGCTTGTCCGGTTGCCCGCGATACTTCGACCTTTGTAGGCATTACCGTTGGATTTAACGGTCCGGGTACTTGTCCGACTGCTGGCGACGCTGCGCTGGTTCCCAGACTTTCCATTGTCCCTTATCGTACGGCCCTTAGTTCGGTTTTCAGCCAAACTCCGACCGCTATTCAGGTTGCCTTTGGTCCGTATTGCGGAGCTGGAACGACTTGTCGATGCGCGCTGCGTTCGGGTTGCTTTTATTGTGCGGTCCCCGCTACTGCGACCCGCAACACTTCTCGAGTTACTGCGCGCTCCCGCAGTACTACGTGCAACCACCCGACGATCATTTTTATATACCCTGCTTCGCTCAGCACGATTCTGGTATTTGTAAGGTTTGCCTACATGTGCGTACGCTCTTCGGACATTGTTGTGATACGGCCTGTAATAGGTATATCGCACAGGGTTATAGTAATGTCTGTAGGGTTGTGGATAAACCATACAATACGCGGCAGCTGGTCTAACAAAATAGCTGTGGAACGGCTGGTAAACATAAACCCTGTTATACGGGTTGATGTAACCCAGATGGTAATTGTAGTATCCGAATCCGTTATAGTATATACGCATACCGCCCAGGCGATATAAACGTCCATTTCTATAGGTCATATGTATGTTCCCGATGCGGTTGACCCTTCCGTAATAATCGTAATAGACCGGAAGCTGTGATATCTGGATGACAGCCCCAAAATCGTCGTACTGCACGTAGGGATTGTAGTTATACCCTGCATTAAAGGATATTGCACCCTGACCTCCTATCACCCCGGCTTGAAACCCCACCTGGTTGTTGAGGTAAAAATCGAATTCACCATCCGGGTATACCGAAAATGTGATATCCCCTTCAGTAAAAATAAAAGACCTGGAGTTTACGGAGGAAACTGTGGCAGCCATCTCGGCTCCATAAGAGGTTCCTGTTCCGAATACTAACGCGGTTAAAAAGAAGACTAGATTTTTCATGGCGATAGGTTTTAAGTTAGGGATGCAAACGATTTACATCCACCCAACGAGAAACAATCACCGTGCCAAAATGGAATATGATTATGTAATATATTGTAATACAGTAAGATAGGATTAACCCGGGGAGTGAGCAGTGTGGTGTCCTATCTAAGCTTTTGCTTCAGATACCTGCCTGTGATGGAATCCGGGTTGCTGGCGACCTCCTCCGGAGTTCCGAAGGCGAGTAGCTGCCCTCCTTTATCCCCCCCTTCCGGTCCGAGGTCAATTACGTGATCTGCGCTTTTGATCAGTTCTATATTGTGTTCGATCACAATAATGGAGTGTCCTTTACCCAGAAGTGCATTAAAGGAATCCAGTAATTTACGAATGTCGTGAAAATGCAGGCCTGTAGTGGGTTCATCAAAGATAAACAGCGCTTTTTCCCGCCCCTGACCTTTGCCCAGAAAAGAAGCCAGTTTAATGCGCTGCGCTTCTCCGCCGGAAAGGGTAGAGGAGGGTTGGCCCAGGGCAACATATCCCAGTCCTACGTCCTGAAGTGGTTTGAGCCTTGAAGCAATTTTATCGGCTTTGTGGTCCTGGAAAAATGAAATGGCCTCGTCGACGGTCATCTGCAGGACATCGCTAATAGAAGCCTTATGGAATTGTACTTCCAGAATTTCCTTTTTAAACCGCTTTCCTTTGCACTGATCGCATTCCAGGTGCACATCTGCCATGAATTGCATTTCGACCGTAATGTCTCCCTCACCTTTGCACTTTTCGCATCGGCCCCCGTCTACATTAAAGGAAAAATGCTTGGACTTATAACCTCTGAGTTTGCTGAGCTTCTGGCTGGCAAAAAGATTTCGGATATCGTCATAGGCTTTAAGATAGGTGACGGGATTGGATCTGGAGGAACGGCCTATGGGATTCTGATCGACAAACTCCAAATGACTTATAAACCCGAATTCACCCTCCAGCGTCTTGTGATGTCCCGCTTTTTGTCCATAACCGCCGAGCTTCTTCTGAAGCGCAGGATAGAGGATTTTGTTGACCAAAGTGCTTTTGCCACTTCCCGAAACACCGGTAACCACTGTAAGGACTTGCAAGGGGAAGGTCACGTCGATGTTTTGCAGGTTATGTTGCCGGGCCCCGAGGACCGTTATATGCCCTTTTCCGTTTCGCCTTTTGGCCGGTACGGGTATTTCCATGGCGCCGCTGAGGTAACGGGCGGTATAGGAATCGGATTTCAAAAGTTCTGAAAGGGTTCCCTGTGCAACGACTTCACCTCCATGGGTTCCCGCTTCAGGTCCGATATCGATTATGCGATCAGCTGCCCGCATCATCTCTTCGTCGTGTTCCACTACGATTACCGTATTGCCCAGTGCTTTCAGGGCCTTTAATACTTCGATCAGATTCTCAGAATCTCTCGGATGCAATCCCACGCTGGGTTCATCCAATATATACATAGATCCGACCAGACTGCTTCCCAGCGAAGTAGCCAGGTTTATGCGCTGGCTTTCGCCCCCGGAGAGCGAATTGGACTTTCGGTTTAGGGATAAATAGCTCAGCCCGACCTTCAGCAGATACCGGATCCGGTTCCGGATTTCAAGCAACAGCCTTTTTGAAACTTCTGTCCTGTGCGGATCCAGTTCCAGTTCATCGAAAAATTTGGCAAGCTTGTAAATCGGCATATCGACCAGTTCGGTGATCGATTTTCCGCCTACCTTAACATAGGAAGCTTCGGCTCTCAGGCGAGTTCCTGAACACTGATTGCACCGGGTTTTACCACGGTATCGTGAAAGCATTACCCGGTTTTGTATTTTGTAACTCTTTTCTTCGAGTTTCTGGAAGAACGCATTGAGGCCGGTGAAGTGCTTATTGCCCTCCCATACTAAATTGCGCTGCTCAGGGGTTAATTCAAACCAGGGCTTATGGATGGGGAAGTCGAAAGTATATGCATTGTTGACCAGGTCGTCCCGGTACACACTCATACTCTCTCCCTTCCAGGGGGCGATAGCATTATCGTAGACAGACCGCTCCGTATTCGGAATTACCAGATCCTCGTCAATACCTATGACATCCCCATATCCTTCGCACTTAGGACATGCCCCATAAGGATTGCTAAAACTGAATAAATGGACATTGGGTTCTGGAAAAACCAGGCCATCCAGCTCGAATTTATTGCTGAATGCGATTCGCTGATCTCCATCGGCCTCTTCGATGAGGCAGGTTCCCTTACCTTCAAAAAAGGCGGTATCTATGGCCCCAGCAAGCCTGTTGATGAAATCTTCATCCTCTTTTTTTACAACCACCCTGTCGACGACCAGATCGAAAGACCTGCCGATATCAGTCATTTCGGGACCTATACGGAGTACTTCTCCCTTGTGTTTTATTCTCGCATACCCCTGCTTGGAGAGCAGATCCAGGGATTTCTGTATGTCCCGGTCATCGGATATGGTAATGGGGGCCAATAAAAGGAATCTCCGGTCCTTTTCCTGGCTGAGGACATAATCGACTACATCGCTTACCCGGTGTTTTACGACCTCATTTCCGGAAATTGGAGAATAGGTCTTTCCGATGCGCGCATAGAGCAATTTAAGATAGTCGTAGATTTCAGTGGAAGTGCCCACCGTAGATCTCGGGTTTGTGGAGTTGATTTTCTGCTCAATGGCAATAGCAGGTGCAATGCCCCGGATATAATCTACTTTCGGTTTATCCAGTTTCCCGAGAAACTGGCGTGCATAGGAGGAAAGACTCTCGACATAGCGCCGTTGTCCCTCAGCGTATAAGGTATCAAAAGCAAGCGTGGATTTGCCGGATCCGGACATTCCCGTTATAACCACCAGTTGATTTCGGGGAATGCTGACATCGATATTCTTAAGATTATGAAGGCGCGCCCCCTTGATAAGAATAGCCTTTTTGGGATCTGTTTCGACAATTGAATCCATGCGCTGAAAATAAGGTGCAAAGATACAATTTGTAAGTGCCAATAGCCACCTGCTGTTAATTCTTTAAAGGAGAATGATGGTGTATTCTTCGATGCAGTAAAAATTTTTCTATATTTGAAATGTCTAACACAAAATATCTACTGCCTATAAAGCACTATTACTTTTTTTGAATTTAAAATAGCTTCTCTGACAGCTACCTATAAAGGAGCGATGTCAGACTTAATCAAAAAAGTAATGTGTATGGAACTCCATGTAGATGACGCTTCTCTGATCCGAAATTATTTAAATGGCGACGAACGCTCGCTTGAATTTCTTATCGATCGCCATAATCAGCGAATTTTTAATTTTATTTATTCCAAGGTATTCGACCGCGAGGTGACCGAGGATATATTTCAGGATACCTTTATAAAGGTTATCCGCACCCTGAAACTTGGGAAATATAATGAAGAAGGAAAATTCCTACCCTGGGTTATGCGGATTGCCCATAACCTGGTTATAGACTATTACCGGAAGAGCAACCGTATGCCGAGATACGAAGGAAGTTCGGAATTCCATGTCTTTTCCGTAATGCAGGATGATGCCCTGAATGCCGAAAAGCAGCTTATTCAGGATCAGATCGCCTCGGATGTGGGAGGACTGGTATGCAAGCTTCCCGGCGAGCAACAGGATGTCATTCGCATGCGGATGTATCAGAATATGAGTTTTAAAGAGATTGCAGATAATACCGGGGTTAGTATTAACACCGCCCTGGGCCGCATGCGGTATGCTCTTATCAACCTGCGAAAACTCATAGAGGAAAACCAGATTGTTTTAACGGATTAATTGGTGGTAGGTCGATATACCCGGCGCTCCGCGTTTTTTGGACGAATTAATATGTCCTAGATCGAACCGCCAAACAGCTTTCCAGGCAGATTGCGTTATTTTGAGAAACAAAGCAATCTCATGGAGAACACCAACTACAATACCAATACGAAGACCAACACTCTGAAGGCTTCTAAAGAAACGGTTGACTTTCTACTGGACTTTTCCAGATCCTACAGCGTTGTAGAAACGGGGGGACTTATTTTTGAAAGGAACCTGAACTGATCCAAACATTTCATAACGACAATATGAGCCCGGGCAGACGACCGGGCTTTTTTATGGATCCAGGGGAACGAATTGGCGTGCTTCCGGACGGTCTTTTCGATTTCAATTCCTGTTAAAAATTCAAATTCGGGGTTTTACATCAAGATTCGGCGGTTTTACAACAATGTTTTTTCGTGGGCAGGCCCTTGTGCTAATTTTAGTTTGTATTTGAAACCGAGCAAACCGAAAACAGCATCAGAAGCAAAACCAGCTTAAGGTCCTTAACAGAACAAAAAACTATGGAACTACAGATCGAAGACTCAATCCTGGTAAAGGAATACATCAGTGGTAAAGAAAGAGCCCTCGAGGTCCTAATCAACAGACACAACCAGCGCATCACCAGCTTTATTTATTCTAAGGTTCTGGACAGGGATGTTACGGAAGACATTTTTCAGGATACCTTTATTAAGGTTATCAAAACACTGAAAAAGGGGAACTACAGTGAAGAAGGGAAATTTCTTCCCTGGGTAATGCGAATTGCCCATAACCTGATCATTGACTATTTTCGGAAAAACAAGCGAATGCCCAAATTTGAGGGGAGCGAGGATTTCAATATATTTTCGGTCATTGGCGATGACAAGCTAAATGCTGAAAAGCAAATGATCAAAGATCAGATCGATAGCGATCTTGGGATTCTGATCGATGAATTACCTGATGATCAGCGGGAAGTTCTGATTATGCGTATCTACAAGGATATGAGTTTTAAGGAAATTTCCGAGTCTACTGGAGTCAGTATTAACACTGCTCTCGGCCGCATGCGCTATGCACTTATCAACTTGAGGAAAATCATTCAGCGCAACAAAATTGTCTTAACAAATTACTAATCATAGAATACCGAGCAATATTTCCATAGGGGTTGCGTTATTTAGTTGTAACGAACTCTAGGTATATGGAAAGAATTTACTCAGAACAAGCCAATACATGCAAAGGATGCAAGGTTAAGCAGGAAACGATAGATTTTTTGCTTCAATATTCGAGATCACTTCATGTGACTGGCTATCAGGACTTCAAATTTGAAGCCAGCTTAAACTAAACAACAGACCCGCCTAGCGGGTCTTTTTTTTTGCCCTATAGGCATTGAGTACTGATTTCCTTCCAATAGTACTTGTAATCACGTCTTTTTCAAGGTTCCAGCCCCTTGCCGGGCAATATTCCCTGCCGTACCAAATGATCTGCAGGTGCAACTTATTCCATAATTCCCTTGGAAATAAGCGTTTGGCATCTTTTTCAGTCTGAATGACATTTTTCCCGGTCGACAGCCCCCAGCGAAACATCAGTCTGTGAATATGGGTGTCCACAGGAAATGCCGGTATCCCAAATGCCTGAGAAATAACGACACTGGCAGTTTTATGTCCAACTCCGGGAAGGGCTTCGAGGGCTTCGAGATCTGCAGGTACTTTTCCCTGATGATGTTCAAGAAGGAGCTCCGATAATCTGTGAATCGCCCTGGCTTTTGTGGGGGAAAGTCCTACCGGCTTGATGATTTCCCTGATTTGCGAGACGGGCAACTTCGTCATGGCTTCGGGATTATCCGCTTTTTCAAATAGGGCAGGTGTGGTTTTATTGACCCTTACATCCGTACTTTGAGCGGACAGTAAAACGGCGATAAGCAGGGTGTAAGGGTCCCTATGTTCAAGAGGTACAGGGACTTCCGGGTAAATCGATTCCAATGTAGATACAACAAAATCCGCCTTTTCTTTTTTGGTCATATTGTTTAACTTTATAAAAAAATAAATAAACAAATAAAAAAACGTATGAACACACTCAAAGCCGGTGACAAAGTACCGGATTTTAAATCCAGTGACCAAGACGGAAATGTGGTTTCCCTTTCCGATTATAAGGGGCAGGATCTGGTCGTATTCTTTTATCCCAGGGCGAGTACCCCAGGCTGTACGGCAGAAGCATGTAATCTAAGGGATCATTATGCCGAACTCCAGGAGGCCGGCTATTCGCTATTGGGTGTCAGCGCCGATTCTGAAAAAAAGCAGGCTAATTTTCGGAACAAATACAATTTTCCATTTCCGCTTCTGGCCGACGAGGACCGTACGGTAATCGACGCTTTCGGTGTCTGGGGGCCTAAGAAATTTATGGGAAGGGAGTTCGATGGTATTCACCGTAAGACCTTTATTGTGGATGGTTCCGGAACCGTTACCCGCGTAATAGATAAGGTCAAGACAAAAGATCACGCTGCTCAAATTCTCGAGGGGTAATAGTCTTAAAGAAATCGGATTACCCGGGATTTACTCAACTTCCTGGGTAGCCGTATTTTTCTTGGGCAGGAATAAGTGATTCTCCTTTATCGTGTTTGCCACGCCGTCAGGCAGCATTTCTTCCCAACCTTCCTGGTGGTTGGTAATTTTCTTCAATACATCCCTGGAGTATATATCGAGAACCTCAGGGTCGTAGTCAATGATGTCCATAACCTTCCCATTGTACTTAAAGAACTTATAGAGCTCCTTCATACGCGGATGTACCTTGATGTTATTGCTGGTGAGGATTCTTCCGGTTTCCGGATCCCGCATCGGATAGAGGTAGACGATGAGGTTTTTGAAAAATAACTTCCCGAAGGCCTCGAGAATACCGCCGCTCAAATGGCGGTAATACTTTTCGTCAAAAACATCTATGAGGTTGCTCACGCCCATGGTGAGCCCCATGCGCTCTTTGGTGTAGTTATTGAAATATTCGACAAGTTTGAAATATTCCTGGAAGTTAGAGATCATTACCATATGCCCCAAGGAGCATAGCAATTCTGCCCGATCCATAAAGTCCTGCTCATCGATTTCCCCTGAAGCCTTTAAGTTGGAAAGGGTAATTTCAAAAATCACAATGGTGTTTTCTTCCTTAACTGTTTGTTCCCGGATAAAGATATCATAGGACTTTTTAAACATGTCCATGTTGACTTTGGTCACAGGGCGGAAACTACCCCTTAAAGCCATGATATTTTTCTTGTAAAGAACAGCTGCAGGCAAGAGGTTGTTGCCATCAGAGCCGAACATCACCGCGTCGGTCATGCCGTTTTTGATCAGTTGCAGGCTCATCAGTCGATTATCCACCTCAGAAAAACTCGGCCCGGAAAAATTGATCATATCGATTTCAAGGGTATCCTTATCGATGTGATCATAGAGGTATTTCAGGAGTTTACGCGGTTTGTGGTATTTGAAAAAAGCGCCATAAATCAGGTTAACCCCAATTATACCCAGGGTTTCTTGCTGTAGTCGGGCCTCGTTCTGACGAAACCTAACATGAAGAATAATTTCGTCGAATTCTTTTTGTTTCGGGTCCAGCTGAAACCGGATCCCCATCCAACCGTGGCCTTTATACCGTTTGGTGAAATCAATTGTCGCCACCGTGTTGGCATAGGCAAAGAAGAGACGGTCGGGATGCTCAGCACGTGGAATACGCTCTTCCATAAGCCGCATTTCGTGGGAAAGCATTTTTTTCAGGCGGCTCTGGGTAACGTAGCGATTATCTTCCTCCACACCGTAAATAGCATCACTGAATGCTTTGTCATATGCGCTCATCGCCTTGGCTATAGTGCCAGAGGCACCACCAGCCCGAAAGAAATGACGCGCTGTTTCCTGTCCGGCGCCTATTTCCGCAAAAGTGCCATAGATATCGGGGTTTAAATTAATGCGAAGCGTCTTTGCTTTGACGGAAGGAACGTTTTCAAAGGCAAATTCATTCTTTTGCACAGTGGCCATATTGGAGGTATTACAATAAACAAAGGTATAAAGATTGAACGATCCAAGTAATAAATATGTTATAAATTTGGATAAAATAGACCAGCGGTTGAAGATTACTTTTTTGGGCACCGGAACATCTCAGGGCATCCCGGTTATCGGGAGTTCAGATCCGGTATGTCTTAGTGAAGATCCGAGGGATAAACGATTAAGGGTATCGGTTCTGGTGCAGACCGATGGCTACAATTTTGTGATAGATTGCGGACCCGATTTCAGGCAGCAAATGCTGCGGAATCCCATCGAGCGGCTGGATGCCATTTTATTCACTCACGAACACGCAGACCACACGGCTGGAATTGACGATATCCGCCCCTATTTTTTTAAACAGGGTGATATTCCGGTCTATGCTCACAAACGTGTGATAGCTTCTTTACAACATCGGTTTGATTATATTTTTGCAGGAGAAAATCGCTATCCGGGTGCCCCGGCGGTAAAGATTCACGAGGTACAACGGGGTCGGCCCTTTGAATTGGACGGGCTATGGATTACCCCGGTTGAGGCCTGGCACAACCGACTTCAGGTTTTTGGATATCGCATAAAGGATTTTGCCTATCTGACGGACGTAAAGACCATAGAGCCTGAAGAAATACAATACCTGGAAGGCCTTAAAGTATTAACAATAAATGCGTTAAGAAAGGAATCACATCATTCCCATTTCAATCTGGAGGAAGCACTTGCTTTTATAGACCGCGTGAAACCCGAGCGTGCATTTCTAACCCATATCAGTCATAAATTGGGGTTTCACGAAGCTGTTGAAAAGGAATTGCCTGACCACGTAAGACTGGCCTACGACAATCTGACCATAACACTGTAACCCCATGAAAAAAAACCTGTTTCAATATCTTTTTGTTTTCGCCGCCCTGGTAGCGCTTTATCTTGCGGTAAGTGGTTCGCGGAGACTCAAGAGCCGGGAGGCTGAAATCGATGCGCTGCAGCAGACCACCCGCGATCTGCGGGATTCACTTCAGGAGTATCAGCTCACCATTCAGGACCTTCAATACTTCAGCCTTGAAAACAACGACGATGCCCTGGCCTATACGGATCCATATGAGCTTGAGGATCCTATGCGGTATATAGCTGATAAACTACTAGAAACCAATGAGATGCCGGGAAACAATCCCCTTGTTCCGTATGAAGGTATGGAGGGTGATTTTAAGATCAACAAAATTAAACTCCTGAACCATCGCTGGATCATTGCGGATTTCTCGGATGGTAAATACTGGGGTGAACTGCTTATCGGATATGAAATCCGAGAGGATCTCGGCGCCGACTTCACCCTGATAGACCACCTTTTATATACCCGGAGCCAATAATCAGTATTTGTCGGCCATCCATCTCTTGAAGGAAGACAGGTTTGCAGCAGAAACCCCGTGTCCTACAGGGTATTCTTCGTAAGTAACGGTAATCCCATGTGATTTTAGAAAGGCAACGGACTCCTGAGCCCAGGCAGAGGGTATTATAGGATCTACCTGGCCATGGGAAGCATAGATTTGCAGCTGAGTCAAATCTCCTGATGTAAAACCTTTCACAAGCATTTCAGGATCGATGTACCCGCTGAGGGCAATCAGCGATTTAACCCGATCCGGGTAGGAGAGGGCCAGGGAATAACTCAGGATGCTGCCCTGGCTGAAACCCAGTAAACTGATTCGTTCCGGGTCCAGGTCATATCCGGCAATGGCAAGGTCTATGGTATTGAGGACCAGATCTCTGGACTCCACTGCCTGGGGGACATCATTCCACTTCCCCTGGGAACTCTCGAAGTTAATGGCGTACCACGCATGCCCAAAAGGCTGTAAATCATAGGGTGCCCTTAGGGAGATGATACAAAGCTCCTGGGGTAATTCTGCTGCAAAGGAGAACAGGTCGGCCTCGTTGCTTCCGTATCCGTGCAGCATAAAAAGGCAGGGGTAAGGCCCCTTTTCACCTGTACCAGGCCGGATCAGGTATTCCAGGGGTAATTGAACAGAGTTTTGTAAAGCCATTAATTAATAAATAAAAACCAACGCTGAAAAAGGGATCCAACAAGGGGAACCAATCGCTTGTACCCCTGAACAGCACCCAGAAAACCATAGATCCAAAGGATAAAATAGCAGAGATAAAGGC
This sequence comes from Robiginitalea aurantiaca, assembly GCF_030380815.1. GTDB lineage: Bacteria > Bacteroidota > Bacteroidia > Flavobacteriales > Flavobacteriaceae > Robiginitalea > Robiginitalea aurantiaca. The sequence continues at coordinate 252,891 of NZ_JAUDUY010000004.1, read as the reverse complement.
CGAACCAGGCATAAGGGTGCCACCATTGACTCAGGAAAAGTGCAAACGCCAGAAATCCCAGGTGTAATCCGAAGGCCTGGCGAATATGAAACCGGGCAAAATCGTATTTGGGTTCTGCATTCATGGTGATGGCGATAAGCGCCCCAACCATGGTCAAATAGGAAATTATAGCGATGGTTTTCCCATTGGAATCCGGTTGCTGCATCTATATACTTGTTTTTTCACCCCGAATGATGCCATAGGCTTTTCCCTTCAAAGGGATTCCAAGGAACATTGAATTCCCGGAGGTGCTCAACAGACTCTCGCGGGATAAAGTGTATTCGGCCTCCGGGTCGAATAAAGTCAGTTCGGCCGGCTGGCCGGCGGCCAGCTTCGCCTCTGCGAGACCAAATCGCTTTCGACCCCTTCCGAGGATTTCTGAGGCTACTTCAGGTCCGTAAATCTGGTTAAGAACCCCAAAAGATTCCTCCAGCCCCAAAGCTCCGAAAGCCGCCTGGTCAAATTCCCGGCGTTTTTCTTCCACATCCAGGGGGCAGTGGTCAGAGGTGACAAAATCGATAACCCCTTCTGCCAGTGCTTTTTGAAGGGCTTTAGAGTCTTTTTTGCCTCTCAGGGGCGGCAGGGTTTTATACCGGCTGTCAAATCCGTCAAGGACTTCATCGGTAAACCACAAATGGTGGATGGCAACGCTGCAACTCACATCCAGGCCGTTCTTTTTTGCGGCGGCGATCAGGTTGACCGATGAGGCTGTTGAGATGGTGGGAATATGCAGTTTTCCTCCCGTATATTGGAGGATGGCCAGATCGCGGGCTATCCGGAGTTCTTCAGTGAGTGTTGGAATTCCTCGCAACCCCAGGCGCATGGAAACCTCCCCTTCGTGCATTTGACCTTTCGGACTCAACTGTCCGTCCTGAGGGAATGAATACACAAGGGCATCGAAGTTTTGTGTATATAGCAGGGCCAGTTTTAACAGGTTTGGATTGTCCAGTGCGTGTTTATAGTCGCTGAAGGCTACCGCTCCCGAAAGACTCATATCGTACATTTCCGAGAGTTCCGCCCCATTAGCGCCCATGCTTACCGTTCCCATGGGGTATAAGGATGTACTGTGACCTTTGCCCGTTTCTTTTAGAAAGACGATATCGCCACTAGTGTCCGGACTCGGGTGGGTGTTGGTGTTTAATACAATTCCGGTGAAACCAGCTGATGCAGCTACTTCCAGGCCGTTGGAAATTGTTTCCCGCTCTTCGTATCCGGGCTCCCCAAAACTTACGCTACTATCAAACCAGCCCGGAGAAACGTGAAGATTTTTGAGCTCGATTACCCGGGTTTTCTTTCCCGCCTCAATACGAACTCCAATAGCTTGTATCAGCCCTTTTTCAATGAGAATATCCCTTTTCTTTAAGTGTAGCGACGGCTGGGATTTGTCGATGATGGTTGCGGATTTGATCAGTAGATTCATCGCATGGTTTTTTGAAGTATCATTTCAGCCATCATAAATAGCAGTGCTAAAATAATAAACCATTTCCAAAGGGAAGTTACACGGGTCGTGTTTTGATACTCGGAAATTAGGCTTGGGACATCCGAATAGGTTGTAAAAGATGCTGGAATTGTTGCTGCGGATGCAGCCTGAAAACTCTCCTTTCTGGGGTAGTTAAAGCTTACCGTACGCAGCGATTCATCACCATATGTAACCTGGTAGTTCCCGCTCAGAGAGGGTTCCGTTCCAAAATACAGACGTGTCTTTCGGGCGAAAGACTGCTGAAGTGGAATCACCTCGTACCGGGGTCCCTGTAGTTTTAGGATTTCATCTTCCTGAACGATTATTTCGAGATCCAGAAGCGCCTCTTTGCCGATTTCGAAATATAAGTCGGGCCTGGGCAGACTTTTGACTCCGATGGAATACAGGGTGGGCACAATCAATGGGGACTTGGTGAAATTGCTATTCTCAGTACTCAGTGGGGCAGCGAAAAGATAGATGCCATTCCTTTCAGAAAGAAATGCAGTCCCATCCTGAAACCCTATGATCTGCTGAAGCGGGCCCTGGAGGGGATAGGATACCTGAGTCTGAGGATATTCGAAATTATCGATCGCACGTTCAAAAACCTCGCGGTAGACCGGATGGTCAAAATTGATGGTAGTAATCAGGTTTACACCCGTTCTGCGTGGCCCATACCCAATCTCAAATCCCTTTAAAAAGCTATTGAATGAAGTGACTGGCGATTTTGAGGAAGGAATGACAATTAGGCTGCCCCCCTGATCTACAAATTCCTTAAGTGCACTGCCCAGGGATAGGGGCAGGGTTTCAAGTTCATTGAGCACAATTAAGTGCTGTTGTTCCAGATTGCTGTAATCCAGTTCCCTCAGGGAGGTCTGAACCAGGGTAAAGACATCATCCGTAAAAATCCTCCCAAGGTAAGCTGCGGGATCCTCCCCTATACTGAGAACCTTTATTTTTTCGGGTTTGTTTAGGGTAAGGTACAAGGTGTTGTCATAAGACAAACCATTATCGGTGACCTGCAGGGTACCGTTGATTTCTGTGTCTGCCGGGATGGTGAATTGGGCCTGAAAACTGCCGTCCGGGAGTTCTTCCACTCCTGTCTTTGCGATAAGGACTCCTTCATTGTATAGGGAAACAGCCCCGTTTTCCTGATTAGTTGTGGCGTTTAATGCAACTACAACCTCCAGGTTCTCTGCATCCCCCGCTTGCAGATATGCCGAATCTACGGAGATGTTTGCCGGCGCCTCGGTCTGCAGCTGTACGCCCTTTAAGGTTATCCCATCCTGATTTTCCCATGCATCCGAATCCCAACCCTTGAAGTCAGAGAGAACCCAGAGTTCCCGGTCCGTAGAATCCGCAGAGGCATACATGGCCGAAGTACGCAACCTGATTTCATCTGACGAAAGGGTGGACGGGCTGAAGTCCAAATTGAGCAGTTGCTGCTGCAATTCCTTTATAGTGACTTGTTCAAAAGATTCAGTCTGGGTGACCAGTGAAAACTGGAAATCCTCCGGAAAATTTTGCAGGACTTGCTGGCAGGCGTACTCCATAAGATTTGAATTTTCAAGCCTTGCCTGCATACTAAATGAATTATCGATATAAACGACTATATCCTTTTTATTATCAAGACCTTCAGAAGGTATAAAAGGTTTGCAAAAACCGATAACCAAAGCGCCGATCAAACCGAGGCGGGTGAAGAGCAAGAGCCATCTTTTTAACTGGCTGCTCCGGTTGGATTCCGAAAAGATTTTCCGGAGGACCTTAACATTGGTGAAAGGGGTTTTGCGGTACCTGCGTAAACGTAGCAGATGCACTAAAATCGGAATGATCAGAAGCCATAATCCCCAAAGAAGTTCCGGGTGCTGTAGTTGCATAGACAATAGGGAAAGGTTCAAATATAGCCAATTCGTTTACCACACCGTATTAACGAATCTATAAATGAACAATAGTTAAAGCTATTTTTTTCTGCCACCCTTGTGCATTTCAACAAAAAAAGAAAGCGTCTTTGCCCGGATCCTGATCGGTCTGCAGAAGGAAGCTCCGGATTGCTCCCTGGGCCGATTCATTGGCCACGGCAATAAGGCTTTGTGGTTTATTCAGCGTCTTCAGGTGCTCAAAATGCAACAGGGGAACCCCGTAAATAGTCTTTCCAATTTTTTTCGGGTTGTCGCAAAGCCAATCGAATTTTATTCCTTTGAGGACAAGGCTCTTCGCAAGGTGCTTGCCTTTAAATCCTGCCCCCCAAAGCGCCAGAGGCCTGGAGTCATTCCAGTCGAGCTTTAGGAAGTAGTCCAGCTTTAGGTCCAGAAAGTAGTTCTGGGCGTAGTGTTCAGAGGTCCGGGAAGTTCTGGTGTCGTAATCTCTCCAAAAGTGCAGTACGCGACCAGAAGGCAGGCAGGTCAGGCCCCTGGCGTAAAACCTGAAACAGAGGTCGTAGTCTTCCGGGTAACGATCAGGTTCAAAAGCCCCGCAATCCTCCAGGTCACTCCGGTATACCAGCCAGCATGGCGAGGGGATGACACATTCCTTATAGATTTCCTTGAAATTGGTCCCTTTTTCTATTAGTTGGTTCAGCCACCGTTCATACCGCGCATATCCGTCCGAAATACCGCGATCGGAGAAGTACTTAACCTGTCCCAGGGCAATATTCCCGCATCCATGGGCTTCCAATTGCGATACCATCTGAGAAAGCCGCCCGGAGGCCATTCGGTCATCGGAATCCATTCGGGTGACCATAGTGCCCGCACTAATTTCAAAAGCCGTTCTCAGGGCTGGTATAATCCCGCTTCCAATGTTTGAGATCACTTTAATTCTGGGGTCCTTTTTGGCCCATTCATTTACAATGGCGCGGCTGTTGTCTGTTGAATGATCGTCGACTGCGATGAGTTCCCAGGACGAGAAGTCCTGGCTGTGAATGGAGCTGATGCATTCGACCAGAAAGTCCTCCGTATTCTTAAAAGGCATGAGTATGCTTACAAGAGGGATCATGGAGCAGGGGTTTATCGACGCAATTCAGGGATTCCTGCTGATCGCTTTCAGGATCGCTGCTTCCGCCAGGGGAGCCATCAGGGCATACCCTTCAGGGGTTGGGTGCACCCCGTCCTGGGCCAGTTTGGGATCCAATCCGTTATCCGGATTTGCCATCGCCCCGAAATAGTCGACATAAATCAGGTTTCGCGAGGCCGCGTAATCCCGGATCATGGCGTTTAATTCCGGAATTTTTTTATCAGGTTGTTTGGAGGGCTTCCAATGGTACCTCCGGGCGGGCAGCACAGAACACAATATGGGTTCAACCTTATTTACCAGGGCGAGTTCGGTCATGGAGATCAGGTTGTCGAGAATCTGATCCAGTGTTGTTGGCCCGGTATTTCCGGCAATGTCATTGGTACCGGCCAGAATGATCACGGCTTTGGGCTGAAGGGCAAGAACGTCCTGCCTGAATCTCAGGAGCATCTGGGCGGTCGTCTGCCCGCTTATGCCCCTGTTGATATAGGGTTTACCTTTAAAAAAACCAGGTACTTTCTGCAGCCAGCCTATGGTTATCGAATTTCCCATAAATACAACCCGTGCCTCCCCGGGGCCCGGATCTCCAAGCTCTTTATTGGCTTCTTCAAACACCTTGAGCCCTGCCCAGTCCTGGGCATTGGTGATTTTTGAGGTAAAAAGGGATAGCATAAGAAATAGAAAGGATATGGAATGACCAGTCTTTGACATAATAAGAGGTATGGGCAGAAGTACAGACCTCCCTAAAGGACTATACATCTGCTGGGTTCACCGGCTTAACTTACCCCTGCCTGGGTGGGGTGATCATAATATGTGCCCGATGCGTCCCGGGATTCATGAGCCACGCATGACCCGGCGGGGTAGGCGTGGTAGGCAGGCCGGTGGAGGCGCCAGTGGCAAAAGGCACATAAAATACATAGCGTACATAAGGGTCTTCGATCTCTTTTGTCTCCGGGTTCACCTTCCCAGAAAAGATACAGAGCGTCGTTTTATCGGGTAGGGCGAGGGTGCCGGCACGCACTTCAGCCTCACGAATATCAAAGATTTCATCGGCAGTCTTACCTTGCTTTCGCAATTCCCTCCCTCTGGCCATAAAGGGATCCAGTTCTTTATGGTAAGCCGCAGTTGAAAAATTTTCCCGGGTCGGATCATCTGCCAAAGCGATATACTCGTTGGTTCCTTCTCTGAGTTTAGTGAAGTTCCCATCGGCATCATACCCGTAAACGGCAGCTCCATCCTTATAATCTGAGGGTACGGCCATAAGGGCGGTTTTGATCTGCCAGTCTGAAGGCGGAATTTCCTGTGCAAAAAGAGTTCCGGTAAGGCAAAGGCTCACAAGCGTTAGGGCTAGCTTTTTCATAGTTGTTTAGTATTTGGCGCTTTCGCCTTTGGTGAGGGTGCGCATGATAAAGTTTCTCAGGTCATCATTGGCCTCTTTCAGATCTGCTCTCCTGAGATACATCATATGTCCACTCCGATACCCTTTGAATTCGAATCGATCCTTCATCCGTCCGCTGGGATCGACCTGCCACATGGTGTATTTGGCATTGAAATAGGTGGTCGCCCCATCGTAATAACCGGATTGCACCAGTACATTCAGATATGGATTCTGTGCCATGGCCTGACGCAGGTTGTCTCTGGTATTGTCATTTTCATTATTCCAGGGCCTTACGGGCCCGAACATATTGTATTTGATGTCGGTTTTGAACTTGAGCTCCTCCTGGAGGTAATAATTGATGGCTGGGGTAAAGCTATGCAGCCATGAAGATATCTCGGCATTGTAATCCGGACGGCTGCCGGTAAGCGACTTATCCAGACCCAAATACCTGCTGTCCAGTCGGCCGATGGTATAGCCACTTCGATCGCGGAGCAGGGCTTTCCAGAAATACGAAGTGGGAACATCCAGGTTGTGCTGAAGAATCTCCTTTTTGGTCAGGCCGGAATAATAGGACATTTTCTCTGCAACCGCATCCCGTTCCGAGTCTTCGATGAACCCGCCTTTTGCAATTGCGGGAATAAGTGTATTGATTGTAAAATTTTCGGACTCGGGTAGGATTTCCAACAGGTCTTTTTGCTGTAGAGCCGCGGGCAGGGCCTTCTGATACCAGGCGGCAGCGGTATAGTAGGGGAGGTTCATTGCGCTGCTGACCGGTCCTCCTACACGAATGACCTTATAATCAGCGGGAGATACCATGATAACGCCATTGAGGTACATCCACTGCTGGTTTTGCAAGGCGAGGGACAGGCCCATAACCCGGGTTCCCCCGTAGCTTTCCCCTATGATATACTTAGGTGAATTCCAACGGTTGTGGCGGGTCACAAAAGTGTTGAGCCATTCCGCCAGGTATTTGACATCGGCATTAATGCCAAAGAACTTTTCCCGATCCACTTCCTTGCCTGTTTCCGGGATGGTTCGGGAATATCCCGTATTCGCCGGGTTAACATAAACGATATCTGTGACATCCAGGACCGAAAACGGATTCTCTTTGACCCCGTAAGGTTGCACCGGATACCCTTCATCATCAATTTTAAGCACGCGTGGCCCTGTGTAGGCCAGGTGCATCCAGACGGATCCCGAGCCCGGACCGCCGTTAAAGGAGATCAGGAGAGGGCGGGCACCCCGGTCTTTTATGTCATTTCGGGTGTAATATGTATAATGAAGTGCTGCGATGGGCTTTCCCATTTCATCCCATACGGGTTGTGTACCCGTTTCAGCCTTATAGGAAAAGCGCTCCCCGTTAACCGTAACACTATGTTCTGTAACAACCGTAGTGTCGATAGGTAATTTGCGTTCCTGCCCCTGAATCGAGCCTGAAAAACAAAACAGAAGAACAAACAGGGTGCTGCTAAAATATTTCATCATTGCATTTTTGATTAGTGTGCCTTAAAAATAGCATTTTTAAAATGTTTAACTCTCTTTGTTTTTAAAAAATGAAGGTGTTCTGAGAGGTATTCGCGCGCTAAAAAAAATTGTAACTTGGAGGAAAAGCGCAGTATGAGTGATATCACAAGGAGAACATTTAGTAAAAAGCTAGCAGGAGGGGTTGCCGGCGGGGTATTGACAACGGCCTTTGGGGCTTCGGCAAAGAAATCGGGCAGGGAACTTCAGAAAGACAAACTCGGGGTAGCCCTTGTGGGTCTCGGAAGCTACAGTACGTATCAACTTGCCCCTGCGCTCCAACAAACTGCGTTCTGCCATCTCGCCGGCATCGTGACGGGCACGCCCTCCAAAAGATCCAAATGGCAGCAGAAGTACAATATTGATAGTTCCCATGTGTATTCTTACGAAACTTTTGACCAGATTGCCGAGGATGATGCGGTGGATATCGTGTATGTGGTGCTTCCCAACAGCATGCACGCCGAATTTTCCATTCGGGCGGCAGAGGCCGGAAAACATGTGATTTGTGAAAAACCCATGGCGATGTCGGTTGCAGAATGCGACGCCATTATCGGAGCTTGCAAGTCGGCAGGTGTAAAACTCAGTGTAGGGTATCGGCTTCAGTCGGAGCCCTATACCCAGGAGATCCAGCGACTGGTCCGGGAAAATGTAATGGGTAATATCAACTTTGTCTCGGCGGATGCCGCCTATATTTCGAGAGGGAATCCGGATCAGTGGCGATTGAACAAGGCCCTGTCTGGTGGAGGGGCCTTAATGAACATGGGGGTCTATTCCATTCAGAGCTGCATCTACAGCTGTGGAAAAAACCCAACAGCTGTATCGGCACAGGAATTCAGTACACGCCCCGGGTATTTCAGGGACACAGACGAAACAATTACCGCCCAGTTTGATTTCCAAGGGACCACTATGGGGCATATGATGACTTCGCACAATGCCAATGTTAACCGGCTTTATGGATCCGGGGACAAGGGTTGGTTCGAATTAAACCCGGCCAACAATTATGGGCCATTAAGCGGCAGTACTTCCGAAGGCCCGCTTTCTTTTCCGCATGAAAGCCAGCAAAAGTTGCAAATGGACGATTTTGCCAAACACATCCTGACGGGAAGCCCGAATCTGGCACCCGGTGAAATGGGAAGAAGGGATATGGTCATCGTAGAGGCCATCTACCGTTCCATAAGAGAAGGGGGGCGCCGTATTGCGCTTGATTTGCCGGAGCGGTATGGGATTGTGGACAGGTAAAGAAATAATCCCCGATAGTACACGTGAAAACTTTCCACAGGGCATAAGCGCTTTTAAAAGCAAAACAATATGTACTTGCCTAAAATAGCGTCAGGCTACTCAAACTTCTCAAAAACCCCGAGGCCGAAAAGTGCAAAGTCATACTTTACAGGATCCTCAGGGTCGAGTGCGCGTAAGGCGGAATCCAATTCCTGAACCGCACGGGAATCGTTTTGTTTTCGGGTCAGAAGGCCCAGTGCCCGGGCTACTTTCCCGGAGTGCACATCTAATGGACAAGAGAGTTGGGCGGGGCTGATTTGGTTCCATAATCCAAAGTCCACGCCTGAATCTGAAGGCCGGACCATCCAGCGCAGGAACATGTTGAGTCTTTTGGCTGCGGAACCCCTGCCGGGATCAGAGAAGTGTTTTTCACTTCGCTTGAGGTGGGGGATTTCAAAAAAGTGACTGCGTACTTTGGTGATGGCTTCCTGCAGGTCATCGCCTTTGGCGTATTGGGTAAATAAAGGTTCCATTCCACCATAGTTCTTATATAGATGCCTCAGACCTTTTACGAAGGTTGTAAAATCGATGCCGTTGAAAGTGCGGTGTACAAACTGGGCGGATTTATTCAATTCCTTTTCGGAGGCGCTGGTGACGAAGTCATAAGGTGCCTCGTCCATGATTTCCATCATTTTGTTTGCGCTGCGTATAATACTCAGGCGGTTGCCCCACGCGATGGTGGCTGTCAAAAAAGCCGCGATTTCAATGTCTGATTGGTCTTGAAATCTATGCGGTATCTGAATGGGGTCTGAACTCAAAAAATCCGGCCGCTGATACTGCAGGGTTTTGGCATCCAGGAAGGCTTTGAGTTCTTTTCTGTTCATGAAAGCGGAATTTCAAGTTCATGAAGAAGCAGGAGCGGGGCCAACAACACGGTATTATACGCCGCGTGAAATCCAATACACCAAATCAGGCCAAATCGGATCCGGATAAACCCCAGAAAGAGCCCCAGGATAAACTGGGGACTTATCAGTAAGGGTGAAATCGGCCAGATTTCAAAGAGATTCGGGTAATTGCCGAGATGCACCAGGGCAAATGCCAGGGTGAACAGATAAAAAAAAGCAGGGAAATACCTCGAATTCCTGAAGTACCACATAGGCCCTCTGAACAGGAGCTCTTCCAGTACGGGTGCGACCAGGCTCGCGAGGATCAGGATGGTAAGGGGGGAATAGGTTTCCATGAGGGTTTCCAGGGCGTGTTCGTCCAGATCATATGGAACGTAGGCCTCGATCAGGCCGAGGAGGAGTGCCAGACCGAGCCCGATCAGAAGCGCCCAGGCCAGTAATGAGGCGGAAGTGCGAAGGCGGTATGCTGGCGATGGCTCAGGATCCACCTCATATGCTGGTTTCCTGAGAAATTTAATAAGTGAATTAATCCCCATTTTCAGCGATGATCCTGCCGTCCACCATGGTGAGTTTTCGATCTGCCATGGCAGCCAGCTCCTTATTGTGCGTGACAATAACGAAAGTCTGACCATAGCGATCCCGAAGTTCAAAAAAGAGTTCATGCAGGCGATCTGCACTGGCAGAATCGAGGTTTCCGCTGGGCTCGTCCGCCATGATAACAGAGGGTTGGTTGATGAGTGCCCGGGCCACGGCCACCCGCTGCTGTTCACCTCCAGAAAGGGCTGAGGGCTTGTGGTGAAGCCGATGGCTCAAGCCGAGGAAATCCATATACTCCATGGCCTGTTTCTCGGCTTCGCCCCGGTCTGTATTTTTTATAAATGCCGGGATACAAACATTTTCCAGGGCAGTAAATTCGGGCAATAACTGGTGGAACTGAAAAATAAAACCAATGTGTTCATTCCTGAATCTGGCGAGCCCTTTTTCGTTTAATCGGGTGATGTCCGATCCATTGATCTGAATCTGACAAGGGTGCTCAGGAGCGGGAGTATCCAGGGTTCCGAGTATCTGGAGCAGTGTTGTTTTTCCAGCACCCGAAGCGCCGACAATAGACACAATCTCTCCCTTGGCTATATTCAGGCTAACTCCTTTAAGCACTTCTACCTCCCCGTAGGATTTATGTATGTTTTCAGCCTGGATCATGAATTTTTTTAACGGGTCTGAAAGTACACATTAAGGGAGAATTGTCAAAATGAAAAAGCGAAGGATACCACGTCTTTTCCCTTTATATCCCGGTTGCCTTCATAGGGAAGTTATATCCTTAAAGTCGTAAATTTTTAGGATATTTAGGAAAAATACAGCTATGGCCCCTTACAAATATCTCGAAGAGTACAATATTGAAATCACCTCGGAAGTACGTGGCTTTTACGACCGAATATTGAAGGAAATAGGGGAGGACACAGAAAGGGAAGGCCTGGAGAAAACGCCGGAGCGGGCCGCAAAAGCGCTGCTGTTTCTCACCCAGGGTTACCGTCAGGATGCAGTCAAAATTCTGGAGGGCGCCATGTTTAAGGAGTCTTACAGCGAGATGGTCATCATTAAGGATATTGAATTATATTCACTTTGCGAGCACCATATGCTGCCATTTTTCGGCAAGGCCCATGTGGCCTATATTCCGGATGGCCATATAGTTGGTCTGAGTAAAATACCCAGGGTAGTTGATGTTTTTGCCAGGAGGCTGCAGGTACAGGAGCGATTGACGGATGATATCCTGGAATGCCTTAACCAAACTTTAAATCCAAAAGGAGTTGCCGTGGTGATCGAGGCTGCACATATGTGCATGATGATGCGGGGGGTGCAAAAGCAAAATTCGGTAACCACTACTTCAGGCTTTCGGGGTCAGTTTGAAAAAATTGAAACCCGTAATGAATTCCTGAAACTCATCAGCTCAGACCTCTCCTGAGGTAAGGCGTTTAGTTCCAGAGGAAATGAAGATGAGTAGCAAAAATAAAAAGCTTTTTTACGGACTCCTCCTGGATGGAATAGGTATGATATCCCTTGCGATACCGGGCCTTGGCGAATTTCTGGACATCCTCTGGGCTCCTGTGGCCGGATGGTTTATGACGCGGATGTATCCGGGTCGGAAAGGAAAAATTGCCGGTGTTATTGCTTTTTTGGAAGAGTTGCTCCCCGGTTTTGACCTGATTCCATCTTTTACACTTATGTGGCTTTATACCTATATGATCGATAAGGCAGCATATCCGGCCACGGAATCACAAAAGTCCTGAACACATGGAATTAATAAATCAGTAAGTCAGGAAGGGAGCAGAAAGCCGAGCCCCATTCTTTTGAGCATTTTCTTCTCCATGTTCCAGAAAAATCTAAACTGCCCGAAAAGCCAGCCGAAAAGTACCAGCAGGACCTGGTAGATAGGAAAAATGATCAGGATTCTGAGTGTCCAGTAGATCCAGGGTCCCCACCAGGCATCTCCAAAATTTTCGGGTTGTAGCCCAACCCATTGCAGAAAGGGTTTCGCAACATATACCGAAGAAGACCCGGTAATGGCAAAGACCGTAAAAATAACCAGTAATTGGAACGTCGAATGGATGCCCCAGCGTTCTTTGAGTTTTTGCATTCCCTTTTTTAAAGTGGCAAAGGTAAAAAAATTATAATCTGGGAATAAAAGGACCGAGTCGCTGATTATACCTCCGCTGAAAGTAGATAAAATAATTATACAATTTATAATTTACCTCATACCCGTAATCGATTTGCGGATCGTAGTCAATCGGCCATTCATAAAGGTCTTTCGGATAGTCTGAAGGCAAAAGCACACGCTGATTCCAATTCATGACATAAATCGCGTTTCTGTTTTCCAGGAAGGTCTGTGAATAATACCCTTCCGGTCGGGCGAACCCCTTGAGCCAGCTGTAGAACCCCGGATCGATGATTACGATCTCATATTCGGTCGCTTCGTCTGCAATGACTACGGCTTGCCCGGAGGACGATTCGAAGGCCGCTTTTTCAGAAGGGCTGATTTGAAGGCTTTCCGCCTGGCTTTTACACCCCATGCCCAGGAGTACAACCAGTAAAAAACTACAAAGTTTAATCAACTTCATAAGGTCGCTTTAGAGTGAAGCAGAAACACAATCTCCGCAATAGGCCAAGAGATTTCGGTTTTTAAGATGTGGTTTTGACCTTACCTATTTGCCGAACAGGCCGCCCAGGAGGCCGCCAAGGCTGCCTGAGTTTTTGGAGGATCCGCCCATCATGCCTGCGACATCATCCAGAAAACTGCCATCTCCATCGGCATCCAGAATCGATGTTACCATGCTGAGATTAGACTGAGACTCCCCGCCTAATAAGCCTCCTAAAACATCATTCAAACCACTTGGATCCGAAAAACCATTCTGAGCGCGTTGTTTGCCCAGAAGGCCCATTAAGATGGGAGCTGCAATTTGGATAATTTGGGAAATAGCGGCAGGATCCATCCCGGATCTCTGACTCAATGTGTTTTCCACCGTGGCCTGTCTGGAACCAAAGAGGTGACCCAGGATTCCGGCACCATCATTTTTGATGCTCGGGTCTACGCCACCGCTAAACAGGGCCCCAAGATCATTGAGAATATCCCCTGTATGTCTGGAGGAAAGCGCATTCATCAGGTTTTCTGCCCCCTGTGGGCTTCCTGCATTTTTTTTCATGGCACCCAGCATGGTAGGCATGGCCATTGCGAGCACCTCGGCGGTTTTGTCCTCCGGCTGGCCTGTTTCACCCGCTAATCCTTTAATGAGTTCCGTTCCCATTGAACTGTTCAGTAAATCCTGTAATCCTGGCATTTTGTTTAAATTTTGGTTCCTTAAAGTAGGAAAAATAGGAGTAATCACCTATTTTTTTATCGCTCTGAGGATTTATCAAGAGTAGAATTAGAAAAACTTTAACAAACGTATTATATTTGACGATGGTCCATGTGCATTTGCCAGAACAACCCCACTGGCTGGTATCTTATTACCGGGTAGGAAGATTACTACACGGTTCTCTGGTACTCTTTATTTTGGAATCCTGGTTGTACGGTTATATGCTGCTACTATCCATAGAGTCAGGCAGTGTATTCTGGATCATTTTCTGGACCAGTTTTTTCCTCTTTTCCTTCGTCCATATTTTCCTTACGATCATGGATGCATGGTCAAGGTTTCAGGACTACAAGAAGGCAAAAGATCTTTTCTACTCTTATGGGTTGCGCCCCAGGCTGGCGAATCGTTTTATCGGTTCAAAATGTCAGCGAAATGCGGCGTTGCAGGCAGCCAGGGAACTCGGACTTGAAGATGACCTCAAAGAATATTACCAGAAAAAAGGAGTTAAGTGGTACCATTACATCCCTTATTTTATGGTGATGGATCCGTTATTTCTGATCCGGAGGGCTTTCTGGCGCCGGACCTTTATGGAGAAATACTACCGGCCTAAATACAACTTTTCCAACCTTCAACCACAAGGCGTCTCATGATTCTGTCTGCCGGGGACGTTTGTAAATCCTATGATTCTCTTAAGGTCCTCAAAGGAGTTTCCCTGGAACTTCATAAAGGGGAAATCTGTGGCCTTATCGGCCCAAACGGAGCGGGTAAATCGACTTTATTCCGGATTCTTCTGGGGCTTGTAAGCAGGGACTCAGGATCACTTCAAATCCACTCCGAATCTTCAAAACCCCTCGGGGGAATCATTGAAAAGCCAGCCTTGTACGGGTATTTGTCGGCCCTGGAAAACCTCAGGGTATTTGCCCGTATCCAGGGTTTGGAACTCACAAAAGCAGAACTAGAAAACGAACTCCTGCAGGTAGGACTTTCCCCGGACCGGACCGATCCTGTTCGGAATTACTCCATGGGTATGAAGCAGCGGCTAGGGCTTGCCATAGCCTTGTTAAACGATCCGGAATGTGTCGTACTGGACGAGCCGTTCTCCGGCCTTGATCCGATCGGAATTCGAACCCTTCAGGACGAAATACGTACGCTAGCTGGTTCCAGGGGAATCGGAATCCTGATTTCTTCCCACAATCTTGTCGAATTGGGGGATCTGTGCGACAGGCTCTATGTGATCAATCAGGGTGAAATAATCAGGCATGGACCCGCAAGGGAGATTTTGCAACAGGCAGCCAAGTCCTACCTGATCTACGGCACAGGACTGAAAGCTTCTAAAACGCTTGCCTCGGCAGATGTGGAATTTCGTACAGGAAGCGCCTTGTTGCACCTGGAAGGCCCTAATATACATCAGGTACTCCAGCACCTGACTTCGGAACCCGGGATTACCCTGACCGCCTGCGTTCCCCAGACCAATCTTGCGGCCCTTTTTGAAAAAACGCCAGGATGAGAAACCTGATACGTACCGAGCTTTTTAAAATCTTCAGGCAGCGCAAGACCTTTTACGCTATTGCCGCGGTTTTTGTACTCGAAGCATTTATCATGGTAAGTGCATATTATCAGGGAAAAGAATTTCTCGACGTATTCCTGGATAATCTCAGGGAGTCCTTTGAGTTTCAGGGTAACCTGCTCAATGGAAACCTGATAATCTACCTGGTTTTAAACGCTTTCTGGTTTCATATCCCACTGATTCTTATGATAGTGGTTTCAGGTTTCCTCACCTCGGAGTACAAGGATCGCACTGTGGAGGCGGTGCTTTTGCAAACCGTTTCAAAACGTCAGTTTATTTTGAGTAAATATATCGCTGCCCTCGTATTTACCGCCTTTATTCTGATCGTCCTGATTCTCTCTACCTTTGCATTTTCCTATCTGTTGTTTGGTAAAGGGGATCTTGTGGTTTTCCTCGATGGCCTTAGCTTTTTTGACTCGGCAGAGGCATTGGAGCGTTTGCTGCTGGCATTTTTAGTGGGTTCGATCACCATGTTTTTCTACGCCACGGTAAGCATTACCCTGGGTGTCCTTTTTCAGGAAGCCACGATTACCTGGATCATTGCCGCCCTGTTCCTTATCGGGACCACCCTTGTTTTACGCCTTGAATTTGATTCAGACCTGGTCAATTTGCTGTTTTTTCCGAAACTCACGGACAACTGGCAGTATGTATTCTTTGCAGAGATACCTTATGGCGTGATTGTGAAAAAGAACGCCGTACTCATCGTATATACCCTGGTTTTTGGCGTACTGGGGATGCGGGTTTTTGAAAAAAGAGATATTACATGAAACTGATTTCATTTTTTATTGCCGTACTTCTGGGAGGGTCCTTTCTCCCCGCCCAGGAAGTAGACCCTGTTCTGACGGCTATTAAGTCGCGTATGGACTCCATAGTTGCATTTGAAGCCTCAGTGGAAATGGAAGTCGACATCAGTTTTGTGACTATGCCTGTTAAAGAAGCTGAAATCAGCTATGTAAAAGGGGAGCCCATCGCGATTACCTCTGAAGATTTCGTGATGATTCCCAAGCGCGGACTCGACCTGACCCTGAACGAACTCTATCGATACCCTTTTATGACATTGAGTCTTGGAAAGGTGCAACTGCAGGGACGTGAATGCGATTTAATCAAAATTATCCCCACCACTGAAGCGTCAGACTTTTCAATCGCCTCAGTATGGGTGGATCGTGAAACCTTACATGTGCTTAAATCTCAGATTAGTACAAAGAAGAACGGGGTTTATGATATCTTCTACACCTACCAGGCTGAAGAAGACCCGTTGCCTTCTGAAATCCGGGTTGAATTTGAGGTTTCTGGGGTTAAGATTCCATTGAGGTTTCTGGGGCGCGACACCCAGATAGATAAAGATAAAAAAGATCAGGACCCGCAGGAGCGCGGAGCGATTTATCTCCGCCTGGCACATAGAGGGCTTACCCTTTTATAAACCCTGTGGACCTATGCGGTCTGCAAACAGCGAATAACGCCCTGTGCGAGTTCTTCACCAATCCGCTCCTGAGCCTCAACAGTTGAAGCCCCTATGTGGGGACTCAAGGATAATTTGGGTTGCATCAGAATTTGAACTTCCGGTTTGGGTTCGGATGTAAATACATCCAGTGCAGCAAACCGCAGTTTTCCTTCCTCAAGGGCATCTATCAGGGCAACTTCGTCCACAATCCCACCTCGGGAAGTGTTCACCAGGGCAGCCCCGGCTTTCATTTTTTTGATCTCTTCGGCCCCGATTACAGGTTTTTTCTGAGCAGGTACGTGAAGGGTGATGAAATCGGATGTGCGTAAGAGCTCTTCAAAGGGTGTTGTAGTAAATTCGAATGGGACGGACCTCCCGTCAAAAAAAGAGACTTCCACACTTCCCCTTGGAGTCGTCTGGTCGTTATAGATCACCTTCATTCCCGCTCCGAGTGCGAGGCGAGCAACAGCCTTCCCGATTCTTCCAAATCCGATAATCCCAAGGGTTTTACCCCTGAGCTCAGATCCCTTGGCAAATGAATTTTTAAGCGCCTTAAAATGTATATCCCCTTCCAGGGGCATGAGTCGGTTCGATTCGTGAAGCGACCTGACCCCACCCGATAAATGGGCAAAAACGAGTTCAGCCACGGAATCTGACGATGCAGCCGGGGTATTAATCACGTGTCTTCCACGTTCTTTGGCATAAGCCACATCGATATTGTCCATTCCAACGCCCCCGCGTCCAATAAGCTGTAAATCCGGGCAACTGTCGATGATATGCTTGTCCACCTGTGTTGCGGAGCGAACCAAAAGGGCGGTTACCTTGTTTTCCAAGAGGTAGTTGGCGAGTTGTTCCTGAGCTACGCGTACAGTGTGTACTTCAAAACCTGCTTTCTCAAGGGTTTCTTTCCCACCTGAGGTAATTCCGTCGTTTGCTAATACAATCATAGGGGTGCAAATATAGCGATCTGTTCAAAATCCCAATCAGGCTTTACGCTCCAGGTCGCTCATTACGTCTACCAGCACACCAACACTCTCCATCGAAAGGGCGTTGTACATGGATGCGCGATACCCGCCAACGGAACGATGTCCGTTTAATCCATTGATTCCAGCGGCTTTCCACATTGCATCAAATGTATCCTTCAGGGCAGGTTCTGTAAGTGTAAAGGTGGCATTCATATCGGATCGATCCTCTTTTTTGGCATATCCGTCAAAGAGTGGATTCAGGTCGATTTCCGAATACAGGAGGCGCGCCTTCTTTTCATTTTGTTCCGCTATACCTGCAATTCCGCCTTGCCGTTGCAGCCATTCGAGCGTCAGCATGGAGGTGTAAACCGCGAATACAGGAGGCGTATTAAACATGCTCTCCTTCCCAATGTGCACCGTATAATCCAGCATGGATGGGATCTTACGCGTAACCCTACCCAGGATTTCTTCTTTTACCACAACCAGTGTAGCACCCGCTGGTCCCATGTTTTTCTGGGCTCCGGCATAGATGAGGTCGAACATGGAATAGTCCAGGGGTCTGGAGAAAATATCGGAACTCATATCCGCTACCAGAGGTACAGAAGTAGCAGGGAATTTTTTAAACTGTGTTCCGAAGATGGTATTATTTGAAGTCAGGTGCAGATAATCCAGGCCTTCGGGTACGGCAAAGCCTTTGGGGATGTAATTGAAACCCTCATCCTCTGAGGACGCTATTTCGACTACCTTCCCGAAAGCACTCGCTTCCTTTATGGCTTTTTGACTCCAGGTACCCGTATTGATGTAGCCCGCGGAGGATTCCAGAAGATTATAGGCCACCATTAAAAATTCCAGGCTGGCTCCTCCCTGCAGGAAAAGAGCTTTATATCCCTTTCCCTCGAGCCCCAGGAGTTCTAAGGCCAGGGTTCTGGCCTTTTCCATAATGGCTACAAAGGCCTCACTCCTGTGTGAAATTTCGATTAAGGACAGTCCTGATCCATCCAGATCTACGACGCTTTGGGCGGCTTTTTGCAGTACTTCTTCCGGCAGGATACAGGGACCAGCACTAAAATTGTGTTTCTTCATCGATATTTTGCTTTAGGGAATGTAAAGTTCCGAAAAAATAGTGGGCTAAGGTCTAATGCAGGGCAGTAGATTCCGAGGATGTTTTCAACAGGAAGTCAACAGTATCCACGCCGTCCGCGTAGGTTGCGAGTTCCGGTTTTTGGGAGTTTCCGAAAGGAACAGCCCGGGGTAACCAGGTACCTCCTACAATACACTGAATCGCGTGCTCTGAGGCCTTTAGTTTTTCAATTACAGTTTCCTGCTCATCGTAAGTTTCGTAAAACAAAGTGCCAATGGGTGATCCGAGGCCCTGGTCTTCCTTCAGCAAAAGAAAGCCATTGTCGAGCATCGGGCTGCCTCCCATCAGAAAAACCGCCTTGTTGTAATCGTAATTGTTTCCGTACTTCTGGTGATCAATCAGGTGTTTAAATCTAAAAAAAGCATTGAACAAGGGGTCGAAGTCATATCCCTTGGGAACAAAGAGTTTCGAGACACTGCGACAGCCCATACCGAAGTACCGGAAAACATCTTCGGCGAGGCCTGCCAGTTCGCCGGGACTTTCCGCTCCGGTGAGTACAGCTACTCCATGCCGGTTTTTTCGGATGATATTGGGTTTCTTCGAAAAATAATACTCAAAATAGCGACTTGTATTTGTGCTTCCTGTCGCGATGACGGCATCGAAGGGGCCGAGTTTCCCTTCTGTGAACGAAATGCGGTTACGCAATTCAGGGCTGTGATCTGCAAGCTTTTGAACCAGGTATTTTAACAGGAGGGTATCCTTGGAGGCGCATTTAATCTCAGCGCTGTTTCCGGTAAGCAATACGGAAATAAGGTCATGGAACCCAACCAGGGGGATGTTTCCCGCCATGATCAGGGCCACCCTCAGCGGGTTCCCTTCAGGGGTCTTATAATTCGCTAGCCATTGGGTCAGAGATGCTTCTTTGAGCGCTTCTCCCCAATAGTTGAGCGCAAACAAACAGGATTCCCTGGTAAACCAGGCGTTTTGCTGGTAGGTCTGTTCAAGAAGACTTTCAAGATCGCCCCACGGGACTCCCTCAACTGACATCGGCGTTTTGTTTTTCCCGGGAATCTTGCGGAGTGCTTCCCCCAGTTGAACTAAAGCATAAAAGGATGGGTCTTTGACTGTCATGAAATTTGTGGGTACGGGAATCAGCCCTTAACTTTGCGCAAAAATACGGATCGCGCAGCTATGGACAAATCCTGTACGATCCAATCTTTGAAAAAGAAATAAACCATGGCTATAATCATCACTGATGAGTGCATAAACTGCGGGGCCTGCGAACCCGAATGCCCTAATACAGCGATCTACGAGGGTGCGGACGAATGGCGCTACAGCGACGGAACCTCCCTGAAGGGAAATGTGGTACTCCCCGATGGTAAGTCTGTGGATGCAGACGCTGTACAGGAGCCCATAAGTGACGAAGTATATTATATTTCACCGGATAAGTGCACGGAGTGTATGGGATTCCATGAAGAGCCCCAGTGTGCAGCTGTATGTCCGGTAGATTGCTGTGTCCCGGATGAAAGCCATGTTGAAAGCGAGGAGGTATTACTCGCCAAACAGCGCTTTATGCACCCGGACAGTTGATCAGTTCGAGACCTTAAAATTCTTCATTTCCTCCAAAGGCGCAATAATTTCCGTATCCTGCCAGATCGTCGGCTCGTATGCGTCCAGTTTCTGAACGAGTATTTTGTCTGTGGAAGCCTGGGAAGTCATCGGTTCTGAAGGGCGTATCAAAAGGCTTTCCTTTTGGCGCACACCTCCTTCCAGTAAAAAGTCGAACAGGACTTTTTTACGGGAAGAACTGTTTTCAATAAATTTTAAGCTTCGATGCAGGTAAACGTAATTACCGTACTCTTTTTGAATGTAATGGGGATTATATTTTCCTGAGTCATCTTGTTGGAATACGATAGTACCCTGGTCTTTGTTTTCAATGTATTTAATACCGAGCAGGAGTTTGAGGTTCACGCTCTGGCCATTCCTCCCATCGGCGTATTTATAATCCGCTTTGAGTACAGCAAAGTTGCTGGCATCAACATAAAGTGTGCCCGCAAACTTCGCCTTGCGTTTTCTCGGGGTAAACCGGACCGCATATACGTAAAATCCATTGAAGTAAGTCGGTTTGACCAATTCATAGCGGTACAACCCCTCATCCAGAAAATCGCTGAGCCGATCTTCGTTTTCAAATCCCGCAACCGACAACAGGTTCGATACCCTGCCATTGAGCGCATTCACAGAAGTACTGTCCCCAAAGCCTTCCCGTCCGAATTCTTCATCTATGGAAATACTGTCCTCCACGGTTATAATGCCTGTTTTGACCTTATAGGTCTGGGTGCTGTCCAAATGGGAGAGCACGATTTTCTGAGCTCTCGCCTGTAGATTATCCATCGAAAAATCCTTTTTGGTGTCGATTAGTTCGGTGGCCCGATCAATCCATATCAGACTGGAGTCTTTAAGTTGCCTGTATGCCCCGTTATAGTCCAGGTAGGAAACCGCCTGGCTTTCGCTGATATAGCGGCTCAGCGCCTTTAATTCTTCCTGAGCAGACCCGAGTTCCTCCCGATTTAGTTCGGAATCTTTTTCCACTTCCATGTCGAGCTGATCCCAATTCATGTATTCGGACTCCCTGTAGAAGAATGTGTAATTACGCTCGTCCGTATAATAATTTACCGGGATGTTTTCGTTTACTTTCCGGATGATCTCCTCAGCTTCCGGAATCCGCTCCCCGACGCGCACTTCATTTAGCCGTATAGCAGCTGGGTTGAGGCGCAAAACGTCAAGGGAGTCCAGGGAATCAGCGGGAATTTCCAGGGTTTCGTAACCCATACAGGAAATTTTAATACCTGCTGCCGTCAATCCGCTGGTGTCCAGATAAAAGTAACCCTCCTCATTCGATATGGTTCCTTTGTTTACCCCGGTAACAACCGTTGCAAAGGGTACGGCTTCTCCGGTTTGTCCGTCGACTATCCGACCATTCAGGGTTTGAGACTGGCTTAGGCAGGGGAGTGCTAGCAGCAGAATTAGCAGGAAATGCGATTTCATACTTGATTTTTTTGTTAGACGATACCGGGCCCCAAATGTTACGACCAGCTACCGGCGAAAGTAGGATTTCTTTCCCAGGATGTAATTGCAATAGCAGGAGACGTGAAATAGGACTATATTTGCGCCACTTTTGACTAAATGAGAATTCGGTAACGATTAGTTCTAAACGATATGAAAGCAGGTATTGTAGGATTGCCAAATGTAGGTAAATCCACGTTGTTTAATTGTCTTTCCAATGCCAAGGCACAGAGTGCAAATTTTCCATTTTGCACGATTGAACCGAACCTGGGTGTGGTCAACGTACCAGACCCCAGATTGGAAATGCTGGAGAAGCTGGTTGAGCCCCAGCAAGTTATACCTGCTACCGTTGAAATCGTGGATATTGCAGGGCTCGTGAAAGGGGCCAGCAAAGGTGAGGGTCTGGGGAATCAGTTCCTTGGGAATATACGTGAAACCGATGCGATACTGCATGTCCTGCGCTGTTTTGACGATGACAATGTTGTTCATGTGGATGGCTCTGTAGACCCGATCCGCGATAAAGAGACCATCGACATTGAATTGCAGCTCAAAGATCTGGAGACGGTCGAAAAGAAATTGGAGAAGGTTGGACGCGCTGCCCGAACCGGGAATAAAGAGGCGATGAGTGAGGCACAGGTGCTCGAAACGTTGAAGAAAGGCCTGGAGCAAGGGGTATCTGTTCGGGCGATTTCCGTCGAACAGGATGCCTATGAGGCTTATGTCAAGCCTGTTCAATTGCTAACGGATAAGCCCGTGCTGTATGTGTGTAACGTGGATGAGAGGTCGGCAGTTTCAGGTAATGCGCACGTGGACCGGGTTCGCGAGGCGGTCGCTGACGAAAACGCCGGGGTACTTGTACTGGCAGTAGCTACCGAGGCCGATATAAACGAATTGGAAACCTTTGAGGAACGCCAGATGTTTCTTGAAGACCTTGGGCTTGAAGAGCCCGGATCCTCTAAGTTAATTCGCGCGGCCTACGCCCTGTTAAACCTTCAGACGTACTTTACTGCGGGAGAAAAAGAAGTCAGGGCCTGGACCATCCCAATAGGCGCTACGGCTCCTCAGGCCGCCGGGGTTATACATACCGACTTTGAAAAAGGGTTTATCCGCGCCGAGGTAATCGCCTACGAGGATTATGTCACCTTTGGAAGCGAAGCGAAAGTCCGGGAAGCGGGTAAAATGAAAGTTGAAGGCAAGGAATATGTCGTGCGCGATGGCGATGTAATGCACTTCAGGTTTAACGTTTGATCCGGGATTCGGCATATTAAACCACAGGTCACAGTAAACTATCAACATTTACAGGAGTTCCTTTGTTAATTACTTTCGGAGCCCTGCATTTTGATTTCTTCCCCTAAATTTTATATTGCAGGGGAAAAGCCCCAAATACATGTCGCAGACGCAGTATACTGAAGACAATATACGCTCCCTTGACTGGAAAGAGCATATCCGAATGCGTCCGGGGATGTATATCGGTAAGCTCGGTGATGGCTCTTCTCATGACGATGGCATCTATATCCTGCTCAAGGAAGTCATCGACAATTGTATCGATGAATTTGTCATGGGGGCCGGAAAGACCATTGAGATCGGAATTAAGGACGATCGGGTAACTGTCCGTGACTACGGGCGGGGTATCCCCCTGGGTAAAGTGGTGGACGTTGTTTCCAAAATGAATACGGGTGGGAAATACGACACCCGTGCCTTTAAGAAATCTGTAGGCCTTAACGGGGTGGGTACCAAGGCTGTGAATGCTCTTTCCTCTTTTTTTATGGTCGAATCCAACAGGGAAGGGAAGTCCAAAACTGCAGAATTTGAGAGGGGCGAGCTCCAGACCGAAGAATTGCTCGATGAATCATCCAGAAGACGAGGGACTAAAGTTTCTTTTGTGCCTGATTCCGAGATATTTAAGAAGTTCAAATACCGCAACGAGTACATTGAGCGCATGCTCCGTTTTTACGTCTATCTGAACCCGGGGTTGACAATCGTTTTTAACGGGGAGAAATTTCACTCGGAAAACGGCCTTAAGGATCTGCTTGAAGATTATAACAACCCGGATGACTTTCTCTATCCTGTGGTGCACCTCAAAGGCAATGATATTGAAATTGCCATCACCCACAGCAAAACGCAGTATAGCGAGGAGTATCACTCCTTTGTCAATGGGCAGTACACTACGCAGGGGGGGACGCATCAATCCGCTTTCAGGGAGGCTCTTGTAAAGACCATCAGGGACTTTTACGGGAAGAATTACGACGCCTCAGATATTCGGAAATCGGTCATTTCGGCCATTTCGATAAAGGTCATGGAGCCTGTTTTCGAAAGCCAGACCAAAACAAAGCTGGGCTCCACGGATATGGGTGGTGATTTGCCAACGGTGCGGACTTATGTGAATGACTTTGTAGGCAGGAATCTGGATAATTACCTTCACAAGAACCCCGAGATAGCTGAAAAGATACAGCGGAAAATCATGCAGGCTGAAAAAGAGCGCAAAGAGCTTTCAGGCATTCGGAAACTCGCCCGGGAAAGAGCCAAAAAGGCCAGTCTGCATAATAAAAAATTAAGGGATTGCCGGGTTCACCTGGACAATATGAAAAGTGACCGGCGCCTGGAAACGACCCTCTTTATTACTGAAGGGGATTCTGCTTCAGGATCGATAACCAAATCCAGGGATGTCAATACACAGGCGGTATTCAGCCTGAGGGGTAAGCCACTGAATTCCTATGGTATGAGCAAAAAGATCGTTTATGAAAACGAGGAATTCAATTTGCTCCAGGCTGCACTGAATATTGAGGACTCCATTGAAAACCTGAGGTACAACAATATCGTAATCGCAACCGATGCCGATGTGGATGGAATGCATATTCGGTTGTTGCTCATTACGTTTTTCCTCCAGTTCTTCCCGGAGCTTATCAAGGAGAATCACCTCTATATCCTCCAGACACCCCTCTTTAGGGTACGCGACAAAAAACAAACGATCTATTGCTATAGCGAAGAGGAGCGTAAATCTGCAATCGCCAAACTGTCTGGAAAGCCTGAAATCACACGATTCAAAGGACTTGGTGAGATTTCACCTGATGAATTCAAGCATTTTATCGGAGACGATATACGCCTGGAGCCCATAATGATGGATAAGGCGATGTCCATTGAGGAATTACTTAAGTTCTATATGGGCAAAAACACTCCGAACCGACAGGGTTTTATCATTGAAAACCTAAGGGTGGAATTAGATCTGATAGAAGAACAATAATACTAAAGCGATAGTTTCCTTCATTTATGGAAGAAAACGAAGCCCCGTTAGGGTCACAGGAAAATTCTCAGGACCAGGAAGCCTTAACCCGGGTAAGCGGGATGTACAAGGACTGGTTTCTGGACTATGCCTCTTACGTTATTCTCGAGCGGGCTGTACCTGCTATAGATGATGGTTTTAAGCCTGTTCAGCGAAGAATCATGCATTCCCTTAAGGAAATGGATGATGGGCGCTACAACAAGGTCGCCAACGTGGTGGGGAGTACAATGCAGTTTCATCCCCACGGAGATGCCAGTATTGCCGATGCGCTGGTGCAGCTGGGTCAGAAGGATATCCTTATTGATACCCAGGGAAACTGGGGGAACATTCTTACCGGAGACGGAGCGGCTGCTTCTCGATATATTGAGGCACGCCTTTCTAAATTTGCCCTCGAAGTTGTTTTTAGCCCCAAGGTCACCGAGTGGCAGCTTTCCTATGACGGAAGGAAAAAGGAGCCTGTTCACCTGCCCGTAAAGTTTCCCCTCCTGCTGGCGCAAGGGGCGGAAGGGATCGCAGTAGGGCTATCGACAAAAATATTACCACACAATTTTAACGAGCTTATTGACGCCTCGATTAAGCATCTTAAAGGACAGCGATTTAAGCTGTATCCCGATTTCCTGACGGCTGGGATAATCGATGTGACGAATTACAATGACGGTGAGCGCGGGGGTAAAATTCGCGTGCGCGCCAGAATAGGACAGGTGGACAATAAAACACTTAAAATAAGCGAAATACCACACGGCACTAATACTTCTAGTTTAATAGATTCTATTCTGAAAGCCAATGATAAAGGCAAGATTAAAATCAAAAAAATAGAAGACAATACCGCCGCGGAAGTGGAAATACTTGTGCATCTTCCAACGGGAATTTCCCCGGATAAAACCATCGATGCACTCTATGCCTTTACGGCCTGTGAGTCCTCTATTTCACCCCTGGGGTGCATCATTGAGGACAACAGACCCATCTTCATCGGGGTGAGCGAAATGTTAAGGCGCTCGACAACGCATACCGTTGAATTGCTCAAAGCGGAACTGGAGATTCAGCTGGAGGAGCTTGAAGAGCAATGGCACTTTGCCTCCCTGGAGCGCATCTTCATCGAAAACCGTATTTACCGCGACATTGAAGAAGAAGAGACCTGGGAGGGGGTTATTCAGGCCATTGCTGACGGACTAAAACCCCACACGGCTCATTTGAAGCGAGCGGTTACCGAGGCTGACATCATACGACTGACTGAAATCCGAATCAAAAGGATATCGCGTTTTGACCTGGATAAAGCCCAACAACTCATCGACGGACTAGAGGAGCGCATTGCCCAGACCAAGTACCACCTGGAACACCTGATCGAATATGCGATCGATTATTTTACGGCCCTTAAAAAGAAATACGGCAAGGGCAGGGAGCGTAAGTCAGAGATTCGCGTCTTTGACGAAATTGAGGCCACCAAAGTGGTTATACGCAACACTAAACTCTATGTTAACCGGGAAGAGGGCTTTGTAGGTACGTCCCTGAAACGGGATGAGTACGTCACAGACTGCAGCGACATCGACGATATAATCGTCTTTACAGAGGGTGGCGAAATGATGGTCACTAAAGTCGATAGTAAAACCTTTATCGGCAAGAACATCATGCACGTGGCAGTGTTCAAGAAAAAGGACAAACGAACCACCTATAATATGATATACAAGGTGGGCCGGGGCGGGGCGAGTTATGTAAAGCGCTTTAATGTCACCTCCATTACCCGGGACAGGATGTACAGCCTTACAGGCGATAAGGCCGGGTCTCAGGTGCTGTATTTTAGCGCGAATCCCAACGGGGAAGCTGAAGTAGTGACGGTTTTGTTGCGGCAGAAAGGAAGTATTAAAAAACTGAAATGGGACCTGGACTTTGCTGATGTCATGATTAAGGGGCGCAATGCGAAAGGGAATATCGTCACTAAATACCCCGTGAAGCGCATCGAGTTAAAGGAAAAGGGGCTCTCCACCCTCAAGCCGAGAAAAATATGGTTTGACGATACCGTTCAGCGGCTGAATGTCGATGAGCGGGGGGAATTGCTTGGGGAGTTCACCTCTGAAGACCGCCTGCTGATCATCACCCAGAAAGGAGTCGTCAAAACACCTATTCCGGAACTGACCATGCATTTCAATGCAGATATGATTGTGCTGGAGAAGTGGATTCCGGAGAAAGCCATAACTGCGATCTATTGGGAAGGTGAGAAGGAGTTGTTCTATGTAAAGCGCTTTTTGATTGAAAACCCGGATAAGCAAGAGCAAATCCTCACAGATCATCCCAAAACCTATCTGGAAGCTGTACTTACCGATTACCGGCCTGTTGCTGAGCTTGTGTTTGCCAAGAAAAGGGGCAAGGATCGCAAGACAAACCAGACAGTTGACCTGGAGCAGTTTATCGGAGTGAAGGGAATTGCGGCTATGGGCAATCAGCTCACGCGCGAAAAAGTCCTGGAGATCAACGTGCTCGATCCGCTGCCTTATGAGCCGCCCGCAAGGAAGGAGGCAAGGGATATGGAGGTGATTGAAGAGGATATTGTGACGGACAAGGATGATTCCGGGGACAGTGGTTCCAAGGCCAAACCGGATGTGACGGATACGGATCAGCCTACATTATTTTAAAGTAAAACTTTAAAATAATGTACTTAAATAATTGTATTTTAAGTATTTGATTAGGAATTTATTTACTCCTCAAGCCTCCCCGTTCATTTCTTCACCTGTATTCTTCAGCCTTCTCAAATCCAGGAATTCTACCATGAGGGAGAAGGCGATGGCGAAATAGAGGTAACCCTTGGGGATGCTCCCGATTTCATTGTCAAAGACAACCAGGTGGGATAAATGAGCCGCTTCCGCAATTAGCATAAACCCGATTAGAATCAAAAAAGAGAGGCCGAGAATTTGAATGGAAGGGTGTTTTTGAACAAAACTTCCCACCGGATTCGCAAAGAGCATCATAATCACCACAGATATCACCACGGCGACGATCATAATCAACAGGGCGTCTTTGGGATTGGGGGATATGCCGTTGGTCATTCCGATTGCCGTAAGAATCGAGTCAAAGGAAAAGATGATGTTGATTACCGTAATCTGAAGAATGGCACTTCCCAGGGATGAGGACCTTGATTTTTTGATCTCTCGTTCATCATGGCCCCGGTCTTCGACTTTTTCATGGATCTCCCGAGTGCTCTTATACAATAGGAATAATCCACCTCCAAAAAGAATTAGGGCCTGGGCGCTTATAGCTCCCCGGATCCAGCTGCTTTCAAACACCCAAAAGGGGTTTTCCAGCGAGGTCAGCCATGTAATACCGAACAATAATACAATCCGGAGGCCCATGGCCAGTACGAGCCCGAGGTTGGTCGCTTTTTTTCGTTGTTTTTCCTCCAGCTTCCCGGCGGCGATAGAAATGAAAATGATGTTATCTATCCCCAGGATGATCTCGAGGAATGTCAGGGTTAATAAGGCGATCCAGGCATCCGCAGTGGTGAAGATTTCCAGCATGATCAGTCTGTTTTGTAGGCGGTTCCCCTTGAGCCTTGAGGGCTGCCTACCAATTTGTATTCAAAAGTATAGGAGGTATCCGTCGTGGACAGGATCTTCATATGGATGGACTTTTCATCCTCACGGGAATCGGGGTTAAGGTTAGTTACGATGTATTCGCAAGGGTTGATCCATCTCACCGAAGCCGAATCTGTCATGCCCTTGAATTGTGAGATTTCCAGATCT
The DNA here is from genome assembly GCF_030380815.1 of Robiginitalea aurantiaca. Lineage (GTDB taxonomy): Bacteria > Bacteroidota > Bacteroidia > Flavobacteriales > Flavobacteriaceae > Robiginitalea > Robiginitalea aurantiaca. The sequence continues at coordinate 224,395 of NZ_JAUDUY010000004.1, read as the reverse complement.
CCAGTACGTGTAAATAGGGTTGTTTCTTCTGTATCGCCCACCATAGCGGTAAATCGGAAGGTGCCCGTATGAAATTGCTCGCAGTCCCTGGCGGGCTCCTGGCAAGAACTGATCAAAACGATTAATAAGAGGGGAAGGAATGCTTTCATGCTGCAAAGATAAAACTTAAGCCAAGACCTCTTATTTTTTATGCGCTGAAGGCAAAAATTTTCTAAAACTTCCGTCGGTGTAAAAAACCACGATGGATTCAATGTCCGAATCGGGCTGTTTGGGATCAATTTCAGCCCGGGGTTCAGGAGAAGGGGTTTGGTTTTCGGGTATATTGGTTTTTGCTTCTGGAAAAACACCCTTTCCATTTAAAAGCCAGTACAAATTGACATCGGGGTACGCCCTGACCACTTTTAAAACAAAATCCAGACTGGGTTTATTCCGGCCACTGAGCAAGTGGGAAATGCTCGATCGCTGGACACCGATGGCATCCGCGAATGCAGAAGCGCTCAACTCGTAGTATGTGAGAATCTGTTCCAGCCGTTGCTTAAATGCTGTTGTGTTTACCATCTTAAATTATTTTGGCAGGAGGTTGCCCTTCTATGGCTTTAAGACGCTCGATGCACATGCCAAACATTAAATTAAAAATAATTATAAAAGTATTCAAAACAATGATATACAGATAGATATAAACCTATTTAATTTTGATGTTTACAAATGTAACAATATAAAATTTCTTAACCCAGTACATTGGAATAAAGGCCCAAATGTTGTTACAACTGTAACATAAATAGGTCCTACCTTTGTAAAGCATTCCGAAGTATATGAAAGGATTTACAGCGTACGGGGAAGTAAAAGTTAACTCGATTAGCGGGCGTTATCTGCCCCCGCAACCCGTCCATCGTTTTTTGGAATCACTCCCCCCTTCAATTCATGTCGAAGTCTGTGGGCACTCTGTGGCGAAGCAGAAGATCCAAACGGTACGAATGGGAAATGGCCCTGTTCGGGTGCTGCTCTGGTCTCAAATGCACGGAAATGAATCGACGACGACAAAAGCCCTGTTGGACCTTATTCAGGACATCCACCTAAAGCAACCAAAATGGTTGGATGGCCTTGAATTATTGATGGTGCCCATACTGAACCCGGATGGAGCTAAAGCGTATACACGTCAGAACATAAACAATATTGACCTGAATCGGGATGCTCAGGACTTGAGTCAACCGGAAAGTATTGCTTTAAGGAGGGTTTTTGAGGATTTTAAACCGGCGTATTGCTTCAATTTGCATGACCAGCGCACCATATATGGGATCGAGACGCCGCCCATTCCGGCTACCTTATCCTTTCTGGCCCCGGCAGCCGACCCCCAGCGGAGCTTTACGGACCCCAGAAGTAGGGCGGCCCGCCTGATTGCGCTGATTTCAGACGGGGTCAGTTCGGAAATTGGGGTTGGCCGTTATGATGATACTTTCAATATAAACTGCGTAGGGGATACGTTTCAGGCCGCGGGAGTGCCTACTTTGTTGCTGGAGGCAGGTCACTACCCAGGGGACTACCAGCGCGAAGTCACCCGTTTCTATGTGTATCAGTCCCTGGTGCGAGCCCTCAAGGGTATTGCCAGCGGTGCGCATTTAACCCTTCCGCTGTCGGAGTATCAACGAATTCCCGCAAACGCCACCCCTTTTGTGGACGTTTTGGTTCACAACGCCGATAGAATCATTCCCGGACTACCTTCCGGAAGTACAATTGGGCTGCAATTTGAAGAAGTTTTTCGGGACGGGAAGATCGATTTTAAGCCCAAAATGAGTGAAATGGGGGAATCGCAGGAGCTTTTTGGACACCGGGTCCTGGATGCCTCCGTACGTGACGATCTTCGGATGCTGATTGAGCTCGGTGATATAAATGGTGCTTAGAAGGGCATGACTCCTTAAAATTTTGCATATAATTCACAAAAACATAGGTTTCTTTACATTATATTTCTTAAAAGCCTATTTTTGCATAAAAATTTATTGAAATGGGAAAAGTAAAATTGGATGAAATCGATCACCAGATCCTCGATATGCTTATCGATAATACGAGGACGCCATTTACTGACATTGCAAAAAAATTACTGATTTCGGCGGGAACTGTTCATGTCCGCGTGCGGAAAATGGAGGAAGCCGGGATTATAAAAGGGAGTTCCCTTACACTTGATTATGTAAAATTGGGGTATTCCTTTATTGCTTATGTCGGCATTTTTCTGGAGAAAACCCACCAGACCAAGTTTGTGCTACAGCGCCTGGCAGAGATACCTTATGTTACGGTAGCACATATAACCACCGGGAAGTTCAATATTTTTTGTAAAATCCGGGCCAGGGACACAACCCATGCCAAAAACATCATTTTTAAGATCGATGATATCGAAGGTATCAGTCGTACTGAAACCATGATTTCCCTGGAAGAGAGCATAAATGATAAGAAACGGTTGATGCATACTATTTTCAACGAACTATAATCCTGAAACCCCGTCTATATGAAACTTTCCAGCCTAAAGGAGGGAGATTGCCCTGAATATTATCTGCCGTATCTGAAGGTTTTGGGAGATTCGAATCTCACAGACCTTATGGAGCGTCAGATGGGGAATTTCCCCCAGTTCATTCAAAGCATACCCGAAGAGCTTTTGCACCACAGGTACGCTCCGGACAAATGGAGTGTAGCAGAAGTCTTGGTGCATGTTTTGGATACGGAACGCATATTTCAATACAGGGCCCTGAGGTTTGGAAGGGGAGATACAACCCCTTTGCCTGGCTTCGACCAGGATACATATGTGCCTCAAAGTCTGGCGGAAAACCAAAGTATAGATACGCTGGTGCAAGAATATAAGGTGATTCGGGAGTCCACGCTATTGCTGTTTAAGTCGTTCCCGGAAGATCGGTTTTTGTTTAAAGGCAATGCCAGTGGACAGGGCATTAGTCTTGGAGCGCTCGGCTTTATTATCTGCGGGCATCAGAAGCATCACAGGAATATCCTGCGTGAGCGCTATCTGGAACGCTGATTTTATTCGTCCAGACTCGTCTCTGTTTCCAGAGATCCGTCGTATTCCTTCTGGTCATCCTGAATCGGATCTTCCACATCCGGGAGGGTGTCCAACTCATCTAATGAAGCCAGAAAACTCGCTAAGCTTTTGCTTATTTTAACCAGGTAAAGAGCTTCTGTTGTCTGAAGCTCCACGGCTTCAATCCAATCTCCTTTGGGACTCTTAAATGAAATCAGATCCTCGTCCCCATATCCTTCGGGATATTGCTCCAGTAGCATGCCGGCCATTTCAGGCGTCAGCTTTTTGTAGTCAATAATGATTCGTTTCATGGTTTGTTTCGATTGGCAATTTTCAATATAACCAAGCTAGAAAATTTTTCAGTCGAAAACCTATAAGAGTTGTAAAAGTGTAACTATTTGTAGGTGAAGTAATTATTCCCTGTAGTAATCGAAGCAAGCGTGGAGCTGATCGGCGCTTACTTCCTGATCTGTTTGCGCTTTGCCAATTTCCCGGAGTAGGGCGAAGAGAATATGTCCTTTTACATTTTTTTTATCGTAGCGGAGCAGGCTTAAGATATCGGCCTGGTCACGCTCGGAAATATCCACCTTTGGAAAGAATTTAAAGAAGGTGGCCTTTACTTCTTCACATTGAGCCATGGGCATTCCGCACTGGACTGCGGAAAGGTAAGCTTCCATGACCATACCCGCAGCAATGGCCTCTCCGTGCAGCAGGGCCTTGCCGTTATCATTTGAAAGGTAGTGGGATTCAATGGCATGCCCGAGCGTATGCCCGAAGTTTAGGATCTTTCTCAGGCCCTGTTCCCTGGGGTCAGCCTCCACAACATCTTTTTTGAGCGCTACACTTGTAAATATCATTTCATTGAGCTTGTCATAGGAGGTCAGGGCTTTTAATTTATCCCAGTACGGTCGGTCCAGGATTAGCCCGTGCTTAAGCATTTCTGCGAAACCACTCCTGATCTGCCGCTCATCCAGGGTCTTTAGGTATTCGGGTTGAATCAGGACCAATTCCGGATTATTGATCACGCCGATCTGGTTTTTGAGGTTTCCCAGATCTACCCCCGTTTTGCCGCCTACCGAAGCATCTACCATAGCCAGCAGGGTGGTCGGGATGTTGACGAAACGAATGCCCCTTTGATACGCCGAAGCCACAAATCCACCCAAATCCGTAACCACCCCTCCGCCGAGGTTGATCAGCAGGCTCTTCCGGTCCGCGCCCATGGAGGCGAGTTGTTTCCAAAGATCCAGACAGGTATGGAGGGTTTTAAACGACTCGCCTGCCGGAATCTCCAGCACATCCCATTTCCCGGCCTCAGGAAAGGCCTTCCCCAATACCGGCAAGCACGCAGTCCTGGTGTTGGAATCCACAAGGAGGAAAACCTTTGAAAAACTTCCTTCGGAGAGCAGGCGGCTTAAAGCGGGGTAGGCATTTGCGTTGAATAAAATTTCACAAGAGCCACTTTTTAGAATAGTCATACCTAGGGGTTAGAAGTTTCAAAATAACCTAAATTTTTGATATAAATTTTCCTTGTGTAGCTACTATATTTGTGAACAATAGAACGCAAAGGAATGACCAAGCGAATTTTTGAAAACACAAAGACGGCTTTTGCCCTTAAATCGGACGCGGAACTGGAACGCGCATTTTTTCTCTTTAAGCTTATTTCCATCGAGCCGTTGGTAAAAATTGGCACAAGTGTCACAAATTTTGCCATCAAGGCAAAACTCCCGGTCGAAGGCCTTATACGAACTACCGTATTCGATCACTTTTGCGGGGGGGTGAGTGAGAAGGACTGTATGCCTGTCGTGGAGCGCATGTGGGAAAAGGGTGTAAGTACAATCCTGGACTATTCTGTCGAAGGAAAAGACACGGAGGACCCCCTGGACGATGCCCTTTCCAAGACCCTGGAAATCATGGATTTCGTAAAGGAGCACGAGGCCATTCCCTTTGCGGTATTTAAACCCACCGGGTACGGCAGGCTGGCCCTGTATCAAAAAAGAGGCAGTGGTCAACCCTTAAGCGCTACAGAATCCAAGGAATGGGACCGGATTGTCGAAAGGTTTCAACAAACCTGTCAGAAGGCATACGATCTGAATGTCCCTTTGCTTATAGACGCAGAAGAAAGTTGGATGCAGGATGCAGCTGATGACCTTGTAGAGGATATGATGCGAACCTTCAATAAGGAAGATGCCATCGTTTTTAATACGCTTCAGATGTATCGGGCGGATCGCCTGCAATACCTCAAGGAACTTCACAAACGCGCAAAACAACAGGGTTTTAAGCTTGGGATCAAACTGGTTCGGGGTGCCTATCTGGAAAAGGAGAATGAGCGCGCTCAGGAAAATGGATATCCTTCCCCTATTTGTGCATCAAAACAGGATACGGATACGAATTTTGATGCTGCCGTTACTTATTGCCTGAACCACCTGGAGGATATTTCCCTGTACGTCGGAACCCATAATGAGGAGAGTTCCTATAAGGTGATGGCAGAGATGGAAGCGAAGCAAATTTCAATAAACGATCCCCGGGTCTGGTTTGGGCAACTCTACGGCATGAGTGACCACATCAGCTTTAATCTGGGCAAAGCGGGCTATAACGTTTCCAAATACCTTCCTTTTGGCCCGGTGAGGGATGTGATGCCTTACCTGATTCGCAGGGCAGAGGAAAACACCTCTGTCGCCGGACAAACCAATCGGGAACTGGAGTTACTCCGAAGTGAACGAATACGAAGAAAACTCTGATCTCCAGGCTTTTATTGGGGCTGATATTCCGTAAGCAGGATGTAGGACTCGCAATTGTGAACAGTGATCCTGGAATCCTGATCCCCATTTTCGAATTCTATGCGATAGATTTTACAGGGGGTGGCCTCAGTGTCACTGGAGCTAAAATCCACGGATCCCTCCTTTAGCATTTCCTGCACCAGTAAGGTATCCACGGAAATTGTCAGGGCACTATCGATCCTGAGGGGTTTGGAGCGCAGGTCTTTTAAGACGCGGCAATTGGGAAAATAACAGAATTCAGTCCCGGTCTCATCTGTTTTCTTTCTCAGGAAAAAGGCGAGGAAAATAAGGCCTATGGATAACCCGACCAGAAAATACCCGAGTCTTTTTAAAAACGGCATCTGCTAAAAAATAAGAAAGTTGATATCGCTGAAATTCATGCCAAACCACTCACCCACGGTGCGATTGGTAAGAATGCCGTGATACATATACAAGCCGTTTCTTAGCCCTTTATCAAAGCGGAGGGAATTCTCAAGTCCCCCGTCTTCGCCTAATTGCATCAGATAAGGCGTAAACATATTGCTGATGGAAATCGAGGAGGTTTTCGGATAACGGGCTGGAATATTGGGTACGGCGTAATGAATTACCCCACAACGTTCATAGGTAGGTTTGTCGTGGGTGGTGACCTCACTGGTTTCGAAGCATCCTCCCATATCGATGCTGACATCGATCACAACAGCTCCTTTCTTCATTTGCTCGACCATAGTCTGTGATACAAGCACAGGGGCGCGGTCCTTTCCACGGACAGCAGCTATGGCTACGTCACATCGCTTGAGGGATTTCAATAAATTTTTCGGCTGGAGCGTAGAGGTGTACAGGGTTTGGTTCAGGTTTCGCTGAATATTGCGCAGTTTGGTCAGTGAATTGTCAAAGACCTTTACGTTGGCCCCGAGTCCCAGAGCAGACCGGGCAGCGAATTCACCGGCTGTACCAGCCCCGAGTATCACTACTTCCACCGGGGGTACGCCACTGATGTTCCCAAACATCAATCCATTTCCCTCCTTTGCCGCCATGATTTCGGCAGCAATGAGTACGGAAGAAATCCCCGCAATTTCACTGAGGGCCCTGACGGCGGGATATTTTCCTTCTTCATCGCGAATGTATTCAAAGGCGATGGCGGTAATTCGTTTTTTTGCAAGGGATTCGAAAAAGGCTTTGTGCTGCATTTTGATTTGCAGGGCGGAAATCAGGATGCTCTGAGGGTTAATCATCTCAATTTCGGCAAGGGTAGGGGGCTCTACTTTTAGGATAATGGGGCATCCGAAAACCTTTTTGGTATCCCTGGTGATTGAAGCTCCGGCCTTGGAATACTCAAGGTCTGTAAAGCTGGCATTTTCTCCCGCCCCGGCCTCGATCAGGACCTTGTGCCCCTGGGCACTCAGAGCGTTTACGGCATCCGGGGTCAGGCAAATACGACGCTCCTGGAGTTGACCCTCCCTGGGCATGCCTATAAAGAGTTCCCCTTTTTGTTTTAAGACCTCGAGTTTCTCTTCCTGCGGAAGTAATTGCTGTTTACTGAAAGGGGAGGAGGGTTGATTCATGAAAGCCGGGTAGGAATCTGACGTACTTGACTGTAGTCCAAATGTACAACAAATTCCAGAAAAATTCAGGCGCTCAAAGTGAGCTCAATTGGGGGCTCTATTAGAGGCTAAGCAGGCTTTTCATAGCTGTCTGCATCTGCTTCATGATCTCATTCAGGGTCCTTGTAGGGGCCTTATTGGAAAGGTCTTCCTGAACATTCTCAGCAGTGAATGAATTCACTTTTACGCCTGCTCTGTCCAGCTCGGCCTTTTCTTTGTTTTTGTAATAATCGAGTTCGGCCGCCATGGCTTCCATATCGATACCGTGCACGTATTTGTCGAAAAGCTTTAGACGTATAAAGTATACGAAGGGAATGACAATCATACATACCGGAAGGATCCAGAGGACATTTTTGGTGTCAATTGCATTGTCCAGCGAATACATTACCTCAAATATCTGGAAGGCATACATGCACAGGGGTATGAGGATGATGTGGTACCACCAGTGTTTACATGTGAAAAACCAAAACGTGAGAAGGTAAAGTGGAATTATCTTTCCCAATAGAAACCAAACATGGGTTGAAACCTCCCCAAACCCATTGGCCCCTATTTCGAACCAGAGAAATGAAACAGGCTCTTCAGTCTCGGGGAAGTATTCATGGGCTTTAAATACAAACGGCGTAATAAGGAGTAAAATAATCCCAACGGATTCCAGGGTAAACCGGCGCTTGGTGATTTGCTTCTGATCTTTCTTCATCAAAGTAGTCTTAAATGGATCAAAAACACAACGAAAAAAGGGCCAACATATTTGTTAACCCTTTTAGCGATTCGTTTAAATGTATATTTCTACGTTGAACGACCTATTTACCCTGTTTCTTAACTCGAGGATTTAGGTCGATTGGTTATTTTAACCTTGTCACGATCTATGGCATCTGGATTATTAGTTTTCTTGACCTTATCGCGATCTATGGATTTTGGGTCATTATTTTTCCTAACCTTATCTCGTTTTATTGATGATTCATATAATTCACCATCATTTTCCGCAGTGCATGCAGCACCTGAGAGAATTCCAATGGTAAGGATTCCGTACAAAAATTTTCTAGCATTCATAATTGGAGGAATTTAGGATTGCTTATAGTGTGTTCAACAAAAGTAGGAAAAACCTTTACTGACTTCCCACGATATAAGGCAAATATAGTGCATTTCATCGATAAAAACAAACGGTTTATCGAATACCGTGCAGTTCATCGAATTCTTTACAATAAAAAAGGCGCCCGAGCGATGCCTCGATGAACGACACTCAGTGCAAAATAGCCGTCAATTTGCGTGTAGTAGCGTTGATGGTTTCCAGAAACAGGTCTGTGCGAGCTCCTGGCAACAGGTCCTCAATGCGTTCCGGCCATTCTATAAAGGTGTAGCAATCTGCATTCAGATATTCCTCAATACCCATATCCAGGGCTTCTTCAAGGTTTTCGATCCTGTAGCAATCCAGGTGGTAGGCCAAAAGTGCCCCGTCAGGAGTATGGTATTCATGGGCCAAACCAAAGGTGGGACTGTGTCCGGCATCTGTAGCCCCGAGGTCCCGAAGTAATGCCTTGATCAGTGTGGTTTTACCAGCCCCTAAATCCCCATAAAAACAGAACAGCCTGGAGGGGCCGCAATTCCGGATAAATGCGGAGGCTTCCGCCATTTCACTCAAACTATAGATTATATTCGACATTTTCGTATATTTAGTAGATGTCTGTGTCCATTAAGTCATAAATTGAGAAAATAATCCCGTGAAGATAAAAATACAAACTAAAGATACGGTCAGCGGTTTTATTTCCGTCAAAAGACGGTCAACTCATGGGATCGGTGCAGCCATCATTGTACTTTTATTACCTTTTACTTCCTTTATACATTTATTATTTTCTAAACATTTAGGTCAATTCAGCTTGCTTGGCGTGCATTTGGAGCACAGCTTTTCCAATAATCAGGTTTTTGTTTGGTTTTTCCTGATGCACCTTTCCTCATTTGCCTTTGTATGCCTGGTGTTTTTATTCTCCAGGGGTTACTGGAGGTATGTGCTGTTTATTCCTATGTATTATTTCATGGCTTATTCATTGTGGGTAATTACTGATAGGATAATTTTTTCAGATTTTGTATTGAGTAGCGCGGGTATACTCTTGGGCCTCCTGATTCTCTTTCCGGTCCTGGAAACGGACGCCTGGCTAAGGGCAAGGCCTAAAAGACGGGATGTGTTCTTGAATTTTGAAACTGGGTTTCGTGAATTATTGGACGATTGGAATTCCCAATGGAACCGGGCTATACGCATAACCCTGGCGCAGAAATCTACCTTGCCCTTGAAAGAGTACCTCTATCGCGTTTACTACTATTCCGATTTATTGGATATGCACAATACAAAGGTTTCTAGGCAGCAGCCTGAGCATAGGGCCCTGAGTCGAGGGCAAAATATAAGTCGTATCGCTTTGCTTCTGTTTTTGAGTATGTTGATTTTTGTGCATCACTGGATCCCGGACGGTCAAAATCAAATTGAAATTCTCGGGCTCGAAATCGGGTGCTTTGGGTTTCGCGATTTGTCAACTTTTTTATTCTATGCCTCAAATAAATTTGTCCTATGCGTCTTAGGGCTTATATGGCTTTTGAATACCCAATACTGGTGGCGCGGGGCAATCCTTTCCCCTGTATTGCTTTATCTGTACCAGTTTTGGGAAATTTTTCAACCCATGCCCGTTTTAGAGAGCGAGGGAAACCTGAAAATCATGCCCCTGATCGCACTTACTATTTCAGCAGTAGCTCTTCTATGGGCGCTGATAAAGCGTATATCTGAGAATCAAGTCTATCAAACGTTACTGAAAAGCGAGCTGGATAAAGGGTTACGTGAATTAAGCAGGGAAAAGGCGAAAAGCCGACTATTTCAGATGCAAGTACACAATCCTGAAATTCTCTAGAACCCATTGGGACTAAATCCTTTTGGGTTAGGATCCTTCTTTCCCCATTTCCTCGGTGACCTCACGTAGCAGGTTCTTCAATTCTTCCTTTTGGCGCTCTTTGATTTTTGCTTCAATAATACGCTCAATTTCCTCCTTTTTATCCATAGGTAGGTTATCAAAGTCGAGGATATCAGCCGCCTGCATTGATTTCAGCATTTCTCCCGATCCGGTAAGTAACCAAACCACATTCAGGTCCGGGTAGGTGTTCAGGATATTTTCTATAACGTCACTCCCAATAGAGGCTTTGTTCTTTTGCATTCGAAGTGTATATCCATTGCTTGCCCCAATGGATAAATCAAACTGACGGGCACTTAAGCCTGTGTGTTTGATAAAAAGCATAAGTCGGTCGATCGTCTTTAACACGGCATCCTGCTACTTCGTTGCACAAATATACAAGGTTTTTTAGATTTTAGAAAATAGTCTAAATAGAACTGTTAAATTGAGAATATTGTAGTAAATAATTTGTATAAATAGAAAATAATCTATATTTTGACATTGTCATTTTTCGGTCCCTCATGTAACCCTAAAACTGACTTTATGAAAACAATTAAGCATGTAGAACGTCTTCAGCGTCTTCACAACCTTATCGAAATGGAATGCACCGGCTCTCCTGCACAAATTGCGGAAAGGCTTCGGATCAGTGAACGCACCGTCTATTATCTTATCGAACAACTGCGTGATTACGAAGCCCGGATCGGATATGATCGGGGTCGCAAAACCTATTTTTACAAAGATGATTTTGTGCTTGAAGTAAATTTTTCCATATGTATTGGAAGTCCGGATCAAGTTACTGAAATCCTCGAGGGAAGCTACTTTAAGAACCGTTCCAGGTCAGAAGCTTTCAAAAAACAGCAGTACCTCTAAGATCCTATCTGGGTTGTAATACCGCAAAGGGCACGACCATTTCCTCAAGGGATACCCCTCCGTGCTGATAGGTGTTTCTGTAGTATCCGGCGTAATAATTGTAATTATTGGGGTAGGCAAAGAAGAGGTCGTTCCTCGCGAAAATGTAGGAGCTGCTGACGTTTATGCTTGGTAAATGAAAATCGGATGGGCGTTTGCATTCGAGCACATCCTTACGTTCATAGGTAAGGCTTTTTCCGGTCTTATACCTCAAATTCATGCTGGTTTCCCGGTCACCGATAACCTTGGAAGGTTGTTTTACATTAATAGTTCCGTGATCCGTCGTGATAATTAGTTGCGTTCCCATCGCCTGTGCCTGCTGGATGAGTTCGAGAAGGGGTGAATTCCTGAACCAGCTCAGTGTAAGGGATCTGTAGGCTTTATCGTTGGAAGCCAGTTCCTTGATTACCTCCATCTCGGTTTTCGCGTGAGAGAGCATATCTACAAAGTTGTATACCACAGCGGTTAAATCTGTATCCCTGTGCGACTTGAAATGCTGTAGGAGGTTTTTCCCCTGTTTTAAGGAACTGATTTTATGATACTCCCATTTCAGGTTCAACCCAAGGCGTTTTAACTGGGCTTCCATAAAATCAGCCTCGTGCAGGTTTTTACCGCCTTCATCCGTGTCATTTTTCCAGAGTTTTGGATACTGTTTTGCCATATCAGCGGGCATTAGTCCTGAAAAAATTGCGTTTCGGGCATACTGGGTGGCCGTGGGAAGAATACTGAAATAAGCCGATTCTTCATTTTTCTTGTAGTAGGGCAGAAGGACTTCTTCAAGGATCATCCACTGGTCGTACCTCAGGTTGTCTATGACCACCAAAAGGGTAGGGCCCTTGGCCAGCGCCGGCACTATTTTTTTGCGAAAAAGGGTATGCGACATTATGGGGGCATCATCTGCCGTGAACCATTGGGGATAGGCCTTTTCGACAAATTTGCTAAACTGATTGTTCGCCTCGGACTTCTGGGATTCCAGGATCTCGAACATTCCGCTATCCTCAATGTGCTCGAGCTCGAGCTCCCAGAAGATCAATTTTTTATAAAGTTCCACCCATCCCTCATAGGAATTGACCATAGAAAGGTCCATGGCAATTTTCCGGAATTCTTGCTGATAAGTAGCCGTCGTCCGCTCGGATACCAGCCGGGAATGGTCCAGGTTTTTTTTAAGGGACAACAAAATTTGGTTCGGATTGACCGGTTTGATCAGGTAATCTGCAATTTTGGATCCGATAGCCTCCTCCATCAGGCTCTCTTCCTCGTTTTTGGTGATCATGACAACCGGAAGGGAGGCGTTGATTTGTTTTAAGGCCGTAAGGGTTTCCAGACCGGACAGACCGGGCATGTTTTCGTCCAGGAATACAATGTCAAAAGCCCGCTCCTGCAAAGCTTCGATGGCGTCCTGTCCGCTCAGACACTTTTCTACGGCGTAGTTCCGGTCTTCCAGAAATAGGATATGGGATTTGAGTAAATCGATTTCATCGTCTACCCAAAGGATGTTAATTTTTTTCATGACAAGATGTTTACGGGACGGGTAGTCCCTTAGAACCGGCTGTTGATTGATGATTCTGAAAGCAATTTTCTACCTTTGAGATCACAAAAACCGTTCCTTTGAAGCGATCTCCCAAGTTGAAACTTTTCAATGATCCAATTTACGGATTTATACCCATACCCAGTAACCTGATTTTTGATCTTATCGCCCATCCGTATTTTCAGCGGCTTCGCAGGATTTCTCAGATGGGGCTCAGTTATCTGGTTTACCCGGGGGCACACCACACCCGATTCCACCATGCCCTGGGTGCGATGCATCTGATGAATCAGGCAATTTCAATGCTCCGTCAGAAAGGGGTTGATATAAGTGATCGGGATGCGGAAGGCTTGCGCTGCGCTATCCTGCTGCACGATATCGGACATGGGCCTTTTTCACATGCCCTTGAGAATGAGTTGGTTCGGGGGGTTGATCACGAAAGCCTTTCCCTCAGGTTTATGCTGGAACTCAACGAGGTATTCAATGGGAGGTTGCAGACAGGTATCGATATTTTTCAAAAAACACATCCGAAACCTTTTCTGAATCAGCTCGTGTCCGGGCAGATCGATATCGACCGTATGGATTATCTCAAGCGGGACAGCTTCTATACAGGTGTGTCGGAGGGAAACATCAATGCAGAACGACTCATCGCCATGCTGTCGGTTCACGATGAAGACCTCGTCTTCGAGGCAAAAGGCATATACTCGGTGGAAAAGTTTCTGATGGCCCGGCGATTCATGTACTGGCAGGTCTATCTTCATAAAACAAGCCTGGCAGCCGAGCAGTTGCTGATTCGGATTATCCGAAGGGCTCGAGAGCTCATCCAGCTTGGGGATCTTGAATGTGATGCGCACTCCCTGATGTATTTTTTAAGGCAAACGGAAACGCGCGATGGTTTCCCCAAAGAATCCCTGGAACAATTTGCCCTCCTGGACGATGTAGATATTCTAGCGGCACTTAAACATTGGCGACAATCGACCGATCGGGTTCTGGCTTCATTGTGTGAGATGATACTGGATCGCAGACTGGTATCTATAAAAATTAAGGAAACCCCTATACCCGGAGACAGTATTCGCAAAAAATTGAAACAATTTCAGAAGGTTAGCGGATTAAGTGCGGAAGAGGCCTCCTACTTTGTTTTTACCGGGGAAATCAGCAATCAGACCTATAGTCAGGAATCCCAGGTACGTATCCTTCAAAAAAATGGAAGGGTATCCGATGTGACCAGCCATTCGGCCCATTTAAACCTGGAATCCCTTTCCGAAACCCAAACCAGATATTATCTGTGCTATCCAAAAAAAAGGATATGACAATTTTTCTTACTTTTGCCACATTCGAATCTAATTCTTAGCATTCCTTTGGAATTTACGGCCAGTCAGATCGCAGGCATCCTCGAAGGTGAGGTGGATGGTAACCCAGAAGTTGCCGTTCACAAATTGTCTAAAATAGAAGAGGGAGAAGCAGGTTCCCTTACCTTTTTGGCCAATCCAAAATACACGCCCTACATTTACCAGACGGAAGCTTCTGTTATTATTGTAAATCGGGACTTTACCCCGGAGCAGGAACTAAACTCAACACTGATTAAGGTGGATGATGCCTATAAGGCATTTTCTCAATTACTGGCTTACTACAATCAGGTGAAAAACAATAAAAAGGGTATTGAAAATCCGGTATTTGTTTCCGATTCTGCAACATATGGAAGCGATGTCTATCTGGGCGCATTCGCCTATATAGGAGCTAACGTGGTTTTAGGGGAAAACGTGAAAATCTACCCGAATGTCTACATTGGGGATAACGTGACCATCGGGAGTAATACGATCGTATTTGCCGGGGCGAAAATTTATTCAGAAACCCAGATCGGCAAGGATTGTGTCATCCACAGTGGTGTCATCATAGGAGCAGACGGCTTTGGGTTCACCCCGGATGAAAACGGGGAATTCACAAAAGTACCCCAAACCGGCAATGTGGTTTTAGAGGACAATGTGGATGTTGGAGCCGGAACTACCATAGATCGGGCTACCCTTGGGTCCACAGTGTTGAGACGGGGAGTAAAACTTGACAATCAAATACAGATTGCCCACAATGTTGAAATTGGGGAGCATACCGTAATCGCCGCCCAAACCGGGATCGCTGGTTCTACGAAAATCGGCAGGCATTGCATGATAGGCGGTCAGGTTGGTATTGTCGGGCATATCGTCATTGGAGACCGGGTGCGGATTCAGGCGCAGTCGGGAATCTCCAGGAATATTAAAGACGATGAAGTCCTGCAGGGTTCGCCAGCCATGGTCTACGGGGATTACAATAAATCCTACGTTCACTTCAGAAACCTCCCCAGATTGGTTCAGCGTATTGAGAAACTGGAATCGTCAAATGGCAATTAAACAATGACCAAACAACGAACTATAGCAAATGAGGTGACCTTAAAGGGTGTGGGACTCCACACGGGTGAAAAAGTCACTATGAAATTTGTCCCGGCTCCTGTAAACCACGGATTTGCCTTTAAACGGGTAGACCTGGAAGGGGAACCTATAATTGAAGCAGATGCTTCTTACGTCATAAATACCCAAAGGGGCACAAACCTGGAGAAGCATGGAGTGAAAATCCAGACTTCTGAACACGTTCTGGCGGCCCTTGTGGGACTCGATATTGATAATGTCCTGATCGAACTCAATTCGCCGGAACCTCCTATTATGGATGGTTCTTCAAAATTCTTTGTTGAGGCGCTCGAAAAAGCCGGGGTGGTTGAACAGGACGCCGCGCGGGAGGTATTTGTGGTTAAGGATGTCATCACTTACAGGGATGAAGCTACCGGAAGCGAGATTACCGTAATTCCCGCGGAAGAATACCAGATAACCACCATGGTTGATTTTGGGACCAAGGTCCTGGGAACTCAAAATGCGACCCTGGAACAGATTTCAGACTTTAAGGAGGAAATTTCGGATGCGCGTACCTTTAGTTTTCTGCATGAATTGGAAATGCTACTGGAGCATGGACTTATCCGGGGTGGAGACCTGAATAACGCCATTGTATATGTAGACAAGGAGATTTCTGAAGATACCATGAAGCGCCTGCAGAAGGCCTTTAATAAGGACAGGCTTTCCGTGAAACCCAATGGTATCCTGGACAACCTCACTTTGCATTATCCGAATGAAGCCGCACGGCATAAGCTATTAGATGTAATCGGAGACCTCGCGCTCATTGGAACCCGTATCAGGGGTAAGGTAATCGCGAACAAGCCCGGGCATTATGTCAATACCCAGTTCGCCAAAAAGCTGTCAAAAATCATCAAGCTGGATAAGCGCAATAAGGTACCGACATACGATCTGAACAAAGAGCCATTGATGGACGTCTCGAAGATCATGAAAATGCTTCCACACCGTCCTCCTTTTCTGCTTGTCGATCGCATCCTGGAACTTTCAGACACCCATGTTGTGGGCTTGAAAAATGTCACCATGAACGAGCCCTTTTTCGTAGGCCATTTCCCGGGAGCCCCGGTAATGCCTGGTGTACTCCAAGTAGAAGCTATGGCGCAGACCGGAGGGATCCTGGTGCTCAGCACGGTGCCTGACCCCGAAAACTACCTTACCTATTTCATGAAAATCGACAAGGTGAAATTCAAGCAACAGGTCGTACCAGGGGATACGCTTATATTTAAATGCGACCTTGTTTCCCCCATACGAAGAGGGATATGCCATATGCAGGCGTATGCCTATGCCAATGGTAAACTTGTTTCAGAGGCAGAGCTGATGGCTCAGATTGTTAAAACTAAAAAATAAATAGCATGAATCAGCCGCTCGCCTATGTGCATCCGGGTGCCAAAATAGCCAAGAATGTGGTTATTGAACCTTTTGCGACCATCCATAATAATGTCATTATTGGTGAAGGAACCTGGATTGGCTCCAATGTGAGTATAATGGAAGGTGCACGGATTGGTAAGAACTGCAGTATTTTTCCAGGAGCGGTTATATCGGCCACTCCCCAGGATCTTAAATACGAAGGGGAGGAAACCATCGTAGAAATAGGAGATAATACGACCATACGGGAATGCGCGACCATTAATAAGGGAACCTCTGACCGCCAGAAAACGGTCATTGGAAAAAATTGCCTTATCATGGCTTATTGCCACGTGGCCCACGATTGTATTGTGGGGGATTTTTGCGTTTTTTCAAATAATTCAACCCTCGCAGGACACGTGACAATCGGAGACTACGTCGTTCTGGCGGGTATGGTCGCTGTGCAACAATTCGTCTCTGTAGGATCACATGCTTTCGTGACCGGGGGATCCCTGGTACGTAAAGATGTGCCTCCTTTTGTAAAGGGGGGGCGTGAACCCATGTCCTACGTGGGGATAAATTCCGTAGGGCTGCGAAGACGGGGTTTTACAACAGAAAAAATCCGTGAAATCCAGAATATTTACCGCATTCTGTATCAAATGAATTACAACAACTCCCAGGCGGCACAGATCTTGGAAGCTGAAATGGAGGCTACCCCGGAAAGGGATGAGATTCTTCAGTTTATCCGAGACTCGCAAAGGGGAATTATGAAAGGATATTTTAGCAACAATTAAGCATGGCTTCTACATCAGATATCAGAAAAGGTTTGTGCATTCGCTACAACCACGACATTTATAAAATAATTGAGTTCTTACATGTCAAACCGGGAAAAGGCCCGGCCTTTGTGCGTACCAAACTCAAAAGTGTTACTACAGGAAAGGTTATAGACAATACTTTCTCCGCGGGACATAAAATTGAAGATGTTCGGGTAGAGACCCGTTCCTATCAGTTTCTCTACGCTGAAGGGGAAACCTATCACTTCATGAATACGGACGATTACAATCAGATCGCCCTTCAGGAAAGTGCATTGGACGCCCCGGAGCTCCTCAAGGAAGGAGAGATCGTCACGATCATGTTTAATACTGAGGATAGCATGCCGCTTTCTGTGGACATGCCGGCCAGTGTTATATTAGAGGTGACTCATACAGAACCGGGCGTCAAGGGAAATACAGCTACAAATGCCTCTAAACCGGCCACGGTAGAGACCGGGGCCCGAATCAATGTCCCACTTTTCATAAATGAAGGGGATAAGATTAAGGTTGATACCGAAAAGGGCGCTTACATGGAGCGCGCCAAGGAATAACGGAGAGCATATGAAATTCCCTAGAACTTATAAACTGGAGGAAATCGCCGAACTTCTGGGCGTACCCTTCGTCGGTGATGCGGCTTTTCCTGTTCAGGGAATAAACGAAATCCACGTGGTAGAACCGGGGGACATTGTTTTTGTCGACCATCCGAAGTATTACCAGAAGGCCCTGGAATCGGCTGCGACCATTGTTCTTATTAACAAGGAGGTTCCCTGCCCAGAAGGGAAGGCCCTTCTTATCTCTGAGGACCCATTTACGGATTTCAACCGCCTGACGGCACATTTTAAACCTTTTCTTCCTTCAACTGCCCAAATCGATCCTTCAGCAGTAATTGGGAAGGGTACGGTGATCGAACCGGGGGCTATTATCGGAAGGGATGTTCAGATTGGCAGCAATTGCATCATCCACCCCAACGTAATCATCCGGGAATCCTGTATTCTCGGGGACAACGTAATTGTGCAGTCCGGTACGGTTATCGGTTCTGATGCCTTTTATTATAAAAACCGGCCTGCGGGTTTTGACCGCCTCCTTTCAGGTGGTCGTGTAATCCTCGAGGATGAGGTGGAACTTGGTGCATTGTGCACGATTGACCGGGGTGTAAGTGGGGACACCCGCATTGGTAAAGGGAGTAAGTTGGATAACCAGGTACAGGTTGGGCACGACACCGTGATTGGTAAAAAGTGTTTGATTGCGAGCCAAACCGGGATCGCAGGATGTGTTGTTATTGAAGATGAGGTAACGATCTGGGGGCAGGTGGGCGTAACCAGCGCAATCCGCATCGGGGCCAAAGCGGTACTTATGGCACAGGCAGGAGTTTCTAAATCCCTGGAAGGAGGGAAGGGGTACTTTGGCAGTCCGGCGATGGAGTCCCGAAAACAGATGAAGCAATTGGCCATCATGCGACAAATGCCCGAAATCGTCAAACAAATTAAAAAACAATGAGTTTTCTCTGGGTCTGTTTTTAAGTAAGGCCTATTTTTGACCGAATAAAAAAAAAGAATATGAGCGTATTGGTAAATAAGGACTCTAAAATCATTGTACAGGGTTTTACCGGAAGCGAGGGCACATTCCACGCGGAGCAGATGATCGAGTATGGAACGAATGTCGTTGGTGGGGTGACCCCCGGCAAAGGCGGACAGGAGCACCTGGGCAAACCCGTTTTTAATACGGTATCGGAAGCAGTCGAGCAGACCGGAGCCGATACAAGTATCATTTTTGTACCACCGGCCTTTGCCTCCGATGCTATAATGGAGGCTGCAAATGCCGGCATCAAAGTGATAATTACCATTACGGAAGGAATTCCTGTTGCCGATATGATTAAGGCTTACGACTATGTTAAAAGCCGCGGTTTACACCTCATCGGACCCAATTGTCCCGGAGTTATCACCCCTGGGGAAGCCAAGGTTGGCATCATGCCGGGCTTTGTTTTCGAAAAGGGAAAAGTTGGCCTGGTTTCCAAATCAGGAACGCTTACCTATGAGGCAGCGGATCAGGTGGTCAGACAGGGACTGGGGATTTCGACGGCCATAGGAATTGGCGGGGATCCTATTATTGGAACGACCACTCGTGAGGCAATGGAGTTGCTGATTTCAGATCCCGAGACAGAATGTGTGGTAATGATCGGAGAAATTGGGGGACAACTCGAGGCTGAGGCTGCACGCTGGTACAAAGCAAGTGGCTCCGGGAAACCCGTTGTCGGTTTTATCGCTGGAGAAACGGCACCTGCAGGTCGGACCATGGGTCACGCCGGCGCTATCGTTGGTGGTAGTGATGATACTGCCCAGGCCAAAAAACAGATCATGAAGGAGTGCGGAATACATGTGGTGGACTCTCCGGCTCAAATCGGGATGAAAGTAAAAGAAGTTTTAAGCTGATCGGCTGCCGTTGTAAGCCTGACTAAATACACAATGCATATGAAAATGCTGGAAGGGAAAAAAGTAATTATTACAGGAGCGAGCCGGGGCATTGGCCGTGGGATCGCTGAGATTTTTGCCAAACAGGGAGCCGATGTGGCTTTTACCTACAGCAGCAGTGAAGGACCTGCTCTGGAACTCGAAGGTGAATTGAAGGCTTTGGGTGTTTTTGCCAAGGCATACAAGAGCAATGCAGCGAGTTTTGAAGAAGCAGAAGCCCTGGTCGGCGATGTCCTCAGTGATTTTGGCGGCATTGATGTGTTGATCAACAATGCGGGTATTACACGCGACAATCTCCTGATGCGCATGAGTGAAGCGGATTTCGATGCGGTAATCGCTACCAACCTTAAATCTGTTTTCAACATGACTAAGGCAGTCCAGCGCACCCTGTTGAAACAGCGATCCGGCTCCATTATCAATATCAGCAGTGTGGTTGGTGTCAAAGGCAATGCAGGCCAGGCCAATTATGCAGCCTCCAAAGCTGGAATGATTGGTTTTACCAAGAGTATTGCCCTGGAACTCGGTTCCCGGAATATTCGATGTAATGCCATTGCCCCCGGGTTTATCGAAACAGAGATGACCGAAAAGTTGGATGAAAAAACAGTTCAGGGTTGGCGGGATGCAATTCCCCTCAAACGGGGCGGTTCTGCTGCGGATGTCGCAAATGCCTGCCTTTTCCTGGCATCAGACCTCTCTGCCTATATTACCGGACAGGTCCTCAACGTAGATGGTGGCATGCTTACCTGATACCGTACGGCCATTCAAATCCCTTATTAAGTCCTAAGGTTACCTTTTATCATCCGCAATATATGTAATGCGGCTGGTCGGTTTATTTTCCCGATTTTTGTGGTCAGGACAGTATAATCGCCTAAACAGACGGCGGTCAGCAATTCTATAAAACCCCATTGAATGACCCTTGAAAATGTACTTTGGATCGCCCTGAGTGCAGCCCTGGCTTTCGGGTTAGCCTGGTTTAGCTATTTCTATAAATCAGGAAAAACACCTTACAGATACCTTTTAGCCTCCCTCAGGTTTTTAGGTATTCTGGGGGCTCTGTTGCTTCTCGTTCCTTTGCAACTCGAAAAGAACACGGTTACGACCCAACCACATCGCCTCATGCTCCTTCTGGACAATAGCGCCTCTGCCGGGCGCAGCCCATCCCGTGAGGAGCTTTTAAGTGTCCGGGATTTTTTCAGGGAAGACACGGACCTGTCGCAGCGCTTCGATCTGGAAACGTATACTTTCGGGGGAGGGGTCCGGCCTTCGGATACTCTGGATTTTTCAGAGAAACGCACGGATATCTCTGCAGCCATCCAAACACTGTCTAAAGCCCATTTGGACGGAAACAGCAGTTTGGTGTTAGTCACAGATGGGATTCAAAATCAGGGAAAGGGCATTACCCCTTCAGCTTCGGGGTCCACCACCGTTTTCCCGATTGTAGTAGGGGATACAACAGCATACAGGGATATTCGGATCGATGGTTTAAATGCCAACCGATACGCCTTTTTACGGAATCAGTATCCGATTGAGATCCTTATTTCATATCGCGGGGCCGAGCCTGTAAATACCAATATTGTCCTAAGGGATAATGGAAAACAGGTATACGGTTCTACCCTTCGAATGTCTGCCGGACGGGCCACGGAGCGCATCTCGGTTTTATTGACCGCTGAAGAGGTGGGCTTTCACTCCCTTACTGCAGAGGTCTCGGCCCTCGAAAATGAACGCAATACCCGGAACAACCGCCTGACAACGGGGATTGAAATTATCGATGAGACCACCAGGGTACGTATTGTATCCAATCGGTCTCACCCGGATATCGGTGCCCTTACCCGGTCTATAGAAGCCAATGAACAGCGGCAGGTGTCCTTCATTAAACCAGAGGAAGTTCCGGCATACGCCACTGAAACGGATATTTGGATCTTTTATCAACCAGATCCGTCCTTCAGGAGAGCTTATGAAACTATAGCGAATTCACGTAAGCCTTTGCTTACGATCGCCGGGGACCTTGCAAATTGGAATTTCCTGAACTCTGTGCAAACGGCATTCCGACTGGAGGATTCCGGGCCTTCTGAGGAACTCCTGCCCGTTTCCAATGCCGCCTTCGCCTATTTTGATGCGAGTGAATGGGATGTCAGTGGTTATCCACCCCTCTCAGGAGATCTGGGGGAATACCTGATTCTTCAGCCGAATGAGGAGTTGCTTGGCCAGCGGGTTCGTGGAGTCGCATTGAACCAGCCCCTTATGGCGCTATTGAAAGGGTCCGACCGACGCGAGGCGGTCATCTTCGGAAGTGGGATTTGGAAGTGGCGGATGCACTCCTTTAAGCGGGATGCTAATTTCGAGAATTTTGATGCGCTATTTAGCAAAATCTGGTTGTTCCTGGGTGCAGGAAAAGAAAGCGAACGCCTCAACCTTGAATATGAAAGCTTGTTGGACGGACAACAGGCTGCAGTCATCCGGGCCCGGTTTTTTGATGAAGCCCTCCGCTTCGATCCGACAGCACGGCTCAGGCTTGACCTGAAAGACAGTACGGGTACCGTTATGAATTCGTTTCCCATGGCCCTGGCAAGGGGCGAGTATCAGGCGGATATCAGCAATCTGCCCCCCGGGACCTATGCCTTTGACGTTCAGGTATTGGATACCGATTACAGGAGGTCAGGCCAGTTCCGCATGCAGGAATTCGATCTGGAAAACCAGCAGGTCCGCAGTGATCCGGAGTCCTTGATGGCACTCGCAGAATCGAGTGGGGGAGGTTTGTATTATCCATCCCAGCTGAATGATCTTAAAGATAGTCTGATGACTTCAGAACGCTTTCGACCCATAAGCCGAACCCAGAGAAATGTAGTATCTTTGATAGATTTCCGCTGGCTCCTCGGGTTTGTGGTTGCGACTCTGGGAATTGAGTGGTTTATCAGGAAGTACAACGGATTATTATAAAAAAAAAGCAAATGGATAAATTACCTAAAATAGCATTACCGACAATTTTACTTATTATCGTAGCAATTATTCTGGTCAGTAAATCGGCCATTGTCATCGGCTCTGGTGAGGCAGGTGTTTTGTACAAAACATTTGGTGAAGGGGTTGTTATCGATGAGCCGCCATTGGGGGAAGGCTTTCACCTGGTTGCTCCCTGGAACAAAGTCTTTATTTACGAAGTTCGCCAGCAGGAAGTCTTTGAGAAAATGAAAGTACTCTCCAGCAACGGATTGGATATTCAACTCGATGCCTCTGCCTGGTTCCAGCCCAGATTTCAGGATTTAGGCCGGCTTCACCAGGAGAAAGGGGATCAGTACAAGGAACGTATTTTGCTACCCGCAATCCGCTCTGCGGCGCGTTCAGTTGTGGGCCGATATACTCCGGAAGATTTGTATTCCACCAAGCGGGATGCCATCCAAAATGAAATTTTTGAGGAAACCAAACGAATCGTAGAAGATCAGTACATCCAGTTAAACGAAGTGCTGGTGCGCGACGTAACCCTGCCCGCGACGATCAAGGACGCTATTGAGCGTAAGCTCAAGCAGGAACAGGAGTCCCTGGAATATGAGTTCCGCCTGGTCAGTGCCGATAAGGAAGCACAGCGGCAGCGTATCGAAGCCCAGGGTAAGGCAGATGCGAACCGTATCCTGAGCGCATCCCTGACCGATAAGATCCTACAGGATAAAGGGATCGAAGCCACACTGAAACTCTCAGAGTCGCCTAATGCCAAAGTGGTCGTGGTTGGTTCGGGAGATTCGGGGTTACCCCTGATTTTAGGAAATAATTAATAGGTTACAGTTTTTGAGTTTCTGAAACTATCCCTTATTTTTGTCGTGAGATGAAAAAAACAAGATTACATCACCACTTTACTATCGGCGCTCAGGCGTGGTAGGGAAGATGTGTTGTGAATCCATCATATTCCGAAACCCCGTTTGAGTGATCAAACGGGGTTTTTTATCGTAAAAAATTTGCAGGAAATGGAAACGATTAAAGTAGCGGTCCAGAAAAGTGGACGCCTGAATGAGGATTCCCTGAGAATCCTCAAGGATTGCGGTATTTCTATTGACAATGGAAGGGACCAGTTGCGCGCTTCGGCACGGAACTTTCCCATGGAGGTTTTCTACCTTCGCAACGGCGATATTCCCCAGTACCTCAAGGATGGGGTAGTGGATATCGCAATTATCGGGGAGAATGTCCTGATAGAAAAAGGAGCCGATATCCCTGTAGTCGAAAAACTTGGGTTTTCAAGGTGCCGGGTTTCTATTGCCGTTCCCAAAAACGTGGAATACAATTCGATCAATGACCTTGAGGGAAAACGCATTGCGACCTCTTATCCGAATACTGTATTGCAATACCTCAATCAGAAAGGGGTAACCTCGGATTTACACATTATCAATGGTTCGGTGGAAATCGCCCCGAATATCGGTCTTGCGGATGCCGTTTGCGATATCGTTTCCAGCGGCAGTACACTCTTTAAAAATAACCTGAAAGAAGTTGAAGTCCTGCTGCAAAGTGAAGCCGTACTGGCGGTTTCGCCTAAGGCGGGGGCGAAACAGCATAAAATACTGGAACAATTGCGTTTCCGTCTTCAATCTGTTCTGGAGGCCCGAAACAACCGGTACGTACTCATGAATGCGCCCAATGAAAGCCTGGAAGCTATCATATCGCTTTTACCGGGAATGCGGAGCCCAACTGTTTTACCACTGGCAGAAAGTGGCTGGAGCTCCATTCACACGGTTATTAACAAGGACCGGTTTTGGGAAGTACTCGACCAGGTAAAGAAAGAAGGAGCAGAGGGCATTCTGGTATGCCCTATAGAAAAGATGATCGTCTGATTTTAAAATTAAGGACTATGGAATGGGTGTATTTGCCTGAAACGAACTCCTGGGAAGAAATACTAAAAAGGCCTGCGAAGGATTTCAGGGCCCTGGAAGACCTGGTAGACGGGGTGTTTAAAAATGTGCGCTCTGAAGGCGATACAGCCCTTAAAGAATATACCCGCACCTTTGATGGCGCGACCCTGGAGGAGATACGGGTTGGTCCAGAGGAGGTTGCTGCCGCCGGGCAAGCGGTATCCCCTCAGCTCAAGGAGGCCATAGAACTCGCTTATGAAAACATTTATGCCTTCCACGCTGCACAGCGTACCGGTCCTGTGCGGGTCAATACCCGGACTGGGGTATCGTGCTGGATGGAGAAACGCCCCATTTCCAGGGTAGGTCTTTACATTCCCGGGGGGAGTGCCCCTTTATTCTCAACTGTGCTCATGCTCGCGATTCCTGCGATGATTGCTGGTTGCACGGAGATAGTACTTTGTTCTCCCCCGGACACTGAGGGAAATTTGCATCCTGCAATCTTATACGCCGCTTCGCGCTGTGGTGTAACCACCATCTGCAGGGTAGGTGGAATTCAGGCAGTAGCTGCCATGACCTACGGCACTGAAAGCGTACCTAAGACATTCAAGATTTTTGGTCCGGGTAACCAGTACGTCACGGCAGCAAAGCAATGGGCGAGCCGTTTGGGGGTTGCCATAGATATGCCTGCAGGACCCAGCGAATTGCTTGTAGTGGCCGATGCCTCAGCCGTTCCGGAATTTATTGCTTCAGATCTTCTGAGCCAGGCCGAACACGGAGCGGACAGCCAGGTGATCCTCCTCACGGACGACCCGGATATTCAGGAAGCGGTGGATAACGCACTGGAGGCGCAACTGGCAAAACTTCCCCGGCAGGAAATCGCGCGTAGTGCCATGGCCAACAGCCGGGGGATTGTTTTGAAGGACAGGGAAGCGATAACCGACATGGTGAATACCTACGCTCCGGAACACCTTATTATTGCACATAAGGAGGAAGCTTTTATGCTTGAGCATATTCAAAACGCCGGGTCGGTTTTCCTGGGGAATTACACCCCGGAAAGCGCTGGGGATTACGCCTCTGGAACAAACCATACCCTCCCAACCAATGGATATGCCCGTCAGTATTCGGGTGTGAACCTGGGGAGTTATACAAAAAGCATTACCTATCAGCGTATTACCCCTGAAGGGTTACAGGGGATTGGACCCGCAGTAGAAACCATGGCCCGGGCAGAAGGACTGCAGGCTCATGCCAATGCGGTTACCCTCCGCCTCAACACCCTGAACAAGGTTCAGTAGAAAAACAGATCATGGAAAAGGATGGATTCTTTAAAGCGATAGTCCGGCCCACCGTATTGGGCCTGAAACCGTATTCCTCGGCCCGTGATGAATATAGCGGAGGGGGGGATTCCATGATTTTCCTGGATGCAAACGAGAACCCCTTCGACAATGGCGTAAACCGCTATCCGGATCCGCATCAAAAGTCCTTAAAAGAGGAGATCGCGCGTCTCAGGGGTGTTTCGCCGGAGCAGATCCTTTTGGGTAATGGAAGTGATGAAGTCTTAGATCTGCTGTTCCGGGTTTTCTGTGAGCCCAATAAGGATTCCGTGCTAACCCTTCCACCTACTTATGGAATGTATTCGGTGTTGGCAGGTATCAATGCCATTGAGAATATTGAGGTCCCCTTAACTTCCGATTTCCAGCCCGATGTCCCTGAGATCCTGGAAAGCGCAGAAGCACACACTAAAATCATCTTTTTATGCTCTCCGAACAATCCGACGGGCAATAGTCTCGATTCGGACCGGGTCATCAGATTGTTAAATGAATTTCCCGGACTCGTTGTCATCGATGAGGCGTATATAGACTTCTCGGATGCAGACGGTTATGTCCCACTCCTGGATACCTTTCCAAACCTGGTCGTTACCCAAACGTTTTCAAAAGCATATGGCCTTGCGGGTATTCGGTTAGGGGTGTGTTTTGCGGCCCCCGAAATTATCGCTTTTTTAAAACGCGTCAAGCCTCCTTACAACGTGAATGAACTCACACAGCAACGCGCGCTTAAAGCCCTGGCGGACCCGGAAAAAATAAAGATGGAAATAGGGAAACTAAAGGCCGAACGCTTGGCATTGCTGGAGGGCCTGAAAGAGGTTCCCTTTGTCAGGTCGGTTTTTCCCACGGACGCTAATTTTATCCTGGCGCGTGTGGATGACGCTCCCCTGAGATACAGGCAGTTAATCAACCAGGGGATTGTAGTGCGGGATCGGTCTTCTCAGATGCATTGCGAAAACACCCTCAGATTTACCGTAGGGACCCCGGAGGAAAACACCACACTGCTTAACACTTTAACAGCACTCGATACCTGAATGTAAAATGGAAAAAAAACGGATATTGTTTATCGACAGGGATGGAACGCTTATTCTGGAACCGGAGGACGAACAAATTGACTCCTTCGAAAAATTAAGGTTTTATCCAGAGGTTTTCAAATACCTCGGGCGAATCGCCAAAGACCTCAACTATGAACTGGTCATGATTACCAATCAGGATGGACTGGGTACGGAGGCTTTTCCCGAGAAGGACTTCTGGCCTGTTCACAATTTTATCATGAGCACCTTCGAAGCGGAGGGAATTGCCTTTGAACAAGTACTTATTGACCGGACATTTCCTCAAGACAATGCCCCAACCCGTAAACCGGGAACCGGGCTTTTACAGGCTTATTTTGGTCCGGAGTACGACCTGGCCAACAGTTTTGTGATCGGGGATCGATTAACCGATATGGAGCTGGCCAAAAACCTAAATGCCAAAGGAATGTACATCAATAATAATGCAGAGCTCGGGACGGAGGAAGTTAAAACGGCAAAATCGGATCTCGCTAAATTTATTGCATGGGAGGGTAGTTCCTGGCAAGGTATTTATGAATTTTTGGCTCAGGGAGCTCGACAGGCTGATGTGTCCCGAAAGACGGCAGAAACCGAAATCGAGATACGGATTAATCTCGATGGCACCGGCAGAAGCGAGATAAGTACCGGCCTGTCTTTCTTTGATCATATGCTCGATCAGTTAGCCAGACACGGACAACTCGATCTTTATATAAAGGTCGACGGGGATCTTCACGTAGATGAACACCATACCATTGAAGATACAGCACTCGCCCTGGGGTCCGCAGTAACTAAGGCGCTGGGGGACAAAATGGGCATTGAGCGATATGGTTTTTGCCTGCCGATGGACGATTGCCTCGCTCAGGTGGCCCTCGATTTCGGAGGCCGCCCGTGGCTTGTATGGGATGCGGATTTCAAACGCGAAAAAGT
Source organism: Robiginitalea aurantiaca (assembly GCF_030380815.1). Taxonomy (GTDB): domain Bacteria; phylum Bacteroidota; class Bacteroidia; order Flavobacteriales; family Flavobacteriaceae; genus Robiginitalea; species Robiginitalea aurantiaca. The sequence continues at coordinate 196,478 of NZ_JAUDUY010000004.1, read as the reverse complement.
GGGTGATATGCCTACCGAGATGTTCATGCATTTTTTTAAATCCTTTTCGGACAGCTCAGGTTCAAATCTGAACATCAAGGCCGAAGGAACAAACGAACACCACAAGATTGAAGCTATTTTTAAGGCCTTTGCCAAAGCGATTAAAATGGCTGTTCACCGAAATCCTGATAAGCAAATACTTCCGACAACCAAGGGATTACTCTAGATTTAGACATGGACTTAGTTATTATCAATTACGGGGCTGGGAATATACAGAGCATTCGCTTTGCGTTTCAGCGATTGGGGTATGACCTGGAGCTCAGCTCGGATCCGGATCGGATTCGAAGTGCAGACAAAGTAATTTTTCCGGGGGTGGGAGAGGCTTCAAGCGCCATGCGGAAATTGGAGCACTCTGGCCTGGATCACCTCATTCCTGAGTTAAAACAACCCGTGCTTGGCATATGTTTGGGAATGCAACTGATGTGCCGGTACTCCGAAGAGGGTGCGACCAAAGGATTAGGTATCTTCCAAACCGAGGTTGTCCGCTTTTCTGAAGATTTAAAAGTTCCCCAGATCGGATGGAATGGAATACACGAATTGAAGTCTCCTCTGTTTCAGGGGATTTCTGAGCATGAATACATCTATCTCGTCCATAGTTACTATGCCCCTTTGTCTGAAGAAACCATAGCTGTGAGTGATTACGGAGGTGCCTACAGTGCTGCCCTGGCGCGTGATAATTTTTACGGCGTCCAGTTTCACCCTGAAAAAAGCGGAAAGGCCGGCGCCCAAATCCTTGCTAATTTCCTTAAAATATAATTTGACCATGCGTATAATTCCAGCCATAGACCTGATTGACGGCAAATGTGTGCGTCTGACCAAAGGGGACTATTCAACTAAAAAAATATACAGCGAAGATCCCCTGGAAATGGCTAAGGCCTTTGAAGGGGCAGGGGTAAGGCATTTGCATCTTGTGGACCTGGACGGGGCGCGTTCCCAGCACATAGTAAACCACAAAGTTCTTGAGCGTATAGCTTCTCATACTCGCCTGAAAGTGGATTTTGGAGGAGGTATTAAGTCGGATGAAGATGTCCGGATCGCTTTTGAATCCGGGGCATCACAAATTACCGGAGGAAGTATTGCGGCTTCCCGCCCCGATCAGTTTCTACAGTGGCTTGACACCTATGGATCGGATCGGATTATTCTCGGAGCAGATGCGAGAGATGGGTTTATTTCAGTCTCGGGCTGGCAGGAAGCTACCGGAAAGAAGCTCGTTCCCTTTGTGAGTGGTTACCAGAAAAAAGGAGTTCGTTATGTCATATGTACCGACATAAGCAAGGACGGCATGTTGGAGGGCCCCGCATTTGACCTCTACAAAGACCTCCTTAAAAGAACCTCTATTCTGGAAACCCGTATAGGGATGAGCGGTGTGGAGGATATTGAAAAGCCTGGAATTGCGCTTATTGCAAGCGGAGGCGTGAGCAGTTTGGATGACCTTCGCAAGCTGCGGCGCATCGGCTGTGAAGGCGCAATTATCGGAAAGGCGTTGTACGAAGGGCAGATCAGTCTGGATGACCTTCCAACTTTGATAGAGGAATAATGGAACAAACAGGACCTTCCCTGTCTGAGGATTTTAAGGAGCAGGCAGTTGTGCGAATTCAGGAATCCATGGATAAAATCCAGGGGTGTCTGAAGGAATTGGACGATACGATGTTTTGGGCGATACCCAATGAAAATTCCAACGGGGTAGCCCAGTTACTGAGACATTTACAGGGGAACATCGGGCAGTATATAATAAGCGGCCTTGGCGGGAACCCCGACCTCAGGGATCGTCCGGCAGAATTTGACGCATCGACCGACGCGGATCGGGAGACGATAACCTCATCCTTCGTCGAGGTGGCCCGGAACGCACAAGATTTGATTCGGGCCGTACCCGATTCGGTCTTGTTGGAGCGAAAGCGCGTACAGGGTTTTGAGCTTTCAGGGCTAGGTATCATCCTTCACGTGGTTGAGCATTTGAGCTATCACACGGGTCAGATCGCATACCTGACAAAATTGTACCGGAATATTGATCTCGGGTTTTACAGGGATTTTGACTTGAATCAGAAAAACGAATAAGCCATGTTGACTAAACGCATCATACCTTGTCTGGATATCAAAGATGGCCGCACGGTTAAAGGGGTTAACTTTGTGGACCTCAGGGATGCCGGTGATCCCGTGGAACTCGCGGAAACCTACGCCAGACAAGGGGCAGATGAATTGGTTTTCCTGGATATTTCTGCCACAGAAGAGAATCGCAAAACACTGGCGGACCTCGTGTGGAGGGTGGCTGAACGCATCGATATTCCGTTTACAGTCGGAGGGGGCATAAGCTCCGTGGAAGACGTGGATGTGCTGTTGCACAATGGGGCGGATAAGGTTTCCGTAAATTCGGCAGCCGTCCGGGACCCTGAACTAATCGATCGTCTTGCATCCAAATTTGGGTCACAGTGTATCGTGGTGGCCCTTGATGCACGGAGGATTGACGAGGTTTGGAAAATACACCTGATGGGAGGCAAAATCCCCACAGATGTCGCCCTTTTCGAATGGGCGCGGGAAGCGGCCGAACGGGGTGCAGGGGAATTGCTCTTTACCAGTATGGAGCATGACGGGACCAAGAATGGCTTCGCGAACGAAGCACTTAAGGAGCTGTCTGAAACGGTTAATATCCCTATTATCGCCTCCGGGGGTGCGGGGGATTTGGTGCATTTTGAAGAGGCCTTTACCAAAGGCAGGGCAGATGCAGCCCTGGCTGCGAGTGTTTTTCACTTTGGCGAAATTCCGATTCCCCGATTGAAAGAATTTTTAAAGGGCAGGAACATCCCTGTCCGCTTGTAAAACTACAATAGAATGGAAGAGATCGATTTTACCAAAGGGGACGGGCTGGTTCCTGCCGTAATTCAGGACGCACAAACAGCCAAAGTTCTCATGCTGGGATATATGAACAGGGAAGCCCTGGAGAAAACCAAGGCTACTGGTTTGGTCACTTTTTACAGCAGGTCTAAAAAAAGGCTTTGGACCAAAGGAGAGGAAAGCGGCAACCATTTGCACCTGGAAGGGATTCGGGTGGATTGCGATAACGATACACTCCTGGTTCGGGTACGGCCTTTGGGTCCGGTTTGCCACAAGGGGACCGACACCTGCTGGGGAGAAGTCAACGAAGGGGTTGGCTTTCTGGACCAACTTGAAGCTGTGATCGCATCCCGGAAGGAGGAGGCGGGTTCAGGTGCCTCAAAATCCAGCTACGTCGCATCCCTCTTTGATAAAGGGATCAATAAAATCGCTCAGAAAGTGGGGGAGGAGGCTGTGGAAACGATTATTGAGGCTATGGACAGCCAGGACGAACTTTTTCTGAATGAAAGTGCGGATTTGTTGTTTCACCTGATGGTTTTGGTTCAGGCCAAGGGATTTACGCTCAAAGACGTTGTTTCTGTTCTCGAAACGCGGCACCAGCCGACACGTTAAGATTTCTTAATATTTGGACTACCTGCTCCAAAAGTCGTATTTTTAGTACGCTATGAACAGAAGACTAGGCTTCAGGTTCACTTCCTATAAGGCTGCTGAACAATCTCCTTTTGATAAGCTATTCGATATTTTCCAGGAACTCATCACCCATACTTCAGGTGAGGTGGAAGAGGCTCTTGATTGGTTGCGGGAGCTCGACAAGGAATACGAACTCACCGATGACGACTATACGATCGATGATTTTATAGAAGATCTTAAGGCCAAAGGTTACCTCCGGGAGGAAATTGAATTGGACCCTGAGGGCTCCGGTGAGGGCCAGTCCGGTGACCCTTCTTTTTCGATGACGGCAAAACTTGAGCGCATGCTGCGCAGGCGCGCCCTGGACCAGATTTTCGGTAAGCTCAAGAGAAGAGGAAGCGGGAATCACCGAACGGGTAAAACCGGGCAGGGAGACGAACACACAGGGGATTTTCGAGCCTATCGTTTTGGAGACCGTTTGGAACAGATTTCGATGACTGAAAGTTTGCGAAATGCCCAGGTGAACCACGGCATGGATGAATTCAGGCTGGAAGAAAATGATTTGGTGGTGGAGGATACCCATCACAAGGCACAGATGAGTACGGTGCTGATGATCGATATCAGCCATAGTATGATCCTCTATGGGGAAGACAGGATTACTCCGGCCAAGAAAGTGGCTATGGCACTTACTGAACTGATCACTACCCGATACCCAAAGGACACCCTGGATATTCTGGTTTTCGGGAATGACGCCTGGCCGATAAGTGTAGCTGAATTGCCTTACCTGAAGGTGGGGCCTTACCATACCAACACCGTTGCAGGATTACAACTGGCGATGGATTTACTCAGGCGGAAGCGCAATACAAACAAACAGATCTTTATGATCACCGACGGCAAACCCTCGTGTCTGCGTATGCCTGATGGAACGTATTACAAAAACAGTGTCGGCCTGGACGACTACATTGTGGAAAAGTGTTACAATATGGCGAGCCAGGCTCGCAAATTACACATCCCGATCACCACCTTTATGATTGCCCAGGACCCGTATCTGATGCAATTTGTCAGGCATTTTACAGAGGCAAATAAGGGTAAAGCCTTTTTTACAGGTTTAAAAGGCCTTGGGGAAATGATTTTTGAAGATTACGAACAGAACCGAAAAAAACGTTTAAGAGGTTAATTAGTCAAGGATACATGAGCAAGGAAAAAGCACCCGCAATTAGAACTTTCGGAGACCTAAAGAAATCGGGTTATAAAACCCGGCCTATAAGAGATGAACTCCGGGAAAATCTCATCTTGAGGATGAAGGAGGATAAGCCTTCGTTCGAGGGGGTATGGGGATATGAGAATTCTGTGATCCCGCAATTGGAGCAGGCGATCCTCTCCAGGCACCACATAAACCTTCTGGGGCTGAGGGGACAGGCAAAAACACGTCTCGCCCGCCTGATGGTGGAACTTTTGGATGAATGGATCCCTGAGGTGGCCGGAAGTGAGATTCACGATGACCCTTTTCAGCCCATATCGCGATATGCGCGCGAGATGATCCGCGAAAAGGGCGATGATACAGAAATCAACTGGGTACACCGGTCGGACCGGTTCTATGAAAAACTCGCAACCCCCGATGTTACGGTGGCAGATCTTATAGGGGATGTGGATCCTATTAAAGCTGCAAATTTAAAACTGTCTTATGCAGATGACCGCGTGATTCATTTTGGGATGATACCGCGTGCAAATCGCTGCATCTTTGTGATCAATGAGCTTCCTGATCTGCAATCGAGGATTCAGGTGGCCCTTTTTAATATACTGGAGGAAGGAGATGTTCAGATTCGCGGATTCAAAGTGCGGCTGCCCCTGGACGTGCAGTTTGTTTTTACGGCCAACCCGGAGGATTACACCAATAGGGGGAGTATTGTTACGCCATTGAAAGATCGGATTGGGTCTCAGATTCTGACCCACTACCCGCAGGATCTTCAGACGGCCCGGCGGATTACTGCCCAGGAGGCAGCCCTTGTACCTGCTCAGGAAAAAGGGATTCACGTTCCGGAACTGGCCAGGGATTTATTGGAGCAAATTTCGTTTGAGGCCCGGAAAAGTGAGTATGTGGACCGGAAAAGTGGGGTTAGTGCCCGAATGAGTATTACGGCCTATGAAAATTTGCTCAGTACCGCTGAACGACGAATGCTCAAAACAGGAGATACCACCACGACCATACGCCTCAGCGACTTTATGGGTGTGCTTCCGGCCATCACGGGAAAGATAGAGCTCGTCTATGAAGGAGAGCAGGAAGGAGCGGATAATGTTGCCCAGATCCTTGTAGAGGAAGCGGTTAAGACGGTATTCTCAACCCATTTTCCAGAGATCAGGAAATTGGAACGCAAAGATGAAGAAACCCCGTATGACGCCCTGATTGCCTGGTTTTTTGAATCCGAGGGCATTGATCTGATGGATGACCTCACGGATTCGGAGTACCGAAGCGTGCTCACGGAAATCGGTCCGCTTCGGGCGCTGGTAGGAAAGCACCTCCCGGAGCTCGAGGAGCGCGACCTTCCTTTTGCCCATGAAATGGTACTCTGGGGTCTTGAAGGCTTTGAAAAACTCAGTAAAAAAAGGATTTCAGAAGGCTTCAGGTTTCGCGACTTATACGGGAGCTATATCAGCAGGCTCTGAGTTATCAAAATCAAAAAAGCCCCGGAAAACCGGGGCTTTTTTTTGCCACAACACAAGAATACCGGCTATTGCCAGGAATTCATATTTTTATCGATCTGTTCGAATTCATAGGAACCGATCAACACTTTTCGCTGATAAAAACTCAGGAACGTAAATCCTACCAGCAGGAGGTGGAGTGAGAGGATCAGCAAACCTATGGGGATAAACGTTTCAGGAATCATATAGGATTGGTACTCCTCATAGCTCATCAGGATATAATAGGTATCAAAACACTTAAAAATATAGATCAAGAGTACGGCATACATTCCGTACTCGATGTTTCGCATAATGGGATCCGGATATTCGCCCTCCCGAATCTTAAAATTCAGGACGTACAGGAACACAAAGTGAAGTACGCTGAACAAAGGGAAGATGTAATTGTCGACTTTCAGAAAATAAAAGCGATTGCTATACAGGCCGTAAAAGCTGAACACGATTAAGGCAGAAAGGAGTAGCAGAGAAGTATACAAGCAGAACTTCCAGAGGTAGGATCGATTCTGTGTTTGAATTTCTTTGTGTAAACTCACGAGGGTTTCGGGGGTTTGTTTGAAATTAAAAAACGACCTTTTGTCGGGGATATTTCAGGGAATTCGATGAACGGCTGGTCTTGTTGTCAAGCACGCCCAAAGTGTTGTGAAATGCAGGGCCTGGGCAGTAGTCAAATTCGAAAAGCCGGTTCGGATACCTCCTGAATTGAAATCTGTCCCTTTTTGTGAAGACAAATTGATATCTTTCCTCTCATGGAATACCTCCAATGACCGAATTAGGGAAACACTATTATTTACTTCGCCTGAGCTTTCTGGGATTTAGGTTCCAGGGCTGGCAGCAGCAACCCGGGGTGAAATCTATCGAAGGGATGGTACAAAAGACATTGGGTTTTGTACTTCCTGGCAGATCTGTAAAACTCTTGGGGGCAGGGCGCACAGATGCCCGGGTGTCCGCAAACCACTTTGCGGCACAACTGCTTCTTAAAGGGAAGCCCCTTGCCGGACTTCCTGAGTTTGTTGAAGAAATGAATCGGAATTTACCCGCGGATATTCTGCTGGAATCGGCAATCCCGGTTGCGAAAGACTTCAACGCAATACGGGACAGTAACTCCAAAACGTACCGATACTATTTCTGTTTTGGATCCAAACCTCATCCCTATTGCGCACCATTTCTGGGCTACTTCCCGGGACCGCTGGACCTCGAACGAATGATCGATGGGGCTGCCCTTTTCATAGGAACCCATAATTTTAAAGGATTTATCGCCCAGCCGAGTCCTGCCACGCTCCTGATTCGGGAAATAATATCCTGTGAAGTACGCCATAATACTGCTTTGACAGCCAGCTTTTTCCCGAAAAATACGTATTATCTGGAAATTACAGGTCCCGGATTTGGACGGTACCAGGTGCGTTTAATGATGGCGGCCCTTGTCGCTCTGGGTCGGGGGGAAGTTGATGAAGAAGCGCTCCGGGATGCGCTGCTAAATGGGATTTCCCCGCCTGTAAAGCGCATTGCTCCCGCATCCGGCCTGCATTTAACGGATGTCCAAATGGACCTTTCAATGTAAACGATTTTTAGAATGTACCGATGAGAAAACAAGCAAAGTCAACCCTCCAGATGATAAAAACGCTTCAGCGACCAAAAGGCCAGCGGAGTATTAAGCTCGGTAAGGCTCCGGGAACTGTAACCTATATAGGACAACGAAAAGCGAAGAAATCCTCACTGAATTTAATCGCCTACGACGACTCCGACTTAGTGAAACAAGAGGTAAAGGTTTCAGAGGATTTGGATATAGGTGCACAGACAACCAAAACCCAGTGGTTTACCATAAAAGGTCTCAATGATGAAGCCTCCATGCTGAATCTCGCCAAAGTGAGCGGCCTGAATCCTCTGGTGATGGAAGATATCGTTAATACCGAGAGTCGTCCAAAGATTGATGAGTATACGGAGTACATTTTTGTGGTTCTTAAAATGCTTTATCCCAATAAGGAGGGTCGTATCGTAAAAGAACACCTCGCGCTGGTTTTAAAGCCGGGTCGGGTTTTTGTCTATCAGGAAATTGAAGATGATATTTTCGACGGGGTTCGCAACCGGCTTGAACAACATACGGGCAGGATTAGGAGCAGGGGGAGTGATTATCTTTTCTTCGCCCTGATTGATGCCGTGATTGATCATTATTTTATGGTGCTGGAAACCATGGAAGAAAAACTGGACGCTCTGGAACTGGTCGTTTATACAAATCCGAGGGAGGAAACCGTTTACGAAATCCAGCAACTTCGAAAGGATATCCTGAAAATCCGGAAGTCTATGGCCCCCGTCCGCGAACTTATCGCACGACTTATCGAAACGGAATCCCCATTGATTACGAAGGATACGAAGGTTTTTCTCAGGGACATCCTGGACCATACCATTGAAATTAATGAAACACTCCATATACAGCGTGAAATGGCCTTTGGTTTAATGGAACTCTATATGGGCCAGGTGAGTAACAAAATGAACCAGGTCATGAAGGTTTTGACCATAATGGCGAGTATTTTTATTCCCCTCACATTTATTGCGGGCATCTACGGAATGAATTTTAAGAACATGCCTGAGCTGGAATGGAACTACGGATATTTTGCTATCCTGGGAGTGATGCTCGGGGTCTTTATAGTCCTTCTGGTCTATTTTAAACGCAAGGATTGGCTGTAAATACTTATCGATTTCTTAATAAGCGTTAAAATTGTTAAATAACTGGATATTAGTTAAATAAATAATATATTATATAGTGTAAGTTTAACCAAAGGAGGGGAGTTACCCTTCTTATAAATCCTATAGATATATTATGAATTATTTGAAAAATAAAGATGAAGAGTTATTAATTGTTGGCGCCTCTTTGAACGAGTTGTTGGCGGACTACCATCTCTATTATCAAAAACTGCGAAATTTTCACTGGAACATACACGGGCGCAATTTCTTTCAGCTCCATGAGAAGTTTGAAGAACTCTATACTGACGCCCGAACTAAAATAGATGAAATTGCTGAGCGGGTACTCACTCTGGGCTACCGGCCGTTAAGCAATTTGAGTGACTACCTCAAAGCAGCCTCTATTGGCGAATCAAAATCCAATTTATCAGATTCAGAAATGGTCAGGGATTTGCTCGAAGCGCATCAGATCCTCATTCAAAGGATGTACGAAACCTCTGAAAAGGCCGAAAAGGCAGGAGATGAAGGAACTATAGACCTGATCGGAGCCTATATTCGGGAGTTAGAAAAAACGAGTTGGATGCTGGCCGCCTGGAACCGCGCCGACGCTGAATTCCTAAAGGAGCCGACACTGGCCTAGTCGACATAATTATATAAATAAAAAAAACGCCTTCGGGCGTTTTTTTATTCAAATAAATCAGAGGAAAGATACCGATCCCCCCGGTCGCAGATTATGGAAACAATGGTGCCCTGCTCGAGTTCCTGCCCGAGCTGTATAGCCGCCGCTGTGGCCCCTCCACTGCTCATACCCGCAAAAATCCCTTCATGTACCGCCAGCGCTTTGGCAGTATCGCGTGCCTGGGTTTCACTAACCTCAATGATCCGGTCTACTTTTGAGGGTTCGAATATCCGTGGCAGGTAGGCTTCGGGCCATTTTCGAATTCCTGGAATTTTTGAATCTCCATCCGGTTGGACGCCGATGATAGAAATATTGGGGTTTTGTTCTTTCAAATAGGAAGAAGTACCCATAATGGTTCCGGTAGTCCCCATGGAAGACACAAAATGTGTGACGCTTCCCATGGTGTCCCTCCAGATTTCGGGTCCGGTTGTTTGGTAATGGGCCTTCCAGTTATCGGGGTTTGAAAATTGATCCAGCATCACGTACCCCATTTGCTCCACGCGCTTTTCGGCAAAATCCCGCGCACCTTCAATCCCTTCCTCAGCGGGAGTAAGGGTTACCCTGGCGCCATATGCGCGCATTGTCTGAACCCGTTCCCGGGTCGCATTTTCGGGCATAACGAGCTCAATTTCCATGTTGAAAAGGCTGGCGATCATTGCCAGTGCTATTCCGGTGTTCCCGCTTGTAGCCTCAATAAGTTTAGAATCCTTGTGAATGCTACCTCTTTCAAGGGCCGACCGGATCATATTAAGCGCAGCCCGGTCCTTAACGCTTCCTCCGGGGTTCTGTCCTTCCAATTTAAACAACAGGGTGACCCCGGGCTTTAGAAATAACTTTCTGGAAGCTACAAGGGGGGTCTTGCCGATCAGGTCAAACATATCAAAGGGCATCTTCTTCAGTTTTAATATGAATTTCAGGATTGTGGTACACTTTTGAATTCGGGGGTACCGATTGTGTAATCCATGCGTTTCCTCCGATTGTGGAATTTGCACCGATGGTCGTTTTGCCACCCAGAATTGTAGCGTTGGCGTAAATGGTTACATTATCTTCGATCGTAGGATGTCGTTTTGTTTTCTGCAGGTCTTTGGCGACATAGAGTGCACCCAGGGTAACACCCTGGTAAACCTTGACGTTGTTTGCAATTTTAGCCGTTTCCCCAATCACAACACCGGTTGCGTGGTCGATGAAAAAAGACTCGCCGATCTGTGCACCCGGATTGATGTCAACCCCGGTTTGCCTGTGTGCATATTCCGTCATCAGCCTGGGAAGCAGCGGCAACCCGTAGCGATAGAACGGATGTGCCAGACGATAAATAGCTGTGGCGTAAAATCCGGGATAAGCGAGGTATATTTCCTTTTTTGAAGTCGAAGCGGGATCGCATTCGGCTATCGCCTCGGCGTCCAGTTTAAGCATCCTCAGAATTTCAGGTAATTCTGCCATATAGGTCCTCCAGAGGTCGCGGCACGGTGGGTTGGACTCCCAACCGCAAAGCAGGAGAATGGCTTCAAATTCGCTTTCAAGGGGTTTAATCTGCGTTGCCACACGGGTTTCACAGTCAAAAAGCATAAGAAAAAGCCGATCCGTAAAAGACTCCATCAGGCGTTTCAGGCGAAATCGCAGCGGATTTTCAGATTTGCAGGCTTTAATCTCAGTGATGATTTGATCTAAATCCATAATTACCGTTTCTACATCTCAAAGGTATCTAATAATCCTGTGGAGACCTGTTGAAAAACCGTTAACTTTAGGACGTAAGCAGGCCCGGCGAAGGCAGGTGGCCCGTATTAAATTCAAATACATGCAAACACCGCTGATTTCAAACGAAATACTTGGATTTTTAAAAGGACTGGGGAAAAATAATAACCGTGAATGGTTTGAGGCCAATCGCAAGGCCTATGAGGCAGCGCGCTCATCCATGCTGCAATTCAGCGAAGCCCAAAAAATGGCATTGCAGAGCCACGATGAAATCGAAAAGATGAAATTGTTCAGAATCCATAGGGACCTTCGCTTTTCAAAGGATAAAACTCCCTACAAACCCCATTTTGCCGTTTCATTTTCCAGATCCGGGGCCGAGCGACGGGGTGGCTATTATTTGAGGATTCGACCCGGAGCGTCCTTTATTGCCTGCGGATTCTGGGATCCGAATAAGGAGGATTTACTGAGAATCCGCAAAGAACTCGAACTGGACGCAGAGCCCTTTAAACGGGTGATCGACAATCCTGAATTTCAATCGGTCTGGGGAGATCTGCAGGGCGATGCAGTAAAAACTGCCCCAAAAGGTTTCGAAAGGGAACATCCCAATATTGAATTGATTCGCAAAAAACAATTTATATTCACGCGTAACTTTACGGATAAAGAAGTAAAGGCCTCCGTGTTTCCGGAGATTATCAGTTCCTCATACCGGGAAATCAGGCCGTTTTTTGATTTGATGAGCGAAATCCTGACCACAGACCTGAACGGCGAATCAATATTGGATTAAAGGGGGGTGTAAGAGTTGCATCTGGTCCTTCAGTCGTTCGATAACCATCTGCATCATCCGTTTATTCAGCGCAGAGGAGTTCTGGATATAACGTTCGTATTCTTCCAGTGTAAATTGGCCGATCAGCATGCCTTTAAGAGAATTGCGGAACTTAATATCCTTTTGAATGGCATTCTCGATATACTTCACTTTTTTTTCCTGGGACATTTCGAAAAACTGTCCTTTGTGTTTCACAGCATAATTCCGAAAGGCAGCCAATAGGAGGTCATTCTGAAATTTAATGACGGGCCTGAGCGTGCCGTTCTGAAACTGTTCGTTGTTTGTGGTATCGGCCTGTGTGCGAAACGAGGAGGACAAATCCGGTCTGATTCGAATCAAATCGGTGGAGCGAGAACTCATGATGGGAGTGTTTGATTAAAATTAGCCAAAAGCTCGTGGTGAGGCATGCTGGGGTCAAGAAGTTGTCAACGGGTTTATAAACACGTCTGGGCGTGTGCTGACCGGCCTGGGTTTCACTGTGTGTTAGACCCTTCAAACTTCCAATTACCTGACTTTGATGGTAGCGTGCAATTATTGGGTATCATAAAAGCGTTTTCAGCACAATCAGGGTAATAAGGATTAAATACTTAACTAAAACTTGCATGGCGCTGCTATTAATTGGCTCCTTTAAATTAGTGGAAACAAATTATAACAGACCTTGGTTTAGGAAAAGTTTATTGTATGCTTAACAATTTTTAGGATTTGAGAAAAATCGGCCATTCTCCATATTGCGGCAAACACTCCCGGGTTTTTGGCGTTACCTTTAAACCAATTTAGAACCTATGCGCTTTCATACCCGAAAATGGATCAAACCTGAAGACCTGAATGCCAATGGCCGGCTTTTCGGAGGTCGCCTGTTGTCCTGGATTACAGAGGAAGCGGCGCTTTACAGCATCATTCAGCTTGAGGATCAGAATTGTGTAATGAAGTATATGTCGGAGATCAACTTTATCAATCCTGTTAGTCAGGGGGGGATTATTGAGATTGGCATTGAAGTGATTTCTTTTGGAACAACTTCCATTACCTTGAAATCCGAAGTGCGCAATAAGCTGACCCGAGAGGCCATTGCCACGGTAGATCAGCTGATTTTCGTTGTTTTGGATGCCGAGGGGAAACCCAAAGTACACGGGAAAACAAAAGTCGAGTATGTAAAAGACCGACTGGAGTCCGAGTCCTAATCCGCAGGCCAGTTTTCGGCAACAGCCTGAACTTCATCCAGGACCCGGAGCAGGTTCCCGCCCCAGAGCTTGGCAATGTCCTCCTCGGAATAACCCCTGCTCACGAGTTCCAGGGTAACATTAAAGGTTTCTGAGGCATCTGACCATCCCTGAATTCCGCCACCCCCGTCAAAATCTGAACTGATGCCCACATGATCAATCCCTATGAGCTCTACCATATAGTCGATATGGTCCACAAAATCGGAAACATCAACTGCGGGTGGGGTGTCCGGCCGGTTTGCAGCTATTTCATCCGCAATAGAGGTCACTTGAGGGATTACGGCTATAAAAGCCTCCTGTTCTGCTTCTGAGAGGTTTCGGAACTCAGAACGCTCGTACCACGTTACTCCTAGGGAATCTGCAACCTCTTCCATAATATCTTTCATAAAAGCATCCCGGGCAGCACTTTTCTCCTTATTGACATATCCCGCTAAAGCCACAGTCTGCACAACGCCACCATTCTCTTTAAGGCGTAACAATTGATCATCGTCGAGATTCCTGCTGTGGTCGCAAAGGGCCCTGGCCGAAGAGTGGGACGCGATAATCGGCGCTTTGGAAAGGGCTAGCATCTGCATATTCGCCTCTTTGGACGGATGCGAAATATCAATCATGATCCCTAGTCTATTCATCTCAACAACAGCCTCTTTGCCTAAATCACTTAAACCATTATGAAGCCATATATCATCAGTTTCTCCGGTATTGGAATCGGAAAACTGGCTGTGTCCGTTATGGGCCAGAGAAACATAGCGGGCACCCAAGCTGTGGTATTTTTCAAAATTGGCGAGGTCGGTTCCCATGGGATAGGCGTTTTCAACACCAATCATGGCAACTTTCTTACCTGAATTATAGATTTCACGCGCCTCGGCGGAGGTTGTAGCAAGGCCTATACGATCCGGCGCAATTTCTTCACATAGGCGGTGGATGGCTTCAAATTTTCCGAGGGCATTCGCTTCTGCTTTCGCATATCCTGAATCCGTCAGGGTATCCTGCCCCGTATACACGATAAACCAGGCGACATCCAGCCCGCCTTCTTCCATTTTAGGAAGGTTTACCTGGGTATTTAAGCGCTGGGTATAGTTAACGCTATCGGTAAAGTTCCGGACGTTGATGTCGACGTGTGTGTCTACCGTCATCACTTTATTGTGAATCCTTAGGGCTTCTTCTTCCATAGACAATTCGGGTTTTTTCTGGTCTTTTTCCTGGCACGCTACAAGCAATAACATGCTCAAAATAAGGGAGTAAATGCGCATGGTGGTTTTGATTTTACCTACAATTAATCGGGTTTGACAACAAGAATCGAAAGATAGGGAACATTTAATTGTTCACGGGTACACAAATATTGATTTTTAGGAAGTGAATGCATTTTACCGATAAAATTTGCAGTTAAACCTAGAATATGCCCATTACATCGAAAGATCTCCTGGAACACCTTACGGACCTTCAGCTTGCACTCGAGGATTATTCCTTTGAAAAAATGACTGCGGCTGAAGCGCGAACCGTTAAAAAATCCTATGACATATTCCGGAAACAGCTTGAAACCCGTATATGGGATCCTGCGCGAAAAGGAACGATACCCTCAGAAAACAGCCCTAAAACCACACATCAGCAATACGAGGGAGCCCTCGAAGCCATAGGGAACGACCTTCGCAATCCTTTGCACGGGATACTCGGGTTCACACAGATACTTTCAGAGGCGCCCATAGCGGAACCTTATAAATCCATTGCGGCCTCTATGCATATGGCTTCCGAATCTATGGCGGAAACCCTGGAGGAACTTGGGGCTTTTTACCGCCTGAAAAACGGGGGCGGACAAGCCGTAACAATTCCTTTTTCTCCCGCTCGGATTTTGGAAGAAGCAGCAGCCTATGCGAGGCTTCAAATCCTCGATAAGCCCGTGGATATTGGTATGGATCTGGAGGATGGACTGCATGAGTGCTTGGTGGGTAATCCCTCAGATTTTAGGCGCATCCTTATGAATATCATTCAAAATGCCTGCCGGTATACCCTATCTGGAAGGATCCATATAACAGCAAACGCTTTAAAAAACGAGAAGCTACAGGAATTAAGGGTTGAAATTTCCGACTCGGGAATTGGGATTCCCGAGGCAGAATTACCCCATGTATTCACCCCTTATTACCAGGGAAAGCAGGCCATGGATTTAGCGGCAAAAGGAACCGGGTTTGGCTTGAGCATCGTACAACAACTCCTTGCGAAAAATGCTGGGAAAATTGAGATATCCAGTCGGGAAGGAAAGGGCACAAAGGTTCGGTTTACACTGCCCTTTGGTCCTGTAAAACCTGCAAAAGAAATCAGTGCAGCCAGAGCGAATTCTAAAGACTTTACGAATGCCCTAAAAGGCAAACGTATTCTTATAATGGAGAACAACACCCTGAACCTGGATTTACTGCAGCACCAGCTTGGGGTCATGGGTTGCGCCGTTTTTACAGTTGCCACTGTGAAGGAGGGAATTGGGTTACTCGAAACGCAACCCGTGGATATGCTACTGCTGGACCTTCGGATCCAAAGTAAAAAAGACATGCAGGCACTGGATGAAATCAGGTCTCATGCCAATTCGTACATCCGCAATTTTCCAATACTGGCACTGTCAGGTGATATAAATGAAGCCTCAGGGCTTCAGCTGAAAGAAGCCGGTGTCGATGAAGTAATTCTAAAACCATTCACCCAGGAAGCACTCTTTAATAAACTAAAGAATTTAAGGGCAGGGGCTCCTGTTCAAGCCGCTTCATTGGATGTTACGGGTGGGGAAGCCACTGCTGGGACCGGGCTAGTAGATCTGAGTTATCTCGAATCCAAATGCAAGGGTGATGTCCAGAGTATGCATATCCTGATCAGGGCATTGCGAAACGGCATGCTGGAATTCGCCGGCCGAACTCGAATAGGGTTGAAACGCCAGGATTACAGCGGGATCGGAGAAGGGGCCGAAAAGCTATTGATCGCCCTGGAAATGATAAAGGCCCATAGCCTCATACCCGCTGTGTCACAAATCCGTAAGGCTTCGGTGGAGGGTGTGGATGAAAATAAAATCATCCGTTCGTTCAGCGTTTACCTGGACCGATATCCGGAAGTCGCCGATGCGCTGGAACGCTATATGGACGCGCGCGATTAAAGAAGGTTGAAGCCGCCCCAAGAAAGTTCTGAGTATTTCAGATGTACACTAAGGGTTCGGCCACAACATAAAAGTTTGTTCCTCGATTGGACAGGCTGAAGAATACAGAAATTATGATATACAGCATACACTTAGTTCAGACGGTATCCTTAATGGAGGTTTTGGCCATTAAGACGGATTTTCTCTGGCAACTCGTGATGATTTTCGGGGGCTTGGCGGGCTTTTGTTTCCTGATGATTTTTTATTTCAGAAACCGCTTGGTTTCGAAAAGTCACCTGGTGAGCACAAGAAAAGCTGCCCTGGAACCCGTAATTCGCAATTATCTCCTGGAACAGACAGAGTCAGCCTCCGAAAATGAGTCGGATTTACTCTGGATGAAAATGGAGATTCGACAACTGCTTAAAAACCCGGTTGATCGGGGTGTCATCACAGAAATCATTTTGGAGGTGCAGCGGGAGGCACTGCCGGCCACCCGGTCGCGAATTTCCGAGTTGTATCAGCATTTTGACCTACACGATCAACCCCTGCGGCACCTGGAAAGCCGCAAGTGGGATAAGGTCTCCCGTGCGATTTCTGAATTGACTGAAATGCAGGTTTCACAGGCTTATGATGCCATAAAAGAGCATATCAACAGCAAGAATAGTATTGTACGCAAACAAGCTCAATTAGCCACAATACGCTTGAAAGAGGAGGGTATAAAATACTTTCTGGATACAGCGCGCTTTCCGATTTCCCAATGGCAGCAAGTCAGGATAATGGAAATTCTGACTTCGAAATCAGCCTATACGCCGCCGAGTTTCAGGAATTGGCTGATATCGGAAAACCAGGATGTGGTCCTGTTTTCTCTCCGCCTTATCCGGGTATTTAAACAGGCCGACGCCCAACAGGCACTTTTGATGTTCTTGCATCACAAATCAGAACGCATTCAGATCGCTGCTCTGGAATGCATAGGTGACTTCAGATACGTGCCGGCGCGAAATGCCCTTATAGCTTGTTTTGAAAATGCCACGGCTGAAATAAAAATTCATATCCTGAGCACGCTTGAAACCATTGGAAATTCCAGGGATATTCCATGGTTGCAGATACAGGCGGATTCGGATGAATCCTTTCTGGTACGTTCAAAGGCGGGCATGGTAATCAATACATTGCAGTCCGCGGACATCTTACCTGGTATTGCCGCACAGGGTGAATTTGAATTCTGGACATCCCAACCCAGCGAAGAAGATCCTGAAATCCCTGCTGAACTACCCCAGGATGCTTTTGTGGAATCCGATGACGATTTAAATCTGTTTTCTTCAGAACCCCAATTGATCAATACACTCAGGCCGGATTTCTCTGCCTCGTTACTCACAATACCTTCAGGGGATTTGCAAACGGAAAGGAACAGCAGTTCGTTTGAGGAGCTCCTGTCGGAAACACCAGATGACATCCCGCTTGAAATGTGGACCGAAGAACACGAATCCGTATTTGAGGATTGTATTATAGAAGAACTCCTGGATATCCTTAGGGAGGATCCCGTGAAGGCTTCGTCCTCACAACCAGATGATGGATTCCTGCCACTTATTGTTGACCAAATTAAAAAACCGTATGACATGGAACCTGGCACACTGACCCCTGAATGGATTCGGGAACTGGAAGTTGAAATAGAGTCATTGGCTGGATCAACGGGCTATCTGGGGGTTCTAAGAGAAATACTGTTAGAGGAATTGCGGGAGACTGAGCATGTGTTGGAAACGGAATTTGTTCCGGTCTTGGGCGGAGAGGAACCCCCTGAGTTCATCGAATCGGGTGATTTTGATGAAGCCTTGCCTTTATCGGATCTTTTACCGGAATTCATAGTGGAACCGGAAGAAATTCAAGAGGCCAGGAATGAATTGGATGGTGGACACGAACTTTCCCATACGGATTCTGAAATTGGCTGTTTCTCCATTTTTGAAGAATTCTTCAGGTCCTATGATACCGAATCAAAACTCATCCTTTTGGATGAGATTCACATAGTAGGTGGCCCGAAAGAGCTGCTATTCCTAAAAGGGCTATTTACAGATCCCGACCGAAGCATACAAAAAAAGGCCAAAAGGAGTTTTGTGCTTTTGAAAAAACGCATGAAACAAGATCCCAAAGCCAATTTAAACCCACCGGGGAAGGTACTTTGGGAACCTTCATCCCATACGGAAGCAGAGGTCGAATCCGGCGAAGTCTCGGAGGATTCAGAAGATGAATATTTTAGTTTCTCCCCCGATCCTGATTTTAGTTTTCCTTGTGAAGATGAAGCCGAAGATACGCTTTATCCGGAATCTGAAAACGGCTATTACCGATTGCTCAACCAGATAAAGGGCACTAAAAATAAGAGCGATGTATAACGATCTGTTTCAAATGGGAATTGAGTACATCAACATCGTTTTTATGGTGTTTGCCCTGGTACTCTTTACGCTGTTCTCGACCATTGGATATCTTTCTTCAAGAAGTTCTATACACTACCGAAAGAAACACAGCATCGGGGATATTTCCAGGTTAGTGGATACCCCCATGGCTCCAAGTATTACGATAATCGCACCGGCCTATAATGAGTCCCTTACGATCGTCGACAATGTGCGTTCACTCCTCGCCCTCAGATATGCGAAGTACGATATTATGGTGGTGAATGATGGAAGTCGGGACGATACCCTCGAACGTTTGGTCGAAGCCTATGATCTTGTTAAGAAGCCACATGCAATGGACTCGGAATGGCCCTCAAAACCGATTAAGGGAATCTATAAATCCACGAATCCTTCATTTTCGCGGCTGACCGTAATCGATAAAGTAAATGGTGGAAAATCCGATGCACTCAATACGGGAATTCACCTGTCCGAGAGCAAGTATATCGGTTGTATAGATGCCGATTGCCTTCTGCATCCGGATGCGCTCCTCCATGTAGTGCGCGCCTTTTTCCAAAGATCCCGAAAACGGGTAATCGCCGTTGGAGGTGTGTTGCGCGTAGCTAATTCTTGTAAAATAGACGAGGGGCAACTCAAAGAAATCCGGCTTCCAAAAAGCTGGTTGGCTCGATTTCAGTTATTGGAATACACCCGTTCATTTCTTCTTGGGAGGATGGGTTGGGGACGTCTGGACAGCCTGCTAATCATCTCGGGGGCCTTTGGCTTCTTCGACCGGCAGATCGCTGTGGACGTAGGCGGCTTTGACACCGATACGGTTGGAGAGGATATGGAGATCGTCTTTCGCATGAGAAGGCATATGCATGAAAAGGGACTGCCTTACACCATTGAGTACCTACCGGACCCCCTTTGCTGGACCGTGGTCCCGGAAAACCTGAAAACCCTTGTAAACCAGCGTGACAGGTGGTCCCGTGGTACCCTGGAAACGCTTCGCAGGCATCGGGATATGCTTTTCAACCCCCGTTTCGGCAGGTTGGGAATGTTGAGTTATCCCTATTGGTTTTTCTACGAATGGCTGTCACCTTTGCTGGAATTCTTTGGATTCCTGACCATTATACTCTTCTGGGCCATGGGGATTCTCTATTTCGAATTTTTCCTGGCGATTACCCTGGCGGTCTACTCTTTTGCCGTCATGTTTTCGCTCTATGCCATTTTATGGGAAGTATGGTCTTACAATCAGTACCAGCGAACAAAGGATGTTTTCCTGCTAATCGCCTGTGCCTTCCTCGAGCCGATCTTATTCCAGCCCATTGTAGTTTGGTCTTCTGTTCAGGGGAATTATAAAAAATTATTCAGGGTGCCTGCCGGATGGGGAACTCAGGTTCGCAAGGGATTTGCTAAAGCATAAAACCATGGAAAAGGATATTCAAAAACAGATGGCGACTTCGCGAAAGGGGATGGGAGACTATACCCGGCTAATTCTCGCATTCTATGCCAGCTTGCTATTGCTTGGGATTTATCAGCAAATCAGCCTGTATTCGGAGGGTGTTTTGGATTCCTTTGCCGGAATCAACCTAATTATCCTCGCTGCCCAGCATCTGGGGTTTACAGCCCTATTATCGCTCTTCCTGTATTTTACCTTTAATGCGCTCGAAGCACTCAAACCTCGATTGGGGCTCTATGTTACCGGGGTAGTGCTCACCGGATGCTTATTGGTGGAAGGAATTCTTACGGTGTTTTTTGTAACCCGGTTTGAAATGCCAGGCACCAATTTGGCAGCGGTCCTGGAGCTTACAAAGACGTCATCTTCTTTGATTTTACCCGTTGTGTCCGTATGTGTGGCACTTGGGTTATGCTTCTACGGGTTGTATAAGTTGAGTGCCCCCATGCAATTATGGATGGGACGCGTGTACCCGTTTACCCTGGCGGTTTTTTCGCTTTTTCTGGCAACCTTACTGGCGCAATCCGCTCCACTGACTGCGAATAAGACCAAATACGCCCTGGTCGATTGGTATCAAAAAACCATCCCGCTTCAGTCTTCAGGAAAGGATAACACCCATTATGCAATCAGCCCGGACCCACTGGAAGAAATCTATCGCCTGGAAGAAACCCAGGTTTGGCAAGGGTATCGAAATGAAGGAGGTACGCTGATTCATCCGGGGGCAATTTCCGGGATGGCCCATGGTGCAGGTTATATCACTGATCCATTTTCAGGCCATCCGAACGGCTACTTACCTTATCCGAAGGCTGAAAAGAGGGAACTGCTTCGGATTCAAAGCACCTTTCGGGGACGTGACTACGACAGGGCTTTCGAATTGGCCCGTGATTTGGCACATGAAGGGGAATACTATAAAGCAATAGAACTCTGTCAGTACATTTTATCAGAGGTACCCTCACATGTAGATGCGGAAATTCTTTTGGGACGTATCCTGGCCTGGGAGGGCGAATTTTCGAAATCTGCGGGAATCCTTGAACAAGTCATACGAAAGCACCCGCATTATGAGGATGCCTATGCGGCATTGCTCGATACTTATTACTGGGGTGGGGATTTCAAAAGAAGTATTGCCTTAAAATCCCATATAGACAGGCATTTTAAAGAGAATAAAGTCTTGCAGCAGAAGCTGCATCGCGCGGAACAAATGAAGCAGGAATCCCGTGCCGAACCGGAACTTGGATTGAGCCTGGACCCCGTAAACCTCCCTGTTTCCTGAAACCTAAAACGATGAAAATAATCAATCATAAATTATTCAATTTCACTTTGGTATTGCTCTGGTTCCCCTTTATGGGTGTGGTGGGGCAGGAGGAAGCCATGAATCCTGAAACTGTTTTCTCAAAAGCACAGGGGCTGGCTTTTCAGGGGAATGGGCGTGAGGCCAGACAGCTCCTGACAGATATCCTGGAAGCGTATCCACGTTATTCGGATGCCCAGACTTTACTGGCCAATACCTATCGCTGGGAGGGGGATTATTCCAGGGCCCGAAAACACTTAAACCGGATTACATCCAGAGACCGAAAAAATGAGGATGCCTGGATTTCGGCCATATACAACGAGCGTCAGGCGGGAAACAGGTCCATAGCGCTAGGACTGGCCAATAAGGCGCTGAACTACCTCGGAGAAAATGAGGCGATCAGCAAGTTAAGGGCTGAAATCATGGGAACCTACAGGGCGGATGAGGCCCTGGCAGAAGTAGAAGAAGAGGCGCCTAATTATAAGAACAGGATTGCAATTTACAATCGCCTGGAGGCCTTTGATGCGTATTATGACCCGATGATGTATACCAGCCTGGAATATCAGCGCAACACCAAATACGGAAAAGTAATTCCAAGGGTCAATTACAGCAATCGCTTTGGAATGGATGCCCTCCAATACGACCTCGATCTTTATCCGACCCTTTCAAACACCTTTTATGCCTATGTGAATTATGGATTTTCGGACTCCGAACTCTATCCGAATCACAAAGGGGCTTTGGAGGTTTACGCAAACCTGCCCAAAGCAATGGAGACCTCATTGGGGGCCAGATTCCTCGATTTCCGCAATGTGAACGCAACGTTGCTGACTGCATCCGTGGGAATATACAGAGGGAATTATTACCTCAGCATCCGGCCTTATTTGAGTATTGTCGGCGGCAGGGGACCGGTAGGTTCCGGTACGATGACGGTGCGAAAGTATCTGACAAACAATTTCAATTACCTCGGGCTTACGGCCTCCTTTGGCTATAGCCCTGAACTGCGTCAACTCTTTAATGGAGATGTGCTGCAGGCCGAATCCGTTTTATTTCTCGAATCCCAACAGTTGTTTTTTGAATATCAGTTCGGTCCGGGTAAAGGAAAGCACTTGTATCAGGCCCAATTCGGCGTAGGGCGGCAGGAGTATTTATTGGAATCCGGTGCATTTTTCTGGGTGGTCAGTGGAGGCCTGAACTATCGCTTACAGATTTAAAAGTCTTCTTTTAATGGGGGCTTCTGGCCACAAAAAATGGGGTATTCACCACAAATTCCCATCAAATAGTCGGAAAAAACGGAATTTTTATACGAGAGTCGACTTTATCGGCGTTAGTATTTTTGCATTTCAAAACCCAATCTTGCTATGCTATACGAAACCTACGGAGAGGAATACCTAACATTCCTTCAAGAATTGAATGAAATTTTAAGTATAAACAAACTGGCCGAAGTAGACTACCTCTAGTCCTTATCGGTTATTTCTAAAGCGAATTTCTATGGCAGAAGAAAATCAAAACAGCGCAGCCTATCTGGATTTTATCCAGAGTCTGAATGAAATCCTTGGAGATTTCGACATAAGCAGACTTAATTGTTCTTAGTGTTTATTAGTGTGTGAACGAAAAAAGCGGTGCCGAAAGGCCCGCTTTTTTCATTTTAACCAATTTTTTAATTAACCCAAATACGCTTTGAGCAACTTGCTCCTGGACTGATGCCGCAGCTTTCGAATCGCCTTTTCCCTGATCTGCCTGACCCGTTCACGGGTCAGATCAAAGGTCTGGCCAATTTCAGCAAGCGTCATGGATTGCTGATCTCCGATTCCGTAATAGAGTTTGATGACATCTGCTTCGCGGGGAGATAAGGTTTCAAGAGCCCTGTTAATTTCCGTATTCAGCGATTGTTGCATTAAGGTCTTATCCGGTCTGGGAGATTCTCCAGACCTCAACACGTCGTAAAGATTGGAATCTTCGCCCTCTTTTAAGGGGGCATCCATGGAAACATGACGGCCTGAATTCCGAATGGACTGTTTGACCTCGCTGATGGACATATCGAGTTCTTTGGCGATTTCCTCCGCAGAAGGGGGACGCTCATGGGCCTGCTCCAGATAAGAGAAGGTCTTTTTAATCTTATTGATGGATCCAATTTTATTCAAAGGAAGGCGAACAACACGAGATTGCTCTGCCAATGCCTGAAGGATACTCTGGCGAATCCACCAAACGGCATAGGATATAAATTTAAATCCCCTGGTCTCGTCAAACCGCTTTGCAGCTTTAACCAGGCCTACATTGCCTTCATTAATAAGGTCAGGTAGTTTAAGTCCTTGATTTTGATATTGTTTTGCAACAGAAACGACGAATCGGAGATTTGCTTTGGTGAGCTTTTCCAGGGCCACCTGGTCTCCTTTCTTTATGCGTTGTGCAAGTTCTACTTCTTCATTGGCTGTTATTAAATCGATTTTGCTGATATCCTGCAGGTACTTATCAAGGGATTTGGACTCCCGATTGGTCACCTGCTTGACAATCTTTAGTTGCCTCATGTATGTATTTTTGGATTACGGGTTAAGATTCTCTCAACATACATTATTATTTGATCTTTTCCAAAAGCCTGGTGTATTTGTTTTACATAATTTATGAGGCTTTCACAAAGATTTGTGAGAAAATGGCAAGGGAAAGACCCTTTAGTTCGGAATTCTGCTTTATTTTGAGCTCTGATGAGCAAGCGAGCCCTGAAAACGTATACGGATCAACTGGATAAGGATGCCCTTCGGGAACAAATTCACGATTTATACGAGCGATTTCCCGAGGTCAAGACCTATTACGACTTCATTTTTAACCCCAAGGAAGATAAACTCCTCTCCGAGGCAATGGGCCGCATAGCCGAAGAGTATTTTCCGAAGCGGCGCAGACGGGCCAGGGCCCGGCGCTCCGTAGCCCATAAGTATCTGAAACACTTTAAAAAGCTGGGGGTGGACCCGTCCCTACAGGCGGATTTAATGGCATTTAATCTCGAAACCGGATTGCGTTATGAGAAAGTCAAAAAGTGTCCGGAGGCCTTTTATAAAAGCATGTACAGGTCGTTTCGCGAATGGGGTGCCCATTTGGTTCACCACCGGATCTATGGGGAATACGCCGGACAATACTCTGAGATTGCATTGGCAGTTGAACGGGCCAACTGGCCGAATAAGGAACTTTTCCTGGACTTTGTCGAACAGTTGGACCCTTCCTGAACCAGTGATGAAACAACTTAAGCCCCTTATTTTATTCCAAAAAAGAATTGTTCCGCCTGCCCTGCTCATTTCCATTGCGCTGGGGATACTCCTTTTCCGGGAACCCTGGGGTATTGGACTTGTGTTTTTAGTTGTCGCCCCGGTCCTGCATTATTACACCTATGAAATCAGGTCTGAAAATGAGTATGTATTCTACTATAACCTGGGTTTTAGCCGATTGGCACTTTGGATGGCAACATTTGGAATTGGCCTGGTTTTGACGGTGTTATCTTTCCTCCTATGAGTGTCCTTCATGTAGACAGTATCCGGAAAAGGTACAAGGATAAAATCATACTCAGCGATGTATATCTAAAGTGCCAAACCGGTGAAATAGCAGGGGTGATGGGCCGCAATGGTTCGGGCAAGTCTACACTGTTTAAAATCATATTTAAAACGGTTTCTGCAGATTCGCGTTTTGTAAAAGTGGATCATAAGGTATTGCGGGGATCTGCAGAGACCAGGAAAGAAATTAATTACTTGCCGGAATACGGGTTTTTGCCCCACCATGTGAGGATCAGGGATGCGTTTGAGTTGTACCTCGGTAGGGCGTTGCCCGCCGGCCTGAAGGAAGATGCCTTTCTCTTGCCGTTGCTTCAGAAGAAGGCAGTCCAAATGTCCGTTGGGGAAAGGCGCTATGTTGAAATTCTTTTGACGCTCTACTCCGAAGCAGGTTTTGTACTTCTCGATGAGCCCTTCAAGGGACTTGCACCCCTGATCCGGGATCAGATTGTGCATCATCTGCGCCTTGTTCAACCTGGTAAGGGAATACTCATATCCGATCATGATGCTGGACGTATTTGTGAAATTTCCGATTCGCTCATGTTGCTTAAGAACGGATTTCTCAAAAAACTCAGGGACAGGGCAGAACTCATTACCCTGGGCTATCTTCCCCGGGAATCGAAAAGCACGAATCAGAGCATTGTTTAAAATTTGTAGCCGATGGCAATTGTAATTCTTAGAAATGACGAAAAAACAGGACTATGGAAAGCAGCCCTGAAAAAGCACAGGCCCGACATTCCCGTATACGGTCCCGGGGATGCTTTTGACCCGGGTGAGGTTAAAATGGCCGCCGTTTGGAAACACCCGCCCGGAAGTTTGTCGGCATTCCCCAATCTTTTGGGGATACACGGCCTGGGTGCAGGGGTGGACTTTATTATGGAGGATGAGACGATTTCCCCGGAAATCCCTGTTATGCGTGTTGTAGATCCGTATTTGGCGTCAGATATGGCCGAATTTGTACTTGCGGAAATCGCAGGGATACTCAAAAGGTTGCAGCGCTATAAATACAACGAAGCTTCGGCACTATGGCAGCCTGAAGCTTATAAGAGGTTTTCTGAAGTCACTGTTGGCATCATGGGACTGGGCGAGCTCGGCCTGGTTGTAGCCGCTTCCCTCAGATCCATTGGGATGTCCGTTGTCGGGTGGACCCGAAACTCCACCCCCGAAGTAGCCTTCCCGGTCTACAGCGGAATATCCGGCCGCACTGATTTTTTGAAGCAGGCCGAGGTGCTCGTATGCCTTTTACCCCTTACCCCACAAACCCGTGGAATCCTAAACACGGAGGTATTCCGGAATCTCCCTTTTGGAGCCAGCCTGATCAACGTGGCCCGCGGACCCTTACTGGTAGATGATGACCTGTTGCATGCTTTGGACCAGGGGCTGCTTTCAGAGGCTTGTCTGGATGTTTTTCACAATGAGCCCCTGCCCGGGGAACACCCGTTCTGGAAGCACCCTTCGGTGCATATCACTCCGCATATAGCCAGTGTTTCACATCCTGATTCGGTAGCCCCTCAAATCCTTTCGAATTACAACAAACTTCTGACGGGTGATACCCCGGCTAATCTGGTCTCCCGCAAGGCGGGCTACTAAATTTATTCGGTTATCCAACGATTGGATTTCGTCAAAGTATAAAAATCCAGTAGTTTTGCAAATTGATCCGGTTTGTACAATCCTTCCGGCTCTTCGACTGTGAAAAACTGAAGTATTGGGGACTAAAACAGCCTATTCTGAAAAAACGCTCTACGATTACCAACTCCAGGATCTGAATAAGATTTTTGGGGTTCTGGAGGAATCTCCGGAAGATATCAACCTGCTCTATCAGCTGCCTACAGGTGGCGGTAAAACCGTCGTGTTTTCTGAAATTGCCAAACGCTATATCGCCGAGACAGGCAAAAAAGTAGTCGTCCTTACCCACCGGATTGAATTGAGTTTACAGACCTCCCGGATGCTCGAAGGCTTCGGGGTGCACAACAAAATCATCAACAGCGACGTAAAAGAGCTCCCGGATGAGGAGTCATACCAATGTTTTGTCGCCATGGTAGAGACCTTGAATAATCGCCTTCAGGAACAGGCTATCGAGCTGCATGGTATAGGTATGGTGATCATTGATGAAGCCCACTATAATTCGTTCAGGAAACTTTTTAAATACTTCGAAAAGGCCATTATTCTGGGGGTGACCGCGACCCCGCTTAGTTCGAATATTAAGCTTCCCATGAAGGACCACTACAAAAAGCTCATCGTAGGCGAGTCCATTTCCTCCCTGATTTCCAAGAAGTTTTTGGCCAGGGCCAATATGTACAATAACGATGTCAGCCTGAAATCCCTTAAACTGGGGATCAACGGGGATTACACCGTCCGTTCTTCAGATGCCTTATACAGCAACCAGTTGATGCTCGGCAAATTGGTGAGCTCCTACGAAGAGTTGGCAAAAGGCACCAAAACCCTGATCTTTAACAATGGGATAAACACCTCAAAATACGTACATGAGATCTTTAAAAGGGCAGGGTACCCCATCAGGCATCTCGACAACAAGAATACCGCTTCTGAGCGCAGTGAAATTCTCGAATGGTTTTCGAATACACCGGATGCCATCCTGACCTCTGTAAGCATCCTGACCACCGGTTTTGACGAACCCAGCGTGCAGACCATTATTCTGAATCGCGCTACGCGATCCCTTACACTGTATTTTCAAATGATCGGGAGGGGTTCCCGAATCCTTAAGGATAAGGAAGAATTTACTGTAATTGACCTTGGGAATAATATCGCCCGCTTCGGTCCCTGGGATGGCCCTGTGGACTGGCAGGAGATATTCCATTTCCCTGACTTCTACCTTGAAAACATCCGCAATGATGAAGAAATCGAACGGGAATTCGTCTACGTCATGCCCGATGAACTCCGGGAGCGGTTCAAGAATTCTGAGTCTATTGATATGGACATCAAAGCGGCGTATAAGGAAGCCTTCGCGAATGGCCGAAAGTCCAAGGAGGTTCTGGAACAGAGCATCGAGCAGCACGCCCGTATTTGCGTGGAGAATGCAAATGATATTTTTGATGCGCGGATCCTCGCCAAATCCCTGCAGGATGAGATTCACTTCAGAATCAAGCAATATTCCTATTGCATTATGAACAATACGCAGAATTACCGGGACTGGCTACAGGAGGATTACGAACGCAAACTGCGACTTCGGATCTCCCAGCTCTTTGCCGCCCGTCTATAGCTTTTAAGAAATGTCTGAGCCGGATACCATCCCCAAATCGCTGCTGGTAATTGGCTACACCTGGCCAGAGCCAAACGCCACGGCGGCCGGGCAGCGAATAATGTGGCTCCTGCAGGGCTTTCTCCAGAAGGGGTATCAGATCACATTTGCCAGTACTGCGGGCCCTGGGGCTTATGAGGCGGATTTGGAATCTCTCGGAATTGAGAAGGTGCGAATACGGCTTAACGATACTTCATTTGATCGTTTTCTCAGCGCCCGAAGGTTTTCCCTCATTCTTTTTGACAGGTTCCTTACCGAAGAGCAATTCAGCTGGCGGATACGGGATTGCCTTCCAAATGCCCGTCTGTTACTGGATACGGAAGACCTTCATTCCCTGAGGTATTCCAGAGAAGAAGCGGTTCGAAAGGGGAGGGTGTGGCGTCCTTCTGACTGGGTTAGGGACCCCAGGTTTTATCGGGAAATTGCCAGCCTGTTTCGGGCAGACTTAAACCTGATCATCTCAAAACCGGAAATGGAACTGCTCACAGGCGAGGTGCCCTTGCTTCGAAATAAACTCGTTTACGTCCCCTTTGGATCACTTATAGAGGAACAGGGTAAAGTACAATCATTTGACGGACGATCCGATTTTGTATTTATAGGGAATGGAAAACACCGGCCCAACCTGGACGCTATTTTACAACTAAAAGGCGAAATCTGGCCGAGGATCAGAAGCCTCCTTCCCAAAGGGAAACTCCAGATTTACGGGGCGTACCTTCCGGAGCACATTCTGCAACTCCACAAGCCTGAAGAAGGTTTTGAAGTAAAAGGCTGGGCCCCGGACCTTAAAACAGTATTCGGGAAGGCCAGGGTACAAATCGCACCTCTGCGATTCGGGGCAGGAGTCAAGGGTAAGGTGCTGGAAGCAGCCCGGCACGGCCTGCCAACTATGGGGACTTCAATGGCCTTTGAGGGCATCCTGAACACATCGGGCAAAGTCGCATTTTCGGCGGACACCGCCGATGATTTTGCCCGGAAGGCGGTTCATCTTTACAACCATGCCACGGTATGGGAGCGCGCGCTTTCGATCCAAAAAACGGAGGCGGCCAAACACCATATGACCACCTTTTCACCGCTTACTAAGGCTCTGGAGATGCTTGAAAAGCCCATTGAGGTCGTACCGGAAGAAACCCGAATCCTGGAAAATATGCTCCGGGACGAGGCCTTCGGGAGGGTGCGCTATCTTTCCAAATGGATCGAGGCCAAAGAAAAAGGAGAAGATTAATTTGGGTGGGGATAGTATCTTTACAACCTAATCTGCAGTCCACAAAAACTTTTGTACCATGAAGAACATACCCTGGAAATCTGTTGGCGCCTTTGAAGACATAACCTATAAGAAAGCAAATGGAGTAGCCCGTATAGCTTTCAATCGCCCGGAGGTGCGCAATGCCTTCCGTCCCAAGACGACCAAAGAACTTTACGAAGCATTTTACGATGCACAGGAAGACACCTCCATCGGTGTGGTATTGCTCTCAGGAGAAGGTCCTTCGCCTAAAGACGGGGGCTACGCCTTTTGCAGTGGTGGAGACCAAAAGGCCCGGGGGCACAAGGGATATGTGGGGGAGGATGGCTACCATCGGTTGAATATCCTCGAAGTACAGCGGCTCATACGGTTTATGCCCAAAGTCGTTATTGCCGTTGTCCCGGGATGGGCCGTTGGGGGCGGTCATAGCCTGCATGTGGTTTGCGACCTGACCCTCGCCAGTGAAGAACACGCGATCTTTAAACAGACTGATGCAGATGTCACCAGTTTTGACGGGGGATACGGGTCTGCCTATCTCGCCAAGATGATCGGACAGAAACGCGCGCGGGAGATTTTTTTTCTGGGGAGGAATTACTCCGCCCAACAGGCGTACGACATGGGAATGGTCAATGCGGTTATTCCACATAAAGACCTGGAGGATACTGCCTATGAATGGGCGCAGGAAATACTCGCTAAATCTCCGACCTCCATCAAAATGCTGAAGTTCGCCATGAACCTGACAGATGACGGCATGGTTGGCCAGCAGGTATTCGCAGGGGAGGCCACACGTCTGGCCTATATGACCGATGAAGCCAAGGAAGGGAGAAATGCATTTTTGGAGAAGCGGAAACCGGATTTCGGGAAAGACAAATGGATTCCGTAAGTGTTCAGATTTTCCTAAAACTAAAAAGAGTCCTGCCTTATCGACAGGACTCTTTTACGAGAACACTATATGAAAATGAAAAAAAACTTGATATTTGTTTTTGATTACGATGTAAACTTACGCCAGCAGGCCTTACCGGAAAACTAATTGTTGTGAAAAGCGGTAATTACGTTGTCAGACTGGAAATAGCTGTAGAATGGTACTGCCAGGGAAGGATTAATTCCGAGGATCCTGTCATGGGAAGGCGGCAAGGACTTCCCTGAAAAAGGCGTTCAGGTCGAAATCGGGATCTTCTGCCAGCCCTGTCCGCACAATCACCAGATCTTTAGAGGGGATTATAAAAACGTGTTGTCCCTCGAATCCATTGGCCATATACATATCGGATGGAGCCTCCGGATACTTTCCTCCGGCATTTAGCCAGAAGTGCGCTCCATAGTCCTCTTCAGAATTATCCGTGGGCCGGGTAACATAATCGATCCAGGAGGGATCGAAAATCTGATCCTGTCCCCATTTCCCGCGATTCAGGTATAACAGACCAAACCTTGCCCAATCCCGGGTAGAAGCCCACCCGTAGGATGATCCCACAAAATTTCCCGCCAAATCTGTTTCCAGGACCATGGTGTACATCCCGATGCGATCGATGAGTTCTCTATAGGGGAAATTCAGATACGCCTGATCGTCTTTTAAGTGTTTTCTCAGCAGCCCCGACAATAAGTTCGAAGTGCCCGAGGAATAGTACCAGGTTTTTCCAATCGGGCCCACCAATTCTTTTTCGATTTGGGGCACGGTCATGTCTTCACTTAAAAACAGCATACGGGTAACATCAGAAATACGCGTGTAATCCTCTTCCCATGAGAGGCCGCTCTGCATGCGCAGCAAATCATTATAGGTGATCTCTTTTCGGGCATCTGCCTTCCATTGAGTGATTTCAGGCCTGTCAAGAAGGTCCAGGCGACCCTGGTGTTCCAGAATACCATATAAGGTGGCCAGGATACTCTTGGTCATAGACCATCCTAAAATTGGGGTTTCCGGGCCAAAACCTTCAGCATATCGTTCCGTAAGCAGCCGATTTTTATAGAGAATGGCCAGGGTTCGGGTCTTTTGCTGGTCGGGGTTGGCAAATGCCTGGTCCACGCCCCGTTCCAGCTGTTCGTAATCCACTTCCGGAAACAGGGTGTCTGCAGGCTGGCCATGCCCGATGGGATAGGGCAGGGGTGAAGGCGTTTGCCTGCGCTCTGGGGTACGATAGGTTTCCGGTATTTCAGTGTCCTTTGGCAGCAGGACCGCACCAAGGCCTTTCCGGTAGACTGCCCGTCTTTTCTGCATCCCAAAAACGCTGGACGATGCGCTTTCAGATTCGGGATCCACCTGTTCCGTGGCCAGTGAAATAAGCCCGGAAGCATGATCACTTGCTACGACGGATTCAGCAGATCTTCCCGCCACAAAAACGGAGGAGGTCATGTTTTTGGCAGTATAACCGCTGATGATCGTTAATTTCGGGTATTGGGTGTAAACCCCGATTCCCAGAAGGAGTACAAAAAGGAGTACCCACTTTAGCTTCCGCATTCCTGTTTTCATTTCAATTACAGTATCTTTCTGAAGCGAATATACTCAAATACACTATGTCACACAGCGGTATGATCATCCCTGAACGGAGCCGGGATATTGGCGATTTTCTTGTCGGCCGGTTGTTGCCCTTTCGTAAAAAAAGAATGATTGGCCCGTTTATCTTTATAGACCATATGGGCCCGGTAGCGCTCGGGCCTGAACGTTACATGGATGTCGGGCAGCACCCCCACATTGGCCTTGCGACAC
Organism: Robiginitalea aurantiaca; assembly: GCF_030380815.1. Taxonomy (GTDB): domain Bacteria; phylum Bacteroidota; class Bacteroidia; order Flavobacteriales; family Flavobacteriaceae; genus Robiginitalea; species Robiginitalea aurantiaca. The sequence goes on along the minus strand of NZ_JAUDUY010000004.1, from coordinate 164,241 downwards.
TTACCTATCTTTTCGAAGGTACTCTGGAGCATCGGGACGGCCTGGGAACCCGTCAACGCATCGAGCCCGGGTCGGTCAATTTAATGGTGGCGGGCAGTGGCGTCACACACACGGAGCGGACGCCTGAGGAATTGCGGAATGGGGCGGTTTTCACGCTTCACGGATATCAAATTTGGATCGCATTGCCTTCGAATCTTGAGGACATGGAACCGGCATTTTTCCATGCGGACAAGTCTGAGCTTCCCCAATGGAAGCAGGATTCGGTTTCCTATACCCTTATTGCGGGTAAAGCTTACGGAAGGGAATCCCCCATACCTCATTATTCAGAAATGTTCTTCCTTGAACTACGGATAGGGCAGCCCAGCGTTCTGGATCTTTCTAAAGGGGTGTCTGGAGAAATAGGCATCGTTGTGGTAAGTGGTATTGTCAGGGCTTGTAATGAGGAGGTAGCGGTAGGGAGCATCCTGTATTCAAAACCCGGGGACTCCTGCCAGGTTTCCTGTGATTCCCAGACTCATTTATTGGTTTTTGGAGGCGAACCTCTTGAAGGGGAGCGCTATATCAACTGGAATTTTGTTTCCTCTGATCGATCCAAAATTGATGCGGCCAGACTGGCCTGGAAGGAAAAATCCTTTCCGATGATGGAGGGGGAACTGAGTTATATTCCCTTACCGGAATCGAATTCCCCGTTGAAAAATTAACAGGAATAACCTACTTTCGTTTTGCCCATAGAACTTTTAGGATTGGGGTTTGGACCGTCTCCGGGCAGATAATTGATTGGGGCAATGAAAAGGAAAATTTACAGATTACTCAGGTTACATACCTTATTCGCTTTATCTGTCCTGTTATTGGGCGTCATGGCCTGTGGCAGTACACGACCTGTTATTGTCGAACGCCCGATTTCGTTTGGTCCGGATCGGCAGGCCCTTACCATAGCATATTTAAAATCCCGCTACGATCTGCCTGCCAGAACACCTGCTATTACCCCCCGGATGGTAGTCCTTCACTGGACGGCCATTCCAACACTGGAAGGCTCCCTCGAGGCCTTTCAACCTGAGCGTCTGCCCTCCGCCAGGGGGGACATACAACAAGCCGGGGCCCTGAATGTTTCCGCCCATTATTTGGTTGACCAGGACGGGACGATTTATCAGCTGTTACCGGATACCGTCATGGCGCGGCATACCATTGGCTTAAATCATTGCGCCATTGGGATCGAAAATGTGGGAGGCACCCCGGAGACTCCGCTTACCGAAGCACAGCTTGAGTCCAATACGCTATTGGTGCGTTTCCTGGCTAAGAAATATCCGATTGAATACCTAATCGGCCACTATGAGTACACTGCTTTTGAAGGACATCCGCTGTGGCTCGAAAAAGATAGCGGGTATCGGACGTTGAAAACCGATCCCGGAGAAGCATTTATGGATCAGGTCCGCCAAAACCTCAGTGACCTGTCCTTTAAACCTAATCCAGAATTACCCTAACCATGATCCGATCCTTTATTACAATTTTCTTACTGGTTGTGACCTTTTCGCTTCAGGGCCAGACAGACCGTTTTACATCCAACCTCTATGAAACCTATGATTCTTATAAAGAAGAAAGCCTCAATAAGCGGAGGATCAAACACGCGGACCTGCAACCCCTTATCGATTCCTTTGACGCGCGTTCCGGATTTGAAGTGCGTACTGTAGGCAGATCTATCGAGGGCAGGGCGCTGCGGCTGATCAGTATCGGGCAGGGGGAAACGGATGTCTATCTCTGGTCCCAGATGCATGGAAATGAGCCGACGGCAACCCAGGCTATTTTCGATATTCTGAACTTTCTGGCTTCTCCGGATCAGGGATCGGAAAAGCAGGCCATTTTAAAATCGGTGCGGCTCCATTTTCTGCCTATGTTGAACCCGGATGGGGCTGAAGTTTTTGCCAGGCACAATACCCTGGGTATTGATATCAATCGGGATGCACTTCGCCTGCAATCCCCCGAGGGGCGAACCCTAAAAAGAGTCCGAGACAGTCTGGACGCAGAATTTGGCTTTAACCTGCATGATCAGAGCACGTATTACAATGCAGAGCGAACCCCCAAACCCGCGACCATTTCGTATCTGGCCCCGGCTTACAACTACGAAAAGGAGATTAACCTGGTTCGGGAAAATGCCATGAGGGTGATCGCCTTTATGAATGGTATCATACAGAATTACGCCCCGGGGCAGGTCGGTAAATACAACGACGATTTTGAACCGCGGGCCTTTGGGGACAACATTCAGAAATGGGGTACCAGTGCCATCCTTATTGAATCCGGGGGATATGCCGACGATGTCGAAAAACAAGAAATTCGGAAACTTAATTACGTCTCAATTCTTTCTGCTATTTACACCATCGCCACAGGTTCCTATGCAAATACTTCCCTGGAGGGCTACGAGTCTATCCCCGAAAATGATCGTAAACTCTTCGATTTAAAGATTGAGGGAGTTACCTATCCACTCCTGGGCGAAGATTATATAATGGATATAGGCATCCAGAGACCTGAGGTGGATGATGCCGATCATCAGGATTTTTGGTACAGCAGCCGGATTGTAGACCTTGGGGACCTCTCGACCTATTACGGGTATCAGACCCTTGACGGGTCCGGATATCGCCTGGAGGCAGCCAGAGTGTATCCTGAAGTCCTGGCGGACCTCAAGGCGATTGAAAAGCTCGACTTCTGGGCCTTGTTAAGGGAGGGCATCGGCTACGTGCGCGTCAAAAACCTGCCGCTGAACCTGTCGAATTCTCCCTATCCCGTCCACCTGATTTCCGAAAGCTATAAACCCGCTGAATTCCGGCTGAGAAACGGGACGAACCCTACTTTTTTCCTCAATTCGGGCGGGAAAGCCCAATATGCTGTGATCAATGGGTTTCTCTATCACATTCCCAAACAGGAAGGTAAAGGGAAAAACAGCATGATTTTCCGATAGGCACCCAATCACTGACAGCCTCCGGTGAACCCGCTTGCATCAAAGCGGGTCTGGACGGCGCCCTGCTGGCTGCCCCTTACAACCTGGATGACAAGGTTGTTTTCACCACTCCCATCTCTTTTCGGGCTGCAGTACTCAAAGAGGTAAAAGCTGTTCGCGCGCTCCGAAACCTTCTGGGATAATTGGTTGAATGTAGTCTCCAGTTCCTCTTTATTTCCGGCAAAAACGCTGAAGGTCTTTCCTACGGATTCCAGAATCTGGGTATCGATTTCGGTTCCTAGGCCGATGGTAAAAAATGAGATGTTCGAATTCGCCTCTGCAACTTTATCCAGGGCATCCTGCTCCCTATAGCGCGACGCCTGATCGGTTCCGTCTGTAAAAAGGACGACCGATGCGGCTCCTATGGTGTTGCTTTCCGAACTTTCCTGCACCAGGGATTCCGCTGCCTCTGTGCTCTTGATCACGGCCCCGTATAAGTCCGTAGAAGGATCGTCGCTAATTTCCGGTGTAATGCCGTCAATGGCTTCCAATAGGGCTTCCCTGGAAGGGGTAAGGGGATGCAATTCGTGCAGGATGTCCTGTCCGTCGAACCAGAATATGGCCATTTGAAACGAATCGGATTGCTGGCTGTCCATTACATTATTGATAAAACTACTTGAAGCTGATTTCAATTCCGTAAGACTTGAACTCAAAACACTGTTGCTCAAATCCAGAACCAGAAGCGTATGATTTGTAAACACCTGTGAATTGGGAGAGATTCGCGCCAGAGATTCGGAGGGAGAAATCGTTTTGAAACAATCGTCATTCCTTCCCTGTTCGTAGATGGTAAACTGGTCGGCAGTTAACCCGGCAACCGGATTCCCTGTGACATCCGTAACCCTAAAAAATACAGATACCTTCCCCGGCAGGGTTGTAAATTTATCCTGTATCGAAAGCAGTAATTCATCGCTTCCCAGATCGATGCAGTCGTCTACGGCCTGTCCGATACCCAGATCGTTATCGAGGTTCGGGTTGAATTGGACATCGTCATCAGAATTTCCGCAGGAAACTACTGCCAGGAGCCCAAAGAAAAGCAATGCTGATTTTAAGTGTGTGATCATTTTCATGGATTTGTTCGTTTCAAGGAAAACGGCCTTTTCAGAATCCTAGTATCTGGCCCCAATCAAAAAAGACTGTATCGAAATAGAAGTAGTTTTCACGCCATACAGCACCCTAAAACTTAAATATCCTGTTAAATTGAGCACACTTCGCCCAAAATTTGATATTTTTAAGGGTAGCCACGAATTAATATTTCAAACCATGCCAAATTATACGATTAAGGTTAATGGGAATTCCCATTCGGTAGATGTAAGTGCGGATACGCCGCTATTATGGGTTCTACGGGACCATCTCGACCTGGTAGGGACAAAATACGGGTGCGGAATTGCCTTGTGCGGCACCTGTACGGTTCACGTCAATGGCAATCCGGTAAGAAGTTGCGTCATGTCTGTAGGACAGGTTAAGGACAGTGAAATCACAACCATAGAAGGGCTGTCCGAAGATGGGTCCCACCCGGTTCAGAAAGCCTGGAAAACTGTCGACGTGCCGCAATGCGGGTATTGCCAGTCCGGCCAAATAATGTCTGCCGTTGCCTTACTTGAAAAGAACCCGAACCCCTCTGAAGCTGAAATCCGCGAAGCCATGAACGGGAACATTTGCCGTTGCGCCTCCTACCAGCGGATTCATGAAGCCGTCACCCTGGCCGCCCGTGAAACACAATCTTAGTGATTGAAGAAGAACGAATACAAAAGACCTTAAAAGACTCCGAAATGTCACCAAAAAAGAACGATCAGCACTTTAGCCGAAGGGATTTTATGAAAGCCACTTCCCTGGCCGGAGGTGGACTCCTTATAGGGTTCACTTTATTTGAATCTTGTAAGCCAGGAGCCGAGCCCGCCATTGATTTGGCTTCCCTGAATTACAACGATTTCAACGCCTTTATAAAAATTGCCGATAATGGGGCGGTAACTATTTTTTCACCAAACCCGGAAATCGGACAGGGGGTCAAGACCTCCATGCCGATGATTATCGCAGAGGAGCTCGATGTCAATTGGGAGGATGTCTTTGTGGTTCAGGCCCCACTGGACGCCAAAAACTACGACCGTCAGGTCGCCGGGGGGAGTCAGTCCATCCGTCATGGATGGGAACCCCTTCGTAAAACAGGTGCCACCGCCCGACAAATGCTCGTCAATGCCGCCGCCGCCCAATGGGGCGTGGACCCCTCAGAGTGTACTTCGAGCAGGGGAGTGATCACCAACTCCAAAGGCGAAACCCTTACTTATGGCGACGTCGTAAATCAGGCAGCAGGTATGGAAATACCCGAAGATGTGAAACTAAAATCCGTGCGGGATTTCCATATCATCGGGCAGGAAATTCCCAATGTGGACATCGATGAGATCATTACGGGAAAACCCCTTTTCGGACTGGATTATAAAAAAGAGGGTATGTTTTACGCATGTGTGGCAAGACCTCCTGCTTTTGGGCAGACCCTAGATGCAGTCGACGATTCAGAGGCCCGTGCCATATCCGGAGTTCAGGACGTTGTCCGTTTCGGGGATAAAGTAGCTGTAATTGCCACAGATACTTGGACCGCCATGAAGGGTAAAAAAGCGCTCAAGCTCTCCTGGAAATCGGATGCAGCCCTTGAAAGCACAGAGGATCACCATAAAATACTCACAGGACTCCTCGACGGAAAATCATTTGAAACCCTGCGAAAGGATGGGAATGTGAAAAAGGCCTTCTCCAGTGCGGATTTCGTACTGGAACGCACTTATGAGTCGCCGTTTCTGCCTCATAATTGTATGGAGCCCATGAATTTTTACGCGGATGTGACCTCTGAGAAAATCCATCTTGTCGGGCCCATACAAACCCCCAAGGGCACGGCAGAGCGGGTGGCGCAAGTGCTGGAAAGGGAAGTGGGAGATATACATTTGGAAATGACCCGGCAGGGCGGCGGTTTCGGCAGGCGATTATACGGAGATTTTGTCCTTGAAGCCGCAGAGATTTCCAATCTGTCCGGCAAGCCGGTACAGGTCGTTTTTTCAAGAGAAGACGATATGGCCGACGGGATTTATCGACCGGCCATTAAATACCGCATAGCAGCTTCGGTAAAAGACGGGGAAGTAACCGGATACCACCTCAAAGAAGCCGCGATAAACTCCAATATGTATGGACTTATCCCTAATTTTTTTCCTGCAGGAGCTTTGGAAAACTATCAGGTGGATGTCGCCAAATTTGACAGTAAAATAACCACAGGTGCATGGAGAGCTCCTTACACGAATTTCCTCGCCTTCGCCGAACAAAGCTTCTTTGATGAATTGGCGGAAATGATGGAAACCGACCGGATTCAGTTAAGGTTGGATCTTCTGGATAAAGTAAAAGGAACTACAGATGACCGCATACAGTACTCCCCCGAAAGGATGCAGAAGGTCATTCGTACCGCGGTGGACAAATCGGGTTGGGGGAAAGCCCCTGATGGCGTTTACCAGGGTTTTTCTGCCTATTACTGCCATAACAGTCATGTGGCAGAAGTGGCGGATGTCGTTATTGAAGATGGGGCTCCTGTTGTCAAGCGCGTGGTGTGCGTTGTGGATTGCGGCATTGTCGTGAATCCGCTTGGTGCGCGCAATCAGGTAGAAGGGGGTGTGATTGATGGTATAGGCCATGCCATGTACGGGGATTTTGCTTTTAGCAATGGAGCACCTCAATCCCTTAATTTTGACGGCTATCGCATGATACGCATCAAAGACGTTCCCAAAGTGGAAACCCATTTTATTAAAAACACGGAATCGCCTACAGGTCTTGGAGAACCAACCCTGCCGCCTGCCGGTGCAGCCCTGGCAAATGCCATTAAAGCGGCTACGGGTAAGCGTTTGTACAATCAGCCCTTTATCACAGAATTAAAGGATCTTCGCATTCCGGAAAAAGAAATCATTGGATAGTATGACAGTACTGCTGTTTGGGGTAACCAGGGATATTGTGGGCTCAGGCAGCCTTGAAATTCCTTCTAAAGAAGCGGATGGGCTCAAAACCGTGGAGGATCTGGTCACATACCTCAAAAAAGGATTTCCCGGATTAGCGGATTTGACTTCTATGGCTGTAGCCGTGAACCAATCCTATGCGAAACACAGGGATCCTATACAGGATACAGATGAAATTGCTTTGATTCCTCCGGTTAGTGGGGGATAGAAAGAAAGAAAAAATATGTTGATAGATAATCACAACCGCGTCATTAATTACGTCCGCCTGGCGGTCACCGATCGGTGCAACCTCAGATGTAATTATTGCATGCCCGAAGAGGGAATCGCCTTCTCGGATCGGAAATCCCTCCTGAGTATAGACGAAATGAAGCGCCTTTGCAATATTCTGGCAAGCAGGGGTGTCGATAAAATAAGGTTAACCGGGGGGGAACCCTTCGTTCGCAAAGATGTAATGCAGCTCATTGAGCACCTTTCCGGCCTCGAAGGCTTACGCGAGATATCGATCACAACCAATGCGACACTTATAGGTCCTTACATTGAACAACTGGAGGAATATGGGGTGCATAGCGTAAATGTGAGTCTGGACGCGATTACCCCGGAATCTTTTAAGCGAATCACGCGTCGGGATCAATTCGAACTGGTGCATGAAAACCTGATGCGACTTATCGAATCCAAAATAAAGGTGCGGATAAACTTTATCGTCCTCGAGGGGCAGAACGAGGAGGATATCCATCATATGCTGGAATTCCAGCGGGTGCATCCTGTTAGCGTGCGTTTTCTTGAAGAAATGCCTTTTAATGGTGGGAGTCGGAATTTCAAGGACCTCAATTGGAACCATCGAAAAATCCTGGAGCACATTCAAAAGCGGTATCCTTCATTTGAAAAACTTCCAGCCCCGCTTACTTCTACTTCTGTGAACTATAAAATACCTGGACACACCGGCTCCTTTGGCATCATCCCTTCCTTTAGCCGGACCTTTTGCGGAAGCTGTAATCGCCTTAGGGTAACGGCAACAGGGGATCTCATTACCTGCCTGTATGGAAAACCAGTGGCCAATCTCAGGGATACCCTCAGGTCAGGTCTGCAGGATTCTTTTGTGGAAGAGGCCCTTGTGCGCGCTGTCGGATCCAGGGCCAAAGATGGCTTTGAAGCACAGGACCGTTTCGGCTCTATATTTGGAAGTTCCATGACCTCAATAGGAGGCTAACCTCATACATGCTGATATGTTGCAAGGCAATGAAATTATGGGATTGGTCCTGGCCGGAGGCCAAAGCCGGCGCATGGGTACAGACAAAGGAAAGCTGGAGTATCATAACAAACCCCAGCGGGAATATCTCTACGAGGAACTCAAAACCCTGTGCTCCGGCGTATTTCTGAGCATCCGTCCCGAACAGGCATCCGAAATCCCGGAAGGAATGGATTTCATCCTCGATGAAAACGTTTTTAAGGGACCTTTTAACGGGTTGTTGTCTGCGCATCACGCTTATCCTGAGGCCGCCTGGCTGGTGGTCGCCTGTGACCTTCCCCTTGTTGACAAAAAAGTGCTCCAGTACCTGATAGAACGCCGGGATCCCGGGGCAATGGCCACCGCCTTTGCCACGCACAAGTCCGGACTGCCTGAGCCCCTTGCTGCGATTTGGGAGCCACTGGGCCTTAAAACAGCAGAAACGTATATGCAAACTTCAGAAAGCAGTTGTCCCCGCAAATTTTTAATCAATGGGAATACTGCGCTGGTTTTCCCGGAAGATGATCTCTGGCTTTCCAATGCAAATGAACCCGGGGAATATGCGGACATCCTTTCTCAATTGAATTCAAAATGAGCGTTAACCGATATGATCGTCAAATCCGCCTAAAGGCCTTTGGGGCCAGAGGACAAGAGCTTCTGGGTGCTGCCCGGGTCCTGGTTGTGGGAGCAGGGGGTTTAGGAGTTCCGGTATGCCAATACCTCAATGCCATGGGGGTGGGCACCCTGGGGATTGTTGACGGAGACACTATCGAAGAAACCAATTTACATCGTCAACCCATCTATACGCCATCCGATTGCGGCAACTCAAAAATCACAATTTTAGGCCAGAAATTACAGGAACAGAACCCCGATACGCGAATAGAATTACACCCAACCTTCCTTCAGCCTTCAAATGCCCTGGATTTGGTCGATTCCTATGACCTGGTGGTGGACGCAACGGATCGTATTCCTACCCGATACCTGCTGGACGATGTTTGTGTAATCAAACGAATTCCATGGATCTACGGAGCCCTTCACGGTTTCGAGGGGCAACTCAGTGTTTTTAATTACAAAGAAGGTCCCACCTACCGCTGCCTGTTTCCACAAATACCCAAACCCGGGGAAATCCCCGATTGTAACCAGCTCGGGACCCTTGGTATCCTGCCCGGGATCATCGGGAGCCTACAGGCACTGGAAGCCGTAAAAGTAATTTGTGGACTGGGAGAGGTTCTATCCGGAAAACTGTTGCTGTTCAGTGCCCTGGACCAGGAATCGCGACAGGTGCGTTTTCAGAAGGATCCTTCACAAGAATCCCGGGAGGTCCGGGATGAAGCCCACTACAATTCCGGATTTTGTGGCACTGGAGAAGGGGTAAGCCTTTCGGATTACCTGGAAAGGAGCAAATCGGATCAAGCCCCTTTGCTCGTCGATGTTCGGGAACCGGAGGAATTTGAAGCTTTCCATCTGCCGGAGGCACAAAATTTCCCGCTGATGGAACTTGAGCAACGCATTGCTGAATTGGACCATGCAGGAGCTGTTTATCTTATTTGCCATTCCGGGAGCAGGAGCGCCCAGGCTTACCAAAAACTTGAGGGCAGGCTTCAGTCCGCCACTTTGAGCTGGATTTCAGGAGGAATGCGAAACCTGGAGCCGGAAGTTTCCTGACCTGTTCATGTATCGCAATTCGTAATAGCCGTTATCCTTTACCTGCTTTCAGGCGCATATACGAAATGGAGTACAGGCAAGATCCGTGTTAACCTTGAAGGGGCTTTTGTTGTTTTCCAGATCGGATAAAGCGATAGAAATACCGGAAATTCCCATTGTACCAGATGGCCATAAAAAATGCGCCATAAATGATCCAGTCCGGCAGAAGGGCTGGAATAAAATAGGTCTGCACTACCAAAAGTACCATGGCAACCACGGCAACCCCCAGTGCGATGTATGTTCGGCGACCACGCTGATTTAAAAGGATCATAGCTATAATAACCGCTCCAAGCAGCGGTTTTGCATGAAGTAAAAAGGGAGCCAATTGCTCATTTTCAATATCTATAAACAGTCCTGCTGCACTCAAATAAGCTGTGAGGCATAACGGACATTTAGGAAGCAGGATTAACAAAGCTGTGGAGAGTAAAGACATGGAGCCCCTGCTTCCCGCTGTTTTCCTGAGGGAGGTAGAGGAGGATTTTGTCTTACAGCAATTGGATTTTACGGCTTCCATCCGAAGTTTCACGAATAACACCTATAAGGTACAAAAAGATATACTTCTCCCGTTTTGAACTCCGTTTTATTTTGGGGAAGAACCAAAAAGCCGTCCGTATTGACAAGGTTTGCAAAGTCTCCTGAACCATTGCCGGAAACTGGGTCAGCCACAAGGGTTCCGTCAGGCTGGCTTTCCAGACGCGCCTCCAGAAAATAGACCAGATTGGGCTTGAAGTTTACGTCCCGCTTTAAGGATACATAAAGGGGTTTGGACGTCACGCCGAGGCAGGTGTTCAACCAGAATTTCAGGTACACATATACACAGACAAAGGAAGAAACCGGATTACCAGGGAGGGCAAATATCTTTTTCCCTTCCTTATTGCTGCCAAACCAAAAAGGTTTTCCGGGACGCTGCTGAATTTTATGGAAGTGTTTTTCAATGTTCAGGCTTTCCAGTACCTCGGGCAGGTAATCAAATTTTCCTTTGGATACACCACCCGTAAAAATCAACAAATCATAGGCGTCCAGATACTTGGATACCAGAAGTTCCATTTCGTCCCTGTCATCCGGTAAGTGCCTGAGATCCGAGGAAACCCCCCAGGTCTTTAGCGTGCTTTGAATCCCATAAATGTTGGACCTGCGGATTTGATGTAGTTCGGGTTGCTGATGTACATCCACGAGTTCATCCCCGGTCGAAACAATGACGACCCTGGGCATGCGCCTTACTTTTAAAGAAGCTTTTCCCACTGCGGCTGCGATATTGATCTCAGCACTTGATAGTTGTACCCCTGCAGGGACAATAATACTTCCCTTATCCCGATCGATCCCTTTGAAATGCACATTCTGTTTAGGCATAAGGGTGGGAGGGACAATTCGCGCTTTCCCCTGGTTTATCTCCAGATCTTCATATCGGACAACGGTATCCGCATTTTCCGGCATAATGGCACCGGTCATAACCTCTATGCAGTGTTGGGTATCCTGAAGTGATTTCTGCGGCGTTCCCGCTGGTGCGATATCCTCAATCGCAAATTCCCGCTGCCCTTTTTCAAAGGCCGGATAGGAAATGGCGATACCGTCCATGGTCACCCGATCAAAAGGGGGGAAGTCACGATCCGCTATAAGATCTTCAGCCAGATAGCCGCCAATAGAATCTTCCAGTTTCCTGTCTTCAACAGGGAAGTCTTCAGAATGGGCTGCCAGAATCGACAGGGCATTCTCATAGGTGATAAAAATGTTTTCCATGCACATCAGCTGTTAAGTTGATAGGGCTGAGCATTAACCCATTGAAAACCCAAACCTTTGTTAAAGGATTCAGGGGTATCCAAGATACCTATTAATTTAGAGTTTTAACCCCGGGTACAGAAGGAATTGTCGTAGGAGAAACGTATAGGACTGGACCGTAAAAATGTTTTGCGACTTTTGTCTGAACCGTCTTAATGGTACTTTTATCAGGGATTCCGCCCTGCTGAATGAACTGTTTTCAAGATGGGCTGCCTGCACGAATCTCCCTTTGATTCACTCATTGTAAATGGGGCGCAAAAGAAATGAATACGACCTTATTCTGAGGAACTATGAAAGAGATAAAATCGATATTGAATCTGTACAATACACTGAAGACTTCTGAAGAAAAATGTGCGATTGCCCAGGTGGTACGCGTGGAAGAGTCTTCGTACAGGCGAGAAGGGGCACGAATGATTGTTTTTGAATCCGGCGTCTTCGAAGGGGGGATAAGTGGAGGATGTCTGGAGGGAGATGCCCTTCAAAGATCACAGATTGCCATATTAAAGCAGCAGCCCTCTATCGTCACCTATGATACCTCAAAAGAAAAGGAAATAGGCGTAGGGCTGGGTTGTAACGGGATCATCGACGTGCTGATTTCCCCTATTTCGGAAGACTCCGAAATGATGAAAATGCTTCAGAGGTGCCTCGCTGAAAGAGGAGCGCATATCATTGCCACGATTACCGCCCTGAGCGGAAGTTGGGAATCCGTCTCTCTGGGGCAGAGCTTTTATTACGATGCCCAGCGTTCAACCCTGGACAATTGCCTAAATACAGACCTTAGAGATTTTATTCTCACGAAAATCACGGAAGTTCAAGATCAGAAAAAATCCAGGACATTTACTTATGAAAAACAGGGTGGGGTAGCTAAAGTTTTTATCGAACTTATTCCCCCTGCCTTTCACCTGGCGATTTATGGGGATAATTACGACGTGTACCCTTTACTGGAAATGGCGGAGGTCATGGATTGGGAAGTAAGCCTGGTTGGGAATATCCAAAAATTAAAGAAGGAAAAATTGAAGTCGGTTTCAAACCTCTATCCCAAAGATGCGGATGCGCGGCCCGAGATCGATTCACGGACAGCGGTCCTTCTGATGGCCCATGACTATAAAACGGATATAGCCAACCTCCGGGAACTTATTAACAGTCCGGCTCCATACATCGCTTCGCTCGGGCCAAAAAAGCGTTTTGAAAAAATGGTCGCGGAATTAGCATCAAAAGGGGTTGTGTTTTCTGCTCAGCAGCAGGACCGGATTTTCGCACCCTGCGGCCTTGAAATTGGGGCGAATACCCCGGAGGAGATCGCAACCAGTATTTTCGCTGAAATCCTCAGTGTGTTCTCCGGAAAGCGTGGGGGAATGCTAAGGAATAAAAAGGGCCCGATACACGAAAGGGTTTGAAAGGCTTCCTGCTTGTTTCTTCATGTCCATTTAGGGCTTATCTCCTGAAGACAACTTGTTTCCTGGTATGTACATCGAAAGATCGGACACCCTTTAATTGAACCAAACCGCATATTTTTTTCTCCTCAGTTCAAGGGCGAGTTGCTTTTCCATTTCCAGGGCCTCTTCTCTGGATTTAACCGGCAGTATGTGATTATAGAGGCTGGGCCTTAAATACAGACCGTATTTATGGACCATGTTCGAAGCCAGGTTGTGTCCTTTTTTATTGATGTAGCCCGTTTTGTGTTGTGTAAACCGCTCCTTTGGGGTTTTGCTTGTCATTCCAACATACAGGCACTGCAGGACACCATTGAATTGCGGATTCGCTTCGCGGAACCTCCTGTTTTCGGTGAAGACCCTTTTGGACAATTCAATGACATAAATCCGGTAAACTGTTTTTGACATGGATTTTCTGGTTATCGGGGCCCGATCTTAAAGGGAATGTTTTGGTGCTAATGAAATAACGCATGCTACAACCCAACATAGTTCCAGGGCTTTCGATGTTTTAAACCTGTTTTCTCCGTTCCCACAAAATATTGTCTTCCCTTTGTCTGGCTACTGCTTTCGAAATAATTTCAACCGCCTTCTCAATATCCGTTTTTGTGGTATAAGCACCAAGGCTTAACCGGATGGAAGCATAGGCCAAACTTCGTTCAATACCCATAGAGAGCAGTACATGGGAGGGCTCCACAGAAGCTGAGTTGCATGCAGACCCATTGGAGACTGCGATTTCCCGGCCTAAAGAAGTCAGGAGGGAGGCGCCATCCACATAGGGAAAGGAAAAATGGGAAGTATTGGGCAAACGCTCTACACCTGCGTTGTTAGAAATGGCGAGTTCAATTGCAGATAATCCCTTGTCCAATTGATCCCTCAGTGTTGTGAGCCGGACCTGTTCTTCCTCCAGGTTCCGGGAAGCAAGTTCGATCGCTTTTGCCATTCCTACAATAAGAGGCGTATTCAATGTTCCGCCCCTCTGGCCTTTCTGCTGACCCCCGCCCTGTATAAAACTCGGCAGCGCATCGTAACCTGAATTGTTTTTGGTATAAAGAAGTCCGATGCCTTTAGGCCCATAAACTTTATGTCCTGAAAAACAGGCAAAGTCCACAAGTTTCAAAACGTCATTCACAGCTACCTTGCCGAGAACCTGAGTGGTATCGGAAAACAGCAGGGATCCATTCCCATGGGTGAGTTCCGCAATTTCTTCAAGGGGTTGTATGATCCCGGTCTCATTGTTGGCGTACATTACAGCAACCAAAGCCGTGTCCGGTCGCAGGGCCTTCCTGAATTCTTCCATTGGAATCAATCCCCTGGAATCCACATCGAGATACGTGACTTCGACGCCTGTGGTTTGCAGAAAGGCACAGGTATCCAGAACCGCTTTATGCTCTGCTTTGGTTGTAATGATATGTTTCTTCCCTGGACTGGCCGTTCCGACAACTCCCTTTAAAATCGCATTGATACTCTCTGTAGCTCCCGAAGTGAAGATCAGCTCCGCTGGAGCTACCCCTAAATTTTCTGCCATTGAATTCCGGGCGTCCTCTACAGCACTTTTAGCCAGCCACCCAAAGGGATGATGACTGCTGGAAGGATTTCCAAAATGCTGACCAAAGTAGGGAGACATCGCATCGATCACTTCACGCGAGCATGGGGTGGTGGCATTGTAGTCTAGATACAGCTGGGAATACATGATAAATGAAGGATGAGTGCAGGAATCATAAAAGTAAGGATTTAATCAAAAACAGTCCCTCAGATGGTGGCAGGCTAAAAAGCAAGACGCATCAAAAATCATAAAGAATTATTAAATAATTAGCGAAGAACTTATTCTATTGCCGTAATCCAAATTAATGCATATCTTTATTACAAACCTCGTATTTTAATTCAAATAACATTATGATTCCAGCCAATTTCACCTATCACAAGGCGTCATCCCTCAAAGATGCCATCGCCTTGGCAGAATCTCTTGGTGAGGAAGCGAAATATATGTCTGGGGGGCACAGCCTGTTACCCATGATGAAACTTCGTTTTGCCACCCCCGAGCACATTATTGACATCAGTAAAATCCAGGGCCTTTCCTTTATTAAGGAGGAAGGCGATTTGTTGAAGATCGGAGCCATGACTACGCAGACCGAGATGGAATACTCGGACCTGCTCCGATCTAAGTATCCCATCTTTGGCGATGCCATAAAGCTAACGGCAGATCCTTCCGTGAGAAACGTGGGAACCCTGGGTGGGAATATCGCCCATGGGGATGCCGCCAATGACCAACCGGCATTAATGCTGGCTATGAGGGCCACGGTCATTGCAGAAGGGGTGGATGGACAGAAATCCATACCTATTGATGAATTTTTTCACGGCTTCTATATGACGGCCCTGGAACCCACGGATATTTTGGTAGAAATTCACATTCCCAAGGCATCAAAACACAGCGGCGGTGCCTATCATAAGGTAGAACGCAAGGTCGGTGACTACGCCACGGCAGGTGTTGCAGTTTATGTTGAACTCGATGATGACGGTGTATGCCGGGAAATTGGAATTGCACTGACCAACGTAAGCGCCGTACCGATGCGGGTAGATCGCGCCGAGGAGCTTCTAAGGGGTAAAAAAATAACTGATGACCTCATCGGTCAGGCTGGCGTATTCGCCAGTGAAGACTGTGAGCCTACTTCTGATTTGAGAGGTTCTGAAGCTTATAAAAGGTCACTGGTCGATACGATCACAAAAAGAATGTTGAATAAAGCTTTGGAAAGAGCGAGACAGTAAAAAATAAACTATGAAACACGAAATTACACTGACCATCAATGGGCAGAGCGTTACAGCAGAAGTGGATTCCCGTCTGCTCTTGGTACACTTTATTCGGGAAAATTTAGATTTAACAGGAACCCACATTGGTTGTGATACCAGCAATTGTGGGGCTTGTACTATTTTGTTGAATGGTAAGTCCGTGAAGTCCTGCACCTATCTCGCCGTTAGGGCAGACGGGGCGGAAATCACCACCATAGAAGGTATTGCTGCGGAGGGCACGAACCACCCGATCCAGCAAGGCTTCCACGATCAGCATGGTTTGCATTGCGGATTCTGTACTCCCGGGATGATCATGCGTTCCATCGATTTGCTCAACAACAACCCTAATCCTACAGAGGAGGAAATCCGTTGGGGGATATCCGGAAATCTATGCCGGTGCACCGGGTACAACAATATTGTAAAATCGATCCGGCAAGCCGCTGAGGAGATGCAGAAAGAAAAAGAAACCACGGTCTAACCTCAAGAAACAAAGAAATTATGTTTAAATGTAAAACATCAGCAGAGGTAGGCGGAATGGGTCACTCTGTGAAAAGAAAAGAAGATGCCCGCTTTTTGCACGGCAAAGGGAATTACGTAGATGATGTAAAATTACCTGGAATGTTGACCATGGTAATGGTCAGGAGCCCTTATGCCTATGCAAAAATCAAAAGCATCAATAAGGAAAAGGCACTGGCTATCCCGGGTGTTCTGGCTGTAATTACGGGAGAAGACCTGGCACAGTACAACCTGCATTGGATGCCGACCCTTTTGTCCGATACCCAAATGGTATTGCCGACAGATACGGTGATGCACCAGGCACAGGAGGTTTGCGCGGTTATAGCGACAGACCGTTATATCGCTGTGGATGGGGCCGAGGCGGTTGACGTCCAATACGAACCTATGGACCCCATTGTGGATCCTTTTAAGGCATTGGATAAAGACGCCCCCTTATTGCGACCCGACAAGGAGGACCAGAAAGACAATCAGATCTATCACTGGGAACGGGGGGACAGAGCCAAAACGGATGAAGTTATAGCCAATGCAGATGTAGTTGTTAAAGAACGTATTCACCTTCCCCGAATTCACGTGGCTTCTATCGAAACCTGTGGTTGTGTGGCTTCCTATGATAAGGATACGGAGAAGCTTGTGGTATATCTGACGACTCAGGCACCACATGCCATACGAACCGTAGTAGCATTGGTAGCTGGTCATGTAGGCCTGTCCGAAGAAAAAATACGTATCATATCCCCGGATATCGGAGGCGGTTTTGGGGGGAAGGTACCGGTTTACCCGGCCTATGTTGTAGCCATTGCAGCTACGTTCCTGATCGGCAAGCCCGTGAAATGGATAGAGGACCGGTCTGAGAATCTAGTCAATGGTTTTGCCCGTGACTATCATATGGACTGTGAACTGGCTGCAACTAAAGACGGTAAAATACAGGCGTTTAAAGTATCCACATTAGCCGATCACGGATATACGGATTCTTCAGCGAATCCTTCAAAGTACCCGACCGGAATGTTTTCCATTTGTACAGGCTCCTATGATTATGAACACGCCTTTGCCGAACTGGATGCGGTTTACACCAACAAGGCGCCCGGTGGGGTAGCTTACCGCTGTTCATTCCGGGTGACGGAGGCCGTGCATGCCATTGAGCGGATGGTAGACAAACTCGCGGCTAAAATCGGCAAGGATCCGGCCCTGCTCCGGCTGGAAAATTTCATCAAAAAGGAGCAATTCCCATACTCCTCTCCACTGGGCTGGAGCTATGATAGTGGGGATTATGAGGCTACCCTTAAAAAGGCCATGGACATGCTCGGGTATGACGACTATAAGAAGGAACAGGCTCAAAAGCGCAAGGAAGGGAAACTCATGGGTATTGGGATCTCCACCTTTACAGAAGTAGTAGGTGCTGGTCCGTCCAAAGATTTCGATATTTTGGGTATTGCCATGTTTGACAGTGCTGAGATTCGTGTACATCCAACAGGAAAGGCCCTGGCGCGGTTTGGTACAAAATCTCAGGGGCAGGGGCACGAGACTACCTATGCACAGATTCTCGCTGAGGAACTGGGTATCCCCTATACCGATATAGAGATCGATGAAGGGGATACGGATACTGCCCCATATGGTTTGGGAACCTACGCGAGCCGGAGTACCCCAACAGCTGGTGCAGCTGCGGCCATAGCGGCGCGTAAACTCAGGGATAAAGGAAAGAAAATAGCTGCCTACCTCCTTGAGGTGAGTGAAGAAGACATCGAGTGGGAAGTGGGTAAATATTTTGTAAAAGGAGCTCCTGAAAAATCAAAAACCATACAAGAGGTCGTTTTCGCGGCCTACACCAATATTCCACCTGGAATGGAACCTGGTTTTGAAGCTACCCATTACTACGACCCACCCAACCTGACCTTTCCCAACGGGGCATACATCTGTGTGGTCGAGGTTGAAAAAGAGACCGGGGCTATAGATGTCAAGCGATTTGTCGCCATCGACGATTGCGGGAATATCATTAACCCCATGATCGTAGAAGGGCAGGTACACGGTGGGCTTACCCAGGGTATTGCCCCTGCGATGTACGAGGGTATTGAGTATGATGATGAAGGAAACGTATTAAATGGAACCTTCATGGATTACCTTGTACCCACTGCAGTGGAATCCCCGCATTGGGAAACGGGCCATACCATTACTCCGTCCCCCCACCATCCCCTGGGGGCTAAAGGTGTAGCGGAATCCCCTACTGTTGGGGCGCCACCGGCCATTGCCAATGCCATTATCGATGCCCTGGCGCCCCTGGGAATCGAGCATTTGGACATTCCAATTACCCCTGCCAAGGTGTGGGAAGCCATTCAGGCACATTCATAAAAATACAAACTCCCGGAAGGGATCGGATGTCAATTTCGGGAGTTTAAATCAGCTATAAAAAAAGGATATGAAAGCACAATTAGAAAAATCGTTTGAGGTTCCACAGGGCGGTGAATTGGTTTGGGAACACCTGATCGATCCCAACAAAGTAATGGATTGCGTTCCTGGTGTATCTATTGATGAAAAGGTTGGGGATAACCATTATAAAGGTAAGGTGGGCATGAAGTTCGGGCCTATTGGCGCGAAGTACGATGCGGACATTTATTACGATGAAGTAGATGCAGATAACCGTAAGATCATTCTAACCGGAAACGGGGTGGATGTTAAGGGCAATGGAAATGCAGAAATGACCATGACCATGAACATCACGGAAACCGAGACCGGTGGCTCAAAACTCGACGCCATTATGGATGTCACGGTCAATGGGAAGATTGCTCAGTTTGGATCCCGCCTGATCACCACGGTTTCGAATCAGTTGTTCAAGCAATTTGTTTCTAACTTCTCTAAGAAGCTGGCGGCTGCTGAAGCAGCTGTATAAGCACCTTTTGATTTGAAATTTAAAAGCTATGCCCAACCCGGCATGGCTTTACGCTATTTAAAAAATCAGGCTATTGAACAAAGAAATTGAAGGGCTTATAAGTAGTTTTTATGAGCAAGGCTATATACTGAACAAGGAATTGGCAACCTCCGTTTTCCTGCTGAATAACCTGGAGAAGCCCCTGCTTTTGGAAGGGGACCCGGGAGTAGGTAAAACGATGCTGGCGAGCACGCTGGCCGGACATTTAAAAACGGATTTAATTCGTTTGCAGTGCTATGAAGGGCTGGATGTAGGTACAACCATTTACGAGTGGAATTACCAAAAGCAGTTGTTGCATATAAAACTTTTTGAACAGGAAAAGGACAAACGTACCCTGGGCGAAGAAATATTCGGGATGGAGTATGTTCTTAAACGACCCTTGTTGCGTTCCATAACTGCCGACAAACCCGTGGTCCTTCTGATAGACGAGATTGACCGGGCTGATGAGGAGTTTGAAGCCTTCCTCCTGGAGCTTTTATCTGATTTTCAGATAAGCATCCCGGAGTTGGGTACCATTAAAGCCGTTTCCAAACCGTTGGTTATCCTCACTTCAAACCGGACCCGGGAATTGAGTGATGCCCTCAGGAGGAGGTGCCTCTATCATTGGGTAGATTTCCCGACCAAGGCCATGGAAATTGACATCATTGCGCGAAAACTACCTGAGATCGATGCGGAGTTAGCGGGACAGGTCGTAAATTTTATACATAATTTGCGAAAGTCCAGCTTACAGAAACCACCAGGCATCGCGGAGTCCCTGGATTGGGCAAAAACACTGCTGCTTCTCAATGCTGATAATATCACAGATGAGATCGTGCGAAATACCATAGGTAGTGTTCTAAAACACAAAGACGATATTGAATTTGTTCGGAACCGGACCGTTCAGGAGTTTCTTATGCCAATAGATTAGTCCTTAGAGTACTTTGGTCGCAATAGATAAAACATTCAAAGAACGGTTGATCGACTTTACATTCTATTGTAGGGAACGACAGTTTGTGATTGGGCCCCAGGATACCCGGGATGCATTTGAAATCGCCGAACGCGGGTACTGGCTGGACAGAAAGCTTTTCCACTATAGTTTAAAGGCTATTTATTGCAAGCGCAAAGAGCACTATGACCGTTTCGATGAAATGTTCAACCGGTTTTGGAGTCGGTATTATGAAGAGAAACTCGAGGCGCGGAAAAAGACGGTCAAACAATTAAAAAAAGAACCGGAAACGGATACCATTATTTTTTTGGGCGCCAAATTCAACAAGCCGAAGCAGCAAAAAGAGGAAAAAGAAGCCAAGCAAACAAAAGGAGCGAATGAGAATACCCGCCTTCGTTTCACGGATTTTTCCAAAGTGGATGTTGCAGATAAGGAACGTTTGGAGGAATTAGCGGAAGAATTGTTCCATCAGATGAGCATGCGCTTTAAAAGGCGGCTTGAAGATGCAAATAAAGGGAGGATTGATATTCGCAAGACCATTCGCCACAGTATTTCGAAGGGTGGGCTGATGCTGGATTTGGCGCATCGTAAAAAAAGAAAGGAAAAGCGAAAAGTCGTTTTTATCCTGGACGTTAGCGGTTCCATGGATACGTATAGTTATTATCTTTTGCGATATGTGATGGTGCTAAAAAAGTACTTCCGGGAGTTGGAGTTCTTTACCTTTAGCACCCACCTGACCCATGTGACCCCTATGCTGAGGGCAAACAGGGAATTTCAGGTTTTAAAGGAAATTGGCGCAAATGTGCAATCCTGGTCCAGTGGAACTAAGATAGGGGAATCCCTGACGGAGTTTCTGGACGTGTATGGAAGCAAGTTTTTAAGCCAAAAGCATATTGTGGTAATTCTCAGTGACGGATTGGAAACGGGCAATGTGACCCAGCTGAAAGAAGCTGTGGGAACAATCAGGAGAAGATGCAAGACGCTGGTATGGCTGAATCCTTTAAAAGGTATGAAGGACTACCAGCCCATTCAAAAGGGGATGGTGAACGTGATGCCCCATCTGGATGCCTTTGAATCTGCACATAATCTGGATAGTTTATTGAAGTTGGAAAAATTGCTGATGGATGTTTAACGAACTCATACATAATATTGAAGCGCAGCGGGCCAAAGGGAATAACTTCGCTGTTGTACAGGTGGTGGATCGGGTGGCTCCAAGCTCGGGAAAAATAGGCGACAAGGCCCTTGTTCTGGAATCAGGGGAATTGATTGGCTGGGTCGGCGGCGGATGTGTACGGGGCATAGTGATCAAGGAGGCGCTGGAGGTCATACGGGCTAGGCGATTCAGGAGGATACGGATATCCCCTGAAGGAGGTACGCGGGAAACCGCTGATTATAAGGAGTACGTTATGTCTTGTCAAAGTAAGGGAACCGTAGAATTATTGATAGAACCGATGATATCTCAACCAGAATTAATTGTAGTTGGCAAATCGAACATTGCCCGAAAGCTTGTGGCCCTGGCCGCAGCTTCGGATTTCAGGGTCAGTGTGATGGCCGTGGATGCAGAATCACAGATGTTTCCAAAAGCGCAGGCGGTCTATGATACCGTAGACTTCTCGCCCGTCAAGGTGCTGGAGAACACCTATGTCATTGTGACCACACGAGGTGAAAACGATGATCAATCCGTAAAGAAAGCCCTGGAATCAGGGGCTCACTTTGTCGGTTTTGTGGCCAGTGCAAAAAAAGCGGCGGATCTGAAGGATACCCTGGCTAAGGCCGGCATGCCGGAGGAAGTCATCAATCGTTTAAGGAGTCCGGCAGGCCTGGACATCAATGCAAAATTAGCGAGTGAAGTGGCCATTAGCATTCTGGCAGAAATCATCGATGATTTCAGAAACGGAGGGGTAAAACCCGTGCGGTCACAACAGCAGCAAAAAACGGAACCAGCCGAAGAAGAAATAACGGCTGGAAGTGCCTTTGAGGAAGAATATTATATAAACCCTGTATGCCAGGTCCCTGTCTCCAAGCGCAACCCGAAACATATTGTAGAATACAAAGGAGAGCTGGTCTATTTCTGTTGTGACGGATGTAAGGTCAGTTTTGATAAAAATCCCGCCCAGTACATCAAGTAGTTACCTTAACTGAGCTCCAGGGGTTCAAACAGATTTGATCTTTTTATGACCTGTACGGTAAACCCATTTTAAGTTCTTTAATGGACAGCATAGCCACTCTGGTTTTGACAGCCGGGTCTTCCAGCCGAATGGGAAAACCCAAAGCCCTTTTGCCATGGGGACAGAACACGGTGCTCCGGCATATCCTGCAGCAAATACAACAGACGGGATTGCATAATGTTCTTTTAGTGACAGGAGCCCACCACGAAGAAATTCAAAATGCGTTACAGGAGGAATCGGCAATCATCTGCTATCACCCGGACTGGGATTCGGGTATGGGCTCAAGTATTTCAGCTGGAATCCGGGCAGTTGAACAACAATTTGAAGGAGTTAATGCCGTCCTTATTCTCCTGGTGGATCAACCGCTGATCACCGCGGCTTATCTCAGGGAACTCATGACATCCCATGAAAAGGACCCGAGTATCATTATCGCCTCGGATTACGGTGAATTTGCCGGAGTTCCGGCCCTTTTTCCGAGGCGTTTCTGGAATGACCTGAAAGGAATTCCTTCCGGTCGTGGCGCCAAAGGACTAATTGCCAGGTTCCATGAGCAATCCGTAATTCTCAATCCCAAAGACGTTATTGTGGATATCGACACACCTGAAGCCTATCAGAAAGCCCTAAAAATTGCAGGGATTTCGTCAATCTAAACCCTAATAAACTATGCAGCGTATTTTTTGGACCTTAGCTTTCTCATTCCTATTCTGTTCTGATTTTGCAGGGGCACAGGAACTTTCCTTTGAGGCATACAACCCGGAGTCGACCCTGGTTGTGCCTGAAAACCCTGTTACCCGCGCCAAATTTCCTGTAGTGGACATACACAGCCACCACTATAACATGCCCGAACAGGACCTTTCTGCTTTGATAGCCGCTATGGACAGCCTTAATCTTGCTGTGCTGGTTAATCTTAGCGGGGGCTCCGGCGCAAAAATCCAGGGCGCCATGGCGAATATTCAAAAAAACTATCCAAACCGTTTCCTGTTATTTGCAAACGTGGATTTCAATGGGGTAGGGGAACCGGGTTGGGGATCCCGGGCGGCTGCCCAACTCAGAGAAGATGTAGCCAACGGGGCCGTAGGCTTAAAGATCTTTAAGAGCCTTGGCCTGCGTAACAAGGATGTAAAAGGGAATCGGATAGCCGTGGATGATCCAAGGTTAGATCCGGTCTGGGAAATGTGTGCAACCCTTGGCATTCCGGTGTTGATCCACTCGGCAGACCCCAGGTCTTTCTGGGATCCCATGGATGAAAAAAATGAACGATGGCTTGAATTAAAAACGCGACCGAGGAGGAAAAGGAGTGATACGGATCCTGCGGCATGGCAACAGATCATAGACGAGCAGCATAACCTTTTCCGAAAACATTCAGGTACAATCTTTATCAATGCACATATGGGATGGTACGCCAACAACCTGGACAAGTTATCGGAACTCATGGAGGAGTTTCCCAATATGTATGTGGGGATTGGGGCAATTATTGCGGAATTGGGAAGGCAACCACGCCGGGCAAGGGCATTTTTCATCAGGTATCAGGATCGGATTCTTTTCGGGAAAGACAGCTGGCAACCTTCTGAATTTCCGACGTATTTCAGAGTCCTCGAAACCGCCGATGAATATTTCCCTTACCACAAGAAGTACCATGCTTTCTGGGCGATGTATGGTATGGACTTGCCCGATGATGTACTTCGAAAAGTATACTACCAAAACGCCTTGAAAATTCTACCCAAACTGGACGCCTCGCTTTTTGAGAATAAATGATTTCGATGAACGACCACTTATCTCAATGGGGTGAGTGCACTAAAAGAGTTGAAAAATCGTTTTAGGAGGAACCCCCTAAACAGGTATTCTGATGAAACACTTTTCTTCCTTTCGAATTTTTAATTTTGTTCTTTTTCTGGCCTTGCTCGGCGGTATTCAGAGCTGCAGCAAAGACGCGGAAAAAGATCTGATGGCGGAGAACAGCCAACTTTCACAGACAGAACTGTCAACGATTTTAGAAGCGGACCAGTGGACAGGTGTCCTGGATGAAGTGCTATTAGACCTCTATGAAAAAAATACGGCTGCGGCAGCAAAGTTTGCCGATGACAATTGTTATGAAATAACCTATACCGAAACGGGTTTTAGGGTTGTATTTGACAACTGTATCTTAAATACAACAGATGCCGTAAATGGCGTCCTTGAAGTTACCTATGCTTCAAACCCGGAGGTAACCTCATTTACCGTTTCGTATTCTGATTTCTTTGTTGGTTCGGTTCAACTTAACGGGATTCGCACCATCACCGTAAGTCAAGAAGGTGATAGGAGCCTCCTGCTGTCGGTATCTAGTGAAATGACTGTGGTTTTCGAAGATGGGACAACCCTGACCGAAAACGGCATTAAAAACCTGGAATTCCAATTCGGGGAATCCCTGGGTGAAACATCCTATTCCATTACCGGGGACTGGACGGTTACCAATGGGAATACGATATACAGTGTGTCTACGACTGAACCCCTGAACGGGACATTGCTATGCGAATACCTGGTCAGCGGTCTTATGGACATCGATAAAAACGGTCTTGAATTACGTGTGGACTTTGGTGATGGTAGTTGTGATAACCTTGTTACGATCATATATCCCAGCGGGGCAACAGAGGAAATTGAACTATAGCACCCCGATTGCGATTGCGCATTAAAAATCCCGTATGCTGGTCGCATACGGGATTTCTTTTTTTCGCATGTCCCGCCCTGGCAAAAAAAGCTGGGCCTAGGTCACATAATTCCGATTTTCGGACCACCTTACACGTTTGCTGTCCCTGAAATTAGAAAAGTAGGTATACCTTCTGGACCCGGTCGGAGTATGATTGATACTTGTTTTCATGACTGTTGCGTTTTTTGATGATGACTGATGAATGGCGATTGATGAATGATGATTGATGAATAGTGATTGATGATTGATGAATAGTGATTGATGATTGATGAATACTTTAAAAAGTTAGTGCCTGGATTCTGACCATTGTACCCTGAGGGACGTTTTAAAATTGGAGTAATGTGAAAATCTCCTGTGACTTGTCGATGATGAATTTCCGAGTGCTTTCATGATGATTTGTTTTTTAATTGATGAATTTGTTTTAGAATGGCAGCAAATAAACTGCGTTACACTTAATAAGACGAGCACAAATTTGAATTGTTACAGTACTATGCTATAAAAGGTACCATTTTAAACATTTTTTAACATGAAACGGCAGGCCAGATCCGGGGTAACCCTCACAAATACAACGGCATAGGTGTTATTCAATAAAATTTTAAAAAAAACGGGAAACAGCTGTTTTAAAAGTGAACCTGAATAGCAATCGTCCGAATTTAGGAGACTTATGAGAGGGGAGGAGTATACTGCAGCCGTGCAGAGGTACCTTAAAAAAGGATATTAAACCTTCCAGAATTAGTATCTTACCTATAGGATAAAATAGTACTCCTGTGTCCGAATCGAATGACTACATAGATTTCCATTGCCATCCGGCCCTGAAGCCTTTCGGAAAGAGTTTCCGAAACAAGCCTGTGGGCCTCCAAAGCCCGCATCGTTCAAATAAGACGAGCTTTTGGTACTACGATCCGCCAAACCTGACCGATAAGTTGCTGAACTACACCGCCCGTCTCACAAAGTTTTCTCAGGCCAACGGTCATTGCCTTGCACGTGGTGGGGTCAGGGTAATCTGTGCTTCCCTCTATCCACTGGAAAAGGGTTTTGTAAATAATACAATCAAAAGCGATACGCTGAGTGACCTGCTCCTCGACCTGGCCACAGGCCTGGGGAAGCATCGAATAGATTACCTGCAGGAAATGCCGGATTACTTTGAGGACCTAGTACGGGAGTACAACTTCTATACACAGCAGAACGGCCGGATTGTCCGACTGCCTGAAGGGCGATTCCGTTATCGCCTTGTCCGGGACTATTCGGAAATAGCGCGATTCTCAAATGCGAACCCGGAGGGTCCGCAAACCATATGTATAGTCCTGTCCATTGAAGGTTTACACGTCCTGAATACCGGGCTGAACCAGGAACCCGACGAGGAAGAAGTTCTCGCCTGTTTAGGGCGCATTAAAAAATGGGAATACACTCCCTTCTTTATTACCGTTGCACATCACTTCTGGAATCACATCTGCGGGCATGCCCCAAGTCTTTCGGGCATCGTGGAGCGCAGCACGAACCAACTTGAGGGCATGGGAACCGGAATTACTCCTTTGGGGATAGCCGTTCTAAAGGCAATGCTCTCAGAGGAGAATGGCCCCGGGATCCTGCCGGATATCAAACATATGAGTGCGCGGGCACGGGAGGAGTTATACCAGCTAAGGGAATCTGGAAGCCTGGGCTCCAGTGATTTTCCACTGCTTATCAGCCATGGTGCCTGTAATGGATTGGTCTCTTTTCGGAATCCTGTTCCCGGCCCACTGCAAACCTCTGCGCTTTTGAACCCGGTTTCGATAAACTTTTATGACGAAGAAATTATCCGGCTGGCCAAAAGCGGTGGACTTATCGGTTTGCAATTGGACGAACGCCGAATTGCCAGTAAGGAAATGCTGCAAAGTACAAGTCGGTCCCTTTTTAGGAACAAAATTATGCATTACAGGTCCGAACTCCTGTGGAGACAAATTCAGCATATAGCTGAAACACTTGATAATGAGGGACTATTTGCCTGGGATATCATGGCTATTGGCTCAGATTTTGACGGCATTATCGATTCCTTAAACGGATTTTGGACAGCAGAAGAACTTCCTTTCCTGGCTGATTTCACAGAAAGGCATGCATACAATTATTTAAGAACAGCACAATGGACCCTTCCAGAAAATCGCATTTCGGCGGCCGAGGTAATCCAAAGGGTATTTGTTGAAAATGGGCATCAGTTTTTAAAAAAACACTTCCGGAGAACCCTCTGATCTTTTGACGGCATCTGCCGGTATGGAAAGCGCTTGCGAAAACCGGATTTTATGGCATTGGAATTCTGTTCAATTCTGCCTACATTTCACCTGTAGAGATGAATTTAACAGGACAACACATCTTGGTCACGGGGGCTTCCAGAGGTATCGGCAGGGCGATCGCCCGTGAACTCATGGCCCAGGGAGGGCGCGTGGCTGTACATTACAATTCCAATAAAGATGCTGGCCTTGAATTACTTTCTGAATTCCCTGAAAGCGATTCCATTTGCATTGGAGCAGATTTGGAAAAGCCTGAGGATGTTGCTCGCTTATTCCATACCTGTATCGACCGACTGGGGAAACTCGATACCATTATCGTAAACGCGGGTGTATTTCTGCCGCACCCGCCAGATATGCCACCTGATTCATGGTTTGCAGTATGGAAAAAGACATTGTCAATCAATCTCGATAGCGCGGGTGTGTTAACACATCTAGGGATTAATCACTTTTTGAAACACGGTGGCGGTCGTTTTATTTATGTGGGAAGCCGTGCGGCTTTCCGAGGCGAAACTTCAGATTATATGGCTTATGCAGCCTCAAAAGGCGGGTTGACCTCTTTGGCCCGAACCGTGGCTCGTTCATTCGGCAAATCCGGGATTACTTCCTTTGTACTGGCACCTGGTTTTACGCGAACGGCTATGGCCGAATCCTTTATTGAGACACATGGAGAATCCATATTGCTGGATGAAATATCCTTACCTGAGCTTACACGGCCGGAGCATATTGCTCCACTGGCCGCCTTCATTTGCGAAGGTAAAATGGACCACGCAACGGGTACGGTAATAGACTTAAATGCCGGTAGTTACATGCATTGAAGGGCATCCATTGTTCAGGGCTATAGTTCTATTGTTTAAACATATGTTAATAGCATTGAACAAAATAATCCATTATCGTATCTTACGCACATTAAGTTCATTGAAACCTCAGATCTGGAATTTTTTAGCGTCTATCCTGGTGAGTCTAAGAGTACTTTGGAATAAGACGGGAGCAAAATGTCCTTCTGCGGATTCTGGAACGATTTTGGTAGGATAAATTAAAAAAAGGAAGGTTATGGAATTACTACAGCGAGCCGAGGAGTTTGAAAGCCGGAAGTGGTCCAGAATTACTACTAGTGAACGCGTTCAGGCTTCCCGCGACTTAAAGAATTTGATCCTGGAGATCAACGAAGTATACAAGAAATCACGTGATCAGCATTTAATGGAGGTTATGAAACGACTTACAACCATTAAGCAGAAGGTCGAAAAGCGACTTAAAATGCGGGTGGACGTGTAGATTAAGATGGGATTACGATTGCTATGAAAAAAAAATACCGCTCAAATTGAGCGGTATTTTTTTATCCGTGTGTAAAACCGAATTACTTAGGCAATACAACCGAATCGATTACGTGAATAACTCCGTTGGAAGCTTTAACATCCGTAGCAGTTACCTTGGCAGCATTCCCATTGGCGTCAGTTACCATAACGGAACCATCTTTAACGCTCAACGTTAAGGACTGTCCATTCACAGTTTTGACAACAAAAGCATTGTTGTTGTCCTGAATAGCCTTTACTACGTCAGCAGCCATAAATTTTCCAGCTACCACATGGTAGGTGAGGATTCCGGCAAGTGCTTTTTTGTTTTCTGGCTTCAGCAGCGATTCTACGGTTCCATCAGGAAGTTTGGCAAAGGCGTCATTCGTTGGTGCAAAAACCGTAAATGGTCCGGCACTTTCAAGCGTTCCGACAAGATCAGCCGCCTTTACAGCAGCCACCAGGGTTGCAAAAGCTTCATTGCTTGCAGCCACTCCTACAATACTTGGTGTGGATTGAGCTTCTGTGCCCATTACTTGTACCTGAGTCGATTCCTTAACATCAGCAGTTACCTTTTCGGTTCCCTGGGCATTTACCATTGTAAAGCTCCCACATAGGACCGCAACAAGAGTTGATTTAATAAGATTCATTTTTTAGTGTGTTTAGATTAGGTGACGAATGTAGGTAATGATTGCAGGGGGAGTTATTAAATAATGTTTAAAGTTTTAGCATAATAGTTAAACATTTAAGAAAAAATGCCTTTCAGTCCTGCCGACTTGGCCAATTGCTGCATGGAAATGCTATTTACTATTGATTCGTCCCGGTATTCTTTAAAACTAATTATCTTTAGAAATACATCTTAAGAACAGTTATAGACTTTAAACTTTGAAATAATGAGTACAACAGTTTCAGCATTCGGAACCCAGTCCGCTGAGGGACGCTTGGATAAAATGAATATTAACCGCAGAAACCCGGGTAAACGGGACGTGTATATAGAAATTACGTATTGCGGCGTCTGCCATAGTGATATTCACACAGCTCGCAATGAATGGCTGAATTCCACATATCCCGTTGTTCCGGGTCATGAGATCGTAGGCAGGGTATTGGAAGTGGGGTCCAAAGTCCGGAGATTTAAAGCAGGTGACCTTGTGGGGGTCGGTTGTATGGTGGATTCCTGTAAAGAGTGTGCTCCCTGTAAAAAAGACCTGGAGCAGTTTTGTGAAAAAGGATGTACATGGACTTACAATAGCCCCGAACCGGATTTCGGACGCACCTACGGCGGTTATTCGACGCACATCACAGTAGACCAGGATTTTGTTTTGAAGATTCCTGAGACGATAGACGTCAGGGGAGCTGCACCCTTATTGTGCGCCGGGATTACCACCTGGTCACCCCTGAGACACTGGAAGGTGGGGAAAAAGGACCGCGTTGGCGTTGTCGGACTGGGAGGCCTTGGTCACATGGGCATCAAATTTGCCAATGCCCTGGGCGCCCATGTAGTTATGATTACACGTTCTCCTGAAAAAGCCCGGGATGCAGAAGCTCTCGGTGCTCACGAAGTCCTGATTTCCACGGATTCCAAAGCGATGCAGGCGCAGGCGAATTCCTTCGACTTCATCCTTAATACCATTCCTGTCGGTCACGAGATGGATCCCTACATCGGTTTGCTCAAGATCGATGCCACCATGGTTCTTGTAGGGGCTGTAGAGCCCTTAAAACCCTTTCACGGGGGTGGGGTAATGATGGGGCGAAAGCGCATTGCGGGTTCACTCATAGGAGGTATTGCGGAAACCCAGGAAATGCTGGACTTCTGCGGAAAACACAACATTACCTGTGATGTTGAAATGATCGATATGCAGGAGATCAATGAGGCTTATGAGCGCGTGGTAGCTTCAGATGTGAAATACCGTTTCGTCATCGATATGCAATCCCTTAAATCGCAGTAGTCTCGTTTAGGTACATGGGTACGGCGTTTTCCTAAATTATAGTATTCACCTCAGGAAAGGATTGCATTACCTGGTCTTTTTTAAACCTGAACTCCGAATAATCAGGGTGGTTATGCCTGAGCCAGGGGATGAAATCCTGCCCCGGAGAGGTCATACAGTCTTCATAAGGCCGGCGGCATATGGAGCTACCTTGGTTTCTCCCATGGACGCGGTTTGCCCTAGAAACCCTATCTTCAAATCCGGAAATAACTACTGAATGACCTTTCTCGAATCCCCCGTTTATCTTATTTTCATGCTTGCCCTGGTTCTTTTCTTATCCGATTGGGTAAGTCAGAAACGAATGTTCAAGGCCTTTGGAATTGCGCTTCTGGTAATCGTACTTGGAGCAATCTTTGCCAACTCCGGACTTCTTCCAAGCCGGGCCAATCCCACTTATGACTTTATATTCGAGTATGTGGCCCCTGCTTCCCTTTTTCTGATGTTGATGGATGTAAATCTGACACAGCTCAAAAAAACCGGATTTCCCATACTCGTACTTTTTCTTCTCGGAAGTCTGGGCACTGTTCTCGGGGTTTTTGTCGCAACCCTAATTATTAAAGACGGACCCTTGTTTGAAGGCCTGTACCCGGCATTGGCAGGCATGCTTGCCGGCACCTATACCGGGGGAAGTATAAATTTCAATGCGGTTGCCCTGCATTATCGCGTGATGGATCAGGGATTGGTGTATACCAGTGCCGTAGCTGCAGACAATGTAATCACCACCTTGTGGTTTTTTGTTACAATTGCCGTCCCTGTATTGCTCGGCAGGTGGTTTCCACTTAAGAAAATGAAAGCAACCGTACGTGAAGAGCAGGAGACTCCGGATAAAGTAGAGGACGAGGCTGCGGAATTGAATATCCGGTCGCTCTCCCTCTGGATTGGCCTGAGCGCCTTTGGCCTTCTGCTTACAAATTGGCTAGCAGGTGTGCTTAAGGAAATGGGATGGAATGTGCCGGGAATGATCATTATTACCACCCTCGCGCTAGTGCTCGCCCAGATACCGGCGATCTACAGACAAAAGGGGAATATGTTCCTGGGCAGTTGGGGGGTATACCTCTTTCTGGCTGTTGTTGGCGCCTATTGTGACTTTAGTGCGCTGGGAGAGGCCGGAGAACTCGCATTGCTTTTGCTGGGATTTATTTCCATTACCATGTTGGGGCATGGCATTATCGTATTTCTCGGCTGTTATATTCTGAAGTATGACTGGGATATGGCGGCTATTGCTTCACAGGCAAATGTGGGGGGCGGGACAACCGCTATGGCCCTTGCCAAGAATTTTGGGCGCAATGAATTGATTTTGCCGGCGATCCTTATAGGGTCACTTGGAAATGCACTGGGCACCTATCTTGGGTTTATGGTGGCGGGTCTGGTCTAACCTCCTGGTTTTTTTGACTTTGAAGTGTATTTTTTGATCGGGAATGCCTTAATATTGCGGAATGGAGAACCGATCACAACTGCCCTTTATACTGGCTGCATTTTTTGCGATCTATGTGATTTGGGGTTCCACCTATCTTCTGAATAAAATCGCTGTTGCCCAGCTTGCGCCTTTTATGCTGGCTGGAATCCGTTTTCTGACGGCAGGTATATTGATTTTTAGTATTGCGCTTTTGATGGGTAAGAGCATACGCATCACCAAAAAGCAGTTTTTAAACGTCACTTTGGCGGGTTTTTTATTCCTCAGTTTTGGAAATGGGGTAGTGGTATGGGCTTTGAAGTATGTGGACAGTAATTTTGCCGCCCTCGAAATTTCAGCACAGCCCCTTGTAATCCTGCTGATGATGTGGATTTTACAGGGAAAGAAAATTCAACCCATGTCTATGGTGGGTGTCGCTCTTGGAGTGCTTGGGATGTATCTTCTGATCAATCAGAATACCGTGGTACAGGAGGAAAATGCCCTGCTTGGCATCCTTATGATATTTTCAGCCATGCTCGCATGGGCCTATGGCAGTTTGTTTGTCGGGAAAGCGGATCTCCCTCAGAATTATTTTGTCAATACAGGCTATCAGATGATAACCGGGGGTGTTATGCTCTGCCTGATGAGTCTGGGCTTTAATGAACCCTGGTTACCCCTGAAAGGATGGGATACCGACACCCTTATATCCATGATCCTGCTGGTGATTTTTGGCAGTATTGTCGCCTTTACCTCTTTTAACTACCTTCTTAAAGTAGTTTCCCCGGAGAAGGTTGCCACCAATACGTATGTCAATCCGATTGTAGCCATGTTTTTGGGTTGGTATTTTCTCGATGAAGCCATTACCATGCAATCGATCGTTGCCGCCTTTATCTTGCTTACAGGGGTCTATTTTATCAATTCAAAAAAGAAGATTGCCGGACTCAGGCGTTTTCGAAAATAAAAGCCGCTAAAGATGGGCGCAATTCTCGTTTTAGCACTCTTATTGATAAGTTGTATTTTTAGGCTCGTATTAATTCGTTTTCAAACATGCAGAAAGCAGCTGTTTTACTTCTAATTTGCCTGATGTTTCTTCAGGAAGGCTTTGCCCAGCAGGACTATACAGCCCTGCGGGAGGTCATGGTCAGGGAACAGTTAGAGGCAAGGGATATTAGCGACAGCAGTGTTCTTGCAGTAATGAGACGAATACCACGTCATGAATTTGTCCCTGAGGATTACAAGGATTTGGCATATAATGACCGGGCTTTACCCATAGGGGAAGGCCAGACAATATCGCAGCCGTACATTGTAGCCTATATGACTCAGGTCCTCGGGGTGCAGGAGGGTGAAAAGGTCCTGGAAATAGGTACGGGTTCCGGTTATCAGGCAGCTATCCTTTCGGAACTGGGAGGTGAGGTATATACTATAGAAATTGTGGAGCCTTTAGGTATGGCGGCAAAAAGACGGCTGAAAGCGCTTGGGTACCGGAATGTAACCCTGCGTATAGGAGACGGGTATAATGGATGGCCTGAGGTGGCTCCTTTTGACGCTATTATGGTTACCGCGGGGGCGGAGACCCTTCCCCAGCCCTTAATGGAGCAGCTCGCGGATGGGGGACGCATGGTGATTCCCATAGGACCTCACGGAGGGGTACGTCAATTGACCCTGATTACACGGAAAAACGGAAAGTTTAAATCCGAAAAGCTCATGGCAGTGCGCTTTGTTCCCTTTGTAAGGCAGTCCGGAAAGCCCTAATGTTTTAGGTTCCTTTTAACACTATTCCGCTTCAGATATCACGGCATTTCTTCGTCTATCCGCGAATTTGCGCGTAACTTTGCGGCCGTTATTATCTCAAATTAAAAAACACGTAATGAGTAAAGTAAAAGAGAACGATACAGTACGCGTTCACTACACCGGAAAACTTTCTACAGGTGAAATATTTGACAGCTCCCTGGAGCGTGAGCCCCTTGAGGTTCAATTGGGACAGGGAAGCCTGATACCCGGATTTGAACAGGGTCTTATCGATATGGTGGTCGCCGAAAAGAAGACCATTGAAATTCCAAAGGAGGAAGCCTATGGAGATGTGCAAAAAGAATTGTTTCAGGAAATTGCTAAGGAGCAATTACCTGCAGAAATTGCCCCTGAAATCGGAATGGGATTGGTTGCGCAGGGTGAGGATGGAAGCGAGCGCCAGCTGATTATTACAGAAGTTCGTGATAACAGTATTGTGGTCGATGCCAATCACCCTCTTGCAGGTCAGGATCTCATCTTTGATCTGGAGCTTGTTGAAATAAAGTAAGTTAACCTATTATATGTTGGTAAGGCCGCCCTGAAAAGGGCGGCTTTTTTATATACATGACAAAGCGTTAGCGTTAACATAAAGGCAGGCTTTAGCCTCTGGAACGAGGGACATTAGGGGACTCCTTCTATGGGGTCTGAAATCGTTCATTTTAACATCGTTTTAGATTTATTCCGTGCTATTTGAAGTTACTTTGTTTAATATTTAGTAGTAAAGATCAAACAATAACATGGTAAGAGGAATCAATGTACTTCTTGTTGGAATTGTGCTATTTATGGGAAGCCCCGTTTTTTCTCAGGTCAACACTTCTGTTTTTGGTACGGTTACCGATGAACTCGGAGAGCCACTCATTGGAGCCAGTGTATTTCTGGAAGGCACTCAAATGGGGGCGCAGACAGACTTTGACGGGAAATACGAAATTTCTGAAGTCCCCCCGGGGTCTTATAATCTTATAGCCAGTTATTTGGGGTTTAAAACCCAGACGAAATATAATATTATCGTACGTTCTAAAGGGACCCCGGCTTATAATTTTGAGCTCGAAACGGCGTCGGAGCAGCTGGAAGAGGTCGTGGTTTCCAACGAAAATACCATTTCAAGGCCCCGTGAAACGCCACTTTCCACACAGACGTTATCTGCTGTTGAAATTGCAACCTACCCGGGTAGTAACAACGATGTGGTCCAGGTGGCCCAAACCCTGCCAGGTGTTTCACCCTCGATTGGCGGGTTTCGAAACGACCTCATCATTCGAGGGGGTGCGCCCAATGAGACCGTTTATTATCTGGACGGGATGGAAATACCCAATATCAATCACTTTAGCACCCAGGGGAGTGCCGGGGGGCCGGTAGGAATGATTAACGTCTCTTTTATTGAAAACGTTACCTTATCTACTTCAGCCTTTAACTCGAGATATGACAATCCACTTTCGGGAGTACTTCAATTTGAGCAACGAAAAGGTAATTCCAGAAAATTTGCGGGAAATTTCAGAGTCAGTGCCAGTGAGGCTGCCCTGACCTTAGAGGGGCCGCTGTTTAAAAAAGAGGGAGAAGAATCGAAAACCACTTTTCTGGCCTCTGTGCGGAGAAGTTATCTGCAATTTTTATTTCAGGCTATCGGTCTGCCTTTCCGACCGGATTACTGGGATTATCAGTTTAAGATCAACCACGAACTGGACGCCTACAATACCATTAGTTTGACTGGCCTGGGGTCCATTGATGATTTCTCGGTCAACGCTCCCGAGGAGTTCGATCCTGAACAGCAGGCGCAACTGGATCAGGCTCCTTTTATCCAACAACGCACCAATGCAATAGGGGTAAGCTGGAGGAACCGGTTTAAAAATGGGAAAGGCTATATGCTGACCACCCTGAGTAACAATTTCCTGGTGAATGAATTTACCAGGTATCAGGACCCTGAAACAGAAACAGGAGTCCTCTTTAATAACGATGCCACAGAAGCGGAAACAAAACTCCGTTACGAGTTTACCCGTTTTTTCGGGGATTGGAAATTGAGCTCAGGAGCCAATGTACAATACTCCGACTACAGCAATGTCACCGTAGACCGTGTCAATCAGGCACAATTTGATACCGAAATCGACTTTGTCAAATACGGGCTTTTTGCCAACCTTACCCGCTCTTTTATAAACGATAAACTCGACCTCTCATTCGGCTTCCGGATGGATGATGATACGTTTACCCAAAATGAGAGTTTACTCAGCACGTTTTCGCCAAGGATTTCAGCCTCTTATGAATTCGCCCCGGAATGGAACCTCAATGCCTCGGTGGGTAGATACTTTAAGATCCCCCCATATACAATCCTCGGATTTCGAAACAACCAGGATGAGCTGATCAACCAAAATGTCGATTACACCCGGAGCGATCACGTTGTCCTGGGTGTCCAGCACTACTTTTCGCCCTCTTCAAGTATTTCCCTCGAAGGGTTTTACAAGCGGTATAGCGACTATCCCGTCTCCGTTCGCGATAGTGTTTCCCTTGCAAACAAAGGGGGCGGGTTCGAAGTACTTGGGAGCGAGCCCATTGAAACCGTTGGTAAGGGCAGGAGTTATGGGGCCGAATTATCCTTTCAGCAAAAACTGACAAATAATTTTTACGGCATTCTTTCCTATACCTGGTTTTACAGTGAATTTACAGGCTTCGATTCGAAGCAGTACCTGCCCTCGGTATGGGACAGCAGGCATTTGCTCTCTTTTGTGGGTGGATATAAGTTTGGCAGAAACTGGGAATTCAGTGCCCGGTATCGCTTCGCCGGGCGTACCCCATTTGTGCCAACCGATCTCGATGCCACCCTTGAAAACTATCCTGAAATCGTCCTGGATTATTCCCGGCTCGGGGAGGAGAAACTCGATATCTTCAGTCAGTTGGATATACGGCTGGATAAAAAGTGGAACCTGAGAAATTTTGCTTTTGATGTCTTTATCGAAATCCAGAATGTGCTGGCCCAGGATATTCCAAGCCCTCCGGAATACGGATTAAATCGGGATCCTTCAGGGATGATTATTGAACCCCAAAGCCTGGTGGAAATTCAAAACGGAGGGGGTCAGTTGATTCCAAGCCTGGGCATTGTCATTGATTTCTAGGGGCAGCTTTTATAATTTTACGTCCGGATAGCAAGGGAAAATGCAAATTCTGCGTTAAACCCGGCCCTTGGTGTTATCACTATTGTTAAGTTTGAAATGCTAAACACGACCATTTTTATGAAACGCACTGGACTTAAACTTAGATTGTTGGCTGCGGGCTGCGTATGCCTGACCATTTTCTCCTGTAAAGAATCAAAACCCACTGAGGCGAAGCCAGAAGTAGATGCAGTGGCCGAAGCCGTTACAAGTGGCCTTCCTTTGGAGAGATTGAACTTGCCGGACGGTTTTACCATTGAAACATTTGCAGAGGGCATCGAGGATGCCAGGTCCATGGCGATAGGGGACAAGGGAACCTTGTTTGTCGGGACGCGTAAGGCGAACAAACTATACGCCATTCAGGATCTGGATGGGGATTTCAAGGCGGATCGCACCCTTATTCTGGATACGACCTTAATTGTACCCAACGGGATTGCCTTCAGAGACGGAGCCCTCTATGTAGCCGAAATCAACAGGCTGCTTCGGTACCCGAACATTGAGGATAACCTGGATAAACTTCCGGAACCGGAGGTAATCTATGAGGATTACCCTACCGAAGGCCACCATGGCTGGAAGTATATCGCCTTCGGGCCAGATGATAAATTGTATGTACCTGTGGGTGCACCCTGTAATATTTGTGATTCAGCACAGGTCGATAAACGCTATGCCTCCATTACACGGATGGATCCCGATGGCAGCAACCGGGAGGTATATGCCAATGGGGTACGCAATACCGTGGGCTTTACCTGGCATCCCGAAACCGGGGAACTCTGGTTTACAGATAATGGGCGCGACATGATGGGGGATGACATTCCACCCTGCGAGCTGAATCGCGTCAGCGAGGCCGGACAGCATTTCGGATACCCTTTTTGCCATGGGGGCACGATTGCTGATCCTGAATACGGCGATCAGCGCCCCTGCGAAGATTTTGTAGCGCCCGTGCAGAATTTAGGGGCTCATGTAGCTCCCCTGGGGATAAAGTTTTATACCGGGGATAATTTCCCGGAAGCCTATAAAGGACATGCCTTTATCGCGGAACACGGTTCCTGGAACCGCTCTTCGAAAGTCGGATACCGTATATCCATGGTAAAACTTGAAGGCGACAAGGCCGTAAGCTACACCCCATTTATTGATGGCTGGCTGGATGAAGAATCTCAGGAAGCCTTCGGCAGGCCTGTTGACCTCCTTTGGCTGGAGGACGGTTCCATGCTGATTTCCGATGACTTCGGGAATGCGATATACCGGGTGCGATATACAGGCGCTTAGCCGATTCCCCGGACGAATTATATGAACCGTCTTTTTTTCTGCTTGCTGATCGGGGGTGTACTCCCTTTATGTTCTCAGGAACCCCCGGAATATGCGGCGGGGTTCAGGACAGTTCACCTTGTGGATTCTTCCCGCATCTATAAACCCGGAACGGCTGAGGGTGACCGCTTGCATTACCGCCCTTTAGATTTGGATATCTGGTATCCGGCCCCTGCGGGCGCATCTGGAGATGCCATGCTTTTTGAGGACTTATTCCGGCTTCATGAACAGCGTGCGATCGCCTATCAGGATGAAACCGATTACGCGGGTTATTCCGATGAACTTATCATGTACCTGGCAGCGGGCTTTGGCCTGGAGGCAGAAGAAGGCAAACGCCTTTTAAAGAAGCAAACAAGCAGTTTTCGGGGAGCCCCTGCGGCAAGCGGGTCTTTTCCTTTAATTGTTTATATGGCTGGGTATAACGGGATGGGCTGGGAGAGTTTCCGACTCCTGGAGCAATTGGCAGAACAAGGATTTGTGGTTGTTTCCATATCCTCAATCGGTGCCTATCCGGGAGACATGACCAATGGTCTTGAGAATACCATGGAGCAGGTTTACGATGCCGAACACGCCATGGAATACCTGAAAAGATCAGGCGAATTTGCTGTGGATATGTCCCGGAAGGGGATACTCGGGCTTAGTTGGGGCGGGATGAGTGGCATTTTATTGTTAGACCGCCACCCGGATTTTAAGGCCATGGTTTCCCTGGACGGTTCGGATACGTTTTATTACGGGGACACCGATGCAGATGACGCCTATCTCTCTGAAATTTACGAGGCCGGGGTTCTGCACCCGGAGAAGACCCGGGCGGCTTTCCTCCATATGGAAGCCGGGGATCGGATTGCAGAATTCGCACCCACCTCGGAATACTGCTACTATAAAAAAATACAAAGCCCGGTTCATTATATACGGCTTGTAAACGCCAGGCATGAAGACTTTGCCAGCCTGGCCTGGGTTTTAGAGACCAGCCCTACGGAAGTGCAGGTTTACGAAGAAATTATGACGGCTTCCCTGCGCTTTTTTCAGCAGGAGTTAACTGGTAGGAGCGGCTTTGAGGCCTATTACCGGGAACTGCTTCAAGAGGCGGACAAAACGGATAAGCCGCTGGAATACGTAACCGAGGTTTTGGATTCCTTTACGATTTCCGGAAACATTACTGATAAGAACTCAGGGGAGGGTCTGGCCTACGTGAATATCGGGCTAATCGGCAAACCCATTGGAACCGTGAGCAATTCCCAGGGGGTTTTTCGTTTTGAGCTTACAGAAGCAAACTACTTAGATACACTCAGAATTTCGATGGTGGGCTATGAAAGTCAGGAATTCCCTGTTAGCGAGCTACAGGCAAATTCCGAACCTGTAGCCATCCAGATGAAGGAGGCGATTTCAGAATTAGACGAAATCGTCCTAACAGCCCGGGAATGGAAACGCAAGACCCTTGGGAATAATACCGAATCTAAGTTTATCGGCCACCTTTTTCATTATTCGCAATTTGGAAAAGAGATGGGCATTCGCATGAAAGTGGGTCGGCAGCCGCTTCTTGTGGATAATTTCAGCTTTCATGTTTCCTATAACCGGTTTAGTGGCAAAGTCTATTTCAGGCTCAATATGTATCGTTTAGATAGGGGAAAACCCACTGAGAACATCTTAAAGGAAAACATCATTATTGCTGTGGAGTCCAAAGAGACGGGGCGGATAGGCGTCGACTTAAGGCCTTACGATATCGTGCTGACCGAAGATGTCCTGGTAACCCTGGAATGGATCGATGCCGAAGCGGAGGTTGGATCCACGGAGGCCCTGGCCGTTTCCCTGGGTATGCTCACCGGGGGCACCTTTGAGCGGGTCTCCAAGGAGGTGGAAATGAAAAAGGTACTCAAAGGCCTTGGCCTTGGGTATACTCTGGAGGTTCGGTATTAAGCACTTGCAGGATCTTTGTTTATCTATTTGTTTATCTCTAAGGCTTCCTAATCAATAAATAGCTTGCTCCAGCCCCTTAATGGACCCAGCCTATTTTTAAGTCCTATGGATAAATTCACAGCCTTTGAAAAACCGGTGAAGACCGCCCTGCTCAAAACTGGAAATTTAGCTGTAACATGGGTAAATGTCATGTTTTTCCGACTTGGGCGAATGTATATTTAGGCTTGATTTTTACTATTATTTTCAATTCTAAGTTCCATATACATGAAGGTATTTGACGATAAACACATTAAGAACGTAGTATTTGTAGGTGCGCACAGCAGCGGAAAAACAACCCTGGCGGAAACCATGTTATTCGAAGCGGGCCTCATTAACCGACGGGGATCTGTCGAGCAGCAGAACACCGTGTCTGACTACCACGATATTGAACAGGAGCGGGGTAGTTCCGTTTTTGCAACCCCCCTGCATACGGAGTGGCGTAATTACAAAATCAATATTATTGACACCCCTGGTCTGGATGACTTTATTGGCGAGATCCTATCGTCCATACGCGTAGCCGATACATTGGTAACGGTAGTGAATGGGCAGCACGGTGTGGAGATCGGCACCGAGATCATTTGGAATTATATCGATAAATACAATAAGCCTTCCTTGTTTGTGGTAAATCAGATCGATCACGAAAACGCAGATTTTGAGGAAAGTTTTAACGAAATCCGGAACCTGGTTGGGAATCATGCGGTGAAAGTGCAATACCCGATTAAAGTTGACGGAGCACAGTGTATTATCGATGTGCTGAAGATGAAGATGTACAAGTTCTCATCCGAGGGAGGGAAACCCGAAAAATTCCCAATACCTGAGGATCAGCAAGAGCTCGCCGACCACCTGCACAACGAACTGGTAGAAAAAGCAGCCGAAAACGACGAAGCCCTGATGGAATTGTTTTTTGAAAAAGGCACCTTATCGGAGAATGAAATGCGACAGGGGATCAAAGCAGGGATGTTGCATCATGAATTATTTCCTGTTTTCTGTGTATCTGCCCTCCGGGATATGGGTAGTGGCCGGTTGATGGGTTTTATTGATAATGTGGCCCCCGCGGCCTCAGAATTAAAACCCGAACAAAGTGTGGAAGGTAAGGTCGTGCAACCCACTGTGGAGGCCCCAACAACACTTTATGCTTTTAAAACGGTGCAGATGCCCAACGTGGGGAAAGTCACCTTTTTCAAGGTTAAGTCCGGGGAGATCCGGGTGGGTGATAAGTTGGTCAATGCGCGGAACGGGGAAACGGAGACCTTTAATCAACTCTTTATCATGGACGGTAAGAAGCGATCAGGGGTGAACAAGCTTGTAGTAGGGGACATTGGTGCCACCCTTAAATTGAAGTTTACCGAAACTACGGATACACTCCATGCCGAGGGTGAAAAAATCACGATCAAACCCACTGCCTATCCCGAGCCGCGGACAAAAAGGGCTATCTATGCCGAGAATAAACATGAGGAAGAAAAACTCAATGAAGCACTGCGGAAAGTTCACAGCCAGGACCCTACGGTTTCTATATCCTTTTCAAATGAATTGAAACAACAGATCCTGGGCTGCCAGGGCGAATTGCATTTAAGTACAATCGAATGGATGCTGGAACACGTCTATGGGGTTAAGGCGGTGTTTGAAACCCCTAAAATAGCGTACCGGGAAACAATAAAACGTTCTTCCACTGCGAATTATCGACATAAAAAGCAGTCCGGGGGAGCAGGTCAATTCGCACAGGTTCAGTTAAAAATTGAACCCTGGTACGAAGGCATGCCGGAACCCGAGGGCTTCAATATTCGAGGTAAGGAGGAGGTAGAGCTACCCTGGGGAGGCAAGCTCGTCTTCTACAATTGCATTGTCGGTGGGGTAATCGACCTGCGGTATCTTCCTTCAATTAGAAAAGGGATCCTTGAGGTCATGGAATCAGGACCACTTACCGGATCGTATATACGGGATGTCAGGGTTATGGTCTACGATGGTAAAATGCACACTGTTGATTCCAACGATATCTCGTTTAAGATCGCCGGGGCCCATGCATTCAGGGACGCTTTCCTCAATGCCAAACCCCAGCTCCTGGAGCCTATTCTAAGCCTTACCGTTAAAGTGCCGGGGGAAATGGTCGGAAGTATCATGACAGACCTGCAATCGAGACGCGCCGTAATACAAGGGATCGAAAGCCTGGATAAATACCAGGTCCTGAAAAGTGCAGCCCCGGAAGCGGAACTATTTGGATACTCTGCGGATTTAAGGTCACTTACACAGGGGAAGGGTAATTTTCACTGGGAATTTTCCTCCTATGAAGCCGTACCGGAGCATGTACAGAAAAAACTGACTAAAACCCTGGAGCCGGTAGAACACTAAGCCTGCTGCCCGGGTTAAGCCAGTGAAAACAGCTCTATTTTTTCAGCCCGTCCTTCGAGTTCCAAATCGCCCAGGGATTGCGCCTGATCTGCCATGGCTTGCGGTAATTGATCTTTCAGGACCTGCGTTGTGATGAGCTCTTTGCCGTAAATTTTGCAGAGCTTCTGGATCCGGGATGTGACATTGAGGACGTCGCCTGTAAAAAAGATCTCCTTTTTGAGGGCGCCAATTTCACCCGTGGTAACCTGTCCGCAATGCAGTCCGGCCCTGAAGGCGGGAATGACCCCATAAACTTCCTGAAAGTAGCGGGCTTTGGATTCCAGCTGTTTGCGCATGGCGAAAAAGCAGGCCACGCACTGCCCATTTCTCAACCCTTTTTCCGTTTCCCATGTAATAACAATTTCATCACCAATATACTGGTAAACGGACCCTTCGTGTTCTACTATGGCATCTGAGAGTTCGTTGTAGTAGGAACTGAGAAAATCAAAATAACGCTGATGGCCCAATTTTTCAGCAAGGGAAGTTGAGGACTGCATATCGAGGAACATAAAGATCCGCGATTCGCCAAGCGGTCGGTGATAACGGCCCGTAAAAAGATTCAGCAAAACACCATGACCCAAATGATCGCTAAAGCCTGAATAAATCAGTGAAAGCAGTATGTGGAAGGAGAGTGATATCAGCGTACTCCAGAAGGTGACGCTCCCGAGGTACCTCCAGAATTTTTCCCAGACTTTCTCGTCTGTTAGGGTAGTTCCAAGTTCCAGACTTGCAGCCAGCGGGAAGGTCAGGGCATTGAGGATTAACATAAAGAGCAGATAAATCCCCATTTTGAGCGCGATTTTTGCCCCCAGACCCTTCGATCTGAACAGGTTCTTAAATACAAAAACCTCGAGCACACCCATCAGTAAGCCCGCAATAAAGACAGCGAGCGACGCAAAAACCAAAACTCCAAAGGAGAGCGTGATCTCCGTTTCGGGACGCTGATTTTCATTCCCTGTTGCCAAGAATTCAAGGGTAAGGATAAACCATCCCAAGAACAGCCAGATCACTCCGTAGGGAATGATTCGCGAGAGATTCCTGCGAGATTTAGGGGACAGACGGAATATCATTTGTAAGTGCTCATATTATTATACCTCCAGCTAATTAGAGAGATCCGGACGATGCAACCCTGGGATAGGTGTTTCTAAATGCAGATTCGTTGCTGTTACGACCCAAGCAGCA
Source organism: Robiginitalea aurantiaca (assembly GCF_030380815.1). GTDB lineage: Bacteria > Bacteroidota > Bacteroidia > Flavobacteriales > Flavobacteriaceae > Robiginitalea > Robiginitalea aurantiaca. Next base: position 120,463 of record NZ_JAUDUY010000004.1, on the reverse strand, counting down.
TAACCCCTTCAATAGATAGAACGAATACAAAAATGTATGGTTTTAGGATTCATTGGCCAACTCGCGACGTCAAATTAATCAAATTACCCCAGCGGCACGTAAAGCAGAAGGTAAATTTTCAGGCCTCTGGATGGGCCGTATCGGTAGCGAAAACTCAGGTTTGAAAAACAATGAGTTAAAATAATCCAAATAAAAAACTGATAATTAAATTATTAGCCCCATCTTTGCAGCTAATTTAATTTTTAAAGTAGAGTAATTATGAGTAAAGGAACAGTTAAGTTCTTCAACAATGCCAAAGGTTTTGGTTTTATCACTGAAGAAGGCGTTGAAAAAGATCATTTTGTACACGTTACCGGTTTGATTGATGAAATTCGCGAAGGTGACCAGGTTGAATTCGATTTAGAAGAAGGCCGTAAAGGATTGAATGCCTTGAATGTAAGAGTCATCTAAGACACTATATTTTAAGTTTCTGAAAAGCCCGTCCCTTGGATGGGCTTTTTTATTCCCAATTCCTTCCGTAGTTGCCTATAAAATCCTAACTTTTACAGCTCAAACACATTTATGGCTAAATCACAACAAACCTTCAGTAAGCGCGAGAAGGAAAAAAAGCGTTTAAAAAAACGAGAAGAAAAACAAAAGAAAAAAGATGCCAGACGGGCTGAAGCCAAAGAAAGTGGCGGCGGAATCCCTTTTGCCTATGTGGATCAGGACGGGAATTTAACCGATACGCCGCAGGATCCGTCTGAAAAAATTAAGGTCGATGCGTCCAGTATCGAACTTGGCATACCTAAGAAAGAGGAGACGGACGAAGATCCTTTTGATCCAATCCGAAAAGGAAAAGTATCCTTTTTTGATTACTCCAAGGGCTTTGGATTTATTATCGACTCAGACACACAGGAAAAACATTTCTGTCACGTCAGTGGTCTGGTTGATGAAATCGCCGAAAATGACAAAGTCACTTTTGAACTTCGGAAGGGTATGAAAGGTATGAATGCCGTCAATGTAACGGTAGTCGAATAGGGCAGGGGCCTAATTACGGAATTCCAATACTATTTTCTCTGTTGCCATGGGCGCCTTTTCAGGCGAGAATGCTTTCATGTCCGGAATCTTTCACAAACAGGCAGGTACTTTTTGTCTTATTTGACATATCCTGTACAAACTCAAATTTTAAATCATCGTCCATCCCGAAAACATTCAGGTCGGCTGAAGGGGCGTTGAGGATAACCGCGTTAAAATCTCCTACGATGACCTCGGTAAGCGTTTCGGGAAGCCGTGCCAGGTTGATGAGTAATTGGAGGAAGTCCTGGGCTTTCTCAGCTTCCTCAGGGTCATTAATGACCGTTACCAGGCGTATTCGTGCCCCCCAATTCATTTTAAGCTTGTAGGCAACCAGAATGGAGAGGTCCAGATTGCCGATATCCCAGCCGAGGTCCCATTTGGTTTTACGGTCACTCACCCAGACATTGATCGTATTGCGCCGGCCCAGCAGGGCAACGGGATGCGAAAAGTACAGGAGCACCCCGATTTCCAAACGAATGGATTCTCTGATCACCGGTCTTAGTTCCGTTTCGTAATCGTCGTGGTCCTGCAAATTCAGAAAGACGATATTAGGTCTGAAAAAAGCCCCCTGAAGCGCCTGACTTCCATAATTGATGCCTTTGGCAAATTCATCGGTATGAATGACCGCGGAGGATGAAAAGACGCCTTTTTTCCGGAAAGACTCAGAAATGTCCTCCAATTCCTGGGCAAGCGAACTTTCCTCGGAATAGGGCTCAATTCCCAACAGCTTTATCGAACCTTTAGGCCGGGCAATATTCCTTAAAAATTCGAAGGTTCCCTTAAGTCCGTTCAGGTCCCGGACCGGTACCATTAGATTGGCCTTCCAGGCGCGCTGCTGCATCTTCTTCATGCCCCAGGTATGTTTGGCAGCCCACTCGGCAAAAGAAACAAACAGTCCGGATCGGACATCTTCAAAGGGCGTTTCCAGATTCTGGCGGGACAAATACCAATACACCATCAATACAATCATGATGGATACAAGGCTGATGGCCGGATTGATAATGAACATCGCAAAAATCGATGAAATCAGGCCGAACCAGGGTACCCACCGGTGAATTTTAAATACGGGCCGGTAGCTGATCAGCCCGAGGTTCTGTTCGATGATTACCACGATATTGATCATCGCATAGGTTATCAGAAAGAACAGGGTTACCAGGGGGGCAACCGCATTTAAGTTACGCAGTAAGAGGGTGGCAAAAATAAGGATGCCCGTAACAAGCATCGCATTCCTGGGTTGGCCATTGGCGCTTTTGCCGGCCAGGAAATCCGAGAAGGGGAGGACCCGGTGTTCGCCCATGGCAAAGAGTATACGGGAAGAACCCACTATGGAGGCCAGGGCAGAGGAGAAGGTGGCCCCAAGGATCCCCGCGATGATTAAGGGGCCGAAATAGGCCTTATCCACCATGACGTAATAATTGCTTACTAATTCGGTTTCCGTAGCACTGCGGGAAATCCAGAAGGCCAGCCCCATATAAATCGCAAAACTGACGCCTATGGCCCATAAGGTGCCAATGGGGATACTGCGTTTGGGTTCTTTGAGCTCACCGGACATATTGGCCCCTGCCATAATCCCGGTTGCTGCTGGGAAGAAGACCGCAAAAACGATCCAGAAGTTACTGCCGCTGAATCCATTTTCGATGGAGCCCTTAAAAGAACCCCAGCTAAGGGCATCGCTCGTGGGAATGGTCATAGAACCCTCATAGGCGGCGATAACGATAGAAATCAGGGATAAGACAATGATCCCCATAATGATGAATTGCGTCTTGATCGCCAGGTTGGCACTTATATAAGCAATGGTAACCAGGAGGGCGAAAACGATAACATCCACCAAAAAGGGGTTATGGTCCGGAAAAATACCCAGCCAACCTTCCCTGAAACCAAAAATATACATGGTTACGGCCAGTCCCTGTGAGATGTATCTTGGGATGCCCAAACTACCGCCAACTTCCAATCCCAGGGCCTGGGAAACAATGGCATAGGCGCCCCCGGCGCCGATGCGAATATTCGTGGTAATCGCAGACATGGAAAGGGCCGTACACAAGGTGATCAGAAACGAAATGATGATAATCAACCAGGCGCCTAACAGCCCGGCATTCCCGACGACCCAGCCCAGACGCAAGTACATGATGACCCCGAGTATGGTCAGTAGGGTGGGGGTAAACACCCCTCCGAAGGTTCCGAATTTTTTTGGTGTACCGGATGGATTCTCCATGGGTAATTCAGTCTGGTTGGCGACTAAAAGGTACAATAATTTATGGATGGGGAGGCATTCTGGACCTCCGACGGTTTTATTGTGTATTTTAGGTAACATTGCATTTTCAGATGGCCAAAACCACATCAAAACATATTTCAGAAACGCCAAGGGGACCCTTAACCGGTTCCAATCCCGTTAATGGATTTCAAATTATTTCGATCCGGGAATTCAACGACAACCCGAATATCCCCAACTCCATCCGTTACAATCCGCATCAATTGTATTTCGATCTGATTATTGTTTTTACCCATGGCTCCGGGATACACAATGTAGATTTTATCGATTATGAATATGAACCCGGGAGTGTCTTTATCATTAAAAATGAGCAATACCATCACTGGTACCCCAATCCCGATAAAAATGGATTTCTACTGTTTTTCTCCGAGGGGTTCGAAAGTAATTTTACAGAAGGATATACCAGTTTGGTATTCTCCAATCGAAATTTAAAACTACCCAAGCCCAATTTTACGATCGGGCAACTACCTGGGCAGCAGATTTATTTCGATCTGTTAGATTTAGTTCAAAGAGGATTTAATAGGTCTGAGCGACAAATTTTACCTTTTTTGCTTACCGGATTTATGGTGAAACTGGAGGAAGATTATTTAAACTATTATCCTTCCCTGAGGTTTTCCGAAAAACTAATGCTGTTTCAGGAATTTCAATCTTTATTGCAAAAGGACCTTAAATCCTCAAGAAACGGCCGCTATTATGCAGAAAGGCTTAACGTGAACTTCAGTCAACTCAATCATATATGTAAATCAATATCAGGACAGACATTAAAGCAATATATTGATAATCATATAATTACACGAGCAAAAATTGCACTGGACAACAGTACGGGTACCATTTCTGAAATTGCCTTTGATCTGGGGTTCCCCGAGGTAGGTAACTTCAGTAAATACTTCAAAAAACGCACCGGCCATAAGCCAAAGGAATTCAGGAAAAAGCTAGTTCATAATTTACCGCAATAATTATCATATTTACCTTTTTGTAAGTTCATTTATTCCTAATTTTCGAAAAATGAATTTACGATGAGAAAACTCCTGCTTATTATCTGTTTTATCGGCTCCGCCTCCTGGCTAGGGGCTCAATCTGGGACTCCAAAAAAAATCACACTATTCACCAATGTACAGGTATTTGACGGCACTACAGATAGGCTTTTAAATCGCGATGTTTTAGTGGAAGGCAACCTGATTAAAGCGGTTTCAGAGGAGCCACTCGCGGTTATTCAAACTGATAATGTGACCATCATTGATGGCCAGGGGATGACCCTGATGCCCGGTCTTATCGATAGTCACACGCATCTCAATATGTATAAAACGGGCTCACTTCATGAGTTTGAAGGTACTACCTGGGAAGAAATAGGTGCACGAGCCGCCGCCTTTGCGCAGGAAATGTTGGCCATGGGATTTACTACAATACGTGATATGGGTGGCGCTCATGTGGGCCTGAAGAATGTAATTGATGAAGGATTATTAGATGGTCCCAGAATTTATGCTGCAGGTGGGTTTGTGTCGCAGACATCAGGTCATGGTGATTTTGGGATGTTAACCCAGCGCAAGGGGGAAACGAACATGGAGCGTTTGGAAATAGCCCGGGTGGTTGATGGAAGAGATGAAGTACTGGAAGGGGTTCGGCGCAATTATGCCCTGGGTGCAGTGTATACCAAAGTCATGGTAAGTGGCGGTGTAACTTCCTTAAAAGATCCGATTTATGCCTCGCAGTTTAGTGATGATGAGTTAAGTGCTGCGGTGGAAACAGCAGAAGATTGGGGATCTTATGTGGCCGTTCATGTCTTTCAAAATCCCGATCTCAAAAGGTCATTAGAACTAGGTGTCAAAGTGATCGATCACGGACTTAATATTTCAGAAGAAAACATGAAATTACTGGTAGAGAAAGGCGCTTTCTTCTCTCCGAATCTAACGGCATTGGCTCCTGAGGCACTACTGCATCCGGCACATCAGGATCCTGACTTTCCTTCGACCAAAAAATTCATGACGCTGAGAGAACAAAGTACCAACCTGACGGCTTATGTGAAAAAGTATAAGCCCAAAATGGTCTTTAATTCCGATTATGTTTTGCTAACCGGAGTTCCCTACAGGCAATGCATGGATTTTACCAAATTCCATATGGCACGGGAGTTCGGGAATTTCTGGGCTTTGCAGACCCTGACTGTGAATGGGGGTGAGTTGGCCAAACTTACAGGGCCGGGCAATCCTTATGCCGAAGGGGATCTGGGTGTTATTAAAGAAGGAGCCTATGCCGATATCCTGATTGTAGAAGGCAATCCGCTGGAGGATATCAAAGTAATTGGCGCAAGTGATAAATGGTTTGGCGCAGAGCCAAGGGAGCAGGATGTACCCTCAATAAAGCTTATCATGAAGGATGGAAAGATTTATAAAAACACATTGGAATAGGCTCAAATTATTGATTATGAATAAGCTTTACCATGTTTTAACCCTTGCAATAGCAATGGTATCCCTACTGGCCTGCGATGACCGATCAGGTGAGAACCAGAAATCTCAGACCCAAATTTTTGTGGGTGCTGAAGTATTGACCATGGATAGCACATTTTCAGAGGTGGAGGCATTTGCCATTGCCGAAAATAAAATTGTAGCGATCGGTATTCAACAAGAAGTGGAAACAAAATTTGGTGGTCAGGCTACGATTGTGGATTTAACAGGTAAGACAGTGATGCCTGCATTTATTGATCCTCACGTCCATACAATTTCTGCTGCACAGAATGATATTTTTGAGGACGTTGGGTTAACCAAATTTGATTCTATAGAGCAGGCGTTGAATCATATGATTCAAATTGGAGAAAAGGCTAAGAAGGGAGATTGGCTGCTATTTGTCAATCTTGATTTTGGAACACAACCCAGTAGCTATGATAAATTAACTGCCGAGATGTTAGACCAAGTATCTTCAGAGCTACCGGTATTTGTGTTTCATGCCGGGGGACATATCGCATCTGTCAATAGCAAAATGATCGATTTGATGAAGATCACTAAAGAGACGCCTGATCCTGAAAGTGGTGGTAAGTTTGGTCGAAAAACCGATGGCCAGCCAGACGGTGTGCTTTATGGGTTTGCTGTTATGTCGGCCCTGGAAGTTTTGGATCCATGGAACCAGTTTGATCTGGATCAGGGCATCAAAAAAGTTTCGAATCATTGGTTGTCAACGGGTATAGGAACCATGGGAGATGCAGGTATTGGGAATACGGGTGATTTTGAAGAATTTGAGAAACTCTCGAACTACGCCAAAACCGAAAGTCTTAATGTCCGGATAAGGGGATATCTGAGTTCCTCGTATGATAATGAATGGAACCGAAGGGGCTATCGGGTAAATACCGGTGACGAGAAAGTTAGGATCGTTGGGTACAAACTATCCGCAGATGGGTCTAACCAGGCAAGAACAGGTCTGCAACGTGAACCATACATGGGTACCAACGACTATGGGTTGGCTTATATGTCTGAAGACGCCTTGTACGAGTATATTTTAGATAAATCCAACAAAGGATTTCAAATGGCGATGCATGGCAATGGTGATGCCGCTATTGACAACATACTATCTGCTCTGGATAGGGCACAGGCAGATGGTGCCACCCTCATACGCCCGCGAATCGAACACTGCTCTTTTGTACAAGATGACCAATTCGAAAAATTCAAACAGCTGGGTGTCAGTGGATCCTTCCTTATCGGGCATGTGAGACTTTGGGGTACCGCGTACAAAAACTCAGTGTTCGGGTTAGAGAAGGCTGAAAAGCTGGATCGCACCGGAAGTTTTGAACGAGCAGGCATACCGTACTCTCTGCATTCAGATGCTGCCGTTACAACATTCTCACCATTAGAAATGGTCCAGATTGCAGTGATGCGCGAAACGTATGCTGAGCCGGGCTATGTGTTGGCTCCGCAAGAGCGCGCTTCAAGGGAAATGGCTCTGAGAGGTATTACTTCAACTGCAGCCTGGCAGCTTATGTCAGAGTATGAAGTGGGCTCACTTGAAGTAGGTAAGCTCGCTGATTTTGTGGTTTTGGATGCCAACCCAATGAAAGTTTCTTCCAATCAAATTGACCAAATCCATGTGCTGGAAACCTGGGTAGATGGACAATTGAAGTATAGGAAGTTAACGGACTAATCAAAAAAATGAAAAAATGAAAAACATATTGACACTTATCGCCGCTATGGCGCTGACAGTCAGTACCACTTTTGCACAAACCCTGTTTACCAACGTCAGCATCTTTGACGGAACCTCCGATAAATTGACAACTGGCCAGGAGGTATTGGTCGAGAACAATCTCATATCCAAAACCGGCAGCAACCTGAAGAAGCCAGAAGGCACCACAGTCATCGACGGACAAGGAAAGACCCTGATGCCGGGTTTGATAGATGCCCACGTTCACCTGGCCATTACAGAACCCATTAATGTACTCAGAGATGAACAAGATTGGATGTACTGGGGTGCTGTATCAGGAAAAGAAGCCGAATTTATGTTATTGAGGGGGTTTACCACTGTGAGAGACGCAGGCGGACCTGCAATCGGTTTGGCCAGAGCCATAGACCAAGGTAAGCTACCTGGACCTAGGGTTTACCCTTCAGGCCCCGTGATTTCTCAAACTTCCGGACATGGAGAACACCGTCATTATACCGAACCCCATCCCAACATGCCAGGTAATACCCCACATTTCTGGAACCAACACCTGGAGTTTTTGGCCGACGGAGTTCCGGAGGTGTTGCGTGCAACTCGCGAGGTTTTGAGGTTAGGGGCTTCGCAGGTTAAGGTAATGGCCGGTGGAGGTGTATCTTCGGCTGTAGACCCCTTGCATACAGTACAATACTTGCCCGAGGAACTGGAAGCAGCAGTTAAGGCAGCGAAGGATTACGATACCTACGTACTGGTCCATGTTTACAATGATGAATCGATCATCAGGTCAATAAACGCGGGTGTATTGAGTTTAGACCACGCTACACTCATGACGGAAAAGTCTGCAAAGTTGATCAAAGAAAAAGACGTCTTTGTAGTGCCCTATTTCTCCATCTTGGGATTGGATGAGGAGGTAGTAACAAAAGTTCTTGGCGCACAAGCTGTTGAGAAGTTTTTAATTGTCCAAAATGGGGCCAGGAATCAAATGAAATTGTTAAAGGAGTACGGCATCGAAAAGGTCGGATTCTCAACAGATATTATTGGTGATTCTAAAGCCCTGAAGAAACAAAATAACGAATTTGGATACAGGCTTGAGGCTTGGACTTCTTTTGAAATTCTAAAACAAGCAACCTCTACTAATGCTGAACTATTAAAGCTAAGCGGAGAATTAAATCCATATACGGAAGGAGCTCTCGGGGTACTAAAAGAAGGGGCTTATGCCGATCTATTGTTGGTAGAAGGCGATCCTCTTGAGAACATCAAAGTACTGGAAGACTATGAGAACAATTTTAAAATCATCATGAAGGATGGTACGATTTATAAGAATACTCTAAAAAACTAATCATGAATCGTTTTATTCTAATTTTTTTCATCGTGATAATGAGTTATGGTATTCAAGCTCAAGAGAACCGTACTTTTATGTTTATAGGCGAACCAAATGCGGCTGCCTGGAAAGTGATGATGGATGATCCCGGCGACCGCAAGGAAGCGGTTTCGGCTGCATTCGAGAAAATAGGAGGTAAGATCATCAGTTACTATTTTGGCCTGGGGGATGGTAAAAATTACATCATCTGTGAATTGCCAAACGACAACGAATTGATCCAGGCCGTATATGTAATGCGCCTTCCAACGGGGCTTCTGGCTTCGTATCATATCATCGAACTGATGCCCAGTGACCAAATGAGCAAGGCCCTTGTAAAAAGTAAGGAACTGTTGGAAATAGAGAAACAGACCGGAGGGGGAGTACCCAAAGGGAATTAAGTTCCTTTATTTATGATGAAATACCTCTTTGTCTTTCTCCTTATCCTATTGCCTCAAATCGGATGGTCTCAATCGGAAGATTCACTCCAGGTTTCCAGGAAGGACAAAGCGGGATATACAAGTGAACTTGAACAGGGAATCGCTTCTTTAACCTCCTTCTTAGCATTGCAGGACGATGCAGTGGCAGAAACGCTATTAAGATTTCCAGGATTGGATTCACTTACTGTCTCCTGGTTTGACTGGAAAAGGAAATAGTTTAATCCAAAATGAAAAATGTAATTAACCAAAATGAAAAATGTAATTAAAATAATACTGATGCTATTACTTGCTACATGCCAAAATGAAGGTCAAAAAAGTAACAATGATTTAGTCAGTAAAGAAATATCAAATATTGAGGAACACACCAGTACAAACAACCTGGAACGAATAACAACTCTGGCCTTTGACCCTGCTATTAATGACGTTTATAAGCGAAACATGAATAGCGAAGAAAAAGCCAGATTCTCATTCGGTCAGGATGTAGGAATATTGTTTTTTGATGTATGGTATCCACCGATTAGTTACCCAGGGCACCATGTGAATTTAAAGACATACGATTTTCCTGTAAATCTGAAATTCGTTCCAAACTATCAGGGTCCTGAAGGATTCAGCGGAGGTCCTGATGGATGGGGTGGATGGAACCTGCCATCTTGGGTGCAGGCTGCTAAAGAATTGGAACAAGAAGGAGTCAAGGCAATTGTTGGTGGTTGTGGTTTGACTGGAAATATTCAAAAAGACCTTCAGGATGCGGTAAATATACCTGTGTACTCCTCAACCATGGTGTTTGTGCCAGAGCTTTATGGTGATCTGCCAGAAGGGCAAAAAGTAGGGGTTTTAACGGTGAGTTCCAGAGTACTTAGAGCCTACGATGATCAATTATATAAGCAACTGGGAATTACCGATGACATGCTGATCGTTCAAGGGATGACTGAATCACCTGACGGGGCTGATTTTATGAAGATAGTAGGTGATGAATATGATCCTAAAATTGTGGAACGCTCATTAGTTAAAGTAGCTGCTCAATTTGTAAAGGACAATCCAGAAGTGGGAAAGATTATCTTGGAATGCACCGATATGTGTCAGTATAAAAGTGCTGTAGAAGAAGTGACCGGCTTAGAGGTGTTTGATGCAGTAGATATGACTAAGTTAGCTTTTGAAAGGCATGGGTCAAGATAAAATCATCCAAAATAAATGAGTAACGAATAGCCTGTAGATGGTCTACTAAAGAATAATTAATAATCTGACTTACTTCAAAATAAGGAATGAGTTTAAGGCCATATGAATTATAGAAAACTATTCTTATTAGAGGTTGTGATGCTTCTACCTTTATTATCGGTTGTTGCTCAGGAGGATAAAATGCAATTAGATACAATTCCAGAGAAATCAGGATACACAAGTGACCTTCAAAAAGGAATTAATTCAATCACTACTTTTTTCATGCTTGAAGATGATAAGGAAAAAAATACGCTATTGAGATTACCTTTGATAGACTCTTTATCTCAGCCCTATTATGACTGGAAACGACAGCTAAACGAAAGGACCGGATTTATATACAGCTTGACGTACTCTAGTACCAATATGTGGGGAAGATCATCGCCTGAAAAGGTTTGGGACTATTCCGGTAGTGGTTTTTTAAAGTTCTACTCCAGGTGGACATTGGTAAATAGAAACAAATTGAATACGGGTGTTTTAGCAGTTGGTGTTGACCATCGTCACAGTTATTCTCCTTTTCCTCCAGGATCACTAGGCTTTGAACTTGGCTATAATGGAATACCAGCCCTACTATTTACAGATGCTAAGTGGATGCTTATTGATTTGAACTGGCAACAGAAATTCAATAACGGTCGAACTGGTGTGATAATCGGACGATATGACCCCAATGATTATTTTGATGTCTTAGGATACGTAAATCCCTTTACTACATTTCAAAACCTTGCAATCCTCCTAAATCCCAGTATTGCTTTTCCTGATCTAAGCACAGGGATAGGAGCAAGTCATTGGATCACAGATCAAGTCCTAATAAGTGCCACAGTCAATGATGCTAACGGATTGGGCACGGAAGTTAAGTTTTTTAACGATTTTGATGAACTATACAAGTCCGTTGAGCTATCATGGTCCCCTTCTAGGGATATGAGGTTTTTTAAAAATTTTCATGTAACCTACTGGCATGCGGATGCAAGAGATAGGGCCGAGCTTGAAGAAAGCCAGGGGATTGCGATAGGGGGGAACTGGACTTTTCACGAAACCCTTATGCCTTTTTTTAAAGCAGGATGGTCCCAGGGCAGTGCACCTATTTATTCGCAATCCTATACAGGCGGGTTTATCCTTAAACCGAATTTAAATAAAGACCTGTTTGGCCTGGGTGTTAATTGGGGCCAAACCCAAAGTGATATTTGGCAGTTCTCCTCGGAACTGTTTTACAGATTTCAATTCTCCCAGAATTTTGCGATAACCCCAAGCGTGCAGTACTTTAAAAACCCGGCCCTGGACCCCAATTTGAATAGTGCATTCGTAGTAGGGTTAAGGGGGCGTTTGGCCTTATAATGCCTTTTTGAAGTTGCCTTATAGTCCTTTTATTTGTTCCCAGCGGTTTGCGGATCTTTTTTCATGGACCTGTATAAGAAATATGCAGTAGTTCCTAAAGTCGAGATCATAAAAACCGGCAAAAACCATTTGCCTAAACCTGACTGATTTCCCATGGCCACTTGTATGGTGGAATAGGTGATATAGGTAAATAGCCAGGTAATCAAAGCATTCAAAGTCCGAATCATCCTGGTTCCAGTGGTATATAATCTTTTGGCGTTTTCCTTTGTTACTTTTTGAGGGAAATTGAAATTATGGGGGTGCTTGTTGAGCCAAAATAATCCCATAAACATTACGAATCCGATTATTGGAAGGGTCCAAATCATTCCTTTTCCACTGAAGGCATCAGCTTCTCCGTTGGCCCCAAAGTGTGTTGGAATAATATCAGGCAGTTGGTCATAAAAATAGATTGGCAGGCCTATCAGAATCACGAGCCCTAAAATTCCAATCCATTCGATCACATTATCTATAGGCTGCAACTTAATTTTCAATTTTGGTCTTTCCATGGGCTAAATTCAAAAGGGATTACAGCTGTACTATCAGATACTGCAGCCTGAATGCCATTTTCGCTCTTCCAGTATTTGATTTTTTGTGGAAATGCAATTTCAGGGTTTTCACAGGTAAAGCCCAGACTATCGGAGTGGGTCATCCTGAAAACGACCGGTTCCGGGTCTTCGGGCGCTTTTATATGCAGTGCCCAGATACCTTGGTCCTTTTTAAGCTGCATGCGCTCCTGCCAGATGGTATCTCCATTTTGGAGGGTAAATCCAAAACCGGAATATTCCGTTTCATCTACCGGCTCCCAAAACTCAAAGGTGGCTTTTCCTTCTGCTTCATTGGTGCGCTCCCAGCAGCCCATGAGCCACTTAAAGGAGACCTCAGAAGTCGACAGGGTAGTGGCGCTTTCGATTTCAATGGACTGATCTTTTGGGGCCTGCTTACAGGAGCAGAGTAATAGGGTCAGGGCAAGGAGGGTGAATGTTCTCATAAGATGCGGGTATTCATTTCGTGTTCCCTGGTGTAAAAAGGATATTTTTATAGCATTCAACTTTTAAAGGGTTGAGATACCGGAATCCTGTTTGGCCTATGAAATTACATAAAATCTAAATCCATGGATTTAAATCAAATCACTATTCCTTCGTTAGATTTGGAAAAAGCGATCCCATTTTATGAAACACTGGGGTTACAATTAATTGTAAAGGCATTACCACATTATGCCCGATTTCAATGCCCGAATGGGGCTTCAACCTTTTCCATTCACCGTACCGAAGCATTGCCCACGGGTGATGGGATCTACGTGTATTTTGAATGTGAAAATCTTGAGGATCAGGTTCGTTTGTTACAGGAAAAAGGGATTGTTTTTGAGCAGGAGCCCACGGAGCAGCCTTATTTATGGAAAGAGGCCAGGCTTAAAGATCCCGATGGGAATCAGCTCATTTTGTATTATGCGGGGGAGAACCGGGTTAATCCGCCTTGGCGGGTGGGTTGAGGGGAATAGGAATGTCTAGTGTGGGTTCTTGCTAACTGCCAAGGTTATTATTAGTTGTTTGGGTAAGGACTTAACTATTCCAGTATGCACGGAACTGAAAATCCTTTTGAATTTTCAGAAGTAGGTGAGAACAAGCAATTACTTATGGCCATTGTTGTGCTTTCGTTTTTTAAATGCTTTTCTATTTTTTAATTTTTAAACATTTACACCAAAAAGATAACCCACCAATGCAGAAAGTCCCATGGCAATGGTTCCCAAAACAGTAATTCTGACAATTGCTTTCTTAATATCTGAGCCTCCAGTTTTTGCAGCCATTGCTCCTAAAATCATTAGGAAAATGATGGTGGACCCATACAGCCAATATTCCATTTCTTTTATTGGGGCGAAAAGAATCATTAATAGTGGTAAAACACCACCAATCAAAAAGGCTGCGCCAGATGCTAGTGCAGCTTGAATAGGGTTTGCCTTGCTTATTTCATTAATTCCCAGTTCATCCCTAATGTGAGCTCCTAAGGCATCTGCTTCAGTTAGTTCCTTTGCCACCTGACGTGCTGTTTCACTTTTTAGCCCTCTTTTTTCATAGATTTGAGCCAATATATTTAACTCTTCATCTGGCATTTCTTCAAGTTCCTTAATTTCTCTTTCTATGTCCGCTTTTTCAGTATCGGTTTGTGAACTTACAGATACATATTCTCCTGCCGCCATAGATAATGCACCTGCCACGAGTCCAGCGACTGTTGCTAAAACAACAGGTTCTCTTGTTGAACTAGCTGCGGCAATACCTATGGCAAGGCTTGAAATAGAAATAATCCCATCATTTGCTCCTAAAACTGCAGCTCTTAACCAATTGCTTCGGTGAATGTAGTGGCTATCCAAATAATTATCTATTGTTATTTTTTTCATTATCATTCATTATTCTTAAATGACGCACAACGGTTGGTATATGACTCTTAGCCTGCCGATGATAGGCCGCTATGATTTCATATACATTGTTGTCAGTAGTCACTTTTGTTCAGCCAATTCTTTTAGTTTAAGATTCATTTGCTCAAAGCCAGATTTTGTATCAGTTTCTAATTTTTTAGCGAAAAGGCCAACTAAGATTCCGTTAAACTTTTCTTCTTGTAAAAAAGTGCAAGTTCCATTCATATTATCAATGATTTGGAAGCTATGTTCGCCATCAAATAGACCTTTTAAAAATAGAGTTCCTAACCACCTTAATTCCTTATTATCGTCATATTTCAAAACCAATGGTTTAAATTTCATGCCACCTATTAATGCTTTCAATTTTCCTCCTTTTCTTTGTTCTCCACTTATTTTAGTTATAAATGGATTCCAATTTTCATAATCTTCAAAATCGGTTAAAATTTTCCATATTGACTCCGGAGAAGCTGAAATTTCAATCGATGTTTTTATTTCTTTATTTGCCATAAACAATTATTTTTTAAAACATTTAAGTGATTCTAATTTTCCAAAAGCCAAAGAATTCTATCATAAGAGGTTAAATAATGAATAATAACAATAAGAGCAAAAGCATAGCTAATTTTTTGTCGTCCAGAGTTGAATATTGCTATTGTCGCCAATACAAATATTGCTAATTCAATAACTAATCTCACAATTCCAGAAGTTACAACAACAGTTTGTCCAGAACCATATCCCTGTTATCAAACCTGATATCAATCATTTTTACAACCTTACAATAACTGTAATAAAACAATTCCCTTGACATAAAATCGGTAACGTTATGTCCTTATCAGGTCATCACTGATTTTATGCCAAATACTTCGTATTGCGGGAATTGGTGGAATTGAACCATAAGGAACGTGCAAATCCCTCAACATAAAATCCTGGACGTTATATTCCATGCGGGTTATAACTCATTTTATGTTGAATACTTCGTATTACGGGATTTGACGTATTTGAACCATAATTTATATTATGTCAAATAGAAAATATCAGGATATGGGTGTGGTCTTCCCTGTTTGGGTTTTGTGATTTTGTTTTAAAGAAAAGCCGAAATAGAAATTATTGGATGATTCCATCGTAGCGAATGGAACTGCGCAGGTTGCTGTTGACATCAAGAACTGCTCGTTTGCCGGAATAAATCCTCAGGTTGCATTGCAGGGTTTCTGATTTATTGACCACGCTGAATTTGAGGTCTACGGATTCCGTAGCTGTATTGCGACTGCTGCTCAGATCTTTGGCCGTACCTACCACGCGCAATCCTTCTGCAGTACCATAACTCCGGCTCATTTGGCTCGACCCAAAATACCGGAGATCCATATCCACCTGATCCCCTTCGAATTTCAGATAACCCGGATTGTCAATCCGATTGGCGGAACCGGTTCGCATGGTTTCAATGGTCTTGGCGACAAAGGTGAAATTTTGTCCTTCCACCATATTTTCCATCTGCTCCCAGGTCGCTTCCGTTATGGGCTCCTTTGAGGCACCACATCCCATAAGCAACAAGAGATTCACAGAGAGGAATAAACTATAGATGATTTTACCTGTATTGTTCATGATGACTGATTTGCTTGAAAACTAAATAATGTTTGACGCTTTAGGGATTTTTAAACGCTCCAGATAAATGGACAAATCCGGTGGCGGTTCATTCTTTTGCTATCGTTATCGTTCCATCATACCTGATTTGATTTCGCTGATTGCTCTGAATGGTCAGCAAACCCCGTGTACCCCCATATAACCTGAGGTTGCAGATAAAGCTTTCTCCCCGGTCTTTGGCTTTGAAATCAATATCGTAATAATTGCGATCTGAATCTCGATTGATTTTCAGGTCATTTGCCAGGCCCTCGTAGTTAATTCCCTCGGCCTGGCCGTATGTTTTAACAACCTGCCGCTCCCCGTAGTACGGCAATTGGATAAACACGGAATCCCCCTTCATTTTAAGGTAATTGGAATTCTCCCCGAGATTTATCCGGTTTGGACTGCTTCCCGGCGGAAAAAGCCCGGCATTCGCGGCAGCATTGATCCCCGCATCAGGAGTGGGTTCAGCCCACTGGGCAATCATCGTAAAATTGCGGTCCGTTATAATCCGGTCCAGTCGCTGTTGTTCTGCTTCAGACATAGGAGTTGTAGCAGATTTACAGGCCGTATTCAGGCTGACCAACACTAAAAAGCATGAGAAAACACTCCCAATTCGTCCCGATAATTTCATTTTACAAAAGCATGATTATTAGGTAAAAGATACGAAGAATTGCGGATTATCTTTTTCTTCTGCCTGGGCATAGCCCCTGTTAAATTAACGGTTTGGAAAAATCGCATATCCCTGTCTTCACTTCAAAAAAATATGTATCTTACTGAAAATCAATTAAATGATAAAAAGAGGGCTTATAGTGTTTCTTATAATCCTCAGTGGCCCTGTAACCTTGTCCCAGACATATATAGACCTGGTTACCGCCTCGTACAACTATAGCCCCCCTGCTTCATTTGAATTTTCCGACCAGAAAACCAACATACACAATGCGGATATCAGCCTTACCCTCCCGGTTCCCTTAAAGAAGGATGTGGTATTACTTCCGGGCCTCAGCACAACGGTAAACCAACTTAGCCTGGACCCTGATAGCAACGGATCCACAGGGGTCTTTAAAGTAGGACTTCAACTGGGGGTGCGTATTCCCTATGCGAATAACTGGTCCGGGTTACACTACCTGATACCCCGGATTTCCTCTGCCCTGAATGAATACCGAAGTGGATTTCAAATTGCAACCATCCAACTCTTCGAAAAACAGAAATCCCCTACTGCTACCTATGGTTTTGGAATCTATGCCAGTGAAGAATCCTATGGGTGGATGCTGGTACCTTTGGCCAGTTTTTACCTGAAGGACCCGGAGGATCGATACGAATTACGGATCTTTTTTCCGTCCCGGGGAGACGTCAATTATCGGCTTTCCGATCAGCTGCGCCTCGGCCTTTATTTCGATAGCCTGGGCTCCACCCACGATTTGCAGTCACCACAGTTCGGGTCATCATATGTACAACGGATTTCCAATGATTTGCAGGCCTACCTGCGCTTTGACCTGACGCCTTCCCTGCTATTGGCCGTAAGGGCGGGATACGCGTTTTTCAGAAGTTACAGGGTATATGATTCCCGGGATACGGCGGGCGTTTCGATTGCGAATTTCTTTTTCAATGACAACCGAACCCCTTTAAACCAGACTGTTGGGGATGGATTCCTTTTTGGAGTCCGATTTATTTATCGCTACAATTTTTCGGACTGAGGCCGATCAGATTTTGGGATTCGGAAACTGATCCGTCTGGCTGGCAATGTCCCTGTCCAGGCACACAAAGTCCTTTTCAATGAGCAAATGCAGGGCCTTCCCGTCTACGCGTATCTCGGTTTCAAATCCAACACGTGAGGATTCCGGCCAGTCGGCAGTCCAGTCCGCCGGGATCTCAAGGACGATGCTGCTGCCCTCCAGGGATGCCCGGAGATCGGATAACCCCTCGACGGTGCGAAGGCCATAGGTAAAATTGCCTTCCGGAAATTGGGTGGTTGCCCATATACTCCCTTTTTCAGCCAGCGAATCGACTTCTGACCGACGTAAGCGATAGCGCACTGAATTATCTTCAATTCTGATTTTCATAATACTTATTAATCCCCATAAAGATACAACTAATGTTATTTCCAGATCCACGGGCTTCGTTAGAAACAACGTACCTTTGCCCGATGGAAAAACAGCCACAGAAGCAACTTGAGTTTATTACGCTCATGGCCGCATTGATGGCCTCTGTGGCCCTTTCGCTGGATGCGCTTTTGCCTGCCCTGGATTTGATTGGAAAAGCAGTAGGCAACACGAATCCGGTAACCAATCAGTGGCTGGTTATCATTTTCTTTCTCGGCGTGGGAAGCGGTCCGCTGGTTTTTGGGCCGGTTTCGGATAGCATCGGCCGAAAACCGGTTGTCTATATAGGCTTTGCCCTGTTTATTGTGGCCAGTTTTATTTGTGTAAGCGCTGAAAATTTTGGCTGGATGGTTTTCGGAAGATTTCTCCAGGGGGTAGCCCTTTCAGCCCCGCGCACGGTGAGCATCGCCATGATCCGGGATAAATTCAGCGGAGACTTTATGGCGCGGATTATGTCTTTCGTCACCGCGATTTTTATCCTGATCCCCGTCGTTGCTCCTGCCCTGGGTAAAGCCATTCTGGATGCCTTCGGCTGGGAGGCCATTTTTCATTTCCAGGTAGTCTTTGGGATCGCTGTAGCGCTTTGGTTTTGGCTACGCCAACCTGAAACCCTGCCCGTAAGAAATCGCAAAACCTTCCGCCCCATCATTCTATGGACCGGTTTCAGGGAAGTCCTGCAATACCGGAAGACCGTAATTTTCACCCTGATTTGGGGATTGATTACCGGTTCCTTTCTGGTATACCTGAGCACTACCCAGGTAATTTTTGAAATACAATATGGGGTCGTGGATTTGTTTCCTTATTTATTTGCAGCACTTGCCGTAACTATCGGCGGTGCAACCCTGGTGAATGGCTCCCTTGTTTTGAAATACGGCATGCAGCGGTTGATTGGGGCCTCCCTCCTGACCTTTACTGCAATACCTTTGCTCTATATCCTGCTATATTATGGAGGGACAAACCCGCCATTAGCGGTGCTAATGGTCTTTTTGTGCCTTCAGTTTTTTGCCATAGGCTTTCTTTTTGGTAACCTGCGGGCCATGGCAATGGAGCCTCTCGGACATATTGCTGGCCTTGGAGCCGCCATAACGGGATTTCTGGCAACCGTGATCTCAGTGAGCCTGAGTTCCTGGATTGGCAGCTTCCTCGACCAGACAGTTATTCCCTTATTTTCAGGTTTCCTCATTTGTGGCCTGGTGTCACTTTTGCTTCTGGGGGCCAGTCAAAATAGTTTCAAAAGAATATTCACCTGAATGACCCTGAGTCCTGCTATGCATTTAGATCGTTACAAGTATGGAATGAGCGCTTTCGATTCTTATATTTACCTAAAACTATATTGAGTCCATGCTGATCTGGATCGCCTTTATTGCTTGTATTATTGTCTTTCTGGCACTGGATCTGGGTGTTTTCAATAAAAATGACCATGTGATCCGCTCCAAGGAAGCGGGTATGTGGACAGCGATATGGGTTACGGTTGCCCTTTCTTTCAGCGGGGTGATTTACTGGCTTTTTTCGGCAAATCTCGTTGATAACCCTACTGGATTGACCCCGGGAACAGCTGTTTTAAAATACATTACGGGCTACCTGATCGAATTGTCACTGAGTATTGACAATGTATTTGTTATTGCCGTGATTTTTTCCGCTTTTGCCATCCCTCCCATCTATCAGCACAGGGTACTCTTCTGGGGGATTCTCGGGGCCATCGTATTCAGGGCCCTGATGATTTTGTTTGGCGTGGCACTGATCAATAAGATCGACTGGATTATCTATGTTTTTGGAGTATTCCTGCTTTATACGGCCTTTAAAATGCTCAAGGCGGATTCCCACGACTTTAATCCAAAAGAATCAACGGTTTTCCGGCAAATTTCTAAGGTTTTCCCCATTACTTCAAGTATGGACGGGAATCACTTTTTTATCCGGCGCCTCGGGATCCGGGCCGCCACTCCCCTCTTTGTCGCCCTTATTATTATTGAACTTACTGATATACTCTTTGCCCTCGACAGCATCCCGGCGATTCTGGCCATTACAGCAAATCCGTTTATAGTCTTCAGCTCGAATATCCTGGCCATCCTGGGCTTGAGATCCATGTACTTTTTGATATCCAGAATGTTATCGAAATTCCGGTTTATCAATTTCAGCCTCGTGGTAATCCTTGGATTTGTAGGGATGAAGATGCTCCTCTCCCACTATATCCACATACCTGAGTGGATTTCACTGTCTGTAATTGTCCTTTCGCTGGCAGGGGGTATCCTTGCTTCGCTTTATTTCCCGGAAAAAAAACCGGATAAAGGAGAAGAACCGGAGATCCAATAGGCGTACTTACCGCTGAGTAAATCCTTTTACCTGCATTTCCAAATTCCTGAATTCCCGTCTAAGCAGGTCCAATTCCTCCAGGGATCGATCCTTAAGGGCGGCATCATTCTCGGCCCTGACGCGAAATTCGTTACAGCGTTTCTCAAGGGTCTGAAGCCTGGACCTTAGCATTTCTCTCCGGACGAACTGGTCACGGGTCCGGGGTTCCTGGCGATACCGACCCAATGAGCCTTTTAACTGAGTTCCAAGGACCCTGAGCCGGTCTAATTGAAACCGTAAGGGAATTGCGGCTGGAACGTTTTTTAACTGTGTCGTAATCATAAGATTTGGTATTTAATTGGTTCTCCCTGGCGCGTTTTTTAACAGGGCTTTACACCAGTGTCCCATGGGCTAACGTACAATTGTCGGGAATATGATATCCCATAATGATATAAGTCATTTTTCTACCCCTTTTAAATTTGGAAATTGAAGGAACTAAATGTAAATTTCACAAAAACGAAGTGCATGGATATCAACTTTCAGTACGATGCAGTCAAAGCCAGCGAACGCCTGGAAATACTTACCGCGAAAAAACTCCAGAAGCTTTTTGATAAATTCGACTTCGTCATTCGAGCCGAAGTCTTTTTTAAGAAAGAGAACACCACAAGTCCTGAAACGGGAATGATCTGTAAGATTCGGTTAAGCGTACCGGGTCCCTTGATTTTTGCCGAATCGAGCCACGGCACTTTTGAAGTTTCCATTTCTGAGACCATTAGCGACCTCGAACGCCAATTGAGGAAGCGAAAGGATAAAATGAAAAGCCGCGCCTGATTTTTCCCGGTGAATATGTGATGTAGCCCAGTGTATTCTGTACGGGCATTCCTTGTTGCGCCTATTTTCGGGAACCTGGGATTTTACTTTTCTTTTTTGGCAGCGATAATGGAAAGGGCATCCCCAACGGTTTGCATTTGCTGCATATCGTCATCTTCCAGCTGAATGTCATACCGATCCTCAAGGTCGAGGACAATATCCACCAAATGGGCGGAGTTGATATTTAACTCATCGATTAGGTGACTGTTGAGGGTAACGGATTTGGGATCGATATCCTCAGGCAGATACGGGCTGATAATTTCCAAAACCTCCTTATAGGATTCAGTGTTTTTCATGGCTGTCGCGATCAAAGCGCTTAAAGATAACACAAGCGTTGACATCCCCGAAACCTAAACTGGCTTTTGCGATCACGTTCGGGGCTACCTGTACGTTTTCTGTCGGGACTTTTTCAGGATCGATAAGTCGGCTTATTTCTCGATGGAGGTCTTTGGCGTTCCTGTTTCCAATAATTTTATTTTCCGCGAATTGCAATACAGCAGCTACGCATTCCA
Organism: Robiginitalea aurantiaca; assembly: GCF_030380815.1. Classification (GTDB taxonomy): domain Bacteria; phylum Bacteroidota; class Bacteroidia; order Flavobacteriales; family Flavobacteriaceae; genus Robiginitalea; species Robiginitalea aurantiaca. Next base: position 98,827 of record NZ_JAUDUY010000004.1, on the reverse strand, counting down.
TGCTTCCGGAGGCTGACAAACCATGACCCAATACGTCTTTAAAGGAATTCAGATAAGGGAATTCAGCACCTTTCAGACCCAGGGCCTCCGTCCAGTTGAGTACTTCTTCGGAATCCCTCGAAGTAGCCGTGAGATGCCCGTTGATAACATCTACCTCTCCGGACGCCACCCCGGCGATCTTAAGGGCATCTGAAATACAGCGCTGTACAGCCTTCCCATTGGATGCCGTCATGGAACCCCCGCTGCGTTGCCCCCCGCAATTCGTCGCCCCGCCAAGGACTTCAGCATATATGGGTGCATTTCGCTTTAAAGCACTATCCAGGGACTCCAGGACCAGCGCCCCTGCCCCACTCGACGGGACAAACCCGGACGCCGTGGCAGATAGCGGCCTGCTCGCACGTTCCGGGGTTTGATTAAAAGTGGAAGGAACGACGCGCATGGCATCAAAACCACCCCATACATAGGGCCCGCTGTCCCCGCAACTTCCTGCCAACATCCTTTCGGCCTTTCCGCTTTGGATCCGATCCATCCCCATCAATATCGCCTCCGTTCCCGTACTACAGGCAGAAGAATTGCTGCTCACCTGATTCCCGCACCCAATTTTACCTCCGAGGAATGCACTGATCCCACTGGACATGGTCTGGGGTACAGCCGTACTGCCCAGGCGGCGTACATTTCCGGCATCGATTTTTAACATCGATTCCCTGAATTTATCTACCCCCAGAATACTCGTCCCAAAAATAATCCCGGAATCCCAGTCGGGGTTTTCCGGATCGGCCAGGGGTAATTCGGCATCCGCCCAGGCTTCCATGCCTGCTAGCGTTCCGTAAATCAAACCTGTTGACAGTAAGCCTCTTAAATCTATTTTTGTGAAGTATTTATTCAGATGTTCTTCTGAGACCTGGGGTAGGCCACCTACCTGGCACCGGAACCCCAGGGCCTCGAGTTCCGGAAGGTGCCTCAGGCCGGAAACCCCTTGAAACATGGCCCTGCGAAACGCGGAGAGTCCAATGCCATTCGGGGCGCAAATTCCCATTCCCGTAATCACTACGCGTCGCTTCATCCCTCTGTGGAATTTAAAATGCCTGCAATCTGGCCTTTACAGGCGAGGGTGCCATCAGCGGTGTACAGCCGCACCTTTGCTTTGAGCTTATTAAATCGAAAATAAATTTTTTCGCCCCGCACCCTAACCTTCTCCCCGGGATACACCGGTTTTAGGAATTCCATTTGGGACTCCGTCATGGCAATCACACCTTTGGCGGCATGAATATGATTTTCGATAAGATGCAGGCCAAGACAGACCAGGCCGATTTGTGCACAACATTCTGTGAGGATCACCCCCGGCGTAACCGGTGCATCCTTAAAATGGCCCCTGTAAAAATCACTCTCAGGTCGAAACTGGTAATACCCCTCTACATATTCGGAAGTAAGGCCCGTCAACCCATCCACAAAAAGGAATGGAGAACTGTAGGGCAATTGTGCGATGATATGGTCAAAGGCGTTTTCCATGCTCAGCAAAGGCTTTCCCCTCCATCTACTTTAATTACTGTGCCGGTTATCCAGGCGGCTTCCGAACGACTTAAAAGGTAGACGGCATTGGCCACGTCTTCGGGCCGGGTAAGCCTGCCCAAAGGATTTCGATCAGTACTGTGGGCCAATAGCTCAGCGCTCCCGGGGATTCGTTTCATGGACGCCGTTGGGGTTACCCCGGCTTGAACGCAATTGGCACGAAGGCCTCTGGGTGCATACTCAACAGCGATCTGCCTGATGATCGCCTCCATAGCCGCTTTTGCCGCCGCGACCGCCCCGTAACCCGGAATGACCCTGTTGCTTCCTTCACTGGTAAAAGCAACCAGTCTGCTATCTCCCGAGAAAAGATTTTCCCGAAAGAGCAGTTGTACCCATTTGTAAATAGAATAAGCCATGGCCTCCCCGGTGAGTTTGAAATCAACATCTGACAGGGCAGCAACTCCCTCACCGGGATCCATAGGTTTCAAATTCCCTTTGGCTATGCTGTGAACCAGCAACCTGATTTTTTGATCGGGTTTGAGAATCCCTTTAATTTCATTGAGGATTTCCTCCTGCCCTTTCTCCTGTATTGCGTCTTTGTGAATGGAATAAAAAGGCACTTCCATACCTGTAAACCGGTCGAAATGGACCTGTATCCCTGCCAGATCCTTCCGCATATCCCGATGCACCGCAATGACCGGAATGCCCTCCTGGAGCAATTTGTGGACCGTTGCCAGGCCCAGGCCCTGGCTGCCGCCTATGACCAGTGCAAAATCCGCTGTATTTTCTTTGAATTCCTTCATCTTAATTAAAACTCCAACAATATCCGCTGGGCGGTAAATCCGGGCCCAAAACTCAACATAAGCCCCAGCTCCCCTGCTTCGATATTCCTCTCGAGAAAACACTCGAGCACATAGAGTACGGTAGCGCTACTCATATTCCCGTAGCACCGAAGAACCTCACGGGTATCGTCCAGGTTTGCCTGCTGGTCCTTAAAGAGTTCAGAGACGGTCTGAACGATTTTCCGACCCCCGGGATGAAAAATAAGATGGTTCAGGTCCGAAAGCTGTTTTCCATGGTCTTTCAGAAAGGGAGCCAGCATAGGGTTAAAATGGTCTGCAATAGTCGAGGGAACGGCAGGGTCCAGGATCATCTTCAACCCTGAGTTGGTCAGGTCAAACCCCATTAAATGCGTTGTATTTGGGAAATGGTACATTCCTTCACCGAGGATTCTGGGCCCCGTGGATTCGGGCTCAGAGGTCATGAGTACACAGGAAGCCCCATCTCCAAAAATCGCGGCACTGATTATATTCGCCATGGAGTGGTCCGAGTGCTGAAAAGTTGCTGCGGGGCTTTCCACCGCAATGACGGCAGCCCGTTTCCCAGGATTGGCTTTGAGGAAATTATAGGCGTAAATCAACCCCGAAATTCCGGCAGCGCACCCCATTTCCGTGACCGGAAGCCGGCAGACATCCCCCCTGAGGGAAAGCGCATTGACCAGGTAGGCATCCAGGGATGGAATCATTATCCCCGTGCAGCTCACAGTGATCAGGTAATCGATACTTTGTGCTTCCCATGCGGCTTTTTGCAAGGCTTTTGAAAGCACTTCCTCCCCCAGTTTTCGAACTTCCCGGGCATAGATACGGTTGCGATCTTCAAAGGAAAGCGGCGTAAAAACCACCCCTGCGTCCATGATTCCATAGCGATGATCAACTCCGGCCCCTTCGAAGATTTTTACAGCCTTCCGAATTAACCGATCCGATTCCCCCTCAAGCCACAAGGGAACAAAGGGCAGAATCTCAGCAGTGGAACGGGCATACTCCGGCAGGGCTTTTGAAGCTCCTGTTATACGAACATCAGTCATTCTTTTTCATTCATGTTAAGGACCCAGAGATAGCGAAAGGCCCATTTCCAGCGAATTTGGAAGGCCTTGAACCCCAGGGCCTGGCTGTAATGGATTAAATCTGAACTGCGGAAACCTCTTTGGATGGAAACTAACCCATCGTGTATAGCAACTTTTGATTTCATAAAAATAACCCCAAATAGCCGAAATAAGTAATAAGCCAAAGGGTTTCTGTCTAAATCATTGATAACAATGGCTTTGCACCCTGAAAGTTTCCAGTGTCCGATCATTTTCAGGATTTCTCCATCCCTGAAATGATGCATAAACAGGTTGCAGATGATAATAAACGGGCCTTCGGGTAACTCCGGGTATTCCAACACATCCCTGAGTTCATAGGATATCTGGATTTGCTTTCCGTTTTTCTTCCGGCCAGCCTCAAGGCTTTCTGCATTCCGATCCCAGCCCGTGAGCTTCACCTTAAGGTCTTTTTTTTGGCAGTAGGATGCGAGATGCCTGAGGAATTCTCCGTCTCCACAGCCGATGTCCAGGATATGGCAGGGCGTTTCCGAAGCTTCGGATAGGTAGGGTTTCAGCCCGGCAATACCCACGGCATGCCCTCCTAAAAGCGTGTTGACTTTTCTCAGGTCTGCAAGGGCTGCCCTGAGTTCGGATTCCGGTAAATCCAGGTCATCCATCAGTTCAGGGGCATTGCTGCGCGTTTTAAAAGCCTTTAAACTCATAGGGTTCCGTGGGTTTTACGAATAACCGCCCGAGGCAGAAACGGAACCCGGGCTCCGAGTCGGATACCCAGATTTAAACCACTAGGACTAACAAGAACATTCTGGAGTCGTTCCCCAATCCAAAGGCGTGTCCTGAATTCCTTTTGCCAGGCGTTGCTGTAATTCGCTTCCAAGAGCTCCCGGTCAGCCAAGTCTCCATTCAGGTATTCCTGTAGCACTTCTGCCTGCAACCGACCCCCCTGAATCGCCATGGCCATGCCATTTCCGCAGAGCGGGTGAATAAGCCCGGCCGCGTCTCCGGACATTAAAACGCGATTTGCGCTCAGGCCTTTGTGCCCAAAATAGATGTTTGAGATTCCCAATGGCTTATCAAAAAGTGGCTCTGCGGCATCCAGGACTTCGTGCAGGGCCGGATGTTCCCTTAACAATCCTTTTGTACAGCCTTCCAGATCCGGGGTTTCTTTAAACCGATTTTTGTGAATCAGATAACAGAAATTTACAGCCCCCGATTCGGTTACGGAAAGGCCACCATAGCCCCCTTTAAATCCGTATAAACCTACCTGGTCTGAAGGGTATGTTGCCCGATAATGCATTTTTATGCCCAACCAGGGACTCGATTTCGTAAAGAAACTGCGATTTTGAACGCGGTCCAGGACACTGCGCTTCCCCCAGTTTCCAAGAACCTGTTCTGCCTGCCACTCGCCTCCCCTTGTAATTACCCTGAACCCGGATTCTTTATGAACTACGGAGTCTACAGCTTCCCACACAAAGCTGACGCCGGCTTTTTGGGCAGCCTGAAACAAGCGATAATCGAGTGCAAACCTACTGATGCCGATACCCCCGAGGGGAAGCTGGCAGGTAAGGCTCCTGCCTCCCGGGCTGCTGAGTACCAATCGATCTATTGAGGGGGCGTCCTCCAGGGGAACCCCTATTTGTGCGAGGTAGGGCACGACCTCTCTACTCAGGTATTCACCACAGACCTTGTGATGTGGCAGTTTCTGTTTTTCAAAAACAACAACCTCCCGACCACTGGTCGCCAGTTCTCGCGCGGCTGTTAACCCGGCCAATCCACCACCGACAATGATAATTTCTGTTGTTTTCATCGGATCGCATTTCGGGTTTTATGAATCGGCAGGATGGTCTTCAATAGGCAAGGAGTTCGGTAAGTGCTTTGCGCAAACGATTTTGGGGAAGGTAACCGGACTCCAGGGTTTTTGCGAAAGGAACCGGAATCTCAAGGCTCCCGACGCGTTTTACGGGCGCATCCAGGTTTTCAAAGCAGTGTTCTCCGATTTGGGCAGCAATATCGGCCATCACCCCACCGAACAAAGTATCTTCCTGCAGGAGCAGGACTTTACCTGTTTTGCGTACCGATTTAAAAACGCTTGCCATGTCCAGAGGGCAAAGGGTTCGTAAATCCAAAAGATCTATATCCGTTATCCCCATTTCCTCCAGCGCTTCCAAGGCCCAGTGCACGCCGGCCCCGTAGGTGATCAACGACAGGGCACTCCCCTCTTTCAAAAGGGCAGCCTCCCCAAGGGGAAGGGTGTAATAACCGTCAGGCACATCTCCGTAAATACTCCTGTATAAGCCCTTATGCTCAAAAAAGAGTACCGGATTCGGATCGTTTATCGAAGTCGCCAGAAGTCCTTTGGCATCCGCCGGGAAAGCCGGGTAAACCACTTTAAGGCCCGGGACTTTCGTAAACCAGGCCTCATTGGTCTGTGAATGAAAGGGACCTGCACCCACACCTGCACCGCATGGCATTCGAATCACTACATCGGCGGGTTGTCCCCAGCGATAATGTACTTTGGCCAGATAGTTCACAATGGGGTTAAAGCCTGAGCTCACGAAGTCCCCGAATTGCATTTCAACCACAGCCTTCATGCCATTAATGGCCAGGCCCATGGCCGTGGATACGATGGCTGATTCACAGATGGGGGTATTCCGGACACGGGCTTTCCCATAGGTTTCCAGGAACCCTTCGGTCACTTTGAAAACCCCACCGTATTCCGCAATATCCTGTCCCATCAGGATCAAATTGGGATGCTGTTTCATCGAGAGGTTCAGCCCCTCTGAAATAGCATCTACAAGGCGAATATTCCTGATGGTGCTATCTTTTTCAAAAGCCTTATATTCAAAAGGATAATACAAATCATTTAACTCATTTATTTCATCGAATGAAACAGGGTCTTCACCGAAGGCTTTATCGAGGTGATCATTGATTCGGTGTGCAATTTCAGTCTTATAGGAAACCTCCAGGGCTTCGCTCAGGATTCCCGAGTTCCTGAGGTGTTCTGTGTAGTTTTCCAGGGGGTCACGGGCAGCCCATTGATCCATCAGGTTTTTTGGAACGTATTTGGTGCCGCTTGCCTCTTCATGCCCGCGCATTCTAAAGGTTTTAAATTCGAGCATCACGGGACGCGGGTTATCCCTGAGGTCGGCGGCGAGCTCACTAACCTTGGTATATACCTCCAGTACATTATTACCATCCACAATATGGGCCTCCATACCGTATCCTATACCTTTATCTGCCAGGTTTTCACAACGAAACTGTTCGCGGGTGGGGGTTGAAAGTCCATATCCGTTGTTTTCAATACAAAAGATGACCGGTAGGTCCCAAACAGCCGCGATGTTGAGAGCCTCGTGAAAATCGCCTTCACTCGTAGCACCTTCGCCGGTAAAAACAGCCGTGACCTTGTTTTCACCCTTCAGCAAATGCCCTAACGCAATCCCGTTGGCCACTCCCAATTGGGGGCCCAGATGCGAAATCATCCCGACGATATGATGTTCTTTGGAGCCAAAGTGAAAACTGCGATCCCGTCCTTTGGTAAAACCGCTCATCTTTCCCTGCCATTGGGAAAATAGCCGGTACAGGGGAATGTTCCTCCCTGTAAAAACCCCTAAATTCCTGTGCATGGGAAGGATGAATTCATCCTCCTCAAGACTTGCCGTTACACCGACAGCTACAGCCTCCTGCCCTATCCCGCTAAACCATTTGGAAATTTTCCCCTGCCGCAATAAAATCAGCATTTTTTCCTCTATCAACCGCGACAGGAGCATGTCTTTAAACAAGCGCAACTGGGTTGTTTCTGAAACCTTATGAGTTTTGAAGTTCATAAAACACTATTGTTTTGTGTCATTCGCATTGAAAGACAAATCTAAGGAATCGAAGTTGAGAAGGAACAATAATTAGTAACTTTGAGTTTCACCTAAAACCGTGTCCCATGAATACCATACCCAGCGTTGATTTACGTGAGTTTATCTCGGACGACCCGGAACAGAAAGCGGCTTTTGTTGCCCAACTTGGGGGTGCCTTTGAGGAAATAGGCTTTGTGGCCCTGAGCGGTCATTTCCTGCCTGAGTCGCTCGTCAACCAACTCTACACAGAAATCAAACGCTTTTTCGACCTCCCGTCGGAAGTGAAGGCCCAATACGAAATCCCCGGGATCGGTGGACAAAGAGGGTACACGTCTTTTGGGAAAGAGCACGCCAAAGGCAGAAAGGAAGGGGACCTGAAGGAATTCTGGCACTTTGGGCAGTACGTGACAGGGGATTCAGAACTGGCCTCAGAATATCCTGACAATGTTCAGGTAGCCGAATTGCCGGAGTTCAACTCCGTGGGTAAACAAGCCTACCAGATGCTTGAGAAGACGGCGATTTATGTGCTTAGAGCCCTCGCCCTCCACCTCGACCTTGAGGAGTCGTATTTTGACGACTTTGTCATAAATGGAAATTCCATCCTCAGGCCGATTCACTATCCCCCAATTACGGAAGAACCCAAAAATGCCGTCCGGGCAGCCGCTCATGGTGACATCAATTTAATTACGCTCCTGATGGGAGCGCACGGGAAAGGACTTCAGGTCCAAAATCACGAAGGAGAATGGATCGATGCCATTGCGCGTCCGGATCAACTCATGATAAATGTAGGTGACATGCTTTCGCGTCTTTCCAACAATCGATTAAAGTCAACCATCCACAGGGTGGTAAACCCGCCAAGGGAAGCCTGGGGAAGCTCGAGGTATTCGATCCCCTTTTTTATGCACCCGGTGAGCTCAATGCCGTTGAACTGCCTCCCAAACTGTATTGATGCAGCTCATCCAAAAGCGTTTGAAGATATAACAGCAGGAGCGTATCTGCACGAACGCCTGGTGGAACTGGGTCTCGTTAAAAACCAGGAATAAAAACCGATCACCACCCAAATAACCGACTGAATGGATTTAAAAGATCAACTCAAAAATCTGTTTCCGGATCACGAGGAATCCGATCAGGAAGCCCTAAGTGCTGACCCGCATACCGACTTATGGATTCAACAGGAACCCATCCTGTGCAAGTACGAAAAACGCAAAGGAAAACCTGTTACTGTCCTGGAAGGCTATACCGGGGCTGCGGAAGACTTCAAGAAATTGGCACGACAACTCAAACAGCACCTCGGTGTTGGAGGTTCCTCTAAAAATGAAACAATCCTTATCCAGGGAGACTATCGGGATCAGATTATGGAATTCCTCAGGGATCTTGGCTTTAAAGTGAAGCGCGTGGGAGGATAAATTTCCCAAGAGGTTGCGTCATTCTGTTAATTATTTTCTTTTTTTTCGATTAAATGCTACATTTAAAGATTAGAAGCCTAACAATTATGCCGTCATGAGTTCCCAACTGCATATTACCAACGGAGATAATTTCACCTCAAAGCTCAAAGAGCTGAAGTTTAAGGGGGAGATTATTACCTGGAGGGAAATGCTGTGCGAGGGTAAAACGGAGACCTCAGTGGGTAGCGAAGCCTTTTGGAAAACGCGTTTTGATTTCCTTCACAAGAACTACAATGTCAGCAAATCCTGGTTTGTTGAAAAAACACTAAAAGAATATCGGAGCCTGTGCAATCACAAACAGCAGGACGAGATTATTCTTTGGTTTGAATATGACCTTTTTTGCCAGATCAATATGCTGGCCGTCATCAGCTGGTTGAAAACCCATCGCCGACATGTTCAGATTTCCCTTATCTGCTCGGGTTATGAAGATGATTCGGATCATTTGTACGGTTTAAACGAATTGAGCGATGAACGGATCAGGGAACTCTTCGAAACCAGGGTGGCCCTGAGTCAGAACGATATTGAGTACGCCGATTACGTTTGGCAATTGTATTGCAGTGACAACCCTATACGCCTGGAGAATCTCTCAGATTTTGACCTGTATCAGTTTGACTACCTCGAAGAAGCCATTAAAACGCACCTCCATCGGTTCCCGACCATCAAGAACGGACTTAACGAGATAGAGAACAGGGTTCTGCAGGTCGCAGCGACGACGAAGCCGCGTTCCAAGAAGGCCCTAATGGGTAGTTTACTAGCCGACCAGGGATGGTATGGTTTCGGAGATACGCAGTATGAGCGGATACTCAAAAATATCAGACCGCTATTCCACTCCTTTAACCCAGTGCGTTTAAGCAAAAAGGGAAGGGAAATCCTTCAAAATAAGGACAATTACTACGCATCCCTTCGCGATACCGATGCCTACCTGGGTGGCGCGCTTAAATACAACTACCTCTACAATACCGACGCGGGACGGATTTTAAAGCTCTAACATGTCCCTTAAGGCCTCTGAACTGATCCTCAACCCGGATGGGTCTGTTTACCACCTCAATTTACGTCCTGAAGACATAGCCCAAACCGTTATTTTAGTTGGAGACCCGGACCGGGTTCCCAAAGTATCCCGGTATTTTGACCATATAGAACTTAAAAAATCAAAGAGGGAATTTTCTACCCATACGGGCACCTTCAAAGGACGTCGCCTTAGTGTGGTTTCCACAGGTATCGGCACGGATAATATCGATATCGTACTCAATGAGCTCGATGCCCTGGTCAATATTGATTTTGAGGGACGGGCGGTACGTAAATCCCTTACCATCCTTAACCTGATCCGCTTGGGCACCTCAGGCGCAATACAGGCCGACATACCGGCAGACACCTTGGTCTTGAGTGATCTGGCGATTGGTTTTGATGGATTGCTCCATTTTTACGAGAGTGAAGCCGTTCAAAGGGCAGACATTCAATACGCTTTTCTCCAATACGCAGACTGGTCAGTCCTGAAGGCTGTGCCTTATGTCGTCCAAGCCGATCCGGAGCTAAATGAGCTGTTGTATTCCGAAAATATGGTGCGGGGCTTCACGGCTACCCACCCTGGCTTTTATGGGCCTCAGGGCAGGTCGCTGCGTTTAATGGCCACGGATGCGGACAGTAATCAGACTCTAGCTTCATTCCGGTTTAAAAACCTGAGGATTACCAATATGGAAATGGAGACGGCAGCGATCTTTGGCCTTGCCCGTCTTCTGGGGCACAAGGCGGCATCTGTAAACTGTATCCTGGCCAACCGCTCTGATGGAACCTTTAGCCCAGACCCAAGTGCTGCTGTAGACCATATGATACGATATACCCTCGAGCGCCTGGCTGCACAGGGCACATAAAATCACACAAGTATGGATCAGAAAGTACAGATTGTCGGTGTTCCGGAACATTTTAATCTTCCGTGGCATCTGGCCATGGATGACAACGCTTTTCAGGATCGCGGCATAGACCTGGAATGGACCGATGTTCCTGAAGGAACAGGTCGGATGGTAGAGTTACTCAAAACGGGGAAAGCTGATCTCGCTGTGATTCTCACAGAAGGCCTTGTAAGGGCAATTTCTGATGGGCTGCCGGCTGTCATTGCTCAGGAGTACATCGCTTCTCCGCTGCTTTGGGGGATTCATGTGGACTTTCATAGCCCCTATACCTCCGTGGCAGAACTGCCATTTAAAAAAGCAGCCATCAGCAGATACGGTAGTGGAAGCCATCTCATGGCATTTGTAAATGCCAAAAACCTCAGGTGGCCGGAAAATGCGCTGGATTTTGAAGTGGTTAACACCCTGGACGGGGCTGTTGAAGCCCTCAGAGCATCCCGGGCCGATTATTTTATGTGGGAAAAGTTCACCACCCAGCCCTTGGTGGATCAAAAGGTTTTCAGGCGAATCGGAGTATGTCCTACCCCCTGGCCCTGTTTTGTCATTGCCGTAAGAACGGAATTTGCATCAGCGCATTCCGGACTGTTGTCGGATCTTCTTGAAGTAATCAATAGTTACACAGTTGAATTCAGGCAAATCCCTAGCATTGACCGAACGCTTTCAAATTACTATGGCCTGAAGTTAAGCGACGTGCAGGAATGGCTTTCCTTAACGCAGTGGAGTCAGGATCAAATTGATATTCAAGACATTGATAATGTGATTAAAACGCTTGATAATTTGAACCTTTTATCCAATCTTTTAACCCCAGATGCATTGCTTTTCCAAACCCATTGATTTATGATTTGATCGACCAGGGAACTAAAATTTCATGGGCACAAGAACGCTGACACCCTATTGGGAATAAGGCGAATTATGGAACAAGGACGAGCGCATTACCAGGTGACAGGGGTGTCATCTTGACTGCGCAAAAGCGCATTTGTTTTGCTGAAATGTCGATTCCCAAACCACAGCCCCCTGTTGGCACTTAAGGGGGAAGGATGGCCTGAAGTCAGAATATGGTGTTTCGCTCCGCTGATAAGGGATATTTTCTTTTTGGCATATCCACCCCATAGCAGGAATACCAAACCCTTTTTTTGCTCTGAGAGGGTTCGAATCACGGTATCTGTGAACGTTTCCCATCCCTGTTTCTGGTGACTTCCAGCCTCAGAGGCCCGCACCGTAAGTACTGCATTAAGCAGGAGTACACCCTGTTGCGCCCAACGGGTTAAATCCCCGCTTTCGGGATAAGCAGTTCCGGTATCTGTTTGAATTTCACGAAAAATATTGATTAGCGAAGGTGGATGACGCACCCCGTCCCGCACCGAAAAACAAAGCCCGTTTGCCTGGTTTGGGCCATGATAAGGGTCCTGGCCGAGTATGACAACCCGTACGGACTTCCAGGGGCAGGCTTCAAAGGCAGCGAAGATTTCACTTGCCCCGGGGTAACATTGATGGTTTTGATATTCACCCCGCACGAAGGAGGCGAGGTCGGTGAAGTAGGGCTTATTGAATTCCGGTTCCAAAACCGGCTCCCAACCGCCGTGGATAGACACCTTCATATTGCGTGCGCGTTCATTGGCTTGAAATCAAAACAAAAGCGTCATCAATTCCTTATAAATCTCACGTTCTTCTGCACTAAACCACTCTCCCCCAAAACCTAGAAAATCCCCTTCTTTGCCTGCCTTGGCGACTCCTTTTGCAATATTGAGCACCCAGGTTTTATAGCCTTCAATGGTATCGGAGGTTTCCCGGGATCCGAGATCCGTTAAAACTGTGGGGACCATAGCATATAAATGCTTTAAAAGGCCCGAATGGTCTTCAATTCCTATATCTGCAAGACAGTCGAGAATTTCGTCATGCGTCCTGGAAGTAACATTCAATAACTGATTCTCTTCCCCGGAAGCCTGAACAATGCTGCGTATCAAGGGGTTCTCCGGGAAGTCTTTGACCCCTGATGCCAGGCCTCGAACCATCGCCATGCGTTCATTGGCGGAACCGGTCACCCCACTCCTGCCTGCGCCTTCCATGGCCATAGCAACCATATACGGCAGTCGGTAGATGCGCGTCCAGGCGGCTGATTCATAATTTGATTCGAGGCTCATGACTTGATTTTACGCTATCTTAAAGATACGCAAAAGACCTGTCTTTTTAAAATGCGAAATGTCAAACAAAGCGCCATCCTACTTCTGTAGATGGTATGAATTTCAATGTGTAACTTTGGGGTGTTTTCCATACCCTATGAAAAAAGTCTCGAAAAAGACCCTTGAAGACCTTGAATTCCCCGAGATCTGTACACTCATAAAATCCCACTGTGTAACCGGACCCGGAAGATTCCTGGCAGAGAATATGAGTCCCATTCAGGATGAGGCAACCCTATTGGAAGCCCTGGAGCGGACAAGGGAATACCTGAGTTCATTGGAAAGTGAAAACAAATTACCCAATCACGGGTTTGAAGCTATAGATGATGAACTGCACGCCCTTCGTATTGAAAATAGCCTTCTGCCTGTAGAGGCTTTTCGAAAATTCTCGGCGATTACAGCATTGATAAAGAATCACCAGCGTTTCCTGAAAAAGTTCCAGGACTATTTTCCAACCCTCGAGAAATGGGTAAGCCAGGCGCCTTACAAAAAAGAAATTTCAGATTGTATCGATGTAGTGATTGACCGGCATGGAGAAATCAAGGATTCAGCGTCCCCGGAGCTTTCGGTCATCAGGAGCAGTATTCGAAGGCTTCAGGGAAAGGTCAATCAAAGTTTCAATGCCGCTCTTTCGCGTTATGCAAAACTGGATTATCTGGACGAGATTCGCGAATCCACGCTGGAAAACCAGAGAGTGCTTGCGGTTAAGGCAATGTATCGCCGAAAGGTCAAAGGAAGTGCCCTGGGCACATCGAAAACAGGCAGTATCGTCTTTATTGCGCCTGAGGCGGCGGTGGCTATATCGCGCGAATTGCAACTCTATCTGTTGGAAGAAAAGGAAGAAATCCAACGGATCTTACGTGAACTCGGGAGGGAACTGCGCCCTTTTATTCCGGATTTAGAGGGGTATCAGGACGTTCTGGCAGAAATTGACTTTTGTTCCGGAAAAGCCCTTCTGGCCAAACAAATGGACGCTACGCTGCCCGAGATCAACAAATCTGACACCCTCTTACTCCTTGAGGCATATCACCCCCTGCTGTTGCTCAATAACAAGAAGAGGGGCGAAAAAACATGGCCTCAAACCCTTGAGCTTAGTCCTGAAAACAGGATAATCGTAATTTCAGGGCCCAATGCAGGAGGAAAGAGCATCACCCTTAAGACGATCGGACTGCTGCAATTGATGCTGCAAAGCGGGATGCTCATACCGGTTAAGGAAGGCAGTACCTGTTGTTTTTTTAATCAAATCCTTACAGATATAGGGGATCACCAGTCCATCGAGAACCATTTGAGCACGTACTCGTATCGACTAAAAAACATGAATCGATTTCTGCGTAAGTGCGATCGGCATACTTTGTTTCTTATTGATGAGTTCGGCACCGGAAGCGATCCTGAACTCGGAGGGGCACTGGCTGAAACCTTCCTGGAAACCTTTTATGAATGTGGTGCATATGGCGTAATCACGACGCATTACGCCAATCTGAAAGCTCTGGCCGATGAGTTGCCGGAGGCTTCAAATGCCAATATGTTGTTCAATAGCACGACCCTTGAACCTACCTTTCAACTGGAAATGGGGCAACCGGGGAGTTCATTCACCTTTGAAGTCGCGCAAAAAAATGGCATTCCGTATAGTTTAATCAACAAGGCCCGCAAAAAGGTGGCCAGGGGAAAACTGCGCTTCGACCAAACCATTGCCAAATTGCAAAAGGAACGCAACAAAATGGCCCGAACCGAAGACCGCTTGCACGAAGAAGAATCCAAAGCGCGAAGCGAAGCACTTAAACTTGAAGCACTCAATGAGAAAATACAGGCAAAACTAAGCAGCTATCAGGAGCTTTATGACTACAATCAACGCATGATTCACCTGGGTACCCGGATCGATAAGGCAGCTGAAAAATACTATAAGAACAAAAAGAAACGGCCTCTTATCTCGGATTTGCTCAGAATCGTGGAAACGGAAAACAGCAAGCGCAAACCGAAGCCCTCAAAGGTTAAAACCGTTAAAGCAGTTGATGACAAAGCCGCCAGGCTCGAACTTGAAAAGGAAGTAAAAACCATTCGGAAAAAGAAGAAGGCTGAGAAGAAATCGGCCGAAAAAGCGGAAGACAAAAAGCCGAAACCCATCCTTAAAGTTGGTGACCGGGTACGCCTTCAGGACAGCAAATCCGTGGGAAGTATTGACCGCATTGAAAAGCAAAAAGCATTTGTGAATTACGGGTTATTTACCACGGAGGTTTCCGTGGAGCAGCTTGAACTCGTGGAATCCTCAAAGGGTTAGAGCCTTATAATTCGAAGCCATAGGCTGCCGTAGCTCTTTTATTTGCTTAATTCGGGGGTGGTGGTCGTAAGTAGGTGTACCCCCTATATTGGGCGCCCCCTCCCTCCCACTTACAAGGTAGGACTCCACCCTGCAAAACAAAATCACAAAGCCATCAAAACGTCTCGCGCTTGCTTCATGCCCTGATTCAAAATAAAATCAAACGTTGCATTTAGGTCCTTATGCATACCTTTGCACTATGCAGGAAGCCACTGGCAAAAAGATCATATTATTCGATGGGGTCTGCAACCTCTGCAATGGGGCCGTGCAGTGGATCATCCAGCGGGATAAGGAAGATGTTTTTCGCTTTGCGCCCTTACAGAGCGCGGCCTCCGGCAAACTTTTAGAAGAGCGCAACATCGATACTTCACGGATTGATTCCATTATCCTTATAGATCCGGGAGTGGCCTATTATATCAAATCTGACGCCGCCCTGGAGATCGCACGGAACTTAAAAGGTTATGGTTTTCTTCCGGCCATTACCTCCTGGATCCCGAAGGCATTTCGGGATGTCATCTACGATTTCATAGCAAAAAACAGGTACCGTCTCTTTGGTAAAAAGCAGGAATGCATGATTCCCACGCCAGAGCTGAAAGCTAAATTCCTAACGACTTCCTGATCACTTCAGGTTATTGAGGATAAAATCAAGGGTGGGGTTGTCGATACGCTTTTCGAGGAAGCTATGGGACTCATGCGCACTGTGCTGACTTAATCCGAGGCTTTGCAGATGGAGGATTTCACTTTCGTATTCCATGGAGACCTTACCCAATAAGAGGGGTTCCAGTGCTTTCCCTTTGAGGTAGCGTTTATAGATCTTTCTCAGGCCACTGAGGTACAGGCGGTCTTTGGTGAAGCCCCCTCCCCGATGCGCCCTCAGGGTGATGTTAAAAGCATCATCCCGGTTGAGTTTATACTGATTATGGATCAGATCAAAGGTATCTGAAAATGTATAACCTTTACTTAAGGTATGTGTAGCCAATACCCTGTATGCTAATTCTTTGAGTCTTTTTACTGTTAAAGCGCCGCCCATGTATTCACTAAAAACAGCCAATCCTTCCTGCGTCTCTACGTTATTGGGTAATCCATTTGAGAATATGCGCAACGGCTGTTGGAGGCCGTTAAAAGTGGTAACCAAATGCACCCCTATTTCATGATGTGCAAGGGTGAGAAGTTGGTTGTCACTAAAACGGGTATTGCGCTTTAAAAGTAAACTCCGGGTCGTATTGCTCACCATGGCGTCTGCTGAAATATGAGGCGTAAGCCTGATGTTCAGGGGAAAATTATACGCTTTGGAAAATTCTGTGAAATACGATCGGGCGTGTTCGGCGCTTTTGTTTTTTTCCATTGCCTTCGAGGGAGGATCTTCTTCGAAGTGAAGGATAAACCTGGCGTTCTGAACATCCCGGTCTGTCGGTGTGCCATAGACTCGCAGGGAGTTGTAATAAAAATCCTTGCCCTCTCCAATCGTTTCGATGCACTGCACCATATTGGAATAGAAGTAGATTATGTCTTTATACAAGTTCCGGATCACCTCATCTTCAATCCGGTCAATGCGGTGCGAGAAGAACAACCGATGGAGCCTGTAGGGATCAAATTTTAGTTTAGGGTATTTAAAATGGGGCTCTACGGTATACTTTGAGGTAAAAAACCGGTGTTTTTCCTTTTCGGCGTTCAGGGGATTGATATAACTGAGCAGCTCAATCCGCTGCACCAAACGGTCCAGATGGGCATCAATTTCGAAGATCGTTTTATAATCCTCCTTAAGCTGAGGGAGTAAGGCTATTTCAGTCATAGAGATTCCTGAAAATCATTTAACTGCAAAGGTATCAATTCTTTTAATTGCCGGGCAGCTGCATTCACTACTTCCGGATAGATAATCCCGGTTAATTCATCGCAATAAACTTTGGCAATTTCAGTGGCCAGGACCAGGGTATTGTCAAAACGCTCCGTAATGGATTTCAGAAAATATCCCTTCCCGTAAAACACATCGTTGACAAGGGCCGAGGAGGGAATGTCGTTTGGGAATTGGATTTCCCCCAGGCGAGATCTCCAGGACTCCACCTGTACACCGTACCGGTCAGTATCGATATTGGTTGTTCCCAGGTTCCAGGTAGGAACCGGCCGTTCCCAGCGTTTCCAATTGTAGCTGTGCATGTCAAAAACCAATGCAGCCCCATATTTGGACTCAATCTGGGCAACCAAAGCGTGGGCCACCCGGTAGAAGGCGTTGTGCTTTTCCAGACTTAGCTTTCGCTCGGAATCGGGCAGCCTGGACTTCCAAAGCGGTTTGCCCCAGGCATCTTCGAATATACATTCTTCAGGAGGCCGGTTCAAATCGTACTCAAAACGACTATCGGATCCCGATATAACTATAGGGTGTGAAGCCACCATTTCACGGGTACAGGGATCTTCCTCATACCATCGTTCATAGGTGCTATGGGTGCAAATATCCCATAAGGATTTACGGAACTGGCCTCCGTCGTGAACGGCTGCGCAGATATACGGGGCATACGAATCTACTTTTAAGGTGAAGGAGTAGTCCGCAGCCACAGCCTCAAAGGGTGTTTCCGACCGGATTAACCCTACCATCTCCTCAGGAAGCAACCTACGCATCGTCTACCTCTTTTCGAAGTCGGGATCTCCGGTCAAAAGCCTGTAACTGGTCCAGGACTCTGCTTTCAATAAAATCGATGACCCGGGACTGAATCTTGGTTTTATACACCTTGTTCATATAGGTAATCCCTCCCGGGGACATCACATTCACCTCGACTAACTTCCCCCCGATCACATCGATACCCACAAAATAGAGTCCGTCATTGACCAATTTAGGCCCTATTTGCTTGCAAAGTGCTTTTTCCTCTTTGGTCAGGCTATGCTTTGCAACGGAGCCTCCGGCAGAGACATTAGACCGGTGATCTTCTTCACCCGGAATACGCCGCATTGCTCCAATAGGTTCTCCGTTGAGCAGCAGAATGCGGATATCTCCTTTGTCTGCGCCTTCAATATACTCCTGAAGTATCACATAACTCGAGGTTCCATCTCCATTGGTGATGTAAAAGTCCAAAAGAGAATTGATATTGGACATGGCCGATTTTTCGATTAAAATCACCCCGGATCCTCCAAATCCATTTAAAGGTTTAAGGATCATCTTATCCGATTTGCTCTCCCTGATTTGCTGAATAAGATATTTCTTGTTTTTGGATACATGGGTAACGGGGATAATATTGGAATGGCTGTCCCCGAAGGCTGCCGTATAGAGTTTATTGTTTGCTTCGCGCATGCCCTGTAGCGAATTGATGATAAAGACATCATCTTTTACGGAATCCAGAAAATTGAGCATCAAGGGATCCAGGGGTGGGTTTGCCCGCATAAAGAGCACGTCAAATCCCGCCAGGGGCAGCATTTCCTCTCTAATCTTTGCTTTGTTGTAAAATGCCTTAAGATTGGCAGGCACTTTTTCCATCCTGTTGATCACTGTACAGAAAGCACTCGTTACACTATTTCGAATTGTCAGGTTTGCAGGGGTACAAAGGGCGACCCCGTGATCTCTTTTGACGCATTCGTGAATCAGTGCGAGGCTGGTATCGTTCAGAGGGTCGATTTCCTCCCAGGGATACATTAAGAAACAAATATTCATCAGTCGTCTTTGTGTGTTACTTCATCCAAATGATCATTCCATTTTTTTTCAACCGGTTCCCCGAGCTTGCCGACGGATTTCGCTACGAGCATAGAAACCATGGCGTCTCCAGTAACATTCACTACGGTTCTGAGCATATCCAGAGGACGGTCAACAGCAAAAATAAGGGCCAAACCTATGGCGAGTTTATCCGGCGGGAACCCAATGGATTCGAGAACAATCACGAGCATTACCATTCCTGCCCCGGGCACGGCCGCTGAGCCGATGGAAGCCAGAAGGGCAGTCAGGATAATGGTTAGTTGTCCGCCCAGGGTAAGGTCAAAGCCAAGCGCCTGGGAAATAAAAACAGCTGCCACCCCCTGGTAAAGGCTGGTCCCGTCCATATTTATGGTCGCGCCTACCGGTAAGACAAAACTCGAGACTTCTTTATCCACGCCAATATGCTCCTCTACACGCTCCATGGTAACGGGAAGCGTTGCCGCGCTAGAACTCGTCGAAAACGCCAGCAGTTGTGCCGGACTGATTTTACTGAGGAATTTGATCGGATTATATTTTACAAAAACAGAGACCACCAAACTGTAGAACACAATCATGAGCATCAAGCCGAGAACCACTACCCCACTGTATTTCAAGAGGGCATATAACAGATCCGGATCTCCGGAAGAAACCACGACATTGGCCAGAAGGGCAAAAACAGCAATCGGGGCAGTCAGCATAATGAGATCAACCATTTTCAATACGACCTCGTTGAGGGAATCAAAAAATTCCTTTAAAGGCCTTGCAGCCTTTTCACCGATCAGCAGCATGGAAATTCCCAAAAAGATGGTGAAGAAAATCACCTGCAGCATCAGGCTGTTATCACTTACAGCCCGAAACGCATTGTCGGGCACCATATCGACCAGGAATTGCAGGGGTCCGCTGTCCTTTTGCCTGTTGGCTTCCTCGAGTTTGGAGGTCACCCCTGAATCGGTGGCGTATGTCTCGGTCAGTTTGGTGATCGTGTCCTCAGAGATGCCATCTCCGGGCTTCATGAGATTGACCAGAATTAACCCAATTGTAATGGCAATAACGGTAGTAACAATATAGATAGCTATGGTTCTCAGTCCAATGTTTTTGAATTTGCTGATATCCTGCAGATCTGAAATACCCTTTATCAGGGAGGCCAGAATGAGCGGAATCGCAATTAATTTCAAAAGCTTTACGAAGATTGTACCGAACGGACTGATCCAATCCTGTACAAATTGAGGTCCCCATTCAGGGTACGTCATCGCGAAACCAAACAGGATTCCGAATAACATGCCAATCAGAATCTGCCAATGCAGTTCGAGTTTCTTCATAAAGAGATAATGATTTTAAAGGGTAAGATACTATTTTTAAGGAGAACGCTCACCTCGGTTCTAAATTTTGGAAAGTCGATTCAGAAGAAAAAAATCGGCCATTACAAGGGCTGCCATAGCCTCTACAATTGGTACAGCGCGAGGCACAACACAGGGATCGTGCCGCCCTTTGCCCTTCAGTTGTACCGAGTTTCCTTCCTTATCAATCGTATCGTAATCCTGCAATAAGGTGGCTACCGGTTTAAAGGCTACCCGAAAGTAAATATCCATGCCATTACTAATGCCCCCCTGAATACCTCCACTAAAATTTGTTTGGGTAGTACCATCCGAGGAAAAGCTGTCATTATGCTCACTCCCTCTCAGCTCCACACCCGCAAATCCGCTTCCGAATTCAAACCCTTTTACGGCATTAATCGATAGCATGGCCTGGCCCAGACGGGCGTGGAGTTTATCAAAAACGGGTTCTCCAAGGCCCACAGGAACATTTTGAATGACACAGCTCACAACCCCGCCAATGGTATCTCCTGCTTTGCGCACTTCTCTGATGTGTGCTTCCATTTTCCCGGCAAGGTCCGGGTCAGGGCACCTGACAGGATTCGATTCTGTTAAGGAAAAGTCTATTTCCCCGTAGGATTTCTTCAGTGTAATGGCCCCTACCTGCGACACATAGGCGTTAAATTGAATCTCTGGTATCAGCTGTCGGGCAATGGCCCCGGCCACGACTCTGCAAACCGTCTCCCGGGCCGAGCTGCGACCCCCTCCCCTGTAATCCCGGATTCCGTATTTTTTGTCATAGGTGAAGTCGGCATGTGAAGGCCGGTAGGTATCTTTTATATGCGCGTAGTCCCTGGATTTCTGGTTGGCGTTCTGGATAAGGAACCCGATAGGCGTGCCCGTAGTTATCCCTTCGAATACACCGGAGAAAAAAGAGACTTCGTCCGGCTCCTTCCTTTGGGTTACAATGGCAGACTGGCCGGGCTTTCTGCGGTCCAGTTCTTTTTGAACAGCCTCCAGATCCAGGGTAACACCGGCAGGGCATCCATCGATAATCCCTCCCAGGCCCAGGCCGTGGCTCTCTCCGAAAGTCGTCAGTTTAAATGCTGTGCCGAAACTATTCCCTGCCATGAAATTTGTTTTGAATTCGCGGTGCCTTCAAAGGTAGGCCTTACGGTTATGCCTGCCAAAAACCCGATCAGTAATATTGAATTTACATTAGGGTGCGGTCTTAAACTTTTGGTAACTCTAACGTATTCTAATCTTGACACTCTGGATTTCTACAGGGATACCAATCGTTCTATTTTTGCAAAAAAAAGGGTGTCTTGAAGAAGCGTCGAATTGAAATTGCCGTACTTTCCAACATGCGTCTGGGGTCCTTGAACTCTCAGGTCGCGCCGCTTCTGGCTTATCTCAGTAGCATTTCACCCAGGATACTCGTTCTCAATGGACAGATTTTGGATGGGGAACCCACTCAAAGTCCGCAATTCCCTGAGGAAGATCTCAGGGTTTTGAAGAAAATATACCAGATGGGCACTTCAGGAACCAAAATATACTGTATCCATGGAAGGCCCTATCCAGCCCTTATTCAATTAAGAGAAAGATCCAGGGGTAATTTTAGCTTCAGCAGGGATCTCATTTTGGATCTCGATGGAAAAAGGGCATGGTTTACCCACGGGGATTTTCTCAGCTCACCTCTCGTGAAGGCGAAATGGGCAAACCAATTAAGCGATGGGCTTTATGCGGCTCTGGCCAAACTAACCGCTTCCATGAGGGTTTTTTGGAAAAAGCAGTCTCCTCCTGGCGGGAATTCGGAATTACTGGAAGAGAGTTCTGCAGAGCGCCAGATGGCAACCCGCACGCAAGAAGGTGAGGCTGCGGCTAAACTGGCCCTTCGAAAAGCCTGCGAATTTGTCATATGCGGAAAACCACAGGAATCCGACCGACTATGGGTGGAAAACAATAAGGGTCCGTGCCAGTATTTGTGCGCCGGGGACTGGACCCAAAACCTGACAGCCCTTGAATACAATTTTAAGCGCTGGAAAACCTATCGTTACACCGAAGACAAACGCGCACCCTTTTTTGCAGATGCCGGCCTGAAGGAAATGAATTTAGCAGCCTTGCTTGCCAAAAATCGTATCGCCTGACACCTGCCCTGAGGTATTTAGACGGCAAGTGCGGCTTTCAGGATACTTACGGGGTGCAGGGCCTTTCGTCCGGTGCCATCGAATATCTGATGCCGGCAGCTCGTGCCATTTGCAGCCAGTATTACTTCCGGGGACGTCTTTTTTATTGCCGGAAACAGTCGCAATCCGCCAACCTTCATACTTATCTCATAGTGCTCCTTTTCGTATCCGAAAGAGCCTGCCATCCCGCAACAGCCCGCTGTTATTAGTGTTGGGGAATATCCCTCGGGAATATTCAGCATGTCAAAAGTTACTTTCTGATTCGAGAGTGCCTTTTGGTGGCAGTGTACATGAATTTTAATTTCACGGACATCCCGTCCAAAACGCTTCGAGGTTATCCGCCCCGCCTGGTGTTCCCTGGAGATGAATTCTTCAATGAGAAAACAATTGGAAGCCATTCGGGACACCTGATCCTCCGGCAGCCCAAAACGCCTGTATTCATCGCGAAAAGTAAGGAGGGCCGATGGTTCAAGTCCGATTACAGGGGTTTCGGAATTCGCAAAATCGACTAAATCACCTGAGTTGTCATGGGCCAGTGCCTTCGCTTGTTTTAGAAATCCCTTTGAAATAAAGGCCCGTCCACTTTCAGCCTTGAAGAGTTTTACCTGGTAGCCCAGGCCAACGAGCAAGGCAATGGCATCCAGCCCTACCTGAGTATCGAGAAACTGTGTGAATTCATCCAGGTAGAGGACTACTTTCCCAAGATGAGCATTGCCGGGTTTTTGAACCTTCTTAAGGCAGGCGTCAAAATCCTCCTTATAGACTTTAGGCAGCGACCGCTCCGGAGCCACACCCAAGATTCTTTTTAAAAGCCCTGCCGTAGGCCCGGACTGGGTAATCAAGTTGGACAGGGGGGCAACCGAGCTCTGGAGCCGGCTCAAAGAGGTGTTATAGGCGAAAAGGCGATTCCTGAGCGAATACCCGTTTTTTTCCTGATACTGATAGGCGAATTCCGCTTTTAGGGTTGCCACATCCACATTACTGGGGCATTCACGGGCGCAGGCTTTACAACTCAGGCAGACGTCAAACACTTCTTTTAATTCCCCCCGATTAAAGGGATTTCCATTTGAAGGATCTGAAAGCATTTCCCTGAGGGCATTCGCCCTTGCCCGTGTGGTGTCCTTTTCATTTCTTGTGGCGTGGTAGCTGGGGCACATTCCACCTTGCACATGCTCTGTTTTTCTGCAATCCCCACTCCCATTGCACTTTTCAGCAGCTCTGAGGATGCCCTGGCTATCCGAGAAATCGAGCAATGTCCGGACATCGGGTGCTGGCCGGTCAGGGATATAGCGCAGTGCCTTGTCCATGGGATAAGCATCTACGATCTTACCCGGATTAAAGATTCCTTTGGGGTCGAAGTACGTTTTTATACGACGGAGTAATTCGTAATTCTCCGAACCCAGCATTAAGGGGATAAATTCTGCCCTTACAATCCCATCTCCGTGTTCCCCGCTGAAGGAACCCCTGTATTTCTTGGTAAGCAAGGCCACATCGGTGGTTATCTGCCGAAATAACCGGACGTCATCAGACTTTTTTAAATCCAGAATAGGCCTCAAATGCAACTCACCTGCTCCGGCATGTGCATAATACACAGCCTTCTGCCCGTATGAATCCATAATTGAGGTAAACTCCGAGATAAAATCCTTGAGGTCAGGGAGTGCAACCGCCGTATCCTCTATACAGGCAACCGCTTTCTTATCTCCAACCATATTGCCCAGGAGGCCCAGGCCAGCCTTACGCAGCGCAATGGCCTTTGAAATATCCGGACCTTTGAGGACAGGATTGGCATATGACCTTCCGTTGGCGCCAAGGATAGCTAATACGGAGGCAACTTCTGCCTGAAGGGTATCTGCGTCATCCGCCCGCACCTCGAGCATCAACAAGGCTGCCGGATCCCCTTCCACAAAGAATCTGTTTTCCAGCTGCTCTATATTATTCTTTGTACAGTCCAGAATAACCCTATCCATCATCTCGCACATATAGAGCGTATGCTCCATGACCGGAGCTACATCGGAGAGGCATTCCTCCAATGACTCATAATGCGAAACGATCATGGCAGCTTCGGCCGGGGGCAGCTCATCCAGTTGCAGGGTAATCTCGGTGGTGAGCGCCAGCGTTCCCTCACTCCCGCATAACAATTCGGAAAGGTTAAATACTGCCTCACCACGCTCTGACGGCAGGCTTTCCAAAAGGGCGTCTAAGGCATAGCCCGTATTTCTTCTGTGTATCTCAGGCCGGGGGAATTCATTTCTTATATTATCTGCTATTTGCTTGTTTGTTAATTCATTGAGTATATTTTTATAAATATTTCCTTCAAGATCAGGATTTTCTGTTTTTTGGATTAATTCCCGGGGATTCAGGCCAGTGAATTCCACACATGAACCATCCGAAAGAAGTGCTTTTAACCCCACTACTTTGTCCCGGGTTACCCCGTAACGAATAGATGTGGTGCCACAGGAGTTATTCCCGACCATCCCACCGATCATACACCGGTTAGACGTGGAAGTATTCGGTCCGAAAAAGAGGCCGTAAGGTTTGAGAAAGAGGTTTAATTCATCCCGGATCACCCCAGGTTGTAAGCGTACCTGCTTTTTTTCACGGTCCAGGTGTATAATAGAAGTGAAGTGACGGGACAGGTCTACGACAATTCCCGTTCCCACGCATTGCCCAGCGAGGGAAGTCCCTGCAGCACGGGGAATCAGGGAGGTTCCGTGCGTGGCCGCAAATTGAATCAAGTGTTTGAGGTCTGTCTCGTTTTTGGGATACGCCACCGCCTCGGGCAGCATTCTGTAAACGGAAGCATCCGTAGCATAGAGATGTTTGTGCAGTGAATCTGACCGCAAACTCCCTGACAGCTTATCTGAAAGTTCACCCAATGCGATTATGTATTCTTTGTTCACCTCAACACAATTTTGGAGTCTAAATTAAGTTTTTATACACTGTAGAGCCTAATAGATTTTCTTTTTTGACCTTTTTAAATGCAATGCTATGCGATTTAGTTCCCTGCTTTTTATCCTGTTTGTTTTTGCTTGTACCGAAATGAGCGCCCAGAGCATATCGAATCATGCTATCGGACTTCGATTGGGGGACAGCGACGGTTTTGGCGCTGAAATTTCATACCAAAAATCCCTTACGCGGTCCAGTCGCCTTGAATTTGATATGGGTTGGCGGGATACCCGAAACTATAATGCCTTCAAGCTGGTCGGGCTACATCAGTGGGTGCGAAACCTCGACGGAAATTTCAATTGGTTCTACGGCGTGGGCGGCGGCATTGGTAATGTGAATTTCAATGAGGATTACGACACGGATTCCAACGGAGGGTTTTTTCTATTTGCTGCAGGAGACATTGGGATTGAGTACAATTTTGACATCCCTCTACTCCTCTCAGTTGATTTCCGCCCTGAAATTGGCATTATCGGATATGATGGCTTCACCGACAACTTCAATTTCGACATCGCCCTGGGAATCCGATATCAGTTTTAACCCCTTTAAAATTCCTGCTCACATAAGCTTTTGTTAAGGGCTTTTTTTTCATGTTACCCTTGCCTACCTTTGCCTGCTAATTCGTAAAAGCTTGGCATGAAGCGTATTTTTTGGTTTTTTCCCGTTTTAATCGTGTTTTTTAGTTGTTCCGGAGAAACGAAATCAGGTTATGAAATTACCGGGTCCCTTGAAGGGGATGTGGCAGAAGGCACGCAGGTGTTTCTCAGGAAGAGCGACGAAAATATGCGTCCGGTTCCCGGGGATACCACTTCAGTAACCAACGGCACATTCCAATTTACCGGTGATGCCACAACTCCTGAACTCAGGTATATCTTTGTCGATGGAGTAAATGCAGCGATTCCGGTCATTGTGGAAAATGGTTCCATCCGCGTTATTGCACATCGCGACAGTCTCGGTGCCGCAGAAGTAACGGGGACACCACAGAATGAGGCCTACAGGGCATTTGTGGAAGGAACGCGTAAACTGGTGGCGCGTCGGAACTCCATTAATACTGAAATGCAGGCAGCCATGCAGAATCGCGATACGGCAAATATGACTGCACTTCGGGATGAATTCTTTGAGTTTCAGCAAAGCGCTGTCGATTTTGAAAAGACTTTTATTCAAGGACATTCGGACGCGCTGATATCAGCCATGCTCGTCAATAGGATGTTGCAATCCGGATCCGCACCCGTAGCTGAAGTGGCGGAGCTTTTTGAAGGATTGGACCCGTCTTTGCGGCAATCCGCTTTAGGATCCCAGATAGAGGCTCAAATCGCCTCACAGCGCGTTACTGCCATAGGTTCCAAAGCGCCCAATTTTACCGCCCCCACCCCTACCGGCGAAAACCTCTCTCTGAATCAGGTTTTGGGAAAAGTTACCCTGGTTGATTTCTGGGCAGCGTGGTGTCGTCCCTGTCGGGCTGAAAACCCCAATATTGTTAAGGTCTATAACAAGTATAAGGACAAAGGGCTTTCCGTACTTGGAGTCTCCCTGGACAGGAAAGCCACGGATTGGAAAAATGCCATTGAGCAGGATGGGCTCGACTGGCACCATGTGTCAAATGTGCGTTATTTCGATGAAATTGCCGAGCTCTACAATGTTCGGGCAATCCCTGCCAGTTTTATATTGGATGAAAATGGGGTCATTGTCGCCAAGAACCTCAGGGGGGAAGACCTGGAAGCCAAAATAGCGGAACTACTCCCTTAAAGGATGCGTACGCAGGGACTCAAAGTCCGCTGTGGATGATCTTAGTTAGAAAACTTATTTCGCACGTCCCGGAAGGTTCCACTCACGGTAGCTTCTCTGCCGGCGGAAACATCCCCGAAAATATCGATGATTGAATTGCCGATAAATTCTACCTGCGCCCCATCTTCAAGGATCAAATCCCCGTAAATTGTAACGTTCCCTTCTATCTGAAGCAGGGAGCCGGCGGAAACCGTTAGTGACCCCTTGTCTGCATTGGTCCCAATGGCCAAAGTTCCAAATAAGCGGAGAACGGCGTCAGGCGCGATATCGACATGTTGGGAAACAGTCCAGGAACCACATAAAATAAGGAAGCCCTCATCGTTGATTTGATCGAGCTGCTTTCCGCCCTGAAACGCCAGGGATTCTCCAAATCCTACATTGAGTATGCTACTTCCGTCATAGGACGACAAGTCCGAACAGGCGTTGAGTAAGGTTTTAGGCGGACGGTTTAATTGAATAATCTGCAAACCATCGCTGCCGGAGGCGACGAAGGCATAATCGTCTTTGGAAATCACGTAATTCACGGAGCCGTCGAGATTGATGGTCCCTGCCGTGGTAATGGTTGATGCGAGAAGCTCCGCCAGGGCCAGTCCGGCACCTCCATTGGCCATAAACAACAAATCGTCATTTACCGAAACGGCATTGGTTACCGCCTGATCAGGCGAAACCTCAGATGGTATTGTCGGGATGGCAACATATTGGAGGAGCGTACCTGAAGTACCGTTGTAAATTCCCGCTCCCTGTGCTGCTTCGGGTACGAGTATTTTATTCTCCCAAATACCGAGGGTTTTCTTGCTCGTTTCTCCGAGGTCGGTGCCAATTGGAATCAGGCTGGTTTCAGTCAAGGCAGCATTCAGGAGGCGAACACCGGATCCGGCATCCAGGACGGCATAACCGTCCAACCAGGTCGTCAGGGAACGTGCATCTTCAACATACATCTCCTCTGCAATAGCCAGATCCGAGGTGTTGTAAGCCGCGACTACTCCTTGCTTTCCGCTGGTTACTATAGCACGGCTGCCATCGACTAAAACGTCATTGGCATTAAAGCCCTGCTGAAATCCATATATAATCTTCTCAGTATCGAACACCCCAAAAGAAACGGGGATTCGGGCAATAAAAGAATTACCCGTTGCAATATCCGATGTTTCGGCATTGATAGCCCCAACGGCATAGATGTAACCGTTTGAAAAGGCAAGACTGTTGATATCTGCGTTCGAATAAAAAAGTCGGGACCTGACCTGTGGTATGTTCGGATCCGAAATATCGATGACATCAATGGCCCCCTGATAGACATCTCCCGCTTTATTGTACCCCACAAAGACGTAGTCCCCATCCAGATCGGCATGGGTTGCCGTTAAGGGTTCTTCTCCTGGAAAAGATGGGGGATTTACGGTGGCAATGAGCGTTAACGGATAATCACCTGCCATGGCCATAGTCCCTTCAGGCATGCCAACACCGGGTGGAATCACTTTTAAAACCCCCGACTTGTCATATGAAATTGCGGATTTCAATGCTGCCGCATTGGTTTCGACATACAAATCTGTTTTCAGACCATCTTCGTAAACCACGGTTTCATCACTACATCCCGTCCAAACCAGAAGGGCTGCCAACACTAATCCTTTGTAGAAATGCTTCATTTCAGGAACGTTTGTTATCAATAGATAACCCACTAACGATCTAAAATGTGCTTTGGTATAAAGAAATTGGTGATTTCGACGTAATTAAACTCCAGAGGCACAAACGGTAAGCCGTAAATCCTGTTTGGGTGAATTATAACTTCCCGGTTTTTTCAAGAATAAAAAGCAAGACTATCGGAAGGGCCAGCAGGAGTACCATTACGGGATGTGTGGTGATGATTGAAGGCATAAAGATAAGTGTGGTTATATATCCCCCCACCGCACCGCCAAAGTGCGCCGTGTGTCCGATGTTGCCCAGGCGCTTCTTCATCCCGTAGATCGAATACATCAGGTAGGCAATCCCCAGAATGTAGGCAGGTAATGGAATGGGTATGAACATCAGTGCCAAACGCATATCGGGCTGCAACAAAATAGCCGCGTAAAGCACACCAGTCACCGCACCACTTGCTCCTACGGCACTGTAAAAAGGTTCCTTTTTATGGAATGAGAGTGCCAAGAGACTGCCGGCCAGAAGGCTGATTACGTAAACGATCAGAAACTTTACAGGCCCGAACCACTGAATAACGACACTGGCAAAAAAATAAAGGGTAAACATGTTTAACAACAAATGGCTGCCATCCACATGTAAAAACCCGGAAGTGAACATCCGGTCCTTCTGTCCCCCCAGAATGGCACCGATATTAAACTTGTATCGTTCAAAAAAACCATAATCCTTAAAGCCTCGGAGAGACACCAGGATATTAGCAGCAATAATGGCAATCGTAGCGATATGCAAATTCATGAAGCACTCTTTAAATCGGTCCAAATATAGCTATATTTGCCCATATTACTTTGCATGCAAAGACTCGTGTACTTGGTGGTCTTCCCTGTTTTGTGGGGTATTTCAAAATTACCTTTCCGCTTCATATACCTCTTATCCGACGGTTTGTTCTTGATTGTTTATAGCCTTGTGCGATACAGGCGAAAAGTGGTGCGGGAAAACCTCCAACTTGTCTTTCCGGAGAAGTCTGAAAAAGAACGGTCTAAGATTGAAAGGGCATTTTATTTGCACATGTGCGATATGTTTCTTGAGATGGTTAAAACCCTTGGGATTAGCGCCGAAGAATTACAAAAGCGATTCGTGTTCACAAATCTGGAAACCTTCCGCAATTTCGAGGCAAACAACAAGAGTACGGTAACCTTTTTTCCGCACTATGCGAGCTGGGAATGGACAATCGCTTTGGATCCCTACATCAGGAGTAAGGGTTATGGGGTGTATCAACGTTTAAACAACAGGTATTTTGACCGCTGGGTTCGGCGGGTTAGGGCCCGCTTGGGCACCACCCTGATTACAACAGCCGAATCCTGGAAGGTAATGGCCAAGAATAAAGCGGATGGGGTTCTTGCTACTTATGGCATGCTTAGCGATCAGTCTCCTACGCGAAAAAAAGCCCGGTACTGGGCTCCTTTTATGGGGATTGAAGTCCCTATGCATGTGGGTGCAGAAACCCTGTGCAAAAAATTTGATCTGCCCGCCCTGTATCTGAAAGTCAGAAAATTAAAGCGCGGGCATTACCAGGGGACCTTTATCGTCCTGGCTGAAAAGCCACAGGAGGTACCCGAATACGAAATCACGGATGCCTTCTTCCGGGAAGTGGAAACGGCTATCAAAGAGGCTCCCGAATACTATTTCTGGACACACAAGCGCTGGAAACACAGAGATGGGGGGCCAAACGCGCGATTGCAGGTCAATTAGACCCTTTGGCCAGCTGGTCCAGTTCCGAAATAAAACGGTCTGCGAGTAAATCCGCTTCCACTTCGGATGGGGCTTCTGTATAAATTCGGATAATGGGCTCGGTATTCGATTTACGCATGTGTACCCAACTCGTCTCAAAATCAATTTTTACGCCGTCAACTGTAGTGAGCTTTTCATCCCCGTACTTCAGGGCAATTGACTCCAAAATGCCATCTACATCCAACCCAGGAGTTAACTGGATTTTCTTTTTGCCCATAAAGTATTGTGGGTAAGACGCTTTGAGTTCGCTAACGCTAGTATTGGTTTCAGAAAGCAACATCAGAAATAAGGCCGAGCCCACCAGTGCATCCCGGCCATAGTGGCTACTGGGATAGATAATACCTCCGTTGCCCTCACCTCCAATGACAGCCCCTGTTTCTTTCATCGCTGCCACAACGTTGACTTCGCCAACAGCTGCCGCTGTGTAGTCTCCCCCATGTTTCTCAGTGATATCCCGCAATGCCCGGGTGGAAGATAAGTTCGACACCGTATTCCCAGGCGTTTTACCAAGGACGTAATCCGCACAGGCAACCAGCGTATATTCTTCCCCGAACATTTCTCCTTTCTCCGTAATAAAGGCGAGCCGATCCACGTCCGGATCAACTACGATCCCGAAATCAGCCCCGGTTTCCTGTACTTTTTGACATATAGCGCCTAAATGCGCTTTAAGCGGTTCGGGATTATGCGGAAAATGCCCTGTTGGTTCGCAAAACAGTGGGATGACCTCCACACCAAGGGCTTCCAGAAGTTTGGGAATAGCGATGCCGCCGCTTGAATTAACCCCGTCGACAACGACTTTAAACCCCTTTTTCCTAATAACTTCCTCATCCACCAATTCAAGGTCCAGGACAGCTTGCACATGACGGTCCAAATACGTGTCATCCTTTTTGACCTGTCCCAAATCATCCACTTCGGCAAATTCAAAATCCTCTTTTTCCGCGATCTCCAGGATCATCTTTCCCTCAGCTGCATTGAGAAATTCACCTTTTTCATTGAGAAGTTTTAAGGCGTTCCACTGCTTCGGGTTATGACTTGCAGTGAGAATAATGCCTCCATCGGCATTCTCTAGGGGTACGGCAAGCTCAACAGTCGGTGTTGTGGAAAGGTCCAGATCTATAATATCTATGCCCAGACCCGTGAGGGTGGCAGCGACGAGTTGTTGGACCATGGGCCCGGATAACCTGGCATCACGGCCAATGACTACTTTGAGGTCTTCCCTGTTGCGATAGTTTTTGAGCCAAACACCATATGCGGCCGCAAATTTAACGGCATCCAGGGGAGTGAGATTTTCAGAGGGAACGCCCCCGATGGTACCCCTGATTCCGGAAATGGATTTTATTAAAGTCATTCTGTACGGTTTTTGAGAACACAAATATAACTTCCCAAATCCGTTACCGGAACAATACTACTTTTATCTGCGTATTTTTACGACCGTGAACTATCTCGCCCACATTTACCTCTCTTTTGGTGATCCCAAGGTTACCCTTGGGAATTTTATCGCAGATGTGGTTCGTGGTAAAGACTACCTGGAGTATCCTGAGGAGGTGCAGCACGGGCTGCTATTACACCGGGAAATTGACACTTACACGGATTCCCATCCCATCCCCAGACGCAGCAGTAAACTCCTGCACAACCGATACCACCATTACAGCATGGTCATTGTGGACATCTATTACGATCATTTCCTGGCAAAGCTCTGGGAAGAATATTCAGAAGTCCCATTATTGGAGTACACAACTGATTTCTACGGGCTGTTACGGGAAAATTTACACTGGATGCCTCAGCCAATCCAGCGCATGTCCCACTATATGATGCAGGACAACTGGTTGTATAATTACAGTCAATTTGACGGACTCCAGCGTGTTTTTCAGGGCATGAACAGAAGGACCAAACTCAAGAGCGGTATGGATACGGCTGTAGAGGACCTCGAAATGTATTACAGTGATTTTGAGGCTGATTTTAGAACATTCTTTGAGGATTTGGTTATCTTTTCGCGTGAAAAATTAGTGCATTTAAAATCCTAGAATCACATGTCTGACCGCCTGAACCACCTGTTTAAACTCCTCTTTGCCACCTTTATCCTTATAACGCTCAATCACTGCAAAAAAGCTGAACCGCCTTCCCCTCCCACCGGATTGGTTACCGAGCAAGCCATGGTGGTTTCAGCACGGAAGGAGGCGTCTCAGATCGGAGTCGAAATCCTGAAAAAAGGGGGCAATGCCTTTGACGCCATGGTAGGCACAGAACTCGCCCTGGCTGTAGCATATCCCTTTGCCGGAAACCTGGGCGGTGGCGGTTTTATGGTATATCGAAAAAACAACGGAGCGATTGGCGCTTTGGATTACAGGGAGAAAGCACCGCTGTCTGCTCACAAGGACATGTATCTGGACTCCCTGGGTAATGTGATCCCGGGTATGAGTACTGTGGGGGCCACGGGTACCGGGGTTCCGGGTACCGTGGCCGGAATCTTTGCCGTGCATAAGCGCTTTGGAAACCTACCGATCACAGAGATCATACAACCGGTAATCGATCTTGTGGAAAACGGGGTTGAAGTTACGGAGAAACAGGCCGAGCGCCTGGAAAGATATCGTGAACAAATTATAGAAGTAAATGGCCCTAACACATTGTTTTACAATCATTGTAAGCCGGGTGATACGCTAAGATACCCCGCTTTGGGGCGTACCCTCAGACGTATAGCCCAAAATGGCAGGGATGAATTTTACACAGGGGAAACGGCCCGAATTCTCGCTCGCTTTATACAGGACAAAGGTGGTTTTGTCACGGAGGAGGACCTGGCGCGATACGAGGTTAAATGGCGTGATCCTATTGTGTTTTCATACAAAGACCTGCGCATCATTTCGATGAGTCCACCGAGTAGTGGGGGCGTTACCATGAACCAGATTTTAAAAATGATGGAGCCCTATGATCTTAAAACATTTGGGCATAATACGACTCAAACGGTTCAATTGTTTACGGAGGCTGCCCGCCGCGCATACGCCGACCGAAATTATTTCCTCGGCGATCCTGATTATGTTGATATTCCCCTGGATATTCTCCTGAGCGAACCTTATCTGGAACAGCGCATGGAGGATTTCAGCTTTGAAAAAGCCACTGCTTCCGATGCTGTTTCGCATGGAGCCGTGGAAATTGTAGAAAGCGACGAAACCACCCATTATTCCATTGTGGACTCAGAAGGAAACGCTGTCTCGGTAACCACTACGCTCAATGGTGC
Organism: Robiginitalea aurantiaca; assembly: GCF_030380815.1. Taxonomy (GTDB): domain Bacteria; phylum Bacteroidota; class Bacteroidia; order Flavobacteriales; family Flavobacteriaceae; genus Robiginitalea; species Robiginitalea aurantiaca. Next base: position 65,229 of record NZ_JAUDUY010000004.1, on the reverse strand, counting down.
GTATGGCTCAAAACTATACTGTGACGAGCTCGGATTCTTTTTGAACAATGAAATGGATGATTTCAGTTCCAAACCGGGTGCCCCGAATATGTTTGGCCTGATCGGTGCTGAAGCCAATAGCATCGCACCAGAAAAGAGGATGTTGAGCAGCATGACCCCTACGATCGTCGAGCGGGACGGATCCCTTTTTATGGTGGTTGGAACTCCGGGCGGCTCCACAATTATCACTGCGGTCACACAGACTATACTGAACGTCTACGAATTTGGTTTCTCCATGCAGGATGCTGTAAATGCCCCACGCTTCCACCACCAGTGGCTGCCCGACGTCATTACTTTTGAAAATGAAGGTTTTGGTGATTTGTTAAAAGAAGATTTAAGGAAAAGGGGGTATCAGATCAATGAAGGGCGTACCCCGATTATCGGAAAAGTAGACGCAATCAGAGTTCTGGAAGACGGACGTCTTGAAGGGGGTGCCGATCCGAGGGGGGATGACCAGGCGGCGGGGTATTAATTAAAGTCGGATAAACCGTATTCGTGCAGTACCATTTGCCAGTCGTTATCATCCCGTATCTCCAGTATCTGTTCGGATATCCTGAGCTTTAGACTGTCATGACCCTGGGAAATCCCAAAACCGTAAAACTTGGAATCGAATTTAAGGGGCAGAATCTGAATTTCTTCAGACAGTGACATGAGGGCAATTTCCGATCGCAAAATTTCCTCATCGTACATAAATGCCCTGATATCGCCTGATGAGAGTGCCCTTAATCCTTCTTCAATCCCGGGGTACGCCTGTACATCCTTAAAAAAATGTATTTTCAGGTAGTCGTGTATTTGCGAATTGGAAAGCGTGCCGATTTTCACACTCTTAAATTGGTTGAGGGTTGAAATATCATTGGAGAGTTCATTCACGGCAATATTGGATGCTATACCCGCCGTTATTCCGGACACGAAAAGCAAACCCCCGAACATCAGCAGCAGGGCTGCCATTTTACCTAAAAACGTCTTTGGTGTCTTGTCCCCGTAACCCACTGTGGTCAGGGTAACTGCTGACCACCATATACCATCCCATATCCCGGGGATCCCCTCCCTGAAATGATCAGAATTGTTCTTCCATTCGAAATACCAGCCCAGCACTCCGAAAACAAAAATAATGGCAAGAAGGATAAAAAATCCCTTCAAAAAATTTGAGTTGAGCAAGCCCCAAAAGGTATCGCTAAATTTTCGCCAGGCAGATGGAGCAATGACGGCCACCGCCCCGTGAGAGGCGTAGTAAGGGGTTGTAAACTGGAATTTAGCTCCGCGTGCCGCCGTCAGGCTCAGGGGTGTTATAGATATGTCGATACTGCCGCTCTCAAGGGAGGTCAGCGTCTGTTCATAAGACAATCGGACAAACCTGCTGGTATAGCCTTCCCTTTTTGATATTTCCTCCCAGATCCGATAGTTCAGCCCATCCAGAACTCCTTTATCATCTTCATAAATGAACGGAGGTGCCAGGGTATATCCGACCAAAAGGGTGTCCGTTGGCACTGCCCCATATGAGGGGTTAAAAAACAATCCTGCCAGTAAAATCCATATTGCCATTTTCATGAAGCCCCAAGTTTCTCCTTGAGTTCTTCCATGGACTGCTTTAATTCCCTCAGCAATCCATTCTCAGTAGTTGCCTCCAGTCCGAATGTGATCTTGCTGCTCACAAGCCATACTTCCTGAATGTCCTTCGTATCCACTTCGTAGGGCAGGTAAGATCCATTGAGCGAAATCATCCGTACCCGCTCTGTTCCCGGAATTTTTTCTATTTTTTTTACGACTACCGCATCCTTAAGCACGATGACATAGATCCGATTTCCATTAATATCATCCCAATTTTCAATCCCCCGGGCCAGAACCCAATCACCCGGACTGAGGTTAGGCAGCATACTATCCCCTTCAACCTGAAAACCGCGATAGGACGCATTCCGAAATTGGGGAAGGGGTAAATCAAAGGCCGGAAGTTTGCGGTACCAACTGGTATCCTGAATGTTCTGAGGATATCCGGCTGCAGCTTTGGCGTTCACCAGAAGGATATTTTCATTTTCCGCAGAATCGACACTGACCACTTTTGGCATCACGCTCACGGATTCCGTATCCAAATACCGCTTGGTGCTTTCCCCATACAACCAGAGCGGATTGATGCGATAAAGGCGCAGCAGCTCGGCTACCACCTTGCCTGTAAGGCGGGTACGACCGCGTTCTATATCCGCCGTTGTACTGGGTATCCCCAATTTGCCGGCAAACTCGGCCTGGGTGAATCCCAAGTCCCTTCTGACTTCCGTAAATCGCTTGATTACAATTTCATTTTCCATAATTGCCACTTCCTTTAATCCTGTGAAACACCATGTGCCGAATACCCAAAACTATTAAAAATTGGATATAATCCATTAAATATATAGGATTATTTCCATATTATGGTTTATATCCATATATTTGGATATATTCCAATTCTATTTATTATGCAACCAATTTTTATGTTCGACGGGAGTTTCACGGGATATTTAACTGCGGTTTCCAGGGGACAGTCTGAAGGGTACGCCCATTTAAAATTTAGCGGAGCAGAAGATCAGAATACCCTTCAGCTATTTGGACCGGATTCAAGGATTGAAACCGATAATACAAAAGCCAAACGGATCTGGAATGAGCTGGGGTTTAAGGGAACTGAAGTTCAGAAGCGTGTTTATTACTGCTTCCTTCATAAAAATAAAGACCTGCTTTCCGACGTATATCGCTACATCATCAGGCAGTTAAACCCTGAATTGCACAGTACGGCTGTCCCAGAAAACGCCATGAATGCTGAGCTGTCAACCGCTACCAGGGAAGTTTCGAAAGAAAAATTGACCCTGGAACAGCGCATGCAATTTCAACAAACGGATGATGGAATTTGGTTTGCTGAAATAAGTGCTGAACATCATGTACTTCCACTCCTCTCACGGTTTTGCAGATCCCGCTTTCACTCAGATCCCTGGGTTGTCGTGGATAGGCGGCGTAATCAGGCCCTCAGTGCTATGGCCGGAGGGCTCTTTCTTTCGTCCGCTGAGCAGTTTGATAGGCCAAACAGGGCATCAACCGCTTACGGGAATCTTGAAAAACAAAGGAAGTACACCCTCCAAAAAATAAAGCCCGGTGTCAGATCGAAGGAGGCGTCGAGTTCAGGAGGTCGAACTCAAATGTTGGGCAGAAATAAAAAATGGGCTCAGGAAATAGAGCAGCAGGCTGTTTAAGGTCGCCAATGTACTAGGACTTTTCACTGCGTTCCCCTACAAACTGATCGCTTTTGTTTTTAAACAAGACGTTAAAGGTTGTAAGGCTTCCGTAAATACGGGTAACGTATTGCTGCATTTCGACCTTTTCCTGATCATCGAGTTGCTTGTTCGAATTGATTTTTTGTTCAAGCACTCGCAACCGGTCGCGTACCATGACTATTTTATGAAAAAATGAGGTGATGGAAATCTCCTTTGACGTCAGATTGGGATCTCCGGGTTGTAAAATCATAGTCCCTCCCTTCCATTTGTCAGAAAAGGCTACCAAAGAGGTAACATCGCTCCACTTCCGGAGTATGTCTGTCAAAATGGTTTCAACCTCGGAAAAACTAATGGTATCTACTTCTTCGCGCACGGCTTCTATAACCTCAAAATCGGAGCCTATATCGATAGTCTCAATTCCCGAATCTATAAATGACACCCAGTAGTGATCCGAACTCACATTGATAATAACACCCTTGCCAAAATCCGGGTGCGAAATTCTCGAACCAATCCCCATTAACTTCATAAGCTTGTCTTTGAGAACGAAATTAAGTCGGCAATTTTTATTAACCAACTAAAACAAGGGCTGCTTCGTAATTACATGTCAAAATCGTAATTTCGCGACTTGTCTAAATCATGAAGTTTTCCAACGATCAAATTATTTCCGTACAGGGCGCCAGAGTCCACAACCTCAAGGATATCGATGTCGAGATCCCCAGAGAAAAACTCGTGGTAATTACGGGCCTCTCAGGGAGCGGGAAGTCCTCCCTGGCCTTTGACACCATCTATGCGGAAGGGCAGCGCCGCTATATCGAGACCTTTTCTTCTTACGTCCGCCAATTCCTGGGAAGCCTGGAACGGCCGGACGTGGATAAAATTGATGGTTTATCCCCGGTTATCGCAATCGAACAGAAAACGACCTCCCGTTCACCCCGATCGACCGTTGGCACCATAACGGAGGTTTACGATTTTCTAAGGCTCCTTTTTGCCAGGGCTTCCGAAGCCTACAGCTACAATACTGGCAAGAAAATGGTTAGCTATACCGATGAGCAGATCAGGGATCTCATAGTCTCGGAATACGACGGCAAGCGGATTAGTATCCTCGCCCCTGTTATTCGCTCTCGCAAGGGACATTACAGGGAGCTTTTCGAACAAATTGCCAAGCAGGGTTTTGTCAAAGTAAGGGTTGACGGAGAAATAGTCGATCTCGAAAAAGGCATGAAGGTAGACCGCTATAAAACGCACGATATTGAAATCGTGATTGACCGTCTGCAGGTCTCCAAGGGAGCTGAAACCCTTAAACGACTGGATGAAAGCATTCGAACAGCCATGTATACCGGAGACGATGTACTGATGGTACTTGGGGCCGAATCAAATGCCCCGAGGTATTTTAGCCGGGACCTGATGTGTCCGGAGTCCGGTATCTCCTACGCCCTTCCGGAACCCAATACGTTCTCCTTTAACTCCCCCAGGGGCATGTGCGAACAGTGCAATGGATTGGGCCATATCTATGAAGTTAACCCCAGAAAAATAATTCCCGACCCTTCAAAATCCATTAAAGGAGGTGGGATTGCACCCTTAGGGGAGTTTAAGAAGTCCTGGGCGTTTAAGCAATTGGAAACTATTGGCCTCCGATATGGCTTTTTGCTTGAAGACCCGATCTCAGCCATACCGGAAGAGGCCCTGGACGTAATCCTCAATGGAGGGGATGAGCGTTTTGAAGTAGATTCCAAGAGCCTTGGGGTTCGCAGACAATATAAAATTGATTACGAGGGAATTGCGGCATTTTTAAAAAGCCAGTTTAAAGAAAGTAATTCCGTACATATCAAAAGATGGGCGAAAGAATATATGGATCGCATCCCCTGTCCATCTTGTGGAGGAAGCCGGCTGCGCAAAGAAGCCCTTTACTTTAAAGTTGGCGGGAAGAGTATTGCGGATCTCGCCGCTATGGATATTGGAGAGCTGGCTGTTTTTTTTGAAAACCTTTCCGGGGATATCAAAGGGGATCAGAAAATAATCGCAGAGGAAGTCCTCAAGGAGATCAGAACCCGTCTTAAGTTCCTGCTCGATGTGGGGCTTGAATACCTCTCCCTGGACCGCGGCTCTAAAACCCTATCCGGAGGGGAAGCACAACGTATCCGGCTCGCGACCCAGATCGGGTCCCAGCTTGTTGGGGTCCTCTATATATTGGACGAGCCCAGCATCGGACTGCACCAAAGAGATAACAACCGCCTTATCCGATCCCTGAAAGCCCTTCGCGATACGGGGAATTCAGTGATTGTCGTGGAACACGACCGGGAAATGATCGAAGAATCCGATTATGTGATCGACATAGGCCCGAGGGCCGGGAAACACGGCGGAAAGATCATTTCTGAAGGCCCACCGGAATCGCTGCATATGCACGACACCCTTACTGCGGATTACCTCAGTGGTCGCAAGGATATCAATATCCCGACCAGACGCCGGGAAGGGACAGGAAAACATATTCTCCTTCAGGGGTGCAGCGGACATAACCTTAAAAACATTACAGCATCTTTTCCCCTGGGCAAAATGATCGGGGTTACCGGAGTTTCCGGAAGCGGAAAGTCAACATTGATCAATGAGACCCTCTACCCCATTATGAATGCCCATTATTTTAACGGGGTAAAAAAGCCAAAACCCTACAAGAAAATTACGGGCCTTGAGCATATCGATAAGGTTATCGACATCAACCAGGCACCTATCGGACGTACGCCGAGATCCAATCCGGCGACCTATACCGGTGTCTTCAGCGAAATTCGGGCCTTATTTGCCAAAACCACGGAAGCTTCCATTCGCGGTTATAAACCAGGCCGGTTTAGTTTTAATGTCAAGGGAGGAAGATGTGAGACTTGCCAGGGGGGTGGATTGAGGGTTATTGAAATGAATTTCCTGCCGGATGTCTACGTAGATTGTGAAACCTGCAACGGAAAACGCTTTAACCGGGAAACACTTGAGATTCGGTATAAAGGGAAATCTATAGCGGATGTTCTTGAGATGACGGTTGATGAAGCTGTTGAATTCTTTGAACATATCCCAAAAATTTACCGGAAACTCAAAACGATTCAGGACGTGGGACTTGGATATATTTCACTCGGTCAACAAAGCACCACCCTGTCGGGCGGAGAAGCCCAAAGGGTAAAACTCGCAACTGAACTCTCCAAACGAGATACCGGAAACACCTTTTACATTCTGGATGAGCCTACTACAGGATTGCATTTTGAGGATATTCGCGTCTTGATGGACGTGCTGCACAAACTTGTGGACAAAGGAAATACCGTCCTGGTGATCGAGCACAATATGGACGTTATCAAAATAGTGGATCATATAATCGATATTGGATATGAAGGTGGCCGTGGCGGTGGTGAAATCGTATGTGAGGGCACGCCGGAAGAAGTGGCCCAGCATCCTAAAAGCTATACGGCCCAATTTTTAAAACGGGAACTCTTCCCGGATGAATTAGTCACAAGTTGATAGCTCATTATACATTTTAGCCTTTACAGACGTTTAATACTACATTATGAAAAAAGAACAGCAAATCAAGGGATGGAACGAGATCAAAACCAACGATTCCTGGGCGATATTCAAAATAATGGGAGAATTCGTCAATGGGTATGAAAAGATGAGTGTCATCGGTCCTTGTGTCAGTATTTTTGGTTCAGCCCGCACCAAACCCGATCACCCTTATTACAAATTAACTGTGTCTGTTTGCCAACAGCTCTCGAATTCGGGCTATGGGATCATCACCGGCGGGGGTCCCGGGATCATGGAAGCTGGGAACAGGGGTGCCAGTATTGCCGGGGGAACTTCAGTTGGTCTTAATATCGATCTCCCTTTCGAACAAAACGACAATCCGTATATCGACAAGGATAAAAGTCTGGATTTCGATTATTTCTTCGTCAGAAAAGTGATGTTTGTTAAATACGCCCAGGGCTTTGTGGTCATGCCCGGTGGATTTGGCACCCTGGACGAACTCTTTGAAGCCCTTACCCTAATACAGACTGAGAAAATTGCGCAATTCCCGATTATCCTGGTGGGCACGGAATTCTGGTCCGGCTTATTGGACTGGATCAAGGATACGATGTTGGCAGCCGGGAATATTTCTCCTGAGGATCTCGATTTAATACGGCTGGTAGATACGGCAGATGAAGTAGTTTCATTGATAGATAGCTTTTACAAAGGGCATATGCTGGCTCCGAACTTCTGATTCATGAAACCTGATCTGGCATACCCCCCCATGCTGCGGTTTTTTGGGACATTCATTTTCATCCTGAATATGCCCTGGGCTTCCTTTGCCCAGCATCATCAGAACAGAATGACTGCTACCCTGGATCAGGAAACAAAACTTATTGAAATCCAACAGGAGTTCACCTATGTCAACGATTCCGAAGATGTCCTTAGAGAGCTCTATTTTAATGACTGGGCCAATTCCTATTCAGATAAAACGACGGCACTTGCCCAAAGGTTTTCGGAAGAGTTCATCAAATCCCTGCACCTGGCAAAAGAATCTGAGCGGGGCTCGACAAACATTCTGGCAGTATCCGACCAGGACTATCGCAACATCGAATGGGAACACTTACCGGGCAGGGACATTATCCGGTTTACCCTTAATACTCCCCTGCCGCCAGGCGACTCAGCCAAACTTCTTTTAACCTATACCGTTAAGTTACCCTCAAATAAGTTTACCCCATACGGATATGGGGCAGATGGAAGCTACTACCTCAAAGACTGGTACCTGACTCCTGCTGTTTACGATTCCATCTGGAACCTGTACTCCAACAAGAATCTGGAGGACCTGTACACGGACATCACGGACACGAACATAAATTTCATCTTTCCGGACTCCCTCTACCTCGGGACCAATTATGTGGATTTAAGCCTTACGAGTTTTCCAGGGAAACAATATGCCAATCTAAAAGGTGTCGGGAGAAAAAGTTGTGATGTGATCCTGAACGTAGGGGGCCCTTTTGAAAAACATTCAACTCCGCACCTGTTTGTCGTTACCGACATCAAATCCAGGCGGTATAGCGAAATATTGCAGGGTATTTCCATAGAGCGGATTATTCGATTTATCCATGAAAATCTCGGGGACTTTCCCTACGAGCAGTTACTGGTCAGTGAAATCGATTTCAATAAGAATCCCCTGTATGGCTTAAACCAGTTGCCCTCCTTTATCCGTCCCTACGATGAACAATTCCAGTTTGAACTGAAATTCCTGAAAACCGCCCTCAGCAGCTATATGAGGGAGTCTATTTTTCTGAACCCCAGAAAGGACAAATGGATTTCAGATGCTATCATCAACTATCTGATGATCAATTATGTGGATACTTATTATCCCGAACAGAAGCTTCTCGGCAAACTCTCAAAAAGCTGGCTTTTAAGAGGAACGTATCTGGCTCAGATGGACTTCAACGACCAGTACTCCTTCTTTTATATGCTGATGGCGCGCAGGAATCTCGATCAGGCCCTTACAACTTCCAACGATTCGCTTATTAAATTCAACCAGAAAATCGCGAATACTTACAAAGCAGGGCTCGGACTTTCGTACCTCGATGCGTATTCTGGGGGAGGGATCATCGATCCGGCCATAAAAGATTTCTTTGAAAGTTATAAGTTGAAGAATGTGGTTCCCACAGACTTCGAACGCACCCTTAAGGCCTACTCCAAAAAGGACATAGACTGGTTTTTCAGAACCTATGTTACGACCAGTGACCAGATCGACTATAAGATCAAGAAAGCCGAAAGAGTGGAAGAATCCATTGAGGTGACTCTTGAGAACAAGACGGGTACAGGGGTGCCCATTTCCCTTTTTGGACTGCGAAATGACACCGTGGTCTCGGACTACTGGTTCAAAAGCTTCAAGGAATCGCAAACCTTTCAGATTCCCGATAATGGTGAAAAGCGCCTTGTCCTGAACTATGACCAGAAGATTCCGGAATTCAGTCAAAGGGACAACTGGAAATCGATGGGGGGATTCCTATCCTCAAACAGGAGGTTAAAAATTCAGTTTTTCAGGGACGCCGAAAACCCGTACTACAACCAGGTGTTCTATATGCCTGTTTTAAGCTTCAATATTTATGACGGGTTTGCACCGGGGATTCGACTTACCAATAAAACCCTCATCCCAAGGCCTTTTGTGTTTAATGTTTTCCCCCAATACGCACTCAGAGAAAAGGCTTTGGTAGGCGGCGGCTCCCTGCAATACAGGCACTATCACGGAAAAAGCGGTTTCTACGTTACGAATTATTCCCTGAGGGGTTCTTCCTTCCATTTTCAAACGAACTCCAGATACTCTACGATAACCCCTGCAGTGACCTTTGGATGGCGGCCGGACGACTTAATCCCCAACATTCGAAGCAGTTTGCTGATGCGCTATGTAAATGTCTTTCGGACGATCGATCCCAGCCTGGATCTGGAAACGGATCCCGATTACAGCGTATTGAATTTTCGGTACAGCTATCTCAACAACAATATCATCAACTTTTTCTCCTGGTTTGCCGATGCCCAGCATTCAGCTGACTTTACCAAAGTTGCTCTCAATGTGGACTACAGGAGACTTATGATCAATAACCGGCAAATCAATCTGCGGTTTTTTGCAGGCGCTTTCCTGAGAAATGATACCAACTCGGATTTTTTCAGTTTCGCCCTAGACAGACCCACCGATTACCTCTTCGATTTGAATTATCTGGGACGTTCCGAGGATTCTGGCCTGACGAGTCAACAAGTGATAATCGCAGAAGGGGGGTTTAAATCCAAGCTGGAAAACCCGTTTGCCAATCAATGGCTGGTTACCGGGAATACGAGTTTCAGTTTATGGCGATGGATAGAATTATACGGAGATATCGGATTTTTAAAGAACGAGGATGTTCCTGCACGCTTTGTTTACGATTCCGGGATTCGCTTGAATCTGGTTACGGATTATTTTGAACTTTATTTCCCGATCTACTCCAATAATGGATGGGAAATTGCCGGACCAAATTACGACGAGCGCATTCGATTTGTGATCACGTTAAGCCCCCGAACCCTTACCGGCCTATTCACCCGTAAATGGTTCTAAATTTGAGGTATTTATAATTATTTTTCATTTTATTAAAAGTATTTTCAAAATATGGCGTTATCATTAAATATTTTTATGAATTCGTCAATGGATATACGGCCGTGTATTGCATGAATCGACTTCCTTTAGTACCTTTGAAACAAACTCCTCTGGCCCATGAAAGTTCAATTGGATCCTGAAAAAGACCTTTCGTTCAACGACTTCAAATCTCAAATTCTGGAAGACTATCGGGTTGCCGTAATCAGCCGGGAATGCAGTTTGCTAGGGCGTCGCGAAGTGCTCACGGGCAAGGCCAAATTCGGGATTTTCGGGGATGGGAAAGAATTACCGCAACTGGCGATGGCACGGGCTTTTAAAAATGGGGATTTCAGGAGTGGTTATTATCGGGATCAGACGTTTATGATGGCGCTGGGCATTCTTAATCCGAAGGCATTTTTTCATGGATTGTATGCGACACCGGACCTCGAAAAAGAGCCCATGAGTGCAGGCCGGCAGATGGGTGGGCATTTTGGAACCCACAGCCTGAATAAGGACGGGAGTTGGAAAAATCTCTTGGCTCAACCCAATAGCAGCCCGGACATCTCCCCTACCGCTGGACAGATGCCCAGACTCCTTGGGCTGGCACAAGCCTCAAAGATCTATCGAAACCTTCCACAGACCCCTTCCGATAATTTTTCAGAAAACGGCAATGAGGTAGCCTGGGGAACTATTGGTAATGCCTCCACTAGCGAAGGGCATTTCTTCGAGACCGTAAATGCCGCGGGAGTACTTCAGGTCCCTATGGTGCTGAGTGTATGGGATGATGCTTATGGAATTTCGGTCCCTGCGAAATACCAAACCACTAAAGAAAATATATCCGAAATCCTCAAGGGTTTTCAACGCACGGAAAGCGAATCAGGCTTTGAAATTTTCAGGGTGAACGGATGGGATTATACCGCCCTTATCCACACTTATGAGAACGCAGCGGATATCGCCCGGGAATCCCATGTCCCGGTACTGGTCCACGTAATGGAACTCACGCAACCTCAGGGTCATTCCACTTCAGGTTCACATGAGCGCTATAAGTCCCAGGAGCGTTTGGAGTGGGAAAGGGAGTACGACTGCAATTTGAAATTCAGACAGTGGATACTTGAAAACAATATTGCTGAGGAGGAAGAACTTCAAATCCTTGAAAAGGCGCTTAAAAAGGAAGTTAGAATAGCTAAAAAAGATGCATGGGCAGAGTTTCTGGCGCCCCAGAAAGAGCATCAGAAAGAATTGATCGGACTTTTGAAGTCCCTGGCTGAGCAGAGTCCCAATAAAGTCTTTATCGAAAAGCTCACCAATGACCTGATCGCCATTGAAGAACCCCTAAGACGTGATTTACATACCAAAGCGCGGAGAGCACTGAGGTATGTGCTTGGAGAAAACCACGAGGCGAAAGACAGGTTGCGCAAATGGACTCAGAATTATGCGGGAATTTGCCAGCCACTTTACAGCTCACATCTGTATTCGGAATTAGAGGGAAGGGCAACCAATATATCCGAAGTACCCCCGCAATACGACGCCAATCCGGAATTGATAGACGGAAGGATAATACTCAGGGATAATTTTGATCAGCTATTTTCCCGTTATCCGGAGGCCTTGATTTTTGGAGAGGATAGTGGGGCCATCGGCGATGTGAATCAGGGGCTTGAAGGACTGCAAAAAAAATATGGATCCCTCAGGGTAGCCGATACGGGCATTCGTGAAGCTACGATTGTGGGACAGGGTATTGGTATGGCACTGCGGGGACTTCGGCCCATCGCTGAGATTCAGTATCTGGATTATGTTCTCTATGGACTTCAAACCCTGAGCGATGACCTGGCAACACTTCATTACCGTAGTGTGGGTAAGCAAAAAGCTCCGCTAATTGTACGTACCCGCGGGCATCGTCTGGAAGGAATATGGCATTCAGGCTCTCAAATGGGAGCTCTGATACACCTGCTTCGGGGGATGTATTTACTCGTGCCCAGGGACATGACCAAGGCCGCGGGATTTTATAATACCCTGATGAAAAGTGATGAACCTGCACTCATTGTGGAAAGCCTGAATGGCTATCGCCTGAAAGAGCCAATGCCTAAAAATTTAGGGGATTTGTGTACTCCGATTGGCAAAGTAGAGGTCGTCCGTGAAGGTAATGATGTCACCATTGTTTCCTATGGCTCCACCTTTCGCGTCGTGATGCAGGCGGCTCTGGAGTTACAGGAAGTTGGGATAGATGCGGAGGTAATCGATGCGCAGACGCTGCTTCCTTTTGACCTGGAACATCGCACTCTGGAAAGTCTTCGCAAAACAAATCGGCTGTTAATTGTTGACGAGGATGTCCCCGGGGGCTGTGCAGCCTATCTTTTACAGCAGATTTTAGAAGAACAGGGAGGCTATGAGTTCCTGGATTCAGCCCCTCGTACGCTTACCGCCCGTGCCCATCGCCCTGCCTATGCCAGTGATGGGGATTATTTCTCAAAGCCAGGGGTGGAAGATGTGTTTGATATGGTGTATGCGATGATGCACGAAGTCCGGCCTTCGGATTTCCCTGCATTACTTTAGGACGCGGACTCCGGTTCTCTTGTAGAAACCCCTATTGCTTTATGTTTCCGCTGTTCTTGATTGCAACCAGCTTGAGATCCTCCCCTGTTCGCATTTTTCGGCATTCTCTTTTTGCCATTTTATGCGGAGGATGTTCGGGAACAACCTTATACCAGATCCTTTAGGCCCACTTTTTCTGACTCCAATTAATGATGTAAGTTTGCCTTAAAGCTCTACGCACGCGTAATGGAGGGTATGGAAGGATTTCTTAAGGAATACTACGGACTGGAAGTCACGGAAATACGCCTGCTGGAAGGTTACGAAGACAAAACCTTCCGGGTGAATGCACAACAGGGTAAATACGTACTCAAGGTTCATAAGGATGTACGCGGAATAAAGCACCGCATGGCCGTTGAATCCGATTATGTGACAGCACTTGCTAAAGCCCTCCCCTACGATTTTCCGGTTCCCATTCGAAGTTTAAACGGGAATCTTCTGGAGCATTATAATGAAACTTCCATAAGGCTGCTTCCATTTCTCGAGGGCGAGTTCCTCGCAGAAGTGCGGCATACGAATCTGCTGATCGAGTCCCTCGGGACTTTTATGGGCAGCGTAGCCCGGGTTGGGATGAATTTGCAAACAGATGCACTTCCCTTGAGTTCGGATGCCTGGGACCTGAAACACCTCCCGATACACAAACAGAATTCAAGTGCCGTTGCGAATGCAAAAGACAGGGCACTTATCAACTATTTTCTCCTGCAATATGAGCAGGTCGTTGAACCAAAAAGGTATTCGCTTAGAAAATGTCTTATTCACAATGACTTCAACGATTGGAACTTGCTTATACAGCATGGGAAGATCAGTGGAGTGATCGACTTCGGGGATATGTGCCATTCCTGGCTGATCAACGACCTTGCTGTCGCCCTGCCTTATGTAATGGCTGAAAAAAAAGACCCTTTGGCGGCGGCTGGTACTGTAATCGCGGCATTTCAAAAGGAATTCCCATTATTACCGGAAGAACTTCAACTGCTCTACTACCTTATTGCAGGGCGAATTTGCATGAGTCTTTGCAACAGTGCCTTAGCGAAGAAGCGGCGCCCGGATTCGGAGTATGTCAGCATCAGTGAAGACCTGATGAGGGATCTGTTGCACCGATGGATTTCCATATCCCCTGAAAAGGCTGCCATGCATTTCCTCAGTGCTGCAGGGTTACCCCTACCTCCTGATCGCATGGATACTGAAGGCTATCTCAAAAGGCGAAACAGTGTGATTCCCCGATCACTGTCTCTGAGTTACAACCGGCCGATTGTCATGCAGCGGGCTGCTTTCCAATATATGTTCAACCATCGCGGAGATCGATTTCTGGATGCTTACAATAACATTATGCTGGTAGGCCATTGTCATCCAAAAGTCGTTGAAGCTACCTCCAGCGTCCTGAGTCGCATCAATACGAACACCCGCTATCTCTATGATGAGATCCTGGACTATAGTGAGCGACTTCTGGGGTATTTCCCTCCATCCCTGTCCAGGGTTTTTATTGTGAATTCGGGAAGTGCAGCCACAGACCTGGCCCTTCGCCTGAGCAAAGCCTATACAGGAAAGAACAAGGTCCTGGCCCTGGAACACGGATACCACGGAAATACCCTGGCGGGGATAGAGGTCAGTCATTATAAGCACAAAGAAGGCGAATCATACCCGAACACGCTAGTATGCCCAATGCCAAAGATATTTGGTAAGGGATACCCGGATGATGGTACAGCCGGAAGGCATTATGCCGAGTTATGCCGCACCCTTCTCGAATCGCATCCGAAAGAAGTCGGTGCATTTATAGCAGAATCGATAATGGGTTGTGGCGGACAGGTGCCGCTTCCACAAGAATTCCTATCTGAAGTATACAATATGGTTCGCAGGCAGGGAGGCGTGTGTATTAGCGATGAGGTACAGGTAGGATTTGGCCGGCTGGGATCCTGGAACTGGGGATATGAAAAATACAATGTAGTCCCCGACCTCGTCATTCTTGGCAAACCCATGGGAAACGGGCATCCGATCGGAGCCGTCGTGACCACAGAGGAAATCGCGTCCGTCTTCGATGCCGGCCCGGAGTTTTTTAGTTCATTCGGTGGGAATCCTGTCTCCTGCGCTGCCGGGGACGCCGTGCTACGCGTATTGGAAGATGAAGGGCTCCGGGAACATGCCCGTGCTACCGGGGATTATTTAAAAAAGTGTTTTGAGGACCTGGGTTCAAATTTCAGTAGTATCGCAGATGTGCGGGGTGATGGTCTATTCCTTGGGATTGAATTATCGGATCCTATGGGGAGGCCCAATACCCAATTGGCCCGGGAACTTAAGAATAGGCTGCGGGAAGAGCATATACTTATCGGTACGGACGGACCTGACGACAATGTATTAAAGATCAAACCCCCGCTCCCTTTCAATACAGAGAATTGTGATGAATTAACATCACATATGGCAAGAATCCTGAAAAAACATAATGCTTCCTGAACATTTATTAATATTTTAGGGCCCAAACAACCTACCTATGAATAGTTCCCTTCAAACTCAAATTGGACTTGCCATCCTTCGTATAGGAGGAGCCGCACTCATGCTCACCCATGGTGTTCCAAAACTTCAGCGCCTCTTCGGCGAGGACCCCATTGAATTCGGGGATCCACTCGGTATAGGGGCCAGCCCTACGTTTTTCCTTGCTGTTTTTGCGGAATTCCTTTGTGCTGTTTTTGTACTTATTGGTTTTAAAACCCGTTGGGCGAGTATCCCAATTATCATTACCATGCTCGTCGCAGGTTTCATTCAGCACGCGGGAGATCCTTTCGGATCGAAGGAGAAGTCCTTGCTCTACGCCGTTATTTTTATCGCAATTTTCCTGCTTGGCCCCGGGGCTTACAGTGTCGATAAAAAGTAACTTAAAGAATTTTGTGCAGTAATTCCTTTAAGAGGTCATCCTGTTTCATGGCTGGAGCTGCAACCCCTTTACCTTTTAAGTCCATTTCTCTAAGTGTACTGATAATGCGGCTTACTTTTCGCATTGGGTAGTGCCGTGCAGCCGTTTGGTATTCGTGAACAAAGTATGGATTTACTTTCAGCGCCCTTGCGACATTCTTTGGACTGTGGTCCTGCAACCCGTGATATTGGAGTAACTGTGCGAAAAAGGTATTGAGCAGGGAGATTGTCATTACAAAGGGATTCTCCTTTGGGTTTTCGGCAAAGTATTTAATGATTCGCGTGGCCTTGGGGATATCGCGCTCCGCTATGGCCTTCTTCAATTCGAAGTTGTTGAAGTCCTTGCTGATACCTATATGCTTTTCTATTGTGGCGGGGTCGATCTCTGAACCTTCGGGAAGGATGGATTTCAGCTTGTCCAATTCATTGCTAATACGTCCAAGGTCCTGACCTAAATACTCTACAAGTAAGGCCGACGCTTTATGTGATATTTTATATCCGCTGCCCAGAAGCACCCTCCTGATCCAGTCAGACACCTGGTTTTCATACATTTTTTTGCTTTCGAAGACCACAGAACCGTTTTCTTTCAGCGTTTTTATCAGTTTTTTTCTCCGGTCCAGGCTCTTGTATTTGTAGCAAATCACAAGTACTGTTGAAGGCTGTGGATTTTGGGCGTAGGTTTGCAGTTGTTCGATGGTACGGCTTAAATGTTGCGCTTCCCGCACAATGACGACCTGATATTCGGACATCATGGGGTATCTTCGGGCCTGGGAAATAATGTCGGGCAAAGAAGTTTCCTTACCATAGAGCACAATTTGATTAAAACCTTTTTGATCTTCAGTAAGCACATTTTCACCAAGGAATCTTTCGATACGGTCGATATAATAAGGCTCCTCCCCCATCAGGAAGTATATGGGGGCGGGATTACCCTTTTGTATTTCTTCTATAATCTTCTTTACTTCATCCATAGCAAAACACAGCCCAGTGTATGATACAACTCAACTTTCCTAAATACGAGTTCCGATTCAAAAGTAGGGAAAATAAAGCGCTGATTTTTGACATCATTCGCAAAAAGTATGTCGTATTAACACCAGAGGAATGGGTACGGCAGCACTGTCTGCATTTTCTGCTGAAATCCAAGAAATACCCCTCAGGCCTTGCGCTGGTCGAGCGCAGGCTCAAGGTTGGGGACCTGGATAAAAGAATGGATATTGCCATTTGCAATCGAGCCGGAAAAATAGAATTGCTCGTGGAGTGCAAAGCCCCGGAAATCAACCTGGATCAAAAAGTTTTCGATCAGATCGCGAGGTACAATTGGGAGGCGCGGGCCGATTTCCTGATGGTCACCAATGGGTTGCAGCACTACTACTGCAGAATGGACTACGAAAAACAGGAATACATCTTCCTGCCGGACCTACCTGATTATAAGTAGCGGACGCAATCCCGGTAAGGGTTCAAAAAAGGGATAACGCTTTGCAAAATATTTAGTTACTTTGCGCCCTCTCAATACAGCATCATTTAAACGCGATTTCTTGGGCTCTTCTATTCCTTCTGTTGCTATTGTAATTCTAAATTGGAACGGAAAAGCGTTATTGGAACGATTCCTTCCTTCCGTGGTTACATATAGTGGAGAAGCCCAGATTGTGGTCGCCGACAATGCCTCCACGGATGACTCTGTTTCCTTCGTAAACCAGAAGTATCCGGAAATACAGGTCGTGGTCAACGAAGAAAATTACGGATTTGCCGGAGGGTACAATAAAGCCCTGGAACATGTGGATGCCGATTTGTACTGTCTCCTGAATTCAGATGTGGAAGTCACTCCGGGATGGCTGGAACCCATATTCAGTTTGTTTCAGAAGCGCCCGGACATTGGGATTGTACAACCCAAAATAAAGGATCTGAACAAGCCGACTCATTTCGAGTACGCGGGGGCAGCCGGAGGTTTTCTCGACCTGTTTGGCTACCCGTTCTGCAGAGGGCGTATTTTCCAGACCCTTGAGGCAGATAACGGTCAATACAATGATACCCGGGAGATTTTTTGGGCTACCGGGGCCTGTATGTTTATAAAGAGGGAACTCTTCCGGGAGCTCGGTGGTTTTGACCCCGACTATTTTGCGCATCAGGAGGAAGTGGACTTATGCTGGAGGGCCCATAATCAGGGCTACCAGGTTTTGTATGCCGGGGCTTCTGAGGTATTTCATATGGGGGGATCGACCCTGAGTAATATGAACCCCAAGAAGACCTTCCTGAACTTTCGGAATTCACTTTATTCCATTACTAAAAACCTGCCCAAAAGGAAGGCCTTCCCAATCGTATTCTCGAGGTTATTGCTGGATGCTGTGGCGGCCCTGAGGTTCGTCTTTCAATTCAAAATTCGACATGCCTGGGCGATCTTGCGGGCTCATTTGAGCTATTACAGACATCTGCCGAAAACCTTGCGGAAGCGGGAGCGAAAACAATTTGTGGAAAAATACGCCGTGACAACATCCATCGTATGGTCCTATTACGTAAGTAGGATAAAGACTTTTGACATTTTAGTAAAAGATTAACGGATTCGGGCCTATGCTGTTGAGACATTTGTTAATTTTGTTATAGAAACAGGAAATAAACAAACGACTAATAATTTTTAAAATTTTGAACCTATGAAAAAATGGATGATTGGAAGTCTGGGACTAGTTCTGGTACTTTCATCTTGTGTATCTCAGAAAAAATATGCAGATCTGGAATCGAAACAACGCGAAACCCAGGACTTGCTGAATTCAGCTACCGTTAAATTAAACAGCTGCCTCGAGGATAAGGCCACGGCAGATGCCAGACTCAAGACGCTCGAAGAGCAAAATGCCTTTCTGAAAGCCAACAATCAGGAGCTGATCAACAACATGGGGGATTTGACTACCCTTACTTCCAAAGGTGCGGACAACCTTGAGAAGTCACTGGAAAGCCTGCAGGAAAAAGATCTGACCATCCGCAGACTTCAGGATGCCGTTACACGTCGGGATTCCGTTAACCTTTCTCTGGTTCAGAGCCTGAAAGGAGTTCTCGGTAACCTTGATGATGAGGACATTGAAATCAGCGTGGAAAAAGGAGTGGTCTTTATTTCTATTTCGGATAAACTTCTCTTTAGAAGCGGGAGCTATAATGTAACCTCCGCAGCTAAGACGGTACTTGGAAAAGTCGCGCAGGTGGTAAATAATAAACCTGATTTTGAGTTTATGGTGGAAGGACACACAGACAATGTCCCTTACCGCAGTGGTGTATTGCTTGACAACTGGGATCTTAGCGTGAAACGTGCAACCTCCGTGGTTCGCGTTCTTCAGAATGATTACAAGGTGGATCCTGCGAGAATGACAGCTGCTGGACGTAGCCACTACATTCCTCTTGTGAGCAATGACACGCCTGACAATCGGGCGAAAAATCGTCGTACACGGATTGTGGTATTGCCTAAATTGGATCAGTTTTACGACATGATCGAAGATGGGATGGATGATCCGGAAATAAACAGATAGTCTGAAAGGACTACCTATTGAATGGAAGCCCTGCAGGTAAACTGCGGGGCTTTTTTTAGAGTATACTCAAATCTCCCTTACCCTGCCGGATGACTTCTGGCTCCGCCCCGGAAAGGTCTATTACGGTGGAACCCACATTATTCCCGTACCCCCCGTCGATCACAACATCGACTAATTTGTTCCACTTTTCATAAATGAGTTCCGGATCTGTAGTATACTCCAGAACATCATCTTCATCGCGAATGGACGTCGATACAATAGGATTTCCAAGACCCTCGACCAGAGCACGGGCTATCTGGTTATCCGGAACCCTTATCCCTACAGTTTTACGTTTTTTAAAGTCTTTCGGGAGTTGGTTGCTACCAGGCAGAATAAAAGTGTAAGGGCCCGGAAGGGCGCGCTTGAGTATTTTAAAAGTCGGGGTGTCTATCTGGCGTGCGTAATCCGACAAATTGCTTAAATCGGCACATATAAAGGACCAGTTCGCCTTCCCGGCCTTTATCCCTTTAATCCGGGCAAGCCGTTCGAGGGCCTTTGAATTCGTGAAATCGCACCCCAAACCGTACACTGTATCGGTTGGATAGATAACGAGTCCCCCTTTTCTAAGGATTTTCACAACGCGTTCCACCTCCCGGGGATTCGGGTTCTCTTCGTAAATCCGAATAAATTCAGCCATAGTAAATGTTTTAAATCAAACCACGCATCCCTCTAAGAATGGACCGCTCCGATACAGGCATCAGGATTCGAGAATCTGCAACTTCGCAAAACGCAGAAGCAGTTTTTTTACGTCCCCTCGTTCAAACCGGATTTCAGCTTTTTTATCATTGCCAATTCCCTCAATTTTGAGCACTGTACCCTTTCCAAATCGGGAATGATCCACCAGACTCCCCTCTTTTAAGCCCTCAAGCGAAACGCCTTCAGATCCTGATGGCTGGCTGAGTTGGGGTCTTATTTTACGCAATCGCCTGAGCTGCTTTTCAGTGGGCTGGTTTTGGCCCGGAGGTTTTCCAGCTACCGGTTTCTCTCTGCGAAGATTCCGTTTGTCCACTTCTCCAAAAATAGCCGCATTGAGCATGGGGCGAAATTGATAGCTGTCTTCAGGAGTGAGGTTCTCGATATACTTCTCATCGATCTCCTGAAGGAATCGGCTTGGTTCAGCATCGATCAACTTACCCCAGCGATACCTGTTTTGGGTATAGGTCAGGTAGGCCTGGGTTTCAGCCCGCGTCAGGGCAACATAAAATAGTCTTCGCTCTTCCTCGAGCTCACTCCGCGTATTCATACTCATGGCCGAGGGAAACAGGTCTTCCTCCATTCCGACGATATAGACGTATGGGAATTCCAGGCCTTTTGCCAGGTGAATGGTCATTAGTGCCACCCGGTCATCATCCCCTTTATCCATATCCAGGTCGGTTGCCAGGGCGACATCTTCCAGGAATTCACTGATATCCCCTCTGGCATCGGCGATTTCCTTCTGCCCTTCAACAAAATCCTTAATCCCGTTTAACAGTTCCTCGATGTTTTCCATTCGGGCAATTCCTTCCGGAGTCCCATCCTTCTTGAATTCCTGGAGCAAACCAGATTTCTTCGCTACGTGCTCTGCAAGGGTGAAGGCATCAGCCGTTGCGTCGAGGACCTGGTAACTTTTTATCATCGTCACGAAATCTTCGAGCCGGCGGCGTCCCCCTGCGTGAATGCCGATATCCGTCGACCCCAGTGATTCCATTACCTCAAAAACGGTTTTTCCAGTCTGATTGGCTGCGACCACGAGCTTATCGACGGTTGCCTGCCCGATACCCCTTGCCGGATAGTTGATCACCCGCTTGAGTGCCTCCTCATCCCCGGGATTGATCACCAGCCTCAGATAAGCCAGAACATCTTTGATCTCCTTGCGCTGGTAAAACGAGAGTCCTCCATAAATCCGATACGGGATATCCCGTTTACGCAGGGCATCTTCTATCGCCCTGGACTGGGAGTTTGTGCGATACAAAACGGCAAAGGATCCATTCGGAAGCTGTTGCTGCATTTTGTGTTCAAAAATGGAAGAGGCTACGTACCGGCCTTCCTCCGCATCGGTCGGGCTTCGGTGTATTCGTATTGGATTTCCTTCGCTATTGGCAGTCCAAACCACTTTTTCAAGTTGGTTCTTGTTATTCGCAATAATGCTGTTTGCGGCATTGACAATGTTTTTTGTTGAGCGATAATTCTGCTCCAGCCGGTACATACCAACATCGTCGTAATCTCTTTGAAAATTCAGGATATTGTCGATGTTTGCGCCCCTGAAGGAATAGATACTCTGGGCATCGTCACCTACCACACAGATATTCTGATACCGGTCTGCCAGGGCCCGCACGATTAAATACTGTGAGTGGTTGGTATCCTGATACTCATCCACCAGAATGTAGCGAAAGCGGTCCTGATATTTCATCAGCACATCAGGGAATCGCGTGAGCAGTTCATTGGTACGCAAAAGCAGGTCGTCAAAATCCATAGCCCCGGCTTTAAAACAGCGATCGACGTAGTTCTGATAAATCTCTCCCAGGCGCGGCCGTTTGGACATGGCATCCGCCTCCAGTAATTCAGGGTTCTGAAAATAGGCTTTAACGGTTATCAGGCTATTCTTATAGGAAGATATACGCTGCTGGATCTGCTTGTACTTGTAAATATCCTTATCCAGTCCCATTTCACGGATAATCGATGAAATGAGGCGCTGAGAATCCTGAGTGTCATAAATGGTGAAATTACTGGGGTAGCCCAACCGGTCCCCGTCGAAGCGCAGCAAGCGGGCAAATACAGAGTGAAAAGTGCCCATCCAGAGATTCTTGGCCTCAGACCCTCCAACGAGTTCTGCAATCCGCTTTTTCATTTCCCGGGCCGCCTTATTGGTAAAGGTCAGGGCGAGAATGTTAAAAGGATCGACCTCCTGCCGCATTAAATGGGCAATGCGATAGGTCAGCACGCGTGTTTTGCCCGACCCCGCTCCGGCAATGACCATAAGCGGGCCGTCCTTATGCAGAACGGGGGCTTTCTGTGCCTCATTGAGCACACTCAGGAAGGTATTTTGATCTGAATTGTTCACGGGTGAAAGTTAGCCATTATTCACTGCAACCTCAAACCGGAAAACCGAGATATTATGAACAGGGTATTTTTGTTTTGATCAATTTGAATATCTTTAGGCGAAACTCCCGCTACCCGAAATGAAGCTGAAGATTCTTTTATTTACAACCCTTTTTTATACAGGAACAATTTTACTCGCTCAGGAAAAGCATACCGGACCCGTCATTCCTGAATTCGGACCTGTCTGGGATATACCCGGAGCGACCTATCAATTGGATAAAGACGGGACATTAATGGCCGTTTTCGATGTCATGCAAAGCCCGGAAGACCACACTCAGGTTAATCCCTGGATTGAGACCGCAGCCCGCTTTCTGAATATGCATGCTGCGGCAGGGATGGACCCGGAAAACCTCAAAGTAGCCCTTGTAGTCCACAATCAGGCCAGTACCGATCTTCTGGACCATCCCGGATACCAAGAGCGGTTCGGTTCAGAAAATCCAAATCACGCCCTCTTGAGCGCCTTGATGGAATCCGGGGCACAGGTTATATTTTGCGGACAATCTTCCATTGCCCGCCAGGTCCCCATCGAACAAACCATAGAAGGGGTACAACTCTCCCTTTCGGCAATGACCGCCCTGCTGCAGTTGCAGGATCAGGGGTACCGACTTATAAAATTCTAAACCACCCACAAGATGAAACTAAATACAAAAGCATTCTATGTCATGTTCCTTATCCTGGGAACTACTTATGGTCAAAATTGGTCCTTGGATAAGGACTACACCGCTATTGAGCCTAAAGTAATCGAATGGAGACGGGATATCCACCAACACCCTGAACTCTCCAACAGAGAGTTTAAAACTGCCGAGAAAATTGCGGCCCATTTAAAGTCCCTGGGTATTGAGGTCCAAACCGGAGTAGCACACACAGGAGTAGTTGGGGTACTTAAAGGATCAAAACCCGGCAAGGTTGTCGCCTTAAGGGCGGATATCGATGCCCTGCCGGTATATGAACGAAACGACCTCCCGTTCCGTTCCGAAGTAACCAGTGAATTTTTAGGTGAAACCGTCGGAGTGATGCACGCCTGCGGCCACGACACACATACGGCCATCCTCATGGGGGTCGCCGAGGTGCTCTCAAAGAACAAAGATAAAATTCGCGGAACTGTAAAGTTTATTTTCCAGCCAGCCGAGGAAGGACCACCCCCTGGAGAAGAAGGCGGAGCCTTGCTGATGGTAAAGGAAGGTGTACTTAAAAGTCCAGACGTGGATGCCATTTTCGGACTCCATATTAATTCCCAGACACCGGCGGGAATGATCCGTTATAAATCTGGCGGTACGATGGCTGCAGCGCAGAGTTTTACCGTGAAAGTCAAAGGAAAACAGAGTCATGGATCACAGCCCTGGTCCGGGGTTGACCCCATTCTGATCAGTGCAAAAATTATCGATGGCCTGCAGACTATTATCAGTCGGGAAGCCAATCTTACCAATGAAGCTGCGGTAATCACAGTTGGTAAAATAAAGAGTGGGGTACGCTTTAATATCATTCCGGAGAGTGCAGAAATGTTGGGTACCATCCGAACTCTGGACTACGACATGAAAGACCACATCAACCGAAGAATGATGGAAATGATACCCGATATAGCGAAAGCCTATGGAGGAGAAGCCGTTGTTGAAATCAAAGATGCTACCGACATTACCTACAACGATCCGGATTTGGTCACTACAATGCTGCCGACCTTAAACAGGGTTGCCGGAGACCAGAACGTTGTAATTCAGAAAGCCGTGACCGGGGCGGAGGATTTCTCATATTATCAAAGGGAAGTCCCTGGATTTTTCTTCTTTCTCGGAGGAATGACCCCTGGGAATAAGGAACCTTTCCCGCATCACACGCCGGACTTCAGAATTGATGAATCGGGATTGATCCTCGGTGTAAAAGCGCTTTCCGAGCTCAGTCTGGATTATCTGAGCAAGGGATAATTTCTATTTATTGTAGCTTCTTCCCGAATATGAACCCTTGCCAGCAAGAGCGGTTGGCATAATACATATTCGGGAAGGTGCTTGCATATATTATCCGTGAATGCGTGTATCTTTGCAGTCTAATTTTTATAGGCTTATGAAAACCACTACCCATACATGTTCTACTTTTTATAGCGTTCTGGTTGCGTGTCTGCTGATTGGACCTTTGGCAATGGCCCAGCGCAAATCGGACCTTATTGTCGAAATCGATAGTTTACAGGCACAAGTAAGGCGACTTGAAAGATCGGTATCAGAAGCCCAGGCAAGCAACAGGGCTGCCCAGGCAAAGGCGGAATCCTACGAGGCGCAGGTAAACGAATTAAAGGAAGCGAACGCTACCCTGATGACGAATCTCGGCAGCTTTGCCAATGTTTCCAATAAAAAAGAAGATGCCCTCTCCAAAGCACTGGAATCCCTCAATGCTAAAGAACGACAACTAAAGGGAATCGAATCATCGTTCAGCGCTAATGACTCAACGATTATTGTGCTCCTCAACGATGCCAAGAGAACACTTGGGCCGGATGCACAGCTCAAAGTAGCCGCCGGAAGTCTGGTGATCTCCGGATCCCTCTCCACCCTTTTCGGAAGCGATACCGGGACTACCCTAACCGAGGCCGGAAATACCTGGACAGAGCGAATTGCCGCGCTTGCCAAGGCCCACCCGGGAATGGGAATTACTGTAGAGGGATTGTCCATGACCGGAGATATGACCCTTGCTGCAAATCAGGCAACAGCCGTCATGAATGCGCTTCAGGGAACTTACGAAGTTTCGGAAACACGTCTGCAAACGCGGGCGCGAGATGGAAATTTCAGTGAAGGTGTGGATATCCTGCTACATCCGGATTACCGCAAGTTCTACAAAATGGTGCAGGACGAGGTCAAGCGATAGGTCGCGGGAAAACCAGCCGGTTTATATAATTTTTAGGCCTTTCATTCGTTAATCCAAACGATAACCCTATTACCCTGATCTGATGAACGGAATTGACATTTTGCAACTCTTTGCGTACCTGCTGCCCGCTGTAGTCACGGGCGTAGTGGCCTTCTATTTTTTTAAAATGCATACTAAAAATGAGGAGGGCAGGCGCAGGTTCCTGCTCCATAAAGACAGTCAGAAAAACACTTTGCCCATTCGGTTGCAGGCTTATGAGCGGATGGCCCTTTTTCTGGAACGGATTGCGATTCCAAAATTAGTGGTTCGGGTAGCCCCTAAGTCTGCGGATAAATCGGATTATGAAAATCTTTTAATCCGAACCATCGAAAATGAGTACGAGCATAACCTCTCCCAGCAAATTTACATGACAGACGAATGCTGGAATGTCATTAAGGCGGCTAAGAACGCTACGATTCAGGGGATTCGGAAATCTGCCATGAGTGAAGCCGACAATGCGGATAAATTACGGGAAGATCTTCTGAACGATATGATGGAAAAATCGTCCCCCTCTGCCACAGCCCTATCCTACGTCAAAAGGGAAATCGGAGCACTCTGGTAGGTCTCAGGTTATTTCCAGTTCACTGCTTGCCTCACTCCGGGTTTCAGCGTAAATATACCCGCTTTTCCACCATTTTGTCATTTGCTCTTTATCAAACACGAGCGAATTGGTCGTCAGGACGGTCGGGGTATAGTAGAAGTTGATTATCGCATTCTGATGATTTGCTGTAAATTTCCCGATCTTAATGTTGTGTTCTTCAATGCGATCCAGCATAAAGGCAAACATATTGGTCAAAAGGGAAAAGGCATTTTTTGATGGCATCCGATTCAGGTGTGAAACCTCCGTATGTAAAACTATGGCATCCACGACCTTTGCCCCCCTATTGATGGCCTCCTCAATGGGGACCATGCATCCGAGGCCTCCATCGGCGTATTCATATCCATTTTTACGGACCAGACTCATAAAGGGGATGTAGTTACAGGAAATCCATATCCACTCACAGAAGGAATCATAGTCAAAATCGTTTATCGATTTGTATTCCACGCGATTGAGCGTGAGATTCGATACCGTAACCACAATATCCAATGGTCCGTTCTTCAGGGAATCAAATTCGGCTTCCGTCACTGAGTTTCTGATCAGATCGAGCAAGTTCAGGCTCTCCCCGAAAGTCTTCCCGCCTCTTAAAAAGTTCTTGATGACATTCCAGTGGTTGATCCCTATGGTCGCTATGCCGTATTTGTGCTCAATGGTGAAGGGACAATTGGAAAAGATGCTATCCTGGGTAACCGAGGTGTAAATAGAGCGAATCTTTTCAGTCTTCTTGAGTCCGAGATGGGAGATCAGCAGACTACCTGTGGATGTGCCCAGTAAAAGATCGTAGCTGTGTTTTTTAGTTTCGAGGAGGTATTCAGCAACCCCTCCTGCAAAAGCGCCCTTGCTCCCCCCTCCAGAAATCACCATTGCCCTCATTGGTTCTCGATTAATTCGTACAAATACCTGTATTTCTCCCTGGGGAACGTACTGGCCAGTTCGGCCCAGTCTGTTGTCCCCGAAGTACGGGAAAGGACTTCCCCGAGTAAATTCCTGCTGAATTTTCGAAACTGCCAGGAATGATGCTCTGTTGCCTGCATTAAATCCTTGATATTTTGAAGGTTAAGCGCATCTACCTGATGTAACATTGCAAAGGCGTTCTGACGTGTTTCCCAGGAATTTCCCGGAGCTGTAGTCCTTCTTAACTCCTTTAAATAGCCCTGTTGTACTGCCGGGGTTTTGTACTCCGGTGTCAGGGTAGCGAGCAACCACCACAGTTGTTCCAGCCGAACCGCATCTAAACTTCCGTTATCGGAAACCCGATCCAGGTATGCCTTGCGATTCTCAGGATCGGACACCCATAATTTAAAAAGGGTATTCTCCCGAATCACATAGCTCGGGGCGTCCAGCCAATCCCTTAAATACGGCTCCATCCAGGGCTCTATATCGCCCGTAACCTCCAACAGGGCCTTATGGATTTCCAGCGACTCCTCCCCTGCCGCTGCCTCCCATAATTCGCGGGAAACACCATTTCCCAGAAGCCGAATTAAATGCGCCCTGAACTCCGGGCTGGGAGTTGATTCCCATTGATTCAGATAGCCACTCGGTTCGGGTATTATCCGTTTTTCCGCTTCATCCTTCAGCCCTATAAAAACACCTATTTCAGGTTCGTTCACTTTCAGGTATTCCAGGGCTTCCTGCAACGGAAAGGTACTGGATTCCAACCAGCTCTTGCGAAATTCGGTGAGGGAAGTGCCGGATGCCGCTTCCATGGTTTTTAAAAACTCCGGAACCGTAACCGTTGCATAAGCATGGTTTTTAAGATAGTTCCTGATCCCCTGGTCAAAAACCGCTGCACCCAATTGGTCGCGAAGGATGACAAGGGCCCAGGCGCCTTTTTCATAGAAGGTGAGACTTCCTGCTTGCGGGTCCAGCAAAGCTTCACCCTTGCCTTGCACATCCATTTCGTCAAGTATTCCTGCCGTTTCGTAGAGTTTCCAATGGATGTATTTCTGTCCGAATACAGCGGCTTCCGCCCTGTAGGCATAGTAGGTCGCGAACCCTTCGTGAAGCCAGTGGTGCGCTGCGTCTTTTTCGGTGACCAGATTGCCAAACCACTGATGGGCCAGTTCATGCGCATTGATATTTACATAATTCTCGTCGTTAAACCCGAGGGAATCGACTAAATAACGGTCAGAAAAGATGGTGGCCCCCGTATTCTCCATCCCGGCATAGAGAAAATCGCTCACGGGAACCTGCTTATAGTCTCCCCATGGATAGGGTATTCCAATTTCAGATTCCAGGAAATCTAAGATCTCAACGGAATGCAGATAAGTCCAGTGCGCTTTATCTCCTGCATTCTCAGGGTAATACAACTTTAAGGGTACACCTGAGGACGATTCCCGATCCAGGTATTCATAGGTGCCCACGACAAAGGCCAGGAGGTAGCTGCTCATCGGGTTTTTCATATCGAAATCCCATTGCAGAAGTCCGCCTTCCAGGGTCGTCCCTGTCAATACCCCATTGGAAATTACCTCGTACGAAGGATCCATAAGTACGGACAGGTCAAAAACCATTTTGTCTCCCATGGCATCAATAACCGGGACCCAATGACTGCTATCCTTACCCTGACCCTGAGTCCATATCTGTTCATTTCCGGGTATGCTGTCCTTCCAGCCAATAAAATAAACCGCCTGTTTTGGATTAGCCGTATAGGTGATGTGTAGGTTGTGTCTCCCCTCGAGCGCCGGTGCCTTTAAGGCCAACCTTCCACCGCCGGAGTGAAAGGCAACTTGCCGACCATTGAGCAGGACGCTTTCAAATTCCATATTGTGGGCATCCAGGATCACACTGTCCACTCCCGGCTGAATATCAAAGGTATAGCGAACCTCGCCTTTAATGATTTCGGCAATAGGATCTGGACGGATCACTATTTGAGCGCTTTGAAAATCCGGCATGAGCTCCTGTGCCTGCAGCATTGCTGAACACAGGCCTATGGATGCAAGGGCCAGCAGCCGCTTTAAACCGTAGTATTCTGATAACATTCCTCAAATTTAGCATTTTGCCGGGTTGCAGTTCTATATGGGAAGCTGTAATTTAGGCCGATGCATCCCAACGCGCTTCAAACGCCCATCACCTATCTGAAAGGGGTAGGGCCCGGCAGGGCGGCCCTGCTTGGGCGGGAATTGGGAATCGAGACCTACCAGGACCTGCTTTATTTCTTCCCGAACCGGTATATCGATAAATCGAGATTTTATAAAATTTCAGAGTTGGAGCGTACCGGGGCCGAGGTACAAATCATCGGGCGAATCACGCACATCAAAACCGTTGCACAGAAAAAGGGCAAGCGCCTGGTCGCCACGTTTAAAGATGATACAGGTTCTTTGGAACTCGTATGGTTCCGGGGTCAAAAATGGATTCAGGACCGGATCAAACTGAATGAGCCTTACGTTATTTTTGGTCGCACCAACTATTTCAACGGCAGCTTTTCGATGCCACATCCCGAAATTGAATTGCTAAGTCAATTCGAAGGGCAAAAGCGAATTGTGATGCAACCTGTATATCCCTCAACAGAGAAATTGAGCAAGCAGGGAGTGACCAATCGGCAGATTTCAAAATGGATACATTTCCTCCTGGAAGAAACAGGGGGCCAAATTGGTGAAACCTTACCGGCAAAGGTTCGGGAAGCCCTGGTTTTGCCGGGGAAACAGCGGGCGCTCTGGCAAGTCCATTTCCCGGACTCCCAAAAGGAGCTTGCACAATCTAGGTTCCGGTTAAAGTTTGAAGAACTCTTTTACATTCAACTGGCCTTGCTCACCAAAAAGAACCGAAGAAAAAGCCGGATCAAGGGATTGGTATTTGAAAAAGTGGGGGCCCTGTTTACGGACTTTTTTGAAAATCATCTGCCCTTTGAACTTACCGGAGCACAGAAAAAGGTTTTAAAAGAAATACGCGCCGATCTGGGGAGCCATGCCCAGATGAACCGACTCCTTCAGGGCGATGTGGGATCTGGGAAAACCATCGTTGCGGTGATGACCATACTACTCGCTCTGGATAACGGGTTTCAGGCCTGCCTGGTAGCTCCCACTGAAATCCTCGCGCAGCAACACCACCAGTCCGTAAGCGAATTACTGGAGCCCATGGGTATAAAAGTAGGCCTGCTGACAGGTTCTGTAAAAACCAAAGATCGCAAACCGATTCATGAAGGTTTAAAGAACAAGAGTTTGTCCATCCTCATTGGCACCCATGCCGTGTTGGAAGAAACCGTACAGTTTGCTAATCTGGGTCTTGCTATTATAGATGAACAGCATCGGTTTGGAGTCGCTCAACGGGCTCGGATGTGGAAAAAAAATGACACCCCGCCCCACATCCTGGTTATGACGGCCACCCCCATTCCCAGGACCCTGGCCATGAGCCTTTACGGGGATTTGGATATCAGTGTAATCGACGCCCTGCCTCCCGGCCGTAAACCGGTGCGCACGGTACACCGTACCGATTCTGATCGCCTGAAAGTATTTGGGTTTATCAGGGAACAAATAGCGCTGGGCCGACAGGTGTATGTGGTCTATCCGCTTATTCAGGAATCTGAGGCCCTCGATTATAAGGATCTGATGGATGGGTTCGAAAGTATTAGCAGGGAGTTTCCGCCCCCCTCCTACCAGATCTCCATTGTCCATGGCAAAATGAAGCCTCAGGACAAAGAATACGAGATGCAGCGTTTTGTTGCCGGTAAAACCCAGATCATGGTTGCTACCACGGTTATTGAAGTGGGGGTCAATGTCCCGAACGCCTCTGTTATGGTAATCGAAAGTGCAGAGCGTTTTGGACTTTCCCAACTGCACCAGTTGCGCGGCCGCGTTGGGCGGGGAGCGGACCAGAGTTATTGTATTCTAATGAGCAGTGGGAAACTGTCAGATGATGCACGGACCCGCCTGCAAACCATGGTCAGGACGAATGATGGTTTTGAAATCGCTGAGACCGATCTGCAACTGAGGGGTCCTGGGAATCTTATGGGTACCCAGCAGAGTGGTATTCTGGCGCTGAAGATTGCAGACGTGGTCAAGGATAGTGATATTCTTAAAACTGCGCGTTTTTACGCCCAGCAACTCTTAAAAAATGATCCCGGACTCGAGGCGGTTTCGCACCAGATGGTCCGTGAGAAGATGAGCCGTATGGATGTCTTCAAAAACATCTGGGATTACATTAGCTGACCGCTGCCTTAAGGGTGCTTTATCGCTTCAGAAAGTTCCATTGTTCACACGATTTTCAGAATATTTTTAGTCCCGTTACTCTTCCGACAAGGATAAAATCATTTTAATATGGGTCAAACAGGGATGTTGAACATCGTAATTTCATTTCGCCCATCTTTATTTTATCGCATCGGGAATCCTATTTTCGCTAACCTTAAAACCGTATAGAAAATCAAGTTATTTATGCCCGAAACGCTATTTGACAAAGTTTGGGACTCTCACGTGGTCCGACACGTAGACAACGGTCCAGATGTCCTTTTTATAGATCGCCACCTGGTCCATGAAGTTACCAGCCCGGTTGCCTTCCTGGGTTTGAAATCCCGCAATATTCCGGTACTTTACCCAGAGCGGACATTTGCCACCGCGGACCACAATACACCTACCCGCAACCAGCACCTTCCCGTTGCGGATCCCCTCTCGGCCAATCAATTAAAAGCCCTGGAAGAGAACGCAGGCAAACACAATATTCCATATTGGGGGCTTGGACATGAAAAAAACGGAATCGTGCACGTTATCGGGCCGGAAAACGGAATTACCCTGCCCGGGGCTACCATAGTATGCGGGGATTCCCACACATCTACCCATGGTGCTTTTGGCGCAATTGCGTTTGGAATTGGTACTTCAGAGGTGGAAATGGTCCTGGCTACGCAATGCATTATGCAGCCAAAACCCAAACGAATGCGCATTACCATTAATGGCAGCCTGAACAGGGCCGTGACCCCAAAGGACGTTGCCCTCTTTATTATTTCCCGACTGAGCACTTCTGGTGCAACGGGTTACTTCGTGGAATATGCGGGTAGTGTTTTTGAAGCCATGTCTATGGAAGGTCGAATGACTGTTTGCAACCTCAGTATCGAAATGGGTGCACGGGGCGGGATGATGGCACCGGATGATAAGACCTTTTCATACATAAAGGGTCGGGAGTTTGCGCCAACAGGTCCGGATTGGGATCGGGCTATGGAATATTGGAAAACACTTTACACGGATTCGGACGCCCTTTTTGACAAGGAACTTACATTCGAGGGCTCTGAAATTGAACCTATGATCACTTACGGGACCAATCCGGGAATGGGCATGGGGATCAAAGAGTCCATACCCCTGTCGGAAGCTGCTGGAAGTGGCAAGGCTACCTACAAGAAGTCGCTGGACTATATGGATTTCCAGGAAGGAGATTCCATGTTGGGTAAAAAAGTGGATTTTGTATTTCTGGGCAGCTGTACAAACGGACGAATCGAGGATTTCCGGGCGTTCACAGCCTTGGTTAAAGGTCGGAAAAAGGCGGAGAATGTCACGGCCTGGCTGGTACCCGGCTCCCACAAAGTAGAATCCTCCATTCGCGAAGAGGGGCTGTTGGATATTCTTGAAGAAGCCGGCTTTGAGCTCAGGGAACCCGGGTGTTCGGCTTGCCTGGCGATGAATGATGACAAGATACCCGCCGGGAAATACGCGGTAAGTACATCCAACCGTAATTTCGAAGGTCGACAGGGTCCAGGAGCGCGAACGCTTTTGGCGAGCCCACTTGTGGCAGCAGCTGCTGCGGTAACAGGAGAAGTTACGGACCCCCGTGAACTGTTGCAGGCAGAAGTAATATCCTAATACAAAAGATTATGGCATACGATAAATTCAATGTACTGAGAAGCTCGGCCGTACCCCTGCCGATAGAAAATGTGGATACCGATCAGATCATTCCGGCTCGCTTCCTCAAGGCGACAGAACGCAAAGGTTTTGGTGATAATCTGTTCAGAGACTGGAGGTACAACCCCGACAACAGTCCCAAACCACATTTTGTGCTCAATAACCCCATTTACAGTGGTAAAATCCTCGTGGGAGGTAAAAACTTTGGTTCTGGTTCCTCCAGGGAGCACGCTGCCTGGGCGGTTTATGATTACGGTTTCAGATGTGTTGTCTCCAGCTTCTTTGCCGATATCTTCAGAAATAATTGTCTGAATATCGGGGTACTCCCGGTACAGGTAAGTCCGGAGTTCCTCCAGCAGATCTTTGAAGCCATCGAAGCAGATCCTGAAACACTAATCGAAGTGGACCTGCCTGCCCAGAGCATTCAGATAACCGCAACAGGAGCTACCGAATCCTTTGAGATCAACGGGTACAAGAAAGACAATATGCTCAATGGTTTTGACGACATCGATTACCTGCTGAACATGAAGGAGGAGATCAGTAGTTTTGCTGCTCAATCGCCTTTGTAACAGAGGGATCCACAAACGCGTGATTCTATAAAAATACATGAAGCCCAGGCGAATTGAAATAATGGATACAACCCTGAGGGATGGAGAACAAACCTCCGGGGTCTCATTTACAGCTCCTGAAAAACTTACCCTTGCACGTCTGCTGCTTGAGGAATTACAGGTGGATCGTATTGAGGTTGCCTCCGCGCGGGTATCCGATGGCGAATATGAAAGTGTACGGCAGATTGCCAGTTGGGCCAGGGAAGCTGGGATGCTCCCGAAAATCGAGGTCCTTAGTTTTGTCGATGACGGCGCCTCCCTGGAGTGGATCCATAAAGCCGGTGGCAGAACGCAGAATCTGCTGACCAAGGGATCTATGAACCACCTGACCCACCAACTTCGCAAGACCCCGGAAGCGCATTTTAAAGCCGTGGGAGCTGTTTTATCCAGGGCAGAGGATATGGATATTCGCTCTAACGTATATCTCGAAGACTGGAGCAATGGGATGAGGGAGTCTAAAGAATATGTTTTCCAATTCCTGGACTTTCTGCAAACCCAGCCTGTGGATCGTATCCTCCTTCCGGATACCCTTGGAATTCTCACGCCTGAGGAAACGTTTACATATCTCAATGAAATTTTAGGGCGTTACCCGGACTTGCATTTCGACTTTCACGGGCACAACGATTACGATCTTAGTGTAGCTAACGTACTTGAGGCCCTGAAGGCTGGAATACATGGATTGCATCTAACCGTCAACGGCATGGGGGAACGCGCCGGAAATGCACCCCTTTCAAGTGTTGTCGCGGTAATTAATGACTTTTTACCGGAAGTGGAAATCGGGGTTTGTGAGTCCTCTCTCTACAAGGTAAGTAAGCTGGTCTCGGCCTTTACAGGAATTGGAATCCCTTCGAACAAGCCCATTATTGGCGATAATGTTTTTACACAAACAGCTGGAATACATGCAGATGGGGACAATAAGAAGAATTTATACTTCAATAACCTGTTGCCGGAGCGTTTTGGTCGTAAACGCAAATATGCCCTTGGCAAGACATCCGGAAAAGCCAATATCCAGAAGAACCTGCAGGAACTTGGACTAAGCCTTAGTGACGCAGAACTAAAACTGGTTACCGCCCGCATTATTGAACTGGGCGATCGGAAGGAGCGGGTTACCCGGGAAGACCTGCCTTATATTATTTCCGATGTCCTCGGAACGGAAGGCCAACCGCAGCAGGTATTTATCCGGTCGTATGTACTGACCCATGCCAAGGGCCTGCAACCGACTACCACGGTATTCCTTGAGATCGAAGGAAAAACCTACGAGGAAAACGCCAGGGGTGACGGACAATTCGACGCCTTTATGAACGCCCTACGAAAAGTCTATAAAGACCTGAACAGGCCGCTTCCGGATTTGATCGATTACGCCGTGCGCATCCCGCCCGGGTCCAATTCAGATGCCCTGTGTGAGACCGTAATTACCTGGAAAACCGGAAAAAGGGAATTTACCACCCGTGGCCTGGATTCGGATCAGACCGTTTCGGCGATCAAAGCCACCGAAAAGATGCTAAACCGCTGTTGCTAAAGGATTAGCCCAGTATTCAGAGGAGGTATTCCGTATTGATAAAATTGGAATTCTTCTCCTGAAGCAGTTCTTCTACAATCTGGTTATTCAGCTCATTATCCTTGAAGGCAACAAAAGTCCTGATAGAGAAAGACCTCAGGGCATCGTAAACGCTCAGGGTGGATTGTGCGGAATCTTTTCTGCCCGTAAAGGGATATACATCCGGGCCTCGCTGACAGGAACTGTTCAGGTTCACCCGACATACCAAATTCGCCAGGGTATCGATCAATGGTGCCAGGGCCCGGATGTCCTTTCCAAAAAGACTCACCTGCTGCCCGTAATTGCTTTTTGCCATATCGTTTAGGGGTTCCTCTATGGATGTAAATGGTACCACAGGGATCACGGGGCCAAATTGTTCTTCTTTATAGACACGCATCTCTTCCGTTACAGGGTATAGCACGGCCGGCCAAATAAAGTTGTCATAACGCGTACCCCCTTTCTCATTGAGAATCCGGGCTCCTTTACCGACCGCATCATCTATGAGTTCCTGTATGTAATCCGACTTTCCGGGTTCCGGCAAGGGCGTTAGTTTTACACCCGGATCCCATGGATTTCCAAACGTCATCTCATCTACCGCTTTGGTAAACCGATCCAGGAACGCTTTCTCAACCGTTTTGTGCACGTATACGATTTTAAGGGCCGTACACCGTTGTCCATTAAAGGAAAGGGTTCCGGAGAGGCATTCCTGTACCGTTAAATCCAGGTCTGCATCCGGCAGGATAATGGCAGGGTTTTTTGCTTCAAGCCCCAGCACGAGGCGCAGTCGATTGCTCTTGGGGTGCTGGTCCTGAAGTGCATTTGCCGATTTGCTGTTTCCGATCAGGGCCAGAACATCCACTTTACCGGTTTTCATAATTGGGGCCGCTACAGCCCTTCCTCTTCCAAAAAGCACATTGATCACCCCTTTAGGAAAACTATTCTGAAACGCCTCCAAAAGCGGGGTGATTAGCAATACACCGTGTTTGGCAGGCTTAAATACTGTTGTATTCCCCATAATGATTGCGGGGATTAACAAGGCGAAAGTTTCGTTTAGGGGATAATTGTACGGCCCCAGGCACAATACAACACCCAAAGGGCCTCTGCGGATATGAGCATAGACCCCATCGTGCTTGTCGAAACGGGCGGCATTCCGGTCCAGGGTTTTGTATTCTTCTATGGTATCCTCGATGTATTCTACGGTGCGGTCGAATTCCTTTTCGGAGTCCGGAAGTGACTTCCCGATCTCCCACATCAAAAGGGTGACGATCGGATCCCTTTTGGACTTCATTTGATCCAGGAACTTCTCCATGCAGGCAATACGATCCCTTACCTTCATTGTGGGCCAGGTACCTTGGCCCTGATCATAGGCCTGTAAAGCCGCATCAAGGGCCGCCATGGCTTCCTGCTCCCCCATATCCGGAATGCTCCCCAAAAGGGTTGGAGCGTACGCGGGAGTGGAGGAAATAGTGGAATACACCTCTGAAGTCTTGCCCGTCCAGGACAACAAGTCGCCATCCACCAGGTATTGACGTTGATCAATGGGTGCTTTCAGGGTAAATTTTTCTGGAATTTTGACGAAATCATTCATGTGTATGGAATTTCAGATAAAAAGAGGGTTTAACTTCCCTGGGCACTCATTGCGTACCTAAATAGCCGGCTTCATGGCCGTCATGGACTCTCTGAGTCTTGTGCCGACCTTTTCAACGGGATGACTTCTCAGGGCCTTATTAACGTGGATCAGTTCCGCATTGTCTACAGTAGTGTCTTCTCCCTCCCCAAATGTTTTCCCGATAACTTCCGTAGAAATGGTTTCCATAAAATCGGACAGCAGTGGTTTACAGGCATGGTCAAAAAGATAACAACCGTATTCGGCCGTATCCGAGATAACCCGATTCATTTCAAAGAGTTTTTTCCGGGCGATGGTGTTGGCGATCAACGGGGTTTCGTGAAGGGATTCGTAATAGGCGGATTCCCCCACAATACCGGATTCTGTCATGGCTTCATAGGCGAGTTCAACACCCGCCCTGACAAAGGCTACCATAAGCACACCTTTATCGTAGCATTCCTGCTCACTAATTTCAATATCAGCTGCGCTGGTTTTTTCGAAAGCCGTTTCCCCTGTGGCGCTTCTCCATTTCAGCAGGTTTGCATCCCCATTAGCCCAGTCCTGCATCATGGTTTTGGAGAATTCCCCGCTCATGATATCGTCCATATGCTTTCGAAACAACGGACGCATTATATCTTTGAGGGTTTCTGAAAGCCTGAATGCCTCAATTTTTGCGGGATTGGACAAACGGTCCATCATATTTGTAATCCCCCCATATTTGAGTCCTTCGGTAATATTTTCCCATCCGTATTGCACCAACCTGGCTGCATAAGAAGGCGCTATCCCTTCGGCTACCATCTTGTCAAAACAGAGTATTGACCCGGTCTGCAAGAGGCCGCAGAGAATCGTTTGTTCTCCCATCAAATCCGATTTGACTTCGGCGACAAATGAAGACTCCAAAACCCCTGCTTTATGGCCTCCGGTTCCTACAGCATAAGCCTTGGCCTGGGCCAGCCCCTTTTGCTCCGGGTCATTCTCGGGGTGCACTGCAATCAGGGTAGGTACCCCGAAGCCGCGTTTAAATTCTTCCCGCACCTCCGATCCCGGACTTTTAGGGGCTACCATGATTACGGTAAGGTCATTTCGCACCTGCATCCCCTCCTCCACGATATTGAACCCGTGGGAATATGAAAGCGTTGCCCCTTTTTTCATAAGTGGCATTACGGCACCCACCACGGCCGTGTGCTGTTTATCGGGGGTCAGATTGATGACCAAATCTGCATCGGGAATCAATTCTTCATAGGTCCCTACTGTAAAACCGTTCTCAGTGGCATTGACAAAAGAGTCCCGTTTTTCGGAAATGGCAGCTGGCCGCAACGCATATGAAATGTCCAGGCCTGAATCGCGCATATTTAACCCCTGATTAAGTCCCTGGGCTCCGCAGCCCACAATCACGACCTTCTTTCCTTTCAGGGCACTCACCCCATCTGAGAATTCCGAAGCCTCCATAAAGCGGCATTTCCCTAGTTGTTCGAGTTTTTCCCGCAGTGAAAGGGTATTGAAGTAATTCGTCATAGTTTGCTTTTTTAAAGTATAATTTGTCAGTTAGGTTTAATGCTGGAATTTTTCGAGTAGAGATGTAATGGGCATTTCTGATTTGGTTACTGCAATTCTTCCACTCCGGACAAATTGCATGATGCCAAAGGGCTCCAGTTCAAAATACATCTGGTCAATTTCATGCCGCCTGCCGGACTTGGCAAGCACAAAGAAATCACGACTCACCGTCACAATCTGGCTATTGCTTTCTTTTATGATGTTCTGGATCTGTCGCTCGTCGAAAAGCAAATGGGAGGCTATCTTAAACAGGGCCGATTCCTGATATATGGTCTCCTCATCTGTATGATAAAACGCCTTGATCACCTCTACCTGTTTCTCGATTTGTGAAACAATACGCCGTGTCCACGACTCCGTGGTGTTGACGACAATTGTAAATTTAGAAACTTCATCAATCTCTGATTTAGAAACATTTAAACTTTCGATATTAATGTGACGCTTTAAGAATATCCCTGAAATCCTGTTCAGCAATCCCACGTTATTTTCAGAGTAGACAGATATGGTAAACCAGCTTTTTTCCATGGTGTAGTAGCACTAAATATTTCTCTATTGTTAAATCGATGGCATCACTTCAGGCGAATCTCAGACACCGATGCCCCGGAGGGAATCATCGGGAAAACATTGCCCTCTTTCTCCACGCGTACCTCGAGGAAATAGGCTTCCTCTGAAGCCATCATTTCGGATACGGCTTCTGCCAGGTCTTCTCTTTTCTCAACGCGTCTTGCTTTGATGTAATAACCCTCTGCAATTTTGACAAAATCAGGATTTACCATTACCGTAGAGGCGTAACGGCTTTCAAAGAAGAGTTCCTGCCACTGGCGGACCATCCCGAGGAAATCATTGTTGAGCACTACGATTTTAACCGCGAGTTTATTCTGATAGATCGTGGCGAGTTCCTGTATGGTCATCTGGTAGCCACCATCCCCGATTACCGCCACAACCTGGCGATTTAAGGCGCCCATTTTAGCTCCAATGGCTGCAGGCAGGGCAAACCCCATGGTCCCGAGGCCACCGGAAGTTATATTGCTTTTGGACTCTTTAAACTTGGCATATCTGCAGGTGACCATTTGGTGCTGTCCTACATCGGTCACGATCACCGCCTCATGTCCTGAAGCGTCGTTGATCTGCGCCACAACTTCCCCCATGGTAAGGCCCGGTTTAACCGGGTGAATATCCTTTTCGATAACCTGTTTGAACTCTTCTTCATACTTCTGGTGGAACTCTCCCAACCATTCCGAATGGCTATTCTCACGAATCTTTGGGAGTAAGAGTGACAGGGTTTCCCGTGCATCCCCTAAAACAGCCACATCGGTTGGTACATTTTTATCAATCTCGGCCGGGTCTATCTCAAAATGGATAATCCGGGCCTGTTTGGCATAGGAATCGAGATTACCGGTAACCCGGTCATCGAATCGCATGCCTATAGCGATAAGCACATCACATTCATTGGTGAGCACATTGGGTCCGTAATTTCCATGCATGCCTACCATTCCTACGTTCAAGGGATGATCCGAATCGAGGGCGGAAAGGCCCAGGATGGTCCAGGCCGCTGGAATCCCTGATTTTTCAACAAGGGCTTTGAGCTGCTTTTCAGCATGGCCCAGAATTACACCCTGTCCGAATACGATAAATGGCTTTTTAGCCTGGTTGATCAGCTCAGCGGCTTTTTCAATGGCGTCTGCATCCGGTTTCGGAACCGGATTATAACTTCGAACACCCTTACAGTGGGTGTATTCAAAGTCAAGTTCGTCAAATTGGGCATTTTTTGTAATGTCGATCAAAACAGGGCCTGGCCTTCCGGAACGGGCGATAAAAAAGGCTTTCGCCAGTATTGCCGGAATTTCGGATGCCCTGGTTATCTGATAATTCCATTTGGTCACGGGTGTGGAAATCCCAATGATGTCGGTTTCCTGAAAAGCATCAGAGCCCAAAAGATGCCGTGCAACCTGTCCGGTGATACAGACCATGGGCGTGGAGTCGATCTGGGCGTCCGCAAGACCCGTAACCAGATTAGTAGCCCCTGGGCCGGAAGTTGCCATGGCTACGCCGACTTTCCCGCTTACCCGGGCATATCCCTGAGCTGCATGTGTAGCGGCCTGTTCATGACGGGTGAGCACATGGTTCAACCTGTCGCTGAATTTGTAGAGCTCGTCATACACGGGCATTATGGCGCCACCCGGATAACCGTAGATTAGATCTACCCCTTCTGCAAGCAGGCAATGGATTATTGCTTCTGCCCCGCTAATCCGGAGCTTCTTTGCAGTCGCTTTGGGCTTATTTGCTGTTTGTGTATTTTCCATATTGGAGTAACCAGATTTACTTTATATTTCATCGGTAACGCATCCCTGTGAGGCCGAGGATACGGTCATTGCGTATTTGTACAAGCTTCCTTTGCGCACTTTTAGCTCAGGTGCCTTCCATTTATCGCGTCTTTTTTCGAGTTCTGCGCTCGAAAGCGCAACCGAAAGCGTGTTTTTTTCTGCATCGATAGAGATCAGATCACCGTCCTGGATCAGCGCTATGGGCCCGCCACTCTGCGCTTCAGGAGTGACATGGCCGACGACAAACCCGTGCGTTCCCCCGGAAAACCGGCCATCGGTGATCAGGGCAACATCTTTGCCCAGACCCGCGCCCATTATTGCACTTGTCGGCTTGAGCATTTCGGGCATTCCGGGTCCTCCCTTAGGCCCTTCGTAACGTATTACGACCACGTCCCCGGCCTTGACGCTTCCTTCACCAATTCCTTTATTCGCTTCAAATTCCCCTTCAAAAACCCGCGCGGGGCCCTCAAATTTCAGGCCCTCTTTCCCGGTAATTTTGGCTACAGAGCCTTCGGGGGAAAGGTTTCCATAAAGGATTCGCAGATGTCCTGTTTCTTTGATTGGGTTTTCGAGGGGGTGAATCACTTTCTGACCCTGGGCTAGCCCTGGAATATCCCTGAGGTTTTCTGCAAGGGTTTTCCCTGTAACGGTCATACAATCCCCGTTTAACATTCCGTTTTCAAGCATAAACTTCAAAACAGCAGGCACGCCCCCTACCCTGTGGACATCTTCCATCAGGTATTTTCCACTGGGTTTAAGGTCTGCCAGGAATGGCGTCCGATCACTGACACGTTGAAAATCATCAAGGGTAAAGGGAATTTCTGCAGCTCTGGCTATGGCCAGAAAATGCAGCACAGCATTGGTAGAGCCTCCCATAAGGACGATCAGACGTATGGCGTTTTCAAGGGATTCCCGAGTGATGATATCGAGAGGTTTTAGATCCAGTTCCATCAGATTTCGAAGCATCTTCCCGGCCTGCAAAGCATCCCCTTCCTTTTCACCTCCCACTGCAGGGTTCGAAGAACTGTACGGCAGAGACATCCCAAGAGCCTCAATGGCCGAGGCCATTGTGTTTGCCGTATACATGCCTCCACAAGCACCGGCTCCGGGACAGGCATGTTGGATCACCTGTTTGTAGGAGGCTTCATCCATTGTCCCGGCGACCTTTTGACCCCAGGCTTCAAAGGCTGAAACCACATCGAGCTTTTGGTCCTTCCAACACCCCGATGCAATCGTTCCCCCATAAACCATAATAGAAGGGCGGTTCAACCGAATCATGGCCATTAAGGCTCCAGGCATATTTTTATCACATCCCACAACGGTTACCAGGCCATCGTAATTCATCGCCTGAACCACTGTTTCCATAGAATCAGCGATAATATCACGGGATGGAAGTGAATACCGCATCCCGTAAGTCCCCATGGAAATCCCATCACTCACACCTATGGTGTTAAAAATAAGACCGACGAGATCTGCCTCCGCCGTCCCCTTTTTAACATGAAGGGCGAGATCATTGAGGTGCATATTACACGGATTGCCCTCATAACCCGTACTTGCGATACCGACCAAGGGTTTTTCCAGGTCTGATTCTGACAGGCCAAGGGCATAAAGCATAGCCTGGGCTGCAGGCTGGGTCGGATCCTGAGTAATGTTTTTACTGAATTTATTAAGCATATTGGTGGAAGGAAAAGCCGGATTAAACTCGTTTTTGTCAAAGATATGGGTTTGGATAGCCCGTAATTCCGGATAATCGCCGGGTTTAGAGGCTCATTTTATACTATAAATACTTAGGCATCTGATATTGTGTGTGTTACGCCTTCCAAAATACCATATTCAATCCTCCGGATAGCGCATCCATTCATTGTGCATTCCACGGGGATACCAATGAAACTGCTATAACGCTTCGGTTATAACTGACATCCCCCATTTACGTATCTTGCGGCCTGATTCATACGACAAGAATGGAAAAAACGGTTACTGAAGCCATCGCCTACAGAAGGGCTGTACGTGTTTTTGAGGATATCCCCATAGATCAGGAGCATGTGAGAAACTGCATTCGAAATGGCGCACTTGCCCCTACCAGCAGCAACCTCCAACTCTGGGAATTCATTCACGTTACAAAGCCCGATACCTTAAAAGCAATTTCGAAATGTTGTTTTGACCAGAACGCGGCAAAAACGGCCCGGCAAATAGTGGTTGTCGTTGCAAGGCGGGACCTGTGGAGAAAAAGAGCCCGGGCCAATACCCAGTTTCTGCAAACACAGTTCGAAAACAATACAGATCCGCAGCGCTGGAAACGCCGCCGCAAGATGGCTATGAATTATTACGGAAAACTCATACCCACCCTCTACACGGAATTCCTCGGGTTTTTGGGCCTGATCCGATTCCTGTTTTTCTGGGTTGTAGGACTGTTCAGGCCCATTTACCGACAGGTACGAAAATCAGATCTTAGGATTGTGGCTCATAAAAGTGCCGCACTGGCTGCGGAAAATTTTATGATTTCAATGGCCGCAATAGGCTATGACACCTGTCCCATGGAAGGTTTTGACTCGCTGCGGGTCAAAAAAGTGCTGGGTCTGCCCGCCTCTGCAGAAATCAATATGATTATCGGTTGTGGTATTCGAAATGAAAAAGGGATCTACGGGCCGCGATTCCGCATCCCTTTTGAGGAGGTTTATACGCAGATCTAGGGCTGTTTGATTTTCTCAAAACAAACGATGTCCCCAAACTGCTTTTGCCCGACCCGATCCAGGGAATCACCATCCAATTGCAAAATCCTCGGATACCCTCCTGTGGTCTGCCCATCCCTCAAAAGGATAATGAGTCTTCCGGAAGGCGTGATCTGTACCGTGCCTGGCAGGGTAGCCGAAGTGATCATGCGTATTGTATGGGCGGGAAGGGTGGGTTCCAGCTGACACGCCATGCGGTTGTGGTTTTTGGATATCTTAAAATCTTTATTAAACAACTCATTTAAGTGTTTTTCTTCAAGATATTCATATTCAGGGCCTGGGTAAGCGATAAGTGCTTTATCTCCAAAAGATTTCGAAGGGGATATCTTCAGTAATTTAGGCGAGAAATCCGCATAGGGATCATAGGGGATTAAACTGTTTTTTTTGACCGTTCCAGACAGCGTGATCGGATAAAACTGGGATCGTGATCCGAGTTTCAATTCCGATTTCAGCCCACCCTTTATTGCGAGATAGGTTCGAAGCCCTTCACGAACATGCCCGGATTTAAACAGGGCTCCAGCCGGCACCTGATAAACCTGATTCATTTCCAAAGTCACCCCATCCATTGAAGCCTCAAGAGGCGCTCCGCAAAGCACCATGATTGTCGGTTCCGTAAATTCCAGATCAGGACCGGTCATCGTGATTTCGAGGGCGGCATCGTTTGGGTCATTTTCCAGGAGTGCATTTGCGCGCTTAAAGGCCTTCAGGTGCAATGCCCCTGAAACAGGAACACCCAGGTGGCGATACCCGAAGCGGCCCAAATCCTGTATGCTCGTATAAAACCCCGGATTGTTAATTTTCAGCACGACTTTGTCCTCTTTTGTATTTATAGATCCCTATTTCCCCTTCAATCTTGTGCAGGTCGTACTCGGCCCTGCTAATAGCCCTGAAGCGTATCTGATCACCCGGAGCCACGACACAAGGTGGATTTTTTTCAGGAACAAACAGGGGCACCGGACAACTTCCAATAATATGCCAGCCGCCTGGTGAGGTCTGGGGATAAATTCCCGTCTGTTCTCCGGCCAGGCCCACGGAACCTGCTGCGACATGAAGACGGGGCTCATCCCGCCGCGTCAACTTCAATCTTTCAGGTATCCCGCCCAGGTAAAGGAATCCCGGCAGGAATCCGATCCCATAAACCCTGTAAGGTTGAGCAGTATGCGCCTCTATGAGCTCCTCTGGTGCCATCCCAAGCCTTTCAGATACCTCCTCGAGATCCGGGGCAAATTCAGTGTCGTAGCAAACCGGCAATACCCAATGGCGTGTCCTGGGACTCCGTTTTCCCTTCCGCTGGGCATACCACTTGGGCAAAACACCTATGAGTTCAGCAACGTTAACCTCCTTCATTCGATTGATCAGGGTCAGGGAATGGTACACCGGGATTAATTCCCACCCAGGTTCCAATAAGTGTTTTTTTAGCAGGTATTCCCTGAATCCGAGAATATCCATCAAAATATCCGTATCTACTTTCTTAGGCCACTCCAACAAAACGGCGTCAGGGCCAAAGGGTTTAGTGACAAAGGGGATCTTACTCATTTTTCACGGGGATTGAGGCCTCAAATAAGGTGCTGCGCAGCCGTTTAAGAATTTCAAGGGCTTCGGGGTTATCCCCGTGGACACAAATTGTGTCGGGTTGTATGTGCAAAAAGGATCCGTCCGTACACATCACCCTGTTTTCTGAAATCATTTGAAGCACCTGATTACAGACTGCCTCCGGATCTGTGAGCACTGCACCGGGAACCGACCTGGATACGAGTCGGCCA
The DNA here is from genome assembly GCF_030380815.1 of Robiginitalea aurantiaca. GTDB lineage: Bacteria > Bacteroidota > Bacteroidia > Flavobacteriales > Flavobacteriaceae > Robiginitalea > Robiginitalea aurantiaca. The sequence goes on along the minus strand of NZ_JAUDUY010000004.1, from coordinate 20,337 downwards.
TCACTGTGATACGCCCTGTCTGCAAAAGCCTCTTCCCATATCTCGAAGCCCCGGTCTCTGGCGATTTTTGCAAATTCTGATCCACACGGGACATAAAGCATACACTCACCCCGAAATGGCTCCATGACCTGGAGATAGGCATCGGCAAGGGCTCCTCCCTTGGCGAGGTCGTTGTAGAGCGCGCCGTGGGCCTTTATATGATCCAATTTTAGGTTCAGGGCAGAAAGCACCTCCCGTATTGAATTTAGCTGGGATCGCATACTTTCCTGAAACCCCTGTTTTTCCATTTCCAGGGAAACCCTTCCAAAATTAGCGCGGTCGGGATACGATGGATGTGCCCCGATAAGAAGTTGTTGTGCTTTTGCCAGAGAAGCGACCTGGGTCATGGAACTGACATCCCCGGCATGCCCGCCTGTTGCAATATTGCAGGAAGATATATAAGGAAAAAGAAGGGCTTCGTTGCCTACCCCCTCCCCTACATCGCAATTCAAATCAATACCGGTTGCCATACGCTATTCAGATGAGGATTTTAAATATACTCCAAATCCCCAAACCTGTCACCAAAAGGAGTACCGCAAGTGCCAAAATATTCTGGATTGGTGTGTTCTTAAAAACCCCCATCAGCGAAGTCCGGTTTACTGCCCAGAGGAGAATAAACCCTATCACCGGAAGCAAAATGCCATTGGCTACCTGAGCAAAATAGATCACCTCCAGGGGTCGGACTTCAAAATTCAATGTCAGAATACCTATAAGAAGTACGCCTATCCATACCGACCTGAATTTCCAGTCGGTTCGATCGGGACCCCATCCAAAACACTGTCTGGCCACAAAAGCCGCGGCCAATGGAGCTGTGATAGCAGAGGTAATCCCAGCGGCCAAAAGCCCAATTCCTATCCCGTAACGGGCCGCCTTACCATAGATAGGCTCAAGGCTTGTCGCTAAATCCATTACAGAAGCCACTGCTGTTGTACCGCTGCCCGCGGCTGTAATCAAAATTGCCATGGAAACCAATCCGCCTATCAGAACAGAAACTACTATATCGCGTCGCATTGGACGAATCGAAGCTATTGAACCCCATTTCTCACCCACCAGGGAGGTGTACAGAAATAAATTATACGGAACAACGGTCGTGCCGACAAGAGCTACAATGGTCAGGAGGTTTTCCCCGGATACACCTGGAACCAATAGGCCTTTGAGTATCTCCACCGGGTCCGGACGGGTAAGTATTGCCGTGATCAGAAAGGACAAACTCATCACCAGCACAAGGGTTGTAAAAACGCGTTCCAGGTTTCGGTAGCTCCCGAACCACAGAAGTAAAAAGGCCAGGCCTCCGGCTAGACCGGGGAAAAATGCCGACCCCTTAGGGCCAAAAAGAGCCTCGAAACCAAGAACAGCTCCTGATATATTGCCCGCTTCATAGGCGGCATTCCCGATCACTATACCAGATAACACGATACCAAGTAGGAGGACACGTATCCCGTGGTTGCTTATGGAGGTCCTTATGAAACCAGGGATTCCTCCCGATGCACTCAGACCAAGCCGGCCTGCCATTTCCTGTAAAATAAGCGTAGCTCCAACCGACAAAAGCAATGCCCACAACAGCCCTAACTGCCAGTCGACCCCAGCCCGTATACAGGTGGTGACCGTACCCGGGCCAACAAAAGCAGCAGCAATCAGCATTCCCGGCCCGGCCTTTTTAAACATCAAACTTTGGATTGGGTTCGGCCTAAAGATAGGAATTCTCAGTTGCCAAAATAGCCGTAAAGATTATCACCTAATTGTGCAGTTCATCTAAAAAAGGGTCTTTGATCGACCTGAAGGGTGTCGTACATCGAAATGTATATACTATTTTTTTTGTCCTGGGGTTATTTACTTCTGAATACACCCAAATAATGCTACTCAATGACATGTCTGGAATGCAATAAGAAGTTAAGTTATCTGGACCACCGCCAATCGATCGAGTTATTTCAAACCGAACTGTGTTCGAGTCATCGCAAACGCCTTGAACGTCTCGTAAACAAGGGGCAGGTCCCTAAAGAAGCTGCTATTTTGTATTACGGACTGATACAGGCCGGTGTAAAACCCATGATCGCCTGGTGGGATGGCACAAACACCGTTGACTTGGCAATTTCCCGTGTAAAACTCAATATAGAAATAGACACGGGTTATGAAGCACTTTCCCATCGTCAGGCCATGAATGATCTGGAAGCCGCAATGCATTCATTTAAAAATGGGTTTACGACCATTCGAATCCCACATTTCCTGATCCAGAACCACTTACAGGAAAGCGTTGAGAATATTCTGGGGATTATCGAAGGCCTCAGACTCAACGTTCGGGCCGTTTAACCTAAACTTCAGAACCATGCAACAGGATTTTATGTATACGAACCGCTCTTACAAAATGAGCATGTGGATTTTAAGCCTCCTTGGATTGGCCGTAGTGGTCATAAGTCTGAACATTCAGCCTGTAATTACCAAGGTCCTGTTTGGCTTACCAATAATAGGATCGGGAATCCTCGGTCTGGCGGGCACCTATTTTATCCTTAAGGGGATTCACGAACCCCTGACGGAAAAAAAAGTAATTGCCCTTACGGTAAACCTCACCATGGTGGTCCTCATCCTGGCAATTTTACTCAGCAATACCTTTTACAGCTAATTCCCGAATTCGGGCCCCTTCTCTTTTTTGCAGCGGATAATTCCCGAATGAGTTCAGGATTATTTGTACCTTTTGCTTCAAAGGTGCACCAATGAACACTACAGATAGAAGAAACTGGCTAAAAACCGTCGCATTAGGAGGTGGTTTTACGCTTTTAGGAGGCCTACAGGGCTATGCTTCCCTAACACCAGATGCCCAATCCCCTTTTAAAGGACTTGCCAAGCTCAACTCAAATGAAAATCCTTTCGGCCCCTCAGAGTCCGTACGAAAGGTTATTCAGGAAAACTTTGAAGTGGGTTGCCGGTACCCCTTTCAGTATATGAAGGACCTGGTCCGCGATATTGCAAAAAAAGAAGAAGTATCAGAAGATTGTATTGTCCTAACCGGAGGATCTACGGAAGGACTTAAAGCCGCTGGCCTGGTATACGGACTGGAGGGGGGCGAGATTGTGGCCGCCGACCCAACCTTTCAAGCGCTATTGCGGTATGCCGAATATTTCGGAGGATATGTGCATCGGGTACCTCTTGATGCCTCACTTACCCACGACCTCGATGCCATGGAACGCAGGGTTACCGGAAAAACACGCCTGATTTTTATCTGTAATCCAAACAACCCATCCGGAACGCTCCTCGATTCCGGAAAGCTGAGGGATTTTTGCAGTTCTACGGCCTCACGGGCAGTTGTCTTCAGCGATGAAGCCTATTACGATTATATCACAGAGCCGGATTACCCCTCTATGACAAGTTTGGTTCGGGAAGGGTACAATGTTATTGTATCCAAGACCTTTTCAAAAGTATACGGCCTGGCAGGCATGCGCATCGGGTATCTTGTGGCGCGTCCGGATATAGCAAGCAGACTGCAGGATTCCCTTATGGCTAATACAAATTCCCTGGCCATTTTAGCAGCGAAACAGGCCCTTGCGGACACTGATTTCTATAAATTCAGTTTGGCGCAAAATGAAAAATGTAAAGATATGATCTATGCCCAGTTAGATCAGATGAACTTACCCTATATCAAATCCCATACAAATTTTGTGTTTTTCAAGAGCGGGATGCCCATTGGAAATTTGATTGAAAAAATGGGTGCTGAAGGTGTGCAGATTGGGCGACCCTTCCCACCACTATTGGATTGGGCGCGTATTAGCACCGGAAGAATTGAAGAGGTCGAAGCCTTCAATCGGGGCCTTCAACGCGTCTTAACATAGCCTGTTAGGGAATTGCAAAGCTGCCCTGCTATGATTTTTCTTGAAGGGAAACCTCTTGAATACAACCATTCAGGATCGCCCCTACCCCGGCAAAACACGTACGAATCCATGGGGATACTCCATGCTGAATGCGAATTTTATGAATAGAAGTTAATCGAATAACAAAGATTGAGACATGGGAATATTTTGGGATTTGCTGCAACAGGATGAATTGGAGAAGCAGGAAAAAAAAGCGAATAACCTTGAGGAACGCGTATCACAATTAGAAGTGGAACTGGCGCACACCAGAACGCAACTCCGGAAAACACTTGAGGCTTTGGAAGAACACTTATCCCGAGACATTGATGGAGATGGGGTAACTGGCCGACCCGATTCTAAAACAAGTTAAGACCTCGTTTTTTGGATGCTGTCAATATCATTACGCTTATTGCAATTATCCTTTTTGCGCGATTGGGTGTGCGTTTATTGCTGAGGTACTGGAAAACCTTTCGCAAAGACGATAACGAAAAAAAATCCTGATAAAATCCGATTCTTTTTAACTGGGGAACCTCTCTGATCTTTACTTATCATAAATTTTAATGGGCAAGACAAAAAAACAGAACGCTCCATGGTATTTCCTTGTACTGCTTATTCTCGCGGGCGAATCGGTTTTCATCCTTCCCTTTGTATTGGCCCGGGTGTTTCGGCCTACGGTTCTTGAATCCTTTCGCCTGGACAACACGGAGTTGGGTCTATGCTTTTCTATCTACGGCATGGTCGCTGTGATTTCCTACCTTTTCGGAGGTCCGCTCGCAGACCGTTTCCCTCCTAGAAAACTTATTGCTACCGGCCTTTGGATGACTGCGGCGGGTGGAATGCTTTACGCTACCTTTCCAGGGTTCAATACCCTGCAAATCCTTTACGGGTATTGGGGGTTCACAACGATATTTTTATGCTGGGCTCCCATGATCAAAGCGACTCGGATTTGGGGAGGCTCAGCTTCACAGGGAAAAGCTTTTGGATTCCTCGACGGGGGTCGGGGCCTGGTTGGCGCGCTCTTCGGTGCTATGGGCGTTTTTATCTTTTCACTTTTTCTCAATATAGACCTCGCTGAACCCAGCCCGGCTGAAAATCGGGAGGCCTTCCGGTATGTGATACTGGTATCTGCGGGTGTTGTAAGTGTCGTAGGGATTTTAGTTTGGGTATTTATGAAATTGGATCCAAAACAGGAAAAGGCCATAGTACTGGAGCGGATTTCCATCCCTCAGATCAAACAAGTAATGCGGCTTCCGGCAGTCTGGCTTCTCATGGTTATAATTCTATGTGCCTATGTGGGCTATAAGATTACGGATGTCTTTTCGCTTTACGCACAGGATGTAATGCGCTACGATCAGGTAGAATCGGCCCAGGTGGGTATGCTCTTGCTTTTTATTCGTCCGGTTATCGGGGTTCTCATAGGGATTCTGGCGGACCGGACGCAAATCACATTTTGGTTGTTCGTCAGTTTTGTGGTATCCTTCTTTGGGGCAATCCTTTTTGCCAGCGGGATCATCTCAGATACCTCCACCCTGCTGTTTTTTATATCCATTATGGTCGTGGCTACCGGTGTCTACGCAGCCCGTTCCCTTTATTTTGCGGTTATGGAGCGGGGTAGAATACCCCTCGTTTTAACCGGAACCGCCGTAGGGTTGATATCTCTGGTTGGCTATACACCGGATATTTTTGCAGGCCCTGCAATGGGTGTTTTATTGGATCGATCTCCTGGAGAAGCAGGGCATCAGGATGTTTTCTGGATGCTCGCATTTTTTTCCCTTCTCGGTGGTATTGCCGCTTTGGTCTATCACAGGCTGTACCGTAAAGTCGAAGTCTGAGTTTCAATTGAAGTAACATTTTCCTGATCCTACAGCCGCTATGGGGATTAGGCCTTTAGTCTATTCCCCTCACATAAAAGCACAGGTGAGTACGGCCTGATATTTCAAGAATTATTCCCCGTTTCCAATAAGTTGTAAGAATTTTCGTTATAGGTCCAATAACTTTTTAAAAAACAGGAAATTATGTTTAAAAAATGTATGTTTGGGATTAGCCTTCTCGTTACAATGTCCATGGGATTACTCAGTTGTTCCAGTGACGATGACGCGGCGGCGGCGGAGAAAGATTGTACTTCCTGCGCGGCCCAGGGCCAGACTATCGAGATTTGCGATAATGGTGATGGGACGTTTACCCTGAGTGGCGGCGGAGAATCAGAAACTTTTCCCGCAAGTGATCTCGAAGGCGTAGATCCGGCTGAATTCATTGGTCTAATATGTGAACTTGCCAATCTCGGGTCATAACCTGAGCGGCATAGTATTATAGAAAGCCCGATCCTGTGAGGATCGGGCTTTTTTTTGATCGTTATGGAAGTGAAAACACGCCTTAAATAATGATGAATACGCTGAATATTCTGTATCTTGAAACATTCCACAAATGCATCATTTAAAGATTTCAAATGCAAATAGATTTACCTTTTGTTCGCTCACATTTCCCGGCCTTTTCTGAACCAACGCTTGAAGGATGGGCCTTTTTTGAGAATGCCGGAGGTTCTTACCCCTGTAAGCAAGTCATCAGGCGCCTGACAGATTTCTACACTAAAAATAAAGTGCAACCGTATTACCCCTACCCCGCTTCGGCCCGCGGAGGGGAATTGATGGATGAATCCTACAGAAGGATGGCAGGCTATCTCAATGTGGCTCCTGAGGAGATTCATTTTGGCCCCTCAACCACCCAGAATGTATATGTCCTGGCCAATGCGATGCGCCCCATGTGGGATGAAGGAGATGAAATAATTGTTTCCTGCCAGGACCACGAAGCAAATGCAGGAGCCTGGAGAAGGCTTTCCAATAAAGGGATCAAGGTTATTGAATGGCATGTTGATCCCGAAACCGGATTGCTGGATACGGCCACACTTAAATCCCTGTTTACAGACCGCACCCGAATGGTCGCTTTTCCACATTGCTCCAATGTAATTGGCGATGTAAATCCAGTCCGGCGGATATCCGATATGGCCCATAGTTCAAATGCACTCTGCGTTGTGGACGGGGTCGGGTATGCACCGCATGGATTTCCGGATCTGAAAGATCTGGGCGCCGATATTTATCTATTTTCACTCTATAAAACCTTCGGCCCCCACTTAGGTTTGATGTATGTAAATAAAAACCTAATTGGAAAACTGGAAAATCAGTCCCATTTCTTCAAAGAAGGTGTATCCAGGAGCATGATCACTCCTGCAGGGCCGGATCATGCCCAAATTGCTTCTGCACAGGGGATAATCGATTACTTTGACGCGGTCTACGAGCATCATTTTGATGCGGAAGCGGCCCCTGCGGCGCGCAATAAGGCCCTGAATCAACTTTTTCACGCTCATGAAGAAGCGTTGATGAAACCCCTCCTTGAGTTTCTCAACCAGCGTGATGATGTGCAGATCGTTGGACCTGAACGTTCAGAGTCCAGGGCCCCTATCGTTTCAATTATTCCTCTGAAGAAGGATTTGAAGGAAGTATATCATTCCCTGACAGCGCACAAACTCATGCTCGGTATGGGCGATTTTTATGCCGTAAGGCCCCTCATGGATATGGAAATCCCTGAAGACCCAGGCGTCATCCGAATGTCTTTTATGCATTACACAAGCCCTGATGATATATCACAACTAATTGAAGGATTGAATAATGCATTAGATTAAATAAACTTTCACTTTAATTATTTTTATCAGGTTTTCTGATCGTGTACAAAGGAAATTGAAAATCTCTTGGACCCCTTCGCCCAGCTGAAAGCCAATTTTGTAAATTGCCTAAACCAACTAAAAACACCATTAATGAGAATCCACAAATTTCCTTTTCTGACTGCAGTAGTCATATTGCTAACTATTGCAGCTTGTTCCACCCCTAAAAAAGAACCTGCCACCCTGCTTATATACGGAGGTCCGATTTATACTGTGGATACGACTCAGGCTGTCGTAGAGGCGGTGGCGACTAAAGATAATATCATCCTTTTCGCTGGAAGCCTCGAAGAGGCCGAGGCCTATAAAGGGGAACAGACTAAGGTAATTGATTTACAGGGCAGGACAATGACTCCCGGACTTATTGAAGGGCACGGACACTTTATGGGCCTGGGTTACAATGAAATGAATCTGGACCTGATAAACACTACAAGTTATCAGGAAATTGTAGATGCCGTTGCGGAACGGGTAAAAACGGCCGAACCCGGCGAATGGATTACCGGACGTGGATGGCATCAGAGCAAGTGGGACGAAATGCCCGAGGAAACGGTAAAGGGCTTTCAAACCCACGATTTATTGAGTTCTGTATCCCCGGACAATCCGGTTTACCTTCGCCACGCCAGCGGTCACGCGGGTTTTGCCAACGCCAAAGCCATGGAAATCTCCGGCCTTAAGCTTTTACCACAGGAAGGCATTGATGAATTTGAAGTCGAAGGCGGTGAGGTTATTCGCGATGATCTGGGCAGGCCCACAGGTGTCTTTAATGAGCGCGCCCAAACACTGATTACAAGACAAATCCCAGAAAGTACTCCGGAAACGGACAGAAAGGCATTTGAATTAGCGGTGGCTGCCTGCCAGAGAGATGGAATTACAGGTTTTCACGATGCGGGCATCGGCAGGGAGGCCATTGCGCTTTTTGAGCAAATGAAGGCCGAAGGCAAAATGAATGTACGTCTCTACACCATGCTCACCGGCTGGGACAAGGAATTACTGCAGGAATGGTACGAAAGAGGTCCCCTTGTAGATCCCGATCACCTTTTGACTATCCGATCCGTAAAGCTGAACTGCGATGGTGCCCTTGGATCAAGAGGGGCATGGCTTCTCGAATCGTATTCGGACAGGCCTGGCCACTTTGGGCATGAAACCCTACCAATGGATTTTGTGAAAGAGACCGCCCTTAACGGGCTGCAGCATGGGTTTCAGGTATGTTCACATGCCATAGGAGACCGGGCCAACCGCGAAATACTCGATCGGTATGAAGCTGCCTTTAAAGAATTACCAGAACTTACCAACGACCATCGATATCGGATTGAGCATGCCCAGCACCTGCATCCGGAGGATATCCCCCGGTTTGCGGAATTAGGGGTAATCCCCGCCATGCAAGCCGTTCATTTGTCGTCAGATCGGCCCTGGGCTATCGATCGATTAGGGGAAAAACGCATAAAAGAAGGGGCCTATATGTGGCAATCCCTCCTGGAAAGTGGGATTCCGATCGTAAACGGTACAGACGTACCCGTAGAACCGCTGAACCCCATCCCGAGTTTTTATGCCAGTGTTACCCGGAAAACTTTAAAAGGAAATCCGGATGGAGGGTACGAACCCAAAGAGCGCATGACCCGTGATCAAGCCTTAAAATCGTATACCCTTGATGCTGCTTATGGCGCTTTTGAAGAAGAGATTAAAGGTTCTATAACCCCCGGAAAATTAGCCGATTTTACAATATATAATCAGGATTTAATGACGGTGCCCGAAGAGGATATTCTCCGTACTGAAGTAGTAATGACCATTTTTGATGGACGGATCGTGTATGAGAAAACGGACTGATATCGGCTCTTTCGGCCCGAGTGATGACAGGTGAATCCGGCATTGATTTAAGTTGGGATTCCCAGCATAAACATGTAGTTCAATCCAAATTATATATCTAATTATAGATCTAACGCATTAACTTAAATACATCGATAACTCTGATAAACTAATCATTATGAAATGGCAAGGCAGGCGACAAAGCTCAAATATTGAAGATCGAAGAGGTCAAAGGGGACCTAGTACAGGTGGCAGGGGATTCAACCCTTTACTGATAGGTCCGCTACTTAGGCTTTTGTTTTCCAAAACAGGCCTTATTATAGTAGGTATTCTGATTGTCCTTGGGCTGGTAACCGGCACAAATCCTTTAAGTTTTATTATGGGTGGGGGGAATCCGGCAGTAAGTTCTGCTCCGGGAACCTATCAGGGAAATGCCAAGGAAACAGAAATGGCCGCTTTCAGTTCAACGATTCTGGCCAATACAGAAGATGTCTGGAATAACCTGCTTGAAAATTATCGGGAGCCCACCCTGGTTTTGTTTAGCGGCTCGGTAGCCTCCGCTTGTGGCCGCGCTTCGAGTGCTACAGGGCCCTTCTATTGTCCGGGGGATGAGAAATTGTACCTGGATATGAGTTTTTTCGACGAAATGGATCGCCAAATGAACGCACCCGGAGATTTTGCCCAGGCCTACGTCATCGCCCATGAGGTTGGTCACCATATTCAAAACCTGATGGGGATCACCGACAGAATGGATCAAATGAGGGGGCAGATGTCAAAAACAGAATTCAACAAGTACTCCGTACGTTTGGAATTGCAGGCTGATTTCCTTGCAGGGGTCTGGGCACACCATTCACAGGAAATGAGCCAGATGATGGAGGCAGGGGATCTTCAGGAAGCGCTGAATGCGGCATACGCGATTGGTGATGACCGCCTGCAAAAACAACAAAGGGGATTTGTCGTACCCGATTCCTTTACCCATGGAACATCGGAACAACGTATGCGATGGTTTAAAAAAGGTTACGACACCGGGGACCTGAGCCAGGGAGATACTTTTAATGCGAATCCTTTGTGAAATAAGTATTCAACCAAGGGTCTTTCCAGAATATTTTTTGTTAATCCCGGGTTTCTCAAAAGGGCAGTAAACTAAAAAGATTCAAGTGATTACCTATTTCCGTAAAATCCGATCGCGGCTTCTGGCCACTAACAAAACCGGGAAGTACATAAAGTATGCCTTGGGGGAGATTGTACTTGTGGTTATTGGTATTCTCATCGCATTGCAAATCAATGATTGGAACGAGGATAGAAAATCGAGGAACATCGAATTAAAGACCCTGAAAGAACTAAAAGCAGATCTGCTACAGACACGAGAAGACATTAAGAGCGACAGTTCTAATTTTCAACATATTATCCGTTCTAACCAAGTGATTTTAAAGCATATTGAAGCGTCCCTACCCTATCACGATTCCCTGCTGCCGCATTTTTTATGGATGGAGCCCTTCCAGACCTTTTCCATTAATCGAACGACCTTCGACAATATCAGGCAGAACGGCGTGAATATGATTTCCAATGATACCATACGGATTTCAGTATCGGAATTTTATACCCGCCCAATCAATCTGTATCTGGAACTTGAAAAACGGATGCTAAACGAGCACTACGAAAACTACTTCAGACCAATGGTCATGGAGGCTTTCGGTGTAAATGCCGATAACACATTAATCCTAAATGATTACGACGGATTTATTGCCAATGGGGAATACAAACAGGTCCTGATGCACACCGTGCGAATTTGCTCTCAAATGTGCAACTTTCAGGGATACCTCCTAAAATCACTCGAGGAAATCATTCAGCAGGTTAATGCTGAAATTCAATCCTTCTAAGGAAAACAGCACTATCTGTGAAAAGGAAGCCCTTCTGACCCTTATTTTTTGTGAACTGCTACGGTCCCGTGGTTCAAAGCCAATGCTGACTCCCCGGTCTGGTAGACCTCCTCAACAATCCGGTATAAATCCGGAATGAGGTTCCTGGAAATTTTTGAATTGGAATTCAAAAGGACGCATATCCCCAGGTCGGCCTCCGGAAAAATGGCGATTTCGTTGCGAAAATTGTTTACACTTCCCCCGTGGTGCCAAATCGTTTTCTCGTCCTTGCTGCCCTCCTCCTGAAATTTATGGATCCGCCACCCGAAGGCGTAATGCGAAGAAATATGCCCTGGCCAGCGTTGATAGTATTTACTGCGTCCGGGGATTTCAATTACAGGCTTAAAGGCTTCTGCAATCGCTGAGCGATCCATAACTTCTGGATTGTATCCCAACAGGAAACGCATCCAACGGGCCATGTCAGCGGCGCTAGCGTTAATACCTCCCGCGGGGATGGCATTGTAGTAATTGTCAACTAGTTTTCTGGGCTTCCAACTCCTTCCCCTGCGGTAATGAGGCAGGGCCACATTATCTTCCAGCATCAGGGATTCGTGGTCCATATTTGTGGAACACATTTCCAAAGGGTTAAACAACCGGTTCTCCAGGGACACAGCGACTTCTTCTCCTGAAGCTTTACACAATATTTCACCAGAAAGCGCAAATAGCGCATTCTGATAGCTGTACATGGCTCCAGGTTCGCTAATCGGTTCTACCTTATTAAATTGCTCCGCAATTTCGGATACAGACAGGCCCGCTTCGACCAAATTGGTATAACTGTGATATGGAGCCCCGGAGGAATGGGACAATAGGTGTGCAAGGGTAATGCGACTTGTGTTTTCTTTATTTCCCAACTGAAAACCAGGAATATAATCTGTTACCTTATCATCCCAGTTTACCTTGCCATCATGCTTAATGTTAGCGGCCAAAACCCCTGTAAATCCTTTTGAAAGGGATCCAAGCCTGAAGATGGTTTCTCCGTCTACCCCGTCCGCTTCGTCGCTGTTGCGTTTCCCAAAACCATCAGAATAAAGAATTTCGTCCCCTTTGACGATACTCACCCCTGCTCCAACGATATCTCCTCTGGAAATCGCATTGAGAAAGTAAGTGTTTAAGGACTTCTGCAGGGCTTTCCGCTGGCGATTGGCAAGCTCAGCGGCTTCCCTTTCCAGGGCATTTTGTATTGGCTTATCCAATACTACAGTTGGTTTCGATTCCGACCCCGAAACATCGTGATTTCCCCCAATGGCCAGCACAAAAAGGGTAATGATCAGTAAAACTGAAGTGATTAAAATCTTGAATCGCTGCATTTGTATTAAGCAATGGCCCCTCTTGGGAACCCAGGTAAAAATTGGGAATTACTACTTTATTAACCCAATAAAACTACAATTATTATGCATTCCTCGCATTCTTACCTTGTTAAAAGGCTCTCTAAGCACTTGAAGCACCTGTATTCCCGACCCCTCAAAGTTATGTGAAGGGTACGTTTCCCATTAAGACGAAGAGCGCAGGAAGTGTTCCTTCATATTTCTGCCTCATAGGCCCTGAGCATGCTAAAGGTGGCACCTCAGTGTATGATATAAAAAAAAGGAAGAATTTGTCCGGGATTTTGATGGAAATGAAAATCCGGACGGCAAATCCAACCCGACTCCTAAATTGGCCTCAAGGTCTCATTTAAACTGAAAAGCGATGATAAAACAATGTCAAAATGCTAGGAAAAATAAGCTGAATATGCCTTTCAACCGATGTGTCATCCTGGTCATACTCCTTATTCAAGGCGCCCTTTTTGCCCAGGACAGGACCTCAGGCATTGCGGGTAGCGCTTCCCTTTTGGGACAACTCGGGGGGGCTGAAGCTCTCGGGGTGCATTTGAATTACAACATAAACCAGAAATTTTCGGTCAACGCGGGTTTTGGGGTAGGTTTTAGCTGCCATGCCGGGGCCAATTACTATTTCAACCGAAAACCTGCAAAGAAGGCTTTCTTCTATATCGGGGCTCAGGTAGGTTCCATAAGGGAATGGAATTTTTTGGGTGACTGGGGCGACCGGCAGGCGATCGTCTATGTTCCCATAGGCTTTGAGTTCATGGCTCATAAGGGCTTGACACTTCAAATTGATGCAGGGCCTAATATCGCTGCGGAAAACTGGAGCCAAACCAATACAGGTGTTATTTCCGCTTCCTTGAAAATAGGATATACCTTTAGAAGGAAGTCTTAGGTATCATTCCTCAAAAACACATAGAAATCACAGAAATAGACCGGACTATCGCCGAAGATCATTTGAAACTTTCACGCGATATACCAAAACACCCCTCCCGGTCCGGTAAAAGCTTATTTATTATCTTAGGTTTTTGAACATTGAATAGTTACTCGTAAACATTTAAGCGTGTTAGGCGTCACGTTACTGGTCCATTCAAACTTTAACTAAAGGTCCTTTAATCATTCATCAACCAATGTTAAAATTATTCAGAAAAAATAGAATTGATTTAATCGAAAAAAATAAAATAGGGAACTATTTAAAATATGCTATTGGCGAAATAATCCTTGTTGTAATTGGGATATTAATTGCCTTAAGCATAGATAATTACAATGAAGAGTTGCAAAAAAAAGAGGTGGTTAAACTTTACCTTGAGGATTTTGTTGATGATCTAAAGGAAGATCAGGAAACGATGAAAAGTGCCGTCGAAGTCCATAATTTCAGATATCATTCGTTGCAGTATATTTTAACGCAACTTGGGGAAGACATCTATGATCCAACCACAGACGAGGTGCTTATGCCTGTTTATAGCCCAAGTGCAATTTGGACAGAAGAAATACCGGAAGAATATGATAAAGAATTCATTGGATTAGCCTTGTTATGGTCTCATCGGTCTGTATCTCAAAATTTAAATACCTCGACAATTGACGAATTAAAAAGCACCGGTGTATTTTCATATATCGATAACCATGAACTCAAAAATGCCATAAACGGCTATTACGATTATTGGTCCCATCGTCTGGGAGAGCGAAATCAAATCAAGTTTCATGATCAGATAGCCGAATGGGAAGCCTCTTTAGGTGAAGATGGCTTATTAACCAATATGTTTTTTAAAATAGATGATCCTTTAATGGCGATTAAAGACCACCAGAAGCGGATATTTCTGATTAAATTACTTATTCGAGAGGCGGCCTGGATCATTACAGTTGGGAATGGGGTCATAGACTATGCCGACGGTTTAATAGAGTATATTGAAAATAACTCTTTAAAGACATCTGAGTAATTATAGTTCTCTTTGGGTTTTACGTTTCCTCATAAAACCAGTTCGGGATCTGCCTATATAAATGCTCTGTAATGGGCTCCAACGAGCTTGAACAAATAAAGCTTGAGATAGAACAATGAACTGCCATTGCCAATTTTCTCCTCGTGCCCATGTCATATACGACGCTTAAAATCTACCCCAACCACCCCTCCCGGTCCAGGCTCCGATATTGAATGGCTTCGGCGAGATGGACCTCCCGGATGTCCACGCTTGCATCCAGATCCGCAATGGTCCTCCCTACCTTCAAAATCCGGTCATAAGCCCGGGCGGATAGTCCCAGGCGCTGCATGGCATGCTTGAGTAATTTTTTTGGCCCGGGTCTCAGTCCACAATGCCTCCTGATGAGCCGTGAGTTCATCTGGGCATTTGAATACACCCCGGCCTCCTGCTTAAACCGTATCAACTGGCGGTTTCGTGCCTGTACTACCCTGGAACGAATCTGTGCACTGGATGCTCCCTGTCTCCCGGAGGACATTTCATCAAAAGGAACAGGGTTCACCTCCAGGTGGATGTCGATCCGGTCCAGTAAAGGACCTGAAATACGGCTCATATACCTGCGCATCTCATTCGGGCTGTTTGCGGACGCATCTGAAAGGGAGGATGAAAAATATCCATTGGGGCTCGGATTCATACTCGCTACAAGCATAAAACTACTGGGATAGGTAATGGTAAAACGAGATCTTGAAATTGTAATCTGCCGGTCTTCCAGAGGCTGACGCAATACCTCAAGTACATGCCGCTTAAACTCAGGCAATTCATCGAGAAAAAGCACCCCGTTATGGGCCAGGGAGATCTCCCCTGGTTGGGGGTAACTCCCGCCTCCAATTAGTGCGATATCTGTTATAGTGTTATTTGTGGCGGTATCGAAATATATACGCTATGTATCGTAATACCTATATCCATTGCCTTTATAGGAATATCATACGATTTGAACGTATAGATTTTAAAACGGAATATACACTTTTTCGTTATTCCTATGACGAGACCAATTAATCTAAGAACACTTAAGTATATGGAATCAGAATTCGAACTCCCAGTTGTCAATACAGTCAAATTGCTAAAAAGACAACATAAGGAATTTCTTATGTCCAATCCCGATAAGTCCAGGATTGCGATTGCAAGAAAAGGTGACTCGGTAAAGGTATTCGATTTCAATATTTCAATGGTCGGGGTAATTGACCGTCACCAGATCATCAGCGAGACGAAATATTATTTAAAACTAATATCGAACGCCTACAAATGGTTGGATGAATCAATTCTACGAGGGTATTTAATGAAGGTCGGCGTGGACATTCAAAATAGATGTCTAGGCTACAGGATTCCAGATGATGTACTTCTTGAATTTGTCAATGATGCCATAATAGAAAAGGATACCATGGAGATAAGGCCGAACAGGAGTATTCGGTTTTTAAAGAATCCTTATTACTTAAGGAAGGTTAGTGAAGATAATTCTGAGACCAAAGAAATCAATCAGCTACTTGGACAAGAGCGCAGATCCGAGACGTTTGAGATTATTGAAATTGCCCTGGCTGACTACGATCTTAACAGCAGGACGTTAACCAAAAGCCATCTGGCTGACCTTATCGGTTTAAGTAATAAAACCGTTAGCAGCTACCTAAAAGAACACCCTGAGTTGAGAGAAATGTATGATGCAATTAAATCCAATTCGGGAACTGAAGAACAACAGATGATAAGACGATACTATGAAGAGAACCGAAGATCGGCCTAGTGAATCGAGGAATTGTAAAACTGGAAAAACGCCTCTACTTATATATAAGACCGAATTTCCGCTTTTACAAAATGGATGCGTGTCTAAACAATCATAGAGAAGGATTGAGCAACTGTACGGATAGAGCAAGTTTGCGGCTCGCCTGACGGCTCGGATATTTAAGAAAAAGTAGATGTCTAAGAAATACGATCTGAATTAGTGAAAGGCGAAGCGCACAAACAGCGTAGCCTGGAACGATACAGAAAGGAATAACACAGAAAGAACCAATTTAATAAGAAATCACATAAAATACTCTATATCAATACATTGAACAAATCCTGTAAATGACTGATACTCAGAGAGAGAATAATAATGAGGATTAGAGACCTCTTTTAAACAACTGTAAATCAATATACTATGAAAAAGTCTAATAACAACACAACAGGTAGAGTAGCCGAATCGGGTTACGGATACCTCCACGTAACACAAGATGCTGACTTTGCAAAACGGCTCATTCTTAAATCCCAGGCAAGTACAGATCGTGCAAGGAAAGTTCATGAGTTAAATAAGATGCTACAAAATATCAAAGACAAATACGGCATCAAATGAAAACACGAGAAGAAAGAAAGTCCGAGCGTTTATTCGTAAGGCTGACTAAGGACGAGAAGTTACAAGTACGTGAACTGGCTCTGCTTGAAGGTAAAACGATCAGCAACTACATACGAGAGGCCATCCTCTAACTTTTATAAACATCGGGGCGATAGCCCCACATTAAAAACTAAATACTATGATTCCATTTGTAAATGAAGACTATCAACTGCACTTTGATGGTGCGAGATACGCCAAGGACGTAGAAGATTTGCGTGAGCAACTAATACGCTTGAATAAATGCGAGGCAATCCTTACTGAATGTTCGGAGGTCGTAGAAAAGGAAGTAAAAACTCTGAGTCAGCTTGAAGCCGTTTTAAAGGCGGAGACGCATTTTAAGAACCTCCAAGTAGCATCTGATGCCTTTGGCATAAAAGCCGAATACAACTCTTTAATTGCACTCCAGGAGGCTGGATTTCCCCCAAAGAAGGCCATTAAAAGACAGGACGGTAAGCCTCGCATCAAAGAGGACTTTCTGCAAGAGGTGAAAGAATCTCATGTAGCCTATCTCGAAGAAGATTTGAGAGAAGATTACGATGTCCTCCGTAAGGCTATGGACGTTATAAACTCTTTTCCTGAGCCTATCCGACATTCTATCATTAAACGGCCTGACGGGGTGCATGAAGTGAACATTCATCGCTATGAACAAGCCTGTCGATTGCTACAAAAAGTTTCTGCTTGATGTTTGGTCGCAAGAAGAAGAAGTCAGACCTCTCTTTCCGTCAGCAAATTCATGAAAGGTTCTCTGATATGAAAATCAAGGATAGTTATATCTTCCTGCCTTTCGTAGAGCCTGAGGACTACGGTCTCTGTAACGCATTTGGGAGATACATTAAGCGTCCAAAATCAGGAGATAAGTAATGCCAAAGGAGCGTAGGAAATATGGACGTGAGAGTCAGCCCAGGTGGGCTAAAGAGCATTACAGTCTTAACAACTGCTATGCCACCGACATTGACGGTATTCAGTTACAATGGACAGAGAACGCCACCTATGCGCAGTACCAATTTCGTAATGACGATGTGAGTATAACAAAGATCATAGAAGTAAAGCATCACCATACCCAGTTTGTCAGCGACCTCGTTCACAACCGCATTGAGCCTACACCACAGATTAAAGCCTTCCTGTCTTTGGTCGAAGAGATTAATATGTCCAGGTCAATAATGGATAAAGAAGAGGCTAAGTTCTTTATGGTGGTACAGACAGAAGGAAACTATCCGTTCCATGTGTTTGACGTATTCAAAGAAGGTCAGGAGGTTAATTACCACTTTATAGGTTCTGTCGAGAACGAGGCAGAATATAAGAAGATGTTTGAACCTTCCTCTTGAACAGAATTGGGGTACTGTTAAGTATTAAAGATTACGATAATGTATCTTTATGTAATGAATCCATCCAACCTCTCAAATAAAGATTTAGAAGAATTAACAGATAAGTTCTCCGAGACTTGGGAAATTGATCCAAAGGTTAGAGAGATTAGAAGGATTCCCTCTAAGGCAGATGATTCTCAGTACCCTGTACAAGTTGTATTAAGGTACGCAAAACAAAACCAGCGTAGAAATTTAGGAAGATATCCATTTCCGTTTGCTACTGGCAATAATATTGCCCGTGGACTATATATTTTGGATAATGGATGGAACATACCGATAGAGGACAGGAAATATTTAACAAATGGGCCATTATATGCGGAGGATCGGTCTACGGTAATTGTTTCTGAGGAGGATCAGCCTACAGTAAATGCTCACGAGAGGGATATTCATTGGTATGAGCGTGCATGGGTTAAAATACTAATGGTCATCCTTACGTTTTTAGGTGCTGCAGTTGCCATTAGCCAATTTTGGGCAATGATTATGCCTCAATTAGCCTCTTAACTTGCTCCGCTCTGAACTTACCACCTCTTGAAGCCGTAAAGCCGTTATCATTAAGTTCTCTCGCTATCTCTGACAGTTTCTTGCCTTCCTTGTGTAAAGAGCGTATAAGCGCTTTTGCTTGCCTGTTTCTTGGGTTCAGCCTTTTCTTATTCTTTATGGCCTCAACCGCCTTCCTCCTCGCCTCGTCTGTCAAGTTAGAAGGAGATCCAAGAGAGGTTACCTTATTACCACTTTTGGATATATGATGTCCATTCTCTTTTATGTTGCTTTTGATTTCTTTAAGAGCGGACTTTGTTCTTTGTGAAATTATATCGGCCTCATGTTCTGCAATAGCCGCAAATATGTGAATAGTAAGATTAGTTGCCGCAGGCATATCCACCGCCTGGAACTGAATACCAGATTCCATAAGAGTAGAGATAACGCTAACGTTCCTGGCTAACCTATCCAATTTAGCTATAAGCAATATAGCTCCTGTCTCCTTGCATAAGTTAAGAGCCTCTTGCAGAATAGGACGAAACTTCTTGTTAGTTCCTGTCTCCTTCTCTGTAAAAGACCTCAGCACCTCATCTTCTGCCTTCAAGGATTTCTCTACCATACTCCGTTGAGCATCCAGTCCTAAGTTCTGATCCTTTGTACTAACCCGATAATAGACAACGTATTTCATGGCTTCTCTTGTTTGTTATATCTAAGATACAATAAATTTCACAAATCACAAACGACCGTTTAAGTTATGTGATATCATTAACATATAGAAAACCCCCAAGATTCACCTCAAAAATCTCAGGGGTTAATGAAAACAATTAAGCTGGTTAAATATATGCTCCTGGACTGCACCAAACTTGCAGTTGGACGTTCGATGAATAATATCGGTCTTAATATCGGCCTGTTTGAAAATCTACGGTTTTGAGTCGTACGGACGCTTATGCTAATTCTCAATCATGTTAAATTGATCATCTGTTAATCCTGGGCAATTATTCTTCAAGGCTATTTCGTTGTTTTTAAAAAACTCTACAACAGGATCGAGCGTTACTTTGTTTAAATCAGATATAGTTGTATAGTATGCTTTTAAACCTTTTGGTAAATCTATTGTTATTAAGATTTTATCTCCTTTCCACCTATTATAAATTTTTATTTCATTTGATTTATCCAACCAAAATTGACCATCGTACCCGTCTTTATCTTCGAAATTTAAATAGTATTCATATGGTTCAAAACTATAAACCGCTTGTAATGGCGTATTACAGTCAAATTTATCGGGCATCGCTTCAACAGTTAATATGAATTGCTCTTCCTCTTGCATTTCTTTTTTTCTTCTTTCCTCAGCACTTTTTTCTACTTGATCAAAATATGGTTTTGTTACGTAGTTGATTGCTTTGGATGATCCTGATAAGGAAAATTCAAGGTCTGTTTTACCTGTAGATCCCCCAATCTTTAGGACAGCTTTCTTTCAAATTTATATAAATATTCATGCTGCTTTTTTAAATACTTCAGCGGGTATTTCATAATCGA
>NZ_JAUDUY010000049.1 GCF_030380815.1 Robiginitalea aurantiaca | reverse complement strand
ATAGCCGCGCCTCCGGCATCGTTGCCTTCTGTAAGTACACTGCCCAGATCCTGGATCTCGTTTGAGGAATCATTGTCGTTATCTGCCACTGAGATCGTCCCTCCTCCATCAGAGAGCGTGACATCCGTACCACTCTGGCTCAGGGTCTGAAGTTCATTGGTCGGATCCGCATCTGCATCGTCTACCAGAGAAGCTAAATCCACAGTAGCTGAGTTTCCATTCTCTATGTCAATCTGAAGGGAACTGCCCGTCAGGGTTGCACCGGTCAGATCCTGATCGTCGGTGCTTACCCCGCTGATGTCCACACTCTGGGTTCCCCCAGCGTCTGTCACCGTAAGGTTTGTTCC
>NZ_JAUDUY010000048.1 GCF_030380815.1 Robiginitalea aurantiaca | reverse complement strand
GCTGCGCCTCCGGCATCATTGCCTTCTGTAAGTACACTGCCCAGATCCTGGATCTCATTCGTAGCATCAGCGTCCGCATCGTCTACCAGGGAAGAAAGGTCGACAGTAGCTGAGCTTCCGTTCTCTATGTCAATCTGAAGGGAACTGCCCGTCAGGGTCGCACCCGTCAGATCCTGATCGTCGGTGCTTCCCGCGGCAAGGGCATCTATGGCATCCTGCACATTGGCAACCCCAAGGCCACTGGTTCCACTATCATAGCTGTTGGAGGCCGCACGGGTATCGAGGATCACATCGGTACCGTCATTATTGGTAAAAGTGTATGTACCATTCCCATTATCCGAAATGTCTGCCTTGCTAACCGT
>NZ_JAUDUY010000047.1 GCF_030380815.1 Robiginitalea aurantiaca | reverse complement strand
ATGGTGAGCAATCCATCGGTTACTTCGACGATCATGGTAGCCGTACGTACTTCTCCCGGGACAGGTGTCAAGGCCGGGATAATCGTATATCCTTCCACAGTAGCACTGTGACGGCTGTCAACGGAGGAACTGGCATCCCCCAGTCCCAGGGTTACCGCATAGGTGCCGTTGGGAACTTCAAGTTCCCAGTAGAGCTCATTGCCCCTGGGTTGCCCATTCCAACCTGAAATATTGTCCCCCTGGAAATGTACCAGGGTCCCCTCGAGCTTTTCCTGGTTGGTAGCAGCAGAATAGTCGGTCAAGCGGTTGCGACCTACGCCGCTGTCGTTGCCAGGGGCAAGGTTCGAAGCGTCAAAAGGGGT
>NZ_JAUDUY010000046.1 GCF_030380815.1 Robiginitalea aurantiaca | reverse complement strand
ATGGTGAGCAATCCATCGGTTACTTCGACGATCATGGTAGCCGTACGTACTTCTCCCGGGACAGGTGTCAAGGCCGGGATAATCGTATATCCTTCGACGGTAGCACTGTGCCGGCTATCCGTATTATTAGAATCGGCATCCCCAAGTCCCAGGGTTACCGCATAGGTGCCGTTGGGAACTTCAAGTTCCCAATAGAGTTCATTGCCTCTGGGTTGCCCGGCCCAACTCCCGATATTGTCCCCCTGGAAATGCACCAGGGTTCCCTCGAGTTTTTCCTGGTTGGTAGCAGCAGAATAGTCGGTCAAGCGGTTGCGACCTACGCCGCTGTCGTTGCCAGGGGCAAGGTTCGAAGCGTCAAAAGGGGT
>NZ_JAUDUY010000045.1 GCF_030380815.1 Robiginitalea aurantiaca | reverse complement strand
GCACTGTGATTACTGCAAACTATAAACTGTAAATAGTCTCATAGCTCAGCTGGTTAGAGCGCTACACTGATAATGTAGAGGTCGGCAGTTCGAGTCTGCCTGAGACTACGAGCATGGTTGCGAATCGGATGCGAGAGGTATTTGATTGGTGGCTAGATTAAAAAGCGGTACGCCTTTTAGGGGTTCAGATCCCTGGGGTAGTGTTGCGATGTTCTTTAAAATTTGTATTGGAAATTCTGGAAGTTGAGCAATCATTGACTGCCGGCTGGCACTTAAGTAACTGCCGACTGACAGAGATGGGGAATTAGCTCAGCTGGCTAGAGCGCCTGCCTTGCACGCAGGAGGTCACCGGTTCGACTCCGGTATTCTCCACG
>NZ_JAUDUY010000044.1 GCF_030380815.1 Robiginitalea aurantiaca | reverse complement strand
GTGGTTCCTTCACTTATGGTCAGTACATTACTGCCATCCAAAGCCGCTCCGGTTACATCGTCATCGGCCACCGCATCTACATACGCTTTGGTAGCCGCATCCTGGGCTGCCGTAGGATCTGCAAGGTTGGCAATGGCTGCGCCTCCGGCATCATTACCTTCTGTAAGTACACTGCCCAGATCCTGGATCTCGTTTGAGGAATCATTGTCGTTATCTGCCACTGAGATCGTCCCTCCTCCATCAGAAAGCGTGACATCCGTGCCACTCTGGCTAAGGGTCTGAAGTTCATTGGTCGGATCTGCATCTGCATCGTCTACCAGAGAAGCCAAATCCACAGTAGCTGAGCTTCCGTTCTCTATGTCAATCTGAAGGGA
>NZ_JAUDUY010000043.1 GCF_030380815.1 Robiginitalea aurantiaca | reverse complement strand
TATGTAGATGCGGTAGCTGATGACGATGTAACGGGAGCGGCTCTGGATGGCAGTAATGTACTGACCATAAGTGAAGGAACCACAGATGTAACGGTAGACCTTTCTTCATTGGTAGACGATGCAGATGCGGATGCTACTAACGAGATCCAGGATCTGGGCAGTGTGCTTACAGAAGGCAATGATGCCGGAGGCGCAGCTATAGCCAACCTCGCAGATCCTACGGCAGCCCAGGATGCAGCTACCAAAGCGTATGTAGATGCAGTGGCCGATGACGATGTAACGGGAGCGGCTCTGGATGGCAGTAATGTGCTGACCATAAGTGAAGGAACCACAGATGTAACGGTAGACCTTTCTTCCCTGGTAGACGATGCGGATGCAGATCCGACTAATGAATACAATACGGG
>NZ_JAUDUY010000042.1 GCF_030380815.1 Robiginitalea aurantiaca | reverse complement strand
TATGTAGATGCGGTAGCTGATGACGATGTAACGGGAGCGGCTCTGGATGGCAGTAATGTACTGACCATAAGTGAAGGAACCACAGATGTAACGGTCGACCTTTCTTCCCTGGTAGACGATGCGGACGCTGATGCTACGAATGAAATACAGGATCTGGGCAGTGTACTTACAGAAGGCAACGATGCCGGAGGTGCGGCTATTGCCAACCTTGCAGATCCTACGGCAGCCCAGGATGCGGCTACCAAAGCATATGTAGATGCAGTGGCCGATGACGATGTAACGGGAGCAGCTTTGGATGGCAGTAATGTACTGACCATAAGTGAAGGAACCACAGATGTAACGGTAGACCTTTCTTCCCTGGTAGACGATGCGGATGCAGATCCGACTAATGAATACAATACGGG
>NZ_JAUDUY010000041.1 GCF_030380815.1 Robiginitalea aurantiaca | reverse complement strand
GACCTGGCCACCCTCTCCCCGGTGATCACCCTTTCTGACGGCGCACAGGTTAGTCCAGCCTCAGAAATACCCACGGATTTCAGCGCCGGACCGGTTAACTACCTGGTTACTGCCGAAGATGGGGCCACAACACAAAGCTGGACAGTCTCCGTTACCAGACCGCCTTTTGAGGCCTTTGTCAACTTTCAGGACAATATTGTCACCCCTCCGTCACCTTATCTTCCGGACTTTGGGTTGGCTTTCGGCAATGCCGCCAACGAGGTAACTTATGGTGCTACGACTTATACATATGGGTGGAAGCTAGCTGCAGACGACACCCCTTTTGACGCTTCGAACCTTGCCCCTGGCAACGACAGCGGCGTAGGTCGCAACCGCTTGACCGACTATTCTGCTGCTACCAACCAGGAAAA
>NZ_JAUDUY010000040.1 GCF_030380815.1 Robiginitalea aurantiaca | reverse complement strand
GGCGCGTTGTATTTAAATGTTGCTTCTGTAACGATTTCCGAGACCATTACCAATCTTACGGATAATGCCGATGGCACCCTTACATATGTCAATGAAAATGGGGTGTCACAAACGGTTAGTAAGTCTGATATCACGGACAATACGGATGGCACCTATACTTTTACGAACAATGATAGCAGCGATGTTATTTTGGATACCCGTGCGGCCTCCAACAGCTATGATAGTAGAACCAGTGGCCTTGGGGTTGCCAATGTGCAGGATGCCATAGATGCCCTTGCCGCGGGAAGCACAGACGACCAGGATCTGACGGGTGCAACCCTGACAGGTAGTTCCCTTCAGATTGACATAGAGAACGGAAACTCAGCTACTGTGGATTTAGCTTCCCTGGTAGACGATGCGGATGCGGATCCGACCAATGAATACAACACGGGAATCGGTTTTGACGGAACAAACCTTACGGTGACAGACGCTGGGGGAACCCAGAGTGTGGACATCAGCGGGGTAAGCACCGA
>NZ_JAUDUY010000003.1 GCF_030380815.1 Robiginitalea aurantiaca | reverse complement strand
AGAGCTACGCTGTCTGTCAGTATGTCAATGAACTTCTCTTAAAACACCCCTCAAGTTCCCTCGAAAAGCGGGTGCAAATATAAAGAGGGTTTTTTGCTTCCACAAACCCTTTTCGAAAAAAAATCACATAAAACTTTGCCAAACTTTTATACGATTGATTTATAAAGGTTTACATTTTGATTTTTGCTAAAGAAAAAGCAATTAAAAACCTTCAGGGCAGTAGGCGTTCATTTTCAGAGAACCAAAAAAGCGAAGAAAAAAGCAGACTTTTAAGAAAAGAAGTTCCAAACCAATCCGAACCGGATCACAAAATCGCGGTAGGGATAATCGGGAGCTGCATAAAAACGGCTCTCAGAAAACGGCGAATTGAAGTGCTCCAGTTTGAAATAGATCCGCGCCTGTCGGATCCGTGCATTTATAAAGAAATCAAGGAGGGGGAAATTTCCATTCTCCTCCCGGTCCTGTACATAAAACTCAGCCATAAGTGGATTATAGCCATCCGTATAATACGATGTAAAATATTTGAAGGTAATCCCGGTTTGAATGAACATGGCCTTCTTAAAGACATCACTGGAGAAATAAAGTGTATTGCGGGTAATCAGGCTGGGGAGGTTCAAAACATTATCCGGCTGATCTACCTCCTGATATAGCAATGTATTGTTCAGCGCCCATTTCCGCCACTTGAATTCTTTCTCGTATTTAATCCTCAAGTGGTTGATCCGCGAGGATTCCTGAAAAGGTCGGATGAAACTTCTTTCCTCTCCTTCCTCGATGGCATCAGAATCCGCAACGGACCTGAAATAGGTGTAATTCTCTACAGAACTCAGTTGCCCTTCCAGGGTCCCCCATGTATCTGAAGCAAATCTCCCAAACAGGCTCTGAACCTGTTCGTTCTCAAAAACCCCGCTGTTATCCCAATTGTAATTCAGATAATCGGACTGATAGAGCAGGAAATTGAAATCAGGCTTTCGGGCAGAGTGATGAATCCCAGCGGTAAATACATGCTTATCCCGAATGGGCACTTCTATACTGGCGTCCAGGAACGATCCTGTGAGGTCACCGGACAGTCCTATACCTCCATCTGCCTGAATCCGAAAAGGTCCGAAGTCCTTCTTCCATTCGGCACCCCCGACCAGTTCTTCGCCAGTTAACCGATTCGGAATAATCACATCCGGAGTCTGTATAATACTCGTAAAATAATAACTGTAGTTAAACAGGCTCACTTTCGCCACAAGATTACCCAGAACTCTGTTTTCAAGCCCAAGTCGAAGTTCATTGTAGTACGTCTTGAGGAAGGCCTTGTCATCCACAGGCTGAAAAATCAGTTCACCAAAGTACTCGTTATTGTTATCCGACTGTATGTATTGATAATACTTCGACTCATAGCTGAACTGGTGCCCCAGGTTCAGGCTGCCGCGACGGGAAATACTGTCCTTCCTGCCCCCAAGGAGCCGCAGCTGATGGTCCAGAAAAAAGCGCTTGCCATTGACCCTGTTGGTCACATTTCGGAAACGCACATCTACTCTGGAACGATCCGTAAAGTCCGGATTGCCGGATTCGAACTGGTCTTCTTTATTCAGAAGCCCACCATTTTCCTGACCCCGTATATCCTGGCTCACATAGTGCGTCCTCATTCGGTACAGGCCATTTTCGGTACTGTAATTTAAGGTCGTGCGAAAATTCCCGGAGGTCATTTCGTCCTCCCTGTATTTACCCAGGGAGCGGAAGCCCTTATAGGCAATGGAAAAATTTAGCCTGCGTGAGGTGTTGAACGTCAGCACTGCATCCAGGAGCTGCCCCCTTTCGAGGGTCGTTTTAAAGAACAGCTCCGTCATGGGTGTCGCGACATTATAATAGGAGATATCTTCGATTTCGTAATAATTGAAATGGCGTGCCCGGGCCCCGATCTGTGGGTACCATTTTACCTTATTCAAATTGACTCCCAGCCGGTTATAGGGCTGGCCGATATTTGAAAAAGGCATCAGTTCAAAATCGTCACGTCGAAGGTAATTGTACCTATACTCTTTTTGTATGGTCAGGGAAGTATCCAGATAGGTTGTATCCCTGGCATGCGAAATTATCTTATAGTCCTTGATGGTGAGGGTATCCGCCGGATCTTCTGATTTTTCAGGGTTGAAAGCTCTTTTCTTTAATCTGCTGGTATCCTGTTTTCGACTGGAGGGCCGAACATCCTCCTGTCCAGAGACGGAAAGACCAAAGAGCAGAATCAGGAGCACAAGTAAGGACCGCATAGTGGACATCTTCGAGGCAAAGGTACTTTTTTTGTTCAGATTGCAACAGATTTCACAAAAGCCCGATGCAACGCGTAAACAATGACTGGAGGATCACTGAAAATCTTATCTTAAATAAGCGATTGATGAACGTCAAAAATTGAAAAACTCCTGATTTTTCAGCATCTTTATAAAAAAATTGTTATGAACCGGTTCCTAATGCTATGCTGCCTTTTGGCAGGGGGGGTGCTATTCGCCCAATCGGACCAAAACGCACCTTCTCTTCAGGATGAGAATGGCATATCCCCTATTTTTTCGAATTCCCCAGGCAAAGCGATCAACCTGATAGAATATCAGCAAGCACTGCAGTCGTACTGGAAAGATCGGGATCGGTCTAAAAAGGGAAGTGGATATAAGCCCATGAAGCGCTGGGAATTTTATTGGAGCTACCTGGCGGACCAACAGGGTAATCTGCCCACTTCCAAACAACTTTGGGATAGCTGGAAATCAAAACAAAACCTGGCGGGTAAAGATCCAAATCCCGTTGCCGACTGGAATACGGTTGGCCCTGTGGATGTCGGAGTATTCTCTGGAAGACTTCCCGGAACCGGAAGGATAAATGCCATAGCTGTTGATCCGAACAACCCAGACATTTGGTATGCAGGTGCCCCGGCCGGCGGCATCTGGAAATCGACAAATGCCGGAGGGAGCTGGAACAACCTGTTCGATGATTTCCCACAAATTGGTATATCCGGAATTGCGATAGACCCGAACAACTCAAATACCATTTACATCACCACAGGAGATGATGATGCAGCGGATTCCTACAGCATAGGTGTTTTTAAGAGTACAGATGGGGGACAATCCTGGAATGAAACCGGACTGAACCCATCGAATACCAATGAGAATTCCCTGATGAATGAAGTGGTGATCGACCCCACCAATTCAAATATCATATGGGTAGGCACGAGCAGTGGATTGTATAAGTCTACAGATGCAGGAAACACGTTTGACAGAGTTCAGACCGGGTATATTTCAGACTTTAAACTCAAACCCGGTGATCCGAACACCGTTTACGCCGTTGCCAATGCCCATATTGGCGGCCGTGGAAATGCTACTGCCTTTTATAAATCTACAAATGGAGGGGGCGATTTTGATGCGGTATTAGATGAAGACGGGGTGCTTCCTACTTCGGCCGGGAGGGTCGTCCTGGGCGTCACCCCGGCGAATCCCGAATTCCTTTATGTCCTTGCGGCCAATACCAGCAGCCAGAATTTCACTTTTCAGGGTCTGTACAAATCAGAAGATAGCGGGGTAACCTTTGACGAAAGTCCAAACACCACGAACATCATGGAGTCTTCCCAGGCATGGTTTGACCTGGCACTGGAAGTTTCCCCCACCAATGCGAATGAGTTATACATGGGCTGCCTCAATGTATGGAAGAGTACCAGTGGGGGCGACAATTGGTTCAAACTCAGTGAGTGGTTTATCAATGATGATTCCTATACGCATGCAGACATCCATACCCTAAAATTTTTCAACAACAGGCTCTTTGCCGGTACTGATGGCGGGATTTACATCTCTGAAAATGCAGGAAGCACTTTCAGGGACGTGACCAACGGAATGGCTATCGGGCAGTTTTACAAATTAACCGTCTCGCCAAAAGATGCCACCAAAATGATCGGGGGCCTGCAGGACAACGGGGGACAGATCTTAAATCAGGGGAATTGGAATGGTTACCACGGGGGAGACGGCATGGATAATGTGATCGACCCGAATAATGATAACCTCGTATACGGATTTACCCAGTTTGGAGGTACCCTGAATATCTCCTCGGACTCAGGCCAGTCCATCGGAGTGGTCCGGCCACCCCGGGATGGGCAGGGCAACCTGCTGAATGGCAACTGGATTACACCACTGGCCATAGGCGGTGACGGGTCGGTATACGCTGGTTTTGATGGGGTATATAAACTCATGGGCAACAGCTGGGAAAAAGTTTCCACCAATGATTTTGGAGGTACGGATCAGGGAGATGTATTGGAAGACCTGATCGTCGATCCCACCAACCCGGAGGTATTGTATGCGGCCGAAGACACTTTTGTGTATCGAAGCGATGACGGGGGTGAGACCTTCAGGGCATTTTTTAACGCAGATTTTACCATTTCAGACATTGCAGTGGACACCGACGATGGCTCAGCCATTTATGTGATCACCTCGCTTCGCGTAGGCATCCGTCAAAGCAGGCAGTTGAGCGATACCCAGCGCAAGGTCTGGAAAGTTCCGGTTTCAGCGAGCGGGGATGCCGGGAGAGAAATAGACTACACCTTTGATCTGCCCGAAGATCAGGCACTTTTTGCAATCGTACATCAGGGAAGGCATACCGATAATCCAGTCTATGTGGGCACCAGTTTAGGGGTTTATCGCATAGACGACGCCATAATTGCAGCCGCCGAGGCCGCAGAAACTGACCCGCAGTGGGAACCCTATTTTCAAGGTTTACCCAGTACAGCTGTCAGTGATTTGGAAATTACCCTGGACGACGAAATTATTACTGCCAGTACATATGGACGGGGGGTATGGCAGTCTCCTATCCCGGTTCAAATACCTGACGATGACATCCGGTTGTCAAGCCTGAGTCCGGCCAACGGGGCTGTATTATGCGGAAGCTTCGTCCCGGAGATCACCGTTGAGAACAACGGGATCAACCCCATAACAGAAGTTGAAATCGCGTATTCCATCAATGGGGATGATCAAAATCCAATAACGGAAACCCTTAGCCTTCAGAACGGACAAGCTACGGAGATCAGTCTGCCTTCAGTAAGTATTTCCCAAATTGGGGAAGTCCAACTAGAGGTTCGTGTTACTGTAGATGGCGATACCTTCGCTGACAACAATGCAGTCACCCATACCTTCTACATCAATGAAGCCGATGTCGCCAATGAAACAAATGACTTTGAAGGGGCCGGGACCGCATTGCTGACCTTTAATGAAGGTGAGGATGCTGTACTCTGGGAAAAGGGCATTCCTTCGGGAACTGTGCTGAACCAGGCGGCTTCCGGCACAGAAGTTTACGGCACCAATCTCGATGGGAACCACGGGGATGGGATAAAGGCGTATTTGTTTACCCCATGCTACGATCTGTCAGAAGTTTTGGCACCGGTTTTGCGGTTTCAGATGGCCTATGAACTGGAACAGGATTTTGACATTGTTTATGTGCAATATTCCACGGATCAGGGAAGTACCTGGAGCGTGCTGGGTTCCGTAAACAGCCAGCCAAACTGGTATACCAGTGACCGGACAAACGAAAGTTCCGGGGCTGCTGATGACTGTCAGAATTGTCCGGGGGCCCAATGGACCGGGACCAACGCCACGCTGACAGAATATGCCTATGATTTTGTAGCAAATGCGGCCCTGGGCGAACCGGATTTAACCCGGGAAACCGATGTGGTCTTCCGCATTGTATTTCATTCAGATCCCCTGGAGAACGAAGAAGGCGTGGTGATCGATGACCTTTCACTCACCGGGTTTGAAGACGACGAGGACGATGACAACGATGGGATTTTGGATGCGGATGACAATTGCCCGCTTGTGGCCAATGCCGACCAGGCGGATAACGACGGGGACGGCCTTGGAGACTTATGTGATCCGGACGATGATAACGACGGTATCCCTGATGTGCAGGACAACTGTCCAAAAACTGCCAATCCCGGACAAGAAGACGCCGATAGTGATGGCGTAGGCGATGTATGCGATGAAGATGAAGACAATGACGGGGTTCCGAATGACCTGGACAATTGTCCGGGTACGGAAGCGGGAGTTGTTGTTGGCCTGGACGGCTGTCCGGTCTTTACCCTCCCCGCAACAAACTTTCTGGTCCAGACACAGGGAGAAAGTTGTCGCTCCTCCAACAATGGGAGTATTACCATTGAGGCATCCGAAACCCTGGACTATATTGCCACGCTTAGTGGAGAAGGGGTAAACGACACAAAGGAGTTTACGGCAAACACTGATTTTGAAAATCTGAATTCCGGGACCTATACCCTATGCCTTACAGTTTCGGGAGAACCCGATTTTGAGGTCTGCTATGATCTGGAGGTCCCTGAGCCTGAAGATCTGTCTGTCAGTGGTAAGGTCAGTACCCTTGGAAAAGAGATTACCCTGGATTTAAAAGGAGGCAAACAGTACAGCATCCTTTTGAATGGTCAGCGGTACCAGACGACCGCCTCCCAGATTACGCTAAAACTGGATCGACCTGTAAACCAGTTGGAGGTTCGCACGGATCAGGAATGCCAGGGTATCTATACGCAGTCGATAAACCTTACAGAACAGCCCATTGCCCTGCCGAATCCGATTGATACGGGCGATCTGAGGGTTTTTGTTCCTGCTGAAGACGGGGCTAAAATCCGGGTTCGTATGTTCTCCATCACCGGAAGCAGCCTTCTGAATAAAGAAGTGGTGATCAATAAGGGTGAAATCCGAATTAATATGGATGGTTTTGCCAAAGGAGTCTACCTCCTCAATGTGACCCACCTGGAGCAATTATACAGTTATAAAATCATCAAGAGATGAACCGATTAAATTTT
This sequence comes from Robiginitalea aurantiaca, assembly GCF_030380815.1. GTDB lineage: Bacteria > Bacteroidota > Bacteroidia > Flavobacteriales > Flavobacteriaceae > Robiginitalea > Robiginitalea aurantiaca. The sequence goes on along the minus strand of NZ_JAUDUY010000003.1, from coordinate 573,616 downwards.
ACAGCGACTTTCCTGCTCGCAGGAATTACATTCCTATTCCTTTCCTGTGGTGGTGATAGTAACGGTGGTGGAGATGGCGGAGGAGATCCCGACCCCATCCCGGCCCCTTCAGCCACTTCGCTGGTATTTCCGGACAATAATTCCGAATGTACGGAAGGAGATGTAATAAGCCCGACCCAGAGTCAGGTCGTATTTCAATGGAATGCCTCCCAAAACACGGATAGCTATCAGATAAACCTCAGGAACCTCAATTCCGGGACAACCTCAGTGACCAGCAGCACCGGAACTTCGTCCCCTGTCCTATTGCTCAGGGGCGTTCCCTACGAGTGGTTTGTGGTATCCCGGGCGAACGGCACTTCTGAAACTGCCAGCAGCCCTACCTGGAGATTTTTCAACGCAGGTCCGGGAATAAGCAATTACGCCCCTTTCCCTGCTCAGGCCGTAGCGCCCACAAGGGGTGCAACGCTCAGCACGACTCCCACGGTAGTCCTGGAATGGAGCGGGGCTGATGTGGACAACGATATCAGTAGATATACGATTTCCTTCGGCACGGAGAATCCGCCTCCGTTGTTGGAAACCGGAATTACCGGATCGACTTTGGAAACAAATGTGCAGTCCGGTAACACTTATTACTGGCAAGTTGCGACAATAGATTCAGCCGAAAACGTCACCAATTCGGAAGTTTTTGTATTCAGAGTCGAATAACACAGGACCTCAAACCCGGTATAATTTTTGCTTTTACCAATATGAATCTTTTAAACCTTTAAAATGAATAAAAAATATTTGCTATTTGGTCTTGGCCTTGCTTTGGCCGCATCACTTTCCGCCCAGACAACAAGTTTAGATCTCCCTTCGGAGTACCTGCGAAATAATACGTCCGGCGGCGTCAATGACAATCTTCCCGCAAACCTGGAAGGGTCGCCCTATCTCACGGATGATTTTGTAAGCGGAATGGTGTATACGGAAAACGAAAAGCCCTATCCTGCGATGATGCGCTATAACGCCTACCAGGACGAGATGCAAATCCAGGGGAATAATGGGATTTCTACCCTTTTTATGCGGGATTATGTCTGGGCAAAAGTAGGAGGCGAAATGTTTAAAATAGAGTCCTATGAAAAGGGGTCCGGCACATCAAAAGGGTATTTCGTGCAAATGAACGAAGGAGAGACCCGACTCCTGAAACGCTATAAAAAGGTCTTTATGGAAGCTGAACCCGCCACCTCATCGTATACCACCGATAAGCCGGCGAGGTTTGACGATGACATCAGATATTACCTGGCCCGCGAAGGCAGCCCGGCGAAGGAAATCAAGCTCAGGAAAAAGGATATCGAGAAAATCCTGGATTCAAAAGAGGCCCAGGACTACATCAAAAAGAACAAGCTAAAGCTTAGAACTGAAGAGGAGCTTTTGCAGCTCATCAATTACCTGAACGCCCTATAGTCAGGAACCAGGAACCAACGCCTAAAAACCTGCCCGAAAGGGCGGGTTTTTTTATGGGGCTATACGCTGGTTTATCCCCCCTATGAGCATTGGTGTTAGACACTTTGTTTTATCCCCTCCTTTGGAACTGAATACGGTTCAGCAACCCAAACGCAGCACGGCTTGTCTTCAATGCAGAAACATACTCCTGCAGACCTTTGCCCGCTCAATTTGAGTACTATCGAAATTAAACATCAATAAAACTGTATCCGGGAGCAATCGCGTCGCCCGAAGAAAAGGAAGACACTCTATCCTTACCGATTACTCGGCCTGAATTGGCTTAAGATTCCCGCAAGTATGCAAGAAGGAACAAATAAAAAAGCCCGCTTTGCGGCGGGCTTTTAAATTTATAAATAAAGGTATGGAGACTACTGTTTCGTCAGAACGAACTCATAAGGTCCGAACCCTCCAAGAGGACCACTAACCGTTACACTGCCTTCACTCTCGTTAAACACAGCCTCTTCAATAGCGAGGTCGGCAAAACCACCGGCCAGACTCAATGGCAGTGGAGAAAACTCGACTGCACCAGGGCATGGGAGTAAGGTCATTACCGTACCATCGGGAATGTACTCGTTGAACCCGGCGGAATTCGTGATTACCACTTTTGTTCCGGTTTCATCTCCTGGTTGTGGAACCATCTCAATCTGATAACTCTGACCAAAAGCCCCTGAAAGTGTCAGGCCTTCGTTTACTCCAGAAGTGAAGACTTCGTCCACGTCGAAAGTACCCGTAAATTGACCGAGGTCTACAGGACAGTCATCATCAATTAAGGTCACAGTTCTTGTATTAGATTCCACCCCTGTTCCATCAATTCCCACTGGAAGGCTACTTCCGGTGGTCAGTTCAAGGACGATATCCATATCCCCGTCAACAACAACATTGTCAATAGGGGTAATAACGATTTCGCCGCTAAATTCTCCTGCAGGAATCTCGAGGCTACCGCTTGATGGCTCAATAACAAACCTGGAAGGGTCGTCTGCAGTTACCGTGAAATTAACGGTAACCCCATTTGGGTTTTCCCCGGCTCCTACAAGAACCGTTGTTACATTGGGACCTTCAGGAGCACCTTCAGCAATTGTCCCTGAAGTGCTGGAAAATTGAAGATAACCTGCACCCGGATCGTATACCACAAGGTCTTCCTCGCAAGACACGAGCATTCCCAGGCTGGCAAAAAGGATATAAAAATATTTTTTCATCATTTTAGCTTTTATTGGTTAGTATCCTGGGTTTTGTTGCTCGCGCAATCCAGGGTTTCCATTGAATTCGATAATTGGCAATGGAAGTGTAAATCTGAAATCATCCGCAGAAAGCGTACACGCACCATTAAAGGCACAATCGATCGGATCCTTAAGCACTCCCTGGTTTGCCCGTGCTCCAAGGCGCTTCAGGTCCAGGTAACGGTGTCCTTCATAGGCCAGCTCTACTCTTCGCTCATCAAGGATCGCTGCATAGGCCTCTGTCTGGGAACCAAAGCTTGGGGCGGTTGTGTCTTCTCCAAAGCGGGCATCCCTGATGTCTTTGATCAGCCCGGCGGCAACGCCAAGATTCCCCTGGGCTACAGCAGCCTCAGCACGAATCAGATACATCTCAGAAGACCTGAAGATTTTCAGGTCGTTCATCAACGGTTGTCCTTCAGAACCGGGGTACTTCTGGATCACCAGGATATCCGTTGCCGGATTCTGGTTTACCTCATAATCCGGGTCGATCAAACTGGATGGGGCCACGATAACATCGTACCGAACATCATTTGGATCGATAATGTTGAACAAAGATCGTCCCATCTCGAAATACGGCGATCCGGAAAGGGTTGCGTCAACAAATGCAAATCGGGCACCTGCCCAACCACCTGCAAAGGCGCTTCCTGTCGTTCCCTGTCCGTCAAAGTTATCGTTAGCCGTACGCTCAAGTTTGAAAATGACTTCACCGTCAGACTCGTCGAGGAACATCGCTTCGTACTCCGCCCGGTTAGCCAAAGGATACTTATCGATCAGTTGCTGGCTCAGTGTCGCTGCAAGCGCATAATTCTCACGATATGCCGCAATTCGCGCTCTAAGCGCTGTAACGAAGTCCTTGTTGATACGTGTCTTGTTGGCGGTATCATCCGATAACAACCCATTGGCCCGATTAAGGTCTGCCTGGATCAGTTCAAAAGTCTCCCCATTCGTATTTCTCAGCAACTGCTGGTCAATGGTAGGTACAAAATCAAGATTGATAACACTTAATGCACTATCATCTGCGTAATCTGTACTGTAATAAGACAGGAGGATAAAATGTCCCCATGCTCTCAAGGCATAAGCCTCACCGAGTACCTGATCGTAAAGTTCAGGATCCTCTGCAATTTCCTCAGGATCCAGGTTCTCAGCAGCCTCGATTAATCGGTTAGCCGCATTGAGCTGATCGTACCCATTGGTCCAGAAAACCTGGGAAGCAGCGCTCCCCGCATTGAGTACAAACCCGTAATCGGCTAAACCTTGACCACCATTGTCAAAACCGATAGACAATTCATCCGTAAAGATCGACTGAAATGCTATGTCCGTTGAAATGTCGTAGTTGTCATAGACTCCGAACAAACCGGCCTGCAAATCATCAACAGACTGAAAAGCTGCTTCTGCATCCAGACGTCCTGGCTGTTGGATATCAATGGCGTCGTTACAGGCAACCAGGCCGGCAACAGCACCAAATGTCAGTAGTATATTTTTAATTTTTTTCATCGCTCTGTTTTTTTAAAATCCTAATTCAACTCCTAAGGAAATTATCCGAGGGGTTGGGTAAAGCCTGGAGGTGTTATTTTGAGCCTCGGCGTCAAACCCTCTCCACTTTGTCCATGTAAACAGGTTCTCCGCATTTCCAAAAATCCGAAGCCTGGAAAAACCGGTTTTCTCGATGAACCTTTGTGGGAAGTTATATCCCAACTGAAGGAATCTCAAACGTACATAATCTGCTTCTCTCAGGTAACGGTCTGAGGTAAACGCTGCACGGTTAAACGCATCGTAGGAGGGAATATCCGTAACACGGTTTTCTGGAGTCCATGCCCGCAGCAAGTCCCTGGTAGTTCGGAATTGCCCAATGTTATCCGGGTTCTGGAATCCTGAAAGGTCATTGTCAAATCGATCAACACCAGTCACATAATTGAACTGTGTCGTCATGAAGAAACCTTTGAAATCCATATTGAATCCAAAACTTCCCTGCCATTTCGGAATAAGGTTTTTACCAAGCCAAACCCGATCCGTATCTGCATCAGGGTTTTCTGTAACATCTCCGTCTGCAGTGAGGAATAAAAGATTCCCGTTTGCAGGGTTAACGCCTGCATAACGCAGGAGGAAGTATTCATTGAAAACACCACCATTTCTAAGTCCTACACGGTTGTCATTTGCATTTAAAACCTCTCCGTTGTCTGTAGGAACGTTAGCGATTTCGGTTTCGTTAAAGTTTCCGACTCCGTTCAAGGTCAGGTTAAACCCATCAGCCTTGGTGCTGCGGATCACATCCCAATTCAGGGTAAAATCAAATCCGCGGTTAAAAAGTTCCCCTGTGTTCGCATCCAGGGAGGTTACACTGTTAATAGCGGAAACCGGAGTGCTCTGGAAAAGGTCTGACGTCTTCTTGTCATAGTAATCCACAGTTCCTCTAACCTTAGAGTCGAACATTTGAAAGTCAACCCCCACATCGAATTGTGTTACGGTTTCCCATCTCAGCGTGGTGTTTGCAATCTGGCTCAGGAAAAGTGAGTTTTGATTCGCATAACCTGTACCCGTTGCGAAAAAGTTTTCCGTAAGGTCAGGAGCAGAGAAGTAGGTTGTTCCAGAAATTCGCTGGTTACCCGCTGTACCATAAGAGGCACGGAGTTTCAACTGATCGAAAACCGATCCATCCATAAAGGCCTCATTGTGGATGTTCCAGCGACCGGCAACAGAATAGAAGGTCGCCCATTTGTTACTTCCTGCAAAACGATAGGAAGCATCCCGACGAATCGTCCCCGTAAACCCATAACGCGTGTCATAATCGTAATCTGCTTGCGCAAAGTACGAGAAGAGTCCAGCGTTGAGGATTTGAGCATTAGCCGTATCGACGAAAAGAAGTGCCTGAGCGTCCTGGTCGAAGCGGACCGGGATCAGACCGGAACCATCTCCCGGATAGAAGGTCTTGGGATCCAAACCATTGGCAAAATAACCAAACTGCCGGAAGTGTGCTTTAAAGTATTCCGTATAAACCCCAGCATCTACTGAGTGACGTCCCCAGCTATTTGCATAGTTCAGGGAAGTTACCTGGTTATAGGTAAACTGGCGTGTACTTGATTGTTGCTGGAAACCAGAAGTCGGGTTCTCTGCACCTCCAAAAAGAAGGGCGTTGAAAGACTCGGGTCCTTCAGCCCGGGTGAGGAATTCACTTTGATAATCCGCACTCATTACAATATTTGCAGTGAGTTCAGGAGTGATTTTGTAGTGGGCATCAAAACTCCCGATGATCTTAACCTCGTCTTCCCTCCTGGTATAAGTGAGCAACCTGTCCAATAAGAACAGTGGTGTATTGGAAAACAACAGTGGAGAAAGTAAGTCTTCACCATTGGTATAATCGTCCGGTGTGATGTAAGGAACGGACTGATAGGCCCCAAGGATATAGTTCCTGTTAATACCGGAACCACCAATCGCATTCGGTTCGTTGGATTCAGAATAGTTAATGGAGAGGTTTGTCCCATAGTTGAAGCGCTCATTTTCGGACCTACCGGTAACATTGTTCCGGATGCTGAAACGCTTCAGGTCAGAATCCTGAAGAATACCTTCCTGATCAAAATACCCCAGAGAGGTAAACTGCGTGAAATTCTTACCCCCACTTTGTAAGGTGAGGTTGTGGTTCTGCGTAAGACCTGTTCTGAAAAAGAAATCCGCCCAGTCAAAAGTTGGGGCAGCTGCAATTTCCTGGGGAGTAAGTGTAGCACCCCTTCCGGCACCTCTCTGATTCTCCAGAGTCAATTGTTCCTGGGAATCCATCAGGTTGTAGTCGTTATCCTGCAGGCTACTGTAACTTAAGATACCTGTATAATTAATCGCAAGAGGTGTGTTGAATTTTCCTCTCTTGGTTTTGATCAGGATAACCCCGTTTGCACCCCTGTTACCATAAACAGCGGTAGCACCAGCATCCTTAAGTACGTCGACAGATTCGATGTCCTGAGGGTTGATACTCCTGAAGTTGTCCTCATCTACGGGTGTGCCATCGATGATGTAAAGCGGAGCCGTGTTTCCGTTAATGGAGTTCACACCACGCAGCCGAACTGTTGGAGCCGCTCCCGGCTGACCACTTCCCGTGCTGATGTCCAGACCCGCTACCTGACCGGATAGGGTTTGAATCACGTTAGCATTGGGTCGGTTCTCAATGGTTTCGGCAGAAACCGTTTGGGAAGCAATACTGGATTTTTCCCTGGTAGCAGTACGGTACCCCTGAACTACTACTTCTTCAAGTGCCTCAGCATCTTCCTGCATCTGAACATTGATGACATTGGCCGTTCCGACATTTCTGTCAACGGTTTTCTGCCCAATGTAAGTAAAGCGAAGCGTCTCATTAGAATTTACCCTGATGGAGTAGTTCCCATCGAAGTCTGTTTGTGTTCCCCGGGCTGTACCTACTACAACCACCGAAACTCCGGGTAACGGGACATTATCCTGGTCCACTACATTACCCGAAACCGCTCTCTCCTGTGCAAAGGAGAAAGAAAGACTCAATAGCACCAAAAGCGGTGTTAGAATCCATGAAAGTTTTGATCTCATTTAATTGATGTTTTGAATTAGCCGTCGCAAAAATCTCAATTCTGTGTAACTTTTCCAAAGAAGTTCGCCCCTCTCAACGCTCAAATGTTAAAGAATTCCCTTCTTTTACATTTTCCATTCTATTTTTGAAAATTATCTGCATATTCATCAAAACTTTAACTTTTTTGTTGAATATTATTCTTTTTTAATTAAACAAAACGTTTGCGTAAACTTAAATATGCTTAAACCCTTCTACAATTGTTTCCTCGAAGCTGGTACAGATGAAGCGGGAAGAGGCTGTCTTGCCGGCCCCGTTACGGCAGCAGCAGTCATCCTTCCGGAGGGTTTTGAGCATGCGCTCCTCAACGATTCCAAAAAAGTCTCCGAGGCCCATCGGAAAGAACTGGCTTTCCTTATCCGAGAATCGGCCATTTCCTACGGTATTGCGCATGTTTCTCATACGACAATTGACCGCATCAATATACTAAACGCCTCTATCGAGGCGATGCACCAGGCACTCGACCAGCTTCAACCTCGGCCTCTTGCCATTGCTGTGGACGGTAACCGTTTTAAGCCCTATGGTAAAATACCCCATCAATGTCTCGTTCGGGGAGACGGCCGCTTTATGAATATCGCCGCAGCATCTATACTTGCAAAAACCAGCAGGGATGACCTTATGAGAGCCCTTGATAAGGAGTTTCCTGAGTATCATTGGGCCCGCAATAAGGGATACCCTACTCAGGCGCACCGGGATGCCTTGTTAAAATATGGGCCGACACCTCACCATCGAAAAAGTTTCAGATTAAAGGAAGAACAGTTGAAAATCAACTACTAGATAGTACTTTTGCTGGAAGAAAATCCCGGGATGTACACATATAGATTCCTCCTTTTCGTTAGCATGATGTATTTCGTGGCCTGCGCCCCGGAAATACCAGAAACGGTTCAGTCAGAAGAACTCATTCCCAGCTCTGCGACACTGGTCATGAAAATCAATAAGCCAGAGCAATTTATTTCGGAGTATCGGAATTCAGAACTTCTGAATACATTTCTGGGCAGTGAGGCCATCCCATGGCGACAATCCCTGCAAACCGTCCTGGAATTGGATCCACCTGCCGGATCCCTCCTCGTTTTGAGAGATTCGCTTATGGACCCGGGAGAGTGGTTATTGCTGCTCCCCGGGCTTCAGGTTGTGACCGATACGACTTTGGCCAGCGGATCAGAGGCATCTTCACCACTTTGGGATTTGCCTGACAGTACAAACCTCCACTTTGCCCATTTTCACAATGTTCCAGTACTCGCTTCCTCCCAACGCTATCTTAATCGGGTACTGCGGGAGCCGGCTGACAGGCCCGAAGGTATTCAGAAAACACTGGCTGCCTCAGGTCCTACAGCTATGGCCACCCTGTTACTCGCCCAGGGAACTCAGGACCCTTTCAACGATATCCCGATTCAAAAGAAGTCCCGAAATGCAGGGGGCTGGTCGTCATATGATATGCTTGCCGGCAGGAATTCCCTCGGGTTTCAGCGCATGGAAACCGAGACGGACAGCACCAAAGTGTCTGCTAACCTGCTCCGCTCCATTCCAGCTTTACCCCTTCAAAGGGCTGCCTCAATGATTCCGGGCAATGCAGACAGCTGGATTTGCTATACCCTCCAGGAACCCGGGCGATTTAGAGATAATCAAGCTATTCTGCTCAAAAACGAAAATCCAAATCTACTCCTGCTGGAAAGTGTGGAACAGCTCAGTGCTGTCGAAGTTGGCAATTCTCAAATCCTGATTCTACATACCCTGAATGCTTCGGTGATCGAAGAAGAATTACGTCCTTTCAAGGGTGAAGGCACAGATTTTCAAGGGGTTCTGATTTACACCCTGGAGGAAACCAATCTGCTGCATGATACTTTTGTCCATTTGCTCCCGAATTTACCCACCCCACGATTCTATGCCACCCTCGAAGATACTTTTATCTTCTCGGCATCCCTGGAAGCGATGCAGGGCCTGATCAGCCACAAGAATCGCAAGGATACTTTTGAGGCCACGCCGGAATTCGAAAAACTGAATCCTTCACTGGCATCCGAATCCAGTGTACTCCTTATTTCAAAGAATCCTGCAACCTCTGAGCTGATTGCCAGTTCCCCGGTTGTGACGGAACTCTCATCAGCCTTGTTTAAAAAACTCCCGGACGGATATATTCTCGGGTCCCAATGGAACCTTGAGAAATCCTTTAGTATCGGTTCTTATCTCTTTCTGGATAAGGATTTCCTGAGCAGGGGTAATGACGGGGTAGAAGAAGTGTTCACCGCAGACCTTGAAGCTCCTGCAATCACGCGGCCGCAGTTCCTTAAAAATCATCGGGACGGATCCATGGATATTGTCGTTCAGGATGAAAAAAACACCCTTTATCTCTTTTCGAACTCCGGCGTACTGCGATGGAAAAAAGATCTTGGAAGCCCCGTCCAGGGCGATATCAAACAGGTAGACCTCTTTCGAAATGGCCGACTGCAAATGGCCTTTACCACAAGCGACAAACTGATGGTTCTCGATCGGAACGGGAAAGAAGTATCTCCTTTCCCCAAGACCTTTAAAGGCGGTAACCTGAACCCTCTTGCAGTTTTCGATTATGAACAAAATCGAAATTATCGCCTGCTGGTCACCCAGGGGCCGAAAGTCTATATGTTCGACGGACAGGGCAGGACTGTTTCGGGTTTTAAACTGAAGGATACCGGAAGCCCTGTGATCTCCGAGCCAAAGCACTTTAGATTTGGAAGCAGGGATTACCTCGTATTTCAGCTCGAGAGCGGTGAGCTCAAGATCCTGAACCGTGTTGGGGATCGTCGGATCAGCGTGAAGGAACGCTTCGAATTTTCGGCAAATGGGGTCTTCGGATACCGAAACGGCTTTGCATTTACAGATCGAAAAGGAAACCTCATCAGTATCGATACCCGTGGTAAGATCGGCCGAACCGCCCTGAACCTGAGCCCGGATCACGGTATGGATGCGAGCACCAAAACCCTGACCCTGATGGATGACAACCGATTCCGCGTCAAGGCGAATGAAGCCACATTGGAACTCGGGGTCTACACCCCACCCCAACTGTTTTACCTCTACGACATTATCTATGTGGCCGTTACCGATCTGCAAAGCCAGCAGGTACATCTCTTCCGAAGTACCGCAAAGGAGCTCTCCGGTTTCCCGGTAGAGGGCAATGGCCTGGCGGATATCGCAGATATAGACAACGACCGGAATCCCGAACTGGTTGTTCCCTATCGGGATAACGGTATACGCGTATACCGGGTTCGACGATAAGCAGCTGGTTACCCAGTCTTATTCAGGAATCGTTTCAAATAAGGTTCGAAAGTGTTTTTTTAACCTCGATTTCACCTCGGTCATGGGTATATGACGGCCCAATTCCGCACTCAGGGACGTAACCCCCTTCCCCTTGATCCCGCAGGGAATCATCAAATCGAAATAGGAGAGGTCGGTGTTTACATTAAGTGCAAAACCGTGCATGGTGACCCAACGGCTGGCCCGCACACCCATCGCACATATCTTACGGGCCTGAGGTGTCCCCACATCGAGCCAAACGCCGGTTTCCCCTTCAGAGCGCCTGCCTTCCAAACCGTAATCCCCGAGGGTTCGAATAACCATTTCCTCCAGAAAACGGAGGTATTTGTGAATGTCGGTAAAAAAATTATCCAGATCCAGGATCGGATAGCCCACCACCTGTCCGGGACCATGGTAAGTAATATCCCCTCCCCTGTTGATCTTGTAGAAATTTGCACCCCTCTGGGAGAGTTCCGCTTCCGAAACCAGTAAATTACCGAGGTCCCCGCTTTTCCCCAGGGTATACACATGAGGGTGTTCCACAAAAATAAAGTGGTTGGGGGTAGGCAACTGGGTTCCTTGCCTCCTGTTCTGAATTTTGATATTCAGGATTTCCTGAAAACGCTCCTCCTGGTATTCCCAAACTTCTTTGTAATCCCTGAAGCCCAGGTCCTCATAGGTGATAACTTTATTCATGTTACAAAGGTACGGAAGCTTAATTAGGATTATTGAGGATAACGAGGGCAGCGATAACCCCGGGAACCCAACCGCAAAGGGTAAGCAGGAATACGATCAGAAAAGAGCCACACCCCTTTCCAATGACAGATAAGGGGGGGAAAATAATAGCCAGTAACACTCGCAGGAAACTCATAGCCGCAAAAATCGCAATTGATTTGCTTATTGGACACAAAACCGCCGCAATTGTTACACCTTAACACAAAAAACCCCCTCAAAAATTTAAAGGGGCTTTTTGTTCTAACCCAACAAAGCACTCCTGCTGGGACACCATCCTGGATCTCCCTTTCAGGAACCCGAGCCCAAAGGCATACAAACTGCTTCGAGGGCGTCTTCAATATCGCCAGGCGTGCTCATTATTTTCATAAAGGTCCCCATGGTTAAATCCGGCCAATGCAGGGCGATCCGGTATTTACCATGAAGCATGGTGGCCGTGTTGTTTTGTAAAATAATCTCATAGGGCATTGCGGCCACATGTTCCTCTCCGATTATGGGCAAGAAATGGGCTTCGCCATCCTCCTTGTCCATGAGGCCGACCCCAAAGACAGCAATTTTTCTGTCCGGGTAAACCAGTTGATACACTTTTAGGGTATTACCTTTCTTCGCTTTAAGATTGCTTTCAATGGTCCTTAGGCCCTCCTCAAAAGAGGTGTATTCCCCCAGCGTCACCGGATCGGTAAAATACGGCATCATTATTTTGTAATGATAATCCTTTAGCTTGTCCGCCTCCACGGTTCCTCCAAAGGGTTTGAAATCGGCACCGATAGACGACAAGGCTGTATTCAGATCTGCGGTAAAAGCTTCCAGTGTACTTTTGTAGGTTCCGTATGCCTCTCGCAAATAAGCCCTTAAAAGGTAGTCAGGATTGGTACAGGACACGGTAACCTTTCCTTCTTTAGCCACAAGGCCCACCTTCATTACAGCGCCGAGCGCTCCGCGGTCAGCGACCTTTACCACTGTGTTTTTTAGATCTTTTCGGGTAAATGCGATTACTTTCAGGGATCCCTTGTTGGCAGGGTGGTAGGTTCCCAACACCTCAAATCCCTCCTGATTCAGGGCATTCAAAATCCTTTCAGAAACGGTTTCTATCGTTTCCTGAGTTTCAACAACTTTAATGTACGGAGCCAGTTCCTGGCTGGTGAGGGTCAATATCCCTCCAAGTATCAGCAGGAATGCAAATATGTGATTTTTCATAATCCAGTTTATTTTATAGTATCAGGTTCTCATTGTGCTATTTTTCGGGTCAGTTCCATATCGGTGTTTTGGAGATAAAAGTGCCCGAGAAATTAATAGACAAAAGAAGCGATAAGAGGCTATAAATTCTATGAGTTTTATCATAAATGACCCGTAGGCGTTCACAGATTCCATCAATTAATAACAACCAGCTTTCCGCTTTTTTTAAATAATGTAATTTTGCGGCTTAAATCTTTAGGACATGCAACTTTCTGAGCAGGAAATCGTACGAAGAGAGAAACTAAAGCAACTCAGGGAGCTGGGTATCGATCCATATCCCGCCGCCATGTTTTCGGTTACGGAACAAACGATCGACATTCATGAAAACTTCGAAGAAGGCCGGAAGGTGGTCCTTGCCGGAAGGCTGATGTCACGACGTATTCAGGGAAAGGCTTCTTTTGCAGAATTACAGGATAGCGAAGGGCGGATTCAGCTGTACTTCAACCGGGACGAACTCTGTCCGGGCGCAGATAAAACCCTCTACAACGAAGTGTATAAAAAGCTCCTTGACATCGGAGATATCATCGGCGTTGAAGGCACACTCTTTAAAACACAAGTGGGTGAAAAGACAGTCCTGGTAACGGGCCTGACGGTTTTGAGCAAGGCGCTCAGACCCCTGCCCCTGCCCAAGAAGGATGCCGAGGGCCGTGTCTATGATGAATTTAACGACCCGGAACTAAGGTACCGACAACGCTATGTGGATCTGGTGGTCAATCCCCAGGTGCGGGAAACCTTTATTAAACGCACCCGGATAACGAACAGCATCCGAACTTTTTTTAATGACAAAGGGTATCTGGAAGTAGAAACGCCAATATTACAGCCCATCCCGGGAGGGGCGACTGCCCGGCCGTTTGTCACCCATCACAATGCCCTGAACATTCCGCTCTACCTGCGCATTGCCAATGAACTCTACCTGAAGCGCCTCATCGTAGGTGGCTTTGAAGGGGTCTACGAGTTTGCCAAGGATTTCAGAAATGAGGGGATGGACCGTACCCATAATCCGGAATTTACGGTAATGGAACTCTATGTGGCCTACAAGGACTACAATTGGATGATGGAGCTTACCGAACAATTACTTGAAAAAGTAGCAGTTGAAACTACAGGAAGCACCCAGGTTTCGGTAGGGGAACAGGAAATAAATTTCAAAGCCCCCTATCCCCGGGTGCCAATGCTCGAGGCCATCGAAACCCATACGGGTTATGATCTCACTGGGATGGCGGAAACGGAACTGAGGGAAGTTGCAGAAAAACTGGAACTTCCACTCGACCCTACCATGGGTTCAGGAAAAATTATCGATCATATTTTCGGGGATTTCTGCGAGCATCACTACGTACAGCCCACTTTTATCATTGACTATCCCAGGGAAATGAGCCCCCTGACCAAGGAGCACCGATCCAAACCCGGGCTTACCGAACGTTTTGAACTCCTGATAAACGGGAAGGAAATCGCCAATGCCTATTCGGAGTTGAATGATCCCATCGACCAGCGGGAACGTTTTGAAGAACAACTTCAGCTTTCTGAAAAAGGGGATGATGAGGCCATGTTTATCGATCAGGATTTTCTCAGGGCTCTGGAATACGGAATGCCGCCTACTTCCGGGATTGGAATCGGAATCGACCGCCTGGTGATGTTACTGACAAATAATGCCTCCATACAGGAGGTCCTGTTTTTTCCTCAAATGCGGCCCGAAAAGAAACCCCTCGACCTTTCGGAACAGGAAAAAACCATACGCGCACTTTTAAAAGCCGAGTCCCCGCTCCCTCTGGCAAAGCTCAAAGAGCAGGCCGGGCTTAGTAACAAAGCCTGGGATAAGGCGATCAAGGGCCTGACCAAGCTGGGGTTAGCCTCCGTTTCCAAAGAGGGTGAAACCCTGATGTGTTATTTAAAAGAGTCGTAGTATCTTAGGGCGCATGCACCTGTCAAAATCCATCGGATTAATTCTCGGGCCTCTACTATTTGTTGTGCTGAGCCTGATACCGGACCTGATACCCGGCCATCCCGAAGCCAATGCCGTGTTAGCCACGGCCAGTTGGATGATCGTCTGGTGGATTACCGAAGCCGTTTCCATCTCGGTAACTGCCCTGCTGCCCCTGCTGCTGTTTCCGCTCCTGGGTGTCATGCCGCTCACGGATGTAGGTGCGAATTACGGAAGTCCTATAATTTTTCTTTTCTTCGGCGGGTTTGTGCTGGCACTTGCTTTGGAAAAAGTAAATCTTCACCGAAGAATTGCCTTGACGATTATAAACCTGACGGGGACTACCCCCGAAAAAGTCATTCTTGGGTTTATGATTGCCACTGCCTCCCTGAGCATGTGGATCAGTAACACGGCCAGTACGGTCGTAATGCTGCCTATTGCCCTGTCCGTAATCCAACTCCTGATTCAGGACGAGGATGGCTTTACGAAAAAAGACAAGAATTTTGCCCTAAGCGTCATGCTGGGGATTGCATTTTCTGCAAATGCCGGGGGGATTGCAACGGTTATAGGAACCCCGCCCAATTCTGTTTTGATCGGGTTGTTGGAAAATGAGTACCAGATTGAAATTTCATTTCTGCGCTGGATGACCATCGGCCTTCCAATTTCGATCATCCTTATCGGGATTTCCTACCTGGTACTGGTCAAATGGATGTTTCCGTGCAGAGGTCTGAAATTCGGCGCATCCCAATCTGTGATCCGGGATGAATTACATAAACTGGGGCCGCCCAGTCCCAGGGAAAAAATGGTGCTTTACATTTTTGGAGTTACGGTGTTCTTATGGATATTCCGGACCCTGATCAACCAATGGATACCCGGTCTGGGACTCTCTGATACGGGCATAAGCATGCTGGCTGCGATTTCCCTTTTTGCAATTCCCTTCAATCTTAGAAAAGGGCAATTTATCCTCGAGTGGAAAGATACTACCCGTCTCGCATGGGGAATCCTGATCCTTTTTGGGGGCGGGCTCGCCCTTGCCCGGGGGATGTCTGCAAGCGGTATTGTAGATCTGGTTTCCTCAGCTATTGCCACTGCCGATGTGCCCATAGTTTTTACCGCATTCCTGCTGATCCTCCTCATGCTTTTTATGACCGAACTCATGAGCAATGTGGCCCTTGTAGCCGTCCTTGCACCCGTTGTCGCAGGTATAGCCATTGGCCTGGATATCCCAATGCTTCATCTGCTTATCCCGGTGACCATTGCGAGCAGTTGCGCCTTTATGCTGCCGATGGCCACACCTCCCAATGCAATCGTTTTTGCCAGTGGATATATCAAGGTTCACGAAATGGCCCGTGTAGGAGTGATCCTCAATTTCATTTCAGTGGTCCTGCTCGTACTCATCTTTCAATTTGTGATGCCACTCCTCTTCTGAAAAATGCAAAACCCCCGTGTTGACAGGGGCCTTCCAGCTAACTAATTCAAAAGTGGACCGTATTGCGCAGTACCATCCTATGTAGATGCCTTCAACTAATCTCAACACATAGTAATCGAGGCTGTTACATTAATAGACGTGATAATTGCCAATTTGTTACACGTTCTTGATTTGGGCATATCCCCTAAAAAGATTTTCCGGCCTTAAAAGGCCATTACCCTTTGCCGGCGAACAGCTTCCTAAACCCTGGAGGCCCATTAGTATTTTAAATTAGGGGTTCCTGACCTTAATATTCCATTAACATAAAATTCTCCTTAAAATTAAGTTCTTTGCGGGCGAACCTCAAAAATTACGCTCCAGAAATGTTTTTAAAACCCCCAATGCCGCTGGCTTTACTGGCCTTCCTCCTTTTCGGATCGCTTCAGCCGGCCAATGCACAACTCTTTAAAAAGAAGGAGAAAACCTCAGCGGAAACGCCAAAAAGCGAGGATAAAAAATCTAAAAACGGCATTAAGCCCTACGCTAAGGTTATCACCGAGGATGCAATAACAGACCAGGGCCTTTTTGATGTACACCAGATCGAAGACAAATGGTATTACGAAATACCAGACTCCCTGTTCGGACGGGAAATGCTCATGGTTAGTCGGATAGCCAAAACAGCTTCTGGCATAGGCTTCGGTGGTGGAAAAATTAATACCCAGGTCCTTAGATGGGAAAAAAGGCCAACCCAAGTACTCCTTCGTGTCGTCAGCCATGATGTGGTTGCCGCTGACTCCCTCCCGGTACACGAGGCTGTGGTGAATTCGAATTTCGAACCGGTCCTGTATGCCTTTGACATCAAAGCAGTCAAGGAGGATTCCCTGAATTCGGTTACCGTAATCCAAATGGATGAACTCTTCACCAAGGATGTAAAAGCGCTGGGTATGCCCGAACGCTACCGCAAAAACTATAAAGTGACCCGCCTCGATGACAACAGAAGTTACATAGAGTCCGTACGCAGCTACCCCCTGAATATCGAGGGCAGGCATGTAAAAACCTATAATGCCTCGAACCCCCCTTCCAACACAAGCCTTGGTTCCATTTCCATCGAAATCAATAATTCGATGATTTTGCTTCCGGAAGAACCCATGAAAAAAAGATATTTTGACCGCAGGGTAGGCTGGTTTGCCCGTGGACAGCTGGATTACGGCCTTGAAGCCCAAAAAAGTGAGACGGTTCGTTTTCTGGACCGTTGGCGTCTTGAAGTCAGGGAGGAGGACCTGGAAAAGTTTAACCGGGGCGAACTCGTAGCGCCTAAAAAGCCCATAGTGTATTACATTGACAGGGCAACCCCCAGAAAATGGGTCCCTTTCATTAAGCAGGGGATTGAGGACTGGCAGGAGGCCTTTGAAGCAGCTGGCTTTAAAAACGCGATTATCGCAAAAGACCCGCCAAGTCCTGAGGAAGATCCCGAATGGTCTCCGGAAGATGTCCGGTATTCCGTGGTCCGATATCTGGCTTCCCCTGTACAAAATGCCAGCGGACCCCATGTGAGTGATCCGAGAAGTGGCGAAATCCTGGAATCCGACATCAATTGGTACCACAATGTAATGAGCTTGCTCAGGGGATGGTTTTTTGTGCAAACCGCAGCGATTAACCCCGATGCACAAAAAGTCGATTTTGAGGATGCCGTAATGGGCCGATTGATTCGTTTTGTCTCTTCCCACGAGGTGGGACACACTTTAGGCCTTCCACACAATATGGGAAGCAGTGTTGCATACCCCGTAGATTCGCTCAGATCTGCCGAGTTCACAAAAAAGTACGGCACTGCCCCTTCTATTATGGACTATGCGCGTTTTAACTACGTAGCCCAGCCCGGAGATGAGGGTGTTGCCTTAATGCCTAATATTGGTATCTACGACAAATACGCGATCCGGTGGGGCTATAAGCCGCTTCCCGGTAAGAGTCCCGAAGAAGAAAAGCCCATTCTCGATGCCTGGATACTGGAACACGCCGGGGATCCGCTATACCGTTTCGGCCATCAGCAGATCGGAGATGTGGTGGACCCAAGTTCTCAAACCGAAGACCTGGGAGATGATGCCGTACGGGCGAGCACCTATGGCATCATGAACCTGCAGCGTATCGTTCCCAACCTGATCGAATGGACTGAAGAAAAAGGGAAGGATTACGACGATCTCGACGAGCTCTACGGACAGGTCATCAGCCAGTACAGGCGTTATATGGGTCATGTGTCCAACAATATAGGCGGGGTGTATGAAAACCACAAAACCTATGATCAGGAGGGGCCCGTTTACACCCATGTACCCCGTGAGCACCAGGAAAAATGCATGGAATTTTTACATGAACAACTGTTCGAAACCCCGGAGTGGCTGCTGGATAATGACATTTTCGGGCGTATTGAATACTCCGGAGCTGTTGAGCGGATAAGAGGGCTTCAGGTTCGTACCCTGAACAATGTACTGAGCCTGGGTAAAATGGCCCGTTTAATTGAGGATGAAGCCCTGAACGGGGATGACGCCTATAGCCTTGCCGAAATGATGAAGGATTTGAGAACCGGACTCTGGTCTGAGCTCTCTGATGGAGCCAAAATTGACACCTACAGAAGGAACCTCCAAAAAGCGCATATAGACCGGCTGCACTATCTGCTCACTGCAGAAAATCAAAGCAGGGCGAATGACCGGGGCGGGTACCGTAAATCCACAGCTTTAAATACGAGTCAGTCCGATATCCGATCTGTGGCCCGTGCTGAGCTCAGCCGAATTCAACGTCAGGCCCGTACGGCTGCAGGCAGAAGTTCAGATGCGATGACAAGGTATCATCTGGAGGATGTTGCAGACCGGATTGAAACAATCCTGAATCCGCGCTAGACCTGGCAGGAATCTGCGAAACTCCTAAAAAACCGATAAACGGCAATTTCGAAGGGCTTTTTCCAAAAGGGCTTTTCGAAGTTGCCCACAGGTTTTCACCCTTTCCCAACAAAATACCCCTGCCTTACAACAAAAGAAAAATAGGTGCTGTTTGAATTTCTAATTTGGATTCATAATCAAAACCCCCAAAATCATGAACTACAAAGTCAAAAGCCTGATTTATCTTTTTGCCTTTATCCTCAGTGCAGTCCTCTATCAACAGATGGATGATAGCACGGGTTCAGAACCGATTAAACAGTCACAGGAAATATCCATGAATGGGACCCTCGATTTCTCTGACCAGGATACCCTGCTGTAATCAGCACTGATTAAAGCGCTACACCCCGGCAATTCCCACATTACCACTTCTGTTAAATCTTTTACAAAATCAACACTACCCATTAAACGTGCAGGCTAAATGTGATTCTAAGGTAGAAACACCTTAAAATCGAACACATGAAAAAAGCTATTGCACTTTGCGCACTCCTTCTTGGTTTTGGAGTCCACGCACAGCACAAATCCCAAAAGCACTCCCAGAGGGGTGAATCTCAAACGCAACTTTCCACGGCGCAGCAGGCTACTATCGAATCCAAACGAATGACCCTTGCGCTCGGCCTGGATGAACAGCAGCAAGTCCGGTTGGAAGACGTGCTTAAAAAACACCTTGATACGCGTCTGGAGAGTCGTGAAAATCGAAAGCCGGAAGAAAACGATCACAAAGCTGAAGATTCGGAAGAGCGGTTTGCCCGGATGAATCAGTGGCTGGACAGGGAAATCGCATTTCAAAAAGACCTCAGGGGCATTCTGACGGATCCCCAGTTTGAAGCCTGGCACACTGAACACAAAAAGAAAATGGCTAAACGGAAGCACCGCTCTAAGTCCCGGAGAATGGAAGGACCCCGATAACACGAGCATAAAAAAAAGCAGGACCAGGTCCTGCTTTTTTATTTCTGTTACCGTAGTATCCTCGAGAGTTAACCCATGCTTTGAGAAGCCGCCTCAATCGCCAGATCGAGATCCTCGTAGGAAAGGGCGTCGTTGAGAAAATAGCTCTCAAATGCACTTGGCGGAAGGTACACCCCCCGGTCCAGCATTCCGTGAAAATAGGTTTTAAAGTAATCGTTATTCCCTTTGGCCGCAGATTCAAAATCCCGGACTTTGGCATCTGTAAAATGAACTGAGATCATCGAACCAAATCGATTGATTTGAACCGGCACATCTTTGGAATCGAGTGCCTTTTCGAGGCCTTTATGCAGGTAAGCCGTTTTTTGTTCCAGGCGGGTAAACACTTCAGGATCTTTCTCAATGGCAGTGAGCATTGCAAGCCCTGCTCCCATCGCAAGTGGATTCCCGCTTAGGGTTCCAGCCTGGTAAACCGGTCCTTCAGGGGCCAGATGACGCATAATTTCCCTTGATGCAGCAAATGCCCCGACCGGCAAACCACCTCCCAGGACTTTACCGAACGTAGCGATATCTGCCCGAATACCCAGGGCCTCCTGAGCTCCGCCCGGGGCAAGCCGAAATCCGGTCATTACTTCATCGAAAATCAAGACGATGCCCTTACGGGTGCAAAGTTCCCTCAGACCTTCCAGAAATCCTTTTTCAGGTGGGATACACCCCATATTCCCGGCCACCGGCTCAAGGATAAATGCGGCGATTTCTCCGGTATTTGCCGAGACCAGCGTTTCGACACTCTCAAGGTCGTTATATGTGGCCAGAAGGGTATCCTTTGCGGTCCCTGGGGTTACACCCGGACTGTTCGGGCTTCCAAAGGTAACCGCCCCACTACCCGCCTGAATCAGGAAGGCATCGGCATGCCCGTGGTAGCACCCCGCAAACTTTATGATTTTATCGCGACCGGTATATCCACGGGCCAGGCGTACGGCGCTCATACACGCCTCAGTACCACTATTGACAAAGCGTACTTTTTCCACATTTGGCACCATGGAAATGACCTTCTCCGCGAGTTCCGTCTCAAGGGCGGTTGGCATTCCAAATGACGTCCCCTTGCGCGTCCTCTCGATTACTGCCTCCAATACCGGTTCAAAGGCATGGCCAAAAAGCAATGGCCCCCAGGAAGCGATAAAGTCTACAAAGCGATTCCCGTCTTCATCGATAAAATAAGCGCCCTTGGCTTCCTTTACAAAAACAGGGGTACCCCCAACGGCCTGAAAGGCACGGACCGGCGAATTGACCCCTCCCGGTAATACATTATAGGCAGCGCGGAATAATGCGCTGCTGCGTTCATATCGCATAGTGTTATTTTACTTTTTGTGATGGAACTTTTAAGACCTGCCCTACGGAGATCTCATTGGATTTTAATCCGTTGAGGCGCATTAATTCCTCCACGGAGACATAGTGACGTCTTGAAATCGCATACAGGGTATCCCCTTCCTGAACCCTGTAGGAATTGTAACCGCTAAGGGAGGTATTGCGGCCTGACTTGTAGCGTTTACCGAGGACCTCGGCATCGTATTGATCAAGATCGTACCGTTCGATAAGTTCAATGAGTTTCTCGGGATACCGGCGGTCGGTGGCGTAACCCGCCTTTTTCAAACCCCGGGCCCATGCCTTATAGTTGTCCTGGGGTAAGTCAAAAAGGGAACCATATCTGGATCGGGTAGTTAGAAATAGACTGTGATCCCGGTAAGAATACATGGGGTGGTTATACCTGCGGAAACATTCATCCCGCTCGTCGTCATCATGCCGCTCGTAATCCCCTTCCCAGCCTACGTGGCATTTGATCCCAAAGTGATTATTTGTCTTTCTGGCGAGCTCACCCCTGCCAAAACCGCTTTCGAGCAATCCCTGGGCGAGCTTAATACTCGCAGGGATGCCATGGGTCCGCATTTCCGACTGTGCCAGGGGTGCAAAAGTCCGGATGTATTCCTCCGGCGAATCCACCTCTATAAAAACAAAAGTGTCAGCAGCTTCAGCTGCCTTTTCTGAAGATTTTTCCTTGGCCTTCGATGATTTTTCCGCCTTTCCCGATTTGTTGGCATAGGTCGTTTTTTTCTTGGAAATACAGCCGGTGAGTACCAGCAATGAAAGGCCTGCTATCCCAATAATCCGTCTCATAGATGCAACAAAGGTAAGTTCTTTTTCTTCAATTGCATATTCATCCCGGCAATTCCCTGAAGCCCTCCGGTGTGGATAGCGAGTATCTTACTACCCGCAGGCAGGAGGCTAAGGCCGATTTCCTGAATAATTCCGAAAACCATTTTTCCTGTATAGACGGGATCCAGGGGAATCCCTGTTTGTGCTTTGAAATCATTGATAAAGGAAATCAGTTCGTTGGTGATTTTACCATATCCGCCAAAATGATACTGGGAAACAAGAGACCAATTGGTCTGCGGAATCCATTTTTTAAGGGCTGCTTCAAAGTCAGCCGCCCGAAGTGCCGGAAATCCCAGAACGCGCTGTTGCTGATCCGCCGATCGGACGAGTCCTGCAAGCGTGCCCCCTGTTCCTACCGGACAACAAATATGGGTAAAGGCATCATCTGAGGCTCCGAGAATCTCTGCACATCCTTTGACAGCTAGTTCATTTGTACCCCCTTCCGGGAGTACGTATACCGGTCCTAAATCCCGCTCAAGAGATTTCAGAAAATCCGGTTCAGCCTTGAGCCTGTAGTCCTGCCTGCTGAGGAATCTGAGCTGCATTCCCCAATCCCTGGCCTGGGTCAGGGTCGGGTTAAGCGGTTTCGCTCCGAGTTCGGCCCCCCGCACAAAACCAATGGTCTGAAACCCGTATTGCCTACCCGCCGCAGCCGTAGCATGGAGGTGATTTGAGTAAGCCCCTCCAAAGGTAACCAGGGTTTTGTACCCCTGAGCTCTGGCATTTTCAAGGTTGTATTTTAGCTTTCGGTATTTGTTTCCGGAGAGATTTGGAAAAAGCAGATCTTCCCTTTTGATGTGCAGCCCGATTTGGTGTTGTTTGAGAATCGGCAAATGAACCTGCACTGAATCCGCTTCCACTTTATGATGATATTGGATTTACAAAGAGGTATTTCAAAGCCTGATAAGGCTTTCGCTCCTGCAGGTATTGCAGGTTTTGTTCTTCCATGTAAGCCTCGCGCTCAAAGCTGATATTCCGATACGCCCGGTAAAAATCCAGATAGTACAAACTCTTTAGAAGCCATTCCACGAGATAGAAAATATAAAAAAACACCAGAAAGAGTTCAGCTTGTTGCCTGAGGTGAATTCGCTCGTGATTGATAAGCGCCTTATCGGATTTCAACGCCTTACTTCGTAAAATGATAAACGGCCACAGGCCAAGGCCCACGTAACTGCGATAGAATAAATGTCGGAATACCAGAATCATCTGCTGTAAAACGTGTCCCTGCAAATATATTGCTTAATCTGTTTTGAATTCGCCCAGGTGAAAGGGATGTTGGATAAACTACCGGATCTGCGACAAAGGGAAAACCGCTTTTTTATGCATTTCACGTATTTTTGAACTTCCAAAGAACCTGAAGAATTCACGCTACCCATGCAAAAAAATATTCCGCTTGAAGAAGGGGATTTCTACTGGACTCCGGAGGGATACCGGGTTTTCACGGCCCAATACCTTCTAAAACGGGGTTATTGTTGTGAAAGCGGCTGCAGGCATTGTCCATATGGCTTTGATCCAAAAACGCAACGGCGGCCGAAATAGGTTTTTCGGCATAGATTTTGAGGTAAAAAAGGTAATTTAGTAACGCCAATCCATCGCCCTATGAATTCATTTTTCAGACTTCCAATGCTGTTGCTGGTCCTCGGACTTTTCCTGGGGGGTTGTTCCTCTGTTGATGTCCTGACAGATTACGACCAGACCGCCACATTTGCCAATTATAAGACTTATGCCTTTTATAAAACCGGGATTGACCGCGCACAGATCTCAGATTTGGATAAGCGGAGAATCCTCAGAGCTATAGAGGATGAGATGGCGCTGAAAGGTTTTGTCAAGTCCGAAGACCCGGACCTGTTGGTGAGTATTTTTACCACCGAGAAGGAACGGGTAGATGTCTACAACAACGTAGGCTGGGGCTATGGCTGGGGTGGCGCCTGGGGCTGGGGGTACGGTCCCGGATGGGGCTGGGGGCCTGGATGGGGCTATGGCTGGGGGCCCAGCGTAAGCACCAGTACAGAAGGAGCGCTGTATATCGATTTGATCGATACCCGCCAGAAAGAACTGATCTGGCAGGGACGGGGTCAGGGAACCCTCGGCAATACGAGCAATATTGAGAAAAAAGAGGCGCGGATCCGGGAATTCGTCTCCAAAATAATGGAAGCCTACCCCCCGGAAATCATCGCTTCCCGATAGTCGGCTGTAAAAATTACAACCCCTGATGCAGTCGGGGGTTTTCTTTTGTGCGGCGGGACGTTCTGCTGCCGAATTTGTATCTTTAGGTCGTTACAAAAAGTGTTTTATGCGATACGAAAGCAATCCGATCCTGGATCGACTGCCCACCCACCTGCAGCAGTATATCAAACCACAGAATTACGAGGATTATTCCCCAGTGGACCAGGCCGTTTGGCGTTATGTAATGCGCAAGAATGTAGACTACCTCAGCCAGGTGGCCCATAAATCTTACCTGACCGGCCTTCAGAAAACCGGTATCTCGATTGAGCACATCCCCAACATGTATGGGATGAACCGGATTCTCAAAGAAATTGGGTGGGCGGCAGTTGCCGTTGACGGCTTTATTCCCCCGGCCGCCTTTATGGAATTTCAGGCCTACAACGTGCTGGTGATCGCTTCCGACATCCGACAATTAGATCATATTGAATATACTCCTGCCCCAGACATCATCCATGAAGGCGCTGGGCATGCCCCGATTATTGCGAATCCCGAATACGCAGAATACCTCAGGCGCTTCGGAGAAATCGGGTGTAAGGCCATTTCAAGTGCTAAGGACTACGAACTCTACGAGGCAGTTCGCCACCTCTCGATTATCAAGGAGGCTCCCGGGACTTCGGAAGAAGCCATTAAGGAAGCTGAAAATCGGATTGATAAACTCCAGAAAAACATGGGGCCGCCCAGCGAGATGGCCCTTATTCGAAACCTGCACTGGTGGACCGTGGAATACGGTTTAATCGGATCCCCCGAAGCGCCGAAGATTTACGGTGCAGGTCTCTTGTCTTCCATTGGGGAGAGCAGCTGGTGTATGACCGATAAGGTTTCGAAAATCCCCTATTCTATAGAAGCCGCCCATACTTCATTCGATATCACCAAGCCACAACCTCAACTTTTTGTCACGCCCGACTTTGCCTTTTTGAGTCAGGTCCTTGAGGAGTTTGCCAATACCATGGCCCTGAGAAGAGGTGGACTGGACGGGCTTAACAAACTAGTCGATTCTCAGGCCCTTGGAACTGTAGAGTTAAGCACGGGGCTCCAAATTTCAGGAATATTCTCGCGCGCCATCTCTTTTGAAGGCAAACCCGCTTACCTGATGACTTCAGGCCCCACAGCCCTGGCATACCGGGAAAAAGAACTTATCGGTCACAGTACCGCTTTTCATCCTGATGGATTTGGTACTCCGATAGGGAAGCTCAAAGGCATAAACCTGGCCATTGAAGATATGAGCCCCCGAGACCTGAAAGCCTATAACATCTATGAAGGAGAGCGTGTTGAACTCGAATTTGAGGGTGGGATTCGCATTCAGGGGGAGATCATAACAGGAACCCGAAACCTGAGGGGAGAAATCATACTGATCACTTTCAAGGACTGTACCGTAAGCCATAAGGATGAAATTTTATTCCAGCCGGACTGGGGTCTTTATCATATGGCTGTTGGAGAAAAAATTGTATCGGCCTTTAACGGTCCGGCGGACCTGAGCAGTTTTAATCTGGTCAGCCATGTACCTGAAGAAACAACCATAAAGGTTGAGCGGGATACGAAACGGGAACAGCTCGAAAGGCTTTTTGGACAGATTCGTGGGTTCCGCGAAGGGACCAATACGACGATTTCACGGAACAAAGTTTTTCAGGAACTGAAATCCAAGCATCCGGATGACTGGTTGTTATCCATTGAAATCTATGAATTGGCAAAAGCTGATATGAACGAGGACTTTGCCAGTGAGATACTTCAACATCTGGAAGCGGTTAAACTTCGCCGGCCGGAAGTAGGCCACCTTATCGATGGCGGCATCTCTTTAATAGACGACAGCAAAGTAGTTCTTTGAGTCAACCCGGGGAAGGTTCCTAATCCAGAAGGAGTTCCCCGAAAGGCAGGGATTCCAGTTTTTGGTCCTGATATACCAGCGTCCAGCCCAAAGACCGTGTAAGGACATAGAAATCAGCCAATTCGCTCAGGAGTCGATTACGGGCATTGCTTTCCAGGGTAGACATCTGGACTTTTTTTGAAATTGAGGCAATCACTCTGGACTTGACCTTGTTGTAGTCCTCTGCTTCAAAAGGGTTAAAGTAATCCGCACTGACATCGTAATACTCGATATCCGGGTCAATTCGGATCTCCGGTTCCGGGATGTCCTCAATATAGAGGGTTTTGTTCAGCGAATCGATGCGATAGGACAGCTCACTCAGGTCATAACTCACGGTAACCCTTGCATTAACCACGACCAGAGCCCGCTTATCCGCTGTAAAAAAAGGGCCGAAAAGCTCCCGGCTGTCCGCGTAACTAAAGACCTCGGAAAAATGTCCTTCCGTAACCACCAACTTGGAAACCTGTTCGATCTGCGAGGCAATGAGCGCGGATTCAGAGGTGACCCCTTCCCGGGTATTTTCGGACCACTGGCAGGAACGATATACCAAAACAAGGGCCAGACAGACTACAAAACCTACAATAACTCTTCTCATAGATCAAAATGGATAAAAGGGTATTCCTCCTTCAGTTCATTTGCTTTTTGCCGAAGCGCATCCCCGGATTCAGACACTGAATCTGATCCCTGATTGAGCACACGGTGTCCGAGTTGTTTCCGAATCGATGTTACCCGTTGCATCACCGGCAATGCCTCCTGATCTATCCAGGAGTCCATAAATTTTTCCCATACGTAATCCACGGCCTGCTCCGAAGGATGAATCAGATCCCTGTTGTAAAATCGATAATCCCGCAAATCATCCATTAGCAGTTCGTAGGCTGGAAAATAGTGAATTCGATTTGCATCGACCACCTCGTGGACTGCCGTTAGCAGGTGTGCTTTGCTCCGCTGATTTTCCACAAGGCCATCCCGGATATGGCGCACCGGGGAAACCGTAAACAGGATATGGCACGAATTGTTGATTTCCTGTACCATCGAAACCGTGGACTCCAGAGATCGTATTAACTCAGAAACAGGTGTAAGTTCACGCCTAAACTCCTTCTGAGGCAGCTTGTGACAGTTGGCTGCCAGGATATTGGTCCTCTGATGCCTGAATGCAAATGCAGTGCCCAGGGTGAAGACCAGGTGGGATGAATTACGAAGGCTGTCCCGCAGGGATAACAGAGCCTGGTTCATTCCATCCAAAGTGTGCTTTTTTGAAGTTTGAGCCAATCTGGAGTGGGCCTCCAGGGATCTCCAAACCTGTTCGTTTTCAAAGAGGTCTGCTTCAGTAAATTGTTTTCCTTCTAAGGACCTGCGAAGCAGCCGCTCCATGGGAATTGGATGAAAGAGGACGCCGAACGGGTTGGCCAGATGCCTGAACTGGTAATAGTCCAGTTTTTCCCCTAATTGATTTGCGAAACAAGAACCTAAAACAAGTACCTGGTCCTTATAGCCAATAGGACGGGATCCTTTAACAACCTCAACTTCTGTTCGCCATTTCATCCGAGTCTGTTTAATCCGCAGCCAGGAATGCTGTTGCAGCCTCCAGGGCTTTGGGGATTCCGGAAGGGTCTTTTCCACCGGCCGTAGCGAAGAACGGTTGCCCACCGCCTCCGCCTTTGATATGTTTGCCGAGTTCCCTTACAATTTTACCGGCATCCAGACCACGCGCTTTTGCCAATTCCTTGGAAATATAGCAGCTGAGGACCGCTTTCCCCCCCCGGTCAGATGCGAGCAATAAGAACAGATCATCGTAAGCGGATCCGAGCTGGAAGGCCAGGTCCTTTATCGCCCCCGCCTCCAAATCTACACGTGTCGCCAGGAATTTGAGGCCGTCAACCTCTTTAACCTGACCTTTGAGATCTTCCATGATAAACCGCGATTTCTCGCGAACCAGTAGTTCAAGCTCTTTTTTAAGGCCGGCGTTCTCATCCTGCAAACTGGAAACGGCCGATACGGGATCCGAGGTATTCCTCAAAAGGCCCTTAATCTCTTCGAGCGTCTTGTCGTTTTTGTCGTAATAGGCCTGAACCGCATCAGAAGTTATGGCTTCAATCCTGCGAATTCCCGCGGCTATAGCTCCTTCTGAAACTATCTTGAAATGCCAGATATCAGCCGTGTTTTCTACATGGGTACCTCCACAAAGCTCAATGGACTTTCCAAATCGAACAGTCCGTACCCGATCCCCGTATTTCTCTCCGAAAAGCGCAATTGCGCCTTCGTCAATCGCTTGTTGCATAGGGATTTCCCGCTGTTCTTCAAGCGGGATCCGCGCGCGGATCCGACCATTGACAAATTGCTCCACAAGCCAAAGTTCTTCTTCGGTCATTTTTCCAAAATGAGAAAAATCAAACCTCAGGTATTTGGAATGCACAGCCGATCCTTTCTGCTCGACGTGATCCCCGAGAACCAATCTCAAACCCTGGTGGAGCAGGTGGGTAGCCGAATGATTACGCGCCGTTCGCATTCGCTGTTTCTCATCGACGATGGCCGTATAACTGTCTTTGAGGTCCTTTGGAAGCGTTTTAGTAAAATGCAGGATTTCATTGTTCTCTTTGCGGGTATCCTCTATATAGAATAATTCCCCGTCTCCCGTTTTCAGGTAACCCTTATCCCCTACCTGTCCGCCACCTTCGGGGTAGAAAGGAGTGCGGTCAAATACCAGTTGATATAAGACCCCTTCCTTTTTGGTATCCACACGCCTGTACTTGCGGATATGAATATCTGCCTCCAACTGATCGTATCCGAGGAATTCCGTGGTGTCCCCTTCAGCGAGGACCACCCAGTCTTCACGTGAAACCTCCGAAGCGGCCTTTGATCGGGATTTCTGTGCCTCCATGGCCTTGCGAAACCCGGCTTCATCCAGGGAGTACCCCCGTTCGCTAAGGATTAGAGAGGTAAGGTCAATCGGAAATCCAAAGGTGTCATAGAGTTCGAAGGCCTTTTCTCCGTCCATTGTTTTGCCTTTGGTCCCTGACAGGATTTGCTCAAGTCGAGAAAGTCCCTGCTCGAGGGTCTTAAGAAAAGAAAGCTCTTCTTCCCTGATCACGTTCTCGATCAATTGCTGCTGGTCTTTTAGTTCCGGATAGGCCTCCCCCATGGTGCGAACCAGCACTTTCACCAGATAATGCATAAAGGGTTCCTTAATTTTCAAAAAGGTAAACCCATATCTGATGGCGCGCCTGAGGATTCTCCGGATTACATAACCCGCACCCGTATTCCCGGGTAGTTGTCCGTCGGCAATGGCAAAGGAAACTGCCCGGATATGATCTACAATGACGCGAATGGCCACATCGGATTCACTGGACTTTCCGTAGAGGTATTTCGAAATCAGTTCGATGCCATCGGTGAGGGGCCTGAACAAATCCGTATCATAAGTGGACCTCACACCCTGCAAGACCATGCAAAGACGCTCAAAGCCCATCCCTGTATCGATATGGCGTTCCGGAAGCGGCTCGAGTGTACCGTTCGCTTTACGGTTAAACTGTATAAACACGAGATTCCAAACTTCTACGACCTCGGGGTGATCCATATTGACCAGGCTTGCCCCCGGAACTTTCTTTCGTTCCTCATCCGGACGGATATCCACATGGATTTCCGAGCAGGGTCCAGCCGGGCCCTGATCTCCCATTTCCCAGAAATTATCCTTTTTAGAACCCATCAGGATGCGTTCTTTGGGAAGAATCTCCTTCCAGATATCATAGGCTTCCTGATCGAGCTGCAGATTGTCCCCATCCTTACTTCCTTCAAATACGGTCGCGTAGAGGCGATCCGGAGCGATGTCGCATTCCTCTGTAAGAAACTCCCAGGCCCAGGAAATGGCTTCCTTTTTAAAGTAATCCCCGAAACTCCAGTTCCCGAGCATCTCGAACATGGTGTGGTGGTAGGTGTCGTGGCCGACCTCCTCCAGATCGTTGTGTTTACCGCTTACCCTCAGGCATTTCTGAGTATCCGCAACCCGGCGGTACTGGGGGGTATTGACCCCGAGAAAATACTCCTTGAATTGATTCATACCCGCATTGGTAAACATCAAGGTGGGATCATTCTTCATCACCATTGGTGCAGACGGGACGATTCGGTGATCTTTTTCACTGAAAAATGTCAGGAACCGATTGCGTATTTCACTGGAAGTCATTTGGGATACAGGCTTTATTTAAAGTTCAGATTTTGTGCCAAACAATTTCTATATTTGTCTAAAGCGGATGGAACCGCACAAAAATAGGATAAATTACCTATATGACTAAGGTGAAGTACTATTACGATCCGGACACTTTGTCCTACCGGAAAATCGAACCTAAAAAGTCGAAAAAAATCCGGAACATTCTCCTGTTCTCAGCGGGCTCGATACTTTCCGGATTCCTTGGCTTACTCCTATTGCTCAATGTAAATATCCTAAATACCCCAAAAGAGCTTTCCCTTCAGCGTGAGGTAAAAAACTATGAACTGCAATTTGAGATTTTAGATCGCAAAATGCAGCAAATGGATGAGGTCCTTGCCAATATTGAAGAGCGGGACAACAATATTTATCGCATTTATTTTGAAGCAAATCCAATTCCCGAAGAGCAGCGAAGAGCTGGATTCGGTGGGGTAAACCGGTACAAATCCCTGGAGGGTTTCAATAATTCGGATATGATTATCGAAACCACAAAGCGAATGGAGATCATCCAGAAACAAATGGTTATTCAGTCGCGATCGCTGGACGAAATCACAAAACTTGCTGCGGAAAAGGAAAAATTATTGGCATCCATCCCCGCCATCCAGCCCGTAAACAATGCCGAACTGACCCGGATGGCTTCAGGCTTTGGCTGGCGTTCTGACCCTTTTACCAAGGCGCGCAAGATGCACTGGGGTATGGATTTCACCGCCCCAAGGGGTACCCCTATTTATGCTACCGGAGATGGGAAAATCACACGGGCGGACAACCGGGCCTCGGGCTACGGAAAGCACATACGGATTGAGCACGGATATGGGTACATGACCATTTACGCACACCTGAGCCGGTATAATGTAAAAAGAGGACAGGAGGTCCGGCGCGGAGACCTCATCGGATTTGTCGGAAGCACTGGGCGTTCAGAAGCCCCACACCTCCACTATGAGGTTTGGAAAGACGGTGAACGCATCAATCCGATTAACTTTTACTACGGCAGTTTAACGGCCGAAGAATTTGAGAATATGCTCAAGTATGCCAGTCAGGAAAACCAATCCTTGGATTAATGCAAGTAGACCTACCGGAAAAGCGATATTACGGCATTGGCGAGGTAGCCAGGGCCTTTGATGTGAACACTTCCCTGATCCGCTTCTGGGAGAAGGAATTCGATGTCCTTCAACCAAAGAAAAACGCAAAGGGGAATCGCAAATTCACTCCGAGGGACATTCAAAATCTCGAATTGATCTATCATCTGGTCAAAGAGCGTGGTTTCACCCTGGAGGGTGCAAAGCTCCACCTAAAGGAGAATCGTCAGAAAAGCATGGATACCTACGATATTATTCGAAAACTGGAGTGGGTAAAAGCGGAACTGATAAAAATCAAGGAACAACTTTAAACGATTTAGCAACACACTTTTTAATTCAGAACATTATGAAAAAATGGTTAATTCCGCTGATAGTCATACTGGTAGTAGGAATCGGCTTTTACCAATGGGCGGTAGGTTTCAATAATACGGCCGTGGAATATGAAGCAAATGCGAAAACGGCATGGTCAAATGTGGAAACGGCATACCAGAGGCGTAACGACCTTATCGGGAACCTCGTCAAGACCGTTCAGGGCGCTGCTGACTTCGAAAGGGGAACCCTTACGGATGTCATTGAAGCGCGGGCCAAAGCAACTTCAACAACCATCAATCCCGAGAATCTGACAGCTGAGAATCTGGCTGCCTTTCAGCAGGCACAGGGAGGTCTTTCTTCTGCCCTCTCGCGACTGCTTGTCACTGTGGAGCGCTATCCCGACCTTAAGGCCAATCAGAATTTTCTGGAACTACAGTCCCAGTTGGAGTCTACTGAGAACCGGATTAATGTAGCCCGATCCAGGTACAATGAGGCGGTCAATGTTTATGACATACACACCACGAAATTCCCGAATAAAATTCTAGCCGGCTGGTTTGGATTTGAGGAGATGTCTCGTTATCAATCAGATCCCGGATCTGAAAATGCCCCTGATGTAGAATTCGATTTCAACAATTAGCAGTTTCCCCATGAGCGAAGTAGAACGGTTCCTCAGTGCTTCGGAAGAGCAGGAGATCATCCAGGCAATCCGCGAAGCGGAGCAGGATACTTCAGGGGAAATCAGGGTTCATATCGAGAATGGCACCGGTACCGACCCCATGGAACGGGCCAAGGTGTTATTCCATGAACTCAAAATGGACAATACACGGAATCTGAATGGGGTATTGCTCTATATCGCCGTCCACGACCACCAGTTTGCGATTTGCGGAGATCGTGGTATATGTGCAGTGGTACCCGAAAATTTCTGGGATAGTACACGCGATCAGATTCAGTTGCATTTTAAAAAAGGGGCCTTCAAAGAAGGAATTATTGCCGGCATCCTCAATGCCGGGAAGGAATTACATGCGCATTTTCCTTGGAATCCAGAGGATACAAATGAATTGACCAATGAGATTTCTAAAGGCTAAAGCCGCACCAATTATTATTTTTTTGCTGCTGGTTTTACCGGCCAGTGCCCAATATGAAATCCCGCCAAAACCGCCGCTCACACAACAGACCAGTGTATACGATTATATTGGTTTGCTGGACGCAGGGCAGAAATCGAGCCTGGAGCAGAAGCTTATCCGGTATTCGGACAGCACCTCTACACAGATTGTCATGGCCATTATCAGTTCTACTGAGGGCGAAAACATACAATATCTGGGTGCCCAATGGGGAGAGGCCTGGGGAATCGGACAGGAAAAAGAAGATAATGGAATCCTGATCCTCCTGGCACGTGATGACCGAAGGATTGCGATTAATACAGGCTATGGGGTCGAGGAATTCCTGACCGATGCCCTTTCGAAGCGTATTATCGAAACGATTATTATCCCCGAATTCCGAGGTGGTGATTATTACGCCGGCCTCGATAAGGGCGCTGACGCTATTTTTCAGGTACTCACCGGACAGTTTACCACTCCCCCGAAAGTGAATTCCGATCAGGGATTCCCATTCGGAGCTATGCTTCCTTTTATCATTTTTATCATCATCATTATCATCCTCGCTTCCCGTAATAAAAGGGGAGGCGGAGGAAACCGCGGTCGCAAAGGACGGGGTCTCGATATTTGGGACATGATCATCCTCAGCAATATGGGACGTTCCGGTGGCTCCGGCGGTGGCTTTGGCAGCGGTGGTGGCTTTGGTGGAGGCGGCTTTGGCGGTGGCTTTGGCGGTGGCGGTTTTGGCGGTGGCGGTGCCTCAGGAGGATGGTAACACCTTCATTGAAAGGTCAGGCAGAAAACCCTTCACTTTATGTAAAGGTCCCGGGATTTTAAAAAAAGGTTTATTAACCTGATACCAGGAGTCTGCATGAATATTACATCAACCGCAGGGACAGTCCGCATGTTCCCAAAATTCCAGAGCGGTCCTGCCTTTATTTCTTACGCATAAATATACTTATGGGGACACCTGTAAAATCAAAGTGCTCCCGGATTTGATTCTCCAAAAAACGCTTATAGGGATCCTTTACGTACTGAGGCAGGTTACAGAAAAATGCAAACTGAGGGTAGTTTGTTGGCAACTGCGTACAGAACTTGATCTTGACGTATTTGCCTTTTAAGGAAGGAGGCGGCCTCCTTTCTATGATCGGCAGCATAATGTCGTTCAGTTTGCTGGTCGGAACACGCCGGGCTCGATTGTGGTAAACCTCCACGGCCGTTTCCAGCGCCTTGAGGACCCGCTGCTTATTCTTCACAGAAATAAATACGATGGGTACATCCGTAAAAGGTGAAATGACCTCTTTGATGTGTCTTGTAAACTCCTTTACAGAATCCGTATCCTTCTCTACCAGATCCCATTTGTTGACCAGAATGACAATTCCTTTATTGTTCCGTTGGGCCAGCCAGAATATGTTCTGTACCTGTCCGTCGAAACCCCGGGTTGCATCGAGCAGCAGAAGACAGACATCCGAATGCTCAATAGTTCTGACCGAGCGCATGACCGAGTAGAACTCCAAATCCTCCTTCACCTTGGCCTTTCGACGAATTCCTGCTGTATCCACGAGCTTAAAATCAAACCCGAATCGGTTATAGGTAGTGTCAATACTGTCCCGGGTAGTTCCGGCGACATCGGTGACAATATACCTTTCCTCCCCTAAGAGGGCATTTATAAAAGAAGATTTACCTGCATTGGGCCGACCCACAACCGCAAAGCGGGGGAGATCGTCCTCAGGGAGCGCAGCATCCGGCAAAACAAGGGCCAGGGCATCGAGGAGTTCTCCCGTGCCACTGCCGTTTATACTGGAGATCGGATAGATTTCCCCAAGGCCCAGATTGTAAAACTCGACAGCGTCTTCCCGCCGTTTCGCATTGTCCACTTTGTTGACGACCAGAAATACCGGTTTTTCTACCTTGCGAAGCAGGCGGGCAACATCCTCATCCATCCCGGTAATGCCCGTCTCCGCATCTACCATAAAAAAAATGGCATCCGCTTCGGCTATGGCCAGTTCTACCTGACGGTCGATTTCCTTTTCAAAAACATCTTCGCTGCCCACAACATACCCCCCCGTATCGATAAGGGAAAATTCCTTGCCGTTCCAGTCACTTTTGCCGTAATGTCGGTCACGGGTGACCCCGCTCACAGAATCCACAATGGCCTCCCGCCTCTGTATCATCCGATTAAAGAGGGTGGATTTGCCGACATTGGGCCTTCCCACGATAGCTACGATTCCAGACATATTCTAGATTTGGCCACAAAGGTAGTGTTTACCTGCAGATATTAAGGGGTACTTCGGTGTCGGAGAAAGACTTTAAGCAGTAAAGTTCAGACGTGATTGGAAGGCACTTTCATCTTTGCCACCTCCCAGGTAAGGTTCTCCTTCCATACGACTTCGAATAATACGGGCCGGACTTCCAAAAACCACAACCCGATCAGGGATATCATCGATAACCAGCGATCCAGCTCCAACTACACTTTGAGAACCTATATGAATACTTTCAATTACGTTCGCCCCAAGGCAAACTGCTGAACATTGTCCCAGGTAGAAATTTCCACCACAGGATACCCCCGGTGCAAGACTGGAGAATTCATCCATAATTCCATCATGATCCAAGGTGGCCCCCGTATTTAGGATACAGTGGTCACCAATGGATGAATTTGCATTGATCACTACCCTGGGCATTATGACGTTACCATGGCCCAAAAACACATTCCTGCCGAGGATGGCAGATGGATGAACCGCGTTTATAAAAATAAAACCAGGTACCATCCTTTGAATTAATTGGACGAGTCTCCGACGAGTCCAGTTATCACCTATCGCTACCACGCCGCCGAAAATTCTATGGCGCTCTATAAGATGAAGTAGGTCAAATTCGCTTCCCAAAACTTCATATCCGTATTTTTTAGTACCTTTCTTAATATAGGAATCCACAAACCCTACAGGTCTGAATTCCTTGCTTTTTTCAAGGATATCAAGAACCACACTGCCATGTCCGGAAGCGCCAAAAACGAGAATGTTTTTCATTAAGTGTGCATTTCATCGATAAAATGATACCGTTCATCGATATTCCAAATATAGAAAATTCTATTGATCTCTGTGATCGGTTTGTCAAATTCTGTAACAAAAGAGCATCTTTAGCACGGATGAAGCCCTGAAACCTCGTATGGAAAAGCACTCACTCATTGACCTTCCAAATGAAATCGTATTGCGGCCCAGGTTTCAGGATTCGCTGGACGAGGTGGCGTCCGTTGTACTGATGCGCCTGGAGAAATCAGCCGAAAACCCCATCCTGGTCAAACGGATGGACGACCATGTATTTATCAGGTTTAATGATTCAGAGCGGCATTTCTGGTCGCCTCAATTACAGCTGGAAGTCCTGGATGAGGAACAGGGCGGGTGTAAGGTTTATGGACTCTACGGGCCAAACCCAACCTTATGGACCTTCTTTATGTTTCTGCATTTTGGAGTTGCGACCCTCTTTATCATCCTGGGGATCTGGGCGTACACCAGCGCATCGCTTGGCAGACCCTATGGGGTATTAATCGGGGGAATGGCGGCCATGCTTGTAATCTGGTTTGCCTTCTACGCCTTCGGCCGTGCGGGTCGTGCTAAAGGGAAACCACAGATGCACCAGCTTTACCGGTTTTATCAAAATGCGTTGAAAGCGTAATTATTTGGAGTTATACCCGAAACGCCTCAATTGCCGGGTATCGCTACGCCAGTTTTTATTCACCTTGACAAATAGTTCGAGAAACACTTTTTTATCAAAAAAGACCTCGAGATCCTTCCGGGCTTCAGAGCCGACGCGTTTAAGCGCACTGCCTTTATGCCCAATAATAATCCCCTTCTGCGAATCGCGTTCGACCATGATCACGGCACCGATACGGATCAGTTCTTCGGACTCTTCAAAACGTTCCACTTCGATTTCCACAGAATAAGGAATCTCCTTTTTGTAGTGTTTCAGGATCTTTTCACGTATAACCTCGCTTACAAAAAACCGTTCAGGTCTATCGGTCAGTTGATCTTTATCAAAAAAAGCGGGGCCTTCCGGCAGTAATTCCAGAATCCGGTCAAAAACCGGTTGGATGTTAAAACGTTCAAGGGCCGAGATTGGAAAGATTTCCGCTTTGGGCAACAAATCCTTCCAGTAGGCCACCTGCGTTTCCAATTGTTGCTGGTCTGTAGTGTCAATCTTATTAATGAGTAAAAGCACCGGGGCCTTGCTATGCCGTATCTTCTCCAGAAAGCGCTCTTCCTTCAAACCCTTCTCGCCTATTTCCACCATATAGAGCAAAACATCGGCATCATCAAGGGCTGTCCGCACAAAATCCATCATGGATTCCTGAAGTGCATAGGCGGGTTTGATTATTCCTGGAGTATCTGAAATAACCATTTGAAAATCTTCCCCGTTGACAATACCCAGGATCCGATGACGGGTAGTCTGCGCCTTGGAGGTGATAATAGAAAGTCGCTCCCCTACCAGGGCGTTCATAAGGGTAGACTTCCCCACATTCGGGTTGCCGATAATATTTACAAAACCAGATTTATGTGCGCTCATCTTTTAATTGGGCAAAATAACGTTTCATCTCGCGGTTTACTCTTGGAGCAAGGTACAGGACCGCCAGCATATTGGGTATACACATCAGTGCGTAAGCCAAATCGATCAGGTTGATCACAAGGTCCACAGAGGCCACGGCTGCAAAGGTAATGGTAGCGACGTAGTAGTAATTAAAATATTTGCCAATTTTTGGGTTTGTGAGAAAGGACAAACACTTCACCCCGTAATAGGAATAGGTAAACAAGGTGGAGAGCGCAAAGGCACTTACCACAAGCATCAGGAGCACATCTCCATATCCGAAAAGGGACTTTTTAAAGGCGATCAGGGTCATCAGGATCCCATTGCTTTCAGCCTCCAGATACGCCCCGCTCAATAGGATTACAATTGCGGTAAGGGTGCAGACGACGATGGTATCGATAAAGGGCCCCAACATGGATACGAGCCCTTCCTGAATGGGTTCTTTGGTTTTGGACTGTCCGTGGTACATGGGTGCACTTCCCAAGCCGGCCTCGTTTGAAAAAACAGCCCGTCTTACCCCTAGGATCACAAGTCCCCAGAACCCTCCGGTAAAAGCAGTTTTAAAATTAAAAGCCTCGGTAACGATGAGTTTCAGGGCCGGAAATATTTCCCCGGCATTATTGACCATAATGATCAAAACCGCCACAAAGTATAGCAGTACCATAAAGGGAACAATGGCCGTTGCGACACGGGCAATTTTTTGAAGCCCCCCGAAGATTACAAAGGACGTGATGATGGAAAGGGCAATACCTATGATCAGCTTCCAGTTGAATTCCCCGAGGGCAGCCAGGGTCGTATCCGGGTCCACGACATTCATAAAGGTCTGGGTAAACTGGTTTACGGTAAATACGCCCAAAAACCCGACCAGGCCTGCAATACTAAAAAAGACGGCAAGGGGTCTGGCCCGAGGCCCGATTCCCTGTGTGATGTAATACATTGGGCCACCCTGCAGATTCCCTGTAGCATCCGTATGCCGGTACATAATGGCCAGGCTGCAGGAATAGAATTTGATGCACATTCCTATTATTGCCGTCATCCAGATCCAGAAGATAACTCCGGGGCCTCCCATATAAATGGCAATGGCCACTCCCGAAATATTTCCAAGCCCAACGGTTGCTGCCACTGCAGAAGACAAGGCCTGCAGGTGGCTAACTTCACCCGGGTCATCCGGATCGTCGTATTTTCCTGCGGTTATTCCAATGGCGTGCCGGAAATAGCGATAAGGCCGGAACCTGGAGTATACGGCCAGAAATAAGCCGCCACCAACAACCATAATGAGCATCGCCCACTCCGCATATGGTATAAGATTGGAAAGAAACTGGTCGATGACCTCCATTGGCTACGCTAATGAGATCGAAGGTAGGGATTTTCATAAAATCCCTGGACCTCTCCCAAAATTATATCCCGGAAGGGTATTGAATAAATCAATAAACCGTCGTATATTTGCCGTCCACATCGCGGGGTAGAGCAGTAGGTAGCTCGTCGGGCTCATAACCCGAAGGTCGCTGGTTCGAGTCCAGTCCCCGCTACTAGTAAAGCCGTTAACCACAGTTAGCGGCTTTTTTTATGGGACATGACCGAACTTGTTCGGGGATTGGACCAGAAAAAGCCGCAACCTGGCAGAGCCAGGACGGCTTTACTAGTGAGCCTCCCCCAAGGCCGCTTTTCGCGTTCCGCGCGAAAAGCAATCCAGTCCCTTTGTAAAGCAATTGCCAAATAGGAAGAAACTTTCCGTAACAGAAAAGCCAAACTTGCTTGAACTTTAGAGGAAAGGTAAAGACCATACTTTTGAAACGCCCCGACGAATTGTATTACACCCCCTGTTCTGGTTTTTTCCGGATAAAGCCGGAATTATTTTAAACAGGCACTGAAAACAGTACCTTTAGTAATCATTTCAATTGGCTTATGATTCGAAAGATTTTAAAGTTTCTTCTTCTCCTTGCGGGATTATTGCTAATCGTATATATGTTAGGTCCAAAAGTGGACACCCCTACCTTTGACAAAACCATGCCCAGTGTCCCATCAGATCTGGCAGAACTGGAACAGGAAATTGTCATGCACGAAGCGGCAATACCCAATATAAAACCCGATAATGAAGCCCGAATTATCTGGGCAGACAGTATACCCGGAAAAACCCCATACAGCATCGTTTATTTACATGGATGGTCCGCAAGTCAGGAAGAAGGCGACCCGCTTCATCTGGAGACGGCCAAACGCTATGGCTGCAATTTATACCTGCCCCGATTGGCCGGCCATGGATTGGTCGAGGATGAACCCATGCTGACACTCACCGCCGATAAATTGCTGGCTTCGGCCAAAGAGGCCATTGCGGTGGGGAAACAACTCGGGGAAAAGGTGATTGTAATGGCCACTTCTACAGGGGGCACACTGGCATTGTATCTGGCCGGGGGAGACCCGGATATAGCAGGCCTTCTCCTGTACTCCCCGAATATTGAGATTTTTGACTCCAATGCCAGGATATTGACCTGGCATTGGGGCGTGCCACTGGCCAAATGGGTCAAGGGAGGGGATTACCATGAGTTCGACAACCCTTCGGAAGCGGATCAAAAATATTGGACCACCAGGTACCGGGTGGAGGCCTTGTCTCAACTTCAGGTGCTTATGGATGAAACCATGACTGAAGAGACTTTTGAAGGTGTTCAGCAGCCTGTGTTTTTGGGATACTACTATAAAGATGAGATCCATCAGGACAGTACAGTGTCCGTCCCGGCCATGCTCAACATGTTTGAACACCTCGGGACACCGAATGATAAAAAAAGGAAAATGGCTTTCCCTGAGGTTGGCGCCCACGTAATGACCTCCTATATTACATCAAAAGATCTCGAATCAGTTAAAAGGGAAACAAATAGCTTCATGGAAAACCATTTAGGATTGCAGCCCAAATAGGAATACCATGCATAAACTGTTGGACTGAGCCTTCTTCAGTTCAAGGCAATTGCAGCCGGAACGTCCAGTAACGTTTACAATAAGGGCTGCCGATATTTACTATATTTAATTCCATATCCCGTCTGTGGATAGATTATAACGAATCCGAAATGCAAATCTCAACGGAAAGACTGGTTTTAAGATTCATTGAGCTTTCGGATCTGGAACCGGTACATGAATTACACTCCCTCCCTGAAACAGATCAATTCAATGCTTTGGGGATACCGGAAGATATTACGGTGACCAGATCCATTATTGAGTCCTGG
The DNA here is from genome assembly GCF_030380815.1 of Robiginitalea aurantiaca. GTDB lineage: Bacteria > Bacteroidota > Bacteroidia > Flavobacteriales > Flavobacteriaceae > Robiginitalea > Robiginitalea aurantiaca. Next base: position 533,188 of record NZ_JAUDUY010000003.1, on the reverse strand, counting down.
ATTGCGGCAACCAAATTGCCTGAGATTGAGAATTACACCTTTGTCATAGAACACAAATCGAATAAGGCATTTATAGGACTCTTTGGCCTTAAGCTGGGGACTAAAAAATACCAGCGGGGAGAGGTTTGGTTTAAGATCCACAAAAATCATTGGAAAAGGGGCTATGCGACCGAAGCCTTAAAAGCGGTAATACGTTTTGGATTTGAAACACTCCATTTACACCGGATAGAAGCCGGGTGCGCGGTTGACAATATCGGCTCGATCAGCGTACTGGAAAAAGCCGGAATGATACGGGAAGGCCGGGCCCGAAAAATTCTGCCGTTAAAATCCGGGTGGGCAGACAATTTTGGGTATTCCATCCTGGAAACAGACAAAAGACCATAAACAACGTAGGATTTTAGAAGACAAGCCCTAATGGGCTACTTTATGAATACAGCCGGATTGACATAAAGCCTGTCTGTATAGAGACCTCATCCGCATCCCTGTCCAAACAACATCATTGAACCGATTGGCCGGAGGCCCTACCCCAGGGTAAATTCCATAGAATGGGTATATTTAAGGCAACCGCCAATTGAAGGGGCTACAACCAGACACATATGGATTCAGAGAAAAAAACCGGAATTGCGCGCAGGGAATTTATTGAGATCAGTGCGAAAAGTGCCGCGGCGATCAGCCTGGCGTCCCTACCTGCCTTGTCGGGCTGTGTTAATAGCGAAAATTCAAAAACCGTATTTGGGGCCTGCTATCACGATTGTCCAGACCGCTGTAGTTGGAAAGTAACCACAAAGGGCGATAAGGTCACGGAATTTGCAGCAAGTGCAGACAATCCGTATACCGCAGGAAATCTATGTGCTAAAATGGCCCGATTTCCGGAGGATGTGACCTTCCATCCCGATCGGATTTTATCGCCCCTGAAGCGAAATGGCCCGAAAGGGAGCGGAACCTTTGTAAAAATCAGCTGGGACCAGGCCATTGGTGAAGTAGCCGGCAGACTTCGAAAAATCATCGGCCAAAAAGGGGGCGAGGCCATCCTTCCCTACAGTTTTGGCGGCAATCAGGGTTTGGTACAGGGCAAAGCCATCCCCAACCGTTTCTTCGCCCATATCGGTGCGAGTCAATTGGAGCGAACGATATGCGGAAATGCTGCTGTGGCAGGAGTGCTTGCAACAAATGGACAAACTACCGGAGTGTTGCCCGAAGATATTGTTCACAGCAGATACATTGTTTTATGGGGCACCAACCCCATCCGTTCCAATCAGCATCTTTGGCCCTTTATTCTGAAAGCCAAAAGGAGCGGGGCGAAAATCATCACTGTGGATCCTTTTCAATCTGAAACTTCCCAGGAGGCAGACTGGCATATCCAACCCCTTCCCGGGACAGACACTGCGCTTGCGCTGGGGTTAATGCATGTGATTTTAGCGGAAAATCTCCAGGACCAGGATTATATCGACCGTTATACCACTGGAATTGCTGAATTAAAGGCGCACGTTCAGAAGTACACCCCTGAAAAAGTTGCTGCAATTACGGGGCTGGAAAAGGATCTCATTATTGAATTCGCCCGGGAATACGCAGCGGCAACCCCTTCTGTGATCCGGGTCCTCATTGGGATGGAGCATCAGGTAAATGGGGCGAGTGCCTTTCGGGCAGTAGCCATGCTTCCCGCACTGACCGGGGCGTGGCGTCATTTCGGCGGGGGACTGATGCACATGACTTATGAGCTTTTTGGTGAAGCCCTCAATTGGGAAAGCGCAAACCTCCCCCCTTCCCTATCTGAGCAAACCACCCGATCCATCAATATGATCAAGTTGGGGAAAGCCTTGAACAACAGCGACCTAAACCCATCAATAGATGCCCTGTTTGTCTTTAACTCGAACCCGGCCGTTACGACCCCAAATCAGAATTTGGTGCGCAAAGGGCTTAGCAGACCGGATCTACTCACTGTGGTATCCGAACATTTTATGACTGACACGGCCCGCTATGCCGATTACATTTTTCCGGCCACCAGCGTTCTGGAGAATTGGGATATCCTAAGCTCCTGGGGTACCCCTTATTTAAATCTCAATGAACCCGCCCTGAAACCCCTTGGAGAATCGAAACCCAACTCAGAATTATTCCGCTTGTTGGCAAGGGAAATGGGCTTTCAGGAGGAATACCTGTACCTGTCCGATCTCGACATTGTAAAGAATGTCCTGGACAGCAATCACGAATACATGAAAGGAATATCCTTTGAGTCCCTGAGAAAAGAAGGGGGTCAAAAGCTCAACCTGCCTGCAAAATGGATGCCCCATGCTTCCGGGAACTTCAAAACCCCTTCCGGCAAGTGCCATTTTTATGACCCGAACCTGGCACAAGCCGTTCCAGATTATATTCCCCACCTTTACAGCGAGGCGGATTCGAAGCAATACCCCCTTCAATTGCTGACACTGAAAACCCCTAAATACCTTCTGAACAGCAGCCACGCAAACGTGGCACATATCCTTGAAAAAGAAGGTACATTCTATTTGGAGATCCACCCCGGGGATGCCTCCAGGCGGGGTATTAGCGATGGGGATCCGCTGAAGGTTTTCAATCAGAGGGGGGAGGTCCTGATAAACGCGCGGGTAAGCAAAAAAGTAACCGAAGGGGTTGTCTGTATGCCCCATGGGTTCTGGCCTTCCCGACTAAAAGGCGGTTCATCCGCCAATGCCCTGACCGATGATTTGCTCACCGATATGGGAAGGGGCGGTGCCATTCAGGAAGCGAGGGTTGAAGTTTCAAAAGCTTAGGCAACCGGACGGATAGTTCGACGGCCAATGGTCTATTCCGCAACCATTCACCTATACCACGGCTTGAAGTACTAGCCTTTTATAATTTTGTACGTATGTAGTATGGAAAGTAAATACGGTGGTTATAGGCAAAAGCAGCTTTTTATTCGTAACTTTTCTCATTCTTAGAAGCTTGTAAAGGATTCACGACTTTCTATACGCTTGAAAAAAGGCGCAAAAATATCCGAAACACACATTTACCTATAACCTTCCAATTACAAAGGACATGAAAACAATTCTGATTCGATTATGCTTGATAGTTGGTGTATTGTATAGTTGCAATACATCAACCGAACAGGAGAAAAATATTGCGTCCGGAACATATGAAATGGATCGTACAGTCTTACCGATTCAACCCCCACCTCACGACCCCATCACCGTTATGGACGCCAGGGATGCGGTAAAACCAGACCCATTTGTAGTGGATGCCCCCGAAGGTGCGCCGAACATCGTGGTTGTATTAATCGACGACATCGGATTTGGAGCTACAAGCACCTTTGGCGGAGCTATCAATACGCCGACGTTTGATAAATTGGCAGATAATGGATTACGGTTTAACCGTTTTCACACGACGGCACTCTGTTCACCCACCCGGGCCTCTTTGCTATCGGGAAGGAATCACCACAACGTAAACGTGGGATCTGTAATGGAGGTAGCTACAGGATTTTATGGGAATCAGGGGATCCGTCCGGACAACGCAAAATATTTTGCGGAGACCTTAAAACAAAATGGCTATAGCACAGCTGCTTTTGGAAAATGGCATGAAACAGCTACATGGGAAGTTTCTGTGTCCGGACCTTACACGAGATGGCCTACCAACTCTGGCTTCGATAAGTTTTATGGATTTATCGGAGGGGAAACAAATCAATGGGATCCTGTGATCTTCGATGGAGTCACCAAAGTGTTGAAAAAAGACGATCCCGATTACCACTTCACAACGGACATGACCAATGAGGCCATAGAGTGGGTTAAGTTCCAACAGGCCATGACCCCTGAAAAACCATTTATGGTCTATTACGCCACCGGGGCAACCCATGCCCCGCATCATGCCCCAGATGAATGGATAGAAAAATACAAAGGCAGATTTGACGCAGGATGGTTAAAACTTCGGGAAGAAACATTCGCCCGCCAAAAAGAGATGGGTGTCATTCCAGAAAACGCTCAATTGGCGCCAATGCCTTCGGATATTAAGGATTGGGAATCCCTGGGACCTGATGAAAAGCGCTTATTTGCTATTCAGATGGAAACATTTGCCGGATTTGCGGAACACACGGATAATGAAGTAGGAAGACTGGTCGATGCCATTGATGAGGTAGGCGTACTTGACAATACCTTATTTATCTACATTATGGGAGACAATGGATCGAGTGCTGAAGGCGGCCTTGAGGGGACTTATAATGAATTGGTTCACCTCAATGGGATTTTTGACGAAGAAACCGTTGAAAGCATGTTGGAACATGCGGATGATTGGGGAGGCCCAAATTCATTTCCACATATGTCAGCAGCCTGGGCGGTAGCAACAGACGCGCCCTTTAAATGGACCAAACAAATGGCTGCGGATTTCGGGGGAACCCGAAACGGAATGGTCATGCACTGGCCAAATGGTTTTGAGGCGAAAGGAGAAATACGGGACCAATGGCACCATGTTAACGATGTAGCCTCCACAGTTTTAGAAGCGGCCAAGTTGCCTGAAGCTAAATCGATAAACGGCGTGGAACAAATTCCTATGGATGGCGTGAGTATGCTTTATGCGGTGGATAATTCGGATGCAGAAGACAGGCATAAAGTCCAGTACTTTGAAATGTTCGGAAACCGTGCCATTTATAGTGATGGTTGGTTGGCACGGGTTGTTCATATGGTTCCCTGGGTGGGTAAACCAAGGGCTGCCTTTGCAGATGAAAAATGGGAACTCTATAACATTGATGAAGACTTTAGTCTTGTAAACAACCTTGCAGAAGCCAATCCCGAAAAGCTACAGGAGATGCAGGATTTATTTGAAAAAGAAGCCATTGAAAACAATGTCTATCCTTTGGATGACAGGTTGTATGAAAGATTCAATGCGAAGATTGCAGGTCGCCCGGATCTCATGGGAGACCGCAAAACACTTACCCTGGCACAGGGCATGGAAGGTATTTTAGAAAATACGTTTTTAAATGTAAAAAACACTTCCAAAACGATCGTAGCAGAGGTTTCCCTGGAGGGCAGGGACAAGGGAATTATCCTTTGTCAGGGCGGCAAGTTCGGTGGCTGGGCACTCTACATGGATAAGGGGAAGCCCGCTTACACGTATAACTATTTCGGACTTGAACGCTTTACGATTAGTGCACCTAGTGCGATCAAAGCGGACAAAGCAGAAATAAAATTACAGTTCGACTACGACGGTGACGGCATTGGCAAAGGCGGTACTGCCAAAATATTTGTGGACGGCGAATTGGTCGCAGAGGGTAGGGTGGAAAAAACGATACCCGCAGTATTTTCTGCTGACGAGACCGCAGATGTCGGAAAAGATGACGCTACCCAGGTGGCCGATTTGGTATTCCAGGATGTAGAAGAATCGGAATTCACAGGTTACGTCGATAAAGTAACGATTAGCATTCCGAATTAGAAATAATCTGAACAGCATTTGGAAAAGGGCGCTAATGCGCCCTTTTTTTTACACCAGCCATTTGTTTGAAATTTATTCCCGGTTGCTTTAATTGTACGTAATACCTTGTTATCCCAGGGAACACGCCAAAAATATGTGGGATGAAAATTGATGCCTTCAAAAACAAAACGATTGAGTAGTTAAGATCGCTTATGAGAATGAAAAAGGAAATGAGCCTCTTTTATATGAAGAACCCTATGAAATTCCTTCCCACTTTACTGATCGCTATTCTTTTTTCTGCCTGTGAAACCGGCACCAAAGCGGAATCCCAACCGCAGGATGAGATTGCTGCAATTGCAAACCCATCAGAAATTGACTCCGTAAAACGACTGATTGAGTCTTCCTTCGAAGGCATCTGGTCTGAGTTAGACACTTCGCGCATCAAAACTTTTCACACAGAGGATTTTATCCTGCTTGAAGCTGGCATGGTATGGAACAATGATTCTATTGCCAATTATTTGCTGGACGAACAAAAACGAATGCTGGAAGGGAAGTACCAAAGACTAAACCGCTTCAAATACGTTAAAGCTGTCCAGAGTCCGGGAAACATCTGGGTAGCCTATCAGAATTACGGGACCTGGGTTCAGGGGTCCGATACCCTGGGTACGGCACAATGGCTGGAAAGCGCGATTGCGGTAAAAGAAAACGGGCAATGGAAACTACAGCAATTGCATTCCACGCCAATACAACGCTGACCTGTGGCAACAGCCTAACCTATTCCACCCAATTGATGGCGCCCACCCCATAGGATTTGATCACCTTGGTGTATTTATTCGCGCTGATATCCAACTTTACGACACTGGTCGAAGGCATGATACGAATTTCCCCAGCGTCATATCTGGGTGCATCCGGAAGGAAGACCGTACTGTGGGTCTTTCCTTCTTCAATAAGGAATCCAAGGAGCCAGTTTTCCCCATCCTCAATGCGAATTGGAATTAGTTTATTTTCAATTTCTTCTCCGAGTGAATCCGCAGTGATGGATTTGATCAGTGAATATCCCGGAATAAATATCAATACCCGTTCTTCAAGTTTTTGAACGACTTTCTTGATTTTTTCAGCGCGAAAGAGCAACCCTGCGGCAAAACATATAAAGATCAAAAGCAGTATGGTAATCAGTGCACTGCCATCAAATCCGAGGATGGATTCTGAAATTTTGGCTGAAATCGGGGCAGAAATCACCTCTAGGATCGAATAGGCCTTTTCAAAAATAAAATACAGGATTATTAGGGGAAGCAGAAACAGGATACCCCCGGTTATTGTGGTGCGAATAAATCGGATGGCTGGATTCATAATGGGTCGGATTTTTTTTCAAAATACGGATTTAACGCGCTAATCTGAACATGAACCTCAATTTAAGATAAATCCCAAAGGTACAACCCTGCCAAATTCTCCTGTGTACCTCTACGGAGGCAATGCCGGTGTAGACCTAGAGGTGCCCAAAAGGAAGCCTGTTCACATATTACTTCCTTTATGGCACTAGTTATTCTGGTCTCCGGAACCGGATTCATCAAATTCATTAGCCGGGGCAAGGGGCGTCAGCTGATTTGGTTTTTCTTTGAATATCCGTAACCTGAGGATTAGGTCATTCGAAGCATTATTGGTTTCCGTCAAATTCCGGGTGCGATTGTAAATGGCATATAATTCCAGCTTGAGACCGTTCTCAAATTTATACCCGATGCCCGGGGATAATCGGATCAGGTCATTAAAGCGGTCCGTTCTCTTGAGATTGAAAAACAGTTCGGCTGAAATGGGAAAATAAAACCCTTCAGTAAAATGCAAATAGTGCTTTTTCCAACTAATGGTAATCGAAAACCGATGCCTCAGCCTGAACCCCGTATCCCATCCCAACCCGTCAAAAGAATACTGAAAGCGCTCTTCGATCCGGCTGTAGTTATAGATCTTAAACCCCTTAATGGTCGGAATTGCAAATTTCATCCCCTGAATCAATCGAAATTCAAAGTTATTGTCCTCATTGAAGTTGTTGGTATAAATAATCCCAGCCCCAAGATGGTAACTTCGAATCCAGGGCTCTGCACCTTCCTGTTTCCTCTTAAACCAGCTTTTTGCACGCAAATTAAGCGTTGAGATACCCAGAAACCTGTTAAATATGGCCGGATTAATCGTTCGGAATCCCACTTGGGTACTCAGAAATCGGGAGTCTTTCATCGCAGTTCTGAAGTTGTAATCCAGCCATGCCTGTCCATTGACTTCGACTTCCTGATCTACGATAGAATCCTGGGCACTCACTGATTGCAGGTAGCACATTACCCCCAATAAACTCAGGGCTATTTTCGCGATGGGGATTTTTGACCAAAGAGCCTCATAGTGCATTTTCAAATATACAATAGGTTTAATCCAATGTAAAAAGGCACGTATTGATCCGCGCCTTACACAAAACCAAAAAATCTAACACATTCAAATATCAACCCACAAGACAAAAACGACTGACCCAGATCATAGGGTGTTTTCAAGGTCGGTCATACCTTTAATTTCATGTCAGGGGAAGCATTCCCCTGGATCATTTCCTGGTTGAACTTAAATACAAATTAAATGGAAACTACCGTAATTTATAATTCAGATCTACACTTCGAACACGAACGCTGGAAAAGTGAATTGCTTTTTAGCAAGGATGAAATGCGATCTTTCAAAAACCGGCTTGAAGAACTCGTCACCCGATGGACAGACCGGGATGTTCTTATGCAATTGGAACACTTTCAAAACGAGTTTATCCTCCATGAAGGCAGGATAAATGAGTTCCTGGAAGGAATAGAAGCCCACGAACACCAAATTGCTGGGAAAAGCAAAAAGGGAGAGAATTCCATGGACACAATACTGTTTAAAAACCATTTGGAGTTTAGGGAAGAAATGGAAATGCAGCGCGAGTTGTTTCAAAATTTGAAGAAGGAATTTTTTGCGTTTCTGACCCGTTATATGTAAAAAGGCCTTGGAGAAATAGCGTATCTTTAGCTCAACACCTTATACATTGAAGTATTGGTTTGAAAATACTTATACATCTGCTGGTCTGTATTCTTTTGTCAATGACTTCGAAGCCCATTTTCAACTTTCAATCCGGAGTTCCACTGAGCAGCTGGTATGTTGTGAATGATGGCGTTATGGGAGGTCGGTCACAAGGAAACCTTCTGGTGGACCAGAAGGGTTATGGGGTGTTTTCCGGTCGCATATCCCTTGAAAATAATGGGGGATTTTCGTCCATTCGCTACGATTGCGGCCCAACAGACCTAAAAGGATATCGCTATCTGGTATTGCGCATCAAAGGTGACGGCAAACGCTACCAGTTTCGCATTAAGGCCAATAAACAAGACTACTATTCCTATGTGAGTTATTTCGATACTTCAGGGGAATGGCAGGATGTGAAACTGCCCTTAAATACCATGTACGCAGTCTTTCGGGGCAGTCGCCTGAACCTGCCTGATTTTGCAGCGTCCTCCCTTGAGGAGATCGGTATTTTGATCGGCAATAAGAAAGCCGAAGAATTTGAATTGCTGATCGATGAAATTCGCCTTGAGCAATAGCAGAACCGGCAGGGATTCCAATCAGCTGATTCTTCTGGGGTCCTCCCCCGGGCGGGAATATGCGTATCTGCCTAGTTTTGTCCCGAGATAGTAGGTATCCAGTCCTCCAATAGCTGCGGTGTCCAGGGATTCCAGGGCAAGATCCCCATCCTCGCAAATAGTCCCCTCGGGTAGCCGCAAATGGATTATTTTGCCTATAACAAGACGGGTGTCGTTACAACGCATCCGGTGTTCCTCCTCGTAGGCCAGTCCGATCTTAATAGCACTTTCGGCAACAAATGGAGCCTCAAATCCCTTATGGTAAAACGGTTTGAGTCCACAGGCCTCGAACTCCGAAACGCTTCTCGGATATTTCCCCGATGTCATATGCGCCTGCTGATGCATCGCTCCAGTAACCTGATTGATCGTATAAAACCCGGTCTCCCTGATGTTCTCGTACGTATGTCGTTCCACAGTAGTGGGCCTTAGGATAAACCCCAGGTACGGCGGGTTGGCTCCGATATGCACTACCGAATTGAAAATAGAGAGATTCTCAAGGCCTGATGCCGATCGCGTCCCGATGAGGTTTGCGGTTTTATATCCTGCAATCTTATTGATCAGGTTGGCGCGGTAGCGACCCTCCATCTGCATCAGTGCATCAAGGTCAAAGCTAGATTCCATATACTTGATTTGTAACAAAGATACGGTTACCAGCAGTTTGTACATCAACTTACCGAATCAGCCAGAGCACTATACCGCCCCCAATGAGCAGACCCACAATGAGCAGGTGATAAATTAAAAGGACCTTCTCTTCTTTGGTGTTTAAGGTTGAGGTGTAGTCGTTCCAGATAACGGCCATTCCGAGGCACGGAATCAGATAGTTCGCTTTGATGTTCTTCATGATACTTCGTTTTAAACCAATTTACGACGCATATTATCCCAGGGATGATGCTATCTTGTCAGGTTTCTCAACATATTTAACCACTACCCCAATAATCGGACATTCGCCAAAAATCCTTAATATCGAGTCGTGGACCAACTTCAGGAATTCGCAAGGGAAGAAAAGCATCACGAAAAACCGTGGTACATCCTGCCACTGATCGTATTTGCGCAATTTTGCGGCACTTCCCTCTGGTTTGCCTCCAACGGGATACTCAGGGAACTCTCAGACGCCTTTGCCCTCCAGGTGAATGCCCTACAACATCTCACGTCCGCAGTGCAACTGGGTTTTATCATCGGAACGCTTGTTTTTGCACTCTTAACCCTGGCCGACAGGTTCTCACCTTCCAGGGTTTTCTTTATTTCTGCACTCTTGGGAGCCTTATGTAATTTGGGGATGATATGGGAGGGGAATACCGCCTACAGCCTGATGGGACTCCGATTTATGACCGGATTTTTTCTGGCCGGGATCTACCCTGTTGGAATGAAGATTGCTTCGGATTATTACAATAAGGGATTGGGGACTTCCCTTGGGTACCTCGTTGGTGCACTGGTCCTCGGCACCGCATTCCCCCATTTACTTATCAGTACTGGCAATACCCTTTCATGGCAAATGGTGGTGGGTATCACCTCGCTGATCGCCCTGCTCGGAGGAATACTGATTGCATTTTTACCGGACGGGCCTTTTCGTCAACGCATGCCAAGCCTGGATCTGAGTGCACTCATCCGGGTATTTGACAGGAGCGCATTTCGCTCTGCTGCCTATGGCTACTTCGGACATATGTGGGAGCTCTACGCCTTCTGGGCCTTTGTCCCTTTAATTCTCTCCACTTACCAGGAGTTAAATCCACAGGCAGATTTCCAGATTTCAATCTGGTCTTTTCTGATAATTGGTATAGGAGGGCCCGCCTGCGTGCTGGCGGGACACCTCTCAAGAGTCCTCGGGGAAAAAAAAGTGGCCTCAGCCGCATTGCTTTTATCCGGGGTCTGTTGCCTGGTACTGCCATGGGCCTTTTCATGGCCAAACGAAGTGGGCTTCCTTACTTTTATGATGTTATGGGGAATGGTTGTGATCGCGGATTCCCCCCTTTTTTCAACTCTTGTAGCCCGAAATGCCAAACTGCAGGAAAAAGGCACAGGGCTAACTGTTGTCACCTGCATTGGGTTTGCAATTACCATTATCAGTATAGAATCCCTTGCGGCCTTACAGGAAAGCTTCTCCAGTCCCGCATCCTATTTAATATTGGCTCTGGGACCCGCATTTGGCCTTCTGGCCCTGCTAAAAAAACGTCGGTAAACTTCAGCCTTTTCCCTGAAACGGGAGGCAAAGAATTAAGGTGCGGGTGATCTACCTGTCTTAATTCGCATCTTTAACGCAGCGAAAACCCAGATGACCCATCCCGGTATCTGCCGTGGTTCGCATTCTTCGGGCTACCCGGTATCCGCTGCAATAACTATCGGAGCAAAGGTAGGATCCTCCGCGGACAACATACTTTTCCGCCAGGGGGTCCCCCGGGTCATAAGATTCCAATGGGCCCTTGGGGTCGAAGGCTTCAGTTCCCGACAACTCCTGGGCATAGGCATCCGCACGGTACTTGTCCTGGCACCACTCCCATACATTCCCAGCCATATCGTAGAGGCCATAGCCATTCTGGGGATAGGTTTTAACCGGGGCAGTTCTTACATATCCGTCCATGGGTTCATTGCGGTAGGGAAAAATACCCTGCCAGAAATTCGCCAGTTCCGAAGCGCGTTCGGCCGGCGTATTGCCCCATGGATAAACCGCATCTTCCAGGCCTCCCATTGCGGCCCATTCCCATTCAGCTTCCGTTGGAAGGCGTTTGCCCGCCCACTTCGCATAGGCTTCAGCATCCCGGAATGAAATATGGACAACCGGATGGTCCATCCGATCTGCGATGTCACTTCCAGGGCCTTCAGGATGTCTCCAGTTCGCCCCAATCTTCCATTCCCACCACTGGGATAAATCTCTTAAATCCACCGGACCGTCTGTTGGTTGGAAAACCAAAGATCCGGGCTGTAGTATTGAATCCACGGGTTTAGGGGTTCCCGGGGGAAGTTGTTCTTTCATCTCCTCCCAGTCGAGTTCACGCTCTGCTGTGGTCAGGTATCCGGTCGCATCCACAAAAGCCTTGAATTCGTCATTGGTCACCTCTGTGGCATCCATAAAGAAATCTGATACTCCAATCTTGCGGCGGGGGAATTCATCGGGTTCAGCCTGCTCTGTTTTCCCGCCCATCATAAAACTCCCGGCAGGAATATAGACCATGCCTTCCGGGGCCTCGGTAAGATTTGCTGCCATAGACCCACTGGGCTCCAGAGATTCCTTGGATTCCCTGGTGTCCTTACAGCTTAAAACCCCACATAAAATGAGCGGCAAAATGAGTGAATACGCGTATCTTTCCATGGAGTTTTGTGTAACTTTCTAAAAGAAAGAGCAATTTAAAAAACTAATCGGCAACCCACCAATATTGAGCCGAAAATACAGGCGTTTGAAATCGACCTATACGGAAATACAGAAGTTCGACCAGTGGTGGTTGTGGGCTATCCTCATCGGGGTAGTTTGCATCCCCATTTATGGTCTTTTTCAACAACTCATTCTGGGACAACCCTTTGGAAGCAAGCCGATGTCCGACTGGGGCCTGCTGCTGTTTTTTGCAGGCACACTGTGCTTTTTGGCTTTTTTCCGGTATATGGAACTTCACACCGAGATTGACACCTCAGGGATTCGCTTTCGGCTCCGACCCATTAGTTCAGAGGTCTTTACCTGGGATCAAATAGAGGAAGTATCCCTGATCTCTTATGGATTTGTCGGATATGGGCTTCGGTTCAGCCCCAAATACGGCACGGTTTACAATACAAGCGGAAAACGGGGACTATCCATTATTTTGAAAAATGGCGGGAGGTTTATCATTGGAACGCGTGATCCGGAAGGAGTGGAAAGACAATTGCTTGCGTTAAAAAAAGCAGGCATTGACATACGTATAAACAAAAACTACTAATATTGATTATCCGGGTCGAAGGAGTTAAGACCGCCCCTTTTATCAAGACCATTGGAATTCGCAGAAAAACTCAGTAGAAATTCACCCAAATGCCGGCCCCAAAAGGGTGGCGGGATGTCCCGGATTTCATACGCGCTTAAAAAACAAGTACCTTCAAATATGAAACATTGGATTCTTATTCTTCTCGCTGGACTATCCCTCTGGGGGTGCGGAACTAAAGACACAAAAGCACCTCTTTTCCAACACCATATTGAAGCAGGTCCCAAACCCTGGACCTCGGAATCCTTCGAAAGCACGGAAACTGATTTTACATTTGCCATTATTTCAGATTTAAACGGGGGCGAACGCCCGGGGATCTATAGCAGGGCCGTGGAACAACTCAATCAGCTTGATCCCACCTTTGTGCTGAGTGTGGGAGATTTAATCGATGGCGGCACAGAGGATACCCTCCAATTAAAAAAGGAATGGGATTCCTTTGATTCCCGAACGGAAAACCTGAAGATGCCTTTTTTCTATTTGGGTGGGAACCACGACCTTACAAATCCCAAAATGCGCACATTTTGGAATAAGCGGTATGGCCCCCGTTATTATCACTTCCGCTATGGAGATGTTCTTTTTCTGATGATGGATTCTGAAGATTACTCCGAAAAAAGAATGGTGGAAATTTATCAGGCAAGGGATACGGCCATTAGAGTCATTGCCGGGGAATTAGAGGGAAAGTACGAACAAACCACGTATTACGGTATGCCGGAACGCAGGCTGGGGTGTATGGGAGCGGAACAACTAAGTTATTTTCAGAATGTACTCAAAGAGAACGAGGATGTCCGCTGGACTTTTGTGTTAATGCACAAACCCCTTTGGATGCGGGAAGGAAAAAATGGCCTGGCACCTCTGGAAGCTTCCTTAAAGGGCAGGAACTACACGGTAATTAACGGACATTTCCATTCCTTTTCGCACGACAAACGCCAGGGAATGGATTATTACATTCTCGGGACAACAGGAGGTGCACAAAATCCCGAGGACCCCAATGCCTTCGACCACATTAGCCTGGTCCGAATGGCTGAAGCACCGGTAATCACACACTTAAAACTGGATGGCATCCTGGATAATACCGGAAAGGTACCCCTTTCCACAATTTCCGAAACACCCTAAGCAATAGCGGTACCGGGATAAAAAAAATTGGACCCCGGAGAGTCCAATTTTAGCACGTATTTCGAATACGGCTCAGGGCGCCGATAGCGTCTTTCTTCTTAAGGCAACAGTACTTTTGACCCCATAATCCTGTAAGGTCAGATTACGCTCCTTCCAAAAGAATACCACTAAGGCCACAGGCCAAAAGATCAGGCTGACTATTTTAAGCAATGTTCGGTAAATCCTGTTTCGCAGACTCAGTAAATCACCCTTGGAACCCCTGATTTGTAGTCCCATTATATCCTTACCTAAGGATTCCCCCTCGTTTAACAGGTCACAGGCGATGAAATAAAGGAAACCCAGTAGTAAAAACGCATCCGGAGCAAGCACAAAACGCACCTTGATTCCAGTGGCCTCCAGGCTCATAAGGGTTTCAGGAACCAAATTGATGAGCACAGAATACGCGATACTGACTAGCAAAAAATCGATTAATAAAGCAACAAATCTTCTCAGGTTCTGATCATTCATAACACTTGGAATTAAGGTTTATGCACCCAAATTTCATATTTCAGATCTCTTAAACCCTTTGTTTTCGGGTCGAGTTGATACGTTCCCGGCTGAATACCGATATCGTACATATTGAATTTAATTATTTCTGAAGATATAATCTCTATTTCAGAATGGCTTTTCCCGGACCGATTCCCAAGGAAAAAATCAATTACCCGATTGAATGCCATGATATTACATACGTAATTCACACAGCAATGCGTTACTGTTGTTTCCGCTTCAATAAACCCGAGTTTTACTTTTACGTCAATATCCTTACATCCGTTCGCCGGCCATCCCTTGGCGCCTCTATCGGGAAGTTCCTCAAGCAGGAAAGAAAGATCCCCGGTTACAAAATAGTCGGGCTGAATGATTTCTGCCTGCCCCTGCTTCTCACAGGATACCGCAACTAAAAAGAGCAGCAAAGCTCCCATTTTACATAAGTGGTTTTTCATTTTTCTCGTTTAAAAGTTCAATAAACAGGGAGTAAGCAGGTGTTTTCTCCCAACCTGCTAAACCCATTTTAAACCAGGCCTGGTGGAATTGTTAACAGGTACGAAAATAGATTGGTAAACTGCACCCCCACTTCATCTCGGGGAGGCTATGGATAATTTGCAGGGAAGCGGAAGGGAACAAAATCCCCGGATCAATATGATTAAGCTTTCAGAGAAGCAAGCAAATGGGGTTATTGGCCAAGTTGGCACACCTCAACAGAGCGGATTTCCAGCCCGCTGCAGCTGACATTAAAATCGATCGGATTGCAGCATACCTCACAGTCCTCCACATAGTTTTGATCGGAAATAGAGGTGTCTATCAGTACGGAAATGGATTCCCAGCAATAGGGGCACTGACAAAAATACTCTACCATCAGCGCTTAAAATTCAATATTGAGGAGCTCTCCGCTGACCTGCAGGAGTTGAAGCTCTGCGAGTTTCGCATTGTATTTGGCCTGGCTGCGGTCCAATTCAGCCAAAAGCAGATTCAACTGAGCCTGTCGGAACTCAATAGAGGAAATCTGTCCCAGTTCATAACGCTCTTTAGACCTGTTGAAGTTATTCTGATTGGTTTGAAGGTTTTTTTGCTGTACCCCAAGCACAAACAACGCATTCTGATAATTTCCCCAGGAATTCTGGATATCCCGGTCCACTTCAAGCGCCGTCTGTTTCCTGAACAGATCCTGGTTCTCAAAGTTAATGCGCGCATTCTTACTGTTGGTAATGGTACGCCCTCCATCGAATAGGTTCCAACTCAGGTTAATGCCTCCGCGCAGTGTCGTGGATGTATTTTGAAGCAGGAATGCGAGGGGGTTGTTGTTGGTGAGCTCATTCCACCCATATGAACCCGTAAGTCCCACCGTAGGAAGATACCCGCTTCGGGCAGCTTTCATATCATATTCGGAAATCAGAATGTCCTTTTCGGCCAAAAGCATTCGGACATTTTTCTCTTTGGCCCGTTCCCGGATCTCTTCCATTCTCAGGGAAGTGATAAAAGTTACGGTCGTATCGGCCTGGAAGGTCTCAGTAAGATCCCTGTTCAGGATGAGGTTTAAATCGCGCTTGGTATTGCGCAGCAGTTGTTGTGCGTTGAGAAGGTTTACACTGTCCGTATTGACGTTAACCTCCGCATTGAGCACATCCAGCCCTGTGTTCTGCCCGTATTCAAACTGGTAGCGCGCCCGTTCAAGCCGATTTCTAGATATGTCAAGGGTCTCGCGTAAGCTTGCATTATTCTCCTCCAGACGGGCAACTTCGTAATACACTGAGAAGAGCTGTAGCAGGGTTGTTTCAATGGTCTGCCTCACCTCCAGTTCCGACTGGGCGGACAATTCCTGAAACGCTTTGTAGTTGTAATATCTGCCAAGCCCGTCGAAGAGGACGTAATCCATATTGATGGATGCGTTGTATCTTCGGGTTTCCGCACCTTCTGCCGTCCTGGTTTCCCCATTTGCAAGCTGTCCTTCTGTATTTTGGCGGTCGATATTTCCTCCGGCCAGCCCGGTTAAAGTAGGTAGGTAGCCCGAATTGAGGATGTTGGCATTATTCCTATCGATTTCCCTCAGGTTTTCCGAAACCTGTATACCCAGGTTATTTTCCAGGGTAATGGAAATTGCTTCCTGTTTGGAAAGCACGGGTTCTGCTTCTTGCGGGTCGGACACCTGTCCATATGTGGCTATCTGGGAAAATGCCCAGCACAAAAGAATTGCATAGCAATGCTTCATGGAGCTTGTTCTTCTTGAAGGGTTGATTTTTTTTGTTTTCTTCGTGCAGGAGGCGTCGAAGATCTGTCCGAATTTTTAACCTCGGCCAATTCGCCTTCGAGGTTCTCCTGAGTTTTCATTTCCTTGATGACCCGCTCCACTTCTTCCCGGTCGATAACCTCTCCGGTCCAGAGCCACCTAAGACGTGCTTTTGCGTTGTTCACTACGGAGAGCAGCAAAGGCAGCATGATAAGTGTCAGAACGGTAGCTATCCCAATACCATAGGATATGGAAATAGCCATTGGCTTCAGGAATTGCGCCTGACGGCTTTTTTCGAGTAAGAGGGGGGCTAGTCCTGCAATTGTGGTCAATGAAGTCAGGAAAATCGCCCTGAATCGGGAACGACCCGCCTCAAAAAGTGCTTCGTCAAACTTCATTCCCTGTCGCAGGAAGGAATTGAATTTACCGATGAGTACCAGGCCGTCGTTTACCATAATCCCAATGAGAGCAATGATACCGAGGGCAGAGAGCACATTGATGGGGAAGCCGTGAATCACGTGACCCCATGCTACCCCTATGATACTGAAAGGGATCATAAGGATCAGGATTACCGGCTGACTGTAGGTTCTGAACGTGAAGGCGATTACCGCAAAAATCAAAAACAGGATAACGGGGAAAACCTTGTTTGCCGAGCTCGAGAGTTTCTGCGCTTCCCGGTTCTGGCCTTCGTAAGCCACGGAGAGTCCCGGATATCTGGAGAGGAGCTCAGGCATAAAAGTGTTCTGAACGTCGAGCAGGATTTCGGTGGCGCTTTCGTTCGGGTTTTCCATATCCGCTTCCACGCGAATTTCGCGCTGCCCGTCCAGGTGGCTGATGGATTCATCCCCCCGGGCAATAGAATATGAGGCGATTTCCGAAAAAGGGACACGCTGGCCTGTAGGCGTCAGGATACGCATATCATCCAGATCGGCTATAGAAGAACGATCCAGGCGATCGTACCGCACCCAAACCCTGATTTCATCCTGTCCCCGCTGGAATCGCTGTGCCTGTGCACCAAAAAACCCGGACCGCACCTGGGCCATCACTTGCTGTAAGTTCAGGCCGAGGGCATAGGCATTTTCTTTGAGCTCAATGTCAATTTCCTTGATCCCTTCGGGGTCGGTATCTGTGATATCTGTTAGCTTGGGATTGTTCTCCAGGTAAGACCGGAGTTCCTCCTTGGCCGCTTCGAGCTGGAGGTTGTCGTTGCCCAAAAGGGCTATAGAAATCGGACTTCCCCCGAAATTCCCTCCAGATCCAAAGGTAAGGCGCTCCACTCCGTACACCTCCCCTACTGCTTCCCTTATCGCATTGGTGATTTCGGGGCTGGAAAAATCGCGTTCCTCTCCCGGCAGGAGATTCACCCGAAGCGAAGCCTTATTATTCCCGGGGCCTACACGTTTGATAATATTTTCTACAACTGATTTTCCAGTAGACTGACGGCTGGTAAAATCCTCGTTCACCTTCCAGGCAGCATCCTCTACCCTGTTGATAATATCCGCGGTGATTTGTGGATTCGTCCCTTCGGGCATCAACAGGTTAATGGAGACCCGGTCACTGGCGATGCTCGGAAATATCGTTACCCGAATGACACCTGCGGTAATCGATGCAAAAGTGATCACCAGAAGGCCCAGGAAAATCGAAAAGGTCAGGAAGCGGTGTTTAAGGGTAAACCGCAGCGTTGGGCTGTACATCCTGTCCCTTAAATAGGACATGATGCGATCTCCCAGGACATTAAAGCCTCTCAGGCGATAGAATAGTTTATCAAAAAAGCTCTTCTCTTTCTTTTTATCCTCTTCCGTTTCCCGAACCAGGGCTTTGGAATGGGCGATGTGCGCAGGAAGAATGATCAGGGCTTCTACCAGTGAAACCGCAAGGGTGAGGATAACCACTACTGAGACCTCCCCAAAGAATTCCCCTATTCGGCTATCCAGGAAAAGAAAGGTGGAAAAAGCCAAGACGGTAGTGATGATGGCCGAAATAATAGGTGGAATTACCTCCATGGTACCATCTATAGCGGCTTGAATCGGGGATTTCCCCATTTCGTAATGCTGGTAGATATTTTCAGAGATAACAATCCCGTCGTCCACCAGAATCCCGATTACAATAATCATCCCAAAGAGGGAGAGCACGTTGATGGTCACACCCAGGGATCCGGCAAAAATAAACATCCCTAAAAAAGCTATAGGAAGACCAAAGGCTACCCAAAAGGCCAATCGTGTATTGAGAAAGAAAGATAAAAACAACAACACGAGGAGGATACCCATGGCCCCGTTTTCCATCAAAAGTTGCGTCCGCTGTTTCAGGGTAATGGAGCGGTCTGAGTCCACATCGAGGCGGACATTGTTTCGGGTCGCGTTAAAATCTGCGATATACGCATTGATTTTATCCGCCGTAGGTATGAGGTCCTCAGAATTGGTATTGCTGACTTCGATATTCACCGCCAGATTACCGTTGAAATAACTGGCATTAGGTGTTTCGGAAAACCGATCCCGGATCTCTGCGACATCCTTCAGGCGGATCGTATTTCCTGAAAAATCTGAACGCACCACAAGGTTGCTGAGTTCGTCACCGTAATAGGAGCGATTTTTTGCCCGGATCAGGTAATCCTCTTCCTCCGTTTTAATATTCCCACCGGTTGCCAGAATATTGGCCTGTCCGACTGCCTGCGCTACCTCCTGAAAGGTAAGGTCGTAAGCCAGGATATCCCTTTCCCTGACGGCAATTTCAATTTCTTCTTCCGGATATCCCGTTATCTCGATCTGGGATATCCCATCCATGGCACGCAGGTCGTACTCGATCTGGCGTGCAATCTGTTTTAGGGTTGACAGGCTTACGCCTTCGCCACTGAGGGCAAAACTGATCGTCGGTCGGATGGCTTCCTGTTTGGCGACCACCAGGGGTTCCATCCCACCCGGAAAATTCGGGACCCTGTCCACGGCATTTTTAACCTCCGTAAGGATCACATCTATATCTTCATCCTGATCGATTTCCACGGTAATACTACCCCCATTTTCGCGGGAGGTGGAGGTTACCCGCTCAATTCCCACAAGGCCCTTCAGATTGTCCTCTATCTTCAGGACAATACCTTCTTCAATTTCCTGGGGTGCGGCCCCGGGATAGTTGATGTTGATATTGATGATCTGGGAATCGATCAGAGGGAAAAAGGAAGAGGTCATGCGGGAAGCCCCAACAATCCCAAAGACCAAAAAGGCCAGGATGATGACGTTTACCGCCACATCATATTTGATAAAGTAACTGATGATGTTCCGCATCTCCTTACTAATTCTCTAGGTTCTGGCTTAAATCTTCCTGCTTCGCGTTCTCCTGGTACGGACGGACCAACATACCCGGATAGGCTCCGGGAACGGATCGGGATAAATAGACCGTACCGTTTTCTAGGCCTTTGAGTATTACTGTTTCATCGGTATAAAAAACTGGGGTTACCGGTGCGAGGTCGAGAATACTATCCCTTAGGATAAATAACTCGCCCCCTTCGGTGAGGAGCTTCCTTGGGACTTCAATGGCATTTTCCTCCTCCTTGCCCTGAATTGTGGCTTCGAGGTACATCCCTTCCTTAAGGCCCGGATCCGCCACATCTATAAAAACCGAGACCGTCTGGGATTGCTGATTTACGGCAGCATTGATTCTGGAAACCTTACCCTCATAGTTCTGGGTTCCTTCAAGATTTCTCAGAACCACCGATTTTCCTAACTGAAGGAAATCACTGTAGCTCTTGTTAACTGCCACTTCAAGTTCGTAGACGTTTGGATTGATAAAAACACCCAAAGACTGTCCGGGGCGAACTAATGTGCCCTCGGTCACCTGTGCCTCTGTGAGCACACCGGAAAACGGGGCTCTGATAATATATTTTGTCAATCGCTGCTCCAGGTTCCGTACATTGTAAAAAGTCGTGACAATATTACGGCCATTAATAAAGTAGCGTTCCTGTTCGGAGGTCATCTCCGGCAACTCCGGGGTTCGGCTCGTTACATCAAATGAGTCCAGGTAGGTTTGCCACTTGGGATAAATATCCGGATAGTCCAGGCGCAGATCCGGCATGGCAGCCGTGATCAGGTTGTAGAGATTACTTTTGGAGCTTTGAACACTGGCCTGATATTCGGAGGCATCAATTCGCAGAAGGACTTCCCCCCGCCTAAAAGATTGACCCGGCTTGAAGGGATGTGCACTACCCAAAAATACGCCCTGCACTTCAGCAAAAAGCGCTACCCGTTCTTTGGCAACGAGATTCCCATTGGCTTTAACCTGAATGGGTACGGCTGAGTTCCGGACCGTGTCTATAAAAACAGTTTTGACCTGTTTCACCGGAGCAGGCCTTTTCACCTTTTCTTTGGTAACCAATAAATAGGATACCCAGCCCGCCAGACAGAGCACTAAAACGCCCAAAACATAGAGTATAATTTTCCGCATATAGCCTTATTTCAGCTGTTTAGTGAATAAGACTGCAAAACTATCCATAAGTTTAGTCGGCCCCCGTTAAATAAATCATAAAAGCCCCACAGTACTCGACCAACGGGGTCGGTGGGAAGGATTCCTCATATGCCCAAAACAGGTTTAAGCCCATTCCGGGACTCACGACTTAATATAATTACGTAATAGAAAGTGTGCTGTTCCGCCCTCAGGCCTGTTCCGCCTCCTCTACTGCTCCGGTAAGTTCCTCCCATTGCTGCATGAGCTCCTCCAATTGGTCCTTTCGGGCCTGGTATCGGTCAAAAAAGCCGGTCTCAGAAATCGTCTGGTCGTAATTCATCAGGAGTTGATGATCAATTTCTGCAATTTCCGTCTCCAGCTCCTGAATCCGTTTCTCGACGCCACTGAGGCGATTCTTAAGGGATTTGAGTTTCTTCTGGTTCTGGTAATCATCGTTCTTCCCCTTTCGCTGGCTCGGTGCTGCATTATGAGCCATCGTGGTTTGAGGTTGTTTTTTTTCAACCTCACGAAAATCTGAGACATTGCGCTGGTCCAGGTAAAAATCGATGTCACCCAGAAAGGGTTTGATCTTTTCATCCCGGAATTCATAGACCATATTGGTAAGCCCCTGAAGGAAATCCCGGTCATGGGACACCAGGATGAGGGTACCCTCAAAATGCTGGAGCGCTTCCTTGAGGACCTTCTTAGATGGAATATCGAGGTGGTTTGTAGGCTCATCCATCACAAGCACATTAAATGGCTGCAGAAGCATCCTGGCCAGGGCCAAACGGTTGCGTTCCCCCCCGGAAAGCACCTTAACATACTTCTCTACTTCATCCCCCCTGAACAAAAAGGTTCCGAGTATGTCCCGGATCTTAGGGCGGCTCGTCTCAGTAGCGGCTTCCAACATGGTGTCCAAAACGGTGAGATTGCCATCGAGGTGATCTGCCTGATCCTGGGCAAAATATCCGAGCTTGACGTTATGGCCGAGTTTACATGTTCCCTTGTGATCCAATTCTCCAACCACAATGCGGGCAAGTGTTGTTTTACCCTGTCCGTTTTGCCCGACAAAAGCAATTTTACTCCCCCGTTCAATCAGGAGATCTACCCCGGATAAAACGGATTTCTCCCCATAACTCTTTGCCACTGAATCCAGTTCCAAAACTACCTTCCCCGGTTGTACGGAAATGGGAAAGCGCACGCGCATCACCTGATTATCTGCCTGGTCTACCTCAATGCGGTCCATCCGATCTAATTTTTTGATCAGGGACTGGGCCATGGAGGCCTTGGTAGATTTCGCCCTGAATTTTTCAATCAGGCGCTCGGCCTGCTGAATTTCACGTTGTTGATTTTTCTGAGCGCTGAGTTGCTGCTGACGTATCTCCTCCCTGAGGGTCAAGAATTCAGAATAGGGTTTGGGATAATCGTATATCCGGCCCAGGGAAATCTCTACGGTTCGGTTGGTAACCTGATCCAGAAACATCCGGTCGTGGGAAACCATCAGAACGGCTCCCCCAAACTGCCTTAAAAATTCCTCCAGCCAGAGGATGGAGTCAATATCCAAATGGTTTGTAGGTTCATCCAACAGGAGCAGGTCATTCTTTTGAAGAAGCAGCTTCGCCAATTCTATGCGCATGCGCCATCCACCTGAAAAAGTGTCGGTGAGTTTGTCGAAATCGGATCGCTGGAACCCAAGACCCAACAGCACCTTTTCAGTTTCGCCCTGATATTGGTACCCGCCTATGAGTTCGTATCTATGGGTCAGATCGCTAAGGGAAACCATGAGTTCGTGGTACCCCTCGCTTTCGTAATCTTCCCGGGTGGCGAGGGCTGTATTTATGCGTTCAAGTTCGCGTTCCAGATCTTTAATTTCCCCAAAAGCCTGGTAGGCTTCCTCCAGGACGGTAATTCCCTTCCGGAATTCCAGATCCTGTTTGAGGTAACCAATGGACATTCCCTTATCTCTGGAAATAGTCCCCGATCCGGGTTGCATTTCTCCACCCAGCAATTTGAGCAGTGTGGACTTCCCCGCACCATTTTTACCGATGAGTCCTACCCTGTCCCCCGGATTCAATCGAAATGAGATACCTTCAAAAAGGACTTCCCCCCCGAATGAAACTGAAACATCATGAACGTTTAACATGGATCTACTGCCTTTGGCATTCCCTTAAAATTCGGGAATCAGTGTGCAAAAGTCTTAAAAATTACCGGAATTCCCTCAGGCTTTTCTTTGCAACTCGTGAAAGCGTCCCGAGAATCGGTTGCAATCCATTGCCTGGGGCAATGGTTCCCCGTAAAGGATATTGCGGGTAAGGCAAAGCGCCGCGTACGGGCCAATCAAAACGCCCCTGGAGCCCATACCGTTGATCACAAATAGCCGCGTATATTCGGGATGGGTTCCCACCATCGGGCGACGGTCCGGAACGGTTGGCCGGATCCCAGCCCGCTGGCCGGTTACTTCAAAATCACATTGAAGTACTTTCCGCAATCCCTTCAAAAGCTTCTCTCTGGCCTCAGGGGTTGGATTTGGACTGTTGTCTTTGTGTTCATACGTGGCTCCGGCGAGGTATCGGTCATCCCCCAGGGGAATTAAAAAAATCCCCGCTTTGATCACTTGTGATTCCCGGAGATCGGGTGCGTGTATTTCCAGTAGTTCCCCCTTGGTCCCTTTGAGGGGAAGGTAGTTGAAATAAGGATTTTCCAGGAGGCCGAATCCTTCGGCGAAAATTACCCCATCAGCCTTTAATCCCTTGTAGGACAACTCGTTTTCCGGCGTGATGAGGTCCGGATACGCGAAGGCTTCCCGCTTAAGGCTGCCGATGGCTTCGAGATAATCCCGGTAGGCCCCGAGCATGAGGGAGGTATGAATCCGGCCAGTGTCCCGGACAGCCCCAAATCCATGGGGCGCCAGAACAGCCTGGTTGGTATTGGAGCGCAATTCTGTGGAGAGGTACTCCGACAGTCCGGCCTGGTCTGCGGCCTCAAACCAGAGGTTCTGTTCGCCAGCATTGGCAAATCGCCGGAGGACATCGAGTTTTTCATCAAAAACCACCTTGAGCTTTGCCTCCAGCTCCCTGTAAAAGGGAAGGGCTACTTCCATGAGTTTCTTCCCTTCCCAGGCCAAATTAAAGCGCTTTAAAACAACCGGATTGTAAAGTCCGCCAGCTACCATAGAAGCCTTTTGGGAGCTGTCGTCAAAGACGGTCACCCTTTGCCCTTCTCTTATAAGCATCTCGGTCATTGACATGCCCGCAAGACCTGACCCGACCACTAAATAATGTCCCATATGTCAAAGGTACTGAAGATTTGAGCAGAAGAAAGGGGTATAAAAAACAACCCCGGACAAAAGTCCGGGGTTGCAACTGTTTAGAATTGGAAAAGGGGGTTAGTATGCCCACATATCTTGTTCGCGATCTCGGATCGTCTCCTTGATACGCTTGGATTCCAATAACTGGAACAAGGCGTTGTCAGCGATATAATCCCTGATTTGCCGGTCTCCATGTACATTATCCTCTTTGTAAATCACGGCATTGTAGCGTCGGGCATTCAGCAACATGTCAAAAGAAATAGGCATGGCTGAGTTCCTCGAATTAAATACCTTGGCATCGTGAAGGATTTTACGGGCGCTGGGATACCATACCCAGAATAACTCTACCAACGCATCTTCAGGAGCCATGGACTCGTCATCGATAAAGTTTACATCAGGAGCTACCGGGGCAATCCCCAGCATACGGTACTTGAGTTCTCCCATTCGCTTGTCAAAATACCAGATACCCTTGATGCGGTATTCCACGATATCCGCTGCGTCGATTTCTCGGGTAGTGATGTACTCGGGAGAAAGGGCCTCGCCAGCGTTGATCTGCTCGTAACCAAGGTCGGTTGTATCCCTGAATTTCAACGTTGCCGTAAGATCCTCATACTTGCGCTTTTCCGTAAAGTAAGAGTCTACGTAAACATCCTCCAGATTCCCGTTTTGGATGTTTTTAATCAACACATGGTAGAGGGATCTTCTGTCCGATCCGATATCCACAGTGTCTGTTGGATAATACAAGGGGAAATTCACACGCTCATCGAGATCAATGGTTTCCCATATAGTCTTCGACCAAAGGATATCCCTGTCATCCACATACCCGTAATCCAGAGGCATATCGTTGTCGATATCCTTCTGAGACTGGGTGCGTATTCCAATTTCTTCCGGTTTTTTGGCATTCAGGATATTAGCCTGTGCAAATCCGGTAAGCGGGAGCATTGCTGCTGCACCAATTATAAAAATGTTTTTCCAATTCATTGTTTCAGTTTCTTAAAAACCGGTGCAGTCTGCCCGCAGGAGTACTGCACCGGATCTATTGATAAACACAATCTTACTGAGTGACCTCCACAACAACCGGAGATACTTTCTTCAACTTATAACTTCTATTATTCGTAATCTCAGCCTGGATGTCGAAAATCTGGATTGCATCCCCGCGTTTGGCCCGCTTAAGCGCTCCTTTAGCTCTGGAATCCAGTTTGTCTCCTTTTACATCTACTGTAGGTTGTCCAGGTACTTTGAACTTAAATCCTTGCACCTTGAGGTTCAGGTCAAAATCAAAGTCTTCCAAAACGGCCCCGATGGTTGAAATCTCCAGGTTCCGTCGCGGCATACGCACGCTTCCAGTTTCTCCCCGGATCGATCCGGTCGGTCTTGGAATATCCTTGATACGGAATTCAGACTTCGTTGAGATTCGCTGCCCATCAGGCAGGGTTCCGGAGGCTGTAATGGTAACCGTTCTTCCTTTGCCCGGGTTCATGATATAGTTACTTCCTTTACGCTTGGACAGACCCGAAGCAGAAGCACTAACCTTGTTGTCCGGAATTCCAGGAATGGAGATGGTCATCGGGTTTGAAACACCGCGATATACCACATTCATCTTATCAGCTGAAATAACAGCGGCATTTGGCTTGGAGATGGTCGAAAAAGAGTTCTTTACAGGTACTTCCTTTTCATTACCATCCTGCATGTAATAGAGGTTTCCAGTGATCTCATGGTCGCCGGCATTACCAGCTCCGATCAACATTTTAACACCTCCGTCCTGCAGTTCATAATCCCTGCCCTCGGTTAGTTTACGACCGTCCAGACTCAAATCTGCACGTACCGGCTTAGCCGACTTATCCGTTTTACCGAGAACAATACTTCCGTTGAATTTATCCCCGGAATAGAAGGCCGATTTTTCGGTCTCCAAAAGGGTAGAGAAATTCGTCAGGTTGATCTGCTCTGTCAATTCACCCTGCAGCATCGCTTTAAGGGCATCCTCTTCAGTTGCTTTAATATCCGACTGTAAAGCACTTAACTTAGTCAGGGAAGCGATCATTGGGAATCCTTCCACATGATAGTTCAGCCAGTCGACTTTAACACCGTCACGACGGGTGACTTTTCCATCAGCATCTCCAGTTTGAAAACGCTCGGACAATTCACCGGTTACATCGGGATATTTATCGCCAAGAATGGCAAGAACATTTGTGCGGTAGTCGTGGATCCGGCTCATGAATTCTTTACCTTCAGGAGATAAATTATCTCCCTGGAAGAATCGCTGATCCAGATAATCAGACTTGTCCATCACTTCATAATCCGTAGGATCTTCAATTTCAGCTACAAGGGATTTCTTGATTTCTTCGATATAATCGAAGTACTCCTGAGAAAGCACCTTGATCTTCTGAGCATCTTCATAAAGAGCGGCGTATTTCGTCGCGTCTTCAGATGCTTTGGTTTCCAGACCTTCGAGAAAAGCAGTGTTGCTTTCTGAGGCCTTAGCATTGGTAGCTTCCATCCGTTCGTTCAAAAGACCGAAAGCGGCGAGAACTTCCTTGCTCATATTGAGCGCCAGCATAGCGATGAAGATCAAATACATTAGATTGACCATCTTCTGACGCGGTGACAATTTTCCTGATGCCATTGTTTCTAATTAGTTGTTAGTAGTTAATTTGATTTGGGAATTGCTAAACAAACAACTTAATTAGTTCCTGTTCATTGCAGTCAGCATACCACCGTATACTCCGTTAAGGGAGGACAGGTTACTGGCCAGGGATTCCATTTGATCTTTAAGTGCTCCGGCATTCTGAACCACTTCCTCGTTGATGGAAGCCTGACGGCTGGCACTTTCAAGTTGAACTTTATAAAGACTGTTCAGGGACTCCATCTGAGTCGCTGCTTCAGACAATTCATCAGAATACTTCTGAGTCGATTCAATTGCATTGGCAGTAGGAGCAATTCCTTTGGCCGCACCTTCAAAATTGCGGATGCTCTCACCAAGACTACTCATCAGTTCTGAATCGATATTGGCTTCTTTAAGTAACTCGTCGAGTTTTCTGGAAAGCAATCCTTCAGCTTCCTCAGCTTCCTCGGCCTGATTCATACGACCCTGGTTCATTCCTCCAGAGAGTTCCGGGTAAACAAGGGACCAATCGTATTCGTCCTCTACAGGTTCGAAGGCACTGATTGCGAAAATAAGTGCTTCAGTTATAAGACCTATCGCAAGCAGGATTCCACCATTAAGCGGACCGAACTCCCAGTGAAGGATCTTAAATAGGGCCCCGATGATAACTACCGAAGCTCCAAGGCCATAGGCCATGTTAAAGAGTTTTTTTGTTGATTTTGACTGTGCCATAACTAAGGGTTTAATAATTAAGTTTAAAGTTAAAAATTGCAGGTTTGGTTAAGCTTTATTTTTGTATGTGTTACGTGTAATACTATATTATTGGGTCGCATCTTCCTCTCCCATGTAATCCTGTACAGTACGGAAGCCGATATAACTCCTGGCTGAATCCTTGTACTCGTAATCTCTCGTACTGACCTGTAGGAAGTACGCGACATCCTTCCAGGATCCACCCCGGATAATCTTACGGCTGTTGTCTTTAGAGTCAGCGTTCGGATTCATCGTGGAGGCGTAGTTATAAGAGCCCTGATAAAAACTGGAATTCGTCCATTCAGAAACATTTCCAGCCATGTTATAAAGGTTGAATTCATTCGGTTCGTAGGATTTCGCCTCTACAGTATAAAGGGCTGCATCTGCCGCATAATCCCCACGCTGTGGCTTAAAGTTGGCCATAAAGCATCCTGTGTCACTGATGACATATGGACCACCCCAAGGGTAAGTTCCACCTTCAATTCCTCCACGGGCTGCATATTCCCATTCCGCTTCTGTCGGGAGCCTGAACTGGTTTACAAACTGTCGGCCGCGATCGCGCTGGTCATCATTTTTAAACTTGGTTCTCCAGTGGCAGAACGCCTTGGCCTGAGACCAGGATACACCGACTACCGGATAGTCGCTATACGCGTCGTGCCAGAAATAGTCGTTGTGCATGGGTTCATTATAGGAATATTCAAAATCACGGATCCAAACTGTGGTATCCGGATAGACTGCCGTTTCTTCCTTACGGATAAAATCCCGGCGACGACCATCTTTGGAACGTGCAGCCGCTTCGATATCCATCCAGGCGTACTGGTATTTCAATTTGGTGACGTCTAAGGTCCGCTGACCGTTGTACGACTCGTCTTCAGGGAGGTACATAGAGTCCACCATTACTTCGGCGTAGTACTCATCCGGATACTCAGAAGTATCCCATACCAGGTCCTCGTCCCAATTCAGGGCACGTCCCTCGTAGTAATTGTCCCCGAGGCCGACATAATTGTCGAGCATGTACTTGTCGTACACGGATAGGTCTGCCGTATCGGCATCTTTAAAAGCATAAGCTCCTATTCCGTCATCTTCAGGACTAATACCAAGCTCATCCGCAAGGATGGCCAATTTGGTCCTGACTACAGAATCTTTGACCCATTCTACAAACTGCCTGTATTCGCTGTTTGTAATTTCTGTATCATCCATGTAAAAGGAACGCACAGTAACGGTCTTTGTCGGGGCGTTGAGTGCGTCGGCCATATCCTCTTCACTCTTTCCCATAATAAAAGACCCTCTGGGGATAAGCTCCATCCCGTAGGGTTTTTCCGGATGCCATTGTTTACCCTGCACTCCTACCAATTCTCCTCTGGTTTTGGAGCCACAACTGCTGAGTAAAAAAACAAACGCTATAGATGATAACAATAGCTTTTTCATACGTAAGGTTAATTTCAATTAAGACTTGTAAACAGAAATGTCAACGATTATTCACTAAAACTAAAAATTGAATAATTTATTGTACGATTCTGCCTGACGGCCATAAAAAAATTTGGTTTAGTTAAAGCCCTTTCGATAGGCTTTGAACCACCTTTCAGGTATATTCTGGTTGCAAGCATCCAAATAGTCCTGTTCGGTGCATGGTAATAACGCGGGGGAGTTTGATTTAGTATATACGACGGGAAGGTTTGGAACTTCTACCCACCATCTTTCGGAAAGAGCACTTTTAAAAAAAACAAGTTCCTCAGATTCACAGGGAACCAGGTATTTGGTAAAATCGGGATCCGATTCAACGGGCCGCTCGATAATACTGAAGTTATGTCCCTCCAGGAAGTACCAGATCATCTGGGCCACCAGTTGAAAAGACTGCATATTATTCTCAATCTCAAAGATACCGAGAAGGGAAATGGAATCTCCCATTCCGGCATAACGGGTTATGGCGCAAATTTCGCGACCTGTAAATCCATTGGGGGAAAAGGAATTTGCCTGACCCATCTCCATTGCCCTGACCGCACGGGCATCTATACTTACCAGGTGGGCGTTGCGAACCACAGGTTCAGCCAGAGAAATATCCTGTGCGATTTCGCCCAGGCGATACGCGTCAAAAAAAAGGCGATCCATCAGGTCGATTTCCTCCTGGGCATTGAAATAGGTCTGGTAACCCAGATTGGAGAAATTAAACAGGTTGTTGGGTTTATCCGTAATAATACGGCTCATATAGGTGTTGGAGGAAATGAGCTCGTCGGCTACCCCAAAATCGAACCTGGAATCCACTGAGACCAGATTGATCATATCCATGATCCCATCGAAAGCCCTGTAACACGGAAACGTCAGGTCCTGGGTAGCACCTATTATAATAGGTATGATTTTTTCTTCGAGGAGCGCCGCTGAAATTTCCTTCAGGACAAAATAGGTGTCCTCTACAGAGTCACCCTCTTCAATATCGCCAAGATCCAGGATTGAATGATCCCAATTTCCCTGCATCAACTTATAGAATTGCAGGCGGATTTCATCCAGATCCAACCTGTGGACTTTCTTCTCAAAGGCATTCCGGGATTCGTAAACACCGATTAGCGCAAAGGTGGCTCCTGCAAGGACGGGAAGTCCTTCCTGATCGGTATGTTTGTAGACGTGTTGCCCCAAAGCCTGAGAAGGCAACATTTCGCAGTGCGCCAGAACGCGCTTGCTTACGGGTTTTAAAAAATCAAATGCCATTAACGCCTACCCTGCACTTTAGGTTTACTTTTTCTTTTTTTTCTTTCCGAGAAGCTCGATTGCTTGTTCGAGACTTACACCCAGCGGGTCCACATCTTTACTCAAATCCACCTTAGTCTTGCCCTTGATGATCTGATGCCTGCCCCAACGTCCTTTTTCGATGCGGATTTTTTCCTCCGGCCATTCCCGAACCAGCTTTTCAGCCTCTTTTTTCTTTTTGGCCTCGATGAGTTCGGAAATATCAGCTTCCCCTAAATTGTCGAAGTCGTACTTCTTATTGACATTGATAAACATGCCATCCCATTTAATAAAGGGTCCGAAACGCCCTTTTCCACGGGTTACTTCCTTCCCTTCATACATGGCAATCGGGGCATCTGCCTTTTCCTTGGCCTCAATGAGCACTGCAGCTTCTTCCATGTCTATCTCAAAAACACTCTGCCCCGGTTCCAGGGAGACGAATTTTTTACCATACCTTATATAAGGACCGTAACGCCCCACATTGGCCTCCACTTCCTCACCCTTAAATTCACCCAGGCTCCTGGGAAGTTTAAAAAGGTCCATGGCCTCCTCATAGGTAATCGTGCCAATGGACTGGTGGGGCAACAGACTTGCAAAGAGGGGCTTATCCTCTTCATCTACCGTACCTATTTGTACCATGGGTCCAAAACGTCCGAGCCTTGCCGCAACCTGTCGGCCGGTTTTTGGGTCCTCACCGAGTACCCTTTCCCCGCTGGCGCGTTCCGCATTCTCTTCCACTTCTGCTACAATCGGATGAAAATCCTTGTAAAAATCCTTGAGTATAACCTGCCAGTCTTCCTCTCCGGTAGCTATATCATCAAAGTCCTTTTCAACCTTGGCCGTAAAATTGTAGTCCAGGATATTTTCAAAATGACTCACAAGAAAGTCATTGACGATCATCCCGATATCCGTCGGGACCAGTTTTCCTTTATCAGATCCTACGGTTTCCGTCAGGTTCTTTTCGGAAATCTTGGTCGACTCGAGGAGGAATTGCAGGTATTCCCTCGGACTGCCTTCAACACTGCCCTTCTCCACATAGCCCCTGTTCTGAATTGTCGAGATTGTCGGTGCGTAGGTGGACGGGCGTCCGATACCCAGTTCTTCTAACTTTTTAACCAGGGAAGCTTCAGTATATCTGTAGGGAGGACGTGAAAAACGCTGGGTTGCCGTGATGTAATCCGGCGTGAGCGCCTGTCCCGTTTTCAGTTCCGGCAACATGCCGTCCTGATCCTCCGAATCCTCCTCATCTTTACCTTCTAGGTAGACTTTGAGGAATCCATCGAATTTAATCACTTCTCCTTTGGCACTGAACTCTGCGCTGTTGCTGTCGTTTGAAATCCCCACCTGTGTGCGTTCCAAACGGGCGTCACTCATCTGGCTGGCAAGGGTTCGCTTCCAGATCAGTTCATACAGTCTGGCCTGATCCCGCTCCAGATTCGGACTCTGAAGGCTCATATCCGTTGGGCGAATGGCTTCGTGGGCCTCCTGTGCACCTTTGGACTTGGAACTGAACTTCCGGGTCTTACTGTAGGAATCCCCGTAATTGGTCACAATGGCGTTTTTAGCCGCCTCAATGGCTTCCCCGGAAAGGTTGACGCTGTCCGTACGCATATAGGTTATGAGTCCTGCTTCATAGAGCCTTTGAGCCACCTGCATGGTGCGGGAGACTGAAAAATACAATTTGCGTGAAGCTTCCTGCTGAAGGGTTGATGTTGTAAACGGCGGGGAAGGTGACTTGGTAGCCGGTTTGGTGTCAAGGGAAGACACTTCGAATTTCGCACCTTTTAATTCCTCCAGGAGTTTTCTCGCCTCTTCTGCAGTTCCAAAGGATTTACCCATACGGGCGGTAAAGGCCACACCTGCTTCGGTACGGAATTCGGCTACCACACGGAAACTACTTACCGGGGTAAAGGCTTCAATCTCCCGTTCCCGCTCTACGATCAGTCGTACGGCCACGGACTGTACCCTGCCTGCAGAGAGGCCGGGCTTAATTTTTTTCCAGAGTACCGGAGAGAGTTCATATCCGACAAGCCGGTCGAGAATACGCCTGGCCTGCTGGGCGTTGACCAGATTATAATCGATACTTCTCGGGTTCTCTATCGCTTTTTGAATGGCACTCTTAGTGATGGAGTTGAAAACAATCCTGCGTGTCCGGTCCGAATCCAGTCCGAGGGTTTCA
Source organism: Robiginitalea aurantiaca (assembly GCF_030380815.1). Classification (GTDB taxonomy): domain Bacteria; phylum Bacteroidota; class Bacteroidia; order Flavobacteriales; family Flavobacteriaceae; genus Robiginitalea; species Robiginitalea aurantiaca. Next base: position 500,366 of record NZ_JAUDUY010000003.1, on the reverse strand, counting down.
GCCAGGTGCCAGGAGATGGCCTCCCCCTCACGGTCTTCATCACTGGCCAGCCATATTAATTCAGCCTTGGATGCCAGGTCTTTGAGTTTCTTAACCAGGGCCTTCTTATCGCTATCCACGACATACTTCGGCACAAAATTGTTATCTACATCCACCCCGAGTTCACGGGAGGGCAGATCTGCGATATGGCCAAAGCTGGAGGTCACCTTAAAGTCTTTACCAAGAAACTTCTCGATGGTCTTTGCCTTTGCAGGGGACTCTACAATCACCAAATTTTTGGCCATGTTTATGGATTTTGGAAAACAAAAGTAGGGCAATTTTCTGATTTCTGTATCTGCGGTCCCCGAGTCTTGCGAAATAACCCGGAAGACACCCCAGACTTCTTACAACAGATTTCCCTTATCTATTCCCGTGTTGATTACGCGGAAATATTGTGTATTTTGAGGGCTGAAAAAACACCAACATGAGAACAATTCCCTACCTATTAGCCTTACTACTCGTATGTTTCTCCGTCCAGTCGACCGAAGCACAGCGCAAGAAAAAAGCATCACAGGGGCAAAGCTATGATGAATCTCTTTACAACTCGGTACAATGGAGACTTGTAGGGCCTTTCAGAGGGGGTCGTGCGGGCACGGTTAGCGGGGTTGTCGGTAACCCCAGTCTTTATTATATGGGGACTGCCGGTGGAGGCGTATGGAAAACAGAGGATGCCGGCAGCAGCTGGCAGTGTATTTCCGACGGGTATTACGGCGGATCCATCGGCGCCATCGCTGTATCGGAATCAGACCCTAATATTATATATGTAGGGGAAGGTGAACAAACACTGAGGGGAAATGTCTCTTCCGGAAATGGCCTTTGGAAAAGCACGGATGCGGGAAAAACCTGGGAATTTATTGGTCTGAAAGGCTCTGAGCATATCGCGCGCATTCGAATTCATCCCACGAATCCGGATATCGTCTATGTGGCAGCCATCGGAAATCTCTGGATCCCTAATGAAACCCGGGGCGTGTATCGCAGTAAGGACGGCGGGAAGTCATGGGAGAAAATACTGTACGTAAGCGATAAGGCCGGGGCAGGAGATCTTATTATGGATCCGAATAACCCAAGAATCCTGTTCGCATCCACCTGGCAGATGAAAAGAAATGGCTATCGAATGGACAGTGGTGGACCGGACAGCCGCATGTTCAAGAGTACCGATGGAGGGGATACCTGGAAAGATATTTCGGAATCCTCGGGTCTGCCGGGGTTCCCCTGGGGGATTGTCGGGATTGCGGTATCTCCTCAGAATTCAAACCGCGTTTGGGCGATCATCGAAGCTGAAGACGGAGGGGTCTATCGGTCTGAGGACGGAGGCAGCTCCTGGAAACGCATCAACCAGAACAGGGCGCTGCGCCAGCGCGCCTGGTATTACAGCCGGATTTATGCGGACACACAGAATGAGGACATCGTCTACGTGATGAATGTAAGTTATGGGGTTTCCAGAGATGGCGGAAAAACCTTCGAACTTAAAAATGCCCCCCACGGAGATCACCACGATCTCTGGATAGATCCCAATAACAATCAGCGGATGGTAATTGCGGACGACGGAGGGGCACAGGTATCGAATGATGGGGGTGAAAATTGGAGCACGTACCACAACCAGCCCACCGCCCAGTTTTACCGGGTCACCACAGATACCCATTTCCCCTATCGCATCTATGGCGCCCAGCAGGATAATTCAACCATCCGGATACAGCATCGTACCTCCGGGAATTCAATAGGAGAAAGAGACTGGGAGGCCACTGCAGGAGGCGAAAGCGCGCACCTTGCCCCCGATCCGGATAATAGTGACATCGTGTACGGAGGCACCTACAAAGGATATATGATGCGAACCGATCACTCCGTTGATCAAACCCGCTCGGTCAATGTATGGCCGGATAACCCTGCGGGATCCGGAGCCGAGGTTATGAAATATCGTTTTAACTGGAACTTTCCGATAGGATTTTCGACCCACGACTCGAATCGACTTTATGCCGGCTCCAACTTCCTTCACATGACCGAGAACGAAGGACAGTCCTGGAAGGTGATCTCGCCAGACCTCACCAGAGGACTCCCGGAAACCATCGAATCTTCAGGCGGCCCCATAACACAGGATAATACAGGGGCGGAATTCTATTCGAACCTTTTTGCCATAGCGGAGTCCCCAAATGAACAAGGGGTTATCTGGGTGGGTAGTGATGACGGACTCATCCACATCACCCGTGACAACGGAGAAAATTGGGAGGATATCACGCCTCCTGAGGGCCTTTCCCCAAAACTCAATATGATCAACTGCATTGAACCAAGTCCCTTTGAAAAGGGTACGGCCTATGTTGCTGCAACCTCTTATAAATTTGGAGACTACACCCCCTACCTGTACCGAACACAGGACTACGGAAAGTCCTGGAAATTGATCACAGATGGCATTCCGTCCAATTATTACACCCGGGCCATCCGCTCGGATAAAACACGAAAAGGCCTGTTGTACGCCGGGACCGAATGGGGGATGTTTATCTCCTTTGATGACGGTAACAGCTGGCAGTCCTTTCAGCTAAATCTTCCGGTGACTGCCATAAGGGATTTGCACGTGAGGGATAACGATCTGATCGCCGCAACTCATGGCAGGAGTTTCTGGATGATAGACGACCTGACGCCCATACAACAGCTAAGCGATGACATTGCAAATAGCAACTTTCATCTCTTCACCCCGGATGGGGCTTACAGGATGCAGCAATCCGGATGGGGAAGACCCAACCTTAAGCTCGAAGGTGAGAACCACCCAAACGGGGCCCTTATACATTATACGATAAAGGAGCTCAAAGAAAGTGATGTCTTAACCCTTGAGATTCTGGATTCAAAAGGTCAGGTCGTACAGGGTTTTTCCAACAAGGCTAAGAAAGAAAAACACAATCCCTCAGCTGTAAAGCCCCTCGAGGTCAGGTCGGGGAGCAACCGCTTTATATGGGATATGCGTTACCCGGGATTCAGAAGTTTTGAAGGAATGGTATTGTATTCCTCACCCAACGTGGGCCCGAAAGCGGTGCCCGGAACCTATACTGTGCGATTGACCTACAACGGCACTGCCCAGGAAGTTCCTCTCGAGGTATGGAAAGACCCCAGACTACCCAATACCGATGCGGATTATCAGAAACAATTTGATTTTCTGAGTGCCGTGCGGGACCAGGTCTCCAGGGCCAATGGAGCCGTAGGAAAGATTCAGGCCCTGAAGACGGATCTGGACTATTTAAAAGCCAAGGCCGGATCCAATACCGAGCTTACAGCACAGATTGCCCAATTCGAGACCGAATTGTCCCGTATCGAAAACAACATCCATATGACCAAGAATCAGAGCCGGCAAGACCCCCTGAATTATGGCATCCGAATCAATAACCGACTGGCCTTTTTAATGGCCGACTCCCAGAGGGGGGATTACCCTCCCACGGATCAATCACTGGAGTTCTTCGAGGAGGTTAAGGCTGAATTAGCCACTGAACTACAGGCACTGGACCGCCTTGTCGGCAAAGGTATAGGCGAAATCAATGACATTGTGAAAGGCGGGGAGGTGCGTTTGCTGGAGTGGGAGGATTAAAAGGATGGAAGAAGAACATTGCGAAATTTCCATCTGTCAAATTGTCATAATCTTATAATGCCGTATCTTTGATGCCCTTTCTAAAGGAAGAGAAAGGCATTGCATTATGGAGAAGCTACTCAAAGAAGAACTTCAGGGCACCCCGGTATCGCTTAAAGGAACGGATGCCAACACGCGGAAACTCTATATCGAGAGCTATGGCTGTCAGATGAATTTTTCTGATAGTGAGATCGTAGCTGCGATCCTCACCAAAGAAGGGTTTAACACAACCCAGCAAATGGAGGAAGCAGACCTTATCCTGGTCAATACCTGCTCCATTCGGGAGAAGGCCGAATTAACGGTAAGAAAAAGGCTTGAAAAATTCAACGCAGCCAGAAAAGTGAACCCCGGCTTAAAGGTCGGTGTACTGGGATGCATGGCGGAGCGTTTGAAACACAAACTCCTTGAAGAGGAAAAAATTGTAGATATGGTGGTCGGTCCAGATGCCTACAAGGACCTTCCGAACCTGGTTAAAGAAGTCGACGAAGGTCAACAGGCCGTCAATGTAATTCTATCCAAGGAAGAAACCTATGGGGATGTGGCACCGGTGCGCCTGGGCAGCAATGGGGTCACCGCTTTTGTGTCCATTACCCGTGGATGCGATAACATGTGTACCTTTTGTGTAGTACCGTTTACCCGGGGAAGAGAGCGCAGCAGGGATCCGCAGTCTATTCTTGATGAGGTCACAGATTTATGGGACCGCGGATATAAAGAAGTCACGTTGCTTGGGCAGAATGTAGACAGTTATCTCTGGTACGGGGGTGGACTGAAGAAAGATTTCAGCAACGCAAGCGCCATCCAACAGGCCACAGCCGTAACTTTTTCCGGACTCCTGGATCGCGTTGCCAAAGCGCAACCCGGAATGCGCATTCGCTTTTCCACCTCGAACCCCCAGGACATGACCCTTGATGTTATCGACACCATGGCCCGGCATCCAAACATATGCAATTACATACACCTGCCGGTACAAAGCGGGAGTGACACGATCTTAAAGGCCATGAACCGCCTCCACACCCGGGCGGAGTATTTTGAGTTGATTCGGGAGATTCGAAAACGCATCCCGGACTGCGGAATCAGCCATGACATGATTGCTGGTTTCCCCGGCGAAACGGAAGCGGATCATCAACAGACACTTTCCCTGATGGAGTTTGTGAAGTACGATTTCGGTTTCATGTTTGCATATTCGGAACGCCCGGGTACGCTTGCCGCAAGAAAACTTGAAGATGATGTACCCGAACAGGTAAAAAAGCGAAGACTGCAGGAAATCATAGCCCTTCAGCAAAAGCACAGCCTGTACCGCAATCAGCAGTCAGTGGGTCAGACAACGGAGGTGTTGATCGAAGGGGATTCTAAAAAATCGGACGCACACTGGATGGGGCGAAATTCCCAGAATACCGTTGTGGTCTTTCCCAAATTGCATTACAAAAAAGGAGAATTCGTAAATGTGAAAATTGAGGAGTGCACTTCCGCAACCCTTTTGGGGAATGCAGTGAGTTACTCCGAAAACAACCAATAAATGAGTAACCTCCAAAGCATAAAGCAGCGGTTTGAAATAATCGGGAATGATGTCCACCTGAACAGGGCACTTGAAAAGGCGATTCAGGTTGCCGCTACCGACATTTCGGTCCTTGTTACAGGGGAAAGCGGGGTGGGAAAGGAATCGATCCCGAAGATCATCCATTCCTTATCGCACCGGAAGCACAATAAGTACATTGCCGTCAACTGTGGTGCCATACCCGAAGGAACTATTGACAGTGAACTTTTCGGTCATGAAAAAGGGGCCTTTACCGGGGCCACTCAGACCCGAAGCGGATATTTTGAAGAGGCGGACGGAGGAACGATTTTCCTGGATGAGGTGGGGGAGCTTCCCCTGACAACCCAGGTACGCCTCCTGCGGGTTCTGGAGAATGGGGAATTCCTAAAAGTAGGGTCTTCCAATGTTCAGAAAACCGATGTGCGAATTGTTGCCGCCACGAATCAGAATATGCTGGAAGCCATCCGGGAAGGGAAATTCAGGGAGGACCTTTACTACCGCCTGAGCACTGTAGAAATACACCTGCCTCCCCTGCGGGACAGGGAAGAAGACATCCACCTGCTCTTTCGGAAATTTGCCTCTGATTTTGCACAGAAGTACCAGATGCCCACAATTCGCCTGGATGATGGAGCCCGCGACCTGTTGATCCACTATCGCTGGCCGGGAAACATACGGCAGTTGAGGAACGTAGCCGAACAGATTTCGGTCCTTGAAAAAGAACGCAACATCACGGCTGCAAAACTAAAATCGTATCTTCCGGAAGATGCAAGATCTGTGAACCTGCCTGCAGTCATACCAAGCGGTCAGGGTCGGCAGGGCGATTTCAGCAATGAGCGCGAAATCCTTTACAAAGTGCTTTTCGATATGAAATCGGATCTGAATGATCTGAAAAAACTGACCCTGGAGCTCCTCAAACACGATGACGCCCAGCAGGTTCAGGAAGATAACGAACAGCTGATTCAAAAAATATACGGCAACAACGAATCTGAAACCGAAGAACAATCCGCTATAGCCGTCTTGCCGCCGGCCCGCACCGAACTGGATGTAAGTGCTCCTGTCTCCCAGAGGCCATCCGGGGACAAATATCATTTTGCCGAGGAAATCGAGGAGGAAGAAACCCTGTCGCTTCAACAAAAAGAGATTGAACTGATTGCCAAATCCCTGGAGCGGAATAAAGGTAAACGCAAAGCTGCAGCAGCTGAACTCGGGATTTCAGAAAGGACTCTGTATCGGAAAATCAAACAATACGACCTGTAACCTTAATTGTCATGAATTGGTTTAAATCTTTTGACCGACTGCTTATTTCGTTTCTGGCCCTGGGGATGCTGATCGGGTGCGGCGCCTATAACTTTACGGGAGGGGACGTCGGATCGGCACAAACCTTCCAGGTAAACTATTTTCAGAATTACGCTTCCCAGAGTCCTGGTTCTGTTTTTGACCCCGGACTGGACCGGGATTACACCTTGTCCCTGCAGGACCTAATCCTGAACCAGACGAGTCTGGACCTGGTCAGTTCCAACGGTGACCTTGTTTACGAAGGTGAAATTGTGGAATACCGTGTCTCGCCGATGACGGCAACAGCAGAGCAACGAGCAGCCCAGAACCGATTGACAATAAGTGTCAACGTCCGTTTTTACAACAATACCAAGGAGGACACCAATTTTGAGCAACGTTTCTCCTTCTTTTACGACTATCCGGGTAGTGCACAGCTCGTATCTGTGCGGGATGAAGCCCACAGGGAAATTTTTGAGCGTATAAACCAGGATATTTTTACCCGCTCCCTGGCAGACTGGTAAACTAATGAATGTCTCCGACTTTACATACCTGCTAAAGGATCCCAAAGAGGTTAAAACCTCAGATCAGACCCAACAAATCGAGGAACTGATCGAGGCGTATCCATGGTTTCAGGCGGCCCGGGCTATACACCTCTATGGCCTCAAGCACCTCAATAGCTATAAATACAATCAGGCACTCAAACACACCGCCGCCTGCACCAGCGACCGGGAAGTACTTTTTGATCTGATTACCTCTGAGGAATTTATACAAAACCGCATTGCCGATGCCATCTCAGGCAAACACGCCCTGGAGGATCAGGAGATTATCTCTGAAGAAGTGGTGCCGAATCTCGGACGGGATACCGACATGATCGAAAAGGAAGAAGACAGTCCCCTGCCCCGCAATACCCAGGAAGCAGATAAAATCCTGGACCCGAAACTCTTTAGGTCCAAGGATCCGGAAATGGACAAAACCCTTGAGGCGGCCAAGGAAGACGCCAAAAAAACACTGCAGATCGGCACCCCTCTGGAGTTCACTAAAAATGAGCGCCATTCTTTTTCGCAGTGGTTACAGCTCACCCATATGACCCGGTCCCCGCAGGAGCAAGAACCCCAAAATACCGGGGAGGATGAAAATCAAAATCCGATCCGGCCTTCTGACGGTAAGCGAAAAAAGAAATTCGAACTCATAGACCGCTTTATAGCAGACAACCCAAAAATGAAACCAGGGGCTACGGATGTCCCTGAAGTCGATATTGAGGAATCCCTGAAGCTCGATAAAAAACAGTTGATGACCCAGACCCTTGCAAGAGTTTATCTGGAACAGGGGAAGTACAAAAAGGCAATCCAGGCTTACCGTATACTGATTTTGAAATATCCGGAAAAAAGTAGTTTCTTTGCAGACCAAATTCAGGCGGTGGAGAAACTCCGCGCCAAAAAATCGCAATAATTCTAATGAGCACTTTTTCGATATTCTTAATCCTGATCATTATTGTGTGTCTGTTGTTGATGCTCGTGGTAATGGTACAAAACCCTAAAGGCGGTGGACTTTCGTCATCTTTTGGCGGTGGTGGAAACCAGGTTGTAGGTGGCGTAAAGAAAACGGGGGATTTCCTCGATAAATCCACCTGGACTTTGGCGACCATACTCATTGTCCTTATCCTGCTCTCGAACGTCGCCCTGAAATCTAATTATCAGGAAGCCGAATCCAAGCTGCTTCAGCAGGATGGTATTGAAAGCGTTCCGGAAACGCTCCCCGAAGAAATCCCTGAAGAATTGCCGGCCCAGGAAGGCAGCAGTCCTTTGGATACCCTGCAATAAATGCAGTGAAAAATCACAAAATGCCAGCTTAGATGACAAGCTGGCATTTTTGTTTAAACAAACTGTCAGTTTTTTGGGGCTGGCACAGTTTGTGCCTCCCAAGAGCAAAACTTAAAATCAAATTAAAAGCGATTAATATGGCTAAAGTAAACATCAAACCATTGGCGGACCGTGTCCTGGTTGAACCCATGGCTGCCGAGACCAAAACAGCATCTGGCATCATTATTCCGGATTCTGCAAAAGAAAAACCGCAAAAAGGAAAAGTTGTAGCGGTTGGGCCCGGAACCAAAGATGAGAATATGACTGTAAAAGAAGGAGATACTGTGCTCTATGGCAAGTACTCTGGCACTGAGCTTAAATTCGATGGTTCAGATTACCTGATGATGCGTGAGAGCGACATCCTTGCAATTATTTAATCATTCGGAAACAGTTACCGGTGATACAGCGTATCGCCTATTTTAATCCAACAAAAATTCAGACAGTATTATGGCAAAAGATATAACCTTTGACATTGAAGCAAGAGACGGACTGAAACGGGGAGTGAATGCCCTGGCCAATGCCGTTAAAGTAACCCTGGGTCCAAAAGGACGGAACGTTATTATCAGTAAGTCTTTCGGGGCTCCTGTTGTAACTAAGGATGGGGTTACTGTAGCCAAGGAAATCGAGCTCGAAGATGCCCTTGAAAATATGGGAGCTCAAATGGTAAAAGAAGTAGCTTCTAAAACCAATGATCTTGCCGGAGACGGAACCACTACTGCAACCGTTCTCGCCCAGGCTATCGTTAAAGAAGGCCTTAAAAATGTGGCCGCGGGAGCCAATCCCATGGATCTCAAGCGCGGGATTGACAAAGCCGTTGAGGCCATTGTGTTAAATCTGGACAAGCAGTCCAAAAAAGTAGGTGACTCATCTGATAAGATTAAGCAGGTAGCTTCTATTTCTGCCAATAATGAAGAAGCCATTGGGGATCTGATCGCTGAGGCCTTCAAAAAAGTTGGTAAAGAAGGAGTTATCACTGTGGAAGAGGCCAAGGGTACAGATACCTATGTGGATGTAGTCGAGGGAATGCAGTTCGACCGCGGATATCTCTCTCCATACTTTGTAACCGATTCAGAGAAAATGATTTCTGAACTCGACAGCCCTTACATCCTGTTGTTTGACAAGAAGATTTCTACAATGAAGGACTTGCTCCCGGTTCTGGAACCTGTAGCCCAGTCCGGAAAACCTTTGTTGATCATCGCAGAGGATGTAGACGGAGAAGCTCTTGCGACCCTGGTTGTGAATAAGTTGCGCGGCAGCCTGAAAATTGCAGCCGTCAAAGCACCTGGATTCGGAGACCGCAGAAAAGCGATGCTTGAAGATATCGCCATTCTTACAGGGGGTACTGTAATTTCAGAGGAACGCGGCTTCACCCTTGAAAACGCTTCTGTAGAAATGCTGGGGACTTGCGAAAAAGTGAGTATTGATAAAGATAACACGACAATTGTCAACGGATCCGGATCGGCCAAGGACATCAAGGCTCGTGTGAACCAGATCAAATCTCAGATCGAAACGACTACCTCTGACTACGACAGGGAAAAGCTTCAGGAACGCCTTGCCAAATTGGCCGGAGGTGTGGCCGTATTGTATGTTGGAGCTGCCTCCGAAGTTGAAATGAAGGAGAAGAAAGACAGGGTGGACGATGCATTACACGCAACCCGTGCAGCTGTTGAAGAAGGTATTGTCGCAGGAGGTGGCGTTGCCCTTGTTCGGGCCAAAACAGTCCTTTCCAAAGTGAGTGTGGAAAACCCTGACGAAGAAACCGGACTGGCTATTGTAGCCCGGGCGATTGAATCCCCGCTACGCACCATTGTTGAGAATGCAGGAGGAGAAGGTTCTGTAGTGGTCAGCAAGGTTCATGAAGGAAAAGGAGACTTCGGATATGATGCCAAATCTGAGAAATACGTAGACATGATGAAGGCCGGGATCATCGATCCTAAGAAAGTGACCCGAATCGCTTTGGAAAATGCAGCTTCTGTAGCTGGTATGATCCTCACGACTGAGTGCGCACTTACCGACATCAAAGAAGACTTGCCACCTGCCGGCCCACCTATGGGAGGCGGTGGAATGCCTGGAATGATGTAAATCAGTCCTGAATCAAATTTGAAAACCGGTGGGGTTACCCCACCGGTTTTTTTTATTTCTATCCCTTCGCAAAACAGATTCTTTTGTACTTTGGAAGTCTCAATTTTTCAAAAGATGTACGAAGCACTAAAGCCAAAGACCCTTGGCATTATTCAGGATAGCTCACTAGCGGTAACCGAACGCCTTCAGCAGGTCTGCGACCTCCTGCAAAAAGAAGTGCCCTCCTATGACTGGGTTGGCTTTTATTTTAAAAACGGGGATCGGGAAGAACTGAAACTCGGTCCTTATGCCGGGGATCCCACAGACCATACAATCATTCCTTTTGGTAAAGGGATTTGCGGACAGGTAGCCCTTAGCAATGAGAATTTTGTGGTGCCCGATGTAGCTGCTCAGGATAATTACATCGCCTGTAGTATTCACGTAAAGGCAGAAATAGTCATTCCCATCTTTGTGGATGGAGTGAACATCGGCCAGCTCGATATCGACTCCCATACCCCTGATCCTTTTTCGGAAGCAGACGAGCGTTTTCTTGAATACATCTGTAAAGAATTGGCGCATATTCTTTAAAACTTCTTAGGGATTGTTGATAACCCCTGTGGCATTTTTCCTCCCAAAAGGAGTATTTTTGCTCTCCTGAAAACCCATTCAATTCCTAAATAATGAGCGATTCCAAAAAAGCAGGTGCTGCCCTAGTTTCCGTATTCCACAAAGACGGTTTGGAGCCGGTTGTGCGCAAACTTCACGAGTTAGGGATAGCCCTGTACTCAACCGGTGGTACCGAAACCTTTATTCGCAACCTCGGACTGCCCGTGACGGCTGTGGAAAGCATCACAGGGTACCCGTCTATCCTGGGAGGTCGTGTTAAAACCCTGCATCCAAAAGTATTTGGAGGAATCCTCGGGAGAAGACACCTGGATGGAGACCAGGAACAGCTCACGGCCTATGAAATCCCGGCTCTGGATATTGTGATCGTGGATTTATACCCCTTTGAAAAAACAGTGGCAGAAGGGGCCTCAGAACAAGACATCATTGAAAAAATCGATATAGGGGGGATCTCCCTGATTCGCGCTGCAGCAAAGAATTACCAGGATGTCCTCTGTGTATCTTCAATGGAAGACTACGGGCCATTGCAGGAACTCCTGGAACGCTCCGGGGGGGAAACCACACTCGAAGAAAGACAGGCATTTGCAGCTCGGGCTTTTAATATTTCCTCCCACTACGACAGCGCAATTTTCAATTATTTTAACCGGACTGCTGAAATTCCTGCCTTTAAACTGAGTCAGCAAAATGGCAGAAGCCTGCGTTACGGCGAAAACCCGCACCAGGAGGGTCGCTTTTATGGCGATTTTGACGGCTTGTTCGACCAGCTTCACGGAAAAGCACTTTCCTACAACAACTTACTCGATATTGATGCTGCCGTAAATTTAATGGCGGAATTCAAGGATGACGAACCGACATTTGCCATCCTGAAGCACAATAATGCCTGTGGTTTGGCTTCAAGACCTACCCTCTCCGAGGCATATACGGATGCCCTTGCCGGAGATCCCGTATCGGCTTTTGGCGGGATCCTGATCAGTAACAAGACCATCGATTTGGCAACTGCTGAAAAAATCCACGGCCTTTTTTGCGAAGTTGTAATTGCCCCGGCTTTCGATAGCGATGCCCTTGAAATCTTAAAAGGCAAGAAAAACAGGATTTTGCTGGTTCAGAAACACTGGGAACTTCCCGGGACGCAGATACGTACGTGCCTCAACGGAATTCTGTTTCAGGATCGCGATCTTAAAACAGACCAGGAAGCAGACCTGACTGTTGCGACTAAAATGGAGCCTTCGGATAGGGAAAGGGAAGATCTGCTTTTTGCTTCCCGCATCTGCATGCATACGAAGTCCAACACTATTGTTCTAGTAAAAAACAAACAACTTTGCGCAAGTGGCACGGGGCAGACTTCCCGCGTAGATGCCCTGAACCAGGCCATCCATAAAGCGAACTCTTTCGGCTTTGACCTCAAAGGCGCGGTTATGGCAAGTGATGCCTTTTTCCCTTTTCCGGATTGTGTGGAGATTGCCGGCAATAATGGTATTACGGCTGTAATCCAGCCAGGCGGATCGATAAAGGACCAGCTCAGCATCGATTACTGCAACGAAAATGGGATGTCAATGGTAATGACAGGTACACGTCATTTTAAGCATTAATTTTACTACTTTTGACGATAAAATTAGCCCGTTCATCGGGAACCTAACTAAACGCGAATGGGATTTTTCGATTTCCTGACTGAAGAAATAGCCATAGATCTGGGCACAGCAAACACCCTGATCATTCACGATGACAAAGTTGTCGTGGACAGTCCATCTATTGTAGCACGGGACCGCATAAGCGGGAAAATTATAGCCGTGGGCAGGGAGGCAAATATGATGCAGGGAAAAACCCATGAAAACATTAAAACCATTCGCCCCCTCAAAGATGGGGTTATCGCGGACTTTGATGCTTCGGAAAAGATGATCAACATGTTCATCAAGAACATTCCGGCTCTGAAGAAGAAATGGTTTCCTCCTGCACTCAGGATGGTTATCTGCATTCCTTCAGGGATTACTGAAGTGGAGATGCGGGCGGTAAAGGAGTCCGCAGAACGCGTAAACGGCAAAGAAGTCTACCTCATCCACGAACCAATGGCTGCGGCCATAGGTATTGGTTTGGACATCATGCAGCCTAAGGGAAATATGATCGTGGATATCGGTGGTGGAACCACGGAGATCGCCGTCATCGCCCTGGGCGGTATTGTGTGTGACAAATCGGTTAAGATTGCGGGAGATGTCTTTACAAACGACATCATCTATTATATGCGCACCCAGCACAACCTTTATGTGGGTGAAAGCACTGCTGAGAATATCAAAATAAAAATAGGCTCCGCAACTGAGGATCTTCAGGCCCCTCCGGATGAAATGTCCGTACAGGGACGTGATCTGCTGACCGGAAAGCCGAAACAGGTTTCAATTACCTACCGGGAGATTGCCAAAGCACTGGATAAATCCATTTTGAGGGTTGAAGATGCCGTAATGGAAACACTTTCGCAAACGCCGCCCGAATTGGCTGCGGACATTTACAATACAGGAATTTATCTGGCTGGGGGAGGCTCTATGCTCAGAGGTCTGGACCGACGCCTGTCGCAGAAAACAGATCTGCCCGTCTATATTGCAGAAGACCCGCTTCGGGCCGTGGTAAGGGGCACGGGTATTGCGCTTAAAAACCTGGAGCGATACAAGAGCATCCTCATTAAGTAATTCGGGCGGGGAACCTATTTCCCGCTGATATATTTTAGGGTACGTGCATGCAACGCATCATTAATTTTATTCTCAACAATAAGAATACGCTGCTCTACGTACTCCTCTTTATCATCTCCATTTTCCTCACCATCCAGAATAGCAGCTACCATCAGGCCCGGTATTTCAATTCGGCAAACTGGCTCTCCGGGAATATCTACGGTATGAATGCCTCGGTCCGCGGCTATTTCAATCTGAACGAGGAAAACCAGAAGCTTCTCGAGGAAAACCAACGACTCCGATCGCTGCTTTTCAATATTGACCCCAGGGACACCATAGAAATGGACACCGCCAGTTTAACCTATGAGGTTTTTCCGGCACGCGTGGTCAAAAACAGCTATGCGGAACCTGATAATTATATCACGCTGGATCGGGGAAGCAGTGACAGTATTGTACAGGACATGGGGGTAATCACATCCAAAGGCATCCTCGGTATTGTGGAAAAAAGCAGTTCCGGGTTTTCATCCGTACAAAGTGTCCTGAATTCAAAGTCGAATATCAATGCCAAGATCCTGCATACCGATTATTTCGGATCCCTGAAATGGGATCAGGAAGACTATCGAGTAGTGCAGTTAGAGGATATTCCGCGTTTGGACCCGGCTCCGATGAAAGTAGGTGATACCATTGTCACCGGTGCCATGTCCAGCATCTTCCCCGAGAATATCCCCATCGGAACAATTGACGAAATTGAACTCAATCAGGCGGGGAGTTCCTACAAAATCAATGTCCACCTGTTTAATGACATGACAAACCTGAGGTATGCCTACATCATCAGGAATCGAAAAAGACCCGAAGTACTGAATCTGGAAAAAGAGGTTGCCAATGACAGATAAGTACGTTTGGGGAACCATACAGTTTATAGGGTTGGTGTTAGCCCAGGTGCTTGTGTTTAACCACCTGAATATCCTCGGGAGCATCAATCCGATGATCTATATACTGTTCTTTTTCTGGTACCCCGTACAGGAGAACCGCACGGTACTGATCGGGCTTTCCTTTATTCTCGGATTTAGCGTAGACCTGTTCTCGGATACCATGGCGCTTCACACGGCAGCTTCATTGACGACGGCCTTTTTCAGGTTCCCCATCATGCGCTTTGTTTTTGGAGTGAACATGGAATTTCAGAATTTTCGAATTGCCAATTCAACCCGGGTACAACAATATAGTTTTTTGGCGTTATTAATAGTGATCCACCACCTGACATTCTTTGGTTTGGAAATTTTTAGTTTGCCGAATTTGCTCTTAATTTTGAAACGGATATTATTTACGGGCATCAGTACGTTTGTATTCGGAGTACTGCTCATCTCACTGTTTTCGGGAAGGAAGGAATAACTAACATTACCGGGTAACCCCATGAAAAAACTGGTACTGTCTTCGATCATCATCCTGATAGGAATTACATTCCTAAGCAGGTTGTCCTACTTGCAGGTGTTCCGCATGTCCCCCAACCAGATCCTGGAAGACCCTGCTGTCACTATTGTATATGACTATCCTGAACGCGGGTATATCTATGACAGAAACGGAGATCTTCTGGTCGCCAACCAGCCTGCTTATGATGTGATGGTCGTCCCCAGAGATGTAAAACCGCTGGATACGCTCGAGTTCTGCTCCATGCTCGGAATTACAAAGGAGCGCTTTATAAAACAGATGGAAAAGGCCAGGATCTACTCCCCTCGCCTGCCATCCGTACTGGTTCCGCAACTCTCAAAGGAGGACTACGCCAGTCTGCAGGAAAAAATGCGCAAATACAGGGGGTTCTATATTGAGAAAAGGTCTCTCAGGGACTACGCTACCGATGCCGGGGCCAACGTCCTGGGCTATATTAGTGAAGTCAATGAATGGGACCTGAACAGCAATCCCTATTATGAACTCGGTGAGCTTACCGGACGAACCGGTATCGAAAAACAATACGAGGAAATCCTCAGGGGTCGGAAAGGAAAAAAATACATCCAAAAAGACCGCTTTAATCGCGTGATTGGGCCCTATAAAAATGGCAGTTTGGATACCCTTGCCAAAGCAGGCACAGAGATTCACATTAGTCTGGACAAGAAATTACAGGAATACGGGGAGCGTTTGATGACGGGAAAACGAGGCGGTATTGTTGCCATTGAACCGGGGAGCGGCGAAATCCTTGCCATGATATCCGGCCCCACTTATGTTCCGGAACTCCTGGTGGGCCGTGAGCGCTCTAAAAATTACAGCGGACTCCACAACGATACGATCTCCAAGCCTACCTGGGACCGATCCATACTCGCTGAGCCTTCTCCCGGATCCCCTTTTAAAACACTGCAGGCCCTGGCGGCCTTACAGGAAGGTGTAATCAATTCGGAGACTACCTTTCGCTGCTATAATGGTTTTTATGTAGGCAGGACAAAACGAGGGTGCCATTGTGGTGGTGGCCTGAGAACGATGAACAGTGGGATCTACAAATCGTGCAACGCATATTTTGCAGGGACCTTCCGGAAGTTTTACGAGAGTTTCGAAACTACGGATAAGGCCATGGAAGTTTGGGAAAAGCATATGAAGAGCTTTGGGCTCGGGGATTATCTCGGCTATGACCTTCCCACAGGACGGCCGGGTCGCGTCCCGAACAAAGCTTATTACGATAAAGTCTATGGGGATGGCCGATGGTCCTCCACGTACATCATATCCAATGCTATTGGGCAGGGTGAAGTGGCCGCGACACCTATTCAACTGGCCAATATGACGGCTACCATAGCCAACCGGGGTTTTTATTACACTCCGCATTTCCTAAAGCAGATCGGGGACCAGCCAATAGATAAGCCAGAGTACACCCAGCGCAAGTACTCCACCATCGATCCGGAACATTTTGAACCGGTCGTCCAGGGCATGGCGGATGTCTACGAAAAAGGTACGGCAAAATGGTTACAGATCCCGGGGATACAAATTGCGGGTAAAACCGGAACCGTCGAGAATTTTACCCGAATCGAAGGCGAGCGCACCCAATTGACGGACCACAGCATCTTTGTGGCTTTTGCCCCAGTGGATAACCCTAAAATCGCAATTGCCGTTTACATCGAGAATGGATACTACGGTGCGCGATATGCAGGCCATATCGCATCCCTGCTGATTGAAAAGTACCTCAAGGGAGAGATTACGCGAAAAGACCTCGAAAAGCGGATGCTCGAGAAGACCCTGGAACACGAATATGCAAAACCCTATTCCGGATCCGAATTCAAGATAAACGAGTATGTCTGGTAACAGTGCGCTGCGGCGGGTTGATTGGGTTTGTGTCCTGATCTTTTTTCTGCTCATCAGCATAGGCTGGCTCAATATCTACTCCAGTACGTTTACGGAAGACAGCACCTCTATCTTTGATCTCAGTCAACTCTACGGCAAACAATTTCTTTTTATTGGGATCAGCCTTGCCGCTATTGTCCTGGTCATGGCCCTTGAAGCGGGCTTTTACGAACGCTTCTCCAGTGTCTTCTATATCATTTCCCTAGTCCTGCTTCTCGGTCTTTTCATTTTTGGAAAAACCATTGCCGGAGCAACTTCCTGGTACGATTTGGGGTTTTTCAACCTGCAACCCTCTGAACTTGCCAAAACCGCAACGGCTTTGGCCCTGGCCAAATACCTGAGTGACATCCAAACCGATATCAAAAGGCGGAAAGACCAACTGATGTCATTGCTGATCTTTATTCTTCCCGCCCTCCTGATTATTCCGCAACCCGACCCGGGGAGTGCCCTGGTGTTTTTTTCCCTCATCTTCGTTTTGTTTCGGGAGGGACTCCCCTTGTGGTATCTCGGCGTTGGTTTTCTGGCTATTCTTATTTTTATCGCCACCCTGATGTTCGGAACCGTGTGGGTCGCCATCGGCCTGGCCCTCATTGTTGCCATTGTATTCCTGATCAAAAAACCTTCGGTCCGCATTCCTTTTGTGCCGATAATCGGGGTCTACGTCCTGACCCTTCTGTTTTCCCTATCCGTAAATTTTGTTTTTGAGAATGTCTTTGAGCAGCGCCACAGAGATCGGTTCAGCCTGTGGTTGCGCTTGGAAAAAGACCCCGATAAATTGGAGGAAATACGCAAGACAATAGGCTACAATACCTATCAGTCTGAAAAGGCCATCGAATCGGGTGGATTTTTCGGAAAGGGGTTTCTGGAAGGTACCCGCACCAAGGGCGACTTTGTTCCAGAACAGCACACGGACTACATTTTTACAACTGTGGGGGAAGAATGGGGTTTTGTGGGTACCAGCGCCGTAGTGCTGCTATTTACGATCCTCCTGTTGCGTCTGGTCCACCTGGCCGAACGGCAGAAGAACCCTTTTAGCCGAATGTACGGCTATGGCGTAGTTTCAATACTCCTGATCCACTACTTCATCAATATCGGTATGGTGATCGGAGTGCTGCCAACTATTGGAATCCCGCTGCCGTTCTTTAGTTATGGAGGCTCGGGACTCATTGGGTTTACACTACTCCTTTTTATATTTCTGAGGTTGGATGCCAACAGGCTTAAGGAATGGAACTAGAAATCCCAGTATCTCAAAGCGATATCCCCTTCCAGCGACTGCTGTACCCCTTCTGAGAACTCAGGGAAAAAATCCAGCCCGCTCAGTGCCTCGAGCTCATCCAGGGGAATCACAAATTCCTGAATCTGCCTGTCGGAATCGGCATTGGACATTAAAAACCCGAGGACCCGGATGTCATCTCCCGCCTTGCGGATCACCACCTTGTAAAAGGCCTCGGGAACTGCAACGCCTTCCTCCCCAATGGTATTCAGGTCATTGCGCAAAACGCCTCCGGTGATCACATACACCCTTCCATACTTTTTGGCCCAGCTGCGTATTTGTTGTTCCAGTTCATTCCAGATTCCCGCATTAAAACGCGAATCTTGAGGACTGATGTTACTGGTGTAAAAAGTCTGGTTGTAGGCCGTTTCAGAAAACCTGCGGTCCCCTGCAGGACAAAGATGCCCCCGGTCGTAGCCGGAGCCCTTAAAATTCCGCCAGTGGGCCGAACCCGAAGGCACTTCGGGATCCTGAACATAATAGGGGCGTACTCTTTGGTCAGTGGTTAAATGGGCTTTATCCAGGGTATAGGCTACCCAGGCGGACTGTTCGTATTTTTCAACATAGGACAGGAGATAGTAATCGTGAAGCACCTGAACTCCACCTTGATAATACGGAAGGAAATCCTCTGGAAAGACCGAAGTTTCGACCCGGTCGGAATCGGATTTATAAGGATCGTCGGGAAATTGCTTTTCAAGCCACCAGAAACCGACTACCACGATCCAAAACAGCAGAATATACGTCCATTGTTTTCTGGAAATACGACTTCCTGCCATTTCAACAAAGTATCAGGTTTAGGGTACTTTCAAACACAAAACGCACAAGGGAAGCCGAAAAGAGGCCCCCGTGCATTCCTTCCGGCGTATGGGTACTATCCCTGTACCCGTCCCGCTAATTTCCCCTTTTTGAAGTTGTTGATCTTAAGGTCTTCAAGGACGTTTACAGCTTCTTCAACGTACACATCCTTGGCCAGGTTTTTGTGCCAGCGGTTCCGCTTTTCGCGCAATACCGAATCCTGGGTGAACAATTCCCGCTCATAGGTCAGGGAGCTGAAATTCAACTTGGAATCGTATTCCATCTGGGACCTGAAGTATTGTGATTTTTCCTTATTCTGGTTCTCCCTTTCGAGGTACTGGTCATAACTCAAGGGAACCTTTGTTTCATCCTGCTGCTCCTTAAGCCAGAGTGCATTTTCCTCTATAAGGGCTATCTGAGGATGTGCTTTCATACGTGCGGTACTCTTCGATATGGTCGTTTCGTAATCGATATACCCTTCCCAGGCCTGATATTTTGCCGGGCTGATCTTATCCCATTGAAGCGGATTTCGCTGATCCCGCTCCCCAAGGTCAATATAACTGTAGCGGTCCGGGACCACCACATCGCTCTCCACACCTTTTAACTGGGTAGAACCTCCATTAATGCGGTAGAACTTCTGTGTCGTCAGCTTTATCGCCCCGAGATCTCCGTACTCATTGCTTCGTACAATGCTCTCCAATGGGATCAGGTTTTGGACCGTCCCCTTGCCAAAGGTCTGTTTACTGCCGATAACAACGGCCCGCTTATAATCCTGCATTGCCGCTGCCAAGATCTCGGAAGCCGAAGCCGAAAGCTCATTGACGAGAATCACCAGTGGGCCATCCCATTGGATGCGCTCATCTTTATCCTCGTATATTTCTTTGTCTTTTGCCGAGGAGCGCACCTGAACAACGGGGCCGTCCTCAATAAAAAGACCTGCCATATCGACAACGGTTTTCAGGGACCCCCCACCGTTGTCGCGGAGATCGAGTACCAGACCCTGTATCCCCTCCTCTTTGAGTCGGTCAATTTCTTTGGCGACGTCAGAAGCGGCATTTCGTTCGTTGTAATCGTTAAAATCCACATAGAATTGCGGCAGGTTGATAAGGCCGAACTTCTGATCCTCCTTTATAATCATTGCAGATTTTGCAAAGGATTCTTCCAATTCCACGACATCTCTGATCAGGGAAACCACTTCCACGGTTCCATCAACTTTGCGGACCGTAAGGTCTACCGTAGTACCCTTGGGACCCTTGATCAGTTTGATGGCATCAGACAAGCGCATTCCTATAATATTCACCGGAGACTCTCCATCCTGCCCCACTTTGAGGATTTCATCACCTACGTCCAGGCGACTGTCCCGCCATACCGGACCTCCTGAAATAATCTCGACAATCTTGGCCCCTTCTGACTGTTTTTGGAGCCGTGCCCCGATTCCTTCGAAACGACCGGACATCCGAACGTCAAACTGTTCCTTTTCTTCGGGAGCAAAATAAAGGGTATGCGGATCGAACTCTTCGACAATGGTATTGATGTACTGGACAAACCAATCTTTGCGTTCCAGTTCATCGATAAATTCAAAATAGTCTTCAAGTGTTTCCCGTGTACTTTCACGGGCTACCTTTTCGGCTTCTTCAGGGGTGAGTTTCTCGTCCGCGTCCCCGTCAGCAAGGGATAGTTTGGAATCGTAGGTTCCGATGGTTGCGTATTTGAGCTGTTTTCTCCACCGCTCCAGAAGTTCCTCCCGACTGCTGGCATAACCGACATTGTCGTAATCGACATCGATAAATTCCTCCCGGTTGTAATCAAAAGGCGTATCGAGGACCTCCCTGTAAATTTCCCGGGCATTCTCCATACGGAGCATCAGCCGGTCATAGACGATGTTGAAAAAAGAAATATCCGTATTCTTGATCTGGTCGTCAATCTGATATTTGTACTGTTCGAATTCCTGGAGATCCTCCGCCATAAAATAGCGCCTGGTCGGATCGAGTTCATCGATAAAATCGGTAAAAACATTTACCGAGAATCCGTCATTGATATCTTTTGGTTCGTAATGGCCCCGCTCTAAAACATATGTAATCAGATCCAGCAATAACTTGTCCTTGTCATCTGTCTCAAGGGACCGATTGGTAAAACTGCAGGAGGCTACAGCGATTAGCAGGATCAAAAAAGCAAATACAAAATTTCTTTTCATTTATTTCTTTTTTCAGGCAATTAAATTTTACCCTTTCGTCTGATAATGAACTCCCTAAATTACTGAAAAAACCATGCCAGTCCTGAAGATTGCCATTAAATTTTTGTTAATCCGGGCAACCGGGAGCCCTATCTTATGAAAAACGTATTTTTGCCACTTAAAGTATAGTCAATGTCCAAACCCCTCATTCTGGTTACCAATGATGACGGAATTACCGCTCCCGGACTGCGTATGCTCATAAGGTTTATGAGGGAATTAGGCGATGTTGTGGTCGTGGCTCCGGACAGTCCGCAATCGGGGATGGGACATGCCATCACCATTGACAGCACCCTGTATTCCAAAAAGGTGGTCATCGATCCTGAACATGGTGCCCCTGAAGAATACAGTTGCAGCGGAACCCCCGCGGACTGCGTTAAGCTGGCCCTGCAGGAACTCCTCCCAAGAAGGCCCGACCTTTGCGTGAGCGGGATAAATCACGGCTCTAACGCCTCGATAAATGTCATTTATTCCGGCACAATGAGTGCTGCCATAGAGGCAGGCATTGAAGGGATTCCGGCTATAGGGTTTTCACTTTGCGACTACTCCTGGGACGCGGATTTCACCCCAACCAGGGAAGCCATCTTAAAAATCACTGCCGAGGCTTTGAATAACGGTATTCCCCCAGGGGTTGTTCTCAATGTCAACATCCCGAGAACAAAAGGCCAGCCTGTACAGGGCATACGAATTTGCAGGCAGGCCCGGGCAAACTGGAAAGAGCGGTTTGACAAGCGGATGAGTCCGGGAGGGCGGGAATACTATTGGCTCACCGGTGAATTTGAGTTGCTGGATAAAGGAAAAGACACAGACCACTGGGCGTTGAGCCAGGGATACGTCAGTGTGGTGCCGACACAGTTCGACCTCACTGCCCATCACGCAATACAGGACCTTAACAATTGGACCCTCAATGAATAAAAAATTCAGATACAAAGAAATGGCCATAGGATTTGCCGTAGGAATCATCGCAAACTCCATCGGCGTCCTGATATATATCCTGTTTTTTTCTGATCTGGGAATCGTCGAAAGCATTCAGGCGGCTCATGAAGCGGAACAAATAGGCAGTCTGCTCGCACTGGGAGCAATTCTGAACCTCATCGCATTTTTTGGTTTTTTGAAAATCCGCAGGGACGAACGCGCCCGGGGAGTCCTGCTGGCAACAGTCCTTACGGCCTTGGTAATACTCTATTACAAAATATTTTAGCGTGAAATACTATCTCATTGCTGGCGAGGCATCAGGCGATCTTCACGGCTCCAACCTGATCAAGGCCATTTTCCGGGAGGACCCTTCGGCCCAGGTGCGCTGCTGGGGGGGAGACCGTATGCAGGAGGCAGGAGGAACGCTTGTGAAGCACTACAAGGAGATGTCCTTTATGGGCTTTCTGGAAGTCATCGCCAACCTCCCGAAAATATTCAGGAACCTCTCCTTTTGCAAGAAGGACATCGAAACCTTTAACCCGGACACCCTTATTTTTATAGACTTTTCCGGTTTTAACCTCAGGATTGCCGAATGGGCCCATAAAAAGGGTTACCGAACCCAATACTATATATCCCCTCAGGTATGGGCTTCCCGGGAGGGGCGGGTCCGCAAAATAAAAAGGGATATCGATGCCATGTACGTCATCCTTCCTTTTGAAAAGGATTTTTACGAAAATAAACACGATATGCCTGTGCACTTCGTGGGGCATCCCCTTATCGATGCCCTGAAGGATCGGCCGCAAATCGATCCCGTGGCCTTTAAAAAACAACACGGGTTGAATCCTGATAAACCAATCATTGCGCTGCTGCCCGGTAGTCGCCCTCAGGAAATCTCAACTATGCTCCCGGTCATGCTTTCCCTGAGCCCGAAATATCCGCAGTATCAATTCGTAATTGCCGGTGCGCCGAGCACCCCGGCCGATTTTTACGAGCCATTCCTCAAGCGTCACGATGCCAGCCTGGTCATAAACCAAACCTATCCCCTTTTAAATTCTGCCCATGCCGCCCTTGTCACCAGCGGGACCGCAACCCTGGAAACCGCACTATTAGGAGTGCCGCAGGTCGTCTGTTATAAGGGGAATTGGATATCCTATCAGATTGCCAAAAGGCTGATTACCCTGGATTATATCTCTTTGGTCAACCTTATCATGGATCGTATGGTGGTAACAGAACTGATACAGGAAGACCTACATCCCGAAAATCTGGCCGTGGAACTGGACAAAATCCTCTCCGGAGCAGGGCGTGAAGCCCAACTTTCGGCCTGTCAGGAATTACGTGTGAAACTCGGGGGGGCGGGGGCCAGTGCCAAGGCTGCCAAACTGATAGTCGATTTCAGTAAAGGGTCCTAATTTTACTCCTGTCTGTCGGCCAAAACGACGGATTTTTGTCGAAATTCCTAACTTAGCTCTGGCGTAAGGACGCCGTCAGCGATGAGAAAGACCTATATTTTAGTGGTAAGCTGCGTATTTCTGACCAGCTGTGGCGTGGTAAAAAAGAACACGAGTTATTCCGAAAACCCAAAAGTTCACGTACCCGCCGGCACCCCTGAACCGACCGTGGAATCCGAGGCTGAGGTAATTTCAGAACCCCCTCCATCCCCCACCGAATCTCCTGCAGATGCCGTTGTTGAAACCGCTCTGACGTATACAGGGGTTCGGTACAAATACGGCGGGACAACGCGCAAAGGCATGGACTGCTCCGGCTTGTTATACACCACTTTCCTGGAACACGACATCTCGGTTCCCAGAACTTCAGAAATGCTGTCCGAACAAGGAGAGAAAGTAAAGGTAAAAAAGGTTCAGAAGGGAGATCTTCTGTTCTTCAAAACCAGCAGGGGAAGAAAAAAAATCAATCACGTAGGCCTGGTGGTCGACGTAAAAGATGAAGAAGTAAAGTTTATTCACTCCACTACTTCCCGGGGGGTAATTGTATCCTCCCTGCGTGAAGGGTATTGGAATCACGCCTTTGTCAAAGCAACCCGCTTGTATTAGCGATGTCCACCCATACTGCTGCCTCTCTTTATCTGGCCGGAATGCTTGCCGCTGGTGTGGTAACAGCTGTAGAGCTGCGTCCGGGCCTGATTTTATCTTCTGTCCTGGCTGCAGCATCCTTACTCTTATTATTTCTTACCCTCAGGGGCGTACTCAGAAAAGGGTTCTGGATCCTTTCCGGTCTGTCATGCATGGGAATAGGTCTCTTGAGCATGGCAATAGCTTTGCCCGAAAACCAGCCTGACCACTATCTGAATCACGTGCGCCCGGAAGTAAAAGCACTTCAGGTCAGGATTCTCGAAACCCTTAAACCAGGACGGTTTGCCCAAAGGTATACGGCCGAAGCCCAGTTTGTAGACAACTCTAAAACCAAAGGAAAAATCCTCCTGGAAATCCAAGCAGACAGCTTGGCGACAGCCCTGTCTCCCGGGCAACAGATCCATACCCCTGTATTACCCGGGGACCTTGCGCAACCCCTGAACCCAGGGGCTTTTGACTATGCGGCCTATCTGAAATCCCAGGGAATTCACAGTCGTTTAAGACTTACAGAGGATGCATTCTTCCACTCCGGCACAGACCTGAGCAGCGGAGTTTCTCCTTTGACCGCCTTTCGCTCAAAACTACTGCTGGCCCTAAGGAATATGGGACTTGGGAGTAATGAGGTTCGAATCGCCCAGGCCTTGCTCCTGGGTGAGCGCTCCGAGATAAGCCCCCACCTGCATACCGCATACAAAAAGGCTGGGGTATTGCACCTGCTCGCTATTTCCGGCCTTCATGTCGGTATCCTGGCTGCCTTTCTCTTTACCTTCCTGGCCCCTTTGAAAAGACTTCCTTACGGGAAAATGATACAGGTTTTCCTGGGCTTATCCATACTGTGGGCCTACGCCCTGATAGCCGGCTTCAGCCCTTCAGTGGTCCGGGCAGTAGTGCTTTATAGCTTTGTAGCCCTTGCACTATACTTGCAACGCCCGGGACAAACCCTTCATTTTTTAGGACTCTCCTGGATGTTTATGCTGGTGGTAATCAATCCAAACTGGTTGTTCCAGGTTGGCTTTCAGCTGAGTTTTGCCGCGGTGGCCTCCATTGTGGTATTTTTTCCAGTCCTCTTTTCGTATTGGCCTTTCAAAAAACGGCCATGGAATTATCCCGGAAAACTGTTGGCCGTAAGTCTGGCAGCCCAGCTGGGTACCCTGCCGTTTACCCTGTATTATTTCCATCAATTTCCGGGGCTTTTTCTTTTGTCAAACCTCGTCCTGCTTCCGGGAATCGGAGCTGTTTTAGTTACGGGATTGATCTGTCTGACACTCGAAGTTTTCCATGTGCTCCCGTCTCTACTGCCCACGGTACTGGATCACTTTCTTTGGGCGATGAACCACTACACACAATGGGCTTCGGCCAAAGAGGTGTTTTTTATAGAGGGCATTACATTCACCACAGGGGAATTTATCCTGTGTGGATTGGCTGTACTCCTTCTCGGAATCTATTTGAGGGCAGGCCTCAAAAGGGCACTTACCGGGGTTGCAATACTGCTTTTGCTTTACCAGGTGACCGGGATCTCTCTGGAAGTGCTCAAATACCGCAATCAGACCTGGGTTATTCCACACCAGGTAGGGCATACCATGATCTGGAAACGGGAAGGTCCCCACTTAAAAGTCTTCAGCGAAGATTCCCTTGCCGGAGCCTATGCTATCAGAGATGCACAGCGGCATTGGAATCTGGATACTACATCCTTTTTTTCCCTTAGAAATGGGTATAGCCTCGATGGATTACGCCTGAGGGTCCTGGATAGTAGCGGGCTTTATTCACCTGAAGAACCGCGTGCAGACTTATTGCTGTTAAGCGGATCTCCCCGCGTACATTTCGGCCGGGTACTGGATGCCTTAAAACCTGCATTAGTTATTGCGGACGGCAGTAATTATACGAGCGACCTGGCCCGATGGGAAAGGAGTTGTAAACAAACAGGAATCCCCTTTCACGCTACGGCAAAAGACGGAGCTTTCATGCTAAAACGGCAGCAAAAGCAAATACAGGGAAGGCAACCACCTGAGCAGAACCTTCCCAAATACTAATGGACATTGCCCATAAGACGCTTCATTAGCGGAGCCGCAATCAGTACGACAATTCCTGCCCCGAGGGCATACTGGGCTATCAATTCAAAGCCCCCCGTATAAACATCCAGGGTTTCAAAACCGCTAACATCGGCGTTGTCACTTTCGATAGCAAGCTGTTTCCCTATAAAACCTACAATCTGAAAAGCAAAGGCAGAGGACAGGAACCAGACCCCCATCATAAAAGCGACGATGCGTTTTGGAGAAAGGTCTGTGATTTTGGATAGCCCCACGGGTGACATAAAAAGTTCCCCAACCGAGAGTAGGAAATACATGATCAGGAGATAGGAAAAAGGCACCATCCCGTTCTCATCAGCACTACCTCCGCTCAGGGCCAGGACATAAAAACTTATGCCCGCGAAAGCGAGTCCCAGACCAAATTTATATGGGGTTCTTGGGTTCAGATTGTGCTTGGAAAGCCAGGTAAACAATAAAGATACCGGAATGGATAGTAAGATGATGAAAACCGGATTAATGGCGTTGGACTGGGCCGCATCGATCCACTCCAGGTTAACATTCCGATCTGCAAACAGGGTAATCACACTTCCTGATAATTCATGGAAGCCCCAGAAAATGGTCATAAACAGGGTGATCAGCACAGCCATGATCAGTTTTTTACGCTCATCTGCCGTGGCCTTAAAAATAATATACCCCAGGTAGCCAAGTACGGTTATTCCAATCAGCTTAAAAATAATGTTTACAATATTCTGATCGTCAAAAAATCCGCCCTCTGCACTCAGGGGCTGATAGGAAGATAAAAGTAACGCGATCAGGGGCACGAACAGAAATGCCAGTACCGGGACCATGATTCGCTGAGGTACACCAATCAATTGTTTGGCCAGTACGGCTTCACTTGGAGCCATCCCGCGGTCACCAAATACATTTTTCCGGATGCCACTCCAGAAAAAGAGCAGACCTGCAAGCATTCCGATTCCAGCAAGCCCGAAACCATAGTGCCAGCCGTATTCGCGTCCAAGCCAGCCACATAATAATGGAGACACAAAGGCTCCGATATTGATACCCATGTAAAAAATAACAAAACCCGAATCCTTTCGGGGGTCGCCATCCTTGTAGAGGGAACCGACGAAGGTGGAAATATTCGGTTTGAAAAATCCATTACCCACCACGATTAGGGCCAGGGCCAGATAGAAAGCCGTATTGTTTTCAATGGCCAGTACAAAGTGTCCAAGGGCCATTAGCAGCCCTCCCAGAAGGATGGACCTTCGCATCCCCAGGATCGTATCTGATATTTTTCCACCTACAACTGTTGAGGCATAAACCAGTGATCCGTAACTCGAGTACACTGCAGCCGCCGCATAATCCCGCTCGGCCAGTGCTTCGAATATAACGTTGACCATGTAAAGGGTAAGCAGGGCCCGCATTCCGTAGAAACTAAAACGCTCCCAGAGTTCAGCAAAAAACAGATAGAACAACCCTTTTGGGTGTCCGAATAGCTGATTCTCTTCTACTACATCAGTATTTGTATTCATCGGTTTAGTTGGTTTTTACAGATTATCCAGTACAAATTGGGTCATTTTATTATACAGGTGGAGCCTGGTATTTCCACCGTAAATGCCGTGATTTCGATCCGGGTAAACTGCCCATTCAAAGGGCTTGTTCGCCTGCACCAGAGCCTCAATCATCCGCATGGTATTCTGCACGTGTACATTGTCATCGGCGGAACCGTGAACCAGCAGGAACTTTCCCTTTAACTGGTCTGCGAAGTTCAGCGGTGAATTTTCGTCGTATCCGCTTGCATTTTCCTGAGGGGTATGCATATAGCGTTCTGTGTAAATCGTGTCATAAAACCTCCAGCTCGTTACCGGGGCCACAGCAATCGCCATTTCGAAAACCTCGTTTCCCTTAAGGATGCAATTGGAGGACATGAAGCCCCCATAACTCCAGCCCCAAATTCCGGTGCGCGATTCATCGATATATGGCCGGGTACTGAGTTGCCGGGCGGCAGCAATCTGATCTTCCACTTCAAATTTGCCCAACTCCAGTTGGGTTACCTTTTTAAAATCCCTTCCTTTAAGTCCGGTGCCGCGGCCATCCACGCATGCGATAATGTAGCCTTCTGAAGCCAGCATCTGGTGCCAATAGTCGTTAGCGCCAAACCATCTGTTAGCCACTTGCTGGGAGCCCGGGCCGCTGTACTGAAACATCAAAAGGGGGTATTTTTTGGAAGGATCAAAATCTGCAGGTTTGATCATCCACATGTTCAGATCATTCCCATTTACGGAAAGCGTACTGAATTCCTTCGGAGCCATTTCGTACCCTTTTACGCGCTCGAGCAGTACCTGATTGTTTTTGAGTTCTTTCACCAGTTTTCCATCCGATGCCTTATGCAGGGTGTAAACCGGAGGGGTATCCACGTTGCTGAAGGTATTGATGAAGTAACTGAAATCGGCGCTGAAAGCCGCCTGATTCGTTCCGGTTCCTGAGCTCAGCCGGCGCTTTGAACTTCCTTTGTCGGAAATGCTGTAAATGTCCCGGTTGATGGAACCCTGCTCCGAAGACTGGTAAAAAATCCGCCCTTTGCGGGCGTCGTACCCATAGTAAGAAGTTACTTCCCAGGGTCCGGAGGTGAGTTGCTGCTGCTTCCCACGGGCCGAATCGTATAAGTAGATATGATTGAACCCATCCCGCTCACTAGTCCATATAAAGCGATCATCCGGGAGGAAGGTCAAATTATCCGTTACGTCTACGTAGGCCGCATCGGTTTCTTCGAGTAAGGTAGTAACCTCGAGGGATAGGGTATTTACCTTATGCAAAACCAATCTATCCTGATGCCGGTTCAGGGTTTGTACACTAAGATGGTCCGGATGGTTCATCCATTGGATGCGCGGAATGTAGTGGGGATTACCCAGGGCTACCTCACGCGTACTCCCGGTTTTAGCATCGTAAATATGCAGGCTGACCTTTGCATTGGCTTCCCCCGCCTTTGGATACTTAAATACATGAGGGGCGGGATAGAGGTCCTGCCCGTATACATCCATGGAGAATTCCGGGACCTCGCGCTCATCAAAACGCAAAAAGGCAATCTTGTCCCCGTCTGAATTCCAGTCGAAGGCGCGTACAAAAGAGAATTCCTCTTCGTATACCCAGTCGGTGACCCCGTTTATAATGTCGTTCTGGCTTCCGTCCATAGTAAGTTGTTTGCGCTCTCCGGACGCCAGATTGAGCATATACAGGTTGTTTTCCATCACGTAGGCTACCTGATCTCCCCCGGGGGAAAGTGTGGGTTCCTGTATTTTCTGGTCGGAGACCTTGAGAATGGCCCCACTGCTAAGGTCGTAGATATAATAGATCCCCAGTCGGGACCTTCTGTAAATCGGCTCCACCTCAGTAGCCAGCAGCACCTTGGATTCGTCTTTGCTAAACGTGTAGGAGGTGAAAAAGGGTATGTTTTTTCCAGCATCGGTCCGGACCAGCGTCCCAACCTTTTCCTGGGTACGGTATTCAAACTTATCAATACTGCTGATGTTCTGCTGCCGGTCCGCATTGAGGACGAGATAATGCTGTCCGTCATTCATGGATCGAAGTACTTCCATACGCTCAGTTGAAAACGCACCTCCCCAGATATCCTCGAGGGTAATTTTCTTCTGCTGGCCAACGAGCACCTGTCCGAATACCACTAAGAGTATTAAGATCCCGTAGTGTTTTTTCATAAATCGTTAAAAAAAGGGGTTAAAACTCCCAAGTTTATGAATATTTTATCAAAAACTACTATAGTTGCGGCTTTTTATTCCCCGGCAGAAGCCCTTTTGAGGTTTCTGAGGAATTACCCCTTAATCCCTATATTTGACCTTCTAAAAACGTATTGATGAACCAGCCTGTTGAAGGGTTTTCCAAACGCTCTAAGGAGGAAAAAATTAAATGGCTTGCCGAGCAATATACCCCCCAGCCGGAACAGACCATTTCGTTGTTAAAACAGTATTGGAGCAGCGATGCACAGCTGCAGCAGTTGCACGACGAATTCATCGAAAACACCCTTACAAATTTCTATCTCCCTCTTGGGGTGGCCCCTAATTTCCTGATCAACGGAAATCTATACGCCATACCTATGGCCATCGAGGAGAGTTCCGTTGTGGCCGCCGCGAGTAAAGCCGCCAAATTCTGGCTGGAGCGGGGCGGATTCCACGCTCAGGTACTCGGTACTGAAAAAATTGGACAGGTACACTTCCTGTTTTTCGGAGATCCCCGAGAGCTCAGTGAATTTATCGAGGAGATCCGCCCTATCCTGCGAAGCGACGCACAGGCGCTTACCCGGAACATGGAAAAACGCGGTGGTGGGATCACAAGGATTGAGCTCCGGGATAAGACTTCTGATATAAAAGGGTACTACCAGTTGCACTGCACCTTTGAGACCCTTGATGCCATGGGGGCGAATTTTATCAACTCCTGCCTCGAGCAGTTCGCTTCCACCTTACTTCGGGAGGCGGCCATTTATCCGAAATTCTCATCCATGGACCCTCCCCTGGAAGTCCTGATGAGTATTCTGTCAAATTATGTGCCCGACTGCCTGGTTCGGGCCGAAGTATCGTGCCCGGTAGCGGAACTCGGGGAAGAATCGGGAATTTCCGGGGCGGATTTTGCCCGAAGGATGGTTCAGGCAGTGGCCATTGCAGATTGTGAACCCCACCGCGCAGTGACCCACAACAAGGGAATTATGAACGGCGTGGATGCAGTAGTCCTGGCTACCGGAAACGATTTCAGGGCCGTGGAGGCCGGTGTGCACGCCTACGCTGCGCGGTCAGGCCGGTATCGCAGCCTGAGCCAGGCCGAGGTCCGGGATGGCAGATTCCGTTTCTGGATGGACATCCCCCTCGCATTGGGCACCGTTGGAGGGCTTACCGGCCTGCATCCCCTGGTCGGCCTGGCACATGAGATACTTCAAAAGCCCAGCGCCGGGGAACTCATGCAAATCGTTGCCGTAGCGGGGCTGGCCCAGAACTTTGCCGCCCTTCGGTCTTTGGTCACGGTAGGCATCCAGAAGGGCCATATGAAAATGCACCTGCTCAACATTCTGAATCAACTCTCAGCAACCCAGAAAGAGAAGGAGAACCTCATCGAACATTTCAAAACAAATACAGTGACCCATAACGCCGTGGTAAAAGCACTGGAAGACCACAGGGCCCAAAAATGACCGAGTCGTACTACAGCCATGGAAAACTCCTGCTATCCGGGGAATACCTCGTCCTTGACGGTGCCACCGCACTTGCGTTGCCTACGCGCCCTGGTCAATGGCTCAGCGTATCTTCCTCAGCAGATTCAGGCCTAAGGTGGATCAGTAAAAATCCGGACGGATCCGTGTGGTTCGAAACCCATTTCGAAAAGGAAGCATTCCACAACCCGGGTAATCCGGAAGGCCTTCCGTCCGACATCAGGGGAAGGCTCCTTTTTATCCTAACTGCTGCCTTGAAATTGAATCCGGGGTTCAGGGAAAAACTTCAGGGTGCCCGGGTGGAAACCCTGCTTGAATTTCCGAGGGAATGGGGCCTTGGATCTTCATCCACACTTATTTCGAATCTGGGACTTTGGGCGGAAGTCAATCCCTATGCACTTCTGGCCAGCACCATGGGAGGCAGTGGTTACGATATCGCCTCCGCCCGGAGTGAAGGACCCCTGTTTTATACACTTAACCCGCAAAAAGGACCTGAAATCACTCCGGCACCCTTTTATCCAACCTATGCCGACCAATTATTTTTTGTGTACCTGAATCAAAAGCAGGACAGTCGGGAAGGCATAGCCCGTTTCAGGGATCGGGGCGCTCCGCCTGAACACCTGCTCAGGGACGTGTCGTCTCTGAGCAGGGCGATTCCCGAAGCCGGTAGTCTCGATGCTTTTCGGGAAATCATCGAGGCCCACGAGACCCTTATCGCAGAAATCCTGGGTATGGAAACGGTAAAGAGAAAGTGGTTTCGGGAGTATCCCGGCAGCATTAAAAGCCTGGGAGCCTGGGGCGGGGATTTTATATTGGCTACAGGCACTCCTCAAGACCAGGAATACTTCAGGGAAAAGGGATACGCTGTAATCCGCCCTTACTCGGAATTTATCCTATAATCCTCCGGAAAATCCAGGCATAAAAAAACCCGCTGGAAATGCACTCCGGCGGGTTTTTTATAAATTTTTTTACAGTCTAGTAGAACACGGACCGGTTGTCCACAATTTCCGACTGTTCCTTCAGGGCGTTATACACTTCTGTGTTCACCCGTCCGCTAAGGCTATTTTGAAGGTTGAGCGCATACGGTGCATAATTCTCCATGTCCGGAGCCGCTTCCTTATTGGTAACCTCGAGTTTAAAGACACCACTTTCACCATCGATAAGGCCCGAAGTCTGCCCCGCGTCCATGATAACGGCCGTACCTACAACCATAGGCTCACGACCCGCACCGGCAATCGTTGGGGATTTTACATTCAGGGCACTGGCACTGGCAACAGAAACGCCGTTGGCAGTTGCAATTTCATCGATCGTTTTACCCTCGCTCAGGCTCCTGATCTGCGCTGCCTTCCGTTCTTTTCTCAGAATTGGCAAGACCTGAACCGAAGCATCCTCTACAGGCATTAACCCTTCCACGTGAGTGGCCGTTAACTGTGCTATCGCATACCCGTTATTCAGGTCGAAGCGGCGAACATCGCCCACTTCAGTGGTCTCGTTAAATGCCCATTGCACAATTCTGCGCTGTGCGCCAAGCCCTGGAAGGTTCTCATCCATGGCGTTGAGTTTGTTTACAGGCCGGACCTGATAATTCTGGGCCGCCGCTTTTTCGGCATACCCCTTTTTGTCATCGGTAACCGCCATTTCGAAAGTAGTCGCTTCCGTAAACAACGCGTTGATGGTTTCTTCAGAAGGCTCAATTGCCCTTGAAAAATTCGCGATGCGTACCAAATCGCGTTTGTCATCTACCCTGACGATATGGTAGCCGAATTCCGTCTCGACCAGACCTATCGTCCCGACCTCACTTTGAAAGGCAAAGTCGTTGAATTTCGGGGTCATGATGCCTTCTTCAAAATAGCCGAGATCACCTCCCCGGGGCGCCGAAGGTCCGTCTGAATTATCCCTGGCCAGTTCTGCGAAAACAACACCCTCTGCCTGGGCTTCCTTGAGGAGTTCTTCTGCCCTTTCGGCTGCCTCTTCCTGCGTCCGTGTAATTTCCGGGTTGGCTCTTTCCGCTCCCTGATAGGTAATCAGGATATGACTTGCCTTAACCGATCCGGCTGGTTTGCGATCCATCATCCGGGTAATACGGAAAAAATTTCCATCCCGGTAGGGGCCGTAGATCTCTCCTACATTCAAACTCAACAGCGTATCTGCAAACTGAGCAGGCAATTCGGCTGCAGCCTTGTAAAGGGTGTCGTACTTGGTATCTGAATACCGATCCAGAAAAGCCGTAACGTCAGGGGTATTCCTGAAACCGGGAATGGTCGCTGTGGAATCGTATTCTTCCAGGTACTCCATACGATCGCCAAGAAGCTCTCGCATGTCCGCTTCTATAGCCGCTTCATCGGCCTGAGAAGCACGCTCTTCAAAAAAGACATACCGGATATCCCGGGCAGCCTCTTGTTGAAAATCGTCCTTGTGTTCCTTGATATATTTGGAAATTTCCTCTTTGGAAATACTGATTGTACTATCTGGAATGCTGCTGTAGGGTACCCTTACATAGCGAATATCCACCCGGTCGTTGGCCAGATGGTATTCCAGCTCACCTTCCTTCAGGGTTGCCCCTACCCCGGCGCGAACCAAATCGAAATAGCGTTGTTCCTTGGCAGACTCAATGAGTGCCCGTTCGTTCTCCAGCCACAGGTTGTATTGCTGTGGGGCGTTGATGCGCAAATCTGCTATAAAATTCCGAAAAGCCGTCTCATCGAAGAAGCCGTTCTCATCGAGAAACTGCGGGTTCTGCGTAAAACTCGGGTTATTGCGAATCAGCTCCATGATCTGATCTTGTTCGATATCCAGACCAAGCGATTCGAATTGCTGATTGAGGATTGTACTTCGCACCTCCCGGTCCCATACCGTGTTGACAATCTGGGTTGAAGTGGCCTGGTTCCCGAATTGTCCGGAAGCGAATTCCATTTTTTGTCGAAAGTTGTCAATCGAAATGGCTTCTCCATTGACTTCCCCCACTGAGGAGCCCACCTTTGCACCACCTAATCCGGGTCCGGTGAAGATGCCGGAAATCACAAATGCAAAAAGCGCCATCCCGATGATGAGGATCAGTACGGTCGTCCGCTTTCGTATATTTTCTAAAACTGCCATGTTAAGGGTCTTTAAATCAGTGGGCGAAAATACCATTTTCTACCCAATAATAAAAGGAAAAAACGGCAGCCTTCGCGGGTCTGAATCCTAGTCGCTTTCCAGGACTTCAAGGGCGACCAAATCGATCTTGGTATTGGAGACTTCAAGGATGCGGAAGAGGAATTTTCCCAGTCGGATCTCCGAATCCTTATCGGGTATTTCGCCGGTTTCGTTGACGATCATCCCTCCCAGGGTCCCGTATTCATCACTTTCGGGCAGATCCAGGCGGTATTGCTCATTGAGATAATCGACTTCCAGGCGGGCAGAAAACTTGAAGGTGTTCTCAGAGAGTTGCTCTTCATCCAGATCCGTACTGTCGTGTTCGTCCTCTATTTCACCGAACAGTTCCTCAATAATGTCCTCAACGGTAAGGATGCCCGAAGTCCCTCCGTATTCATCGAGGACCACCGCCATGCTTTTTCGCTTTTTGGTAAGGGCGTTCAGGATGTTCTGGATCAGCATGGTTTCCGGCACGAACTCCACGGGAAGGAGAATACTTTTAAGCGTTTTTGGCTTTTTAAACAACTCATAGGAATGGGCATATCCGATGATGTTGTCGATGGTATCCTTGTAAATCAGGATTTTTGAGTAGCCGGTCTGGGTAAACAACTTGGTGAGGTTTTTGGGCGTCTCATGAAGCTCTACTGCCGTGATTTCGGTCCGGGGCACCATTACTTCCCGGGCCTTAACGGCCGAAAATTCAAGGGCATTCTGAAATATTTGTATCTCCGAATCCATTTCCTCGTGCGCCTCGACGGTTTCCATTTGTTCCGTGATGTAATCCCCGAGTTCGAGTTTGGAAAAAGCCAGTTGTACCTCATCGCCTTCAGTTTTAAAAAAAGTCTTTAGGAGGAAGTCGGAGATCGAAATCACAAAGGCAGATACGGGCCAGAAAACCAGGTAAAAAAAATAGGCCGGGATGGCCAGCGCCTTCAGCAAGGTATTCGAATAGATCTGGAAGAGGACTTTGGGAAGGAATTCCGCCGTAAGCAGGATGACCAGGGTCGATATTAGTGTCTGGGTAAGCAGGGTAAAATCTGCAAAGAGTACCTGCACCAGTATGTTTTCGGAGGGCAACACCTGATAGAACCAATCCATCAGCAAATCCCCCATAAACAACCCATAGACCACCAGGGCAATATTATTGCCTATCAGCATGGTTGCGATAAACTTTGACGGACTGGCCGTGAGTTTGGTCAGCACCCGGGCGAGCAACCCTTCCTGCTTCTTTTCAATCTCCAGATAGATGCGGTTCGCAGAAACAAAGGCGATTTCCATGCCTGAGAAAAAGGCGGAAAGTAAAAGTGAGATTACAATAATCACCATGATGGATAACTAGCCTTAGGGTTTCTCCTGATCCCGACGATTCTCGAAGCGTTTGCGGTAGTTCCGACGAAAAAGAAACATCGCTACGGATACCACAGCAAAGAAGATAAATATATATGCCTGATTGCGGTCGATACTCCATAACTCTCCAATTTTGTAGAGTGAAATAACAGCTACTGCCAGATAGAGGTATTCGGTATATCTGAGGATCTTTATCATGAGTCTTCTTCCTTTACGAGCATTTCGCCCCCGGTTTGATGTGCATTAAAATACGTAAAATCCCGGTTAAAATCCATGCCTCGACCATTGAGCACGGTACCCTCTTCCGGATTGGTAAAGGTAAAACGCTCCTGGGTAAAAATCCATTGCGTCTTCCGATCCCAGTATAACTGAGGGGTCTCCAGCACTTTCCCATCGTGCGTTTCAACCACTACATTCCCCTGCAGGTCAACCAGATCTGTTTCCGTGTAGACTATGGCGTAATCTGCCCGGATCGTACTCTTCTTGCCTTCCTGGTCGTAATAGGTGACCAAAAGGCCATCGGGAAAGGTGCGATAGGGAAATTTCAGGTTTTCATAATCCCGGGTATGCGGACTCTCCAGAACCGCAATTACCCTGGAATCCGATTCTCCCTCGGACTGTAAATCTTCTTCTGTTTCAGTATAGGTGAGCGTAAAGTTCTCGGCTTCACCCTGGGGATAAACCAAATCGGGGCGATCTTCCCCAACGCGCTGATATGTGTCCTGACACGACAAAAAAAACATTGCCACGGACAGGGCCATGGCAATGCTTACTCGATCGTATATATGAGGTTTCATCCCTTACAGGTTGGGCACCTTAACCGTGGCACCGATCCAGCATTTCAATGTCACTGATTTTCCTGCCATTCCCGAATTGAAAATATCGGTTTTGGAAGGTGCTTTCGCGCTGTAGCTGGCCGCAGCCTGACTCGCTCTGCCACTAAGTGAAGGATCCACACGTCCTGCTTTGCGCGCCGTTTCAGCAGCTAACCAGTAAGTGGCTCGCTTGTCGAAAGGTGTTTCCCCACAGTCGTTGGCACTGGAAGCATACAGGCTGGCAATGAGTAAATAGGCCTTCCCGTTAGAAGGGTTCGCCTGAATTGCCTTGTTGGCATAACTTCTTGCCTGCGACTTGCTGAACCTTCTCGATACCGTAGCCGACTTATAGAGGATGTCTGATTTCTTTTTAGCATCTGTCTCCAGTTCTGCCGCCTTGTCGAAATCTGCCAGGGCTCCTTTACTGTCGCCGTCCTTGGCCTTAAGAGCACCTCCATAAAGGTAAGCACTTGCCGAAGGCTCCAAAGCCAATTGGGCTTCGAAAAGCTCGCGGAATAACGGATCATCAGTACATTCTTTAGAGAACATACGGCCTACTGCCCGCTTAACCCACTCGACATCATTTTTCTTCGCATCGAAATTCTTTCTATACAGCGGAATCAGGTTTTCACAATCCGCCAGCGCTCCCAATTTGGAATCGATACTGCCAGAGATTTTACCGTAATTCTCAGAATAACTGTTGTAGGCCCGCAGCTGCTTCTTTTCTTTAGCTGTAAGTGTTCCCGCCTCTTCTTTCGGGAGCAACTTATTGATGCGGACGAGGTATTTCTCATTTTCCTCTTCGATCTTCTCAGTTACGTCGTCATAGACGTCGAAAACCTCCTGAAGGTCCTTTTTTCCTGCATTGTGAAGGTTCACTAAGGATGAAAAATAGAGGTAGAGGGCCTTGGGGTTGTCAAAATTGGCCCGGTCTTCTTTAAAGGCTTTGGAGAGCATGTTGTAAATCTCCTCATCGTCCGCCATTTTATTGTCGTACATCAGGGAGGCCTTATCACTGTTGACGCTAGCCAGAGTATAGTTCTTAGGGAAATACTCCATACTCTTATCGTGAAGCGCTAAGAGTTCGTCAACAAAGGCTTTCTTCTCGGCACCGGTGGTGTTGTCAATTTTATAATCCAGGATCTTTTCTCCCAGAGAAAAATTGGCCTTGTTGATACCAGGACATGCTTCATAAACCATTTTCCAGGGCGCATAGGCTGCCTCGTAATTCTTCACTTTGGCGTGCTCTGCATAAATGGAAAGATTGGTCATACATTCAGGATTCTGAGCCTGGCTGAAGCCAACACTTGAGAATCCTAAAACCGCAACCATCATCAGGATAACATTCTTTTTCATCTTGTCATTTATTAAGGGGTGCGTAAATTAGTAATTTTTCATTAATTAATCTGCCTCTTCATGAACCATCTGGCGTTAAAAGCGAGTCCCAGGCTGATTTTGAAATAACTCTCCCGCACCAAATTGTTCATTGTAGTGCCCTTTCTCCCCATTTCAAATCCGAGATTCAAATTGGAAAAGTCAGAACCAATCGGTAAACCCATCCCAAATGTTATGCCAAAATTTTCAATCGGCTTATCATTTACGATTAAACCCGTATTATCCAGACGAACGCCGGCCCGATAGGTCACCCGGTCGAAATAGGAGTCGATAGACGCAAAATCGGGAACCCAGTACCCTCCAAGGGCGAAACTGCTCGCGTCTTCATACTCCGTATTGTTCTCTTGGAGGAAGGGATTTTCGAATTCACTGTATTTCTGAAAACTGTATTCCGCACCCAAAAACCAGTGTTTATCTTCTCCCCAACCGAGACCGATGGTCGTTGTTGTGGGTATCTTTATAAAGGTACGCCTGAGATTATCATCGTCCAGGTCCACATCGAAAATTTCGATATTCTGCCCGGATTCGGGAAGCAGTGTCCCGATTTGCTGTTCATTGTCCGAGGTGAGGTTTGCCTGTGTATTCACCCTCAGGGAGGTGAACAAGGTATACTTATCAAATTTGGGAGTATAGGTCAAACCGTAGTTAAAGTCAAATCCATTCACATTGGACCTTCGCTGGTCCACCGTTCCGAAAATGACATCCTCCACCACCTGGAACCTGCTCTTCTCTAAATTCCCGAAGAAATAATTTACAGTGACTCCAATATGTAAGTCCCGCCTTAACCGGAATCCGGTCGACAGGAACACCTGGTTCAGGCCTCCTTCCCCATTGTATTGGGTGGAAACTTCAGACCCCTCGTCATTTATTGTTTCGTTGATCAGGCTGTACCCCATGGCACTATAGGGTTTGATCCCAAAAGCCACGCCAGCCTGCTGAAACCGTAAAGGCAGCGCCACGGCGAGGTATTCCAGGGTGGCCACCGAGGTATTCTGTTGTTCCTCATTTGTTTCCAGTCGGATTTCCTTATGCGAAACAGCAGCCGAATAAGAGGTGAGGGCCAGTTTACCCAAAGACGCAGGGTTATTCAGGTGGATGTGGATACTATCCGTATACATGCCCAGCCCACCCATGGACTGGTTATCTACCGTCCGAACAGTCATCAGATCACCAACACCAAACAGGGAGTAAGGGGAGACTGTGCCATTCTGGGCCGACACCGCATAAGTCGCAAAACACAGTAATGCGAGAACAATTTTTTTTACCATCTAGCTTTTGTTGTATTCCAGCAGCTGGTTCAAGCCCTCCAGGAGAAAATTAGAATGGGCAAATATGGTATTTTTTACCCGCTTAGACAAAAATTGAGCGTCCCCTCCTGTTAAAATAACTGTTAAATGGTGGAACCTTTTGGAATACTGCTCAATTACCCCATCAATTTCAAGGGTAATCCCGTTTACAACGCCGCTGTGTATACTGGATTCGGTAGCATTTCCGATGAAATCCAGAATGTTTTCGGGCGTGAGCTTGGGCAATTTGTCCGTATACTCGTGCAGGGCGTTATAACGCATGTAGAGACCCGGGGATATCGCCCCGCCCAGGTACTCACCATGGTCGTTAACCATATCATAGGTAATACATGTACCGGCATCGATTACAAGGGTATTCCCGTTAGGGTTGTGATAGAAGGCGGCCGTAGCCAGGGCCATGCGATCAGGACCCAGGGTATTCGGGGTGGCGTAGGAATTCTTAAAGGGCAATTTGCTCTGAGGGCTCAGGACATAAACACGGCAAAATACCGTAAGGACCTCCACACACTGGGGGTCAAGGTTGCTCACCACTGAAATAATGGCATCCGTTATTCCGGGGAATTTTTCAAAAACCCCTTTAACGTGATCCGCGAAGTCTTCATGAGGCCCCATTTGCAGGTGGAGCAGGTTGTTCCCTCTGAAAACAGCGAACTTTATCTGTGTGTTTCCGGCATCTATGACGAGATTCATAGTACAAAGATTATAATTTGAAAGAATATCATACCGCTTTTTTACAGATTTTGTTGGTTAATGCTAAATTTGAATTTATATTTGCCACCCCTTCAAAAGCGCTTCCGGCGCGAAGGGATTAAGGGATTATTTCCTCGGGAAAGATTCTCTTAACGCGTAAAGGTACCTTAGCTCAGTTGGTAGAGCAACGGACTGAAAATCCGTGTGTCCCTGGTTCGATTCCTGGAGGTACCACTTAAAGCGCCAAAACCCGCTCCATACGGAGCGGGTTTTTTTGTTTCCAGTCCCCGTAGAAAGCTTGCGTACTTAAGGGGACTGGAATTAAAAAACCACGCCACCTCTGGTGGCGAAGGGTTTTGGCATTTTCAGGCGGGGGACCAAAGGAACACGGCCCGCAGCGCCGTATCTCCTGGAGTCCGCTCGCGGATTAGAAAAATGAATAACCCCTATACCCTCCGCCATTGCTATGCCGCACATTAAATCGAGAACGGGGTAAATCTGCGACTCGTACAAAAACTGCTTGGCCATTCCAAACCCGAAACCACCACGATTTACACCCATATGGCCAAAAAAGACCTGCTGGCTGTTCAAAGTCCGTGGGATAGCGCACTCCTCGAACTCCGTACCCGGGATAAAGACTTATTGAATAAATCCTTATCCGGAAACTTAAAGGGATTAAGTGTTATTTTAGTTTCCATATAACAAGTTGGCACTTATTAGAAATAAATGGAGAGAATAAGGAAAATTATAGTTTCGAATCTGACCGGTAAAAAAGTACTGCTGCTTTTTCTTCTAACAAATATGGTTTATGCCGTAATGCTGACAGTTACAATACCAAAAACAATGACATTTTCAAATGGCCTGAAATTATTGGACATGATGCCATTAGGATACGATTTAGAATACATAAACATGCTTTTCGGGACATTAGGAGAAAATGGAAGGCAGGTTTATTTAACGAATCAACTACCTGTCGATATGATTTATCCATTTCTCTTTGGAATAAGCTATTGCCTATTGATTGGGTTCTTTTTAAAAAAACTAAACAAACTAGACTCTTTCTTTTTCTATCTCTGCTTTTTACCTCTAATTGCAGGAATAGCTGATTACATAGAAAATTTTGGAATTATTACAATGTTGTACAATTTTCCTGATTTTTCGCCATTTACCGCGAAAGTCACAACAGTTTTTTCAGTGGTTAAAAGTATGACAACAACAGTCTTTTTTATTGCATTGATTATAACGCTACTCATGCTTGGAATAAGCAAAATAAAAGAAAGAAGAAAAACAAGTGCTAACACTGTATAAAATGCAATAAATCGCATTTTATACTAACCGTTGTGCTTCATTATGTCCAACCACTAACCAATGATTAAGTTCTTTAGAAAAATACGTTACGACCTAATGGAGAAAAATAAAACTGGTAAGTATATTCAATACGCATTAGGAGAGATAATCCTTGTTGTTATTGGAATTTTGATTGCCCTTCAAATTAATAATTGGAATGAAAACCGAAAGAATAGGATTGCTGAAGCTGATTATTACTGTAGAATTTTAGAAGACTTGGAGTTAAATGAAAAATTAATTGATGAAACTTCTGAACTGATAAGCAACAAAATAAAGCTCTGCAAAGAGCTGTTATCAGATTTAAATAAAATACCAAATGACAGAAGTACAATACTGAATAAATTTGTAGTTGCTCTAAGACAAGATGTTTTTGTTCCCAGTAATATTGCTTTTGAAGATATAACCTCTTCGGGACAGTTAAAACTGTTAACAGATTTAAAACTTAAAAACAGACTTATTCAGCATAGTGCATTTTTGAACAATATTTTAAATCTACTTCAAGAAAATCGGAATGTCATTATTGACAGAATGGATGATTTTGAATCAATGAGTGAATTTGGATATCAAGATGTTGATTATCTAAAGCGAGAGCTTGATAGAGAACATATTGCCCTTTTGCCAAAAAACAACTGGACAAATGACCCTAATAATCCAATATTCTTAAAGTTTCAGGACAATCTTATTGTGTATATAGCCATGCTGATTAGACAGAAACAGCATTTGTCTAATTTAAAGAAGGAAATGCAAGAACCTATAGAACTATTAAAAGATAAAAAGTGTAAATAACGAAAGTACAATAATGGCTATAAGTACATGCTTGTCCTCGCCTGCTTTGGAAATTCCTACGAAATTTCCAACTTGGTGTATACTTGTATAGTAAAGTGCTAACCTACACAATTACTCATAGCCGAGACCGTTGGCAAACATTTGGAAAGACCTTATGAGAAAAAGAAAAATTATTTCATTGTCACTTTTACTCGTTGGTATTGTTTTAAGTGTTGCCTTTTTATTAAGGATTGAATTTCCTCAAGGATTTGATGCCTATTTTAAAAGGGAATACTATAACCAATTCGGTCCTTTGGCCATAAGTGTTGAACTTTTAATAGCAGGTTACTACTTTTTTATAGGGCATAAAAAAACGAATTTCGCTTTAGCTCTTTTTGGATTTACGGCTTTGCTAGATCCGCTCTTTGATCAAATAGGTCTTTTCGACAGCATCGTCCCTTTATACGGAACGATGATTTTATCAATTTGTGGGCTGTTATGTCTATGGCTAGCATTTGCAAACCCATTTGAACTAAAACGTTTATCCCGGTTAATAGGTATATTAAGTCTTGTTCTCGGTATTCTTGTTGAGCTGTTCTTCAACTATTTCTGATAAAAATTTTTGCCAACAATGGCTTTATTTTACAGCTGCATTTTTGCCAACTTGAAATTGAGAAACCATCAACGGCTGGATTTAAATTGTTGGTAATCAAACGATATCCAACGCCGCTACAAACCATAACCCGGGCCGTTGGCCATAGTAAAGACTAATGAAACGAATTCATTTTGACAATATGAGTAAGAATTGGTTTTTACTCACGATTTTGGTTCTTTCCATAATATTCTTACTTGTGGGAATATTTGAATTTATTCCGTTTGAAAATCCAAAAATGAATAAAGGGATAAGTGGAGTTGGGTTTTTACTGCAGCACTTTTTTTCAGTAGAATGTTCTGGTATAAAAATTTTGTTCAATGGAACAAAAAAGGAGCTGTCATCAAAATTAACTCCTTGCTTGGCAAATCATTGAGTTTTGATCAAATCATAAAGACTGAACTGATTGAAAAAGATTTTATTAAAGTCACCTTCCTAGTCGCATTTTTAATTTTTCAATCCGTTGGGTTTGCCCAAAAAGCTATATCCATGGAAGAAACTGAAACAAGACGAGAGGTTTCCATGGCCAATGCTTCTGGAAAAAACACAAATGGTGTTTACAGATATTACGCCCGTGGTGAGGACAAACCTTTTACCGGAATCTTGTTTGCAAAATATCCTAATGGAAATTATTCGTCGTGGCAAGAGTATGTTGATGGTCTTGGACAAGG
Organism: Robiginitalea aurantiaca; assembly: GCF_030380815.1. Classification (GTDB taxonomy): domain Bacteria; phylum Bacteroidota; class Bacteroidia; order Flavobacteriales; family Flavobacteriaceae; genus Robiginitalea; species Robiginitalea aurantiaca. The sequence continues at coordinate 456,732 of NZ_JAUDUY010000003.1, read as the reverse complement.
TAAATGGATTAACTACTATGAAAATGGCAATTATAAAGAAATAGGATACTATAACAACAATCTTGTTGAAGGGCCAATAAAAAAGTTTTACGAAAATGGAAATCTGAAAGCTGAAGGAAACTATAAAGACTGGAGAGTTAAAATTGGAAAATGGGAATACTATGACCAAAATGGAAATTTTCAATCCTCGATAGACTACGGTGATAAGGGAAGTATTGAAGAAGTACAAGAGTACTATGATAGAGGTGAAATCTCCTATGGCTGGTACTCCGATATACTTTCAAAAAACGGATTTAAGGAATAGATTTTGGAACTAATCTCCAATAAAAGGCCACACAATAACGCCTATAACCCATCGCTCTCTAGGGCCAGCATTTAAATCTTATCTTAGTCAGAACATCTGGTTCGCTAAGGCCTGTACACTCAAGCGCCGTGTCATAGCCTGGTCGTCGTGGCCAATTTAATAAACTGTAGTTCCATATTCTATGAATAAGAAAAAAAAGCTCTTAATAATCAGAATCCTCTTGTTTGCCGGTACGGCAATCTCCCTGTTCTTTGTACCATGGCTTTTGGTGAAAGCCTGGATTTTACCGCTACCCGACACTGTTCAAGAACAAGCAGACGAGGCCATTGGACATGGGTTTGATGGCATAGTTGTCTATATAGACCAGGCGGGTCAATCGCCTCAATATTTTGCTTCAGGTTGGCATGATCGGGAATCTAAGATACCTGCCAAGCCCGATGCCTTATTTAAGATTGCCAGCATCAGCAAGCTATATGATGCTGTAGCGGTTACCAAATTGGTGAGTGATGGACGGCTTTCTCTCGATAGAACAATCGCTGATTATTTACCGGAACTTTCGGGAAAAATCGAAAACTCAGACAAAATCACTTTGAGGTTAATGATACAGCATAGAAGCGGTATTCCCAATTTTACGGACGCCCCAAATTTTTGGGCAGCTCCAACCGAAACCTTTGAAGAAAGCCTGGCATTGATTCAAGGCAAGCCGGCCAACTTTGAACCCGGGGAAGACTATGAATATTGCAATACGAATTATCTTTTAATCAATAAGATAATGGATAATGAATTAGGTTATGGAAATTTTCAATTCATTCAGGAAGAAATTCTGACACCTCTAAACCTTAACAATACCTTCGCCTCGTTAAGCGAAGTCAATCTAGAGGATGTAATGAGTGGCTATCATGTAGGATATCCCTCTGATTTAAAGACGAACGATTATGGTATGCATGCCACGGCAGAAGATGTAGGAACTTTTCTAAGGGCATTGAACGATGGATCATTGTTCGCGCCTGGAGAACAGGAAATATATGCTTCCATTTATGAATATGAACATTCAGGTTGGGTTCCTGGATACCAGAGTTTTGCAAAATTTCATAAAGATATTGATGCCGTTACTGTCGAATTCTACAGCACAACTGATCCTAAACTGTACAATTGGAACTTGTCAGAAATAATCAATAATAGAATTGTTAAGATTATTAGAAAGAGTAACTAGCCACAACATTGGCTTTACGTTAGGCAGGTGAAAGTGCAAGCCTGAATTTCGGTGCTTAACTACCTTTCACACTAACATGAAAGGCAATCTCCTTGAAATCCCACACAACCCATCGCCGAGACCGTTCGCATTAATACCCTAAAAATGAAAAACTCAATATTATTTCTATTCTACTCACTCGCATTAATATCATGTCAAACTTCTGATAAGATAGAGGAAGTAGTAGTTATTGGAGGCGGATTGATGGGAAGTTCAACAGCATGGGAGTTATCAAAGTATGGACAAAACGTTTTATTGATTGAGCAACAAGATTCAATTTACACTTTTGGCTCAAGCTTTGGAGAAGCGCGAATTTCGAGAAGCCTTGGGCCGAATGAAGATATCTTTTCATACCTGCAACAAACCTCTGTGAAAGAAACAAAGGATTTGATTAAATACTTAAATGAAGGAGAATCAAAAAAACTTCATTCTATGGAAGACATCTACAAAACTTCACCTGTAACTTATATTTACTCTCAATCTCAATCAAATGAAGTTGAAGAACTGTTAGATGGGCAGACTGATAAATATGAATATGCCACAAACTCAGGAGAAGCTTTAGAAAAATTTGGGATGAAAGTCTCGGATACAACAATGGTTATTCGTGAATACAAACAATATTCTGGCACACTCAATCCAAAAATATTAATTAAGAAACTGCATCAGGGGATCAAAAAGTCAGGAAATCGAGTTCAATACAGGCAAAAAGTAACCGACTTAAAAAAAGAGAATGGAATATATAAGATAACAATTAGCGATACAAAAACTGGACTAAGTAAGACTGTTTTGAGCAAAAAAGTCGTTGCAGCTGCTGGACCATATAATGGCACATTGGTAAAAGATATAGCGCCCTATATTAGGCGCTTAATAAATCCTGAACGACTATTTCTTTCATTCCTGAAAATTGATCCAATTAAGTACGATGAATTAACGCCCCAAGACAAAAATAAGCTTACGGCATCCTATCCGGTTGCATATCTGAATTCTGAAATATTCTACTCGATGATTGAAAAATTTGATGAAGAGGATAGACCTTTATTAAAGATAGGAGGACATTTTTTACGGACAGATATAACGGACTTAAATGCCGTTTGGGAAATGGAGCTAACGGAACAAGAAATCCTGTGGAGCAAAGAAAACACCGCGGACTATATGGTAAAGCTAAATTTACCTCTAACAGCATCAGATTTGGAGTTTGTTAAGGGTTATTCCTGTGTTTATTCCCTAACAGAATCTGAAGTACCTTATGTAAGTCATGTAATAAAAACTGATGAAGAAATTGACACCAGTTTTGTGCTCGTCGGAGGAATGTCTGGCATCGGAGCCAAAGGTTCACTGGCTTATGGGCTTATAGCCGCTGACCTTTTACTAGGTAAGAGCAATGAGTCTTTTATGTATCAAAAAACGAAATCATCTTTGGGCACAGATAGACTACGTCTGGACTTACAGAATATAGATGAATAAAGACCAGTGCCAACAATGTCCAAATATCATAGACCTAATCTACCAGACCGATTCTGCCCTTTTTAAGCAAAACTGTTCAACAAAATAGACAATAATGAGAATAAATCTTTTACTCATAGCTGGAATTTGTATCCTCACATCAGCATGTCGGAATCAGAAGAATGATTCTCAGGCAAGTTTTGAAAGCAAGAAATCAGAGAATCAATTTGATTTGCCTGATAGTCTGTCAACAAGAAGAATTTCTTTCGTTCTTAACCTGAAAAAAGCTGTTGCTGAAAGCAGTTGGTCTGACTTTGGGACAAAAAATAATGAAGGAACTTTAATTTACTTCGATTCAGATTGGTCTGAAGTGTTCTTTCCAGATTCACATATGAATAAAAAATTGCACAACTTCGAAAAACACAGTGATAATTATTGGCTAACAGGAAGGACGGACAGCGTTCCTTATCACATGGAGGTAATGATCAGTTTCAACGAAGCAGATTCTTCAGAGTTCTTCTTTAAGAATCCTGTAGAACAATATTCTTCTGTTGAAGAAATCGGGAAATACATCCCTTCCGTAGAAAGCACTGAAATGTGGGCAACTATGGTTGTTCATGAAATGTTTCATCACTTTCAATACAACAATGAGAATTTCGGAGACTATGCTGAATCTGTAATTGGAAAATTGCCTTTTGACGTTAGAAACCTGGTGGCCCTGTGTCAGGAAGACGAGCAATTTCTAACGATGATTCAGTTTGAAAATAAAATTCTTATGAAAGCCATTTCAGAGGAAAATAAGGATAATCGCGACTCTTTAATTTCATCCTACTTGAACCGAAGGGAAAAGCGGATCACCAAATACGGGTCGGAATATCCCCATCTTGAACCGGTAGAAAACTATTATATCATCCAGGAAGGATCGGCTAGGTACATTGAGTATCAGAGCATGTTTATCCTTAAAAGCTACTTCAATAATTCTGAAGCTCCAGCGATCCTTAAAGATCCAAAGTTTATTTCTTATTCAGAATTTGAAGAAATTGATCTCGAAAATGATGCGTTTAATTACCTGGTCTACGCTGGTCCGACTGACTATCACTATACACTTGGCTTTAATCTTATGCGCCTTTTGGATGAACTAAAAATTGAGTATAAAGAAGATCTTCTCAATAATCCAATAAAAGGATTACACCAATATTTAGAGGACTATATAAATACTATGCCTAATCAAAGCTAAACTGCATTAAACCCGTCTTAGCATTATCGTTGCGCTCCATAATGACCAACCCATAACCAATGATAAAATTCTTTAGAAGAATCAGACAAAATTTACTTTCAGAAGGAAAAACTGGAAAGTATTTTAAATATGCAATTGGAGAAATTGTACTTGTAGTTATTGGTATTTTAATCGCACTCCAGGTAAATGATCTTAACGAACAACGAAAAGAAAATAATTTTGAAGTTGACATATTAAAGGAAATTCGATCCAATCTGCAAACAGACCTGGTAGAGATCAGAGAGGATTTAGAGTTAATGGATTTCATTAATAAAGCCTGTTTAGATGTTAAGGACCATTTACTCAATCTCGAACAACCCACCGATTCTTTATCAATAAGCGCAGCTATATTAAGAGTTACACCACATTTTAGCCCCATAACCAGCGGTTATAATTTGCTTCAAAATAGAAGTGTTGGAATCATTAAAAATGATAGTTTAAGAGACGCCATCTTATATCAATATGACATGCTATATCCTTATTATAAAACTTATGAGGATGAGCGTGGACGATTTCATGCCTTACATAGCGAACCACAACTCTTAGAATACTTTTCAATGAATTATGATTCAGATCAACCTTTAAGTTTCGAAGGGTTGTTTTTTGAGATAAGCAAAGAAGACTATCAAAGATTGAGAAATGATTCAAAATTTTTGAAACTGCTAAAAGCTATTGCTTTTGAGAACAGCGCTACTCAATCACGTGGGCAAAGAGTTGAAAAAAGCACTATTGAACTAATTGATAAAATCGATCTTGAATTAAACTCAAAATAACGAAAGAACAACAATGGTTATGCCACATTGTGGTTTATACCACACCTAAATAATGGTATAAATCAGACGGCTGGATTTGGATGGAAGAATCCTGAAGATGATTTCACAACAAATAATATCCAAGACCTTTGTGCGTCATTTAATAAAAGCTAAAACCCATGAAACATCTTTTCTGCTTCACTTTTTTATTTCTATCACTCTCTTCCATTATAACTGCCCAAGAGGAAGAACAATCTGTTACGAGCTATAACGCTTCCCTAATTGGTGAATGGGTTATTGACTTACGCCCAACTCCACATGCTGAAGGATATTTTCAACCCTTTATAGTTGAATCAATAGAAGGAAATACGATTAATGGAACTTTTTATGGGAGCAACCTGGAGAACGCTCTTTTAAATGATAATTGGGAGAAGCTTTATTTTGCATTTACAACGAATGACGGGACTAACGAATATTATCATTCTGGTTATTTGCTAGATGGTAAATTATTTGGAATTACCTATTGTCCGGATAGAAAATTTACTGCCCCATGGACTGGTTCAAAAAAATGAAAACGGACGCACAACAATGGCCATATGCAATTTACACTAACCTAAACCAACACATCTATTGAAACCTTTAAAAATAATTTTTGCAGTTTTAATGGTCCTTTCCTTATCGTGTAAAAAAAGTTCAGACATATCTATTACAAGTGATAATGAAGTTCAATTTGATGTAGCTAAAGCCACAGCAATTGTCGAGAAACGAAATAAGGATTTTGAAGAAGCTTTAAAAGCTGGAGATTCCATTGCAGTAGGAGATATTTACACAATCGATTCAAAAATAATTGGTGCGTATGCGGGTAGAGACAATCTCATTAAAGAGGTGCACGAGTTGGTTCGAGATAGCATCACAGACATAAAATTCAAAATAATCAACATTTGGGGCAACGAAAATATTATTGTTGAAGATGCTTATGTTGAATTTTATCATTTGAATGGAACACTTGTGAGTAAAGGAAATTCTCTTTTCGTATGGAAAAAAGAGAGTGATAAGTGGCGAATTTTTCGTGATGTTTATAAACCACAAATAATTGAATAACAATTAAAGCACATTGAAAATATCTTTTAATATGAAAAGTCAAATTGTAATATTATTTGCGTTGGTGATCCTTGGTGCCTGTAACAGTCCAAAGAAATCTGGCATCACCCAACAACCAACTTTAGCTGATTATCAAGTTGGCGAGAAATGGGTTTGGAAATATAAAGGCGTAACAACGGAAGGAGAGGTGCGATCGGATGGAAAGGACACCAGAGAAATAGTCAATGCTAATGGAGTTTTAAGTATGACAATCGGAAATGACACCATTCCTGTTACTGAAATTGTGAAGCAAGATGAAAGTGAGACACCTAAATATAAATGGCCTCTGGAAGTGGGTAAAAAGTGGAAATATGAGAACAATTGGACAAGTCAGGATGGAACAACAGGAAACCAAAGTCAGGAGGCTGAGATATTATCATACAAAGAAGAAACAGTAGAAGCTGGCACATTCATGGCCTACACCATCAAATACACGGGTAAAACCACAAATTCCAGAGGTTATAACGCAGATGAAGAGGAGGTCTGGTTGTATTCCCCGGAAGTGAAAAATTTTATCAAACTGACTCAGGCTCAAGGTGATTTTTTCTACGAAGAGGAGTTAATTGAATATTCAAAGCCAGAATAAATCGAAATGGGCAAAACCTTAATCTTCCTTAAGCTTCTTTCTTAATATACCTTATAGGTACGCATGATTCTATTTCTTGACTTTTGTTTAAACAAAAAATAGAAGAGTTACTAAGTGTGTATAAGAAGTCATTGAATACATCCAATGCAAAACTCGCCCAAAGCCTTTACACAAAGGATGGAGTATTCATGCCAACAGAGGCACCTTCTGGAATAGGTTCTGAAGGTATATTAAAATCATATGAATTTGTATTCTCTCAAATTCACTTGAATATTGAATTCTTTATTGAGGAAATAGTAGTTGAAGGAAATATGGCCTTTGCAGTAACAAGTTCAAAGGGGACAGTTAAGGTTCATGCAAATGGCGTTGAAGTGCCCGAAGCAAACAGAGAGCTTTTTGTGTTCGAAAAAGCAAATGGAGAATGGAAAATTGCACGTTACATGTTTAATAAAACCGAGCCAAAAGGATAAAGAACTCCCTATAACATAGTGTATAAGTAATTGCGGTTTGAGAATGTACTCAAACCGCTACTTGTATATTAAAGTATTTTTCTCCAAGCAAAGCAGATATGTTTAATCCGCTATGGTCCTTTATCAACCCTAACCGACAAACACCCGGAAAATCAAAACGTCTGGAAAATAGGCTGGCAGGGCACAGGAATTTTTCCTATTTTAAAGTTCATTAAATAAAACTGGATTGGCCTGCGCCTTGAGGCGCCGGACCGCAGCCGGAACCCTTGGAAATACTTAAATAACAAAACTATGAATCAATTAAAAAAAATGTTCATTATTCTACTTGGTGTCTTAACAACCATAGCATGTAAGAACGAAAAGAAAAAAATCAATCCGGAACAAATTGAAAACACTGAGGTCTCAAGTACTAAGGAGGCTAATGAGGAAGAACAAAAAATTGTATTCCAAAAAACTTTGACATTACAAAATATAACCTTTGATATTAGAACTACTGGAGAAGGGTCTATTAGTGAGCTGACCATTCAACCTAGCGGATTGGAAATAGATAATCAAAAAATAGAAGTTGAAATAGACGGACAAGTTGTTAATGCAGAAATTGAAGATTTGAACTCAGATGGGTTTCCTGAAATCTTAGTTTATACAACTTCAGCAGGAAGTGGCAGCTATGGCAATGTAATTGGCTATTCAGTAAATAATGGAAAGTCTATAAGTCAAATTTACTTCCCGGAGATTTCTGAAAATAAAGAAGCAAGTAGTGGCTATATGGGACACGATGAATTTGCTATTATAGAGACCACTTTAGCGCGAAGATTTCCAGTTTATAAGGACGGTGATACAAATAGCAATCCTACAGGAGGCACTCGACAGATTGAATATAAACTAAAAGATGGTGAAGCCTCCAGACGATTTGTAATTGATAAGATTAGTGAATATTGATGAAATTTATTTCATGAAAACGAATATCCACACTGGCAGTAAGTAATGGTGCCGTTATCACCTACTTTCCTTTTAGTGTAAAATTTTGAGGCTATTCGCAAAAGTTGCGCACGGGTTACGGCATAGGCTAATGTACTATCTTAGGCTTTATTAATAATTCATGGAATGGCTTGAGCATAAATGGCGCCACGCCATAGTCGGAACCGTTTACAACTTTCACCAAAAAAAAGAATAAACGAAATAGGATGAAAATAATATTTGATGAATTGGAAAACTCAATCGAAATTAAAGATGGCCTAAAAAACCAATATCTTATTTTAAAAATTTTAATGCTGTTGAATTTGGCAAATGCAACGATCCGAATATTTGGAAAAGAAACAGATGAATATGGGTTTATTGAATATATATGGATCGGATTAGGAGTCATTTCATTGGCAGTACTCGTTATGTTCCTATTCAAAGTATCGACAGCGGAGAAAATTTCAATTGGAGAAATAAGTCGACTTGAAGAAAAAACAATCTTCGGAAAGAAAAGATTTGCCCTGGTATTGAAAAACGGAAAGAAGAGGAACCTGGGAAATTTTAAAGACCAATTTGAATTGGCACAAGCCCGTGAATTATTCACGAAAGCGGGAATAGCATACTGAATACAAAAAACGTTTTACATTGAATGTATAATCGCAGTTTGTTTGACTGCTCGATTCGCTTGGAATGGCGGATTCGACTACGTCCGAATCTACTGGGGATTGCTAATATCTGGGCCTAACTAAAAATTAGCACATGTTACTCCCAGCTGAGGGTTACACTAGACCGTTTGCAGCAATTAGAATTTAAGAGATGAGATACATATTAGTTTTATTATTCCTTTCCGTTAATCTTCAGGCACAAGCACAGGATATTTCTAAACTTGTGAATGACTATACTAATTCATACGTCAAAACTGGTGATTTCAGCGGTTGTATTCTCATTACAAAAAATGACGAAACCATATTTGAAAACTGTTATGGTTTTGCTACCCAATCCTTCAAAGTTCCGAATGAGATAAACACCAGATTCAAAATCGGATCTGTTTCAAAGCAGTTTACGGCAGCAGCCATTCTAATCTTGGAACAAGAAGGATTGTTACATACTACAGACACTTTGTCCAAATTTTTTCCGGATCACTCGAATGCCGAACGGATGACTATACAGCAACTTTTGACCCATACTGCAGGAATTGCTGATATATACACTGTGCCTAATTTCAATAAACTGTCCGGTGAAAAGAAAACTATATCTGATTTAACAAAATTAGTTCTGGATTCCGAACTTCAATTTGAATCGGGAACTCAATATGAATATTCAAATGGCGGATATGCCATTTTAGCCCAAATCATTGAAAAATTAAGTGGTAGCACCTATCAGGATTACCTGAAGGAAAATATATTCCAACCTTTGAAAATGACGGCGACCGGTCACAATAGATATAATGAGGTGGTTCCAGATCTCGCTGTTGGTTATGACCCTTCAGGATACAGTAATGTCAAGATAACCGACTTCCTTGACCCTGAATTGCTGAAAGGTTCAGGATCTCTGTATAGTACGGTGCAAGATCTACAATTATGGATTGGGTCAATTAAAAATAGATCTCTGATGAGTGAAGAATCTTACGAGAAATTTCTAGAGAATTATGGCCACAATTATGGTTATGGAATTTCTGTGTATGAATCTTTGGAAGAACCTGTATTTGGTCATGACGGAAGGGTCAATGGATATATTGCAGATTACCTGCACTATGAAGAGTCAGACATTTCTGTAATTATTCTGGGCAATATACAAACAGGTGTCGCAGATTTTTTTAGGAGAGACATTGCCGCAATAGTTTTCAACAAAGAATATGAAAGTAGAGCCAAGAGCATCCCGCCCGAAAAGGATACCAAAATTGACAAAGAAGAAATAATTGGCACCTACGCATTTGGACCAAATTTTAAAGTATATGTTGAAGGAATTGAGGGCAAAATTCAAGCCAGAGCAAACGAAGGAGGATATTCGGAATTGATCCTACTTGAAGATAGTCGATTTTTCAGTAGAACCCTGTACTCGTACATTGAGTTTAAAGAAGATGATCAAGGAAATATAGTTAAAATGGTTTGGACGAATAATGATGGAAATAGTTTCGAAGGGTTAAAGGAGTAACCGCTGCAAAAAGTGTATCTAAAAAATTGCAGTTTTGGTGCTTTATCAAAAATGAATGCCAAAAGTTTAAGTTCCGTATTTATCCGAAAAGTCAGAGAATTAAAACCACTACTTTTCATATACCAAACCGGTTTGCTTCATTACAACCAACCGCTAATCAATGATAAAATTCTTTCGAAAAATTAGACAAAACATGCTTTCAGAAGGCAATACTGGTAAGTATTTCAAATATGCAATTGGAGAGATCATACTGGTTGTTATTGGGATACTAATTGCATTACAGATTAATAATTGGAATGAACAAAGAATAGAGAGAAAGAAAGAACAAGCGATTTTAAAAAGGTTGACCAATGAATTTAGATCAAATCGGGAACAACTTTTAAATAAAATTGAAAGCAGAAATGATATTATTAAAAAATGTAGTCGACTGTTATCCTATTACAACGAACCTGAAAAGGCCGATATTGACAGCATTCTCACATATTTAGGAAGCATTGTTCCAACCACATTTGACCCTATTCAAAATGACTTAGTCAGCTCTGGTAGTATCGAAATTATAACGAACGAAGAGTTAAAGCAATTGCTTATAAATTGGAGCACAGATGTTATTCAGCTTCAAGAAGTAGAGCAAATGTTTTTAAGGTATTACGAAACAATCTATATGCCATACATGAACGAAATAGGCATCCAGCGTGATTTGGGTTTTTCTTTCTGGCAAAAAGCAAGTTCAGCCTTACTGGAAGCCAGAAAAGTGAGCAATCCCATCCCTGGAAAATCGAAAATCAGTATGTATAATAAAGTTATATTGCTTTCCGACCCAAAACTGGAAGGCATGATTGTATGGACTATGAATTTAAATACCTTTAATAACCAAGAGGGTCAAACTTTGATGAATAGGATTGATTATATCCTCCAGGTTTTAGAATCTGAGATTGTAGATTAAGGAAAGGGCAATAAATGCTATAAGAAATGGCGCAAAGCCGATACAACCTGACCTTTTAAAATCAATTATCATGAAAGTCACAGTCGAAAAAAATGAAAAAGTTGCCAATATGATATTCGCATCCATATATCCGCTTTACCTGAATAGACTGGAGAAAAATGGACGGACAAAGGAAGAACTCAACCAGGTAATTGAATGGTTCACGGGTATTGAACCGGATGCTTTACAAGCACTAATTGAAGAAAAAGCAACTTTTAGAACCTTTTTTCAAAAAGCGAAAATAAATCCAAACGCACACTTAATTAAAGGTGTCGTTTGTGGCTATCGAATTGAAGAAATAGAGGATGAGTTTAAAGTGTACAAACAATGCAGACGTATGGAAAAGCTGATTGATGAATTGGCAAAAGGTCGTAAAATGGAGAAAATTCTTAGGAAAGAAGCGAAATAAAGCCGGGGCAAAAAATGCGTAACCTGCAGCATTAAGAGTAGGTGTGAAGTTTGAAACAGTTGGATTACTTGTTTTTAAAGTGGGTGATGCCATTAGATGCCATGGAGGATCTTGTAGGAGGGGCAGGCTTAACACTTTGGAAAATCCTTAAAACCTGGGTAGATGAAACAAGGATCGACAGAGCGCATCCAACATTCATGGAATGGTATGAATGGCTAATTGATCTCCTGAATGAACGAGGGAAAACAAAACGTTTACCCGCCTTTATCAAATACATAAATTGGAATTCAACCCTTTTTTAAACCCCATCACAGAATACGATTAATTAGACAATGCAGAGAAAAGTCGGATTATTAAGAGGAATAAATGTAGGAGGAAAACGAAAAATCCGCATGGCTGACCTAAAGGCAATGTGTGAAAAAATAGGACTTAAAAATGTTCAAACATACATTCAAAGTGGAAACCTGATTTTCAATTCAGACAGAAAAAACGCTGAATTGGAAAATGCACTTGAAAAGGCAATTGCGGAAAAGTTTGGGTATGATGTTCCAGTTATTGTAAGGAGGGAAAATGAGCTTGAAAATTCAATTAGCAACAATCCCTTCATTGAGAAGACTGCCGAATTAAAGCGACTTCACCTGACCTTTCTCAAGGAAGAACCGATTCTAGAAAACCTTGAGAAAACACGAACCTACAATTACGAACCGGATCAATTCAAAATTGAAGACAAAGAAGTATTTATTTATTGTGAAGGAAAGTATCACGAATCAAAATTGACCAACAACTTTTTTGAAAAACAACTGAAAGTTGGAGCCACAACACGAAATTGGAGAACCGTTTTAAAACTTTCTGAGTTATGTAAAAAGGAATAAGGTGGACTACAGGATACCTGGTATGGCATCCTTGAAGGAACACAATCAGAATGGCCTTTGCTAATAATACCATGTGTTAGCTCTCCGCCAGGCTTAGAACATTTTCCTAACTTAGAAACCATCTATAATTCCCTGCAAGGTTTGGGCACCTACCCTGTTCTCGATTTATGCGTGGGATTCATTTTACATTTACTTGTAGCCGAGGCCGTTGGCTTTCATTAAGTCAATACATCAAAAGAAATCATTAAACCATGAAAATCTTATTCCCTGTAATATCCTTACTATTCTTAATACACTTTAAAGGCAAAGCTCAAACAGAATTTATACTTGAACCCTCTCAAAGCATGATAATGACCGGTAAGGGTCCGGGTCAGGACGGAACAATTAACCCGTATTTTGGGCAAGATTGCTATGCCATAGTAAACAATATTGGCGAAAGAGAATTTTCCATCAGAGTTCAACAAGAAGGAAAAATCATTGAAGAAATTCCAATCCTGAAGGGGGAATTAATAAAAGTGAAACTTCTGAAGGGTTATGAATTATACTTGGATCCAAATCCAGAAGGTATTGCGAAAGCCCGTGTAGATTATGAGAGAATAAATGAATAAAAGCATATAACATCAAAGGTTTTTAGAATGTATTGATGACTCAAATTCAAAATTGGGGTTAGCACATTTTGCGATATCGGTCGGGTCAAAGAAAAAGGTTGAGGCCCATACGGAACAAGTACGTAAAAATGGATTTAAAATAATTGGAGAACACAGGACAACAGGTGACGGATATTATGAAAGTGTAATTTCTGACCCTGAAGGAAATCTAATTGAAATAACAGAATAAAAACAGCTTACAATCTTTGGATAAAATCGGCGAAATAGGAGTAAATTCGGGACGTACATCCGGATCATAATCATAACGTTGTGCAAGTCTGAAGCCGGAAATCGACGGTTTTACATATTCGTACTGTTTCAACACTTTTGAAAAAATCAAAGTCAATCAAATGGAAAAAATCTGGGTATTACTAATAGCGCTATTGATTTTCTTAATATCCGTTTTTCTCTTTTGGAAGCTGACCAGTGGTTATGCCAAAAAGGGATATGGTCCAAAGATGTGGAAACATTGGCCTACTAGGCTAGCCTATTGGCAAGCTGCCATTTTATACAGTATCGGATTGACAACTCTATTAATGTTCCTTTTAAAATGGGCCAATGTTTTGACTTTTTAGAATTTGAATACAGTTAAACCAAGACTGTTTCAAACAGCATTGCCGGCCAGGGCGGTTTTCCCAATTTGCGGTCGCTCAAATTACCCTGCTTTGACAGGTGCTTTCAAGTTCAAGATCATAGGAAGTAACGTTTTCCTTTGTTATCAGAAACCTTTAGCCACTGATAAAATTCTTTGGAGGTTAGAACGGGAAACAAAGACCTGACGGACCTTTGCCAGTGAGAAAAAAGCGGTGCTATGGCCTAAAAATGAAAGATATGATCAAATTCTTCAGGCGAATTCGTCAAAACTTACTTATGGAAAATAAAACCGGGAAGTACTTTAAGTATGCTATTGGGGAAATAGTACTTGTGGTTATAGGCATCCTGATTGCCTTATCCATTAATAATTGGAATGAAGAAAGGAAGGAAAGAAAAAAAGAAATTAACTACCTCGAAAATCTTAAGATTGATTTACAGCATGAAATATTAAATAGTGAACAATATGCTGAATACCATTTCAAAAAGGTACAGGCATGCGCTAAACTCATAAACGGAGATGCCCCAAAAAACATTAAAGATGCTCAAGTCTATACAGACACATATGAAGTGGTTTTTCGTTGGAAAGATTTTGTTCCGAACAACAATACGTTTAAAGAGCTATTGAGCTCAGGCAATCTTAGTTTAATAAAAAATGATTCTATTAAAAATGGCTTGCTAGAATTAGAAAATAATTACGCTTCAATTGCCGGTAATGAGTATCATATGCGGAGAGAATTTGAGGAATACCTTTACGATCCACATGTTAAAAATATTTCTGCTATAGAGTTCTTTGATACAACTACTCCCACAGACGGATTACTAATCAGGCTAAAAGCCCAGGATATCCCTGAGTCCCGGCGTGATAAAGTTATTTCCGATGCAGCGTGGCAACACAATAATCAAACATTCACCAATGGATTAAAGTTAGCAATGATGAACAATACCGGATTAGGTCGTAAACATATGGATCAAGTAGCATTTATTCATGAATTGATACAATTGATAGATGTCGAAATCAACAAATAACAAAAGGACAACAACGCTCCATTAACGCCAAACGCCAACCAATAATGAAACCCTAGTGTTTCTAAATAATACTATGAACAAGGTAGCTGCCCTAATTTTATCCTGATAATTTCAGGTTGCCAGCACTTTTTAGCACCCTTTGAACCCTGGCTATAAAAAGTGATGTACTCCTAAACTTTGATAATCATATCAAACGCCTCCGCAGTTTCCATTACTTTTTGAATAATTTCAGGAGCGATAGACTTCTCTTGTGCGTCTTCAAGTTCCGCCGGAATACCCATTTGCTCAAAAAACGCGCTAAATCCCTTCGGGCTATGGATATTGACCCATTTACAGGGCGAATCACTTTTGTTCCCAAAAGTATGTAACGTCTTCGGAGGAATGTCAACCGACTCCCCTGCCCCGATCTTCATGATTTCTCCATCGACAAAAAATTCCATCTCTCCTTCTATAATCAGAAAGGACTCTTTGAATGAATTGTGTAAATGTGGAGGCGGACCCTGAACATGGGGAGGGGTGACCGCCAACATTAAATCATAATCTCCGGAAGTTTCGTAAGACGTAACCTGATGTCCCAGCACCCATTTTGAATTATTTTTTTCCATTTTATAAGACTTTTGTCTCACAAACATAAATCCTTCTTTTGAATTATCAAAAACTTATGAGATATTTGTCTTATGAACGATGATTATATCAACACAGGAAGGACAAACCAAAAGCAGGAAACAAGAGATAAAATATTAAAAGGCGCACAGTACTTTATAAATAAAGGAATGGCGTTTGGCCTCCAGGATGTAGCCAATAAAACAGGGCTTTCAAGGGCTACTATCTATCGCTATTATTCCAATGTGGAAGTACTTGCTGCCGAAGCCAGCCTGGATATAAAAACGCTAAGTCCGGAAGGCATTATTAAAGAACTTGAAGGCAAGAATCTCGAAGAGATGATTCTTGGAATTCAAGACTACTTTAATACACACGCCACGGAAAATGAGAATGCCTTTCGTAAATATCTAAGTTTTGTGATCGTTTCCAACCCATCTGAAATAAAAAGAGGCGCAAGACGTAAAAAAACCTTGCAACTGGCATTTGATAAAACAAGCTTTGCCGACAGGGAAAAAAATGATTTAATGCATCTGCTAACCATATTGATGGGCATAGAACCCCTAATAGTTACAAAAGATGTTTCCGGATTGAGTAATGAAGAATCACATAAATTACTACGATGGGGCATGGAATTAATTCTTAAAGGTTACTTTCATTCCAAAAAGAAATAAAGCCCGTTCCAGCAGGGTATAACCGTTGTTCATACTTTTGACATCATCAGACGTAAGGGATTATCATTGGTCATTATTTTTCTATTCATCATTGAGTTTGCACTCATGGTCTTATGGTTCTCCATGGTTCAACCCGGAACAGCGTCCGGCATAGCTATTTTCAGGGTGGTTCCAATTTTATTTGCAGTTAACTTGCTCCTGGGACTCTTATTTTATTACCTCAAAAAACCAATTGGACTCATATTTCTCGGGAATTCAATTTTCTGTCCCTTACTCTTTTTTGCGCTCTGGATTATGTGGTTCACCTACTGGTCCAAATAAGATCTGATGATGCCTTTTACCGATTGCATTGAATCAGGAGCTATTTCGGTATGCCCTTTTGCTGCACTCCCCTAACCCGTAGAAAATTCATAACTTGAAGCGTTATCAATTCCGGAAATAATTGTCTTCAGGTTTGTTTTGAGTGCCGGCTCATAAAACACAGCATATGATCAAATTCTTCAGACAAATCCGACAAAAATTACTTTCAGGAGGGAATACAGGAAGGTATCTTAAATATGCAGTCGGGGAAATCATACTTGTGATGATAGGGATATTGCTCGCCCTTCAGGTGAACAACTGGAACAATCACAGAATTGAAAAGGTGAAGGAACAAGCCGTTCTGAAAAACCTCCGAATAGATTTTAAAAATAATATTGAAAACCTCGATAAGGCCTATAATAGTTTTAAAGAAGCGTATGAGGCTTCTGTCAGCTTACTCGAGATTATTAAGGACAGCAGTGCATTGGATTCAGAAGAGGTTGAGCGCCTGGTCGACAATGTCATTAACAAAACCCAGTCTTTCGACTTTATTACCGGATCCATCAATGAGATATTCAACACCGGTTCTCTTCATATGATAAGTGATCCGGCGTTGAGAAAACAGATTTCCAATTGGCCCTATTATTTCACGGATACGGAAGATGATATCGTAATTTACAGGGACTATTTATTCGGTGTTTTCATTCCCTCCTTGACGGAAAAGGTTCGATTGAGGAATATGTCTGTTCCTTCCTTCTTTGAAAAAGATCTCGATCTAAAGGCGATTTCTAAATCCAGTTTCAACCTGGACTATACTCAAACCATAAGAACGGTTGAATTTGAAAATCAGGTTTATAATAATGCGCTTAATTATATGTATGTCATTAATTCTTACCGCATCTTTCAAAACTATTTAGAAGATACCCTAGCGCTTATCGAGACCAATATCCAATGACCTATTAGAGACGACAATAGTACCACAAGGTGTGTAAGCAATAGGTCCTTGCATCCCTGATCCCTTATAAAGGGCATCATAAGATGGAAATGGAAACCCGCAAATGAAGTCAGACATCACAAGCCGAAAGGACATTGAATTACTGGTGGATACTTTCTACGAGAAAGTAAGAAGCAACCCCGAACTGGGCTATATTTTTAAGGATGTAGCCAAGATAAACTGGGAAACCCACCTTCCAAGGATGTATTCTTTTTGGGGAAGCATACTACTGGGAGAATACAGTTATTCGGGTAACCCCATGCAAAAGCACATAGCCTTGAGTAAACTCACGGCCATTACCAACACTGAATTTTCAATGTGGCTACGTCTATTTACTGAGACCGTGGACAAACTTTTTACGGGCGAAAAAGCGACAGAAGCAAAGGTAAGAGCAGAAAATATCGCCAGATTAATGATGCACAATATTCAGACTGCATGACGCCTTCAGCATTTAGTCCAAAGGCGGAGGCTCTGGAATTCGCCTGGGACCGTCCTGAACGTAATGTAATCCCTTCGGATCGCAGAAAGATCCCGACAAAAAGGATAAACGCACTCATGCAGGCCAGTAGGTTTTGCGATAAATCCGGAGCGTTTGCTCTTAAAGTCGGACTCACCAGGAAATGCGGAGTCAGCAGGGGAACCATAGCCATGCAGGCAGATCAGTATGCCATTGCCGTATGGACTCCGGAATTGTATGAGAAAGGCAACTCCTGCCGAGGTATGAAGTTCTAAGAAGAATTTACGGCCAGAACCGAATTATCCATATTTCAGAACAAAAACCTTGCAAATAATCATTCGGAAAACCCGACACGAGAGATCGGAATTTCGTATCTTATAGCTACGATAAAACGGGCCATGATGCGCACCTCGAGCAAATTCTTAATCCTTTTTATTGGGGTTTTATCCCTTTCATGCCGTTCGGTAGGTCCGAATACCTTGCCGGCAGACCAATTTAACTTCAATACCTCCATCAGTCAGGCGTCTAATGAACAATTACTGATGAACCTGGTCCGCCTCAGATATAATGAGCCGCCGGTATTTTTAAAGGTAAACTCCGTAATCAACCAATATACCCGCGCTGGAAGCGTAGGTGCCCAGGCCGGTCTTAACAATGCAATTCCAACAGGTGCGAACTCCGCCATTGCAAGCGGAAATCTGGCCTGGTCGAATACCCCTACCATTACCTATGTACCTATAAGCGGAAAGGAATTTTCGACAAACCTTCTGCTGCCGATACCCCCGGGCACGCTGATCAATATGATTCAGGCAGGCTGGCCTATTGACCTGGTATTTAGTCTGGCAATTTTTTCGATCAATGATCTGAAAGACGATGTGGCCAGACCTTCCGCGCGCCGGGAAGCCGATGCTGAATTTCTCCATGTGGTCGATCTATGGGAAAAGTTGAGCGGAGCCGGAGTCCTTGGGGTCCGTCGGGGGGAAGTTGATTTGGTATTTATTCGTGAGGATTATCCTATTGCGCATAAAAAGGACGTGGCCGCATTCAGAGATTTATTGGGGCTGGATCCCGGGCTTTCTGAATATAAGATCGCCTACGGTAAGGTTCAGCGAAGTGATTCAGAATTCACTGTTTTGAGTGGCTCCATATGGGAAATCATGCTGAATCTGGCCTGGCAGTTTGACGTTCCCCAGGAACATGTGGCTAAAGGCAGGACGGTCGAAGGTTTCTATACCGATAAAAGGGTGGAATTTCCGGCCATCAATATCCAATTTTCAGATAAAGAGCCTGAAGACGCTTTTATTTCAGTTCTTCAGCAAGGCTATTGGTTTTACATCCATTCCGATGACAGGCTCAGCAAAAGGAACTTTTCCTTTTTGCAATTGCTATTGAACCTTGCGGAGAGCAATCCCTCCAACCAAATGCCGGTAGTCACGGTACCCACGAATTGAGCTAAATAGCAGCAAAACAACCGTTAAGTCCTACCACAGAAGGACGCTCAGGCTTAGGCCTGCAGACCAGGAGTTGAATTTCTTTATGATTGGCTCCCCTTCCACGTACACGGGTTCTACACTTTCAAGATCTGCCAGAAGTAATTGGGTGAATTTCAGATCTGAATCTGTATAATGCCCATAAATCCCCAGGGCAGTTATTTTCCCAATACGGTATTTGTAGTAGAATCCTGTGGACCAGGCAAAGGTCGTTTCCGGAAAATACTCCGAATAAAGAAGTTCAAAATCGGGGTCGACAACCTCAACGTCAATTTCGCGCAGGTTTAATTTGGTGTCGGATCCGCTCAAACTTCCGGCCACCCACTTACCGCCGATGATATGTTTTCCGAAACCATACTGGAAATACGGTCCCACCATGAGGTTGGTGCTGCCCAGCGCCTGGAAGACTGGCTCATAGCCCTGATCCCGAATGGCATCCAGGGCTTCCGAACTGAACTGAATCGGAAAACTCTGTCCCTGGATTGTCGCCCCCAGACCAATATAAGGGTTGAAGAAATAAGCCCCTTCTGCCGACAGTACATACCCGCGGTCCGCACGGACACCCGATTGCGGATTGTCAAAAGCCTTCGTAAGACTGGCAAAGCCAAGGGTCGAACTTATAAAGGAAGGACGTCGTTCATTGATTATCTTGTCGCTGGGTTCGGGAATAGGATTGATCCCTTTCTCCTTGTAAATTTCACCATTGATAAAATAGGCAAGTTCTGTCAGGGAAATACCCAGGCCGGCACCCATCATCACATCTGATATCCAGTGTCGGTTGTTCAATTGACGGAACATACCTGTAAAAGTGGCCAAGGAATAGGCACCAACGCTGTAATAGGGGCTGAGATGTCTGTATTCTTTATGAAAAATATGCGCGCCCATAAAGGCGGTCGTAGTATGCCCGGACGGGAAGGAGTTATTGGCTGTTCCATCGGGTCGCTCTTCATCGATGAGGCCTTTCATCGTGTGCACCACAATTCCGTTGAGGGCCAGGGCGGTAGCCATTGTAGTCGTTTTGCGAAGCAGTTTATGCCGGCTTTTCACGCCAAAGGCATCCAGGGCATAGGTTGCGGCATATGGAATATACTGGGTGTAATCGTCTATGGTATTTTCATAATTGGGCAGATACCTGTTGATTTCATCCCTAACCTTGACGCGACTAAAGGTTCCGTTATCCTTATAAGTAATTGCCGCCATGGTAAAGAACCCACCGGATACGATCAGGGAGATTCCGGTGTCCGTTTGGTACCATTTCAAATTTGCGGTGTTTAGGTTTCCGGTCTGGTATCCCAGTGGATTGTTACCAGTGTACAAAACGGAAGATGTAATAGCCATCGGGTTAGAGTCTTCGCTGTCCAGAAATCCATGATTATCCAGAATGACATTGGATAAATCGTGTGCCACCAGCGCCTCTACTCCGACAGTACCTATGCTTAATTCCGAAATCTGCTGATTGGAGAAATAGGGCAAACTACCGGAAACATACTGTGGGTAAAGCTGCTGGCCAAAAAACCCTATGATTAACCCAATAATCCATTGTGTTCTTTGCAAACTCCGAATATTTAAGCGTGCGAAAGGCATATAGTATATTTTAATTACAATATCTGCTGATCCAATCCCAAAGGCCTAAAGAGCCATCCTCATTAAAAGTCAGGTACTCCTCCCTGCATGAGAGCTGACTCATTATTGACATTTTGCACGGCCACGCAGTGGCACGATCTTTTTACAATTTTCTCACACAACCATTGAGATTTCGTTACCCAAGCAATTATTCATTAGTCTTAACCAGCGGTGGATTAACCCACTCCCCGGAGAGCGCTTCTTCTTTAGGACCATAGAGGCGCATCACACAGTAAAAAGGTCCATCCGGTGCGGGCAGCCAATTGCTTTCTAACGCTTTGCCCGGTGAATCTTTTTGAACATAAAGGGTTAACGAACCATCTTCTCCATACACAAATTCATCCAGGGAACTGGAGTTGAGTAAGTACCTCTCCAACGGATTATCAATAAACAACTGCGTCTGTCCGTCATACATACTCAGCGACCAAAAAGCATTCACAGGGGGCAACCCGTCTTTTTCAAAAGTCAGGGTATATCTATTATTGGCCGCGTTGAACGGTTCAGCGGATTCATCCAGCAAATACGTTGGATAAATGGCTTCTGAACCTGTGTTGCCATAAAGTCCCCTCTCAGCAGCCGTAGCCCGAAGTAAATAAAGCTTGTCGAGCTTAAAATTTTCTTTTGCACTTGTGGTTAAAAACTCACGGGTGCCAAATATTTTGGCACTTGCCAGAGGATCTGTTGTGATGGCGGCAGTAAAATCTTTTATCTCCTGCAGACCCTTAGCTACGCCTTCTTCTATGGCTTTCTGCGTTTCTTCATCAAAGCGATTGAGGTCAAAACCTTCCTGAGTCCCAATACCCAGTTTGGCCATGTCGTTTCTCAATGCTACTTCACTTTCAACCGGAGCGGTCAGGTTCAGCATGAAGTTTAAGTAGTTAAATGAAGCGGTTGTAAACTCATCGCCATCCTTCCAAACCAAAAACGCTTCATCTCTGTCGGTAACCATAGGTTCCCGGCCTAAAAATTCGTTCATACTTTGCACGGTATAGGCATCCTGGATGGCTTTCACATTTTCAAGGTCATCCGGACCCATAAGCTGAGTGCGAACCACCACAAAGAACAAGTCTGTCTCGCAATAGATGATGTCCGTGATGCCCTCGGGTTTATCACCTTCCCATCCTTGTCTGGCAATCAGATAATTTCCTTCCTTATTATCATTGGTTAAAGTACCTATGTAGGCGAAGTTATGCGTGTATAAATCGACGAGTTGAAAATGGTAAAACCTTTCCGGTTCCATTTCAGGGACGGAAATAACCTGGGGCTCGTCGCGAAGATCCATCCAAAACATGCAATAAGGCGTGTCGGAATTCGGGGTTACAACAGCTTTATCGTCTGGGGTAAACAGGCGGGCGACACAACTTTTTTGATTGATCGGGCCTTTGTACTCCGGTGATTCCGTATTTAAAGTATAGTTATACAAGGTCTTGTAATTCACCACCATGGGAAACCCATATACATAGGCCTCTGCAGTGATATCGACTATCTCTTCATGGGATAGTTCGGAAATGGAACTTTCTGTTTTGTCCTTTCTGGCATCATTACAGGATGCAACCAAAAAAAGCAACCCAAGGAGTAAGGAAGCTGTGATACTTAATTTTCTCATTGTAATTTATTTTCAGTTGTTAATCAATATCACTTATAGAGATTCCGGACTATTTCTTTCCGGAAAGAATTGATTTCGGTATGAGAAACTGTACCTGGAACCTCCATTGCCATTCCGGACCGAAGTCCGGGCGGACTATATTATAATACAGCTGGGTTTGGAGGTTTACCGGTAGTTTGCCTCCCAACATGACTAACTTCCCGCCGCCACCGCCCAGGGGTACAATCCATTGATCTCCAGAATCGGCCTGCCAGTCTGCCGTGATGATAGGGGCGGAATTCACATACCATCCATCCCCCAACTGGCGCACAATAAATAGGTTAAGAAGCATGTGATTTACATCCTCCCTTTCGTCCTTGCCTGCAATGGACCAGGTATTGTTGGCCAGAAGGCCAAAAGTCCAGTCCCCGGGTTGCATCAGGACCACAAAGGATGGGCCGATGCTCCATTTCTGGGTCCCGCGAATCGCCCCGCCTGAAGGAATTTCAACAACAGGGCCTATTCCCCAGGTCGTCTTGCTTTCCGGGGAGTAGAAGGCCGTAAAAACGATGTCGCCAAGACCAGAAGACAAGTTGCCGCTTTCACTGCCAAAGTCTGGGATGCTGACAATTGGGAAGATGGTTCGCGTTATGATACGGCCATCGGCAAAAGGTAGTACGGGCTGGATGTTCAGAACATTCAGATTCCGGTTGAATTCCCCATAGTTCATATTGAGATTATTCTGAAAAGGGAAACTCATCAGATCTGCCAACGGATTTGCGGCCTGCTGGGATAATTCTTCCTTAGTTTGCTGCCCATGAACCATAAGGCCCACTAAAAAGAATATGGATACCAGCCAAACCCTGCAGAACCTTTCATTGAATTGAATTTTCAACATCATCACATTTTGGATTTTAGTTAAATTCAAACAGTACTGAGATTCTACAGTCAGGTCTGAAACACAGGTAACCAAACCGTGGAATCAGAATCTTTTAAAAGTAGTTTTAGACTACAATGTCAGCAATGATCTGTATCATGAGTAGAGTGAAATAACCATATACCTATGAGAGAGTATGATCAGAGTAAAGCCCTGCACAAGTAAGCTCTCCAGCGCTTCTTGGAGCTAATGATACGCGAATTGAGATTTCCTTTAGAAAGAAAAAAGCCTGAAATGAAATCGGAGGAGGGTCACCAAATAGGTAAGGACAGCTCCAAAGGTGCTTATCCACCTCTATAGTGCAGGATAAGTACTATATTTATGTGCTTTCGTGAACTTATGTTTCACCATTACCGACCATTCACCAATGATCAAATTCTCAAACCTCAACAGGTAATCTTTACTTTCAAAAGAAAACAGGAAAGTATTGCACGCACATGTTTAGAGGAATTATTACGGTGAAATTGATAGCGCCATTAAAGCACTAAACTCAGAACTGAATGACCTTTAAAACGACCTTCATCAGACATCAAATCCTTCTGATCATAATTGTCCTCAATAGCTCTTTCCTCACAGGACAGCAGGACAGGAAACCCGTTTACGAATTAAAAATCACCACCCTCTCCACCATGCTGACCAACGGCAAAGGCATTGGCGAATGGGGATATTCGGCCTTAATTGAAGTGGACGGAAGGAAGATACTATTCGATACGGGCGCCAGGCCGGAGACGGTCTTAAATAATGCACGGGAGTTGGGTATTGATTTATCGGATGTCGAAGACGTCTTCTTAAGCCACAACCACTGGGATCATACCGGTGGCCTGCTCACCCTGAGGGAGGCGCTCAAAAAAAGCAACCCCAATGCCCTTAAACGAGTTCACGTAGGGGACGGCATCTTCAGTAAAAGAGTGAATTCCGACAACACCCTTTTGGTCACAAAAGAGGCATTGGAAGAAGACAATGTCACGTTTATTGTCTATTCCGGGCAACGCGAATTATTCCCCGGAGTCTGGATCACAGGGCCGATTCAGAGAATACATGACGAGCGCAACTGGTCCGGAAATGGAAAGATAGAAACTGAAAATGGTACCATTGAAGATACGATACCGGAAGATCAGTCTTTGGTGATTGATACCCCAGAGGGCTATGTCCTGGTTTCGGGGTGCGGGCATGCGGGCCTTGTAAATACCCTGGAGCATATTCATGCAAACATTAATAAAGAAGCCGTTTTTGCAATAATTGGCGGCTTTCATTTAATCCAAGCATCCGATGAACAATTAAACTGGACGGCGGGTAAATTAAAGGATTTTGGCGTTTCGAAAATAATTGGATCCCATTGCACGGGAATCAATTCACTGTACGCCCTGAAAGAAACGCTCGGACTCAATCGCAGTGATGCCGTTGTGGGGTCTGTGGGGGATAGTTTTAATTTGGAAACCGGTATAAAAGCGGGCATTATTGCACGGTAAATCATTTATCATTCTCTTATGAACAAAGTATTTATAATCTCACTACTAATACTCCTCACCGCTTGTGCCGCTCCTGTAGATTCGGGAATTAAACAAGACGAAATTCTTTGGGACAGTTACGGTGTTCCTCACATCTATGCAACCTCCGATTCCAGTCTTTACTACATGGCTGGATGGGGCCAAATGAAAAACCATGGAGATCTGGTTTTGAAGCTTTATGGAGAAGCAAGAGGGGTCAGTGCGGAACTATGGGGCGAGGGATTTGAAATCAACAAAGCGCTTAATCAGTTGGGAATCTATGACCAATTGGAGCCTGCCTACAATCAGTTAGACAAAAAATACCAGCAAATGCTCACCTCCTTTGCGGAAGGAATCAACAGTTATGCAGAAAAACACGCCCCTGAACTCGATGAAAAATACATAAAGGTACTCCCGGTCACCGTAGAAGATATTATTGCGCACCAGTTCCGTGTGATCAATTATGAATTCCTGATTAGACAACAGTTCCTGACAGGAGAAAGAATTGAAGGAGGATCCAATTCCTGGGCACTTTCAGGCAGCAAAACCGCTACCGGGAACCCCATGCTTGTAGTAAACCCGCATCTGCCCTGGTCCGATCTGTTTCTTTGGCATGAACAGCAGTTTATAACAGAACAGTACAATATGTATGGCGCCAGCCTTATCGGTACCCCTTCTCTCGTACTTGGCTTTAATGAATTTGTTTCCTGGACACATACGGTAAACACCCTGGACAATACAGATTTGTTTGAAATTCAAAAACAGGACAACACCTACTTTCTCGATGGAGAATACCTGCCCTTCGAGGAAAGCAACTATACCGTTAAAACATTAAACGAGGATGGAACCACTTCCAGCCATGAATTTACCCGCAAAAAAACCAGGCACGGAATCGTGGTCAATGAGTCAGAGGAGCAGGTAATCGCCATCCGATTTGCACAAATGGAAGACTTCGAGCCTATAATTGAACAGTATGACCGAATGGCCAAAGCCCAAAACCTGGACGACATGAACAATGCGCTCGCCTTAAGGCAAATGCCATTTTTAAATACGGTTTATGCAGACACGGACGGAAATATCATGCATCATTTTGGCGGATTAGTTCCTGTAAAGAATGGGGACTGGGACAAATGGCAGGGGGTTGTTTCAGGAGATTCCAGCGCGAATATCTGGACGACGTATTACGAAAGCGACCAGCTGCCAATGGTTGTCAATCCAACTTCCGGGTGGTTGCAAAATGCCAATGACCCGCCTTACGTAAATACGGTCCCTACTGTGCTGGACCCAAATGATTTTGCCTCCCATATCGCACCTCTCGACATGGCCTTTAGACCTCAGCGGGCAGCGAGACTGCTTCATGAAGAGGACGCTATTTCCTTTGACAGACTTGTTGAACTAAAACACGATAACAAAGCAGAGCTTGCCCTGAGGCTACGGGACGATCTGATTGGCCTGAAGGATGTCACAACCGACTCCTTGGCCCTCGCTGCCATTGATGTGATTACAACGTGGGATGGCTCATACGACGCCCAGAGCCTTGGTGCCATTTTTTTTATGGAATTCGTCAACACTATCCGATCCGAAAAACAAATCGGGGCCTATCAACTTGGAAGTTTTTTAAAAGAACCCTGGAGTTTCGAAGATCCGATAAACACCCCGGACGGGTTCCCGGACCAGGAAGAGGTAATTGGAATCATCAGGACAGCTGCTGAGAATCACTTGTCCAAATACCCGTCACTTGAGGTTCTTTATGGAGACTATTTCAAGCTAAAATTAGGGGATTTGGAATATGCCGGTACCGGAGGACCTCAATATCTGGGTGTTTTCAGGATTATGATCGCCAGTCCGGATGGGGAGGGTGAGTTCGTCGGTTATTTTGGGGACTCTTTTGTTCTGGTCGTGGAAATGGATGAAACCATTAAGGCCAAAGGTCTTTTGACCTATGGGAATTCCTCTGACCCTGATAATCCCCATTACGGAGATCAATTGGAGCTTTTTAGTAAAAACCAATTGAGAGAAATCTGGTTTTCCCGGGAAGCTCAGGAATCGAATTTGGAGAAAAAGGAACGTATTGACGATATGTAGCAAGTGCCTGACCTGATCTCCCGGGGTTTCGGGTTAAAATCAGTCTGGATACAACTGGCTCTTCTAAATCGCTTCGGGGGGTTTACACCCCATCAATACCTTATGAATATATTATAGCAGCCAAAATTATGAGAAAACTTATACTATCACTTCTAATGCCAATCGCGCTAATTTCCTGCAAAGGGGTAGCGCAAAAGGATGCAAAATCAGCAAGCGAAATTCCTTCGAATTCAGAAATCAGAAGTAAGGCGGATATCGATTTTATGAGTAACCCAATGGCCGAAGACCACAGGGATGTCATCTCCGAAAAGTATAACGCACTCGAGGTGAATTTTGCTTCCTATTATGTAATTACAACCTGGGGGTGTGGGTCTGGTTGTGTGACCGGGGCCATGGTTGATACGCGAGATGGAAAGGTTTATTCGATGCCTGAGGACAAGGAATGGGGAGGTAACGGAACCTATATTGAATCAAAAAAAGAAAGTGAAACTCTTTTAACCGTTGCTGTTGCGCAATCCCCGACTGGAGAAACCGAAGAGTCCCGTAAATACTGGGTATGGAATGAGGATTTAAAGACTTTTACATTCATGAAAGCCGAATCAGTCCTATCCAGTAAAACTCGAAAAACGAATTAGACATGAAACACATCAATTCATTTTTGCTTTTTCTGTTAACCCTTTGTCTTTATCCCTCGCCCATTTCTGGCCAGGATGAATCTGCCAAACCTGTTTTTGTTCTGGTGCATGGCACCTTTCAATGGGGAGGACAGTGGAACCTGCTCAAATCTGACCTGGTTTCTAAAGGTTATGTAGTGTACAATCCAACGCTGACCGGTCTGGGTGAAAAGAATCACTTATTATCCAAGGAGACTGGCATTTCAACCCATATAAATGACATTGTTAATTTTATCAAATGGCGCGATTTAGACAATATCATATTGGTAGCGCACTCCTATGGCGGGCCTGTAATATCGGGAGTTGTTGACAAGGTTGGAAACAAGATAAAACATCAAGTTTATATCGATTGCGCACCCGCAGACAATGGAGAAAATACGCTGGATGTTTTTGGCCCTGAGGTTGCGCGTATCTCAATGGAATCTGCAAAAGAAAATGGAGACGGATGGCTCATTACTGCCGATGCATTGAGAGAACCCATTCCAACAATGTCTAAACATCCTTTGAAATCCTATACGGAGCGCGTAGAAATTGTCAATGATGTAAAAACAGATGGCACCATAATAATTGCTACCGAAGCCATGGAAATATTTGGGTACATGAGAACTAAAAGCGCACCCAAAAAAGCTAAAGCCAGAAACTGGGAAGTAATCACAGTAGAAGGTCCGCATACCCTTCAGGAACAGGATCCTTCCATGTCGGAAATTTCAAAAATCCTGGTGGATATTTATGAATCACTCTAAACTTAAAGACGGACCGTGATATCCATTCTGGAAGGAAATTGTTCAATTCACACAGCGTTGGATACTTACAGTCTCCTATTCGTCCTTTTTTGATAATCTAAGGCTTGTGATCTC
Source organism: Robiginitalea aurantiaca (assembly GCF_030380815.1). Taxonomy (GTDB): domain Bacteria; phylum Bacteroidota; class Bacteroidia; order Flavobacteriales; family Flavobacteriaceae; genus Robiginitalea; species Robiginitalea aurantiaca. Next base: position 428,102 of record NZ_JAUDUY010000003.1, on the reverse strand, counting down.
GTTCGCAATTTCCATAAGCCGGGCTGCAATAGTCACTACATGTGTTTCGGAGGCAAGTGGACACCCCTCAGAACAGGAGACTCGCCCCCTGCATTCGGTTCTCAATGAATGACAGCCCCGCTTGCAATCCATACCCAATAAGATAAAAGACCTTAGTATCTTAGCATATTAACCCCCCAGCCTTATGTTTAAATTCTTCAAACGCATCAGACGAAACCTGCTTTCACAAGGCAAAACAGGCAAGTACCTCACCTACGCCCTTGGGGAAATTGTACTGGTGGTCATAGGTATTTTGATCGCCCTGCAAATCAATACCTGGAATGAAAGCAGGAAAGAAATTGGAAAGTCCAGGGCTTTGCTGAAAGAATTCAGAAAAGATTTGGTTAGGGATACCCTGGAATCCAATTATGTCATCGGAAAGTTGGAAGATCAGGTAAAACTGGAACGCTGGGCCCTGACATTGGTTTCCTATGATCTGAGTCATAGAGATAGTTTGAGAAAAGTGCTCTTAGGCCCCTATTACCAGCAACCTATGACGGCACGGACCTTCAATAAACTACAAAATTCCGAAAACCCGAACCTCACAGGTTTTGCAGACCTCCAAAACAAACTCACCAAATATTATACCGACACTAAATACCTCTTGGATGCGTATAATGAAGAAGAAAAGTATCACGCCTTTGAGAACGACATAAATGAAATCATACGCTCCAAAATAGAAATCCATATCGCGGATTTTCCTATGCTTCCCCGGGATAACGGCCAGCCTGATGCTATACTGGATTTTGCACAAAGCATTCAGGGAAGGAATTATATTAAGGAGAATTATATACACAGAACGGGAATGATCCGGTATTTTCAGAGCCTTAAACAGCAGGCAAAGGAACTCATTGAGCTGATTGACCTGAGTCTGAAAAGGGAGTCACGATAACCGAGAAAACTAAATGGCCATGAAAAAAAAATACATCATCATCCTATTCTCAATCTTTGCGCTTAGCAGTTGCAATCAAAAAACCGAAATCCCCAACGCAGTTTATTCTAAAGAGCCCGTTAAGAGTCCTGTCCCTTTTGCACCTGGCGTGATCTCCACAGAAGACCACAGTGAATTTGAACTCGCTTTTTCACCTGACGGCCTGACAACCTACTTCTCACGGAGGGCCCCGGAACAAAAACAGAAAATATATATCAGCCATTTTAAAGATGGGCAGTGGACCGAAGCCAGACGTGCCGAATTCTCGACAGACCGGGACGAGGCCGCCTCCATAACACCGGACGGCAAATACCTGTTCTTCGGTTCAAAACGACCCATTCCGAATAAGCCCAACAAAGGCAACTTTGACATGAATATTTGGATGATGGAAAAAGCGGATAACGGCTGGAGTGAACCCAGACCTTTGCCCGAACCCATCAACGCCGTTCAAAGCGAAAATGAAGAATGGCCCTCCTCCAACAATAATTTCTTCTTTACCCATGACAACACAACCTTTTACTTCACCACAATGAAGCGTGGAACAAACGCTATTAAACTCTACGAAACCAATTTTGATGGCAAGGGCTTCACGGAACCAAAAGAGGTAAAAGGCATCTTCAGTGATGAGCAGTACTGGATATATTCAGCGGTAATTTCCCCGGATGGAAAGTACTTGCTTTTCAATTCCTACGGAGTTCCAGGCGGAGCGGGAGGTGAAGACATTTTTGTGTCGAAAAAAGTAGCAGATGGATGGAGTGAAGCCAGGCCAATTGGAAAATTGATAAACACTAAAAATGAGGAAAGCAGTCCCAGGTTTTCCAGAGATGGAAAGTATTTCTTCTTTTCCCGTGCCGAGAATTTGGGTAACTATGAATATGGGGAATGGAATATTTTCTTTCTTGAAACCGAGTATCTGAACTTGGAATCCATTTTTTGAGTTTAGAGGGTAGGTAATTTGCACCTCCAAGTGGGGCAAGAGCCCCGTGTAGGATAAAAATTCTTAATTTAATCAAGTCAATACGGCCTGGCAATAATCCACAGGTGAAAAGGTATTCGTTCTTGAAGAGATTCCCTTAAAAATTACATTCCCGGCAGAAGCGGATGACAACAGAATCACCATCTGGGAATCCGGTGGTGCGCCTGCCAAAATTGAAAAGAGTACGAAACAAAATACAAAAGGGAGAAACGAAAATGACAAGGGTACCCCAAACCATACTAAGCTTAAATAAAAGATGAATATACCGACCGCTTACATGAAATATAGTGTTGTACTTTTTATAACATGCCTGACTTTTCTTGGAAATTTACGCGCACAAAACAGCGTAAATCCTTTACAGGAAACAGCAACAGGTAAGCGCTTCGAAACTTTAGTATGGTCAGATGAGTTTGAAGGCAATGGACCTGTAGATGCCAAAAAATGGTTTCACCAGACCCAACTGCCACCAGGAGGAAGTTGGTTTGGTGGAATAATAAACCATTACACAGACCGACAGGAAAATACTTATCTAAAAGACGGCCTCTTACACCTGGTTGCAAAAAAGGAAGTGTTCAAAGATCAGGGTGAAGTGAAAAACTATACCTCAGCCCGATTGAATTCAAAATTTACATTTACGCATGGACGGGTGGAGATTAAGGCAAAAATGCCCAAAGGGACAGGTACATGGCCGGCCATCTGGATGTTGAACAAAAACATTGACGAAGATGGCGCCTACTGGGATAACGAAGGGTTTGGGAAGGTGAAATGGCCCTACTGTGGGGAAATAGATATTCTTGAACACTGGGGAAAGAACCAGGACTACGTGTCCAGTGCGGTCCATAATGGTTCAGGTTATGGGGGCGCAGTTGAAAATCTTGGAGGGCGGCGCGTGGCGGGAGTATCCGATCAATTTCACGTTTATGCGATTGAATGGACAAAAAACAAAATGACTTTCAGCATTGATGGTGTCGTTCATTATGTATACGAACCCTCGAAGAAGGACACCAATACCTGGCCCTACGATTCGGACTATTATTTAATTCTGAATATTGCCATTGAACCGGACATTGATCCTGAATTTACCGAAAGTGCGCTTGAGGTGGATTATATCAGAATCTATCAATAAAACCCACGCAAATACATTCAAAATTATGATCCTACAGATTATCAAATTAAGATCTGACCTTTCGGAAGAAGAACTCTTACGTAAGGCACGAGAAAGGGAGCCCCAGTTTAAAGCGATACCAGGGCTTGTCCAGAAATACTATGTAAAAACAGGTCAGGCTGGAGTGTACGGGGGTGTTTACGTTTGGGATTCCCCAGAATCCCTTCAATCCTTCCAAAAAACGGATTTAGCCAAAAGCATCCCGCAAGCCTATGAAATTGTAGCCGCTCCGGATATTGAAATCATGGATATTTTATTTCAACTGAGAAACGATTAGACCGCAAAGGCGCCAACACCAAATGCCCCATGAAGCGATTTATCCTTTGCCTCTTTCTTACTGCTGTTGTAACGAGTTGCGACCCGGCGTCTGTGATGGACGCCAATATTGAAAATAAAACGTCACAACCCCTATCCCTCATTTTATTTTCTTCCGTAGTCCCAAACGAAACATTGGTCCTCCGCCCTGGTGAAACCCTTTTGTTTCAGGAAGGCTTTTCTTCTACCGGCGGTTTTCTAGAACCGTCATTAATGGAATTTGACTCCGTTTACATCGAAAGTACCTCACAGGAAATTCTCAAAGTATTCAATCAAAATACGGCTGGAAAGAATATTTTTAATGTGGATGATTACTGGATTTTTAGCGAGCCCTCAAAGCGCTTTTATAAGTATGATTATCAAATAACTGCTGAGGATATTGAGTAAACACCTTTTGTGAACAGAGAAGATTCCGGCGATGTAATCCAAAGTCAATTCAGACATTTCCGAAGTCCTTTGTTGTAATCATTAAGGCACGATCTAATCATCATAATAATCCCTGAACCAGATCCTTAAGGAAACCCTTAAGTGAAATCGCCTATGTAAGCGCTCAGTTGCAAAAACCAGAAGTATGATATAGAAGAACCGGGCTATAGGATTTATATTTGCCGTGAATTTGACGCTTCGACTGTAACTGGATTCCCAAAAAAAAGAAGTTACATGCCGGAAAGAACAGTTTTCTAAACATCTTTTACCATGAACAAATTCTACTTTATTGTTTTTTTACTCGTAGGCCTGCACAGCGTGAGCTGGGCACAAAATGACACTTTGTATCTCAACAATGGCGATATTATTGTCGGGGATTTAAAAGGAATGGACCGGGGTGTTTTGACCATTGAACCTACGTATTCAGATTCTGATTTTAAAATCACCTGGGAAGACATCAAAGAAATGAAGGCGACACAACGCTATCTCATTACGCTTTCCGATGGAGAAAGAATCAATGGGACATTCAGCAGTGCCGGCGAAGGGAAAATATTCATCGATAATGAAGAGGGGGAGGACCTGACCGTAGACCAAATTGATGTCGTAAATATCAAAAGTATCGATAGTGGTTTTTTAAGCCGCCTCTCAGCCAATATTGACTTTGGACTTTCTCTGACCAAGGCCAATAATCAAAGACAATTAAATGGCAATCTGAGATTGGGTTATCTCGAGGATCGTTGGTCAGCAGAATTGTACTATAATACGCTGATCACCACCCAGGACAATGTATCCGATATTCAAAGAAATGACGCCGGCATCGGTTACCGGTACTTCCTGCCTAAAGATTGGAATCTCGGAGTGGACCTGGATTTCCTATCCAATACGGAACAGTCGTTAGATTTGCGGTCTACCGGAAAACTTGGAGTTGGTAATTTTGTGAAACGGTCAAACTCCATGTACTGGAATGTGACGGGAGGGGTTGCGTTCACGGCTGAATCCTATACCCCGGTATTAAACCCGGAGGATGGGACTACGACAACGGCCCCCAGCAGAAGGTCCCTTGAAGGATTTGTGGGTACTGAGCTAAACTTGTATGATATCGGGGATTTGAACCTTCTCACAACTGTGGTATTCTACCCAACCATTATTTCCGACGAATCTGTAGAATCCGGACGTATTCGTACAGACTTTAGATTCGATGCGAAATACGACGATATTTTTATTGATGACTTTTATGTCAGAGCGGGTTTTACCCTGAACTACGATAACCGTCCGGTTGAAGCTGGCAGAGAGGTCGATTATATCTTTACTACGGGATTTGGCTGGGAATGGTAAACCACCTTTAAGACCTCATGCAAGGCGTTTTAAAACGCGATCCTGCTCTGATCAATCGAGGTGGTGTCCTTCGCAAGGAACAAATAAGTGATGCTTAAAAAGAACAGCGTATTCATCGCGTCGAGTCTGGATGGCTATATCGCCGATAAAAAGGGGGGTATTGATTGGCTGCACACAATTCCCAATCCAAATCAGGAGGATATGGGGTACACGGACTTTATCAATAGAATTGACGCCCTCGTTATGGGGCGACAAACGTTTGAAACGGTATGTGGGTTTAATGTAGTCTGGCCCTATTCAATACCTGTTTTTGTTTTGAGCAATTCGCTGAAAGAAATACCTGAGGACCTGAAAGAAAAGGTGTTTTTAACCCAGGGAAGCCCTGGAGAAATTTTAGCGCAGATCCACCAAATGGGTTTTTTCCGGCTTTATATAGATGGCGGGGTAACCATACGTAATTTTCTGAAAGCGGACCTTATTGATGAGATGATTCTAACCACAATCCCTATTTTACTGGGTGGTGGTTCTCCTTTGTTTTCCGAACTTCCGAAGGCACTGCAATTTGAATTGGCCGGCACCAAAACATTTTTAGACCAGGTAACCCAGAATCATTATCTCCGAAAGCGGCATCTTGCTTTGTAAGAACCACTCCAATTGAAGGTTGGCAGTACTCGTTGGTCTTGAAACAACTATCTTGTATGCTTTCTCAATTCCGGTTCAATTCTAAAGGGTTTAGGATCCGAACCAGATTTTCAGACCGCAAAGAATTATGACAGACCGAACCCTTCACAGAATTTCCCTGATGACCTTTGCATGGCTTATGCCTTCGCTGGTTCTCGCCTTATCCCTTGTTTCAGTAGGCTGCAAACCTAAAAGTGATTCCGCAGCTTATAAAGCCTTTGTTTATCAAACATCCCAGGCTGGTGACAATCTCCAATTACTTTCGAACGATGAAGTGCAATTCCCTGGAGTGCACGGTAAGCAAGTTGCTCTGGAGCTTTTTCCTGATAAAGAATTTCAAAAATATTACGGCTTCGGAGCTTCCTTTACGGAATCATCGGCCTGGAACCTTGCAACCCTTCCATCGGAACAGCGACACGAGGTCCTGACCCGGTTGTTCAGCCCATCGGAGGGCGCAGGATTCACTCTTACGCGAACGCACATCAACAGCAGTGACTACGCCAACAATCATTACACCTATGTTGAGGATGGTGATGTAGATCTTTCCACATTCAGTGTATATGAGGATATGAGAGGTTTCACAGGTGATGAAAACGAACAGGTACGCGGAATTGAACTGGCAGAACCCTCCTATGACCTTATCCCGATGATCTTAGAGGCCTCCAATATTCCCGGGGCAGACTTCAAAATAATTGCATCCCCATGGAGCCCGCCTTCATGGATGAAAACAGGAGAAACGGCTGAGATGACCAATGGCACCTTACTCCCAGAGTATTATGGGCTTTGGGCCAAATACCTGTCGAAATATGTAAGTGCCTATGCCGAACAGGGAATTACGCTCTGGGGCATTACGCCCCAGAACGAGCCCTTACATGCTCATGATGCCCGCTGGGACAGCAATGGGTTTACCCCTGAGCAGGGTCGTGACTTTTTGCGGGATCACCTGGGTCCTCAACTTGTAAAAGACGGTCACCTTAACCCCGATGACCTGGATTCCGGATTGCGGGTGCTGATCTACGACCACAACAAATCTACACTAAACGATTATGTAACGCCGACATACCAGGACCCTGAAGCCTCAAAATATGCCTGGGGCACGGCATTTCATTGGTATGCCAACTCAGAACTGGAAGCGAATAACTGGTATGCGGAGGAATTGGACGCCCTAAGGACGGCCTGGCCACAAAAGGGAATGATCCACTCCGAATCGAGTATCGATATTGATGCCGAGGATCCCATTGGTCAGTACTGGAGGGAGAGCACCGACTATGCGGGTACTTTTGTGCCTTTCGACACCTACGCCTATGATATCATTTCCGATTTGAATCACGGAACACAGGGGTATGTTGAATGGTGCATCATTCTTAGCCATAAAGGGCAACCAAATCCCTATGACAACTTTAACAGCGCTCCGGTACTTATCAATCCGGTTACGCACGAAGTGATTTACACCCCGCTTTATTATTTGCTAAGCCACTTTAGCAAATTCATCCGCCCTGAAGCCCGCAGGATCGAAGTGAAAGGCGAAGATGTGGAAGGCCTTATTTATACGGCTGCCAAAAACCCGGATGGTTCCATTGCCGTGGTTGTTTTTAACCGAAACGAAGTGGCTCATGAACTTACCATTACCCTGGAGGGGGATTCACATGCCATGCAAATTGCACCCAGGGCGATGCAGACGATCCATTTTCAAAGCAGGTAAACAACTCCCCTGAGAAGCAAAATTGTCAATTTTAATCTGTAGTTACCACGGTTGAAATGCCGGGGATGACCTCAACAGGAATAAAGCTATATTGAACTGAAAACCCTAGCTTTATCTCAAAGTAAATACGATGAGAATACTAATCATTGGAGGTCATGGTACGATTGGAAAAAAGGTGACTTCCCATTTTGCAGAGGGAAACGACCTGGTTATTGCTGGCCGGACAAGCGGGGATTATACCGTAGACATCTCGGATAGTAATTCCATACAGGCATTGTTCGAAAAGGTTGGTTCAGTCGATGCGGTAATCTGTATTGCAGGAGAGGCGAAATGGGCAGACTTTGAGGAGTTGACAGAGGCAGACTACTATATTGGCTTAAAAAGCAAACTGATGGGGCAGGTTAACCTTGTCCGGATTGGAAAGAACTATTTGAGCAAAGGAGGATCCATTACGCTCTCTACTGGTATTTTGGCCGATGATCCGGTAATCAAAACGACAAGTGCTGCAATGGTCAATGGCGGTATTCACAGCTTTGTCCAGGCAGTTGCACTCGAAATTGAAGACGGAATACGCGTAAATGCGGTCTCCCTGGGTGTGGTTGAGGATGCCTACGATAAGTACAGGGATTATTTCCCGGGCCATAATCCGATTCCCATGACCAAGGTTGTAAACGCGTATACCCGAAGTGTAAAGGGAAAAGACAACGGTAAGATCATCAGGGTTTATAACTGATATCCCATGAAGAAGGCAATTGTTTTGTTTCTCCTCCCCCTACTGACATCCATGGGATTTCAGACGTACGAAAGTCCGGATTATCTGGAGTATCACAAACAAATTACCGCAGCGGAAAAGTCAATTGGCGAACACCAATTTAAAGCGGCTTTAGAACAATACGCTCAAATTTTTGAGCGCTACGATTTCGTTTTTATGCGAGACTACAAAGTGGCTTCGCAATTGGCGCTATACCTGGATGACAGGGCTAAGGCTTGCGAATATATCAAGGCGGGAATGGCGGCCGGATGGGCCCTGAAGGACATTAAGAAAAATAAGTTTTTAAAGCCCCTTCAGAAGGACTCTGAATGGACTGAAATACAGCAGTCTTATGCCGGGCTTCGCAGTCAGTACCAGGCCAAAATCGATCCGGATTTAAGGGAGGAAGTACATCTTATGTTCAAAAAAGATCAGAAGAAGGCCATGGGGGCCCTCCTAAAGATAGGGAATAAGGCTCAGGAAAAGTACGGGACAATCACATTTGCACCGCATAGCGAAAAACAGATGCTCAGCCTTGTGGAAATAATCGACACAGTGGGATATCCGGGAGAAAAACTGATTGGGAACGACTTCTGGATGTCTACGATTATCAGTCACCACAATTCGATTTCCCTTGAATATTCCAGAAGAGATACCCTTTATAATTTCATCAAGCCCAAATTGATCGGGGCTATTGAAAATGGCGAGATGTCACCTTATGAATTTGCCCTGGCAGATGATTGGCAAAAGGCGGCCGCCTCAGAAAGGACGGCTATAGGATATGGGTTTCTGATTTCACCTAAAAAATCCACCCTTTCACAGACGGATGAATTAAGGGCTAAAATCGGGTTGCGATCCATAGGGTTGCGAAATAAATTGGTGGAAATCGAGGAAAAAACCGGTATGAATTTCCATTTGCCGGACTGGATAGAGGGCAAAATTAATATTGAGTAACCCAGCGGTTACCATCTGTCAAATCTATCCCTTACCTTTAGTCTGTCTCCAAAGAAAGGAATGATCTTTCTGTATTAAATTTTCACAAAATGAAACAGGTTTTAACCATAGGCTTGCTTGTATTTTTAACATTGGTTTATAGTTGTAAAAACAGCGATAAAAAAAGTATGGCAGTACAAGAATCGGATGCTATTTGGGAAACGGATTTCCTCGATGAATTTGAAACTTTTAATCCAGAGAATTGGCAGGACCAAAGGATTTGGGTAAATAATGAAAATCACTGCTACGTGCCCGATGGCGAGTTTGGCACCCGGGAGGTAAGTGAGGGTACCTTAAAGATCAAAGTGGTCAATACAGGCGAAAAGCGACCTTGTGATAATTTTGACAAACATGGCCAACAACACCCCGACACCGAATATGTTGCCGGACGAATTTGTTCTAAAAATCGCAAAGAATTTGTGAAGGGCAAGTGGACGGCTCGTCTTAAACTATCGAGTAATGGAGAGGCAAGTATGTTCCCGGCCTGGTGGTTGCTCGGGGCCCAGAACAACGAGCCCCCGGTTCAGGAGGATGATGAGACCATTTGCTGGCCGCTTACAGGATCCGGAGAAATCGACATTTTTGAACATCACGGGGACCATATGAAAGATGAATTTACCACAGGGGCAATTGTTAGTTTGGGTGAATGTGACAAAGGGGACTGGGAAAGTCAAAGAAGAAATTTTCCGGCAACACTGAATGAATTTCATGAATACTCCGTGGAATGGGAAGCGAGTGACCTGGTTTATCGACTCGACGGCAAAGAAGTCTACCGGAATCCGGGTGAAGGTGATAAGTATCCAGAGCCCATGTTTGCTATTTTAAACTTCGCCAAAATCACCGACTCGCCTATGAGCGGCGAATGGGTCATGGAGGTGGACTGGGTAAAGCACGAATACAGAAAGTAAATTACAAGCGGCATATAAACCTAAACCTTAAAAATGAGCGATCAACTTAAACGGATGACCGAAAAGCATTGCGAAAACCCTCCGGCATCCTACGATGACCTCAAGGTGCTGTTTCTCAATTGTACGCTAAACCGCACTCCTGTGCTGTCCCATACAGAGGGCCTGATTCAGAAAGCACAGACCATCTTTGAATCTGTGGGTGCTGCCACGAAAATTATAAGACCCGTAGATTACGTCATTCCGGCAGGTCTGGGCCTCGACATGTCTAAAACACCGGAATGGGACCGTGACGATTGGCCCCTTATTCAAAAAGAAGTGGATGCCTGTGACATTCTTATTCTTTGTACGTCGGTTTGGCTGGGCGAAAAGTCATCCGTTTGCAACCGAACCCTGGAGCGCATGTATGGCTATACGCATCAATTCAACCAGAAAGGCCAATACAGGGATTACGATAAAGTGGGGGCCACATTAATCACAGGAAATGAAGATGGGGTAAAACATTGTGCCATGAACATTTTGTTTTCCTTGTCCCATATCGGATATACTGTTCCACCCCAGGCAGATGCAGGTTGGATGGGTGAGGCAGGTCCTGGACCATCATACCGGGATCCCGGTTCCGGAGGACCGGAAAATGACTTTACAAACCGGAATACGACATTCCTGGTTTGGAACTGTTTGCACCTGGCCAGAATGCTGAAGGACAATGGAGGAATCCCTGCCTATGGAAATCAACCCGATGAATGGACCGCCGGGTGCCAGGCTGGATTTGACAGTCCGGAGCATAAGAGATAACCACCTAAATTTATTAAAATGAGAGCCTTAAAAAATTTGATTTTCGTCCTGGCGCTAAGCCTCCTGGTATTTTCATGTGGCGCCCCTGAAGAAGTTGAAGCTGGAAAAGCGACAAAAGAACTTATGACCCTTTTGGAGAAGGATCCTGCTTTAAAAGCAATGCTGGAATCCTCCTTAGAGAAGGCGAAAGCCATTAATCCGGACCCAAATACGAACCCGGCCCAAAGCCTTGAAGAGTATTACAGGTTTGTGACATGGATGGAAACCACAATGCCATGGGCAATTATTGAAAAAGAAGAGTATCCCGAGATTTTTGACAATATTTTTCAGGGGTTCTGCGCCTTCTATTTCCTTATAGATCAACCCCTTCCAGAGCTGGAAGGTAAAGGACTGGTAAATAATTCCCTTCAGTATTACGGGCCCTTTTCAGCATGGTTGACCTCCTTTAGTAAAACCTGGGGCGACTACCTCGATACCGAAGCATCTTGGAACGAAGAATACTATCATATGGCGCTAAACGATCCAAATTTTGGCCTTCAAAATGGGTGGTATGAAGACCCTTCAAACTGGAAGACTTTCAACCAGTTCTTTGCACGCTATTTGAAATCCCCGGACCAGCGCCCCATCGCAAGTCCGGAGGTGGATTCCGTCGTGGTATCGTTTGCCGACTCCGAACCTCAGGGAGTTTGGGCAATTGATAGTCTATCGAATATTGAAAGTAAAGCCGGGGTACCCGTAAAGTCTGCTACCCTGAGATCCGTTAGTGAGTTGATTGGTGAAGGAAGTGCCTACCAAAACGCTTTTGCCAATGGAACACTGACACATTCCTTTTTGAACGTCAATGATTACCACAGGTATCACTTTCCCATAGGCGGCAAGATCCTCGAATCACGGATTATAAAGGGTATTAACCCAACAGGAGGTGAGCTTTGGTGGGATGCAGATCAAAAACGATATGCCTTCAACCCCACGGCCAAAACAGGTTGGCAATCTGTGGAAACCCGTGGGTGTGTTATCCTCGAAACCGAAAACTATGGATTGGTGGCCCTACTACCCATTGGCATGGCAGTAGTTAGCTCCGTTAATTTTGAGGCCAATATTACCCCTGGCACGCTGGTCCAAAAAGGAGATATGCTGGGGCACTTTGCATTTGGGGGCTCAGATTTTGTCATGATCTTCCAGGAAAATGTGCGCTTTGAATTACAAGCCCCTATGAATGAGGACAGCACATATTACAAGCACATGCTCATGGGGGAACATTTAGGGGCTGTAACCCTTAAATGATAGTGAATCTTAACACTATCCTTAATTATTTTTGCTTTCATCATCGCCCTTATTGCGAGTGGCGCCTGCTTTACGTGTTCGACTTTTAAGAATGGAACTTTGACAACCATGCATTGGTAGTGGTCTGTTACATTGCCTTTATGTCCTCCCTTGGATTTAACATTAAGAGACCCTAATAAATAAAAGCAGTTAGTTGCTGACTTCCCTCAAATGGATGCTTCCCCGGGGTATTTATTTTTTCCTTATTTTTAGGAGCCGCTGCATTTTATCTGGACAGCTCCAAATTTTCAATCATTGCGCCAAGTCAACACAAATCCCATGACGACAAAAAAATTACTTCAAGGCTCTTTCAGCGTTTTTACCCTGCTCCTTTTGATCGTTGTAGCCACAGTAGTTTTCGCTTTGCCCTTTCTTCTCCTGGATTACTATTTTAATCTGGAAGTGGCTTTTCTGGCCTATATCATGGTTGCCTTCATTTCTTTGGTATATTTATTTATAAGATACCGGAAAGACAAATCCTTGAACCGGACTTAGGAGCACATTAGATTTTCCATTGGAATACGTAAAGCACGAAGACATTCTGGGATTGAAATTTTGTTCCGGAACCATGTGGGTCCGAAACTTTCGGCCTGCATATCATTTTGTACATGGCCTTTGAAACCATTATTCACCCCGTAATCATGATAAAAAAAACACTTCTCATTGCAGCCTTATTGGTCTCAATTACGGCCTGCAATATGAATCCAAACAAAGAAGAACGACTTCAGAAACTCGAAACTGAAATCGCACAGTCCCAGGAGCAGATCAAAGCCCTGGAAACCAGAGTACAAACTCTGGAAAGGGAAAACGAAGCCCTTCAGAAGCGGATCCTGGCATTTGAAGAACCGTAAAAAGAAATGGATTGGCATGGGATTGTAATTCCATGAAATACTTTCGTAAGCCCGGGTCAGGGCCGCTCTTTGAAAACGAGATAAAACCTCACAATATGATCAACTCAAATTACCCAAGGTCTTTTTCACACATCGGCATTACCGTTCCGGACATTGAAAAGGCGGTAGATTTTTATAGTCAAGTAATGGGGTGGTATCTCATTATGCCCCCTTCAAAAGTCCTGAAGGAAAGTGAAACGGCCATAGGGCAAATGTGCATCGATGTTTTCGGAACGGATTGGGAAGCCTTTGAAATCGCCCATATGTCCACTTCAGACGGAATAGGGATCGAATTGTTCGCTTTCCCCCATGGAATGAAGGAAGCCCCTGAGTTCAATCCGTTTAACACCGGGCTTTTCCACTTCTGTGTACAGGACCCGGAGATTGAAGCTTTAACGCAAAAAATTGTTGCACATGGCGGGAAACAGCGGATGCCTATTCGCGAATACTACCCGAACGAAAAACCTTATAAAATGGTCTATGTGGAGGATCCTTTCGGCATCGTCTTCGAGATCTATACCCATAGTTATGAACTGACCTACTCCTCAGGAGCCTATCAGGAATAGCGCTTAGAAACATACTCTAAACAGTATACGACATTGATTTGCCGGCCCGGCCAAATACAGGATAAAAATTGACTTTCCAATTGTAATAATGAAGCTTAAAAATCAACTACCCATGCCTAAGAAGACCTTTAAAACCCTTTTATTTGTTTGCCTTTTATGCCTTTACTTTACGGGGGCAGCCCAGGTAAACTGGACAAACGACGGGGATTCCTATTTTAAACTGGAAAACAATGAGTTGCGGACTTATACCCTGCCGGATCATGAGGCAAAAACCGTCATTTCCAAAACCCAATTAACCCCTGAAGGCCATTCAGAACCCCTGGAAGTGGCCCATTTCTCATTTTCATCGGATCAGCAAAAAATACTGTTGTTTACCAATACGCAGAGAGTTTGGAGGCTGAACACAAAAGGGGATTACTGGGTTTTTGACTTTAAAACCAATACACTGAAGCAGCTCGGGAAAAACCTCCCATCGGCCTCCCTGATGTTTGCGAAATTCTCACCTGACGGAAACAAAATCGCTTATGTCTCGGGGAACAACTTATACAGTGAAAACTATGAATCCGGCGCCATTCAAGCCCTTACAACCAACGGCACGGTTTCCCTGATAAACGGAACCTTTGATTGGGCATATGAGGAAGAATTTTTCTGCAGAGATGGCTTTCGATGGAGTCCGGACAGCAAATCCATTGCCTACTGGCAGATCGATGCAGGGGATATTAAAAAGTTCTACATGATAAACAACACCGAGGAAATCTATTCTCAGTTAGTCCCGCTGGAATACCCTAAAGTAGGTGAAACCCCATCTGTCTGCAGGGTTGGAGTTGTTGCGCTTTCAGATGCCAAAACAAAATGGATGGAGGTCCCGGGGGACCCCGCCCAAAACTACCTGGTCCGTATGGAGTATATCCCGGGGACCAACGAGCTTTTGCTTCAGCAATTGAATCGAAAGCAGAACCAGAGTACACTGTACATCGCGGACGCCTCAAATGGAAATACGAAATCGATTCACCAGGAGTCGGACGAGGCCTGGGTAGACATGTTTCAAGTCGGGAATCCCTATGCCATAGACTACACCAACGGATTCAGTTTTCTGGATAAAAACAAAAATATCCTGTGGGCCTCCGAAAAAGACGGTTGGCGGCATTTGTACCAGGTTTCCCTTGAGGGTAAGCCGGAGATGCTCATCACAAAGGGCGAATTCGACGTCATAGATTTGAAGCACATCAATACCAAAGAAGGATTCGTCTATTACCTGGCATCCCCGGATAACGCCACCCAAAAGTATTTATACCGGTCCAGACTGAACGGAAAAGGAAAAAATGAGCTTGTATCCCCGGAAAGCCTCAAGGGTACCCATGATTATTCATTCTCCTCGAACGGCACCTACGCAGAGCATACGTTTTCAAACCACCATACGCCCAGGGCCAAGGAGTTTATAAAAGTTGTCAATCACAAAGCCCTGACTGAGAAAGAAAGCATTCTCGCCAAACTTGGGGAACTGGAAGAAAAGCCAACCGCAGAGTTTTTTACCATAACAACAGCAGACAATATTGAAATGGACGGATGGATGGTCAAACCAACCGATTTTGATCCGTCTAAAAAATACCCTATCGTATTTTACGTCTATACCGAACCTGCGGGAACAACGGTGAACGACGCGTATAACGTCGGTCGGAATTGGTTTTACAAAGGGAATATGGCCGATGACGGATATATCTATATTTCCTTGGATAACCGGGGCACCCCTGCTCCCAAGGGAAGGGAATGGAGAAAATCCATCTATCGAAAAATTGGGGTAGTAAATATCAGGGACCAGGCTATGGCAGCCAGGGAAATCCTGAAATGGGATTTCGTCGATTCAGAACGCGTAGCCGTATGGGGCCATAGCGGAGGGGGGTCAGCAACCCTGAACCTGATGTTTAAACACCCGGATATATACAAGACAGGGATTTCACTCGCGGCTGTGGCCAATCAGCTGACCTATGACAACATTTATCAGGAGCGCTATATGGGCTTACCCCAGGAAAACAGAGAAGACTTTATCGCAGGCTCACCTGTAACGCACGCCGGGAAGCTGGAAGGCAACTTGCTCTACATCCATGGAACCGGAGATGACAATGTCCATTACCAAAATGCGGAGTTGCTGATCAACGAGTTGATAAAACACAACAAACAATTCCAGTTTATGCCCTATCCGAACCGATCGCATGGTTTTAGTGAAGGAGAAGGGACGTGGGAGCATCTTTCAACGATGTACACAAACTACCTTAAACTTCATTGCCCTCCCGGAGGAAGGTAAGCCGGGGCTTATGGTTACTGTGTTAGCGTAACCCCCCGGGTCCGCCTCCCTTTTATCCCTGATCCTCAAAAGGGATATCCAGCTTACGGGTATGAGCGATTCGTATCAAAGAGTAAACCAGCAAGCCGAAGGGCCCGGTCATCAGGGTGAAAAACAGGGGAACGATCATTAAAAATCGATTCAACCCGATCCTCCGCGCATCCCTGGCAATAATAAGCCCTGCAAATAAATCAAAGGCCAAATAATGTATCCAACCGATCAGGATAACCCGAGGGGATCCAAATGCATTCGCCAGGGCCTCCAATGAAGAACCCGCTTCAGGATCGAAACTCCCCAAATCTCCAAATAACAACACCGCATAAGTGATAGCCAGCGCCAGGATGATCAGGTAATACACCATCTTACCGGTATACTTCCAGGACGGGGCAAATAGCAATAAAAGCCAGCCAGGCAAAATCCAGGCATTGGCAATCGAAAAAATAGTTTCAAAGGATCCGGTCATTACGATAGTAAGATACACCATCTGATAACCAGTACCAAAGAAGATATGGCAAGGTCCCGAACGCACCAAACATCGGTGTTTTCCCACACATGCCCCTTGTGTGCAAAATTATACTCCGGGGATGAAATGCAGGTTTTTTCGATAAGTGGAAATGGAAAGTGCATTTCATCGATAATATAAGGGGTCAGTCCATTTCACTGGCCTGATATCTCTTTAGACCTGAAATTTGTAATTGAATCCTAAATCCTACGACATGAAAACAACACTACTTCTTAGAGATCTTTATTTTGAAGCATTCAGAGAACTTGGAAATTTTATCATTAGAAATTCTTTTAAGGCTTTTGCATGGTTCAGCTTTGCAATGATCGCTACCGTTGTCTACGCTTTTGTATTCAGACTAGCCACCGGTTACGCTTTTGTATAAGCCTTTATCTGGGATCAGGTTACCCAGACTGACGAAACTGATAATTGACTCTTTTACGCGAACACTATTATTATGAAAAATAACCCAACCCTCTCGTTTTTTGCCGAAATTGCCAATACGGTGCACCGGTACCGTGGAGCTATACTCTTCTGGGTTTATCTTATGGCCATTGTCATCTATGCTACCCGCCTGGTGGAGTATTAATATTCACTAAGCAAATCGGGTTCAGCCACAGGTTTTCCCGCGGTCCTTTGATACAGCGGGAATCCGATACCCAATACCTAAATTCAGAAAGCCCGGAAGACCACATTTTTATGGCGTCTAAATGATATCTTTGTAGTTGAACGCATACCCTCATTCCGTTTACATGGAACGTTTGGGTAGTTTTAACAACACTGAGACTTGTTGAGGACCTCCTCCCGTGCACTTCTTATCTTCACCAGGAATCCTGTTCCCGGAAAATGTAAAACCAGATTGGCTGCTACTATTGGCGATCAGGCCGCCCTGGAGGTTTACCTTATCTTACTTCGACATACCGCTGCGATAACTGCCAAACTCAATGACGCAGACAAACTGGTCTATTTCAGTGAGCACCTCGGAAATGGTACTATCTGGGATCCCGAGACCTTTCGCTACAAGCTACAAGAGGGCACAGATCTGGGCCAGCGAATGCAAAATGCTTTTGAAGATGCCTTTGAGGCAGGCTATTCCGAAGTACTCATTATTGGGAGTGATATGTATAACCTGAACACTTCCGATCTCAAGGAAGCTTTTAACCGATTCATGGAGGCGGAAGTCGTGCTTGGCCCCGCCCAGGATGGGGGCTACTACCTGCTGGGCCTCAAAGGCCCAATCCCAAAACTATTCCGCAATAAAGCCTGGGGAACCCACACCGTACTCAAAGATACCCTGGAAGACCTGAAGGATTTAAAGGTATCCCAACTATCCGTTCGAAATGACATTGACCAGTACGAAGACATCGCAGGAATCCCTGTTTTCGAAACTTTTGCAAAAAAAATAAAATGACAGAAAAGCAACTATCGGCATCGGCAACCTTATTAAAAGAAAAAGGATTTATCGAACCTGAAATAGGTATCATTCTGGGTTCGGGCCTGGGGCGTATGGCAGATGACATTGAGAATGCCCATATCGCGCATTACCATGAGATTCCGTTTTTTCCATTGGCCACGGTGGAATTCCATAGCGGGAAACTAGTTTACGGGAACCTGGAAGGAAAGAAGGTTGTCGTGATGCAGGGCCGCTTCCATCTTTACGAAGGTTACAGCTTAACCGAAGTCACCTATCCCATTAGGGTTATGCAGCGCCTAGGGATAAAGAAACTACTAATTTCCAATGCGGCCGGTGCCGTAAACCTGAACTTCAAAAAAGGGGAATTGATGCTTCTGGAGGATCACATCAACCTGCAGGGGGGATCCCCTTTGGCATTTAAAAATGTTACCGACTTCGGGGACCGGTTTATAGACATGAGTGACCCCTACGATCCGGACCTGAGAGAAGGCCTGCTGGAGACCAGCCGAAGGCTCGGTATTACTTTGAGGACAGGGGTTTATGCAGCCGTAACAGGCCCGCAACTGGAAACACGGGCGGAATACCGGATGCTGAAAACCCTTGGGGCGGATGCCGTGGGAATGAGCACAGTACCGGAGGTCATCGTTGCAAATCAACTTAAGTTACCTGTTGCGGCCATTTCCGTTCTCACCGATGAATGTGACCCGGACAACCTTGCTCCGGTCAATGTTTCTGAGATTATACAAATCGCCAGTGAGGCAGAGCCACATATGATTGCGCTATTCCGAAATCTGATTGCCGAAATTTAACACAACTTCAGTTGTAAGCAATATTCCTGAACCCCTACTAATTCATCAAAGTAACCGCTTTAATATTTTAAACCCTTATGAGTTATCTTCAAGCTACTTCCGATCTTTATAAAGAAGCCGCTTTAAAGCCGGATGTCGGACTTTGCTGTACTACCAATCCGATATGGCAATTCCCTGGACTATCCATCCCCACAATCATGCAGGAGATGAATTACGGCTGCGGAAGCACAGTTTCTGCCCAGGATCTGTCAGGAAACCCAAAAATACTTTACGCCGGGGTGGGCGGGGGCATGGAGCTGCTTCAGTTCGCTTATTTTTCAAGGCAGAAAGCAGGGGTGATCGGTGTAGATGTCGTAACGGAAATGCTGGAGGCTTGCCGAAAGAATTTTAAAATTGCTGAATCGGAGAACCCCTGGTTTTCGTCAGATTTTGTTGAACTCGTTCAGGGGGATGCACTAAATCTTCCCATTGCGGACCAAAGTGTAGATATCGCGGCTCAGAACTGCCTTTTCAACATTTTCAAAGAAGAAGACCTGAGAAAGGCCGTAGCGGAAATGTACCGGGTGCTGAGGCCCCATGGCCGTCTGGTTATGAGCGACCCGGTTTGCGATGTGCCCTTAAGTGATGCGCTTCGCAATGATGACCGCCTGAGAGCGTTGTGCCTGAGCGGCAGCATCCCGGTAAAGGATTACATCAAAATACTGACGGATGTTGGGTTCGGAACCATTGAAGTACGCGCACGACGTTTATACAGGGTATTGAGTCCAAACCACTACGCTGTTGATGAACTCATACCCATAGAGTCCATAGAGATCGCTGCCATTAAGGATCCCATGCCGGAAGATGGCCCGTGTATTTTTACGGGCAAAAGCGCGGTGTATTATGGTAAAGAAGACTATTTCGACGATCAAAAAGGGCATGTCCTGATTCAGAATCAACCCCTTGCTGTCTGTGATAAAACGGCTCAGGCACTCTCAGAATTAGATGCTGAAATCTATGTGAGTGATAGCACCTGGCATTATAATGGTGGCGGGTGCTGCTAACAAGGTGTCAGGGTTCTTTCGGGGGGGAAATCTAAAGCGGATCTCCGGCACTGAAATCTACATCATGAACAGGTGTATCCACATACTGGCTTTGGTTCTGATTTTCGGCAGCCTTCACGCTCAGTCCGGGCGTATGAAGGGGGACACGGATATCAGCCCCTACCTCCACGCCTCCTGGGATTCCCTTTTAAAGGCTCACGTTAGCAATGATGGAATGGTCAATTATAAAGGGTTTCTGGAAGATCGGGAAAGCCTTCGGTCGTATTTGTCAGAACTGTCAGAGACCCCGCCCCAGCCAAATTGGACCCGGGAAGCACGACTGGCTTATTTTATCAACCTCTACAATGCGGGTACTATTGCCATGATTCTCGAGAATTATCCGGTTAAGAGCATTCGGGATATAAAAAGGCCATGGGGAAGAAAGTGGATACAGGTAGGAGAAGACCTGTATTCCCTGGGGGATATTGAACATAAGATCCTGCGAAAAATGGAGGATCCAAGAATACACTTTGCGATCAATTGCGCCTCCTTTTCCTGTCCGCCCCTTCCGAAACAGGCATTCACTGAAGCAGAGGTCGAATCCCAGCTTGAGGGTGTCACACGTGCCTTTATCAATGATCCACAGCGGAACGTCATTTGTCCTGAAAAAGCGCAAGTCTCAAAAATCTTCAAATGGTTCCGGGCAGACTTCGAATCGGCCGGAGTCTCCCTCCTGGATTATTTAAATCGCTACACAGACAAACGGCTGAAACCTTCAACACCGATTGAATTTCTGCCATACGACTGGTCCCTCAATGAATCTGTGCAGTGAGTGAATTCAGTATTATCATTCCGACCCTCAATGAGGGGCCCCGCCTGGAAACCCTGCTTCCCTATCTCTATGCAAATGCAGATCCCGGAGCGCTTCCTGAAATCATCATATCCGACGGGGGAAGTACGGATGATACCAAAGAAATCGCCCGAAAGGAAGGAGCTCTGGTAATCTCTGCACCCAGGGGCAGGGCGTCTCAGATGAATGCCGGGGCCAAACAGGCGAAGGGTCGTATTTTGTATTTCCTGCATGCGGATTCACTACCACCCCCGAACTTCCAATCCAAAATCACCTCCGCCCTCAAGCGCCGGGAAACCGCCGGATGTTTCAGAATTCGTTTTGAACCATCCAATGCTTTCCTCAGTGCCTTTGCCTGGTGTAGCCGACTGAATTTTCCAATATGCCGGGGTGGAGATCAATCGCTTTTCCTGCCCAAAAAATGGTTTGAGGCCCTGGGTGGTTTCGATGAGCGCTACCGCGTATATGAGGATAATGAATTCACGGGAAGGCTTTATCGCCATTATACCTTTACTGTGCTTCCCTCGGAGTTGAGAACATCTGCAAGGCGCTATCGGGAAAAGGGCGTCTATCAACTCCAATTCCATTATGCGGTCGTTCACCTTAAAAAATTCTTTGGAGCCAGTCCGGAATCCCTGTACCGCTACTACAAAAAACATATTTCTGTTGAGCCAAAAGCGGATACCTAATACTTCAGATAATAATCGCGGATGACCTGTTCTGCAGGTTTGTTTTGGGGGGTGAACCGGTTATCTGAGGGTCCGCCAGCCCTGGAATGGTGAATAAACCACTTCCATACAAACCCGCCGGCAAACCAGTCTTCTGACCAGAATTCCTGAAAAATTGCCTCTTTGGCATTTGCCTGCGCCTCCAGGTTGACCTCTTCCTCATTTCGGTCTACCAACCAGGGTTTTTTTGCTGTAAAATCCATGCTGCGGTATCCGAATTCCGTAAACAGGACCGGCCTGTTCACGTTCTGTTGAAGTTTTTCAATTTCTGTTTTCCATCGACTCCATCCCTCCCTCAATTCAGAAACCCCGGGATTTCGGGCCTCAGATAGCGGAAAATACGCATCGATCCCGATAAGGTCCAGGTCCTGCCAGAAAGAAATGCGTTTGTATTCATCCCAATTGGCCGCATAGGTAAGCTTTCCGGAATAGCGTTCCCGGACCTGTCGTATCAGCCATTTCCAGTACTTGGGCCGATGTTCCACAAAGGTTTCCAATTCCGTGCCGATACAAAACAGACGAACCCCGGTCTCTTCAGCCAGCTCAGCATAGGTTAGGATAAAATCGGCATACTGCCATTCCAGTTGCTTCCAGTCTGCTTCGGAATTCATCTTGAGGTCCCCGGTAAAGATCCCCCGCCAAATCCACAGTTGTGGTTTCAACATCACCCGGATCCCATTTTTATGTAGCAGGCTGATGTACTGCCGGGCTCCCTGCCGGGTTTCCCCGAACCACTGGCGATCAGTATCAAAAATAATTTCCGGACTCTCCTTTTCCCGAATAAAACCAAAGGGCATTACAGCGGCATAGCCTGCGTGGATAGCCCGTATTGCCTGCACGTGTTCAACATTTGCAGGCTCCCGTGAAGCCACGAAACTAACGCCATTGATCTTTTCTGATGGTCGGTTGGTGCAGCAATAACAAAGCAGTACCAAAAGGAGGCCAAATTTCTTCATAGCTGAGGTCTCATCCAGACTTAAAGGTACATATTAATCGCAGGAATGCTTTCCTGTTCTGTTAAGTTTGTAACTTCAGAGCGACTCAATGTAAAACACCTTACCCGATACCATGCAAATTGTAATCATCGGAAATGGAATTTCAGGAATTACTGCGGCAAGGCATATCCGAAAACTTTCCGATCATCAAATAACGGTAATCTCCGCGGAGAGCGACTACTTTTTCTCACGCACGGCCCTGATGTATATCTATATGGGGCATATGAAATATCAACATACCAAACCCTATGAAGATTCATTCTGGAAAAAGAACCGAATCGAACTAAAACGGGCAAGGGTTCGATCCGTAGACACTGAAACAAAGACCCTGATCCTGGATTCCGGATCACAGATAGCCTATGACAAACTCATCATCGCAACTGGTTCCCAGCCAAATCGGTTTGGGTGGCCGGGACAGGATTTAAAAAGGGTTCAGGGCCTTTATTCCCTTCAGGATCTCGAAGCTCTGGAGAAAAACGCCCCGGATTCCCACCGATGTAAAAGGGCCGTAATTGTAGGTGGGGGGCTTATCGGGATCGAATTGGCAGAAATGCTCAGGAGTCGCAATATCCCGGTGACCTTCCTGGTACGCGAAACCAGTTTCTGGAATGGTGTACTCCCCCAGGGAGAGTCCGCAATGATTAACGAACACATTCGTGAACACCACGTGGATCTGCGACTGAATACCAACCTGAAAGAAATCCTCTCGGATGACGCCGGGGCTGCCCGAGCCGTGATTACGGATGGTGGCGAACAGATCGATTGTGATCTGGTCGGCCTTACCGCCGGGGTCAGGCCCAATATTGATTTTCTTTCCGGTTCGGGAGTCCAAACAGATAAAGGGGTTCTGGTCGACCGCCAATTACGAACCAACATTCCGGATGTATTTGCCATTGGAGACTGCGCCCAGCAGCGTACCCCAATTGGCAAACGGCGCGCTGTGGAAGCCGTCTGGTACACCGGACGAATGATGGGTGAAACAGTAGCCCGGACAATCTGCGGCGCGCCCATGGAATACAACCCGGGCCACTGGTTTAATTCTGCCAAATTCTTCGATATTGAATACCAGACCTATGGGTGGGTTTCCGGGGCGAGTAGCAAGGATCCACAGGAACGACAATTCCACTGGAGACATCCGGAGCAATACCTCTGCCTCACGATATCCTATCACAAAGAGTCGCGGGTGCTGCTGGGCATCAACACGTTTGGAATTCGAATGCGGCATGAGGTTATCGACCAATGGCTTACCGAAAATCGCACCGTAGATCAGGTTGTTCCCCGCCTTGGGGAAGCCAACTTCGATCCGGAATGGTATCGTCATTATGAAACCGAGATTGCCCAGACCTTCACCTCTAAAGCCGAAAAAGTAGTATGAATACCCTGGATTCTATGTCATTGGCCGGCGGGCCACCCAAGGGCCTGAAGAACGGTCAGAAATTTGCCGTTTTCCTGGGACTATCGAGTTTTTTTATTGTCGTGCTTGCCGCGTTCGGACTCAATTTTCCAAATAAGGGCTTCTGGCTGACAGCATCGCTTTCGGGGATTTTGGGAGCGGTGATTTGGTTCAGCTGGATTGCCTACCGGGACGACCCGAAAGGAATTAAAAACCACGGTGTCTGGTTTAAATCGATTTCCGGCCGGGGTCTCTGGGCCTGGGCCCTGGGTATTCTGATCACCGGGTTTTACATCGTACTGTATTTCTACCCCGAGTATCTGGGTCTGGTCAAAGATGGCCCGAACCGGGGCCTGATTTCGCTTTTTGACCCCCTGAGCCGCGCGTTAAGTGGCAATCCGGCAAGCCAGTGGTTTGTTTACGGGACCTTATATACCCTGGCTATTCTAGCCTTCGGCATCAAATTTATCTGGAAGTACCGCCACAATAGGTACCAACAGCTCAGAACGATGAGCGTCATGTTCTTCCAGACGGCCTTTGCTTTCATTATCCCGGAAATCATGGCGCGGTTAAACGGAGACCTTCCCTACTACGACCTGAAAAACATATGGCCGCTGAATTATTACAATTTTGAACGGTATCGGGTGAATGCCTTTATCGATTCCGGGGATATCGGTCTGGGGATGCTCATCTTCGGGATAGTTTCCATACTTGTCATCACTCCTCTGCTTACGTATTTCTACGGTAAACGCTGGTATTGTTCCTGGGTTTGTGGTTGTGGCGGCCTGGCCGAAACTGCGGGGGACGCTTTCAGACAACTGAGCGATAAAAGCACTTTTGCCTGGAAGGTGGAGCGCTGGGTTGTGCATAGCGTGCTGGTTTTTGTGGTACTTATGACCACAGCGGTTATTTACTCCTATCTGGGTCCGGACACTTCAAAATACTGGCTGAGTAAATCCCAGTTTCTTATCGGGGTAGGCGTGCTGCTTACGGGTGTTTTTGCCTGGGTGATGGTCTACAGGCGAAGTGCACTTAAAAAAGATGCGATATACGGGGCATGCGGATACCTTCTTATCATTCTCGGGTTGCTGGCCATTCATTTTTTCAGTGATTCCAGGCATGTCTTTGTTTTCTCCTCTGAGGGTCTGAGGAAAACCTATAGCTTCCTTATTGGAAGTGTTTTTTCAGGAGTCATCGGAACGGGCTTTTATCCGATTTTCGGCAATCGGGTCTGGTGCCGGTTCGGCTGTCCTATGGCAGCCATCCTCGGGCTCCAACAGCGACTCTTTTCGCGCTTCAGGATAACGACTAACGGCGGGCAGTGCATCTCCTGCGGGAATTGCTCTACGTATTGCGAGATGGGGATCGATGTACGGGCCTATGCCCAGAAGGGCGCGAATATCGTAAGGGCGAGTTGCGTGGGCTGCGGGATCTGTTCTGCGGTCTGCCCCAGAGGCGTACTCAAACTTGAAAACGGACCCCTGAAGGGACGGATTAACCCACATGAAGTCTTGCTGGGCAACGATGTCAACCTGATGGAACTCGCCAATCAAAACAGTGATTCAGTAGCCTGACCATTATCTATTCCGGAACCCCTTTCAAAACTACAATGCAACGTATTGCCCTGATTATTCCAGCATTTAATGAAGAAAAATCCATAGGAAATGTCCTGGCGGATATCCCGTCTGTTGTAGCTGAAACCGTAGTGGTGGACAATAATTCCAGCGATGGCACGGCTGATGTGGCCAGAAATGGCGGGGCAACGGTACTCTATGAACCTCAAAAAGGATATGGGTATGCGTGTCTGAAAGGCATTGATTATTTGAGTAAAACATCCAGAAGGCCTGATATTATCGTATTTATGGATGGAGATTATTCCGATTACCCTGAAGAGCTTCCTAAAGTGGTCGCTCCAATATTGGAACAGGGGATGGATATGGTGATCGGGGCCCGGGTAAAATCCCTTCGTGAGGAGGGTTCAATGACGCCTCAACAAGTTTTTGGCAATGCATTGGCAACCTTCCTGATGAAGGTGTTATTCGGGGCCAATTATACGGATCTGGGTCCCTTCAGAGCGATAACGTTTAGCGCACTGGAAACTCTGGAGATGGAAGACAAAACATACGGCTGGACTGTCGAGATGCAGCTTAAGGCCATAAAGAAGAATCTGGCATATACCGAAGTGCCTGTTCGTTACAGAAAAAGAATTGGGATCTCAAAGGTCTCCGGCACCGTAAAAGGTAGTATATTTGCCGGCATAAAAATTTTAGGCTGGATATTTAAATATAGTTTTAAATAAATCATGGGACTAACCATTGCTTACATCATTATTGGGATTTACACCCTTTCGCTTATTCTGATTTTTATGTACAGCCTCGCCCAGCTAAATCTTCTGGTCAACTACCTCGGGCAGCGGCGCAATCAGAAGGAGGCGCCAAAATTTAATTTGATGGATCCCCGGGAAATCCCTCACGTAACCGTTCAGTTACCGATTTATAATGAACAATATGTGATAGACCGCTTGTTGGCTAATATAGCCCTGCTGGAATATCCCAAAAGCAAACTGGAGATTCAGGTCCTTGACGATTCAACAGACGATTCCGTCCTGCAGACAGCAGAGAAGATCAGGGATTTGCAAAAAACGGGACTGGACATTCAGCATATCTGCAGGACCAACAGGGAAGGTTTTAAAGCCGGTGCCCTTAAGGAAGGTCTGAAAATCGCAAAAGGAGAGTATATCGCAATATTCGATGCTGACTTCCTGCCCGATTCCGACTGGCTTAAGAAAACCGTTCCCTACTTTAAAGATTCAGAGATCGGTGTTGTTCAAACACGTTGGGGGCATATTAACCGCGATTATTCTACGCTTACCCGTATTCAGGCTTTTGCCCTGGATGCGCATTTTACCCTTGAGCAGGCAGGTCGAAATGCCAAAGGTCACTTTATTAATTTCAACGGTACTGCCGGTATTTGGAGGAAAGAGTGCATCCTTGATGCTGGGAACTGGGAAGGCGACACCTTAACAGAAGACCTGGACCTGAGTTACCGGGCTCAGCTTAAGAACTGGAAATTCAAGTATCTGGAAAATGTTGAAACTCCCGCAGAACTGCCCGTAGTCATCAGTGCAGCGCGGTCCCAGCAATTCCGATGGAATAAAGGGGGAGCCGAAAACTTCCGCAAGACCGTTTTGAGTGTTTTACGGGCAAACAATATTCCATTTAAGACAAAATTTCACGGGGTGATGCACCTGTTGAACAGCTCTATGTTCCTCTTTGTATTCCTGGTTGCCATCCTCAGTATTCCCATGCTGTATATCAAAAATTCGTTTGGGCACCTGGGATGGATATTTGAAATGACCAGTTTTTTCATCGTCAGTACGATCATCCTCTTTGTTTGTTACTGGTTTACCTATAAGAGTATTCAGGGAAGCGGACTCGATAATTTTGTTTCGTACATCAAACTGTTTTTCACCTTCTTTTCGGTAGCCTTAGGGTTTTCCCTGCACAATACCGTGGCAGTCCTGGAGGGGCATATGGGCAAACGCTCAGAATTTGTCCGTACGCCTAAGTTCAACATCAACAGTTTGAAAGATACCTGGAAGGGCAACAAATATCTGGTTGAAAAGATTTCTCCGAATACCATTCTCGAGTTTGCGCTGATGTTATACTTCCTCTTTGGGATGTACAGCGCCATTCCCCTGAATGATTTTGGACTCTTTCCCTTCCACTTCATGCTCTTTTTAGGCTTTGGTTTCGTCTTTATGAAATCTGTCTCTGCCAAGGCGTAACAATTCGTAAATCAGGTCGAAACAGTCCTTACCCTTCAAGAATTCACGGCAAAACCAAAGACAGGGGAGTCCTTTTTCCTGTATTCCTGTACTCAAAGAATGTTTGTGACGCAGTAGTTATATATTCTGGGTGAGGATAAGCCTTCGGAGCGGAATCAGTCATTGGGTAGAACACACGCTTTAAAAACCCGTTATTTTTCTTTTTCTTGCAGGGGCGAAACCAAACTTCATGATCCGCGCCCTGCAAACCTTCTGGAATCTGCACCGTATTTCCATTTTACTGGTAGGGCTGAGTCTTGTTTTCTACTGGGTGTTCGGGTACGACCTCGGGCGTGAAGATTCTGTAAAACTGATCACACTCTTTGCTGCCCTCTTCTTTTTTTCTTTCAAATTGATACAGTTTGAGAAATGGAATCTGAGGTTTATGGTGACAAGCGGTCTGCTTTTCCGAGCTGTTTTATTGTTTGCCCTGCCCAACCTGTCCCAGGATTTTTATCGGTTTATATGGGATGGAAACCTCATCCTGGAGGGCCTTAACCCATATTTGCTCACGCCGGACCAATGGATGGCACAGGGGGGATTATCCTTTGATACGGCGGCAGAACTCCATAAAGGGATGGGAAGTCTGAGCAGGGAAAATTACAGTAACTATCCACCTGCTAACCAGTATTTCTTTGCGCTCTCAGCCTATCTGGGTGGCAAAACCATCATGGGTACCATTATCAGTATGCGCGTCATGATCATTCTGGCAGATCTCGGCATTCTGTATTTTGGAAGGCGGATCCTGAAAAAAATCAACCGGGCCCCCAACCTGATTTTCTGGTATTTCCTCAATCCGCTGGTCATTATAGAACTCACAGGGAACCTTCATTCTGAAGGTGTCATGTTGTTTTTCTTTGTTCTGGCCATGTTCCTGGTTATTACCAACAAATGGTATCTGGCCCTTTTCCCGTATGCTTTTTCAATTGGCATTAAACTCATACCCCTGCTTTTCCTTCCCCTTTTACTTCCCCTCCTCGGTTGGAAAAAAGCGACAGGTTTTTATCTGGGTATTGGCCTATTAATCGCAACCCTTCTGTATCCACTCTATTTTCCTGAATTCGGATCCCATTACGGCCAAACCCTGCGCCTGTGGTTTTCAAACTTTGAATTTAATGCCAGTCTTTATAATCTGGCGGAATGGATTGCTGTTAATCAGGGCGCAAAACCCTGGGAATTCATCAAGCAGTACGGGGCCATTGTACCGGGTCTAACTGCACTGATCACACTTGGGGTCTGCGCACACCCCATAATCAAGCTGCCTAAATACTGGTTTGGCGGGGCTTTGCTGGCACTCTGTTCATATTACTTTCTATCGACCACCGTGCATCCATGGTACGTTATTTTTCCTCTGCTGTTAAGCACTTTTACCAACTTCAGATTTGTGTACCTGTGGTCTGCCACCGTGATCCTTAGTTATGTGGCCTACGCCGGGTCCGAAGTGCAGGAAAGGCCGTGGATTCTGTTTATTGAATACGCCACCGTCTATGGTTTTCTCATTTATGAGATCATCAGAAATAAAAGAAATCTGTCCGTGATTGTCAAAAACCAGGTGAGAATCCCGACTGATTAAATAATATTTGTACATTTGGAATACGATGAAGACAGAACAACTTCTTTCCTTCTATTCCATGCCAGGTTATCCGGCATCGCTCAGGCGTTTCCGCCTCCGCCCGTAAGGGTGCACTTCTTCCTTGGAATTAGGTGAGTCCAGTTCCGCATCGTATTTTAAATTCTTTTCCCACTTTTTATCAATTTATTGGCAATGAAAATCGTAGTTGCTGATGCATCACATATAAAATTTGCAACGGTCATTTCAGAAACCATCACTGAATCGGCTAAGGTTCGCGGAACCGGTATCGCAAAACGGACGCCAGAGTATATCATCCAACGCCTTAAAAATGGAAATGCTGTAATCGCCATCGACGGGGACCGGTTTGCAGGCTTCTGTTATATAGAGGTCTGGAGTCACCAGAAATACGTTGCGAATTCAGGACTTATCGTACATCCCGATTACCGGAAACAGGGGCTGGCCAAGAAAATCAAAAAAGCCGTTTTTGAGCTTTCCCGCAGGAAATTCCCTGAGGCCAAGCTTTTCGGTATTACCACAGGTCTGGCGGTGATGAAAATCAATTCGGACCTCGGGTATCGCCCGGTTACCTATTCCGAACTCACCGATGATCCCCAGTTCTGGAAAGGATGCCAAACGTGTAAAAATTTTGATATCCTAACCCGAACCAATCGCAATATGTGCCTTTGCACGGGGATGTTATACGACCCAAAACAAACGCCGGAGGAAGCGCCATCGAGATTTGATAAAAAATCCATGGAACGCCTGAAGCAGATCAGGCGGAGCCTCCTTTCAAAAAAGAAAAATCCATGAAAAAACTCGTACTGGCCTACAGCGGGGGCCTCGACACTTCCTACTGTGCGCATTACCTCACCCACAAAGAAGGATATGAAGTCCATGCCGTAACTGTAAATACAGGCGGTTTTGACAAAAAAGAACTGGAAGATATCGAAGCAAAGGCCCTGGAACTGGGCGCTCACTCCTATCTCGCCAGAAATGCAGTCCAATCCTTTTACGATCGGGTGGTGAAATACCTGATCTACGGAAATGTCCTGAGAAACAATACCTACCCCCTATCCGTTAGCGCCGAACGGATTGTGCAGGCCATGGAAATTGCCCAATACGCAAGGACTATTGGTGCAACCCATATCGCGCATGGAAGCACAGGTGCAGGGAATGACCAGGTCCGCTTCGACCTCATTTTCCAGATAATGGCCCCGGAGGTTGAAATCATTACACCCATCCGGGATAACAAACTCTCCCGGGAGGCGGAAATCGCATACCTCCAGGAGGCAGGTATCGCGTACAGCTGGGAAAAAGCCAAATACAGCGTCAACAAAGGTTTGTGGGGGACTTCTGTGGGAGGGGAGGAAACCCTGGGATCCCGCAAACCCCTGCCGGATCAGGCGTATCCGAGTCCCCTGGAACAACGCGAATCAGAATCCGTGGCCCTGGAATTTACCAAAGGAGAATTAACTGCCCTTAACGGAGAAAAAGACACTCCGGTAAACAACATCCTGAAACTGGATAAACTGGCTTCAGCCTTTGCCATTGGAAGGGACATCCACGTGGGGGATACGATTATAGGTATCAAGGGACGCGTCGGCTTTGAGGCTGCGGCCCCTTTAATTATCCTGAAATCTCACCATTTGCTTGAAAAACATACCCTAAGCAAATGGCAGCAATTTCAGAAAGAACAGCTGGGCAGTTTTTACGGGATGCTCCTTCACGAAGGGCAGTATCTGGACGAAGTCATGCGCAATATTGAGTGCTTCCTCGAGGATGCCCAGAGACACGTCAGCGGACGTGTATTTGTCAAACTGCATCCCTATCGGTTCGAACTCGAAGGAATCGAATCTGAATACGATCTGATGGACGCTTCCTTCGGGAGTTACGGCGAGCTCAATCTGGGGTGGTCCGCCAGGGATGCCAAAGGATTTATCAAAATCCTTTCAAACCCCGGGAAAATTGCTTCACAAATAAAATCAGGGGAATGATACGGGCTGGAATTATAGGTGGTTCAGGATATACAGGAGGTGAACTCATTCGCCTGTTGCTCAACCACACGGAGGTCCGTCTGGATTTTGTGTTCAGCAGAACCCGCAACGGGGAATCCCTGCACACCACCTTCCCGGATCTCACCGGACAGACCACACTGGTCTACACCAATCGGCCTGAACCCGATGTGGATGTCGTATTCCTCTGCCTTGGACATGGAAATTCAGGGCGATTCATGGAAGAATGGTCATTTAATCCGGAAACCCGGATCATTGATTTGAGCAATGAATTCCGGTTGTCTGAAACTTCTGATTTTAAAGGAAAGGCTTTTGTGTACGGTCTTCCGGAACGCAATGCAGATCGCATCTCCAGGGCTCGGAATATTGCTAATCCGGGTTGTTTTGCAACAGCCATTGAGTTGGCGCTGCTTCCGCTGGCGCAGGAACAACTTCTTACGCAGGCAGTACATATAAACGCCGTAACGGGCAGTACCGGGGCCGGAGCCGGGCTTTCGGAGACCTCCCATTTTAGCTGGCGGAATAACAATTTTTCCCTCTATAAACCCTTTATCCATCAACACCTTGCGGAAATCCGCGAAACTCTGGATGGTTTTGGACCCCCCGTTCCCGAGCTCTTCTTTCTTCCGCACAGGGGCGATTTCCCCAGGGGTATTTTTGCTACGGCATACGTGGCCTATGAAGGCACAATTCAAGAGGCCCGGGATCTGTATGCCTCCTATTACAGGGAAGCTCCCTTTACCCTTCTCACTGAGGCCGTCCCAAACCTCAAACAGGTGGTCAATACAAATTCAGCACACCTGCACCTTCATAAACACAATGGGGTGCTGCTGATCACTTCAATCCTGGATAACCTCCTGAAAGGGGCTTCGGGACAGGCAGTTGAAAACATGAATCTGATGTTTGGTATTCCCAGGGATACCGGACTAAAACTAAAAGCTATAGGCTTCTAAATCTAAAAAAACATCCTGATGAAAATAGCAATTATCGGTGCCGGCAATCTTGGCCTCTCCATTGCAACCGGCATTCTCAACAGCGGGGCGGCTACGACAATGTATCTGACCCGGCGATACCCGGAAGCCCTTCGGGAATTTGAGGCATATGGCAATGTGGTGACCAGTTCGGACAACCGCATGGCCGTGAGCAAATCAGACATTATCATCTTTGCGGTACAACCCGGGGATTTCCCGGATGTACTTCAGTCTGTCGCAGATCTTTTCAGCGATAATCACGTCATTATCTCGACAATTACCGGCTTTTCAATCGGCGAAATTGAAGCCATTACGGGTCCGGAGCGGTTCATTATTCGGGCGATGCCCAATACAGCTATCTCGGTAGCACATTCCATGACCTGTTTGTGCAGCAACGAACACGGTAAAACGCGTTTGGAACTCGCCGAGGCGATTTTTAACCGCATGGGGCATTCCATGATTATCCCAGAGGACAGAATGCAGGCCGCCACCGTAATATGTGCCAGTGGAATTGCCTTTTGGATGCGCCTGATCCGGGCAACCACCCAAGGGGCTATTCAGCTGGGATTCGATGCGGAAGAGGCTCAGGAGCTGGCCATGCATACTTCCAGGGGTGCGGCCGAACTCCTGATACAATCCGGCAGGCACCCGGAAGCCGAAATCGACCGGGTGACTACGCCCATGGGCTGCACTATTGAAGGGCTGAATGAAATGGAGCATCAGGGCTTGAGTGCTTCCCTGATTCGGGGGATCATAACCTCTTTTGAAAAAATTTCAGAAATCCGAAAAGGATAGCGCATGGAACTCTTTGACGTATATCCCAGATTTGATATCACGCCGGTCTCTGCCCGGGGTTGCTGGATTACGGACCAGAACGGAGAGCGATTCCTGGATTTATATGGCGGCCACGCGGTCATTTCCATTGGCCATTCTCACCCTGAATTTGTAAAAAACCTTTCCGAACAGCTCCATCGGATTGCCTATTACAGCAATTCCGTCCAAATCCCCCTGCAGGAGAAGCTATGCGCTGCCCTAGGAGCGGCCTCCGGATTGGACACCTACCAGTTGTTTCTATGTAATTCAGGCGCTGAAGCAAATGAAAACGCCTTAAAATTAGCATCCTTTCACACGGGGAAATCAAAGGTTATAGCCTTTAAGAATAGTTTTCACGGTCGTACTTCAGCTGCCGTAGCCGCTACGGATAACCCATCGATTATTTCAAAACTCAATGCGGGTCACGAGGTTGCGTTTGTCCCGCTGAATGACCTTACAGCCCTTGAAAATGCATTGTCCGAAGAAGACGTTTGCGCAGTCATCCTGGAGCCCATTCAGGGCGTGGGTGGTCTCGGGATGGCTGATAATGCCTTTATGGAGTCCGTGGCGATGCTCTGCAAGCGTTATGGGGCCGTGTTCATTGCAGATGAAGTACAGAGCGGATTCGGAAGGACAGGGAAATTCTTTGCTTTTCAGCACAGTACAGCTACCCCTGGTATCATCAGTATGGCAAAAGGGATGGGGAACGGATTTCCGGTTGGAGGTATCCTCATTCACCCTGATATCTCAGCCCAGAGCGGTATGTTGGGGACTACTTTTGGAGGCAACCACCTGGCATGTGTCGCCGCGCTAACGGTTCTGGACGTTTTGGAAAATGAGAAACTCATCTCCAAAATACCGGAACTGGAACGATACTTCCGCATGGAACTTTCAGCCGTTCCATACATACGCCAAATTAAGGGTAAAGGGCTGATGCTTGGTTTTGAAATGGAATTCGAGGTCGCTGACCTTCGAAAAAAGTTGCTGTACGAACATCGCATTTTAACCGGCAGTTCTAAAAACAAGAATTTGCTTCGCATCCTTCCGGCCCTCAATATTGGCGCCGATGAATTAGACCTGTTTTTCAAAGCCCTCAAAACTGAACTCCAATGAAGCATTTCTTAAGCACCGAGGACATCGGGTCCCTCCCGGAATGGATTGCAAAAGGGAAGGAACTCACAGAAAACCCCAAAGACCTCAGATCCCTCGGGAATGGCAAAACCCTCTGTCTGCTTTTTTTTAACAACAGTCTGCGGACCAGGCTCAGCACACAAAAAGCTGCCCATCTTCTGGGGCTCGAGGTTATTGTGATGAATTTTGGTTCAGAAGGCTGGAATCTGGAATTGACAGATGGAACGGTAATGGAGCATGGGGCTGCAGAGCACATCAGGGAGGCTGCCGCCGTTGTGGGCGTGTATGCAGACCTGATAGGAGTACGGGCTTTTGCCGGTCTCAAGGATCGGGAAACTGATAAGGCAGAAGGTATTCTAAACGGATTTGCCGCCCATTCAGGGATTCCGGTAATCAATATGGAGAGTGCTACGGGGCATCCATTACAGGCGTTGGCCGACGCCCTGACAATCTCCGGCGCGACAAAAAAGAACAGACCAAAAGTAGTCTTGTCCTGGGCTCCACATCCAAAAGCACTACCCCAGGCGGTACCGAATTCCTTTGTTAAGATAATGAGGCGAATGCCCGTGGATTTGGTAGTCACGCACCCGCCCGGATATGAACTCGATGTCGATATTACAGGAGCCTACACTCCTGTCTACGACCAGCGCCAGGCACTCGAAGAGGCTGACTTTGTCTATGTAAAAAACTGGAGCAGTGTCACCCGCTACGGCGAAGTACTTCTCCGGGATTCCACCTGGATGATGACATCCGAAAAACTCGGTAAAGCGCAATTCATGCATTGCCTGCCGGTCAGGCGGAATGTCGTCGTGGCCGATGAGGTTCTGGACGGACATCAGTCCCTTGTTCTCAGACAGGCAGCTAACCGTACGGTCGCTGCCCAGCTTGCGATGATGCACGTATTGGGAAAATCATAAGAAACATAAACTCGTGAATCAGGAAATAACTATTGTAAAAATCGGAGGAGCCTTTCTGGAGGATCAAATTCTTCTGGAATCGTTTTATACCTCTTTTTCTGAATTGAAAGGGCGTAAGATCCTGATTCACGGCGGGGGACAACGCGCAAGTAAACTCAGCAGGGAATTGGGCATAACCCCCAAAATGGTGGATGGGCGAAGAATAACAGATGTCCGGAGTCTCGAAGTGGTCACCATGGTGTATGCCGGTTGGGCGAACAAAAAGTTGGTATCCGGGCTGCAGGGTCAGGGCTGCAACGCCCTCGGCCTAAGCGGCGCGGATGCCGATCTGATACGGGCCCGGAAAAGACCGGTATCTGAGATCGATTTTGGGTTTGTAGGGGATGTGGAGCGCGTTCAGACAACGGCGTTAATCCGATTATTGGATGCCGGATTCACTCCTGTTTTTTGCGCCCTGACGCATGATGGGAACGGGCAACTGCTCAATACGAATGCGGACTCCATTGCCGCTTCACTCGCCATTGCACTGAGTGCATCCTACAGCACAAAATTGATTTACTGTTTTGAGAAGGAAGGTGTTTTACGAGACGTAAATGACCCCGAAAGTGTGATTTCTGAAATCGACAGGTATGCTTTCGAAGCCCTGCGGAAATCCGGGGATATTGCCACAGGAATGATTCCTAAATTGTTTAATAGCTTTAAAGCTTTGGAGGAAGGGGTCGGCCAGGTATGTATCGGTTCGGTGGGTCTTCTGAGCGGAAATGCCCCTAAATTCACTCAAATCATATTATGAATTCTCTCGAAAAGCTTACCCGTGAGGCGCTTGCGCTTCTGCAGCAATTGATAGAAACCCCCTCCTTTTCCGGTGAGGAATCTGCAACGGCCAATTTAATACGCCAATGGCTGGAATCCCATGATATTGGGTGTGAACAAATTGGAAATAACATCATTGCGAGGAATGCCTGGTTTTCAGAAGATAAACCCACACTACTGCTGAACTCCCACCACGATACGGTGCGTCCAAACAAGGGATACACCCGCGATCCGTTTAAGGCCACCCTCGAGGATGGAAAACTTTACGGCCTGGGCAGCAATGATGCCGGTGGGTGTCTGGTATCCCTTCTGGCCTCTTTTGTCTATTGGCATCAGGCAAAGGACCTATCCCATAATCTTCTCATGGTTGCCTCGGCGGAAGAAGAAAATTCAGGACCAAACAGCTTAAGGGGAATCCTGGATTCGTTGCCTGCGATCGATGTGGCGATCGTTGGGGAGCCCACAGAAATGAATCTGGCAATTGCCGAAAAAGGGCTTGTCGTATTTGACGGCACAATCACAGGTACACCTTCTCATGCCGCCCATCCCAATCCAGATAATGCCATTTACAATGCCATTCCCGTACTCGATTGGTTCCGAAATTACCGGTTCCCAAGGGTCTCAGAAACACTTGGAGAAGTCAAATTGACCGTCACCCAAATTAAAGGAGGAAAACAGCACAATGCGGTTCCCGCACAGGTGGAAATCGTATTGGATGTACGCGTAAATGATCGCTACAGCAATGGTGAAATTGCCGAAATCCTGGAAAAGGAGGCTCCTTGTAAGCTCCGTGCGCGGTCGCTGCGCCTGAATTCCTCTTCCATAGATCCGGAACATCCCCTGGTGATCAGCGGGATTGGTTTGGGCCGAAAAACCTATGGGTCCCCTACGCTTTCGGACCAGGCTGCGCTCAGTTGTCCTTCCCTGAAAATGGGGCCTGGGAAGAGCCAGCGTTCCCATTCAGCGGATGAGTTCATCATGGTTCAAGAGGTTGAGGAAGGCATTGCCATATACGTCGCAATGCTAAAGGGATTCCTGCAACCTGAAAGATTTGGGTAACTTCGCGGGTGTGGGGAGTACCTGGCAGTACCTCCCTGGAATCCAGGCGTATTACTTTGGGAAGGTGATAGGGTTTTGCAGGGATGAAGACGATATTAAACCTGGGGGATACAGGGGGCTTTTTCCCCCTTAAAATAAAGTTCTCAAAAGCAGCCCGGGTTCACGAAATTATGGCTTCAGTCGTTAGGGTTCAAAAGGAAAAAAATAGTCACTAAAAAAAAAGCTTATGAAACTTTGGGATAAAGGCGGTACTCCGGACGAGCAAATGGATCACTTCACGGTCGGTAACGACAGGGAACTCGATCAGGTGCTTGTAACTTATGACTTGAAGGCTTCAAGAGCCCATGCCAATATGCTGGGCCGGATCGGAATCCTTTCTAAGGCAGAAACCGAATCCCTAACCTCAGCTCTGGACCTTATGCTGGAGGAAGTGCGGAACGGGGAGTTTTCCATTGATCCACCCTTTGAGGACATGCACTCCAAAATAGAATTCGAACTCACGGAGCGCCTGGGAGAAGCGGGAAAGAAAATACATACCGCACGCTCCAGAAACGATCAGGTCCTCGTGGCGCTTCAGCTATACCTCAAAGATGCTCTTTCGGGTTTTCACGGGCAAGTAAAGGCGCTTTTCGACCTGCTCCTGCGACTTGCTGACCAACATAAAGACGTCCTGCTTCCCGGATATACCCATCTGCAGGTCGCCATGCCTTCCTCTTTTGGCCTTTGGTTCTCCGCCTATGCCGAAAGCCTTATCGACGATGTCTACATGCTCCGGGCAGCCTACAGGGTCGCAGATCAGAATCCCCTGGGAAGCGCTGCCGGATACGGAAGCTCTTTTCCCATCGATCGGGATTTTACAACTGCGCAAATGGGGTTCGCAACTCAGAAGTATAACGTGGTAGCCGCCCAGATGGGCCGGGGGAAAGTAGAAAGGCTTTCAGCCATGGCTATGGCTTCCATAGCGGGTACTCTAGGGAAACTAGCTATGGACATTTGCCTGTACATGAATCAGAATTTCGGGTTTGTTTCCTTTCCGCAGGAGCTCACTACCGGAAGTAGTATTATGCCGCATAAAAAGAACCCGGACCTCTTTGAACTCGTAAGGGCAAAATGCAATATCATTCAGGGCCTGCCAAATCAATTGAGTTTGCTGACGACTAATCTTCCCAGTGGATATCATAGGGACCTCCAAATGACCAAACCCCTGATCCTTCCCGCTGTTGAAGATTTAAAATCCTGTCTTGAAATCACTATAAGCAGTTTGGGGAGAATCCAGGTGAATTCAAATATTCTTTCTGACCCCAAATACGATTATTTGTTCAGCGTAGATACCATGGATGCGATGGTTCAACAGGGCATTTCCTTCAGGGAGGCCTATCGCAAAATGGCAGCGCAGATTGAAGAGGGCACTTATGAGCCCGATAAAAGCCTAAATCACAGTCATCAGGGGAGTCTGGGGAATCTATGCCTGGATGAAATCCGATCCAAAATGGAATCGGCCTGGAATGGGTAAGCGCGTTACGAAATCATCCGAAGGTTTATCACCTCCTGAGGCGTTAAATGCCTCCAGTGTCCCCTTGGCAGGTCTTTTTTGGTAAGTCCGGCCAGCACTACCCGATCGAGTTTGACGACCTGGTATCCCAAATGTTCAAAAATCCGTCGCACAATTCGGTTCCGTCCACTGTGTATCTCAATCCCAACTTCCCGCTTGGAAACACCATCGATATAGCTCACCTCATCTACTTCAATCAGACCATCTTCCAGTTCCAGTCCCTTCCGGATACTCGCCATATCTCCCGCTTTCAGGTTTGAATCCAGCTCTACGTGATAGATCTTGCGTACCCCGTGTTTGGGATGTGTCAGCTTTTTAGTGAGTTCCCCATCGTTGGTGAAGAGGAGCAATCCGGTAGTCATGCGATCCAATCGGCCTACCGGGGGAAGTCTTGAAGAACTGGCCCGGGTTATGAGTTCCATAACCGTCCTTCTCCCCTTTTCATCCTTTGTGGTAGTTATAAAGTTTTTGGGTTTATTCAATAGCACGTACTCTTTCTTTTCGCGCTGCAGCAAGCGCCCGTCGAAGCGTACTTCATCTGTGGGATCAACCTTATACCCCATTTCGGAGATGATCTTTCCATTTACGGTAACATTCCCGGCTGCAATCAGGACATCGGCTTCCCTCCTGGAACAAACCCCGGCATTTGCGATATACTTATTGAGACGGATTTTTCCAGAGTCCGCATTTGATGTCTTCGCACTGGCCGATGGACGCGGACGCGGGGCAGGGCGTTTAGAGGCGTCCCATGAACCGGATTTTGCCGATCCCGGAGTCCGCTTTTTATAGGGTCCGGATTTTGAGGTCGAGGACGATCGCGATGACCGTTGCCCGGTTGCGTCACGATCAGAAGAATCCCTCCTGAAGGACCGTTCAGCGCTCCCTCCGGATGACCGTGCAGGTCGGGAGCCAGAGGAATCCCTGCTGGGTGTTGTCCTGCCTGAAGATCGGGCAGGTGTTCTTTTCGATGGGCCGGAAGCGGTGGATCGGGACGATCGCGGAGTTGATGAATCCTGACCGGTTGCCTCAGTTCTGGAAGACCTTCCAGACCCGGATTTCGAGGCTTTGGAAGCTGCCTTTCTCGGGCCTGCCTTCTTGCCGGAATTGGTTCCTGTGGGTTTTTGGGTGGGCTTTCTGCCTTTACCAGAATCGGAGTTGCTCATATCGAGGTTTCCGCAAAGGTATTAAATGTCCGCTTGATCAAACCCTAAAATCGATTGTCTTGACCGATTCAGGATCAAACGGGTAACATCGGGGCGACTGTAATGACCCGAAGGGTCAAAGTTTTGTCGCTCCTGATATATTCTTTGAAGAGAGAGATCTGCAAGAAATAGGCCCTCCTCACCTGTTTGGGGCTCCAGAACCCAGTTTCCGTCCGGACCTGCAACACATGAGCCGCCATTGCTCAGAATTTTTGGTGTTTTTTCTAAAAACTCACTGAGGTGGGGCGTACTTTCAGGAAAATCTTCCCGCCGCATAAGGGCAGAGGCCGAAATAACGTAACTACGGGATTCCCTTGCTATAAAACGGGTAATATCCCGCGTATTGTAATCGCTGCCGGGCCAAACCGCAATATGTACATTTTCGCCCTGTCCATAGAGAGCAGTTCTCGCAAGTGGCATCCAATTTTCCCAGCAGTTCAAACCACCTACTCTAAATTCCTTCAAGGGGTGAACCTGAATTCCATGCCCATCGCCGGGAGCCCAGGTAAGTCTTTCATCGTATGTGGGTTGCAATTTCCTGTGAATGGAACACAAACCCCTGGAAGCATCGATATAGGCAAGTGAACAGTAAAGGCTATGTCCTCCCCGGTCCTGGGCGCGTTCCACAATACCCAGGTATATGGATATGCCGAATTCCGAGGCCAGGGAAATTATCGGGTTAAGATCTCCGTGTTCAGGTATGACAGCGTTTTCGAGATAATGAGCATGCAGTGCTTTATTGCCAGGCACTTCCCAGGCTGCCCCATCCATATAGGCAAGCCAATAAGGATACCCTGGCCAGAAGGCCTCCCCAAATACAAGGAGTTCCGCATTCTTTTCAGCGGCACTCTTAATGGCTTCCTCAATTACTTTAAGGGTGCCTCGCTTATCCAGCCATTTAGGGGCGAACTGGGCAATGGCAACCCTCAGTGTATTGGAATTCATAACAATCTGTTTATCAAAAGGTCTATGTCTATCAGGAGAATACCGATGACCCCCGAAACAATAATAAACTTAAGAATATTGTGAAGCCATACAAACTGTTTCTTTGAGTTTGATTTCCATAGCAACACCAAAAACAAGATCAACAGAAGGCTGGTTGCACTAAAATAGAGATACATATACCCAACATCGAAGTAGGCTATCAGCAATCCTGCAGGGACCAGGGCAAGCAGGACAAGCAGTGTTACACATTGTTTGGAAAAACGCGTGCCATAGCGCACTGCAATCGTTTGGTAATTCTGGGCGATATCCCCGGCCAGGTTTTCCATATCTTTTATGAGTTCCCTGCTGAGTATGATCAGGAAAAGGAAGAGGGCATGTACGAAAATTACCGTGTCGAAGTTTCGGTAGTATACAAAAATGGCAAAGAACGGGGTGATCGCCAAAAGGGCAGAAACGATATTTCCCAAAAACGGTAATTTCTTTAACCGGTGTGAATAGAGCCAAATGGCAAAAACATAGGCTGCAAAAAATAGCGCGGCCCGGAAAGAAACAGAGCTGGCCAGCAAAACGCCCAGAAAATTCAACACAAAATAGGCGTAGATCTTAACCCGTTGACTCACGAGTCTGTCGAGCATCATCTTCTGGGGTTTATTGATCAGGTCCTTTTCAGAGTCGTAAAAACTATTGATGATGTAGCCTCCCGCAATGACCAGGGCAGAAGACAATACCAGTACAAAGAGATTTGGATCGAAGGCCACCTCTCCCCACGGTAGATCGGGTGACATGATAAAAATAGCCGCCAGGTATTGGGCCAATGCGATAACCAGAATGTTGTAACCCCTGACAATGGAAATAAGACTCAGTGACTTCAGCAGAAACAACCTGGTCTTACGGGAAAACATGAAGTTTGTGTTTAGAAGTTGTAAACCACCTCCAAACGATGTCCCTTGAGGGCCTCACGGGCCTGATCCAGATCTTCAGTAAATCCAAGGATATAGCCGCCGCCTCCGGATCCGCATAATTTGAGGTAATACGAATTGGACTCGATTCCCTGCTTCCATAACTGGTGAAATTCTTTGGGGATCATTGGGCTGAAGTGGTTTAGCACCACATTGGACAATTTCTTGATATTCCCAAAAAGGGATTTGACATTGCCGCTTATGAAATCCTCCACACAAGCATCCGTGTATCGGATAAACTGATCCTTAAGGACTTTCCGAAACCCTTCATGTTTCATCTGCTCCATAAAGATCTGTACCATTGGAGCTGTCTCCCCCACCGTACCGCTATCCAATAGAAACACAGCACCTTTCCCATCCGGGTTTTGAGTGGGAATACTGGTGGATTCGATATTGTCCTGTGAATTGATCAGTATGGGCAAACTCAAATAACTGTTGAGGGGATCCAAACCGGAGGATTTTCCGTGGAAAAACGATTCCATTTTCCCGAAAATAGCCTTAAGCCGAAGTAACTTTTCCCGCGTAAGATTCTCTAAGACCGTAATCTTATCCTTCCCGTATCGATCATAGATGGCTGCTACGAGCGCTCCGCTGCTTCCAACGCCATAGCCCTGTGGGATTGAACTGTCGAAAAACATCCCCTCGCGTATATCTTTCTTCAGGGAGTCCAGATCAAAGGAGACCAGATCCGGCGATTCCGTCTGAACTTCTTGCAGGTACACGGCAAATTGGTTCAGGTTTTTATTCGATTCCAGGGCTTTGCCTTCCAGATGATCCGATTTCTTTAGGGCTCCCTTAAAGAAATTATAGGGAATGGACAGTCCACGGGAATCTTTTATGATTCCGTATTCTCCGAAGAGCAGGATTTTGGAATAAAACAACGGTCCTTTCATTGAAGTGTCTATAAACGTTAAGAACAAAAGTAGCAAACTTTATTCTAAAGGTAGTGTTAAACCTTAAAGCCTTGATGCACCGGGTCCTACGCGGTCGAGTAAATAATGTCCATCCTGACAAAAGGAAACAAGTTCCTCCTTTAAAAACGCCTGTATTGTTTCTTTATTCTCTCCGGGATAGAGCAAATGGACATTTGCCCCGGCATCCAGGGTAAAGCAAACGGCATGCCCTGTGCGCCTCCGGTATTCCCATATACGTTCAATAATTTCAAGGGTTCCGGGTTTCATGAGTATAAAATAAGGGTTGCTGCTCATCATCATGGCATGCAAACTGAGGGCTTCGGATTCCACCAGAGCCATAAAGGCATTGAGATCTCCTTCACGGAATACAGGCCGTAATTGATCTATGTGTTTGCGAGCCTGGTCAAACCGGGATTTGGCAAAGGGATGTCCCTGCATCAGCGCGTGACCTACGGTACTGCTCACCTCTTTCTTTCCCTTATCCACCAGGAGAATCGTATCCTGAAATGATTCAAAAACAGGATGCACTTCGAAGGGATAGGAAATGCCGTACAGATTGGAACTCCCCGGTACAGCGTCGTGCTCACCCCATTGCACAACCCCGCCTTTAATACTTCTGGCGGCAGAACCTGAACCCAACCGCGCCAGAAAAGAAGCCTTATGATGGAAGAATTCTGTTGACATATCCGGATAGATTTTAAGCTCCAGATCCATCAGACAAAGCGAGAGGGCCGCCATACCGCTGGCCGAGGAAGCAATCCCGCTGCTATGGGGAAAGGTGTTTTCCGTTCGAATCTCAAAAGCATACTCAGAGAGAAACGGTTGATAGGGCAAAATGCGTTCAAAAAAAGTGCGAATCTTCTCCGAAAAATGGGGTGCAGGGGCTCCATCCAGGTATATGCTAAAATGGGGAAACTCCCCGGGATCCATTGTTTTTTCGCAAATAAGGGTGGTGCGGGTAGCTGAGGTATCCAGCGTAAAACTGACAGAGGGATTCGTGGGAATCTGGCCTGCCAGCTTACCCCAGTATTTGACAAGGGCGATGTTGCTGGGGGCCTTCCAACTGAACGTGCCTGCATCAGGCAAGTCCCCTGAAGGTCCGGGAATAAAATCCTTTTCGATCATCCACAGGTTTTTTTGCAAAGATATGCCTTTGCACCTTCACCACTTTACTACTTAAAAATTTCCTATTTTTAAATCCATGAGAAGGGAGAAAAAAACGTATTTGCGTATCGCGTTAGCTGTCATTGTATGCCTGCTTGTTGGTGCTCTGTCAGGTTTTGCAACCCAATCTTCTGTCGATACCTGGTACACCACGCTGAACAAACCCTCCTTTAACCCCCCCAATTGGATTTTTGCTCCCGTCTGGACCACGCTCTATATTCTTATGGGGATTGCGGCGGGAATCGTTTGGGGGCATGGCTACTATCATAAATGGGTGAAAACTGCACTTTACTTCTTTGGTTTTCAATTACTATTTAATGCCTCCTGGAGTATCATCTTCTTTGGTTTACAGAGCCCTTTGCCAGCCCTTCTCATCCTGATAATCCTTTTGGGATTGATCCTCCTAACCATTCGCCGGTTTAAGATCGTCAGCAGGACCGCGGCATATCTTATGGTCCCATATCTGCTTTGGGTGCTTTTTGCCGGGATTCTAAATTTTAAAATCGTTCAGCTCAATTAGCAACTTTATGCAAGGATATATTTTAGCCCTGGACCAGGGTACAACCAGCTGCCGGGCACTCGTTTTTGACCGGGCTGGTGAAATCATTTCGACGGCTCAAAAAGAGTTTGAACAGCACTTTCCCAAACCGGGTTGGGTAGAACACGACCCTCTTGAAATCTGGGAAGTCCAGAAAGAAATGGCGGGCAAAGCCCTGGAAGAGGCAAATCTCGATTCCAGGGATATCAAAGCCATCGGAATAACGAATCAGCGTGAAACCGTTGTGGTGTGGGATAAGAACACAGGAAAGCCGATTTACAATGCCATTGTCTGGCAGGATAAACGAACGGCGGCGTTTTGCGAATCCCTCAAGAAAGAAGGGAAACAGCCCATGGTCAGGGAAAAAACCGGTTTGGTCATCGATGCCTATTTTTCAGGAACCAAGGTTAAGTGGATCCTGGAAAATGTCCCGGGTGCCCGGAATCGGGCGGAAGCAGGGGAGCTGCTGATGGGTACCATTGATACCTGGCTGATTTGGAAAATGTCCTCGGGATTGCTTCATATTACAGATGTGACCAATGCCTGCCGCACACTTTTTTTAAACCTGCACACCCTGGAATGGGATGAAGAAATGCTTTCCCTCCTAGATATCCCCCCCTCTATGTTACCCGAAGTAAAGGAATCGAGCGAAGTCTACGGACATACCGGGGGAGCATTTCTCTCTGAAGGCATTCCGATAGCCGGGATC
The DNA here is from genome assembly GCF_030380815.1 of Robiginitalea aurantiaca. GTDB lineage: Bacteria > Bacteroidota > Bacteroidia > Flavobacteriales > Flavobacteriaceae > Robiginitalea > Robiginitalea aurantiaca. Next base: position 383,157 of record NZ_JAUDUY010000003.1, on the reverse strand, counting down.
GCCGGGGATCAGCAAGCCGCGCTTTTCGGTCAGATGTGCACGCGGGCAGGGATGGTCAAAAACACCTATGGAACCGGCTGTTTTATGCTGATGAACATCGGGGACAAACCGATCGTTTCTAAGAATAACTTACTCACTTCAGTGGGATGGAAAATCGATGGCAAAACCACCTACGTTCTGGAGGGCAGTATTTTTATTGCCGGTGCAGTGGTACAATGGCTGAGAGATGGCCTTAAATTCTTCGAGAATTCTGCGGACATAGAAAACCTGATTTCCGGGGTTCCGGATTCAGACGGGGTGTATTTCGTGCCTGCTTTTGCAGGAATGGGGGCGCCGTATTGGAACCAACAGGCAAAGGGGGCTGTTTTTGGACTCACCCGCGGCAGTACCGATGCCCATTTAGCGCGGGCTGCGGTGGAGTCCATCGCCTACCAAACCATGGATGTTCTCAGGGCAATGGAGGCAGACTCGGGAATTTCCATCAGCGAGCTCAGGGTGGACGGAGGAGCCTCCGTCAACAGCCATCTGATGCAATTCCAGGCTGATGTTTTAAATATAGCGGCTATCCGACCCGAAATTGTGGAAACCACGGTAATGGGTGCTGCATTTCTCGCCGGACTGGCTGTGGGGTACTGGGAAGATTTGGATGAGATCGATAAGCTCTGGAAGGTGGAACAGCGATTTACCCCAAAAGGAGATCCGGAGAAGACAAAGAAAGGAATAGCCCAATGGCATCGGGCAATCAGAGCTGTTGAATACTGGGCGGCAGATACAGAAAAAGAACTATGAGTGCATTTACAGCTGAAGTCATCGGAACCTTTCTTCTGATCCTGTTGGGGTGCGGGGTAACCGCCAACGTCGTATTGAAAGATACAAAGGGGCATAACAGTGGATGGATTGTAATTACAACCGGGTGGGGTATGGCCGTCTACGTGGCAGTTGTTGTGGCCGGGCCCTATAGCGGAGCCCATATAAATCCGGCTGTTACTTTAGGATTGGCCGCTGCCGGAGCATTTCCCTGGGCAGATACCGGACTATATGTCCTCGCTCAGTTTATCGGGGCCTTCTTAGGGGCATTTGCCGTTTGGGGGATTTATAAAGATCATTTTGACCGGACCGAAGATCCCGGAATGCAGTTGGCTGTTTTCAGTACTGCCCCAGCCATTCGAAATACCATGCGCAATCTGCTTAGTGAGGTTTTGGGCACCTTCGTATTGGTTTTCACAGTACTGTATTTTACAGATGCGACCCTTGGCAATGAGGGGACAGTAATCGGCCTTGGCTCTCTGGGAGCTCTTCCGGTAGCTTTTCTGGTATGGGCAATTGGGTTAAGTCTGGGTGGGACGACAGGCTACGCAATCAATCCGGCAAGGGACCTCGGACCCCGGATTTTACATTCCCTGGCACCCATAAAACATAAAGGGGACGGAGATTGGGGCTATAGCTGGATCCCGGTTGTGGGGCCTGTAATAGGAGCTGTTCTGGCGGCACTCTTATTCCTGGGGCTTTCCTGAGGCGAACGTAACGAAAACCAAACTTGAACAGGCAAGGCCGGATGTGGTAAGCGGAAGGTTATTTCATGCGGTCCGGGTAGTCTGAAAAGACCCCATCTACTCCCATTTCCTTCAATTTCTGATAGTCCGCAGGATCATTTACTGTCCAGGTATAAACTTTAAAACCCGCTTCATGCAGCTTGGCTACATTACCCGCATTGAGCTGGGTAAAATGCGGGTTGATGGCCTCCGCTCCCAATTCCTTCGCAACAGGTATGGCTTCCAGGGGATCTCCTTCCGTAAGCACGGCAATCCGTCCCTGAGGACTGTATCCCCGATACGCGCGCAACTCTTCCCAATCAAAACTCGAGACGATGAACTGTTCCTCTGACCATTCTGGTTTTTGAGAATACCCGGAAACGATCTGGTGAATATTATCGGCAATCTGAGTATCCTTCAGCTCGATATTCAGAGCTGCCCTCCCTTTCATAAGTTTTAGTACGTCCTGCAACATAGGGATTTGATGCCCCCCATCGAGAATCAATTTCTTTAAATCAAAAATATTGTACTCTTTTATAAGGCCTGCGCTATTGGAAAGGCGATCTACGCGTTCATCGTGAAAAACCACGATCTCCCCGGAACTTATCTGAAAGACATCGATCTCAATCATATCCACGCCGAGCGACAAGGCCTTCTCGACGGAGGCCAGTGTATTTTCGGTTTCATACCCCATTGCTCCCCTATGGCCGATGATCAATGGGCCTTCCGATTTGGATTCACAACTCATCAACGTACAGAATAAAATTAAAATCAGGCTGCGCTTCATTTTTATTTCTTTGACCCAAAAATAAGGATTCCTCCAAAACATTCACAGTCGGGATAGTCCAGTTCCCAAAAACGGATTAAAGAAACTTTTCCTATATTTAAAATACTAACAACCAGTTAATTCGACAATTATGTTTACAAAACAAAACCTGTTGGCAACGGCGGCAGCTGCTGTTGTCATGTTCCTGCTGGGGTATCTGCTCTGGGGAATCGCCCTCGACTCCATTATGAAGTCGCACACCATTACTGACGTGATGAAACCGGATGAAGAAATGAATATGGGCTTCATCTTTCTGGGCAATTTGTTCGCCGCTCTCGCTATGGCGACCCTCTATGGCAAGTGGGCCCGTGGATATCACGGGGTATCGGAAGGTTTTACTTTCGGGGCCCTTATAGGCATGATTATTGGCCTGGGAATGGGCTTTGTATGGTTGGGCACCTCCAATTTCATGGATACTACAGGACATCTTGTAGAGGCCATTACGGATATCGTGTACTACGGTATTGCCGGTGTGGTCATTTCCCTGGTCTACAAAGCAACTGCAAAGAAAGATGCGGCCTGAAAATCGCACTTCATAATGAAAGTCAAGCCCGCCCTCCTGAGGCGGGCTTTCTTATTTTAGCCTGAAGATAAACGATTCCAAAGGGGCGAGTTTAAGCGAAATTGAGCCGGTACCCTTTGTTACCTGGAGATCGGCATTCAACTGTCCGTACAGCATTTCTTCCAGGGGGTGTTTTCCCTCCTGCAACCCCCAGGCTTCAATGATATGGGGCGGGATTTTAAGGTCAAACTGATATGCTTTTTCGGAATCAAAATTGCTCAGAATCACCAGTTGTTCCGTATCGGACCATCGCACAAAGGAATAAACCCTGTGATCGTAGGTCGGAGTGTGCTCTTTGTTAAAATAGTGTATGTCTTCATAGGCACCCATCAGGGCCTCACTTCGAATCGTAAAATTCAGCAGACGGCTGTAAAAATCTCTGAGTTCTTTTTCCGAGGTTGTGGATTGCCCCCCGTCGAAGTTTTTGTCATTCACCCATCGCTGCAGATGAGGCACCCCGATATAATCAAAAATAGATGTTCGGGATGGCTTCCCAAACCCGGCATCCTCTGCCCCTGGTTCGCCGAGCTCCTGTCCGAAATAAATCATCGTCGGGGAAGTACTCAGGGTAGCTGAAACCACCATTGCCGGTTTTCCCTTCAATGCATCCCCTGCAAACTCAGGAGATGGGATACGCTGCTCATCGTGGTTTTCAAGAAAATGGAGCATGTGGTGCTCGATATCCATTAATCCATTCTGAACCACGGGGATGTGGTCTGTCCAACCGTAGCCCTTCATAATGTGTTTCAGGCTATCGTACAGTTCTACCTTGTCGTAGAGGTAATCCATCTTTCCCCTGTGGATATAATCACGGTAGCGCTCCGGATTATAAACTTCTGCCAGTAAAAAGGCCTCTGGATTACTCTTTTTTATATGTGAATTCAGATAACTCCAGAATTCTACAGGAACCATTTCAGCCATATCATACCGGAATCCATCCACCCCCAGGTCGAGCCAGAAAAGTGCGATATCCCTGAATTTTTTCCAGGTTCCCGGCACGTCCTTATCTGCCCAGAATTCGAAATGCCGGGAATAATCGAACCCGGAATATTCAGGTGGCAGGGCATCAAAATCAGATGTGCCATCAGGCCGTACGCCATAGTTCAATTTAACCGTTTCATACCAGTCATTCGCGTCGGGTCTGGCCAGGCGCGAACCATTTCCCGTCCATTTTGCCGGGTTTTCTTCGAACCGATTATCCGACATCGGATGGGGACTACCTCCCAGGGGCTTGTATCCATCATTCCACACAGGCACGCGGAATGCCTCTCCCGGGATATAATAGAAGTCATTGTCTCTTGAATACTCTACCGAGGTGTCATCGGCCGCTCCGAAGGGAGTCTTACCCTCAGGAGTACTTGCCCCCACGTAGTTTCGGGCCACGTGGTTCGGGACTATATCAATGAGTACTTTCATTCCCGCCTCATGTGTCCGGTCGACCAAAAGCCGGAATTCCTCCAACCGGTTCGCAGGATCCACCGCGAGGTCGGGATTTACATTGTAATAGTCCTTAACAGCATAGGGAGATCCGGCGCGACCCTTTACCACATCGGGATCGTCCTGGGAGATGCCGTAGTCCGAATAGTCTGTGACCAGGGCATGGTGAGGCACGCCTGTGTACCAAATATGTGTGACGCCCAGATGCCGGATTTCGCCCAGGGCCTCGGGCGTAAAATCTTCAAACTTGCCTACCCCGTTTTCTTCGAGGGTTCCCCATGGGGTATTGGTTTCAGTCGTATTCCCAAACAGACGTGTGAAAACCTGATAAACGACCTTCTTTCTTGATTCTTTCATTGGAGTTTCGCGTATTTCAGCCGGATTCCGCTTGCTATCCTGACCACAGGAGATCAGAAATAAGGAGGCCAGAATTCCGCTTACAATCTTCATTGGATGTGTTTACTCTGTGGTGTAAATATACGCCCCCGGTTCTTTCAGGGTCAAACTCCCTGACCAAATCACCGTTTTCCCGCTCAGGATCTCATTCATGGGTTTCCCGGATAGCCCCAATTCTGCATAGCGGGACAGGGGAACTGTCACAGGGCCTTCATTTTTATTGAGTACAAGGACTACTGTTTCATTTTTAAGGGACCGGGCCAGAATATAAACCCCGTCTTCGGGGACAAAATGCAGTGTTTCCCCTTTATGAATGGCCGGACTACGCTGGCGGAACTTCAGTATTTTCCGAAGGAAAAGCTGCATCTCCTTCTCCTGGGAAGTCAGCCCAGCCCCTGTAAAACCATTTCTCAAATCCCCTTCCCAGCCTCCGGGAAAATCTGAGCGAATCAAACCGTGATCTCCTGGTTTTGCACTGTTTTCCATCAGGAGTTCCGTACCGTAATATACCTGTGGAATGCGTGGTGTGGTGAGGATAAAGGCAAGGGCCATCTGGGTTAGGGCAACCGACTCCCCAAGCTGGGTGTAAAGCCGGTCCATGTCGTGGTTATCCCCAAAGAATAGTAAATTCCTGGGGCTGGCGTAGTGAAAGTCATTGGCCAGGGCTTCATAGATTCCGATAAGTCCGGTTCCCCAGGTCTCCTGGGCTGTCAAGCCATCAACCAGGGCCTTTTGAAGGGGGAAATCCATGGTCGTCCGCAAATAGGAACGATAACTGTCCCGTTTTGGCGCCCCATCCTGCCAGTAAGCCACAAGAAGCGGATTCGTACTCCATTCCTCTCCAACAATATTAAAATTGGGATACTCCTCCATAATTTCGCGGGCCCATCGGGCCAGGAAATCTTTATCCGGATAGGGATAGGTATCCTGGCGAATCCCACCGAGTTGTAAGGTTTCCACCCACCAAATGCTGTTTTGTATCAGATAGGTAGCCAGGAACGGATTATCCTGATTCAAATCGGGCATGGACGGCACAAACCAACCCTTTTCCATCAGGATGCGGTCTGCCTCGGCGGCGTACGGATCCTGATTGACCGTCCTCCGGTGGTTGGTAACCGTTATAGGCTGGCCTTTTTCATGGTTTTCCTGGTAATTAATCCAGTCACTAAAAGGCAAATCCTCCATCCACCAGTGCGAAAGGCCGCAGTGGTTCACTACCTGATCCATGATTAGCTTAAGGCCTTTTCTTCGGGCCTCTTTACTCAATTCAATATACGCCTGGAGTGTTCCGAATCTCGGGTCGACCTGGTAAAAGTCGGTGATGGCGTATCCGTGATAGGAAGTCCTGGGCATGTCATTGGTAAGCAGGGGCGTAGGCCAAATCGCGGTAAAACCCATTCCGGCGATATATTCCAAATGCTGTCGGATTCCCTCCAAATCTCCCCCATGGCGGGCATAATCATCGGACCGATCTGTGCCCTGTTCCCGCATGCCGGAAACACTGTCGTTTTCGGGTATGCCATTTGCAAAACGGTCCGGAGTGATCAGGTAAATCACGTCTGAAGCATCGAAGCCAACCAAATCTTCTCCTGCCCTCTGACGGGTCCGGATCTCATAGGATACCTCCTGGTCAGGAAATCCCCTGCGCGCGAGGTTAATTTCCACCTCACCCGGTTCTAGGCCGGGGTCGAGGGAAAGATCGAGAAAAAGATAATTGGCAGAAGCACCGGGATGCCAGGAATCCAGGGCCACCCCTTCCTCTTTTATTTCGGGGGTGTAGTTTGCGATTTCCTTCCCGTAGAGCATGAGTTGTAGCCTGGGATTTCGCATTCCAGCCCACCAGTTTGGGGGTTCTACCCGGATTGCTGTTTCCTGGGCGTTCATATGCCGTACACCGCCCAAGGCTGTAATTCCCGCGATAAGGAGGAGTAGCCCGAATGTGACATTAGACTTGTGTTTAGAGGATTCCCGGGACATGAACCGTGTTTTCCGGTTTTAAGACCACGCGCTGCCCATTGACCCGAATCGACATTTCCTCCTTGGAATCCAAATAAAAATGGCTGCCTTCCGAAGACACCTCTACCTTGAGAATCCGATTCCTGAAGTTGATTTTAAAGGAATACGATTTCCATTGGCTGGGAATTCTTGGAAAGAATGAGAGCTTATCATCGCGTATCCGCATACCTCCGAAACCTTCAACGATACTCATCCAGGTACCTGCCATAGAAGTTATGTGCAATCCTTCTTCTACCTCTTTATTGTAGTCGTCCAGGTCTAATCGGGAAGTCCTCAGATAAAATGAATAGGCCTGTTCCATCCGATTAAGCTTGGAAGCCTGAATACTGTGGACACATGGGGACAGCGAAGATTCATGAACTGTGAAAGGCTCGTAAAAATCAAAATGGCGTTCGAGTTCTTCTTCGGTGAAATCATCCTCGAAAAAGTAGAATCCCTGCAGCGTGTCTGCCTGTTTGATGTAAGGAGACCTGAGGATCCGATCCCAGCTCCATTTCTGATTCAGGGGGCGTATTGCGCGATCCAGTTCGGCGGCCGGGATCAACTCCTTATCCAGGAATCCATCTTGCTGGAGATATACCTGATGGGTCTCTGAGTATGGGAAATACATGCCGTCAGCCACTTTCTTCCATTGTTGGGTCTCGCGATCACTAAGTCGGGTATGCCCAATAATACGGGTGTAATCATCGGGATACCCATCCTTGACCTTGCCGAGTTGTTCCAGGCAGTACCGGATACACCAGCGCGCCATATAATTGGTATACCAGTTGTTGTTCACATTGTTCTCATATTCATTCGGCCCCGTAACCCCAAGAATGACATATTTCTGTTTTTGCTCGGAAAATGTAGCCCGCTGATGCCAGAACCTGGCAATCCCGATAAGCACTTCAAGGCCCATTTCAGGGATATAGGTATAGTCCCCTGTGTATCGGAAATAGTTGTATATCGCAAAGGCGATAGCGCCATTACGATGAATTTCTTCAAAGGTGATTTCCCACTCGTTATGGCATTCCTCCCCATTCATGGTGACCATTGGATACAGGGCCGCCCCATTGGAAAACCCTAATTTTGCGGCATTTTCAATCGCCTTCTCCAGGTGGCTAAACCTGTACTCCAATAGATTACGGGCCACATGTTGGTCTTTGGTCGCCATGTAAAACGGGATGCAATAGGCCTCTGTATCCCAGTAGGTACTCCCCCCGTATTTTTCTCCTGTAAATCCTTTGGGTCCGATATTCAATCGGGAATCTCTTCCTGTATAGGTCTGATTGAGATGCAGGATATTAAACCGAATGCCCTGTTGTGCTCGCACGTCTCCCTCGATCGTGATGTCACTCATCTCCCAAATCGCATCCCAAGCCAAACGCTGTGCCTCTAACAGATTATCAAATCCCTGCTTCACAGCCGTATCCATTACCGTATCCGCCGCTTTGCTTAAGCCATCCGCAGGATGGTTAAGATCTACAGTATACCCCCCGTACTTGCAGATACTAAGTGTTTCGCCCCTGGGGACCGAAATATTGTATGTGTGGCCTACATACGTTTCCCGCTCTTCGCATTGGGGTGATGCCTCAAGTGGTTTGCCCTCTAAAAACAGACGCGCATCCATAAAAGTACAGGTATGGAATCGGGTCTTCAGGGTATGCGCTTCAATAAATGCCCGGGAACCAGCGGACCATACCTTGGTCGTTTTCCAGAAGGGATCGTCCCAATTGGTGTCCTCGTTTGTGATTCCGCTATCCAAATACGGTGTTGCCTCCACTTTTACATCATCCTTGGGAAAGCGCAACTGATAGTGAATTGCACCCAGTTCATAGTGTTCCAGGCTCATAAATCGGGTTGCCTGAACTTCAACACTCACTCCATTTTCCAAAACCGCTTCAAAGGAGCGCCGGTACCAACCCTCTTTCATATTGAACTCTCTTCTGAACTTTGCAACTTTGCTGCAGCGGTTCAGATCAAGGGTTTCCCCATTGATTACAATTCGAATACCGATCCAGTTTGGAGCGTTCAGCACCTTGGCAAAATATTCGGGGTACCCGTTTTTCCACCAACCCACCCGGGTCTTATCCGGATAATAAACGCCTCCGATATAACTCCCCTGAAATGTTGGACCACTGTAATCCTCTTCAAAATTTGCACGCTGTCCCATAGCCCCGTTACCCATGCTGAAAAGGCTTTCAGAGGCCTTAACATTTGAAGGTGAATATCCCTCTTCGATTATTGACCATGGATCTGGCTTGATGTAATCCTGATTCATACTACTTATTATTTATGCGGTTTTCTTTCCAATTGCAATACCTCATCCAAAAATGAAGCCTGCATTTCGGTAAAATCTCTAAAGACGGTATCTGCCTCGGAGAGCACTTCGGTCTCCCCAATCCCCAGACTGTACATCCCGGCGCTATTGGCAGCAGCTATCCCGGCCTGCGCATCCTCAACGACAACGCATGCTTCCGGGGATAGTCCCAAACGTGAAGCGGCGATCAGGAATACTTCCGGATCTGGTTTCGCTTTCACTACCTGTGTTCCGTCCACCACCGTTTCAAAGTACTCTGTCAGCCCGACCTTTTCAAGGATGCGAACGGCATTCTTGCTGGCCGATCCAAGAGCCATAGGAACGTCCTTTTCTCTCAGGTAATTTAAAACTCTTGGGACTTCCGGAAGTATCTCAGAGGCGTCCATACCACCGATATATTTCAGGTAATCCTCATTTTTCTCTTCCAGCCAGGCATTAAATTGCTCATCGGAGACCTCGAGGTTACCCATTTCTAATAAAAGTTCCAGGCAACGTTTTCGGCTGACCCCTTTAAACTTTTCATTATCCTCAGAGGTAAAGTCGATACCCAGATGATCGGCCAGGTTCTTCCAGGCCAGGTAATGGTATTTGGCCGTGTCGACGATGACCCCGTCCAGATCAAAAATGAAGCCTTTCATAGATATTCCAAGTTTCGAGGTAGGTTTCCGTTTTAAGTATCCGGGAATTTACAAGTTTCAAATATAGAAAGGAATTCGGTCTTGCAAAGTGAAGGGTTGTATCGGATAGCATGGTTGAATATCAATATAAACGCTTTTCACAAAAAAGAAAACAAAAGCCCGGATCAGGTTGATTCCCTTTTTATCAGGCTGGCCTCGATAATTTCCGTTCGGTAGTTGGAAGCATCCGTTTCATCGTATTCATTTTCAATCTTATCGATGAGCATCCGGGCAGCGGTTTCGCCCATCTGTTCACCATGCTGGGCAATGGAGGTCAGGCTGGGGACAGCGTATTTTGAAAGAATTCCATCGGTGAAACCGATAAAGGAAACGTCTTCGGGAATCCGGTATCCGAATTCCCCGGCCAGACGCATTCCCCTGACTGCAAAAATCTCATTGACACTTAGCACGGCATCAAATGTCTGCTCCTTAAAAAATGAACGGCTCAGCTCCTCCTCCTCGAATTGAAAGGGCAGCTGAAGCACCAAGTTTTTATCAAAGGGGATTCTGTGGTTTTCAAGTGCTTTTTTATAGCCTAAACTCCTGTTCTTGGTAACCCCAAGATCATGCGCAGTGGTAAAAAGCGCTATTCGTTTTTTACCCTTACTTATAAGGTATTCCACGGCCTGTCTGGCGGCAACCTCGTCGTCTATAATTACTTTGTCACATGGAAATTCATCTGTCACACGGTCAAAAAGCACCACAGGGATCCCCTGGTCGGTTACCTCCTTTAAATGCGAATAATCCCTTTTTTCCTGAGTTTCGGCAGACAGGCCTATTATAAACCCGTCAATACTCCCATTGGCAAGCAGCTCTGTATTGATCACTTCTTTGTCGAAAGATTCGTCCGAAACACATACGATCACGTTGTAGCCAAGACTATTTGCATGCTTCTCTATACCTCTGAAAACAGTTGTAAAAAAGTGATGTACGATATCAGGGATGATCACGCCAATATTCCGGGTCTTTTTATTCTTAAGGCTCACGGCAATATTGTTCGGCCGGTAATTGTGCGACCGGGCGAAAGCCTGGATCCTATTCCTCGTGTCCCGACCGATCTCATTGCTATTCTTTAATGCCTTGGAAACTGTTGAGATGGAGACATCCAGTTCACGGGCAATATCCTTGAGGGTAACTTTTCTGCGAATCATCCTCCTGCTTGCTTAAAGGAAACGTGAAGTTAATCAATAATCCCGGACCTGACAGGGGTAACCAGAAATCCGTGGAAATACTTAAGTATTTGTTAAGATGCGCGGATTTGAAATTGGCGTCAAAATAAAAAAATGATATATTTGCATCAGATTTACGTAATAAAACACTCCCACAATTATTAGATACGTAAATTTACCGAACAAATTTTCAGGTATTATTATTAAATCGAAATTTTTGCCGCGAAACCGTTTTCGTACTTTTAAATCCTTTTAAAAGTAGGATATTAACAATTTTTTTGCATACTTTGACCTCTGAAATTGAATTAACTAAACTTAAAACTAACGATTTATGAAGATTACGCTACTCAGGAGCTTACTGCTTGTCGGAGCTTTTCTATGCTTTGGATGGGCACAAGCGCAGGAAGTATCTGGTAATGTCTCTGATGCAACCGGCCCCCTTCCGGGAGCCAGCGTCGTGGTAAAGGGAACTACCATTGGTACCCAAACAGATTTTGATGGAAATTACACCCTGGATGGGGTTGATGGAAACGCCGTTCTCGTATTCAGTTACATCGGCTATTCCACCCAGGAAGTTCCAGTAAGTGGACGTTCCACTATTAATGTTACTTTAGAGGAAGACGCTGAGGCCCTGGACGAGGTAGTGATTATCGGCTACGGATCCACAACAGTGAAAGATGCAACTGGAGCAGTTGCCTCTGTATCCTCTGATGAATTCAACGGTGGTGTGATCGCCTCGCCTGAACAATTGATTCAGGGTAAAACAGCAGGTGTGAACATTCAGCAGACCAGTGGGGAACCTGGAGCTGGAATCAACGTCAATATCCGGGGTGCAAACTCTGTACGTGCCAGTAACAACCCACTCTTTGTTGTTGACGGTGTGCCGCTTTTCGGACAGAATACAGATGCAACCGGTGATTCGGGAGATGGTGCCACGGAAGCTGGTAACCCGCTTAACTTCCTTAACCCGAACGATATCGAGAGTATGAGTGTCCTGAAAGACGCCTCTGCTACAGCGATTTACGGTTCGCGGGGTGCAAATGGGGTAATCATCATTACGACGAAATCAGGTAAGGGTTCTACCGGAGGTCAACTCGAGTGGTCTTCCAACCTGAGCATTTCAACACCCGTTCGCCAGTATGACCTTTTGAATAACGAGCAATTTCTGGATGCCGTAGAGGACTACGGCGGCAACAGGAATGATGTCAACTTCGGAGCGAATACAAACTGGCAGGATGTCGTAACACGTACAGCTGCCTCAACAAACCACAACCTGGCGTATTCTCATCGTTATAATAACGGTAATGTCCGGGCAACCTTCGGATACCAAAAGCAATTTGGTGTTGTGGAGAAATCAGATTTTGAACGGATCAGCGGACGTATTAACGCAGCCCATAAATTCTTTCAGGATCGACTGCTTTTAAATGTAAATGCGACAATCGCGCGTGTTAACAGACAGCAACCACCAACATCTGCATCTGCAGGGTTCCGTGGGGACATCCTTGGATCTGCTTATTCTGCCAATCCAACATGGCCGAGCAATCCTAACTTTGACGACGGCGGTGGACAGGTTCAGCCTGCTAACTACCTGGCGGAGACTCAGAATAAAACAAACACAGACAGGGTTCTATTCAATGGATCAGCGGAATATCTGATCACGTCGGATTTCTCTGCACGGGTTAATTTGGGATATGACCAGTCCAATAGTCAGAATACCTCCGTGATCAGTACGAACATCCAGAACTTCACGGGAATTGAAGGAAATGGTTTTGGTACCTTTAATACGCTGGATCGTTTGAACAAGACTTTGGAAGCCACGCTTTCTTATAAGCATGACTTTGATAATTCAAGGTTGGACGCCCTTCTCGGATATGCCTATCAGGATTTCAGGACTTCAGGACGAAATGCCTCGGCAAGAGGGTTTGGTACAGATGACCTAAACAAGATGGGCGAAGACTTCCGAAATACAATAATCGACGCTGAGCGTTCTGTAAGTGGGTCTTACCAGCAATTTTACTATGGCGTGAATACGCCGACGTTGGTGATCAACCGCTTATTCCCTGAGCCTGTTGCCGGGGAGACAGCTGCATTCCAGTTCAGCCGAAGAGTACTTGCTGCAACGGCAGATTATTTCGACAACACGGATGAATTACAGTCTTTCTTTGGACGGATTAATTACTCCATCGCAGACAAATACCTCTTCACTGCTACCATGCGGGCGGATGGATCCTCAAGATTTGGTCCTGAAAACCAGTACGGTTATTTCCCTTCCGGAGCCTTCGCATGGCAGATCGGAGAGGAAGATTTTATCGGTGAGAATGTATCTACCCTTAAACTCAGACTGAGTGCGGGTCTTGTGGGTAACCAGGAAGGTCTTGGTTACGGTAACTTCGTTGCCCGCCAGCGTTTTGCCGGATTGGGAATCAACAACGATAACACAGTGAATCAGAACGGACTTTCTATTGTTGCAACGGATGTGCCCGATCTGAAATGGGAAACCACATTAGATTTTAACGTCGGTCTCGACTGGGGATTCAATATGAATCGCTTAAGCGGTAGTATTGATGTTTATCGCAGGGAAACCAATGACCTGTTATTGCAGACTCCTCCTGCTGCGCCTTCTACCATTCCATTCCAGTTTGGTAATGTGGATGCCTCTGTCATCAACCAGGGTATTGAATTCTCCATCGCATACGACTTTGTGCAGACAGAGGATACAAACTTTGGAATGGCTTTCAACATTGCGTATAACGACAACGAAATCAAAGACTTTGCAGGATCCATCAATACAGGTGAGATCAATGGTCCAGGTCTCTCTGGTGCATTCGCACAACGTTTCGAAGCCGGGAACTCCCTCTTCTCCTATTACATGGCCGAATTTACCGGCTTTGACGGAGATGGAAACCCAACCTACAGGGACATTGATGGAAACGGTGTAGGAGATCCTGATGTCGATAAATTCTTTGTTGGTGAAGACGGCTTACCTGATGTAACTTCAGGTTTATCCCTGAACTTCCGTCACAAGAATTGGGATGCCTCTGCTTTCTTTAATGGACAATTCGGATTCTCCGTTTACAATAACACCGCAAACTCTTTCTTCAACGCTGGACAGTTAGTTACTGCACGTAACGTAACGCAGGAAGCTGCTTCAAGTGGAGAAAATGGTGGTGCTTCAACAGCAGTTTCAACTCGTTTCCTTGAAAAAGGTGATTTTGTTCGGTTCCAAAACGCAACCATTGGCTACAATGTTCCTCTATCAGGTGATGGGGCATTCAAAGCGCTACGTCTTTCTTTGACAGGTCAAAACCTGGCACTTTGGACCGATTACAGCGGAATCGATCCTGAAGTGACAGTTCCGACAGGAACACTTGGTTCCGGAATCCCTGTAAGAGGTATTGACTGGGCAGCCTTTCCAAACCCCCTGACCGTTACTTTTGGAATTAACGCGACATTTTAATTAAAAAAAATTGTAGATCATGAAAAGATTTGAATTGAAACTTTTAACCCTTGCGCTCCTGGCGGTATTTGGACTGTACTCCTGTACCAATCTGGAGATCGAGGAAACGGATTCCTTCATCACTGAAGGTTTCCAGGGACTTGCAGATCCCCAATCTGCACTAGATCAGTTGTACAACCAGGTTGGTGGACAACTTGGTGATCAGGCCAACACATATGCCCTTACCACTGTTACCACAGATGAGCAGTTAATTCCTACAAGGGGAGCTGACTGGGGTGATAACGGTCGCTGGAGAAAACTACACCAGCATGAGTGGGGCTTTGAGGAAACTGACATCCTTACGCCTTTTGACCAATGGAATGCAAATCAGCTTCTGGCTTCTCAGATTCTCGATGAGCGAAGTGCAGCACCAACTCAGGTAGGAGCAGCTGCAAGCTTCTTGCGTGCTTACTCCATGTTTTTGATACTTGACCTATACGGCCAGGTACCATACAGGGATACGCAATTGCCCTCATCAACAGTTCCAGAAGTACTCACAGGAACTGCTGCGGTAGATTTTATCGCCGCTGACCTAGATGATGCCATTTCAGGTTTGCCTGCTGAGGCCGCCGGTACTGGAAACCAGAACAGGGCGACTAAAGCTGCTGCACGTTTCTTAAAAGCTAAATTACTTCTGAACAAGCATATTTACCTTGGACAACTTGGAGAAGCTGGTACAAGTCCAGCTCCTCAGCCTGCAGATATGCAGGAGGTTGTTAATCTGGTAGACGCTATTGCTGCTGATGGTTACGCTTTGGAGGCAGGTTACTTTGACATCTTTACAGATGCCCCGGATAACGAAACCATTTGGTTTATCGATTCCGGAAACACGGGGAACCGTATTTTCAACGGTCTTCACTATAACTCTACCGGACTCGGTGGAGGTGGATGGAATGGATTTAGCACCCTTGCCGAATTCTACGATCTCTTTGAAGGAGATGCAAATCAGAACCGCTATGAGTCCGACCTGAACAGCGCGCAAATCGATGGTCAGGAAGAACGTCGGGGTGGTGTACCGCAAATCGGTGTGAGATTTACAGATCGCCCTGGAACTTCCGACAATGGAGGTTTTGAAGACGGATCTAACGTAGGTAATGGCTTCCTAGTTGGACAGCAATACGCCCTGGACGGCACTGCCTTACAAGATCGTCAGGGAAATCCGCTGGAATTCTCTCGCGAATTCGTTGACGGAGCTGGTCAAAACAGCTTGATCAACAATAGTGAGCGTACAGGAATCCGGGTTATGAAGTACAATCCTCGTAATGGAGGAGGCTTTGCAAACCACGTGATGGTGATGCGTTATTCTGATGCACACCTGATGAAAGCAGAAGCAATACTCAGGGGAGCTAGCGGTGGTGATGCTACGGCTCTGGTTAATGAATTAAGAACCCTTAGAGGAGCTACTCCACTTGGGTCTGTTGATGAATCAGCACTTCTCGATGAAAGAGGTCGTGAACTGTACTGTGAAGGTTGGAGAAGAAACGACATGATCCGTTTCGGAGCCTACACTCGCGGTTGGGAATTCAAGAGTGCAGCTGAAACTGGCAATGATGCCCGTAAGCTCTTCCCTATTCCACTTCCTCAATTACTTGCGAATCCTAATCTGGTACAGAACCCAGGTTACTAATACTCACGCTAGTATAGATATAGAAAAGCTACCTTCGGGTAGCTTTTTTTTTGTGAATAACCCCTACCGACAAAAAAACATAAACAAAAGATTAATGAGTATTAAGATTTACTAAAACCGCCTCCAAAACATTTCTTAAAACCGCGTGTTTACGGCCTATTTCTTTACTTTTGCCTCCATTGGAAAACCGGTGATGAAAAAGATTTGTGCTGTTTATTGTATCCTGGTATTTGCGTCTGGCTGCAAAAAAGAAGTCATGCTTTCCTTCACGCGTCTCGCTCCTTCTGAGACCGGAATCCAATTCAAGAATGAGCTCAATGAGCGTCCGGAATTAAACATTCTCACCTACCTCTATTACTACAACGGCGGGGGGGTTATTATTGAAGATTTTAATCAGGATTCCCTTCCCGACATTTATCTCGGGGGCAATCAGGTAGCCGATGCCCTTTATATCAATCAGGGCAATATGAAATTCCAGGAAGTGACCGCCCAATCCGGAATTTCAAATCCAGACGGATGGACCACAGGTATTTCGCATGTGGATATCAATGGGGATGGCCTGCAGGATATATACATCTGTAAAGCCTCAGGATATCGGGGCTTAAAGGGCAGGAATTTACTCTACGTAAATATCGGGGCAGATCCGGATGGCATTCCGAGGTTTGAAGAGCGCGCAGCCGATTATGGCCTTGACTTTTCAGGCCTGGCCACACAAGCAGCTTTTTTTGATTACGACCTTGACGGGGATCTTGACCTTTTCCTTCTGAATCATTCGGTACATCCGAACCGAAACTACGGTAAAGGTACACAACGTACAATTCCCGACCCCCTTTCCGGAGATCGCTTCTACCGGAATGATGATGGATTCTTTACAGATGTCAGCAGGGAAGCGGGTATATTTCAGGGTAAAGCAGGGTACGGCCTGGGGGTTGGCATCAGCGATCTGAACTCGGACGGATACCCCGACATGTATATCGGAAATGATTTCTTTGAGAATGACTACCTCTACATCAACAATGGCGACGGTACCTTTCGGGAACTCATCTCTTCAGGAAGTCAGGAAATAGGACATTCAACCCATTTTAGCATGGGTAACGATCTGGCCGACATCAACAACGATGGCCATGTAGATATTCTTTCCCTGGACATGCTTCCGGAAGACCTGATTACGTATAAAACGTCAGGACTGGAATACGCCTATCCCATTTACCGACAGTATCTCAATAATGGTTTTGCACCCCAGTACATGCAGAACACCCTCCAATTGAATACAGGGCGGGGTAGCTTTTCTGAAATCGCTTATCTCAGCGGAATTGCCGCTACAGAATGGTCCTGGGGAGGGCTCCTGGCGGACCTGGACAATGACGGTTTTAAGGACTTGTTTGTGACCAACGGAATCAAAGGGGCCACCAACGACATGGATTATATGAACTTCATTGCCAATGAGGATATACAAAGGCGTATAGACAAAGGCATGCAGGATGCAGACTTACCCCTGACCCGCGAAATTCCTCCCAAAAAGGTCCCCAATTACGTTTTTCAGAATAACGGGGATCTCACATTTACAGACAGGACTTCGACCTGGATTGGTCAGGAGCCTTCTTTCAGCAATGGAAGCGCCTATGCCGACCTCGATCAGGATGGTGATCTGGACCTTTTAGTAAACAACCTGGATCAAGTGGCCAGCCTGTACCAGAATAATCTGGAAACCGGGAATTGGATAAGGCTTACTTTTTCCGGAATTGCACCGAATACCAAAGGTATTGGTGCCCGGGTAATCGCTTATACTGCCCAGGGTGTTCAGGTATATGAAAATTTTACGGCCCGCGGCTACCTTTCCGGAGTCCCCGGAAGTATGCTAATAGGTCTGGACCAGGAAGTGTCGCTGGATTCTCTTCTGGTTATCTGGCCCGGAGGCTCCTTTGAAAAACACCAGGGGATTCCTGCAGGCCAAACCCTTACGCTAGAGCAGAAACAGGCCAGAGGGGATTACTATTCCAGGCCTGCCGCCCAAAATTACTGGCGGGCAACCGATACCCTGCTCCCATTTGTGCACCGGGAGAATACGAGTCTTGATTTTGACCGGGAACCGCTCATTGCCTATGCCAAATCCAACGAAGGGCCTGACATTTCAATAGGGGATATCAACAACGATGGGGCCCAGGATATCTTTGTCAGCGGAGCAAAAAGACAAAGCGCCGGCTTGTTCTTACAGGGACCGGCAGGTGCTTTTTCAGCGGCAGAAAGTGATCTGTTCGCTAATGACGCCATCAATGAGGATACGGGCCACCTTTTTTTCGATGCCGACTCAGATGGGTGGAACGAATTACTGGTAATTAGCGGAGGGAATGAATTTACCGATGGCCCTGCTTTGAGACCAAGGCTTTATAGAAACAACAAAGGGGTCTTGCGAAAAGACACTACGGCTTTTACAGGTTTCAGCCTCAATGCCTCAGCCGTGGATAGTATCGATATGGATCTGGATGGGGATCTGGATATCTTTATCAGTTCAGACGCCGTTTCCGGTGCTTTCGGGAAAACCCCGCAACATGGCCTTTTTCAAAATGATGGTACCGGCCATTTCACGGACGTAACTACGGAACGAATACCTGAATTACAAACGTTTGGCGGCATTGATGACTTTAGCTGGGCCGATATAAACGCCGATGGACTTGCGGATTTGGTAGTGGCCGGTCACTGGGGACCCATTGCCGTATTTGAAAACACTGGCTCAGGGTGGAAATACAGTGCGGATAATGGGCTGGACCTTTCCAACGGGTGGTGGAACTGTATAGAGGTTGCCGATATTGACAACGATGGAGATTCAGACCTGATAGCCGGAAACTGGGGTTTAAACAGCAAGTTCAGGGCTACCAGAGAAACTCCCCTGACCCTGTACCGGAGTGATTTTGATCAGAATGGATCCGTGGAACCCCTGGTGACCTATTACCACAATGGCGTAGAAACCCCGTTCGCCTCAAAGGACGAGCTCGTAAAACAAATGCCGTTTCTGAATAAAAAACACCGAACCTATCGCTCATTTGCCAATGCTTCCCTTGAGGAACTCTTCGGTGCGGATGCCCTTAAGGCAGCAGTAAAAAAAGAGGTGTTCGAGCTCAGAAGCTGCGTTTTTCTCAACGATGGGAAAGGGAATTTCACCAAAGTACCCTTGCCGGTTATTGGACAGGCATCCATTATTTATGATTTCCTTTGTGAGGACCTGGATGGCGACGGTTATAAAGACCTGATGCTGATCGGAAATCTGCACGAATTGAGCACACAACTCGGGCGTCTTGATGCCTTTCAGGGCGTGGTGCTCAGGAATGAAAAAGATGGGACATTTACATGGGCCCCGGAACTGTCACCCCCGATCTCAGGTGCAGGACGCGTCATTAGCAGGATCAGAATTGGAGATAACGAACAATATATCATCGGGAGGAACAACGCTTCTCCCCTATTTCTTACAAAACATGAATAATTCCTTTAAGTTTATCGGCATCTCAGGTATCCTAAGCCTGCTTTTTCTGGTTTCATGCGCCGATGAAGGTGAAACCCAGAAATCTGTGGAAATATCGGAACCTGCCCTTTTCACCCTCCTGCCCCCGGACAGTACAGGTGTAGATTTCGTGAATACGGTGGAAAACCAGAAGAATTTCAATATTTTCAAATACCGGAACTTTTATAACGGAGGAGGTGTTGCCATTGGAGACATTAACAATGATGGGCTCCCAGATCTCTTCCTGACAGGGAATATGGTGCCAAACCGTTTGTACCTCAATAAAGGGGATTTCCGGTTTGAGGACATCTCTGAAACAGCAGGGGTCTTAGGCAGTAAGCCCTGGTCTACCGGGGTTGTTATGGCAGATGTAAATGCAGATGGCTTACTGGACATCTATGTGAGTAATGCGGGGAACCTGGAGGGCAATAATCATGACAACGATCTCTACATCAACAATGGAGACCTTACCTTCACCGAACGGGCCGAGGAATTCAACCTGGCCAAAACCGGCTTCACAACACATGCCACCTTTTTTGACTATGATAAAGATGGGGATCTGGATGCCTATATTCTCAATAACAGCAACATCCCTGTCAGCAGCCTTGGATATGCTGAACAGCGCGAAGTCCGGGCTCAGGATTGGGAAGGCGTGCCTCATATCTTTCGGGGGGTGGGTGATATGCTTTTGCGAAACGACGGTGGTGTTTTTGTAGACGTCAGCGAACAGGCCGGTATTTACGGTAGCCTCATCGGGTTTGGCCTGGGCGTCATGATTACGGATTTAAATGAAGACCGTTACCCGGACATCTACGTTTCCAATGATTTTTATGAAAGGGATTACCTCTACATAAACAACCAGGACGGGACATTTTCAGAGCAGATAAAGGAATGGACGAATCACCTGAGCCTTTCCGCAATGGGTATCGATATTGCTGATATTAACAATGATGGTCACCAGGATGTCTTTATTACGGACATGTTGCCCGAACCGGAAGAACGGGTCAAATCTGTGATGGAATTCGAAGGGTACAAAGTCTTCGACCTGAAACGGGGTAAGGACTTCTACCAACAATATATTCAAAACACACTGCAGTTGAACAATGGCAATGGGTCCTTTTCCGAGATAGCGTACTACAGTGGCGTGGATGCCACGGATTGGAGCTGGGCAGGGCTGATGTTCGATATGGACAATGACGGCCTCAGGGATATTTTTATCACCAACGGAATAAACCACGACCTCACCGATCTGGATTTTGTCGATTTCTTTGCCGATGAGATCATCCAGAAAATGGCCCTTACCGGTAAAAAGGAATCGATTGATTCCATCATAAAGAAAATGCCGATCAAGCCACAGCCGAATTACGCCTACAGAAATAAAGGTGACCTGACTTTCGCCAAGGAAAACGAGGCCTGGGGGTTTGATATTCCTACCCGATCCAATGGGGCGGCTTACGGGGATCTGGATAATGACGGGGACCTGGACCTGGTGATCAACAATGTAAACATGGAGGCTTACGTGTATCGCAATAATACCGATGCCATGCGCGAAAACAATTATTTGCGAATGAGCTTCCGTGGGTCGGAGGTCAATCCCTTTGCCATCGGAACTACGGTAAAGGCATATTTGGGGAAAGAGGTTATCGTTCAGGACCTGGTTCCCTCACGGGGATTCCAGTCCTCTATGGACTATACCCTGGTATACGGTTTGGGGAAGGTGCAACAAGTGGATTCCCTACGTGTGATCTGGCCGGATGACCGTACCGAGGTTTTGAGAAATGTGACCGCCAATCAGGACCTGGTTTTTGAACACGGCAAGGCAACCGGCACATACAGTCCCCTGCAGGAGAATGCTCCCCTTCCCTATCTGAGTGAAATTCCCCTGAAAAACGTCCGTCCCCACGCCGAAGACAATTATAATGATTTTGACCATGAGGGCTTAATTTACAGTAAGTTATCCCAGGAAGGGCCGGCCCTGGCGACCGGAGATATCGACGGGGACGGCAACGAGGATATCTATTTTGGAGGGGGAACAGACCAACCTGGCATTCTGTACCTCCACCTGGGGGAAGGAAAACTCAGGGAGCTTAAAACTCCGGCATTCAGTGCGGACGCCATGTTTGAAGATACCGCTGCCGCATTCTTTGATGCCGACGGGGATCAGGATCTGGATCTAATGGTAGCCTCCGGAGGGAATCAGGCAGGTAAAAACCGAACATACCGTCCGAGGTTGTACCTCAACGACGGAAAGGGGAACTTCCAGAAATCGGATTCTGAATTACCTACGTCCTTTAAGAACATGTCGACCGTAAGCCCTGAAGACTTTGATGGGGATGGCGATATGGATGTCTTTATTGGATCGAGATCCGTTGTGGGGATATACGGGGTAAACCCGAACCACCTCTTCCTTGAAAATCAGGGTGATGGCACCTTTCGAAATGAAACAGAACGACTGGCCAATGATTTAAAAGATACGGGGATGGTAACCGATGCTGTTTGGACTGACCTGGATGGGGATGGCAAAAATGACCTTTTTGTAACCACGGATTGGGGCAGCCCCAAAATCTATCGCAATAACGGTCGAAAGCTCACCAAATGGAATACCGGCCTGGACAGCCTTCAAGGCTGGTGGAATACGGTAAGCGCTGCCGATCTGGATGGGGACGGGGATCAGGACCTTATACTCGGTAATGATGGCGCCAATATGCATTACAAGCCTAAGAAAGGAAGTCCGATGAAAATGTGGATCAATGATTTTGATAACAATGGCACGCTGGAACAAATCGTCACGGTCCAGGAAAAAGGCCGGGATTACCCCATCCACATGAAAAAAGAACTGACCGGGCAACTGGTTTCCCTGAAAAAAGAAAACCTGAGGGCTTCCGTATATGCCAAACGAACCATACAGGAGCTTTTGCCCCAGGAGGTAGTGGCGAACTCCATCGTAAAGCAAGTGAATTTTTCAGAGTCTGTGATCCTGATCAATGAAGGCGGGATGAACTTCAGGGTTCAAAAGCTGCCTGAACGCGTTCAACTTTCATGTATTTGCGGAATTGCATGTATGGACGTCAACAATGATGGCATACTGGATCTGGTCATGGGAGGTAACAAATACGAATTCAAACCGCAGTTTTCACGACTGGATGCCGGCTACGGCAACGTGCTGCTCGGGGATGAAAATCTGGATTTCGAGTGGCAGGAATACAACCGTAGTGGATTTTTCCTGAAGGGTGAGGTCAAATTCCTCAAACAGCTCCGCGACAAAAATGGCGGTACGTACCTTGTGGCCGCCATGAACGAAGATAAACCCAGAATCTTTAAACTCAATGAATAGAGTCATTGTCACAGCAGGGGCCTTGTTTCTCTTCCTATCCGGTTGCCGGAAAGGAGGAGATGTTTTCGAGGAACCCAGCCCGGAAGCCACCGGGGTTCGTTTTACCAATGAAATTACCGAGACAGATGCCTTGAATATTCTGGACTACCTCTATTTCTACAATGGGGGAGGTGTCGCCGTAGGGGATATAGACGGGGACGGGCTGCCGGATATCTACCTTTCGGGTAACCAGGTGAAGAACAAATTATTCCGTAACCTCGGAGGTATGAAATTCGAAGACATAACCGAAAAAGCAGGAGTTGCAGGCAGGAGCAGCTGGAATACAGGCTCGGTAATGGGGGATGTCAATGGGGACGGCCTTCTGGATATCTATGTCTGTGCCGTAGTGGGAATCAACGGTTTTACAGGGCATAACGAATTGTTTATCAATAACGGGGACGGGACCTTCTCTGAACAGGCCGGGGCTTACGGACTGGATTTTGACACCTTCAGTTCAAATGCAGCCTTCATGGACTACGACCTTGACGGCGATCTCGATATTTACTTGCTCAATCATGCCGTGCATTCCCAGGACTCTTATGGAAAAGCCTCCCTCCGCTACCAGCGCAACTACGATACAGGGGATAAACTCCTGAGAAACGACGGGGATAAATTTACAGATGTAAGCGAGGAGGCCGGAATTTATGGCGGGATCAACGGCTATGGTCTGGGGATAGCGGTTTCCGACTTCAACATGGATGGCTATCCGGATATGTACATTGGGAATGACTTCCACGAAGACGATTATTACTACCTCAATAACGGAGACGGGACTTTTTCTGAACAACTCCGGGCCCATTTCGGACATACAAGCCGATTCTCTATGGGAAGTGATGCCGCCGATATTAACAACGATGGACGACCAGACCTGATTTCCCTCGATATGCTTCCGCAGGATGAAGTGCCTTTGAAGTCATCAGAAGGCGATGATGATATTCAAACCCAGCGAATGCGAATTGGGGAGTACGGATATTACTACCAGTTTACGCGCAATATGTTATACGTCAACCAGGCGGATAACCGCTTTATGGAAACCGCGCTGATGAGTGGCGTTGCAGCCACTGACTGGAGCTGGAGTGCCTTATTTGCAGATTTTGACCAGGACGGGTTTCAGGACCTGTTTGTCTCTAACGGCATCCCTAAAAGGCCCAACGATCTTGATTTTGTAAAGTTTGTTTCCAATGAACAGATCAGCGGTACGATCAGCAATACCAAACTGGTAGACCAGAAGGCGTTGAATCTGATGCCTACAGGAAATATGCGGAACTATGTCTTTCAGGGGGGCGAAAACCTTCAATTCCAGGACCGTTCCGATACCTGGATTCGGCAGGATACCCTGCTTTCCGGCGCCACGGCCTGGGGGGATCTGGACCAGGACGGAGACCTGGACCTGGTCATCAATAACCTCAACGAATCCGCAAGTATTCTTGTGAATAAGGGAAACGGCAACACTTCACTGACCCTGAAATTAAAATACAGGGATGGAAATCCTTACGGGGTGGGCACCAAAGTATTTGCCTATTCAGAGGGAAAGGTACAGATGCGGGAGTTATTTCCGGTACGCGGTTTTCAGGCGTCTTCGGAACCGTTAATACACTTCGGGACCGGCTCGGCCTCCCAGGTGGATTCCCTGCGAATTATCTGGCCGGACGGACAGTATCAGGTCGAGAAAGAGGTTCCTACAGGTAAACTACTGGAGATCCGGGTAGGCAAAACGAAGCCATATGAGCCTCCGGCGGATCCTATGGAAACGACACCCCTTTTTAAGAAAACAGCAAAGAATCTCGGAATTGACTTTGTGCACCGGGAGGATAACTACACCGATTTTAACCGGGAAAAACTGTTGCCTTACAGCCTGGCCGACAGAGGTCCTGCCTTCGATACCGGAGATCTCAATGGAGATGGCAGGGAGGATCTGTTCTTCGGTGGATCAAAACGCATTGCCCCTGTGGTATTTTACGCATCGGACAGTAGTTTTATCAGGCAGTCTGCAAGAGAGATTCCCATAGACAGCCTTCAGGAAGATGTTGCGGCCCTTATTACCGACCTGGATGGGACGGGATCAAATGACCTTATCCTGGGCTCTGGTGGCGGCGACTATTTTGGAACAGCCCCACCCCTGCTCGATCGGTATTTCAAAAATACGGCTGAGGGTTACACACCCCATTCGCTACCTGAGAACTATGCAAACACTTCGGTGATCCGGCCCTTTGATTTCGACGGGGATGGAGATCTGGACCTTTTCCTGGGGAACCAAAGCATTACCGGGAGTTTCGGGAAACTCCCCGACAGTTATCTCCTCGAAAACAAGGGAGGGCGTTTTGAGGTGGCAGAAACATTTAAAGGCAAATCCCTCGGAATGGTTACTGATGCGACCTGGAGCGATTTTGATTCAGATGGCATTGCCGATCTTATCGTAGTGGGTGAATGGATGCATCCGCGTTTCTTCCGAAATACGGGAAGCAACCTTGAAGAAATCAGCCTTCAGGGGGCAGCCGGACTCTGGCAGTCGATCATCCCTTACGACATTGATCAGGATGGGGATCTGGATTATCTGTTGGGGAACTGGGGGACCAATTCCAAATTTACGGCATCCACAAACGAGCCGCTAAGGATGTATTACACAGATTTTGATTCCAACGGAAGTACCGAAACCGTCATTGCTACTGCCAAAAACGGCGCTTACTACCCCCTGGTTGGTTTGGATGAACTCGGATCCCAAATGGTCAGCCTGCGCAAGAAATATCCAAATTACAAGGACTTTGCAGGCAAACCCATTGAAGCGATTTTTGAAGCCAAAGTATTGGAGGATGCCGTATTATACGAAGCAACCGAGTTGCGCTCCGGGTATCTTAAGAATGAAGGCGGAACGTTTGAGTTCAGCCCGTTTCCAACTGTAATGCAAGTAGCTCCGGTAATGTCATTCCTTTCCTATGACTTCGACGGGGATGGAAAAACAGAGGTTTTGGCAGGGGGAAATTATTTTGGCGTTAAACCCTATCAGGGTAGGTTTGACGCGTTTCCGGGTGCATTGATTTCAGGGGAAACCGAAATCCTTCCCGGGAATCAAATCGGCCTTGATTTTATGAATAAGTCTGTCAGGCATATGTCAGTGATAGAAATGAACAACCAGGCGCATCTGCTGGTCGTATATAATGCTGAAGCTGCCGAAGTTTACCAATTAATACCGAATAAATGAAACCCATGAAATCACCTTTTGTATTTACAGCTGGCCTGGTCCTTTTACTGGCCGCCTGCAGCCAACCCTCGGAACCTATAGAAATAATGGCTGAGCAACTGCACGCCTCCACGGACAGGCTCACCGAGGTTATGGTTCACGATATCTTCAGTCCGCCGGTCGCAAGCAGGGTGTACGCCTATCCCAGTATAGCGGCCTATGAGATCATGGCACTGCACAATGATTCGTATCGCTCCCTGCAGGGGCAGGTATCCGGGTTGGAAGGAATTCCAAAACCCAGTGCCGAATCTCCCGTCAATTATCGCCTTGCCGCCGTAATCGCTCACATGGATCTTGGAAGAAGGCTGATTTTTTCCGAAGAGAAAGTCACGGATTTCCGGGACAGCCTTTACGGGGTATGGGAAAAACGCAATCCGAAAGAATTTGAAGCCTCCAGGACCTATGGCTTGGAAGTGGCTGAATTTATCGCCGCATGGATGAAAGGCGATAATTACGATCAGACGCGAACCATGTCTAAATTCACTGTGGACACGGACGATCCGTCCCGCTGGCAGCCAACCCCACCTTCATACATGGAAGGGATTGAACCCCACTGGAATAAAATCAGGCCATTTGTCATTGACTCTGCAGCCCAGTTCAAACCTTCGCCACCACCCCCTTTTGACATGAAAGAGGGATCTGACTTTTATAAGGAGGTTAAAGAAGTCTACGACATCAGTAACGACATTACTGAAAGAGGGGATACTTCTGAAGAAGTGGCCATTGCCCAGTTCTGGGATTGCAATCCCTATGTTTCTGTTACCCGGGGCCACCTGATGTTTGCGACAAAAAAAATCAGCCCGGGTGCACATTGGATGGGTATTACCAAAATAGCCTGCCGGGATACCGGAAGTGATTTCGACAAAACAACGTATGCGTATGCCAAAGCCGCCATTGCCATGGCAGATGCCTTTATCAGTTGTTGGGACGAAAAATACCGAAGCAACCTCATTCGGCCGGAAACCCTCATAAACGAATACATAGATGACAGCTGGAAGCCTGTACTGCAGACCCCTCCCTTTCCGGAGTACACCAGCGGGCACAGCGTAGTATCGGGAGCTGCTGCCGTGGCACTTACCGATATCTTTGGTGAAGATTTCGCCTTCGACGATGATACCGAACTCAAATACGGGCTTCCCGTACGGAGTTTCACCTCATTCCGTCAGGCAGCTGATGAAGCCGCCATCAGCCGGATGTATGGGGGGATCCATTACCGTAAAGCTGTGGAAGTCGGTGTTAAACAAGGTCGCGATCTGGGCGCTTTCGTTATTGCAAATCTCCGGATGGAGGAAAAAGCAGCACCTGTAGCCGCTTTATCCGAGAGTCAGAACAAATAAACTGATTGAGCAACACTTTGTTATTTAATTGTACCAAATGAGAAAAACGGTTTTTGGGATCCTGATTGTAATTTTTATCGCATTGGTGGGATACTTTTTCATATATCCCTACGACTATATCATTCGCTTTGAAGCAAAGACCTTTCCCGGCACCATAAACCAGTCTATTAAACTCTGGAACAATACCGTGGGTGTTCCGGGAAGTGCCGTGGTCCAGGAAGACCTTTATCATCTCGAGCAGCGCGTTCAGGTTGGGGATTCTGTCCATATTTACAACTGGGAGATCACACCGCTGACCGAAAATACATCCAAAGTGACCGTGCGGATAAAAGACCGTGATCACAGCCTGAAGAACAAACTTTTGGTTCCCTTTAAGGAATCGGCAATTGAGCGTCTAAGCGTTAACTATGTGACCAAATTTGTCAATGAACTCAATGATCACATCGACCTTTTTAAGGTGCAAATAGAGGGTGAGTCGGAACTCCCAAGCACTTTTTACGCCTATGTCGACCTTAAAACAACACAGCACGGCAAGGCTGGGGGCATGATGGACACTTATATGATGCTCAGCGATGTGCTCGTCGGCAATGGCGTGACCATGAATGGCCCGCCCATGATTTTAGTCGATAATTGGGATCGAGCAACCGACAGCCTTGAGTTTCGTTTTTGTTTTCCTATTATCCGATCCGAAAACCTGCCCAGGCATCCGAAAATTAAATACAACCGTATCTTTCCAAAAAGGGCCCTAAAGGCTACCTATAACGGGAACTACATCACTTCAGACAGAGCCTGGTATGCGCTTTTGGATTATGCTGAAAAGGAAGGGCTGGATGTGGAAGAAACTCCGGTAGAAGTATTCTTTAACAATCCAAACATGGGTATGGATGTGGTCAACTGGAAGGCAGATATCTTTCTGCCGTTGAAGGAGACAGAGGAAGAATAATAACCTCATCACTTATTCCCGCAAGGGTTCCGGAAAGACATCGCGTACTTTCACCCGAAAGTAAGCGGGTTTTTTTATCTTAGGGGAATAACGGCCCAGTGCTTAAACCCGTAAATACCCTATGTACTTTCTCGGCTTCGATCTGGGTAGCTCTTCTTTAAAAACAGCCTTAGTAGATTCTAAAACAGGTGAAGTACTGTCCCTGGTGAAGACTCCGGCGGAAGAACTTAAAATCGACGCCCCAGAGACAGGCTGGGCAGAGCAGGATCCCGAGCGATGGTGGGAATGCTTCTGCCTGGGAACCCGGGAAGTCCTGTCCCAAACGAAAGTTGCACCGGAGACCATTGTCGGAATTGGCATTGCCTATCAAATGCACGGTTTGGTAACCTTAGATGCCGAGGGAGATGTTGTAAGACCCTCCATTATCTGGTGCGATAGCCGCGCTGTTTCCATTGGTGACCAAACCTTTGAAGCTTTGGGAGCCGACCTCTGCCGGGCCAGGTTACTGAATGAACCCGGGAACTTTACCGCTTCAAAACTGAGGTGGATGCAACAACACGAGACAGAGGCTTTTGAACGGACCAGGACCTTTTTTCTCCCAGGGGACTATCTGGCGTACCGCCTGTCCGGCAAACGACAAACCACGGCCAGCGGCCTTTCCGAAGGAATTCTCTGGGATTTCCAAAAAGGACAACCGGCATTTTGGTTATTCGACCACTGGGGAATTCCCAATTCCCTGGTCCCTGAAATCGTCTCCACCTTCTCAGAACAGGCCACGGTAAGTGCAGAAGGCGCACGAGCGACAGGCCTGGCCGAGGGAACCCCCATCCTTTACAGGGCAGGAGACCAACCCAATAATGCCTTTACCCTCAATGTCCTCGAGCCGGGAAAAATAGCCGCGACCGGGGGTACTTCCGGAGTGCTCTATGGGATTACCGACGACCCGGATGTGGAGGAACTCAGGCGTTTCAACCATTTTGCACATGTGAACCACTCGAGGGAAGTCATCCGCATCGGGCAATTATTGTGCATCAACGGAGCGGGTAGTGCCTACCGCTGGCTGAAAGACCAACTCGGGGTTACCGGATACGATCAGATGAATGAACTGGCCCTGAAAATCCCCATTGGCTCGGAGGGTCTGAAGTGCTTTCCATTCGGCAATGGGGTAGAGCGTATGCTCGAAAACAAAAGAATGGAAGCAAGTTTTACGGGTCTGGAATTTAACCGACATCAAAAAGGCCATTTATGCAGGGCGACCCTTGAAGGAATTGCCTTTGCCTTTCGCTATGGGATGGAACTCATGGAAACAAAAGGGGTTCCCTTTGACACGATTCGGGCCGGCAATGACAACCTATTTCAATCCACCATTTTTACAGAAACGCTGGCGGCACTGGGTCAGACCCCTATTGAGCTCTATCAGGTAACTGGGGCTGTAGGTGCCGCGCGAGCGTGCATGGTCCACAAACATGGCCTCGAAAAGACGATGCGACTTTCAGCCGGACGGGATTATCTGGCAACAATCGCTCCCCCGAAATCGGTCACAAGCTACCAGAATGCATACATCAGATGGAAAAGTGAACTTCAAAACCAACTAAAAAACTAGACATGCCATTGATCGGAGATAAGGAATATTTCAAGGGAATCGGACATATTCCCTTTGAAGGAAAAGACTCGGATAACCCGCTTGCCTATAAATATTACGACCCTGCACGCCGCGTTGCCGGCAAGCCCATGAAAGAACATTTTAAATTCGCTGTAGCCTACTGGCACAGCTTCTGTGGAACCGGAGCAGATCCGTTTGGGCCTGGGACACTACAGCACCCCTGGGATGCTGCTGGCGATCCTCTGGAAGCGGCAAGGAATAAAGCAGATGCCGCCTTTGAGTTTATTACAAAACTCGGTTTTGAATACTTTTGTTTTCACGATTTTGACCTGGTTCAGGAAGCACCGACCCTGAAGGCATCTGAAAAAAGAATTCAGGATACGCTGCCCTATCTCAAAGCGAAGATGGAAGCATCCGGGGTAAAACTCCTTTGGGGAACCGCAAATTGCTTCAGCCACCCCCGGTATATGAACGGGGCATCCACAAATCCTGACTTCAGGGTGCTGGCACGCGCCGGAGCTCAGATCAAAGGGGCTCTGGATGCCACAATAGCACTTGGAGGCGAAAATTATGTTTTTTGGGGTGGCCGTGAAGGCTATATGTCCCTGCTCAACACCAAAATCGACAAAGAACTGGATCATATGGGCCGATTCCTGGGTATGGCCAGGGATTATGCGCGAAGCAAGGAATTCACAGGTACTTTCTTTATTGAACCCAAGCCGATGGAGCCCATGAAACACCAGTACGACTACGACGCTGCTACGGTCATCGGCTTTCTCAGACATTACGGCCTTCAGGATGATTTTAAACTGAATCTGGAGGTGAATCACGCTACCCTGGCAGGGCATAGCATGCAGCACGAAATGGAAATCGCAGCGGCCCACGGGATGTTAGGTAGTATTGATGCCAACCGCGGAGACTATCAGAACGGTTGGGATAC
This sequence comes from Robiginitalea aurantiaca, assembly GCF_030380815.1. Taxonomy (GTDB): domain Bacteria; phylum Bacteroidota; class Bacteroidia; order Flavobacteriales; family Flavobacteriaceae; genus Robiginitalea; species Robiginitalea aurantiaca. Next base: position 352,190 of record NZ_JAUDUY010000003.1, on the reverse strand, counting down.
CGACCAGTTCCCAAACAACCTCAATGAGGTAACCTTAATGATGCTTACCCTTTTGGAAGCCGGAGGCCTGCAGGGGGGAGGGATAAATTTTGATGCAAAACTCAGGAGAAACTCCACCGACCCTGAAGACCTGTTTCTGGCCCATATTGGTGGCGCCGATACCTTTGCCCGGGCGCTGCTTATCGCAGAGCGCATCCTCACTGAATCCAACTACAGTGAATTGAGGCAAAAAAGGTATGAATCCTTCGAATCCGGAAATGGAAAAGCCTTCGAAATGGGAAAACTCAGTCTTACAGACCTGTACGACATTGCCGTTGCACAAGGTGAATTGCCCCTTTACAGCGGGAAACAGGAAATGCTGGAAAACCTCATCAACAGATATATTTGATAAGGCGACAGGAAAGCCCTATTCCTTAGTGGGCAGGCAACCCGTACGAACCACCGGGATCTCAGGTTTTTAACAGAACCGGTGTTCCGTAACGCAGGGTCCTTATTGGGCAAAATAGATGTAAATCAGCACCACGATGGCCACAATGGCCATACCCACTTGCTTGACATATTTATATGGGGTGATTTCAACCTGATTGGTATACTCGAGTTTGAAAGGCTCCTTATTAGGCCATATTTTACCAATGACCAGCATCAGGATCACATTCAGGACAAATAATAGTGCCATGATGTGCAGGTAATGCGGGTAGGCGTCTGCCTCTATTTGCCTGAGGGCAATTTCTCCGGTTATCCCACTTTCACTGGCTTTGGCCAATGCCGCTTCTACCCGGTTCGGGCCGATGATGAACTGGCTGACAATGTAGAGACCGGAGCCCATAAAAATTGCGATTTTAGCAGCAATGGCAGGAACGCGCCTGGTGAGGTAACCCACTACAATAATGGTCAGGATGGGGATGCTGTAAATGCCATTTACCTCCTGGAGGTACTGGAAAATACTTCCTGCATTCTCAATAATGGGAGCCACAAACATCGCGGCAAGCGCCAGGAAAATCCCGAATATTTTACCGTATTTGACCACCGTACGCTCGGGAGCATCCGGGTTGATATGCTGTTTGTAAATATCGATCCCAAAAAGGGTTACCGAACTGTTTAGAACACTGTTAAAAGAACTCAGTATCGCCCCAAAGAGCACGGCGGCAAAGAAGCCCACGAGGTATTTGGGCAAAACAGCCCTGACGAGTTCGGGATATGCGAGGTTACTCGAGGAGAGCCCCCCCTCGAAATAGTGATAGGCGATCATCCCTGGCAATACAAGGATAATGGGCCCCAGGATTTTTACAAAGGCTGCAAGGAGGAGCCCTTTCTGGCCTTCCTGAAGGTTCTTTGCGCCAAGGGCGCGTTGGATAATCTGTTGGTTCGTCCCCCAATAGAATAACTGAACCAGCATCATCCCTGTAAAAATTGTAATAAACGGAACTTCCTGCCAGGACTCCCCAGTGGAATCAAAACGTTCAGGATTTGTTGCCATTAGCGTTTCCAAACCATTTAATGCACTTCCGTCACCAATGGCCATAAGTCCGAAAAAGGGAATCAGAAACCCCCCGATCAGAAGCCCTACAGCATTGATGCTATCTGAAACAGCTACAGCTTTTAAGCCTCCGAATACGGCGTAAATAGACCCAATAATCCCAATCCCCCAGATGCAAATGGTGATGGCAGCGGATTCTGATACTCCGAGCAAGGTCGGGAAATCGAACATGCCGCTAATCGCAACTGACCCCGAATAAAGGATTACCGGCAGTAACACGACTACATAGCCCGTTAAAAACAGGGCCGAAGTAATCGTTTTTGTAGGGACGTCGAAGCGTTTTTCCAGGAATTGGGGTACGGTTGTGAGGCCTCCTTTTAAATACCTGGGCAACAGGAATAGTGCAGTGATTACCATGGTAATAGCTGCCAGGGTTTCCCATGCCATTACGGATAAACCATCCCGATACGCGCTCCCATTGAGCCCGACAATCTGTTCTGTGGAAAGGTTGGTAAGCAGGAGGGATCCGGCAATGACCCCGGCTGTCAGGCTTCGACCTCCTAAAAAATATCCATCTGAAGTTTTTTCATTTGTGGACCTTGTGGCATAGTAGGAAATAATTCCCACCATGGCTGTAAATCCGACAAAAGACAGGATTCCGATCATAACGGTTTGGTTTGTTTGGCCTTTAAATATATTGGATTATTCCCAAAGTATCGTATCCCTGTCCGTATTCGGGCACATATCTGGATAAAAGAGGGGATTTTATCCACAGATTTCATTTTGGCCGGTGAGAACCGTATTTTCGATGACTTAAAAGTAAGGTCAATGCAGTTGCTTTCAGGGCTCTTAGGAGTTTTATTTTTTGTGGGATGTCAGTCCCAGGACACCCTTAAACCAGATGCCAAATTGCCAAAGTGGATTAACGAATGCTCCGGGATGACGACTCTGGACGGCCAAATTCTTTGGGTAATAGAGGATGGCGGCAATAAAGATGTGCTTTACGGAGTAGATCGCAATGGGAAGCTCCAAAAAGAGTTTAAGGTTTCCAACGCTAAGAATAAAGACTGGGAAGGCCTCACAAAGGATAGTCTTGGAAATGTTTATATCGGCGATTTTGGAAATAATAAAAGTAGTCGGACAGATCTTTTGATCTATAAATTACCCAATCCGCTATTGGAAAAGGGGGATAAAATCCCCGCAGAGAAAATTCACTTTAAATACCCGGATCAGAAGGAGTTCCCTCCCCCCTTCTCCAACCGAAGATTTGATGCAGAAGGATTCTTTCATTTCGGGGACCGGCTCTATATCATTACAAAAAATCAATCCGATCCTTTTGATGGCATTGCCCATGTTTATAGTATCCCGGACTCGGCTGGCACCTATACTGCAAAAAAGGAATTGCAGTTTGCGACCTGTGAAAAACGGAAGAAGTGCAGGGTTACTGACGCTGCCTTGTCTCCTGATGGAAACCGACTCGTGCTCCTGGGCTATGGCACGCTTTGGGTATTCGAAGACTTCAGGGAAAAGAAATTTGGAAACGGACCCACCCAGATGCTGGATGTTGGCGCTTCCACCCAATTGGAGGCTGTGTGTTTTGTCAACAATACGCTACTTTACCTCGCTGACGAACGCATGATGAACTCAGGCGGATATTTATACGAATTCCCGCTTCCTCAAAAATCAAAGCCAAAGCCAAAGGAAAACCGGAAGCCTTCTGATCCGTGAAAAAGCGACGTATTTAAACTAAAACGTTTCGCGCCGACCAGAAAGAGGCCACCGCCGTAGGAAGTATACCACCTGCGTGAAGGGTCATCAGGCTGCCACACCCTTCCGTAATCAAAGCCCGCAAACAGCCCCAGGGACATCGGAAAAAGTGCAGTCCGCATTTGTCTGAACTGATACCGCAGATCTGTGACCTGATAATAGGAAGTTTTCCCTGTGAACCTTTGGTTTCGATAACTCCGGGGGCCGTCATTTGCCCCTATCTGGGCCCCCTGGAAAAACGTATAGCCATTCCCCAGATTAAAATGGGCTTTCCATTTGGTGGCCAGTACCAGGTTCCCCGAAGTAGTTATGCGATGATCAAGCGAGAGGGTCGGGATTATATACCCGAAATCCTCTTCCCTGCCCGAGACCTCTCGTTTGTAACCAGCCTCCAGGGAGACGCCCATTCCCAGCGTGGGATAGGCTGCATTGTCCTGATTGGAATACTGATACTTCCCTCCAAGGCCAAAAAACTGTGATTCACTCTCCGCGTCGGTCTCCTGATAATAGGTTTCGATAAACCGCCCTTCCGTCTCCTCTACGATCACGCGTTCAAAGGACACTCCTGCGTTCATGGATCCCCCAAGGGGTCCCCTCCACAACAGACCCGGTTTAAAATTCAATATCCGCATACGTACCCTGTTATAATCCAATCCCAATGTATCATCCGGATTGGGGGTTTCATTGCCAAAACCAAAAAAGTTAAAGGTGAAATTCGGGCTTGTATAGGCTGCATCGAGAAGCAGGTTCCATTTCCCGAGAATCCTCGCAAATTCTCCGGAATACCCCAGTTCAAAACCGTTGGTGGCAAAAAAATAGGCACCCTTTATAGAATGACGGGTCGTATACGGATTGCGAAGGAAGCCAAAATGAGTATAGGTATAGCCCAATCCAACTTTAATGCCATCGTCAGGGTTAAAGCCAAGAACAGGCAGGACCTGGTTGGTTTTAGTCCCCGGTTTAAGGGGTTCATAGGAGTTAATTTCGTAGTCATCGGTCAGCAATACGGGAGCGCTACCGGATCCCCGTATTTCTGATTTCTTGGATTTGTGATCGTAAATTCGCGCCTTTTTCCCAGATGAAACAATGTAGATGTCCTTGCCAAGTCCGCCAATGATCCGGGTTTTAATCCGATTTTCCCGGGGGAGGTTTATTTCGAACTGGTCCGCATCATCAAGGCCGTACAGCCAGATTTCCTTTGTACTTTCGGGTCTGAAGACCTTATCGTAAAACTTATGGGTTTTCTGACCGTCTATGATTCGATATGCTTTGAGCGATACGCCTCCCCCCTTGAGCCCGTTGATCTCAAAAAGATCATCCTTGTCCGTACCCTGAACCAATGCATATTCCTGTAGCTCGTTGTAATATTGGGTTGCATACTCCGTGAGGCGCCTGCCCCTATCCAGCAAATCCGACTTTATTCCCTCCAGGGTTGCGTCCCGAACTTCTTTGGGGAAACCCTCAAACGATCGATCGATCACCTCCACAGAGATGCGATCCTGTATGTATCTCGCCTGCTCCAACCACGTGCGCAGATCTGTTTCGCCCAGCAAGGTCCGGTCTAGGGTAAAAGCATTTGTGTTGAAGTTCGCGGGGTTTCGCATTTCCGGCCCGAAACCCTCCATTTTCTTCACGGCCGGGACCGTGCGTGTAAGCAACCACCCCAGGGATCCATCCCCCATAATGGAAAAAACCTGATCCCGATCCCTTGGAATAGGCCTGTAAATGATATGACTGGTTATCGGTTCGCGAAATTCGCCCCAGCGCCACTGATCCTGATGCCGATCCCAATCGCCAATTAGCATATCAAAAAGCCGGGATCGAATATACCAGGTAGTATCGATTTGGAATTTTTCATCCTTTCTCAAACGACTCAAAAGCTCACTGGTACTCAGGATCTTCCTGGGATCTCCAAAAACCTCGAGTTCCGATACTTTTTTAGAGACGTGTTCTTCAATCATGTAAAGCTCATTCCCATAATCTTCATTGTATTTTCCCAAAGCCTCTTGTTTGGGCACATAATACAACTTGGGATTTGTATGATACACCTGTACGGAGTCCGAAAGCAGCCCAATTGCAAAAGGTGCAAAGGGATGGCTTCCCGTATACATGTCCTGGAGAAAACTTACCGGGGCCGTTCCTTCAAAATCCCCAATAATATACTGCTCCTGGAAGGCTATTGCCTGAAGATTTTGCTCGGCCTGCTTCCTTATGGCCCGCATCACGTATTCCCTTCCGCTATGATGTCTAAGCCTCAGGGATTTGGATTGCTGGCCTCCCCCCCTGCGAACAGGCACCAATCCGCCGTAAAGCGTGTCGAGGTCGACCGTTCTGGCCTCGATTTCCATCCCGTAATAGGCCCTGTAACGTTCTCCCCAAAGACCTCTGTAAAACCTGCTTTTCTCAACCTCATCAGGGCGATATACGGATGCTTTCACCAATTCGTCCTGAACTTCTGGAAAATCCCCCCTGCGTTCCATATCCGGTTTATCGAACACCCCACTTGTAAAAAGATGAGATTCCACTCCTTCCGAATCCACTCCGAAATAACTGACTCTCGAACTGCCATCGCCGTATATGGACAGGATGGCATATCCTCCCATACCGGTTGAAAACTGGCTTCCCCCCAAAAGCTTTGTGGAGCCAGTTTTTGCCCCCGCACCACTTACAATCTGAGGTAAGTCCTGCTCTACGTTATACTGCAGCGTATGCTCGTGGCCCGAGGCAACCAGCACCCGCTCCCCATAAGAGGCCAGGGTGACCAGGCGTTTACGCATCTCCTGGTACCTGGGGTTGTAGAGGTCTTCTGTAGAGGCACCGCTCGTTTTACGGAACAGGTTTAGTAAGGATCCCAGCCCTGGCAATGGCCCTACATTACCCGTGGGATAAAACTGCTGGCGCCCACTGAAGTACCCCCCGTGTTCCCCATAGGTAAAGATGGGATGATGGGCCGTAATGAGGATGGTTTTATCAGCATTTTTCTTTATCTCACTTTCGAGTTCCGCCCAAAAAAGGCCGCGTGTTTTAATCGTACAATCGTCATTGATACTGGGCGTCCGGTCCCAGTCCTCCAGATACCACTCGGTATCTATAATGATGAGGTGTATATCATCTGAAATCGATACGGTTTCCAGGGGACAGCCGTTCTCAGGCAGAAAGCTGTTCTTTGTTTGCAGGTACTTCTCCACATAGCGCTCCTGTCGCTTTAGTCCCCTGATCCCGTCACTGTACCAGTCGTGGTTACCCGGGATGAGAATCGGCCTTCCTTTGAACCCCTCAAAGGTCTTTAGCTGTGCCTCCAGATGGCTTACCGCCGTTTTATACGCCTTTTTGGATTTATTCGGCCCCGGAAGTCCTGCCGGGTAAATATTGTCACCGAGGAAAATAGCGGTGCTATTTTCAGGGGCTTTGTTAAGTCGGTCCCGAAATCGCAACAGCACCGGGTTCAGGCTGTCCATAGGGGAATACCCGGCGTCCCCAATAAGGTAGAAGATGTGCTCAGGGATGCTGGCATCCTCAATCGGCACAGCCTTTTCAGTGTCGGTGTATTTGGGCTCATAGGTAGCACAGGAACAGACACTGAAAAACAATACCACCAGCACAAAGGATCGGCTAAGAGAAAAAGGAATCCCCTTGAATTTTTTGTACTTTGTAGCCTTAAGGATAAATTTCATGACGAATCTCCTGAAATCCGTTGAATCTTTTGTGCATCAGCTCCTGACCCAGGAGCTGGACGAGCGTTTCCTCTATCACAATATGAGCCATACGCTGCGCGTGGTACAAAGTACGAAAGATTTAATCGATCACTATGCCTTGTCAAAGGAGCATAGTGAGGCCCTGTTACTCGCGGCCTGGTTACACGATACCGGATATAGCAAAAGCGTTGCGGATCATGAAAAACACAGCTGTGATATAGCCCGAGATTTTCTTGGGAGCCAGAAGGCCAAACCCGAACTCATCGAAAAAGTTTGCGGGATTATCACCGCTACCATGCGGTATCACAAGCCGGAAACCCTGGAAGAGGAGATCATCAGGGATGCCGATTCCTCCCACCTGGGTTCAAAGGAATTTACAGGGATTTCGGAACGTCTCAGGGAAGAATTAAAGCTTCTGGACATAGCGGATTACAATAGTGACCAGTGGCGGGCAGCGAATATCGAGATGCTTGAAAAGGAACATCGCTATAATACGGATTATGCAATAGAACACTGGCAGGCAGGCAAGGACATTAACCTCCAGAAACTGATCAAGGAGCGCAAGGGCGAAAAGAAACTGAGGAAGAAAGAACAACTCAAAGCCCAATATAAGCAGGAGAATCCGGAACGGGGAGTCCAAACCCTGTTTCGCGTTACCATGAGAAATCATATGAAACTCAGTGATATTGCTGATACAAAAGCAAATATCCTGCTTTCTGTGAATGCCATTATCCTTTCCTTGGTGATTTCAAACCTGCTTCCCAAACTGGACACCCCCAGCAATTACTACCTTATCCTCCCAACGGTCATTTTCTGTATATTCAGTATAGCCTCTATGATCCTTTCTGTAATGGCAACCCGCCCCAATGTGACCAGCGGGGCATTTTCACGTGAGGATGTCAAAAAAAAGAAAGTGAATCTGCTCTTTTTTGGAAATTTCCATAAAATGGACCTGAACGAATTCAAATGGGCTATGGGTGAATTGGTCAAGGATCAATCGTACGTTTACGACAGTCTGACGATGGATCTGTATTATCTGGGCCTGGTATTGAATCGAAAGTATAAATTACTCAGATGGACCTATACCATTTTTATTATAGGGATGGTACTTTCCGTATTGGTGTTTTTCCTCGCTCTGACACTCTACGGAGGTTCGGGCATTCCGGTTTAATCAAGGAGTTTATGATTCCAGGGTTTCCATCAAATCCTGATAGGTATACGTGCGCTGCTCTTCCGCATCCCTGCTGTATAGAATATCGGCCCTTATGGCCTTCAATCCGGAAACACCCTGAACACTTTCCAGGTCTACAATTTCAATGGCGTCCGTAAAGTAGCCTTTGGACCTCAAAAATGAGATGTATCCGAGGTATTCCAATTCGTCACTCTTCTGAGAATAGACAATCACCATCTTGCCGGGCTGTGTGAGTCGCTCCCTTTTTCCCTTGATATAAGCTTTATCAATGCGTTTTTTGATGATTTCATACCGCGCATTATATGTGCCATCTACATCGAAGCGCTTCTCATCCATTCTGAACCGAATGGTGATCTCTGTATTGTGCACCATGATGAGTGAGGCAACATCCAGGGATATCGGAAGTGTGGGCTTAATCCTGTAATGGGCATTCTCCATTTCACACATCACCTGCAGTTGCCAAAGCCTGAGATTTTGCAAATACAAATGGTCAAAAGTACGGTCCTGTACGATTGAGGTTCCGATATACATATTGTGTTCCACCCCATCGGTTTGATACCGTTCATAATAGTGCGGAAACATTTTCTGAGCCTCTTCCTGACGCTGGTCCAGGTGTCGTGTCAGGGATTGGTTGATCTGCCGTACGCTGATGTCGTAATTCTTTCTATGATCATAGTAGGCCTGCATTTCGGAGTCTATCCCTTCCTCATAAAACTTTACCAGATCCCTGAGATCCTTATCCAGGGTCTTAACATGCCTGAAAACCGGAATGATCTCCTCCCTGACAAAATTGAATATGCTCTGTTCTGCATTATTGAGCAGAAGTTCATTAATCTCAGTCATATGTTCGTTTACCCTGAAGATCAACTCCTCGTAAATGGGTAACCCGAAGTCATCAAGCAAACGTTGGAGAATGGAGCGTATCGCTGATAACTGAATAAGCAGGTCCTTCTGAACAGCGCTATTTCTGGCCTCGGAGGATCCCTTAATATCGACCTGTCCGAAAAGGGGGTGTACATCGCGAAAGGATATTTCCTTGAAATTTGGCCGTTTGCCTTCTTCATCAGATCTTATGAAGCGCCTGGCCTCTTCCTTGAATCTCCAAAGGACTGAATCGTGAATGGTTGTACACTCATGCTGGATTACCGCATCAATCAAATTGGCTTCCTCTGTTTTTGTACGGGATATAGTCGCGGCTAAATAGGGCATGACATCGTCCAATTTGGTCGCATTTACCCCGTTGAGTACATTCGCTCTGGCAGATACGAGTTCCAGAACACCCAGTAATTCACCCTGATCGGTTATAGGAGCAAAAATGGCGCTTTCGATCCCCTGCTTCAAAAGTCCCTTGTACAAGGCATTCCCTTTTGAGTTTTCAAGAAATTTAGCAACATCCGGCACTACGTGATACGAATGCTGTTCGATAAGTTTTTCGTAGGATCCGATACAAAGCGCCTTTTTACATTCCTTGGCACTCTGATCCTTCAGGATAAAGCTTTTAACGCGATTCCCCTCTACTTTTTCAAAAGCGTTCCTGTACTCGCTATAGGTAATAAACCCGATTTTCAGATCTTGTAAATCAAAAAATGAGCGGAATGTGTCTTCAAGACCATCAATAAAATTTTCCGTGCGCCTATCCATCCGGCCAATCAGGCTGGACTTGATAGCAGAGATGGCGTATTCACTGGTCGCATTAAACAGATTTGCAATAACAAACCCCTTTGAAACAAAACTGTTAGGGGGAATCTTGCTTTTCCAAAATTCCACGTCATGCGGCCTGGCCAACAGTTCATCTACATCCTTCTGCGTAATTTCAGGAGCGCCTTTTTGAGGAATGATTTCCATAAAATCCGCGTTGTACATCACCCGATAATAATGCATCACTCCTTCTGCACTGGGGATTTGAAAGGTGTAGGGCCTAGTGAAATCCAAATGATATCCAAAGTAAAAATTTAATATTACCGTGCAGGCCATGATGTAATCAAAGTCCTCATCCCCATTCTGTAAGATCGGCTCGTACCCCGGCCCAGCAGCCTCCAATATTTTTTTGAGACGACGGGATGGGTTAAAAAGGACATTGACATAAGGGAGGGAAACCGCCTTGATTTCGTTGTCGCTCAACACTCCTGAAAATGCATCGGTAAGGAGTATTTGCAGCACCTCCCGATGTTTTTCCAGTGTGGCAACATCGGTAAAACCCTCGCGTAATTCAGGATACGGTTTTTGCGCTTCCAGAATCCGCGCCGCCTTATTGCGCTCGAATTTGTTCCCGGATTTTGCGAGTTCTTCATAATACCTGACAAACTTGTCAAAGCTGATCAGTATCTTAAAGGGTAGTTGTTGTTCCATACCTGAACCAAAAGGAGTCTTGTATGTTAGTCTCCCATGTGGATACAAAATTACAAAAGTTTTATTATCAATGTGTTACTATTCCTACATATCGGATAAATGGCCACGTCAAAACTGGAAATTCCACTCATTTACTGCAGCCTCATTGCAGCCCTAATTCCCTTATGGTATCCCTTAGGTAGTTGGCCTCTGACTGAGATTTCCGGCTTCTCCTACTGAACCTGGTCTTGGGGTTGGGTCGCGAATCCCGGACTCAGGGCTTTTTCCTATATTTACTCAAAAGGCTTTACAATTAATGACTCAAAGGGTTTGAAATCCGCTTAGCCGCCTCAGGTCTCCTGTTTGATTTCTTCCCTCTTATAACCCTAACATTCCCTTCTATCCACTTATGGGATCTGCTAAACGTCTGGACAGGGCTTATACCCAAGCAACGCGAATTCCCTTTAACGACGATTCCAAGTTTATCTTTTTCAGTGATTGTCACCGGGGTGATAACAGTTTCGCGGACGAATTCGCCAACAACCGCAACATCTATTTCCATGCCCTTAAGCAGTATTACCACAACGGTTTTCACTATATCGAACTGGGTGACGGAGATGAATTGTGGGAAAACATTAAGTTCGAATCTATTTTTGAGGCCCATAAAAACGTATATCAGCTTCTGAAGTTGTTTCATCTCGATAATCGACTTCACTTGATTTGGGGGAATCACGACATGGTATACAAGGACCCAGAGGTAGTGAAGGAAAATCTCCACACCTACTTTGAACCCATAGACGGAAAGGAAAAAGCCCTGTTCGACGGCCTGACCTACCATGAAGGGCTAATCCTGGAACACGAGGGTACGGGTCAGGAAATTTTTCTGTGCCACGGGCACCAGGCGGACTGGTGGAACTATACCTTCTGGCGGTGGAGCCGGTTTATGGTTCGAATTCTATGGAAACCGTTGCAAGTCTGGGGTATAGCAGACCCCACCTCTCCCGCAAAAAATTATAAAGAGCTCATTCGGATCGAGAAACGCTTAAAGAAATGGATTCTGAGCCGCAATCTGACAATGACCATTGTGGGACATACCCACCGACCCAGGTTTCCGGAACCCGGTGAAATCCCTTTGTTTAATGATGGGAGTTGTGTACACCCCAGGAGCATCACTGGTATTGAAATAGAGAAGGGTCAGATCACGCTGATCAAATGGCTCATTTCCACCTCGGATGAAGGAAACCTCCGGGTTGTCAGACTGGTCCTTGAAGGGCCCCAATACCTGAAGGACTACTCCATTACCTAATACTTTATGGCATCACTGGAAGACCTCATAGCTCAAATTCCGATCGGGTATTTAAAACAAAATTTCCGATGCAAAAATTAAGACGTTACGATTTAGACTGGTTACGTGTAGGTGTGTTTGCCCTTTTGATCTTCTACCATGTTGGGATGTTCTTCGTCCCCTGGGGCTGGCATCTTAAAAACAATGTCATCTATCCGGAATTGCGATGGCCCATGCTCTTTGTGAATCAATGGCGTTTGCCCATCCTTTTTCTGATTTCGGGCATGGGTACGTATTACGCATATTCTTTTCGTTCGCCCGCACAGTACTCCTGGGAACGTTTACGCCGCCTTGGTATCCCGCTGATTTTCGGGATGCTCCTTATCGTTCCACCACAGGTGTATTTAGAACGCCTGGCAAACGGGGAATTTCATGGCTCCTATTGGAGTTACTTTCCTTCTGAAGCCTTTAGCGGAATCTACCCGGAGGGAAATTTGAGCTGGCACCACCTCTGGTTTCTGCCCTATTTACTGGTTTATTCCCTGGTGATGGCCTGGCCCTTCCGCCGGATCATTGACCGACCTGGAAAAGGGGTTTCCTGGGTCCGGGCCAAATTAAAAAGCCCATGGGGCTGGATCGTGTTTATTTTGCCCCTCTACCTTATGGAGGCCCTGCTTGAGCCCTTCTTTAATGTGACCCATGCGCTGGTAGGCGACTGGTTTGCATTACTGAATTTCGGGACGCTCTTTGTCTACGGGTTCTTGCTATTGGCAAGTGGTGAGGATTTTTGGGACAATGTTACCCGATATCGCAGAAGAAACCTGATGCTCGGGATTGGCAGTTTTCTTGTTTTGGCTGTGATCTGGCAATTCGAAGATAGCTCCTTGCGCCATTTCACGGAGGCCGGTTTTAAAGTCTTCAACCTCTGGACCTGGATTTTCGTGCTCTTCGGGTATAGTGCCGTTTACCTGAACAAACCCAGTAAATGGCTTAGGTATTTCAATCGGGCCGTATACCCTTTTTATATCCTTCATCAGACCCTGACACTGATTATCGCATATTTCATTATGGATCTCAACTGGGGATTCTGGCCTAAAGCCTTCATGCTTACTTTCGGGACTTTCGGGGGGTGTTACCTCCTCTACCAGCTGGTTATTCTTCCTCTTCCATGGTTACATCCTTTTTTTGGGCTGAAAAAGACAGTCAGGGACAAAACAGAAAGGATGCCTTATTCCCCTTAGCCCAATTGGAACTAGAATAGGGAAAAATGTATCTTTAAACCGAAACCAACCTGATCCTGTGCAATGCCTTTGTTAATTGTTATCCTGGGGATTCTCCTGTTATTCCTGCTGATCGCACGTTTTAAACTCAATGCGTTTATTGCCTTTATTATCGTATCTCTGGCCGTAGGCCTTGCTGAAGGCATGGATCTTGAAACCCTGGTGGCGGCTATCGAAGACGGGATTGGCAATACGCTGGGGTTCCTGCTGATCATATTGGGCCTTGGCGCCATGCTGGGCAAACTGGTAGCAGATAGTGGAGCAGCCCAGAGAATTACTTCCCAGCTGGTCTCCCGATTCGGAAAAAAGAATGTACAATGGGCTGTAGTACTTACAGGCTTTATTGTGGGTATTCCGATGTTTTACACGGTAGGCTTCGTCATTCTTGTGCCATTGGTGTTCACAGTGGCAGCAGCCACCGGGTTGCCCCTGCTCTATGTCGGCATGCCCATGCTCGCCTCCCTCTCGGTTACACACGGATATCTCCCGCCTCATCCTGCACCCACGGCCATATCTGAGATTTTTCAGGCAGATCTGGGAAAAACCCTTTTGTACGGCATTCTTATCGCCATTCCCGCCATCGCGGTAGCCGGACCCTTTTTGTCGCGGTTTTTTACCAAAATTCCAGCGAGCCCGCTTAAGGAATTTGTAAACCCCAAAATACTTTCAGAAGAGGAAATGCCGGGGATTTGGGTAAGTATTCTCACGGCCTTGCTCCCTGTTGTATTGATCGGAATGGCGGCACTTTCAGGATTTTTTCTTCCGGAAACCCTCTGGATTTCCAAAGCGATTCAATTTCTTGGCAATCCGGTGATCGCCATGTTGCTATCTGTCCTTGTGGCTATTTATACCCTCGGACTGGCCCGTGGCAGGACGATGAAGGAAGTGATGACATCGGCAGGGGATTCGGTTTCAGGGATCACCATGGTCCTCCTGATTATAGCCGGGGCGGGAGCCCTCAAAGAAGTACTTATCCAAAGTGGTGTAAGTCAGTACATTGGAGCCTTATTATCCCAGTCCAGTGTATCACCCCTTATCCTGGCCTGGGGAATCGCAACGGTAATCCGGGTGTGCGTAGGTTCTGCGACGGTAGCAGGACTTACCGCAGCAGGGATTGTACTTCCGCTGATCGGCACTTCAGGAGTCGCCCCTGAACTCATGGTCCTGGCCATTGGTTCCGGCAGCCTGATGCTTTCCCATGTCAACGACAGCGGATTCTGGCTCTTTAAAGAGTACTTCAACCTTTCGGTAGCGGATACACTCCGCACATGGACCGTAATGGAAACCACGGTTGGCATTATGGGACTTATAGGGGTACTGATACTCGACGCTTTCTTATAAAACAAATTCATATGGAACACACAACACCCGAAAAACGCTTACAAGCCTTAGGTCTGAAGCTGCCACCAGCACCACCTCCGGCCGGATTGTACAAACCCATTCGCGTAACGGACGGCTACCTGTATGTATCAGGGCAAGCGCCAATGAAGGCAGACGGCTCGTACATCTGTGGACGCGCCGGTATCGACATTGACCGGGAGGCGGCAAAGGCAGCTGCCCGTCAGGTTGGGCTTACAATGCTGTCAACCATACGAACCCATTTCGGGCCTCTGGACACCCTGGATTACCTTGTCAAGTCTCTCGGGATGGTCAACGGCAGTCCCGATTTTCACGACTATCCCTATGTAATTAATGGTTACAGCGAATTGATGGCAGAGGTGTTTGGACCTGAAAAAGGGGTTGGGGCCCGATCTGCGGTAGGGATGTTTCTGCCCGGGAATGTAGCCGTGGAAATTGAAGCGATTTTTAAACTGCACAGCAACTAATCCAATGCTTTAAAATGGACCCGGAAACTCAGAATTCATGGTATGCCCTTAAGGATACGGAGCAGATAGACTCTCCGGCCCTGTTGATCTACCCGGAGCGTATCGCATATAATATTGGGCAAATGCTCAAAATTGCAGGGAGTCCCGATCGCCTGAGACCGCATATTAAAACCCATAAAATGGCTGAGATTATAGGGCTGCAGCAGGAGGTGGGAATCCGAAAATTTAAATGTGCCACCCTTGCGGAGGCTGAATTGCTGGCCCGGTGTAAGGCCGGGGACGTCCTGGTAGCGTACCCCCTGATCGGACCGGGTATTCGCCGCATGGCAAGACTGCAAAAGAAATATCCGCACACCCGATTTTCATGCCTTGTCGATAATCTGAATGCCCTGAATGCCCTTGAAAAAACTTGCGAAGCGGAAGGCGTTCGACTCGGTGTTTTTATTGACTTGAATGTTGGCATGAACCGGACAGGGATCTCCCCGGGCCCCCGGGCAGCCGAACTCTACAGGAGCATGTCTTCAGCAAGCCACCTGGATTGTCGTGGGATTCACCTTTACGACGGACATTTGAGAAACCCTGACAGGGCGGTAAGGGAAAAAGATTGCGACACCGCTTTTAAAAGCGTAGAAACTTTTAGGGAAACCCTGAGGAAGGAGGGTTTAAATGTACCCGTGATCATTGCCGGGGGATCTCCAACCTTCCCGATCCACGCCAAAAGGGAGGGCGTGGAACTGAGCCCTGGGACAACACTGCTATGGGATGCCCGCTACGGAGCCCAATTTCCTGTAATGCCTTTTCTGCCTGCCGCTGTGGTATTGTGCCGATTGATCAGCAAACCGGCCCAGGGAATTTTCTGCCTCGATCTCGGGCATAAAGCTGTGGCCGCAGAAATGGATTTTCCGCGGATTTATCTTCCCCAATTACCGGAAAACAAACAAATAAGCCAGAGTGAAGAACACTTGGTGATTGAGAGTGAAATAGCTGACACCCTGCCCGTTGGAATGGTATTCTATGCAATCCCCATGCACATCTGCCCAACGGTAATTAAATACCCAAAAGCACTCACTGTAGAGCAGGGCGTCGTTACAGGGAGTTGGAAAATAGCTGCAAGAGACTATCACTTGCAGGATTAAAGCCGCGCATTTTAACGAATTTACAACTTTGTTTGGCAGGGTATTTGTTAATTTTACCCTGTAAATCGGTTGTATGCGATTCCTATATGCCTTTATCGCGCTATGTTGTTTTGCCGGACCCTTATCCGCACAGACCGATATACCCAATAGTCGGAAACTCAGAATTGAGGCAAATCCCGATAAAGGAGTTACCCCCAGTACCTCAAGTGGCCTAGGGCTCTCGACCCCTTCTACCTTCGGTAAAACCCCGAATCTCAACCTCAACGATGATCTATATAAAAGGCCTGTTAAAATGCAACCCGATACAGAGTTAAAGCAGGCAGGCCATAATTTGATCCTCAAACCAAATATCTCAGAAAGGCAGCAGGGTAAATCTGAGCACTTTGGGGATATGTACCTGGGGGATGTAAAAACAGCCTCCAAGTTTATCGGGGTTGTCTGCCGCGATCACGAATATGTGGATGGAGACCGGGTTAGGATCTATGCCAATGGCATGGTCGTTGAACCCAATGTGCTGTTAACAGGGGCCTTCAAAGGAATCAATGTTGAACTGGACGAAGGATTCAACCGCCTTGAATTCGAAGCGCTGAACCAGGGGTCCTCCGGGCCGAATACGGCTCAGATTGATGTCTACAACGAAAATGGCAAGTTGATGTTCTCCAATAAATGGCTCCTTTCCACAGGTTCCAAGGCTTCCCTTATCGTGGTAAAAGAGGCTCAATAAAGCCCAGTTCCTACTTTCTCTTGCCCGGTTGATATTCCTCCTGCGCTCTGGAGCGCACATCTGCTTCGTAAAAGGGGACATCCTTAAACTTTGCCTTGGCATATCGCTCCGACTGGTCATCGAAATGGGGCGATTCGGGATCACCACTCTGGCCTCCTGCCAAAATAGATTTGGCGCGTACCTTCTCTCCGAATTCCACGACTGCTACAAAACTGTTACCCCGGGTTCCATAAATGCGTTTGGTGTTGTTGTTGTATCTCGCACCATATGCGGCAAGGGCTCCCCAACGTCCGGAAGCAAACCCTATGGGTATGCTCGGTTTGGAATCGTCAAAGGGCTGTCGGATGTCGCCATTGATTCGCTGGTACCGATTGACCTCTCCCCAGGGTGTTGACCACTGGCCAAAGTCCCTGGTCAGGGTTTCCAGTACCTCCCTAAAGGCAGATAGCCGCTCAGCATCCGGGGATTCAGAACCCAGGTACTGCATTAACTCCATATCGCTCAAGCCAGGCGGGCGATTGTCTGTACGCCCATACGAGGTGCCATAAAAATGCGCCAGGGTCATTGCCACGGAACCTTCAGAAGTCCTGAAATTCCACTGCCGTAAGGTGTCGATAGCCGCCTCTAGCCCGGGCTCCGGGTTCTGCTGCCTGTCGTAGGCCTCTATAAGGCCGGGGATCAGGGCTTCAAAAGCAGGGAGGCGCGGGTCGTATGCCAGATCGATTAATTTATCGAGGGTAAGATCCGAAGCTTCCTTTAAAAGGTCAATAGCGTGAACTCCCCTGAAATTTTCGCGATCGGCAGACATATAATTCGGATACGCACCCCGCTTCGGGCTATGCTCCAGGGCCGAGGTATAGGGTGTGGAATTGCAATTCTGAATCCAGCCATTGGATGGGTTAAATACCAAGATACTCTCATCCACTGAATGCAAGCCCTGCCAGTCTGTAGCCGGGTTGCTGCCATCCACAGGAAGCCTATAGTTAATAGATGGGTCCCGCCTTGGGATAAAATTCCCATGGAAGTATGCGATGTTACCGTCTGCATCGGCGTACACCGTATTATTCGATGAGTTTGTACGAATATCCATCATCTGCCTGAATCCGGCATATGAATCCTGTTTGGTTCGGATAAATGACTGCTCCAGCGCCCGTGCCGGATCCCACATCATGGCCGTGGCCACAGGTTTGCCATCGAATTGATGCGTAATCGGTCCGTGATGGGTGTGGTAAGCCGGGAACGTCCGCTGGAGCAAACCATCACCGGATGTGTACGAAAGTGTAATCTCTGAAGTGCGGACAGGCCTGAGTTCCTCCCCGTACTGGTAAAGGGGCGCACCTTCAACTTCGGTAATCGTCTCGACAAATTCATCCAAAACATCTGTATAGGTGGAGGTATGCATCCAGCCCGTTTTCTCATTGAATCCCTGATAGATAAAAAACTGTCCCCAGGTAACTGCCCCGTAGGCATTGAGGCCTTCTTCACTCACCATATGAACCTCCCCTCTGAAATAGAAAGAGGTGTGCGGGTTAATCAGGAGCATGGCGTTACCCGATTCCGTCAGGGAACCGTCTATGGCGATACCATTAGATCCCTGGGGTTCCAGTTCAGCCTCCCTTTTTTCTATTTCCAAGGATTCGGCCTCCGGGAAGGAAATGCCTTCTTCGTAGTACGCCTGCAGTTTTCGGGTACTGATCCGCTCGATATCCCCGCCAATAGACCCTTCACTGAAATACATAGGCATCCAGGGTTCAAAACGCGTAAGGAGTTTGGGGGTGACTTCGGGATGGGTATGGAGGTAGTAATTAATCCCGTCTGCAAAGGCATCGCACAACTCCTTTAACCAGTCCGGACTGTTTTCATAGGCGGCAATGGCCGCTTCCTTTGACATAAAAAGCCGGGCTCTGAGGTCGCTGTATAGAGCCTCCTCACCCTCAATTTCAGCCAGGCGCCCAATGGCCCAGATATAGTTCTGTTCCACCCGGTTAAAATCGTCTTCACACTGTGCATACAGCAAGCCAAATACCGCATCGGCATCGGTTTTACCGTATACATGTGGGACGCCAAAATCGTCCCGGATAATCGTCACGCGGGCTGCTTGTTCTTCCCAGGATTGAACCTCAGGGTCCACAGGGGCATCACCACATGCTAACACAAGTGTCAGGAATACAATAAAATAACATGTTTTCATCAGGAAGGTCAGTTTTGCGGAGGAAGATACCCAAAAAACCTAAAAGAACCCCCTATTAACTCTCTGGAGCAAGCGCCACGCTCAGGCCTTCCAATTCGGGTTTGAGAGCAATCTGGCAACCCAAACGGCTGTTTTCCTTAACGTAAAACGCTTCGGAAAGCATGGCCTCTTCTTCGTCAGATTTTTCAGGAAGGGCGTGCCCGGTTAACACATAGCACTGACAGGAAGCGCACATGGCCATGCCCCCGCAAACCCCGATGGTTCCCTCGGGTGCCAGTTCGTAGGCGCGCACGAGCTCCATCAGGTTCATATTCATATCTGTGGGAGCCTCAACGGCGTGCACGACACCTTCCCGATCTGTTATGCTTATCTGAATATCACTCATGACACTAGGCGCATTTGATTAATCGATTGCCTTTACCACTGCTTTGGGAGCCTCCTTCTTACTACCGTCAAATCCGGTTACGCCCCCAACCGTGGTGTATTTCATCACGTAACGCTTCTCCGGGTGAATCCGCTGGTAGGCACTTTGGCACATTAAGGTCGCCTCATGGAATCCGCAAAGGATGAGTTTAAGCTTTCCGGGATAGGTATTGACATCCCCAATGGCATAAATACCGGGTATGTTCGTTTGGTAGTCCAGGGTGTTATCCACCTTAATCGCATTCTTTTCAATTTCAAGACCCCAGTTTGAGATTGGCCCGAGTTTGGGAGACAAACCGAATAATGGAATAAACGCATCCAGCTCCACGAGAATATCCTCTTCGGGATCCGAATTCCGGCGGACCAGCACGCTTTCGAGTTTATCTTTTCCCGCTACCTGCACAACCTCCGCAGGTGTTATCAGTCGGATTTTACCCAGGTTTTTTAGTTCCTGTACCTTCTCGACCGAGTCCAGGGCACCCCTGAATTCATTCCGTCGGTGCACCAGGGTAACTTCACGTGCCACCCCGGCCAGGAATATACTCCAGTCCAGGGCAGAGTCACCCCCACCTGCGATCAGCACCCGCTTATCGCGATAGATCTCCGGATCCCTGATCATGTAAGCCACGCCCTTATCTTCATACCCCTCAAGTCCTTCCAGAAGGGGTTTCCGGGGTTCGAAGCTTCCGAGTCCGCCTGCAATGGCTACCACGGGAGCATGGTGCTGTATTCCCTCATTGGTCGTGACCACAAAAGTTCCATCTTCCAGTTTTTCAATGGTCTCAGCGCGTTGACCCAGCGTAAAACCAGGCTGGAAAGGCTTTATTTGCTCCATCAGGTTGGCTACCAGCTCTCCTGCCATCACTTCAGGAAACCCGGGAATATCGTAAATGGGTTTTTTGGGATAAATCTCCGCCAGCTGTCCTCCTGCCTGGGGCAAAGCATCGATCAGGTGGCACTTTAACTGTAAAAGCCCGGCTTCAAAAACAGCAAAAAGCCCTGTAGGGCCAGCTCCAATTATGAGTATGTCTGTCTTAATCATTCATAGAAACTTAGAAATTCCTTCCTGTAGAATCTGGCAATGCTTCGGTGTTAAACAGCGAGATTTACCACCTCTTCTATCTGGGGGGCGTGCTTCTTTATGGTCATCTCGACCCCGCTTTTCAGGGTCATTTGGTTTACTGAACATCCAACGCAGTTCCCCTCCAAACGAACTTTGACAAGCCTGTCATCCTCTATATCCACAAGGGTGATGTCTCCACCGTCGTTTTGGAGAAAGGGCCGAATTTCCTCCAGCGCATCTTCTACTTTTTGCTTCAATTCTTCAGAAGTCATACTCATTTCTTTTTAACGGCTTCACAACCCGCCATGGTGGTTATTTTAATCGCTTCCGTGGGAGGAAGGTTGGTGTTTCTCAAAACGAGCTGACTTACCATGTTTTTTGTGGCTTCCTCAAATGCCAGAGATGACAGCGAATCTTTCTGCATGGCTGCAGGTCTGCCCACATCCGCGGCTTCCCTAATCCCCTGCACCAGTGGAATCTCACCCATAAATGGGATCTCCATATCTGCAGCCAGATTTCGGGCTCCGTGCTGACCAAAGATATAATATTTGTGATCCGGTAACTCCTCGGGGGTGAAATAGGCCATATTTTCAAGAATACCCAAAACCGGTACACTGATCGCTTCCTGTTGGAACATCGCTACTCCTTTCCGGGCATCGGCCAAAGCGATCTGCTGGGGCGTGCTAACGACCACGGCACCCGTAACGGGGAGTGCCTGCATAATACTCAGATGAATGTCCCCCGTTCCCGGAGGAAGATCCACAAGAAGAAAATCCAGCTGACCCCAATGAGCGTCGAAAATCATTTGGTTCAAAGCCTTTGAAGCCATCGGCCCCCTCCAGATGACGGCCTGGTCGGGTTGGGTAAAGAAGCCTATTGAAAGCATTTTTACTCCGTAGTTTTCCACGGGGCGCATCCGGGACTTACCGTCTATAGATACAGCGATAGGTTTCTCATCCGCCACATCGAACATGATAGGGATGGAAGGGCCATAAATATCGGCGTCCAGAATTCCGACCTCAAACCCCATTTTGGCAAGGGTTACAGCCAGGTTTGCCGTCACTGTAGATTTGCCTACGCCCCCTTTTCCGCTCGCCACGGCAATGATATTCTGTATCCCGGGAATGGCCTTGCCTTTTATCGGGGCCACCCTGGGTTTTGTTGCAGCCTCTACGGTCACATTGACTGTGATCTTGGCTTTCGCATAAACGTGCTTATGAATGGCCTGCAGGATACTGACCTCGCTTTTTTTACGGGCCTGAAGACTTGGGTTTTTAATGGTAATGTCCACAACAACTTCATCCCCGAAGACCTGCACATTACGAACGGCCCCGGTGGCGACCATATTACCACCTTCTCCTGGAACTGTAATCGTTTCAAGGGCCTTATAAATCTCTTTTTTATCGAGCGATACCGCCATAGTCCGAGGCTTTGGAATTATCCTGCAAAGATACGGCTTCGATCTGAATTGTGGAAGAAGGCTTCTGCTTCAAAAACGGTGTCGGGCGACTGAACAAATAGGGGTTAATCACGATTGCCCAGGGCGACTGAAGGATCCCAGAAACGGGTCTTAAAATCCACAACCTGGTCGTCCACGATCTTCACGCCCTCATTTTCCAGTAATTGCTCCATCAATCGGGTACCCGGAAAGTGATGCTTGCCGGTTAAAACCCCATTTCGGTTTACCACCCGATGTGCGGGCACATCTTCCAGATTATGCGCATTATTCATAGCCCAGCCCACCATACGGGCGCTTCCCCCGGTTCCCAGGAAACGGGCTATCGCGCCATAAGAGGTGACCCGGCCATAGGGTACCTGCCTGACCACTGCATAAACCCGCTCGAAAAAACCTTCCTTTTCCATGGCCTTCAGGTATAGTAGATCCGTATAAGTGTAATGACCAGCAGGATGAGCATCAGCAGGCTCAGGATGTAGTTTGAATTCCGGGAAAAAGCATTCTTCCGGGATTCGAGTTTGTTGAAATAGATCGTGTAGAGATAGAGCATGGTAAAAGACCCGCAGCCGGCTGCAAAAATAAATATGGCTATATCCCAGAAAGCAAACTGTATCCAGCCCGAACTGTTCCACATAGCGTTCAGGGCACTGTAGTAGGGGATTGTCAGGAAGTTTAGCGAGGCCAGCAAAAACCCTTTAAAAAAGCTGTTCTTCCGGCTGACCGAGGTCAGGTCTATGGGTTTTTCAGTATTCCTGCGTGCCTTGAAGTAAAAAAACAATGCGAAAAAGGCAAAAACAATCAGAGCTGCCTTCTGCAACCCGACAATAATCTCAGGGTTCCTGTACAGGTACTTGGATATCAGGACACCTACATAGGCCTGTATCATTACTGTTGTAGCGACGCCAAGACTAAAGACTATACCAGCCACTTTTCCTTTCTCAACACTGGTTTTAGCCGCATTCATATTCAGCAATCCCGGGGGTACAGTAGCCATAAAGGCCGCTGAGAACGTTGCAAAAAAGAGGGTGAGCAGGTGGGTCATTCCGGGTTGAATCTAAAGGACAAATAGGTTATCGGCTTGTCCTGTTCCAGGTATTGGCTCTCGTAATAGGTTTGCGTCCTTAAAACTTCTTCAGGCGCGCCTCCATTGTTGTAAATATCGTGATTTGAATAGATCACGGGAATCTCTGAAGCATGAAGTATGCCCAGGGTATACCCGTGCATGAATTCACTATCCGTCTTCAGATGCACAATGCCATCCTTTGCCAGAATGTGTTTGTATTTCTCAATAAACTTCAAATTGGTCATACGGTGTTTGGTGCGCTTGTATTTGATTTGAGGATCGGGAAATGTAATCCAGATCTCACTTACCTCCCCCGGACCGAACAGCAGATCAATCAGTTCAATCTGAGAGCGAAGGAAACAGACATTTGACCGATTGTCTTCCAAAGCCGCTTTAGCTCCGCTCCATATGCGCGCTCCCTTAATATCCACGCCAATGTAGTTCTTGTCCGGATTCTGTTCTGACAGTGCAAGAGTGTATTCCCCCTTACCACAACCAAGTTCCAAAACAATCGGGTTCGCATTGCCAAAAAATGACTCCCAACGGTTTCGAAGTTCAAAGTCTCCCCGGAGAACCTCATCGCGTTCCGGTTGGATCACATTTTTAAAGGATGCATTGTCCCTGAAACGTTTCAGTTTGTTTTTGGAACCCATAACGCCATATAAGTTGTAACTAAAAGCCTACAAAACTACTAAAATAGGTGATCCCGGAACTCAGGTGGCCTCAGTTTCGACTGCCTTTTCAAGCGTAAACGAAAACTCAGACCCCACATCGACCACGCTTTCCACATATATTTTCTCGTTATGGGCCTCGATGATATGCTTTACGATGGCCAGCCCCAGGCCAGATCCTCCTTCCCGTCGACTTCCGCTCTTGTCTACCCTGTAAAACCTTTCAAAAAGCCTGGTAAGGTGCTGTTCC
Organism: Robiginitalea aurantiaca; assembly: GCF_030380815.1. Classification (GTDB taxonomy): domain Bacteria; phylum Bacteroidota; class Bacteroidia; order Flavobacteriales; family Flavobacteriaceae; genus Robiginitalea; species Robiginitalea aurantiaca. The sequence continues at coordinate 328,363 of NZ_JAUDUY010000003.1, read as the reverse complement.
GCGATGCCTTCTCCATTATCGGTAACCCTTACTATCACCTTGTTCTTGATCAGGTTTTCCACACTCACCTCAGTGGTTCCGTCCTCGTGGCCGTACTTAATGGAATTGACAAGTAAATTGGTTAAGACCTGTTGAATTTTCTCCTTATCAGCCCTTACGAGGATCGGTTCGGTATACTCCATATCAAAGACCAGTGAAATTCGCATCTTGGCGGCCTTCATCTCGAGAAGGTCAAAGACATTTTGAATAAGTTCAATGATGTCGAACTCCTCTATTTCCAGATGGAGCTCCCCAATTTCCAACTTTGTAATCAGATCAAGGTCCTTGATAATATATATGAGCCTTTCAACTCCTTTTGCGGCACGTTGTAAATACTTTTTTCGCACCTTCTTATCCTGAAGTGCCCCATCCAGTAGCGTATGGATGTATCCCTGCACCGTAAAAAGCGGTGTCTTGAGTTCGTGAGATACATTACCCAGAAACTCCTTGCGGTATTCCTCACGGATTTTCAGGGTATCAATTTCGATTTTTTTGTCCTTGGCAAACTTTTCGATTTCGGCCGTCAGTGTTTTCATATCCGTTGTAATCGGACCCGAGGTAAAGGAGGTCGTTTCCAAAAGGGATACATCGTCGTAAATCTGTTTAATTCGCCTGTAGATAAACTTCTCGACGCGAACCTGAAGGATTACAAAGCAAATCAGAAAAGTGATAAGCATGCACAGGATGTACCAATGCCAATAAGCCCCCAGAAGGTCCAGAAAATAGAGGATGAGGAAACCGCCCAGAGCCAGGGCCAAGGTTATATAGAGAGATGACCGAAAAGCAAACCGATAGGATTTACGGAGTTGAATGGCCATTATTGAACATACTTATATCCCACGCCTTTTACGGTCTTAAAATGAGATTCCCCTATTTTCTCCCGCAATTTTCGAATGTGAACGTCGATGGTCCGGCCTCCCACCACCACTTCCTGTCCCCAGACTTTATCCAGGATAACTTCCCTTTTGAAGACTTTATCCGGTTTGGATGCCAAAAGGGCGAGCAATTCAAATTCCTTTCTGGGCAGGATGAGTTCCTGTCCGCCATTGATCACTTTATACTCTTCCCTGTTGATCACAAGATCACCCACCTTCAAGACCTCAGTGGACTCCTCTTCTGCTTTCTTCAGTCTTCGCAACAGAGACTTCACCTTGCTGAGAAAAACTTTGGGTTTGATAGGTTTTGTGATATAATCATCAGCACCTGCCTCAAAACCGGCTACCTGGGAGTAATCCTCCCCCCTTGCTGTAAGAAATGCGATAATGGTATCTTCCAAACCCTTCGATTTTCGAATGAGTTCACAAGCTTCAATCCCATCCATTTCAGGCATCATCACATCCAGAATGATGAGATTGGGTGATATTTTCTTCGCCTTTTCAACACCCTCTGCCCCGTTCTTCGCAGTAAACACCTGGTATCCGGCAGCAGATAGATTATAACTCAGGATCTCCAGGATATCGGGCTCGTCATCCACCAGAAGAATTTTGATGTCCTGCTTTTTCATAAAATTGGTGTGTGATTGATTTTCTCAAATTTAACCATATTCATCAGAAGGCCTCATTAGTTTACGCCAAATTAATACTGCTAACCATTTGATAACATCTGATGCGCTTTAAGTAGCAATTGCGGATAGGCGGTATTTCATCGAATTTTACATAAATTTTAGATGACACTGAAAGTGATCAGCAGGCAAAATTCCTATATTTGTTCATTCCCTGTACCAGGTTTTATATGAAGCACCTTTACCTCCTCATTTTTCTATTCACCATCGGGACGTCTTTCGGGCAGCAAACATCCGATAAGGCGGACATTGAGGGCTTCAAAATGTATCCAAATCCCGTTACCTCAGGTACCGTATATATTGTCACAGCCGCCGATATGCCCAAGAAAATCCGGATTTACGATGTCCTCGGCACCCCGGTTCTGGAAACGACGATCATGGGCAGAGAATTAAACCTCAACGGGTTAAAAGCAGGCGTGTACCTGATTCAGGTATATGAAAAGGACAATGTTGCCACTCGCAAACTCGTCGTTAAATAGTCCGTTTTTTACGCTCAACCGCATCGACCATCTGCAAATAATATCGATAATCGGTAAACCGGCCTGAATTCACCTACAAAATTTGCGCATTCGCAACATTTAATTTTCTCAATTTCAGGCCTTAAGTATCTTACTTTTCATTGATCCCAAATCAATTACCGTTAATGAAGCAACTTCTACTCCTGATTTGCTTACTGGTTAGCTTCTCCATTTCAGCCCAGCAGAACCACAATGGTTTTGGAAACGCTGATGCGGAGTTCCGACTGCACCCCAACCCGGTTCGGGACGGGATCGTTTATGTAGAATCCGATCACAGCGGCCCGAAACACATTCGAATTTACGACCTCTTTGGTAAGGTAGTCCTGGAGCGCCGGCTGAAATCGCGTAAGCTGATTTTAACTTCTCTGGTGCCCGGGGTTTACATGGTTCAATTGCGACAGGAAGAACGGATTGCGACAAAAAAACTCGTTATCCGATAAGTGCTTACCCTTCAGTTCCAGATTTACATTTTCCATTTTAGCCTCGATTTTTCTGTATTTTTGCGGTAAGCTTCCCCTATGGATACCCATCGCATTTTCGGGATTCAGTCTGCTGAGGAATTTGAGTCCCTGGCGCTGGAAACTTTTACCATTCAGTATCAGCAGGTACCGGTATACAGGGAGTTTTGTGATCACCTCGGAAAGACGCCTTCCAAAGTAAAATCACTGGGTGAAGTACCCTTTCTCCCCATTGAGTTCTTTAAATCCCATAAGGTCCTCCGGGAGGGTTACACTCCTGAAAAAGTCTTTCAAAGCAGCGGGACTACCGGAAGCAGGCGAAGCAAGCACTATGTGGCAGATTTAGATCTGTACAGGGAAAGTTTTATCCTGGGGTTCAATCACTTTTATGGCGAACCGTCCAAATACTGTATTCTTGCCCTTCTACCCTCATACCAGGAACGGTCAGATGCTTCCCTGATCCATATGGTCTCAGAACTTATAAAGTTGAGTTCTCATGCGCAGAGTGGGTTTTACAAAGTCCCTCAAATACCCGACATCCTCCAGCGTCTTACGCAGACAGATACGCGGGTATTACTGATCGGAGTGAGTTTTGCACTGCTCGATTTGGCGCAAAATACACGGATGCCCTTACCCAATGGGATTGTTATGGAAACCGGGGGCATGAAAGGCAGGCGAAAAGAAATGGTTCGGGAGGAATTGCATCAAATACTCTCCAAGGGGTTTGAGCTTGGGGAGATCCACTCAGAATACGGAATGACAGAATTACTCTCCCAGGCGTATTCTCAGGGCAACGGACGCTTTTATTGCCCGCCATGGATGCGGGTGCAGATTCGGGATACAGAGGATCCGTTAACGCACCTTGCCGATAGGCGCACTGGAGGGGTGGATATTATTGATCTGGCCAATCAGCATTCCTGCGCATTTATCAGTACGCAAGACCTGGGGAAACGACATCCCGACGGGTCTTTTGAAATCCTGGGCCGTTTTGACCATTCGGATATCCGCGGATGCAATCTGATGGCACTCTGATCCAGGGGTTGTGCGATCTTACCCGGAAATCACAGGCAAAATCAAGGTTTCAATACTCTAGTCCACCACTAATATGAAATAGCTTTTCTTTCCCCTTTGGAGCAAAATAAACCGATCCTGAATCAAATCTGAGGTTGTCAGGGTGTACTCCGGTTCCACCCGTGTTTTGTTCACGGAAATGGATTGCTGTTTAAGTTCCCTTCTCGCCTCCCCATTCGATTTTAAAAATCCTGTCCGGGCAGAAAGGGCCGCGACTATGTCCAGACCCGCTTCAATATCCCCTTTTGGGATGCTTGCCTGGGGCACGCCTTCAAAAATCTCCAGAAATAACGCGCTGGATAGCGCCTTTAGAGCCTCTGCTGTGGATTTTCCAAAAAGAATCTCACTTGCGCGTTCCGCATTTTCCAGATCCTCTTTAGAGTGTACGAGAATTGTAAGTTCTTCGGCGAGTTTCCGTTGCAACTGCCTTTTGTGTGGGGCCTCACGGTGCTGAGAAACAAGGGTTTCAATGGCGTCTTTAGAAAGGAACGTAAAAATCTTGATGTACTTCTCCGCATCGTCATCCGAGGTGTTCAACCAATACTGATAGAAGCGGTAGGGTGAGGTTTTATGCGGATCAAGCCAAATGTTACCGCTTTCTGTTTTTCCGAATTTCGTTCCATCTGCCTTAGTGATCAAGGGACAAGTAAGGGCAAAACCCTTTCCGCTTTCTATTCTTCGGATGAGCTCTGTACCTGTAGTTATATTTCCCCACTGGTCACTTCCGCCCATTTGGAGTGTACAGTCATATTTCCGGTACAAATGGAGAAAATCATAGCCCTGAACCAATTGATAGGTAAATTCCGTAAACGACATCCCTTCCTTTGATTCCTCAGAGAGCCTTTTGCGTACCGAATCCTTTGCCATCATATAGTTAACGGTGATGTGCTTTCCCACATCCCGAATAAATTCCAGGAAAGTGAAGTCCTTCATCCAGTCGTAATTATTGACCATCAGAGCCGCATTCTCATCCCCACTATCAAAGTCCAGGAACCGGGCAAGCTGCCCCTTAATGGCTTCCTGGTTCATCCTAAGGGTGGTTTCATCCAGAAGGTTTCGCTCGGTCGATTTTCCGGAAGGATCACCTATCATTCCCGTGGCACCTCCGATCAGGGCAAGGGGCCTGTGTCCTGCCAACTGGAAATGCCGCAGCATCATGACACCAACCAAATGTCCGATATGCAAAGAATCTGCTGTAGGATCAATCCCTACATATGCAGATTGCATTCCGGTTAACAAGTGTTCTTCCGTTCCGGGCATGATGTCGTGCAACATCCCCCTCCATTGCAGTTCCTCAACAAAATTTGAAACCATGTGCTGCCAAAATTTGAGGCAAATATAGTCAAATCAGCCTGTCAGGGAAGCTCAGAAGTCGATGGAATCGGGGAGAAACCCGTATTTTTAGACCATGGTATTTGTTACGGGTGGAACGGGTCTTGTGGGAAGTCATCTGTTGATGAGACTTCTGCAACGCGGGCTAAAGCCAAGAGCCCTGCGACGGCCGGAAAGCGACCTTAAAAAAATCGCAGACCTTTTTGAATTGTACGGTCCGAAAACTACCGCCCTGTTTGAGGACATTGAATGGGTATCGGGTGATCTCAACGACCTGCCATCCCTTGAAATCGCCTTAAAAGGGGTTACAGAAGTATACCATTGTGCGGCCCTGATTTCCTTTAATCCAGGGGATCGGGATGCCTTACGGCGTGTGAACCACGAGGGCACACGAAATATTGTGAATCTTTGCCTGAACCGGGGAATCAAACGTCTTTATTATTGCAGTTCCATCGCTACCATCGGGGGAATCAAGGCCATTAAAACTGAGGAAGATCTTTGGGATCCCACCGACACCAATGTATATGCAACCAGTAAATACCTGGCGGAAATGGAAGTCTGGAGGGGTGGACAGGAGGGTCTGGAAACGGTAATCGTAAATCCGGGGGTAATTTTCGGACCCGGATTCTGGGATAGAGGCAGTGCCAAATTCTTTACTAAAACAGCCCCTGGCTTAAAATACAGCCCTCCCGGCGGAACCGGTTTTATCGGGGTCATGGATGTGGTGCAGGCTTTTGAAACCCTTATAGAAAAGCAGTGTTTTAACCAACGATACATTCTAGTAGCCGAAAATCTGAAGTTCGGGGAAGTGCTTTCCCAAATAGCGGGACACCTGCAAGTTGCACCGCCCGCAAGAATCCTGAAAACGTGGCAATTGGAATGGCTCTGGAGGCTGGATTGGTTTCGGTCAATCCTCAGTGGCGGCCCGAGGAAACTAACCCGGGATACGGCGCGGAGCCTTAAAAGCATTAACACCTACAGCAGTGAAAAAATTATCGGCCATACCGGGTTTCAATTTGAACCCATAGGCGAGGTGCTGAGGGAATGCAGCCTCCATTTCATTAAATGGGACAAGGGAAATCACTCATAGCCATCTGAAAGATCCAGACTGTCACCGTTTTTAGCACCGTTTTCTTTCAAGGCCTCATTCACACTATCCCTCTTACGCCCCAAACGGTCCTCTACAGTCTGATAAATTTCCTCATAAACCACCGGTAATGAAGCATAATACAAATCGCTTTGTGCGAATTGAACGCTATCGACACCATATTTTTCCGAGATAAATCCCATCACTTTGATATCGTGACTTTGCAGGACATGGGGATAACTGTTGTCTATGGCATTGAGCAAGGCGATATCGTAGAGGATATCCACCATTTCATTTTTAGAAATCAGATTCTCGGGTTCCTCCATCAGTTTATTTCCGCAGGAGAATCCCAGTAAACATATTGCGTAAAGTGCCAAACGTCTGATCATCGGTCAAAAGTAAGTCTCATGGCATTTCGCTCCTCTGAAATACGGCCCTTTTCATAGGCAAGATGCCCGTTGACAAAAGTATATAAAACCCTGGAGTGGAACTCCTGACCTTCAAACGGCGACCATCCGCATTTATACAGGATGTTGTCTTTGGCTACGGTCCAGGGCTTCTCTGAAGAGACCACGGCCAAATCCGCATAATACCCTTCTCTCAGATAGCCCCTTCGGTGAAGGTTAAAGAGAATTGCCGGGTTGTGACACATCTTCTCAACGATTTTCTCGACGGAAATCACGCCTTCCCGAAATTTCTCCATAAGGGCAGGCAGGACGTGCTGGACAAGCGGTCCTCCTGAAGGGCATCGGGCGTAGGGCTGTTCTTTTTCCTGTAGTGTATGCGGGGCGTGATCCGTAGCCAGGATGTCAATTCGGTCATCCAGGACGGCTTTCCACAACTGCTCCCGATCCGCCTTGGTTTTAACCGCCGGATTCCATTTGATAAAAGCGCCTTTCTCCGCATAATCCTCATCGGAAAACCAGAGGTGGTGGACACAGGCCTCTGCCGTAATTTTCTTTTCCGACAGCGGGATATCATTTTGGAAAAGCCCTGTTTCCTTTCCTGTAGAAAGGTGAAATACATGTAATCTGGCCCCTGTTTCCCGAGCAAGGGCAATTGCCCGAGAGGAGGAGAGGTAACACGCCGCCTCACTTCGGATGGCCGGATGGAATTTGACGGGGATATCGGCTCCGTACATTTCAGTATAACGGGCCATATTGGCCCGTATGGTCGCCTCGTCTTCACAATGGGCAGAAATCACCATTTCCGTACTTCGGAAAATGCGTTCCAGAACCGTTTCATCGTCAACCAGCATATCGCCGGTCGAGGATCCTAAAAAAAGTTTGATACCCGAACACGCGTTCTTGTCAAGCCGCTTGATGGCTTCCAAATTATCATTGGTTCCCCCGAACAGGAAGGAGTAATTGGCATAGGCAGAACGCGCGCCTAACTCAAATTTTGCCTCTAACTTTTCAAGTGTCGTTGTCTGGGGAACCGTATTGGGCTGCTCCATAAAACTGGTAATACCCCCAGCTACTGCAGCCCTGCTTTCAGAAGCGATATCCCCTTTATGTGTTAATCCGGGCTCCCGAAAATGCACCTGATCATCGATAAGTCCGGGCAGGAGGTAATCCCCTTCCAGGTCAATTACCTGCGCATTGGCGTCCGTAAGTGCAGTGTCAATCCGAGCTATTTGGTCCCCTTCGATCAGCAGGTCTCCTTCGAAAATCTGCCCTTCGTTAACCATGCGGGCATTCTTTAGCAATGTCCTTTTCATCCTAAAACTCATTTTTTCGAAACAGGCTTCGAATCTTCATGCTAAAGACTCCGAATACCGCCTCCCATACAATTGTTTTACTCATTTTGGACTCTCCCTTCTCCCGATCCGTGAACACGATGGAAACTTCCTGAAGTTTGAACTTTTTCAAATACGCCCTGAATTTCATTTCTATCTGAAAGGCATACCCCACAAACCGAACTGCATCCAGATCGATTGCCTGTAATACCTTTCTATTGTAACACATAAATCCTGCCGTAGGGTCGTGTATTTTCATTCCGGTAATAAACTTGACGTAAATCGAAGCCCCATAGGAGAGCAGCACCCGTTTGAGCGGCCAGTTTACCACATTCACCCCTTTTTTATAACGGGACCCAATCGCTACATCTGCCCCATCAAGACAGGCCCGATGCAGACGCATCAGGTCTGACGGCCTATGGGAAAAATCAGCGTCCATTTCAAAAATATATTCGTAAGAATGCCTGAGCGCCCATTTAAACCCATGAATGTATGCTGTTCCGAGACCTGTCTTTCCTTTTCGGACTTCCAGATGCAGGGATTCGGGAAATTCTTCCTGTAATTCTCTTACGCGTGCAGCCGTTCCATCGGGGGAATTGTCATCTACGATCAGCATATGGTAGTCACGCGGTAAGGCAAAAACAGCCCGGATAATGGCTTCTATATTCTCTATCTCATTGTAAGTAGGAGTGATTACCAGGCCTTCAGCCATACCAATGCGTTTCGGCAAAAATACCAAAATAACTGTGTTGACCGGGATGCAATGGTTTTTTTTACACCTGCCGTTCCGAAGTATCAAAACGCTTTTTTTGTACCTTTGAGCCAATCCAGCCGTATATGAGTAACCCTCTTCCCAGGCCCTTAATATTTCTCATTGGAGGCTTGTTACTGGTTAATTTGCTGCAAGCCTTTGCAACGGGATTGATCTACGATGAAGCGTATTACTGGTACTATTCGCTAAGTCCTTCATGGGGTTATTTTGATCACCCCCCAATGGTCGCCTGGATGGTCGGTTTGGGATATTCAATTTTTCAGAATGAATTAGGCGTACGACTCGTCGGCTGCCTGATGGGAGCGGGCACAGCCCTGCTGATTTGGTCGTTGGTGGAACATCCTGAAAAAAAAACCTACTATCGGGAATTCTTCGTTTGGGTCCTCTCAATAGTCCTGCTCCACGCCTATGGATTTCTGACCCTACCCGACACTCCGCTATTATTCTTTACTGCTTTGTTTCTTTGGCTGTACCGCAGGTTTGTAAAGGAACCGGGATTTGGAATTGCGCTTCTCCTGGGTGTCTGCATGGCAGCGATGATGTACAGTAAATACCACGCCGCTCTTATTATAGTCTTTGTACTGCTATCGAATCTTAGCCTTCTGAAAAACAAATATGCCTGGCTCGCCCTTGTGGTTTCCCTGCTTTGTTATCTGCCCCATCTGAATTGGCTCTATTCAAATGATTTTGTATCCCTGGAGTTTCACCTTTTTGAACGCCCGAATGAACCCTACGATTTTACAAAATTTACCCTGGTGTTTTTTCTAAACCTGATGGCGCTTTTCGGACTTACCTTTACGTTTGCATATAGGGCTGCATTTAAATTTAAGGCCGACAGCCCACTTGAAAAAGCGATGAAGTATATTTTTCTGGGTATGCTGATTTTCTTCTTTGTCTCGAGTTTTCAGAGGCGTATTCAAACTCAGTGGCTCATTACCATCTGCATCCCGGTAGCTGCAATTGTTACCAAATCCTTTATAGAGCAACCTAATTTGAGAAAGTGGATATGGAGGCTGGGGCTTGCCAATATTCTCATTCTTGCCTGGCTGAGAATCGGACTGGTTTACGAACCTGTTTTTCCGGGTCGGTATGAGAGTCATGGCAACAAGATTTGGGTCGAAAACCTAAAAACGCTCGCGGCAGGTACCTCCGTTGTTTTTGAGAATTCGTATCGGGCTGCCTCCATGTATTCATTCTACGCCCAGGAACCTGCAATTTCCCTGGATAATGCCTATTACCGTAAAGACCAATATGCCATCAATGGCTCTGAAGCACTGGTGCAGGGCAAAAAGGTTTTTTATGCCTACAAAGGCAGGGAAGGCAAGGGGCCCTATTACCTGGACGCAAGGGGCACTAAACATTACGGGGTTTTTATCGAAAATTTTGAGTCCTTTCGGGATTTAAAATCGGGGTTGCCCAAAGGTGAGTCATTAAACGCTGATAATGAATACCCTGTTTGGATTTACAATCCGTATAACAAAAGTATTCCCTTAAGAGCACTGCGTTTGGGGGTAGCCTACCTGGATGGCTCAAAACGGCTGCAGGAGATCCGACCGGTCCATACAAACTTCCGATCCGAAACCCGTATACTCCCCAAGGATACCCTGTGGCTTAATGTTGTATTGCCGGCACCTGAAAAGTCCGAACCTGTCTTTGTCCGAATGGTGATCTCTGAAAATGAGTTGCCCTGGGGCCTCAACGGAAGGGCACAACCGATCAAACCATGATGGAAGCTATTGAAAGGACCGTCCCAACGAATGACTGGATTACGCTCATTTTTGTTTTGAGCCTTTTGCTGCTGGTCTTTGCGCGGGCTTTTTTCCTGAGTCGTTTTCAAAATTTCATGATTCTCCCTTTTAACAACAAATACATCTTTCTCTACAATAAAAAAGGGAGGCTTACCCACGGTTTTCACGTCGCATTGAGTTTATTTATGTATTTAAACCTCAGCCTGTTTACACTTTTCACGGCTTCTGTCCTGTTCGATAAGCAAATCAGTCCCGGAGGTTCATTCCTGCTGGTTTCAGGGGGAGCTCTTTTTGTATACTTTCTTCTAAAAATTGGAATGCAGCTCGCGGGTGGTTTAATCCTGGAATTCAGCAAAATCACATCCTCCCTGGTTTTCAAAAAAATGACCTACCTGAACTATAGCGCCCTGGTCATGTTCATCGCAAACCTTTTGCTGGGTTATGTCACTAAGGACTCCAAAATCATCGTTTTTGCAAGTATTTCCTTAATTCTCCTTATCAATAGTATCGGTTGGATCAGTATCCTGAAGATTCATCAAAAGTTGATCGCTTCCCACTTATTCTATTTTATTTTGTACCTTTGCACCCTCGAATTTGCACCTTTTTTGATCATTGCAAATCTGCTAAATGACTGAAGTATGAAGGTAAAGACGATTCTGGTATCCCAGCCGGAACCAAAAATGGAGAACAGCCCCTATTCCAGACTCATTGAGAAGGAAAAGGTCAAAGTGGACTTCCGGCCCTTCATACACGTAGAAGGAGTGGACGCCAAAAGTGTGCGTCAGCAGAAGATCGATCTATCCAACTTTACAGCCATTATTCTCACCAGCCGTAACGCGGTTGACCACTTTTTCCGTATCGCGGAAGAAATGCGCTTTAAAGTGCCGGATTCGATGAAGTATTTTTGTCAGTCGGAAGCCGTAGCTTATTACCTTCAGAAGTATGTTGTTTACCGCAAGCGAAAGATTTACGTCGGTAAACGCAACTTTCAGGAACTGCAGCCGCTTTTTAAGAAATATAAAGACGAAGTATACCTGCTCCCCTCATCGGACGTTTTAAAACCGGCTACCCCGGATACGCTCGATAAGGTAGGGATCAAATGGACCAGGGGGATTTTCTATAAAACTGTGATCAGTGACCTGTCAGACCTGAGAAATGTCTACTATGATGTCCTGGTATTTTTCAGCCCCTCGGGAATTGAATCACTTTTGAAAAACTTCCCGGATTTTGATCAGAAGGACACCCGGATCGCCGTTTTTGGAAATTCCACCATAAATGCCGCTACCGAGGCCGGCCTCAGAATCGATATCAAGGCACCTACCCCTGAAACGCCCTCCATGACCATGGCACTTCAGAAATACATCAATACCGTAAATAAGAAATAAAAAAAAGCTCCCAAATTGGGAGCTTTTTTTTAATAGGCATAGCGTTGGGGACCTCCTCTGCGAATTTCCTCATTGGCATAGGATTCAAATTTCCTGAAATTCTCCCTGAAGGCATTCGATAGTTTGAACGCTGTATCGTAATACGCCTTGTCATCGTTCCATGTCGTTCGAGGGCTGAGTAGTTCGGTAGGTACCCCCGGGCATTCTCTGGGTTGGGCAACACCAAAAACAGAGTGAATGTGATAGGTGTCATAGGTATAAAGACCCAGGGCACCACTAAGTGCGGCACGGATCATCGCACGGGTATACTTGAGTTTCATACGCGTACCCACCCCATAAGGGCCTCCCGTCCAACCTGTATTTACCAACCATACATTTGCACCGGTTTCCTGCATTTTCTTACTGAGCATTTCAGCGTACTTCGTCGGGTGCAGTGGCATGAACGGGGCGCCGAAACAAGCTGAAAAGGAAGGCACGGGTTCATTGACTCCTGCTTCGGTTCCAGCGACTTTAGCTGTATATCCGGAGATGAAATGATATGCTGCCTGAGCCGGAGTTAACCTTGAAATTGGCGGCAGTACGCCAAAGGCATCCGCAGTAAGGAAAAAGATGTGTTTGGGATTTTCACCAATAGAAGGTTCCTGCCGATTTTCAATGTGGTAAATAGGATAGCTGACACGTGTATTTTGAGTGATCTGTGCATCTGAGAAATCCACGACTCCATCGTCATCCATGATGACGTTCTCAAGGATGGCTCCCTTCTTAATAGCCCCGTAAATCTCAGGTTCATTCTCCCCTGAAAGATTGATCACCTTGGCATAACATCCGCCTTCAAAGTTAAATACGGTATTCTCAGCTGTCCAACCGTGTTCATCATCACCGATAAGCTTTCGGGACGGGTCTGTGGAAAGGGTGGTCTTCCCGGTGCCCGACAGACCGAAAAATATGGCAGTGTCTCCATCGGCCCCTACATTTGCTGAACAATGCATAGGCAGTGTGTCCCGAAAAACGGGAAGTATAAAATTCAGGGCAGAAAAAATACTTTTCTTTATCTCTCCGGTGTATCCCGTGCCCCCGATTAGCACCATCTTCCTGCTGAAGTTTAAAATGGCAAAATTATGTTGGCGGGTGCCGTCCTCTTCGGGGTTTGCAAGGAATCCGGGGGCGTTAACAACAGTCCAATCCGCTTCGAATTCACTTAATTCCTCAGCTGAGGGCCTGATAAACATATTGTAAGCAAAATGATTTGACCAAGGATATTCGTTGATCACCCTGACTCCCATCCGATACTTCTGATCCGCACAAACAAAGGAATCACGAACAAAAAGTTCTTTATCATTTAGGTAAGCGATGACTTTATCGTATAAGGCATCGAATTTCCCGGCATCAAAAGGCTTGTTGACCGGACCCCACCATACTTTATCTTCTGTGAGGGCATCTTTGACAATAAATCGGTCCTGAGGGGCACGTCCGGTAAATTCACCGGTATTTACAGCAAGCGCCCCACTTTTGGCCTCTCTGCCGAGATTGGCATCCAGCGTGCGCTGGTGAAGCTCCTGGGGGGAAAGTTGATAGTGAACATTTTCATTGGTTAGTCCATATTCTGACAACGAAATCGATTTCGTTCCGGTGGCAAATGTGCTCATATAGATTGTTTTTGATTTGGCAAAAGTATCAAAATAAAGAGATTCTTCCCGCGCATGTGAAGAACTTAGTTCAATCCCCGGAAAACACGATAAATAAACAATGTCCATCCTGCGATCAGCAGAATCCCGCCCACTGGGGTAATCCAGCCTATCGCACTGAAATCCAACCCGAGAAGAGGACCTGTCGACAAGGCGTAAATCGAAAACGAAAAACAGAGAACACCTCCGGCAATCAAATAAAAAACAGACTTCTTAGCCTTTTCTTCCAACTGATTCATAGTCCCCAGAACCAAAAGGAAAAGCGCGTGATACATCTGATATGCGACTCCTGTCTGAAAGCTGCCCAAGGAACTCTCAGGCAGTAAATTCTTGAGACCATGGGCTCCGAGTGCCCCAAAAATCACCGCAAGCAACCCAAAGAGGGCACCGGTGCCTAAAATAGTTTTGTTCATAACTAGGAGGGTTTCCTTCTATGCAAATGTAACATTTTGATACCTTAGCAATCGTAATCCTAAAGCCTTCTGCACCTTATGTCCAGACGCATCCTGCTCGTAGGAGCCGGTAAATCCACCTCCTACCTTTTAGACTATTTACTGGAACACTCCGGGGAAGAAAACCTCGAAATCATCATTGCGGACAAGTACCCGGAGGCAATACCGGAACAACTGCATAATCATCCGAATTCTTCGGTGATCGGGCTGGACATTTCGGACAGCACCGCCCGACGCGCTGAAATAGACCGGGCTGATATTGTGATTTCCATGCTTCCTGCCCGTCTGCACCTGGAGGTAGCAAAGGATTGCCTGGAGGCCGGTAAAAATCTCGTGACGGCCTCATACATCTCTCCCGAAATGCGAGAACTCGATTCTGAGGTTAAGAAGAAGGGGCTCATTTTTATGAATGAAATTGGCCTTGATCCTGGCATTGATCATATGAGCGCCATGCAGGTAATCGATCGCATTAAGTCTTCAGGAGGTCGAATATTGCTTTTTGAGTCTTTTACCGGTGGCCTGGTCGCACCCGAAAGCGATAACAACCTTTGGAATTATAAATTTACCTGGAATCCGAGAAATGTCGTGGTAGCCGGGCAGGGTGGTGCCGCCAAATTCATGCAGGAAGGGACCTATAAATACATTCCGTACCACAAACTGTTCAGACGGACAGAGTTTCTGGAAATTGAAGGGTATGGCATCTTTGAGGCCTATGCCAATCGGGATTCCCTTAGTTATCGGGATGCCTACGGCCTTGAGGATACACTTACCCTTTATCGGGGAACCATGCGCCGGGTGGGATTTTCCCGGGCTTGGAATATTTTTGTTCAGTTGGGCATGACGGATGATTCTTATCGTATCGAGAATTCAATGGGGATGTCCTACAGGGATTTTACCAATCTATTTCTCGCCTACTCACCTACCGACTCCGTAGAACTCAAACTACGGCATTATCTCAAAATAGATCAGGATGATAATATTTGGGGGAAACTTCTGGAGTTAAATATTTTTGATGCCACTAAAAAGATCACCGTGGAGAATGGCACTCCGGCTCAGATTCTTCAGGAGATCCTCGAGCAGAAGTGGACACTGCAAGAAGCGGATCGGGACATGATCGTAATGTACCACAAATTCGGGTATGAATTGAAGGGTAAACGATTTCAGCTCGATGCGAATATGGTAGCAATCGGGGAATCCACCCGGCACACGGCTATGGCAAAGACGGTTGGCCTTCCTGTAGGTATTGCTACACTGTTAATCCTCAACGGAAAAATAAAGACTCCTGGAGTACAGATCCCTATCAAGCCAGAGGTGTATGAACCCGTACTGAACGCCCTCGAATCCTATGATATCCGATTCAGGGAGTACGAAGTACCCTACCTCGGATACAATCCCGAAGCCGTTGGAAATTAAAGTCCCGGATTCGTATTATTTTTAGAGATAATTCAAGCCGAATGAAGTCAAATCAAAAACAGACCCGGATCGATGGCATCGATAAAAAAATTCTCCGTTACCTAATGGAAGATGCCCGTACTCCGATTCTGGAAATCGCCAGGAATATTGGCATATCAGGAGCAGCTATTCACCAAAGACTTCGCAAACTCGAGAAATCCGGACTGTTATCCGGGTCTAAATTCATACTAAACCCGAAAGTACTCGGGTATACTACGACAGCCTATATTGGAATTTTTCTGGACAAGGCGATGAGTAACCCATATGCCGTTCAGCAGTTAAAGAAGATCCCGGAGGTGCTGGAGTGCCATTACACCACCGGAAACTGGTCTATCCTGATCAAAGTACTCTGCCGGGATAATGAACACCTGATGCAGCTTTTGAATAAAAAAATCCAGCAAATTGAAGGTGTTTCCAGAACGGAAACTTTCATTTCACTGGATCAGTCTATAAATCGTCAGATTCAGATTTAAGGCTTGCCCTTTAGTTCCGTCCTCCAAATACCTGCAGACCCCAATAGACCAGATTGGCCAGGGCTCCGATGGCAGCGACCAAATAGGTTCGAGCGGCCCATTTTAAAGCGTCTTCAGCCCCACCGTATTCTTTTGGAGTTACCATGCCTGTTTGCTTTAACCAGGCCAGTGCCCTGTTACTTGCATCGTATTCCACAGGAAGGGTGACAAAGCTAAAAACCGTAGCAAGTCCCATCATAACCAGACCTGCGACTGCTATCCAATATCCCATACCTGCCCCGGCTGCCGCCCCAAGGATCAACCCCCCGAATACCAGCCACGTAGACATCCCGGAGGTAATGCTGACCACCGGCACCAGTTTTGACCGCATCGTAAGCCATTGGTAGGACTTCGCGTGTTGCACGGCGTGCCCGCACTCGTGCGCGGCCACGGCAGCTGCTGCCGCGTTACGCTGATTGTAAACGCTCTCACTGAGATTGACCGTTTTATTTTTTGGGTTGTAGTGGTCCGTAAGCATACCCGGAGTACTGATCACCTTCACATCCTGAATCCCGTTGTCAGCGAGCATTTTCTGAGCTATTTCGGCACCGCTCATCCCATTCTGCAAATGCACCTTGGAATAATGCCGGAACTTACTTTTCAGGCGTGAACTCACCAACCAGCTAATCAGCGCAATCCCGCCGATTAGAATATAATATCCTGTAATTCCCATAATTTCAGTTTAAGGTTACTAAAAGTAGCAAAACTTAAAGCAAAAACCTCGCCATAATCCCCGGAAGGGGAATTGGACAATTCTTCTGAAATCCTGTCAGTCCCTGGGATCTATACTGTCACACCCTCGAGAGGGCCGAAAGTTTCTAAGATTTCCTCGTAAACGACCTCTCCGTGAACAATATTCAGTCCCTTCTGTAGAGAAGCATCTTCAGAACAGGCCTTCTCCCATCCCTTTTCTGCCAGACTGAGTACGTAGGGGAGCGTGACATTGGTAAGTGCGAGTGTCGAGGTATAAGGCACGGCTCCAGGCATATTGGCCACACAGTAATGCACTACATCATCGATAATGAATACCGGATCTTCGTGCGTGGTGGGTTTCGAAGTCTCAACGCACCCACCCTGGTCCACTGCAACATCGACGATCACTGTGCCGGGAGTCATGGATTTGAGCATATCACGGGTAATTAACTTGGGAGCCTTGGCCCCTTTGATCAAGACACCCCCTACAATCAGGTCATGAGATTTAATATGCTTTCGAATATTGTATTCGTTTGAAAACTCTGTAACAACATGAGGTGGCATGACATCATTGACATACCGCAATCGCTTCATATTGACATCCAACACTGTTACATGGGCCCCCAGCCCTGCAGCCATTTTGGCGGCCTGGATACCCACAGTTCCGGCTCCGAGCACCAATACCCGACCCGGAGGAACTCCGGGAACACCCCCGAGTAGAACGCCACGTCCCTTGACCGGTTTTTCGAGGTATTTCGCTCCCTGTTGTATTGCCATTCGTCCGGCGACCTCAGACATTGGGGTTAGCAGGGGAAGGGTTCTTTCTTCATCTTCCACGGTTTCATAGGCAATGCATACAGCCTGGCTCTCGATCATTGCCCGGGTGAGCGGTTCACTCGAGGCAAAATGGAAATAGGTGAATACAATCTGCCCTTTCTTTATCAGTTTATATTCTTCCCGAATCGGCTCTTTGACCTTTACAATCATCTCGCTCATTCCATAAACCTCAGCAATGGTGTCGAGGATCTGTGCCCCTACTTTTAAATAGTCCTCATCTGTGAAGCCGCTACCCACGCCTGCACCGGATTGGACAAATACTTCGTGCCCCTTATGAGTTAGTTCGAGAACCCCGGCAGGAGTCATTCCCACCCGGCTTTCGTTATTCTTGATTTCTTTAGGAATCCCAATAATCATGTCGCAGTATTTTATATTCGGTAAAGATGTGTCAAAAAAAGGATAATTTGAATATTTTTTCGATAAAATAGAGGGTAATAGTGTTCAATTATAGTTTTTTAATGTACTATACCCCTATTTTTTAGGGGGTAAGTATGTCTTTTTATATTATTATTTAAACAACACCCCCTGTTTTCATAGCCAATAGACGTTGGAGTTTTCAACAATTCCCTGAAAGTTGATTTTCCAGCACAGCTGTTCAAGGGTTCCAATAAAGGCAGAACCCCAACCGCGGCAACCGTCACCTGGGTCGCCTCGCGGGGATTGGATATCCCAGATAAGCGCGAGATGATTTCCTCTTGCAGGGTATGGGGTTAGTTTGGACTTGGGGGTGGGTGGGCCCTGTATGCGTAAAAAGAATTCTGCTTAGCACATCACCTTCAGAAAAGAACAACCACAGGGAACTACACCACGATATTGACAATCTTACCGGGCACGACAATAACCTTGCGCGGCTCCCGTCCTTCGAGGTAGTGATGTGTTTGTTCATCATCCATTACGGCAGCTTCTATTTGCTCCCGATCCAGATCGAGGGAAAGTGCAATTTTAAAGCGCATTTTACCATTAAAGGAAACAGGGTACTCCTTGGTGCTTTCTATCAGGTAGCGGGCCTCGTAAACCGGGTAAGGAACCCTGGCCACACTTTGCTTATGGCCAAGCTTCTCCCATAGTTCTTCCGCGATGTGAGGAGCATATGGCGCCACCAGTACAGCCAAAGGCTCAAGTATATCACGTTCCCTGCATCCTCCGGCAGTCAGTTCATTTACACAGATCATAAAGGTGGAAACGGAGGTGTTAAAGGAAAAGCCTTCAATATCCTCGGTAACCTTTTTAATCGTCTTATGGAGGGTTTTCAGGTTTTGGGCCGATGCCGGGTTATCCAGAACTTCAAAACTGCGATCTGCCCCCTGATGGTATAGCTTCCACAGTTTTTTCAAAAATCCATGAACACCGCTGAGTCCTGCTGTATTCCAGGGTTTGGATTGTTCAAGAGGCCCCAGGAACATCTCGTAAAGACGAAGGGAATCCGCCCCGTACTCCTCACAAATCTGATCCGGATTAACGACATTGAACCATCGCTTGGACATTTTTTCCGCCTCCCGGCCAACGATATACACTCCGTTTTCCAAGTGAAATTCCGCCTCCTTAAACTGAGGCTGCCATTCCCGTAATTTCTCCAGGTCCAGCTCATCTGAAGCATTGACCAGGTTGACGTCCACGCGTATTTCTTCCACAGGAGTCGCACCCACAAGACCTTTGCTAAGGTATTGCTGCGTCCCGCTTTTCCGGTATACGATTGCGCTGGTTCCAAGGATCATTCCCTGATTAATGAGTTTACGAGCATACTCATCACGTGGAATCCATCCCCTGTCATACATGAACTTTTGCCAGAATCGGGAATACAGCAAATGCCCGGTTGCGTGTTCACTTCCTCCAATATAGAGATCTACATCCTGCCAGTATTCGATCGCTTTATCGGAGACCAGGGCATCCGGATTCTTCGGATCCATATAACGATTGAAATACTGAGAGCTCCCCGCCCATCCAGGCATGGTATTCAGCTCCAGGGGGAAAACCGTTTTACGATCTATTTTTTCATTTGCAACAACCTCTTCCTTTTCAACATCCCATGCCCAGTGTGTGGCATTTCCTAAGGGTGGTTCCCCTGTTTCAGTGGGCAAGTACTTTTCCACCTCCGGAAGATTCAGAGGAAGACAACGCTCGGGAATAAGCCGTGGTAAGCCCTCAGCGTCATAATAAACCGGAAAAGGTTCGCCCCAATAGCGCTGCCTGCTGAAAACCGCATCCCGAAGGCGGTAATTTACTTTACCGGCCCCGGCACCTTTTTTCTCCAGCGCTTCAATCACCTTTTGGCTCGCCTCCCTGTAAGTCAATCCGCTGATAAAACCGGAATTCTCGATAATTACGCCATCCTTTTCTTCAAAAGCAGACTCTTCAATGGAGACCCCCTTAAAAATATTTGGTATCGGAATATCAAAATTACGGGCAAAATCAAAGTCTCGCTGATCCCCGCATGGCACGGACATGACCGCACCCGTTCCATAACCGGCAAGAACATAATCCCCGATCCATATGGGAATGGATTCTCCTGAAAAAGGATGAACAGCATAGGCCCCGGTAAAAACCCCGGAAATGGATTTAACGTCTGCCATTCGCTCCCGTTCCGAGCGTCTGGAGGTAGCTTCAATATAGGCTTTAACCGCTTCCAGGTGCTCAGAGGTAGTTAGCTTTAAAACCAGTTCATGTTCCGGAGCAAGCGTCATAAAACTCACCCCGAAAATAGTATCTGGCCGGGTCGTGAACACTTCTATCGGAAAAGACTCCTCCTGATCCCGGTTAGGTTGTGTGTGAAAAATCACGGCCGCTCCCACCGAACGTCCAATCCAGTTTTGCTGGGAATCTTTCAGAGGTTTAGGCCAGTCCACGGTTTCCAGACCGTCCAGCAGCCGCTGGGCATATGCGGTAATCCGCATACTCCACTGCGTCATTTTTTTACGGATTACCGGGTATCCCCCCCTCTCAGAAACGCCATTCACAATTTCATCATTGGCCAGAACCGTCCCTAATTCCGGACACCAATTCACCTCGGTATCTGCAAGGTAGGTTAGCCTGTACTTAAGTAAGATCTCTTGTTGTTGTGCTTTTGAATAGGCGTTCCATTCGGAGGCTGAAAAAGTCCAGCAATCCTCATCGCATGCGGCTTCTACCCGAAGATTCCCTTCAGTCTCGAATTCAGAAATCAAGGTCTCAATGCTTTCAGCCCTGTCTGCAGCAATGTTGTACCAGGAATTAAACAACTGCATGAAAATCCATTGGGTCCAACGGTAATAGGAAGGATCAGAAGTACGGACCTCTCTGTCCCAGTCGTAGGAGAACCCAAGTTGATCCAGTTGTTCCCGATACCGTTTTATATTGGTCTCCGTAGTGATGGCCGGATGCTGGCCAGTCTGAATCGCATACTGCTCCGCGGGAAGCCCGAAAGAATCATATCCCATTGGATGCAGGACGTTAAAGCCCTGATGCCTTTTAAATCGGGCATAAATATCACTCGCAATGTAACCCAGTGGGTGTCCTACGTGAAGTCCTGCCCCTGAAGGATAGGGAAACATGTCCAGGACATAGTATTTTGGTTTCTCCGATGGGAATTCAGCCCTAAAAGTCTTATGCGCTGACCAAAATTGTTGCCATTTGGCTTCTATTTTCCTGAAATCGTACTGCATTTTCCGGGTGAAAAAGTGAGGTTGGGTGCCCCAAAGGTTAATTCCGGTCAAAAATAAGTGGAATCCATTTACTTTCCTATTTTTACATATCCTTAGTACCGCTATGAGCAAATCATTTGAACGCTACCAAAGGCGCAAACTCATCTCATCCTACTTTTCGGTTATCCTGAGCATTGCTTTGGTCCTTTTTTTATTGGGTGTTCTGGGACTCCTGTTACTTAACACCAAAAAACTGGCTGACCACTTCAAGGAAGAGATCACCCTATCCGTTTTCCTCAAGGATACGGCAAAAGAGGTGGAAATAAGCCAGCTGCAGAAAAGCCTTGTTATGGCGGATTATACAAAATCTGCCGTTTTCGTCTCAAAAGATGAAGCCGCGGAACAGCACAGTGCTGATATCGGAGAGGATTTTTTGGAATTCCTTGGATATAATCCCCTGAAAAACTCCATCGATGTTAATTTGAAGGCAGATTTCGTGAGTACGATACAGGTAGATTCTATCGCCCAGGCCATAGCAGGTGAAACTTTTGTAGAGGAAGTTAGTTATGACAAGCCCACCCTCGATCTGTTAACCAAAAATGTCAAACGGATTGGCCTGATAATCCTGATTGCTTCCGCGCTTTTTACCCTGATTGCCGTATTGCTTATAAATAGTTCCATTCGCCTTTCGATCTATTCCAAGCGCTTTATCATTAAGACCATGCAGATGGTGGGAGCAACAAAATCATTCATTCGAAAACCTTTTATCTGGACCAATATCAAACTCGGGATGATCGGGGCAGTCCTCGCACTCATAGGAATTGCCGGCTTGCTGCTATATTTGAATCAGAACTTTCCCCAACTCGGACTTCTACAGGACACTTTACAGCTCGGCCTGGTCTTTGCAGGGGTTTTCCTGGCCGGAATCCTAATTTCGCTGGCCAGCACCTATTTTGCCACACAGCGATTTCTGAACCTTCGAACTGACGATTTATATTACTAAATTTGCAGTATGAGCAAGAAAAAGAACCGGGTACCCCCCCAAAAAAAGTCACAGGAATTCATTTTTCAGCGCAGGAACTACCTGTTGATGTTCATAGGACTTGTCTTTATCGCCCTGGGGTACATCCTGATGGCTGGTGGCGGCAGTGAGGATCCGGAGGTCTTCAGCGAGGCCATCTTCAATTTCAGACGCATCCGCCTTGCGCCAACTTTGGTGCTTATCGGGCTGGGAATCCAGGTATTTGCAATTCTCGCCAATCCCAACAAGAAGAAATCCCGCTAATTGGATCTGATAGACGCCATTATCCTGGGAATTATCCAGGGACTCACGGAATTCCTTCCCGTTTCTTCCAGCGGCCACCTGGAGTTGGGCAAAGTGTTGCTGGGAGATACGTCCATCCCTGAAGAAAGCCTCCTTTTTACCGTAGTACTTCACTTTGCGACGGCCTTAAGCACTATTGTAGTCTACCGGAAAGATGTTTGGGAAATTATTCAGGGGCTTTTCGCATTTAAAGATAACGAGGCCTCCAGGTTCTCACTTAAAATTATCATCTCCATGGTTCCGGCAGCCCTGGTTGGAATGTTTTTTGAAGACGAGCTGGAAATACTCTTCAGCGGCAATATTCTGCTGGTGGGTAGCATGTTATTGATTACGGCCCTCTTGCTCTTTTTAGCTGATCGGGCCAAGACCACCCACAAAAATGTGTCTTACGGCAACTCCCTGGTCATCGGTATCGCCCAGGCCGTGGCCATGCTACCCGGTATTTCGCGCAGTGGAGCAACTATAGCTACTTCTGTACTCCTTGGCGTTGACAAACAAAAGGCGGCTCGATTTTCCTTCCTTATGGTTGTTCCGCTGATTTTGGGTAAGATCGCAAAAGATATCCTCAGTGGGGATCTCAATTTCCAGGCTGATAATTTTGGGGTCCTGTCGGCTGGATTCGCGGCTGCTTTCCTGGCCGGCCTTCTGGCCTGTACATGGATGATCCGCCTTGTGCGCAACAGCAGACTTACCTTTTTTGCCGTATATTGTCTCATCGTCGGCTGTATAGCTATTGCTGCAACGCTTTGGCTATAAGCGAAATAAATAGCAACTCTTTTTGATACTCACCAAAGAAGCCTTCCTGGAAGGGCAAATCCTGTTAATCGACAAACCTTATGAATGGTCCTCATTTCAGGCTGTCAATTCTGTAAAATGGACGCTGCGTAAGGCATTCTCCCTGAAAAAAATAAAAGTTGGTCATGCGGGCACATTGGACCCTTTGGCAACAGGGTTACTCCTGGTTTGCACCGGAAGGAGCACAAAAAAGATTGCATCCTTACAGGGTATGACTAAGGTATATACAGGCACCTTCCATCTGGGCGCCACCACACCTTCCTACGATATGGAAACCCCGGTTGACAGGACCTATCCGACTGCCCATTTATCAGAAGCATTTTTGAGGGAGAAAACGCAATTGTTCCTGGGTGAAATCACGCAAAAACCACCTGTTTTCTCAGCCGTTAAAAAAGACGGCAAACGCCTTTATGAATACGCCAGGGAAGGGAAAGAGGTCGATATTCCGGTGCGACAGGTAGTAATCAACAACTTTGAGCTCACTAGAATTGCACTGCCAGAGGTAGATTTTACAATTACCTGCAGCAAGGGCACGTATATAAGGTCATTGGCCTATGATTTTGGGAAGGCTGTTGATTCGGGGGCCTATCTATCCTCCCTTAAAAGAACCAAAATAGGTTCCTACAACGTAGATAATGCAATAAGTCCTGATGAATTCCGCAGGTTATTTGAAGAAGCGGGCTTTAAAGTCTGATTGGCAAAATCGGCGAGTCAGGCCTTAAAAACAAAATAATTCAGGCTAAAAAGGGTTATAGTCTTATGGATTTGACACGCAGTCAACTTGCATTTCTGATTACGTTCTTCTCTTTGAGTATCGTAGTATTGACCCTGTTCAATATTCATCTCGGCACTCAGATAGAAGAGGAATACGTCATTGAAATGACTCTGGCGGATGAGGATCTGGAGACCGTGCTGGAAGAAATGGAAGCCCGGGAAAAGGAAGAGTCAGATCCGGTAAAAACCCATATGGCCCTCAACGAAACCGCCAAACCCAGGTATGGCGCACCAGAACCTCTGAAAACCCTGGAAGAAATTATGGCAGAACGGGCAGCGGAGGAGGGCACAGACCCTGCTGAGAATACAAATCAGGAGGATTTTTCCAGTTCACTGGAAGAGCTGGCACGTCAAAGGGAAGCCAAAAGAGAGCTTCTTGGCGAAAAGGAAGCCGAGAAAAAGGAGTATACAAGTTTCCTCTCAGAAAAAAGAACCTCTATCAGCTATTCCCTCATCGGGAGGAACCACTACGAACTCCCCCCTCCTATTTACACCTGTATTGAAGGCGGTAAAGTCGTGATCAATATCGAAGTGGATAACCTCGGATTTGTAAAGGATGCTTCCTTTAATGACAAAAGCTCCACAACTTCCAATGGCTGCCTTGTAGAGAATGCGATTTCCTATGCCCTGAAGGCCAGGTTCAGCAGCTCCGAAAAAATTTCTCAAAAGGGAACGATTACCTATTTATTCCAGAGTAAGTAGGGCTTTCAATTCTGATTTAATAGCTAACCCCTTGTCCTTATTATACCATTTCTGAAGGGTTTCCCTGAATTCAGCATCTAATTTACCGTGCAGTGCCTTGTATTCATTTACCATTCTGCGGGCTTCTTGGGGACGGGGTCCCCAGGTGGCTGCAACGCGGAAATCTTCTTCGGGTCGCACGACCAGGAGTTTGGGAATAGAACGGGCGTTATCTGTCAGAAAACGATCCATCAGTTCGGGATTCTGATCCCTGAAAACAATTCTCAGATCAAGAAAGGGAGTTGCCGCAGCCATGGCTTGCAAAACTGGGAGTACCGGGGCGGCATCCCCACACCAGGACTCGGTCAGGACCAACCATACATATGGGGTTCTCAATGTTTCGAGCAGGTTCTTTTCCTGCTCATCCAGTCTTATTCTTCGTTCCCAGCGACGCATCCGTTGATGGTTTAACATGGTGTAGTGCACCATTTCTTGCGTTTGAATATCCCCGGAAGTCTTTTTCTCACTTGCCATGGCGGCAACCAGGTCGGCGTACTCCCTGTAACCCATTGAATTTTCAAGCGCCCGGGATATGAGTTTCTTGGTCTCTGTTCGCATTGGTTTTATATCCTGCATCTGTCTTGTTGAGTGAATTAGCCTTTACTTGGTAGGAATGGCGGGGGAATCCTTACAGCGGCAGCATAGCTCAGGGATTGAGTTCGGGGTTAATGGCGAGGGCCTGGAATAACTTGGCCTTGGCCATCAGGTATTTGTTTTGTACCTCGTTTGCCTTAAGACGTGCATCGATAAGGGATCGCTCACGGGAGTTGATCAGAAAAAGGGAGCTTTCCCCAAAGCTAAACTTGCGCTCTTCCGCCTGTAGAAGCCGGCTATAGTCTACGACGATCCCATCGATTAAGACATTCTGCCTTTCAAAGGAATCGAGTTCATTGTAGAGCGCGAATACTTTGTTGCGAATACTCACCCAGGCGTTATCTCGCTCAAACTCCGCATCCCTGAGTTTAAAACGCGCGAGTTTCAGGGCTCCCCGCTCTTTCCGCAAAAAGAGTGGCATGCTAAAGGTTACCCCTCCCTTATAATCCTGGGTCACATACGTGTTGATCTGGTCCGGGGTTTCCGTCAGGAAGTTATACTCCAGCTGAATTTGGGGAAACAACTGATTGACCTTAAGGCGCCGGTCAACTTCCAGTCCCTGGATTTTATAATCGAGGGAACGGAGTTTCGGATGGGTCTCGAGCGCAAAACTATCTAAAGGAATCCCGTCGATTTCAAGTGCATCGTCCACCTGTTCTCCCGGTGTTGCCTCGGGAATAACGCCATCCTGAACCTCGATGGGGATGTTGTCATCCAGCCATAGAAAATTGGAGAGTTCCAGGGCGGTGTTGCGATAGCGCACCCGGGCTTGTTCCAATCCCAGGTTACGGCTTTGCACGGCAATTCCCGCTTCCACGGTATCTATATATGCGATTTCTCCGGCCAGGGCACTTTCCCTGATACCCTTAAAACGCAGACGGGCGTTGTCGAGAAATTGTTCAAAAACCAGCAGGTCTTTGTAGGCCTGTAACCACTTAAAGTAGGCTGATGAAGCATCGAATAGAATCTGATTTACGAATAGGTCGCGGTCGGCCTCGCTCTGTTGCTCAAAGTATTTTGCTTTCCTGAGGGTCGCCATACGCTCGTTGATCCAAAGGCCATTGAGTACGTTCACAGAGACTCCAGCGCTGAATAGGCCGCCATCAGGAACGAATTCATCCGGATTCAGGAAATCGCCTTCATTCTGCTCAAATTGCCCTTTTAGCTCAACCCCAAACCATGTAGGGATTTTGAAAGTCGCATTCAGGCGGTCATAGTACTCCGACCCCTTAAATTGCTTGCGGTCGTAATCCACCTCCAGCTTGGGATCGAAGCCGCCGCGGGATTGCAACAGGTTCGCCTCTGCAGCCCCGAGCACGATCTGTGCCTGCCGGGCTACCGGATGAAACTGTTTCACATAGGCCAGGTACTCACGAAACCCGAGGACAAGGCTATCTGCTTCCTGTGCATTAAGCAGGGAAGAGAAACAGAAAACGAGTATTAAGACGAGTCTGATTCGCATCTTATTTCTTCGCAGTTTCAACGCCATCGTAAGGCGTATAATAATTAGGTGGGAAGCCATTCAGCAGTCGCCAGAGTTCAAACCAGATGGGCACGTCTTCGAGCAGTGCAATGGTATTGGCCCCTGATCCGACCCTGAGGTCTGCAGGCCAGGGATGGTCCTCCTCGTCCGGGGCCAGAAGGACACGGTATTTCCCATTTGGGCTGATAAAGGTTTCTATAGCTACAACCTTCCCTCCATAGGTTCCATAGGATACATTGGGCCAACCGCTGAATACAATGGCGGGCCAGCCATCAAATTGTATGCGCACTTTTTCATCCAGATGTATCAGCGGCAAATCTATAGGGGCGACAAAGGTTTCCACGGCCATGTCGTAATCGGAGGGCATAATATTGACCAGTTCCTCCCCTTCTTTAAAAGTCTCCCCGATACCCGCCATAATCGCTTTGTTTATAAAGCCATTCTGGGGTGCGCGGATGTAATACATCTCCGAGCGAAGCTCATAATTTGCCCGCTCGTTTTCAAGCTTGGTCACCTGGGCTTCGGAATCAAATTGAGAAGACTGGGCTGTAAATAAATCGCTCTGTGCTTTTGAGACCTTATCCGTATACTCCGCCTGTACCCTTCCGATTTCCATCTCGGCATTCAAAACCTCGTTCTGACTGGCCAGTAATTTATTCTTTTGAGAAATAAGCTTGGCCTGTGTTTCCTGGAGTTTCAGGCGCTTTGCCTCCACGTCTGTTACCGCCTTCAGTCCTTCTTCCTGTAGCTGGGTCGTACGGTTGTACTGCCGTTCTGCAATGGCAATATTGGTTTTGGCAGCTTCAAGATCGATACTATCGCTCTGTACTTTAAGTTTTGACTGAAGAAGTTTGTTTTTTGCCTGCTCCAGCTTTAGCCTTCGTTCATTTTCCAGAGCGCCAATCTGATTCTCAAGGGCGCGGACTTTCTCCTCATAGGAGAACACAGCCCTGTTTTTGGCATCGATTTGCAGCCCGGTCCGTTCAATCAGTCTGGGGTCAAAATACTCGTTCTTTACTTCAGAAATAAAGAGAATCGTGTCCCCGGCAGCTACAAAATCCCCTTCCCGCACATACCACTTTTCCAGACGACCTGGTATGGGCGACTGAATGGTTTGTGGGCGTTGATCGGGATTCAAAGTAGTCAGGTATCCGGCTCCTGTAATATTCTGAGTCCATGGCAGAAACAATACCACTAGTGTAATGATCGCAGAGGCCAGAAGGAATCGGTTGAAATACTTGTAGTGCCTTCTGTGGAATACCTTCTGTGCAGCTTCAAACCGCATAAGGTCTACCTTTTCGTTCAATTTAGTTGGCGAGATATTAAGCATTTCCGTTTTCGTTTAGAATCTTACCGTCTTCAATAT
This sequence comes from Robiginitalea aurantiaca, assembly GCF_030380815.1. Classification (GTDB taxonomy): domain Bacteria; phylum Bacteroidota; class Bacteroidia; order Flavobacteriales; family Flavobacteriaceae; genus Robiginitalea; species Robiginitalea aurantiaca. The sequence continues at coordinate 300,329 of NZ_JAUDUY010000003.1, read as the reverse complement.
ATATCACCCTCCCACAGCGGGAAGCCCAGCGCTCGTTTTCACTCACGACAATCAGGGCCCAGCCATTGGAAGAATCCGTCAGGAAATCCATGACTTCATTCGCTTCATCAGACCTAAAATGATCCAAAGGATCTTTTAGCAACAAGAGTTTAGGTTTGCGCAGAATACTCCGGGCGAGTACCAGCTTTTTGCCTACAGTAAACGGGATTTGTTTTCCTTCGGGATACAAAACCGTATTCAGACCCATGGGCTGCTCTTTTACAAAGGAAATCAGCTTCGTCTTCTCAAGTGCCCAGTATACCTGCTCCATTGTGATACTCTTGTCCCCGAAGGTCAGGTTTTCCAGTATGGTTCCTTCAAATGGGGTTTCCTCTGGCAGGGATTTGCCCAGATGGGAGCGATAATAATTCAAGTTCACTCCTTTAAGGGAGACCTCATTGATAAAGATTTGTCCGTCGTCCGGTTCCAGGATTGCCGCGATGAGGCGAAGCAGGGTCGATTTTCCGGATCCTGAAGATCCTTTAAGCAAAATCGTACAGGTTGGCGATATTTCCATGTTTATCCCGTCGATAATCCTTTTCTGGCGCCCCGGAATGTTATAGCTTACATCCTTGAGCTCCACAAAAAATCCCTGACCATCTTCAAAGGGCTTTTCACCCCCAACAGGCTCGAGTTCCTTATCCACAACCTGTCCCAGTTTTTCCAGGGAAGTGAGCAAATCATAAAAGGTCTCAAGGCCAAGGATTAGCTTTTCCACAGAACTGATTACCAGAAGGATGATGATTTCCGCAGCGACAAATTGCCCGATATTCATCTCCTGATTCAGAACCAGCAAACCACCGATGAGCAAAAGTCCGGCAGACACAAGGACTTTAAACCCGATCATTTGCACAAATTGGATCACGAGGATTTTAAAATGGCTTTCGCGGGCATCCAGATAGGAACTTACAAGGGCATCGTTCTTGTCTATGGCAAGCGATGTTTTACCGGATAATTTAAAACTGACGATACAGCGGGCAACTTCTTCAATCCAGTGGGCTACCTTGTACTTGTTCTTGGATTCATCCAGGCTTGTCTGCAGCCCGCGCTGAAAGGTGTATTTAAAGACGATATAGATCAGCAATACGAGCAACAACCCATAGATGATAAAAAACGGATGGTAAAAAGAAAGTAAAAGCAGACCGAAGATTATCTGAAGGAGGGCCGCTGGAAAATCCACAAGTATTTTAGCCAGTGACTTCTGTACCGTAAGGGTATCAAAAAATCGATTGGCGAGTTCGGGCGGATAGTAATTCTGGAGCTCATCCATCTTGATCTTGGGAAATCTATAGGCGAATTCAAAAGAAGCCCGCGTAAAGATTTTTTGTTGCAAATTTTCAATAATCCGTATCTGCATCAACTGAAGGAGTCCTACAAAAGCGACCCCTAGAGTTACCAAAACCACGAGGACAATCCAGGAGGTACTCACCTGGGCTCCCTGGATAAGGTTGATAATCGCCTGTATCCCCAATGGAAGCGATAAGTTGACCAGACCCGCGAATATGGCGTAGTAAAAGACCTGAAGGACATCTTTCTTTTCGAGAGTCAGCAAGCCAATTAACCGCTGCCAGGCTGTAAGTACTGTTTTAATCATCGATTTGTACGTTTAGGGAGGTAAATACCAGGTGCCTGAAAAATACATACAGGGATTCATTATCCCTGCAGTCTGTAAGTGATGGGAAATGCTCCATAAGAAAATACTGGTGCATGGCTCCTTCCAGCACAGAACTTGCGAGGCTGGCCGGATAGGGATAGTTGGGTTTTAAAGTCCATATCATATCCCGCAGTCTGCCGACCATGCGTTTATAAATTTCAAAATAGCCTTCTTTGTTTTCCCGGTCTACTTCCTTGGTCAAAAAAGATTTGGAGTATTCATTGATCAATATCTGGTACAGGGCGGCCTCATCGATATAGGAAAAAGAGGAGTCCTTTTCAACGGGCTCCGTAATGACCTTGAGTGCCCTTTCCAGTTTAAGGGCCGGATCCTGTATGCTGTTCGTATGCAGGACAAGTTGGTATTCCTTCCACCCCCAGTACCATGAGGTCAGGTAAATCAGGAATTTGTGCTTGTTTTCAAAATAGCGGTAAACGGAACTCTCATTCGAACCAATACGCGTTCCCAGTTTACGGAAGGTGAAGTTCTCGAACCCCACTTCTGAAATAAGCGCGATTCCATGCTGAACGATTCGTTTACCCAGGTCGGAGGATTCAGGGTCCTTGACATAGGTTTTCTCGTTTACTGCAATCTTCACATTGTTGATCAGATGCTTCATCAGGTTAAATTATTCACCCGCAAATATAATAGCATTACTATCATTTGTTAAATGTTTAACTATTATTTAACGTATGCATTGCTATTATTTCTGCGTACGTATCTTTTAATTTCATCGGTTTCCGCCCGATTATACCACAGGAATGAGCAGAAGTCCAGGGTGTTTGGTATCGCCGCCGCCTAGTTTCAGGAATCATTATCTTTATAGAATGGAGAAACACCGTTGCGGCTGGTGCCTGGGCGATCCGCTATATGAGGCCTATCACGATAATGAATGGGGGGTTCCGGTAACCGGGGACCAGAAACTCTTTGAATTTTTGTTGCTTGAAACTTTTCAGGCAGGTCTGAGCTGGATTACGATTTTGCGGAAACGTGAAAACTTCCGAAAAGCTTTTGATGGTTTTGACCCGGTTAAAATAGCGGGGTACGGACCCGATAAGATCGAAGCGCTTCTCGGAGATGCGGGCATCGTCCGAAACCGCTTGAAAGTTAAGGGCAGCGTTACCAATGCCAGAGCCTTTCTCTCGGTTCAGAAGGAATTCGGGAGTTTTAGCGCCTACTACTGGGGGTTTTCAGATGGCAAACCGATTCGGAATCAGGTAACGGATTACCGGGAGGCTCCGGCCACAACCGAGCGCTCCGACCACATAAGCGCAGATTTAAAAAATAGAGGCTTTACCTTTGTAGGAAGCACCATAGTGTATGCGATGATGCAGGCCACGGGAATGGTAAATGACCATGAAATACAATGTTTCAGATATAATGAAAGTTAAAATCGCAGTATTGCTGATCGCATTCCTGAGCCATTCGGTTTCAGCCCAGGTTAAATACGAACGGGAGTTTCGCATTAAGAAATCCCAGTTTCCCGAAGCTTCCTTCCAGATGGCGGCCCCCTATCTCGATGGGGTACGAAAGCTCAGGTTTTACAAGGAAATCGACAGCAGCAACCAGCGTTTCAAAATGAAATTTAAACGTGATAAACTCTATTACAGCCTGGAATTCAGCGACCAGGATGCCCTGGAAGCTATTGAAATTCTCATAGAATCGATCGACATTCCCGAGGATTCTTTTAACGCGATGCAAGCATATTTAAACGTGGAGTTCGCCAATTTCAAGATCCGAAAAATACATCAACAATATCCCAGAAAAGCATTTTCTTCTGCGGAAGAAACATTTAGGAATGCCTTCCAGAACCTCATCTTGGAGGAGATCCGCTATGAACTGCTCGTAGCGTCCAAAACGGCAGATGGGAAATTGGATTATGAAATATTTTTTGATTCCCGGGGACAATTCCTTGCACGCCGGAAGTCCCTACCACCAAATTATGACCATGTGCTGTATTAGTTGAACCGGGATTCCGGTTTTAAAGCAATTCAAGGAAAGATGCCCTTGGGATCTCTTCGGCTCCCAAAGTTCCAAGGTGCTGCGAGTATACCTGGCAATCCACACAGCTGTAGTTCTTTGCCTCTAAATCCTGAACCAATTGTATAAAAGCTACTTTCGACGCATTGGAAACCAAACTGAACATGCTTTCACCACAAAACACATGTCCCAGATCTATGCCGTATAATCCCCCGACCAACTCGGTACCCTCCCAGACTTCATAGGAAATGGCATGGCCCAGGTTGTGTAAGGCCTCATAGGCCTGTAACATGCGTTCGGTAATCCAGGTCCCTTCTTGTTCCTTTCTGTATACCGTGGCGCAATGGGTAATCACCTCCGTAAAACTTCGATTGCGTGTGACTGTGAAACGACCTTTTTGAATGAGTTGTCGCATGCTTCTGGAAACTTTCAGCTTATGCGGGAATAGTACGGCCCTTGGGTCCGGACTCCACCACAGGAGGAGGGAGTCATCACTGAACCAGGGAAAAACCCCGCTGCGGTAAGCCAGCATCAAACGGTCTGTACTGAGATCTCCCCCAACGGCCAGCAAGCCTTCGGAGGTAGCCTGAGAAACCGGCGGAAAAATCAAACTCTGGTTTAAGATGGGAACCGGAATGTGCTGGGATTTCAAATCGCAATTTTTTTAAAATATAATCAACGATCAGGAAAACCACAAACCGGCGAGGTATATCACCCCACCCACAAGCATAAAAAGCATGGTATAGGGCAGGATTTCCCGCGCCTTTAGTCTGGTGATACCCAATAGGGGTAATGCCCAGAAAGGCTGGAGCATATTCGTGAGCTGATCGCCATACGAAATGGCCATTACAGCTTTGGGCAAGGACACCCCGAGTTGTTGTGCTGCCTCGAGAATGACGGGACCCTGAACGGCCCATTGCCCCCCTCCGCTCGGGACAAATATATTTACAAGCCCTGCACTGAAAAAAGTAAAAAGCGGAAACGTCCTTTCTGTGCTAATCGCCACAAAGAAGTCAGAAATCTGGTGGATCAACCCACTTTCGGTCATGATCCCCATGATACCAAAATAAAGGGGAAATTGAATCAAAATCCCTGCGGTATCTCCAATAGCCTCTTGTGTGGCCTGTAAAAAACTCCTGATGCTTCCATGTAGTAGTATTGCCAAACCCAGCATAAAGAAATTGAGCATATCAGGGGTAAGGTTCAGGGATTTGAGTTGCGGAAGGTATTGAACCAGGAAAGCCAGAAAAATCAAAGCTCCGAAGAGTGTAGACAGCACAGGGCTCCGATCCAGACGCTCTGCCCCCGAAGCTTTTGACGTATCCGAGTCAGAAAACGCGTATACCGGGAGGGAAACATGCGTAGGGTTCACTTTGCGCCCAAGGTAATACACCAGACTACTGATTGCGGTGAACACCAGAAAAAATATTATCAGGTTCGGAACACTAAAAATGGTAAGGGAAGTAGGAATGGTTTCGGGATACAGAGAAGCGCCTCCCGCTCCTGAAGCACCTCCCATAAGATTCGCTAAATGGCCCGGTTCTGAAACCTTAATTGGCGCGGAGCCACTTATCCCCCCGTGCCAGATCATCAGGCCAACATATCCGCAAGCTCCAATCAGGGGATAGTTTACAGGTATCTGCTGTTTTTGCGCATATTCCCCAACTTTACGCGCTAAAATCGCTCCAAAAATCAACCCGAGTCCCCAGTTAAAAAAAGAAACCAGCATCGTCGCTGATGCCACCAGAAGCGCTGCGGAAGCTCCATCGCGAGAAAAGGAGGTGAGCCGAATAATGAGGCGCTCCATCGGCTTGCTAAGGACCAGGACATGGCCGAGTACCAGTATTAACATCATCTGATACGCAAAGACCAGAAGTTCCCGGTTCCAAAGACCCTTTTCCCAGGACCCGAGCATGCCCTCCCAGGAGCTATCGGCCTGGGGAAACTTGCCGAAAACAAGTGCCAGGCCCATGGTAACCAATGTCAATATCAGAGCGATGACAAATGGAGATGGGAGGAATCTCCTGAAAACAAGCTCAACGGTGCGTGTCAGGGACATGAAGTAAAACTGTTTCAGATCCGCAGTGGATTGCCAATCTGATTTTCACTGAAATGACCTTAAAAGGGGAGGTCGTCGTAGTCCTCTTCCTTTAAGTTCTCCGCAGGCTCAAAAGCCTCCATTGGTGGTACGGGCGGCATGTTTCCGGCTGTTTCTCCTGCCTGGACAACCTCAATACGCCATCCCTGAATAGAGTTGAAATATTTAGTCTCACCCTGCGGATTTACCCACTCCCGGCCTCTGAGGTTAATGCTGATATTCACTTTCTGCCCAACCTGAAAGTTATTGAGCAAGTCGGTCTTATCCTGAACGAATTCGATCATCAGGTGCTGGGGATACTGCTCGTCAGTTGTCAGTACCACCTCGCGTTTCCTGAATCCATTACTTCCATACGTTTTTGTCTCGTCAATCATCTTGATTGTCCCTTGTACTTCCATGTTTAAATTGCTTTTCTACGTTAAAATTTAGTCTTTAAGTTCTCTGACCCTGGGGCGCTCAATGAACAATCTCAAAGGTCACTGTTGGGCGGCCAGGAGTATTTTCCAGGCCATCTCCACTTGATTCTCCTGAAGGAAGGCCCTGGCTTTTTGATGTATTTGTTGCTGATCTGCCGAACTGAGGATCGCGCGAATTTCAGAATTGCCTTCAAGAAAATCTGCAACAGCCTGTTTTGAAGGTAATCGCTCAAAATTACCTAACATTCCAAGATCGTTTCCCGTGAGCACACGGCTTTTTCGAATGGCTTCCGGTATGGCATCCACACCAACTCCCTTGGCGCTTAATGGTTTGGGAACCTCGAAGAGTCCGTCCACGGAACGGGAGTACCAATTTCCGCCCATCCGCGCTACCAAATCCAATTTTTCCGGATCTAATTTTTCCGATTCCGTGAGCACTTTCCTGTCGATATGCATACGCACCACCCTGGAAAAAATCAAGTTCCCCGCCCCTCCTTCTTCACCTAAAGCCTCAACTTTGGTTACCTGACATTCAAACTGAACCGGGGATTCTGCTACCCTGAAGGGTTGCACCACCTCAGAGGGAAGCATGGTAAAACCTGCCTTGTCGAATTCGTTGATCCCGCGTTCGTATTCCGTGCTCGCCAAGGACATCTGTTGTACCATGGAATAAGAAACGACATTTATAACGACTTCCGGGGTTTCCAGAACGTTCTCCAGGGTGTGTTTGACTGTATTATCCCGAACTCTCCGCGCGGGTGAAAAAATCAATACGGGCGGGTTGGCACTAAATACATTGAAAAAACTAAAAGGGGCAAGATTGGCGTTTCCATCCTTATCTACCGTGCTGGCAAAGGCAATGGGCCTTGGCCCCACTGCCCCGAGCAAATACCCATGCAAATCACGGGTTTCCATTTTCTCTGGGCTAAGGGTGAGGTATGCGTCAGTCATAAGCACAAAGGTATTGAAAACTGCCTGAAAGCAGAAGATCAAAATCACACTTCTCACAACAATTCCATCCAATTTCAGTTATCTTTAATGACAAGAAGAAAGGGGTATGCAAATAAATCCTCCAGGGAAATTTTCGAATGCATTCTTACTGGTCTCCGCCTTTGTCATCGTCAGCCTGATCCTGTGGAACACCAATAGTTTTTTCAGGAAATTCAAGGAAGAAGAACGGCATAAAATGGAGATTTGGGCTACTGCCCAATCCGAGCTGCTCCGTTCCTCAGAAAATCAGGAATTGGGATCCTTACACCTGAAAGTCCTGCAGCGTAATACGACCACCCCGATGATACTGGTGAATGCAGACGGGTCTGTCAAGATCAATAACATGCCAAAGGTTTCACCTGAGGACAGTACGCTTATTCAGAAAAAAATCCGGGATTTTCAGGCCGAAAACAGTCCGATACAAATCGACTACCAGCAGGAACATCTGGCAACCCTGTATTACGGAAACTCCGAGGTACTCAACAAATTGAAGTACTACCCCATTGCACTCTTACTGATCATTTTCCTTTTCGGGGCTGTAATTTTCTTTTTCTTCAAAACAAACAAGGTTTCGGAACAAAACAAATTATGGGCAGGCATGGCCAAAGAGACCGCACATCAGATAGGAACACCACTTACTTCTTTGCTCGGGTGGAATGAACTGCTTAAAAACGAAGCTGTAAATCCGAGGATCACTGCGGAGATCGAAAAGGACATTGGGCGTTTACAGACCATTACCGAACGGTTTTCGCAAATTGGATCCATGCCCAAACTCGAACCCAGGGATATTGTGGCTGAAACCAAGACGGCCTTTGAATACCTGCAGGCGCGAAGTTCCAAACTTGTGACTTTCACATTTCGCACCAAGGTAGTATCTGCCGAGGTAATGCTGAACGAATCCCTTTACCACTGGACGATAGAAAACCTCGTCAAAAACGGGATTGACGCCATGAAGGGTAAAGGTGAGGTCTCCATAGAAATCCTAAAAGGAAGCCAGACTATCAATATCCTGGTCTGCGACACCGGGCACGGAATACCCCGGAAGCAATTTCAGGAAATTTTCAGCCCGGGCTTCACGACAAAAAAAAGGGGCTGGGGCCTGGGCCTTTCCCTTGTAAAACGCATTGTTGAGGAATACCACCAGGGTAAAATAAAGGTGCTCTCTTCCGGAAAGGAAGGTACCGTGATGCAACTCAGTTTTAAAACCTTGAGCTAAAATGGGACGCAGTGAACAGCATATTCTCAGCCAGAATCCGGTCACGAATAATTGTCCGGAATGCTTTAACCAGGACTTAACCCTGACCTTCTATCAGAAACACCTCAGGGGAAATTTGTTCGATCGGATTACCTCTGAATTGAGCCATGAACTCAAATGCAATACCTGCGATACGGTAATCTATCCCGTCAGCTGGACGGACGATATTGAGCGCAGTGTTGAATACTATCAAAAAGCTGTAAAGCCGGAAAAACCCGTAGTCAAGTTCCGTCCCTTGTTCTTTGTAGTGGTGATCCTGGGAATACTGCTGGCTGGCACCCTAATTTACCTCGTTCTCAGAGGAGCTATTTAAGCGCTGACCGGATTTGTGCTGCAATGGCTTCAAACGCCTCAGGATTCAGTGTGGTCTTCCTCTGAAAGGTGGCATCCGCCATTTCCCTTAAGGGGATCAGATGCACATGGACATGGGGCACCTCCAGGCCAATAACCGTCATCCCAACCCTTTGGCAATCCATACTGGCTTCCAAAGCCAGGGCCACTTTCCTGCTAAATCTCATAAGACTGAGATAGGCCTCTGCATCCATTTCAGTAATTTTATCCACTTCTCGTTTTGGAATGCACAGGGTATGTCCAGGCGCATTGGGCTGAATATCCAGGAACGCAAAATTATCGGCGTCCTCGGTAATTTTGTAGCAGGGAATTTCTCCTTCGATTATTCGGGTAAAAATACTGGGCATTATTTTGGGTTATGACTTCTTAAAACTTCCTATCCTTCGTGGTGCATAGACATGTCTCAACCTGGGAGAACTCCACGATTAACGGGAAATTTCCAGGATTTCAAATTTGAGTGTCCCGTTGGGTACCTGAATCTCAGCAACATCCCCTACTTCCTTCCCCAGGAGTCCTTTGCCAATGGGAGAAGTCACAGAAATTTTACCGGCCTTCAGGTCGGCCTCGCTTTCAGCAACCAGGGTGTAGGTCACCTCCATTTTATTCTGTTGATTGCGCAGCCGTACCCGTGAAAGTACAAGAACCTTCGAGGTATCCAGTTGGGATTCATCGATCAGCCTAGCATTGGATAAAAGCTCCTCAAGTTTGGCGATTTTCATCTCCAGAAGCCCCTGGGCCTCTTTTGCTGCATCGTATTCTGCATTTTCGGACAAGTCCCCCTTGTCCCGTGCCTCAGCAATGGCCTGAGATGCTTTGGGTCGCTCCACATCCCGGAGCTGATTCAACTCGTCCTTCAGGTTCTTTAATCCTTCTTCCGTATAATATGAAACCGTACTCATAGTATGCCCAATTAATAAACAGAAAATCCCCATCAATACTTACCAGAGGTGTAAGTTATTTAGAGGATTTATACAAATATAGGTTTTTTTTGCGGAATTTTGCAGGTACCTAAAGCTCTCGCATGTCTGCAAATCGCTTCATATGGCCTGTTCTTTCGCTCCTTATCCTCGTGTGTTGTGACAGTGATACCCAACAGCGAAATCCCTACTTACAGGAATTTGGATTCCGTTTTGAAATCAATCTTGGGCTGCCCACGTACAATCCCCTGACGACTATTGGAAACCCCGTCTATATACCCACAGAAGGTGCCGGGATCCGAGGGGTATTCGTTATGAACACGGGCTTCGATGTATATCGTGCCTTCGAGGCCACCTGTCCCAACCACAGCCCCAATTCGTGTTCCACAATGACCATAGAAGGGCAAAATGCCGTTTGTGCCTGTGAAGATTTTGAGTACAGCCTTTTTACGGGACAGCAGCTCGACCGTCCGGATGACGATAACCGCTACTACGACATGCTGGAATACCGCGCAAGTCCGGGTGGCAACAGCATCATTATTTCCAATTAAGCCAACGCCTTAAAATCGCACTGTGACACCGGCCAGGAAGTTGATGCCGGCCTGCGGATAATAACCCACCCCTTCTACGGTTACGACATTTCCAGGATTACTGAAGTCATCGTCAAACGTATAGAAATATCCATTGGAACTGAACTTAGCATCAAAGATGTTGTTCAGGAGGAAGGTAAAGGCGACCTCTGAAAGCCAGCTGAATGGCTTCAGGCGGTATTGTAAATTAAAATCCGTCTGGCTGTAAGCGTCGAGTTTTGATTTTTCAGCTTCAATATTGCTCATGTACTGTGCTCCGACGTATTTTGTCAGCAAAGCGGCTTGAAGGTTTTCAGTCAGGTTGTACACCAGCCTGCTACCTATTACCACTTCGGGTGAAAAGGCAATTCGGGTATTTCCAAGATTGTTCAGGACCCCGTCCCTCCTGAAAAAGAAGTCCACATTCCTATTCGTGCTTAATGCCAGGTTTGGCTGCCATTTCAATGCCTTGGCCAGTGGCATGTCCACATCGATTTCAAGACCCAGCCTGTAGCTGTCCCCTATATTGGATCGGATCGGAGCCCCGACATCGTTGAGCTCTCCGGTCAGCACCAATTGATCCTTGTATCTCATATAGTAAAGGTTGGCATTGATCCGTGTCTGGTTCTTTAAATAGCGCCACCCCAACTCGTAGTCCTGAAGGCGTTCTGGTTTCGGATTCCCGTTTTCATAATCATTCCTGTTGGGTTCCCGATTGGCCACTGCATATGAGAAATAGAGATTTTGAGAGGGGTTGATCCGATAGGTCAGACCTGCCTTCGGGTTAAAAAATCCAAAGCGATCATCCACCAGACCCGTTTCTTCCCCGTTTGCCTGGTATCGTACTCCCCTGTATTGCATATCCAGAAAGAATTGCCAGTTTTCCTTCAATCGGTAATTTGCTTTAGCAAATACATTGAGGTCATCCTTTTGCGAATCATCCTCGTAGTAGCGATCCCTGGGTTGCAGATCCCCGGAATACTGGGCCCAGATTACTTCGCCAAAATGATCTCCCCAGTACGTATTCCAGCCACCCCCGACAAGCAATTGTAGTGGCCCCTTCTGATAGGTCCCGGAAAAAACAGTCCCATAAAAATCATTGTCGAGCCACCGCCGGCGGGCGTAATCCATAGTACTGATTTCCTCCCCGTTAATGATCGGATTTTCCAGCCCGATAAAACTCAGCTGGGCGTCAGGGGCAAAAAGGATGTTGCTATAGTACCATTCATCTACATATTCCTCGAAAAATCCACGCCCCCTGGTATAATGAAAGGCGATATTGGTCCGAAAAGTCTCCGACCAATCCTGATTCCAGTGCAGTTGGAAATGATCCTGTTTGTAATCATCCACCTGATTGTCGTAATACCCTTCAAAATTCCCGTCCCGGTCGAACTGGATTCCCGCAATGTTGTAACGCCGGTTGGTCTCGATGTTATTATCAACCCCAATCGCGCCGAGCACATCCGGATCAAAGCCGTACCAGGACTGATAGGTTACCTCATGCCCTCCGAATAACAGAGCTTTCACCAGGGTGTTCCCGCTAACATACGCGCCCTGCAGAAAGTAGGAATTCAGATCCGAAGCTGCCCGATCGATGTACCCGTCAGAGGCAATTCTGGAAAGGCGTCCTGAAAATTCGAATGCATCATTAAGCAATCCCGTGCTGAATTTTGCGGTCCCCCGATGGGTATTAAAACTACCCACAGACCCTGTAAATTCCGCGTAGGCATCCTGAGATACCGCATCTGTAAGGATATTGAGACTGGCGCCAAACGCCCCTGCTCCATTTGTGGATGTCCCCACACCCCGCTGCAATTGAAGGCTTTCGGTAGAGGAGGCAAAGTCAGGCATATTGACCCAGAAAGTCCCCTGAGACTCTGCATCGTTGTAAGGGATTCCATTAATCGTGACATTCACCCGTGTAGCATCACTACCCCGCACGCGAATCCCCGTATATCCAATTCCGGCTCCCGCATCCGAAGTAGTTACCACGGACGGAAGGTAATTCATCAGAATGGGAATATCCTGCCCCAGATTTCGCTTCGCAATCCGATCTTTATTCAGGTTGCTAAAAGTGACCGGCGCCTCACGGGTCACCCGTACTGCAGAAACCAGAACCTCATCCAGAACAATCTGTTCCGAGGCTGTGGAATCCTTCTCGGCTTCCTGGGCTGAAATTGAAAACGCAGTTCCGAGTAAGAAAACCAACCAAATTGACTTTTTCATCCGTAATGTATTTACGAATAAAAGGGGCCATCATTCTTCTAGTGATTGAAATTGCTGGCTATTTGCCAACCCGTGCCGAAAGGTGGATGCAACCGGAAACAGGATGCGCACGCTCTCTTAGTTTTCCCTTGGCAGCATTACCTGCCCAGGTTCATCGGGTATATTCTCAGCCCTGTTTACCTTTTAACAGACAGAGCACCCCTTGTGAGAAGCCCCAAAGATACATACATCCCTGAGATTACAAAAACGGCTCAACCGCGAAAAGAGCATAGATTCAGGGCTGGTGGGCTGGTTTTAAAAGGTCGTTGACGGTTTTAACCGGATTGAAAGTTTCCGCGGGCACCTCAATAAAAACGGTATTCCAGTACGCCATACCCCCATTCCAGAGCCCGGGAAGTTCCAGGGCCTTTAATTCCCTTCCCTCATAGGTCTTCGCTGTGATAAATCCCTGTTTGGAATTCACGAAGTTCATCAGGTCGAATTTCTGTCCAAAGGCGTCCCGGACTCCGCAAACCAAATCGACCGGGTTAAAGTGGGTGGCTTTTTCAAAAATTTGTTGTTGGTCTTCATCTGCGAGGTCCACCTGTGCTGATTCCACAATCTGCAGGGATTCATTGCCCATGGCATCTGTAATCCAAAATGGGCCCCCTCCCGGATCGCCGGCGTTGCGAACCATTCCGCAAACCCGTATCGGGCGATCGAGTTTATCCTGTAATACTGCGATTTGTTCTTCCAGGCTATAGCCGGGGAAAGCAGTGGGAAAACACACATTTAATTCCGCTTGCAGGAAGCTCTCAACCCGCTTCAGCAGATCGTGGTCTACGGTCCCGTCCACCAGCATTCTTGAAAAACTAAAGGCCTTTGCCTGGATTTTGAGCAGGTAGCCGGCGAGAATTTCCTTCCATGCAGCGATCTCATGCAGGGCATTTTCAGTCACAACATTGTCAATATTTTTAATAAACAGGAGATCTGCATCCTGTTCATTGAGGTTCTCCAGAAGTGCTCCATGCCCCCCGGGCCTGAAAAGCAACTGTCCCTCATCATTCCTGAATGGCTCATTATCAGGGGTAACCGCAAGGGTGTCCGTTGCTTCCTTCTGATAGGAGTACGTTATGTCAAAATCACATCCGGTTTCCCGGCGGATCGGATCGGCGACTTGTCTTTCAGTTTCCCTGAACAACTCGCGATGCTGGGGGGATATCGTGAAATGTAAATACGACAGATTACCTGACTGGGCATAGGCGGCTCCTTCTTTTAAATGTTCGGCAAAAGGGGTCGCGGTGCTATTGGCGTATCGATGAAAAGGGAGCAGCCCCTTTGGGTAAAACCCGTAATTCATCCCCTTCTCAGTAAGCATTTCCGATACAAAGGCCATAAATTTCTGTCCTTCTGTCATCCCATCCCCGGATATACGAGAAGAAATCTCTTCGTAAAAAGGAAAGCGTTCAAGTCCCTCGTAAAAAACCTTTACATCCTTCTGATCCGGACGGTTGATATACCCCTCAAAAGAGGTCTGGTCTGGATTAAACTCATTAATAAATGTAAAAAGCGCCTTAAACATCCGGGAAGCAGCTCCTGAGGCCGGAGTGAACTTAAGGGTTCGGATTTTACCCTTGTTTTGGTTGTAATGACTACGGAAACCCTCCTGTTCTTCTATGGTAAGCCTGACAATTCCATCTCCTGTAACCGCCGCCCTGGAAAGATGAATAAAGGGAATCCCCTCCTTAAAAGTCTCGATTTGTCGCATGGCTTTTCGGGGATCAATCCCCTTTTCCGATAACCGGATCTGATCTTCCTCTGAAAAAATACTCATCGACTCAAAAGTTTATCAATATGGTAAGCAGCCTCTTCTAAACGCTTTTCGTGAGAACCCTTTAAGATAATAAAACTACGGTTATAATATTCCAGAGCAGCTTTGAAAAGGGTAAACATTTCTTCCCGCTCTCCGGGTTTGTCGCGAAGATCATCCGCAACCCAGGGCACATCGGTACTTGTGAGCAAATAAAGATCATATGTGTTACTGAGGGCAAATTTTTCAATTTCCGGATCACAATATCCCTCGTAGTACACTTCGGAATACACTTTGGTCACCAAAAGATCCGTATCGCAAATCAGCAAGCGGTTTGCCTGCCTTGTCAATGTATTCTCCATTTGCATCTGCCCGGCAGCTATAGGGGGCAAGTCCTCGGGCTTGCATACCTCTCCCGTCCGATCCCACTTCTGCTGCAGGTACGCTCTGGCGTATTCCGGCACCCACTCCGTGTTGTAATGTGTTGCCAGAGCCCTGGCCAGGGTAGTCTTGCCGGTAGATTCTGGCCCATACAGGACAATTTTCAGGATGTCTGAAGGTTCTTGTCTAAACGCTTTTTCCATTCCCTGTAGCCTTGAATGGCCAAGATAGTAAATATGAAGTACTGCAAAGAAAGCATTCCCCACCCCCGGTAGGCATAAAGCGGGATAGTGATGAGATCTGCCAGAATCCAGAGCGTCCAGTTTTCCAACTTTTTGGTGGCCATGTACCACATGGCGGTAAAGAAAATTCCGGAAGTAAGGATGTCCACATAATTCGAGGTTTCAATGGCGACATCAAAGATGCGATAGATGAAATAATTCAATCCCGAGGCCCCTAAAAACAAAATAAAACCCAATGACTTCTCGGACCTGTTCGTTCTAGTTATGTGTACTACTGTTTCACCCTCTTTCCTCCTGGACCAGTTCCACCATCCATAGATGCTCATAAGGGAGTAATAGAGATTGATCATCATATCCCCGAGCAGCTTATCCTTAAAAAACAAATACATGGTGATCACTGTCGCCACCAGACCAGTGGGATAAACCAAAATGCTTTCGCGTTTTGCGAGGATAACACTCGCGATTCCGAATACAAAAGCAAGGGCCTCAAGAACGATAAAAAACCCGTCCCGTTCCCGATACGGATCGAAGAAAAAATCAAAAATGGGGCTCATAGTCACTTCGGTCGGTCTTGACCATTTTCAGATAGAAAACACCCTGTTCGACGCCTTCCAGGCTCGTGTACATCTCTTTGGTGAGGAGTTCCATCACCTTTGTATACGCTCCGTATACCTGCGTGCTCATCGGATTTTCAAGCACGGTCAGGCCTGAGGCCCTCAGGGCCTTGATCAAGCGAATAATCTGAGGTTCATAAGCGTCCTGAAGTGGACTAAAGGTCAATTCTACTGAAATTTCCATGGATGTAAATTAGGCTTCAAAGGTAGGGGTCCGGATTTAAATTTCAGCCTAGCCTCATTGCGATGTGATCATTAAGGGGTTCCCTCCCGCAGGGCAAAGGCCAGGGTAAACCCTTCAAACTCCATAAAGCGAATCTGAAAGCTGGCTTTTATTCCTTTGAAAAGGACACTGGCTGTAGTTTCTCCTGCTTTCATCTCAAAATCCGAGACGCGAATATGGTTTAAAAAACTGAGGCCGTGCATCCCCATTATTTTGTAAATGGATTCCTTGGCGCCCCAAACCATCGTAAGCTTTCGGATTATAGCTTCCTCATTGGCCATAGTCCTGTACTCTTTGACCGGGGTAAACCTGTGAGCAATACGCATGATCTTTTCGCGCTGTTTTTCAATATCAATCCCGACCTGGATATTCTTTGAGAGAATAATACCAGTGAATTCAAAGGAATGGGTAATGGAAACATGGGTGCCATCTTTCAGGTGCGGTTTGCCATTATCGTCGTAATACAAATCGGCATCGCAATACCCGGCCTGTGCCAATAGATGGCGGATGCTCAGAAATCCACGGCGGTGCAGTTCCGATTTCATTCCATCGTACCTGGACTGGCAATGAGGGGTAAGGACAATGTCTTTTGAGAGCCAGGATTCAGATTCTGTGATCTTCCACAGATATACCTGATAAGCTTCCTCGATCTTTATAGATTTATACAGCGGCATTGTTTTGCAATCTTATCCGTATCTTTGAACCCGTTTTACGGGATATTTTTTTTCTTAATTAACGACACAAAGTTTTTAGGAAAAACCCAGTTTTAAAGATCAATAAAAAAAATTGAAACATGAGTACCAAAGCTGTTGAATACGTACCCTACAAGGTAAAAGACCTTTCCCTGGCTGCCTGGGGACGCAAGGAAATCGAACTCGCGGAAGCAGAAATGCCCGGACTGATGGCGTTGAGAACCGAGTACGGTTCCCAAAAACCTTTAAAAGGAGCAAGGATTGCAGGATGCCTCCATATGACCATTCAAACCGCAGTGCTCATTGAGACCCTTGTGGAACTCGGGGCAGAAGTCACCTGGAGTTCATGTAATATATTCTCCACTCAGGATCACGCCGCGGCTGCTGTCGCTGCCGCCGGAATACCCGTTTATGCCTGGAAAGGTATGACTGAGGAAGAATTTGACTGGTGTATTGAACAGACGCTATTTTTCGGAGAAGATCGCAAACCGCTGAATATGATTCTCGATGACGGGGGAGATCTCACCAATATGGTACTGGACCGGTACCCCGAACTCACCGCTGAAATCAGAGGGATTTCTGAGGAAACGACTACCGGGGTTCTGAGGCTTTATGATCGTGTTAAAAATGGAACCCTGCCGGTTCCGGCCATTAACGTAAATGACTCGGTAACCAAATCCAAGTTCGACAACAAATACGGGTGCAGGGAAAGCGCCGTGGATGCTGTGCGCAGGGCTACCGACACGATGCTCGCGGGCAAAAGGGTTGTCGTAGCAGGATATGGCGATGTCGGGAAAGGAACAGCCGCCTCTTTCCGCGGAGCGGGCTCTATAGTAACCGTTACAGAAATCGACCCGATCTGTGCGCTTCAGGCATGTATGGATGGGTATGAGGTCAAAACACTTGAATCAGTTGTTGCCAATGCAGATGTGATCATCACAGCTACCGGGAACAAAGACATCATCAGGGAAGAACACTTCCGCGCCATGAAGGATAAGGCCATTGTTTGTAACATCGGCCATTTTGACAATGAAATCGACATGGCATGGCTCAATTCAGAGTTTGGAAAAACTCGGGACGAGATTAAACCACAGGTAGACAAATACACCCTCGATGGTAAGGACCTCATCATTCTTGCAGAAGGCCGGCTTGTGAATCTGGGATGCGCCACCGGACACCCCAGCTTTGTAATGAGTAACAGTTTTGCCAATCAGACCCTGGCTCAAATTGAGCTATGGAATCGGGCAGATGACTACGAAATCGACGTTTACACCCTTCCTAAACATCTGGACGAAAAAGTAGCAGAACTTCACCTCGAACGCCTTGGAGCCGAGTTGACCCGCCTCAACCCGGAACAGGCCAAGTATATCGGTGTGGATCTCAAAGGTCCTTTTAAACCAGATTACTACAGGTACTAAGACTTTACAGGACCATAGAAAAAGCCCCGGGTTTTGCAACCCGGGGCTTTTTTTGCCTGCTGACTTTCCGAAAAGGCTATTGTCAGATGCCATCCTTTCCGTTCTGCAGGAGCATCACTGAGCTGAAGAAAATCCCGGACCCGGGACACACAGCTTCGGCAGATACTGTCCATCCTACTAGAATCGGACATGCCTGTTTATAAAACAAAACCCGTTTCACCAGGAAGGTGAAACGGGTTATTAAGTGTAGGGTATCTCAGGGATCCTAGGCCTCAGCCACAGGCTCGATAGAAACAAAGGATTTTCCTCCTGACTTCTTACTGAAGCGGACAATCCCATCTACTTTTGCGTGCAGTGTATGGTCTTTACCTACATATACGTTGTCTCCGGGATTGTGTCTTGTCCCTCTTTGACGAACAATGATATTTCCAGCAATTGCAGACTGGCCTCCGAATATTTTAACGCCGAGGCGTTTCGATTCTGACTCCCGTCCGTTTTTGGAACTACCAACACCTTTCTTGTGTGCCATGATATAAACTATTTTCGGGAATACTCCCGGTTACTTTTTATTTTCCTGTCAATGCGCTCAGAAGTTCAGCTTTCTTCATGGAAGAATATCCGCTGATACCTTTATCCTTCGCAAGAGCTTTGAGTTCTGCCACTGTCTTTCCGCTAAAATCTTCGGTTGCAGCTGCGGCTGAAGGTTTGGTTTCTTTTGCGGCTGTTGCCTTCTGTGGTGCTTCTTTAGCTACAGGTGCTTCCTTCTTCGCTGGAGCTGCCTTTTTTGCCGGAGCTTCCTTGGTGGATGTTGCAGCCTTGGCGCCTTTGGCCTTGATTCCTTCTATCAACAGTTCCGTAAGATACTGCCGATGTCCGTTCTTGACCCGGTAACCCTTTCTCCTTTTTTTCTTGAAGACGATTACCTTGTCTCCCTTGAGATGCTTTAAAACCTTTGCCTCTACAGCAGCACCTTCTATAGCCGGGGCGCCTACAGTTACCGTTGAATCATCGTCAATCAGAAGAACGTTGTCGAAAGAAACTTTCTTTCCTTCCTCTTCCTTTAAACGATGTACGAAAACCTTCTGGTCTTTTGCAACCTTAAATTGCTGCCCTGCTATCTCTACAATTGCGTACATAGCGTTAAATTATAATAATGAACTTTTAATGCCTTTCCAACTCCAACGATTGGAATTTCGGTTAAGGCGGGTGCAAATATAGTGGTTAATCCTTAAATAGAAAGCGAATTCATTCAGATTTTTTTGGGGTATTGCTAACCTTAAACCATTGCATAAATGTAAGGGTCAGCGCAAGAGAGGTGGCCAGGCCCATAATGGCAACCGTGAAAAATACGATGGCTTCGAAGCTTTTAAAATCCTCAAAAAAAGTAGTGGAAAGATTTTGCAGGAAATCCGTATTTACTTCAGTGCTGTAGAAAGCAAAAAACAGCGTAAAAATCACAGTAGCTACAAAACCTACAATAATCCCGGCTTTAAAACCGGCACTGTAGGTGAAGCGTTCGCCCATCTCGAGCTTGTAATACTTGATCGCCTCGTAGATTCCAAAGCCTGTGATCACACCATTAAACAGGCTATAAAAAACGTTTGTGTGCAAATCAAAAAGAGACAGGACCAGGAAATATGCGATAAGGCTGCCGCTAGTTGCAAGGCCAAACCGAATAGGCAATGAAAATTGAAACATTTAATTTGAATATTGATTCTCCTATAAGATAAGAGTTACAGCCCAGATTTTATTCAAAAAGAGTGTTAAAGCCGCGATCATTTTCTATATGGACATTTAGTTTTGCCCTTTATCATTTGCGCATTTGTGACTATCTTGCCACTCCTTAATAAAAATTAGTTCAATGAGAAAATGGAAAATTATTCTGGCGACCTTCTTGATTGCAGGGGTCTCCAGCGCCCAGGAAGTCGACTATGAAGAGTACGACCTGGATAACGGCCTTCATGTAATCCTGCATCAGGACAATACGGCCCCCGTCGTAATTACTTCTATTATGTACCACGTGGGCGGGAAAGACCGGACAGAAGGGCTTACGGGTTTTGCCCACCTTTTTGAGCATTTGTTGTTTGACGGATCCGAAAACATCGCAACGGGGACCTGGGATGAAATTGTATCTTCCCATGGAGGGCAACTCAATGCCAATACTTCCCAGGACCGGACCTATTATTACGAACTCTTCCCATCCAACAACCTTGAACTTGGCCTTTGGATGGAATCTGAGCGCCTTCTGCACCCTATCATCAGCCAGGAAGCCCTAGATCGCGAAATCGAGGTCGTAAAAGAGGAACGTCGGTTGAGGTATGACAACAGGCCTTACGGACAATTATTGCCGGTACTCGGGGAGACGCTGTTCTCTAACCATCCGTACAAAGATCCCAATATCGGGTATATGCCCGACCTCGAGAGTGCAACACTCCAGGATGTCGTTGCCTATAACGAAAAGTATTACGTGCCCAACAATGCCGTTCTGATCGTGGCCGGGGATCTCGACATCTCCAAAACAAAGAAGCTGGTAGCTGACTATTTCGGGCCCATTCCGAAGGGAGCGGAGATTACCCGTAACAACCCGAAAGAAGCACCTATCACTCAGGAAATCCGCAAAAAGGCTTATGATCCGAACATTCAGATTCCCGCGGCCATGGTGGCTTATCGCACGCCCGGGTTTACGGAGCGGGATGCCCGAATCCTGGATATGATATCTACATACCTCAGCGATGGAAGAAGTTCCAAACTCTATAAAAAACTGGTTGATGACCAAAAGCAGGCTTTGCAGATCGGGGCGTTTAACATCGGCCAGGAGGATTATGGTATGTATCTGATTTTTGGCCTTCCGGTCGGAGAAACACCCCTTCAAACGCTGGTAACCGAGATAGAAGAAGAGGTCGAAGCACTTCGGATGGGACTAATCTCTGAAAAAGACTACCAGAAATTGCAAAATAAGTTTGAGAATGATTTTGTGAATTCAAATTCCACCATCGCGGGTATTGCGGGTTCCCTGGCTACAAATTATATGCTCTACGGAGATACTTCTCTAATCAACAGGGAAATTGAGATATTCCGGTCCATCACTCGGGAAGAAATCCGGGATGTGGCCATAAAATATTTAAAACCAACCCAGCGCGCGGTAATCGAATACCTGCCTGGAGATAAAATGGATAATTAAGATGATGAAAAAGCTCATATTTACCTTCATATTGACCTTAGGGGTCCTCGGGGCTCAGGCTCAGGTAGACCGCACTAAAATGCCGGAACCCGGCCCTGCTCCTAAAATTAAGTTAGAGAAAGCCGAACAGTTTAAATTGGGTAATGGATTGACTGTTCTGGTCGTTGAAAACCATAAACTCCCGCGGGTATCTATTCAACTCGATATCGACAATCCGCCTATCCTTGAAGGCGACAAAGCTGGAGTAGCCAGTCTTACCGGAAGTATGCTCGGCAAAGGATCCAAGAGTATTTCCATGGACGATTTCAACGAGGAAATCGACTTTATGGGTGCCAGTCTTCAAATTTATTCCCAAGGTGCTTTCGCCTCCGGCCTCAGCAAATACTTTCCCCGGATCATGGAGTTGATGGCAGATGCAGCCCTGAACCCCAACTTTACCCAGGAAGAGTTCGAAAAGGAGAAAGAAAAGTTGATAACCGGTCTGAAAACCTCAGAAAAAAGTGGTGCTGCCATTGCCGGCAGAGTGCGTCAGGCACTTGCCTATGGGAAGAACCATCCCTCAGGCGAATTCGTGACCGAAGAGTCTGTCAATTCAGTAACGCTTCCTGATGTCGAGCAATTTTACAAAGATTACTTTGTGCCGGCCAATGCCTACCTTGTCGTTGTTGGAGATACCGATAAAAAAGAAGTTGAGAAACTGGTTAAGGAGTATTTTACGCCCTGGATTAAGGCCACACCACCTTCAGTTCAATTCTCAGATCCCGCCGATGCACAGTATACTCAAATCAATTTTGTGGATGTTCCCAATGCGGTACAGTCTGAAATCTGGGTGGAAAATCTAGTAGATTTGAAAAAGAACGATCCCGATTATTTGTCGGCCTCTCTCGCGAATTTTATACTCGGCGGTGGCGGTTTTAGCGGGCGGTTGATGAAAAACCTCCGACAGGACAAAGGCTATACGTATTCAACGTTCTCCTCCCTGGGCAACAACAAATGGGGACCTGCCACATTTGCGGCCAATGCCGGAGTTCGCAACGCGGTAACAGATAGTGCAGTAGTCGCCATGCTTTACGAAATGAACCGAATGGTGGAGGAGCCTGTATCGGATAAGGATTTAGAAATCGCCAAGGCTGTTTTTGCGGGCAACTTTGTAATGCAACTGGAAAAACCTGCAACGGTAGCCAACTACGCAGTAGACATCCTCAAGCAGGATCTTCCAGAAGACTTTTATGAAACTTTCCTCGAAAAAGTTGACGCGATCACAAAAGAAGATGTCCAACGCGTTTCGAAAAAATACCTGAAACCCGAAAACGCCCGTATCGTGGTGGCCGGAAAAGGTAGCGAAGTCCTGGAAAATCTTGAAAAGGTGACCTTCAATGAGCGTCAGGTTCCCATCAAATACTACAACAAATACGCCACTCCAACGGACAAACCTGAAGTTTCAGCCACCCTTCCTGAAGGTGTTAATGTTCAATCTGTCGTTGATGCCTATTTTAAGGCTATCGGCGGAAGTGAAGCCGTTGACAAAATAACGTCACTCAAACTCATATACGAGGGTTCCGCAATGGGCGCTACAATAAGGTCTGAGGAATTGCGCACCGCAGACAGATATGCACAGACCACCTTTATGAACGACGCCCCAATGATGGGAATCATCGCCAAAGGAGATGAGTTGTTCATGAAACAGGGGGGAAACAAGGTGCCGCTACCCGAGGGCATGAAAAATGATATGAAGAAAAGTATGGGGATTTTTGCAGAACAGTCTTTTGCTTCAATTCCGGATGTAAAATTAGTTGGGATAGAATCGGTAGATGATAAAAAAGCCTATCGTATAGATGTGCCCGGGGAAACAGTCCAGGCCAGCTTTTTCTACGATGTGGAAACCGGTTTGAAAATCAAAGAGGCTACCGTCGTCAATATGAATGGGCAAACTCAGAACCAGGAATCCTTTATTAAGGATTATCAGGAAGTTGACGGGATCATGTTCCCTTCGATCAAAATTGGTTCTATGGGGCCCCAGCAAATTGAAACCAAGCTTCTGGAAGCCGTAATAAACTACGAGGTTCAGGAGTCCGACTTCAACTAAAACGCGGTTTATTCCGAATTAAAAGGCACCTTTAACGAGGTGCCTTTTTGCTTTTGTTTACCAGGTAAATTCCGAAAAGGATGAGGGTGGCTGCGCCCAATTGACCCAAACTAAAACGCTCTCCATCCAAAATCCCCCAAAGGACTCCAACGATCGGGATCAGATAGGTCACCGAGACCGAGAAAACAGGTGTGGAAATTTGAATGAGCCTGTTGAACATCACCTTGGCAATGGCCGTTCCAAAGACACAGAGTAACCCGATGTAGCCCAGAGAACTCAAAAAATAGGGCCCCTCCCGCACGGACTTTTCAAAAGCTCCCGAGAAAACTACAATCAATAGGGCGGGCAGGATCAAAAAGATGAAATTCCCGGTAGCTATTCCCATAGGGCTTACCCGCTGCAGTTTGCTCTTGATGACATTGGCATTTACGGCATAGCAAAAAGAGGCCAGGACAACGGCCATTGAATACCAGTAATTCTGATCCGGATTGACTGCACTGCCAAGATAAATAAGGAGGGCTGCCCCTGCGAGCCCCACCGTAACCCCCAATACCTGGTTCAGGGTAAAGGATATTCGAAATAGCCCGTAGCCGACGAACAAGGTGAATAACGGAACCAGGGAATTCAAAATGGAAACGACTCCACTGTCTATTTCTGTTTCGGCCCAGGCGAATAAAAACATGGGGATGAAGCTACCTGCCATTCCGCTAAGTGCAACCCATTTCCAATCCGCTTTGCGGATCGTTTTGAGTGAATTAAATCCGATCCCCAGTAGAATCAGACCCGCCATGAGAACCCGAACGCCCCATAACTGAAGGGCGGTAAATCCCTCAAGTCCTTTTTTGATCAGGATATAGGAACTCCCCCAGATGATTGCGAGTACCACGAGATAAATCCAGCGTTTTCTGGAATCGTTCATCTGAGATTTCATTTGGTCAAAGTTCTTACTTTTGTCACAATTAAAGCGCCGTATGAAAATCAGCTTTCTCTATTCCGCTATTGCCAGAAAAATCGTTTTGGGAATATCAGCCCTCCTGTGTCTGTTTTTAATGTTTTCCTGTGATCAGAAAAAAGAGGCGGATACCCGTATGGAGCACGTTGTTGCGGTCCACGATTCGGTTATGCCTAAAATGAGCCGCATTGGGGAATTAATTACCCGACTCAAACCCCTGGCGGATAGCACTGAAAATGGACAAACGTATCAGCGTGCAATGGAAGAACTTCAGGAGGCTAACAAGAGTATGATGCAATGGATGCAGGGTTTCGGAGATCGTTTTGATTATGCGGAAATCATGGAAGGAAAAGAACTCAGCCCTGAAAAATCGGTCTGGCTTGATGAAGAGCTCATAAAAGTCGAAGAGATGGCGGAAAAGGTAAATGGAAGCATCGACCGGGCAGAATTACTACTTGAAAAAGCCCCGCCACTGCAGTAAGCACTTAAATAAAGGGCAGATGTGCGAGATCTACATTGCCCCCTGAAATAATTAGGCCTGTTCGCTTTCCTTTAAAACGTTCCGGCGCTTTAAGTACAGCTGCCAGGGTTACTGCACTCGAAGGCTCGACAACTATCTTCATTCGCTCCCATATCAGATGCATCGCCCGAATGATTTCGGTTTCCTCTACCCGTATGATCGTTTGGACATGCTTTTGTATGACGGGAAAAGTATACGATCCCAATACGGTTTTAAGCCCATCTGCGATGGTATCCGTATTCGTATTTCCCATAATTTTTCCGGCCTTCAAGGACCTGTAGGCATCGTCCACAGCAAGAGGTTCAGCCCCTATGGGTACACTGCCCTTGCCAAAATATGAAGCAGCAAGCGCTGTCCCCCCAAGCAAGCCCCCACCTCCTACAGGGGCCACGATAAAATCCAGGGTGTCTGTGTCCTGAAGGAGTTCCAGGGCAGCCGTTCCCTGTCCGAGCATCACATCAGGATCGTTTGAAGGATGGATGAAAATCGCTCCGGTTTCTTTGCCAATCCGGGCTGCCTCTACTTCCCGTGCCTCCAATGTAGACTCACATTCATATACGATCCCTCCATATTGCTTTACCGCTTGCTTTTTTACCTCAGGTGCACTTTCAGGCATTACGATATAAGCCGGTATCTCAAGGGCCTGGGCTGCCAGGGAAAGGGCTTGTGCAAAATTTCCGGAGGAATGGGTCACGACCCCCGGTAGTGCTCCCTCTTCCTTTTTCCTGAGAACTGCATGGGTAGCTCCACGGATTTTATAGGATCCACCTCTTTGAAAATTCTCGCACTTAAAAAAAAGTGATGCCCCTGAAAGCTCATTTAACAACCGGGAAGTCAGTACCGGGGTCCTGTGGAGATACGGCTGGATTTTTCTATGACACTCTAGAAGGGCTTCCGGAGAATAGGCAATCATAATGGGCAATTTATGGGTTTGTCTGAGTCCATCGAATAGATTCGACAATGCGGCGTATATCGCGCTGGAGATAGATGGCTGCCGGCAAGATAGAGTCGTAATTCGGTTTGGCGTAAAAATAAAGGGACCCGGTTACAAAATGATTTGCACTGTCGGTAACGTAGAACTGAGACTGGGAAGCCGCATCGCCTTTTACCTCGTAGAACATTCCATAAACCCTGTCATCCCCATTAATAAATGGCTGTTCTAAAATGTTATCCGCCTTGACCACATGCTCATACGAGAGTTTCTGAGCGTCGGAAAGCAATTCCTTCAGGTTTCCCTCTACAGGCTTGTAGGATATGTAAATGGAGCCTTTCATCTCCTTGTAATCCAGAATCAAATTACATCCCTCCTGGATTTGGGGTTGTGACAACTGGTTGTAATCAAATTCAAAAGGACAGTCGGTTTGCATTTGTGCATACTCCTGCTGGGGGTACTCCAGACGCAACATAGCCCGCGGTTTGGGAATCGGATCATCCTTACACCCTATGGTTCCAAACAGGAGGAACGCGAGTAAACAATAAATGCTATTTTTCATGCGGAAGGGTTACTTTGATTTGCTTTAGGCGTTTCTTGTCTATACTTTCAACGGTAAACTGGAATCCCAGAAAGGGGATTTTTTCGCCTCGTTTCGGGAATCGACCAGATATCTCGAGAACAAAACCCGCTATGGTTTCAGATTCCCCTTTTTGCGCTTCAAATTCCGTATCATCTTCGATCTGGGCGGCCCGGTAAAAATCTTTTAAGTTGGTTTTTCCCTCAAAAACATAATTGTGTTCGTCGAGTTTGGAATATACCAGATCCTCATCGTCAAACTCATCGCTGATATCTCCGACGATTTCCTCAATTACGTCCTCAAGAGTTACAATCCCGGAAGTGCCTCCGAATTCGTCCACCACAACAGCCAGGTGGTTCTTCTTATTCTGGAATTCGAGAAGTAAATCATCGAGTTTCTTGTTCTCCGGCACGAAAAAGGGTTTTCGAATCAGAGAGGTCCAGTTAAATGTTTTCCTCTCAATATATGGGAGGAGGTCTTTTACATATAGTACGCCCAGGACATCATCGAGATTTTCTTCAAATACAGGGATGCGGGAATATCCGTTCTTTTGGATTTCCTGCAGTACTTCAGGGTATTTGAGGTCTGCTGCGAGGGCGAAAATATCAAGCCTTGGGCGCATCACCTGCTTTGTGTCCGTATTTCCAAAAGACACAATGCCCTCGAGTATTTTCTGTTCCTCCCTGGTGGTGTCGCCTTCAGATGTCAATTCCAGAGCCTGGGAAAGATGGTCAACACTGAGATTTGATTTTTCCTTTCCCAGTCGCTTGTACAATAGAATGGTCCCCTTCCGCATGGGTGCGGTCAGGGGTGTAAAAATCACGTCCATCCCGCGCACTATATAGGTCATCCTAAGGGCAAAAGCCATACGGTTCCTGTTGGCATAGATCTTTGGGAGAATCTCCCCAAATAGCAGAATAAGGAAAGTGGCGAGAACTACTTCGAGAACGAATCGGCCGGAAATAAATCCAAGATATACCTGGTCAATCCCTTCGAAGAGCGTATCCCCCATATCGTTGAGCAGCAAAACAATACCGATATTGATGGCGTTGTTGGCGATCAGAATCGTCGCCAGGAGTTTTTTGGGCTTCTCGAGGAGCTTGAGAATGATATCCCCTTTAGACGTAGGGGTATTCTTGAATTCATTCAGGTCTGTTTGGTTTAGCCCGAAAAAGGCCACCTCAGCACCGGAAATGAGTCCTGAGCAAATGAGCAGGACAATAAGGATGATAAAATTGATGAGCAGTCCGCCATTCAGGGCGATCCCGATCAATACAGCGCCTAGGGGGTCAGGGTCCAAGTGCTAGTTCTTTAGTTGCTTAAAATGGCAGGTCATCCGCTTCCGGACCTGCAGCCTGGGGGTTTTCTCCCTCCGACCGGCCTTCAGCCATAGGGGCGGAAGCTTGGGTTGGCTTCGCTGCTCCGGCAGAAGGATTCACATCTCCCTGTTTATTCGAAAGAAATGTAAAATCTGAAGCCTGAATTTCTGTCGAGTACCGCGTCGCGCCATCTTCACCCTGCCATTGGCGGGTTTTAATGCGTCCTTCCACATATATAAGGTCTCCCTTACTCAGGTATTTTTCGCAAATCTCCGCAGCTTTATTCCTTACAACGATATTGTGCCATTCTGTATTGGTCACCTTTTCGCCTGTCTGACGATTGGTATAGGATTCATTCGTAGCAATGGGAAAACGCCCAATACAGTTTCCTCCATCGAAATAATGGAGCTTTACCTCATCTCCTAAATGCCCAATCAGCATTACTTTATTAAGTGTTCCGCTCATAGCTTTAATATCTAATCAAAAGTACGAATTTTTAACTGTTTCCATAAAATTGGCTATTGGGATTGGGACCGGGTAGGACTGCATTTTGGTAATGGGCACACCTCCTCTTAATCCATGCCCCAGGTAGAGGATGCGAAACGTGACAAACAAATGTTGGTGGGATAACTTGTGGACCAGGGGAATTGGGTTGCACTTTACGAATTTCAGGGGTTCATTCAACTGGGTAAAAACCCCTTCCAGAATCTGAGCTTCGGCCTTCTCATCAGGTAATTCAAGCTCGGATTCCAGGAGGGGAAACTCGTACAATCCCCTCCAAATCCCCTTGTCTTTTCGTTTTATGAGCAGGGTCTGGAAATCCGGGTCAACAGGCATGAAGTAATTGAAATATCTTTTGCGAACCGCCTTTTTGGGTAGTTTGACAGGCAATTGCGAAACCTTTTTTTTCGCCAGGGCGACACAGCTGTCCGAAAGCGGGCAGGCCAGGCAGTCCGGATTCCTTGGGATGCACTGCAGCGCACCAAACTCCATCAGCGCCTGATTGTAATTTCCCGGGCTTTCCTTACTCATGACCTGACCGGCCAGATCCGCTATATAACGACTTCCCTCCCCACTATTCACGGGGAGTTCCACTCCGAAGTACCTGCTGAGCACACGGTATACATTGCCATCTACAACCGGAGTTAGGAGGTCAAAACAAATAGATCCAATGGCCGCAGCCGTGTAAGGGCCCACCCCCTTAAGGTCCATCAGTTCTTTATAGGTCGCGGGAAATGTACCTTGATAATCCGTCGCCACCCTCTGTGCCGTGGCGTGCAGATTTCGGGCCCTTGAGTAATATCCCAATCCCTGCCAGGTTTTGAGGACCTCTTCTTCTGAAGCCCTGGCGAGATCTGCTACTTCCGGGAAGCGCTCAATAAACCTTAAATAGTATGGTAATCCTTGGGCAACACGGGTTTGCTGCATAATAATTTCGGAGAGCCATACGTTGTAGGGGTCCCTGGTTTTTCTCCAGGGCAAGTCTCTCTTGTTTTGAGCATACCAACTTAAAATGCGATCTGAAAAGTCCATTTGTTGCTGAAGCGGCTGCAAAACTAACTGTATTTAAGCACTTAAAATGATTTTTCAGGATTAAAGATTCAATAATATTTATATATTTGCAACCCTGAAACCGACAGATAAATTAAAATGACGAAAGCGGATATCGTATCTAGGATCTCAGAAAAACTGGGAATGGAAAAAGGAGATGTACAAGCCACTGTTGAAAGCTTTATGGATGAAGTTAAGGCTTCTCTTGAAAACGGCGACAATGTATACCTAAGAGGGTTTGGTAGTTTTATTATCAAAACCAGAGCCGAAAAAACCGGTAGAAATATTTCCAAAAACACAACTATTAAAATACCTGCCCACAATATTCCAGCCTTTAAACCTGCGAAAGTGTTTATCGAAGGAGTAAAAAGCAACGTGCAGGTTAAATAAGAACTGTTAAAATTGAGCTATGCCGAGTGGTAAAAAGAGAAAAAGACATAAGGTAGCTACTCACAAGCGGAAAAAGCGCAGTAGAGCAAACCGACACAAGAAAAAGTAGTCTCAGAACTACTTTTTCCATTTAAATACGTTCATTGACATAGAATTTCCATAAAGGAAATTCGACGGGTTTACGATACAACCTGTAATAACTATTGTTTAATCAATTCACCTTAGTACAGGGTGAATCTAAATTTAATCAGGTGAATAGAGAATTAATCGTAAGATCCGATTCTAATTCCGTCGATTTTGCCTTGCTTAAGGATGGAAAGCTGATTGAACTTCACCGGGATGAAAACGAACACAATTTTAACGTGGGCGACGTCCTGCTGGCCAAAATTCGAAAGCCGGTTACCGGCCTGAATGCGGCCTTCGTGAATGTAGGGTACGAAAAAGATGCCTTTTTGCACTATCACGATCTGGGCCCTCAGCTCAATAGCATGTTGAAGTTTATAAAAGGAGTACGGTCCGGAAAAATAAAGGACTATGCCCTGAAAGACTTTCCATTTGAAAAAGAGATCGACAAAAATGGCAGCATTAAAGATGTTGTCAAGCCGAATCAGGCACTGCTTGTCCAAATCGTAAAGGAACCCATTTCTACTAAAGGCCCCCGCATTAGTTCAGAATTATCAATAGCTGGCAGGTTTTTAGTGATGGTCCCATTTTCGGACCGGGTTTCAGTTTCTCAGAAGATCAGCAGTTCGCAAGAAAAGGACCGGCTAAAAAGACTCGTTCAGAGCATTAAGCCCAAAGGATTTGGGGTTATCATCCGAACAGTTGCCGAAGGCAAGAAAGTAGCAGAATTAGATAAGGATCTCGAAAATCTGATGTCCAAGTGGACATCGATGTGTAAAAAATTACGTAATGCGAATACACCTTCCAAAGTGCTGGTGGAACTCAATCGTGCCTCCTCAATCCTGAGAGACGTCTTTAATGACACCTTTACCGGGATACATGTGGACGATGAAACGCTTTACAATCAGATTACGGATTACCTGCATGAGATCGCCCCTGAAAAAGAATCCATTGTTAAGTTATACGCCTCAAATGTTCCGATTTTCGAAAAATTCGGAATCGAACGTCAGATAAAGACTTCTTTTGGCCGAACGGCCTCTATGAGTAAAGGTGCCTATCTGATCATCGAACATACCGAAGCATTACACGTGATCGATGTGAACAGTGGGAATCGCTCTAACAAAGCGAAAAATCAGGAGGATACCGCGCTTGAGGTCAATATACTTGCGGCCTCAGAAATCGCCAGGCAATTACGTCTGAGAGATATGGGAGGTATTATTGTCGTGGATTTTATCGACATGGTGCGTCCGGAACATCGGAAAAAATTGTTTAACCACCTCCGGGACGAAATGAAAGATGACCGTGCAAAGCACAAGATTCTTCCTCCAAGTAAATTCGGGCTTGTCCAGATCACCAGACAACGGGTGCGACCTGAAGTCAACATCAAGACAACCGAAGCAAACCCAAGTGGTGAAGGACAAGAAGTTGAAGCTCCTATCGTGCTTATCGAAAAAATAAACGATACCCTGGAGCGGATCCTTAAATCAAATGGGAAGGACAAGCCAATTACGCTTAATGCCCACCCATTTATTGCCGCATATCTAACTAAGGGATTCCCTTCAATACGCTCCAAATGGTTTCTGGAGTATAAGAAGTGGGTCAAAGTAATGCCAAGGGATGCCTATACCTATCTGGAATACCGGTTTACCGACCGGGATGGCAACCTGATAACTACCTAAAAACAGCCTCCGTAAGGGGGCTTTTTTTTTGCCCATACCTCATTCATGCTGCGCTTCCCTTTATAGGTAATGTGTATTTTTACGCTATATTCAAAATTACTTGAACCCTTGAAGATGAATCGTTACTACCTGTATTTCCTTCTGGCCTGTGCAATACTTTCCTGTTCCCGGGAGGTCGAAAGCATGCCACTTTCTATTGGAGATGCCCTTAAAGACAGTCCCCATATCCAAGGTACTGACACCTATTTAAGCAGCCCCTATGTTACAGCTGGGGACCGTCTGTACATGGTGGGGCATCAGGACGGTAGTTTTCCCGAACTGGGTTGGCATATCAAAGGTGAAATGGGAGGAGTCTGGAACCATCCCATTAAACTGCTGGATGGTTTTGAGGCCACCCTTGTAAAGGATAATAATCGGATCCCGTTAGAAAAAGCAACGGCATTTTTCAACTATCCCATGGCAAATCTTCATAAATATATGCTGGAAGATATGCCTCTGGAGATCGACCGATGGCAGTTTGTCCCGGATGGCGAACAAGGAATCGTTGTTCAGTATGTATTTCGAAATACGAGTAACTCCAGTCTGTCATACCAATTTGAATTTACCGGATATTCCGATTTGCGGCCCACCTGGTTGGGAGAACGCAGCGGTATGGAAGACAATCCCGACATAGGCACTTTCGAAGCAGAGGCAGAAACGTGGATAATCAAGGACATCGAAAACCCCTGGTACGTTGTCTTCGGAGCAGATCTCCCTGTACGGTCCCACCGGGAAACCGAAGGGAAATACAAAGGGCTCGGAAAGGCCGCCATGCTTGAGTACAGATTGGAAATCCCGGCGGAAGAATCACAGACTGTCACTTTTGTTATTGCCGGATCCTATACTTCTGAAAGCGAGGCGCGCTCCACATATTCAAATCTGAAGCAAAACAAATCTTCCCTGCTACAGGAGAAGTCCAACCGATATAAGGATCTCGCTTCCCGATCAAAATTAACGACCCCTGATTCAACCCTGAATCAAACTTTTGAATGGTTAAAATACAATTGCGATTGGCTTGTTCGTGATGTTCCGGAAATCGGCAGGGGAATTACCGCAGGAATTCCCGACTATCCCTGGTGGTTCGGTGTAGATAGCGAATATGCCCTTCAGGGTTATATGGCTGTCGGACAGCGCGACATCGTACATGAGACCATCCGGTTAATCGACAGTGTTTCAGAAGCTATAAACGGAAATGGCAGGATAATTCACGAAATGTCGACCAATGGGGTTGTCTTCAATAAGGGTAACATCAATGAGACCCCCCAATTTGCAACCCTGATCTGGCGAATTTATCAATGGAATGGGGAGGACGATTTCCTAAGAAAATATTTTCCGACCGTTCGAAAAGGTTTAGAATGGCTGATGTCCGAAAACGATGGGAACCAAAATGGCTTTCCGGATGGCTTTGGCATGATGGAAATTCACGGACTGGACAGTGAAATGATAGACGTTGCCACATACACTCAGGCCGCTTTTTCAGACGCGAGTAAAATTGCCGCCGTATTAGGAGAAACCGCACTTTCCAATGCGTACAGGGAGACAGCTTCGGACCTCCGTGAAAAAATTAACAGTGCTTTCTGGTCAGATGAATTCCAATCCTATGCGGACTTCCTGGGAACTGACCAGCAGGCCCTGCATCTTATCGGGGATGCCATTATTCGTGCAGATACGCTGAACAAACCATGGGCCGTAACCGAGTTGGAGAAAACCCGGGATAATATCCTTAACACTCCTACCGACTACAACCTGAAGCCTTTTGTTTTACATCATAACTGGGTAGTTAACACCCCCATGGAGATGGGGATTGCCGAACCTGACAAAGCGAAATTGGCCCTTGAAACTGCCCGTAACTTTGTCAACCCTTACGGGATGTTTGTCACGGGCATTGACCGGGACGAATCTGCCGGCTCGGATGCGAGTTCTTTTGAAGGAAGTAAGGTGTTCTCCTATACGGGTGCAGTTATGACCCTTCCGACAGGGGTACAGGCCATCGCAGAAAACAATTATGGACGCCCGGAACAGGCGCTGGATTACCTCAAACGCATGACCCGAAGCTTTAGCTATGCCCTTCCCGGAAGCATGTATGAAGTCTCCCCGGACTATGGCATGATTGTTCAGGCCTGGAATATTTACAGCTTTGCCATACCCATTATAGGTC
Organism: Robiginitalea aurantiaca; assembly: GCF_030380815.1. Lineage (GTDB taxonomy): Bacteria > Bacteroidota > Bacteroidia > Flavobacteriales > Flavobacteriaceae > Robiginitalea > Robiginitalea aurantiaca. The sequence continues at coordinate 266,966 of NZ_JAUDUY010000003.1, read as the reverse complement.
AGTTCTTCGGGATACAACCTATGGTCGCACAAAAGGAGATTACAGTGTCTCCCATGATGCCTCCTTCCTGGAATGAAGCACGACTTGAAAATGTGCTCGTGGCGGATAATGCCGTTTCGGTGTATTATCATATAGATGATTTGGGCCGAACGGTGTTGAAAGTAAGTCAGGAAAAAGAGGACTGGACCCTGAAATTAAAACTTGAAGGTGTTCGGAAATCCAATTTCGAAATCCTGGAAGGAAAGGTTCAGGAGGGTCCCGCGGATGCAGATGTACTTGAGCTAATCGGTCGCGGTGCGGTGATTGAAGTGCGTTATACAAAAGGATAAAATGGGAAGCTGGCAAAGCAAATCATACACCATGGTGGAAGCGCTTTCCCGAATGGAGCACTTCTGTGCGTATAGGGAACGCTGCCATAAAGAAGTAGTGGCTAAACTCAGGGAAATGCGAATGATCCCCGAGGTGATTGACACTATTGTTGTTCAATTGATCGAAGGTGATTTTTTGAACGAATCCCGTTTTGCAACGGCCTTTGTACAGGGTAAATTCCGACAGAAAGGCTGGGGCCATCTCCGTCTTAAAAGGGAATTAAAACAACGTGAAATCTCCGACTATCTCATTCAAAGTGCCCTTGCTTCGATTGACCAGGATGCGTATCGTGAACTTTTTGAAACTATGGCTGAAAAACGGTGGGTGGCGCTGGAGCGCGAATCTCACCTGCTGAAAAAGAAAAAGAAGTTTGTCGATTATTTCATTTATCGGGGGTGGGAATCCGATCTGATTTATGAAAGGTTGCAAATCCTCTCTGAAACGCCCGGGTAATAAATCCATCCCGCTAACTCAAAAGCTCTTTGTTTCCTAATTCTGAGGATTTTTCCTAATTTTGAACTTCAAAATTGAGTGCTATGAAACCCAAGGTAACTACAGATTTTCAGCATGGACAAGCGCGTATCTTCAAGAATCCTTTTCTTGAAAGCTTAACAAAGACAAATCCGCTTCAGAATATTATAGTTTATGGCTCTCTGATTATTGGCCTTATAGCCCTGGCCATTGTTAAAATTGGCCTCGACCCATTGGCAGTGTTAGGTTTGTTTGCCTTCGGATTGTTTTTCTGGACCTTTGCGGAATACATGTTACACCGCTATCTATTTCACTGGGTTACCGAAGCAAAATGGTCACAGCGGTTTCATTTTATCATGCATGGCTCTCATCACAAATTCCCGCGAGATAAGGAGCGATTACTGATGCCCCCGGTCCCAGGGATCATCATGGCTTCTATTCTTTTCGGGATCTTTTATGTTGTGTTTTTGATTCTGGGCGCCCCTAAGCTCACTTTTGGATTTTTTCCTGGATTCTTTACAGGGTATTTGCTCTATTCTTTTGTGCATCGCGCGACACATGTGATGCGGCCTCCAAAAAGGTTTAAGAGCCTTTGGATGCATCATAGCCTGCACCACTACAGATATCCGGACAAAGCATTCGGGGTTTCCAACACATTGTGGGATCGTGTTTTTGGTACAATGCCCCCAAAAGGAACGGAGGGCTGATAACCCCGGCTTTACCGTATCGATTTCATCCTTTCAAAAGGGAGAGTGCGGTCGAATAGATAACGGTAGGTGTTGTGGATTTTGCAAATAGTACCCCCAACCTGACGCATTACCAGGATCATTTTCGGATTGAAGTCCCCAATGCCGCTCATTTCAATGATTTCGTATTTTCTTTCCGTTCGAAGGACATTGGACATGACTTTGATAATTGCTCCATCTACACCCTTCCCCTGATGCTCAGGAACCACCCCAAACACCATTCCCAGAAGCTTTTTGTTTCGTCCGGTTTTCTTGTGCCAGAAGAACTTTAATTTTCCGGGGAGGTTCAATTTCCCGTTAACGTACTTCAGAAGCTGGTTCACTTCGGGAATACAGACAAAGATGGCTACCGGACGTCCCTCAAAGTATGCAATCCAGATGATCTTCTCATCCAGTATCGGCTTTAGTTGACCCATGATAGCCTTCCCCTGCTCCATAGAGAGCTCATTGACGCCTTCGTGCTTTACCCAGGCTTTGTTATAGACCTCAATAATATCCGAGGCGTACTTTTCAAAATTCGAAAGGCGGAGATGATCAAAAGAATAGGCGGAGTCGGATGCTACCAACTCCGATTTGTACTCCAGCCGTTTGCTCAGGGGGTCGAATACATTTCGTATAAACGTGTATTGCTGATAATAGGTTTTAAAGCCGTAATTCTCAAAGAGCCCCGCATAATAGGGAAAATTGTAATTGCACTGGTAATTGGGTTCTACATCAAAACCCTTGGTGAGCAAGCCCCACCATTTATCCCTTCTCCCGAAATTAATTGGCCCATCCATATAGGTCGCACCTTGTTCATTTAGCCAATCCCGGGCAGCATCAAAAAGCATGTCAGCCGCTTTTTGGTCGTCAATACATTCAAAAAAACCGACACCTCCTGAAATTGTATCCCCCGATTCCTTATGCGTCGTCCGGAGAACAAAGGCTGCTATTCGGCCAATTGTCCGGGCATCCTCCTTTAAGATCCACCTCCTGCAATCACCATTTGAAAATGCCTTATTCTTTTCAGGATCAAAAACCGCCCGGATATCTGCATCCATGGGCCTGATCCAGTTTTGGGTATCCCGGTAAAGGGATACCGGAAATTGGATGAACTCTTTTTCTTCAGATTTGGAATTCAGGGGAACAAGCTGCATAGAAGGCTCGGATACATGGTATGGTGTAAATCTAAAATTAATTACCTAAACAGAAAAACCGGATAGGATCCGTTTTATCCTTTCCTGCTCCGGGGCTAAAAAACGGAGGGCGAAATGCCTTTATGGGTCCGTTCAATGGCCTGTTGATTTTTCCAGTCAATCCAGCTTTGCCCTTTCCAGCGACGCATCAGATTATCGTAGCTCCTCATGATCAACAGGTTGTAAAAGGCTTTACTGAGATTTCTGGGGTTTCTGGCTATCGCCCTGAGACTCATCGAAAACCCGGGTGTGAGATAGCGCATATAATGCCAATACCCTTCGGGCATATACAAGACATCTCCATGGCTGAGATAAGTCTTAAATCCCCGGGCGTACTTAAGTGCTGGCCAGGCCTCAAAGTCCGGGGCGGAGAAATCTATCCCTTCGTGGGCTATCAGGGAGTGGGGAACCTTGTAGAGGACTCTGTTTTCGGTCTGAGGAAAAAGGAGGATCTCCTTTTCCCCTTCAAAATGGAAGTGAAATATATTGGCAAGGTCAATATCGTAATGCATAAAGGTATACGAATCCCTTCCCCCAAAGAATAACATGGGCAGGGCCTTCATCAATCGAAGTCCGAAATCGGGATATTCAAAATCCGACTGCAATTGAGGGACTTCTTTTAAAATATTCCAAAGAAAAATCCGATACCGCGTAGGCTTGCTTTTTAAGAGATCAATATAGTCCGTCATCGGCATCCGGGCATGGGGCTCGTTAAACCCATCCCGGTGATCTACGGGCCTGTCGTCGTATAATGGCACGATCTTCGACCCGGCGACCTCCCTCATATAATCGAGGTTCCACTTGGTGTACGCAGGCCACTTCTCAATCGCTCCTTTAATAACTACAGGCTTTTGAGGCCTGAAATAGTCATTCAGAAATGATTCCTTTGAAATATTACCTACCCTGGGTACTTCTTCGAGTTGCACGGAAAAATCGGATTGACGCGTAAAGGTAAGAAACCTGGAAAAAAATTAAACGGACCCGATTACGAAGACCGCTCCCTCCTTGCGGCTTCATTCCGCTCAATTACATGGCCAGGCCTTGACCAACGCGGTTTTTCGCCCAGGGGCTGGAGTGTGGAATCTTCTGCCTCCACGGTTTCGGGCTTGGCCTTTTTTACAAAAGGGGCCTGGGGTTTGAGTCCCAGCAGTTCAAACATATCCATATCCTCATTCACATCAGGATTCGGCGTAGTAAGTAGCTTATCCCCCGCGAAAATAGAATTCGCACCTGCGAAAAAACACATAGCCTGTCCCTCACGACTCATTTCTGTGCGCCCCGCAGATAACCGGACCTGTGTCTTTGGCATGACGATTCGCGTAGTCGCCACCATGCGTACCATATCCCAAATTGAAACTGGCTCGATATCCTCCATAGGTGTTCCGGGAACGGCAACCAGGGCATTTATAGGCACGGATTCCGGCTGTGGGTCAAGAGTGCTGAGGGCTACCAACATTCCTGCCCGGTCTTCCAGCTGTTCTCCCATCCCGATAATTCCCCCGCTGCAAACGGTGACATTCGTTTTTCGAACATTGCCAATGGTCTCAAGGCGATCTTCAAAAGCTCTTGTGGAAATGACATCTTTATAATAATCCTCTGATGTATCCAGGTTGTGGTTATACGCGTAGAGTCCGGCCTCTGCAAGACGACTGGCCTGATTCTCGGTTAACATTCCAAGGGTACAACACACCTCCATGTCCAGCTTATTGATGGTCCGGACCATTTCCAGAACCTGGTCAAAATCAGGGCCATCCTTCACATTGCGCCAGGCGGCTCCCATGCACACGCGCGAACTCCCTGAAGCCTTGGCGCGTAAAGCCTGGGCTTTTACCTGTGAAACTGACATGAGTTCATTTCCATCAATGTCCGTGTGGTAGCGGGCAGCTTGCGGACAGTATCCGCAATCCTCCGGACAACCCCCGGTTTTTATGGATATCAGGGTTGAGACCTGAACGGTATTCGGATCGTGGTACGCTCTATGAATACTGGCTGCCTGAAAGAGTAAATCCATCAGGGGTTGACTGTATGTTTGCATTACCTCTTCCCGGGTCCAGTCATGTCTGATTGCAGTCATTGAATATCGTTTTTTAACGGCCGTTGTTACTTTTTTGCGTAGGCTACAGAAAATTTGTGCTTGACCTGATACCAAAAATAGCCCATTGCCCCCTAATCGCCAACCACATTTCCTATTTAAGCAGCATCCGCGCTTTGAATACAAATACTCACCGCATTACCTCCAAATCCAACGGCGTTTATCAGAATATTTTTCAAACGGCCCTCGTAAGGGATCCCATCCAGATACGGAACTCCGATGAATTTTTGATGAAGAAGCATCTGCACGGCCAGTTCCAGACTGAGCATTCCTGAAGTCCCAAGGGTATGACCCAGCTTCCACTTATTCGTTGTAAGGGCCGGCAGGCGGCTGCCAAATACGCTTTTTATGGCCGCATATTCTGCCCTGTCACCTTTCAGTGTTCCAGGACAATGCATGACGACAGCGTCTATTTCATCGGGAGAAATATCCCTTAGCGCCATTTGCATGGATCGTTCCAGGCAATCCCCCCGGGGTGACATGGAAGCCCCGTGCTTCAGAGCTTCTGTAGCATAACCCATGCCCGTAATATAGGCAAGTGCTTCCTTGTGGCGTCCTGCTTCCAGGCATGCCATTGCGGCCCCTTCTCCGAGGACCATCGTATTGTTCTTTTTGTTTAGGTCCATGGCTCGACAGGGATAGGCTCCGCCTTCCCTGCTGTAGATCTTCAAGGCTTTCATTTGCGCAAGGGTAAAGGCCGTCAAAGGAGCCTCACTCCCCCCAACAAGAAATCGATCTGCAAGGCCAGATTGAATCCAGGCTATTCCATTTAACAAGGCGTGGAAAGCCGTAGAACAGGTTATGGAATGAGAAAGCGCTGGCCCAAAGGTTCTGAGGTCCTGAGCTACCCACGAGGAGATATTTCCAAGTGTGGTACTTGGCGAGGTCTGGGGACGTACTGACCCCGTCTTTATAAAAGTATTGTGGTACTGTTCAAAAAGCCCCGTCGCACCTCTGGAAGAACCAATATTTACTCCGAATCCCGATTCCGAAATCCAACCGGCTGCTTTTATTGCCTTTCGCGCTGCGACTATGGCATAGAGGACACTGGGATCCAGATCCCGATAAGCCGAATGCGCCTCTTTCAGCGCATGAATCAGCCGAGTCTCCTGCTCCGGCAATTTACCCGCATAATCCCCGCTAAAACCCGACCCCTTGAGTGGATGCAGCCTGTGTTCCGGGGAGCGATACGCCTTCCAAACTTGTTCCGGTTCAGAACCAAGTGGAGAAAGTGAGGCTATGGAAACGAGAGAAATTACCTGATTCAACATAGGTGCATTACAAAAATTTAAAGGGTGTCCAAAAGGAGCTCAATGTTATCGTAAAGGATGTTGAGTTCTTCCGGCTCGATAACATATGGAGGCATCAGGTATACGGTATTCCCCAGGGGCCTGAGGAACACACCTCGCTCCATAAAAAACGCCATCAACCGGTCGCGGATATTTCCATATCTGTCGGTTTGAATATCCAAATCAAGCGCCATGATTACACCACATTGCCTGGAAGCGCGAATTTTAGGATGTCCCTCAATACTGTCGAGGAATTTCCGATGCCCCTGCTCAATACGCCGGATCCCCAGTTGGATCTTGTCCGATTTATAGAGTTCGAGTCCTGCAAGCGCAGCTGTGCACGCCAGGGGATTCGCAGTATATGTATGGCCGTGAAAAAACCCCTTTGAGACTTCATCTTCGTAAAACGCTTCAAAGATCTCACCGGTGCAACTCGTGATTGCCATTGGCAATAACCCTGCGGTTAGGGCTTTGGAAAGGCACATCATATCGGGTTTGGTTTGCATTTGCTCAGAGGCAAAACAAGTACCCGTCTTACCGAAGCCGGTCATCACCTCATCTGCGATAAGCAAGATCTCCTTATTCTTAAGGTACTTCAAGACGGCTTCCAGGCCGGATCGATTATGGGTCTTCATTGCCGCTGCCCCCTGTACCAAAGGCTCATAGACAAATGCAGCAACTTCACTGGCATTGAGGATGCCTTCGAGCTGTTGCAGGATTTTGGAAGGGTTTTCCTCAAGGGGGACCGGAATGCGTTTTACCTCAAGGCTGAAGTCTTCAAAGGGTCCGTTATACACGGAAAGTCCCGAGACCGACATTGCACCGAATGTATCCCCGTGAAAACCTTCCTCAAAAGCCAGGAGTACTTTTTTAGGTTTCCCCTGGTTGAAATGATATTGCAAAGCCATTTTTACCGCAACTTCCACGGCCGTGGAACCATTATCGGAAAAAAACAATCGCTCCTGGTTTTCAGGCAGCATAGGAATCAAGGTTTCGGACAGGGCTACGGCAGGTTCATGGGTAAATCCACTGAAAACTACCTGATCCAATTGGTGCATCTGGGCGCAAACTCGGGAAATTATATAGGGATTGCAATGTCCGTAAACAGCTGTATACCAAGAAGAAATCCCATCGATATACGACTTCCCATCTTCGTCATAGAGGTATACTCCAGATGCACGGGAAATCCCCAGCATTTCAGGATGTGTTTTATGTTGTGTAAGGGGATGCCAGATGAATTTCTGGTCCCGTTTGGTAAGGCTCTCCAAAATGCCTGTATTTAATTGTTCCTAGACTCACAAAGATCAGCATAACCAACGTAATCCCATACGTCTGTTGCAATTTCCTTTTCCTCCCACAATTATTCCATTACTCCAGCCCCGGGTTATACTAAATGATACACCTGCAGGGTCGGTAACAATTTCTCGGCCAGTAAACGGATGACACTCTTATCGAAGTTGGGATGTTCCTCTATTCGGCCCAGAACCGGCAGTCCCGATTTGGATCGGATGATCGCCTCGGTAGAGGGGTGCCTGTTGCCGCTAAAAAGGATAAAAGGCTTAAAACCCTTATCTGTAAGCGCCTGAAGGGTAAGAAGTGTATGATTTATACTTCCCAGGTAATGACGCGAGACTACGACCACCTCATACTCCGGCCGGATCAGATCTAAAATGGTATCATTCTCGTTAAGGGGCACGAGTAATCCTCCCGCGCCTTCGATGATAAGGTGGTTCTCTGTGGCGGGAGGGACGATAGCATCTAATTTTATGGCAACCTGATCTATATCTGCTGCCGCGTGTGGACTCATAGGCGTATTCAACGCATAGCTATTGGGATGAATCACTGTTTTGGTATTGCTGATCAGATCCTTGATCTTATGACTGTCTGAATGATCCAAATCCCCTGCCTGTACAGGTTTCCAATAATCGGCCTGCAGGGCCTCCACCAATATTGCAGATGCGATGGTCTTACCTACTTCGGTTGAAATCCCGGTAACAAATATTCGCTTCATTTCCTATCCCCGTGTAATCATTTCACAACTCAGACAACGGTATTTCGGGGGCTCCAGAAAAGGAAATAACCGATACAAAAGACGTGATCTGTCGAGGTAGCGTTCAGAACGGGAAGCCTTACAATTCGGACAAACCACCGGTTCCCCGTTTTTGTCTATGGCATACCTGCGTACGCTGTCGTAGATCTCCTTCGCTTTTTCCCGATCCTCCTGATACACCATAACCTTAACTCCTCCTATGGCTGCAGCGATAAACGGATCGGCCTGCAAAATATTCGCGTCCTTTAAAAAGACATGAATACCCTCAGACTCCAGCTTTGCCTTTAATAGCTCTGCATCAGCAACATAGTCAAAAGCACCCAGAGTGTAGTAACTCTTTTTCATACCCTCATTTTCTTTAAGGACTTTTCCAAGATAGTTAAAACTCCTGTGATTTCTTCTTCAGTATTAAAGGCGTGAAGACTAAATCGGAGGCACTCCCTTCCCCTGGGCACAGTGGGTGACCGTATCGGTTTCACGTCATAACCCATTGACTGGAGATCTTCGGCCAGCATGCGGACCTGCTCAACACCTCCCACCTCACAACATTGAATTGCAGCCATTGCCGGGATAAAATATCCCGAGAGTCCCAGGTCTTGTTGTCGTCTTCTGAATATATCGATATTCGCATTCAGGCGCTCCAGCGCGTCGGCCCCGAGATCTCCTTTTAGTCTTTCATAAGCCTGTATTATGACATTTACGCTTGCAGGGGGTAGTGCAGTGGTGTATACAAAGCTCCTGCTGTAGTTTATCAGATATTCCCTCAGTAGCTTACTTCCAAGGACGGCTGCCCCATGGCATCCCAGGGCCTTGCCGAAGGTAATGACCCGAGCAAAAACACCATCCCCACATTCCGCCTGCACCACAGCTCCACGGCCCTGCGGCCCCAGGACACCCACTGCATGGGCTTCATCCAAAATAAGCCGAAATCCATTTTCCTTACAATAGGTTGACAGGGCTTGCAGGTCAGGGCCATCCCCTTCCATGGAAAAAACCGTTTCGCTAATGACGTAGACCTCTGAATTCTCGGGAATCCGATCCCCCAGCACATTATTAATGCGCGTTTTAAGTGAATCGAGATTGTTATGGTCGTATTTGTAGCCTTTAGCCTTCCCCAGGGCAATTCCATCGCGAATACTGGCGTGTACTGAGGCATCGTAAAAAATAAAATCATTGCGCTCTAAAAGAGCAGGTAACAATCCCACATTCGCATCGTATCCCGAATTGAATAGCAGTGCTGCTTCTGCTCCGTGAAAATCGCTTATCGATCTTTCAGCCGCTTCGAAAAGCGGATGGTTTCCACTGATCAGCCTGGAACCTGTACTGCCTTGTCCATACGTATGATCCTCAACAGGAATCCGTGCGAACCCCAAATAGTCATTTGAAGCGAAATCGACCAGCCCCGTATCGGCATATAGCCTTCTGAAGGTTCCCGATGCCTTTCGCTCATTAAGCTTTTTCAATAATTTCTCCGGAAACTCCTGCATTGTGTAAAAATAACACATCCCGGAATACCGAACCTAAACGAAAAACCAATCTCAGAATGGGAAAAAGAAAATACAGGATGGCTCGCCCCCAACATGAACTTTGGAATGCTCTCAAAAGTCCTCATCCGCAGCTTCTAGATTCCATACTCACAGAAGACCATAAAAAAACCCGCATCTTCCGATGCGGGTTTAGAATCAGGTCAGGGTTTTTTAGTCGGCCAGGACGATAATCCTGTTATTCTTTAGTTCGACTGTACCACTGTTTATCTTTAAGATTGTTTTTCCGTCAGAGGCCTTTGAAAACCGATTCTGGAATTCCTCCTCAATTTCCATATTCCCGGCAATTTTTACCGAGCCTGCCTGGAGCAGGGAAACAATAGGGGCGTGATCCTGAAACATCTGAAACTCACCGTTGACTCCCGGTACGGTAACCGAGGTAACTTCTCCTGAAAATAATGTCGCCTCAGGCGATACAATCTCTAGATGCATAATAAAGGGATTCGGTTAGACGCTTCTTTTTTAGAGGACTCGAAACTACGCTTCTGCCAGCATTTTTTCACCAGCCTCGATTACCTCTTCAATACTTCCTTTAAGGTTGAAGGCGGATTCCGGCAAATGATCCAACTCCCCATCCATGATCATGGTAAAGCCTTTGATCGTTTCTTTAATGTCTACAAACACTCCAGGGATTCCCGTAAACTGCTCGGCAACGTGAAATGGCTGCGACAAGAATCGCTGTACCCTTCGCGCACGGGCAACCGCAAGCTTATCCTCTTCTGAGAGTTCCTCCATCCCGAGGATGGCGATAATGTCCTGGAGCTCCTTGTAACGCTGAAGTAACTCCTTAACCCGTTGGGCACAGTCGTAATGTTCGTCCCCGAGGATATCGGCAGTAAGAATTCGGGATGTTGAATCCAGGGGATCCACAGCCGGGTAAATTCCAAGCTCCGCAATCTTCCTGGAAAGTACAGTTGTAGCATCAAGGTGGGCGAAAGTTGTTGCAGGTGCAGGATCCGTAAGGTCATCCGCAGGCACGTAGACGGCCTGTACCGAGGTAATCGAACCTCTTTTGGTCGAGGTGATACGCTCCTGCATTGCACCCATTTCAGTAGCCAGGGTTGGCTGATATCCCACCGCTGAAGGCATCCGTCCCAAAAGCGCAGAAACCTCTGATCCCGCTTGTGTAAAACGGAAAATATTATCGACAAAGAAAAGAACATCTTTCCCCTGCCCGTCTCCGGCGCCATCCCGGAAGTATTCGGCAATGGTCAATCCTGACAAGGCCACCCGGGCACGAGCTCCCGGAGGTTCGTTCATCTGTCCGAAAACGAAAGTCGCTTTGGACTCCTTCATCGCCTTCTTGTCTACCTTACTCAGGTCCCAACCGCCTTCTTCCATAGAGTGGACAAAGTCGTCTCCGTATTTGATAATTCCGGATTCCAGCATTTCGCGGAGCAGGTCATTACCCTCACGTGTTCTTTCGCCAACACCAGCAAAAACAGAGAGTCCGCCGTGTCCTTTAGCAATATTGTTGATAAGCTCCTGAATCAGAACAGTTTTACCTACACCAGCACCACCGAACAACCCAATCTTACCACCTTTAGCGTAAGGTTCGATAAGGTCAATTACCTTGATTCCTGTAAAGAGAACCTCGGTTGACGTAGAAAGGTCTTCAAATTTTGGGGCTTCACGGTGAATTGGCAATCCGTTGTCTCCAGCCTTAGGCAAATTCCCAAGTCCATCAATGGCATCCCCGATCACATTAAAGAGGCGTCCGTAAACGTCTTCTCCAATGGGCATTTGGATCGCTGCTCCCGTTGCTACAACCTCTGTACCCCGGCTCAAACCATCGGTAGAGTCCATGGAAATAGAACGAACGGAGTTCTCTCCAATATGGGATTGAACCTCAAGAACGAGAATGGATCCGTCCTCTCTTTTAATTTCAAGAGAATCGTAAATTTTTGGAAGCTCAGCCTCGGATGGAAATTCAACATCGATTACCGGTCCGATAATTTGGGATACCCTGCCTGAATGATTTGCCATTATTCTGTCTTTATAAAAAGTCTAAGGTGCTTTTTTTCGGCTGCAAATATAGTTCATTCCTCCATAAATTGAAACGGAATCCACCCCTTTTTACATAAAAAAAGCGCCGGTCTCCCGGCGCTCTGAAAACAGTATGTTGCGCTTACGGATTCACGGTCCAGGAAACGTAGAAAATAGACCCTACGATTCCCGTTCCAACCGCCGAGAAGTAATCCTCTCCGAGGATGTTGGAACCGCCTAACTTAAAGACGGATTTAAAACTGGGCACAGCGTAATTGACCTGAGCATCCAAAACGGAAAAGGAAGGAATAGGACCATCGGCGAAGGTGTTCTGCCATTCGTACGCATCACTCCATCGATAATTGATGTTAAACCCGAAATTCTTAAACAGTTGGGTATGACCAAAAGATGCCTTCACTTTGTGATTCGGCGTATTGAACTGTGTCCTGAAATCCGGAAAAGACGCCTGATCGAATTCAAACTCCGCATAGGTATAGTTAATACCAAAATCGAAGTCTCCAAGTACTTTTGCCTCGACTCCAATAGTAGCTCCATAGGATTCGACATCCGCAGGGGAATTCGTGTAATTCTGATAAACTTCTACATCCCCGTTTTGCAATGCCAGGAGGGATAGCGCGTTATCCCCGGCTTGTCCATAAAGAGGAACCAGGACATTGGTGTTGGATATAAAGTTGTCATAGGTGTTATAGTATCCGCTCAAATCGATTGCGACACGACCTATTTGCGCCCGGTAACCCACCTCAAAAGCCGTGATTTCCTCGGGTTGTACCAGGGGTGTTTCTATAGCCTGTGGAGCCCCCGCCTGGACCGAACTAACTGAAAAGGCATTCTCATAAGCGGCCCGGCCGACAATTGTAGAGGTCGGACTTCCGGTAATCGCCTGTCCGGCAGGAGTGAGTTCAAAAGTCCGCACATCCCTGTCCAGGTTATCCGGAGCAGATCCCACAAGAATAGCCCGTCCGGCATTCAGACCGATGAACAAATCCTGAGTGGTCGGGTTCCGGAAGCCTTGCTGAACTGAAACCCGGATGTTGTGGTTTCGATCCTGACCCAAGGTCCCTAATACGGAAAGTCGGGGAGAGAAAAAACCATCGAAAAATTCATTCTTATCATACCTGACCGACCCGGTGAGTTTAAGGCGATCATCTAAAAGCTCCTTCTGCAACTGCAGGTATGCACCATATTCATTATACTTAATCGGACCATCGATATCCGTAAAGATGGTACCCGCTGAATTCAGTTCATACTCCCGGAACGAACCTCCAATCATTACGTCCATAACATCGGAAGTAAGGTGGGAAAAATTGTAGTTCGCATCTGCGTGCCGGAATTTAGTCTTATCAATGAATTTAGCCCCGGTGTTAAAATCCCCATCGGAGATTACACTGTTAAGTGTCCTCTGGAACTCTGGCGTTCCCGGTACCAAACGTCCCTGGTCCGCAACTTGTCGCGCTATCGCATGTGCCTGGTCTTCCGGAAGTTGTATTCCGGTTCCGACACCGAGCCGGGCTCCGATAAACGTCTCTGCGTATTCCGTAAACCATTCGACATCTCCTTTCCATCGCCTGTTTACATTGATCGCGGCAAAACGGGTGTCATAGGAATTCCCGGAATTCTCCGAGGTAATATAACCCCGAACAAAGAAGTTTTTGTTCCTGAACTCAAGACGGTGTTGTTGCAGCGTGAAATCCCGGATCGCATAGCGGTTTGCTCCCTGGTAAATAGTATTTCCACGTCCCACACGACCATTATAGATTATCTCGAAATCATTGGCAAAAGGCCGGTAATGGATTGAAAAATCTGTTTTAACACTCTGGGCATTATAGTTTAACAGGTCCGACTCGGCATATCCGGTACGAGAAACCAGTGCAGATCCCAAGGTCCCGGAAGGCAGGCCAACAGCCTGGTCAAAATTCAATAGGGTATTTACTTCATCCCCGTAAATATTAAGACCATCATAATTAGGGTCGGCCCTTGTTGCACCTGGATTGTTCAGGTCCTCCTCATTAACTGCATGCCAGTCCTCTCCGGATAAATAGGAGAAATTGGCCTTTATCGCAAATTTATCGCTGAAGGCATGGGCAGCCCGAATTCCAAAATCATAATACGGATTAGTGCCTGCGGCATCTTGTTGTGTGAATCCTGTTTTGAAGTAGGCGCTGATGCCCTGAAAATCAAAAGGATTCTTACTGTTCATAAACAGAATCCCGTTGAAGGCACCTGCCCCGTAGAGGGCTGATGAGGCTCCGGGAAGGATTTCAATACTCTGCACCTCCAGTTCGCTCATACCCACCAGGTTACCCAGGACAAAGTTCAATCCGGGAGCGGTGTTGTCCATTCCATCAACCAATTGCATAAAACGCGTATTGGCGAAAGAAGCAAACCCACGGGTGTTAATAGACTGGAACGTTAAACTGTTCGTGTTGATGTCGACCCCTTTGAGGTTTTGCAGACCCCCATAGAATGACTCTGCAGATGTATTTTTTATTTCCTTTAATCCAAACCGCTCAACGGAAACGGGGGATTCGAATAGGCGTTCCGGGGTTCTTGAGGCAGAAATAACGACCTCATCCAGATAGGTTTGAGACTCGCTCAGCGTTATCGAAACGTTTTGGTTATTTGCGGTGATCGTGATATTCGTCGAGGAATAACCAACACTTGTAATCTGGAGTTCGAATGGTGGAACTTCCGAAGTCTCAAGCACAAAATTTCCATCAAAGTCTGAAGTAGTTCCCACTGTAGTCCCGACTATTACGACGTTTGCCGCAGGCACCGGAACTCCATTTTCATCACTTACATTTCCACGAACCGTGGTCTGCGCATATGCTCCTACTGCCAATAGGAACATCAAAAGAAATAATCCTGTTCTCATTAGATTAGCCTGTGTTTATTTGGTTTTCAGAGCAAGATACAGATTTTTTGGAACCGGGAATTGAAATATCGCAAAATTATGCGCGCATAATACCAATGTCATAATTAATCACCCCCAAAATTGAGAACCACATATTTTAAAGGGTTTGAAAGCTTGCGGACGGTTCCAAATGTGATGGGCCTGGTAATCTTAAGCCTCCTTTTTACGACCTCCTATTCCGTCTTAAAAAGGATTTTTGAAATCAGGGCCAACAGAAGAAATAGCCATAGAATTGAAAACAAGAATTAGGAATATAGCTCAATCCTTTGAGCAACTCCCTGGTAGTGCAATATTAACTATGACTGGATTTCACCAACAAAAATCAGAGGGCTAAAGCAATGCAGAGGCGTCCGGGCTTTGCCCGCTGGCTTTCCCAAATGGCGTGGAATACGTACGGCGAGTCCGATCCCTGTGTACAAGTTTCGAAATACTCTGTATGATCCGGAATCCATGAAGTTAATCATGGCGGATAACCTGGGAAACCGTCAAACAAGTAGTTATTCCACCGTTACCGACTTAGCCAAATTCCTGGGTTGGTCTACATTGCATCCCCGCATTACGGCAATATGGTAGGAGAGCAATTGAAGTGGGATAGTCGTTAGAAGCGGGCTCAGGTTTTCTGAAGACTCAGGAACCTCAATGACATGGTCTGCCAGTTCCCGAACCTGTGTATCCCCTTCTGTTACAATGGCGATAATTTTTCCTTTACGGGATTTGATTTCCTGAATATTGCTGACCACCTTCTCGTAGTGCCCCTTCTTGGTTGCAATAACCACCACGGGCATTTGCTCATCAATCAGAGCGATGGGTCCGTGTTTCATTTCTGCAGCCGGGTACCCTTCTGCGTGTATATAACTAATCTCTTTTAGTTTCAGGGCACCTTCCAGGGCCACAGGGAAATTATAGCCCCTTCCGAGATATAGGAAATTCGTGGAATCCTTATAGACTTCAGAAATGATTTCAATCAGCGTATTGGACTCAAGTGCACGCTCTACTTTCTGGGGTATCCCTTCAATTTCAGTGAGCAACTCGTGAAAACGGGATTCCGTGAATGCGCCTTTCTCTTTGGCAAGCTTCAGGGCCAAAAGCGTCAGGACTGTAATTTGGGTGGTAAACGCCTTGGTAGATGCCACTCCGATTTCCGGACCGGCATGCGTATAAGCACCGGCATCGGTTTCCCGGGCAATGGAAGAGCCTACCACATTACAAACTCCAAAAACAAATGCGCCATTTTCCTTGGCGAGTTTTATAGCTGCCAGGGTATCCGCGGTTTCGCCGGATTGTGAAATGGCAATAAGTACGTCATTCTCTGTGATTACCGGATTGCGATACCGAAATTCCGAAGCATATTCGACCTCAACAGGGATTCGGGCCAGGTCTTCGAAAATATATTCCGCCACCAAACCAGCATGCCAGGAAGTTCCGCAGGCCACGATGATAATTCGTTTTGCATTCAGAAAGCGCTCGAGGTTCTGGTCGATGCCTGCCATTCTGATAATTCCCTGGTCCGCCAGCAAGCGGCCACGGAACGTATCTTTAATCGCCCTTGGCTGTTCATAGATTTCCTTGAGCATGAAGTGGTCATATCCCCCCTTTTCGATCTCCTCGAGATTCAACTGAAGTTCCAGGACGTTTGGATAGGTTATGGCGTCATTCTTTATCTTGCGAAGGCGGATTTCCTTTCCAAGGCGGACAATAGCCATTTCCCCATCTTCCAGGTAAACGGCATTGTTTGTAAACTCAATAAAAGGGGAAGCATCAGAGGCGATAAAAAACTCATCCTCTCCTATTCCTATCGCCAGTGGGCTCCCAAGACGGGCAACGACAATTTCATCGGGTTTACTGCGGTCAAAAACAGCTATCGCATAAGCACCAACCACTTGGTTCAGGGCTATTTGAACGGCCTTTCCGAGCTTTACATTTTCCTGCTTCTTAACCTCTTCGATAAGGTTAACAAGGACTTCGGTATCTGTATCAGAGTGGAAGGTATATCCCCTGTTTGTAAGCTCTTTCCGGACTGAATCGTAGTTTTCAATAATCCCGTTATGGATGATAACCAAATTTCCGGAGTTGGAGTAATGCGGGTGGGAATTAACATCATTAGGGACCCCATGGGTTGCCCAACGCGTATGGCCGATCCCAACGCGACCAGCGAGGGAAATCTCCCCCTTTGCTTTGCCACTGAGATCTGCAACCTTGCCCTTAGTTTTAGACAGGTTGATATTCGTGCCGTCGTACAGAGCAATCCCGGCACTGTCATAGCCACGGTACTCCAGACGCTGTAATCCTTTCATGATGATCGGATAGGCATCCCTGTGACCGATATATCCTACTATTCCACACATAAGTACAAGTATTTGAGGCCTTAAAATTAATTCAAACACCCTATCTATATCAAAAATATGGATGAATGACCCTTTTAACTATGTTAATGACCTGTCAGGGATCAATTTCGGTGTAGGAAATTTCCAACCGAAGGCGTTTGGGATCATCTGCATCGACATTACCTCCGACAAGCACAGTCCCTAAAGGGGTAATACCATTGCCTAATGTGAGCTCCTTTTCTGAACCATCAGGCAAAATCACATCAGCATTGGTTCGAAGTCGGATGTCCGCTGTGAGGCTCAGCCCCAATGTAGCGTTAACCGAATCCCGCTGAATAATATTGTTCAGGTACTCGGTAATCCGCACGGTATATTTTACTCCTTTTCCGAGCGCCTGTTCCAGAATACCGTCGTAATTAAGAAAAACCCCGAGTGAAGAATCTTCAACATTGGATTCGGTAGAAACATTAAAAAGTGGAAGATTGGTTTCTGCATTATACAAATAGAGCCGTGGCGGTTCGTCTGTAATCCCTGCGGCATCCAATCTTTCCCGATCGACATAAAAAATCAGGTTCGCCTCGTTGATCAACCAGTTATTTTGTCGGATTTCATTAATGGCCTCTCCACCACCCATAAGATCGAAAAGCTCAATCTCTGCAAAAGTACCTGCCCCCCCTTTTAGGTAAATTCTGGAGGCACTCTCTTCAGGTAAATTATCATCAGAGGCAAAAGTGTCCGTTACTTCAGATGGATACGCTTCACTGGTCAGTGAGTTGACGGCATTGTTCTGGATCGCCTGGTTTCCCCCTCCAGAGAGCAATCGCAATTCTTCTTCTTCATCAATGATACTGACCTCTTCCCCGTCCGTAGCCTCATAGGTATATTTAACCGTCAGCCTGGCCTGGGTAATGTCGAACAGGATCATCACCTCTGAGTCGATCGGGTTTAAGTTAAGGTGTATTCCCCTGAAGTATTCTTTAAAGTTCGCATTGCTCAGCAATTCTGAAGAGCCTTCCAGATCGATAAAATTCTCCTGAAAATAATCCGGATCCAGGGCTACCCGAATTCCAGGTTGGATTCGCTCTTCTACGATCAGGGATTCATCCTCTTCTGTGTCCGGATCATCTTCCTGGAAAATGAGAATTTCTTCATCAGAAATCTCGAGGACACCCTCAAAAAGAACATCGGAGGCAAAGTCCTCAGATAAGTTCTGGTTTGAATAATATGGTTCTGATTCCTGAAATCCGGAATCCGGGTCCAGGTCCCTGAGAAAATACGTGGAGCGGGAAACCTTAAAATTGAATTCGGCATCCCTGTCCCCATAAATACTGTCGAGCTGACGGCGTTCCGGAAAAATATTATCGGGGGTGGAATCGTCCTCCGCATCTCCGATACCGTCTCCATCTGTGTCGGGATTCAATGGGTCTGAGCCTCTGGCGGTCTCCTCCGAATCCGTTAGGCCGTCTCCGTCCGAATCACTTGATGGATCGTTGGGGTCCGCGTCCAGCGAATCTGCAACGCCATCCAAATCCTGGTCTGCATTTGCAGTCTGGAAATACGGAAGATAAAGGATCACCTCGCTTACCGTTTCGTTTTCATTGGGAATGTCCGGATCATTTTCCTCCCGTTGTTGGGTATAACGTCCAAAAAATTGAATTCCTCCGCTCGAAGCAAGGGAAAGTTGTGAGGTAATGATTCCCTCAGTCATCCCATAGATCGGATCGTCAAAGTAGCCTAGTTGGTATACCGGGAGTTGATTCGTAGGAATCGTCTCAATATTCTTGTTAAATGCAAAAACATCGTATACCGCCTTTCCGTTGATAAATGGTTCTTGTCCTACAATTCCATCCCCTATGGTTACCGGATCTTCTTCACAAGACACCCCAATCGCCATAAAGACGAAACCCGCAAGCAGGTAAAAGAAAAATCGTTTCATACTAAATACTCTTACGACTTAAGTACTTCGGTATTGTAAAAATTTGAATAGGCCTCTTCGAATTCCTGAAAAGACACATAGGGAAGCACCGGTTTCTGAAGATTGTTTATGTACTCCTGCAGTTCGTCAGGAATATTTTCGGCAGCTAAGATAACGGCGTCGGAATAATCCACAGCGATCTTTAACAAATTATTATAGGAGGGTGTTTTTAAAATTTCGACAGGCCCTTCCGGAATCTGATCAAAGGCAATTTTCTGTGAGAGGGCTTCATTGAGATTCCCTTCAAAACTGCTTCCGTAGATGGAAGTAACTATTTTACTATCGGCAAAAAGTGGCTCATCTGCATAGTATTCCCGCAGGTATAAAGGCAGCAGGGAAGCCATCCATCCATGAACATGGATTATGTCCGGCGACCAGTTTAATTTTTTGACAGTTTCCACCACTCCCTTGGCAAAAAAGACCGCCCGCTCATCATTATCCGCGAACAATTCTCCATTCTCATCCGTAAAGGTGGCTTTCCTTTTAAAGTATTCCTCGTTATCGATAAAGTAAACCTGAATGCGCTCTCTGGGAATGGATGCCACTTTGATGATCAGAGGCATATCCATGTCATTAATGACAAGGTTCATGCCTGAGAGACGTATGACCTCGTGAAGCTGATGCCTGCGTTCATTAATATTTCCATATCTCGGCATAAATATCCGAATCTGACCCCCCTGGCTATTAACCATACGCGGGGTTTCATAGGACATTTTAGAAACGGGGCTTTCCGGGAGGTAGGGAACTAATTCAGAAGATACGAATAATACCTTTTTACCATTCATAAAAGGGGCGTTTTAGTCGATTGCCGAAACGTAGGTGCAAAATTACAAAATTTATGCAGAATAGCAGTAATTATAGTAAGTTTGCTGCCCATTAGCGCTCGGCATGAACGTACTAAGGACCAAAGATGAAATCGGTCAATTCAGGAAGCAACTAAAAGAAGCTGGGTTAAGCCTTGGTTTGGTGCCTACTATGGGAGCCTTACACCAGGGGCATTTGCAATTGGTTCAGAGGGCGTGTAAGGAAAATCAAAGCGTCCTGGTTTCGATTTTTGTTAATCCCACTCAGTTTAACAACCCTTCCGATCTTGAAAATTATCCAAAGACCCTGGAATCGGATCTGGCAAAGCTGCAGGACCTGAACTGCCCAATAGCTGTATTTGCCCCTGAAATCTCTGAAATGTACGGAGATGATCCAAGTGCACGGAACTACGATTTCGGGATGCTGGAAAACGTCATGGAAGGCGTGTATCGTCCGGGTCATTTTGACGGGGTTGCCACGATTGTGGAAGCCTTGCTTCAGCTGATCCTACCGGATCGGGTGTATTTCGGTGAGAAAGATTACCAGCAACTTCAGATCATACGTGAGCTGGTGCGTCAGAGGCAGATCCCGGTAACAATTGTCCCTTGTCCGATTGTCCGTGAAAAAGACGGCCTGGCAATGAGTTCCAGGAATGTATTACTGACAAAACGTCTCAGAGGGGAAGCCCCATTCCTGTATGAGATCCTGAAGGAGGCCAAAAATACGTTTGGCACGAAAAATGCTTCTGAAATTGAGCAGTACGCCAGGGAAGCCTTTCAAAAGCACCCTGACCTAAAACTGGAATATTTTTGTGTTGCAGATGCGGAAACGTTACTCCCCATCGGCTCGAAAACTAAAGAAGTAAATAAAAAGTACAGGGCATTTGTCTCTGCATACCTCGGAGGTATACGGCTTATTGACAATCTCGCCCTCAATTAAAAAACCCCCATGCAAATTCAAGTAGTCAAATCCAAGATACATCGCGTCAGAGTCACAGGAGCTGACCTGAACTATATAGGTAGCGTCACTATTGATGAGGACCTGATGGATGCCGCCAATATAATTCAGGGCGAAAAGGTTCAAATCGTCAATAACAATAACGGAGAGCGTCTGGAAACTTACGTCATTCCAGGACCCAGAGGGAGCGGTGAGCTTACCTTAAACGGTGCCGCAGCCCGGAAAGTGGCTGTTGGAGATATTCTCATTCTCATTACCTATGCCTGGATGGACATAGATCAGGCGCGGGAGTTTAACCCTGCCCTGGTTTTTCCCAACGAGGAGACTAACCTGTTGAATTGATTTTGAAAACACGCACTAAAAAAGCCCTTAAGACCATCCTCCCTATAGCCCTGGGGGTTTCATTAGTTGCTTATTCTTATCTGATCACATCTCCCGAAGACCGCTCTCAGATTGTAAAGTACATTCGGGAAGCTGATCCTCTATGGGTATTGCTCTCCCTTGGAATAGGCTTTCTAAGTCATCTTTCCCGAGCTATCCGTTGGAACTACCTCCTGGAACCCATGGGGTACCACCCCAGGGTCCGGAACAATCTTCTTCTTGTCCTCTCTGCCTATTTCGCCAATCTGGGAATTCCAAGATCCGGGGAGGTGCTGCGTGCCACCGGCCTTTCGACATATGAAGGGGTTCCTTTTCAAAAAGGATTCGGGACCATCGTAACGGAACGCGTGATAGACGTGATTATGCTGTTGATCGTAATCCTGATTGCGCTGTTTTCTCAAACAAAGATCATCAGTGGATATCTACAAGAAAGTGGACTCGGATTGGGAAGCTCAATAGCTATTATCATTGTAGGTGTAGGTGGTTTGTTCGGGGTCCTTGCCCTTTTGAAAAGAGCCTCGAATCCCTTCTTTCAAAAACTACGGGATTTCCTGCGGGGCCTGCTGGAAGGCGTGATGAGCATCTTCCATATGCGCAGAAAATGGGCTTTTATAGGCCATACCCTGTTTATATGGACCTGCTATGTCGGAATGTTCTGGGTAATAAAATACACGATTCCGGAAACTGTATCCCTCAATTTCGGCCAGCTTCTGGTTGCGTTTGTAGCCGGGGCTTTTGCCATGTCTGCCACAAATGGGGGGATCGGTCTGTATCCGATCGCAGTGAGCAAGGCAATCACCCTGTTTGGAATCAGTGCTGTTTCGGGAGATGCCTTTGGGTGGATCATGTGGATCGCCCAAACCTTGATGGTGGTTCTTTTTGGCACAATATCCTTCCTTCTGCTTCCGTTATGGAACAGGGATAAATAAGTCCCCTGGTCCAAAATCAAGTACATGAAACGTCTTTTTTTGATTGCCATCGGTCTTTGGCTTGCGACGCCCGTTAAGGCTCAGGTAAAAGAGGAAATCTTTGAATCCTTTAAATTACAGGAGCGCCGGAATGTCAGATATTATATCCCGGAAGGTTACAATCCCGATAAGAGATATCCCCTGGTCATTGTTCTGGATGGCGACTACCTCTTTGACCAGGTAGTGGCTACTTCGAAATTCCACAGCCGCTTTCAGGGGATGCCTGAAACGCTGGTAGTCGGCATTGGCCAGAGTGAAGGGGATCTGAGATCAGAAGACTGCGAATATGAATTAACTTCAGGACTTCCGGCAGAAAAAGGAAAAAAATTCTTTGAGTTTATCGGGATGGAAATTGTTCCGTATATGGTAAGCGCCTATAATGTTGCCCCTTTTAAAATGTTTGTGGGATATGACATTACCGCAAACTTCGGGAACTATTACCTCTTTAAGGAACGTTCTATTTTCGATGCCTTTATAAGCATCTCACCGGATTTGGCGCCGGAAATGGAAACCCGGGTCCCCGCCCGTCTGGCCGCCATTGAACAACCCATTTTCTATCACCTGATCGCCGAGGGGGATCTGGGCGAAGAAGAGGGGCGTTTCGCCCAGCTGAATACCGCGCTTGGACAAATAGAAAAAGAGCACTTTACCTATCACATTGACCGATACCCGGAAGCCAATGAAGTCTCGATAGCGACCTTTGGAATAGGAACGGCATGGGAACGGACTTTTGATATCTTTAAACCGATTAGTCCAGAGGAATACCGCAAAAAAATCCTGGCATCTGAAGAACCCGCTTTTAACTACCTTGAAAACAAATATCAGACCATTCAAACGATTTTCGGATTCAGCAAACCCGTCGAATTAAATGACATTATGGCCATCTACGCTGCCTGTCGTAAAAAAGATGACTTTGAATCTCTCAAGCCCTTATCCGATTTATGCAAACAGGAATATCCCGAAACAATGCTCGGTTTCTATTTTGAAGGGGAGTACTACGAGCAGATCGGAGAACCCAAAAAAGCATTGAAGACCTTCGAAAAAGCTTTTGGAATGGAGGAAATAGATTTCCTCACCAAGGATATGGCCATCGATAAAATGGACGCACTAAAAGCCGATTTCGGTTTCTGATCTAACTCTTTTTTAATTGGAAAACCCGGGTCCTCCCGGGTTTTTTATTTGATTGTAATATCTGTTTTGGAATTAGGGGATACCGGTCTATCTTTAGCCAAAATGCCTCCACAGCTATGGCCAAATCCAAAACGACCTTCTTTTGCCAGACTTGCGGCGCACAATACGCCAAATGGGTTGGACAGTGCACCTCCTGCAAGGAGTGGAATACAATTGTAGAGGAAGTCGTAGCGCATACCACCAAACCCTCAGTATGGAAAGAAGCTTCGGGGAACAGAAGGGCCTCCAAACCGCTCAGGATAAGTGAAATTCAAGCCGGCGAAGAGATGCGCCTTCCCACAGGAGACAAGGAATTGGATCAGGTGCTCGGTGGGGGGATCGTGCCCGGATCCCTCACTCTGATCGGGGGAGAACCCGGAATAGGCAAAAGCACCCTAATGCTTCAAACTGCCCTCAGATCCACCCGAAAGACGCTCTATATTTCAGGAGAGGAAAGTCAGGGGCAGATTAAAATGCGAAGTGAACGAATCGCATCGGTGAACGATTCCTGTTATATCCTTACAGAAACCCTCACCCAGAACATATTCAGGCAGGCAGAAACCCTCCGTCCCGACCTACTGATCGTTGATTCCATTCAGACCCTTCATTCGGATTATCTGGAGGCCACTCCCGGAAGTGTGTCGCAAATTCGGGAATGTACCGCAGAGCTTATTCGTTTTGCAAAAGAATCCAACACCCCGGTAGTCCTGATCGGTCATATCACAAAAGATGGCAGTATTGCAGGTCCTAAAATCCTGGAGCATATGGTAGATACCGTGCTTCAGTTTGAAGGCGACCGAAATCATGTTTTTCGGATACTCCGGGGTCTCAAAAATCGTTTTGGCTCCACTGCAGAACTGGGGATTTACGAAATGCAGGCCGATGGGCTGCGCCCGGTGGCAAATCCATCTCAGTTGCTGTTGTCTCAAAACAGGGAAGCCCTGAGCGGCACGGCAATTGCCGCGACCCTTGAAGGAGTCCGTCCCCTCCTGATTGAAATTCAGGCCCTGGTAAGTTCGGCCGTATACGGAACGCCTCAGCGCTCGGCAACAGGTTTTCCTCCCCGACGTTTGAATATGCTCCTGGCCGTACTTGAAAAAAGGGCGGGCTTTAAACTCGCAGCCAAAGATGTGTTTTTAAATATCACAGGAGGAATACAGGTAGACGACCCTGCTATTGACCTGGCTGTATTGGCGGCTATCTTGTCGAGTAACGCGGACCTCCCCATACCCAGGGACTGTTGTTTCGCTGCCGAAGTCGGGCTCGCAGGCGAAATCCGGCCCGTTCCGCGCATCGGGCAACGGATTACAGAGGCTGAAAAACTGGGGCTCTCCGTTATTTACGTTTCATCCCACGCCTCTGTTCCTGAAAAAACACAGACGATTGAGGTCCGGCGCGTTGCCAGGGTAGAGGATTTGGTACGCTCGCTTTTTGGCGCAACTCCGCGCCAACAACCTTAATTTATTTGCACCGCGAAGTTAGGGCGCCGGATTAGGCAGGGATTCGTGAACCCGCTCGATTTCCTCCAGAATTTCTTTCCCCAAATGAATATCGATACTGCTGATATTCTCCCTGAGTTGGTCCATACTGGTAGCACCTATGATATTACTGGTCAGAAAAGGCCTGCTGTTCACAAAGGCAAGCGCCATCTGGGTAAGCGAAAGCCCATGTCGCCCGGCTATTTCCGCATAGGCCATTGTAGCTTCCACGGATCTGGGATTGCTGTATCTGTTGTAATTTGGAAAAAGGGTGACACGTGCATTTTCAGGCTTCTTCCCGCCCAGGTACTTCCCGCTAAGGGTGCCAAACCCCAGGGGGGAATAGGCGAGCAAACCAATTTCCGACCGGAGTGAAACCTCACTCAATCCGACTTCAAAGAGCCTGTTGAGCAGGCTGTACGGGTTTTGAATCGTGATCATTCGGGGTAACTCCTCGTCGGCCCGGGCCTCTTCCAGAAACCGCATCACTCCCCAGGGGGTTTCATTGGAAAGCCCCACCTGCCTTATCTTTCCTTCCTGCACAAGGGCTTTTAAGGTTTCGAGAACCTCGCGGATATTATCCTTCCAGGTCTCTTCAGGATCGGCTTTGAACCCCCGCTGGCCAAAATAATTCGTCGTGCGCTCGGGCCAGTGCAACTGGTACAGGTCGATATAATCTGTCTGCAATCGGGACAGACTGCCTTCTACGGCCTCGACTATTGCTTTGGGATGAAATCCGCTGGTTCGGATAAATTCAGTAAAGGGAGCCGGTCCGGCAATTTTACTGGCCAGCACGATGTCCTTTCGTTTCCCGCTTTTGCGAAACCAGTTGCCTATGATTTTTTCTGTATCCGCGTAGCGGTCCTTGTGGGCAGGAACAGGGTAGAGCTCCGCAGTATCGAAGAAGTTAATCCCTTTTTCGAAGGCGTAATCCATCTGGGCATGTCCTTCCAACTCTGTGTTTTGGCGGCCCCAGGTCATGGTCCCAAGGCAGATTCGGCTAACGCGTATCTCTGTTTTCGGCAGTTTAGTGTATTCCAATACTGTTGTTTTAAAAATCGATTAATTCAACTCAAGTAAGATGGGGCAGTGGTCGCTATGGACGGCCCCGGAAAGTATTACGGAGCGTTCCAGGGAATCTTTCAGGGTATTTGAAACCATCCCGTAATCCAGTCGCCAACCCTTGTTTCTTTCACGCGCGCCGGCCCTGTAGGTCCACCATGTATAATTATGGGGAGCCGAATTAAAGTGCCTGAAACTATCGATAAACCCGCTATCCAAAAAATTTCCTATCCATTCCCGCTCCACGGGGAGGAAACCAGATACATTCTTATTCCGCACTGGGTCGTGGATATCGATTGCCTGGTGGCATATATTGTAATCCCCGCAGATCACCAGGTTCGGTTTGTCCGCTTTCAGCGTGTCGATGTACTGCTGAAAATCATCCATATACCGGAGTTTGTGATCCAGTCTCTGGATATTGGTCCCGGATGGAATGTACAGGCTCATGACAGAAACCCCGTTGAAATCCGCCCGGATGTTCCGTCCTTCGATATCCATATAGGGTATTCCCGTTCCCTTAACAACCTGATCGGGCTTTTGACGGCTCAGGATTGCCACGCCGCTATACCCTTTTTTTTCAGCTGGAAACCAATAGTGATACGGATATCCGGCCGCACTAAACAGGTCTAAATCCAATTGGTCCTCCATCGCCTTGATTTCCTGAAGACAAATGACATCGGGGTCTGCGCTCACCAACCAATCCAAAAAACCCTTTCGAATTGCCGCACGGATTCCGTTTACATTGTATGAAGCTATTCTCAATTTTTTTTCTTTGCCCAAAAATAGGGAATCCCATACAGCTTAAGAAACCAGGAACCCCTTCCGGTTCCCGGGAAGTCCCTACCTTTGCTTTGGGTGCCAAAAGCTCCTGTAATAATCAGCGTATTTCATGAGAAACACCTTGTTCGTATGGCTTATCACAATATGCCTTTGTACCCTGACAACCCATGGACAGGAACAACCCGCGGACTCGGTCACTTATTTGAAAGAGGTGGTTCTGGGAGTGGAACGGCAGGGCCCGCCAAGTTTGGGAATCGTCCCCTCTGACCTTCTAACCGAAAAAGCGATTAGCACTCAAAGTCCTATTGACTTCGCGGGTACTTTTAATCAAATTCCGGGGGTGTATTTTCTTTCCGGTGCCCTCAACACAAACCGGATAACGATTCGGGGCGTTGGGGCCCGAACGCCATTTGGCACGGATAAGCTCAGAATGTACTACAACGACATTCCCGTGACCAACGGAACTGGCGTTTCCGCTCTCGAGGCCTTTGATCTGGAGAACCTCAGCACCATCCGGGTCGTCAAAGGGCCAAAATCCGGCAGTTATGGCGCGGCCCTGGGTGGCGCCATTTTACTTCAATCCGACCCTGCGAATCAGGAGGGGACACTATTGCGGAACCGGAGTAGTTTTGGTTCTTACGGCCTGTTTAAAAATAATCTTAGCCTGAACCATCAGGGAGAGAAAACAAGTGCTGAGATCCGATACAACCACATGACCACCCAGGGGTATCGGGAAAACAATTCCTTTAAGCGCGATGGTATCCTGATGAATTTCGGGATGGCCGCAGGAGAATCGCATCGGTTTAACCTTCTGGTAAACTATATCGACTATACGGCTCAAATACCAAGCTCGCTGGGACGCACAGACTACGAGACCGATCCTACGCAGGCCGCGGCCAACTGGAAGGCCGCCAAAGGGTTTGAGGCCAATAAGTACACTCTGGTGGGGCTTTCAGATGTGATCAGCCTGGGATCCGGATTCGAAAATACTACCAGTCTCTTCCTGAGCTACCTCGACCACTATGAACCCCGCCCTTTTAATATCCTCGATGAATCCACCCTGGGGTATGGTTTCCGCTCTGTTTTTTCGATTGACCTTGGCGGTGAGGCAGAAAAGACACGGGCCGTATTTGGTTTTGAAAACTACCGGGATGAATACACCTGGTCTACTTTTGAAAACCTCTATCGCGAAAACGAGGGTAATGGAAGCCTCCAGGGCGAACAGCTGAGCCGGAACAAAGAATTCAGGAACCAGCTCTATGCCTTTGCCCAATTCCACTGGCAGGTTACGGAAAGACTTAAAGCCCAGGCAGGGGTTACCCTCAACAAAACAAAATACGACTTCAGGGATCAGTTCCTGGAAGGCGCCGACAATCGAAGTGCTACCCGCGACTTTGACCCGGTTCTAATGCCCAGCCTGGACCTGAAGTATTCCATTGGAGGATACTCCTGGGTTTACCTGAATATCAGTCGCGGGTTCAGCAACCCCTCCCTGGAGGAATCCCTGACCCCGGATGGGGTCATAAATCCGGAAATCAGTCAGGAAAAAGGCGTGAACTATGAAATCGGAGGGACGGGATTTTGGTTGAAAAAACGCCTGCAGGGGACTATTGCGCTCTACCAGATGGACATATCAGACCTGCTGGTCGCCCAGCGTGTAGGGGAGGATGAATTTATTGGGCGAAATGCAGGGAAAACGCGTCACCGCGGAATCGAAATAAGCCTACAATATTTTATGAGGCTGGGCAGCAGTTGGAGCCTGAGCCCTTTTCTTTCATACACGCTGAACGACCATGTTTTTGTGGATTTTAAAACAGAAGATTCAGATTTTTCAGGCAATCCCCTTACCGGTGTCCCGAAACACAGGATATACAGTGGCCTGCAGTTAAACTCGGATCGCGGTTGGTTTTGGAATACGAGTTATCAGTTTGTAGATGCGATTCCATTGACAGACAGCGCATCACTGTACAGCGATGCCTACAACCTTTTTAACACACAGCTTGGGTATCGAGCCCAATTGGGACCCAAGCTGAATATAAGTCTTGAAATGGGCTTAAACAATATCTTTGACACCCGCTATGCCAGTTCGGTCTTAATAAATGCAACGAGCTTTGGCGGTTCGGAGCCCCGGTATTACTATCCCGGGAATGGTCGGAATTACTACGTGGGTATTTTACTCCTTTACCCCCTTTAGAACCCGGCCTTTTGCAACCACTCTTTGAAGCCCACCTCTTTCTGGATCGTATCCTTTAATTCAGCTATGGATAGTCTTTTCTGTTCCATGGTATCCCTGTATCGCAGCGTAACGGTTCGATCCTCAAGGGTCTGGTGATCGACGGTAATACAAAACGGGGTTCCGGCAGCATCCTGGCGTCGGTATCGGCGGCCAATAGCATCTTTTTCATCGTATTGTACCATAAAATCCCATTTCAACGCTCCAATAATTTCATGGGCGAGCTCGGGAAGGCCGTCTTTCTTTACCAAGGGCAGAACAGCCGCCTTTACAGGAGCCAGTACCGCGGGAATACGAAGGACGGTACGTGTGGAACCATCATCCAGTTGTTCTTCACATAGCGCATTTGAAAAAACAGCCAGGAACATCCGATCCAGGCCAATGGATGTCTCAACGACATATGGGACATAGTGCTCCCCAAGTTCCGGATCAAAGTACTGGAGTTTCCTCCCTGAGAAATTTTCATGGCTCGAAAGGTCAAAATCCGTCCTGGAGTGAATGCCCTCGAGTTCTTTAAATCCAAAAGGGAACCTGAACTCAATATCAGAGGCTGCATCGGCGTAATGGGCCAGTTTCTCGTGATCGTGAAAGCGATACAACTCTTTACCCATTCCCAGGGAGAGATGCCATTTCATTCGGGCTTCCTTCCAGTGTTCATACCACTCTTTCTGAGATCCGGGCCGTATAAAAAACTGCATTTCCATCTGCTCAAACTCCCGCATCCTGAAGATGAATTGACGGGCGACGATTTCATTTCTGAAAGCCTTACCCACCTGTGCAATTCCAAAAGGAATTTTCATCCGTCCGGATTTCTGGACATTGAGAAAATTCACAAAGATTCCCTGTGCCGTCTCTGGTCTGAGGAAGAGCTCCATTGAGGATTCAGCCGTGGCGCCAAGGCGCGTACCAAACATCAGGTTGAATTGCTTTACATCGGTCCAGTTACGTGAACCGGATACCGGACAGGCTATTTCCAGTTCTTCAATCAGCGCTTTAACGTCGGCGAGATCTTCTGCTTCCAGGGAACGCCCCATGCGTTTGAGGATGTCAGTGGCCTGCTCCTGATACTTCAAAACCCTTGGATTCGTGCTCAGGAACTGATCGCGGTCAAATGCGGCTCCGAATCGCTTTCCCGCTTTGGCGACCTCCTTTTCAATCTTACCTTCGAGTTTACCGACATAGTCTTCAATAAGCACGTCGGCCCGGTATCGTTTTTTGGAGTCTTTATTATCGATCAGCGGATCGTTAAAGGCATCTATATGACCGGATGCCTTCCAGGTAGTCGGGTGCATAAAGATCGCCGCATCTATGCCAACAATGTTTTCGTTAAGCTGAACCATGGCCTGCCACCAGTATTCCCGAATATTCTTCTTGAGTTCCGCCCCATTCTGAGTATAGTCATAAACGGCACTTAAACCGTCGTAGATCTCACTGGACTGCGTCACATAGCCATATTCCTTGGCATGTGAAATAACTTTCTTAAAATCGTCTTCTTGCTTTGCCATGCGGCAAAAATAGAATATCTGAAAGGAATTTAATCTGCTATTTCAGGCGAAATTCAGAAGTGGAAAGTAATTTTTCGTCTTCGAAAACATTCAGGGTGTAGATCCCATTATCCAAAGAGCCTTCAGGGACAGTGATAAAATCACAAACACTCATTTCTTCCCCAGTAAAGATGAGTTCTACTTTTTTACTGTACACATTCCCGTTGACCGTAACTAAAGTGGCATTGTCTTCAATTATGGCCATGTCGGGACCCAAAAACTGCAGGTATATCACCTTTTCCTCCATATTGGTATTCGGATTCCCTTTGACCGTCACGCAACCCCTGAGCTTAACAATTGATGCGGCTTTACTGGACTTAACAGGCCGGTCTCTCCTCAGCCTGAAGCCATCCCCAAGCGGATTTTCGAGACTCAGGTAGCTTTTGCGTTTGAGCTCCCTGCTGAGTTCTTCATTCTTTTCTCTTAAAAGGGACTCGGTTTGGGCAAGGGAATTGGTCTGCCCCTTCAGGTCCTCGAGCATTTCACGAGTCTCCTCGTATTTCTCAGCGAGTTCGGTGTTATTAGATTGCAGCTGCTCTTGTTTATTTTTGATGTTCGTATACCTGGCCTCCAGAGTTTTCATCTCTCTGCGATACTGTTCAATTTTTGAGATATTGAAGTTCAGGCGGCTTACCGAGTCCAGCAATTGTTGTACCCTGCTTTCGCTTTCCTGCAATTCAATTTCCTTGACTTCGCCAAAAGCGAGAAGGCGGTCTACTTCAGATTTAATAAAAGACAGGTCTTTGATCAGCAGGCTCCGTTCCTTTTCCAAATAACTAATCTGTTGCTGGGATTGGGCATAACTGTAGTAGAAGGCTATCAGAATACCTATGATCACTGCAATTAATGTAGCAAAGATGATCCTGTAATTAAAACTAGACTCCTGAAAATTCATGCAGTGGGTACCTCAGAAAAAGGATTAAACAGATGGGTTCGAACTTTCCAAAAATACTAAATGATGCCCTCTCCTTTGTGGTGCCGGAGCTTTGTTTTGGATGTAATGCCGCTTTATATCGGGGAGAACGACTCCTGTGCGCATTTTGTCGAAATGAATTACCTCTTACCGATTTTAAGGGTTGTACGGAAAATCTCACAGATCGGCTATTCTATGGTCGGAGCCCTGTAGAAAAGGCAACGGCCCTCTTTTACTACACGGAAAACGGCGTCGTTCAAAAGCTCATTCACAGCCTGAAATACCGTGGTCAGGAGCGAGTTGGGATTTGGCTGGGACAGTGGATTGGGGTAAAACTCCTGGATCAACCTGTTTTCAGAAGTGTGAATATCGTACTCCCTGTACCCCTGCATCCTAAAAAAAAGCGAAAACGCGGATATAACCAGTCGAGTGCTTTTGGGAAAGCTATAGCGAAACATCTCGGGGCGGTGTATTCAGAAACACATCTCTATAGACCGCATTCCAGCTTTACGCAGACAACAAAAAACCGATGGAAACGCTGGGAAAGTACCCGAGGAAATTTTTGCCTTAGAAAAAAAGAGGATTTGGAGGGTAAGGATATCCTTATCGTGGATGATGTACTCACTACAGGGTCAACACTCGAAGCTTGTGTACATGCACTGGATGCGGTGAGGGATAAACGAATTTTCATCGCAGTAATGGCAGTTGTACCCTAGGGCTAACTTCCCTAAATAAATTGTTTCTTTGTGTTCGTATAGAGATTTGTATGCGATACCTGGGTAGAATTCTGGCCTTGTTGTTTGTCCTGTGTACCCTGGTTGCCCTGAGTCACTGCGGCAGAAGGGGTAGCCCTGGGGGAGGGCCTTTGGATAAAACGCCCCCGGCACTCATAAAAGCCGAACCACCAAACAATACGACCGGGTTTGACGAGACGAGAATCCGCCTGTATTTCGATGAGTACATTCGGCTGGAAGACATTCAGAATCAACTGATTATTTCTCCACCCCTGAAAAACAAACCTGAAATCACCCCCCTGGGAGGTGCTCGGAAATACGTTGAAATACGAATAAAGGACACCCTCCTTGAGAATACCACTTACACCTTTAATTTTGGGCAAAGTATTGTCGACAATAATGAAGGAAATCCCAATAATTTCCTGACTTATGTGTTCTCTACAGGGGATTATATCGATTCCCTATCCTTATCCGGAGCCATAGCCGATGCCTACAAGCTGAAACCAGACCCTTTTATCAGCGTCATGCTGCACGAAGTCGACACAGCCTTTACAGATTCGGTCATCTATAAAAAACTCCCTTATTACATCACGAACACCCTGGACAGTGCCGTAACGTTCACGCTGAATAACCTTAAACCGGGGTCATATCATCTGATCGCCCTAAAGGATGTCGGGAAAAACAATCTTTTTGATCAGGGGGTAGATAAAATTGGGTTTGTAGCCGATACCATTACCCTGCCCACAGATTCGGCATATGTGCTACGCCTATTTAAGGAAATCCCGAATTACGGAGTCTTGCCACCTTCTTTTTCCGCCTCAAACAAGATTGTAATGGGCTATTATGGGGATTCACCACCTATCGTATCCCTGTTATCCGAGCTCCCGGATAGTGTTAAAACAAAACTGAGCCCGGAAGTGGGAAAAGACAGTTTAAACCTCTGGATAACGCCCTTTGATGCGGACTCCCTTGTTTTAACATTGCAAAATCCAGACCTGGAAACACAAATAGATACCTTCAGCATAAAACCCATAACTACAGTCCGGGATTCAATGCTCCTTTCCTGGTCACCCAGCCGAAACTTGAATTTTGCAGACACGGTTTTTCTTAAAGGGAACCTTCCCATTTTAGAAGTCAACACCACCAAATTTCAAATGATGCAGGAGGACAGTGTTTCTGTTGCGTTCAAAGCTATTTTGGATACCCTTTCGAACAGGGTGCATATCGACTTTGAAAAGGAGGCAGACCAGGTGTACCTTATCGATCTGTATCCCGGGGCGGTAACCGATTTCTTTGGAGAAACCAATGACACATTGCGCACCAGGTTTACCACCGGGAGCCCTGAAGATTATGGCGTGCTGCGGCTCAACCTGCAGGGGCAGGCGACGTACCCCATTCTAGTAGCACTTTTGGACGAAAAGGACGAACTGGTTCGCAGTGCGTACCTCGAAATGAGTAAAGAAGTTGAGTTTAAAAGTTTGCCCCCGGGGAATTATCGCATCCGCCTGATTTTTGACCAGAACGGAAACGGACGGTGGGACACCGGGAACTACCTGAACAAACTTCAGCCCGAGCGCATCCTTTTCTATCCGGGGACTATCGAGATCCGGGCAAATTGGGAGAAAGTTGAGACCTTTATAATTCGAGATTAAAGGTATCCCTGTCCTGTAGAAATTTTAAGGATTCCCGGGCATCTGTCAATACACCTTTTTCGAGCCTGACTGTCAGTATTTCATCATTTTCTGAAAATGCCAGCCGGTTGCCCAAAGGATCGTAAACGCCACTATGACCATTATAGGCCAGGCCATTGGGGTCATCGCCTATTCGATTGACCCCCAGGACATAGGACATGTTTTCAATCGCCCGCGCCCTGAGAAGGGTATCCCATGCCGCAATCCGGGTATCCGGCCAATTTGCAACGTACAGGAGGACATCGTAATCGTCCGTATTCCTTGACCAGACTGGAAATCTCAGGTCGTAACAGATTTGCATGCAAAATGTAAAGTCCCCGTAACGCACAGTTTTGCGTTCCGTTCCGCGATTATAGACTTTGTCTTCGCCGGCAAGGGTAAAGGTGTGTCGTTTATCGTAATACTCATAAGTCCCATCGGGAAACATAAATATCAATCGGTTAAAATACTGCGTTCCCTCTTTGAAGACAAGACTCCCCGCCAGGGCTGCATTGTGCCTGGAAGCGCATTCCCGCATCCATTCCAGAGTCAGCCCTGCTTCCTGAGAAGGTATCTTTTCCGGTCTCATTGTGAAACCGGTCGTAAACATTTCCGGGAGCACGATCAGGTCTTCTGACCCTTTAAGGGAGTCAAAACACTTCTGAAAATGAATCCTGTTAGCCTCGGGATTCTCCCATTGGAGTGAGGTCTGTATCAGCGCAATTTCCATGACAAAAACACTTAGGTTTTGCCTTCCAGCAAAGGGATTAGTGTGTCAATCCCTTGCATTCGGGCATGGTCCAGGGCTGTTTTTCCACCCGGATCCACTGCGCGGGTATCCGCTCCCTTGCTTAGGAGCAGGCGAACGATTGATTCCCTGTTAAAGGTGACGGCAAAAATAAGGCAGGTACCCCCCATCCCATTTCTCGCATTGATATTGGCTCCAGCATCGATGAGGATTTCGGCAATCTCCGGATACCCTTTAAAACAGGCTCCCATAAGGGCTGTATTCCCGGAACTATCTTTTTCATCTACGGGCACTCCTTTCTCAAGCAAGAAGCGCACAACATCCTCCTGATTGTAATAGCCCGCCAGGATCAATGGGGTTGAACCGCGCTGATCCCTGCTGCTGAGTAACTGAGGGGCTGATTCCAGCATGGTTTCGATCGCAGACAGGTTTCCTTCCCTGACATGATTGAAAAATTCATTTGTTTCCATAAGCTGTAAAAATAGGACAAAAGAAAAACAGAGAAAATACCGCGCTTCAATTAATTCCTCAGGTTTCCTATCCCTGGCAATACAGGCGGCTTGCTGCTGGGATTTGTACGGGTTTTATCCCTTACCCGGGTAAGGGTGCCTGCCCGGAGTAAAATCTTCAGGTGCCTGCTGGGGGTCATTAAATGTAGTTTCCCCTCCGGAATCGTTGTATATGACCCATTGCAATGGATCATAGGCGGGGCTCGAAATCTGAACCCAGGCCTGCCTTTCCGCCTTACCGTCTTCAAATTCATGGGCAGTACCACTCCCATCTTTGCCGGGATTTCCAAACGTATCCTTGACATTGCCATAGGGATCGATCAGGACAATGTTATCATCCCCATTGGAATCTGCTGGTCCATTCTCGGCAATGACTTTGTCGGGGGAGAATCCATAGGTCCGCTCAAAATCCTCTGGATACGCACTTAGCACAACCGCACTATGCGCCTGAATCTGAAGCCCTTCTAGGAGGATTGGCCTACCAGGTTCCGCATTCGCATTGGTGTATCTCAGAAGTTCCCATCCCCTTAGGTCGACTGGGGTGCCGGAGGCATTGAATAACTCCAGGAAACGCGCCCGGGGGAGATTATCAGGATCCGCTATCTCGCTGATGATAATGGAATCTGTAGGTGTCTGCTCCGCCAGATTTTCGCACCTCGGCTCCCCGAAATCAAAATCCGAAGGATTCATAACCAGGAGTTCATATGCCTTTCGATGGACACTTAGAATGCCCTTTACATCCCCGTGACTGGATGGAAGCGGCTCTGAATAAAAATCAGAATACCCGCTATTTCGAACCCTTAGGACATTTCCATAGCAATCCGACAGGGTGCGCCGCACCTGTGTACCGGGATCAGCAAAGGGTAGTCCCAGTTCCTCAGCGATAAATTCAACCCCTTTAACCTCGATCAAAGTATTGAGCAAACTGTCTGTAAGGTCTGAAATCCCAATGGGCAAGGGGTCCGGGCCACCTGTCTGATCGCAGCGCACTCTGATGTGTTCGGAGAAAAGGCGGGAAGGCAATCTGCCCACAGTGAGGTTGCCAAAAGTCGGGAAGGCACCACCCAATTGGAAAGAACCGGAGGATGCACCCAGGTACAAACCTTTTAACTTCACACTGATCCGGGTGCCGGAGGGAACCCGGGCATGTGTTTCCAATAAATCCGTATAAAATACGAGTCCTCCTGCCGAATTTGCCGCATCCTCCTGTAAATAGATTTCTCCAAATAGGTTCGAAGTGGCGTCTGATGAGACTACCACTGCATTCCATTGGAGCGAATCCGAAAGTAAAACCGTTTGTCCGGTGTAATGCTGTTTGATTTCTGACAGGGTAACCTCCTTAAATCCAAACCCCGAACAATCCATTTGCGGGGACTCATAGTCTGTATATTTCTGGCAAGCGAACTGCATCCCGGTAAGCATTGCAAGCAGAGGACCGAGAATTGTCCCGGCTTTAAATGGCGTAGTCATAAAAAACTCCAGCTCAAATTGACAAAAAATGTTCTTCCAAATCCAGGCCAGTAGCGGGTTCCGAAAGATGGACTTCCGCTGAGCTGATCCTGATACCATTGTTTCAGGTTGCCATTTCTTCCGGACTCATATCCCCCTGAAAGGTAGTAGGCATCCAAAAGATTGGCTACACTGATAAACAAACTGATGTAATGGGGTCCCCTTTTCCAGGATTTCCCACCCGTGAGATTTACCAGATAGAGGGATGGAAGGGCCTTTTGCTTAAGTGCCCTGGGGTACTCCTCTCTGATCGCCCCTGTCAATTCCTGTCCGGTATCCGGATCCAAAAGAAACCCCCGGGTATGACGGAGGTATGAAGGGGAGGGATATTGGCCTGACAGATAGTTTATGGTTGTACCTACCCACCAGTATGCGCTCCCGCGATACTGAATCCCCATACCAAAGGCTTTCGAGGGTCCGGCAGGAATATTTTTATCCTTCAGAGCAGCCTGTCCCAGGAACAGGCTCCCCTGCGCTTCCCGGATATCCCTTGGTTGATCCCCGGGCAGGAAATACAATCGAAGATCGGGATTACTGGCATACTTAAAATCGCCTATGGCCACAACCCCACTCAGCTGCACAGAAGGGCTCAGATCCAGTTCAAGGCCCAGTTCCAATCCTTTATGAAGCACATCCAGCCCTGTAGCTATTTCCTGTACAAAGGCCGACCCGTAACCGGTATCTGAAAAAAAGAAATTAACTCCGGCCTGATCCATGATCCGGGTGTAATAGGCCGAAAGTCTGGAGGAGAGCACAGTTCCCCTGAGAAAGTAAGAGGCATCGGCGGATTGCAGCCTTTCACACTTCAGGCCTTTTACAAATCCATGGCGCTCTCTTGGATTGATAAAGGTATTTCGAAGCACAGGTGGCCGTGTTAATAATGCCGTATTGAACTGCACCCAGTGCCGTCCTGAAATCTGATACCGCACCCCTCCTTTGAGGCCGTAGTCCGGAAATTGTTTTTGTTTTCCCTGGCCAAAGGAGGTATTCGGATATTTTTCATTTAAAAAGTTTCCCGTTCGCCTATACCCTGTATACCCAAAAAGCCCGCTTAGGTAAGACGTCCATTTCCTCCTCGTGTACCACAGGTTCAGAAAACTCTGCCACTGATCTACACGAACGGAATAGTTGTATCCGATCCGATCCCGACCTCTTTTCTCCAAAACCCCATACACGTCATTTTGGGTCTTACTAAATGGATCTTTGTCGCGGTGAAAAGATGCTCCAAGCAGATCGTCGAGGCGACCGTAATTCCCTATGCCCGCGTTTTGGTAAAGCCCTCCTGCCTTAAGTGCCCATCCGCTGCCAAAATCCCATTCGACAAAAGTGTTTGCCGAAAATTGGGCTTCTTCACTGCAGTCGGCCTGCACAATATAGGCAGCTGCCCCAGCATCACCTTTCAATTGGTTTGCCTGGTAGAGCGCTGCCCAATCGATTTGGGGGGATTTCAGAAATCCCGCCCTGGAGGCCTCAGCGCTTATCAGGTTTGGGCCAAAGGAACGATTCCAATAGAAGCTCGGAAGGTTCCGGTAATAGGCCGGATCCGGATTGGGGGCGTTGAAGTAGGCCAGGCGGGTGCGATACTGAATGCCCTTTCGATAGGCCAGGGCCATCGTATATCTCACAGCGGGGCCGGTGTACTGATATCGAAGACTCACCAAGGGTTCAGCGATATATCGCATTCGTGAATTCCGTATGTCTCCCCCCTGCGATCCCCAATAAGGGTTATACCTCCTGCCACCCAGGGCAAGCGTTTCTGAAGTAAGGGCAGCAGACCGCCCCCTCAGGTTGGAAGCATAAATCCCCGTGAGGCTGAGCTCGTGTGCCTGTACCGGTCGAAATGCAATGCCCATTAAAACCGAGTATGCATCATAGGGGGTGCCCTCCAGATACCCCTTTGCCGCCCCCCGACGGGAAACAGAAGCCATAAAACCAAACCCTTGCTTTCCAAAACCTGAATTGTAGGTAGCCATCAATCTCCCGGCGTAGTTCCGGTTGGAAGCACTCAAGGTCAACCGGAATCCCTTCCGGACCGTCTCAGGTGTGATATCCATAACGGTCGTTCCCGTAAGACCTCCAAACCCAAGTTCAGGGGGTTCAAGACCCATATGGTACCGCGGATTCCTTGTAACATCATTCAGGCCGCCCCAGGTATTCCACTGGGGACGGCCGTCTGTAAAGCGATTCATTGGAATCCCATTGAGAAATACAGCGGCATTTCTATTGTCATATCCGCGTACTTTGAAAAAAGCCGGACTGAAGTCAAAAGCGGCTCTGTTGAGAAAAACATCTCGTCCCGCATGAAGAAATCCCGGGTTTCCCCCGAGAACATCAGCTTCAAAAAGGTCTGTCTCACTCAACGGGATAAAGTTTTCCGTGGGATTCTCGCCTGCTTCGGGATCCATAGAGACAATTCCCAGGTCAAGGCCCGGCCGGATACTTAAATTTGAAAACTCCCTGGGGAGGTATCCATCAAGTACAAACCTGCAACGTATCGAATCCAAAGGTTCCTGTAGCGGGATGAAAAAAAGCCCCCCGGAATCTGTTCGTCCTTCAATTTGCTTTCCATGTATAACCACCCTGACACCTCCGAGCGCCTTTCCCGAAAACCCATCCACTACTTTCCCCCTTAAACCCGACCATTGTGCCCACAAATTCCACTGTCCGCCAATGACAAAACCCAGAATCAGCAAGCCCCGGATCAACCTGTATTGCACCATAACAAAATTGACGTTTTTTATCCGAAGCAAAATTCATAGGCCAGGCCGCATCGCCCTTGCAGTTTACCCTTATAGTTTTGAGGAAAGTTGCGTATGAAACCCGTAATTCCATTCGTCCTGTCCTGCCTTGTGCAAACAGGAATTCTTTTGTGTCAGGAACCCCCTAAAAAGGAGTTCCAGATCCGGACCATCGCTTTTTATAATCTCGAAAACCTCTTCGATACCCGGAACGACTCCCTGACATTGGATGATGACAGAACGCCCGAGGGCACAGATCACTGGACCCCCGGACGGTTGAGCCGAAAATTGGATCACCTCGCCAAAGCGATTTTCGAAATTGGGATTGAGACAGGTGTGCATCCCCCTGACCTGATCGGTGTCTGCGAGGTGGAGAACCGGGAGGTTCTTGAAGCACTTCTCCGGCGACCCGCCCTCAGTCCATTTTCATATGGAATTATCCATTATGATTCGCCTGATCGAAGGGGGATAGATGTAGCGCTTTTGTATCGCAAAGACCGTTTTTTTCCAGACGTGAACAAGAGCGTTCGTCTGCTGCTCCATGAGGATTCCGGAGGCCGCAGATACACCCGCGATCAGTTGGTCGTCAGTGGCTATCTCGATACGGACCTGATTTATGTTCTGATAAACCATTGGCCTTCCCGTGGAGGCGGGACGGTAAAAAGCCGGGAATACAGAAAGGCTGCCGCTTTGCTGCAGCGAAGACTTATCGATTCCATTC
Source organism: Robiginitalea aurantiaca (assembly GCF_030380815.1). Lineage (GTDB taxonomy): Bacteria > Bacteroidota > Bacteroidia > Flavobacteriales > Flavobacteriaceae > Robiginitalea > Robiginitalea aurantiaca. The sequence continues at coordinate 227,094 of NZ_JAUDUY010000003.1, read as the reverse complement.
TGTACAGGGATTCGGATGCCAAGATTATTTCGATGGGGGATTATAATGATAATCCTGTAGATCGGAGTATAGCTATTCTAATGGGACGTGCCTCTCCCAAAGGTAAGAACCGAAATATCAATCTATTCAACCCCCTGTCAAAGGCTTACCGAAGGGGTCTTGGAACCCTGGCCTACAGGGATCGATGGAATCTTTTTGACCAGCTTTTCTTTACCCCCTCCTGGAAAGACACAACTAAAGGGGGATACCGTTTTTGGAAAGCGGGTATTCATCAACCGCCTTACCTGAAAACAGCTTCAGGGCGATATAAAAACTACCCATTCCGGACCTACGCAGGGGGGATCTATCAAGGGGGGTACAGCGATCACTTTCCGGTGTATGCCTTCCTGATTCGTCCCAGGTCCTTAAACGTCAATTAAGCCATTGGCCCCAGGGAATGCGGCTGAGGATAAGGAACAATCCAAGACCGTAAAAAACCGCTATACTCCTGAATTTTTTGTTTCCTTCAAGATATTTTTTGTGTCTGGACCAACCTATGGTAATGAGCACCACTGCGATAATATTGATCAGGGGATGCTCCAGGGCCAGGAGGCGGGCTGCGGGATTGGAGGTTACACCTTCCATACCCACCAACTGGATCGCTTTAAAACCACTGGTGGAAACGAAGTACAGCAACAGACCAACAAGGAGCTGAATATGGCAGATGATCAGTGCAAACAGGCTTATCCTGAGATCCTTTTCCATGGTGAATATCTTATTTCCGAAAAGACCGAGAACGGCGTTTGCAACTGCAATAAACAAGACGGCTAAAGCGACATAGGCCAGGTAAGAATGTACGGTTTGTAGTATTTCCATCGTCGAAGGTTTGACCCTAAAGGTATTCTTTTTTGATAAAAAAACCCCGGCCTTACAGCCAGGGTTTTTAGGGATCGCAAATCTTTTAATTGAATATGTACCGCAAGCCTATTTGAGCTTGCCATCTTGAGGAGGCAAGACCAGCGTCGTTCAATTCAATAATGTTCGGAGTACCATCATCGTTAACCGTACCATAATTTACCTGGAAAGCTGGAGTTTCATCGGTTCCAACCGTGGTTAGCGGACTAACTTCACTACGGATAAAACGGCGTTGTCCCCAGTTTTTATTGAGAAAGTTGGTGAAATTGAACATGTCCAGGGAAATCTGGAAGGTGTGTTTTTTGTCACCCGAATTCAGGCTGAAATCCTGAAGCAATTTAAGGTCGATAACATGACTCCAAACCCCCAGGGATCCATTGCGCTCTGCGTATTTACCACGTCTCTCGTTCAGGTAATCAACGCTGTTGATAAACGTATTCAGATCGTTCCACTGCTCATCCGCTGATACAATAACGTTCCCGGCATTGTCCGTGATATCCAGCAAAAGGATTTCGTCCTGGCTCGCGGGGATATAAATAAGTGCATTATCCCTGGAGTCGTCGTTCAATAAATCCCGGCCTTCTCTGTAGATAAAACTGTAGGGAGTGCTCTGATACCCCTCATAGAAAAGTGCAAATGTGGTCTTGATGTTTTCATTCCATGGGATTTCATAGGAGACATTTGCTGTAATCCGGTTGCCGATCGCAAAATCGGACCGGGTTACCGGAAGGTTTGAATTTTTGCCGTTAACGGTTTGAATATTCCGCCACTGGGAACTGTTCTGGGAGGAAGTACCGTCGAAAATCTTAAAGGAATCTCCCTTGGTATAGGATATTCCACCTGCAAATCCATTCTCAAAAGGCTTGCGAAGTGAGAATGTCCAGTTGTAAGCATGACCTCCACCGGTGTTGGAAGCGAGATAAATCCCGTTGTAAGTCGGATCGATTTCATCCCGTCGATCGTAAAACGGACGGATATCGGCACCCTGGTAAAATCCAGCAGGCCGCTTTAGATTGAGGTTTTGGTAATAAACATCCGTAATGATGTCTGTATACAGGAAATCTGCTGTGGCGATAAGGTTCCAGAAAGGTAATTTCTGATCCACGGCAATGTTGTACTTCATCACCTGAGGAAGTTTGAAATCCTTGGCGATAAGGTCGATATTTCCTCCGGTACCTCCGGTACCCGGCTCAGGATCTTTAAACTGATTGTTTACGTCCGGTTCAAAAGGTTGTCCAAACTCAAACATAAATCCTCCGGTAACCCCGTTATTGTTATAGGTTCCGCCTGGCCATACAAGAGGCAAGCGGGAAGTGAAGACACCGAGTCCACCCCGAACCTGGGTCATACCCTTTCCTTTGACATCCCAGTTAAAACCTACCCGGGGGGCAAACATGGGTGTGGGGTCTATACTCTGCCCGACCCTGGCACCCTGCAGGTCCTTTCCGGCGGACTCCAGAATCGGTATGGTGCGGTTGTTGAAATCATCGTTTACTACACCGTCGCTCCAATAGGGAATATCAATACGCGCACCAAGGGTCACCCTGAGATTGTCGGACATCTGAACCTCATCCTGAATGTAGAATCCTGCCTGAAAGGTATCAAACTCCGAAGCCCCGGAAGAATTATCCCCTACGGTACGATCTCCGATTAGCGAATAACCGTGTTGGTAGAGTGTGGCATCCTGTTGATTCAGGAACTGGTCCAACCCGCTGGATATGAGGTTTCCGGCATCGTCAAAATCATCTTCATAAGTGTAATCCCCGTAGTTAAATGCAAAAAAGAGGTTCTTGACATCCGCAAATTCCAGGTTAGCCCCGAGGGTAACTGTGTGACGACCCGTGTAGATTTCAAAATTGTTCGTTATCGTAAACACATCCTGGTTCAACAGGTTAGCTGTTGAAAACGGCTCCGCCCCAAATGATATGGTCCCGGCCCCATCCTGAATATCTACCGTCGGAAAGGGTTCCCCATCCGGGTCGCGGTCGTCTCGCACGGAAGTATAACCCAGAACGAAATTGTTGGAGTATTTATTTCCAAACCGCGAATTCAGCTCCAGGGCAATGGAGTTCGTTTTGGTTTCAAATAGTTCCGAACCGTTGATAAATCCGATATTCCTGAATCCCGAACTTCGGGCCTCAAGGTTATTTGCGCCAACATATCCGTATCGAAAGGAAAGTTTATGATCTTCATTGATATTCCAATCAATTTTGGCCGTTAGTTTATCGCTTTCGAGTGTCCTGGTATTGTTGTCGAAAATACCAGGGTCATAGCCATAGGTACTCCCTAAAAAGTTACCGAGGTTTTCGAGGTCCGAAAGAGAGGATCTGCCGATATAATTGCTGAAATTAAACGGTTGAGGAGTTTCATCCTCCTGCCTTTCATAGTTTATAAAGAAAAATAATTTATCCTTGATGATGGGGCCGCCTATTCGGGCTCCGTAGGTAAGGGCTGTGAAATCGGCAAGGCGCTGCCGCTCTTCTCCGTCCCCGACAAGTCCGGGAGGTGTTTTTCCGGCCAGGCTCTGATTTCGCACAAAGCCATAGGCAGAACCTTCCCAACTGTTGGAACCTGATCGCGTGATGGCGTTAATCGATCCTCCTGAAAATCCCGATTGTTTCACATCGAAGGGGGCAATATTGATCTGAATGGTTTCAATGGCATCCACAGACAGCGGATTGACCCCGGTTTGTCCTCCGTTAGTTCCCGAGCCCGATAGTCCGAAAACATCGTTGTTCACTGCTCCGTCAATGTAAATCGCGTTGTAACGGTTGTTTTGTCCCGCCAGGGATATGCTAAAACCATCATTCCCCTCCGTGACCTGCGCTTGAGGAGTGATCCGGACAAAATCGGCGAGGGAACGCGAGGTGGCGGGAAGGTTCTGCACATCGCGCTTGGATACCGTCGTTTCCGACCCTGTTTTGCTGGCTCCGAATATGCCTGAACTTGAACTTGTAACTACAACTTCTTCCAAAGCAGTGGCCGATTCCTCCAGTGAAATATTAAACTGAGAAGCCCGGCCAAGTGTCAGATATACATTCTCGCGAACATCGGTTTCAAAACCGATATACGAAAAAGAAATCCGGTACGGGCCTCCCGCCCTCATATTGGAAATCCTGTAAAAACCGTCGAAATCGGTCGCAGCCCCGTAGGTCGATCCTGTTGGCTGGTGCACAGCTACAACGCTGGCGCCGCCAAGAGGTTCTCCGTTGGCATCAGTCATTTTTCCAGCTACCGCTGAAGTTGTTACCCCCTGAGCGAAAGTATAGGAGGCAAATAAGACCGCAATCAGAGTCAGAATTAATCTTTTCATGGTGTTTATTTATTAGTTTTAACCCGGCGCAAAAATGACCATTTACAACCATTTTAAGTTTAACGGAAGGTTAAATAATTTGGGATAAAATTAACAAATAACACATCTCGCCCCGGGAAGTACAGGACAAGTTATTAACGGGTTACTAAAAGGGTGTTTACGCCTGCGGGCTCTGGTACGCGGACATTAATTGTACGGTAGAACTGTCGTGATTCCCGGTCGATGAGCGCTGTAATTCAACAAGGATGGTTTTAGCCAATTGTTTTCCAAGCTCCACGCCCCACTGGTCGTAGCTGAAGATATTCCAAATTACGCCCTGGACGAAGATTTTGTGCTCGTACATCGCGATCAGTGCTCCCAGATTTGCTGGTGTAAGGGATTCTATAAGAAGGGTATTTGTAGGTTTGTTGCCCTCGAAAACTTTAAATGGAAGCAGGTTCGCAACTGCCTCCTCTTCGAGTCCCTGGTCCCGGAGTTCTGCGGCTACCTCTTCCGGGGTTTTCCCATTCATCAGGGCTTCCGTCTGCGCAAAAAAGTTTGCCATCAACTTATGGTGGTGATCCATATCCCCGTGGAGGGGCTTTTTAAATCCAATAAAATCGGCTGGAATCAACTTGGTGCCCTGATGAATAAGTTGAAAAAAGGCGTGTTGGGAATTCGTTCCCGGAGCTCCCCAAATGATGGTTCCGGTCTGATAGGTCACAGCATTGCCATTCCGATCAGCGCGTTTGCCGTTACTCTCCATCACCCCTTGCTGCAAGTATGCCGGGAGATGCTGCAAGTATTGGCTATATGGAATAACTGCCTCTGTTTCAGCTCCAAAAAAATTGTTGTACCAAATACTGAGTAAGCCGAGAACAACAGGAATATTCCTTTCAAATGGGGTTTGTTGAAAATGCCTGTCCATCCCGCGGGCACCTTCAAGTAGTTCAGAGAAATTCGCATATCCGATTCCCAGGCAAATAGAAAGGCCTACCGCGCTCCATAAAGAGAACCGTCCCCCTACCCAATCCCACATGGGGAATACATTGGTTTCTGAGATCCCAAAACTGGAAATCTGTTCCGTGTTCGTAGATACTGCAGCAAAATGAAGGGCTACATCCTTCTCAGTTGCCTTCTTTAAGAACCACTTCTTTATCGTAAGGGCATTTGTGAGGGTTTCCTGTGTCGTAAAAGACTTGGAAACGACAATAAACAGGGTTGTTTCCGGATTCAGATGCCGGAGGATTTCGTAAACATGATCCCCATCTACATTGCTTACAAAGTGTATGTTCAGGTGATTTTGATAATACTTCAGGGCATCGGTAACCATGACCGGACCCAAATCCGAACCGCCAATCCCAATATTCACCACGTCGGTAAATGCCTTTCCGGTATAGCCTTTTCGCTCGCCTCTGATAACGGCATTGCTAAAGGTTTCCATCTGCTTTTGCACAGCTTCAACCTCGAGCATGATATCCCCACCATCCAGGTAAAGGGAATTACCTGAAGCTGCCCTGAGGGCGGTGTGAAGTACGGCGCGATCTTCTGTCTCGTTAATCCGATCCCCTTCAAAATATTTTTTTATGGCTTCCTCCAGGCCACACTCCACAGCGAGCCTTTGAAGCAAATCCATGGTTTTTGGGGTAATCCGGTTTTTGGAATAGTCAATCAGGAATTCACCCCACTCGATTCTAAATTGGGCGGCACGCCCCGGATCCTCAGAAAAAAGGGTTCTAAGATGTTCTGATTTTAATGCTGCGTAATGCTCCTTGAGAAGTTTCCAACTTTCGGTCCGGGTAGGGTCAGTTTTTGGTAGCGACATGCTTGGGCTAATTAAGGGTAACCAGATCTTCCATGGTTTCAGCTGGCGTATAATCAATGCACTCCAACTGATCCTTCAAAGGGTTTATATACCCGAAGTACTCTGGTCTAAGCGACTCTGCCAGGGGTTCAGCGGCCGGCAGCTTTTCACGCAGAGGATCTACCTGTCTCCCGTTTTTCCAGAAGCGGTAGCACACGTGAGGTCCCCCGGTATTCCCGGTCATCCCGATCCATCCGATGACATCACCCTGACGGACAAACTCCCCCTTTTTTACCTTTTGAGCCTTCATATGAAGGTACTGGGTGCTATAGGTTCCGTTATGCCTGATTTTAACGTATTTACCGTTTCCGCCCCGGCGCGTCGATTCAGTGACCACCCCGTCAGCCGTAGCAAGAATGGGGGTGCCGATTGGGGCAGCATAGTCTGTTCCCTTATGCGGTCTGACCTTGTATCCGTAATATCGAATCCTCCTTTTGAGGTTATAGCGGGAAGAAAGGCGCCCAAATTTCAAAGGCGCCCTCAAAAAGGTCCTTCGAAGGTTATTGGCCGATTCATCGTAATACTCCTGAACGTCCAGCGAATCGTTCATATACGAAAACGCGTAGAAAGGTTCCCCATTATGCTCAAAGTAGGCTGCTTCGATTGGCCCAACACCTGCATAGATGGTGTCATTTATATATTTTTCCTGATAAATGATCTTAAACTTGTCCCCGGGATTCAACTTAAAAAAGTCAATCGTCCAGGCGTAGATCTGTGAGAGGTCATACGTCAGGTAATAATCCAGGCCCTGTTCCACGATTACGTTCGAAAGGGATCCGCCATTTGGTATGACCCCCGAAGCCTCCTTTTGGACATAGGTTACCTCGCGTTGTTTTTTATAAGCTGTAACAGTATCCCTAAAGTCTATCACCGTGTAATTGATGGGGTCCTCCTGATAGATAAAAACCTGTGCTACTTCCGAAGTATCGCGTGATTTCAGAATCATATAGGGTTTTCCAACCCGAATACGTCTCACATCGAAGGTATCCTTAAAACGCTCTGTCAGTTCGTGAATTTTCGGATATTCAACCTTATTATCCAGCATCAATTCCCCAAAACTGTCCCCGGCACGTATGGTATCCTTAAACACTTTGAATTCATTCAGGTCGAAACCATATGCAATTGATGGCTCAATTATCTCTTTCGTTTCTGTGGGAATTTCCGTGCTCGTTGTAGTCTTCTCTGTAGTCGTATCTCCGCAGGATAAAAACCCCAGAGAGATTAAAACTATGCCCCAATAAAATCGCATTCGTCAATGATTTTTTTCCGGGTTAAGGCCGTGCTCAACCCATTGTTTGCCCCAATTTTCAATAGTTTCCCGATCGTGTACCTCAGGAAAAAAAACAATTTTCTGAAATCCCGGCGGAAGATATTTCTTCCAGTTCGTGCCTCCAGTAGCCTCAATTTCCTGCGCTTTCCTGTTCAGATAACGGTAAGCTGAGCCGAGATGCATCAGCGGCCAGTTTACATTGGCATTGAGGTCCAACAGTTGTAACGCTCTCTTTAGCGCTTTATTATCCCTTTCTTCCGGCGGCAAATTTAAGTATTTATGGTAGATTGTATTTCCCTTTACCTGATGTGCTATACGGAGGAAGCGCGGCGTATACCTTTTTTCGAACTGTTTCAGGGTCAGCGTTTTTTCTCCGGACTTCAGCTCCGTAGCCCCTTTTTTCCAATAAATATGCTCGTAGAGTTCTTCGATGGTGTTGTTCTGAGAAAACTTTTCGCGTTCCGACGCATGCACGAGAAATTCAAGGGGTGTCGCATAAATCTCAATCATCCGGTACTGTGCAGATTGAAATCCACTGGCGGGGAGCAACGCCATCCGATAGCGCATAAACTGCTCCGGTTCCATCCCTCGGACCATGATGCTAAAGGATGAAATGAGCGCCTTGTAATAATTATTTATCCTGTTGAGTTTTTCAATAAAGGTCTGCAGGTTTCCCGACGTATCTTCCACGAGTTGTTTCTGTTCATGGAGAATCAGTTTAAAATAAAGTTCAGTAATCTGATGGTACATGATGAAGATTTCCTCATCCGGGAAATGGGTTCTGGGTACCTGCAGGCTTAAGAGGGTGTCCAGGCGGATGTAATCCCAATAGGTGAGGTAGCGTTGATAGAGCAGGCCATCGAGATAGGCGCTTAAATTCTGGCCGGAGTCGCGGAATTTTTCACCCAGCTGTTGAATTTGCTTTTCGATTTGCGCTTTGTCTTCCATAAGACGGACTAGTCTATAATCATCTTGAACTGGTGTTTCAGGCTATTGTATGCTTCCAAATCCGCTTTAATAGACCCTACCATAAGATCTGCCTGAATGCGTATGGGAATTTTGTTTTTGTCGTTAGACACCCACAAAGATAGACTTTCCTCTTCTTTAAAAACCCTTCCGGACTGAACGATCGGACGAAATTTCAGGCATTCCACTTTTCCAAATTTGGTCTTGAGCGTTTCAACCCCAAGGAACTTCAAGCGGAAATTGAGGATTCCATCATCGTCAAAGAGCATTTTGAGCTTCAGGCTTTGCCCTATGACAAGATCGCTAACCTCATAGGTATTTCTTAAAAAGTAGAATGCCGAGATCAGGTCCTGGATGGAATACCCGATATCAAACTGCATTTTTTCATCCTTCTTTTTATCGTGGTAGAAGGCTTTTTTTTGGGTATAATCAAAATTGATTTCCACATCGCGGGTATACCCCCCCTCATTTATTTTGCGAATAAACCGATAGGGCCGCCCATCAGTCCTCCCAAAATAACTCTCATACCGGTCGTCCACCTTAAAGAAAATACTGGCCAATCCGGTTGTTTTACCTGTGCCCACAACGTGGTAGACCGGTGTAGTGCCCAGAGTATCGGAAGTGAGATGTAGTGTAGCGTAACTGGCATTGAAAATGCCGTAATGAACCCGGAATTTCAACCACTCTCCTGGTTTAAACGATGATTCTTTAAATACCGCAACGGGTTCCGAGCGGAACTGGGCCATAAGACCGGAAACGCTCAGGTTAAAAAAAATCAGGAGTATCAGAAGACGCATAGCCAACATCATGGCAAATTTGGTGAAAATATGATTGTCTGGTATCGCCAGAACGTGAAATCCAATAAGATAACTGGCGTTTACATCATTCTATTGCACGAGAGACACCTGTTTCTGACTGTAAAAAGTCATGCGTTGTAAAAAAAAGCCCCGATCGGGCGACCAGGGCTTTTCCTAAATAACCAACCAAACTTTAAATTATGAAAAACCAATACTTAAAGTTTCAAGGGAACCACCCCTTGTTGATCTCAAAAATAGCGCATCCCTCCTGCAGACTCCATCGTTTTAACGGACTTTAACTACCCTCTTAACACTCTTTTATCTGTTTTCTTCCAGAATTTCAGAATTCGTTAAGAACTCGAACATCAAAGGGTCCCTCTGGACTCTTGTTCTCTTTCAATAGCTTCGAAAAGCGCTTTGAAGTTCCCCTTGCCAAAGGATTTAGCCCCTTTTCTCTGAATGATTTCAATAAAAAGCGTTGGGCGGTCCAGAATCGGCTTGGTAAAAATCTGCAGCAAATATCCTTCATCATCCCGGTCAATGAGAATTCCAAGTTTGCTAAGCGGTTCCAGATCTTCATCGATTTCCCCTACCCTGTCCAGAACATCTTCATAATAGGAAGCGGGGACAGTGAGGAATTCCACCCCTCGGTTCTTAAGGGCGGTAACCGTCTCGATAATATTATCTGTTGCCAGGGCGAGGTGTTGAACCCCTGCCCCATTATAAAACTCAATATATTCCTCGATCTGAGATTTCCTCCTGCCTTCTGCGGGCTCATTGATCGGGAATTTAATGCGCCCGTTCCCATTGCTCATAACCTTACTCATCAGAGCGGTGTATTCTGTGGAAATGTCTTTATCATCAAAGGAAATCAACTGAGCGAATCCCATGACCTCGGCATAAAACTTAACCCATTTATTCATCTCATTCCAGCCCACATTCCCGACCATATGATCTATGTACTTCAGGCCGATGGATTCTGGCTTGTAATAGGGATCCCATGTCCGGTATCCCGGCAAAAAAGGCCCGTCATAGCCGGAGCGTTCGACAAAAACATGAACGGTTTCTCCATAAGTGTGGATCCCTGACAACACAACTTCGCCCTGATCATCTTTGATGGTTTTAGGCTCAAAATAGCTCTTTGCTCCCCTCTTTACCGTTTCCTGATAGCTCTTGGTTGCATCATCTACCCAGAGGGCAATGGCCTTAACCCCATCTCCGTGCTGTTCGATATGCCTGTTAATATCTCCTCCCGGTTTCAGCGGCGAGGTTAATACCAATCGGATTTTATCCTGTTTCAGAACGTAAGAAACACGGTCCTTACTTCCGGTTTCCAGCCCGGCATAGGCCAGGGGTTGGAACCCCCAGGCAGACATATAATAATGTGCAGCCTGCTTGGCATTTCCAACGTATAGTTCAACGTGATCCGTTCCCAGAAGGGGCAGGAAATCCTCAGCTTCAGGGTTTTCCTTGGGTAATTTTAATGAGGTATTATCAACTAATGACATGATACTGTATTTAATTCGATTCGTACGTTTTTTTTGCAGGTTCAGATCCCGCAGGTCAGGAATGTTTCCGTTCCTGCTTACCACATAGCGCGAAAGTGTGGGGTGATATCCGGACGCAGTACGATCATTGTATAAACTTTATACAAATATCGGAAAAATCGTCGAGTCCCCGAAGTGCTCATACTTCGTGCAAACAGGGATTCAGAACCAATATCCAATACTGAAGAAAAGAAAATCATTACCTCCTTCAGGCGACCAGGAATACGATACCTGAACGGGGCCAAAAAACGAATCCCAGCCATATCCAATTCCATATCCGGAATAATCCGGGGTGGTAAACCACTCACCGGTTCGGAAAATATCATCTTCCACATTGGCGTAGTTCAGTGAAAACAAGAGGTGGTTTTTCCGGGCAAACTCCCAGTCGAGTCTGCCATAAGCTTTCACATAGCTGTTCCCGGAAAGGCTGAGGAAATCATAGCCAAGGAATGGCTCAAAATTATTGATCATTTGTGCCCCAAACCCGCCAAGGACAAAATCAAGGGAGGTTACGTCTGAAACCCCGAGTTTAAATCCACCTTCAGTTTCCAGGTTGAGACTCAATTTGGAAAAAAGCGGAAATGCCGCCCCCATACGTGCCTTTCCGACGGAAAATTCTGCGAAATTATTATTGAAGTCGGATGAAAAAAGATAGAGGTGAAAATCCCCGTCAAAATAAAGTCCGCGAGTTGGAAAATACGCGTTGTCATAACTGTCAAGGGTTAATTTTCCAAAAGCGCTGAAATAATTACTGTTTTCAAAATAGGTGCGCTCTCCGGAATCTTCCGGGATTGAAGGTCCTCCTTGATCCGGCAATTGACTCAGGGTTCGGGTACTGTATTTTAGCAGCTTGTGTTCCAAACCCAGGCTAAAAGCAAATTCCTCCTTTAAAACGGTTTGCACATAAATTTGATTGGTCAGGTCTGTAACATCCAGATTAATGGCATTGACATCCGAATTCTGCCGGGTGTTGAAATTTTGTTGTATCAGGCTGTAGTTAATTTCTTCATCAAAACTGTTGTACCTGGAATTAATCCCAAAACTCCAATAACTCCCCTTATCCACGAAATACTGGGCCTTGTACCGGATATGATCCCCAAGAATCAGATCGAGGGAGGCGAGATCGTCATCCGCAAGCAATTTTTTCTTTGTATAGTTAACCAGGCCCGCCGTTTTATAGAGGTCATCGTAATGGAGTCCGAACCGGATGTAAGACTGAATAGGGTTCTCCTGAAGATGAAGAATGAGGTCTTCGCCCAGGCCGTTAGAAACCAACTTATATCTGATGGTGGAAAAATTTTCTGTTGCAGCCAGGTTGATAATCCCCTGTTGTAAATCCGCAAAGGCTATTTTTTCAGAAAGGTCGAATCGAAGCTTCCCCTTAATAAACCCCCTGGAATACGTACTGTTCCCGCGAATTATCAACCGATTGATCGTCAGGGAATCCACTGCTTTGGGAATCCGCGGCCGGCCAGGTTGCGACTTCTGTCTTTCCGCAACAATCTTTAAGGCTTCCCAGTTATCCCGGGCAGCCCGGTCACCCTCTGCAACAATGCTATCCAAAGCCTCAAAATCGATCACTGAGAAACGATCCATATCGGGTTTAATGTAGAGGTCCGTTTTAAGTGCCTTTTCCTCCATCTGACCTACCGTCCGATAGTTGTTGATCTGCAACAATACTTCCGTGGCAGAATTGAGCTCTTCCCGTCCCCGTAAACCATGCTGTACATCCACCCCTATGATCAGTTCAGCACCCATTGCCCGGACACGGTCGACGGGATAGTTGTTCAAAACCCCACCATCAATTAGTATCCGGCCATCGACCTCAGCTGGCATAAAAAGGGAAGGGAATGTCCCGCTGGCCATAATGGCTTCGGGCAGGTATCCCTGATCCAGCATTATTTCTTCCCCCGTTTCAACATCTGTGGCAATACAAAAAAACGGGATGGGCAGCTCATTAAAATCGGATACATCCTTTACATGATAAAGCGCCTCCACCAGTTCATTGTAAATATTCTGGCCCCCGGATAGGGCTGCGGGAATACTCACCTTAAAATTGTTGAATGGCAGCGAAAGCGCATACCGGGCTGCGGCCTCCTTCTCATAAAAAGGTTTTGCGGTCCTGGGCAATTGATCCTGGATAAGGACACTGAAATCATTGCTTCTGAAAAGGGAGTCCAGCTGTGCAGCCGAATAGCCCGAAGCGTAAAGGGCACCCACAATGGCCCCCATACTTGTACCGCCAATATAATCGATACGTATTCCGGCCTCCTCAATGATTTTTAACGCGCCAATGTGGGCCATACCCTTTGCGCCACCCCCGCTGAGCACCAACCCAACTTTCAGATCCTCATCCTGATCTACAGGGGTCTGAGAGCTGGCCACTACCGGTAGCATTAGCAATAAAATCCATAAAGAGCGCATTGTGTGAAGGTACTTTATTCGCGCAAACTATCATAAACTTTACGGGCTTTTGAAGGTCCTACAACTTCGCTTATCTCCTCTACAGAACTTTCCCGAATCCGTTTTACCGACTTGAATTTTCGCAACAATTGCTGGGCTGTCTTGGCGCCAATACCCTCGATATTTTCAAGGGCGGAATTAATGGCCGCTTTGCTTCGTTTCTTTCTGTGGAACGAAATTCCGAATCTGTGAGCTTCATTTCGAAGCTGTTGAACGATTCTCAGGCTTTCGGATTTCTTATCGAGATAGAGGGGTATCGGATCCTGTGGAAAGTAGATTTCCTCCAGTCTTTTGGCGATTCCGATGATCGCGATCTGCCCCCTGAGTCCCAATCTTTCCAAACTTTCCAGAGCCGCCGATAGCTGTCCCTTGCCACCATCGATAACAATCAGCTGGGGCAGGCTTTCCCCTTCTTCTACCAAACGCCTGTATCGACGATGGACCACTTCCGCCATAGAGGCGAAATCATCAGGCCCTTTAACGGTCTTAATGTTGTAATGCCGGTATTCCTTTTTTGAGGGTTTCCCATCTCTGAAGACCACACAGGCGGCTACAGGGTTGGTCCCCTGAATATTTGAATTATCAAAACATTCAATATGCCTTGGTTCCTCAGACAGGCGCAAATCGCGTTTCATCTGCTCCATAAGACGCCTGGTGTGCCGGTCCGGATCTGTAATCTTGATTTGCTTAAAGCGCTCCTGGCGAAAAAATCGGGCATTGCGTTCTGAAAGGGCAACGATCTTGCGTTTGTCCCCCAATTTGGGAACGTGAATTTTGATTCCCTCCGGAAGGGGCACCGCAAAAGGCAGGTAAACCTCTTTGCACTCCGATTCAAAACGCTCTCTGAGATCCACTATAGCCAGTGCCAGAAGGTCTTCATCTGCCTCCTGAAGTTTTTTGCGTATCTCCATCGTGTGTGAACGCACTACCAGGCCATGGCTTACCTGCATGTAATTGACGTACGCGTGGGTGGCATCCGATATAATTGAAAACACATCCACGTTGGTTATTTTCGGGTGAACCACTGTAGATTTGGACTGGTAATTCTCCAGGACTTCTATTTTCTCTTTGATTTGTTGCGCTTCCTCAAACTTCATTTCAGAAGCCAGCTGCTTCATCCGATTTTGAAAATACTGAAGGGAAGAACGAAAATTGCCTTTTATAATTTCACGTATATCCGCAACCTGTTGCTGGTATGAAACTTCATCCTGTAAACCCTCGCAGGGCCCGAGGCAGTTTCCAAGGTGATATTCCAGGCACACCTTGTACTTTCCCGCCTTAATTTTTTCATCCGAAAGATCGTAATTACAGGTTCTGAGGGGATATACGCTTTTTATCAGGTCCAGCAGGGCGCGTACGGTCCGCATCTGGGTGTAAGGTCCAAAGTACTCCGATCCGTCTTTAATCCGCTTACGGGTGGGGAAAATGCGGGGGAATCGCTCGTTCTTAATACAAAGCCAGGGGTAAGACTTATCATCCCGCAACAAGACATTATAGCGCGGCTGGAGGCGTTTGATCAGGTTGTTCTCCAGCAAAAGGGCATCGGATTCGGTGGGAACGACTATGTGTTTAATGGACCTGATCTTCCGAACCATGACACGGGTTTTCCCGTTCTGATGTGTTTTGGTGAAATAGGAACTAACTCTTTTTTTAAGATTTACAGCTTTCCCGACATACAGAATTTTTGACTCCGAATCGAAGAATTGATACACTCCCGGATTTTCGGGGAGTGTTTTTAGTTGAATATCGAGTGTAAGCTCATCCATTGGGGTACTGTACTGAGTTCAAAGATAAGGCCCAAGTCCTTTGCCTCGGATAGAACTCTAATTTTCCTGACTTTACACAAACAGCTCCGGGGCGATTCGCATTGCTGAAAGGTTTTTGCAGCCTTAAAGCGAATATTTGTAATCGCTGCCCCCTCTGGGATTACCTGGAAAGGAAAACTGTTTTTAGCAATTTAGACCTCTTAAACAGGTGTTAAAGACGCCTTTAAAATCAGGGGATCCAGTTAAAAAAATGTCAAATGTGTGCATTTCATCGATTAAATTATACCGTTTATGGTAAAATTTGCGTTATTCTTTTATATTTAGACCTCAAGCAATAAAACTTATGGACAATTATCTCATCACTTTGGGAATGTATCTCATACTGATGCTTTTCTTTAAAGTTTATGTGGCGGTTTCGGCCAGAGATTAACTTTTAAAGAAGTTGCGTTCCCCTGCGTATTAGGTTAAATCAGAAGCGATGAAAAAAAAACAGCTTCGGTTTACCTATCTCCAAAAACGAAACGAACTTTCCCCTTCTCAGATAGAAACGGAAAGCTTAAAAATTGCGAATCACTGTCTTGGATTACAAATCTGGGACGGTTTTTTTTATCACCTTTTTCTGAGTATACCGGAAAAAAAAGAAGTAGACACCTCCTTTTTACTTACTATACTCCAGGGCAAAGACAAAAACGTTGTGGTCCCAAAAGTAATTGGAAAACAGGACCTCGCCCATACCTTGCTTACCGATGCGACTGCGCTCAAAATGAGTTCCCTCGGAATTCCTGAACCGGTTTCCGGACTCCCCGTGGATCCGACCCTTATCGATGTTATTTTTGTTCCGTTACTCTGTTTTGACAGGGGTGGAAACCGCCTGGGGTATGGCGGAGGATTTTACGACCGTTTTCTCGCACAGTGCAGGCCTGATGCCTTAAAGATAGGGTTGAGTTTTTTCGATCCGGTGGACGCGATTACAGATATCGAAAAAACCGATATTAAGCTAAACGGCTGTGTCACCCCCAAGGGCTATTTTTCTTTCTGATTATCGCGCTTCTCAAAAGCGGTCTTGTTAAAAACAAGCAAGATGCCAACACCGGTACTGATCGCTGTATCTGCAATATTAAAAACCGGTTCAAAAAAGCGAAAGGCCTTTCCTCCGACAAAGGGGATCCAATCCGGCCATACGGTATCGATCATTGGAAAATAAAGCATATCCACTACCTTTCCGTAGAACAGACCTGCATAAGGATCGTCGGAGCCGAGTGTGGCTATTTGTCCGTAACTGTGATTGAATAACTGTCCGTAAAATACGGAATCGATGATATTCCCAATAGCACCTGCAAAAATCAAACTCACAGCAACAACGAGGGTGGTATTGGCATTTTTCCGCAAAATATCCCATAACCAGTATCCGATACCCCCAATGGCAAGCAACCTGAATACGGTGAGAATTAACTTTCCGGTTTTTTCAGATAAAGGAAGGATGTCACTGAGTTTCGTTCCCCAGGCAGCTCCTTCATTTTCAATAAAAAGAATCTTAAACCAGGAAAAAACTTCAACCGATTCACCGAGTTCGAAGTGGGTTTTTATATAGATTTTGCTGAGTTGATCTGCCAAGAGCAGGATAACGACCAGCAGGAGGGATTTCTTGAAATTCATCCAGTTCGTTTAAATCGGTCAAAAATAGGGATTATATACCAATGTACGGACACCAGGGGAGGCACTCCTGCTTTCAGAGCGAAAGGACAGAAATATTTCCCTGAGTACTGTGCAGTTTGAGGTGATGATCGCCCCTCGGCAGCGGGTCGATATGGACTTCTCCGTATTTAGAACGGGCCTCGATCACGCCGGATTTCAAATGTGCTATAATGGGAGCGGACCCCGTCTGCACTTCCGTGTTTTCGGCCCTGTGTGATAAATTACACCCGCCATCATTAAAAACGATATCGAGGTTTTTAAACACTCCGAAGGTGGTTAGCTGACAACTTGCCGCATTCAGGAATACGTCCTGATTTTCAGGCACGGTTACCTTCAGGCTGATTGAAATCACCTTGTGCGCCCCGAGTTTGTCATTTGGCATTTCGAAATTAGGACTAAAACGAGTTTCGATAAAGAGGGTTGTCCCGGATTCCCTGAAGAGCACCATCAAATCCGGACTGTACTCCCCTTCCATTTGGGCCTCAACACTTACCTCTTTAGAAGTGCCTGTTTGCAACTCTAACTTATAGGACATCGTCCCATCTATACTAACAGAGGAGATGCCCGGGTTCAGAAGGGTTTTGGTAAGTTGTTTCTGGCCATAGATGATGCCGCATCCCAGGATGTAGCATGCGAAGAATGCCCGGCATAGAACTGGGTTTAAAAAAAGCCCCGAAGGGCTTTTGATATTACTTCTGCATGTTTTTTGCTTCAATGCTAAGTGTGGCATGTGGAACTAACTTTAAGCGTTCCTTGTTAATCAGCTTTCCGGTAACCCGACAAATACCATAGGTCTTATTCTCAATTCGGAGGAGCGCATTTTTCAGGTCCCGTATGAATTTTTCCTGGCGAATAGCCAATTGTGTATTCGCCTCCTTGCTCATGGTCTCTGACCCCTCTTCAAAAGCCTTGAAGGTAGGCGAGGTGTCATCTGTACCATTATTGCCGTCATTCATATAGGAACTCCTGAGGAGGTCCAGGTGTTTTTTGGCCTTCTCTATCTTCTCTTCAATAATTGTTCTGAACTCGTCGAGGTCCTTATCGGAAAACCTCGTTTTTAGATCTTCTCCCATAACATCAGTGTTTTTGAATGAGCAACTTCGTGCTGACTTCATCAAAATCTATGGCGGTGCCTTCAATTAATTCGTCCTGAAACTCCAAGTCAGCCGTCAATGTTTCTGATTTAATGTACTGCAAATTGCTCAATACGGCCGCTTCGACCGCTTCATTTTTTAAAAATTTAACGTCAATTTTATCCGTTACCTCCAAACCTGATTCCTTTCTCAGGTTCTGGATTCGGTTTACCAGTTCTCTGGCAATTCCCTCCTTGCGCAAAGCTTCATCGATCGTAACATCCAGGGCTACCGTCAAAGGGCCTGAGGATGCGACCAACCAGCCCTCAATATCCTGTGAGCTAATTTCAACATCATCAAGGTGTAATTTAATACTTTTCTCCTCAAGGTCAAGTACAATTTCGCCCTCGCGTTCGATTTTCTGGATATCATCCTGATCCATTTCTCCCACGGCCCTGGCGATAGCCTTCATGTCTCTGCCATAGCGAGGACCCAGCGTTTTAAAATTGGGTTTGATTCGTTTGACCAGGATATCGGAAGCGTCATCCAGCAATTCAATTTCCTTTACATTGACCTCAGATTTAATTAAATCTGCGACAGCCTCAATTGCATGGCGCTCACCGGAATCCAGGACGGGTATCATGATCTTTTGAAGGGGTTGCCGCACTTTAATCCGCTCTTTCTGCCTAATAGATAGCACAAGGGAAGAGATCGTCTGAGCCCTGGCCATTTTTGTTTCCAGATCCTTATCGATCAATCCCGGGTCGGACTCTGGAAAATCCGACAGGTGTACACTCTCGGACTTTTCCTGAACGGTGGCCAATGTAAGATCCCTGTAGAGCTGCTCCATAAAAAAAGGAGCTACTGGGGCTGCCAGTTGTGAGACGCGCTTCAGGCAGGTAAAAAGGGTCTGGTAAGCGGATAACTTATCCGGACCGTATTCCCCTTTCCAGAAACGCCTTCTGCAAAGCCGCACGTACCAGTTGCTCAAATTTTCCTGAACAAAATCTGAAATCATTCGGGCCGCACGTGTGGCATCATAGGTTTCAAAAGCCCGGTCAGTCTCCAGGATCAGGGTGTTGAGTTCCGAGAGAATCCAGCGATCGATTTCAGGTCGCTGCTCAATTGGGATCTCTTCCTCCTGATAACAAAATCCGTCAATATTGGCGTACAGGGCAAAAAAGGAATAGGTGTTGTACAGCGTCCCGAAAAACTTTCGTTTTACCTCCACAATCCCATCCATATCGAATTTGAGGTTATCCCAGGGATTCGCATTGGAAATCAAATACCATCGGGTAGCATCCGGCCCGTGTTCATCGACCGTTTCAAAAGGGTTGACCGCATTGCCAAGCCGCTTTGACATTTTCTTTCCGTCCTTATCCAGCACCAACCCGTTGGAAACAACATTTCGATAGGCTACCGAATCAAAGACCATCGTAGCAATTGCGTGAAGTGTATAAAACCAACCCCGGGTCTGGTCGACGCCTTCAGCGATAAAATCTGCTGGAAAATACCGGCCCGAATCGATGAACTCCCGATTTTCAAAAGGATAGTGCCATTGTGCATAAGGCATGGAGCCGCTGTCGAACCACACATCGATAAGGTCGCTTTCCCGTCGCATGGGCTTACCGGAAGGCGCCACCAGAATAATGCGGTCCACTATATTCTTGTGAAGGTCAATCCGGTTGTAATTTGCTTCGGACATATCACCAGGCACAAACCCTTCAAACGGGTCTTCCTCCATAAATCCGGCAGCAATCGCTTTGGTGATTTCAGCCTTGAGTTCTTCAACAGACCCAATCATGGTCATCTCCTGCCCGTCCTCTGTCCTCCAGATCGGCAAGGGAATACCCCAATAACGGGATCGTGATAGATTCCAGTCATTTGCTGAAGCAAGCCAGTTCCCAAATCGGCCAGTCCCGGTAGCCTTGGGCTTCCAGTTGATTTGTCCATTGAGTTCGTACATCCGATCGCGCACCGCGGTTACCTTTATGAACCACGAATCCAGCGGGTAATATAAAATGGGTTTATCGGTCCGCCAGCAATTCGGATAACTGTGGGCGTACTTCTCAACTTTAAAAGCCTTGTTTTCTTCCTTAAGGCGAATGGCCAGTTCCACATCTACCGAACGCTCCGGTGCTTTCCCCTCCTCATAGTATTCATTCTTGACATACTTCCCGCCCAGAGAGCCCATCTCAGGCCGGAACCTGCCCTGAAGGTCTACAAGTGGCACGGGGTTCCCGGAGTCATCCAGGACGAGCAACGGGGGTATGGGTGGATCGGCTTCCTGAGCCACCTGCATGTCATCTGCACCAAATGTAGGGGCAGTATGGACGATACCGGTACCATCTTCAGTAGTTACGAAGTTTCCGGAAATCACCCGGAAGGCATCCTCGGCCCCTTCATAGGGCTGGGCGTAATCCAATAGTTGATGATAGCGAATCCCTAAAAGGGAGGAACCCTTAAATTCACGCAATACCCGAAAAGGGATTTTAGAATCCCCGGCCTTGAAGGCAGGCCACTCATCTTCTGATCCTACTTCGTAAAATTTTCCCGAGAAGACTTTATTGATCAGTGTACGGGCAAGTATAACCTTGGAGGGACTGTGTGTATACTGGTTAAAGGTCTCAACAAGGACATAGTCGATGTTCGGACCTACCGTAAGCGCCGTATTCGAAGGGAGTGTCCAGGGTGTTGTCGTCCAGGCAAGGAAATAAACCGGCCCGGATTCCCGCGTTAAAAAGTCGGGCAATGTTTCTGGAATAGCCTCAAATTGTGCGATTACAGTGGTATCGGTTACGTCCTGATACGTACCGGGCTGGTTGAGTTCATGTGAACTTAGACCTGTTCCGGCTTTTGGGGAATACGGCTGTATGGTATACCCTTTGTAGATGAGACCCTTGTCGTAGATCTGCTTAAGCAGCCACCAGACGGTCTCCATATATTTGGGCTCATAGGTGACATAAGGATCCTCTGTGTCTACCCAGTACCCGATTTTTTCGGTCATTTCATTCCAGGCATCCGTATATCTCATGACGGCCTTCTTACAGGCCTCATTATACGCTTCCACAGAAATCTTTGTACCGATATCCTCTTTGGTAATCCCCAATTCCTTTTCCACCCCTAACTCGATCGGAAGTCCATGGGTATCCCACCCGGCTTTACGTTTAACCTGAAACCCCTTCATGGTCTTGTAGCGCGGGAACAGGTCCTTTATGGTGCGGGACATCACGTGATGAATTCCGGGCATTCCATTGGCTGAGGGAGGCCCTTCATAAAAAACAAAAGGCGTACCCCCTTCTCGGGTACTGATGCTCTTTTCAAAGATGTTTCCGGTTTTCCAGAAATCTAAAACAGCTTCAGCAACCCCGGGGAGATCCAACTTTTTGTATTCTTCGAATTTCATCCAATTCCAGAATTGAGTCCTTGATTTTTCTAAAGAGCGCAAAATTAATGAATTTAGTGATAACCTGCAGGCATTTAAAGAGGAAATGGGAAGGGGTGAACATCCTCTGTAACCCGGCCAGAAAAGTCCGTAACGGATATTTCTGCGTATATGATTACAACGTTTGTATTAACCCAAATCTCATACTCATGAAAAAAAGAATCCTATCTGCCATCATGCTTTCAATGACCTTATTGTTCACGCTGGCTTCCTGCAGGGAAACAGCCGACAAAACCAAAGAAGCCGCAGCTCAGACTGAAGAAGCTTTGGAAGATGCCGCTGATGATGTAAAAGACGCCACTGAAGAGGCTGCTGAAGCCGTAGAGGAAGCGGCTGAAGAAGCCGTTGAAAAAACGGGTGAAGCCATTGAAGAAATGAATGAAGATGTGCAGAAGAAAGTTGAAGAAACCGTCGAAAATTGAAATTAGCCAGACACTTCTTAAACCAAAAACCCGTGCCAAAAGCACGGGTTTTTTTATGTCATATCCTTACATTGAAACCGGCTATTACATTAAAGCCTGCGGCAGCAATCCCGGAAGAATATGGGCGATATCGCTGATTGGTCAGGTTTTCCATGGTAAGCGTCAACTGGTAGCGGTCCCAAAGTGTATAAGATGCACGCAGGTTCAATGTATACCAGGAGGGGGAATAGGGATTTCCATTGGCGTCCTCAGCATAAATAAATGGTTTCGCCCGCTCAGACAAGGCCAGATCATCAAAAGGGATCTCCCCGTTGTAATTCATAAATACCCCGGCCTGCCAGGGGTATTTGTCCCATGCCAATTCGAGGTTTCCAAAAGTGGGGGCTACATGGCGGGCGGCCGTAATGTTGCCATCTGCTTCCTCCTCTTCGCCCTCGGCCAACGTCAGGTTTCCCCTGAATGCCCAGAATTCATGAAGGGTCGCATCAAAACCAAATTCCACACCGTAAACAAAAGCACTGGATGCATTTTGAATGGCCTGAACTTTGCTCGGCACCCCGTTATAAACAATGGTGTCCTGCCCGTTAAAGGTATAGTCGCGTCGTACCAGCGCATTGGAAAGGTATGTGTAGTAGGCAGAACCTTTTAAAACCAGTTTGTCCCCTACATTCTGGCGCAGGCCTATTTCAAAATTATAGGCGTATTCAGGCTGCAGATCCGGATTGGGAACCACCACTGAGCCCGGTTCAGAATCAAATATTTTACCCACATCATCGATGTTTGGCGCCCGGAATCCCGTTGAGGTGTTTGCCGTAATCTGGGTGTTTTCATGAGGAAACCAACTCAGGCCAAGGCTTCCGGTCAGCGCTCCGCTATTTAAACGGGCATCTTCGAAAGGGAACGGATAAAAATCCTGTTCAAAATCTGCGTCTATCCAGAAGTGACTGTACCGCAACCCGGCCAGAAGGGTCAGGTTTGGTTTTAACCGATACGTACTGTTAACGTAAGCTGCAAGGCTCAGCCAGGAAGAATCGTCGGGATAGCGCGAAGGTCCGGGCACCTGCTCAGAAGTATTGATGTTTTCCTCCTCGCCTTTTGAATCTACCCCATTGAAAACATATTCTGCCCCGTAAAACAGATTGAAATTCCCCATCTTCCGATTCTCAAAATCGAGATTTAGAGAATAGGCATCCAATTGTTCCCTGCTTTCGTATCGGATCGGGTCCTGAAAACTCCTGTCGGTTCTGCTTTCCTGGAAATACTGGTATGCGGCGCTCAGCTTTAAGCGGTCGTAAAAGGTGTTTGTCCCTTTATGAGCCATCTGCAGGTTAGCCATTCCCCAAATCTGCGGGCCGTATTGCCATTCGGCTGATCTGAGCCCTGCCTCATTATCCGCAGGTCGGATCAACCGATCGTACCTCGGATAGTCCGAGGTACGGGAGTAATGCAGCCCCAGATCAAAGGACCAGCTGTTGTTCGGCCGGTAGCCCACTTTTTGCATAAAACTCCATTGTTGGTATCCGGTAGGCACCTGGGTCCTTGGATCCTCATTAGGCCAGTAGACATCCTGTCCATCCTCCCGGACAACATAACCGGGCCGGAGATAAGAATCCGGCCCGTGCAGTCCCATTCGCAAATCGCCAAAGGAATTATACGTAAGACTTGTAAGCATGGCCCACTTCTGACTGGCCAATGCAATATCGCCATGAACCGTTTGCTCCTTGGAGGCTGTTGCCGTCCTGTATGCTGCGTTTCCCTGAACCTCGAGGGTGTCTGTACGGGCATACCTGGGTGTTTTGGTATAGAAATTCATGACCCCCCCAATGGCATCACTCCCATAAATCACAGATCCCGGACCGAAGAGCACCTCGACATTCTTTACCGAAAAGGGATCAATGGAAATGATATTCTGAATGTTACCCCCTCTGAAAATCGCATTATTCATCCGAACCCCATCTACAGAAAGTAAAACCCGGTTTGTAGCAAACCCGCGAATCATCGGGCTACCGCCACCGTACTGGCTTTTCTGGACGAATACCTTTCCCGACTGCTGCAGCAGATCGGCCGACGTTTGCGGGTTCCCCTTGGCAATTTCCGCAGCACTGATAGATTCAATTTTTTGGGGTATATCCCTTTTTTGTTGTTCCCACTTCGATATAGAGATCACAATCTCCTGCAGCTGCTCTGGTTTTGATGCCAATAGAATCCGACCGCCCATGCGGCGAATCCCTTCAGGGGAGAGAATTCGTGTTTGATACGACAGGTGACGTATCTCGATGCGTACGCCCTGGGGAAAAAGGCCAAGGTCAAAATATCCATCAAAATCCGTTAGTGCGGTGACCGAGCGGTCTTCCGTAAAGACTGCCACATCTGATATAGGCTCGCCGGTTTCCCGGTCGAATACCCCTGCCTGCTGAGCCCTAAGACCCGCTATTAATCCAAAAACTGCAATTAGTGCAAGGGTAAGTTGCCTATGAAAAAACTTCATCCAAAACGACTAAAGACTTTGGTTTTTTGAAACCGTGCAAATGTATCTCAAAATAGCGAACCAGGTTTTCAAGCAGGATTTTTCGCTGATTTTGATTCAGCTTAACGGTGTGTAATGCATCAAAATTCGTGCCTAAAAGCCTCTTAAAATAATCCAGTTCAGGACCTCCGAAACATGGATTCCAGGATGCATCGTTGCAAAAAGCGCCTTCGACAAGATCAAAATATGCACCTTCTGTCGTGCTTAGATCCGGATAAAACCCAAGATAACGCGTCAGACCAATGAGGAAACGTATGTGGAAATTTCCAATTTCCTCGTTCTGATCGAGCCATTGGAGGGTGGTTTCCACATACTGATACATCTGTGGCTCTGCCTCCTGTTCTCGTATGCTCTGCGACAGGACCTCTGCGAGAAATAAGGCGATGGCCCCTTTGCGAATATCTGTGGGAATCGAATGATAGCCGTAACTTATTGAGGCTTCACGGACATACCCGAGGGTACCTGGCTTATTGGTTTTGGCGACGATTTCCAATTGGGTGAGAGGTTGGAAAAAGGCTACTTTCAGTCGCCCCCTTCGGCTTTTTAAAATGCCCTTCAACATAAATGACTGCAAGCCTGCCTTTTCTGTCAAGAGCTTGACAATTAAGCTGTTGTCTCCGTATTTTAGAGAGGTAAGAACAATAGCCTTGGTCGTTTGGGACACTGGGAAAGAGCTTTGCGCTAAAGATACAGTTATAAAAAAGAAAACTCCCGGACAGCGTTGTCCGGGAGTTCAACTATAAATCGATTAATCTATATAACCCCCTGGGCCAGCATCGCATCGGCAACTTTAACAAAGCCAGCGATATTGGCGCCCTTAACGTAATTGCAATAACCGTCAGATTCCATACCATATTCGATACACGAGCTGTGGATATCCTCCATAATACCCCGAAGCCTTTGGTCTACTTCCTCCCGGGTCCAGCTGATCCTCAATGAATTCTGGGACATTTCCAGACCGGAGGTAGCTACGCCGCCTGCATTGGAGGCCTTGCCCGGAGCAAATAATACCCTGGCCTCATTGAAGACGTGAATAGCCTCAGGAGTTGAAGGCATGTTCGCCCCTTCCGCGATGCAGATACAACCATTTTTAACAAGACTTTCCGCATCCTTCCCATCGAGCTCATTCTGGGTAGCACAGGGTAGGGCAATATCACAGGGGACACTCCAGGGTGTTTCTCCTTTATGGTATGTCGCACCTGAATACTTCTCGGCATATTCTGAAATACGACCTCTCCGGTTATTCTTCAGGTCCATAACCCATGCCAGTTTTTCTTCATCTATCCCGTCCTTGTCGTGGATATACCCGCCAGAATCAGAAAGGGTTAGTACCCTGCCCCCCAGCTGAATAACCTTTTCAGCGGCATACTGGGCAACATTGCCAGAACCGGAAATAACGACCTGTTTTCCCTCTATGGTTTCATCACGTGTCTTAAGCATGTTCTCTGCAAAATACACCGTTCCATACCCCGTGGCCTCAGGCCTGATTTTGGATCCCCCCCAGGAAAGACCTTTACCGGTAAGCACTCCGGTAAACTCATTCCGGATTTTCTTGTACATTCCGAAAAGGAATCCGATTTCTCTTGCTCCCACGCCAATATCGCCTGCGGGAACATCGGTGTTCGGGCCTATATGCCTACATAATTCGGCCATAAACGAATGGCAGAACCGCATTACCTCATCATCGGATTTTCCTTTTGGGTCAAAATCGGAGCCTCCTTTTCCACCACCCATCGGCAGGGTGGTCAGGCTATTTTTAAACACCTGCTCAAAGGCCAGGAATTTCAGGATACTCGCATTGACCGACGGGTGAAATCTCAGGCCTCCCTTATACGGTCCGATAGCAGAATTCATCTGGACCCGATAGCCACGATTCACGTGGATCTCTCCTTTATCGTCTATCCAGGAGACTCTGAAGGAAATAAGTCGTTCTGGCTCGACCATCCTCAGCAAGATATTCTTGCCGTTGTATATTTTGTTTTGAGAGATATAGGGAATGGTTGTTTCCGCGACCTCCTGTACGGCTTGAAGGAACTCGGGTTCGTGCCCGTTTCGACTTCGGACTTCCTCCATGAAAGCCTCGATTTTTGCGTGTATTTCAGACATAGCGCTTTGGTTGATAATTGTCAGGTTCAAAAAATATGAGCTAAATTATGTCTTTCCCGTAATTCAGAGCCTGTTTTAATGAAAATTTGACAATTTTTTTTCAATCTCCAGCTCCCTGATCCCCTTAATTAAGAGCAGAAAGTGCCTGCCCGAGGTCTTCAATTAAATCTTCTGCATCCTCGATACCGACACTCAGGCGTACAAGGGCATCGGAAACGCCGCTTTTTTCCCGCTCCTCCTTTGGAATACTGGCATGCGTCATACTTGCGGGGTGACCTGCGAGACTTTCCACACCCCCCAGAGATTCAGCTAAGGTGAATACTTCGAGGGATTCCACAATTTTAACGGCATCCTCATACGTTGCCCCTTTTGGAACAAAGGAAATCATCCCCCCGAATCCATTCATTTGATTTTTGGCCACCTCGTGATTCGGATGATCCTCAAATCCGGGCCAATACACTTTTTCAATAGCCGGGTGATCGCGCAGAAACGCCGCTATTTTTGCGCCATTTTCACAATGCCGCTGCATCCGCACATGCAGGGTTTTTATGCCCCTGAGGACCAGGAAACTGTCCATGGGACCACAGACGCCCCCGCTGGCATTCTGTACAAAATACAACCGGTCTGCCAGATCGGAATCTCTGACGACCAGCGCTCCCGCGACCACGTCACTATGCCCCCCTAAATACTTCGTGGCAGAATGCATGACGATATCAGCGCCCAGATCCAGTGGTTGCTGAAGATAGGGTGTTGCAAAGGTATTGTCAACTGCCAGCAAGATGTTGTTCCTTTTGGCCAGATCCGCTACAGCCCGAATGTCAATAACATTCATCATCGGGTTTGTAGGCGTTTCCACCCAAATGAGTTTTGTGTTTTCGGAGATTGCCGCTACTATATGGCTGGGATCCTGCATATCCACAAAATGAAAATGCAGGCCGAAAGGTTCAAATACTTTTCGAAAAAGACGATAACTGCCCCCGTATAAGTCATTTGTTGAAATCACCTCATCTCCAGGACTCAGAAGTTTAATTACCGCATCCATGGCGGCAAGACCGCTTGCAAAAGCAAGGCCATAGTTTCCATTTTCAATACTCGCGAGGCTCTTCTCCAGAGCATGCCTTGTCGGGTTTCCACTCCGTGAATACTCGAATCCCTTGTGCCCTCCCGGTGTGGATTGGGCAAAGGTAGAGGTCTGGTAAATCGGAGGCATAACGGCTCCGTAAGCTTTGTCGGGCTCCTGCCCGCCGTGAATTGTATTGCTGTTGAATCTCAGTTGCTTTTTCATGGGTCGAAAATTGTTGGGACAAAGGTATTCGGATTCCACTGCGTTTACAACTCCTTCTGTGAAAATGAGTTTTTGTCCGGAGTGCGTATCTTTGGCGCTCATTCCAGTATCTATGAAAAGAGTAATTCCAATCTGTATCCTTTTTTTGCTATTTAGTTGCGCTTCAGAATCTACTACAGAGCTGAAAATGCGCGAATACCAGGGAGCCGATTGCAAGGACTGTCCGGTAGTGCACATTTCCGTACCCGAGGCAAGTGAAAAAACCGCATTGGGAAAGTCTATAAACCGGGTGATCAGGGAGGAGATCATTGAATTACTGGACTTTGACAGGGAGAATAATGCCGCGGATATTCCAGGCGCAATAGAAGCCTTTACAAAAGGATTTCAGTTTGTACAAAGTGAATTCCCGGAGGAATTGACCGGGTGGGAAGCAAGTGTTGAGGGAACTACATCTTATGATGGTCCGGATGTTTTAACCATTAAACTGGACAAATACATTTTTACAGGCGGGGCCCACGGATATGGGGGTACGGCCTACCTGAACTTCGACAGAGAAACCGGGGAAGAACTCCCGGGCTCCCAATTATTAAGAAATCCAGACGAATTTTCGGAATTAGCAGAAAGCGCTTTTCGCAAAAAATATGATATCCCCATGGAAGCCCCTATTAACAGCACGGGATTCATGTTTGAAGAAAATAAATTTAAGCTTCCCGAGAACATCGGCCTGGATGCTGAGCGTATCGTATTGCACTACAATCCCTACGAAGCCGCATCCTATGCAGACGGAGCGCTGATAATCGAAATCCCGATAGAGGAAGGCCTTCCCTATCTGAAAAAAGGCGGGAATTGATCCTCCCTACCGGATCACTTTCATAAGGGACAGGATGATTCCCAGATGAAGGCCTTCATGATAGAGGTTAAATTGCAGTGCCTCGTCTATGGAGGTAAGGACAAAACCAGCACTGGTCGTATAGGTATTGTACTCATTGAACGAGCCCTTGTTATAATCTGCTTCCAAAGTGTTCACAGTCTCCTCCAGCAATCGAGCAACGTCAGCCCGGTACTCAGGGCCCGGTAATTCAGAAGGGAATGTTCCTTTGGAATAGGCCGAAACCATATCCTCCGCTATGTACAAGGGAAGACCGCTCAACCGATAACAGAGAAGTTGTTGCACTACGAGCAAATGCGTGATATTCCACCAGATATTATTCCGAAAGCCTTCCGGGATGCATTCAAGGTCTGATTCGGAAGTATTCTCGAGAATTTTTACCAGATTTTTCCGGTGACGCTTCATCGTCTGAAAAATAAATTCGGCCTTCATTTTGAATGGGGTTTAGCGGTATTTTGCTTCTAAATTAAACCTTACTTTTGAAACCGAGAAACACTGGGCAATGATATTGGTCTTATGAAAAAATTCTATTACCTAAGTACCTGTGACACCTGCAAGCGCATTCTAAATGAACTGGCGCTCCCAGGAGACTTCATCATGCAGGATATTAAATCCGATCCGATTACCGCGGCAGACCTGGAAATAATGCGGGATCTCGCGGGCAGTTATGAGGCCCTTTTCAGCAAGCGTGCACGACTCTATAAGGAACGGAACCTGAAAAATCAGGCCCTGGGTGAACCGGATTACAAAAGACTAATCCTGGAACACTATACCTTTCTGAAAAGACCGGTAACCGTCCTTGAAAATCAGATTTTTGTTGGAAATGCTGCCAAAACCGTGGCTGCTGCCAAAGAAGCCCTTCACTCTTGAGCAAAAGAACCCTAGCCATCCTGGCGGCCATAGGGGCCACCACCATTTACGGCCTGAATCATACCATTGCCAAGGGTGTAATGCCACACCATGTCGGGGCGTTTGGCTTTATTTTTCTCAGGGTTAGCGGAGCGGCCATCCTGTTCTGGTTCATTTCCATTTTCGGCCCCAAAGAACGCATTGAAAAACGAGACTGGGGCCGGCTCCTGCTCTGTTCTCTTTTTGGGATGGTCATCAATATGCTAGCCTTCTTTAAGGGTCTGGAATTGTCCACCCCAATCAACAGTTCGGTCCTCGTCACGATTACCCCGATTATTGTTACGGTACTTTCCGTTTTTTTAATCGCCGAAAAAGTAACCCGCATTAAAGTGTTGGGAATACTTATGGGGCTCGCAGGGGCGCTCGCACTTATCTTTATGAACGAAGGCGAACAGGTAAACGCCCCCAATATTCCATTGGGCAATGCGCTTTTTATCGTCAATGCGACCAGCTACGGCCTGTATCTCATACTGGCTAAAAAGCTTATCGAAAAATATCATCCCTTCACCCTGATGAAATGGCTTTTTACAATTGCTTTCGCGATCAACTTTCCAATTACGGTATCTCAGTTTATGGAGATCAACTGGATGGATATCCCCCCGGCAGGTTTGGGTGCCATAGCGTTTGTCATTATAGGAACTACTTTTCTGACGTACCTCTTTAATGTTTTTGCGCTGACAGAGTTGAAAGCGTCCACGGTGAGTGCTTTTGTCTATGCGCAACCCGTTATAGGCATTCTCTTTGCCCTCCTTATGGGCAAAGACAAATTATCCCTGCTGACATTTGGGGCTACCCTGCTCGTGCTTTTTGGGGTTTACCTGGTAAGCAAACGCCCTAGGGCAGGTCTTTCCTCGGAATCCTGACCGGTCGCGTATCTTCTTTGGTAAGTACCCTGAAGCCTGCTCCCTTTTCCACGTCTTTGAATTTTACCTGCATCTCAGGGGTAGGGCAGGTAAGCTTGCGTGAGGTAAGATTCATCCAGGCGCCCATGAGCTGGGCGTGTGCTGCCTGCTTGCCCTGGTGGTTGTAGATGTTGTGGTGAAATTCAAAAAACATCCCGTCTTCGCTCAACCCTGTGATTTCCAGGGAAACCTGAACCGGATTTCCCGGCAACACTTCCTTGAGATAATAGACGTGTTCGTAAAATACGATGGGGCCAATATCATTAGAATTAAGGTACTCCAGGTTAAAGCCGAGATCGTGAAAAAAAGCCATCCGGGTATGACTCATAAAGCTGATAAAGGCAGTATTGCCCAAATGGCGGTTCGCATCCAGGTCATTCCATCGAATTTCTACGGGTTTCAAGTACATAATCCTATCGCATTGAGAAAACGTCAAAAATACGTTGAATTTAAAAACCGTTTTTCCGCTGCCCTTTATTTTATCCTTATTTTTAGCCCTATAATATATTCCCATGAGTGAGAAACCCGCCTTTATAAGCACCCTGGACCTGCCAATTATTGCAGCGCCCCTGTTCCTGATTTCCAACCCGGAACTCGTGATCGCCTGTTGTAAGAATGGCATCGTAGGTACCTTTCCGGCACTAAACCAACGAAGTAGTGAAGGCTTTGAAGCCTGGTTAATTCAAATTTCAGAAGCCCTTGAAGCCTTTAAAAAGGAAACGGGCAAAACTCCTGCACCCTTTGGAGTCAACCTTATAGTACACCCTTCGAATCCCAGGTTGGAGGCCGATTTAAGACTATGCGTCAAACATAAAGTGCCTTTGATTATCACCTCCCTTGGTGCCGTCTCCCAAGTGGTAGATGCGGTCCACAGTTATGGCGGACTGGTCTTTCACGACATCATCAAAAAGAGACACGCCGAAAAAGCGGCTCAGGCCGGTGTGGATGGGCTCATTCTCGTTTCAGCTGGAGCGGGGGGACATGGAGGGATCATGAATCCGATGTCGCTGATTGCCGAAGTACGCAGTTTTTATGACAAAACCCTCATCCTTTCGGGTTGCATCAGTACCGGGCGCGATGTAGCCTCAGCACTTCAGATGGGTGCGGACCTCGCCTATATGGGGACGCGGTTTATAAACACTGAAGAAAGTGCAGCTCCTCCGGAATACCGGGATATGATCATCGAGGCGGGAGCAAGTGATATTGTCTATACTGCAGCAATTTCAGGGGTTCATGCCAATTTCCTGGGGCCGAGTCTCAGGGCGGCCGGACTTTCTGAAGAAGACCTTAAGAAGGATGTCAAAATCGATTTTGGAAAAGAACTCGACACAGAGGCAAAGGCTTGGAAAACAATCTGGTCTGCAGGGCAGGGGGTAGCCACGATAAAAGATGTTTTGCCAGTCGGTGAACTCGTCGAACGCCTTCGCACAGAGTTCCTTGAAGCATTGGAATCCCAAGCCGCTGTATTGGATCACTACCGTTAACCGCAGGTTGTATGTATGTTAAGAGGAACATGGGGGTAATACCCATAATTTTGGGTACCTGGAAAAACCTTGTGTTTTTTACGGTTTGGACCTCGTTCATTTTCTACCTGTATTATTATCAGGGGTGGACCTTTATTTCTATCGCTTTTGAGCCGCTCTCCGTAATCGGAATCGCTGTATCCTTTTATCTCGGTTTTAAGAACAGCCAGAGCTATGATCGTTTCTGGGAGGCCCGCAAGATATGGGGGTCTATTGTGAATTACTCCAGAACATGGGCTACCCAGGTACTGAGCCTTGTACAGGAAAGCGAGGAAGACAAAAAGATTTTGATATACCGGCACCTGGCCTGGATCAATGCCCTGAGAATACAGTTGAGAAGACCCAGTACTTTCTCCATGAAACCCAGGCGATCCTTTAAGCGTATAATCGAAGTGTTTCAAGAGGAATCCTCCCTGGAGAAAGTACTTGAACCCTTTATTTCTGAAGCCGAATTAAAATCCCTGGAGTCCCGAAAGAATGCAGCCACGCACCTTATAAAAAATCAGGCCCTTCATCTTGAACAATTGCTCAGCCAGAAGCGGATCTCTGAATTTGACAAATTACTCCTTCATCACCTGATGGAGGAAATGTACAATCAGCAAGGCGGATGTGAGCGTATTAAAAACACTCCCTTCCCAAGACAATACTCTTATTTCGGGACGGTTTTTGCCTGGATTTTTGTACTGCTACTACCCTTTGGGCTGTTGAATGCTTTTGATGAAGAATTCAATTCATTGTCGGGTACAGCCCGAATATGGATGGAATTGGCAGCCATTTCACTTTCTGTCCTCCTGTCCTGGATTTTTATCACCATGGACAAGGTTGGGAGTAATAGTGAAGATCCTTTTGAAGGAAGATTCAACGATGTAGCCATGACGGCTATTTGTCGAACCATTGAAATCGATTTGAAGGATATGCTCGATGAAGAATCCCTTCCTGAAAAGATCGCGCCAAAAAACAATATTTTGTACTGATGCCTCTGATTTCATCTGATTTCAAGCCTTCCATTCCCTTTCGGAATGGCCACGCCTCAACCATTTACTCGGCCCTCCTGCGTAAACCTGTAAAGCCAGGACAGGAGCGAGAGCGCCTGATTTTACCCGATGGGGACTTTCTGGACCTTGACTGGACTCGTAAGGATGAGCCGCGGGATCGCCTTATCCTGCTCTTACATGGGCTGGAAGGAAATGCGCAACGCCCCTATATGCTGGGTAGCGCAGGAATCTTTAGCGAAAATGGCTACGATGTCTGTGCTGTAAATTTCAGGGGATGCAGCGGGGAGCCCAATCTGAGATTTCGCTCCTACCATTCCGGTGCCACTGAGGACCTCAGTGCTGTACTTCAACATATTCTCAAAAGGTATGACTACGAAAAGATTTTTCTGAAAGGATTTAGTCTTGGTGGTAATCTGATCCTGAAGTTTCTGGGAGAACGATCAGAACTTACCCGGCACATTACCGCGGCCGCAGTGATCTCGGTCCCCTGTGATCTGCACGATTCCCTGATTCAACTCAACCGACCTGCAAACTGGCTCTATGCCCAGCGTTTTCTTAAATCCCTGCGCGAAAAAGTTGCTGAGAAACAAAGTCGTTTTCCGGACGCCTTAGATCAGGGGGGTGTCGATCAGATTAAGAGCCTGAAGGATTTTGACGACATCTATACGAGTCGGGCACATGGGTTTAAAGATGCCCTGGATTACTATCAAAAGTGCAGCAGTCTCCAATTTATCGAAAGCATTGCTACGCCCACCCTTTTGCTGAATGCCAAAAATGATTCTTTCCTGGGCGCAAAATGCTATCCGGAAGAACGCTGCAGGGACCATGCCTATGTTCATTTTGAAAGTCCCCGTTTCGGTGGCCACGTGGGTTTTGTGACTGCTGGAAGCTATTACTACAGTGAAAAGAGGAGTCTGGAATTCCTGAGTTTCGTGAAGTAATCCGCTATTTACTATATTAGGGGCTCAGTTAAGAAATCAGAGCTTATGAAACGAATCCTTTCAGGTATTGCAATCACGATGCTTCTTTTCGGATGTGGCGAAAAGAAAGAAACAAAAAAAGACGGTTTTGAGATGAATCGTTCCAAAACAGAGGAAGTACAGGCATCAGCCGCTGAAAGCGTGCCCGTAGACCTCGATAATAAGGGGGTAGGTCCCATAACTTCTGTAGATTTCGGAGAAGAAATTGATATGGAACTTGCCAAGGCCGGGGAGACAAAATATCAAATGATTTGCACCGCTTGTCATATGGTCGGACAGCGGATGATCGGACCTGACCTCACTGGGGTCTATACCCGCCGAAGTCCGGAATGGGTGATGAATATGATTCTCAATCCCGATGGGATGCTTAAAGAGGACCCCATAGCAAAAGCACTGCTCGAGGAATATAACGGAGCCATTATGCTCAATCAGAATCTTTCTGAAGCAGATGCCCGGGCCCTGGCTGAATACCTGAGAACCCTGTAAGCGTTCGATACTTTTACAAAAAACCGGGCCGGCACTTGTCGTGCCCGGTTTTTTTGTTGTCCCTTAGACTATTTCCAGATGCCGGCCAAGCCTGAAAAAGAAATTCCGGAGATTAAAAAACAATACTTTATTGGCCTTGTTCCCAACTCCGGGATCATGAATAGCGTCCATGCCCTAAAAACTGAAATCAGGGATCGATTCGGTGCGGCACATGCGCTTAAATCTCCTGCACATATTACCCTTCAGATGCCGTTTCATAAACTTGAAGCTGAGGAACCCCGGCTAATCACTTGCCTGAGGGAATTTGCATCACGCGAAATGCCTTTCCACGTAACCCTGGATGGGTTCGACTGTTTTCCGCCCCGGGTGCTCTTTGTGAAAATACGGGATCATCTCCCTCTGCAGGAACTACAAGCCCGGCTAAAAGCGCATTTGATCTCCGAATTGGGATTCCCGTCGCCTTCCAAAAAAAGGGTTTTTCACCCCCATATGACCATAGCAACCCGGGATTTAAAAGAAGCCGATTTTGAGCAGGCCTGGAGTGAATTTAACTCGCGAAATTTTCAGGACTCCTTCAACGTTTCCAGCCTGTTTTTATTAAAGCACAACGGCAAATTCTGGGACATTTACCGGGAGTTCCCCTACCATGGTATCTTATACGAATAGCGGTTTTCCCGTATACCCGATTGGGAATTCTTCCTATCTTTAGATTTGAAAATCCCTGGAATTACTGCTGAAACCTGGAAGTCCATTTCGTTTATACTTTGAAAACGGCCTATGCAGTAAGGATTCTAAACAAACCAAAACCTTATGAACCGATTCTTTCTGACTGTATTTATTCTCGCCCTGTTACTCGCAATCAGCGGTTGCCAAAACGCAACTGAACAGGATATGCTATTGTTGTCGTCTCCCCAAAAGACCCACGGTGTAGCTGTTTATTTGGATGATTCTGGCCGTCCGGGTTACCGGGTATTGCGAGACGGCAAGCCCGTTATTGACAGCTCGGCCCTGGGCTTTGAATTCAAAGATCAACCGGCCCTCATGGATGGGATGCAGTGGGTGGAAAGCAGCCTGACTTCAGAAGATGAAACCTGGGAGATGCCCTGGGGGGAACAACGCGAGGTCCGCAACAATTACAATGGGGCCCGCATTGTTCTCAAAGAAGAAGCGTCCCCTGGCCGGCAGTTAATTCTGCATTTCAGGGCCTATGAGGATGGTATTGCCTTCCGGTATGAATTCCCCCGGCAGGAAGGAAGGGACAGCCTTCGGATCACGGAGGAAAAATCAGAATTCAATCTTACAGGAGATCATATGACCTGGTGGATACCCGGGGACTGGGACATTTATGAGCACCTCTACAACACCTCCCGTGTCTCGGAAATAAACGCCCTTACCAAACAGGATCATCCCAACCTTGCTTCCACCTATATTCCGGAAAATGCAGTGAATACCCCAGTGACCATGCGTTCCGAGGAGGGGCTCCATTTGAGTTTCCACGAGGCGGATCTTACAGACTACGCCGGGATGACATTAAAGGTCGATCCCAAGGACCTGAAACTCACCAGTGCCCTGGTAGGTTCCGACCGCCTGGGATATAAAGTCAGAGGCGCCCTACCCTTAAAGACGCCATGGCGGACAATCCAAATTGCCGAACGAGCCGGTGACCTTATTGAGTCCAGGCTCATTGAGAACCTGAACGAGCCAAATAAATTGGGTGATGTCTCCTGGTTCACCCCGATGAAATACATCGGGATCTGGTGGGAAATGCATTTGGCAATAGCCACCTGGGACTACGGGATGACATTGGATGAGAAGGATCAGTGGGTGGATACCGGGAAAGCCCATGGAAAACACGGGGCCACCACGGAAAACACCATGCGTTATATCGATTTTGCAGCCGAAAACAATATCAAAGGGGTGTTGGTTGAAGGCTGGAATACAGGTTGGGAGCGTTGGATCGGATTTGAGGACAGGGAAGGCGTATTCGATTTTGTCACTCCCTACCCGGATTATGATATCGAAGCCCTCGCCTCCTATGGACGGGAAAAAGGTGTGGAAATCATTATGCACCATGAGACCTCGGCTGCCCCCAGAACCTATGAAAAACAATTAGACACTGCCTTTGCCCTGATGAATAAATTGGGAATGCATTCCGTAAAGACCGGCTACGTGGGGAAACTCATCCCAAAAGGCGAATACCACCACGGGCAATGGATGGTCAACCACTACAGAAAGGTCCTGGAAACGGCTGCTAAATACCAGGTAGCCATCAATGCCCATGAACCGATCAAAGCGACTGGCTTAAGAAGGACCTACCCGAATGCCATTTCCCGTGAGGGGTTGCGCGGACAGGAATTCAATGCGTGGTCTGTAGAAGGAGGCAATCCTCCCGAGCACCTTCCCATTGTAGCCTTTACCCGAATGCTTGCAGGCCCAATCGATTTTACCCCGGGTGTGTTCGACATCGGGCTCACACAAAAACCCGAAAGCCAGGTAAACACGACCCTTGCCCAGCAGCTGGCCTTGTATGTTGTGATATACAGCCCCATACAGATGGCTTGCGACCTTCCCGAAAATTATGAAGGCCAGGCCGCATTTCAATTTATCCGGGATGTGGGTGTGGATTGGGAACAATCCAAAGTACTCAGCGGGGAGGTGGGGGATTTTGTTTCAATTGCCCGCGAAGAACGGGATACAGGTAACTGGTTTGTAGGGGCCATAACCGATGAGAACCCGAGGGATCTGGAAATCGATTTCAGTTTCCTGCCCGATGGGATTTCCTTCCAGGCAACATATTATAAGGACCATCCCGAAGCGCATTTCCGGGAAAATCCAACAGCTCTTGAAATAGAAAAACAGACGGTAAACAACTCCTCACAACAGACATTTCATCTGGCGCCGGGAGGAGGGTTGGCCATAAGCCTGATTCGGGAATAATCTCACCAGTGCGCCAGGCCGAGAAGCTTTTGGCCAAGCTCGGACAAACGGGCGGTTTTGTATTTTTCCTGCTCCCATTTTCTCGGGTCACCGGGGAATGCATACCCTTCAGGAGCGACCCGGTTTTTCCAGGAATGAATTCGCCATTGCCTCAGAGCTTCATTATCGGGTTCGGCGGGCATCATGGAAATATACTGGGCGATCCTTACCTTATCCTTAGAAAGGTTAGGACGGATTCCATGAGGTAAAAGGCTATTGAAGATCATCAGGTCCCCTGCTTCAAGAGCTACCTTCACCAGTTTATCTTCCAAACCGCTGATGTCCGGTTGAAAATGATCCCGATCCTCCGGCTGATCCTTTTTCCACGCCTCATAATTCCTGTAGAGCCATGGAATGCACTGAAACCCGCCCATTTCGGGATCTGTCTGATCCGAGAGCGCCAAAACCCCCTGTACATTCTGAGGTCGGGTGTCCGGGTCATAGTCCCAATGAATAAACCCCTTTTGTTCATAGCCCGGGCGTGAAGGGAAATTCAGGTTGGCCCGGTCAATGGTTACCCAGAGTTCCGGAGTTCCCCAGATATCCACAAAAGCCTTGTAGATCTTTGGCTGCTGTCGATTATCCCATAAATGCTGATGATTGTATACTTCAACCATTCCCGTTCCGGCCAATTCCTTCATTTGCATTTCTGCCCTTGGCGGAGCATACCAGGTCGCGGGGTTCTCCGGGTCTTTTTCCTCAAATTCCCACAAAAATTTAGCTGTTTCTGTCGCCTGGGCTTTAGAAATAGCCTGTTTAATAACGACGTACCCCTGTTCGATCCAATGTGTCCAATCTGTCTCGCTAAGCAGGCATAAGGGTTGGCCTCCGGAGCGATCGTTCAGTTTTTTCGTACTGCTCGTGGCCGTTGAAGGATTTCCCGGGATCGCCTCATGGGCTTTGTTGGCCATTTCGATGTTTTTTGAGGGCTTCTCCATAACGCTGCCTTTTAAACGATTCAGCCTTCAGGTAGTAGACCCGTAAAACTGTTTCAGCTTGCTCAAAACAAGTTAAGGAATTTTCCAGAGGTATGGGGCACAAAACCTTAAACGCAGAAGGGTTTGTCACCTCTTATGCCTTGAAAGAAAGCCCGGTCGCTTCAGCCGGGAATCGAAAGGAGAATCAGGTCACAGCGTATCTGTAATGACCTTGTAGGTAGGATCTTCAAGAACGTTGACCTCAATGATCTCATCGGCGTTTCTGAGCAATTTAAGACAGTCCGAACTGAGGTGTTTCAAATGCACCTTTTTGCCCACTTTCAGGTACCGCTCTGTAAGCTTGTTCAAAGCTTCTATTGCAGACATGTCTACGATCCGGCTTTCCTGAAAGTCAATAATGACTTCCTGGGGATCTCCCTGTACATCGAACTTTTCGTTAAAAAGTCCAATTGAACCAAAAAACAGCGGACCGTATATCTCGTAGTGTTTAACCCCTTCCTCATCGATATATTTCCGGGCCCGGATTCGCTTTGCATTATCCCAGGCAAAAACCAGGGCGGAAATGATTACCCCCACCAAAACAGCCAGGGCAAGGTTGTGGAGGAATATGGTGACCAGGGTGACCAGAATCATCACCAGAACATCCGATTTGGGCATCCTCCGGAAAGTGCGCAGACTGGCCCATTCAAAGGTTCCGAGTGCCACCATAATCATCAATCCGGTAAGTGCAGCCATAGGTACCCTTTCGATCAGGGGTGCACCAAACATAATAAATGCGAGGAGCATAAGGGCCGCAACAATGCCTGAAAGTCGTGCACGTGCCCCATTCGAAGTATTGATAAGGCTCTGTCCTATCATGGCACAACCCCCCATACCCGAGAAAAATCCGGACAGTATGTTCGCCGTTCCCTGGGCCACGGCTTCTTTATTACTATGACCCCGGGTTTCTGTGATTTCATCAACAATATTGAGGGTCAGTAAGCTCTCAATGAGGCCCACTCCTGCAACCACAGCGGCATAGGGGAAAATTATGGTTAAAGTCTCAAGGGTAAGCGGAAGGGATGGTATATGAAACGGCGGGAAACTCCCCTTTATGGAGGCGATGTCGCCGATGTTTCTGGTGGGGATATCAAATACCAGGACAATGCCAAATACGACCAGGATCGCAACCAGGGAAGCGGGTACCACACGGCTCAGTCTGGGAAGGAGCCATATAATTCCCATGGTCAGAAATACCAATCCGAGGAAAGTCCACAACAACATTCCTTCCATCCACTGCCCATC
Organism: Robiginitalea aurantiaca; assembly: GCF_030380815.1. GTDB lineage: Bacteria > Bacteroidota > Bacteroidia > Flavobacteriales > Flavobacteriaceae > Robiginitalea > Robiginitalea aurantiaca. The sequence continues at coordinate 187,800 of NZ_JAUDUY010000003.1, read as the reverse complement.
TGCGGTTTTAAACTGATCCAGTTGGGACATAAATATGATGATTGCCAGCCCGTTTACAAAACCGAAAATCACGGGTTGCGGAACAAGGCGCATAAACTTCCCGAGCCTGAGTACCCCGGCGGTAACCTGTAGTAGCCCAGCCAGAATAACCGTGGCAAAAACATATTCCACCCCGTGGGAAGCAGCAAGCGAAACGATGACTACTGCAACGGCCCCCGTCGCCCCTGAAATCATCCCGGGTCGTCCTCCAAAAATTGAGGTGATGAGTCCCATGACAAATGCCGCATAGAGTCCGGTCAGGGGTGAAAGGCCGGCAATAAGTGCAAATGCAATAGCCTCGGGCACCAAAGCAAGAGCCACGGTAAATCCCGAGAGGACTTCCGTCCGGTAATCTACTTTCTGCGAAAAATCAAACAGGTTGAGGTATTTCTTCAAAACGCTATTTTAAGGCCGCAAAAATAGCATTATTAAACGGGGGTGCCCTAAAATGGCCCGGAAATCTCAGGTTTAGGCCCCAAAACAGCTGGACTTCAGCGCCCGGAGACAGATCTGTTACATGCAGCTTCTGAATGCCCCCACTCAGGACTGCTTAAATTTTTGAGTACTTTTGGACGCAAACCTGATCAGCGTAATGGAGTTTCAAAAATTTGCCGTCCTGGGCGGAGGAAGCTGGGCCACTGCCATCGTGAAAATGCTTTGCGAAAATCTGGATGAAGTTTGCTGGTATATGCGCAATTCGGATGCCATTGACTATATCCATGAACACGGACATAATCCGAATTATCTGACTTCGGTTTCTTTTGACACCGCAAAACTCAGCCTTACCGACGAAATAGACCAGGCGATTTCCTATGCTGACGTTTTGATCTTTGCCATTCCTTCCGCCTTTCTCGAGGCCGAATTATCAAAGATTCACGTTAAGCTCAAAGGGAAGACTATTTTTTCAGCCATCAAAGGGATCGTCCCGGAGAGCGGGAAGATTGTAGGCGAACACTTCCACGACAATTACGATATCCCATTTAAGGATATTGGGGTGATTACAGGCCCATGCCATGCTGAAGAGGTAGCGCTGGAACGATTATCCTACCTGACCATTGCCTGTGCCGACCCAAAGAAAGCAGAACAGGTCGCCAGTGCACTCCGGAGTTCCTACATCAAAACCAAGGTCAGTAAGGACATCATAGGCACCGAGTACGCAGCCATGCTGAAGAATATCTATGCGATCGCCGCAGGGATTGCACATGGACTCGGCTACGGGGATAATTTTCAATCCGTCCTGATGAGCAATGCCATCCGGGAAATGAAGAGATATACAAAACGCCTCTATAATATCGACAGGAATATCAATCACTCGGCGTATCTCGGAGATCTGCTGGTAACCGGGTACTCCATTTTCAGCAGAAACAGGATGTTCGGCAATATGATTGGTAAAGGCTATACCGTGAAAAGCGCCATGATGGAGATGAATATGGTAGCTGAGGGGTATTATGCCGTCAGCAGCGCCTATAAAATCAAGGAGGATTTCGAGAAAAAAGTAAAGACCCCGATTATAGATGCGGTGTATGAGGTGCTCTATCAGAACAAAAACCCGAAAAAAGTATTTGCCCGACTTGCCGATCGAATAAGCTGATACCCGCAATCAAAGCTCAAAGGAGCTGTGTTGTTTTATTTGCAGTTTCATTTCCGCAACCCATCCCGACATTACCCCCGCGCTCGCGTTTAACCTGAGCGCGCATTCTTCTGCGACCTTTTCCAGGTATTTCCCAATGCTTTCAATATCAAAATAAAGCCTTCCTGTCCTGCGAATTAAAAAATCCATAGGGTTGTGTATCATCTCGTGATCCAGAGCGAAATGAAGCTCCGCTTTCATAAGACGCCAATAAGGATCCGGGTCTTTGAGGTCGCTGAAAATACGCAATATCCGATCTGTCTGTTTCCCGTAATTCGTCACCAAAAACCATGCGTCATAAGCGGTTAACCCTTCGGGTTCAAGCCTGGCCTGAACCTGAGCTATGTATTTTGAAACCTGTTTGAATTTGGTAAAATCACTTCCATTGAGGGGGATCTGATCCGTTGTGCACGCCTTGAGTTCTCTGCCCTCGAACTCCTCAAAGTCCTCCGCAATGCGGTTTACGACCCGTTCCGCCATCTTTCGGTACCCGGTCAGTTTTCCGCCTGCAATACTGATGAGACCGGAATCTGAAGTAAAAATCTCATCTTTCCGCGATAGCTCAGAAGCCGACTTCCCCTCCTCGTGAATCAGAGGCCTGAGACCTGCCCATGAAGAAATGATATCCGACATTTCAAGTTCTATGGACGGGAACATATTATTGACGGCAGCGATAAGGTAAATGGCATCCGCCAAATCTGTATGAACCTCATCTTTGTCTGCATTGTAGGTCGTATCGGTTGTTCCGACATATGTGATTTTTCCTCTGGGAATAGCAAAGATCATTCGCCCATCGGGGACGTCAAAATAAACAGACTGCTTTACAGGCAGTTTCTCATGCGGAAAAACCAGATGCACCCCTTTGGTCAGGTGTAGCCTTTTTCCCTTTTTGCTCTGGTTCACGCTCCGGAGTTCATCCACCCAGGGCCCGGCAGCATTTATGACATATCTGGAGGTGATCTCAAAACTACCTCCCCCTATACCATCCGAAACGACAACCCCGCTTAACTGCCCGTCGGTTCCGTATAGGAAATCGGTAACCTCAGCATAGTTGAGCGCCTTTGCTCCAAAGTGAAGTGCTGTCTTTATGTTTTCGATGGTCAGTCGCGAATCATCTGTCCTGTATTCCGCATAGTACCCGGCCCCTTTTAAACCTTTTTTTGGTAAAAGTGGCTCCAATTGGAGGGCTTCCTTTTTCTCGAGCATCCTGCGTTTATCGTCCCCGCTTACCTGTGCCAGGATATCGTAAACCTTGAGTCCGATTGACGTTAACCATTTGCCATATGACCCGCCTTCAATCAAGGGAAGCAGCATTTTTTCAGGGAGGACCAGATGAGGCGCCAGTTTGTGGACAATGGCGCGTTCAGATCCCACCTCCTTGACAAGCCAGAAATCAAATTGTTTCAGATAGCGGAGCCCCCCGTGAATCAATTTTGTGGATTTACTACTGGTGCCCGAAGCGAAATCCCCCTTCTCAAGCAGTACAACACTTAGTCCTCTCGAAGCTGCATCAAGGGCAATCCCAGCCCCGGTGATCCCTCCACCGATTACGACGAGATCCACCTCTTTCAGATTCGCAATATCTTCAGAACGATTCAGGGCGGAGAATGATACCGGATTTAGCATAAAGGATCGGGATTTAGTCAAAAATAGGGCTTTCGCGAGGCGCTTCCAACCCGGGCAGGGTTAAGGAATCGCTATTTCTTCGAATCCGGCCCAGGGGCGGGTTGTTTTTGAAAATCGTACTCCCGTTCCACTTTACAAATTCGAATCCGGTAGGACTCATACCAATACTTTCTTCCGCGTTCCTGTGCGATGAGGTGCTCAGCGTTGGTTTTCCAGTCCGCAATACTTTTGAGGGAATCCCAGTAACTCACAGTGATTCCCAATGTGTCCCTGGCGTATTCCACTCCCAGAAAACCGGGTTGCGAAGCTGCCAAATCATGCATGCGCTGGGCCATTTCAGCATAAGCGCTTTCATCCCCGGATGTGCGTTTGGAAGTAAAGATCACCGCGTAGTATCCCGCCGTCATTCCAAATAGCTTTTCTCTGTAAAATACGAGACAATAGCCTCTTTCATCAGGACGGATTGCTCCCCTGCCTTCAAGGTCGGAAGCGCTTCCAAAAGGGTATAATGAGGCCAGCCTTCCTGATCAAAATGATCGAATGCATAGTAACCATAAGGTTCCAGCAACCTGCAAATCGCAATGTGCATCAGGTTTATTTTTTCGTCTTTCTTAAATTTCCGGTGCAGCTGCCCCAGTTCCTGAACCCCGATTAAATAAATAATGGCATCAAGGTCCAAGGGGTCCCCATCTGCAAATTGATCAGATAGTTTACGGGAGAGTAAATCCCACCTTTCTTTAAGTAACGGATCTCGTGACATATGCCCTTGTTAAAATACACTCTTGGATGACGGCCAAAGGTACAAATCAATGTCTATATTTGTTGAAAGCAGATTATGAGTATAGTGGATATCATTCTCGGAGGGCTTTTGCTTTTCGGCCTCTACAAAGGCTGGAGAAACGGTGTGTTCGTCGAAATAGCTTCCGTAGTGGCCCTTATCGCTGCTTTTTACGGAACCATCCATTTTTCCTATATCACTGCGGGGTATCTCAGTGAACAGCTGGACTGGAATGAAACCTTTATCAAAATCTCAGCCTTTGTAATTACCTTCCTCGCAATTCTGATCGGGGTGAATTTACTTGGAAAATTGCTCTCAAAAGCGGCGGATTTTGCGATGCTCGGTTTCCTGAACCGTATTGCTGGGGGTATTTTCGGGATCGTTAAGGTCGCTATTATCCTTGGAGTCCTGATGAGTTTTCTGGAACGGGCGAACCAACCCCTTGACCTCTTAGCTCCTGATGCCTTTGAACAATCCATTCTTTACAAACCGATCAAAGATTCAGGATCGCTGATCTTCTCCGGGATACTTGAACCCGAATTCCTACACGATAAGAAATCATTTCTGTAAACTTATTCTGACTTTACAAGCTTTCTTTTCGTGCTTTAGGTGTGATATTCTGACCTGAATTTATTGCATTTCATCCGCTCTCCGTTAGGATCAGGCCTTTAATCGAAAAATCGAGTGCTAATCTCCTTACTTTCTGATGTTTTAAGTAATATTAAACTTCCCATCCGAAAGGCGGGAACGAGAACAACCCTTTCTTATCTGAGTAGTTAGCCTGCAAGCAGAACACTATATGAAAATGAAATTGCAGCACGCTTTATTGGCATTTTGCCTGGTCTTTGTCATGTCCTGTTCCAAGGAAGCCGAAGAACCTATTTTTTCTGTGGCGGAGAACGTAACCGCAATGGAAGGTGAATTACTGGATTTAGTCAATGCCCATCGCGAATCAGTTGGGGAATCTGCACTAATTTTCAGCAGTATTGCCTATGATTATGCCAATGCGCATACCGACTATATGATTGCTTCCGGATCCCTGAACCACGACAACTTCACCGCACGTGCCTCGGGAATTTCCTCCAAAGTCGCCGCCAAGGCTGTTTCTGAAAATGTGGCCAGAAATCACAATACGGCAGCTCAGGCTCTTGAAGGCTGGTTAGCAAGCGATTCCCATAAAAAAACAATGGAAGGAAACTTCACCCATACCGCTATCAGCATTAAAAAAGATGCGCAGGGCAATCTTTATTACACCCAATTGTTTTATCTCCAGTAATTTCCACCTACATCCTTAAACCCCGCATCCTCCCTGTTGGGTCTGTCTTTTTAATTATATTTAGAGACACAATTCAGACCCTGTTCTATGGAAATTCGCGCTCCTTTTAACCTTGACAAATGGATAGAGGAACACCGGGAGGAATTAAAGCCTCCGGTAGGAAATAAAAATCTCTACAAAGAAGCTTCCGATTATATCGTCATGGTAGTCGGAGGCCCCAATGCCCGCAAAGATTATCACTACAATGAAACTGAAGAACTCTTTTATCAGCTCGAGGGGACTATAGAGGTCCACGCGCAGGTAAATGGTAAAAAGGAAATCCTGAAACTGGGCCCTGGCGATATGTATCTTCATCCCGCAGGAGTGCCTCACTCCCCGGTCAGGCATGCGGGTTCAATCGGCCTGGTTATCGAACGTCGGAGAGAACACCTCAACCTGAGAGACGGGTTGTTGTGGTATTGCGATTCCTGCAACCATAAATTGCACGAAGTCTATTTTACGCTAAAAGACATTGAAGCGGATTTCCTGCCGCATTTTGAAGCTTTTTATTCCTCTGTGGAGTTGCGCACTTGTGACCGATGCGGCACGGTTATGGAAGCCGATGCGCGATTTACCTCAAAGGATTAACCAACGCTAAAAAGCGGTTTTAACGCCTTTTGTAGTCTAAAAAGATTTATGGGTCATCGGTCTGTACCCCCGATAGATTTTGTAATTTTGTGCTGATTTAATAAAACAAATTTAAAGCACAGTACAATGGCAGAAGTGGCACTTGATTTTGGAATGGAACAGGCTCTGAAAATGCTTGGAATCGAAGAATTGAACCCAGGCTCATCCACCGGGAATTCATGGTTTGCAAACGGGGAGATACTCCAAAGCTTTTCCCCTGTCGACAATTCGCTGATCGGCAAAGTACAAACAACGACTAAAGCCGATTACGACAAAGTCCTTTCTACTGCTACGGAAGCTTTTAAAATATGGCGTAAGGTCTCCGCCCCAAAACGCGGGGAAATAGTCCGGCAATTCGGTCAGCGTCTGCGGGAGCTAAAAGAACCTTTGGGTAAATTGGTTTCCTATGAAATGGGGAAATCCTATCAGGAAGGCCTGGGGGAGGTACAGGAGATGATCGATATCTGCGATTTTGCAGTAGGGTTGTCCCGGCAACTTCATGGATTGACAATGCATTCGGAACGACCTGAGCACAGGATGTACGAACAATATCATCCTCTGGGAGTGGTCGGTATTATCTCGGCCTTTAATTTTCCCGTAGCGGTATGGAGTTGGAATACGGCCCTGGCCTGGGTATGCGGGGACGTCTGCGTATGGAAACCCTCTGAAAAAGCTCCTCTGTGTGGGGTGGCCTGCCAAAAAATTGCCGCTGAGGTTTTCCAGGCCAATGGGATGCCTGAAGGAATTTCATGCCTTATCAATGGCGACTATCGGGTAGGGGAATACCTGACCCACGATACCCGTATCCCCTTAATTTCGGCCACTGGCTCTATCCGAATGGGTAAAATCGTCGCTCAGGCCGTTGGAGCGCGTCTTGGCAAAACACTACTGGAACTCGGCGGAAACAATGCCATTATCGTCACACCGGATGCCGATATTAAGATGACCATTATCGGGGCTGTTTTCGGGGCAGTAGGAACGTGTGGACAGCGATGTACTTCCACGAGAAGACTCATTATACACGAATCGATCTACGATCAGGTAAAAGACGCCCTTGTCGCGGCCTACAATCAATTGAAAATCGGCAACCCACTGGATGAAAACAATCACGTGGGTCCGCTGATTGACACAGACGCCGTAGCCATGTACAAAAATGCCCTGGAGAAAGTAGTGGCAGAAGGCGGAAAACTTCTTGTTCCCGGCGGTGTGCTGGAGGGTGAGGGCTTCGAGAGTGGATGCTACGTAAAGCCCGCGATTGCAGAAGCTGAAAATCATTTTGAAATCGTTCAGGACGAAACCTTTGCACCCATCCTGTACTTGCTTAAATACAAGGGGGATGTTGAAAATGCAATCGCCATCCAAAACGGTGTCCGTCAGGGATTGTCTTCAGCAATTATGACCAATAATTTAAGAGAAGCGGAAACGTTTCTTTCAGCAGGAGGAAGCGATTGTGGTATTGCCAATGTGAATATCGGCACTTCGGGGGCCGAAATCGGAGGCGCATTCGGAGGAGAAAAAGAGACCGGCGGCGGCAGAGAATCGGGTTCTGATGCCTGGAAAATCTATATGCGCAGACAGACCAATACCATAAATTACAGTACAGGTCTTCCGTTGGCTCAGGGAATCAAATTCGATCTTTAAGAGGGATTTTCAGGGACTCAATTTGAGATTCTTTTCGGGTGGTTCGACCACAGCATTTTGGCTGAAGGTAAAAATCCGCTTTGCTCCCTAACCGGGTCAAAACGGATTTTCAAACTAACCAAACTAATCCAAAATAAAATCCACTTGGATGAAGGTCCTGTAGAAGGAGTAGGAAACTTTTCCGATCAAAAGAAAAGTGAGGACCTCCTAAGCGGCTTTTCGGTAAATTCTCAAATCTTTTCAAAATCCCATAGCGGATTTGTATGAGCGGCATACATCACTGTATGATTGACAGAATTTGCCGCTGACCCTGAAAGAATTTTGCGTTAAAATGGTCCGAGTACTACACTTTGAGGTCGTTAATTGCGCCCCGCTTCTTCCGGGTAAAGCAAATGTACCGGGGTGCTCTGCCAGACCTTTTTAGAAGCAACTTCCAGGATCGAAAGTGGGCCCTTGTGTGCAGCACCGGTATCTACATTCCATACATTACCGCGTCTGTAAGGGACTGTAATCCCGATTTTGGTCAGGGCAGTATGTCCTATAAAAATCTCATGATAGCACTTGAGGCGAGAAGGGTAGACCACGTCATTACTTAGTAAGTCAGGATTCAGGGCTAAAGCCATTTCCCAAAGTGTTCGATCCCAGTAAAAATTTTTTGAAAAATACTCGTGGGCCACACCTTTGGGGTTTGTAAATCCGGCGTGAACATAAAGGCGATTCCCCTCATCGAGATAATAATCCTGTAGGGATTCCAAAAAGTCTATATGCGCTTTTCGGGTTGCAGACCCAATACCTGTATATGATTTTTGCGTTGCCTCCCCCCCAGCCTGAAGCCAAAGGGGATTCTCCTTTCCTTCTTTGAGCCATCGAAGACAAAGTTCATCGTGATTTCCCCGGATAAAAAGACACTTAAACCCTTGTCGAAGCTCCATTAGAAAGTCCAGGGTATTCGCAGCATCGCTCCAACCATCGACATAATCCCCCAGGAAGATAAGCGTGTCGTCCGGGTCCGGCCGGGCTTGATACAGCACTTCCATCAATGCCTTCAGTCCCCCGTGAATATCACCAATTACATAGGTTCTCATAAAAATACTACTGTAAATATCAGTGGGAAATCGCGACAGCAACACCCCTTGCCGATCCCGGTTGTGAAAGGTACGACCGGACAATGATTTTTGAAACGCAACAACGATATTTATGCCACATTTTTTGGCTTAAATCTCTTTTCTACCTACTTTTCAACTCCTTTAGAACGGTCTGATTTCATCACTTCGGACTTGTAGCTTAGACCTAAAATCAAGCGTAAAAGGTAATACCTTTATATCCCTAACCCGGCCATCCGATGCAAAGAAAGATCCTCGTGTTTTTTATCTTCCTGATCATGGGCCAGACGCTGAGTCTCCGCGCGCAAAATGACACCACAAATGACTTGGGCGTTAATGAGTTAAAGCTAAATGCCGCCTATTTGCTGGCGGGTTTTGCGGAAATCTCTTATGAACGTATTCTTGGTGAAGACTCTGCCCTTGGTCTTTCTCTTGGATTTGCCCTTGACAATTCCATTGATTATCGCTTTAATGCCATCCCTTATTATCGCCTGTACTTTGGCAAAAAGAAGGCGGCCGGATTCTTTGCAGAAGGGAATGGGGCATTTTTTTCAGAGCGGACCAGCAGGTCAAATACAGCTCTTGGGGCGGGATTGGGGCTTGCTATTGGGGGTAAGTTTATGACAAAAAACCAGTGGATTGCAGAATTGTTCCTGGGGGTTGGCCGGAACTTCGTGAATAATGATCTGCTTAACGATGTCTATCCGCGTGCCGGTATTTCGATCGGCAAGCGTTTTTAGTATCCGGACCAGCATGGTTGCTGTAAGTCTGTAAGAATAGGGCTTTACTTAAAGAAAAAAGAAATGAAAAAAGTCTTTTGCATCGGTGAATTACTCATCGATTTTGTGGCTGAAAACCAGGGGAGTGATCTCAGGAAGGCCTCTGTTTTTACAAAGAAGGCTGGAGGCGCACCGGCTAACGTAGCCTGTGCTATTTCCAAATTAGGAGGGAACAGCGCCTTTATTGGCTGTATCGGAGAAGATCCGTTTGGGAATTACCTGGAGCATATCCTGATCGAAAACAAAGTCGACACCCTTCATCTGCAGAAATCAGATACGTTTACCACCCTTGCTTTTGTTTCCATTGCTGAAAACGGAGAGCGGGATTTTGTGTTTAGCCGGGGTGCCGACCGGGAACTCAAATACCTCCCCAAAATCAAATCTGAGTTCAAGGGAAATATGCTGCACCTCGGGGCTGCCACTGCCCTCCTTGGGGGACCGTTGGAAGCCGCCTACGGACATTACTTTTTCGATGGCCTGACGGAGCGGGCTTTTATCAGTTTTGATCCGAATTTTCGGCAGGATTTATGGAAACGACGGGAATCCGCCTTTATAAAAAAATGCATCCCATTTGTCGAGAAATCGCATCTGTGCAAATTTTCGCTTGAAGAAGCCCAGCTCTTAAGCGGCAAGGAGGATCTTACAGAAGCCTGCGCCGTTCTGCACGATGTGGGTGCGGAAGCTATCGTAATAACCCTCGGTAGCGAGGGGACCTTTCTCAGCACGGGAACCCGTCATGGGGTTATTCCCAGCATAGCCGTTCAGCCTGTGGATACGACGGGTGCAGGAGATTCATTTATCGGTTGTTTGCTCTATTTGTTGTCTGGCCTGGACGATCCGTCCGAAGTAACCGGAAACTTCGAATTTCTAATGGAAATGGTCCGGAAAGCGAATGTGGCGGGAGCACTTACCACAACACAATTTGGAGCCATCCCCTCCCTCCCCAGCCAGGAAGAACTCAAGCAAGCCCTAAGATGAACCAGGCCGCCATACACAAAACCCTTACGGGTCATATTGGAAAGGCACCCACAAACGCGAAACTCAAGGGGTTATTCGAGACAAGGCTTGCCGCCAATTATACCCTGATTCAGGATTTGTTCTTCTCTCTTTATCCGGACAGCGCCCATAAGCAGCATTTTACAAAACTTCAGGATCTGCTGCCTGAACTCTTCAGCAGGCGATCCAGGGAATTGAAAATACAGGATCTGACCCGTCAAATGGAGGGAAATTGGTATCAATCCGGGGACTGGGTCGGAATGCAACTCTATGTGGACCGGTTTTGTGGAAACCTTAAAGCCCTGGAAGAGAAAATCCCCTATTTCGAATCGCTGGGCATCAATTTCCTGCATTTGATGCCGATTACCAAAAGACCTTCAGGGCCCAATGACGGGGGTTATTCCGTGAACAGCTATACGGAAATCGACCCTGTCTTCGGAACTGCCCGGGATTTTGATCGCCTCACCGCAGCATTTCGGGATAAAGGTATTTGCCTCATGCTCGATTTCGTGGTCAACCACACCTCTGATGAGTTTCCGTGGGCGCTAAAAGCAAAGCGAGGTAACCCGGAATTTCAGGAGTTTTATTACACTTTTCCAGATAGGAATCTCCCGGATCTTTATGAACTAAGCCTGCCGGAAGTGTTTCCAGAAACTTCACCCGGAAATTTCACCTACTCTCCCGAAATGCGGCGATGGGTCATGACCGTGTTCAACTCCTATCAGTGGGATCTGAATTACACCAATCCAGAGGTATTCCTGGCTATGCTGACGAACCTGGTTGATCTCTCCAACAAAGGGGTTGACGTGATCCGCTTTGATGCCCTGGCCTTCCTATGGAAAAAAATCGGCACAACCTCCCAAAATCTGCCAGAGGCGCATCAGTTGATCGCGCTCTTCAGACTGTGCCTGCAAGTGGTTGCCCCGGGGGTAATTATTCTGGCAGAAGCGATTGTGGCCCCGCATGAAATCATAAAGTATTTCGGAAAGGGTATTCTTAAAGGGAATGAATGCGAAATCGCTTACAACGCAACCTTTATGGCCTGTTTATGGAATTCCGTGGCCACTAAAAAAACCGGATTACTACGCCACAGCATCAAAAACATTCCTACAATACCCGACTCGTGTACCTGGATCAATTATATCCGATGTCACGATGATATCGGGTTGGGATTTGACGATTCCCACATTGCCGCCATGGGATGGGATCCTCAGGCTCACCGACGTTTCCTGCTGGACTATTTTTGCCAACGGATGGAATGGAGCCCGGCCAAAGGAGCCGTTTTTATGTATAACCCCCTTACAGGCGACGGCCGGATAACAGGAAGTACTGCTTCCCTTTTGGGACTCGAAAAGGCCCTGGAAGAAGGAGACGATTCAAAAATCGATTTAGCCGTTGGCAGAATCCTGATGCTTTATGGAATTATCCTGGCCACTCCGGGGATCCCCCTGATCTATGCGGGTGACGAAATTGCAATGCTCAATGACTATTCCTATATGGCGGAACCCGATAAAGTCATGGACAGCCGCTGGATCAACCGTCCCATACACGACTGGGAAACGGTATCTGGGCTACCTTCCAAAAAATCGCATTCCTCAAAGGTTTTTTACGGGTTGCAACACCTGATTGCATTGAGAAAACAAAAGGGCTGTTTTGCAGATCATTACAACATTCAATTTCACGATGCCGGCAATGAACACCTTCTCGTTTTTGAAAGAGGGGCGGGATCTTCAAAAGGCATCCTGGTACTGGCCAATTTCGACGATAGCCCGCAGGTCGTAAATACTTCCCTCTTAAGCGCTTTGGGATTTATCAAAAATGGAAAATATCACAACCTGATCGATGGCACAACCAGGCAGGTTCAGAGTGGATTGCTCGAACTTCCCCCTGCAGATCTGTTGTGGCTTACAAAGTATTGACCTAATTGTAGCGCACTTTTCGCAAAATTCGCAGCGCTTCCTTGAGGGAGCTGTAGATTTCGGCATCTCGCTCTTTAAGCAATTTTCGGGATGAAAGCATGAGTTCTTCCGCCTCTTCAAATCCATTGAGGTAACAGATCAGCGTTGTGGCAGGGAACCGCTGCAGGTCCTTAATCTCAGTAGGCTTAAGCGATATTCCCTTAACGAGTTTTCGAAGCAGGGATTTATTGGTGTTCAATATATGATGAAGGGTTTTGCGTTCGTATTGGGGCGGGTCAAAAATAAGTTCGCCAAATATCTGATACGTCCCGTTATCCGAAAATTTAATGGTCACTTTTTCCAGGGGGTAATAGCGCTTCTGGTCGTCCAGACCGAGATAAATGTATTCGGTAATGTAAAAGGAATCTGAATCTGAGGAAATGGAAACTTCATCCAGGGATGAATAAAACAACTTCACCTGTTCGTTGATCAGTTCAATATCCACCCTGGAATAATAGACCTCCTGCTTGACTTCTTTTTTATTTCCTGCCCAACAAACCACAAACTGCTCTTTGAAAACCCTGTAGTGGCTGCTCAGATCCCTATGCCTGTGATTCAGGAAATCGATTACCCCATCAAGGGTCAGCTCGATATTGTTCCTGGCATGTCGCTCTATTTGGGCTACGGTTGTAGCGTTGCGGTCGGAGATTGAGATGTCAAAATTTTTCGGCATGCTGATACTGCCTTCCCTGATGAAGACGGCACCTCCGTAATACTTCCAGATATTGCGTCTAAGGGCACAGATCTTACCGGACGAAGTTATGGTAACCAGGCCGACAACCCGTCCTTCCGGAAGGTGCGGAAAAAGGACGTTTTCATATGAAATCAATGGAGGGTTGTCCAGATAAGCGTTGACCAGATTCTGAATCTTGCTATCGTCAAAAAAATCGACCCCGACGATCTCGTTGTCCTCATCCTCAACACCAATAACAATATAGGATCTGTTTTTTGGATTGCTGTTCGCAAGGGCGCAAACGTGTTTAAGGAATTTTGCCTTGCCTTCCTTCTGACTGATGTCAATTACCCGTTTTTTGTCATAAAAACTGTTCTCGTCATTATGGGCGAGCAGGTTTTTAATCAGCAGGCGTTTATTAATCATAAGTCTTTACGAACAATCGTACTGCTTGCCTGGTCGGTAGGCATGACAACTAAATCGGCGATGTTCACATGGGGCGGGCGGCTGATTACAAAGTGGATTACCTCTGCAATATCCTCGGGAGTAAGGGGCTGAAATCCCTTATAAACACCTGCTGCCCTGGGAGAATCACCCTTAAAACGCACTTCACTGAATTCGGTTTCAACAAGTCCGGGGTTCACGGCTCCTACCCGTATACCGTGCTCGTTCAGGTCGATGCGCAGAGCCTGATTGATCGCATCCACAGCAAATTTGCTCGCACAATACACATTCCCTTTTGGGTATACCTCCTTCCCAGCGGTAGAACCGATATTGATAATGTGACTATTACTTCCATCGAGTAAAGAGGGTAAGAGTGCCTTGGTTACATACAGCAGGCCCTTTACATTGATGTCGATCATCGCATCCCAATCGTCCAGGCTTCCCTGGTCTATCGGATCCATCCCATGGGCGTTCCCCGCATTGTTGATTAAGATGTCAATTGCCCTGAATTCCGGCGGTAGCTGGGCTACAGCTTTGAAAACACCGTCCTTGTCGCGAACGTCAAAACACAGTACATGTATTTTCTCGCCCCATTTCTCTTTCAGTGCCTGCAGACGTTCTTCCCTTCGGCCACAAGCGATAATGCGGAACCCTTTTTCCGCAAGCAACTCCGCAGTCGCCCTTCCGATGCCACTGCTCGCGCCCGTAATAAAAACTGTTCGATCCATATGTTTAATTACTTTTTATGGTACTTCACTTCCCTGACTGGCTTCCAACATCAAAAACCAATCCTGTAGCTCCAGGTCGAGGTTCATTGAATCCATTGATTCCTGAAGGCGCTCTGGTTTGGTTGTCCCCACCACCGGATGGATTGCGGCGGGATGCCGAAGTAACCATGCCAGCAATAGCTGTGTTTCGGTAGCCTGATACTTCTCACATAAAGGCTTCAGACAATCTGCGATCCGTGTATTTTGTTCATTTGCTTCCCGGAAGTAGGTTCCCAATGGGCTCCATGCCATTGCAGTACGCCCGTGGACTATACAATCGTCGAGCGTTCCGTCCCACAAAGGAGTTTCTGCTGTAAGAGAACATTCAAACTGATGGGCTTCAACCGGGACTGCCGACCCGATCAGTGAAATTTGAGAAGGAGTGAAATTAGACACTCCGAATGCGCGCACCTTACCGGAATCCCGAAGGGCCGAAAAGGCCGCAGCCACTTCTTCAGGATGCATCAGTGGGCTGGGGCGATGGAGTAACAGCAGGTCCAGATACTCCGTCTTCAAGTGCTGCAGGGAGGTTACCGCAGAGTGAATGATGTAATCTGTCCCATACTCATAGTGCTTCACCCCAAGGGGACGCGCCTCGGAAGGCATTTGTATCCCACACTTACTGATAAACTGCACGTTTTGCCGGTCTACGCCACTTTCTGAAAAGGCTTTCCCGAAGTCCGCTTCCGTGGTGTAACCCCCGTAAATATCGGCATGATCAAAGGTGGTAATACCCATCTCCAGACAGCGATTTATCAACGAGGCCATTTCGCCCTGAGAATACTGGCGACCCCAGCTACCCCAGGTCATTGTCCCGGCTATAATTCCCGAGTAAGTTACCGTGTTTTTCATACCCCGTGAAAGTAATGAGAAAATCCCTTAAAAGGGTCATAAAACTGGGGGTTTTCCGCTATTTTTAACCAATCGTTAACAGGCAATCACTAAATAAATTTTCAATTTGCGAGTTGCAATATTTCAGTGTGTTGACAATCGAAATCTAAATCCTTTTTATGGAAGAAACCAAAACTGTGGATATAAGTGCTGTAAATGAGAAAATTGCTCAGGAAAGTGCTTTTATCGACTTGCTGATCCAGGAGATGGATAAAGCAATCGTAGGCCAGCGTCATATGATCGAACGGCTATTGATCGGATTGCTGGGCAGGGGTCATATCCTGCTTGAAGGGGTGCCCGGACTTGCAAAAACGCTCGCCATTAACACACTCGCCAAAACGGTTAAAGGAAGTTTTTCGAGAATCCAGTTTACGCCGGACCTCTTACCCGCCGATGTTGTAGGTACCATGATCTATAACATCAAGGAGAACGACTTCTCTATAAAAAAGGGTCCCATCTTTGCCAATTTTGTTTTGGCCGATGAGATCAACCGGGCGCCTGCCAAAGTACAATCCGCATTGCTGGAGGCCATGCAGGAACGCCAGGTTACCATAGGGGACGAAACCTTTGTGCTGGATGAGCCCTTTTTAGTTATGGCAACTCAAAACCCTGTTGAACAGGAAGGAACCTATCCGCTGCCGGAGGCCCAGGTTGACCGTTTTATGATCAAGGCGATCATCGACTACCCGAAGATGAACGAGGAGCAGCTGATCATGCGACAGAACATGCTTGGAAAGGCTCCTGAGATACGCCCTGTGGTAAGCCTGAAACAGATTATGTCCGGTCAGAAAGTAGCCCGGGAAGTCTACATGGATGAAAAAATTGAAAAGTACATCCTCGACATCGTCTTTGCTACCCGTTTCCCCGAAAAATACAATTTGAAAGAATTGCAGCCTCTGATCAGCTTCGGCGCCTCACCAAGGGGTAGTATCAATATGGCGACTGCCGCGAAGTGTTACGCCTTTATCAAACGAAGGGGATATGTGATTCCAGAGGATGTCAGAGCAGTGGTGCACGATGTGCTCCGCCATAGAATCGGCATCACCTATGAGGCTGAAGCAGAAAATGTAGCCCCGGAGGAGATTATCAACCGTATCGTAAACGAGATTGAAGTACCATAATGGTTCCTCAGGGTTACCTGATCAACAGCCTGTATCCGAATAGATGAACCCCCGTGAACGCCAATGGATACTAAAGAGCTCTTAAAAAAAGTCCGTAAGATCGAGATTAAGACCAGGCGTCTTTCCGATCATATTTTTGGTGGAGAATATCATTCTACCTTCAAAGGGAGGGGTATGACCTTCAGCGAGGTCAGGCAGTATCAATATGGCGATGATGTCCGAAGTATTGACTGGAACGTAACAGCCCGGTATAATGAGCCTTATATAAAAGTATTTGAGGAGGAGCGGGAACTCACTATGATGCTGATGGTAGATGTCAGCGGGTCTGAATTCTTCGGGACCGTTAATCAATTCAAGCGTGTGGTGCTGACCGAAATTTCCGCTACCCTTGCTTTCTCAGCCTTGCAGAATAATGATAAAGTCGGGCTGATTCTGTTCTCTGAAGAAGTAGAACTTTTTATCCCGCCCAAAAAAGGAAAAAGTCATGTGCTTCGGATCATCAGGGAATTACTGGAATTCGAGCCCAAAAGTCACGGAACGGATATCTCAGGTGCCCTGAAATTTCTCTCTAATGTGCTCAAGAAGAAGTCGATTGTATTTGTCCTCTCTGACTTCATGGCCGATGACTATGAACACAACCTGAAAATTACGGGGAAAAAACACGACCTGACCGGGATCAGGGTCTACGATCCGATGGAACGGGAGTTACCCAACCTTGGTGTCGTTTCCATGGAGGATGCCGAAACGGGCCAGATCCGATGGGTAAATACAAGTTCCCGCCAGGTTCGAAACGCCTATACAAGCCATTACAGGGAACAATTATACTACTTCCAGGATACCTTTAAACGTGCGGGTTGCGGCGTTTTGGATTGCCAGGTAGATGAGAGTTATGTGAAAAAATTATTGGGATATTTTAAACGAAGAAGTTGATGCGAAGGGACAAAATAGCCGTCTTAGTACCTGAAATGGAAGGGAAAATCAGAATCCTTCTATTCTGGCTCGTGGTTATGTCTGCCCCTGCTTTTTCCCAACAGGCGCCCAAAATTGTCTCCTCGGCTGACACCGCCTCGATACGGATAGGCGAGCAGATCCGATGGACCGTTGCCGTAGAAGTAGATTCTGCAGCCCAGGTCATCTTTCCTGAAGGACAGACCTTTTCTCCCCTTGAGACTGTAGAGGCCTTTATGACGGATACCACCCGGAAAAACGACCGCCTGCTGTTACAGAAAACATATGCCCTCACGCAATTCGACTCGGGAGGTTACATCCTGCCCACTCAGCGCATCGAAATCGACGGAAAAGGGTTTTTTACGGATTCCATCCTGGTTATGGTGGCCACCGTTCCGGTGGATACCGTGAATCAGAAAATGTACGATATAAAACCGATGATGGAAGTGCAGGCAAGCCGTTGGGGCTGGTTGAAATGGGTTGCCCTCGGACTTCTGGCAGTACTCCTGGCCGGCGGCGCCTACTACTGGTTTTTCCTGCGAAAAAAACCACTTTCAGAAGAGGAGGCGGAAGCTCTGCTCCCTCCTTATGAAAGGGCGATGAAGGAATTGAAGCGCCTGGAACAATCCCGGTATTTAATTCAGGACGAGTTCAAACAATACTATACCGAACTCACCAGTATCGTTCGCGGGTATCTGGAGGAAGAAGTACATATTAGTGCTTTGGAAAGTACCACCGGACAGCTCCTTGAAAAAATTGAATTACTCAGGGATGCCGGAAAACTGGACCTTGAAGATAACACCTTAAGGCAGTTCCAAAATATTTTGGAAACCGCTGACCTGGTCAAATTTGCGAAAAGCAAGCCCGAATTGCGGAAAGCTGAGGAAGACCGGAACAAGGTTGAGGAAATTGTTCAGAAAACAAAGGAAGCCATTCCCGAACCTACGGAGGAGGAGCTTCTCCAACAGGAAGAATACCGGATGGCAGTAGCCGAGCAGCAACGCAAACGAAAGATTCGTTTTGCACTGGGCGCGGCTGCCGGCCTGCTCGTCGTTGCCCTGGTTTCGGCTATTGGTTATTTCGGTTTCCAGACTGTCAAAGATTATCTTATTGGCAACCCAAGCAAAAATTTGCTCGAAGGCGAATGGGTCTCCAGTTCATATGGATATCCACCTGTGATCTTGGAGACGCCCGAAGTCCTCTACCGCAAGGAAATCGAGTTGCCTCCTGAAGCCATGGGTACAATACAGGACCTGGATGCCTTTGCCTATGATGATCACCGCGCCAACCTTTCCATTGCCGCTGTTTCTACCGTATTTACCAAAACAGATGAAGCGCCGGATTACGAAGGGGCGGTGGACCAGATTCTGGCCGGGTTTGAAAGGAATGGCGCCCGAAACATCATTACCAAACAGGAAGAATTCACAACAGTTTCCGGTATTCCCGGCACAAAAGTATTTGGAAGGGGAAATTTCAAAATCCCGGATTCCGATGAATTTTTGAAAGGGAAGTACGCGATTCTGCTTTTTGGAGGAAACGGTTTTATGCAACAGGTTGTGATTTCCTGGGAAGAAGATGATCTGTATGCAGAGGAAATCGTCGACCGGATTCTCAATACAATTGAAGTGAAAACAGTCATATGATAGGGGGAGATATCCAATTTGCCAATCCGGAGTTTTTCTGGTTACTGCTCGTACTACCAGTGGCATTGTTTTGGTATTATCTCAAAAGGAAGAAGCAATCCCCTACCCTCCGTATTTCGAGCCTGAAAGGGTTCACCACTGCTTCAGTGCTCAGCAAACTCAGGCCCTTTATCTTCGTGCTTCGGCTACTTGCCATTACAGCCGTCATTGTCGCCATGGCCCGCCCTCAGACTGAGGATATTTCCACGAGAACCAAAACCACCAAGGGTATAGATATCGTGATGGCGATCGATGTATCCTCGAGTATGCTGGCCAGGGATTTAAAGCCAAATCGCCTTTCCGCACTGAAAGAAGTCGCCTCGGACTTCATCCGAAAACGACCCAGTGACCGCATTGGCCTTGTGGTTTATGCCGGGGAAAGCTACACCAAGACTCCCATAACAAGTGATAAAAGCATTGTCCTGAACGCACTTGAAGACATTACCTATGGGCAACTCAACGATGGTACTGCCATAGGAATGGGACTGGCTACTTCAGTTAACCGCCTAAAGGAGAGTAAGGCAATCAGCAAAGTGATCATTTTGTTAACTGACGGAGTCAACAATGCCGGGTTTATCGAACCGCAGACAGCCGCTGACCTCGCCCTGGAATACAACATTAAAACCTATACAATAGGCCTGGGAACCAATGGAAATGCGCTCTCTCCAGTGGGTTATAACGCAGATGGTTCTTTTCGCTACGGCATGAGACAGGTTGAAATTGATGAGGTCCTGCTGCAGGAAATAGCCGATGCCACCGGAGGTCAGTACTTCAGGGCAACGGACAATGAAAAACTGGAAGCCATCTACGATGAGATCAATAAACTGGAGAAAACTGAAATAGAGGAATTCAAATACTATCGATACGAAGAAAAATTCAGGCCCTGGGTTTTACTGGCGGGAGCATTGCTCTTGCTGGAATGGATTTTGCGAATCACCGTATTCAGAAGTTTTATATAAGCGGATATGATTCAACTCGACGAAAAAATATACTTGTATCTGCTGGGGGTTTTACCCCTGGTGGTCTTTTTGTTTTTTATCCACCAGATCTGGAAACGACGTGTTCAGCGCAAATTCGCAGACCCTAAGCTTCTCGGGGGACTGGCGCCTGATCGGTCCATATTCAAACCTCAAATCAAGATGATCCTGTTACTCATGGCCCTGACCTTTCTCACTTTGGGCCTTGTAAACCCCAAAATGGGTACTAAACTGGAGACCGTGAAACGGGAGGGTGTGGATATTGTGTTTGCTGTGGATGTCTCCAAGAGTATGCTCGCAGAGGATATCGCCCCGAATCGCCTGGAAAAAGCAAAGCGCCTGGTTTCTGAAATCATAAACGAACTGGCCAGTGACAGGGTTGGCATTATTGCCTATGCCGGACAGGCATACCCCCAATTACCGATAACCACAGATTACGGAGCGGCTAAAATGTTCCTTCAAAGCATGAATACGGACATGCTTTCATCACAGGGCACGGCCATAAATGAGGCCATTAAACTCGCTGCAACGTATTTTGACGACGAAGAACAGACCAATCGGGTTCTTTTTATTATCTCTGATGGGGAAGACCATTCAGAAGGAGCCGTTATAGATGCGGTTGATCTCGCCACCGAGCAGGGGATCCAGGTCTATACCATTGGAGTGGGGCAGCCTAAGGGCGCACCAATTCCCATTAAGCGCAATGGGGTTGTATCGTCTCTTAAAAAAGATTCCGAGGGAGAGGTAGTTATCACCAGGCTCAATGAAGAAATTCTCATTGAAATTGCCAGTGAAGGCAATGGTGCCTACATTAACGGTGAAAATACAGCTGCCGCGGTTGAGGCCATACAGGAAATCCTGGCCCAGATGGATAAGAAGGAATTCGAGGCCAAACAATTTGCGGAATTTAAGGACCAGTTCCAGTGGTTTTTAGCTGGCGCACTCCTTATTCTCATGTTGGACATTTTTGTGCTGGAGCGCAAAACGGCCTGGCTTCGCAAACTGGATTTGTTTAATGAAAAAAAGCTTCCTGAATGAAAAACCTGATATTGGTATTTAGTTTGTTTTGTGCCCTGATCAGTTTTGGACAACAGGAGCAGCAAATAGATTATGAGGCCCTTGAGGAGTCTAAGAAGCTCACATCCGCGGCAGATCAGGAACTCGCATCTGACGATTTTATCACGGCTGAAGCAACTTATCGCAAGGCCATATCAAAAAGCACTGAAAATCCGGCAGCGCCTTACAACCTCGGGAATGCCTATTACGAAAACGAGAGTTTTGGAGAAGCATTCGGTAGCTATAAAGAAGCCGGTGAGCGCGCGGATGAAAAACCCGACAGGCACAGGGCCTACCACAACATGGGCAATGTCTATATGAAGCGAAAGGAGTATGAAAACGCCGTAGAGGCGTATAAGGAAGCGCTAAGGAATAACCCCGGGGATGAAGAAACCCGATACAATCTGGCCCTTGCCAAGGAAATGCTGAAGAAAGACCAGCAGAACCAGGATCAGAATGAGGACGATCAGAACGAGCAACAGGACCAGGACGAAGAAAAGGAGCAGAATCAGGATCAGAATCAGGATCAGGATCAGGGAGGAGAAGAAGAACAGGAAGACAATCAGGATCCGAATCAACAGGATGGGGATTCCGAAAAGGAGGAAAACAAAGAAGGGGATGGCCCTGAAAAAGAAGAGCAGGAACAAAAACCGGATCCCTCCCAACAGGATGAAAAACAAAGTCCTCCAAGGCCAAATCAGCTCTCTCCCCAGCAAATAGAAAACCTGCTGGAAGCTATGGAAAACGAGGAAAAGAAAGTCAAGGAAAAAATAGACGCCCAGAAAGTAAAGGGACCTAAAGTAAAAAAAGAAAAAGACTGGTAGATGTACCTGCTCAGGCGACATATCGCGTTTGCTTTTCTCCTGCTCACCGCCGGGTTCACAACCTGGGGTCAAGAGTCGGAAGATGTAACCTTTGAACTTCAGGTAAGCAAAGAACGGCTTGGGGTCAATGAGCGCCTCAGGGCAGATTTTATCATGAACCGGGATGGAGACAATTTTGTACCTCCTGATTTTGAGGGATTCAGAATCCTTATGGGTCCCTCTCAGGCGATCAGCTCATCATGGATTAACGGTGTTCGTTCCTATTCCAAAACCTACTCATACACCCTGGCGCCACTTTCGAAGGGCACCTATTCCATTGGCCAGGCCAGCATTATTATAAAAGGGAAAACCTATAAGACCATTCCGAAAAAGATCACTGTAACCGATGCCGTCGCGCGACCAAACGGTGCACCTTCAGCCGATGATATCGCAGACGAGAATTTGCATTTAATCGCGGAGGTTTCCAAAACGGATCCCTATTTGAATGAACCCATAAGCGTGGTTTATAAGCTCTTTGTAAGCCCATCCATCGTGGTGTCAAACTTTCGTCCGCTGGACAACCCCAAATACAATAATTTCTGGAGTCAGGACATTCCCCTTTCCCGCTATAATATCGAAGAAGGCATATACCAGGGCAAGCCCTATCGCTATGTAATCCTGAAAAGAGTAGTGCTTTATCCACAGAAAAGCGGTGATCTCGAAATTGAACCCCTAGCGCTGGACGTTTCTCTTGAAGTACCAACGGAGAAACGGGACTTTTTTGGGGGACGCGTCTATACGAAAACCAACAAAGTGGTCTCGGCGGGTAACAGGACCATACAGGTCAAACCCCTTCCAACCTCGGGTAAACCCGCAGATTTCAGTGGGGCAGTCGGGGATTTCGATTTTGAAGTGACCACAACCAAAGACGCACTTAATGCAAGTGAATCCCTGCAGGCCAAGGTTGTAGTTTCCGGAACCGGAAACCTTAAATTATTCCAATTACCAAAACTCACCCTTCCCAGTGCCCTGGAAGTCTATGAACCTGAATTCAATGAGGATGTCAAGACAAATCTCTCCGGGATGAAGGGTAGTGTTGCTGAGCAGTATACCGTCGTCCCCAGCTATCAGGGCAAATATCCTATTCCGTCAATTTCGTTTTCATTCTTTAATCCAGAAAAGGAAAAATATGAGCGGATCACGTCCCGTGAAATTACCATCAATGTCCTGGAAGGCCCCAAGGCTACCCTGGATACCCCGGACATTGTCACGGCTCCCAAAACTACCGTCCAGGGAGGAGATCAGTTTTATTTTATCAAACTCACCCCAGAACTCATTCCTAAAAAATGGAATACGTTCGTCGGTACCCGGATGCACCTGGCACTCCTCTTGGGACCCCTGTTGACCATACCGCTCTTTATACTGTTTCGCAGGAAGAAGGAAGCACGAGAAATGGATGTTGAAGGAACGCGCGTCCGAAGAGCCAACCGACTCGCCAGAAAGTATCTTTCCACAGCGAAAAAAGCGCTTGGAGACAAGGAATCCTTTTATGTCGCCATGGAAAAGGCATTGCATAATTATCTGAAGGCCAAACTCAAAATAGAAACCTCTGAATTCTCCAAGGACAAAATACGCACCTTACTATCGGAAAAAAAGGTAGATGATTCCGCCAGTGATGGTTTTATTTCCCTTCTGGAAAATTGTGAAAGGGCGCGCTACAGCCCCTTTTCTCAGGTACAGATGGAGCAGGATTATCAAAAAGCCAGTGAAGTGATCACTGCCCTTGACAAAGCCCTATGATTATGAAGCTGACCCACAGTTTAATCAATCCTGTTTTCGCCCTCCTAATGTTAGGGAATCTGGGTATGGCGCAAAGTGAAGACCTTTTTGATAAGGCTACAGCCTCCTACAATCAGGGGAATTACGAGGAGGCCATTGGCTTTTACGAGCAAATACTAAGTAATGGGGAGCATTCGGCTGCCCTTTATTTCAATATGGGGAATGCGCATTATAAACAGAATGAAGTCGCCCCCAGCATCTATTATTACGAGAAGGCACTCCTGCTAAAACCTGGAGATACGGAAATTCTGAATAATCTCGCCTATGCCAGAAACATGACCCTGGATGATATCAGCCCACTCCCGGAACCGGATCTGGAGCGGCTTTACAAAGGGATTCTCAATTCATTCTCCATGAATACATGGGCATTTTTGGGGATCTTCTTAATGTTCCTGTTCGTCGGGATGTATTTGTTCTTTCTGGGCAGTGATCGGCCAAATCGAAAGCGAATCGGTTTGATCAGCAGTGGTATCGCCCTGATGCTTGCACTTTTCTGTACCGCGTTTTCTTACCTGAGATACCGCGCCTACCAGGAGTCCCAGCCTGCCATTATTTTCAATCGGGAAATCACGGTCCGTTCTGAACCGAACAGGGATAGCAGTCCTGTTTTTCTTCTTCATGAGGGCACCAAGGTTCAGGTAAAGGATTCCCTGGACGTATGGCTGAAAATTGAATTGGCCGACGGACAAACGGGATGGGCCGAAGGTGATGCGCTCCGCCTTCTAAAGGATTTTTAACATTCTTTAACAGTTTGAGTCCGCTACTCTTCTATCTTTGTTATTCAGCCGGGAATAACCCTTCCAAATTTCGTACGGATTCTGGCTTTGGGTATTAAACGTGAATAGTTCCCGCGCCCAAAAAGGAATGACCCCATGAAAATATCCCGTATGAATACGTGGTTGGGCATTTGTAAAAACAAACAGGTTCTTCAGGTGAAGTGCCTCCTGAAATAACTTCAGGCATTTCACGGAAGACGCGTAATATTTAATGACTCTCTATGTTTAAAACCCTCAAGCAGGACCTTCCGGCCAGTATCGTTGTTTTCTTTGTCGCACTTCCTTTATGTCTGGGAATCGCACTGGCCAGTGGCGCACCTTTATTTTCCGGGCTCATTGCAGGGATCGTAGGGGGAATTGTCGTAGGGTCTCTCAGCGGTTCTGAGGTTGGGGTAAGCGGCCCGGCTGCCGGGCTTGCCGCGATAGTGCTTACAGCCATAGGAACCCTGGGCGGTTATCAGAATTTTCTGCTGGCCGTAGTACTCGGGGGCGCCATCCAATTGGTTTTTGGTCTTTTAAAGGCCGGGGTTATCGGATATTATTTCCCGTCCTCAGTCATTAAAGGCATGCTTACAGGGATTGGAATTATTATTATCCTGAAACAGATACCCCATTTCTTTGGATACGATGCGGATCCGGAGGGCGATTTTGCATTTATGCAGGTGGACGGGGAAACCACCTTTACTGAAATCTTCAGGACCTTTCAGAATATTTCACCCGGCTCAACGCTTATCGCCTTTGTCGGTCTCGGGATTCTGGTGCTCTGGGATCGGGTGCTAACCCGTAGACACAGATTTTTTCAGTTGGTACAGGGACCCCTGGTCGCGGTAGTCATTGGTATTCTCTTTTTTATAAGTACGCAGGGTAACACCTTTTGGGGGATTTCGTCAGAACATCTGGTCAGCGTACCGGTGCCAGAGGATACGGCCTCCTTCCTCGCCCAGTTCAGTTTTCCAAATTTTGCAGTCATCGGACAACCCGAAATCTGGATTACCGCCTTTACAATAGCACTGGTGGCCAGTCTGGAAACCCTGCTCTGTGTAGAGGCTACGGATAAGCTCGATCCTATGAAGAGGGTAACGCCTACAAACAGAGAACTCTTGTCCCAGGGTGTTGGCAATATGTTGTCAGGACTTATTGGAGGACTGCCCGTGACCCAGGTAATCGTAAGGAGTTCTGCTAATATCCAATCCGGGGGCCGCACAAAGCTTTCGGCGGTGATTCACGGTTTTTTCCTGCTGATTTCGGTAATCCTTATCCCGGGCCTGCTCAATAAAATACCGCTCTCCGTCCTGGCAGCTGTCCTGTTTTTGGTAGGATATAAACTCGCCAAACCCACCTTGTTCAAACATATGTATTCGCTGGGCTGGAAGCAGTTCACCCCTTTTATCGTCACAGTACTGGGTATTATTTTCACCGATCTCCTGGTGGGTATCGGGCTCGGGCTTGGTGTCGGTATTGTCGTAATTCTCTTTAAAAGCTACCAGAACAGTCATTTTCTGCACATCGTAGATAAGAGCAATGGCCGGCACAGGATTCGAATGACTCTTGCCGAAGAAGTTACCTTTTTCAATAAAGGGGCTATCCTCAAGGAACTCGATGGACTGCCCCCGGAAACTTTCCTGGAGCTCGACGTGCGCAAGACGCGCTACCTCGACAACGATATTATTGAAATCCTAAGTGATTTTTCTTTTAAGGCAAGGGACAGAAACATAGATATCTTGTTGATCTCCCAGCAGGGAGAAGAAAGAAATCCCGTTGATTATTCCGAATTTATAAACCTTCAGGCAGCCCCTGTGAATCCGACCGACCTATGAGAGCACTTACCAAAGAAGACCAGGCGAATATTAGCCCTTCCGCAGCACTCGCACTTCTCAAAAATGGAAATGACCGTTTTGTAAAGAACCTTCAGGCCGATAGAAACCTGCTTGAACAGGTACGTGATACTTCCACGGGCCAGTATCCCTATGCAACCATTCTAAGTTGTATCGACTCCAGGGTATCCGCAGAACTTGTTTTTGATCAGGGCGTTGGAGATATTTTCAGCGTTAGGGTGGCCGGTAATATTGTAAACGACGACTTGCTTGGAAGCATGGAATTCGCCTGCAAATTAGCAGGCACAAAAGTAATTCTCGTGCTTGGGCATACCTCATGCGGAGCGGTTAAAGGTGCCTGCGATGATGCCCGTATGGGTAATCTGACAGGGCTTTTATCCAAGATTAAACCTGCCGTTCAGGCCGTATCTAAACCAGAAGATCCTTTGGAGCGTACCTCTCAAAATCTCAGCTTTGTGGATCAGGTTGCCGAGACCAATGTTCGCCTGACCATGGATAACATCCGCAAACAAAGCCCCGTACTCCGCATGATGGAAGAAGACGGGGAGATTATCATTTCAGGTGCTATGTACGATATTGCTTCCGGAAAGGTCCGATTTCTGGATCTTTAAGACTGCTGATAGAATCTGGCAGTGACAGCTGATTACAACGCTTCAATTTGTAATTCAGTATCTTGATATCCAATCCTGAAAACACGTGAAACACCTGTTCTCAAATCTAAGAGGAAACCTGTTTGGCGGCATAACGGCAGGAATCGTCGCCTTACCCCTTGCACTTGCCTTTGGGGTCAGTTCGGGCCTGGGTCCGAGTGCAGGGTTATACGGGGCCATTTTTCTCAGCTTTTTTGCAGCATTGTTCGGAGGAACTCCCACCCAAATTTCAGGGCCAACCGCCCCGATGACAGCCGTCAGCATGGTAGTGATCGCCGGTATTATTGCAACCTATGACGGTATTGTGGAGGAGGCATTGCCTGCAATATTGATGGTTTTCCTTTTAGCCGGCCTGATGCAGGTCACCCTTGGGTTACTCAAACTTGGGATATACGTCCGGTATATCCCCTACCCGGTTATTTCCGGGTTTATGACCGCTATTGGGCTGATCATCATCATTACACAACTACTCCCTGCCCTTGGGTACTATCCCAAAGAAGATGAAGTGTTTATAAATACCTTTAAACCTCAGGCAGAAGAATTGCTGCTTGAAAATATTCTGGAAGATGAGGCTGGGGAGGGCATCCTGGTCCTTGAAGACTTTAAAGAAACCATCGAGCGTTCGGGGGAAATCACATCGGAAGCGATCCATAAAGAAGCTGAATCCCTGGCCTCGTCAGAGGCTTCCGGGGTCATCGGAGCCATCCGCGTATTCCCCCGGGCTTTTTCTAAATTAAATTGGATTGAACTCATTCTGACATTGATCACCATCCTGATTATTTATGGGTTCAAGAGAATCACCCGTGTCATTCCCAGTACCCTTGTAGCTTTACT
The DNA here is from genome assembly GCF_030380815.1 of Robiginitalea aurantiaca. Classification (GTDB taxonomy): domain Bacteria; phylum Bacteroidota; class Bacteroidia; order Flavobacteriales; family Flavobacteriaceae; genus Robiginitalea; species Robiginitalea aurantiaca. The sequence continues at coordinate 160,012 of NZ_JAUDUY010000003.1, read as the reverse complement.
GCTCGTTTCGGGCATCGCATTTTTTTTTAAAATCGACTACCGGCCTATTGAAGTCATTCCACAGGGCTTACCCCTTCCTGAAATGCGGGTTTTTACCGAGTTTGACCTGGAAACGATTACGCCCTACCTCTTTACTGCCTTTACCCTGGCACTCCTTGGGGCCATAGACTCCCTGTTGACCTCTGTGGTCGCCGATAATATCACAAAAACACGTCACCAACCTAACCGGGAACTGGTCGGTCAGGGAATTGGCAACAGTATTTCAGCTTTGTTTGGTGGCTTGCCAGGAGCAGGAGCTACGATTCGGACTGTTGTAAATATTAATGCCGGAGGGACGACAAAACTATCCGGGATGATCTCCGGGATCCTCCTCCTTTTTATCCTGCTGGCCCTCGGACCGGTTGCCTCGAATATACCTGCTGCTGTGCTGGCGGGAATTCTCATTACGGTCGGCATTAGCGTTATGGATTATCGGGGCTTAAAAGCCATCCCCAGTCTTCCTAAAAACATGCGATTAGGACCCTTTCGAATTAGTGCGGACGTAGTGATAATGGTCATAGTTATGGTCCTGGCCACCTTCTGGAATCTGGTCTACGCCGTTGGCATCGGGCTAATTATCGCCTCCCTGATTTTTATGAAAGCCATTGGCGACCTGACAGCTAAGCGTTCAGAGGTGCGTCCGCTGCAGCCGGAAAAGGCCTGGCCGGATGAAAAAAATTTCCCGGAAAGCCTGGAGGATACCGTCTTTATTAAACACCTCAAGGGGCCTTTATTCTTTGGTAACACAAGCGGTTTTCATCAGCTGTCTGCCCAAATACCTCCCAAAGCCAATACCGTAATTCTACGTCTGGGAAGGATGCAGTATATGGACCAGTCCGGCCTGTATGCTATGGAGGAAGTACTCCGGGGATTGGCTCAAAAGGGCGTCACCATTCTTTTTGTGAATCTGCTGGAACAACCCAGATATCTCATGGAAGGCATTGATATTATTCCCGAATTGGTGCCGGAAGCACAAATATTTGATTCTTTCGGTGCATGTATCCGCTGGATACGTAAAAACATCCCCGTTCCAAATGATGAAAAATAGTACATTTGTTTCCTGTTATCCCCTTTAACCCGGGGTTCGCACCGGAAAACCGCTATCTGCATGATCGACCAACTGAAAAAACACATCGCAGACGTAAAGGACTTTAGCTCAGAAGACCCTGAAGTTATTGAAGCTTTTCGCATAAAATACCTTGGAAAAAAAGGACTCCTCAACGATTTTTTCAAAGCGTTGAAAGATGTTCCAAAGGAGGAGAAACGAGCGTTTGGCCAACAGGTAAATGAGTTGAAAATTGCCGCTTCTGACAAGGTCCAAACGCTGCGTGAAGGGCTGCAGGAGTCAAGGCACCGGGAGAACCTATTTGGTGATCTTACGCGCCCCGGTGAGCCATTGGAGCTCGGTGCCCGGCATCCAATCTCAATTGTTCGCAACCGGATCATTGACATTTTCTCAAGAATCGGTTTCACCGTTTCTGAAGGACCGGAAATCGAAGATGACTGGCATAATTTCACCGCGCTGAACTTACCGGAATACCATCCTGCCCGGGATATGCAGGACACCTTTTTTGTACAAACCGATCCGGATATTCTGTTAAGGACACATACCTCCTCCGTGCAGGTACGATATATGGAGGAGCATAAGCCGCCTATTCGCACTATTTCTCCCGGAAGGGTCTATCGGAATGAGGCTATTTCGGCCAGGTCACACTGCTTTTTTCATCAGGTCGAGGGACTCTATATTGACAAAAACGTCTCCTTTGCCGACCTGAAACAAACCCTGCAGTATTTTACAACGGCCTTATTCGGGAAATCAAAAATCAGGCTGCGTCCTTCGTACTTTCCCTTTACAGAACCAAGCGCCGAGGTCGATGTTTACTGGGGCCTGGAAACCGAAACAGACTATCGAATGACCAAGGGCACCGGTTGGCTTGAAATCATGGGATGCGGTATGGTAGACCCGAATGTTCTCGACAATTGCGGTATTGATTCCTCGGAATATTCAGGTTTTGCTTTTGGTATGGGTATTGACCGTATTGCACTTTTGCTATATCAGATCTCCGATATTCGGTTACTAAGCGAGAATGACCTCCGCTTTCTAAAGCAATTCAAGAGCGTTTTATAAGATCACCGCAACGGAAAGCCTTTGGCAGCCCACCAGGGATGAACTTCGATGCGCAGACGTCCGGATTTGACCATGGGGTCCAGATTCGCAAGGCTATCTGCCATTTTCAGGGTAGGGGTATTGTAAATGGTAATCCCGCGTATTTCGCCATCATCCCCGAACGGCCCGGAAATATCTGCATACCCTTCTTCGTACATACGCGTTAAATGTGCCATATGAAGTTCCTGAAGGCTGTCGGCCGCTGCTTTGGATTGTGTACGGTTTGGTCCGCTCTTTAAGAAGGCGATAAAGTATTGCTGCATCAATACCGTATCTCCGGTTTTCTCATCCACGTAATCAAAGATTTCATAGCCCTCATCCACAAGTTTCTTCTTGAGGTTACTCACTGAAGGTGGTTGTGGGCGCTCCGCGCTCACCGGCTCCTGAGGAGTTTTGTTATCTATTTTGCAACCTCCTGCGAGGGCTGTGCACATAATGATGAAAGCAATGTATACTAATCGTTCCATGTGGTATAGGGTTTGAGACTCAGCTGCGAATTGTAATATCGAATATCCCCTGTCACCTCCTGTCCCAGCCATGAAGGTTTTTCGATAACCTCATCTGCTGATTCAAGCTCCACTTCTGCCAGGGTCAGGCCCTGATTAAGGCCTGTAAATTCGTCAACTTCAAATGTATGAAGGCCAAATTCGACTTGATATCTAATTTTTTCAATCGGAGGTGTTACGCACAGGGCAAGCATTTCTTCTGCATCTTTAAGCGGGATTTCATACTCCCATTCCCGTCGGGTAGTCCCTTTGTCACAGGTGCGCCCTTTAATGGTCAAAAATCCATGGGGTCCCGTACATCTCACGCGTATGGTGCGATCCGGATCGGTCGACAGAAATGCCTGAACTATTCGGATATGAGCTCTGGCCTCCTTTCGGTAACCAAGCCCATTCACCAAGTATTTTCGTTCAATTTCTACCATGTGGGTATTCCTTTCCTCAGTGTTAAGATTTCGCCTCCTGTCCGAGTTTCTGAATTTGATCAGAAGGTATTCGCGGTGTTGCCTGTGGTTTCTCTGCCAAATAAATCATCGCCTCGGCGATGGTATCGGGTTCAATGATCCGGTATTTTGCCAGGGGACCGCGAAAAATCGGTTGTAACAGTCCCATAATTTTTATGGCAAGTTTTTCTCCCTTTCGGGTCTCTGAACGGTTTCCACCTATAAGAGAAGGTTGCAACAAATACGTATGGGGCAGGTCATACCTGAGTACGGCAGCTTCCATCTCACCTTTTATACGGTTGTAAAAAAGGGAACTTTGTGGATTTGCTCCTAAGGCCGATATGACGAGGAAAGCAGGGATGCCATTGGCTTTGCATAATCCCGCAGCAGTAACAGGAATCCCGTAATCTATCGCCTTATACTTCTTTTTATCCGGGGTTTTAGCCTTTGTTGTACCGATACAACAAAAAACAACATCTCCTGAAAATAGGTGTTCGAAGTCTTCCAGTGCGTGTAAATCTGCCCGGATTTCAGTAAGTTTTGGATCCCTTTCACCAAAAGGAGTCCTGCCCATAATGAGGACTTCTGAGTACTGAGCGTTTTTGAGCAGTTTCCGGGTCAACAAACGCCCAACCAGGCCGGTGGCACCCAATACTATGGCCTTCTTTCCCTGCCTTTCCATCGCCTAAATATATAGTAAATTTGATTATGGAGACAGAGGTACCCCTGCGTAAAATTATCCATGTGGACATGGATGCCTTCTATGCTTCGGTTGAACAGAAAGACGACCCATCCCTCAAAGGAAAACCCCTTGCCGTGGGCGGCGGTTCTAAAAGAGGTGTTGTAGCCGCGGCGAGCTATGAAGCGAGGACCTATGGCGTCCGCTCGGCCATGAGTGGGTATCTCGCAAAACAAAAGTGCCCGGATCTCATTTTTGTTAAACCCAGGTTTGAACGCTACAAGGAAATTTCGCTGCAAATCCGGGAGATTTTCCGGGAGTATACCGATTTGGTGGAACCCCTTTCCCTGGATGAGGCCTACCTTGATGTAACCGAAAACAAAACAGGAATCCCGTCAGCTACCCTCATCGCCAGGGAAATCAGGGATCAAATCTACACTAAAACCGGGCTAACGGCATCTGCCGGGATTTCCATCAATAAGTTTATCGCCAAGATTGCCAGTGACCTCAATAAACCGAATGGGCAAAAGACCATTCCACCTGAGGCTGTCCCCCAATTCCTTCAGGCCCTTGAAATTCGCAAATTCTATGGTGTGGGCAGGGTTACCGCAGAGAAAATGCACAATTTGGGGATCTTTACAGGTTCAGATTTACTGCGGAAAACCCCGGAATTCCTGGAGACGCATTTCGGTAAAAGCGGCAGGCACTATTATCAGGTAGTACGGGGAATTCACCTTAGTCCCGTACAACCCAGACGATCTCCCAAGTCTGTTGGAGCGGAACGCACATTCTCAGAAAACTTGAGCAGTGAAGTCTTCATGTTGGACCGGTTATCAGCCATTGCGGCGGAGCTGGAATCACGTCTAAAACCTAAAAAGCGAGCCGGTAAAACGATTACCCTGAAGATTAAATACAGTGATTTCCGACTGCACACCCGGAGTAAAACCCTGCCTTATTATATTTCCACGGCTTCCATGGTCCTGGAAATTGCCAAAGAATTGTTATATCAGGAACCGCTGCAGAATTCCGTTCGGCTGCTGGGGATATCCCTTTCGAACCTCAACACGGAAAAAACAACAAATGAACCCGCTGAGAATGCGGTACAGGTTCAGTTGAAATTTGATTTTTAAACCCGGATCAATTGGTCTTGTTAAAGATCATATCCGGGAAAACTTCGGTTGTGAGTTTGAGTTGTGAGAATTGTGCCTCTCCCCTGGGTTTTTCCCCGAGATCAATCATGCCTTCATTCCAATTGTAAAACGCAAAGGAATGAGGCATTTTAAGGCCCTCCACCTCCTGATAATCCTTGTAAACAATTACGTGGGGTTCGAGTTCCTGAACCTGTTTCCCATTTCGGAATGCCGGAAACGAAACGATATAAGACATCATTTTGACCTCATAGGACTCCGGGTCCAGATACAACACATAATAGTCCTCAGGGGTATCCCCTATACCGGATTCGTAGGTCACTTTCACAGCCTGGTATAGCGTATTCTGAAAAGTGACGGGGCCCTGATCCTCAAGAATTGTACCCGGATCTGTAAAAACAAATGGAACCAGACTGAAGTAATACGGGGTGGCGTAGTAAAAGTCCGCAGGAGTACCAAGCGCCTTTGGATTTTCTACCCAAACTTCATCTCCGTCAAATCCCAGGCGATACTTATCTCCTTCAATCAGCACCTTCCGGTTTTGCAGGTCTACCCTGTGAAGGTCCGTCAAGGGAGCCTTCTTACCAAAGGGCCAGTTTTCCAATTTAAATTCTAAAGACCGGAACTTTTCATAGTTTTCAAGACCGCCATGAGCCTCTAAAGCCCTGGCAAAGGCCTCAGGATAGCGGCTTTGGACCTGGGCAGGAGCTGTATCCCCGATCTCTTCAGGGGTATTCGGGTTTGAAGTCGGGGCATCCTTACAAGCCCAAAAGGCCAGCAGGAAAAACCCTGCAATGCCTAAACGCACCTTTTGTAGTGGATTCATCGTAAATTGGTTTTGCTCCTGAGGATATCAGAATTGAAAAATGCCTGGCTGCCGGTTTATAAGTTACACGTTTCGATCTCTGTAACCCTCAGGGTATTCACCATCCCTTTGTCCTTTATGGGCATGGCCGCGAGACTGATTAGCATATCCCCAACATCCAAAAAGCCTTTTTGACAAGCGATCCGGTTTACATCCTCAATGGTCTCATCTGTTGACACGAAGCGATCGTAATAAAAGGCCTTTACGCCCCAAAGAAGATTGAGTTGCGAAAGGATTCTCAGGTTTGACGTAAATACCAGGATATGGGCGCTGGGTCTCCATGCGGAAATCTGGAATGCCGTATACCCGCTATTGGTCAGCGTTGAAATGGCTTTTGCTTTGATCTCATTGGCCATCGATGCTGCATGATAGCATACCGCTTTGGTAATATATCGTTTAGTACGTACATGTGGTGGTTCCTGGGGCACATTGATCAGGTCGGAGCTCTCAACACTTTTAAGGATGCTGGTCATGCGCTCGATCACCTGGATCGGATAGTTTCCAACAGAAGTTTCACCCGAGAGCATCACCGCGTCCGCGCCGTCCATAACAGAATTCGCGACGTCATTGACTTCCGCCCGGGTAGGCACCATACTGGTGATCATCGTTTCCATCATCTGAGTGGCGATAATTACCGGAATCCGTGCCTTTTTGGCGCGTAAAACCAATTTCTTCTGAATAAGCGGAACTTCCTGGGCAGGAACTTCAACTCCCAGATCCCCCCGGGCAACCATAAGACCGTCACAATACGCCACAATCTTATCGATGTTTTTTACCGCCTCTGGTTTTTCAATTTTGGCGATGATGGGGATTTTGTACTTCGAATGCTTCTCAATAATCTGTTGCAGGTCGATAAGGTCCTGGCTGTGTCGCACAAAGGATAGGGCTATCCAGTCCACTTCCTGGGAAATAGCAAAAATGGCGTCTTTGATATCCTTCTCTGTAAGGGCCGGCAGGGAAATATTCGTATTTGGAAGGTTCACCCCCTTTTTAGATTTGAGTGGACCTCCCTGAATTACTTTTGCCCGGACGGCATTCTTGCGGTTTGTCTCGACAACCTCAAACATGAGCTTCCCATCATCGAGTAGTATGCGTTCCCCCGGATTGACATCCCTCGGGAAATCATTGTAGTTCATATAAACCTCTTCGGCAGTGCCCTCAAAAGGTTTACCGGTCCGAAAAACAATTTCATCCCCCGGGGCTACTATCACTTCTCCAGACATCACTCCTACACGAAGTTTGGGACCCTGAAGGTCGGCCAGAATAGCGGTATAAACCTGAAGTTCCTCGCTCAATTCCCGAATCATTTTTACCCGCTTTTTTACATCTTCGTAATCCGCATGGGAAAAATTGATTCGAAACACGTCTACACCTGCCTCCATCATCCCTTTGAGTACTTCTCTCTTGCTGGTCGCAGGGCCAAGGGTGGCAACTATTTTAGTTTTCTTTTTATTGGGCATTCCTCTAGTAAATTAGATTGTATCTGGATTTTAGTTTTGCAGTTTCAAGCCTGTATGCCGTACTCACCCTGGGGATGGATAAAAGAGAAGGTAGAATTCCAAGGTTTTGCTCATCTCCTTCCAGTTTCAGAAAAAAATCCACTTCTCGCTTTTCGGGGATTAGAGACCGGCGCTTTACTTCAGGTTCATCCTTGAATAGTCCCGTGGATGACCCGGCTCCGTATTCCGATCCCGAATTTTTAAACAAGGTCCACTCCCTATATGCCGTCTCATCCTTCCATTCAAAGACCACAAACAAACCATGGGCATTGAGCTCAAGGTCTTCCCGGGTACGCTTAAGGTGAAGCCCGAAGGCCGCATTTATCGCGTAAGCCATGGCATAATCCTCCAAATTGCTATGGATGGCGAAGAGGCTGAATACTGTTTCATCCAGAAGGTCCTCCCACAAATCCTCCATTTCTCCCATGACAAAGTACCAAAAGTAAAGATACGTGTTCTGCAGGAATTCACCTAGAACGGCCGGCCCTAAGGACTTCCCATAAATTGCGAAAACGTTGTAGCTCTGACAATACGGCTATTTCTTTTTTCCCTGAAGGGCATAGAACGCCCTTTTTGAAGCTTTCTCTTCAGCTTTCTTCTTTGATGTTGCCCGTGCCTTGGCCATAATACGTCCATCGATCCATAGCTTCACCCCAAAGTGTTTTATCGGGTCATTTCCGGTATCCTCGTACACCTCGTACTGAAAGTCCTTCTTTTGTTTCTGACATCCTTCGATGACCAGGCTTTTATAACTGATTACCTTACCTTCCAGCTGTTCGATATCCACATAGGGGTCAATCACCCTTGACTGTATGAATTTCTCGCAGTACTTATACCCCCTGTCCAAATAAATCGCACCTACCAGCGCCTCAAAAACATTACCGTAGATGTTTTCACCAAAGTGTTCTTTAGGAATTCGGCTTTCCACAAAATTGAGAAGCCCCAGATCTTTCCCCAACTCATTCAGGTGCTTTCTACTGACGATTTTTGATCTCATTTTGGTCAAATAGCCCTCATCACCGGCCGGAACTTCTTTATAGAGGTAATGGGAAATGATGGTCCCCAGCATTGAATCCCCCAAAAATTCCATACGCTCGTAATTCAGGGGGTTGCCCTTTTTATCCTTCAGGTTTAGGGATCGATGCAGGAATGCATTCTTGTAGAGGTCCAGTTTCCGGGGTTTAAAGCCGAGGATTTGAGTGATTCCCAAAAAAAAATCCCCATCCTCTTTGGGATGGGAATTGAAGATATTTCCGGGAAATGTCATCGGCCTTCTAACTAAATTTTCTGAATAAGACACATGCATTATGCCCTCCGAATCCAAAGGTATTGCTCATGGCTACCTTTACTTCCCGCTTCTGCGCTTTATTCAGGGTAAGGTTCAACCTCGGGTCGATCTGATCGTCTACCGTGGTATGGTTGATGGTCGGTGGCACGATACTGTGCTTCATGGCCAGGATAGAGGCAATTGCCTCAATGGCCCCGGCAGCTCCCAAAAGGTGGCCCGTCATCGATTTTGTCGAATTGATATTGATATTCGGGGCGTGGTCCCCAAATACGTGGGAAATAGCCTTGAGTTCGGCAACATCCCCCAGGGGGGTTGCCGTTCCGTGCGTATTGATGGCATCTACGTCCTCAGGGGAAACGCCTGAATCCTCCAGGCAATTTTCCATAACCCTGATCACCCCTATCCCCTCAGGGTGGGGTGCAGTCATGTGATAGGCATCGCTGGATAATCCGCCTCCCAGTATTTCGGCATAAATTTTTGCGCCCCTTGCTTTAGCGTGCTCGTAGCTTTCGAGAATAAGCGCTCCAGCGCCTTCACCGAGCACAAAACCATCCCTTGTGGCATCAAAAGGACGGGAAGCCGTTTTTGGACTATCATTTCTGGTAGAAAGTGCGTGCATGGCGTTGAAACCACCCATTCCTGCAATGGTTACAGCTGCTTCACTTCCTCCGGTTACGACCACATCGCAATATCCCATACGGATATAATTCAGGGAGTCGATCATCGCATTGGCCGAAGAGGCACAGGCAGAAACTGTCGTATAGTTCGGCCCCATAAAGCCGTGTTTGATTGAGATATTACCCGGAGCTATATCCGCAATCATCTTGGGGATGAAAAATGGATTAAACCTGGGAGTCCCGTCTCCCTGGGCAAAGTTCAGAACTTCGGTCTGAAAGGTTTCCAGGCCTCCTATCCCTGCGCCCCAGATCACCCCGACCCGGAATTTGTCTATGGCTTCCAGGTCCAGACCTGAATCTGCAATGGCTTCATCTGAGGAAACTAAAGCGTATTGTGTAAATCTATCGAGCTTTCGGGCTTCTTTCCGGTCGAAATGATCCATGGGATCAAACCCCTTAAGTTCGCAGGCAAATTTTGTTTTGAATTTTTCAGCGTCAAAATACGTGATAAAATCACTCCCGCTTTTGCCGCTTATAAGTCCTTCCCAGTACGCATCCAAAGTGTTCCCAATGGGCGTAAGGGCCCCCATCCCGGTAACTACTACTCGCTTTTTATCCATGGAACGAATCTATAAATGTACTTTCAACCCAAGCGTAAATTAAAAAAAAATTATCCATGCAGCGCGTTTACCACATGGATAATTTAAATACTAATGAATAGGATATCATTAATTCTTGGCCTCCTCAATATAACTGATGGCCTGGCCTACTGTTGCGATATTTTCAGCTTGATCATCAGGGATTTGTATATCGAATTCCTTTTCGAATTCCATAATAAGCTCCACTGTATCGAGTGAATCTGCCCCCAGGTCGTTGGTAAAGCTGGCCTCAGTAACCACTTCATTTTCGTCAACACCCAGCTTATCAACAATAATAGCCTTTACTCTTGATGCAATATCTGACATATTGTAAGATTTAAAATTAAGATGATGGCAAAAATATAAAACTTTGGAATAAAACCTCCATTTACCATCAAAATGTATCCTAATATACACAATTTAGAGCTGACAATAGTACATTTGCCCTTAAATCCGACCCTAAATTCCTTCCGTGAAAAACGATAAACGTATTGTACTATTCGCTTCGGGCTCAGGCTCCAATGTCGAGAATATTGCTAATTTCTTTAAGGGGGATGAGCGGGTAACCATCAAAGGTGTTTTGTGCAATAACCCGGGAGCCGGAGTTGTTGATCGCTGCAAAAGACTGGGTTTACCGCTCTATTGCTTCAACCGTCCGGCCTACCAGGAAGCTGATGGCCTTATGGGGCTATTAAAAAGTTTGAATCCCAGCATCATCGTTTTGGCCGGATTCCTGTGGAAAATTCCGGAGGCCATGGTAAACGCCTACCCGGATCGCATTATAAATATACATCCGGCCCTGCTTCCCGAATACGGAGGGAAGGGAATGTACGGCATGCACGTACATAGAGCAGTAATTTCTTCCGGGGCAAAAGAATCGGGTATCACTATCCATCGCGTTAATGCGGCCTATGACGAAGGCAGTATCCTGGTTCAGGAACGCATCCCTGTCAACCCGGATGATACCCCTGAAACCCTGGCCGAAAAAGTTCACTCCCTGGAATACAAATATTACCCCTCGACCATCGCTACCCTCCTATTTCCCTGAACCATGGCTCAGAAAAAAGCATATTACACGGTTTGGAAAGGGAAAAACCCCGGGGTTTACAAAGGCTGGCAGGCCTGCAAAAAAGAAGTTGAAGGTTTTGAAGGGGCAAAATACATGGGATTTATTACCCGGGATGAGGCAGAAAAAGCCTTTAATACTTCTTACGAAGACAGTTTAAAGCTGATTGCCAAGAAAAAAAAGGGCTCAAAGGAATTGATGAAGGATATCGGGCCGCCCAATTACCTGTCGATTTCCGTAGACGCAGCTTCAAGCGGAAACCCGGGGATTATGGAGTATCAGGGAGTAGATACAAAAACTGGGAAAAAACTATTTCGGCAGGGACCCTTTGAAGAGGGCACGAACAATATTGGAGAATTTCTCGCCATAGTACATGGACTTGCTTATCTCAAAAAACACGGCAGTAACCGTGTGCTTTATTCAGATTCCAGAACTGCGATGGCATGGGTCAGGAAGAAAAAATGCAATACACAGTTGAAACCCTCAGAAAAAAATGCTGCACTTTTTGAGATGATCCACAGGGCAGAGGAATGGTTGCACTCCAATTCCTATAACACCCCCGTGGTAAAATGGGAAACCCGGGCATGGGGTGAAATCCCGGCAGATTTTGGCAGGAAGTAGTTCAAAACTTCACTCCTGATGCCATGAGGTATCGCAAATCAAAACCGTATATTTGCAAAAATCTTTTAAATCAATGGGTAAATTACTCGTTGTCGGAACGGTGGCATTCGACGCCATTGAGACTCCATTCGGCCAAACCGATAAAATCCTCGGCGGAGCAGCAACTTTTATAGGACTCGCAGCCTCCAATTACAATGTACAGCCTGGTATCGTCTCCGTAGTCGGGGGTGATTTCCCTCAGGAATATCTCGATCTGCTGAAAAGTAAGTCCGTGGATATCGAAGGCCTTGAAGTCGTCAAAGAAGGAAAGACATTTTTCTGGAGCGGAAAGTATGATCACGACCTGAATACGAGGGACACACTGGCGACGGAACTCAATGTGCTTGCAGATTTTAATCCCGTAGTTCCCATGGGGTTCCAAAATGCCGATGTCGTAATGCTCGGCAACCTGCACCCCGAAATTCAGTCTAGTGTACTCAGGCAATTAAAGAGCCGACCCAAACTGATTGTTCTCGATACCATGAATTATTGGATGGAACACACCTGGGATGCCCTGATCGACGTGATTGGCAAGGTAGATGTCATTACCATTAACGATGAAGAAGCCCGACAGCTCAGCGGAGAATATTCCCTGGTCAAAGCCGCTCGTAAAATTAGTGCCATGGGGCCGGCATTCGTCCTGATTAAAAAAGGCGAAAACGGAGCCCTACTCTTTCACGAAAAACGGATCTTTTTTGCACCTGCGCTTCCCTTAGAAGAAGTCTTCGATCCGACAGGTGCGGGGGATACATTTGCAGGAGGTTTTACCGGATATCTGGCAGAGACAAAAAATATTTCTTTTGAAAACCTTAAAAACGCTGTGATACACGGGTCTAATCTGGCCTCATTCAGCGTCGAGCGCTTTGGTACGGAACGCATTCAGGATGTAACTCCTGACGAAATCGAGACCCGGTTACAAGAATTTAAAGATCTGACGCAGTTTGATTTTGAGATCCAATAACCGACCATATCATATTGGTTTTTTAATTCTATTTCCATGAGTGACGCGATCAAACACGAATGTGGTATTTCCATGATCCGCCTGTTGAAGCCCCTTGAATATTATCAGGAGAAATACGGGACGGCGTTCTACGGGGTCAACAAGATGTACCTGATGATGGAAAAACAGCACAATCGGGGTCAGGATGGGGCTGGTTACGCCAGTATTAAACTCGATATGGACGCAGGAGAGCGTTATATGAGTCGCATACGATCCATACAGTCACAACCTATTCAGGACATCTTTGACCGCATAAATCTCAGAATCAATACAGCTCTCGAAGAGTCTCCCGAAAAGGCAGAGGATATCCAATGGCTTAAAAGCAATATTCCCTATATCGGGGAATTGATCCTCGGACACGTCCGTTACGGGACCTTTGGAAAGAACAGTATTGAGAGTGTTCACCCGTTTTTGAGGCAAAACAACTGGATGCACCGCAACCTTATTGTCGCCGGGAACTTCAATATGACCAACGTCAAGGAATTGTTTGACAATCTGGTTCAGCTGGGACAGCACCCTAAAGAGATGGCTGATACCATTACGGTAATGGAGAAGATCGGGCATTTTCTCGACGATGCGGTAGCCAAACTGTACAAGAATATCAAGAAAGAAGGGTTTTCAAAAATGGAAGCTTCCCCTCATATTGCCGAGCGGTTGAAAGTCGCGAAAATCCTCCGGAAATCTTCGAAGAACTGGGATGGGGGATACACCATGGCGGGAATGCTCGGGCACGGTGATGCCTTTGTCCTCAGAGACCCCTCAGGAATCCGGCCGGCTTATTACTACAAGGATGAGGAAGTAGTGGTTATCGCCTCGGAACGCCCTGCCATCCAAACCGTTTTTAATGTTACCTACGACAGCGTAGAGGAGTTGCCCCCGGGCCATGCCATTATCATTAAGAAAAATGGCCAGGTCTCGATCGATGAAATCCTGGAGCCCAAAGAGCGAAAGGCATGCTCTTTTGAACGCATTTATTTCTCCAGGGGGAATGACCGGGAGATCTACGAGGAGCGCAAAGAATTGGGGCGGCTATTGTTTCCGCAATTGTTGAAAACGATAAACGGGGACATCCGCAGGACCGTTTTCTCCTATATTCCCAATACCGCAGAAACATCGTTTCTGGGCATGGTTGGAGCGGCGCAGACCTACCTCAACAAAAAGAAGGAATCTCAAATACTCGCATTGGGTTCCGACCTCAATCCGGAAAGCCTTAACGAAATCCTCAATGTACGTCCACGGATTGAAAAGGTTGCGATCAAGGACGCCAAACTCCGAACTTTTATCACCCAGGATAGCAGTCGGGACGATCTGGTGGCCCACGTTTATGACATTACCTATGGGGCCGTGGAAAAGGGGGATTACCTGGCGATAATAGACGACAGTATTGTTCGGGGAACGACACTGAAGAAAAGCATCCTTCGGATTCTGGACAGACTGAATCCCGAAAAAATCATTGTGATTTCCTCCGCACCCCAGATACGGTACCCCGACTGCTATGGTATTGATATGGCCAAGTTGGAAGACTTTATCGCCTTCAGGGCTGCTCTTGAACTTCACAAGGATCGCGGAACGGAAGATACCATCAAAGATATTTACGAAGAATGTAAAGCCTCAGTAGTCCGGGAAGACTCAGAAGACATAAACTATGTGAAAAGGTTTTACGAGCCTTTTACGGCACAGGAGATTTCAGCCAAAATAGCTGAGATCCTCAGCCCTGCCGATATCAAGGCGGAAGTAACAATTATCTATCAGACCATTGAGAATCTTCATAAAGCCTGCCCTAAAAATTTGGGAGACTGGTACTTCACGGGTGAATATCCAACTCCCGGTGGCAATCGGGTCGTAAACCGCGCTTTTATCAATTTTTATGAAGGCAAAAACCAGCGTGCCTATTAAGATTATCGACGAAATACACCTTTAGTGGTATTTCATCGATGTTTTAAGCAATTCATCGCTGAATTGCTATGCTGAGCGGCTTGACGGCTTACTTTCGGATAGCCATAGCATAAGTAGGTTTAAGTTCATGGTAAGATTTGGGGAAAAAAAGGCGGAGTCTTCTCCGCCTTTTTTATTTTAACCCATCACTCCCTATTTTATCACAAGCCCTGAAGTTGCTCCTTTCACACAGCGTACTACTTCTCCCACACGCATTTGCAATGCCCGTATTTCAACGGTTTTAACGGGTGTTCATCCAAGAGCTTTTCCACACCTGAATGCTTGCCTTACTTTCGAAGAACCATAGCATAAGTAGGTTAAGTTCATGGTAAGATTTGGGGAAAAGGCAAGGGTAAAACCTTGCCTTTTTATTTTGGCAATCCACATAAATTTGCCAGACATTCCTGTTTGAATTTCCATCTCAAAACGTAGTCCTTTTCGGACTTCTGTCTTTTTTTCTAAAGAATTTTCTTTGTTATTTCTCTTAATACCAGTATTTTAGTATTGCCATAGCATAAGTAGGTTAAGTTTATGGTAAGATTTGGGATGAAAAGGGTAGAGGTTTCTCTGCCCTTTTCTGATTTACAGAGGCAAAAAAAAATCCCGGAAGATCCGGGATTTTGACAATTGACTTTGATATGGCCTTTAGCTGCCAGCCGCGTATTCTTTTGCTACCCTGTCCCAGTTGATCACATTGAAAAAAGCTTCTATATAATCGGGCCGGCGGTTTTGATAGTGCAGATAGTAAGCATGCTCCCAAACATCCAGTCCCAGAATGGGGTGACCTCCGCATCCTATACCAGGCATAAGCGGGTTATCCTGATTGGCCGTAGAACATATCTCAACCTTTCCCCCCTTGTGCACACACAACCAGGCCCAGCCTGAACCAAATCTTGTGGCAGCAGCTTTGCTAAAAGCGTCCTTAAATCCCTCATAAGAGCCAAAAGCATCCGATATTGCAGACCCCAGTCCGCCTTCAGGGCTTCCTCCGCCATTGGGGGACATAACCTCCCAAAACAGACAGTGGTTATAATAACCGCCACCATTATTGCGAACAGCGGTATTCGACATATCTAAGTCGCCCAGGACTGTTTCTATGGTCTTTCCCTCCAGATCCGTGCCTTCAATGGCAGCGTTGAGTTTAGTGGTATACCCGTTGTGGTGTTTGGTATGATGTATTTCCATGGTCCGGGCATCAATGTAAGGCTCCAGAGCATCGTATGCATAAGGTAAATTAGGTAGTTGAAATGACATAAATCGTGGTTTTTGTTATCAAAAATGTTTACCAAAAATACAGTTTTTAACAAACACTTTGCGCTAATTAATTGTTAAGAAGCTAAGGAGAATCCTTAATTTGCAACTGATGGATGAGCGACTGCAAGCCTTTCGGATTTTTGATGCCTCAGCGGGTTCAGGAAAGACCTTTACTCTGGCCCGGGAATATCTCACTTTAATTTTACAGCCGGGTTCAGCGCGTTCTTTTCGAAGAATTCTCGCACTCACCTTTACCAACAAAGCGGTTTCAGAATTAAAGACCCGTATCCTTGAAAATTTAATGGGTTTCGCTACCCTTAGAATAGAGGGTTCACAATCGCCACCCTTATTTCAGGCAGTCCTTGAGGCACTGCAAACAGACCGGACTACCCTGATCCATAGAAGTCGGGGCGTGCTTCAGCAAATACTCCACAATTACGCCTTTTTTGATGTTTCGACCATCGACAAATTCAATCACCGGATTCTGCGGACATTTGCCCCGGACCTCGGGCTGCGTTCGAATTTTGAAGTAGTTCTGGATACCGACGCCCTACTGGAAGAAGCCGTGAATAATCTGGTCGCAAAAGCGGGAACAGATCAGAAACTGACTGCAATTCTGGTTGAGTTTGCACTCGAAAAAGCTGAAGATGACCGCAGCTGGGATATTAGCCATGACCTGCTTCAAATGGGCAAGCTCCTCTTCGATGAAACCCATTTCAGGGATTTGGACGCATTCTCAGAGAAATATATTGAGGATTTTCTGCTGCTCCAAAAAACACTGAACACCTATCGGAGGGAAATTGAAAAAGCGCTGATCGGAAATGCCGAAGCACTCCTTGCCGTTGTCGCTTCGAATGATCTGGAATTTTCAGATTTTAATCGGAAGTCATTCCCAAATCTATTGCAAAAAATCTCAGCCGGGCAGTTCAACCTGAACTTGGAAAGCCAATGGATTCGGGAATTTGGGGAAAAACCCCTATATCCGGGAAGGGTTGAAGAAACTGTAAAACACCAAATGGATAATCTCCTGCCGGTATTTAAAAAGGGCTTTGATGAGATCCTCAGGGGATTGCACTATTGGGATTTTTTGGTAAATGCCTATAAAAACATTGCCCCTTTTGCCGTTCTCGGATTGCTCCAACAGGAACTTAAAAAACTCCGTGACGAGGAAGGACTCCTGCCGATTTCAGCTTTTAACACCATTATTTCCAATAATATTGCCGACCAGCCTGCCCCATATATCTACGAGCGCCTGGGTGAAAGGTATCAGCACTACTTTATCGATGAATTTCAGGATACTTCAGAGCTGCAGTGGGCAAACCTCGTCCCACTGATCAGCAATGCCCTCGAAGGTGAATTTGAACAGGGTGCCAGAGGATCGGTGGTTTTGGTGGGAGATGCCAAACAAGCCATCTATCGCTGGAGGGGAGGGAAGGCCGAGCAATTCCTGGATTTGATCGAAGGGAATAAGAACCCCTTCCCCGTAGAACCCGTGAATCAACCACTTCCAAAGAATTTTCGCAGCCACAGGCCACTTGTGGAATTTAACAATACCTTTTTCAGTCATATTAGCGCGTATATGAGTAGGAAAAGCTATGCGGACCTCTTTCTTAAAGGCAATCAGCAGGAGTTTCATTTTGACAATCAGGGTCTGGTTCATCTGGAGTTTATCCCCGCTGATTCCCAAAACCAGGATGACGCTTATGCGGAAAGGACACTAACCATTCTTCGGGAACTCGCCGGAAGGGGTTATGCTTATGGAGACATTTGTATC
The DNA here is from genome assembly GCF_030380815.1 of Robiginitalea aurantiaca. Taxonomy (GTDB): domain Bacteria; phylum Bacteroidota; class Bacteroidia; order Flavobacteriales; family Flavobacteriaceae; genus Robiginitalea; species Robiginitalea aurantiaca. Next base: position 142,437 of record NZ_JAUDUY010000003.1, on the reverse strand, counting down.
CTGACCCGCAAGGGCAGGGACGGCGTGATGTTATCGCAGTATCTCATGGATTCGGGAATACCCGTCAGTTCTTCAGAGACATTGTTGTTGAAGAACCATCCCGGGATACAGTTTCTGACGGCCCTTTTGAAGTATTTGGTAGTGCCGGAAGATCAGAATCACGCTTTGGACCTGTTATTCTACCTCAGCCGGGACATGGAGGATCGACATGCCTGGATAACCAGGCATTTGAACGGTATCGACGAACTTCTGATTACCTATAACTTCCATCCTGAACGCGCGCGATTGAAACCGGTTTATGAAGTAATGGAATTCGCCATCCGGCAGTTCAACCTCGGAGGGCAGAAGGATGCCTACCTCATTTTCTACATGGATATCGTACAGGAAATCGGTCAGCGGCGGGATCCCTCAATACAAACCTTTCTGGAGCACTGGAAAGCAAAGGAAAATTCCCTAAGCATAAGTGCTCCGGGCGGATTCAATGCCGTTACGCTGATGACTGTGCACAAATCCAAAGGACTCGAATTCCCGGTCGTTCTCTTTCCATATGCGCATTCGGAAATCTATTACGAAAAAAACCCGAAAATCTGGCTGCCCGTAAACCCGGATCGATATGCCGGTTTTACCTCCGTTCTCGTCGGGAAAAACAAAAACCTGATGCACTACAGTGACCCAGCGCCTCAACGCTATGAAGAAGCCCAGGAAAAACTCGAACTGGATGCCTACAACCTCCTGTACGTGGCCCATACGCGCGCTGTTAAAGCTTTGTACATCATTAGTAAAACCCCTGCAAAAAAGGACACTTCTGCAACCCCGCGGACCTATTCAGATGTTTATTTCAGGTACCTTTCTGAAAAAGGACTTTGGGAAGATGACAGAACAGTTTATTCCTTTGGGGCTTTAGATCCTGATCACACTCCTGAGATCAAGAATGCCAAGATTCCGCTGCCTTACCAGTACACAGGAAGGGACAGGATTGCCCTCAGGCTTGTGAGCAATCAGGAGAGGTACAGAGACACCGAACAGATCAGGGCCATGCAGTATGGAAACATCCTGCACTATGCGCTGAGTTTGGTCGTTTATGCCTCTGATGTGGATAAAGCTGTATCTCAGATCATACGGGAGGGGTTGATACAGCAGGTGGATGGAGAATCCCTGCAGCAACGTCTGGAGTCCGTAACGGGACACCCCCAACTTGCCTCCTATTTCGGACCCGGAGCCCGTGTTTTAAACGAACGGGAAATTCTAACGAAAAATGGGCTAATTTTACGCCCCGATCGGCTTGTTTTCCTCGGGGAAAAGGCGGTGATCCTGGATTACAAAACCGGGAAACCCGATAACAAACACCTTGCCCAGGTCCGGGAATACAGGGATGCCATAATAGATATGGGGTATCCCGTAGAGGCTGCAATCGTTATTTACATCAACGAAAACAAAGTAAACCCAGAATTTATATAGCTTATGTACGGATCGATAAAAGAACATCTTGAAAATGAACTCGAAGAAATACGGAACTCAGGTTTATTCAAGGAAGAGCGGATCATAACTTCTCCTCAGGGACCTGTGATACGGATTTCCACCGGAGCTGAAGTGCTGAACTTCTGTGCAAACAATTACCTCGGACTTTCCGCCCACCCTGAAGTCATCCAGGCGGCCAAAGACACCCTGGACAGTCACGGCTTTGGGATGTCATCGGTCCGGTTCATTTGCGGGACGCAGGATATCCACAAGAAACTCGAGAAACGGATCGCCGATTTTTACGGTACCGAGGACACCATTTTATACGCTGCGGCCTTTGACGCCAACGGAGGGGTTTTTGAACCCTTGCTGGGGCCTGAAGACGCTATAATCTCGGACTCCCTTAACCACGCCTCCATTATTGACGGAGTCCGGCTGTGCAAAGCCAAAAGATACCGTTATGCCAATGCAGATATGCAGGATCTGGAAGCCCAGTTAAAACAGGCACGGGAAGATGGCGCCAGATTTAAACTCATCGTAACAGACGGGGTTTTTTCTATGGACGGACTTGTCGCCCCTCTGGATGAAATATGCACCCTGGCAGAACGCTACGATGCAATGATCATGATCGATGAATGCCATGCTACGGGATTTATAGGCGAGACAGGGATCGGAACCCTGGAAGAAAAAGGAGTCATGGGACGGATAGACATCATCACAGGAACCCTCGGAAAAGCCATGGGGGGGGCTATGGGGGGCTACACGACCGGAAAAAAAGAGATTATTGAAATGCTCAGGCAACGTTCCCGCCCGTATCTTTTCTCGAACTCCCTGGCTCCCGCCATCGTCGGGGCTTCATTAAAGGTTTTTGAATTGCTGGAGCGGGACAACAGTCTAAAACAGCAACTCGATGAGAATACAATCTATTTCAAAACGAGAATGAAAGCAGCCGGATTTGATATCATTGATGGGGATTCTGCCATTGTACCCGTAATGCTATACGATGCCAAGCTTTCCCAGGATATGGCGAATATGCTTTTAGATCGCGGAATTTACGTTATAGGGTTTTTCTATCCTGTAGTGCCCAAGGGCAAGGCTCGTATACGCGTTCAACTCTCTGCTGCGCATACTAAAGAGCACCTGGATCGGGCTATAAAGGCTTTCATAGAGGTAGGTAAGGGATTAAATGTAATATAAACTCATATACATATTAAGGTATTGAGGTGGCCTAAAATGCGATAAAAAATGGGAAATTGATTTTGTTAATAATTCTTAACAACTTACATTTGCGTCTGATAAACACTTAAACTTAAAAATTTGAACATGAAACAGCTTTGTAGATTATTAGTTGTGACCCTTATCCTTTTAGGGTTTAACAACATTCAAGCTCAGGATGAGGATAATCCGTGGCAGTTCACAATTGGTATAAACGCTATTGATGTTTATCCTACAAATTCCACACCTGCTTCTTTCCTTCCGAATTATGAAACAGGAGGTTTGTTTGATGAGTACTTCAATGTGAATGACCACTGGAACATTTTGCCATCCGTTTCTTACCTGGGTATTTCGCGTTATGTAGGAGATGGTTTCTCCGCTGGTGTTCGTGGATCCCTGAACAGGATTAGCAAACTAGGCGACACCAGAGTAGACGACGTATCTCATTACGCTGTTGATGGTGTTCTTAAATATGCCTTCCTTCAAGGACGTCGCTTTACTCCTTTCATCGAAATTGGTGGGGGTTATACTTGGGTAGACGAAATTGGAGCTGGTACTGTAAACGGTGGTCTTGGATTTGATTACTGGTTCAGTGACTGGATCGGACTTACCCTTCAATCTACTTACAAACACACTTTCGAAGACTACGGTGTAACGCACTTCCAGCATATGGCAGGTGTTTCTATCCGCTTCGGTGGTACAGATACAGACGGTGATGGCATCTACGACAAAGACGATGCTTGTCCTGAAGTACCCGGACTTGAAGCTTTCAACGGTTGTCCTGATTCAGACGGCGATGGTATCGAAGATTCCAAAGATGCCTGTCCGAACACTCCAGGTCCAGTTGAATACAACGGTTGCCCTGATTCAGACGGCGATACTGTAATCGACAAAGACGATGCTTGTCCAAACACTCCAGGATTAGTTGCTCTTGCAGGATGTCCTGATGCTGACGGCGATGGAGTTGCTGACAAAGACGATGAATGTCCTAATGAGCCAGGTCCAGCTGAAAACAACGGATGCCCATGGCCAGATCGTGACGGTGACGGAATTCCAGACAAAGATGATCTCTGTCCTGACCTCGTAGGAACAGTTGCCAACAACGGTTGTCCTGAAGTAACTGAAGCCGTTCGTAAGACGCTTCTGGATTACGCTAAGACGATCCTGTTTGACACTGGTAAATCAACGATCAAGCCTCAGTCAGCAGATGTTCTAGATAACATTGCCGATATTCTTGACGATTATCCTAACGTTAAATTCAGAATTGAAGGTCACACCGACAGCACTGGTAGCGACGCCCTTAACAAGAGATTGTCAGGTGAGCGAGCTCAATCTGTAATGAATTACCTTATCGAGAAAGGTATTCCTTCTGAAAGAATGACTTCTGTAGGATATGGTGAAGAGCGCCCAATCGCGGATAACAACACCCGCGAAGGTAGAAGAACCAACCGTAGGGTTGAGATTCACGGTGAAACTCCGAATAACTAAGAATAAACATTCTTACATAATGAAAGCCCCGGCATTTCTGCCGGGGCTTTTTTTTTATTTTTAAACATGATCTCATTCCTTGAATCGGTTTTAGAAGATTTTGGTGCTTGGCACAGCAAGCCGGAAGACTATGTATTTATCCTCCCAAGTAAAAGGGCCGGCTATTTCCTGAAGAACCTGATGGCCACAAAAACACATAAGACGCTACTGGCTCCAAAAATTCTCAGTATTGAGACCTTCATTGCCGAAATTTCAGAGCTGCAATACGCCACGTCCACCAAGCTGATGTTCAATCTTTACGAAGCCTATAGAGATGAAAAAGGCCTGGAGGAGGAATCTTTCTACGACTTCAGTCGCTGGGGTGGGATGCTTCTTCAGGACTTCAATGAAATCGACCGGTACCTGGTAGACGAGATCCAATTTTTTGACTATCTGGGTTCCCTTCAGGAAATCAGGCATTGGACACCAGATGGAAGTTCTACCCCAATGATCGATAAACAAGTTCGCTTCTGGAAATCACTGCTGCCCATTTACCAGCGATTTCGAAATCGTCTCGAGAAAGAGGGTTTGGGGTATCAGGGGCAAGTCTATCGAAAGGCCGCCTCCAGGGTTGCTGAATACCAGAAATTGAATCCTTCTTTGCATTATATTTTCGCTGGTTTTAATGCCCTGAATAAGGCTGAGGAATTCATTATTCGGGAACTACTCGAAAATGATCGGGCGGATATCTTCTGGGATGCCGATGAATATTACCTCGAGAATACCCTCCACGATGCAGGTTACTTCCTTAGAAAACATTTCAATTCCTGGAAATCCTTAAAAAATGTGGCTCCCAAGGGGGTCGGCATGCACTTCAGTACTGAAAAAAACATCCAGATTGCAGGCCTGCCCAAATCTGTTGCCCAGGCCAAATACGCCGGGGGTCTCATTGGCGACCTCCTGAAGGAGGATTCCAGAAAGCTGGAAAACACAGCCCTGATCCTGGGAGATGAAAGCCTTTTAAACCCTGTATTACACAGCCTTCCCGAAGCCCTGGACGGGGTGAATATAACCATGGGCTATCCTTTAAAAGACAGTTCCCTGGCGCACCTTTTTAAGGTGCTCTTCCAATTGTATAAGGGTAACCCAAAAAGAGGAGTACAGGCAAAAACATTACTTGAACTTCTGACACATCCCTTTCTTCAGGAGTGGTTTACGGAGATGGGCTTTAACAGCACGGTGGCTTCAGGACGCATTATTCGGGATAACATTATCTATCTGAATTCAAAAGATCTCCAGTATTATGGGTTTCCCCAGCAAATTGAAACCCTGGTCTCTTTGTATCCGCCTCCGGGGCCAGGGCAGTTGATTGCCCGCTTTACGGACCTTCTTGAGGACTTAAAGCGCGTTTATATGAATTCTCAGGATACGGTAAGCCTTGAATTCCTGAGGCATTTTCACCTTTTATTCAATCAGTTATCCGATTTAAATCGCACCTACCCCTTTATTTCGGATAACAGGTCCCTTCTTATGCTTTTTGAGCAACTTTTGGCAGAGGACACCCTGGATTTCGAAGGAAAACCCCTGGAAGGATTACAAATAATGGGGATGCTCGAAAGCAGGTGCCTGGACTTTGAAACTGTGGTGATAACTTCGGTAAATGAAGGGGTACTTCCGGCAGGTAAAACGAACAGCTCTTTTATTCCTTTCGAAGTTAAAAGAGAATTTGGACTCCCCACCTTTAAGGAAAAAGATGCCGTATATACCTATCACTTCTATCGCCTCTTGCAAAGGGCCAAAAACATATACATCTGCTATAATACGGAACCCGATGTCCTCGAAGGCGGAGAGCCAAGCCGCTTTATACATCAATTGAGGAACGACCCCAGGATGTCCGGGTTTATACAGCATAATCTGGCAGCTCCTGAATCCGGTATTGCTCCTACCCTCCTGAAAGCGATAGACAAAAGTTCGTCTTTACTGGAGTACCTTGGCAGGAAGGCCTCTACGGGATTTTCACCTACTTCCCTTAGCAGATATATCGAAGATCCTCTTGAATTCTACCGTAAAACGATTCTGGGAATCCATGATACTTTGCTTTTAGAAGAAACCATTGCGGCAAATACCTTTGGAAACGTCATTCATGAAACCCTTGAACTCCTTTATCTGCCCTTACTTGGACAGATTCTGACGCCCGAACATCTCAGGCAGATGAAAAACCAGGTCCCCGAGGTGTTATCAGGTGCTTTTGAGAAACACTATCTCAAAGGGAGCAAAGCAGGTGGGAAAAACCTGATTGCCTTAAGTGTTATGGGGAAATACATTGAACTATTCCTTGAAATAGAATTAAAGCGCATCAAATTGCACGAAGTACGCATCCTGGGAATTGAGAAAAAGTTAACGCGCTTGCTTAACAATGTTCCAGGTTGTGATTTTCCGGTTCGTATTAAAGGTACCGTTGACCGGGTTGAAACCGTGGACGGCGCCTTGCATATTATTGACTATAAAACGGGAAGGGTGGAGCCCACCAACCTGAGGATTACGGATTGGCAAAGCCTGCGCGAAGACCCGAAGAAATCCAAAGCTTTTCAGGTAATGTGTTACGCCTGGCTAATGCAGCAAGAAATTGAGGAGCCGGACTCCAATTTCAGGGCAGGCGTATTCTCTTTTAAGAATATCCGTTCGGAATTTCAATGGTTTGGAATAAAAACTGCTCCCAATAAACAGGACGAAGTCATTAACCGAAAGGTCCTTTTGCATTTTGAGGAGACCCTTAAATCACTTATCGCTGAACTCTTTAATGCAACTATTCCGATAGAGCCGATAGAACGGATCTGATTACTTTAAATCCGGGCGCGTAGGCCGTACTTCTATTTTGCTGGGTAACGTCCTCGGATGCATTTGAAGAAGATCCTTTACCAACCGGCCAATATCCTCCGGCTGAATTTTCCAGGCGTCCTTGGAAGATGGGGTGTGATCATTAAAATAAGTAGATACAGACCCCGGCATAATGGTGGATACTTTTACCCCGTGCGGCCTTAAGTCCAGCATCACAGCCTGCGTAAATCCTACTACGCCAAATTTTGTCGCATTGTATCCCGCTCCCTGGGCAAAGAAATTAGTACCCGCAAGACTTGCAATAGTAATATAATAGCCCTTAGAAGCCTTTAGTGGGTCCATAGAGGCCATCAGGGTATGGTAGACCCCATTCAGGTTGGTGTTGATCATTTGGTGCCATGCACTGGCTTCCAATTCATCGATAGGTGCAAAATGTCCAACCCCTGCATTGGCTACAACGACGTCAAGCTGTCCCCAGCGATCGATGATTTTCTCAACGGCGGAGGTTTCATCTTCAAGCCGTGTTACGTCTGATATGATTCCCATGGCGTTTTCCGGGCCGAGTAACGCCACAGCATTCTCCAGGTCCGATGCCCCCCGTCCGGAAATTGCAACCCGCATACCGCTATCGACTAATTCCCGTGCAATACCGAGTCCTATGCCTTTGGAACCTCCCGTTATATATGCAACCTTGCCTTTTAAATCTTCCATCTGTCTGTGTTTTGTCCTAATTGTCCCAAAAATAGTCTGAAAAAAGCAATCGGGCCTTTATGAAAGATAAAATAAGGCCTGTATTTTGATACCTCCCTAAAAAGTCTTTTTTTTGCGTTCTAGTTCGGGGGATTAGCTCAGCTGGCTAGAGCGCTTGCATGGCATGCAAGAGGTCACCGGTTCGACTCCGGTATTCTCCACGATCACTCACGGTTCACGATTACAGTTCGGCTGTGGATTAAAATCATAAAAATCTGCCAGGTTTACCTGAGCAGATTTTTTGTTTTAAGACACCTGAGCCAATAGGCGAAGTGAACTGTAATTGCAGGACTGGAGATTATCCGGAGCAGCGCAGCTACTCCTGGAGCAATTCATTTATCTCAAGGCCACCACACCGCCTGTCTCCTCGCTAAAATAGCTCCACCGGAGCTATTTGGAGGCTCGGACCTGGAGCAGCGCAGCTACTCCGGTATTTTCCAGGATCAATCGCAATTTTCATGACGTGATCCAGAAATTAAAAAACCCGCCGAGCCTGCCCGAGCGGAATTTTTTTGGTTTTGAGGAGGCTACAACTATGCGATCCAAGGATTCACCCCGATCTGAGAGGGGTCATTCGTGTGGAATTGGGGCACTGACCCCCACCCCCGTTAAACAAGTTATTCCCATAAGCTGCAATGTCCTTTCAGTTACTGAATATTGCGCTTAGAAATCTGTTTCAAAACTTTTTAACGCTAAGGACCAAAACCGGAATCCGAACTGAAAACTCGGATTTCAGAATTCGGTTCTTCTCCCATAAGGCTGAGAAAAAGCCCCGCTTCCTTCGAAAAACACAAAGAAGGTCAGGTTGATGCGTTTTGATTTGCTCCAGCACGCCGAGATAGGTCTTGGCGTGTTCGGTAAGGGTTACTTCGGAGCTGACATCCATCAACGCGGTGTTTATTTTTAAGTCCTCGTCTGTATATCCGGGGGTTTTGACCAGCAACAGGCTGATTTTTGATGAAAACTCCTTTTGTATGGCAATCAGCGGATTTAAGATGCGATTCCGTTTTAAAACTCCTGACTTGAATGCTGCCAGGATATTCTTATAGGGTACAAATTTTGCCCCTTTCGGAACAATGAGGGTAGGTATGTCCGTTCTTTTGATGATACTGCCGGAAGTACTCCCAAGATAGAGTTCTTCATCTACCTCAACGGACCTGGGGGCAATAATGATAAGGTCAATCCCAAGTTCAGCATCTATCTCTTTCAAACCGTCGATAAGATCTCCGGAATAGGTGGCCACTTTGATGGTTACGGATCCGGGATCGATACGCCCGATAAGTTCCCTCACGCGTTCCCGGCTGCTGGCTACAAATTTTTCGGTCATATTTGCCAGATCCCCGGCCCTGCTTGTCACATTTAAAACCTCCATCACATAGATTACGGCATCAAAATGAGCAGCGAACTTAACTGCGTATTGCAGTGTCTCAAAAGAGTCTTTTGAATTTCCGACAGGAACCAGAAAATTTTTCATACTAAAGATTTAATTACACAACTTAAATTTACAATAAAAAGCCTGAATCACGAGGGTGCCTCAAAAGTATGAAATACCGGTGCCAATTAAGGAATAAGCCCCCAGGTAGATCCTTGAATCCTTTTTAATATTGCCGACTCCGCGTATCTTCGCCTGGTGAATTCGGTCCTCACTTTCAAGAATATCAACAAGCTGGCGATTCCGGCACTGATCGCCGGAATCGCGGAACCCGTGCTCAGTATAACAGATACTGCCATCGTCGGGAATATACCCGAAAATGGCCTCGAGTCCCTGGCCGCCATTGGGATTGTCGGATCTTTTCTCAGTATGCTGATCTGGATTCTGGGGCAAACCCGTTCTGCCATTTCGGCAATTATAGCTCAGTATTATGGTGCCGGCAGGCTATCCGAAATACAGTCCCTTCCTGCTCAGGCCATAAGCATCAACATTGGAATAAGCCTGATCATTTTGTTGGTCTCATTGCCTTTAAGCCGCGAGATCTTTGAACTTCTAAACGCCTCCGGGCAAATTCTCGATCGGTGTGTTGCCTATTACGAAATACGCGTTTGGGGATTCCCCCTTACGCTATTTGTCTTTGCCATAATGGGTATTTTCCAGGGGCTTCAAAATACTGTATGGCCTATGCTTATCGCCATTACAGGGGCTGGATTAAATATCATCCTGGATCTGATCCTCGTGTATGGGATCACAGACTGGATCCCCCCTATGGGTCTGGAGGGGGCAGCGTGGGCAAGCCTGATCGCCCAGGGGGTGATGGCGGTCATGGCGCTTTGGTTGCTGGTCACACAAACCTCCATTCGACTCCTCCCTGAATGGTCATTGCACCCGGAATTGAAACGGCTTATAGGTATGGCACTGAATCTTTTTGTCCGAACCCTCTCTCTAAATATCGCCCTTCTTTTCGGGGTTCGTGAAGCAACCGCACTGGGAGATCAAGCTATTGGAGCACATACCATAGCCGTGAATCTCTGGCTGTTCGCTGCCTTTTTTATAGATGGCTATTCGGCTGCCGGAAAAATCCTGGGAGGTCGTTTTCTAGGGGCACAGGACTACGACAGCCTCTGGCTTCTCAGTAAAAAAATCACCCGTTATGGTCTTTGGATCTCCGTAATGCTCATGTTACTTGGAGGCATATTCTATTATCCCATAGGCCGTGTTTTCTCTTCTGAACCCGCTGTGCTCAGCGCCTTTTACAGTATTTTCATTATTGTAATCCTGGGGATGCCAATCAATACGATTGCTTTTATCTTCGATGGCATCTTCAAGGGGTTGGGGGAAATGCGCTACCTGAGGAATGTCCTGCTCCTGGCGACCTTTCTGGTCTTTTTACCCGTGCTATACGCAGGAAAAGCCCTGAATCTGGGACTATATGGAATCTGGGCTGCTTTTACATGTTGGATGCTTGTCCGGGGTGGAACGCTGATCTGGAAGTTCCGGAGAAAATTTCGCCCCTTCTTACAAAACGTCTAAATTTGATTTAAAACAATGGGAACAACGCGCAAAGAAGGTAGTCTCTACACCCGTTTAGACGGGGGCCTGGCCATACTGGAGTTTGGACACCCTTCCAGTAATTCCTTGAATTCAGAGCTTCTCAGCCGGCTTTGCAAGGAGATTGAAAGCCTTGGGGCCAATACGGAAATCGCACTTATTCTCATTCAATCTGAAGGAGACCGGGCCTTTTGCGCAGGAGCATCTTTTGATGAACTCCTGGAGATTTCAACTCCGGAACAAAGCACTGCATTTTTCAATGGTTTTGCCCGGTTGATCAACAGTATGCGAACCTGCCCCATCCCGATTATTGGTAAAGTACATGGTAAAGCAGTAGGTGGCGGAGTAGGCCTGATAGCCTCCTGCGACTATGTGATGGCTTCTGACAAAGCCTCGCTGCGTCTCTCGGAGATCGGTCTTGGAATTGCTCCTTTGGTTATTGCCCCAGCGGTAGAACGAAAAGCAGGGGTATCCGGACTTGCAGAATTGGCTCTTGCTCCCTCCGAGTGGAAAAGCGCATACTGGGCCAGAGAACGCGGCCTGTTTTCAAAGGTCTTCGAATCCCGTTCGGATCTGGATAAGGAAACTGAGTTTTTTGCCGCTGACCTCGCATCCCACTCCCGGGATGCCTTAATGCTCATGAAAAGAGCCTTGTGGGAAGGAACCGAACATTGGGATGATCTTCTGACTTCCCGGGCAGCAATGACAGGTAAACTGGCATTATCCCAAACCACCCAGCAAACCATTTCAGCCTTTAAGAAAAAACGCTGAAGTACCGGAACACCGGGGGTTTCTTGTCCAAATTTTTATTGAGTAGCGGATCCGAATCCTTATTTATAGCAGGTGAAGGAAACCATTAGGAGTACCTCAACGCCAGAAGTAAACTTTGGTGAACTGCACTGGTTCCGGGGTTAAAAAGCCTGATTAACCCCGAAGTAAAATCCACTGTTTCCGGCCTCCCCGATCCCTACGTCTAACCGGACAAGGGTATTCTGTTTTTTGAGGATTTTAAAGCGGACTCCCCCACCCGTACTGAACTTGGGATTGTTAAAAAATTCCTGATTAATACCGGAAACCTCGCCCATAAGCCCAAAGGCTGCCAGGCTCCATCGCGGGTGAAATCGCCATCGGTATTCCGCTGTTAGCACATACATCTGGTCGTCGATAAACCTGCCCTGAAAATAGCCCCTGGCCATATTTCCTCCCCCGAACTGTGCTTTAGACTGAAATGGAACATCCCCATAGTTGTTTTCCACGTAAATCCGGGCAGCCAATAACCCCTTTTCACCAAGCGGATAATAGGCCCGGAGATCTGTTATAAATCGATTGTAACCATAGGTAGCCCCGAAGTTCTTACTGGAAAACTGGGCGTTGAAATTCACATAATAACCTCCCTTGGGATCTTCCACCTGGTCACGGGTGTCGAGATTAAAAATTGCGCCCAGCCCCACTATGATAGCCCCTTCACTACCGGGTATGTCCCCGGAGTCCAGAAGTCCGCCTTCTTCTACTTCCGTCAGCTCATGATACTCGTAATTAAAGCGCATCCCAAAATTTAGGGATGGTGGTAGCCTCTTAAGAAAGTCCACCCTTAATTTATGGCTGGTCATGTCGTAATTCTCCTCATTGGTATCCGGGGTGTTGTTTCCAATACCCCAAAATTTATTCGGATAAATCCGGAATTCATATGACCCGTCCAGATAGTAATCGCCTTCGCCAAAATACACCTGGGGCAAAGCTTGTAACACAATCTGTGAATTGGCGGTGTAAATCCCGGTGAAAAGTATATTGGACTTACGAACTCCAAACGTATTGCTTTCCCCGGTGATAAAGAGTTGACCCCCTCCGCCAAATCCAAATCCGGTTTCCGGGGTGCTGAATATTACAGGGATCCCGATAAGTTTCAGGCTCTTTCCTGACTTCAGCGTATCGCTTCTTATGATGGCGCCATCTTTCGACTGACCCCATACCGATAAGGAACAACTAAGCATCAATATGTAGAAGAGGAGTCTGCGCATCAGAAAAAGAATTCGTCTAAAAGCACATTGAAACCAAACGAAAAGAATGTAGAGTTCGCAAATATGGATTCTTTAAATACATTTTGTTGTAACTCCGAGTCGTACCGTACATCTATCCAGTTAAAAGTTGAGCCTACTCCAACGTCCAGAATTACGCGTTTGGAAAGCGCATAGGCAAATCCAAGACGCGTCCTGATAGCAAATCCGGGGCCCTCCGCTAATTCCGTAACTGACCGGTTTCCCACTTCCAGAGTGGATGATTCCCTCAGTCTGATATAGCCGGGTAGCACGCTCACGTATAAGGAGCCATAAGATTCATTCAGAAAGTAATACTGAATGGATGGACCAATCAACAGGGTTTCGGATTCTGTGTCTACAAGTCCGTTCCCGCTGCTACTCCTGGCGACTATATTGGCCCCCAGGAACCATCGATCCTTAAAAAAAGTCCCGCTAAATATTTCAAGGGCATAGGAATTGGTGGCAATAAGGTCATCAGAAGACCTCAGTTCAAGTGTGCTGGAATTAAAGCTCCCATTGAGCCCGGTGAGCCATCTGCCTTTCTGAAATGGGGTGACAGAGCTATCTTTTGAAACCGTATTTGCTCCGGCGTCCTGACTCATACCCGAAAAACATCCAATCCCTGCAAGGAAAAGGGTTGTGAATATGATTCTTTGTGAAATCTGAAACATAGATCAAATACAATTGCTGGAATCCTTAAATCACTTTCCTGATTTCGGAAACATAAGCAGTATCAAGGTAAAGTTAAACAATTTGAAAATCGCAGAACCCATTCCCGAGGATTAAACGCAGGCTATTGGTATCCGGCTGCCTGTAACCTAAAGAGTTCGGCATAAAGCGCGTCCTTGGCGAGCAACTCCTCATGGGTGCCCAATTCGCGAATCCTGCCGCCCTCAAGCACCAGAATTCGATCGGCCATGCGCACCGTACTGAACCGGTGTGAGATGATTATACTCGTGCGTCCTTTTGTCAACGCGATAAACCGTTTAAACACCTCGTACTCAGCCCTTGCATCGAGGGATGCTGTGGGTTCGTCCAGCACCATGACCTCAGCATCCTTCATATAAGCCCGGGCCAAAGCCACCTTTTGCCACTGTCCTCCACTGAGGTCCTGACCCCGTTTAAAACGCCGCCCAAGCTGCTGTTCCAGTCCCTCTGTAAGTTCGCTAATCACCTGGTCTGCAAGACTTTTCCTTGCAGCGTCCCGAATCAGTTCTGTGTCATCCAGGGCGTCGATATTGCCTACAGCGATATTCTCCCGTATCGTGAATTCATATCTGAAAAAGTCCTGAAATATCACGCCAAACCGATCCCTGTACGCCTGCTTATCAAACCGTGTAATGTCAATCCCATCAAGTAAAATGCTGCCCTTGGACGGCTCATAAAACCTCAGGATGAGCTTTATCAGTGTCGTTTTACCGGCTCCATTCTGTCCCACAAAGGCCATCTTCTCACCAGCCTTTAGGGTAAAGGATATCCCTTTTAAAGTTGGGGTATTGCTTCCCGGATATGTAAAGTGAACGTCCTTAAACTCAAACCCCTCCTTAATGCTGTCCGGCAGGGGTATCGGTTCATGCTCAGGGGTTGGGATTTCCAGGTCGACAAAGTCAAAGTAATCTTTCAGGTAAAGCGCACTCTCTGAAATCCTTGTAAACCTTGAGAAAAAAGCCTGAAGACTGCCCTGAAGCCGATTGAAGGACCCGGAAAGGAAGGTCAGTTCCCCAAGGGTCAGGAATCCGCCCAGGGTCCGGTAGATGATCAGCACATAGGCCCCGTAATAGGAAAGAATCCCCAAAAGATTAAACACCCCCCCTAAAACACTCTGCCGGATCGCGAGTTTTCGATTCAGGAGGTAGTATTCGTGGGCCAGATTTTTAAACCGTTTGGCAATGAAGTTGGTCAGCCCGAAAAGCTTGACCTCCTTTGCCGTCTGACTATTTGCCCCAATATACCTGAGGTAGTCCAGTTCGCGCCGTTCACTGGTCCAGGACCTGGCCAGGGAATAGCGGTCTGAGGAATACTTTATTTCGTTGATAAAAGATGGGATTACGCTCAGGATCAACAGGAGGATCAGCCAGGGCTCAAAATAGATCAGCCCTGCGATCAGGGAAGTCACCGAGAGCACCCCTTCGGCCTGCCCCAGGACATTACTCATCAGGTTAACACGGCTGTTGGTTTGGGTTCGCGCCCGCTCGAGTTTATCGTAAAACTCAGGGTCCTCGAGTTGCTCAAGGGTGAGTTCCTGTGCCTTTCGAATAATACGCTCTGATGACGTATTTGAATACAAATCCCCCAAAAGACCATCCGTTAAATTAACCAGGCGCCCAAGTAAATCGGATAACAGGGCAACCCCTAACTCTATGCCTACATAGACCCAGAGTTGTTCCATATTGGTTGCACCTTCCTGGGTTAAATGGACAATTTCATCTATGATGAGTTTCCCTACCCAAAGTAAAACCACAGGACTAAAGGCCTTCAGGGCTCTTGCTGTGGTATTGATCAGAAACATTCCCGGGGCAGCATGGTAGATTTCCCGGAAAAACCGGGGTATTGAACGCCACCCCTTAAAGGAGTCTTTCAGGGAGATTCGATCCTGATCTGTGATGGACTTAAGTCGGGTCCGTGCCATAATCATGCAAGTTAGTGAACTCCCCTGATCCAAATAAAGGCACCATCAGACATTATTCCTACTTTTGTAGCCTTTAAAGAACCCTTCAATGGAACGTATTCGGATTACCAAGGAATTTACATTTGAAACCGGACATGCGCTGTACGGATATGACGGCAAGTGCCGGAACGTCCACGGGCACAGTTATCACCTGTCTGTGACTGTTATCGGGACGCCCATTCAGGAAGAAGGGCATAAGAAACTTGGAATGGTTATAGATTTTGGGGATTTGAAGACCATCGTAAAGGAAGAAATTGTAGACCCGTTTGATCATGCAACGGTCTTTAATGGAAAAACGCCACATGTAACCCTTGCCAAAACGCTTAGTGAAAACGGTCACAAAGTAATCCTTGCGGACTACCAGCCCACCTCGGAAAACATGGTTTCAGATTTTGCCCGTAAGATCCGCAAACGCCTGCCAGAGGGAATTGAACTGCACTCCCTAAAATTACGGGAAACCGGCACGGCATATGCAGAATGGTTTGCCAGTGAAAATCCGTAACCGGGGTTTGTACAATTCCCAGGAATTGAAATCCCGGGGATATCCGTAATTTTACAGCCGATGAATTCCATTGAGGTCCCATCAGGAAAAAAGATATACTTCGCCAGCGATAATCACCTGGGGGCACCCACTTCTGAACGCAGCCAGCCACGTGAAAAAAAATTTGTGCGCTGGCTCGAAAGCATCCGCAAAGATGCGGCGGCAATTTTTCTTTTAGGTGATCTGTTTGACTTCTGGTTTGAATACGGCACAGTGGTGCCAAAGGGGTTTACGCGTACCTTGGGAAAATTGGCAGAAATAACCGATAGCGGCATTCCTGTATATTATTTCGTGGGAAATCACGATCTGTGGATGAATGGCTACTTTGAAGAAGAGTTAAACATTCCTGTCTTTCACCGGCCACAGGTTTTTGAGATCGGTGGGAAGGAGTTTTTTATCGGTCATGGGGATGGACTTGGCCCAGGGGATAAGGGATTCAAGCGAATGAAAAAAGTGTTTACCAACCCGGTTGCCAAATGGTTCTTTCGATGGTTACATCCAGACCTTGGGGTGCGTGTTGCGCAGTATTTTTCAGTCAAAAACCGCTTGATTTCAGGTGAAGAAGATGTCCATTTTCTGGGCGAAGACAAAGAATGGCTGGTCCAATATGCCAAAAAGAAACTGGAGGCCCGGCATTATGATTATTTTGTTTTCGGCCATCGCCACCTGCCTCTGGACATCGAGCTCTCAAAGGAATCCAGGTATATAAACCTGGGGGATTGGATCGGCTACTTCAGTTATGGGGTCTTTGACGGGAAAGACCTTCAATTGGTGTATTTCGAAAAGGATTACTGAGGTGGTTCCCCTGTAATATCCCTGATTTTTAGCTGTAGACTTGTTTTGCCTTTCCAGGCATTCTCCTCCAGCGAGAATACCACCCAAAACGGAGCACCCCCCTTAACCAAACCCAGGTGTTTTCCAAGGCCAAACCCAATTCCGCCAAAAGGCCCTGCATCCTCCTGCAGAACGGCCAGTTTAAGATGATCCCCATTTTCGCCAACGGTCCGGGCATAGCCGGAATCCCTTAAAGGTCCAGCCGTGAAAACCGGACTGGGATTTCCGGGGCCAAAAGGCGCAAATTCTTTCAGAATTCGGGCCAGCTTTGGGGTCATTTCCCTCAAATGCACCGGCATATCAATCTGTATCTGGGGTTCGCGGTGTTCAGGCAGGAGGGTCTCCGACACCACAGCTTCAAATCTCCCCTTAAACGCCTCATACATGTCCTCCTGAAGCGTTAAACCCGCCGCATAGGTGTGGCCTCCAAACTGTTCAATATAATCTGCACAGGCCTCCAGGGCCTGATATACGTCAAAACCGCGAACTGAACGTGCTGAAGCGGCAAGTTTATCCCCGCTCCGGGTAAAGACCAGTGTAGGCCGGTAGTAGGTTTCCATCAGCCTTGAAGCTACAATCCCAATAACTCCTTTATGCCAGGAATCCCTGTAAACAACAGTACTCATCCGGGATTCTTCCCCATCTTCGGAGATCATTGCCAGAGCTTCCTCAGTCATTTGCTTATCCGTACCCTTCCGCTCCTGATTCAATAATTCGATCTCCCTTGCCAGTTCTGCCGCCAGATTATAATCACGTGCTGTCAGGAGTTGTACGGCCTGGTCCCCGTGCTGCATCCTTCCGGCAGCGTTCAGTCTGGGGGCCAATTGGAAGACAAGATCGGAAACCTGATAGTGATCTCTATTAATTTCCTGCATCAGGGCCCTCAGGCCGGGACGCGTACGCTCATTGACCACTTGCAGGCCATAATGGGTAAGAATCCGGTTCTCCCCCGTGATGGGAACGATGTCAGCGGCGATGGCCACAGCCACCAAATCCAGATAAGGACGAAGGGATTCAACGGAATGTCCTTTATTGTACTGCAGGGCCTGAATAAGTTTAAATCCAACCCCACAACCACATAAATCACTATACGGATAAGTGCAGTCATCCCGCTTGGGATCCAGCACGGCAACCGCTTCCGGCAATCGGTCACCTGGCCTGTGATGGTCGCATATGATAAAGTGAATTCCTTTTTGACTGGCATAGGCCACCTGGTCCACAGCCTTGATACCACAATCCAGTGCGATGATGAGTTGAAACTCATTGTCAGCTGCAAAATCGATGCCCCGATACGAGATCCCATACCCTTCCAGGTATCGATCGGGGATATATGAAGCTACATGCGGGTAATAGGATACCAGATAATCGACCAGCAGGGAAACAGCAGTAGTCCCGTCTACATCATAGTCCCCATAAACCAGGATGCGCTCTTCATTCCGAATCGCGCTTTCAATTCGCGCGGTCGCCAGATCCATATCCCGCATAAGGAATGGGTCGTGCAGGTGTTGGAGCTGAGGTCTGAAAAACAGACGGGCCTGTTCATAATCGAGAATACCCCTCTGAACAAGGAGGCCCGCGATTAAAGGGTCCACGTTGAGCGAATCCGCCAGAGCAGCTGTCGACTCACTGTCCGGTTTGGGTTTATAAATCCAGCGCATCGATGCTTTAGGTTAACAATACTCCCGGAATCTGAAATCGCCTTTCAGGATTTCCAATTGGGGACTGTGTAGTCTGCTATTGGTGATGAAACTTTGAACTGACAGACACCTCAGCAAAACTCCGGAACATTTTCATGACTCCGCAATAGGTATCCACTGATAAGGTAACCGCCCGTTTGAGTTTGGCTTCGTTTAAATTCGAACCAAAGAAATGGAACTCCATCTGAACATTTTCGTATGTCTGGGGTTGGGTATCCGTAAGACGGGCATGAATATCGATGTGAAAACTGTCGATCTCGAGTTTCATTTTCCGGATGATAAATGCAACGTCCAAACCGGAACATCCGGCAAGCGAACTAAGCATAAGTGCTTTGGGCCTGAGACCGTCCCCCTGACCCCCTTCATCGGGGCTGGCGTCTATTTTAAAAGTTTGTCCGGAGGGGTTATTGCTCTCAAAAGCCATATTCCCCATCCACCTGGTTTTCACATAGTTGGAAGAAGCCATAATTTTTCGTTACTTGTAAAAATCAAAAATACAATAAAATCCCCCTACAATGGCCTTGGTAGAACCCCTTGACCCCAATAGCGATCCCGAGACCTGGAAGCTGGCAGAATTCTTTAATGAAACCCTTGGGTTTTGTCCGAACTCCGTCCTTACGATGCAACACCGTCCGGCCATATCCAAAGCCTTTATTGAATTGAATAAAGCTGTTATGGCTAATGAAGGAAGGGTGACTTCAGCTTTGAAACGCATGATCGCCTGGGTGAGCAGCAATGCAGCCGGTTGCCGCTATTGTCAGGCCCATTCCATTCGTGCTGCGGAGCGCTACGGAGCGGAACAGGAAAAGCTGGATAACATCTGGCAATACCGCACGCATGCCTCTTTCACCGAAGGAGAACGCGCTGCCCTGGATTTCGCCCTTGCAGCCTCCCAGATACCCAATACCGTAGACGCTGACCTTAAAAAGAGGCTTCACACCTATTGGAATGATGGCGAAATAGTCGAGATCCTGGGTGTGATTTCCCTGTTCGGATATTTAAACCGCTGGAACGATTCCATGGGGACATCCATCGAAGATGGGGCCGTGGAAAGTGGGGATAAATTCCTCTCTAAATACGGTTGGGACAAAGGGAAACACGACGGAAGCGCTTATTGAGGAAGACCTGTTCAAAAATCACTTTCCTTTTTAAACGGAAAATCAAAATTCGAATCTGGAGTGCTACCGGCATCACCGGCTATTTAAAGCCCTCAACGACGATTACAAGCTCCCCTTTTGGAGGGTGTTTTTCAAAATGGCTTAATACCTCGGCCACTGAACCCCGAATGGTTTCTTCGTAGATTTTGGTCAGTTCACGGGATACCGTTAGTTGTCTTTCTGCACCAAAATGCGCAATGAATTGCGTTAGGGTTCGCAGAAGTTTATGCGGGCTTTCGTAAAAAATAAGCGTCCTGCTTTCTTTCGCAAGAAGTTGTAATCGGGTTTGACGTCCTTTCTTCGGAGGCAGAAATCCCTCAAAAACAAAGCGGTCCGAAGGGAATCCACTATTGACCAGGGCGGGAATCAGGGCAGTAGGCCCTGGCAGGCAGGTTACAGAAATCCCCTCCTGAATGCATTCCCGAATCAACAGAAACCCGGGGTCGGAAATTCCAGGGGTTCCCGCATCGGAAATCAGGGCCAGGGTATCCCCGGCTTTGATCCGGCTGACCAATTGGTCCAATACCCGGTGTTCATTATGCATGTGATAGGAACGCAGGGGAGTTGAGATCTGAAAGTGCTTTAAAAGATTTCCACTGGTTCGCGTATCCTCAGCCAGTACCAGGTCTACGGACTTAAGTACCTCAAGAGCCCTGAGGGTAATATCCCCCAGGTTGCCGATGGGAGTTGGGACGATAATAAGTGAGCCGACCATATTCTTTAAAGAAACGAAGGCCGAAAATGCATGCAGCATCCCGGCCTTGTGATAATCCGTCTATGAACCTCAGGAAAAACGCCGTTCGATCATGGCAAGAAATCTACTTTCGTATTCTTCCTTGCCGGTCCAGTTCTCGTATTCCGGTTTAACCATCTTCTCGATGAATTCCACAGAGTTTTTGTGTGAATCCATGGTGTTCAATTGAGACAATATCCGATTAAAATCTTCCGTGCTGTCATTAAATAAATGCTTTACAAAAGCCAGCCGGTCGTTTAGCCCCATGGTAATGTCTTTCGCCGTAAGCGTGTCATTAAGAGATCGCGCCGGGCGCACTCCGGCTATATCCTCAGCAGTCGGGGTGACGGTATCCTTATCGTTTTTCACGAAATCATTCTGCTGTAAAAACTGGGCCAGAATGCCTTCCAGTTCTTCCCCTCCGGGCATTTCAGACACCATGTGTTTGATCGTATCGATCCCCGGAATAATAATGTCCTCATCGTGCGGATTGCTTTCCGGCACACGCTTATTCTCGTTGAGGACTGCCGTTGCCATTTTTTCAAATTTAGATGCGACAGAACTCTTACTGACATCCACTTCAAGGTCCTGAAGTTTTTCTTCAATAAAGTTCAATACTGCGAGTTTCTCATAGAGCATTCGCGCCTGTTCGTATAGCACGGGCAGTTCTGTCATTTTATCGTCTGAAAGAATTTTGCTCGCCAGTCCTGTCAATTCAGCTCTTAGTTTCCGTTTCATAGCGTTTTCTTCTGAGCCGTAATTCCCGGCCCGTATTTTTCATACTTTTATAACCTCTACCGAAGGAAAACGACGGAAGGTTATTATTTAGTCTAAAATTACAAAATGTTTCTCGAAAATACCGTTAACCCGGAAGAACAATTCGGTTGGATCGAAGTGATCTGCGGCTCCATGTTTTCGGGTAAAACAGAGGAGCTTATCAGGCGTCTGAAACGCGCCAAGTTCGCCCGGCAGAAGGTGGAGATCTTCAAGCCTATCGTCGACACGCGGTATCATGAAGAAAAAGTGATTTCCCACGATGAGAATGAAATCAGGTCTACCCCTGTCCCGGCTGCAGCGAACATCAGATTGCTCGCCGATGATTGCCATGTGGTGGGAATTGATGAGGCCCAGTTTTTCGACGATGAAATAGTCACCGTTTGCAATGATTTGGCCAACAGTGGGGTTCGCGTCGTCGTAGCAGGCCTGGATATGGACTTCAAGGGGAATCCTTTTGGGCCCATGCCCGCCCTAATGGCGACTGCGGAGTACGTTACCAAAGTACATGCCATCTGTCCGAGGACGGGCAACCTGGCTCATTACAGCTTTCGAAAATCACAAAGCGACCGCCTGGTACTATTGGGGGAAACTGAAGAATATGAACCCCTTAGCAGGGCGGCTTTCTATAAAGCGATGCTCAAGGAAAAAATAAACAAGCTCGAAGTAAAGGATCCGCAGGTAATCACCAGCAAAAATTCCGGGAATGCAGAAGACTCCTGAAACCATTCTAGAAATTGACCTGAACGCCCTTGAGCATAATTATCAGGTGCTGCGCTCCCGAATCCTGCCAAAGACCAGAATGCTGGGAGTCGTCAAGGCTTTTGCCTATGGAAGCGATTCGGTTGCCATAGCGCAAAAACTCGAAGGGTTGGGGGTAGACTACCTTGGAGTCGCCTATGGTTCGGAAGGGGTGCACTTGCGGAAAGTGGGTATCCGGGTACCGATCCTGGTGCTGCACCCCCAGCCAAATGGGATGGAGGGGCTTATTGAGGCTTGCCTGGAACCCAGTCTTTACAGCCCGAGGATCTTACAGGAATTTATCCGGATCGCCACAGATCAGAAACAACAGGCGTATCCCGTTCATTTAAAGTTCAACACCGGACTGAACCGCCTGGGTTTTTGGGAAACCGATCTGGAATGGATTGGCCGACAACTCAACGCTACGGATGCCATAGAGATTCGCTCCCTCTTTTCCCATCTGGCGGCTTCAGACGATCTGGGCGAAAGGGATTTTACACTCGGGCAGATTCAGAAATTCGGGGCGATCGTCAACCAATGGGATAAGCACTTTGAAGTGCGTCCCTTTAAGCACCTGCTGAACACTTCAGGGGTTTTCAACTATCCCCAGGCACAATGGGATATGGTTCGCACCGGGATTGGTCTCTATGGTTATTCAAACGATCCTGAGTCAGACCCCTTGCTCAGGCCCGTATCGAAATTGCGCACAAAGATTTCCCAAATACATAAGATTGAACCGGGGGAATGGGTGGGTTACAACAAGGGGTACCAGGCACCGGATTACCGGATCACTGCAACCCTGCCCATCGGTCATGCAGATGGCATTGGGAGACAATACGGTCAGGGAAAAGGAGTGGTTTACATCGCTGGCATGCCAGCGCCAATCATCGGGAATGTCTGTATGGATATGACCATGGTGGACATTACCGGAATTACCTGTAAGGAAGGTGATGAAGTTGTTTTCTTCGGGGATCGTTTTTCCGCAGAGCACTTGGCTTCCAGAGCGGATACTATTTCCTATGAACTGTTAACGGGTATCTCCCAGCGCGTTCCCAGGGTAATTACCGGAGCTTAAAATTCAGTTAGAACATACTGAAATTTATTACCTTAGTACTAGTAATCACTAAACCAAACACCATGCTCAAAGAATTTAGAAATTTCATCATGACCGGAAATGTAATCGACCTTGCGGTTGCTGTCCTTCTTGCGGGAGCCGTGGGACTCGTGGTCAACGGTTTTGTAAATGACATCATGATGCCCGTCGTAGGGTACTTTGCCGGAGGCATTGATTTTGCAGAATTTAAAATCGTTCTTTCAGAAGCAGTAATGGGATCAGACGGCACCGTGGTGACCCCGGAAAGCGCGATCCGATACGGTGCCTGGATCAATTCCATCATCAATCTTATCATTGTAGGTTTTGTGCTGTTCATGATTGTGAAATCGTATAATAAAGTACGTACGAAGGAAGAAGAAGCCCCTGCGCCTGAACCGGCAGGGCCAACCCAGGAAGAACTACTCACAGAAATACGCGACCTGCTCAAGAAGCAATAAACAAGCCCGCGCTTATGCGCGAACACCGCTGCACCGCAGCTTTTATTAACCCTAAACCGCTTCGTGCCGTCGAAGCGGTTTTTCTTTTAACAGCCCCTGGGGGAATCCCTAATCGGGAATGGCCAGGCTTTACCAGGATTATCGGGGAGCAAACAACATCACATTCCGATTCCTTTAAGCAAACACTTGATTCAGAACCTTCGGATTCCAAAACAAAATGGGATAATCCATACCTTATAAACTATCCGATTTCAGAGGGAAATCCCGCTGAAGCGGACGAACATAAATTTTAACAATTTGGGAGGATTCTGTTTTAAAAAACGCCTCGTTTTGACAGAATAGGCTGCTTGACTACTTTTACCCCAAAATGTGTACGGTATGAAACTCGCTGTAGTAGGTGCCACCGGAATGGTTGGAGAAGTGATGTTAAAGGTGCTCGAGGAACGAAAATTCCCTGTCGATGAGATATTGCTTGTAGCTTCAGAGCGGTCCATAGGCAAGAAGCTCCTGTTCCGCGGAGCGGCTGTAGCCGTAATCGGACTGCAGCAGGCCCTGGAATCCAAACCTGACATGGCACTCTTTTCAGCAGGGGCAGCCACATCCCTGGAGTGGGCACCGAGGTTTGCGGCAGCCGGAACGACAGTGATAGACAACTCCTCAGCCTGGCGTATGGATCCGGAAATAAAGTTGATCGTTCCGGAAATCAATGCCTCATCCCTTGAAGTTTCGGATAAGATTATAGCCAACCCAAATTGTTCAACCATACAACTGGTTATGGTTCTGGCCCCGCTTCATGCTAAATACAAAATGAAACGGGTTGTGATTTCCACATATCAGTCCGTTTCAGGAACTGGAGTCGAAGCCGTACAACAATTGGAAAATGAAGTGTCCGGTATTGAGGGAAAGATGGCCTATCCGCATCCCATCTACAAGAACGCACTTCCCCATTGTGATATTTTTATGGAAAACGGGTATACGAAAGAAGAGATGAAACTTGCCCGGGAGCCTCAGAAAATATTGGATGACCGCACATTTTCCGTAACGGCCACAGCGGTGAGGATTCCCACCGCAGGAGGACATTCCGAATCTGTAAATATTGAATTTCACACGGATTTTGACCTCAGGGAGGTTCGGGAGCTCCTCTCGCAAACCCCTGGAATTATACTGCAGGATACCCCTGAAGCCAATCTATACCCAATGCCGGTTACTGCGCATCAAAAAGACGAGGTATTCGTCGGGAGAATCCGAAGGGATGAAAGTCAGCCCAGAAGCCTTAACCTATGGATTGTCGCAGATAACTTGCGAAAAGGTGCAGCGACTAATGCCGTTCAGATTGCTGAATACCTCCTTGATTCCAAACTTGCCCAACCCGCTTAAAAATCTGTTAAACACCGTATCCTATTGACGGCAGAATACTTTTTATGGTATTTTTGAGAGCCTCAAAAACCAGCGTATGAAAAGCTTTCTAACATTACTTGCCCTTACAGGATTACTCCTTTCCTGCCAGGATAAAACCCAAGCGCCAATGGCCCTAGAATACCCCCAAACACCCAAAGTAGACACCGTAGACACCTACTTTAACACACAGGTAGCGGACCCTTACAGATGGTTGGAAGACGACAGAAGTTCTGAAACCGAAACCTGGGTGGAAAATCAAAATGAGGTCACCTTTTCCTTCCTTGAAAAAATCCCGTATCGGGAAGCCCTTAAAAACCGTTTGCAGGAACTCTGGGATTACGAAAAACTTGGAACTCCTTTTATCGAGGGAGCGTTTACCTATTTCTTTAAAAATGATGGATTGCAAAACCAGTCTGTGGTTTATCGCAAAGCCGGAGAAGGTGCTGCAGAAGTCTTCCTGGATCCCAATACGTTCTCTGAAGATGGGACAACATCCCTTTCCGGCCTCAGTTTCTCCAAAGATGGTTCCCTGACAGCCTATTCCATTTCAGAGGGTGGGAGCGACTGGAGGAAAATCATTGTGATAGACGCCAGGAGCAGGGAAATTATGGAGGACACGCTGACAGACGTCAAATTCAGCGGTATTTCCTGGAAAGGCCAGGAAGGTTTCTATTATTCCAGTTATGATAAACCTGAAGGGAGCGAACTCTCAGCAAAGACAGACCAGCATAAGGTGTACTACCATAAAATGGGTACCCCACAGGAAGCGGATCAGCTTATTTTCGGGGGTGTTCCCGGGGAAAAACACAGATACGTCAGCGCAACTGTAACTGAGGATGACCGGTTTCTGGTCATTTCAGCCTCCAACACGACCTCCGGAAACAAGCTGTTCCTCCGGGATCTGAGCCGTCCTGATGCGCCGATAGTTCCCATCCTCGATCATGAGGATAGCGACAGCTATGTGATTGAAAATGTCGGATCCAAACTTTACATCGTGACCAATCTGGAGGCTCCCAACCAACGGATTGTAACTGTAGATGCAGCCAACCCGGGTCCTGAAAACTGGCAAGATTTTATCCCTGAGACCGAAAACGTTTTGGTGCCGGGTACGGGAGGAGGGTATTTCTTTACCGAATATATGGTGGACGCTATTTCAAAAGTACTGCAATACGACTATGACGGGAATCTTGTCCGGGAGGTAGAATTACCTGGAATGGGAAGTGCCGGGGGCTTCAGAGGTAAAAAAGAACAGAAAGAACTCTATTTCAGTTTTACAAACTACAATACTCCGGGCACTTCGTATAAATTCAATGCAGATACCGGTGACTATGAAGTATACTGGAAACCGGAAATCGATTTTGATCCTGATCAGTACGATTCGAACCAGGTTTTCTATACCTCTGCAGACGGCACCAGAATTCCAATGATGATCACCCACAAAAAAGGCCTGGAGTTGAATGGGAAGAATCCAACAATACTTTACGGATACGGTGGCTTTAACATCAGCCTTACGCCCAGTTTCAGCACGGTGAATGCCATTTGGCTGGAACAGGGCGGCATTTACGCGGTACCCAATCTGCGAGGAGGGGGAGAATACGGTAAGGACTGGCACAACGCCGGAACAAAAACAAACAAACAAAACGTATTCGATGACTTTATTGCAGCAGGGGAATACCTGATTTCCGAAGGTTATACAAGCCCGGAATATCTCGCTATTCGCGGGGGCTCAAACGGAGGACTCCTCGTCGGAGCGGTAATGACACAACGCCCCGACCTGATGAAGGTTGCCCTGCCGGCAGTAGGGGTGCTGGACATGCTTCGATACCATACCTTTACCTCTGGCGCGGGCTGGTCATATGACTACGGAACCTCGGAGGATAGCGATGAAATGTTCCAGTATCTCAAAGGGTATTCGCCCCTCCACAATATTAAAGATGGGGTGGCGTATCCGGCTACGCTGGTAACTACAGGAGACCACGACGACCGGGTTGTCCCGGCACATAGTTTTAAGTTCGCAGCCACATTGCAGGAAAAGCACAGCGGGACCAATCCGGTTTTAATACGCATAGAGACCAATGCCGGGCACGGGGCGGGGACTCCTATCAGCAAGACCATTGAACAGTATGCGGATATCTTTGGCTTTACCTTGTATAATATGGGATTTGAATCGCTTCCCAATAAAGCTGTATTCAAAGACTTTAAGGAATAAAAAACCCTTAATTTAGAAATCCGTTTCCCATATGAAACGGATTTTTTTTAGCACTATGCTCAAGGTACGTCATCTGACATTCGGATATGATAAGCAACCGGTCCTGGAGGATCTCAGTTTTAGGGTCTCCAGGGGGGAATACGTGGCTGTTATGGGAGAGAGCGGTTGTGGGAAAAGCACCTTGCTTAAACTACTCTATGGGGCCCTTCCGTTTGAAGAAGGCAGTATTACATGGAAAAATCACCCTATAAAAGGTCCTGCATATCAATTGCTGCCCGGGGGTGAATACATCAAATACCTGGCACAGGATTTTGATCTGATGCCCTATGCAACTGTTGCCGAAAACATCAGCAAATACCTGTCCGCTACGGACCCTGAACAAAGGGCTGCCAGGACGGTAGAGCTAATGGAGACAATGGAGCTGGAGCAATACCGGGATGTCAAGGTACAATTCCTGAGTGGAGGAGAACAGCAGCGTGTGGCCCTCGCCCGTGTTCTTGCCCTTAGGCCCGAAATTCTTCTGCTCGATGAGCCTTTTAGCCATATCGATCATTTTCGGCGGAATAAACTCAGGCGAAACCTCTTTGGGTTCCTCAAAAAGGAAAACATAAGTTGTATCTGTGCTTCTCATGATTTCTTCGATGTACTCCCATTCGCGGATCGGATTATGGTCTTAAAGGACAGGGAAATCCTGGACCTCCGCCACACGGATGACATATTCGAAAAACCGAGAACCCTTTACACCGCAGAATTGCTGGGTGAGGCAAACCTGGTGCCAATAGAGGTGCTTAAATCTTATGCTTCCACGACCCGGAATATTATTGTCTACGCCCACGAATTCCGCATTTCTGGTAAATCAGGTATGCCCGTTACCGTGAAACACACGTATTATCTCGGGAGTCATTACCGAAATTACGGGGTTCTGGATTCGGGCAGAGGGGTGTATTTCGATTCGGAAAAACCCATAGAGAAAGGGAAAAAGATATTCCTGAATGTATCCCTGGAAACCATCAACAAACGCATGCCGATATAACCCGGATTAAGCAAAGAGCAGCGAGCAGACAAATACACCCACTGCCGCACTGGTGCCCAGAAGGAAGGTGCCGCCCCCAAAAAGTTTATACCCCGTACGCACATCCATGCCGCTCATTTGGGTGACTACCCAGAAAAAGCTGTCGTTCGCATGTGAGATTACCGAGGACCCGGCTCCCAGGGCTACGACTGCCAGCGCTTTCTGAACTTCCGTCTCAAGGCCAAGGGCCGGCATCATTGGAAAGAGTATCGAGGCCGCTGTAATCAGCGCAACAGTAGAGGAACCCTGGGCTGTTTTGAGGACAGCCGCAAGTACAAAGGGCAGAAAAATCCCAAGATTATAGGTGACCAGTCTATTCCCAAGGGATTCCGCGATCCCGGATTCCTGGAGTACGGTGCCAAATATTCCTCCGGCCCCGGTAATCAGCAGTATTGAGGCGGAATCCCGAATGGCCTTACCGACCCAGCCATCCGAAGCCAGCATATGCACGTTTAATTTTTGGGGAAGTAAAAGGCAAAGCAGCAGACCAATCATCAGGGCAATAACAGGTTCTCCGAGAAAATTAACCCAGGCCGAAACTCCGATGGCCGCGGCACCCTTAGCACCAAATACCGATTTTAAAACAATTAGCAGAATCGGCATCGCAATAGGCAAAAGGGCCAAAAAAACTGGTGGTCGATACTCCCGGACAAGATCCGGTATAGGGGCACTGTTGGAAACCGGTTCGGGCTCAATATAGGTTTTTGAGGCCACCCGGCTGGCAAACCAGATGGATACAGCCAGGGCCAGCAAACTGACCGGGACCCCAAAGAGGATGACTAGGCCAAGATCTGCTTCCAGGATTCCCGCAGCTGCAATGGGTCCCGGCGTGGGTGGAACAAGGGTATGAGAAACCATCAGACCCAGGCCCAGGGCGATAGCCCCGCCGGCGAGGGAAACCCCCGCTTTCCGGCTCATGCTCTTCCCGAGTGGATCTAGGAGCATATAGCCACTGTCGGCGAATACAGGAATAGAAACAATATACCCGAGAACGGCCATTGCAAGGGGGATTCGCCTGTTACCTATCCAGGATAGTGTCTTTTCGGCAATCGCCCGGGCACCTCCGGTATGTTCCAGAAAGGCGCCGATCATGACCCCGAGGACAATGATCAAACCAATCTTGCCCATAGTCCTTCCAAATCCCTCATTAATTGCTATTACAAGGGACTCCAGGGACATCCCTGCAAATGCGCCATAAGCCATAGAAACCACCAGCAGTACCAGAAAGGGGTGTATCTTCAAACGGGTAGTCATCCAAATGATGATCAATACGGCGACAAGCAGGTAAACAAGTTCCAATATCTTTATGCTGAGTAGATTTCAATCCTGAAGATCAGGTAATAAAATGAAATAAAAAAAACGCGCCCTGGAATTTGGGTATTTATCCGTTGGCCAACCCGGCAAGTTCTTTACCGACATGGCTACCAATGGCCACTCCCATCCCACCAAGACGGACCCCACAGGCTACATTCTCTGAAAACTTTTCAACTATGGGTCTCTTTTGTGGCCCAACACCCATAATACCGCTCCAGCGTTGCGCGATCCGGAAGGGAATCCCCGGAAGGATTACTTCCCTCAGGAGGGCTTCCAGTTTATCCTGTATCAGGGGTGTCTGACCAAATTCTGTTGTAGTTTCTCCTTCAGGATCCAGGTTTCTTCCGCCTCCGAATAAGATACGCTGTCCCACATTTCTGAAATAATAAAAGCCTTCGTCCATATGAAATGTCCCGTGAATAGCCAGTTTGGGAATGGGCTCCGTAATCAGTACTTGGGCACGAGCCGGACGAACCAAAGCGGCTCCGGAATGGCCTGCGAATCCATTTGTCGCCAGCAAGAGTTTTCCGGCCTTGAAATCGAACCGATTTGTACCTATCGCCACCGTATGCCCAAGGTCTGTATAGCTTTTGAGCTCGACTCCATTAAGGATCATTACGGGGTTGTTATGACCCTGCACCTTGTTGAGCAGGGCCTGCATCATCTTTCCGGTATCAATTTGCCCTTCAGCCGAATGCAGAATTAATTCTGGCAGCACTCCCCTGAAACCAAAAGTGTTCTCGGCCAGACGAAAACACGACTTTCCAAAAACGGGTTCCAACAGGGCATTGATCCGGTCCATTTCATTGAGACAACCCTCAAATACTGCAGCATCTTTCTCCTGAAAAATTTCATATCCCCCCCATTGTCGGAAGTCGAGAGCTTTATCCCCAAGTCGTTTGCGTAGCAATTTTATCCCGCTCAGGCGCTGTTCCACCAAAGCTACCACTTCATCCTCCGAATGTTGCTGCAGGTCTGAAAGGATTTCGGTAAGGCTGCCAAAACAGGCAAAGCCCGCATTTTTAGTGCTTGCCCCCTGGGGAAACACCCCTTTTTCAAGAATCAGGATTCGGGCCTCAGGGTGGGATTCACGAAGTTCCAGGGCACAACTCAGCCCTGTAATTCCACTGCCGACAATACAGAAATCGAGCTTGTCCAGCCAGGTTTTCAGCTCCCAGTAGCTCAAGTTCATGCGTAATTGCCTTTAAGGATTAGGACTTCAGGATTCCTCAGAGATCGGATCCATGACGAAGTCTTCCATGAATTTTGTCGTGTAATTCCCAGCCAGGTAATCCGGGTGGTTCATCAATTGCAGATGAAATGGAATTGTTGTTTTTACGCCTTCAATCACAAATTCATCGAGGGCACGCCTCATTTTGTTGATCGCTTCCTCCCGGGTTTGGGCGGTAGTGATCAACTTGGCAATCATGGAGTCGTAATTGGGTGGGATCACGTATCCGCTATAGACATGGGTGTCCAGTCGAACCCCGTGCCCTCCGGGCGTGTGAAGCGTGGTGATCCTTCCTGGGGAAGGGCGAAAATCGTTATACGGATCCTCAGCGTTGATACGGCATTCGATAGAATGCAGCTTTGGCACATAATTCTTACCCGAAATTGGCACGCCGCCGGCCACAAGAATTTGCTCCCGGATCAGGTCGTAATCAATTACTTGTTCTGTAATAGGATGTTCCACCTGGATCCGCGTATTCATTTCCATAAAATAGAAATTCCGATGTTTGTCCACCAGAAATTCCACCGTACCGGCTCCTTCGTATTTTATGTATTCTGCCGCCTTAATAGCCGCATTGCCCATTTCTTCCCTGAGCTTATCGGTCATAAAGGGAGAAGGGGTCTCTTCGGTGAGTTTCTGATGTCGTCTTTGGACAGAACAATCCCTTTCCGAAAGGTGGCACGCCTTCCCGTACTGGTCCCCGATAATCTGTATCTCAATATGCCGGGGTTCTTCGATGAGTTTCTCCATGTACATGCCCCCATTCCCAAAGGACGCTTTTGCCTCCTGTACCGCACTCTCGTAATTCTTCTCGAGGTCTTCCTCTTTCCAAATGGCACGCATTCCCTTTCCCCCACCTCCGGCCGTAGCTTTAATCATCACCGGATACCCCATTTTGCCGGCAATCTTCTTGGCCTCCTTAACATCTTTCAGGATTCCCTCAGAACCCGGAATGGTAGGAACGCCAGCCTTCTTCATCGTAGCTTTGGCGGAGGCCTTATCCCCCATTTTGTCGATATGGTCCCCGGTAGCACCGATAAACTTTATGTCGTGCTCAGCGCAAATCCTCGAAAACTTGGAGTTTTCTGAAAGGAATCCGTATCCCGGATGGATCGCATCGGCATTTGTGATTTCTGCGGCTGCAATGATATTGGGTATTTTCAGATACGATTCGGAACTCGGCGCTGGGCCGATACAAACCGCTTCATCTGCAAAACGGACATGAAGACTTTCCTCATCAGCTTTGGAGTAGACCGCAACGGTCTTGATTCCCATTTCCTTGCAGGTCCGTATGATGCGCATGGCGATTTCCCCGCGATTTGCAATCAGTATTTTCTTGAACATGGCGCGTCTTCTTGGCGGATTAATGATTAAAAAACAGTCTCGGGAGTTCTGGTTCCTTATGAGGGATCGACCAGGAATAAAGGTTGGTCAAACTCCACAGGGGAAGAGTCCTCAACGAGTACTTTAACAATCTTCCCTGAGACTTCCGATTCAATATCGTTGAAGAGTTTCATGGCCTCGATCACACAGAGTACATCCCCCTGAGAAATGGAATCGCCCACTTCAACAAAAGCCGGTTTATCCGGGGAAGGTTTCCTGTAGAAAGTACCTATGATCGGAGATTTGATTGTGATGTATTTGGATTCCTCGCCTTCTTTCTCCTGACTTTCAGGGGTTGGCTGGGAAGCAACAGGCGCAGGGGCGGCCACAGGAGCTGCTTGCATCGGAATCTGTTGCACATAGGTCGTTTCCGTGCCGCTTGATGTCGGGCCCGTACGGATTGTGATTTTGATATCATCCGTCTCCAGCTTTACTTCACTGGCTCCTGATTTAGCCACAAATTTGATGAGGCTTTGAATTTCTTTAATATCCATGGATTCAGGTTTTCTTGTTTGTTTCTATTTTGTGTTATAGGCCCATTTGAGGTAAATTGATCCCCAGGTGAACCCTCCGCCGAAAGCGGCAAATACCAGATTATCCCGTTTATTGAGCTGTTTTTCGTAATCGTGCAGGAGTAGCGGAAGCGTTGCCGAAGTCGTATTCCCGTATTTCTCGATGTTCATCATGACTTTTGAGTGATCCAGGCCCATTCGGTTTGCCGTGGCATCGATAATTCGCTTATTCGCCTGGTGAGGCACCAACCAGTTGACATCTTCATGGGAAAGCGAATTGCGCTCCATGATTTTTGCTGCCACATCGGCCATATTTGAAACGGCAAATTTAAAAACGGACTTCCCGTCCTGAAAAACGTAATGCTTTTTATTCCTGACGGTTTCCTCCGAGGGAGGCATCAGGGATCCTCCAGCTTCAATCTGAAGAAATTTCCTTCCGGTACCGTCCGACCTGAGGTATTCATCTATCAGGCCCAAACCTTCCTCAGAAGGCTCAAACAGGACTGCCCCTGCTCCATCGCCAAAGATGATACATGTAGTCCTGTCTGTATAATCGATGATCGAAGACATTTTATCTGCACCGATCAGGAGCACTTTCTTATACCGGCCTGATTCAATATATCGGGCTGCCGTTGACATTCCATATAAAAAATTAGAACATGCCGCCTGCAAGTCATAGGCGAAAGCATTGACCGCTCCGATTTCAGAAGCCACATATACAGCTGTGGAAGCCACAGGTAAGTCTGGTGTTGCCGTGCCCAGAATAACCAAA
This sequence comes from Robiginitalea aurantiaca, assembly GCF_030380815.1. Classification (GTDB taxonomy): domain Bacteria; phylum Bacteroidota; class Bacteroidia; order Flavobacteriales; family Flavobacteriaceae; genus Robiginitalea; species Robiginitalea aurantiaca. Next base: position 109,103 of record NZ_JAUDUY010000003.1, on the reverse strand, counting down.
TCGATTTCTGCAGGATCGAGATTTCGCTTGCGGATAAGGTCCTTGGCTGCCTCAATTGCCAGGTACGAGGTCCCCTTGTCTGGGTCTTTCAGTATCCTTCGTTCCTTGATTCCGGTCCGGGAGGTGATCCATTCATCGTTGGTATCAACCATGGTTTCCAGGATGGAATTCGTGAGTCGATACTCCGGAACGTAAGCTCCCACAGCGGTAATCGCTGCTGTTAACCTATTCATTAAAGACACGTTTTTATGATTGAACCCTTAAAAAAGGCCTCAAAATCCGTGAAAAATAAGGATTTTCCACGAATTTCAGCCCTTATCTATTGTTTTTTGAGCAATACAGGCCATAAAAAAACTCCCACTTTATTCAGTGGGAGTCCGTAGTCTGTTTGTACATCCTTAGGCTGTGGCCTCTTCCGATTTATCCACGAGTACCTGGCCTCTGTAATACAATTTACCTTCGTGCCAGTGCGCCCTGTGGAAAAGATGCATCTCTCCAGTTGTCGGATCTTTTGCCAGGGTTGGGGCCGTTGCCTTGTAATGGGTGCGACGTTTATCCCTTCTGGTCTTGGAAATCTTTCTTTTAGGATGTGCCATGGTACGCTATTTTTTTTTGTCTATTAGTAAACTCTTTAATGCATCCCATCTGGGATCTATTTCGTTCTCTTCGTTTTTGATCTCTTTTGGCTGTAATTCCTCCAGCCTCTTTAATATTTCTGAATCCAGGGTGCCATCCTTAATCCCGGGGTGTACCCGTTTTGTAGGCACCGACAGTACAAGCATTTCATAAATGTACTGGGCAATATTGAATTGATGTGAGCCCTCAGCAAGAACGAGGATTTCATCATCCTCGTCATTAAAGGCCTCACCGAACTTAATCACCAATTCAAGGTCACTTTCGATAGGCTGGTCATAGGGTTCACTGGTCAGGTCACACGCCAGATTTACCGTACCCTTTGCGCTCAGCGCTAATTCCATCATGGTACTCATTTTATTGAGCACCGCTGTAACCTGTATATCAGCATCATTGAATTCATCGTACTGATACGAGTCAAAGAACGCTTTCTCAATTTGAAAATCAAACTGATGTTTCCCCAGCTTTAATCCCGAAAAAGGAATTTCAAACTCCTTATGCCTCATCTCCTTTTCCATTCAATTAGGGCGTGCAAAGATACTTAATTTTTATAAAAACCAAAGTATTTAAACCAATAATTGACTATCGATCTTCCCCTTTCCCGCGACGTCTCAAGCGGCTCTTTTTAAGTGGATTCCTCGTTAGTTCGTCGTACTGAAACCGCTCACGGAAAATATGTATTCCGGTAAACACAGCTTCTTTAAAAGATTCCGGGTTCGCCTTATTCATTCCGGCAATATCAAAAGCCGTCCCATGATCAGGCGAAGTGCGAATGCGATCCAATCCTGCCGTAAAGTTTACACCCTTACCAAAGGAAAGGGTCTTAAAAGGGATCAGGCCCTGGTCGTGATAGGCAGCTAAAACACCATCGAATTTTAAGTAGGCATCTGAGGCGAAGAAAGTGTCCGCTGCATACGGCCCGAAAACCAAATGTTTGCCTTCAGACAACTCCTTCAGGGCCGGCCTGAGCACGTCGTCATCTTCACTACCAATGACGCCGTCGTCGCCGCTGTGCGGATTGATGCCAAGCACTGCGATTTTAGGCCTGGAAATCCCGAAATCCCGGATAAGGGAATTCTCCATGGCGCGGACCTTTTCGAGAATCAAACCCCTGGTGATAAGCGATGGGGCTTCCTTGACGGGGACATGATCGGTCAGCAATCCGATCTTGAGCGTGTCCGTCACCATAAACATCAGGCTTTTACCCCCGAGTTCCCGAGCGAGATAGTCGGTATGCCCCGGGAATTTAAAATCCTTACTTTGAATCGTCTTTTTATTGATGGGTGCGGTTACCAGGACATCAATACTCCCCTCTTTCAGGGCTTTCACAGCAGCCTGGAGTGATCGTATGGCAAAGGATCCCGCCTTTTCTGTGGGTTGGCCAAATGTAATTTCAGGGGTTTCTTTCCATACATTGACCACATTGACCTTTCCGTGAATGGCATCCGAAGCATCCGGAATCCCATGAAACTTAATCGGTATTTTAAAATGGTTGGAAAGGAATGATATCGTCTTATTGGAAGCAAAAAAAATCGGGGTGCAAAAATCGAGCATCCGGCTGTCTTCGAATGTTTTCAATGCCACTTCCGAACCAATCCCGTTCAAGTCGCCTATTGAAATACCCACTTTAATTTTATCCTCCGTATCCTGCATGAATCTGTACCTTTGTATCTTATAAATCCCGTCAAAATTACTCAATTTCCCCTTACTATGTTTACAGGTATTATCGAAACCCTCGGCACAGTCCAACATCTGGAAAACGACCAGACCAACCTGAATATCACGCTTAAAACTCCTCTGGCGCAAGAGTTAAAAATTGACCAGAGCCTTGCGCACAACGGAGTCTGCCTCACCGTGGTAGCCATCGAAGGCGACTCCTATACGGTTACGGCCATTGAAGAGACCCTGCGGAGAAGCAACCTGGGGGACCTGAAAAAGGGCAATAAGGTCAATCTGGAGCGCGCAATGGCCCTCGGGGCCAGATTGGACGGGCATATCGTTCAGGGGCATGTGGATCAGGTTGCCGAATGCACTCAGGTCGAAGACCTCGGGGGTAGCTGGAAATACCATTTCAAATACGACATGCACCCCAGCCGTATCACCATTGAAAAAGGTTCCATAACAGTAGATGGGGTAAGCCTTACGGTGGTCGATTCAGGCCCGGGCAGTTTTAGTGTTGCCATCATCCCCTACACTTATGATCACACCCGGTTTAAGGAATATAAGGTGGGGAGTCGTGTCAACCTCGAATTCGATATGATTGGTAAATATGTCGCAAGGCTTATGGAGGGATATACCTCCTAAACTTTGATAAAGATCTTTTTCCTGTACATCCACCAACCCAATAACAGGTAAAAGCCCGTAACTGTCAGGCCATAGAGAAGGGAGGAAAATTCCATGGACAATCCCTGATGTACGAATATGGAATTGAATAACTGTTCGTGCAGCGAAACTCCTGCTTCATCCGTTATCTGATAGAAAATACTGCTAATAAAGCTGGAGAGGAAATACACGGTTATCGCGTTGGCTCCGGCATACCGGAAAATACTGCCAAAAGACAAACCGCGGACATCCGAAAAATAGTAAATCAGTGCCAGTACCAGGTTTGCCCATCCGGCGGTAACCAAGACAAAACTGCTGGTCCACAAGGCCTTATTGATCGGAAATACGAGGTCCCAGAGGTGCCCGAGCAGAACCATCCCAACTCCCATGAGGACCATCGAACGGATTTTATTGCCCTTGGGGCCCACCAATACAAGGCCTGTAAAAATGCCAAGTATTGAGGACACAATTGCGGGTAGTGTGCTCAAAATTCCTTCCGGATCATAATCCTCCTTATACATATGGGTTCCCAGAAAGTTCAGGTCGATATAATTTGCCCAATTATTCGCAGCCCGCTCAAAGGTAGGTGCCTGACCCTCTATCGGAATGAATCCCATCCAGACCCAATAGCCGAGCAGAATTGTAATGGCTATACCCAAAAGTACTTTCCAGTTGAAATTCAGGTAGAGTATGGATGCGGCGAAAAAAACAACCCCAATACGCTGTAACACTCCAGGAAAACGGATTTCCTCAAAAGGTAAAATAAAGGGTGACGATATCTTAAACGCCCCCAGAAACAGCCCCAGGCCAATGAGTTTCAGTGTTCGGATTACAATCTTACGGTAAACTGCCGGGCTCGGTTGCTTGTTCCTGTAGGCAAAGACAATGGAGGTTCCTACAATAAACAGGAAGAAGGGAAAAACGAGATCCGTCGGGGTGTATCCATGCCAGGTCGCATGTCGCAAAGGCGGATATACTGCCGACCAGGTTCCCGGGGTATTGACCAGAATCATCAGGGCAATCGTCAAGCCCCTGAAAATGTCTACTGAAACAATGCGCTCTCTCATAAGATATCACCTTTTATTTTACTCCAAATCCGTTTTAACAACCAGGCTGAAACAATCACCGCGACTGTTAGCCCCGTGGCCAGGGGATAGTTTCCATAAATCCAGTTCCCTGTCGCAAACATGCAGCTGTACACGAGCAGGCATCCCAGTAACATGGCCAGAATTCCGGAAGGCACACTCCATTTCTTTCCAAGATCCAACTCCACACCTTCTCTTTTCGCCTGATCGACAATACGCTTCCAGCCAGGACCGCCAGGCTGGGTCCTTTTGTAAAATGCCCTGAGCGTCTCCGCACGTTCGGCAGGTGTGGCAAAAGTCACGACCAGCCAGACGATTGAAGTAATCAGGACGACCACAGGGAACTTACTCCAGGCAGGCAACAGCCCTTCTAAAACCTCCCCTGACGGAGCGGCTCCCCCAAAGAGATAGCTGCCCAAACTCGTAAAATTAAATAAGATGGAAATCAGCCCCGATATAAACATGGCTGATATCTCACTCCAGGCGTTAATGCGCCACCAGAACCATCTCAAAATAAATATCAGGCCGGTACCCGCACCAAACATCAGGATAATATCAAAGAGCTGGAGCGCATTGGTCAGAAAGAGCGCGAGGATCGCGCTGAAAACCATGAGAACCACAGTGGTGATACGTCCCACAGCAACCAGTTCACGCTCGGAGGCTTCAGGCTTAATTTGTTGCTTGTAGAAATCATTGACCACATAGGAGGATCCCCAGTTCAGGTGCGTTGAGATCGTAGACATATAAGCCGCTCCCAGGGAAGCGAGGACAATCCCGAGAAGGCCCGGCGGCAATTTGGTGAGCATGGCCGAATAGGCCAGGTCATTGCCCAACTTGCTTTCTTCTACATTCGGGAAGGCTTCGTGTATGCTCGCCACATCCGGAAAAACGACCAGGGAAGCCAGGGCAACCAGAATCCATGGCCAGGGACGCAGCGCATAGTGCATGATATTGAAAAAAAACGTCGCCCCCACCGCGTGATTTTCATTTTTTGCTGCCAGCATCCGCTGGGCAATATAACCACCTCCTCCGGGTTCTGCGCCCGGATACCAGGCACTCCACCATTGGACGGCCAGAGGGATGATCAGGATTCCAATAAGGGCTTCAGTGTCCGAGAAATCGGGTAGTATAGAGAGCTTACCCGCAACGTTTTCATGCGCTAAAAGTTGGGTTACGCCACCTACTTCCGGAATATTTACAAGGTAATAAGCTGCGCCTACCGCCCCAGCAAGGGCGACAAAAAAGAGCAGGAAATCTGTATAAACCACGCCCCGAAAACCGCCGGCAGCGCTAAATATCACCGTGATGACTCCGCCGATCAGAACGGTTTGTACCGGGGATAAGCCCAACATGACCTGTCCTATTTTGATCGCCGCCAGTGTAACCGCGGACATGGCGAGAATATTAAATATGATTCCCAGGTATACCGCCCTGAATCCTCTTAAGAAATGTGCGGGTTTCCCACCGTAACGGAGGTCGTAGAACTCCATATCCGTAGTTACCCCGGAGCGTCTCCACAGTTTTGCGTAGACAAAAACGGTGAGGAGCCCGGTAAGTAAGAATGCCCACCAGACCCAGTTACCGGATACTCCATTGACCCGGACAATATCGGTGACAAGGTTGGGCGTGTCCGTTGAAAACGTGGTGGCGACCATGGAAAAGCCAAGAAGCCACCAGGGCATGCTCCGCCCGGATAAGAAATATTCTGCAGTGCTTTTTCCCGATTTACGGGAAACCCCGATTCCGATTCCAAGTACAAGGGTGAAAAACCCAATAATAAAGGCGTAATCCAGGGTGGTGAGTTCCATAGTTTGGTAGCGGTTACCGGCTAAAGATATTATATTTTAAAATACCTTTAGGCTCTGACCCGTTTCCCAATGCTTTACTTTCTCTTTCAACCTGATCAGGGTACAACCCCATATTTAATTGCCCTGGCCGGCGCCCTGGTCCTGGGTCTTGCCAAGTCAGGATTGAAAGGAACCGGAATCTTTGCAGTAACCCTGATGGCCCTGGCATTTGGGGCGCGCCAGTCAACTGGCCAGATTTTACCCCTGCTGATGTTTGGGGATCTATTCGCTGTCCTGTACTACAACAGACATGCCCGATGGGATCATTTAAAGCGATTCATCCCCTGGATGGTGCTCGGGATTGTGCTCGGGGCGTGGGTTGGCAAAGACCTGCCGGAGCAAGTCTTCAAATGGGCAATGGCAGTCATCATCCTGGGGAGTGTGCTTTTGATGGGATGGTGGGATATCCGAAAATCCAAACGCGTCCCACAGCACCCTGCCTTTGCGGGGTTTATGGGTTTGGCAGCCGGGGTTACCACAATGATCGGGAATCTGGCCGGGCCTTTTTCCAACCTTTACTTTCTGGCAATGCGCCTTCCCAAAAATGAATTTATCGGAACCGCGGCCTGGCTTTTCTTACTGACCAACTGGTTTAAACTGCCCCTGCATATTTTTGTGTGGAAGACCATTGACGCAGAAGTACTCCGGACAGACCTTTGGCTGTTGCCCGGAGTTCTGGTCGGTCTTTTTGCCGGGGTACGACTGGTCCGGCTTATTCGGGACACTTCCTACCGCAGGATAATCCTTTTTCTCACTGCCCTGGGGGCCATACTGATTATGGTTCAGTAAAGGTTAATGGGGGAGTTTATCCCGCACTACCCCGTACAACCACGTCCCGGCTACCGCCCCTGCGATAACGATCAGAATAGGCATGTACCCGGCCCCGACAAGGGTGAACATCGGTCCTGGGCAGGCACCTGCCAGGGCCCAACCCAAACCAAATATAAACCCACCAATTATATAGCGCGGAACGCTTTTTTCCTTGGGTTCAAATTCAATGGGCTCCCCGTAAAAGGACTTGACACCAAAGCGTTTTATAATCTGTACAATGATCACTCCAAGCACAACTGCAGTCCCGATAATACCATACATGTGGAAAGCATCGAACTTGAACATCTCGTAGATCCGAAACCAGCTCGCGGCTTCAGATTTAAACATTGTAATACCAAAAAAGATTCCAATAAGTAGATAACTCAGACTTCGCATCATCCAAAAATTAAGGGGTATAAGAAATAAATCATGACCATTCCTCCGGCAAAAAATCCGATTACCGCAAGCAGCGATGGCCATTGCAGATTGCTCAGGCCCGAAATGGCGTGGCCGGAGGTACATCCGCCGGCGTATCTGGCTCCAAAACCGACCATAAACCCGCCCAGGGCGAGCAGCAATATTGTTTTCGGGTTTGTCCAGATACCGGAATCGAAAAGTTCATCCGGGAGGTACTCTTTGCCTGCGCTGTTAAAGCCCAGTGTCTGCAATTCAGCAACGGTTTTCGGATTGATGTCTACCGCCACATCGGTACTCAGGTGATTCGCACCAATGTACCCCCCGATGATGGCTCCTAAAACCACAATCAGGTTCCATTTCTGGGACTTCCAGTCGAACTGGAAAAACTCCGAGCTCTTCCCCGCTCCGCAAAGCGTACAAAAAGTCCTAAGGTTGGATGACATCCCAAAATTCTTTCCAACCAGCAAAAGCAAAAGCATAACCAGCGCAATTGCCGCCCCGGAAACATACCAGGGCCAGGGTTCCATAATCAAATTCATATCTGTATTTTTAAAAAGCTAAATCGATTTGCAAAGCAAATGCTTTCATTTGGATATCCGGGTAACCCAGGTTACACATCCTGACCCTTGAGCATTTTGTTCCAATAGAGATAGGGAAGGCCGTACTTCTTCAGCATCCACAACCTCCAGTGCTCCCGGTACGAGTCCGTTATTCCCATCAGTTTCAGCTTGGGATCCGGAGTAAAATTGTTGTCGTAATCAAATTCCGCAAGCACCATTTTCCCATAATCCGTAACGATAGGACATGAGGAATACCCATTATAGGTAGTCGTACCCAGGATATTCCTGGACTTTAGGAGCTGGATATTCTCAACGATAACCGGAACCTGTTTGCGGATCGCAGCGCCCGTTTTGGCCGCCGGGATCCCGGCAACATCCCCAAGCCCAAAAACGTTGGGGTAGTCAGGGCTCTGCATGGTGTGTTTATCGATGTTCAACCATTTTCCTTCATTGGCCAGAGGTGAATCCTGAATGAATTTCGGGGCTGTGGAAGGAGGGGCTGTATGCATCATATCAAAGTGGATGCCGGTCAGGTCCCCGTCTTTTTCGATCCGGATATCCTTGTGGTTGTATTCCCGCTCATGGTCCATAAAAGAATACCAGGCTATCCGGTTCGGGCCGTCTACCTTTACCAGTTTATAGCCAAATCTGAGGTTGATATCCTTGCGATCAACGATTTCCAGAAGTGTTTTCTTAACCTCCGGAACCCCGAAAATCGTAGTTCCGGGAGTCGCAAAAACCACATCGGTTTTATCCCGGACCCCGGCTTTCCTGTAGTAGCTTTCAGCAAGGTACATGATTTTCTGAGGAGCTCCCCCGCATTTTATAGGAGTGGCCGGCTGGGTAAAAAGCGCAGTCCCCCCTTTGAAGTTTTTAAGCACTTCCCAGGTGTGTTCCGGGTCTGTGTAATTACTGCAAACCACGTCCTTGTCCATGGCATCGCCAAGGCCGGGAACAAGGCTCCAGTCATAAACCAATCCCGGGGCAACAACGAGGTAATCGTAGGTCAGGTCACCACTGGATTTAGTCATTACTGTATTGGCCTCGGGCTTAAATCCCGTTGCACTATCCTGAATCCAGGTAGCTCTTTTGGGTATGACAGAGCGCATCGGGCGGGCGGTCTTTTTGTAATCAAAAGTTCCGGCACCTACAAGGGTCCAGGCTGGCTGGTAATAATGAGTTTCTGCCGGTTCAATGATTCCGACTTTAAGGGATTTGTCCTCCTGCAACAATTTGGCGGCAGTCATAATGCCCCCTGTTCCTCCGCCGATTACAAGAATTTCGAAATGTGATTCCATAGTAGTACAGGTTGTTTAAAGAACTTTAAAGGTAAATATTTCTACTCCTTTTCATTGTAACAAAGGTTACACTAAGTGGAATAAAACTGCGTATTTGTGGCTGCCGGCGCTTTTGGGCTGGAATCCGGCCATTTGGGATTTAAAGCAAAAAATAAAGCCGACCCCCCGGCATTGTAACCAAGGTTACAGATCATTCTGCCAAAATCCCTTAAGTTTATGAATTATTCTCAATTCGCATTCACATGAACCGAAGAAAATTTGTTCAGAATTCCGGTCTAAGCGCCATGGCTGCGTTACTCGGTACCGAAATTGTTTTTGGCGGTGTGCTGCCAAAAGGATATATCCCATTGGGCCTTCAGGATCCGGATCCCTTCAAGATGTTCGATAAGGATCAGGAGATGAAAGTCCTCAATGACAAACCATGGAATATTGAATCTCTGGCCCATTTGCTGGACGATCCGATCACTCCGAACAGGTATATGTTTATTCGTAACAATGGGATCATTCCACAGGAAATTGACCCCGGCACCTGGACGCTTAGCTTTGACGGTGAATCCGTTCAGGGCAACAAAAGCTACAGCCTTTCTGAGCTTAAATCCCGTTTTTCTGTACATACCTATCAATTGACCATTGAGTGCGGAGGCAATGGAAGAAGCGAATTCAACCCGCCTGCCAAAGGAAATCAATGGAGCGTTGGAGCCGTTCATAGTGCCGAATGGACAGGAGTGCGCCTTAGGGATGTCCTGGAAGATGTAGGCGTCAAATCGGATGCGGTTTATATCGGGTTTCACGCTGCAGACACCCACCTTAGCGGAGACCCAAAGAAAGAACCCATCTCCAGGGGTTTCCCGATGGCCAAAGCGATGCAGGATGAGACCCTCCTCGCTTTTCAAATGAACGGAGCAGACATCCCACTGGCCCACGGACATCCGCTTCGGCTTGTTGCCGGTGGCTGGCCTGCGTCAACCTCGGGCAAATGGCTCACGGGCATCAGTGTGCGCAACCAGGTACATGACGGGCCCAAAATGACCGGGGATTCCTACCGGGTCCCTTGCAATCCCGTGGCTCCCGGCACAAAAGTAGCGGATGAAGACCTCTGCATCATCGAGTCCATGCCTGTAAAATCGCTTATTACCTATCCGAAGACCGGAGCGACACTTCCCCTCGGGAAATCACTGTCTTTCAGGGGACATGCCTGGGCAGGGGAACTCGAAGTCACAAAAATGCAATACTCCATAGATTTTGGAAGTACCTGGAAGGACTGTACCCTTGAAGCGCCTGCCAACCGTTTGGCGTGGCAACATTTTTCAGGGGTAGCAGAATTCCCGAAAAAAGGATATTACGAGGTTTGGGCCCGGGCAATTGACAGCAAGGGCAATGCCCAGCCGATGGTCCTGCCCGGATGGAATCCGAAAGGATACCTCAACAATGCCTGCCACCGAATTGCCGTAAAAATCAGCTGATGGAAAATCCGGCAAGTAAATTTGAACAAAGCGCACGTGCGATATCGAGGATGATGGGGATTATCTTCGCGATGTTCATGGTCGTGGGGGGATTCCTGGTATACCTGATGATCGACCCCACCCTCTCCGCATTTTCCCCTGAACCGGAAGCACTCGTCGTGGTTACGCCTCCCGAAGAAGATGATTTCGACAAAATTGAGAACGGGATTCACCTGCGAACCGGATTTGTTGAAGGTGAAGGCCTTATGACGGTAGTGAATAACTGTACAAATTGCCATTCTGCGAAACTGGTCACCCAAAACCGGATGAACGCCGAAGGATGGCGCTCCACAATCAAATGGATGCAGGAAACCCAGAACCTTTGGGATCTGGGTAAGAATGAAGACATCATCGTGGCCTATCTGGCTACCTATTACGCGCCTGGTGAAAAAGGACGCCGTCAGAACCTCGAGAATATTCAATGGTATGCGCTGGAAGAATAAGCTTTTGATCCTGCTCATTATGCTCTCCGCCTGCCGGGGGAGGGAAGTCACGCCTCTGGATTCCGAAAAAGCCGGGGTAAAAACCCTTAATTATGCGCATCCGGAATCGTTGATCGAGGTGGACGAACTTTTGGCGATTCAGAATAATGAAGACATCCGGATCATTGATTTCAGAGAACGGGAGGCCTTCGATCAGGGTCATCTCGAAGGTGCAATCCCCCTTTGGCGCAGTGATATTGAGGATCATACGCACCATGTGCGGGGCATGATGGCCACAAAATCTGAAATTGAAAAATTACTGTCCTCCCACGGCATCTCTTCAAAAGACAGCCTGATTCTCTACGACGATCAGGGCAATGTGAATGCAGCACGCCTGTGGTGGGTTCTAAGAACCTATGGCTTTAACCAGGTGCGGTTGCTCAACGGGGGATTACAGAGTTGGCAGAATGAAAAAGGGGAGGTCAGCATTGCCTATGAACCCCGTCCTGAAGGATCATTCAGGTTTCCCCTGAGGGACGCGCCTCACCTGAAAATTGAAAAGGACAGTTTGCATTCCCTTCTTGTAGCGGAACACGGAACCCTGATAGATGCCCGGACTACCGATGAACACTCAGGAAAGCGAATAAAAAAAGGGGCTAAAACCGCAGGGCGTATTCCCGGAAGCATCAACATCGACTGGGCGCACGCTGTGGACTTTCACGGAACCAAGAAATTCCGTACCCTGGAAGAATTAACTAAGGTTTACAAAGGCCTGCCGGAAGACAAGGACACCCCTGTCGTGGTATATTGCCATTCGGGTGTTCGTTCGGCTCATACTTTTTTTGTTTTAACGCAACTATTAGGATATACCCGGGTCTACAACTATGATGGATCCTGGTTGGAATGGAGTGCTTCGGAAGGAGCCCCGATAGAAAAAGACAGTACCACATTAATTTTACAGTAGCTATGGAAAAATATTTTGACGCATTTGGAAACGCCTTTATGGGGACACTGCAATGGACCTGGAAGTCTATCTTATTCGAGGTCCCCTGGTATACGAATTACTTCTGGGGACTTATAGCCATTTCCCTGATCGTATGGATGCTTGAAATCGCATTCCCCTGGAGGAAGGACCAGTCCATTTTCCGGAAGGACTTCTGGCTGGATGCCTTTTATATGTTCTTTAATTTCTTCATTTTCGCCATCGTCATCAGCGGGGTATACAAGATGCTGGAAGTGCTTTTTTCAGATATTGGCATCACCGCGAAGAGCCTGGCTATAGTGGATATGAGTGCCTGGCCTATGTGGCTGCAACTCCTGGTATTCTTTATTGTACTGGATTTTGTACAGTGGTTCACCCATATCCTGCTGCACAAATACCGGGTGCTATGGAATTTCCACAAGGTGCATCACAGCGTTAAGGAAATGGGGTTTGCGGCCCATCTGAGATATCACTGGATGGAGAATGTACTCTACAAACCGCTAAAGGTTTTCGGGGTGATGATCCTTGGAGGTTTTGAACCGGAACAGGCCTATATTGTGCACTTTATCGCCATTTCCATTGGACATCTTAACCATGCGAATATCAAACTCACCTGGGGTCCGTTGAAATACGTTTTCAACAACCCGGTAATGCATCTCTACCATCATGCATACGTCCTTCCGGAGGGCTCATTCGGTGTGAACTTTGGTATAAGCCTGAGTCTCTGGGATTATATTTTCAAAACGAATTACGTTCCGGAGGACAGTGGAACCATTGAACTGGGGTTCCCTGGAGATGCAGATTTCCCAAAGGATTTTGTACACCAGAATCTCTACGGATTCACAAAACCTAAAAAGGGCAACGGATAGGCTGCTTCCTGATCAGGAATCCAGGATAAAATCAATGGCCATTTGTGCATGCAGGTCAGTGGTGGCTAAACCGGGCAGCGGTAACGCTCCGGCCTCTAGCAGTAAAGGCAACTCTGTACACCCGAGAATGACCCCATCGGCTCCCCGTGCTTTTAGGAGTTCAATCTGAGTAGTGAAAAAGCTTCGCGCCTGATCTGTAAACTTCCCGCGCGTAAGTTCTTCTGAAACATAGGTGTGGGCCTGGGAGAGGCAATGCGATTCGGGGATCAGGGTTTGGATGCCATATTTTTCTTCCAGTACCTTTGGGATAAAGGACCCGGTCATCGTAGGCCGATTGCCGAGAAGCGCTAATTTCTTCAACCCGAGCCTTTTGGCCTCCTGCCCAGTGGCATCTGCAATGTGCAGGATGGGCACCTCGATTTGGGGCTGTACAAAATCGTAAACCATATGAGGTGTATTCGCGCAAATCAGGATAGCTTCTGCCCCGGCATCGATCAGTCTTCGGGAAACCTCCAGATATTTAGCGTTGATTTTTTCGCGGTTCTGCTCCCGCATGATCTCGATGTTGATGCTGTAAAGGATGAGTTCAGGATTTCCCTGGGTGCCGATCCTGGCCCCAACACCCTCATTGATCATCTTGTAATAGGCCATAGTGGAATGCCATGAAGTACCTCCGATTAAACCAATTGTTCTCATGTGCTACGGTGCTTTAAAAGTTTAATTTTCTGAGAAGGACACTTTCCAGAGTCCCCGCAGTTGATTGGACGAATATCCCGTTGCCTGATCCTGCGGATAGTATTCCTCCAGGATCGTAAGGACGTCTGGACGAATATCATCCCCGGGGGCGCCATGGCATTTAAGACATAGGTTATTGGTCAGGATGGGATAGTAAAAATTCGTACGGTCATCCTGACGAACCACCAGGCCTTCAGGACTCTGTCCCTGACTCAATTCAGTTCTGTAATTCGAAATTAATTTCATCTCTTCGGCCCCGGCCATATTAACAGGGTTCCTGGGCTTGTCTGAGATCCTGCTTATAGATGCGCCGAATTTTTTCGAAAGGCTGTCCGTGATGGGTAATGCCTCTACCTTGCAGAACACAATAGCTTCCTTTATTCCGGATTTCTGAATTTCCGATTGGAGTGTTTTACCCAGTGTCCCCTGAACCGCCATGGCGTATTCCATGCCTTTTTCCTGATAGTCCGCCGAGTTCAATTCATTTCCCTTTTCACCTGTTGAAGCTTCAGAGTGGGAAGGCAGTACTTGTTTTTGGTTTTGGGTGTCTTTGCAGCCCAGCAGTACGGCCAGCAGAAAGACAGGAATTAAAAGATATTTCATCGATTCGGATTTTCGGAAATTTTCAGGTCAGTCAAAAAAAAAGCGGCCCGCTACATCAGGCCGCTTTTATCACTAAAAACAATCAACTCAACCATCTAAATTTTAACTGCCTGCCTGAATAAATCAGGACTTAAGCTTTTATTCTTATGGCTTTTTCAACCACAATACTAATTTAGGTATTTCGGTTTCCCGCTACAGTAACTTTGGTTACATAACTGAAAAATCTGTAAAAAAAGATTTAACGGTTACAGCGTACTTGGGCAAACGTAATCCGATACCGGAAGACCGGCTTCCTTTATCGCTTTAAAACCTCCGGAAACATCCACCAGATTGTGAATTCCACGACTTTTAAGAATGGAAGCGGCAATCATGCTTCGGTAACCCCCGGCACAGTGAAGATAAAAGACCTCCTCTTTTGGGAAACCACTCAAAAAGTCATTCAGGTAGTCCAGAGGCGTGTTTTCGGCCTCTAAAAGATGTTCAGAAAGGTATTCACTTTCTTTCCTTACGTCAAAGACCTTGGTTTGCGGATCTTCAGACATAAGCACTTTCAATTGCTTTGGAGCTACCGGACTCACCGTGTCGTATTCTTTGGAAGCTTTCCGCCATGCCTCAAAACCACCCTCGAGGTATCCCAGGGTATTATCGAATCCCACTCTGGAAAGTCGGGTGACCGCTTCTTCTTCCCGGCCTTCGGGAACGACAAGCAGAATCGGTTGGGCCGTATCCGCAACCAGGGCGCCTACCCAAGGGGCAAAACTGCCGTCAAGACCAATAAAAATGGAACGGGGTATGTGTCCTTTTGCAAAATCATCCTCACTGCGAACATCAAGTACCACAGCCCCTGTTTCGTTGGCTGCAACTTCAAAAGCATCCGGAGAAAGGGCTTTAGTTCCGCGTTCCAGGACCTGATCTATGTCTTCATACCCCTCTTTATTCATCTTTACATTCAGGGGAAAATAATTCGGGGGAGGTAACAGGCCATCGGTTACCTCAGCCACAAACTCTTCCCGGGTCATGTCCGGACGAAGGGCGTAGTTCGTCTTTTTTTGATTCCCCAGCGTGTCTACGGTTTCCTTGGACATGTTTTTGCCACATGCAGATCCCGCCCCGTGTGCCGGGTAAACGATAATATCGTCAGCCAGGGGCATGATTTTGGATCTCAGACTGTCAAAGAGCGTAGAGGCAAGTTGTTCCTGGGTCATGTCGGCGGCCTTTTGGGCCAGGTCGGGACGACCAACATCACCTAAAAACAAAGTGTCTCCGCTAAAAATAGCGTGGTCCTTTCCTTCTGCATCCCGGAGCAAATACGTAGTACTCTCCATGGTGTGTCCCGGGGTATGGAGCACCACCAGGGTCAGGTCTCCAATTTTGAACTCCTGCCCGTCTTCGGCAATTATTGCTTCAAAACTTGGGTTTGCCAGGGGGCCAAAAACGATTGGCGCACCCGTTTTTCGCGACAGGGTCAGGTGTCCACTGACAAAATCGGCGTGAAAGTGGGTTTCAAAAATATATTTGATTTCAGCCCGGTCCTGCCGTGCCCTTTTGATATAGGGGCCCACTTCCCTCAAGGGGTCAATGATGGCGGCCTCACCCTTACTCTCAATATAATATGCTCCCTGTGCCAGGCAACCTGTATAAATCTGTTCTATTATCATGGTACTATTTTCCAAATTAAAACTTAGGCAAATTTAAGAATAAACGTCGGTCCATACAGTAACCAGGGTTACACAAGAAAAAGCCCGCCTGAAATCAGGCGGGCCTCAAACTGTTACAGGTGAACTCCTACAACAGGGTAGAAGGACATACGTACTCCGATTTTGGCATGGAGGTCTCCTTAAGCTCGTCAAAGCCTCCGATTATATCTGAGAAGTTATCCCATCCCCTTTGTTTCAGGATTGAGGATGCAATCATACTCCGATAGCCTCCGGCACAGTGGATCAAAAAAGGTTTTTCCTTTGGGAATTGTGCAAGGTGCTGATTGATTTCATTCAATGGAACATTAATCGCATCGATCAGGTGTTCTGAATCGTATTCACTTTTCTTGCGAACATCGATGATCAGTGGCAGTGCATCTTTTTCAAATTGCTTTACCACCTCACCAACTTCAACCCTTCCGGCTGTTTCGTAATCCTTTCCTGATTTTGCCCAGGTTTCAAAGCCTCCGGTCAAAAAGCCAAGGGTATTATCGTATCCTACCCTGGATAGACGGGTAACGGCCTCCTCTTCTTTTTCAGGATAGGTGACCAGAAGAAGTGGTTGTTTTACATCCGGGATCATTTCGCCTACCCATTGGGCAAAGTTACCTTCCAACCCAATATTGATGCTGTTGGGAATAAAGCCTTTCGCAAAATCCGAGGCATCCCGGGTATCGAGGACCAGGGCGCCTGTTTCGTTTGCAGCGGCCTCAAAGGCTTCAGGGCTTAAAGGCTGGGTACCCCTTTCCATAATCTCGTCCAGGGACTCGTACCCCTGAATGTTCAACAGAACGTTCTGAGGGAAATATCCGGGAGGGGCGGTTAATCCGGTGAGCAGCTCTTTGATAAACTCCTCACGGGTCATATCGGCCCTCAAGGCGTAATTGACCTTTTTCTGATTCCCAAGGGTATCTGTGGTTTCCTTGCTCATCATCTTACCACAGGCGGAACCCGCACCGTGATTGGGATAAACGATAAGGTGGTCGGGCAAGGGCATGATTTTATTTCGCAGGGAATCAAAGAGGTGGCTGGCAAGCTTCTCTTCAGTTAGTTCGGAAACCACGTGCTGAGCGAGGTCCGGACGCCCTACATCTCCAATAAATAAGGTGTCCCCTGTAATAATCCCGTGCATTTTGTCATTTTCATCTATCAGCAAATATGTGGTACTCTCCATCGTATGCCCTGGGGTATGGATTACCTTGACCTTGTAATCCCCTACAGTAAACACCTGCCCATCCTCTGCTATGGTGGCATCATATCCGGGTTTGGCATTCGGGCCAAAAACAATAGCTGCTCCGGTCTTCTTCTGGAGATCGAGGTGTCCACTGACAAAGTCAGCGTGGAAATGCGTCTCAAAAACATATTTGATTTCCGCATTATCTATCTGGGCCCTGTCGATATAAGGCTGAACCTCCCTGAGCGGGTCAAAAACTGCTGCTTCTCCTTTGCTTTCGATGTAATAGGCTGCGTGAGCAAGACATCCTGTATAAATTTGTTCAACTTTCATCTTTCTTTACTTTTTTGATTTTACTTGAAATAAAAGTACGACTACACTGCCATACGTTCAGTCACTTAAGTTACATTACCCCGCTGGCCGTCTGTGTAGCGATCCTGGCTTCAATTTCCGAACGATCCCTCAACATTTTCAGATGCGTATAGGCCTCGTTTGTATTGGCGAACAGGTTTTCTTTTCCAATATCCTTAATCAAACCACTAGTATGAAGGATATCCCGGGTAGGGCCTATGGCCCCGGCCACGGCAAAGCGAATGTTCTCCTTTTTCAAGTCCGCCACCAGAGCACGCAGCATAAAGACTGCGGTACTGTCGATATAGTTAACGGCTTCAGCATTGAGAATAATGAATTTGAGCGCGTCGCCCTTCTTCGCCATTCGCCGCTGTAATTGTGTGCGGAAATAGTCTTTGTTCCCGAAAAATAGTTGGCCGTCAAAACGAAGGATCAAAAAGTCCTCCGGGTTCTCCGCATCTGTCGTAAATCGGTCGAGGTTCCTGAAATGATTGGTGTCACGGATCCTCCCTAAAATGGCAATATGGGGTTTGGAAATCCGGTAAACCAGCAAAAGCAAGGAAAGTAAAACCCCCAGGAGAATACCCTCTTTGATTCCCAGCCCGAGGGTCAGCACGAAGGTGACCAAAAGGAGTGCAAATTCATCCTTTCTGTTTTTCCAGAGTCGTGCCGGATACTTAACGTCTATCAGACCAAATACAGCAACCATGATTATGGAGGCGAGAACCGCATTGGGCAGATAGTAAAATGCCGGGGTCAGAAAAAGCAGGGTTAAGCCAACTACACCGCTGCTAATCAGGGAAGCCAGACCTGTATGTGCTCCCGCCTGATCGTTGACTGCGGTACGTGAAAACCCGCCAGTGGTCGGATAGGATTGAAAAAGGGATCCAATGATGTTTGACGCCCCCAGAGCCACCAGTTCCTGATTTGCATTTACATGACGCTCCCCTCTTTTTTCTTCAACGGCCTTGGCCACTGAAATTGCTTCCATAAAGGCGATTAAGGCAAGGGTTAAGGCGATTGGGAACAGTTGGGCAATTCTACCGGTATCCATCACAGGTAAAGTCAGGGAGGGAAGTCCGTCAGGCACATCGCCAACGATGAGCACACCCGAGGATGAGAGCCCGAGAAAATACACCAGAATGACCCCCAGGATGACGGCAATAAGTGCCCCGGGGATCTTTGGATTCAGCTTTTTTAAGCCTTTGATCAGCACGATTGCCCCGATCCCGATCCCAAGGGTGATCAGGTTCGTATCCCCAACGGTTTTAAGGGCATTGCTTAAAAGGACATGAATCTGACTGCTTCCGGCTATTGATGTGCCCAACAAATGTTTTAACTGGCTCAATCCGATGATTATGGCAGCGGCTGAAGTAAAACCGCTGATCACCGGTTTTGACAAGAAGTTGACCATGAACCCCATCTTCAGAAGCCCGAAAAGCAATTGAATCCCACCCATAAAAAGGGCCAGGAAAAGGGCCATGGCGATATATTCTTCAATGCCTGAAAGGGCCAGCGCTCCCAGACCTGAGGCTACAAGCAGGGAGTCCATGGCTACGGGTCCCACGGCCAACTGACGCGAGGTTCCCATTAGGGCATAGATGATCTGAGGCACCAGGGCAGCATATAGACCAAAGACCGGCGGCAGCCCGGCAATCATGGCGTAGGCCATGCCCTGGGGAATCAGCATAATCCCTACCGTCAGTCCGGCGGAAAGATCCCCGGAAAGCCACTGCTTCTGATAACCCGGCAACCATTCCAGTATGGGAAAATATCGTTTGAGCATATCACATTAATTTAGGGCGGCAGGGTCTTTGGGTTAAAACCCTAACCTTATAGATCGAGAATTTTCAGATAATTCCGATGGATTTCGAGTTTTCCCATTTGCTCCAGTTTCTTGAGCAAACGCGAAATAACCACACGGGAACTGTGCAAATCATAGGCGATTTCCTGATGCGTATTGTGGATGATGGAATCCTGGTTAACGCGGGCCTTCTCCCTGAGATAACTCACCAGTCGCTCATCCATATTCATAAACGCTATGGTATCGATAGTCAGCAACATTTCATTGAGGCGGTTGTTGTAACTCTCAAAAACAAAATTCCTCCAGGAACGATATTTGGCCGTCCATTCCTCCATCTTGCGAACCGGGACCATGATAAGTTTGGCATCGGTCTCGGCAATGGCGCGAATCTCACTTTTAGCCTGTCCGATACAACAACTCATGGTCATGGAACAAGTGTCTCCCTGCTCCAGGTAATACAGCAGAAGTTCATCCCCGTCAGGGTCTTCCCTCAACACCTTAATCACTCCTGAAATAAGCAAGGGCATCCCTTTGATGTACTCCCCGATTTCCATCAATTTATGGCCGGCCGGCACTTCTTTAAAAGTCCCAACCTGAGCAATTTCATTGATCAGCGCCTCTTCAAAAAGTTTGCCGTAACTGGCTTTCAACTCCTGTATCATGTGTTTTCTCTGGCTTTTTGGGCGTATTCCTCGTCGTAGTTAAAAAAGAAATTAGCCCATATTGATTTAGAAACTGCCCCTATAAATGGCATCAGGAGTATCAAGGTGCCCACAATTACACCAAAAATACCGGCAATGCCCAGGTCAAGTCCCAAAAGGTATATCAAAACATACGCAGCTACCGCGATAGCCACACCTACCCCATAGGAAACATACATGGATCCATAGTAAAAGCTCGGCTCCAACTTGTATTTCAATCCACAGCTCGGGCAGGTGTCCCTTACCTTATTCATACTGCTGAGGTTATACGGATGGTTCTGAAGAAAGCGTCCTTCATGACATCTGGGGCATTTCATAAAAAGAATGCTGTAAAGCTTAGAACCTTTTCCTATCATAATGTCATTTTCAAAGTACAAAATTAACACGTGTCTGACCAGTATATTGTGACTTTTGTTACATTATTGAACTTCTCTTTTGAGGCCTCGAGAACCCCTGGTTTTGCGGAAAGATTTCCGCTCCGTGTATACGTTTTTAAAACACTGTTGCCGCTTTCTTTGAAATTCAGGCTTTTTAACATATCTTTTGGAACTTTTTAACAAAAATCATAAGGAATGAAAAAAGCTTTAGCATTATTACTTTTTCTTCTCTTTCTGCTGCTCGCGTGGCTGGCCTGGGGCTGGTACAAAGACACGGTGGTTTGTTGCCCGGAAGAAGAGATGGAGGTCGTCGTTCAGTATGGCCCTCTGATCTTTGATTGTTCAACAGGCGAGGTCATCACAAATGAACTGTGGCCGGATAAGAAAAAGGAAATCCTCAATGCCAGGATTACAGGAAAGAAACTCTTACTGGTGGCTCCCTATTTTGGGAATGAAGACCCCTCTGCTGGTGTAGCACGGGCCGAAAAGGTCAAAGCATTATTCACAGAATTAGATCCAGATGACATCGTGGTAGGTCGCCGTCCGGTTGATGACTGTGAAAGTACTATGGCCAACATGCTCCACGAACTTCAGTACAAATGGGTCACCCGAAACGATGACGTCATTGAACTCTATGACCGGACAGCAATTTTATACAAATACGATTCCGACCAGGAAATCGTGACTCCGGCTGTTTATGCCTTTTCAGAGGAAGTTTCGGAATACCTTAAAGAAACCGGGGACCGCATCCTGCTTGTAGGCCATACGGATTCCGACGGAGAAGAAGCGTATAACCTGGAACTTGGAAGAGAGCGTGCTGAAGAGTACAAGGCCCATCTGATTTCCCTAGGCGTTGATGAATCCAAGATTGAGATTCAATCCGCCGGAGAATCCGACCCGGCAGTTCCAAACGATTCACCTGAGAACAAGCAACGCAACAGGCGGGTAACTGTACAAATCATTAAATAATTATTCTACGTAAACTGTAAAACTATCAATATGAGTTTAGTTCAAATAAATACAATGGCGTGTGACGGGTCTGATGTCTTCTGGCCCTGGTTTTTATGGCTTCTTGGAGCCTTTATTCTAGGCCTGCTGCTGGGTTGGCTTCTCAAGCAACTCTTCGGAGGTGGCGCTGCAGCGGCTCCCGCAGCGGTAAAACAGGATTTGACCAAAGTGGAGGGAATCGGCCCTAAAATAGAAGGCCTGCTCAACAACAAGGGTATTATCAGCTACAGACAATTATCCGAGACTTCCGTGAGCTTCCTTGAAAAGTTAATTAACGATGCTGGTCCTAATTTTGCCACCCACAGGGGCATGACCGGAACCTGGCCGGCCCAGGCAAAACTGGCCGAACTCGGCGAATGGGATGAACTGGCCAAATGGCAGGACGTCCTGAAAGGCGGTGTTTAAAACGCCATTTTTTAATACAGGCAGCCCCGGATTCGGGGCTGTTTTTTTTTGTCCATCCAAGGATAGGCCTCCTTCATAATAGGGCAGCTCCCTTTTTTTTGTAGTTTTCAATATTCTAAAATCCATAACCTCTGATCCATGAGCTATAACCCATTTCGTTTGACCCGCTTCCTGACCTTAATCCTATTTGCCACTGGCTGTATGCAGACCCTGCAATCCCAGGGTTTTGAAGGGTATTATCAATATCCCGATATTCATGGAGACCGTATCGTTTTCACGGCTGAAGGAGACTTATGGACCGTTCCTGTTTCCGGGGGTATGGCACAAAGGCTCACCAGCCATCCCGAGCAGGAAGCCTTTCCCGTATTTTCCCCTGATGGCGCCACAATTGCATTTTCTGCCAGTTATGAAGGCCCGACAGAGGTGTATACCATGCCGGCAATCGGAGGGCTGCCAACAAGATGGACATATGAACGGGATCCTTCGTTTGTCAATTCCTGGACCCCTGATGGCAAGGTCGTCTATCAGACCCGGGCTTTTTCCGGAGTTCCCGATTATCAGGTAGTTGAAATTGATCCTGAGGTAAAATCAAAAGAAGTTGTCCCGCTTTATCAGGCCAGTGAAGCCTCCTATGACGCCTCGGGGGAAACCCTCTACTTTGTAAGGCCGGCCTATCACAGAAATGTGACCAAGCGATATAAAGGGGGCACTGCCAGACAGATCTGGAAATTTAAAGACGGTAATCCCGAAGCGGTCAGGCTTACAAAAGATTACGCAGGGGAAAGTCATCACCCGATGTGGTATCAGAATCGGGTATACTTTATCTCGGACCGGGATGGGACTATGAATATATGGTCGATGGATGAATCCGGGTCGGATCTGAAACAACATACAGAACACGAGGATTTTGACGTTCGCTATGCCCGAATCTCAGAAGGTAAAATCGTATACCAGCGAGGTGCCGATCTCTGGATTTACGATATCACATCCGACGTTTTTTCCAAAATTGATATCCGACTTACTTCAGATTTGGACCAGTTGCGGGAAAAGTGGGAGGAAAACCCGTCACAGTACATCACCCAGGCCAAACCAGATCCCAAGGGTGAAAAAGTTGTGCTAACGGCAAGAGGCCGCGTATTCATTGCTCCGGTTAAGGATGGGAGGTATATTGAATTTACTGAGAAGAGCGGTGTCAGATACCGCGATGCCGTATTCTCCGAAGATGGTTCATCCGTATATGTCCTGTCCGACGAAAGTGGGGAGTTTGAATTTGTCGCCCTCCCTGCGGAAGGAATCGGTGCTGAAAAAGCCCTGACCAAAGACGGTGAAATCCTTCGTTTTGAAGGTGTTCCTTCCCCTGACGGCAAAGGGCTGGCCTACAAAGACCTTTTGGAACGCATGTTTATCCTGGACCTGAATACCGGCAAAAGCAAGCGGATCTCCAAACTCGACAACTATGTAGGCAATCCCGCCTGGTCCCCCGATGGGAAATGGCTGGCCTATGAAGAAAGTGCAGATAATCTGATGACGCGAATTGTATTGTACAACACAGCGACAGACAAAAGCGCATATCTGACCACTGACCGGGCAAATTCTCAGTCCCCGGCCTGGAGTGCGGATGGTCGTTTTATCTATTTTCTGTCCGACAGGAGTTTTACCTCTTTGGTGGGGTCTCCGTGGGGATCGCGTCAGCCTGAGCCCTATTTTGAGGCCCGGTATAAGGTTTACCACACCGCCCTGAAATCAGGCACGCGCTCTCCCTTCAGGGAAGCCGATGAATTGCAGCAGGAAGAAGAAGAAGAAGCATCAGACTCGGAATCGAAAGAGAAAGGAAAAGAGAAAGAGAAAGAAGTTACGGTCAGTATTGATCTGGATGGTATCCAGGAACGACTGGAAGAAGTGCCGGTATCCCCGGGGAATTACCGCAACCTTCAGGTTTCCGATCAGGCGATCTACCTTATGGAACGGGGCTCGGGACTGCGTCCAAAATCTGATCTCAAAGCACTTAAAATAGGAAATGATTCTCCTGAATTAAAAACAGTGGTTTCCGATCTGAGAACATATGACTTAACGGGAAACAGGAAGAAAATGCTCCTTCGCAAGGGCTCAGATTTCTATATGATTAAGGCTGGTAGTTCCGAGGTCAAAGATCTGGCCGAATCAAAAATTCCCCTGAAGAACTGGAAATTTTCCATTACGCCAAGGGAGGAATGGCGCCAAATCTATACGGATGCCTGGCGCATGGAACGGGATTATTTCTACGATAAAAATATGCATGGCGTCGACTGGGATGCCATGTATGCCAAATACCTCCCCCTGGTTGATCGGGTCACTACCCGGGAGGAACTCTCAGACCTCATCGGGCGCTTCGTGGGTGAACTCTCTGCCCTGCACACCAGCGTACGCGGAGGAGACACCCGTGAAGACGCTGCTGATATATCTGTGGCCAGTTTAGGGGCTGTTTTCAGCAGGGATGAAAAAGCCGGTGGCTTTAAAATCGAAAAAATTTACCGGGCAGACCCGGACTATCCCAATGAAAAATCACCCCTCGACGACCCCTATCTGAATATCTCGGAGGGAGATGTGATTACCCGGGTCAATGGTAAACCCGTATTGGAGGCCGTAGAAATGGGTGAGCTCATTCGAAACCAGGAAGGAAAACAAGTGCGTCTTACCGTATTATCTGAAGGAAAAACAAGGGATCATATCGTTAAGCCGATGGGAAGCACCTACAATCTCAGGTATCGGGACTGGGAATACAAAAACCGTCTGGCGGTTGAGGCAGCCACAAACAAAGAGGTGGGCTACCTCCACCTGCGCGCCATGGGTTCCAATGACATCAGTCAATTCTACAGGGAGTTCTACCCTGTTTTTAACCGCAAGGGGCTGATCATAGATGTCCGCTACAATTTTGGGGGGAACATCGACAGTTTTATCCTTGAAAAACTGCTTCGAAAGGCATGGATGTACTGGGCCACCCGAAGCGGGAAACCCACCTGGAATATGCAATACGCCTTTCGGGGTCATATCGTAGTACTGGTCAATGAAAATACCTATTCCGATGGGGAGGCTTTTGCAGATGGCTTTAAAAAACTCGGGCTGGGTACGACTATAGGAGTACGGACCTGGGGCGGCGAGATCTGGCTTAGCAGCGCGAACCGCCTGAGCGACGGTGGTCTTGCCAGGGCTCCCATGATGGGCGTTTATGGGGATAATGGGGAATGGCTTATTGAAGGGCATGGCTTTGAACCCGATATTGTACTGGACAATCTCCCCCATGCTACGTATAAGGGAAAAGATGCCCAACTGGAGCGCGCGATCGAATTCCTTCAGGAGGAGATCAGAAAGGACCCCAGGGAGGTGCCCCAACCCCCTCCATTCCCGGACAAGTCATTTGGGAACAACAAGAAAAATTAATTCGCATTCTTGAGACTCATCTTTTCCAACAATGATCACCCTCCTTCGTAAAGTCCGGAAAATCCTGATTAAAAAAAACAGTTGGGGCCGTTACATGTTTTATACGATGGGGGGAATCCTTCTTGTCACCGTTGGGATTTTGCCGGCCTTACAGATCAATACTTGGAATGAGGACAAAAAGCTTCAGGAAACAGGGCTAAAAACCCTACTTGACCTTAAGGGAGAGTTCACGGAAAACCTCCAGGATGCCAGAAAGGTATCTGAAGGCAATAAAGGTGTTTACCTGGCAGCAACCAAATATGACGTCACATTACTAAGCCACCCGGGATGAATGTGATGACCAAAAAAATTGGATGGAAAGTGGCTGCGGCCCTGGTGGTGGCGAATATGATTGGCACCGGGGTTTTTACCAGCCTGGGTTTCCAGCTTCTGGATGTGCAAAATACATGGTCCATTGGTGCGCTATGGGTCCTCGGGGGTGTCATGGCGCTTGTGGGGGCATTCTGTTACGCAGAAGTCGGCAGTGCCTATGCCCGGTCGGGAGGGGAATACGTCTTCCTGACAAAATTATACCATCCCTTTGTGGGCTACCTGGCGGGATGGGTTTCCCTCATCGTTGGTTTTGCTGCGCCAACAGCCCTGGCAGCCATGGCTCTTGGCGCATACCTGGATAACGTCGTTTCGATTTCCCCAACCGCAATGGCAACAGGAATTGTCGTATTGATCTCCGTAATCCATTCCTTTAATATTGAGGTGAGCAGCAGATTCCAGGCCTTTGCTACCTGGTTTAAAGTCCTGTTGCTTGTTTTTCTAATTATGGCCGGGCTCTTTGTCACAAGTGAGGTTTCTGCACTTGATTTCTCGGTATCCTGGACCGGTGAAATACTCACCCCCACTTTTGCCATTGCTTTTGTGTATGTAAGTTATTCGTATACCGGATGGAACGCCGCTGCATATATCCTGGACGAGATAGAACAACCCCGGCAAAACCTCCCAAAAGCCCTGGTTCGCGGTACCCTGGTCGTAACGCTGTTATATGTTTCCCTCCAGATGGTCTTCTTAAAACACGGAAGCCTGGATGCCTTGCAAGGTCAGATCGATGTGGGCCATGTTTTTGCCACAGAGGTCTTTGGAGCCCGGGGCGCTTCTGGCATAAATTTCCTGATTGCCTTCTTTCTGATCTCCAGTATAAGCGCCATGATATGGGTAGGCCCCAGGGTTTCCATGGCGATGAGTGAGGACTACGATTTATGGCGATTTCTTAAGCGAAAAAACAGAAATGGTATCCCGGTTGTGGCCATCTGGTTTCAGGGCATCATCAGTATTTTCTACATCATGACTGGAACTTTCGAAAGCGTATTGCTCTATTGCGGATTTATACTGCAACTCAGCTCCGCACTCGCTGTGGGAGGGGTTTTTATCCTGAGAAAAAGAAATCCGTCAGCCACCTACTACCAGTCGCCTTTCTTTCCCTGGTTGCCCCTGCTTTTCCTGATGTTCAGCGTTTGGATATTGGGGTATCTTATCGTAAACCAACCCCGGGAAAGCCTCATGGGCCTCGCAATTCTTTCAGTAGGGGCCATAACCTACCTCCTCAGTCCCAAGACCGAAAAGGCATAGCCTTTATTGCTTTGAAAGCACCATACAGATAAGCTTCCGGCCTATCCGGACAGAATCTGTATCTTGTGTTCTATGAAAAACAAACTTTGCGCACTGCTGCTGTGCCTTCTGACGACTTCGGTCTTTGGACAGGAGCAATTATATAAAGTCGTTCTCTATCGGGCAGCACCGGGGAAGTTATTGGAGCTAATTGACGAGATTAAAAAGGATGTTGACAACCATGAAGCCCTTGGCATGGAGCAGCCATATCTGTTGCGGCATAGCCAGGGAGATCATTGGGACTTAATGCTCATCTTCCCCATAGAATCCCTTGAAGCCTATTTTACCACAGACCAACAACAAATACGAAAAGGGTCTCAAACCCTCGAAAAACCGTATGGGGACATTTTTCACGACCTGCTGAGTTATCAGGAAGAGGCCTTTGTTAAAGGACCGGCTGTAGATGTGTTCGAAACGGCTTTCGGATCGAATAATTTTTATCATATTGAAATCTTTTCAGCCCTGGCGGGCAAGCAAACCGAACTCCTCGAGCAGCGAGAGGCTGAAAATCGGTTTTATGCCCATTTAAATCATCCCCCCAACCTGATCTTTACCAGGGTGCTCGGACCTTCATGGGATATTTTTACGATCGGGGCATATAAAAGCCTGCAGGCTTATGCCGATGACGGCGGTGTAACCCTTGAAATGGAAGATGCAGCTGCCAAAAAAGCAGGTTTTAAAGGGGTAAAGTTTATTGGGAGCTACCTGAGGTCCCTACTCCTGGAACACCACGATACCCTGGCCAATAAGGTAAATTAGCATGTTTCCATTCTTTCGCAAACTCCGGGAAAACCTACTCGCCAAAAACCGGGCTTCACGATATATGTTGTATGCACTGGGAGAAATCGTGCTGGTAGTTATTGGAATCCTGATCGCGTTGCAGATCAACACCTGGAATGAGGAGCGCCAAAACCGACAACAAGAAAAAGGAATTGTCAGTACCTTGAGGCAGGAATTTCACACGAACCGGCTGGTTCTCAATGAGGTCCTTACAAGGCTTGAAAAAACCCGAAAGGCCAATATAATTCTGATGGATTTATTTGGAAGGCCGGAAGATAGAATAACCGGGGTCAATACAGACAGCCTGATTTTTGAGTCCCTGGAGTACACGCGTTTCGTTCCTTCTCAAAATGCGCTTGAAGATCTGATACAGTCAGGGAAATTACAATTGATTTCCGACGACAGACTAAAAAACCTACTCTATGATTGGACCCGCGTAATGGGACGTGTTGACGAAGAATATTCAGGAATGAAGCAAAAAACGGAGGAGGAACTCCTGGCCTATCTCACCACGCGATATCCCTTAAAAGACATGGATAAATATGGGGTTCTTAACTGGAAGGAATCGAGCAGGCTCTCTATTGAGAAGACGGCCGTATTTCAGGACATCACTTATGAAAACCTGATTGATGATTTCCTCTACCGCTTAACCCGGTACATCAACACCCTTGAAGAAGCAGGGAATATCATGGATAAAATTATATCCTCAAAGGATTCTATTGTTCATTGAATCTATTTTGTTCACGCCTTTCCCCGGGTCGTAATTTTTGCACCTAAGTGCCTGACTCTTGTTTTCTTAAATATTTGTTAATTAAAACAAATTTTTTTAACTTGCTTGTTGAACACCAACCAATTACACTTTTATGAAATCCTCGGAAAAATTATTCTGCGCCCGTTGCCTCACCATTCTGGGCATTGTACTGATCCTATTTTTGGTGGTTGTTATTGCTGATTCAATGTCGACGCTCTGGCTTGAAGATATGGAGCGGGAACTGGCCACTTCTCTCGAGGTTACCTCCAATGCACTAGCCGGAAGGTAGTCCTCCTGCATATATTGCTGATGCGCAGCCGTTAGGCTACACTTAAAGTATTTCTCCCTTAAATTTTTTACCTTTTGCTGTTTTGAATGCAAAAATGGTTCGTTTTGGTATTGCTATATGCCTTCTGGCATTGGCCGTGGCGTGCCAGGGAACCCGAGCCGGGGATCCGGTCAAAAACACTCCTGAAATAGTTAGCCGTGACCTCGATGATATCCGGGAAGAAGGTAAGTTACGCGCACTTATCGCGTATAGTGCCACCGGTTATTTTCTCTACCGGGGGCAGCCTATGGGGTATGAGTACGAAATGCTTACACGACTGGCAAAGCGCCTTGGTGTACAACTCGAACTACGTGTAGCTCAGGATCTGGACCAAATGCTCGAAATCCTGCAAAATGGGCAGGTAGACCTCGTAGCCCATGGCCTTGCCATAACCGAAGGCAGAAAAGAAGAAGTCTCCTTCTCAGACTATCTCTACCTCACTAAACAGGTGCTTGTTCAGCGCAAACCTGCCAATTGGCGCAGCATGACCCTTGACGCAATCCGGGAAGACCTGGTTCAGGATCCCGTTGAGCTGATTAAGGATACGGTCAGTGTACGCAAGAACTCTTCGTACTTGAGGCGTCTGGTTAACCTCTCCCGTGAAATCGGGGGAGCCATTTATATCGATACCCTGGATGGGAATCTTTCAACAGATGAGATTATCAAAATGGTAGTGGATAAGAAGATAAAGTATACGGTGGCGGACAGGAATCTTGCGCAAATCAATGCCTCGAGCTATCCAATTCTCGATGTGGGTGTCCCGGTCAGTTTTTCTCAACGTATCGGATGGGCGATGCGTAAAAATTCCCCGGCCTTAAAACAGGCCACCGATCAATGGATTCAGGCCGAAAAGGCAGATGGCGATTTTAACTATATCTATGGCAAGTACTTCGAGAACAGAAGGAACTTCAACCGAAGGGTGAAAAGTGAATTTTTCAGCCTTACCGAAGGACGTATTAGCCCATATGATAGCCTGATTAAAATTTACTCAAAAGCGCTGGGTTGGGACTGGCGATTACTTGCCTCTCAAGTTTATCAGGAATCCCGATTTGATCCCACCGCAAGGGCCTGGACCAATGCCAGGGGACTTATGCAGCTTATGCCCAGCACAGCAGAGGAATTACAGATCGCAAATCCGGAGGATCCCGAACAAAGCCTGCGAGGAGGAATCCGATACCTCAGGCAGCTCTCAGAAGCCTTTGAGGCTGTTCCTGATTCAACGGATCAAATCAAATTCACGCTTGCGGCCTATAATTGCGGATTAGGACATGTAGAAGATGCCCGGAGACTGGCTGCCATCCGCGGCCTTGATCCGAACTGCTGGGAGGGCAATGTAGATCAGATTATTCTTGGTTTGAGCTATCCTAAAAATTACAACGATCCCATTATCCAATACGGATATGTCCGGGGGGTAGAACCCTACCGATATGTGAGGCAAATCATGGAACGTTACCGGCATTATGCTTCGTTTGTTCCCTGAATTGAATGATTGCAATGATTTATGCATATTTCCTTGCTTTTGGGTTATCTTTCATGCTCATTTGAGTAGTTTTAAGGCAGATGAAGAAAAAATATAAAATACTTTTTGGTATTTTTTTGCTTGTAATTGCCCTTGTATTTCTTTTGGGCAAAGGCATGATCAATCCCATTCTCGAAAACTCCCTTGATGCCTATTTAAAGGACAAACTGGAAGTACGCTGGGCAACGCCTACCTATCGCTTTTCATATGATCAACTCGATATTGACATCCTCTCTGAACGCATAACCTTTAGGGACTTCCGAATGACACCCCTAGAAGAATACCGTGAGGTATTTTATAGTGATACACTTGCCGGAAAGGCCCTGAGAGAAATAAAAGCGGATGAAATTACAGTTAAGGGGGTGGGTTTGATGAATTTCCTGTGGGATAAGAATATACAAATTGATGAGATTGATATTAATAAAGTAAGTTTCGATCTGGTAGTCGCACCTAAATCAAAGAAAAAAGTCAAAAAAGACACCGTGCCCAAAGGTCCCGCTATTGAGGGGATCAGGCTTCCTGGCATTAACAAGCTCTCCCTCGGGAGGTTTGATTTAGGCAGTTTTATTTTACATCAGATCCATAAAGACACCAAAGACACCTTATTGACATTTAACTCAAGCGGAGGAGCCCTAAGCGGCATGTCCCTGATAAAACCCGAAGGAGATGATGACTCTTTTTTCGAACCCAATCTTAAGGAATTGGTCCTGCAACTTGATCAGCAAGTTCTTGACTTAAAAAAAGAGCTGTACCAAACCTCCATCGCGGAATTGGAGTACTCCTACGCTTCAGAGAACCTCGAAATCAAGGGGATTACCTTCCAGCCCAGGGAAGACAGGGATGCTTTCCGGAAAAAGGCCAGGTATAGTTATGAGATTTACGACGCGACGGTTAAAAG
The DNA here is from genome assembly GCF_030380815.1 of Robiginitalea aurantiaca. GTDB lineage: Bacteria > Bacteroidota > Bacteroidia > Flavobacteriales > Flavobacteriaceae > Robiginitalea > Robiginitalea aurantiaca. The sequence continues at coordinate 78,149 of NZ_JAUDUY010000003.1, read as the reverse complement.
ACTGTTTTTAGAAGATTTTGATTTGGAAGGATATTTGAACGAAGGGATTGTCTTTGTTAAAAAGATGGAATTGGACAGTCTTAATCTGGAAATTTATCGGGACAAGGCAAAACCATATGATACGAGTAGGAAAGTATTGTTTCTCAACCAAAAAATGGTGGCCCTTAACTTTCCGCTTCGTGTTGGATCGATAGAAATAAAGGACTCCTATCTTAAATATACCGAACAGTCTGAGGGTGATAACGCCCCACTCGTAGTCGATTTTTCAGATCTGAACCTCCAGCTGACCAATCTCACTTCAATTACTGAGGGCTTAGAAGATTCTGAAGCCATTACCATGGATTTGCAAGCCAAACTGGATAAAAGTATTCCTATTGGCGTAAAAATAGAATTGCCTTACCACGGCAGGACTTTTCACGTTTCCGGATATACGGAAGGCGCCTCGAATTTTTCCAGTTTGAACAATACTGTTTTACCTGCTACAGGACTGAAGTTTACCTCAGGAAGACTCGACGGCCTCCGGTTTGATATTACAGGAACGCCCCGGACCCTGACGGGTGAGCTAACGCTATTGTATCACGGTCTTGAAGTTGAGCTCGCCAAACCCGATGACACCAAGCGAAAAACCCTTTCCTGGGCTGCCAATACGCTCTTAAAAAGTGAAAACCCAAATAAAAATGGGCGAATCAAAGTGGGTGAAATTGAATTTGAAAGAATCCCTTATAAAGGCCTGGGCAATTATGTATGGAAAGGTGTCGCTTCGGGCCTAGTCAATTCCGTTAGCCCTGTAGGCAAGCACAAGGTGATCAAACCTGCAAACTAACCTTTGTATCCCAGTTTTTTTTACGCTGCCTTAAAAATGAACTCTTGTAATGGCGTGCCTTCTATCGTTTTAAATCGACGAATATTCAAAGGTTTATAGTCCAGACACACAATTTTCGACGATTAATAAACAATTGATAAAGCATTTTTTCTGCTTTATACTTACATTTGAAGTAAAGATTTAAGGTTTAAGTGCTGAATTCACAGGATGAAATGCGCTTTTTTTTAGTAAATTGAAAAACGAAAAGCGCATACGTGAATCTTGATTTTTGAATTTTAACCCTTGTGATTATTGGCTGAAAACTACTCTGTGAAAAAAAAACGACTACCGCTTCACCAGAAATTTCCGCAGGTTTCACTTTCAGGGGCTTAGAATGTCAACTCGACACTTAAAGGACGAATTATCGCAATATGCTGACTGAAAATCTTACTTCGTTTCTCACGAATCCATACCTGATAGCAGGGGGAGCGATGCTCTTGGCGTATTGGGCTTCTTCCCGACTGCAGCCGGTGATCATATTGCTTAGCCAGGAGAAAAACCTCATGGACGAGCCCGAAGCGCGGAGTTCACACTCTTACCGCGTGCCGACCTATGGAGGGGCTGGCATCTTTATTGTAGTGAGTGTACTGGTAATGAGCCTTGTCTGCCTGGTAGGAATAGGCGATGGAACCCTGAGCAATATCCTGGCCCTGATGGCTGCTATTTCAATCCTATTCTTTCTCGGCATCAAAGACGACATGATTGGGCTGGATCCGACGAAGAAATTTATCGGCCAGCTACTTGCCGCTTTTATCGTTATAGTCCTGGCAGATGTTCGTATTGAAAGCCTGGAAGGCATTTTCGGAGTAGGGCAGTTGCCGTATTGGGTATCCATAGTCTTTACCTTCTTTGTTTTCCTGCTGGTTATCAATGCCTATAACCTGATCGATGGAATTGACGGACTGGCAGGTTCAGTCGCGCTTGTTGCCTCTTTGGTATTCGGGGCTTTTTTCCTCTTCGCTGGTAATATCGCCTTAAGTATTGTCTCTTTTGTCCTGGCGGGTGCCCTGATCGGGTTTTTAAAATACAACCTATCCCATGCCACAAAGATTTTTATGGGGGATTCAGGCTCGCTTTTTATCGGGTTTTTGCTTGCCTATCAAGCTGTATCATTCCTTAAAGTCAATGCTGATGCCGCAGCGGAACCTATCTTATCCAACGCCCCTGTAATTGTACTTACAATCCTTGCCTTTCCCCTGCTCGATACCCTGCGCGTTTTTATGCTCAGGGCATTCAAAGGGCATAGTCCATTTTCCCCGGATCGCAACCACCTCCATCACCGCCTTCTGGATCTGGGACTTTCCCACGGCCATGCTACCCTTCTGATCGTGCTAAAAACCGTGCTCCTTATTGCGGTTTGCTGGAAAATGCAGGATATTCCAATACACCTTCATTTAATTTGTATGCTGATTATGGGATTTGCACTATTTTTAGGTCCATTGGTCCTTAAGAAAAATAAGGCAATGTCCCCGGTGAATCCGATTTATGAAAAGAAAGCAGATGATGCTCAAACAAAATCACCACAATCCCAACCAAATGCGCTGGTACGTCCTCCATACCAAACCGAGAAACGAAATAAAAGTATCCCAGAAACTGCAGCAACAGGGGATTGAAACCTTTGCTCCCACTTATCAGGTAGTTCGGCAATGGAGTGACCGGAAGAAAAAAATACGCGTCCCCTATTTCGCATCTTATGTTTTTGTCCGCCTTTCGGAAAAGGATCGGGACCTTGTTTTTTGCCATTCAGGAGTCCTGAGGTACCTATACTGGCAAGGGGCTCCTGCCGTAGTCAGGGACACGGAAATAGAAATGATCCGGACCTACCTCCATGGGCAGGAACGCGAAGATGTGCTTGTCGAAGCCCTTAAACCAGGAGACCAGGTAGTCCTTCTGAGGGGTGCCCTGAAAGACCAGCAAGCCTTTGTGGAACATCTCAGCTCTACCAGGGTCCGCCTGATATTACCGGTGCTGGGGTATAAAATTACCACCCGGATAAGCGATGTAGTTCCGGTAAGGACCGCATCCTGAGGGTGCGCAACCGTCTCGAATTTATTCGAAGCGGTTTTTTTATGTGATTGATCTTCAGTATTTTCCATTTTTCCATGGGACTCGCTGAGGCGGAGCCGTGGAAAGACCGAAAAGCAAAACAGATTCACCAGATTTTGAAAGTTAAAACTGCATTACTAGAAAAAATAAATAAGGGGGAGGAAGTCGTAGGCATTATCGGACTTGGTTATGTTGGATTGCCCCTGGCCGTGAATTTTGCAGAGATTGGAATCACCACCCTGGGATTTGACAAAAGCGTTGGAAAAGTTGAGAAAATCAACAAAGGGGATAACTACATTTCAGATATCCGGGACGCTGTGCTCAGGGATGTGGTAATCGACAAATTAAAGCTTTCAGCCACCACGGATTTTTCCCGTATAGCAGAATGTGATGCCCTTATCATCTGTGTGCCGACCCCTCTGGACCGGTTCAGGAAACCCGATATGTCTTACATCGAGGCTGCGAGCACAGCCATTGGGAAGCACATGAAACGGGGTACGTTCATCTGTCTTGAGAGCACGACCTACCCAACGACTACGGAAGATTTTATTTTACCTATCCTGCAAAAGGAGAGCAGCCTTGAGCAGGGGGTGGATTTTTGGCTGGCGTATAGTCCTGAACGCGTCGATCCCGGCAATCCCCAGTTTCATACACGAAATACGCCCAAGGTCCTTGGAGCGCTTTCTGAAGATGGCCTGGAGATAGGCAAAGCCCTTTATGAAAAGGCAATAGAGCAAATTTACCCGGTAAGCTCTCCCAGGGTTGCCGAAATGGTAAAAATCCTGGAGAATACGTATCGCCTGGTAAATATCAGCCTGATTAATGAGCTGGCACTGCTATCGGGAAAAATGGATATCAACATCTGGGAAGTAATCGAAGCGGCCAAGACAAAGCCTTTTGGATTTCAGGCGTTTTATCCTGGGCCCGGAATTGGCGGGCATTGCATCCCCCTGGATCCGTTCTACCTGGAACACATTGCCAAAAAGTACAATTTTGACCTGAGTATGATACATACAGCAGGGCATATCAATATGCGGATGCCCCATTATATGTACATCAAAATAGCTACTGCCCTCAACCGGCATCAGAAAGCGGTAAACGGCAGTAAAATCCTTTTCCTCGGGGCAGCCTATAAGCCAAACATCAATGATGCGCGTGAATCCCCTGCATTGGAAATCATGGACATCACTGCACATAAAGGTGGTCTGGTCAGCTATCACGATCCCTACATCCCCGAACTTCGGACCAAGGAGGGAAGGGATTTCCAAAGCACCCCTTTAACCGAGGATTTATTAGCAGGGGCTGACTGTGTCGTGCTGGCGACAAATCACAAAGTTTTCGATGCTGATTTTATACAACAGCATGCCCGGATGATTGTAGACCTAAGGAATATGGTTAAAGACGCTTCAGAGGGGGTTTCGAAATTATGACGCCCCGTTCAAACATTCTGATTACCGGAGGTGCCGGTTTTATCGGTTCACACGTCGTGCGGCTTTTTGTCAATACGTATCCCGAATACCAGATTTACAACCTGGATGCCCTGACTTATGCGGGGAACCTGGAGAACTTAAAAGATGTGGAAGAAGCTGAGAATTATCACTTCCTTCGGGGGGACATCCGGGATGCCGAAGGGATGCAGGTACTTTTTAAAAAATACCATTTTGATAAGGTTATCCACCTGGCGGCAGAGTCCCATGTGGACCGGTCCATATCCGACCCCCTTGCTTTTGTACACACAAATATCCTGGGAACCCTGAATCTGATTACCGCTGCCCGTGACCATTGGGGTGATGATTTGGACGGAAAACTATTTTATCACATCAGTACAGATGAAGTATACGGCACCCTGGGTACAACAGGTTATTTTACCGAGCAAACTCCATACCAACCCAACTCCCCCTATTCGGCCAGTAAGGCGAGCTCAGATCATTTTGTCCGGGCATGGGGGGAAACCTATGGCCTGCCTTATATCATTTCGAATTGCTCCAACAATTACGGCCCGAACCAGTTTCCCGAAAAACTGATTCCCCTTTTTATAAATAACATCATCAATGAAATCCCCCTCCCGGTATACGGCGATGGCAGGTATACCCGCGACTGGCTCTATGTGCTGGACCATGCCCGGGCCATCGACCTTATTTTCCACAAGGGTAAACAGAAAGAAACCTACAATGTGGGTGGGTTCAACGAATGGCAGAACATCGATCTAATCCGGCTCTTATGCCGGCTCATGGACAAGAAACTCGGCCGGGTAGACGGTTATTCCGAAAAATTGATTTCCTTTATTACGGACCGGCCCGGACACGATAAACGCTATGCGATTGACGCAACCAAAATAAGTGACGAACTCGAATGGCAACCTTCGGTTACCTTTGAGGAAGGCCTTGACAAAACGATTGACTGGTACCTTGCCAATGACGTCTGGCTTGAAAATGTGACTTCAGGACGGTACCAGTCGTATTACGAATCTCAATACAACGCCACATGAAAGGGATTGTCCTGGCAGGGGGGTCTGGAACCCGTTTGTATCCCATTACCAAGGGAGTTTCCAAACAACTTCTGAACGTCTACGACAAGCCTATGATCTATTACCCGCTTTCTGTGCTTATGTTGGCTGGCATCCGGGAAATCCTGATCATCTCGACCCCGGAAGACCTCCCGAACATACAGAAGCTCTTAGGCGATGGGTCGGATTTTGGCCTGACCCTTGCATATAAAGTACAGCCTGCCCCGGAGGGGATCGCCCAGGCCTTCCTGATCGGAGCAGAATTTATTGGGAATGACCAGGTAGCCCTTATTCTGGGAGATAATATTTTTTACGGACAGGGATTGACGCAGCAGTTACTACAGGCTAAAGCACAAGTTGTGAACGAGGGCAAATCCACCGTTTTTGGTTACTATGTCGAGGATCCTGAACGGTATGGGGTAGTTGAATTTAATGAAGACGGAGATGCCGTTTCCATAGAGGAAAAACCTGCCAAACCCAAGTCTAGCTATGCCGTAGTCGGGCTTTACTTCTATACCAATGAAGTGGTCCAGATCGCAAAAAAAATCACTCCCTCTGCCCGTGGAGAACTCGAGATTACCGCTGTAAACCAGGCCTTTTTAGAAAAAGGCCAGCTCAAAGTAAACCTGCTGGGGCGGGGATACGCCTGGCTGGACTGCGGCACGTATGACTCCCTGCTGGAGGCCAGCAGTTTTATCCAGACCATCGAAAAAAGACAGGGTCTTAAAATAGCTTGCCTTGAGGAGATCGCCTTCGAACGTGAATTTATCACCAAAGAAAAACTACTCGAGCTCGCAGAACCCTTGGCGAACACAGGTTATGGACAATATTTAATGAAACGGGTTGAGGAAAAGTGACAACTCATTACGCTTCCTAATTAGTCAATAAAAATATAAATGAAAACCAGAGCCATCATTCAGGCGCGTATGCTCAGCAGTCGTTTGAGGGGGAAGTCCCTGATTTCGGTCGCAGGCGTACCTCTCTTATACCGGGTGATCCAAAGTGTTCGCCAATTTCCCTTTATCGATGAGATCATGATTGCTACCACCCGGTCCGAAGCTGACGATCCTATTGCGGCAGCTGCTAACAATCTGGGGGTTGATATTTACCGGGGAGACTCCATGAATGTGCTGAAGCGATTCAAAGATGCCTCCAGTGATCTGGACGAGGAAGACCAGGTCATCCGGTTTACCGCTGACAATCCATTCTATCATATAGACATCGCAGAGAAAGTCTATACTTCCCATCTGGAAAACAACTTCGATTATTCCCATATTGACGGACTTTCCCATATTGTTCCTGAATTCATTAAGGTCCGTGCACTCCGGGAAATCCATGCCCTCGTAAAAGAAGACTTTGATAAGGAGCATGTGACCCCATATCTAAGAAAGCACAAAGATCAATTTAAAGTCCAGACCCTCCCCGGGTCATTTGAAGGCCTCAGAGACGACCTGGACCGGTTTCTGACTATTGACACCCGGGAAGACCTCGACCGTTTCGAAGAGATGATCCTTGCCTTAAAACTAAACGGGGGCATGCCCGACTTTGGAAAAATCTTCCCCTATCTGGAGCAAAAACAGCATCAGCTTACCATTACCGGAGGTTTGCAAACCAAATTGGGAAGCACTTGGGTGGGCGACGGACACCCGTGTTATATCATCGCTGAAATCGGTCAAAATCATAATGGCAACATGGATAACGCCCGCAAACTGATTGATATGGCGGTTCGCTGCGGAGCCAATGCTGTTAAATTTCAGAAAAGGGACATCGCCTCGGAACTCACAAAAGAGGCCTATGAGCGTGTTTATGATTCGCATAATTCTTTTGGTCATACCTACGGGGAACATCGGGAATTTCTGGAGCTGGACGAAGTACAACACAAGGAACTCAAAGAGTATTCCCTGGCACATGGAATTACCTATTTCTGTACCCCCTGCGATATTCCCTCGGTGCAAATGATGGAACGCCTGGGAGTTCCCTTTTATAAAGTAGCCTCCCGCGACCTAACCAACCTTCCAACCCTTGATGCCATTGGCAAAACACGGAAACCCGTGATTCTGTCTACCGGAATGGCCAGCCATGAAGATATAGAGGAAGCCCTGAAAGTTTTAGGAGACCGCCCGGAAAGCATAATTATTCTACAATGCACCTCTCAATACCCGGCAGATCTGGAAAAAGTCAACCTTAGGGCTATAAAAACCCTTCGGAAAAAATACAAGAAGATCACCGGCTTTTCGGATCATACGGCCGGAATCATTGCTTCTGTAACGGCCTCCATCCTCGGGGCAGCTGTTATCGAAAAACACATTACGCTTTCCAGAGCCATGAAGGGAAGTGATCAGGCCGGATCCCTGGAGGAAACCGGTTTAAAGCTAATGGTTAAATACATTCGGGAGTCTGAAAAATCCCTTGGTGATGGAATAAAAGCGGTAGACCCTGTAACCCGCCCGGCCAAAGAGAAGCTCGCCCGAAGTGTGACCAGTAAAGTAGCCATCCCGGAAGGCAGTGTTCTAAACGAAGACATGATTTGCCTCAAAAGCCCGGGGACAGGACTCAAGTGGGCTGAAAAGAGTACGATACTAGGAAAAAAAGCAGTGCAGGCCATACCTTCCGACGTTACACTTCTGCCTGAAATGTTTAAATAGGGATGGATATAAAGCTCTTTATAACTGATATCGACGGGGTCTGGACAGACGGAGGAATGTACTATGACCAAACGGGGAACGAGTGGAAAAAGTTTAATACGGCTGATAGTGCCGGAGTCCTTTTTTTAAAACTCCTTGAAATCCCAACCGCTATCATCACGGGAGAAGAAACCGAAATCGTCAGGAGGCGTGCAGAAAAACTTGTGATACCTCATCTGTATATGGGGGTCAGGAATAAACTCGAAGTCGCCCGAAAGCTTTGCGAAGAACTCAACATTTCCCTCCAACAAGTCGCCTATATCGGAGATGACATTAACGACATCATTTTACTCAGAGCCGTGGGACTTAGCGCCTGCCCGGCCAATGCCCCGGATTACATCAAAAATGAAGTGAATTGGGAGATCCCTATAAAAGGGGGTGATGGGGCTTTCCGGGGGTTTGTGGAAAAATACTTAAAAGAGATTGGGCAATTAGACAAGTCCATCAATCTTTATATAGAAGCAGCAAATATTCAACAATGATCCAACTCCCTGATTTCGAAAAAGCTTTTGATTATGAAAACAATTTCTATCTGGCATCTGCGATTAGCAGAATGTATAAACCAATAATTCATTATGAGCTTTATAAAAAAGTCTTAGGGGTCCCTGGGGCATTTGTTGAACTGGGTATATTCAAGGGAATATCTTTTGTTAGATTTCTTGCTTACAGAGAAATGATTGATGGTAATAACCATAGAAAATTTATTGGATTTGATGCTTTTGGACATTTCCCTAAGGCCACTTTAGATAGTGACAAAAAAATGCTTTCAAAATTTCTTGAGGATGCTGGCGATCAGAGTATTTCAAAGACTCAACTCGAAACGGTATTAGAAAGAAAAGGAGTAGAGCACAATGTAGAACTGATATCTGGAAATATAAATGAAACGGTGCCCAAATTTATTGAGGAAAATCCGGACATTACTTTGTCTTTAATTCACCTTGATGTTGACCTTTATGAACCTAGCGTCACTTCTCTCGAGTACTTATTCCCGAGATTGTCCAAAGGCGGTATTTTAATTCTGGATGATTATAAAGTATGGGAAGGTGAATCAAAAGCCGTAGATGAATATTTTGCAGACACTTCCATACAAATCAGAAGCTTTCCATTTGCAAAAGCACCTTCCTACATTATTAAAGAATAAAGATTGGCAAATTTTCTAATTATTGGAGGTGGCTCTATAGGTCAGCGGCACATTAAAAACCTTCAAATCCTCGGCGATCATTCCATTTGGGTTTTAAAGCGTTACCAGGACCCGTCATTTGAAAAAGAATTCAATGTTGCCGTGCTGAACTCTTATGTCGAAGCCGAAAAGCTTGGGTTAGACGCCATTTTTATATGTACCCCGACTTCCCTTCACAATGAAGGTTTGGAATGGGGAATCAAAAACAACCTCCACGTCTTTATGGAGAAGCCCCTGATCCACAATTCAGAGGGAATGCAAAAGGCAGAGGCGCTCCTCTCTGGGTATACCGGAACCTTTTTTATCGGCTTTATGCTTCGCTACCACCCTTTGGTACGGCGCATTAAAACCTTGCTTAACGAAAAACGACTGGGCGAAGTTTATTCGGCTCGTTTTGAATTTGGAAGTTATTTGCCCTACTGGCATCCATGGGAAGACTATCATATCAGTTATGCGGCCCGGTCCGAACTCGGTGGGGGGGTAATCAATACGATCACTCATGAACTCGATCTGATACAATATTTTTTCGGCAAACCCGAATCTGTTGTTTGTGAAGCCCGAAACTTGAACCGACTCAAAATCGATGTGGAGGAAGTTTGTGAAGCCATTTTCGGATACCGGGAGAAAACCGTTAGCCTACATCTGAATTATTTGCAAAAAGATTACGATCGCAATATCAAGATCCGTTGTGATGAAGGCGAAATTCTATGGGACTGGCATGAAAATAAGGTCATCATCCAAAAGCACAAAGAAAAACCTGAAGCAATCACTATTCAGGAACCCTTTGATGTGAATGGCCTTTATACAGAAGAAGTTCAGCATTTTCTCTCCCTAATTGAAAGCGGAACTGCAACACATGAGCTGGACGGGAAGCACGCAGTCTCGAATACGGAACTAATGCTCAAAATGCATGAATCGAGCAATACAGGACAAAGAATCCATACATGAAACAACATCATAAACTCTTCGATCTCACAGGAAAAACCATCGTGGTCGCCGGGGGGGCCGGACAGATCGGATTTGCTTTTTGTGAAATCCTGGCAGATGCCGGAGCTTCCGTTGTCCTTGCAGACATAGACGTCGAAATGGCGAAGGATAAGTTGAGCGAGCTTGACGGGAACCTAGCCGAAAAAATTACCATAGAGAAACTCGATGTTTCCAGCAGAGCTTCTGTCACCACATTTTTTGAGCAACTCGAGGCTACTTTTGGATCTCTGTACGGTCTGGTGAACTGTTTTCACTTCAAAGGGAATACCCGTAAACTGGACACTTCCTCAAACTTCTTTGCCGATTTTGAAAACTACCCCGAAGAAGCCTGGGATATGGTTCACGATGTAAACCTTAAAGGTGCCTTTCTGATGAGTCAGGGAGTCATTCCCCTATTCAAAAAAAATAAGGGCGGAGTGATTGTCAACATCTCCTCCACCTATGGAAAGGTCAGTGCCAATAAAAGCATCTATGGGGATTCCGGGATTAATTCCCCGGTGGCCTACGGTACCTCCAAGGCCGCTTTGATAAATTTCACCCGCTACCTTGCCACTCATTTAGCTGAGCAGAATATCAGGGCGAATTGCCTAAGCCCGGGTGGGGTTTTCAATAACCAATCCGAAGAATTTATTTCGAACTATACCCGGCTCACCCCCCTTGGCAGAATGGCCAAAGCTGAAGACTATCAGGGGGCTATCCTTTTTTTAATGTCCGATGCTTCTCGGTATATGACGGGAGCGAACCTAATTGTTGACGGGGGATGGACGGCGTGGTAGAAAAAATACAGAACGCTAAACTCTTATTTATTGGTGGTGCGCCAAGAAGTGGAACCACATTACTTTCTAACCTTTTGGATAGTCATCCAAATATGTTAGTATTTCCACTTGAGCATTCCGTTTTTGAACAATTTTATCGGAATCAAAATAATCTCGAATACTTTACTGCTGATTTTATATCAAAAAAAAACACTGGACAACAGGCTATTTTAGCCGATGAACATAGGCTTAAAAATTATGCCTACAAAATTCGAAAAGAATACAGCAACGATTTATTAATTTCTATAGATGCAGTAGCATTTCGTAAGTATTATTTGGAATATATTGGCAATTCCATAATAACTCTTGAGATTATTTTTAAGGCACTAGCTTTTGCCCTTGTTCAGAGTAATGAATATGCCAGAAAAAAGTTGGAAACTTTACAGTACGTGGTTTTTAAGCAACCCTTTTTTACTGAAGTTTTCGCCAAAGAAGCATTTGATATTTATCCCGAATTTAGATTTCTTCAAATACTAAGAAACCCAATCTCAAGATATACCTCTGCCAAAACGAGAAGATTATATCAGAAAAATAAGAATGGTCAAAGATTGGGACATATAAATCGAGTTAATTTTGTGCTTGGTCATGTTGAGATTGATCAGACATCTATAAACTTAGCGAAAAGGAATTTAAAGGATATTGGCGAAGAGTCTTACAAACTTATCTATTTTGAAGAGCTTGTTGAAAACTCAAAAAAGAACTTACAATCTATATCTAATTGGTTAGATCTCAAGGACGAAAACACTCCTACAAGTCCAACAAGATTAGGCGTTCCGGCCATGTCAGGATCTGTTTTCTCCGATAAGACCACGTTAGACAATACCGCTTTGAAAAGAGTAGATCAATATCATAAAATTACCAATTGGAATGAAAGGCAGCTACATCTTTTATATTTGAAGGAATGGCCACCTACGAAACTTAGCACTCAAAATAAGGTTTTTGCCTTATTTTACCTGCTCTTTCCATTTAAAGGATCAAGTCTTCAACACTATATATTTCAATTAGTCACGATGTATCAGTTTGTTTTCTTTAAAGAAAATAGATTGCACATAAAGGCTAAGAAAGGGTTAGTAGCTGTAAGTGGCGCAACCTAATACCATAAGATTTAATAAAATTTGACATGGTTAGTAAATTACCTTAAATCATAATGAGATAACATTAAACAGAAGAATCTTTTGCCTAAATCCTTTTTAAAAATTTTAAAAAAAATCTTTAAATCAGAAAATCAATTTGATGATTTTTTCACCTTTATAATTTGGGGGCCATTAACTAATTTTAAATTCTTTAAGTCGTTTTATTTTGATTTTAAGAACCATGGGGAAATAGAAAATCGAGGCCGGCTATATTTAGGATTTTTAAGTAATCAAATGGGATTTCAACCAAAAAGCAGAGGGGTATTTAGAGTTTATAAAACTGGTAAGGTTCAGATTAATGGCTTTGTAAGAATAGCAAAAGGGTGCAAAATTTATGTGTCCGGAAACCTTAGAATAGGAAACGGAACGTACATCAACCCTAACACATTAATTTTTACACGAGAAAAAATACACATCGGTGAGCATTGTGCAATTTCCTGGGATTGTCAAATACTTGATGATGATTTTCATCTAGTAGGAACAAATCCTAAATCTCATAAGCCCATTATTATTGGCGACAAAGTGTTAATTGGTTCTAAAACTACAATTCTAAAGGGAGTGACAATAGGATCAGGCACTATCATTGGATCGGGAAGTGTTGTTGTAAAAAGCATTCCCCCAAATTCAATTGCCGCAGGCAACCCTGCAAAAGTAATACAGTCTAATACTACATGGAAATAGTTTGAAAAGAAGCATTTACGGAAACACTCCATTTGTTCAAAGAGTATATCAAAAGTTAGTTTCTCAAAGATTGGAAACAGCTTATTATAAAAAATTTTTTGAGCAAACCTTTAAAAGGAATGATTCGAATAGAAAAATTCTTATTTATGCTGGTATTGGAAAAATGTTTCTAACGCCGGTGGAAATATTACTATACCATTTATTAAAAGAAAATGGATTTGAAGTAGAGTACTATATCTACAATGAGGAAATCCCAATTAATGAATTGATTACAAAAAAAGTAATTGAACAAAAGGGTAAAGAAGATTTTTGGAAGAATAATGTGTCTAAAGCCAAAGAAATCTTAACAGCCTCAAAAGTTAAATATAGTTTTATTACTCCTGATCCAGCTGTTTACGAGGTTGTTAATAGTCTGCCGAATAATGATTTAGATGCTATTCTTAATTTCGAATATGAAGGGATTGGCTTTGGCGAAATAGTCGAAGGCGTTATGTATCGTTACTATAAATCCTTACAATTTGATGAGGACGCATATGATGTTGCAAAAAAATTTCTACACACAGCTCTGATAAATTATTTCCAGATCAGAAATCTTCACGAAAAAAAAGCTTTTAACTACGTTTTATTTTCTCACGGCATTTACTGTACCTGGCAACCCATTGTTGAGTACTGCCGCAAGGAAGGAATAAACTTCATATGTTACGACAGGGCAAAAACCAAAGGCCATTGCAACTTCAATCTTAATAGACCTTCCCCTGTTTGGGATTTTCGTGAATCCTGGGTTCGATTAAAAAATCACTCTCTTTCAGAAGAAGAAGAGCAAAAGGTCGATGCGTACCTACGTCAACGCATTCTGCAAAAAGGAGATGTATTTTCATATAACTTCTCGGGCAGAGCAAAGGATTTATCTAGAGTCAAAGAACAACTTAGAATTAAAGAGGGTAGTACTGTCGTGACCTTTTTTACTAACCTTATTTGGGATGCGGCAAATGTATCAAGAGACATTGCCTTTAAATCGCCCATAGAATGTATTGTTGACACTATCAAAACGCTCAAAATTCAGAACAATATTCATTTTTTAGTCCGCATACATCCGGCTGAAAAAGTTTTAGGGACAGAAGGGCGCTATGGAGAACTAGTTGTTAATGCATTTAATCGAAAAATCCCAGAGAATGTAACTATTATAAATCCAGATGATAATATTAATTCTTTTGACGTTTTAGATATTTCTGATATCGGCGTTGTCCATACTTCCACAGTCGGTTTGGAAATGGCTATCGCTGAAAAACCTGTCATTCTAATCTCTGACACACATTATAGGGGAAAAGGTTTTACGTATGATGCTCAGAACCGTAAAAACTATTTTGAAATTATAGATAAATTGATCTCTGAACCAAGTCCTTTACCAGATCAAAAACATCTATCTCGTAAATACTTTTATTTGATGATGTTTGAATATCAACATCAAATGCCAATGAGCTATACCAAATCAAATCTTTTCAATGGTTATGGATATTATTCTTACGATGAACTTAAAAAGGATTCAGACGCCCCAATCAATAAAATAATTCGAAGAATCTCCGGTGAGGAACCCTTTGCTGATTTTATTTTTAAATAGTCTAGAAGCATTTGATTTCTTCTATTAAAGCCGTTGGAAAGCTAACTGTCCTAAAATTATTTGGAGCAATATTCGGTTTGGTTTACTCAGTATTACAGGTTCGCTACTTCGGCGCAAACGGTTCTGTTGACGCATATTTCGTGGCAACGTCAGCCTTATACCTAGTAAGCTCTTTAACTCAAGGCGGACAATTAGCTGAAGTCTTTTTGCCTGAATATATTAAAGAAAAGGAACGCAACGGCATTGAGTCCTCGTCAAAACTTCTTTCCGCAGTCTTAAACAGAGTAACGTTATTTCTAATATTTATCTTGTTATTACTCTATTTTGGAGCATATTGGGTTATTTCTATAATGGGGCCTGGCTTAGTAAATAATAATCAGGAACTCGCGACCTCCCTTTTCCAGGCCTCGTTAATTCTTATTCTTTTCAATATCATCGCATCTTTTATTAATACTACCTTAAATGCAGAACAGGTTTACGGGCGAGCTGAGGTTACTGCCCTAGTAAATAGTATTATCTCAGTGGGTTTAATATTAGTATATCACAACAAATTTGGTATTTGGATTCTTATATATGCTTTATTAATTGGAAAAATAGTCGAGTTTTTGCTCGGTTTGTACTATTTAAACAAAATAGGTTTTCGATATAAATTGGTTTATAATACTAATGAATTCGATTTAAATAAATTCTTTAAGGTGCTTTTTACAACATCCGGCTACGTTGGAGCTACTCAATTATTTAATGTGATTCTAACGGCAATGGCGAGTTTAATGCCGGAAGGAATTCTTTCGATTTTTAGTTATACCAGGCAGCTTAGTAGCAGGGCGCGAAGTATTATACTTACCCCTATTAATACGGTTTTCTTTTCCAAATTTTCCAAGAAAGTTGCTCAGGGTGAGAGTAATTTGGCCTCGTATCTTAGAGCTCCATTATTGTTTTTGGGACTTGTTGGAATACTTCAAATATGCTTGGCAGTAGTTATCGGTAAATCAGTTTTACAAATTCTCTGGAAGAATGACCAGCTGACTGAACCAGAATTCCAAACAGCCTATATAATGTTGATACTAAACACGATTGGTATAGCATTCATTATGATGTCTGCTCTTTTTAGAAAATCTGCAGTGGCTTTGGGTGGGGCTAAAAAATTATATTTCTTTTGGACTTTGTCTCAACTTGCCAGCGCAATTTTTAGCTTTTTTGCCGTTAAAATGTTTGGGGTCTGGGGTCTATCATTTATCCCACTTTTTAATATGATTGTTCTAAGTATAGTATCCGTTATAATGGCCAAGAAACAAGGTGTTTATTGGGGGAATATATTTCCATTAAAAAAAAATAGAACATGGAAAAAACTTCTATTTATTTTAAGTATTTGTTTGTCCGTTATTGTTTTAGCATTCATCCCCGAAAGTTCTCTAATGTTAATTGAAGTTATAATTCTAAAGGGAGCATTAATGTTTGTTATTTACACCTTACTGATTATTACAATTTTTAAAAAGGAGTTATTGATGGCTATCAAAAGTTAGATTTTCTATATAAATAACTTTTAAGAATCGACTTTAGTCACCAAAATATCTGCCTTAGTAATTTGATTTAAAATTTATGTTCTATAATTAGTATTTCTAAGATTTCAACTTGAAGAAAATTAAAACTATAATCCTAGCATTTTGGAATTATATATTCAACGACTGGTTAATGGGACTTCCTTTTCATTCTATTCGTTACTTTCTTTTGAGGCAAAGACTGAACAAAGTTGGTCAAGGTAATTTTTTCAGGATGTACACAGAAATCCGGAATCCAAGAAAAATATACATTGGGAATTGGAATTCTTTTAATCAAAGAATCCTTTTAGATGGCCGTGGAGGAAAACTAATTATTGGTGATTATGTTGATATAGGGCAAGAAACAAACATATGGACTCTAGAGCATGATCCGAATAGTGACAATCACGCCACAAAAGGAGGTGATGTGGTAATTGAAGATTATGTTTGGATTGCTTCTCGAGTCACTATTTTGCCCGGGGTCAAAATTGGTAAAGGTGCGGTGATAGCAACCGGCAGTATTGTGACAAAAGATATCCCTCCGATGACCATCGCGGCTGGTGTTCCGGCAAAAATAATTGGAAAAAGAAAATCAAAACTAAAATATAATCCTTCTAAAAAATATTGGTTTAGATAGTTTGGAATTACATCAAAAGCAGTTTGTTGTTTCTGCCCAAAAACACCATTTAAATTCAAAATGGAGATCTATTTCTGTTGGCAACGGTCTGCATATTTCTTATTGTTCCAAATTACCGGTTAAAACACTAAATGATTGTAAAGGCAACATTTATTACCTACTCGGTTGGCCTGTTTTATTAGAGAATAATTTTAAAAATGAGTATGCCGGAATCCAAGAAATAGAATCTGATAGTCATAAATGGGCTGGACGCTGGTGTCTAATTGGCAAAGATCAAATCTTTTCAGATGCTTCCAATTTAATCTGTTTGGTATATGATAAATCTTGTTCCTATTTAGCTTCGAGCCCTGTATTATTAAATTCTTTATTGAATAAGAAAAGTCCTGATTATGACCTCCAAGGTAAATATTATCATAATTGGTTTATTGTGCCTGGAACGGCCTATTCAAATATCTTTAAAATGTTTCCAGGTGAAAAAGCAATTAGGTTAAAAAATTCGTGGGGTATAAGGTATCGACAATTGGAACTAAATTATAGATTTGATTCATACGAGGATTTATATAATGACCTAAGTGAAAGTTTCCTTAATGAAGTATCCTATTTAGTTTTGAAGCTCAAGTTAAAGCCTTTGGTTGCTCTTTCTGGAGGCTATGACAGCAGGCTTATTTTAGCAATAGCTTCAACTGTCAAAAAAGATGTTCGTTCCTACACACATGTATTCCCAAGCATGAAAATTTCTGATTACAAAATTCCTAAGGCTATATCGTCGGAAAACCTGTTTATTAAGCCATCAGTATTCAAAAAAAACCTTCAAACATTATTTGACCAGCACAGCGGAATTCACGCAAGGGATGCTGATCGCTTTTTCTTTTCACATCAACAATGGCAATCGTTTAATGAAAATCAGGTCTGTTTGCGTGGAGGTATATTGGAATTGGCTGGGGAAAGTTCAGCACATCTTTACGAAAGACTCCCTGACTTAAAATTTCAAAACGAAGAAGATACTCGTATATTCAATTACGCACTTTCCGATTTCCGGAACTTTCAAATTCAGGCAACAAAAAAATACGCTACATATTGTAGTAATCATCCTTTAAGAACCCACTTTCATAAAAAATATTACTTAGATCAAAGAATAGGGGGTTGGCTAAGCTATATTGAACAGAGTCTTACCTTAGCAAAACCTCTATCCCACAATTTAGGAAATTCGATATATCAGATTAATTTAATGAAAAGTATTCCTTCAAATATGATGTCTGTAAAAGGGTTCCATCTAGATTTTATAAGAAGAAACGCTCCAAGTCTTTTGAATTTTCCTTTTAATTCCAGCAGTAAAGTTGATAAAATCAAAGCACTTCTCAATTCGAAAATCAATTCCTTTCTTCTTAAATGAAGAAACCTGAAGTTACAACCATAATTACCTTGCCCATAGCAGGCATTGAAAACCCCTATCAGTTTCTTATGATGCAAGGGTTAAGACTCGCTGGTTATAATGTAAAACATGGCGTGTCTGGTAAGTTTTTTGGTTTACTTAAAACTACATTAAAATATCGCCCAGACTATCTACACCTAGATTGGTTACATTCATACTATTTAAGGCGAGAAACATGGATGACTTGGGTACAATTCCCTTTTTTTGTTTTACAGATATACATCATCACTAATATCTTTAGAATAAAACTGGTTTGGACACTACATAACATCTTCCCTCACGAAAGTCCTATACATGGTCCTTATAAATGGGCTAGAAGATATTTTGCAGCAAATTGTCAGTGGATTCGAGTTTTTGATAATAGTACAATTCCAAGAGCTTCCAGAGCGCTAAATGTCCCAAAAGATAAGTTTCGAGTGGTCCCAGAAGGTTCTTATGTAGATTATTACCCTAATAATGTCACTCAAGATGAAGCTAGACATCAGTTGAATTTACCTTTGGACAAGCGAATTTTCTTATATCTGGGGCTAATCAAGCCCTATAAAGGGGTGCTGAAATTGCTAGAAGCATTTCGAGAAAGTTGCTTGACTAACACAATACTGGTAATTGCTGGCAAGTCATTAGATTCTCAATATTTTAAGCTTATTCAGAAAAGCAGTGAAAAGTCTTGTGTTTTGATCAAAGAAGAATTTGTTTCTGATCACGATCTACAATACTACTTTAATGCCTCTGATATTGTGGCCCTTCCTTTTAATAAAATTGAAAATTCAGGAAGTGCAATTCTAGCGATGGGATTTTCGAAGCCAATAATTGCTCCGAGAAAAGGAGTTCTGGCTAGTAGGCTAAGTCAACAGAAACAACTCCTATTTGAGGAAGGTGAGCTAACCAAAATTTTTTATGAGTCTTCTCTACTGAATTGTGACCAATTAAAAAAAATAGGTGAAAAGAATTTTGAGGAATTGAAGAAATACAAATGGGAAGATTTTGCAAACTGTTTTGATTAATGCGTTTTATTAGGTTAAAAAGCAATAAATATTAGCCAAGAAGAATGATGTCAATAACTAAGCTTATTTGAAAACAAAATTCATGAAAAATGAAAACAATCCTGCCGGTAATTTTTATGATAAATATGGAACCGCCAATCCCATTGCCAAAGCTCTGATGAACGGATTCTTAAAGTCTTTTGATGACTTGGTGAAGAAAGCCAATGCCAAATCTATATATGAAATCGGTTGTGGAGAAGGTCATCTGGCTATAAGAATGGCAGAGAATGGAGGCATAGTGAAAGGATCAGATATATCCTCAGAAATCATTCAAGAAGCCAAAAAAAATAATCAACTCATGAAACTGAATATTGACTTTCAGGTTCAGAGTGTCTATAATCTTACCAAAAAAGATGTGGCGAATCCCGATTTGATCGTTTGTTGTGAGGTGTTGGAACACCTCGATAATCCGAATATGGCCTTAGAAATTATTAAATCACTCAATTCAAAATACTTAATTGTAAGTGTTCCTAGAGAACCAATATGGAGAATTCTTAATGTAGCACGTGGAAAATACTGGAAAGATTTAGGGAATACCCCGGGACATTTACAGCATTGGAGTAAAAAATCATTCTTGCACATTTTAAAACCTCATTTTGCAATATGTGAAATTAGAAGTCCATTCCCTTGGACAATGGTATTATGCGAAAACTTGGAGCGGTCCTAATTTATGTCCACAATAAGTAAGGTTCATCTTCACTTAATTCTTATCCTTATTATAGGTTTCTGTATAAGAATAATATGGGTTAGCTACACAAATCCTTCTTATGAAGGTATGACTAAATCCTATATTTCTCCAGTGTACATGATGTCTTCCGGGTATGGATATAGCAGGCCGGTAGGGGAATATTCTGCCGACACTTTAAATAGTTTTTCAGTTTCTTTATTGGACTTCGGCAAAACTTTAAATGAAAATAATAGGCCTGATTTAAGTGGATTAGATTTACAGGCCATGGATTTTCGTTTGCCAGGTTATCCAATGCTGATTTTTGCTGTATATAAACTAACTGGAGAACCTATAGTCAGAAATATGTCCATTTTTCAGGCTTTAATTAGTTCCTTTTTTCCTTTACTTTTCTATCTTATTGCCATATTGCTTACCGGGCAGAATGTTTCTTTGAGTTTAATTGCTACTTGGATTTACGCTTTATACCCGCCTTTAATTTATCCAAGTACTAATGTCTTGCCTGGCTGTATTGCCACAGGGTTTTTATTGCTGGCAATCTATTTTCTTTTAAGGGCTATTAAGAATGGATCCATCTACTCTATATTATTATGCGGTATATTTATTGGGGTTAGCACCTATTTTAGAAGCACAGCCCTTCATATATGGGTTTTCATTGGATTCGGACTTTTTTGGATGACTAAAAGATTCCTGTCATCTTTGAAATTTGCATTTATAATAGGAATATCTTCATATCTTTTACTGACACCATGGGCTAAATTCAACTATGATAACTGGGGCAGATGGACTTATGGTTCTTCAGCTTCGTGGTGCACCATATGGGAATGTATTGGAGAATTCGATAATCCTTGGGGAGTAATAAGAGATGATAACTATGCAAATAAAGTTGCTATGGCCAATGGATTCAAGGACAGGGCTACTTTTAAAGCTAATGACTGGTTTAAGAATCAAGTCAAAAGCTATGTGAAAGAAAATCCTATCTTCTTCATTAAAGCCACTATGAAGAGACTGCCGCTCGTAATCGCAGCTCCATATGAAACCGGATATAAAAATCCATATAGAGAAAAAGGTATATATTCCTATTTTGGAAATAAGGAAAAACTAACTCCGTTTCAGATACTACTTAAGCATCCGGATTATGTTATAAAGGCCTACTGGGAGAGATTATTAGTAATGTTAATATCATTCTTTGGATTCATCTCAACCCTAATAATCACAATTCGGTTTAGAAAGAAATATCCCTTATTTCTTCTTGTCAGTAGCATAATGCTTTATTATGTATTACTTCATACATTGACTAATCCCAATCCAAGGTATTTTACGATTTTAATACCTTTTCAAATACTAGGAATCCTCGTTTTTCTATTTGAGATTTTTGAAAGCGATAGATTTCATTTATTTAGGCCTAAATAAATGAAAGGCCCTAAATTAACTAACTGATCATGAAGGTTATTATACAAATTCCGTGTTTTAATGAAGCTGAATCATTGGGTATTACGCTTTCTCATTTACCAAAAACCCTGCCAAATATCAGTGAAGTAGAATGGCTTATAATCAATGATGGGAGTACCGATGACACAGTAAAGGTCGCCAGAGAATGTGGGGTTAATCACGTTGTTAACTTCAGAACCAATCAAGGGCTTGCTAAAGCATTTATGGCCGGAATTCAAACCTCTTTGGCTCTGGGAGCAGATATTATTGTAAATACTGACGCAGACAACCAATACGAAGCTAATGACATCCTAAAACTAGTAGAGCCAATTTTAAATGAAGAGGCCGATATAGTAATCGGCGAGAGACCGATTTCGAGTACAAGTCATTTTTCTCTATTGAAAAAAGGACTTCAAAAGTTGGGGAGTTGGGTGGTTAGAAAAATAAGTGGCACCAATATTCCTGATGCCCCTAGCGGTTTCAGGGCAATCTCTAGAGATGCCGCAATGCAGCTAAACGTTTTCAATGAATATACATATACCCTTGAGACTATAATTCAAGCTGGGCATAAAAATATAGCAACCAAATCGATTCCTATAAGGACGAACGAAGATATTCGGCCTTCTCGATTGGTAAAAAATATTTGGTCTTACGTAAAAAGATCTATGATTACAATATTTCGCATTTTCATGGTTTACAAACCAATGAAATTTTTTGGGACCCTAGGCAATGTTTCATTAATTATTGGCCTCCTATTACTCTTTCGTTGGGTTGTCTTAAGGCTATTTTTCTTCGAAGGACTTTCAAGAGTTCCTAGTCTTATTGTTGCCTCAATTTTTATATTTCTTGGAGTTCAGTTGTGGCTCTTCGCCATGTTGGCTGATTTATTCAGCGCAAATAGAAAGATATTGGAAGAAATACAATATTACATCAGGAAGGAAAATTTAGACGAAAAAGTTGTTTCAAAAAAACCTTAAAACGGACAAAGCACCTCACTGTTTCTAGAACGATTGAAATTAAATTTACAAATTGAATCAAGGAATTAAAAAATACTCCAAACTAATAGGATATCCAATAACAGCCATTGGATTTGGATATTTTGTCTTTCAGTTTACTAAAAATATGCCCTCTTTTGGAGGAATTAGTTTTCATCATTACATTCCCATCGTTACAATTGGCATTCTTCTGTATCTTATGGGAAATCTTCTGTTGGCTGAAAACTGGAGAAAACTCACTTTCCTTACCTCTTTGTCAAAGTATACTAATGTCTATTACTGGAGTATTTATGGAAGGACTCAAATTTCAAAGTATATACCTGGAAATGTATTTCATATAATCAATCGACATTTACAGACGTATGACGATGATACGTCCAATTCTGATTTAGTAAGAAGTGCATTTTTCGAAATAATTGGGCTTTTAATGGCGAGTTCAATTCTATCCTTATTTGGATGGCTTTTTATTGGAAAAGCAATTGAGTCATCTGCATATTGGGCCATACTTGCGGTAATTATTGGCTTAATCTTACTGAACTATTTTGGTAATAAATTTGAGATATTTAAGCCCTTTACAATCGTCCGAAATGATCAAAAACTGTTTTACAAACTACTAAAAATAGAATTCCTCTATTTCTCTTTTTTTGTTTTAATCGGCAGTATCCTTGTTTTGTTAGTGGGTGCAACAGGTGTAATGAACATTGAAGTTCTGGCCATTTCATTGACAGCATTTTCTGTTTCTTGGATAGGTGGATATATAACTCCGGGAGCCCCTGCAGGGCTAGGGGTGCGGGAATCAATTCTAATTTTAATACTAGGATTTGTTGTTGATGATTCTAAAAGCATAATTATTGCACTAATCTTCAGGTTTATTACCACTCTAGGCGACATAATTTTTTTCATACTATCCATCTTGGCAATCAAATACACTTCAACAATTGCAAAAAAAGGATAATCTAAAATATTTGCTCTACATATCTTCGAATGACGGCACCGATATGCGCATCAATAAAGAAGTTCGTAGCCTTTCAGCAAAATATAATGTCTGTTTCATTGGTGTTTCAGAAAGTGCCAAAACAACAAGTTTTATAGAGAATTATGTCTTCGAGTCTCATTTAATAAAAGGCAAGCGCAATCATCTAATCACTATTTTAAAACAGATTACTGCATACTTGAAACTAGTACTAAAGCATCCTATTTCTAGCGTACATATAGTTAATGAACAATTGATGATTTTCTTTTGGCCATTTCTTTTCTTTAAGCATACAGTTTTGGATGTTTTCGATTCGTTTTTTATGAGGTATGGTATTAAGAAAAGGCAATACACCATAATAAAAAGAATTGTGTATGCCCCCTGTGATAAAGTTATTGTAACAGACGAAGCTCGCAAGGGGCTAATGCCCGATTTCCTGCAGAAAAAACTTATTGTCCTTCCAAATTATCCTTTTCGGTATCATGGTCCTATATCCAAATCCTCCAATGAAAAGTCCATAAGAATACTTTTCTTTGGATGGCTTGGGATGAATCGCGGAGGTGCTGTTGCAAAAGGTCTATTGGAAAATGATAAGCGAATACGTCTAATCATGTTGGGGTGGTTTGCCGATGAAGATTCCAGACTGCTTTCCAATCACCCCAGGGCAGAATATAGGGGCGTTGTTTCACAACAAATGGCGTTAGAGATTGCCGCCTCAGAAGTGGATTATATATTGTGCCTCTATGAGCCTAGAAACAACCTGAATATAGTCTATGCAAGTCCCAATAAGGTTTATGATAGTATTCATACTGAAACCCCACTAATTATTAATCCAGAGGTAAAAATTGCCTCATTAGTTGAAGATTTAAACATAGGTATCGTACTTCCATCTTATCATGTTGAAAGTTTCAAAGCCCTCACCAATGAAATGATAAACAAACTAGGCACATATAATTTCACAGAGGATCTAAAGAAATCGTATGCATGGGAGAGTGTTCAGGGGAGACTTCTATTGGCACACGAATTATGAAAATTCTTTTTTGTACTAATAAGTTCTCAGAAGTTTCAAATGGTCCAGCTAAATTTGCTAATCTAGTTCTTGATATTAACGAACAATTTAGGGAACACGAAATTCGGATTCTAACAGAAGATGTATCGGAATCAGGGCCCTGTGTCTACAAGCTCGATCTGAAATATCCCAAAGCTTTAGGGTTTTTTGGTCAGCTTTTTCGTATTATACAATATCACAGAGCAGCCCAAAAAATTAAGACGAACTACTATTCCTATGATATCCTTGTATACAATAATGCGCTGATAGGTTTGTATTCTACCATTTTGAAACCAGAAACCATTGGAATGGTAAATGACTATAATAATGCGTGTCGTGACATTAGTAACTTTAAGTTCAAATATAAATATCTTAAGAATCTAATTTTTAAACAACTAGAGTGGATCACGCTAAAAAATCAAAAAACAACTATTGTCAATTCACGGTTTTTAGCAAATTATCTCGCATCGAAATACAAAATCCCAAGAAGTCAATTCCAAATCTTGTATAAAGGGATTGAAATTCCAAAACAGACCAATTCTACAGAAATCGATTGTTCAAAAATAATAAAAGTATTATTCGTTAAAGCAAACTATTATTTAGGCGGATTGCCTTTACTTTTATCCGCCCTTGGCATGCTTCCTTTTGGGTTTGAGTTGACAATAATTGGCCCTAAGAATATTGAGGAAAATCAGATCAAACAAATGTTAGCCGGCAAGAATAATGTGTCTATAGTGTTCTTAGGTTATCAATCACAAAAAGTTGTATTTAAGAAATTACTGGAAACTCACATTTATTCTGTTCCATCATATCGGGAAGCATTAGGAGTTGCGAATTTGGAGGCAATAAGTTATGGAGTGCCTGTAATTACGACCAATGTTGGTGGCATACCGGAGGTTTTAAAATATGGTGATTGTGGATGGTTGGTCGAGCCAGGAAACGTTAAACAATTATCTGAGGCATTTCGGGAATGTATTACAAATAATGATCTTCGAAATAAAAAAATTGAGATGGGTCTAAAACACTGTATGAGTTTTGATTACAAGATTATCCTTGAAAATTTCATTGAGATTTTGAACCTTTCTAAAACACCAATTGTGATTGACAAATGTTGAGATGGTTTCATTAATAAATCAAGATCGCATATATCTTTTGCTTTTTCTTAATGCTTTTATTGTCATTATTGGTTATGCTATGGCCGTGGCTACTGGAAGTGCCTCCGTTGACGTGGTAAAAGTAATCAAGATA
Source organism: Robiginitalea aurantiaca (assembly GCF_030380815.1). Taxonomy (GTDB): domain Bacteria; phylum Bacteroidota; class Bacteroidia; order Flavobacteriales; family Flavobacteriaceae; genus Robiginitalea; species Robiginitalea aurantiaca. Next base: position 52,607 of record NZ_JAUDUY010000003.1, on the reverse strand, counting down.
CTGTTACTTATTTATTCTTCTATTTGGCTTTTAATGCAAAAAGATTGCCAAGTATCTCTCATTGCTACTAAAAACACTCAACTAATCCTTGGCCTTTGTTTGATTTTGCCAGTGTTTACACTTTTATCCAATGACATAATGCGTTCATTAAATCGCGCATCGAACTTTGTATTACCACTTTTGTACGTCTGGCTTTCCACTAGCATACTTATCTATAGATATGGGCAAAGAAAAGTTCTTGATCTATTTTCAAATATGGTAATGATAATTTATGCAATACCAATGATTAGTTTCTTGATTTTTGGAGGAGATTTTAGCGGTGAATCAATATATGGCCGTAATGAAGAAATGGTATTTGTGTCAAATCATTTTGGATGGTCAGCCGCACTTTTTCTGATTGCTAATCTTCATGGTTCAAAAGGGAAAATAAAAAATTCATTTATCAAATTAGTCTGGTATTTCTTCATTTTTTTGGCTGTTTATTTATTGATTGTTTCCGGAAACAGAACCTCACTTCTTGCTGTTGGACTTGCATTGCTCATTAATTTGATTTACAATAAAAAAATGTCCTTAAAAAAAAAGGTGTTGATCGTGTTTGCGCCAATTATTTTAGTTACCTATCTCACGAGCAAGGGTAATGATGCCGTTACATTTGTAATTGACCGTAGCGTCCGCCAAAAGGAAACAGGAATAGAAGGGAGATTAGTCAGGTTTAGAGCAATTAATAGTAAGGTTTCAGAAAATCCTATGGTACTTCTTACCGGGGTAGGTTTCTATAACCCAGGTGCCTTTTCTACTAATAGCATGGTTATGCCTGGTTACCACAATTCCTATTTTGAGCTTCTATTTGGTTTAGGGTTGCCAGTGTTTACGCTTTTTATGTTTTTCATGCTATTTGAGCCTATCCGGCAAATCATAAACAGAGTTTCGCGTTACGATTTATTATTTATTCCACTTGCAATTATTCCATTTTTTGAAGGAAATTTAACGTCGGGGCAGTTCCTGTTCTTTCCATGGTTCGCCTATATTATTGCACTAAATTCAGAAAGAAAATTTGCCTATTTTGGAAAAAAGAATTGGTTTCTTTTTATTGACCTTTCAAAGTTCAAAACAGAGGTTCCGAAGATAAAAAATACAATGCCAAGAGATTATTGATGTCTCCATCTCCAATGCGAAAAATAAGACTTAAGAGCCCCCACTATGATGTATATACAGGAAAACACATCTATTGTATTGAGGTTTTCGAATGCTTAGAAGAGTTATTCTTCATACTTCAAGTTTAATTTATTTCTTGTCAATTGATTCCCTTTATTTATAATAATTCGCCGATCCCCATTCAAAACCTATTAATTTCCGGGAGGGAATATTTTCGTCATAAAAAAAGATATAACAGTGAATTTTATGAAATACTGGATGCATTTAATCGTGGGAATCCAAATGAAGTCAATATAACTGAGCTAACATCCTTTGTTAAAAATGCTGCAAAAAGTCCTTTTTGGAAAAGGCGGTTCCAAGAGTATGAAGTAAATCCCGTTTCAAAGGACATTATCACGGAATTACAAAAACTGCCTATCTTAACCAGGTATGAAGTGGATCAGCATTTTGAACTACTGAAGGTTCCTCTTAAAGAACCAACATCATATCTGGCAACCAGCGGAACAACTGGCAAAGGATTGGTTTTTCCTCAAACTGCTAGTATGGAACGAAAGCAATGGGCAGTTTGGTGGAGGTTCCGCCAACGGTTTGGCATCTCATTTGGCGATTGGATGGGCTTATTCGGAGGAAGAAGTGTTGTTCCTTCGAATCAAAATAAACCCCCCTATTGGCGATACAACCATCCTATGAGACAGGTCATGTTCAGCCCACTTCATCTAAATGCAAAAACCATTAGTGAATATTACAATAAACTCCGAAACAGTAACCTGAAGTGGATCCATGGTTATCCTTCACAGTTGGCATTTCTGGCATCCCTGATAAGGGAAAAGGGCTTCCCTTCCTTACCCATGGATTACGTTTCCATCGGATCCGAAAGCCTGCTGCCTCATCAGATAAAAATAATTGAAGAAGTTTTTGAAATAAAACCCATTGAACACTATGGGCTTAAGGAGGGTGTAGCTAACATAAGCCTAACCCCCTGTGGTAAGTACCAGATAGATCAGGATTTCGCCTTTGTGGAGTTCATTAAGTCAGATTTAGGGGCAAATCTTTTTAAAATCATTGGAACAAATTATTCAAACCATGCGTTCCCTTTGATAAGGTATGACACCAATGATATTGCACTCTTAGATAACCATGGTGAAATAATTTCCATAGAGGGAAGGAATGACGACTACATAACACTTCCGAACGGGGTTAAAATAGGCAGGCTGACAATGATTTTCCTTACTGCTACCTTTGTGAAAGAGGCTCAGTTTTATCAGAAATCTCTAAATGAGGTAGAAATTAGAATTGTACCTGCCTCCGAATATAAAAGGGAAGTTCATGAACCAATCATACTTAATGCTACGAGGCAAAGACTTGGTTATGAAATAGATATTAAAATTAGATATTATGATAAAATTTACAAACCTAACTCTGGTAAATTGAAATTTGTGATCTCTGAAATCCGCTAAAGATGAAACAACTCATACAGGATCTTAAAAAAATCACACGTTGCTTGAAGAAGTACCTACTGCTTTGGTCAGGCCCGGCAAGATATTAATCAGAGCCACGCGATCCTTGCTATTGGACAATTAGCGCATGCATAAAGGTTCCGGCCTCAAGGACTTCTATCGTTTGAAAAAGTCTCAGGATAAAGGGCATCCACGACAGTTTTGGAACCTTATGGATTCTCTCAAAGAAGGGGGACATCATATTATCCCCTTTGAATCAGTTAAACTACCTCTAAGGCTTCGATTGCGGCCATCGAAAGCTTGAAAAGCGGGCAATAGGTTTACTTGTGATCAACGCATACGCAAAATCCGGAATTTGACTCCAGAGAAGGTTTTCCGCTATTACCATACATTACGACATTTAAAGCCCCTCCAGCTCTGGTACCTACTCTATTACCGGGTTAGGCCGCTCTTAGGCAGGAAAACCTACTCGGGAAACCCTTCAGGGGTAAAAAGTTTGGCTTTCGCAAAAGGAATTCCTTCACCCACCTCCTATAAGGGACCTGGAACGTTTCGCTTTTTGAACAAGCAAAAAATATTTAAGACCGTCGATTGGAACTATTCAGGCTTCGGCAAACTCTGGACCTATAACCTGAACTATTTTGACTTCCTACTGCAGGATGGGATTAACAGAGAAACGGGGCTTGAATTGATGATGGGGTACCTCAAGGAAGCGTCGGGTCGGAAAGATGGGGTCGAACCTTATCCCACATCTGTAAGGGGGATAAACTGGATCAAATTCCTTAGCTTGCATAGTATTACTGATGAAAGCCTGAGCGCCATATTATATAAAGATTACTGCCGCCTCTTAGACAACCTTGAGTACCACCTACAGGGTAACCACCTTCTTGAAAACGGCTTTTCCCTTCTTTTTGGCGCCCTCTATTTCAGAGATGAAAAATTTGCGGATATGGCCAGACGAATCCTAACCCTGGAACTTAAGGAACAGATCTTGAAGGATGGTGCTCATTGCGAACTCAGTCCCATGTACCATCAAATGATGCTTTACCGTGTCCTGGATGCCTACAACCTTCTAAATAACAATGCACATGCGCTTCCGGAACTGCATTCCCTGTTGGAGAAAACCGCACTAAAGATGCTGGGTTGGCTGCAAACCATCAGCTGGAAGGACGGCAGCATCCCCTTTATCAATGACGCAGCCCCCGGTATTGCTGCAGGTACCCGGCCCCTTTTATTGTATGGGGAAAGGTTGGGCCTGAAAGCCGAAAACATGAGTCTTAATTGTAGTGGGTATCGCAAATACATTTCAGGCGATTTTGAAGTGCTTTTCGATGCTTGCCCCATCCTGCCGACTTACCAGCCTGGTCACACCCATGCGGATACCTTGCAGGTTTTATTGCGATATCAGGGCAGTGACATCCTCGTAGATACGGGCACTAGCACCTATGAAAAAACTCGGCGCCGACAACTGGAGCGTTCTACTGTGTCGCATAACACGGTTGTGGTTAACAACAAAAATTCCTCTCAGGTTTGGGGAGGATTCCGGGTGGGAAAACGTGCAGAGGTGAGCATCCTTGAGGAAGACAAGTATCGGATAAAGGCAGAGCATTATGGATATTCCCATCCCCATAGAAGGACCCTTACCCTTTGCCATAGAAGAATCATCATCAATGATGAAATCAAAGGAAGGTTTAAATCTAAAGTACTCTTGGGACACTTGCATTTCCCGCCGGGAATCACCCCTGTGAAAATCGGAAATTCGATTCGGGCCGGAGGCTTATCCTTTGAATTTACAGCTATCGAATCACTGGATCTTTCGAAATATTTATTTGCAAGGGAATTTAACAAACTGGAAAATGCGTGGAAAATTTCCTATAAATTCAAAACACCTTGTGAAATTCAGATTCGACCCGTTAAAGGCTAAAACCATCTTCTTTCCGAACTAAACCGTCGCTTCTTTGAAAATCCTGTTCCTAACTGATAATTTTCCCCCTGAAGTCAATGCCCCGGCCAACCGCACCTTCGAGCATTGCAGGGAATGGGTTAAAGAAGGGGTGGAGGTGACCGTAATTACCGGGGTGCCCAATTTCCCAAAAGGCAGGGTATTTTCCGGGTATAGTAATCGCCTCTACCAAGAGGAGTACATTGAAGGGATTCGGGTGGTCCGAATTTGGACCATAATCGCAGCAAATGAAGGCTTCCTAAAGCGCATTTTAGATTATCTAAGTTTCGCCTTTATGGCCTTTCTGAGCGGTCTTCGAATTAAAACTGACCTCATCATTGCCACCTCCCCCCAGTTCTTCACAGCTGTCGCTGGGCATTGGTTAGCATTTTTTAGGGGTAAAAAATGGGTGATGGAAGTACGTGATCTTTGGCCAGAATCTATTGTTGCTGTTGGTGCCATGAATAATGGTTCAACCCTACGTATCCTCGAATGGCTAGAGAAACGGCTGTACCAATCAGCAGACCGGATCGTCGTAGTAACTGATACCTTTAAAGAGAAAATAGTGGCCCGAGGCATTGACCCGGGAAAAGTCGCCGTCTTTAAAAATGGAGTGTCTCTTATAAATTTCAGGCCGAGAGTGAAGGATGAAGAACTTGTTGAGAGGCTGGGCCTTAAAGGCAAGTTTGTTGTCGGATATATTGGCACCTTAGGTATGGCACATGGTCTCAACTTTATTTTGAATGCCATTATAGAACTGCGGACCAGCCACCCAGAGCTGTTGTTTTTGTTCATTGGGGATGGTGCAGAGAAACAAAAATTGCTGTTGCAAGCACAAAAATTAGGGATTTCCAATGCCCTTTTCTTGGATTCTGTCTCGAAAGCAGAGGTACACAGGTACCTGAGCCTTCAAGACGTAGCTTTAGTCAACCTGAGGAAAAGTGAAACCTTCAAAGCAGTGATACCTTCTAAGATCTTTGAGGCAGCAGCAATGGAAAAACCCATCCTTTTGGGTTTGGAAGGTGAAGCTAGGGAAATAGTCGAATTTTTTGGCGCAGGAGTATGCTATATGCCTGAAGATAAGATGTCATTTTTAAATGCCTTGGAGGAGATCAGAAGGCCTGAAAAATATAGCAAAGCAAAAATCGGGACTAATGCTCTTTCGCTGAAGTTTGGTCGTAAGGATATCGCCCGAAAAATGTTAATCTTCTTAAAATCCATTTAATGGATTCAATTTTAGGCATTCCCCGCGGATTATGTTAATTTCATCCTATTAAAAAGGGGAAACACCCGCGCGAGCTTTTGAAATTAACAAAAGAGGTTTTAAAAACTTCCGAACACATGCAAGAGAATCCTTTCGACACCTTTATAGATTCAAGGGAGGAGGACTTTGATCTAAAAGGATTCCTGTTAAAGTACCTGAATTTTTGGTATTTGTTCCTGTTTGGACTCCTATTTGCGCTTTTAATAGGCTATTTATACCTGCGCTATACTCCGCAAACCTATTATTCAGAGGCGAAGATCAAAATCTTAAAAGAGGACGACAAAAACGTCCTAGATCTTGGAGGGGCTGCTGTTTTAGGTAATTCACAATTAAATCTCCATAATGAAGTTTTAGTCATCAAGTCCTACCGTCTATTGAAACAGGTAGTTGAACTTCTACATCTAGACATCGATTATTACCTGATGGGAGATGTAAGAGACACACAGGTCTGGAATGTACCTTTCATTATAGAAAGAAAGCGATTTGAAGACAAGGCGCTTGGATCGGGGATATATTTAATTCAATTTGAGGATGATGGATTCTTAATATCCCGAGAAGAAGAGACTCCTCAAAAAATAGCATTTAATACTCCTGACAGCCTTCAGATTGCTTTACCATTTACTATTAAACTTTCAGATCCATTTAAGAAGCTTCCTTCCAGCCCATATCCTTATAAGATTGTCTTCAGTGAACCAAGCAAAGTTGCTCTAGCTCTTTCTCAGTCAATTGAGGTCTGGCCAACAGAAGATGGCAGTGAAATTCTGTCACTAGCTTTGTTCGGTCAAAGTCGGGATCGCTCTGAAGCCATCTTAAATGCCGTAGTGGAAAAATTCAACCAAGATGGCATGATAGACCGTCAAGAGGTCACTCAGCGCACTATTGATTTTATCAATCGTCGGTTTATATATCTTTCTAAGGAGCTCGACTCAATTGAAACCAGAAAACAATCATTTAAGGAAGCCTATGAACTCACTTATATTGAGGCCGATGCAAGTTTAGCTCTGCAACAGAAATCTGAGACAGAGCTTAGAACTTCCAATTTGGAAACCCAGCTTTCTCTTGCCAAAATGCTCAAAGAAAATCTCGAGGCCCAGAATACTGACAGCCTTCTCCCCGGGGACATTGGTCTCGAAAACCTGAATTTAAATACTTTGGTGTTAGGATACAACGAGCTCATTCTGAGGCGGGATATGTTATCGCCAAACATGGGAGAAGATAATCCAACCTTGCATGCAATTGACAAGCAACTTGAACGTAGAAAAAAAAATATCCTGAATTCCCTTGATATTTATGAAGCCCATTTATTAACATCTCTTACCCGCCTGCAGGAGGATCAAGCAACCTTCGATGCAGTCTATGCGCAACTTCCTGAAGAGGAACGCATGCTTCGGGCCATTGAGCGCCAACAGAATCTTAAGGAAAATTTGTTCCTGGTTCTCCTTCAAAAACGGGAGGAAGCAGGCATCAAACGGGCCGTTACAGCCCCGTCTATTAAGGTAATTGACTACGCTCTAAGTTCCGGACCAATAGCCCCTAAAAAGATCTCTGTTTACGGGATTTGTGCATTTGTCGGTTTTCTAGTGCCATTTGCTATTTTATTTATATTGTTTACCCTTGACAACAAGCTGTACCATCGTAAAGAATTGGAAAAAGCACTACCCGACCTGCCAATTGCTGGGGAAATCCCACATATCCCTCGTGACCCAAGTAAAACTCATGAACGTTCCGAACTGGCTGAGAGTTTTCGGATCCTCGTCACTAATATTAAGTTCCTGCTAAAAACTAAATCCTCTGAAAAAGGAAAAGTAGGAATGGTCACGTCATCAGTAAAAGGTGAAGGGAAAACCCTAATAGCCATAGAATTAGCGCGTGCATATTCCAGTTTAAACCAAAAGGTTTTATTAGTCGGAGGGGACCTGCGAAATCCAAGACTCCATGAATTTTTCGGAAGCGATAAAAACGTTGTAGGATTCTCAAATTACCTCTCCGAACCAGATCTTAGATTAAAAGACTGCCTTCAAAATCCAGACCGTAAATTCCCCTACCTGAGTATTTGCTTCAGTGGGCCAATACCTCCAAATGCTCCACAGTTGCTTTCGGGGGAACGCTACTTGCAATTCCTACGGGAATCACGTGACCTGTTCGATGTTGTGATCTTGGACACAGCTCCAACCGTTCTGGTTACCGACAGTCTAATTATGGATGACCCCCTTGATCTGGTGCTTTATGTAGTGCGCTCCGGTCATACGGAAAAGCAACTTACTGAACACATCAAGAACCTACAAAAATCAGGCAAAATGCAACATATGGCATTACTTCTGAATGATGTGAAGAGAACCCATGCGAAAGGCTATAATTATGGCTACGGCTACGGCTACTCCGACCAAAAAAAGAAGACCCCCTGGTACAAAAGTGTTTTTGGCAAAGGAGGTTAAATGAAAAATCATTATCTTGAAGGTTATGTTAAAAACTCATAATAAGTTTAATTCGGTTTCAACCCTCTTTTCGGGGTTTTGTTTCTTAATTCTTATATCTACAACTGGATTATCCGCCCAGTATGAGTTGCAGGCCGACCTCTATCTTAAGGGGTTTATAAATAATGGAAGTAATCCTTTTTGGGAGTATTCAAATACCTTGGGGATGGTTTCAGAAGATACCGAAGTTTTGGCAATGGCCAATGGCTATTATCGCAGATATCTGAGCCAGACTACTGAAATAGAGATTGGAGCATCTTTATTCACAGATCTCTATAGTGGAGGGAATAATAAGGTAAGTGGCAATGAATATTATGCCTCGTTCATTTGGGAAACCTTTCGGATCACCGGAGGAGCTCGGGCAAGGCCGGAACGCTATATGGGCATCTCCTCGGTAAATGGAAACATTGTTTGGAGTAATAATGCACGTCCAATGCCCGGTGTGGAAATTCAAACTCTTGAACCTCTACAAGTATTTCCTTGGTTAGGTTTAGAGGGAAATTTGGCACATTTTTGGTTAAATAATGACAGATATGTAACGGGCGCCTATGTACACTACAAAAATTTAACCCTAAATTTTACCCTTTCTGATGTTTCAACCTTAAGGGCGGGAATTGAGCACTTTGCCCAATGGGGAGGGATAAGCCCTGAAAGTGGTTCGCAATCTGCAGGATTTGGAGATTATTGGAAGGTATTCTTTGGTTTACGCGGAGATGAAGGGACCCAAGAAGACGTGATAGCTATTGGAAATCATGTTGGCTCTTACCAATTAGAATACTCCCATGAGTTGAATAACGGATCTTTAACGGGTTATATACAAACGATTTGGGACGACGTGTCCGGGGTGAGTTTGCAGAACCTTGCAGATGGGGTTTTTGGTGTGTTCTGGGAACTCCCAGATTACAGTGCTTTGAGAGGCCTTGTTTATGAATACGTTCAGACTACATACCAGAGCGGGCCTCAAGGCATTACAAACGGAAATGATGATTATTTTAACCATAATGTGTACCGTTCCGGATGGACGTACAAAGATCGTGTGGTGGGACTCCCTTATTTCACGACTGCCGATGGTTTGCCACCTATAATTAACACACGGATAATTGCCCACCATCTTGGCGCGCGTATTCAAAGTTTTGATGAAAAGTGGGATTTGCGATTGATGGGGAGCTACACTATCAATAAAGGGCGATATGACGCCCCCTTTAACCCTGAAGAAAATGTATTTTACGCCCATGCCCGTGTTTTTTATGCCCTGCGTGAGACCATGCAGCTTGGATTTTCCATCGGTACGGATGTTTCCAGTGTTAAACAGGATAATTTCGGCATTGGCCTCTCTTTCAGATATATGATTGGAGAACGGTTTAGAATGGATGTGTTTGACGGGCAATAACTAACCGTTTCACTTTATTAGTTAGTCTAAAGGGGATTGTTTTAATAACAATCCCCTTTTTTAATGCTATTTCACCTCTAAGGGGATGACTGCATTTCTGGGAAATGAATTTAATAGATCGCCATTTATTTTCATCTCTAATAATTCCAATTATACTGATAATCATATTTTTAAATATCTTATAGGCTTTCGAGACTTAGAGAACTTCATTGAAAAACCCAATTAACCATCTTCCTGGCTTCTATGTCAATGTCATTTTATACATGATGCTATTCGGGTTGCCCTTGCATGCTTTCACTCAATATGAATACGAAGTAGGCCTGAAGGCGGGCGGGTATTTTAACAATGGCCAAAACCCGTTCTGGTTCTACTCAAATCAACTGGGAATGGTTTCACAGGAAACTCAGGGCCTGGGATTGCTGGATGGTCATTACCGTCAATATCTGGGTGAACGTTTTGAGGTGGAGGCAGGAAGTTCCTTATTCATTGACTATTATGAAGGTGGTGAAAATGCGGTTAGGGCTAATGAATACTACGCGACGCTCGGATGGAATGTCCTTCGTTTTACCGCAGGTGCGCGTGGACGTCCGAAACAATTCCTTGGCCTTTCTTCTGTTAATGGGGATATCCTTTGGAGTAATAACGCAAGAGCCATCCCGGGTGTTGAAGTGTACACCTCTGCACCGTTCTGGGTTACAAATTGGTTAGGTATTGAGGGTGGGATGTCGCATTACTGGCTCAATGACGAGAGGTTCGTTGAAAACCCCTATATACACTATAAATTCGGAGCACTGAATTTTCAACTCTCCGAGCGTTCTTTATTCAAATTCGCCTTGCACCATTACGCACAATGGGGTGGAATTAGCCCGGAGAGGGGGCAGATGCCGAATAGCTTCGGTGACTTTGTAAACGTTTTCTTCGGGAAAGAAAGTATTGATACCGGTGCTGGAGGACCCTCGGTTGCCCTGGCTAACCAAATGGGCTCATGGAGGTTTCACTACCAATATGAATTGCGTGCCGGTTCCTTATCCGTTTATTTCCAAAATCTTTTTGAAAATACAGATGGGCTTCTCTTCAACAATTTTCCGGATGGGGTTTGGGGTGGATTTTGGGAACTCCCCGAAAACAGTATCATCAGGGGCATTGTCTATGAATACACTCATACTACCGGACCTCAAAAGAATGGCAATGATGGAGGAGAAGATTATTTTAATAGCCGCGTTTATCAATCCGGCTGGACCTATTTCAACCGAGTCATCGGAGCGCCCTATTTAACCCCTGACACTGATTCTCCCGGAATTATCAATAACAGGGTGACTGCACATCATATAGGAGTAAAAGCCTCTGTCTCAAATCTCAACCTGAAACTTATGGGAAGTTATGCTACAAATAGAGGCCTTTCCACAAAACCTTACACTCCTTTTAAAAATGTAATGTATATCCAGTTGTTTGCAGAATATACACTTTGGGAGCATCTGCAACTAGGCCTCCAACTCGGGGCCGACCTCTCTGATGTGAATGGTGAAAACCTGGGTGCTGGCTTTTCCGTCCGGTATGCCATTGGGGAGTCTTACCGGATGTATTGATCTTCCCGATTGCTTGTCCGTGCAGTTTAGAGCTAGAAATTTCAATGCTCCGCAATAAAACTTTTAAACAGGGCTGGAGCTCAAGCTCAAAGCCAATTTGGGAATAATGCCTGTAATAAATAGCTTATCCTTTAGGCTTTCCTGTGGCAATACCCCCTACGATTTTGAGCTAGTCCTTCCAATACCCTTTCTCCCTACACTGCAGGGTGGTAAAGTGGAGATTTATTTTAAGGTTCGCGAATTTAGGTGCTACAACCTACTCCCCCATCTCAATCTCCTCTCCCCATATATACTTCCCAAACCACTGCCAGTTGTGCCAGGTGGCTGCAAGGCGTTCTTTCGGTTTGGTGATCCCATGTCCAAAGCCTTTGTAAACGATCAGTTTGGAGTCCACGCCCTGATCCCTTAATCCCTGTACGAGTTCATAAGCGTTGGCTATGGGCACCCTTCGGTCATTTTCCCCGTGTTGAATCAATGTCGGGGTGGATGCCTTTGAAATGTTTGTCATGGGCGAGGTGCGCTCATAGACTTCCATATCCTCCCAGGGGGTAGCTTTGAGGTACTGGCGGGTAAAGGGGTGGATGTCAGTGTTCACGTAATACGTAACCCAATTGGAAATTCCCGCCCCTACGGAAATCGCCTTGAAGCGATCGGAGTTTGTGGTGAGAAAAGCTGAGATATACCCACCCTGGCTCCATCCCATGGAACCCATGCGGGTTGGGTCAATAAGCCCCTGTTTTTCCATATGTGCAACGCCTGAGAGCACATCCCAGGCATCCCCGACGCCGAGGTTTTGAACATTGAGCGAACGGAATTCCTCCCCATACCCTGCGGAACCCCTGTAGTTCGGCATCAACACCAGGGCACCCTTATTAAGCCATTGAAGGATGGGGTACACATAAGCAGGCACGGGCTGGGGGGTAGAAATCCCTGTGGGCCCACCGTGAATAACAACAAGTAGCGGATACTTTTTTGAAGGGTCGTAGTCCGCGGGCTTGTGCAAAACCCCTTCAATCTGGGCGCCATCCTCACTTTTCCATTGAATTACTTCGCTCTGGGAAGTGGCCCAACCGGAGATCTGCGAACTGTTCTCCGTGATCTGTTTTACCTGCCTGAAGTCCGTCCCGGTGGTCCAAATCTCTCCCAGGCTATCATAGTTCCGACCGCCAAATACCATGTTCTTTCCGTCTTTATCAAAGTTCAGGCTCCACGCCTGATCCGGGGTTGTAGTCATGACCTTTGTCTTCCCGGATTTCGGATCGATCCTTACAATGGGGCGTTTGGTCTTTTGCCAGGCCGTGCCGTAAATCCCCTCCGGGGTCCAGTTCAGGTTGTTGATGTTCTCGTCGAAATCGGCTGCAAGCTGCTTGTCCCCGGAACCATCTATATCAATTCGGAATAGCTTATTGTTCTTATAGTAATTGGAGGTGCTGTCATTCAGGTTGGTCTGATACAAGATCGATTTGCTGTCGGGAGACCAGTCTACCAGACCGTCGTAACTCGGGTTGGCAATAAGCGGCTTGTGGGTTCCGCTTGCCACATCGTAAATCGAGATGTCGGCTTTAAAAAAAGAATTGATCAACGGGTCCGGCTGGTGTTCTATAGCAATTTTAGTGCCGTCCGGAGACCACTGGAATTCATTAATGGTAAAAGGGACGCTATCCAGCAGGGCTTTGGGTTTTCGTTCCGCCTTAAAAAGGGAATCCTCCATTTGCTGAGGCAACGGCATTTGTGTAAACCGCTCAGGTTTGAAATCCACTACCCATAACCACGATAGCTCATATTCGGCTTCATCCTCCATAAATTCCCCGTATTTCTTTTCCCGGGCCTCCTCCGCATCTCCCTTGTCCTCGCTCTGGAGAAAGGCGATACGTTTCCCGTCCGGAGACCACTCATAACTGGATACGCCCTCTTTGGCATCTGTCAGCTGGAAGGCTTCTCCCCCTCCGGATCGCATCACATGGATCTGGTTCTTATCCCCCCGCCTGGAAACAAATGAAATCCATTTTCCGTCCGGTGACCACTTCGGGTTCCGGCTATCTGCTGAAGGGTTATTGGTAAGTGGAAAAGGGGCTCCCTGGTCTTTGGAAAGCCATAACTCCCGGTCAAAACGATTCTCAGCCCAGTCTGTAGCCGATTTCTCAAAAACGACATGCCGCCCGTCGGGCGAAATTACCGGATTCGAAACAGACTGAAGTGAAATCACCTCTTCGAAGGATGGATTTTTCTTCTGGGCAGAGAGCAATCCGCTCAAAAAAACAGCCATCAAACAAAGGGTAAGGGATCTGATGTTTTGCATTATTGGATTTTTAGGCCCGATAAGATATAAAATAATCAGTTGGAATTCAGGGATCAAGTCCGTGGCCTGGACCTAAAATACCTTGTGCCGGCATCGCACGGCATGCAAGCAAGGTCTTTGCAACCGGGGGGAGTACCCGCCTGATTTCAGTCAGAACCTGGGGCAAACCGGTCCGGCTTAAATTTGGGACAGAGATTCAATCCCTGCGTTTTATCTGTTATCTTAGTAGGCCAGCACTAAAACAAACGCTTATGGCTTCCCGATATCTCGATTTAGACACCGTAAAATTCCTGCTTTACAATGTGCATGACCTGGATGGGGTTTTGGCCCAGGAGCGTTTTAAGGATTATGATCGCGCATCTGTGGATCTTTTTCTGAATGCCGTTTCTGACTTTTCGGATAAGGAGCTCTTTCCTTATTTCCAGGAAATGGACGCCCGTCCGGCCCATTTTGAGGATGGAGAAGTGCACGTTCACCCACAGGTAACCCAGTATATGAAAAAGGCCGGGGAAATGGGTTTGGCAGCGGCCCTTTTCGACCACGAGGTCGGAGGGCTTCAGATGCCCAATTGTGTCGTGACGGCAGCCGCCTATATTCAGGAGAGCGCCAACAACCACTTGCCCGGGTATATCGGTCTGACTTTCGGGGCTGCAGAACTCATCCTTCATTTTGGAAATGAACACCTGAAAAAAACCTATGTGCCGAACATGCTGTCCGGTGCCTGGAACGGAACCATGTGCCTGACAGAACCCCAGGCCGGGAGTTCCCTTTCGGATATTGTAACCTCGGCAGAACCTGATGGGGAGCATTACCTGATTTCAGGTCAGAAGATTTTTATCTCGGGTGGAGATTATAAGGGTGTTGAAAACGTGGTGCATTTGGTCCTGGCGCGGATCAAAGGCGCGCCGGCCGGCACAAAGGGCATATCGCTTTTTGTCGTGCCAAAGCACAGGCCGGATGGAGACGGGCAACTCGTCTTTAACGACGTGAATACCGTAGGTGATTTTCAAAAAATGGGGCAACGCGGATACTGTACCACCCATTTGTCTTTTGGCGACAAAAAAGAGTGCCGCGGCTGGTTGGTCGGGGAACCCCACCAGGGATTAAAATACATGTTCCTGATGATGAACGGCGCCCGGATTGCCGTTGGTCGCGGGGCAGCCGCAATTGCGATGGCGGCTTACCGGGCATCCCTGGCGTACGCCAAGGAACGCCCACAGGGGCGAAAATTGACCAGTACCGGAAAAAAAGATGTGTCTGAAGCGCAAACCCTCATCATTAATCACCCGGACGTCAAGCGCATGCTGCTAACCCAAAAGGTAATTGTTGAAGGTGCGTTGAGCCTGGTGCTGCTTTCAGCGAAATACCAGGATCTGTCCCTTACCCATCCCGAGGAATCCGAGCGAAAAAAATACCACTATTTGCTCGAACTTTTAACTCCGGTAGCGAAAACATATCCCTCGGAAAAGGGTCTTGAATCGGTGAGCAATGGGGTACAGGTTCTCGGGGGCTACGGCTATTGTTCCGATTTTATCCTGCAACAATACTACAGGGACATCCGGATTTTTTCCATCTACGAAGGGACTACCGGTATCCAATCCATGGATCTGCTGGGGCGGAAAGTGACCATGGATCAGGGGGTAGCCTTAACCCATCTGGCAGGGGAAATGGGGAAAACCATCAAAGAGGCCATGGGCGAGGACTCCCTAAAATCCTTTGCGGGGGTCCTGGCCGGAAAAACAGATTTGATGAAAAAGGTTCTGAATTACCTCATGGGGTATGCAGGAAAAGGAAATTACGAGCGTTTCCTGGCAGATGCCACCGTCTTTATGGATTTCTTCGGGAACATTCTCATCGGATGGTTATGGCTGGATATGTCACTGCATGCAAACAAAGCCCTTTCCGATGGAGCAACAAAGCACTCCGCTGCCTTTTACAAAAGCAAAATTCACGCGATGCGATTTTATTACACCTATGAATTGCCCAAAAGCGAGGCCTCGGCAGCAATCCTGCTCAACACCTCAGACCTCACCGTATCCGTGGATGAGGGACTTTTTGAGTAGCACCCCGGATTAAAAGAAAAACACAGAACGAAAATGAATACGATTACATCAAAATTTGACCTTAATGGCAAAGTGGCTATTGTTACCGGTTCCAGTAAGGGAATAGGCAAGGCTATTGCCCAAGGCCTGGCCGAAGCCGGTGCACAAGTGGTCGTCAGCAGCCGCAAACAGGACGCTGTAGACGATGTCGCCAGGGAATTTTCAGATTTGGGACTGAAGGCCATCGGAATCCAGTGTCATATTGGAGATGCCGGGCAGCGGGAAGGCTTGATTTCGAAAACTATTGAGGCCTTTGGGAAAATCGACATCCTTGTGAACAATGCGGCAATCAACCCCTATTACGGTCCCCTGGAAGGATCAGAGGAAGGCGTTTTTGACAAGATCATGGAAGTAAATGTCAAGGCGCCCTGGCTACTCTCCAACCATGCCCTTGAGCATATGAAGGCAGCCGGAGGCGGCAGCATTATAAATATTTCCTCTGTGGAAGGGCTGCGTCCCGGGTTTGGGCTCGGCCTGTACAGTGCGACCAAATCGGCCCTGATTACACTTACTCAGAACCAGGCCAAGGAATGGGGTCGCTACGGGGTTCGCGCCAATGTCATCTGTCCGGGCCTCATCAAGACAAAATTCAGTGAAGGCCTGTGGGCAGATGAGGCCCTGGTAAGCCGCTTTACCAAGCACCTCCCCCTGGGAAGGATTGCGAACCCGGATGAAATGGCCGGGCTGGTCATGCTGCTGGCCTCAGATGCCGGATCTTATATGACGGGAGGTGTCTATGTAGCCGATGGCGGGTATATGGTTGCCGGATAGGTATTAATGAGTCGAGAAGAACCAAAACATGAATTTTCAATACACTGAGAAATCCCTGGAACTCCAGAGTCGCCTGAAAGACTTCCTCAAAAAACAGATCCTCCCGGCAGATGAGGAGGTTGAGGCCTTTGACAGGGATCCGGCAAACTTGTGGATAAAATGGCCCGGCCTCGAAAAACTTAAGGACGCAGCCCGGAAAGAAGGGTTGTGGAATCTGTTCCTGCCCCGCGATTACGGCGACTTCAGCCCGGGACTGACCAATTTGGAATACGCCCCCCTGGCTGAACTTATGGGGCGTACCCGATGGGCTTCAGAAGTCTTCAATTGCAGCCCTCCGGATACTGGAAACATGGAAGTACTGGCCCGGTACGGAAGCCCGGAACAGCAAAAAAAATGGCTTGAGCCTTTATTGGAAGGTAAGATCAGATCGGCCTTCCTGATGACCGAACCGGAGGTCGCTTCCTCGGACGCCACTAATATGGAGACATCAATTGTGCCGGATCAGGGGGATTACCTCATCAATGGGCGAAAATGGTGGTCTTCAGGGGCCATGGACCCGAATTGCAAGATTGCCATCGTGATGGGAAAAACAGATTTTGATGCGCCCAGGCACCAGCAACACAGCATGATCCTCGTCCCAATGGACACCCCCGGATTGCAAATTATTCGCCCCTTAAGTGTCTTTGGATACCTGGATTCACCCGAAGGACATGCTGAGATCGTCCTGGAATCGGTCCGGGTGCCCAAATCCAATTTAATCCTCGGGGAGGGAAAAGGATTTGAAATTGCCCAGGGACGTCTGGGTCCGGGTCGGATACACCACTGCATGCGCCTGATAGGAATGGCGCAGCGGAGTCTGGAACTCATGTCTGCAAGGGCAACATCCCGCAGTCCGTTTGGCAGAAGCCTGGACACCTATTCGAGCATTCGGCAGGAGATTTCCCGCTCTGCCTGTGAAATCGAACAGGCACGCCTGCTGGTGCTCTCCGCCGCAGACCGCATAGACCGGGTGGGTAGCAAATCGGCAAAAGAGCTTATTTCCATGATCAAAATAGTGGTGCCTGCCATGGCTGCGAACGTCATAGACAGAGCCATTCAGATTATGGGCGGAAAAGGGGTAAGCGGAGACTCGCCCCTGGCGCATTTCTATGCTGCAGCCCGCAGTTTGCGCCTGGCGGACGGCCCGGATGAAGTCCATTTGAGCCAGCTCGGAAAATCAACCATCAGGAAATACGGCCAGGCAAATGACTGAGGAAACTGCCACAAGGCCCGTGCGTCCAGGAGAGGAATTGCCGGAGGGAAACCTCAGGAAGTTCCTGACAGGTGCAGGATTGCTCGACAGTTATGACAGTCCTATTCGTGTCAGCCAGTTTAAGAATGGATATTCAAACCTCACCTACCTCCTCGGGTTTGAAGAGAAAGAATACGTGCTCAGGCGGCCCCCTGTTGGGGCTCCCAAAAGGGGCCACGATATGGGTCGGGAATACGAGGTCCTCCACAAACTCCGTCAGGTTTTTGATAAAACGCCCCTGGTATATGTTTTCTCAGAGGATCCGGAGGTGCTGGGCGCCCCCTTTTACATCATGGAAAAAGTAGACGGGATCATTCTCTCTGCAAGGGAAGCTCATAAACGCAACCCTTCCCCTGAAGCATTCCAGGCGATCTCCAACACCTGGCTACATACACTTATCGACCTTCACAAGGTAGATTACAATGCCGCTGGCCTTGGAGCCCTGGGAAGACCTGAAGGCTACGTGGAACGGCAGGTGGCCAATTGGGGCAAGCAATACCTGGCAGCAGTGACTGAAAATGTGGATTCCGCCCATAAGGTCATGGCCTGGATGCAGGACCACCAACCCAAAACCTATCAGCACAGCCTGATTCACAACGATTACAAATACGATAACCTGGTTTTCAAAGATGACAGCTGGCAGGAAGTAGCCGCTATTCTGGACTGGGAAATGTGCACCCTCGGAGACCCCCTGATGGATTTGGGAACCTCACTCGGGTACTGGACCACAGCCTCAGACCCCGAGTTTATGAAACTGGGGCTCCCTTCCCCAACGGTGCTGCCCGGAAACCCTTTGAGATCAGAAATTGTCGGGGCCTATGCAGCCGGAAGCGGAAGCGATGTCTCCAACCTGGTTTTCTACTACGCCTATGGGCTGTTTAAGGTGGCGGTAATCGCCCAGCAAATCTACTTTCGGTATAAACATGGTTATACCAGTGATCCCCGATTTTCAGAACTCGATAAAGCTTCCGCACTGTGTTGCGATACGGCCTTACGCGCCATTCAAAAAAATCAAATAGACGATTTACACTGATGAACTTAAAAGACAAAATAGTCGTAATCACGGGGGCCGCAAGCGGTATTGGGGCAGCTACAGCCCGACACATGGGCGTTTTAGGCGCTAAAATAGCAGCCTCGGACATCAATCTCAGACGTCTCGAAAACGTAGTGACAGAAATTAACGATGCCGGGGGCACTGCCTTTGCACATCGGGTAGATGTTTCTGATTTTAATCAGGTAGATGCTTTTTTTAAAGCGGCAGTAGAAGCTTATGGCAGCATTGATATCGTGGTAAGCAACGCGGGGATAGGCGGAAAAGAACAACACAAGACGGCGGAACACACCCATGAGGACTGGCACAATGTGATCGCCGTAAACCAGACCGGGGTCTTTTACACCATGCAGGCTGCCCTGAAACAGATGATGGTGCAAGGCCAAGGTTCTATTGTCAATGTAGCCTCCCTGGCGGGGCTGAAGGCTTCGGGATACAACCTCTCCTACAGCGCCAGTAAGTTCGCTGTAGTTGGAATGACCAAATCGGCCGCCCTGGAATACGGCAAGGACAATATCCGGATCAATGCGGTGTGTCCGGGGTATACGCGTACCCCCCTGCTCGAGAAACTGTTGGGGTTTCGGCCGGAAATGGAAGAAACCTTAAAGCGGCTCATTCCAATGGACCGCTTTGGAGAAGCCGATGAAATAGCAGAAGCCATTGCATGGCTGGCCTCGGATCAGGCGAAATTCATAACGGGCCAAACCCTTGTTCTGGACGGGGGAACGTCCCTGTTATAACCTAATTTATCAGAGAAATGAATACAATCACACGGATTGACAAATCAGAATACACCATACTCCAGTTAAACCGGGGAAAGGTAAACGCAATCAACCATGAAATGGTGATGGAATTACGCCAGGTATTCCAGGACCTGGAAAACGACCCTGAAGTCCGGGGGGCGATTCTGACCGGGCAACCCCATTTTTTCTCTGCCGGGTTGGATTTAATCGAGCTTATCCGATACGACAAAAAGCAGATTTCAAGTTTTTTTGAAGACTTCGGAGCGCTGTACCTTCAACTTGTCCGGTTTCCAAAACCTTTTATTTCTGCCATCACGGGCCATGCCCCTGCCGGGGGATGCGTCCTGGCCGTAACCAGTGACAACCGCATCATGGCAGAGGGCGATAAATATGTGATCGGATTGAATGAGGTAGCCGTAAACATTCAGATTTCACAAAATTTGACCGAGGCCTATGCCTTTTGGATGGGTGACGGACTGGCGAGCCGTTACATTCTTGAAGGAAAACTGCTTTCAGGCGCTGAGGCACATGCCTCGGGACTGGTCGATGAATTGCTTCCTCTTGAATACGTCCTGGAACGGGCCGAAGCCAAAATGAAAACCTACCTGAAAGCCGATCCTGAAATATGGGTCAGCACAAAAAAGAAAGTCCGAAAGCACTGGCTGGACCGGCTCGACACAGATGCATCCCAATCCCTTAAGGAGGCTGCAACCCTGTGGTGGAAACCGGAAATCCGCCAGAAGATGGAAGCCTATGTAAACAGTTTTTCAACTAAAAAATCTCAATAAGACGATGAACAAACAACTCCTATTTGTCAAGCGCCCGGTTGGAGCCGCTGATGCCTCCACCTGGTCGTTGGAAACCAACCCAATCCCGGAAATCACAGACGGACAGATGCTGGTTCGCCAGCACTATGTCTCCCTGGACCCCGCCATGCGCGGATGGATGAACGAAGGAAAGTCCTATATCGAACCCATGGAACTCGGTTCCGTTATGCGGTCTGGTTCCGTGGGCGAAGTGGTAGCCGTAAAAAACCTGCCTGGATTTGAGGTGGGCGATTTCGTTTCCGGCGGAGGAGGGGTCCAGCAATATGCAGTAACCGATGGCAAAGGCTGGTTTAAGGCAGATCCGGCTTTTGCACCCCTCCCCACGTACCTGGGAACCCTTGGAATGACGGGAATGACTGCCTATTTTGGGATTCTCGAGGTGGGAAAATTAAAGGAAGGGGATGTGGTTGTGGTTTCCGGTGCGGCAGGGGCTGTTGGCAGTGTTGTCGGTCAGATCGCCAAAATAAAAGGGTGTACCGTCATCGGTATTGCCGGAGGTCCTGAAAAGTGTAAATACCTGATTGACGAACTCGGTTTTGACCATGCCATAGATTATAAGAACGAGGACGTCCGGGTTCGCCTGAAGGAAACCTGTCCCAAAGGCCTGGATGTGTACTTCGACAATGTGGGCGTGCCCATCCTGGACTACGCCCTGGGTCGTTTGAGAAGAAATGCGCGCATTGTAATCTGCGGAGCCATTTCCCAGTACAACAACAAAACAGCCGTTAAAGGGCCATCCAACTACCTGTCCCTCCTGGTCAACAGGGCTACCATGCAGGGCATGGTGGTTTTTGACTGGGCGGACCGCTATCAGGAAGCTGCCCAGGTTATGGGGGGCTGGCTGGCCACCGGAAAGCTCAAAAGCCGGGAGGCTGTCTACGAGGGTATTGAAAATTTCCCCCAAACCTTCAACAGGTTATTCTCGGGCGATAAAACGGGGAAACTGGTACTCAAAGTGCTCGAAGACTAAAAAGACATGAGAGCAATTCGCTGTAATACTTACGGGCCTCCTTCCAATCTTGTTTTGGAATCCGTGCCTGACCTGAAACCAAAAAAGCATGAAGTGTTGGTGCAGGTTAAGGCATGCGGAATTAACTTTCCCGATTCCCTGATCATACAGGGACTCTATCAAATAAAACCGGAACTCCCCTTTACCCCTGGCAGTGATGTTGCAGGGGTTGTCAAAGCCGTTGGGGAAGGCGTAGACCATGTAGGCCCCGGGGACCATGTCATCGGCTTTGTGGCTTACGGCGGCCTGGCTGAGGAAGTCATTATGCCGGCCAAAGCGTGCTTCCCCAAACCAAAGCAGATGGATTTCCCGGTGGCAGCCTCATTTATGATGGCCTATGGAACTTCATACCACGCCTTAAAAGATCGCGCAGCCCTTAAGCCCGGGGAAACCTTGCTGGTTTTAGGAGCCTCAGGAGGCGTGGGGTTAGCCGCCGTGGAATTGGGTAAGCTCATGGGGGCAACGGTAATCGCTGCAGCCTCAACAGATCAGAAACTCGAACGCTGTGCTGCTTTCGGGGCGGATCACCTCCTTAATTATACTAAAGCTGACTTGAAATCAAGCCTCAAAGAAATTACATCGTCCAGGGGCGTGGATGTCATTCTGGATCCGGTAGGCGGGTCGTATTCCGAGCCCGCCTTCAGGGGAATTGCCTGGGAAGGCCGCTTTCTGGTGGTTGGTTTTGCCGCCGGGCAGATCCCTAAAATCCCATTGAACCTGCCGTTGCTGAAAGGGGCTTCGATTGTTGGCGTTTTCTGGGGACAGTTCGCAATGAGCCAACCCAAACAAAACCTTCAAAATACCCGCGAACTTATGGCCTGGCATGCGGAGGGGAAACTATCCCCCCATATCCATAAAACCTTTAATCTGGAAGATGCGCCAAAGGCTATTGAGGAATTGATGCATCGCAAGGTGCAGGGTAAAGTTGTCGTTCAAATGGAATAACCTTTAAAGGCCAAAGGGAATACAATCACATAGCATTAAATTCATATTTACAACAAATGAGACTAAAAGATAGGATTGCAATTGTAACCGGGGGAGCCCGGGGTATTGGCAGGGCTATTGCCGAGCTCTTCGCCAGGGAAGGCGCCACTGTAATAGTACTGGACCTCTTACCCGAAGGTCAGCAGGTTGCCGAAGCGATTAAGGCCTCAGGGGGGCAGGCCGAATTTCACAAAGTTTCCGTGACCGACAAACCGGCTGTGGAAACACTGTTTAAACACGTAGATGAGACCTACGGGAAAATCGATATCCTGATCAACAATGCGGGAATCACCCGCGACCGCACCCTGGAAAAAATGAGTGAGGACGAATGGGACGCCGTTGTAGCCGTAAATTTAAAAGGGGTGTTCATCTGCACCCAGGCTGCAGCCCCCTATATGAAAGCTCAAAAATACGGACGCATCGTCAGCGCGGCCTCCAATGTAGGCCTCAGAGGGAACTTCGGACAGACGAATTATGCAGCGACAAAGGCAGGCGTCATCGCCATGTCCAAGACCTGGACTGTGGAGCTGGGGAAACATGGAATCACAGCCAATGCCGTAGCCCCGGGTTTCACAATGACCGAAATGGTTCAGAAGATCCCGGAGGCGCATTTTGAAGCGATCAAAAAAAGTATTCCACTGGGAACGGTAGCCCAACCGATAGACATTGCCTATGGCTATCTCTACCTCGCCTCTGATGAGGCCAGATTTGTTTCGGGTATTTGTCTGACCATTGATGGTGGAACTTCAAGATAGTGTTATGGCCAAACTTGTATTAGATAATCTTACCGCATTACGAGCCCTTAAGGGCAAGCAGCTTCCGGAAGGGGATTGGTTTACGGTGACCCAGGAAATGATCGATGACTTTGCAAAAGCGACTGGAGACAATCAATGGATCCATACCGATGTAGAAAAGGCACGGAAGTTTTCACCATTTAAAACAACCATCGCCCACGGGTTTTTATCCCTTTCACTGCTATCCAGGCTCATGGATGTTATGAAGGTACAGTCTGCAACGATGGGCGTGAACTACGGCCTGAACAAGGTGCGATTCCCAAGTCCGGTACCTTCCGGAAGTCGGGTTCGCCTGTTGACCCGGATTGCTTCAATTGAGTCCTATGCAGAGAAGGGTGTGAAAATCACATGGGAATGTACGCTGGAACTCGAAGGAGCTTCAAAACCCGCCTGTGTTGCCGAATTTATCAGCCTGATGTTTGAATAAAGACTCTCTCCATATAAATTGTATCTTAAGTACTTCTAAAAACCAACTTCACGATGACACGTCTTTTTGATCTGCTCTACAACCAGGTGGAAAACCTGCCCCTTGACAAAGCTGTAAGTGCCCGGGACGCTTTAGGAAACTGGGTTTCATACACTTCTCAAGAGGTTTTGGAAGCGGCGGAGCAAGCGGCCTGGGGCCTTGTAAAAACAGGAATAAAACCCGGGGATAAGGTGGCTATTGTAGCCTATAAAAACAGACCGGAATGGCTGATTATGGACTTTGCCATTCAAATGTCCGGGGCTATCAGCATTCCCCTGTATCCCACGATCAGCATAGGCGAATACGAATACATTTTAAATGAAGCCGAGGTAAAAATGGCCTTTTGCGGTGCAATGGACCTTTACGACAAGTTAAAGGGCGCTCAAAAAAACACGCCAACCCTTACGGATATCTACTGTTTTGATTCGCATCCGGATCGACCTTTCTGGAAGGACATTTTCTACATTGAAGGAATAGCAGGCCTGCAACCCATAAAGGATGCCATTAAGGAAACAGACCTGATGACGATCATTTATACCTCAGGGACGACGGGAAATCCCAAAGGGGTGATGCTCACCCATGCCAACATCATGTTTGTGGTATTGGAAACATCACATCTTCTCAAAGTGGATGAGGGGGAGAAAGTACTTAGCTTTCTGCCGACCTGCCATATCTACGAGCGGGCTGTTTCCTTTGTCTATTACTATAAAGGGGCCTCTGTGTACTATTGCGGTACGGATAACCTCAGTGGGCCTGAAGGTGATCTGGCCTCCGTTAAGCCGGTAGCCTTCACCACAGTGCCCAGATTACTTGAGAAAATATACGAAGCCATCTATAACAAAGGCCTTGCCCTTGAAGGCGTTAAACGCAACTTGTTTTTCTGGGCCCTCAGCCTTACCGATGATTACGATCCGGGGCGAAAACGCTCCTTTGTGGAAGGCCTGAAATGGAAGATAGCAGACCGGCTGATTTTCAGCAAGTGGCGCGCAGCCCTTGGCGGGAATGTACGCGTAATTGTAACTGGGGCCGCCCCGTGTCCTGTTAAAATCCTACGGGTGTTCTCTGGGGCTGGCATCAATATCCTAGAAGCCTATGGCCTTACGGAGACCTCCCCAACCCTCACCGGGAACCGAATGGAGCCTGGCGGGACAATGTTGGGCACTGTTGGCTACGCTGTTGATGGTATAGAACTTCGAATAGAAAGTGCCTCCGGGGAATACGGAGAGGGAGAGGGAGAAATCCTCGCCCACGGGCCTAATGTGATGCAGGGGTATTACAAAAAGCCTGAAGTAACCGCCCAGGTCTTTAAAGAGATCGATGGAAAAAAATGGTTTTGTACCGGGGACATCGGAAAGTTTATTCCCGGGGAGGGAGGTCGTCAGTTCCTTAAAATTACAGATCGTAAAAAAGAACTCCTAAAAACCTCAGGGGGGAAGTACGTAGCTCCGGCCCCGATTGAAAATAAATTCCGGGAGGATTTTCTCATTGAGCAAATCATGGTTGTGGGGGAAAAACAAAAATTTGTTTCAGCCCTTATCGTCCCTGCTGAAGAAGCCCTTAAAAACTGGTGCGATCATAAGGGCATCGAATGGAGCAGTTTACCGGAGATGATTCAACAAAAAAAGGTGATTGCCAAATACCAGAAAATCATCGATAAGCTGAATCCTCAATTCTCACATATTGAGCAGATCAAGAAATTCAAACTGGTCCCCTCCCAGTGGTTACCGGTTCATGAGGACCAGTCTGAAGCGGAACTCACCCCAACCTTAAAGCTCAAAAGACGGGTGATCCGCAAAAAATTCGAACAGGAAATTGCAGAAATCTACGTGTGATTCCTGATCTTTTTCAGCTCAGACAACTACCTGCCTTGCCCGGGGGTAGAGGCATCATCGTGGGTGCAGCTGTAATGTGCATCAGAAGCTGCATATACGGCAGCCGTTGCTGATTTATGAGCCTCCCGGGCGGCATTCAATGCCTTTCGCATATAGTACTGAACGTCGCCGAGTTTTCGGGCAGCCGTCGCTTTTTTCGAATTATTCATTGCTACATCTGCAAAGTCCCTGGCGTCAATAGCCCGGCTCTCCGCTTCTATAGCATTGGTAATGACGGCATCAAGGCCACAAACCTCTGCATAATATTGAGAATCTCCCGCCAGGGAAACCGCTTCTTCGGCAGCTGCCTGCGCCTCACCAGCAAAAATCCTGGCCTTACGGGCATTCTCCTTTGCCAGAGAAAAGGTATCTGCATACCCCGCGATTTCTGAATAATTCCTGAGACTATCCGAATTAATACTCACGAGTTCCGAATAGGTACCTACCTCGGAGATTTCGCTTTTGAAGAGTTCGCACTGGGCCGATGTAAGAAATGGCAACAGGAATAGACCCCATGCTGCCAGCGACATCTTTGTTTGCAATTTGATGTGTTTCATATTAGATGTGACTTTAATTA
Organism: Robiginitalea aurantiaca; assembly: GCF_030380815.1. Lineage (GTDB taxonomy): Bacteria > Bacteroidota > Bacteroidia > Flavobacteriales > Flavobacteriaceae > Robiginitalea > Robiginitalea aurantiaca. The sequence goes on along the minus strand of NZ_JAUDUY010000003.1, from coordinate 26,554 downwards.
ACTGTACCTGAACATCCATGATTGCGATACATTTCACTTACGGGACATAATGCCATTAAATTAGTTGAATGACACCTGCAGCGCCTTATTCGATCGCGAGACTTCAGGCTCCAATCCATAACGATCAATACGCTCATGTGGTATTTAGATTTCCTCTTTCTTTCAGCTGATTCCATGAGCCCTGCTGTTTCTGAGGAATCTGTATCTTAGGACTACCGGTATTTTTCATTTCAATTATGATACGTTTTCTAAGCCGTTTCAGGAAGGACCTTCTCGCCAATAAATTGTTTGGGAGGTACCTGATCTATGCCATTGGAGAAATAGTCCTTGTCGTGCTTGGAATTGTAATCGCATTGCAGATCGATAATTGGAACGAGTGGCGTCAGGAACGCGAGGTAGAACAAATTGTTTTAAGGCAACTCGAGGAAGACTACGAGTCCAATCTGAAACAATTGAATCAGAAAGTTGAAATCCGGAAAAACATTATCCAAGCCGCCCTGGGAATCCTCCAGGCCATGGATCAGCCGGAGGGGGTCGCCAGGGATAGCCTTATCGCGAACCTCACCGTCCTGTTGATTGACCCGACCTTTGACCCCATTGAGAACGATATGAGCAGTACCGGGAACCTGCGCCTGATTACCAACCATAAATTAAAGCGGCTGCTCTCCACCTGGTCTGCCGACATCGTGGCGGTACGCGAAATTGAGCAGGACTGGTCGAAAATAATCTACCAGCAGTACCAGCCTGTGGTCACCAGGATGGGCCTTTCCCGGGACATGGCCAACCACTTTACCAATGACCTGGACCTGGAATGGCAGCTCGACCCTACGACGGGGTTCAATAAAGTGGCCATTGGGAAATCCACCCACAACACGACCGTGTCGGAAATCATCCGTAGCGAGGAACTGGAGGGACTGGTTTCTTATGCCATCACCTATAACTCGGCAGCCAACCTGGAATCCGAAACACTCCGCAAGCGTATAGAAGAAATCCTGATGTTAATCCGGAGCGAAATCCATGACTGAAAACCTCAGCTGTAAAGACAGGAGAATGGATCAACATGCTGGTGCTGAATTCCAGATCTCCTCCTTTGGATAACCGTTCCTGATATTCAGAATGCTGTTTGCCCTGACATCTATATGCCCAGGGGTTCCTGCTGAACTTTTGAGCTTCCTCCAAACAATTCAAGCGTCTTTTTCTTAATCATCCTTGGCTGACGACTTGTTTTCTGTGAGCTCCTCAAATGAGCAGAGTCGCTTCGGGCCAATATTTCACTATCTTGATAAAGGCAAAACCAACTCCAATCCATGCTACGCTTCTTCAGACAACTCCGTCAACGCCTTCTAACTGAGAATAATTATAGTAAGTATCTGCTTTATGCGGTTGGGGAGGTATTCCTGATAGTCGTCGGGATATTGCTCGCCTTATATCTGGACAATTTAAATGACGAAAAGCGCGCCCGGCAAGTAGAAATTAAACTGCTACAGGAGCTGAAATCTAACCTTGGAAGCAATCTCAGGATATTGGACAGGAGCTTGTCTACTGAGCTCGAATATCTTTCTTACAATGAAACCATACTCGATTATCTCGACAATAAAAAGCCTTATGACGAGGCACTGGAGCGGGCTTTCGGAGTCTACTTCTGGACCATTTCAACCAATCCGGTCAAGGGCGGGTATGACTTTCTGAAATCTAAAGGGGTAGATCTGATCACCAATGACAGCCTGCGCAAAAGCATCAGCTTTATTTTTGAAAATGAGTTCTCAATACTAAAAAACGAGAATGAAGTGTGGTCCAACAATTTGCAGCAAAACATTTCATATCCCTACCACGTAAAACATTTCAGAAGATATTATTCCAGCGTAAATGACACGGTAGTCGAGCTTGCCAAACCCTTTGACTATAACGCCCTGCTACAGGATGATCAATTTAAAAGCATCAATGCCGAAATAATATCCAACAGAAAGTGGAATATCAATACCCTCCGGGAACTTATCCGTGAAATGGAAACATTGATATTACAAATTGATGTGGAGTTGCAAAATTGAATCTTCAACACAAAGAACAGAATACTCAATGCCTTATAGGCACCTGCATAAAACCTGGCCTGCCAGCCACGCCTAAGATTCATTTTCCTATATTCATAATCAAATTACATGCTGTTTTCGTTTGAAGCGATAACCCATACCCTAAAAAACACACCTAATTCATGGAACTCACGATCAACAATCTCTCAAAAACCTATTCCAATGGGGTGCAGGCCCTCAAGGATGTTTCTTTGACCATCCCCCAGGGAATGTTCGGGCTGCTCGGCCCGAATGGCGCGGGAAAATCCACCCTGATGCGGACGATCGCAACACTGCAGGATGCCGATTCGGGAAGCATCACCCTGGATGACGTAGATGTCCTTAACAACAAACAGGCAGTACGGGAATGCCTGGGGTACCTCCCTCAGGATTTTGGGTTATACCCCAGGATCAATGCCGAAACCATGTTAAATCATATTGCCCAGATGAAGGGGATTAGCAATAAAAAAGAGCGCAAAGACCTCGTGAGTTTTCTTTTGAATCGAGTGAATTTATATAAAGACAGAAAGAAAGCCCTGGGCACCTATTCCGGTGGGATGCGGCAGCGATTTGGCATCGCACAGGCCCTTGTGGGAAGTCCGAGTCTTATCATTGTTGATGAACCTACGGCAGGCCTGGACCCTTCGGAGCGAAACCGCTTTTACAACCTGCTTTCAGAAATCGGTGAGAACACGATTGTGATCCTGTCCACCCATATTGTGGAAGACGTGAATACGCTCTGTTCCAACATGGCCATCATTTGTATGGGGGAAGTACTCATGCAAGGCAAACCACACGATGGTCTTGCCCTTGTAAACGGTAAAATATTTCAAAAGGCCATTGAAAAAACAGACCTGGAGCATTATCGGGAAGAGTACAATGTGATTTCTACCAAACTCATCGAAGGAAAACTCAGTCTGCGTGTCGAAAACGAGTCCAACCCAGGGAATGGCTTTGAGTCCGTCCCGGCTGAACTGGAAGATGTTTACTTCAGCTATATTTCTAAGAAAGTAGATCCAATCACCATATAATCAGCCCTCATGTTTAAAGATATTTTCCTTTTTGAACTCAAATACCGTTTTAGACGACCGGCTACCTGGATCTACTTTCTGATCCTGGTCATTGTGCCGATGTTGCTTATTGGTTTCGGAAATACCCCTGCCTCCGAAAAAGTCTTTCACAACGCCCCGATCGTAATTGCCAATCTGCTGCTGCTGATTTCGATTTTCGGGATTTTAATCGCCTCTGCGGTAATGGGAGTCCCCCTTTACAGGGATCTCGAACATAAAACAGGGACCTACCTGTTCAGCTATCCCATTACCAAAACCGGGTATTTTATGGGCCGTTTCTGGGGGTCATTTGTCACCCTGTTGTTTATTTCCTCAGGTACGCTTTTAGGTATTTGGTTGGGCAGTTTGCTCGGGCCGGCTTTTGGGACCGAAGCCACACGCTATGGTCCAAATCTGCTGGTTAACTATTTTCAACCCTGGTTTACCCTATTGATCCCCAACCTCTGGTTGGCAAGTGCCCTTTTCTTTGCCCTGATCATCTTTACACGGAACATCCGTTCCATTTACTCCGGGGGCATCATCATTTTTATTGGTTATCTGCTGGCCAACTTCCTGGCTCAGGACATTGAAAACAAAGATATCGTTCAACTCATCGACCCTTTTGGTCTGAACTCTTTTGATATCCAAACCCGATACCTGACGCCCTATGAACAAAATAGCTTTTTCCTGCCCCTGGAAGGCAATCTGCTCTGGAATCGGGTTCTTTGGGTTGGTGTTGGCCTGGTGTTTTTCATCGCCGCCTTTTGGAGGTTCAGTTTCGAGTATTTCTTTAAAACCGATCGCAAAGCTGAAAAGTCTAAACCCCAGGACGAGGTCGAGACGGTCCCGGAACCTGTAACCCCTGTAGCTGACTTTTCGTCCGGATATCAGTGGGCAAGCCTGAAAACCCTGGCCCGAATCGAGGTCAAAAATGTGGTTAAAGATGTGTATTTCAAGTCCATTTTGTTGGGTGGACTCATTTTTCTGATCCTCGATTTCTGGATCGGGTTTACCACCTACAGCGTCCCAAATTTTCCTTCTACTTCCTTTTTAATGGAGTATAAGACCTTTGATTACAACCTCTTCGTCTTTATCATCATTGTATTCTTTACCGGGGAGAGCCTCCATAGGGATAAGTCGACCGGATACTCGGTCATCAACGATACGTTCCCTGTACGCGACTGGGTTATTATCGCCTCAAAGTTCATAGGCATGTCGGTAATTTGCCTGGTGTTAACTACCCTTCCGATTATCGTTGGGGTCCTCATTCAAACGCTTAAAGGGTATTTTGACTACGATTTCGCGGTTTATTTTACCGATAGTTTTCTTATCTCCCTCCCCGACTACCTGCAAATGACCATGTTGGTTTTTGCAGTACATCTTGTGATCAACAACAAATTTGCGGGTCATGCTGCAGCTATAGGTATCTGGCTGGTTATCCTGATTCTCAGAAACTTTGCCGATTACAATTTCAACCTGTTCTTTTTCAGCTACAAACCGGGATATACCTGGAGCGACATGAATGGATTGGGTCATTTTGCGAAACCATTGTTCTGGTTTAACCTCTACTGGACCGCCTGGGGTGTTTTTCTGGTATTGTTCTTCAGTGCATTCTTTAGCAGGGGAAGCGAAAATACCTTAAAAAGCAGGTGGAAAACAGCTAAAAGCAGATTTCTGGGATCTTCCCAAAAGTTCTCACTGGTTTTTCTCCTGGTTGCCCTGGCATCGGGAGCCTATATTTATCAGAATGTCGTGTATAAAAAAAATTACCTCACCCCGGATGAAGGGGAAATGCGGCTGGCGGCCTATGAACAGCAGTTAAAGCAATACGAGGGCATTCCGCAACCCAAGTACACAAAAGTCAAAATACAGGCCGATCTGTTTCCCATGGAACGGGACGCCTATTTTTCGGCCGAAGTGGAACTGGTTAATAAAACCAATTCACCTATCGATTCCATTCACTTCAATTCGACGGCCCTCTCGGATTTTAAAGTTATTTTGAGTGGAGACACCCTCAAACATCGATTCCCTTTGCGTTACAAGGCTCCTAAATTTCAGGTGTTTGGCAAGAATCCGCAGCGCGAATGGTATAAAATCACCGCCCTGCCCAAAACCATGATGCCCGGGGATACCCTGCAGATGACAATTGTAAGCGAGGTGATCAATACCGGGTTTCCAAACTCAGGCTATGAGCGGGAACTCGTCTATAACGGTTCGTTTTTCAGTGGGGGAATTCCCGATATCGGTTATGACCCCGGGGCGGAGATTTCTTCTGATGAGGACCGCCGAAAGTACGATTTGCCCGAAAAACCCGAAGATCTCCCCCCCCATAATGATCCCAAAGGAAGAAGTACGCTGCTCTTTGTGGATGATGCAGATTTTATTCAGTTTGAGGCCGTGGTAAGTACGGTCCCTTCTCAAATTGCGGTGGCTCCGGGATACCTGCAAAAGGAGTGGGAAGAAGGAGGGCGGAGGTATTTTCACTACATACAGGATACACCCATCCAATGCTTTTTCACTTTTGTCTCTGCGGAATACGATGTGCTCCGAGATGAGGCTACCCTGCCCGATGGTCGGAAGGTCGCTATTGAAATCTTCCATCACCCTGATCACAAATACAACCTGGATCGGTTCCTGCAATCTTATAAGGATGGCCTGACGTATTTTTCCGAAACCTATGGCGATTTTCAATTCCGGCAAATGCGGCTATTGGAATTCCCCCGCTACGCCGGATTTGCGCAGTCCTTTCCCAATACGGTTCCGTTTTCAGAGAGTTTCGGGTGGGTGGCAGACTTTTCGGATGTGAACGACTTCGACTATGTCTATTATGTAACCGCACATGAATTGGCCCACCAGTGGTGGGGGCATCAGATTGCCCCGAATTATACCCGGGGTTCCAACCTGACTTCAGAAGCCCTGGCCGAATTCTCAGCCCTTGTACTATCCGAAAGGCGTTATGGTAAAGACAATATGAAGCGGTTTTTAAAAAGCGAGCTCGACGATTACCTCAGGGGTCGATCTAATGAAAACAAAAAAGAAAACGTATTTATCAATTGTAACCGTCCGTATCAGTGGTATAACAAAGGCAGCCTGATCTTGTATGGCCTTCGGGATTTGATTGGGGAACAGGCCATGGACTCGGCCCTTTATAAATTCAATGCCGAATTCGGACTTAAACAAACCCCGCCTTTTCCGGGCAGTACAGACTTATACCGCCATCTAAAGGAGGTAACCCCAGACAGCCTGCACTACTACCTGGAAGATACATGGGAACGCATTACCCTTTACGATAACAGGGCCGAGGTCGCTGAGGTCAAAAAACTCGGGGAGGAAGAATACGAAATCACCCTCAAGGTGCGCTCTCAAAAGCTCTATGCGGACGAAACCGGAAAAGAATCCGACGCCTCCTATGAAGGCGATTATATCGATATTGGTGTTTTTGCTGCGGACGACCAGGATGAAAACGGGCGGGATCGCGTGAATGCGTTATATCTGAAAAAACACAGGATTAAACCCGGGGAATCCACGATTACCATTCGTGTAAAGGGCACTCCTGAAAAAGCCGGGATCGATCCCTATAACAAACTCATCGACCGTATACCAGATGACAATACCACAGATGTTGAGATCAGCTGATTGGATACAAAACAGTTTAACATAATATGGGCAGGTAATGCTTCGCTTTTTCCGACAAATCCGCCAGGGCTCTATTTCCGATAACAAATTCAGGAAATACTTTCTCTATGTAATCGGCGAGATCATCATCGTCATTGTGGGGATTCTTATCGCTCTTCAGGTAGATAACTGGAATACACAAAGGCAGGACCGTGCAGAGGCTCAGGTATTTATGCGGCGATTAAAAAATGAATTCCAGGATAACCGGAATCAGCTGCTTCAGAAAATAGAGATGAGGAAGCGGGCCCTGGAATCCGCCAGGGAACTCGTCCGCATCGTGGATGACCCGACTGAAAATGCCTCCCGCTCTCAGGTAGACAGTCTACTGGCTATTGCGCTGCCGGTCTATACCTTTGACCCCTCACAAGGCGTATTGAACCAGTTGACCTCAACGGATAAACTCACCCTGCTGAGGAGTGAAGCCCTTAACGACAAGCTATCGGCATGGGCTTCCATGATTGAGGATTTCAAAGAGGATGAAAACATGTACAACAGTTATAACCACAACCACTTCAGGCCCTTCCTCTATAAGAATTACAATAGCAGAAACATCATAAACAGCCGTATCCGGAACAAGGTCATAAGCCCTATTTTACTCGCTTCACCAGAAAGTGTCAATACTGAAATTGGCTACTCAAACAAGCCTGTGGAACTCGATGTCCTGCTCAATGCCGTCGAATTTGAAAACTACCTTGCGTTTACCATTAGCTGGCTTTCCCTGATAAATACCCAGTCAAAAGGCGTTCTCAATTATATCGATGAGGTCCTTGCGATATTGGATGAAGAAATCAAATCCGATTAGCCCCTTTGGCACTGATGCACGGCCAACTTCTCTCATTTCGGTAAGGTGCTTTTGCGCGAGTCACGGAACAGATGCCGTACAATATGTACGATGGACCAGATGTGGTGAATATAACTACAACCTCCCGTTGGGTGTCACCCAGGAAAAACGGTAGGCGTCCTCAGGATAAGACATGCGCTCGGCTATGCGCTCCAGGCGCGCGGGCAGTTTCATCAGATATTCCCGCGCCTTTTCTGCATCATCGGAAAGCGCTCTCAGGCCGTCTATCTCCCAGTAGTCATTGAGCTTTTTAAGTATCTCAATGTAATCTGTAGCCGTATAAACCCCCAAACGCTGGGCACAGACGGAAAAATTTTCAAAGGCCTTTCCGGCCGATTCCCCGGACTCCCGAAGAAAATGGGCAGGCATCACAATCTTTTTCTTCATCATATCTGTAAAGGCGAGAACCATGCCGTTGGGGTCGTGGTCCATGATTACCTTGACAAACTCCCGATACGCAAGATGGTGGCGCATCTCATCTCCGGCGATGATGTTGCACATTTTGCCCAGTAATGTATTGCCCTTTTTCCGGGCCAGTTGTGCAACCCTTTTATGGGAAAGGTTGGTGGCCAGTTCCTGAAATGTGGTGTATACAAAGTTCTTGTAAGGGTCCCGGTCGGTACCAATGTCGAAGCCATCGCTGATCAGGTGCTGGGTGGATATCTCGATCTCGCGCATATTCACGCGTCCCGACAAATACAGGTATTTGTTCAGCACGTCCCCATGACGGTTTTCTTCACCCGTCCAGGCGCGCACCCATCGCGACCAGCTGTTCGGCTCGTCCTGTTGACTGATTCCTTCAACGTCCATCAACCAGGATTCGTAAGTAGGCAGGGCCTCCTCGGTAATGGTATCTGCCACCAGAGTAACCCAGAAATCATATCCGAGTTCTTTGGAGGCTTCCCTGAGATCGCTTACCTGATCATAAAAGTTTTCGCTCTGGGAATCCGGAAGAAAATCCGTGGGCTGCCAGATATCCTCCGGGGCAATCAGAAATTCTTTCATATAGCCGTCTACTTTGGGCTCAATAGCCTCCATTACTTCCAGACGTATATTTTTCTTGACCATGGTGGATTTTTCCCAAAGATCGGTATAAAATAGAAGGTAGGAGTTCCAAAGTGCCGGTTTTATGATTGTTTTGTCCTGTAAGACTTAATGGGAGCAGGGCGAATCCAAAAAACTGCGGTACGTCCAGGAAGTAATAATATTATCATTATTGGTATTTTGCTGGCCCTACTCGTAAAAACCCTGAATTTGGAAAAAGAATTGTTACCTTAAATTCCTAAACCCAACCCATTATGGACTACAAGAAATCACTTCTTAAACTCGCCATCAGCCTCTTACTATCACCTATAGTCGTATACCTGGTATTACTTGCCGCCAAGGCGGCCGGGTCTGTGTATGAAATGTCGCATGGAGAAACCTTCATCATATGGCTCCTTATGGCCATTGTGATCAACCTCTCGCTGACCGGGAAAGAATAAATGACCCAGGGGCCATTGGCCAGTGAATTGCTATCCCCAATACGCCCGGATGAAGATTGTCTTTATAGCAAATAACAAAAACAAGCGCGCTGGAAAAGCCCTTCCCGGGCTTGAACGGTATTTTGGTCAAATGAACCAGGGCCGCGTACAGATCCTTGCTACCCAGCGAAAAAAGCACGCCATCGATCTGGCCAGGGAAGCAGCTGAAAGGGGTTGTGATTACATGATTGCTATCGGAGGGGATGGCACGCTGCACGAAGTGATCAATGGCCTTTTACAGAGTAGTCTTCCAATGCCTGAATACCCGGCAATTGGGCTCATTCCTTGTGGTTCGGCCAATGATTTTGCGAGAACGGCACATCTTTCAGATTCCATAGATTCCCTGATGAATCTCATTCAATCCCATACAATCCAAAAAATTGACCTCGGGCAAATCGTTCTGGAGCAAACCGGGGAAATCCGCTATTTCATCAATATTGCAGGAGCAGGGCTTGGGGGCGAAGTGGTTCAAAAAATGGAACAATCCTCAGGGATACTGGGGCCGGGGTTAAACTACTTCAGGCAAATTTTCATGGGATTTCTCCGATATGCCAAAAAAGAGGTGAGTTGTACCGGCAGCGGTTGGCAGTGGAAGGGTCGGCTGCTACAATTGGCAGTGGCCAACGGGCGTTATTTTGGCAATGCCCTCTGCGTTGCCCCGGATGCCAGGCTTACCGATGGCCTTTTTCAGGTCACAATATTCGGGGATTTGAGTGTCTGGGATTACTTGAAAAACCTCGGCAACCTGAAAAAAGGCGTCAGGATAAACCACCCCCAAATCACCTACTACAATGCTAAGGAGCTATTGCTTGAAAGCAATGTTCCCTGTCATATTGAGGCAGATGGGGAGTACATCGGACTGGCCCCGGCAACCCTGCGCATACTGCCGGAAGCAATCTGTTTTTTGATGCCCCAGGAAACCTCCTGAACTGTGGTATATTAAGAATTTATGCCGGTGAAGGTCCGGGGATTTGCAGGTGCGCCAAATATTTCTCTATCTTGAAAAGTGAAAATAGCTTTCACAACGCATGCTCCATTTCCTCCGTAAACTGCGCCAACGCTTGCTTACAGAAAACAGATTCGGAAAATACCTCTTATACGCCATCGGAGAAATCCTGCTGGTGGTCATCGGGATTTTGATCGCCCTGCAGGTGAATATTCAACAAGAGGAGTTCAAAGAGAAAAAGGTGACGGAACAGCTCCTGAAAGGCATACAGGCCGATTTGAAACTTGAGGTTGAGCGAATTGATTTCCTAACGGGCTATTACACCCAAATCACAAATGGAATTCAGCAAATTCTTTTAAATCATCAGGGAAAAGCAACCCAAAGCAACAAAGAACTCGGCCAGTATTTTCTAAACACTTTTGAGTTTCGAAAATTTTCCAAAATTGACGTAAACTACCAGACCCTATACAGTAGCGGGATCCTTCAGGGCATAAAAGACAAAAAGCTTTCCGAGGAAATCATAACCTACTACTCCCGACAATTCCTCGAATGGTCCCTGGAGATATATCAGCAAAAAGCCGGTGCGTTTGATTTTAATAACGTCCCGGATTTTCAGCCGCTTGACAAACTGCAAACGGGCGCGAATTATACTTCCATTCCCGAGTTTCGGTTGACTTTTGAGGACACGTATAAAACCGATTTTACGGAATTTATCCATGAGCCTGAGGTGTTAAACTTCCTTGCAGACCTTTTACACCAGAGCGAATTGGTTTTTTCTAACCTGAAAACCTACAGGGAGTCCAACCTCGCCTTATCAAATCGCATACAAGACTACCTGGATCCCCGATAAACTTCTTCAGAAATATCCGCTACCGGTTCTTTTCTGAAAAAAAAATCAACTGGCAATACCCTCTGCTGTAAGGAGATTGGCCTGTAATAGGTGGGAGTAAATCGACCTCAGCAAAGAAGCCCTTATTGTCCGTTTGCTCTTAATCCTTCGGCAAATAATTGATATCCGGCATGTAGTTTTCTTCCCAGCTCATATTCTCAGCATTAAATCTCCACACGTAGCTGGCAATTACCGCTTCGTTTTCGTATTCGAAGGAATATTTGATTTGCACCCCGGACATACTTATGTAACTGGTTTCTGAAATCGGCAGAAGTTCCTTCCCTGGCAGGCCATCTCGCTTATACATCAACCGGCCATCCTCAATCCAGAATTTTCGAACACTTTCATTTCCATCTATACTGTAGGTGCCTGATACCCCCTTAAGCTGGGTGATCAGTGCCGTTGAATCCATACCCAGCACATAGTCTATATGCTCCAATGCTGTTTTCAGGTAATAATGTCTCGGATTCGCCTTTATGGCATTTTCATAGGCCGATTTGGCCTCGTCCAACTGTCTTTGCTGCAGCAAAGATTCTGCTTTTTTAATTGTTTCATCCTGCTTCCAGTACCAGAAGGTATCTGTCACATCGGCCTGAATCTGATCGAATTTAACCCCGTAGTACTGTCCCTTATCATCCCATAAAAAATCATAGTTTTGAGTGGCTTCAATTAGCGGATGCCCTGAAACCAAACGATGATCACCCGCCCTGATAAGGACTCTGATGCGCTGGCCTGAAGTATACTTCAGAACAGTATTCCCTTTTGGCCAAAAGGTGAACGTTTGTTCACTGCTCTCACTCCGATACTCCCCCTCGAACTTTTGTAAGTCCTCCCCTTCTGCGGGATTTTCTTCCAAATACGCCAGTACGGAGTCGTATACCCTGGTTTTATTTTGTAAGTCCGGATATAACAGTTTAATTCGTTCATGTGTTTCACGAGCCGCTTCAATGTCACCTTTCAAAAGTTCCGGCATTAATTTGAATGCAAATAAGACATCGTCGTTGGGCTGAAGCAGAGAGAACGCATCAATTTGATTTATGACAGCGTCATACTCTTCCTGAATAAGTCCCGCTTCGATCATCGATAAGCCGCTTTCACGATCCTTTTGATTATCCCAGGCATCCATGGCCATTTGGGTGTATGCCTTCAGGTTTTTGGTTCTCCCGTAAATGTTTTTCAGGGTATTGTTATAAATGTCGCTAGTGGGGTCGACTTCCAACTGGATTTTCACGAGTTTCTCGGCTTCCTCAAACTGGTCATAGGCCAGGTATCTGAGGACCAGGGCTTCGCTTTGTCTTTGCAGAGGCATCCTTTGCCGGTATTCATAGGCCTTATCCGCCAGACTTTGCTCCTGTGTTTTGCTCCGGCTATAGATGACATTCCGCCTTCCGTCAAAAAGATACGCCAGGGCAAAGGTGCTGTCTTCTTTTACCGCATTTTCATAATCGCCGTATCGGAAATACTCAAGGGCTTTGAGGTTGCTGCTCGTAATTTCCTTAATGGGCAAATCGAGGTAACTGGGGTTGTTGAATTCATCGGAATCCAATGATTGTGTGATAAATACTGTCGCATCGTCGATCAGGTCCAGAATATCGTTTCCCTTAAAGGTTTTCTCCATGATCACCTTGGCATTTTTGGCTTTCCGGATATAGGTGTTCAGGGTAATCAAACTATCTGTCACTTCATAATCCCCGTCGATATAAAAGTCATAAAAATAACTGGCCTCCTTTACCTTCTCCGCCGTATTATCTATAAACACAGCATCCGGTTTCAGGTTTTTGTTTTGCAGCAAGTCCTCATTGAGTAATACGGGAATGCCAAACTCAAGCCAGGCCGTCGTACTGTCGGCGACTTTGGGTTCAAAATTGTAAATGTAGAAGCCTGTCCGGAACTCTTCTTTGGTAATTAAGGCAGTCCTTTTTTCGCCGGATTCAGTCGTGTACTCAATAGCCTTTGTAGTCGCACCTAAATCCGTAGTGCCAAACCCGAAGTACAGACCAACGGCCAGTACGAGAATATTAAGGGGAAAGATTATCTTTTCTCTTAAGCGTAAGGACTTTTGATTGATGCGTTCATGGTGAAAGAGATAAATCAGCAGAGAAGGTATGATCCCAATAAAAACCCATAAAAGAAGCTCCACCCAGTAAGGGGAAAGGGAGTAGCGACTGAGAATCCAGTCCAGGAATTCCAGAAAGGTCCATGCGCCCACCAAATAAGCCGCAAAAATCTGCGCGACCTGCTTCCATCTTTTATAGTTACTTTTCTCAGATTCAGGTGTTGCCATGTATTTTAAATATTCTCGCTGTTAGCTGAGAAGTCCCCCCTATAAACTAGTTTTATATGCTCTAAGATACTATAACTGAACAAAAAGACTGAATAAAGAAATTCCAGATACCTATGCTCCGCTTCTTTCGCACCATACGCCAACGGCTGATCACTGAAAACAAGTTCAGCAGATACCTCTTGTACGCCATCGGGGAAATCCTGCTTGTAGTGATAGGGATTTTGATTGCCCTTCAGGTAGATAACTGGAATGAAGAACGCAAAAAGCAGCGGGAAATCTCCCAATTGTTGCTCGATATCGAACAGGACCTCCTTTTGAATTATGAGTTGGCAGACCAGGCATTGGATTTCTACAGAATGCAGGATTCGGTTGTTAAACGCATTGCCAACAATAGCCTGACCGCAGCGGATTATGAAAACAACTCCAGGCTTGACTATTTGGTTAGTAACTGGGAATATTACCTGCCTGCCGAAAAGAACATCAATCAATTTGTGGAATCTGAAAAACTCGTGCCCGCGGTCTATAAACCGATCGTTGACGGCCTTAAGAAGCTTCAGAATTTCAGCTCTGTCCTGAACGATGCCTGGTCTAACCTGGATGCAAATATTGACGAGAACACAAAGTTCTTAACGAGTTTTAACTGGTTTGTGAAAAAGGATTCGCTTTCCACAGCCAAACGCATAGCGTTTTTCCTCTACGAGGAAGAATATCAGACCACCGTTTTTCGGTATTGGGTTCAAACCCAGAATTATTACGATAAAATTACCCGCTACAGGGCCCAAACCATCGCCACCCTGGCCATATTGAAACAGCTCAAGGACAATTACAGCGCAGTTGAAATCCAAAGGTTATTTCAAAAAATTGGGATGACGCCCTTTGCAGAGTACCGCTGTGGGGTTACCAGATCGGAGCTCCAACCTTTGAAAGCCCTAAGATCCAGCGAGCTTTATGCCAACCTCACCCCGGAAACCGTACACTTTAAACTGACCAATAATGAAGGACAGGGCGTTACGGAATTTGCCGTTCCCCCGAACACCTTCACCACGATCCCCGGCAACGATTATTTCGGACTGGAAGGGGATAATACCACCCTTGCCCGGGTCTCGGATGAGACGGGAAATTGTATAGGTACCTACGGCGCTTTTGAAAATGGGTTTCTTATGATTACCGAAAGTGATCGGTGATGGTGTTTTTCCGATTTCTTTAAGTTCAAATTTATACCTGTAAAAGGTTCTGATTTGTTTTTCGCGCCTACCCTCATTTTGCGTAATTTTAGAGTGAAGAAAATGTGCTCGGTTTTTCCAACAAACACCTCATGCTATGAACTACTATTTTAATACTACACTCACCATGGACTTTGACAAGGCCATTGAAGTAGCTACGGCTGCATTAAAGGAAGAAGGCTTTGGTGTCCTGACCGAAATCGACATTGCACAGACCATGAAAAAGAAACTGGATGTGGATCTGCCACCTTACAAGATCCTAGGTGCGTGCAACCCTCAATACGCTTACAGGGCTTTGCAAGCAGAGAACAAAATAGGCACCATGCTCCCCTGTAATGTGATTGTTCAGGATATTGGTGAGGGTAAGGTCGAGGTCTCTGCTGTTAATCCCATGGCTTCCATGCAGGCTGTCCAAAACCCCGAACTTGGCGTCCTTGCTGAAGAGGTCACTGAAAAACTCAAACGGATGATTGCCAGTCTCTGATCGGGCAGAATCAAATGAGTCCCCAGTCTACCGCTTTTTTGATCATACCCACGGAATTTTTGACGTCCATCTTTACAAAGAGGTTTCTTTTGTGGGTTGCCACCGTATTGGTGCTTACAAATAATTGATCTGCGATTTCCTGGGTGGTATACTCCTCTGCGATTAGTTTTAAAACCTCAATTTCCCTCTTGGTAATCATAGGTCTCGTTCCCTCTTTTGGCTTGGGGTCTTCTGTCAGGCTTTCAATGATCTTTTCGGCAAGATGGGAGCTGATCACTTTTTTACCTTCATGAGCGTCCTTAATGCCTTTTAACAGATATTCTTTGGACGCATTTTTCAGCAAGTATCCGCTAGCCCCAACCTTAAACAAAGATGTGATAATGCTACCCTCGTCATTGGTGGTCAGCATGATAATCTTTACCTCCGGATAGGCCTTTTTGACATGCATGGTAGTCTCCAGGCCATCCATTACAGGCATCTGCAGGTCGAGTAGCAGGACATCCACGGGTTCTTTTTTAAGGAATTCAAGGACCTCAAGTCCATTTTTGGCCGTACCCACCACTGCTAATGACCTGTCTTTAGTAAGGATTGCTTTCAGGCCATCGAGCATGATCTGATGATCATCTGCCAATAGTACCTTAATCTTTTCCATGTGATTCCCTTTTATATTAGACTTCGCTTATCTCACTTAGCGGGATATTTATAGTCACTAAAGTGCCGACGCCTATTCTGCTGTTCAAATCGTAGGTGCCCCCGATAAATTCCGTTCTAAAAGCTATGCTCTTTAACCCCATGCCCTTCTCCACATCTGCGCTGTGCGGATCAAAACCGATCCCATCGTCTTCTATAGTGAGATCGAACCATTCGTCCCCATAGACCATCTGCACGGAGACTTCGTGTGCCTGGGCGTATTTTACAATGTTATTCAACGCTTCCTGAATAATCCGGAATAACATCACATTGGTATTGTCATCAAAAGTCCGTTCTGTTCCGTGAACATGCAGCTCCGCACTGAATTCATGTACGGCGTCCATTTTCACAACCAGGTCTTCAACCGCCTTTCGAAGTCCCAATTTTCTTAGGGATTGCGGCATCATTTCGTGGGCGATCTTTCTGACCTCAGAACACGCCTCATCGATCATCTCACTGGCAGTACCATAAATTCTTTCTGAATTTTTATCGTCAAAATTTATTTGGAGACTCCCAAAATTTACCTTCAGACTTGACAGTAGGTTCCCCAAACCATCATGAAGGTCGCGCGCAATTCGGGATCGCTCCTTTTCCTGACCTTCCAGCATGGAACGCATCGATATGATTTGTTGTTCCCTGTGCGCTTCATTAAGCTCCAGTTTACCTGATTTGACTCGATTCTGGAAATAGAGGAATCCGGCTAGCGAAATCAACAATAATCCTACTAAAGAAAATAATAACATGTTCACGCTTTCCTGGGTTTTTTGGTTCATTACTTCTTCTTCTAACAGCTCGATCTTCAATTGATCCTTTTCAAACCTGACCTTCATGTCGGCCAGGGCTTCCAGACTGCTTTCTTTTAATTTATTCTGTTCCTGATATTCCTTTTGTTTCTCCAGCAGTCCGTAAGCCGCTTCAAAATCTCCCTTTAGCAGGTAGTTTTGTCGCTTTACATCCATGATTTCGTTCTGCAGTCCGGGTCGATCCGACACACCACGGGTCTTTTCGGATTTTTCGATAAGGTCCTGAGAACTTTGGAACCCATAAGTGTTTAACAGGGCCAATATGGAAGTAGTGTCCTCTTGTTTTTCAGCGGCCTCATAAATCATAGATGCGATGCTCATCATGGATTCCACCACGCCGATATTATCCGCTGCACTCCGATGTTCATATCCTTTCAGGTAGTTGGTTGCCGCCAAATCCAGATTTCCATTTAGTCGATGGCACTCTCCCATTCCCTGATATAACCTGGCAATGTCAATGTGCGATACCGGGACTTCCTTAAGCCTGTACTCCAGGGCAGTTTGGTATTTTTCCAATGCAGCCTGGGTATTTCCACCTGTGTATTCAGCAATTGCCCAATTGTTCAAAACCCCTGCTTTACGCTCCTCATCAGGAATGCTGGAAAAATAGTCATAGGCTTTTTGATACGATTCAAAGGACTCTTCAATGGAGCCATAAATCATTAAGATCGTCCCTTTGGTATCAAAAACATTGCCGAGACCGTAAGCGTCATTGATTTTAGTGAAGCTGGCTGCGGCACTATCCAAATATGCTGTTTTCTTATCCATTTCATCCAGCCCATAGGACCATGCCAATCTGTGAAAGGCCTTCCCTGCGAGCCCAGGGCTGTTCAACTGTTTTGCCAGGTCCAGTGCTTTATGGGCATACATTTCTGAGGCATCTCCGGAATAGAACAGGTAAGCCATCTTCAGATAGGTCTCGCATTTCAACGAGTCTTCCGGCATCAATTTTACAGCTGCACTCAGGCTGTCCAACTCCCTTGACTGACTGGCCATAAAGTTGAAACCCGCCAGGAACAGAATGATGAATACCCTTATAGTTCTCATACCCGGATTTTATAAAATGCTTTGACTGGGCAACTGCCGGCCCTTTTTGTTTCGGAGGTTTGCGGGATGCTGATCCCATGCAATCAAAATTATCGAATTCTTTGGCGCCGTCAACACCTAATTCAATGATTATCAGTATCACACAATTGTGTGATGCAGCCTCATAGAAAAAGGTTATTTTTAAAAATCACTCATTTGGGTGTAAAATCCCAAAACATTCAAAAGTAACTTTGACCAAAAGCGATTAGAGAGGATGCGAGCATTTTGATGAAACACCGTTCCGATGACCAACAAGATAACATACGCAGCAATACAAAAGGAAGTCTCTTCGGATTCCAATTCTAAATCCCTTCTCGACATCTCTATAGACAATAAAATTCCACACCTTCACGAATGCGGGGGAAATGGGGTATGCACGACGTGCAGGGTGCGAATCCTGGAAGGCATTCAGAACCTAAGCCCGAAATCCGCTTTTGAAATTAGCAGCAGTCACGCCAGAAAATGGGATCCCTCTATTCGACTGGCATGTCAGGCACGTCCGAAAGGTGATGTGACACTTCAACGCTTGATCTGGTCCAATAGCGAGGTAAACAACTTACAGAAGGAATTAGCCCCCACAGGGCGCGCGGAGCAGCGTCCCATAGCCATACTCTTTTGTGATCTCCGAAATTTCACCCACCTCTCTTCTCATAACCTCAACTTTGACATCGCCTATATGCTCAACCGGTTTTATACCGCATTGGGCGAGCCTATCCTGATGAACAATGGTATCATTTATCAATACGTCGGGGATGAGATTATCGGGGTTTTTGGAACCACCGGCGGATCAGGAAAAAAGAATTGTGAAGATGCCATACGCGCTGCCCTGGGAATGCAATATGCGCTTGAATCCCTGAACCGGACTGATCTGAAGGATATCGACGTTAAATTGAAATCGGGTATCGGCATCAATTTCGGGACGGCATTTATAGGGCATCTCGGCCATCCAACACATAAACAATTCTCCGTAATCGGGGACCCGGTAAACGTAGCGAGCAGAATCCAAAACGAAACCAAGGTTACCGATACGGATATTCTGATATCTGAAACCGTGCTGAATAACGTTGATACAGACACGGTTGTAACAGGAAAAACCTTCCTGAATAAATTGGCCGGGAAAGACGACCCTTTACGTCTGCATGAGCTTGTTGGTTTTAAGGATATGGACCTTCAATTGGAACTGCAATCTTCCATGAACACAATGCTCGATGACGAGGAAGAATTCGCAAGCATCTTCTATAACAAGGTATTTACTCTGGCTCCCCAGGTAAGGGCACTTTTCCGCAACAATATGACTGAACAGGGACGCCTACTTACCCATATGCTGGGCGGGATTGTGTATTCCTTTTCCAGGCCGGAACACCTTAAAAAGGGTTTGGCAAAATTGGGCCGGAGCCATGTTCAGTATGGCGTGAAAGCAGAGTACTACCCGGTGGTAAAGCTGGCCATGATGCAAACTATCGAGCAAGTACTGGGTGAAAACAAAACCAAACGAACCCTTGAGGCCTGGAATACTGCCCTGGATTTCGTGATTGACACAATGAAAGGGCATGCCTATGCATAGCGCCAAGGCCGAAATCGGCCTGGCGAAAAAACACAAACAACCCCCGTGAAACAACCACATACCAATTAATTTAAAACAACAACAATGTCAGCAAAAACAAAAGTTAAGGAATTAGAGGCGTCTGCTTTTGACGCTCTGAAAGCTCAGGTGAGGGGAGAAATTATTTTCCCCAATGATGCGCAGTACAACGAAACGCGGAAGGTGTACAATGGAATGATCGACAAGCGCCCGGGAATGTTTGTGATGTGTGTAGATGCTGCCGATGTAAAGTACGCTGTGAACTTTGCGCGGGAGAATAATCTCTTAGTGGCCGTGAGAGGCGGAGGACACAACGGGGGCGGGCTTGGACTCTGCGATGAAGGCATGGTCATAGACTTGTCCGGTATAAAATTCGTCCATGTGGATGTCGAAAACAGTACTGTCCGTGTTGGCGGAGGGAATTTATGGGGAGAGGTGGATCATGCAACACATCCCTTTGGGCTGGCCGTTCCGGCTGGAATCATTTCAACCACCGGCGTTGGCGGCCTTACATTAGGCGGAGGGGTCGGACATCTTTCCAGAAAGTACGGCCTTACTATAGACAACCTACTCGAGGCCGACATGGTGCTGGCAGACGGGTCCATAGTAACCGTAAATGCCGAGCGGAATGCTGATTTATTCTGGGCCATCCGTGGCGGGGGCGGAAACTTTGGCATAGTCACTTCTTTCAAATTCCAGGCACATCCGGTTAAGAATATTATCGGCGGTCCCACGCTGTGGCCCATTGAACGGGTTGAGGAGGTGATGGAGTGGTATCATACCTTTATCAATAATGCCCCAGATGAACTTAACGGCTTCATAGCCACAATGGTAATCCCCGGAGCTCCATTCCCGGAAGAATTGCATAACAAAAAGTTCTGCGGAATTGTTTGGGCCTACGTAGGGGACCCAGAGAAAATGGACGAAATTTTTGCTCCCGTTCATGCCATGAATCCCATTTTTGCGCATGTAGGAGAAATGCCCTATCCATCCATTCAAACGCTGTTCGATGGCATGCTCCCGCATGGGTTGCAGTGGTACTGGAGGGCCGACTATTTTAAAGAGCTCGGGCCTGAAGTGCGCTCCGGACATTTAGAGTACGGATCTAAAATTCCAACCCCGCTTTCGCAAATGCACCTCTACCCCATTAGTGGTGCGGCCAGCAGGGTTGGAAAGGAAGATACGCCCTGGGCAAATAGGGATGCCAAATACGCTGGTGTTATTGTCGGCGTGGATCCGGATCCTGCAAACGCAGAAAAAATCACAGATTGGTGCAAGGAATACTGGGATGCATTGCATCCTTATTCCACCGGCGGCGCCTACCTGAATTTTATTATGGACGAAGGTCAGGAACGGATCAAGGCAAGTTATAAAGGGAACTACGAAAGGCTTGCTCAAATCAAGAAGGCATATGATCCCGAGAACTTCTTCCGGGTGAATCAGAACATCCTTCCCGCCAACTAATCATAACCCCCCTCGGAACCAAAAATTCCGGGGGGTTTTTTATCCCGAATATTGGGTGATCCGATATTGCTCAATAGCATCCCTCTTTAAGCATCATTCGTCCATAATACGCCCAAAAAGACATCAAATTTAAATGTTGTATCTTCAAAGAAACCACAAAATCAACCACACGTTATGAAAAACCTTCTACTTACTTTGCTCATGCTATTTGTAATCGCTGCCTGCGCGGAAAAAAAAGAAGCCCCGGCCGAAATTGAAATAATAGAGGAGCCCACCCTGGAGGGGGCCTGGGAAGTGAGCCAGATGATTTGGCAATCCCCGGATACTACAATATATACGAAGCCCTACAAAAGCATTTTTATATTCACAGACAAGCATTACAGCATGGAGGTGGCTACTGAAGACAGGCCGTCCTGGCCGTCCCTGAAGGAAGGGGAAGAAAGAAGTGATGAGGATATCAGGAACGCCTATAGCGGCTTGATCTCGAATTCGGGCACTTATGAAGTGGTAGGTGATTCGCTAATTCAGTATGCCATCGTGGCCAAGTCCCCAAATTATATGAATGACGCGCCCCGCAGTTCAAAACTCCTTACCATCGAAAAGGACTCGATTTATTTTACAAGAACCTTTGAAAATGGAACCCGAATTGAAGTACTGAAGCGCATGGACTAATCCGGTAAGGTTACTTCAAGCGGGTAATCTTTGTTGCCTGATTGGTGTAACCACAAACCCATGCTCCGATTCTTCCGAAAGATTCGTCGAAATTTACTCTCTGATAATACCCTGGGCAAATACATATTGTATGCTGTTGGGGAAATCGTTTTGGTGGTCCTCGGGATCTTGATTGCCCTTCAAATCAACACCTGGAATGAGCACCGAAATAACGACGCGAAAATCCTTTCATTCTATAAAGAAGTTCAGACGGATTTATTAAAGGAAATTGCAAATTTTGAAACCATTATTTCAAGTTATAAACTGTAAGATTCATTAACGTATTTGGTTCTCAATAATACATTAACCCCTGAGGACTACAAAAACCAAGGGGGCGATGAGCTACTTGACCTCATAACCTATTATCGTGATTTTTAAATTTGAGAATACAGCGCTTTGTCTCCTTTTCTCAGCTCTTTTGCTGGCGGGATGTGCCACACAGGAAAACTATGATATCCTGATTAAGAACGGACAAATCCTGGACGGTTCCGGAAGGGAGTCCTATGTAGGGGATATCGGCATCAATGCAGATCGTATCGTCGCCATGGGCGATCTTTCCGATGCTGTCGGGAGGCGGGAGATCAATGCCAGTGGTCTGGTGGTGGCTCCGGGGTTTATAGACATCCATACCCACCTGGACCCGATTCTCGAACTGCCGGAATGCGAAAGTCACATCCGGCAGGGGGTGACAACGGCCCTGGGAGGTCCGGATGGATCCAGTCCATGGCCTTTTGGCATGTATCTGGACACCCTGGAACAAATTGGCGTGGGCATGAATGTGGGCTACCTCATCGGGCACAATACCGTCAGAAGGAATGTGATGGGACTCGATAACAGGGCTCCGACCGGACAGGAGCTCGAACAGATGGAAGCACAGGTCTCACAGGCCATGAAGGAGGGTGCCTTTGGGATTTCCACCGGACTGAAATACCTGCCCGGCACCTTCTCCGAAGTTAACGAGGTCATTGCCTTGTCGAAAGTTGCGTCGGTCGAAGGCGGCATCTATACCTCCCATTTAAGGGAAGAAGGCCTGGGGCTGCTGGAATCGGTCGAAGAAGCCATCATAATTTCCGAAAAGGCCGATATCCCCGTGGTCCTAACCCATCACAAAGTAGTCGGCAAGCCCATGTGGGGCAAGAGCAAAAAAACCCTGGCCATGGTCGATTCCGCAAGGGCCAAAGGGCTGGACATCCGGATAGACCAGTATCCCTACGATCGAAGTTATACCAGCATCTCGATACTGATCCCCGGCTGGGCGAGGGCCGGGGGAAATGACGCGTTTCGGGAACGGGTTTCTAACCCCCGGCTCAGGGACAGCATCAGTGCTGGAATCATTTTTAATCTGATCAATGACCGGGGCGGGGCCGACCTCAAAAGGGTTCAGTTTGCCAAAGTAGCCTGGATGCCCGAGCTGGAGGGAAAGACCCTGGAATACTGGTGTGACCAAAAAGGGCTGGAACCCACCATGGAAAACGGTGCAGACCTTGTCATCGAAGCCCAACTTAAGGGTGGGGCCTCCTGTGTCTTCCATGCCATGGACGAAGGGGATGTGGAGCGTATCCTGAAACATCCCCAAACCATGATCGCTTCAGACGGCAGGCTGGTCGCTCCCGGAATGGGCCACCCCCACCCCAGGTGGTACGGGACATTCCCCAGGGTCCTGGGCCGTTACGTGCGTGAAAAGCAGGTCCTTTCTCTGTCCGAAGCCGTACATAAAATGACCGCCCTGCCAGCCGCTGTGATGGGCCTGACAGACCGGGGACTGCTCAGGGAAGGGATGAAGGCTGATATCGTCCTTTTCGACCCCGCAACCGTCACTGACAAAGCCACCTTTGAATCCCCCCACCAGTATCCTGAAGGCATTCCCCTCGTGATCGTCAATGGACAGGTTTCCTTTGAGAACGGGGAGTTTCAACATTTAAAGGCCGGGATGGTATTGAGAAAACCGAAACCTTAAGTAAGGTGACAGTTCATCCACTGGCACTTCGGAAAATAATGAAAGATCGATTTGGTTAAAGCCCTATTTCTTTTGATGGCGGAGGGGTGCCTTATATTGAATCATTCCGCCCGGGTGCCCTCCTATAAGTTAGTTGAGTTGCGCATCATATTGTTCAACCATTAATAAAAACGCTTGTGCTGCAACTTCCAAACTCCTTTGTTTCAGTGCTTCAATATCATTTTCATCCGGCTTGTAGGCATATAATTTTGCCTCAACAAATAAAGGGTGATGAGAATTTAGCAAGAAAGAAAATGCGTTCTCACCCTCATTATTAAGGATAAAAAGATGAATACCAAATACGAAATGAGTCCCTTCTCTTTGTGGTTCAAATAGAATCTCTGGTATGATGTAATAATCTATATTCTCCTTTTTCTCCTTAATCCCGCTTCCAAGCCTTTCCATATCATTTTGAAAGAATTGATATTGAGCCTGTCCCTTTAATTCTCCCGGATCGAGCTTTTCTTTCCTTAGAGCTAAATTTAAATTCTCCACACTATTCAAATTTTGGGTGAATTCATTTGAAAGTGATTTAGACCAGGTTGTAGTGCCTGGTGTCCTGATAATGGTGGGGTAAATGATAAATTTCGATTCTTTGTACGAATCTATAAATTCCTGATCAAGCATTGATTCGGGCCGGAAACCTGGGTTTTTTACATCCTTGTTAGAGGAACTCAATTCCGCAAAGGGGGCTTCTTTAATTACCCCGAGGTCAATGAGTGATACATTGTCTAAGTACACATTGGTATTTATCGTTCCAAAGTCAAAACTTAGTTTGTGCTCTGGAAATACCGTATAGACATCAAACTCTATATTAATCTTCCGCCATTCAGTAGTGGCATTTTGGATGTAGTTGTTGGAGCCTATCAGGCTTGTCCAATTTCCCCAATTCTCACCAAGAAAAACACCAAAAGTGCGATTTGAATCTGCCTTAACATCAAATGAAAGTCTATATGAATGCCCAGGCTCCAAAGGGAACCCCAACTGTATCATCTGCACCGCAAAGGTTTGATTTCCAGAACTGCGTATCTGGTAATGCAATTGCTCATTTACAATCGATGCATTGGCGATTACATTCTGATCTTGCCATGTCCACCAGATATTAGCGGGAGGAGGCCCTTCAAAATCTGAAAGTATTTCAGTGGTTAAACTAAAGCCTCCGTCGGTTATTATATTTTGAGAATGAACAGTGGAAAAGGCCAATAGAAAAATGCCAAAAAACAGGGAATAGAAGCCATATGCTTTCATGATGTAATTTTTATCTATCCCCAAGGTACTCTGTGCTCGGTCAAATGGCAATGACGGCCGTCACTTGGCAAGTGTTCATCAAATCCACGGAAACCCAAAAGACCTGACCAATAAAGGTTGAAGCGAAATTGATTCCATAGTCTTTCCTCCAACGATCACCTCAGCCCAGTTCATTTGGCTGAAATGGAAATAGAACTCCAACTGCCAGATATTGGACTTACTGAAGAAAGAAGAGCCGGGAGGGTCTCCCTGATAATCCAACGCCCTGATTTCCCCGGCTACATCCCGGAAGGAAGAGACTATATAGAATACTAAAGAATTCTACTTTCGAATTAAGAACACAAGGCCCAAATTTTTGATTATAATTTAGGCCTTGTCAATCAACGCGGAATTTATGTAATTTCAAAGGGTAATATCCGCAACCCATGCTCCGCTCTGTCTTTATCCTGGTATTGTTTTTTACTTCCATACACCTTTATTGTCAATCCACCCAACCGAATATTGTGATGATCGTCGTGGACGATATGAGGTACGACGAATGGGGCGGTGGGGGCCATCCGTACCTGCAGACCCCGGCCATCGATTTGCTGGCCAAAGAGGGCACGCAATTCAATAGGGCCTATCACGCGGTGCCCTTATGCTCCCCCAACCGGGCGAGTATCCTTACAGGGCAATATCCCTCAAGGCATGGAATTATTGACAATACGGCCCGAAATCAGGCGAGTTTTATGCTCGACCTCTTCCCGAAATACCTGCAGGAGGTGGGCTATAAAACCGCCCATGTAGGGAAATGGCATATGGGAAACAGTCCTGCTCCCCGGCCCGGCTATGATTACTGGGTGTGTATGGAAGGACAGGGAAGGACTTACAACCCTGTTCTTTTTGAAGACAATACCTCCTACGTGGCCGAAGGATACATTACAGACATATTCACCGATATGGCGATTGGTTTTATTCAGGAAAATGCGGAAGGGCCCTTCTTCCTGTATATCGGGCATAAGGCGGTGCATCCGGAAGCGGTACAGCGGGATGACGGCAGCACGGACCTGGATGTGCCCAAGGAATTTATTCCTGCAAAAAGGCACGAAGGGTTATACCGGGGAAAGCCCTACAAAAGAAGTCCCTCCTATTCTCCCACATCTCGTGTTGAGGAAGGGAAACCCGTGATTAAAAATGCCTTTAAACTGCGCGCTGCAGCCCTGGAAAAGGACCCGAGGTGGGCCGGCAGTATGGACCTGGGTATTTCCGAAAAAACGATTCAAACCCGGGCGGAGATGATGCTTGCCGTAGACGAAAGTCTCGGGCGGATTATGGCCGAGCTCCAGAAGCTCGGAATTCGCGAGAATACAGTGGTCATTTTTACCAGCGATAATGGATACTTCTATGGAGAACACGGGTTTTCCCTGGAGCGCAGAATGCCCTATGAGGAATCCGTAAGGACCCCGCTCATTATTCGGCATCCCGGAATACCCAAGCCGGCGAAAACTGTTAACGGCCTGACACTGTCTGTAGACCTTGCAGCCACGGCCCTGGATGTTGCAGGGGTGAACAATGCGGGGACGGTTCAGGGAAAATCGCTGATGCCTTTGTTGAGTGGTGAAAAAGATGAAATACGATCCTCAGGGCTTATAGAGTATTACAGCAATGAAAACCCATTCCCGTGGACGGCCCAGCTGGATTACAGGGTTGTGGTTACGGATCAGTATAAATACATCAAATGGCTGAGGTTTGACAGTGCTGAACTGTACGACTTAAAAAAGGATCCTTACGAGCTCAATAACTTGATTGAGGACACGGCCTATAAAGCGGTTGTGAAGGAACTACAGGGGCAGCTGCGTGTACTTCAGTTGGAGGCGCTGGGGTTGGAGTGAAGGATGCCGCAAGGGTTAGGTCCAGATACGCTCTAGCTCAGCTTCTCCCATCACTTAAATACGGGCTGAGATTCTCAATGCCTTCCACAATCAACCGGCGTTTAGGACCCGCTTTTTCGGCTA
>NZ_JAUDUY010000039.1 GCF_030380815.1 Robiginitalea aurantiaca | reverse complement strand
CCACTGATGTCTACACTCTGGGTTCCCCCAGCGTCTGTCACCGTAAGGTTTGTTCCGTCAAAACCGATTCCCGTATTGTATTCATTAGTCGGATCCGCATCTGCATCGTCTACCAATGAAGAAAGGTCTACCGTTACATCTGTGGTTCCTTCACTTATGGTCAGTACATTGCTACCATCCAAAGCCGCTCCCGTTACATCGTCATCGGCCACCGCATCCACATACGCTTTGGTAGCCGCATCCTGGGCTGCCGTCGGATCTGCAAGGTTGGCTATAGCCGCGCCTCCGGCATCATTGCCTTCTGTAAGTACACTGCCCAGATCCTGGATCTCGTTAGTAGCATCCGCATCCGCATCGTCTACCAGGGAAGAAAGGTCGACAGTAGCTGAGTTTCCGTTCTCTATGTCAATCTGAAGGGAACTGCCCGTCAGGGTTGCACCGGTCAGATCCTGATCGTCGGTGCTTCCCGCGGCAAGGGCATCTATGGCATCCTGCACATTAGCAGCCCCAAGGCCACTGGTCGT
>NZ_JAUDUY010000038.1 GCF_030380815.1 Robiginitalea aurantiaca | reverse complement strand
AGATCCTGGATCTCGTTTGAGGAATCATTGTCGTTATCTGCCACTGAGATTGTCCCTCCTCCATCAGAAAGCGTGACATCCGTGCCACTCTGGCTAAGGGTCTGAAGTTCATTGGTCGGATCTGCATCTGCATCGTCTACCAAGGAAGCTAAATCCACAGTAGCTGAGTTTCCGTTCTCTATGTCAATCTGAAGGGAACTGCCCGTCAGGGTCGCACCCGTCAGATCCTGATCGTCTGTGCTTACCCCACTGATGTCCACACTCTGGGTTCCCCCAGCGTCTGTCACCGTAAGGTTTGTTCCGTCAAAACCGATTCCCGTATTGTATTCGTTGGTCGGATCCGCATCCGCATCGTCTACCAGGGAAGAAAGGTCTACCGTTACATCTGTGGTTCCTTCACTTATGGTCAGTACATTACTGCCATCCAAAGCCGCTCCTGTTACATCGTCATCGGCCACTGCATCTACATATGCTTTGGTAGCTGCATCCTGGGCTGCCGTCGGATCTGCAAGGTTGGCAATGGCTGCGCCTCCGGCATCATTGCCTTCTGTAAGTACACTGCCCAGATCCTGGATCTC
>NZ_JAUDUY010000037.1 GCF_030380815.1 Robiginitalea aurantiaca | reverse complement strand
TCCAGTTGTGTGCGTGAGACAGGCCCTGAAAGGACCATACGGACACTTCCGATCACAGGCGGGTTCGTATTGGTTCTAATGCTCAAATCGATACCCGCGACGACCGTAGGATCGATCTGAAGCCCATTGGTCAGTTCAAACAGGTCCACATCCGAAGAAGCATCAATAAGAGTAAACCCTGCGATGGCACTGGCATCCGGGTCGTTGACGACAATCTGCACAGACGCATCGTCCTGTAGCCCATCCCCGTCCGTGACCGTCAGGGTTGCCGTATAGGTCCCTGGGGTAGTATAGGTATGGCTCGGATTTGCATCGGTGGAGGTGTTGCCATCCCCAAAATTCCAGCTGTACTGAGTAATCCCCGAATCGTCAATGGAATTACTGCCTGTAAAGCTCACATTCAAGGGCACATCCCCGCTCAGTGGAGTGGCAGAGGCTATTGCCGAAGGCGGCAGGTTGCCCCCTCCTGGTGCAATGGAGAACTGTATGCTGGTCACCCCGATGATATTCCCCGCCCCATAGCTTCCGTCATAGGCTGTGGCGGTCAGAGTGTAGGTGCCCTGTGGGAACGGCACGCCACTATAATCAATTCCAGGCA
>NZ_JAUDUY010000036.1 GCF_030380815.1 Robiginitalea aurantiaca | reverse complement strand
TCTTCCCTGGTAGACGATGCGGACGCTGATGCTACGAATGAGATCCAGGATCTGGGCAGTGTACTTACAGAAGGCAATGATGCCGGAGGCGCAGCTATAGCCAACCTTGCAGATCCGACGGCAGCCCAGGATGCAGCTACCAAAGCGTATGTAGATGCAGTGGCCGATGACGATGTAACGGGAGCGGCTTTGGATGGCAGTAATGTGCTGACCATAAGTGAAGGAACCACAGATGTAACGGTCGACCTTTCTTCCCTGGTAGACGATGCGGATGCGGATCCGACCAATGAGTTTAACACTGGGGTAACAATGAACGCTGGTGCTTTGGAGGTAACTGATGGAGGCGGAACTGAATCTACGAATCTTATCAGTACCGATTTAAATAATGACCTTTCAGCAGGAGCCGATGGCGCTTTGTATTTAAATGTCGCCTCAGTTACAATTTCTGAGACGATTACCAACCTCACGGATAATGCCGATGGAACCCTTACATATGTCAATGAGAGTGGGGTGTCACAAACGGTTAGCAAGGCAGACATTTCGGATAATGGGAATGGTACATACACTTTTACCAATAATGACGGTACCGATGTGATCCTCG
>NZ_JAUDUY010000035.1 GCF_030380815.1 Robiginitalea aurantiaca | reverse complement strand
ACATCGAAGGGATCGTTTACATTACTTCCCTCATACCCGTCATCAAGACCATCACCATCCGTGTCTGTACCTGTAAAGGTCCAGTCCGGCTGTCCGTCGAAGTTAAAGTCATTGCCCTCATTGTTATCAGGCACCAGATCGTTGTCGGAATCGGGATCCAGGTAATCCGGAACATCCGTCCCATCTGTGTTTACAGGGGTCAGGCCGGGATCACCACTGCCTGCGTAGGCATCGTCCAGACCATCCCCATCGCTGTCTACCCCACTGGGCGGAACATACCCATCGGTGCTCTGGGCCTCCACATTATCCGGTATACCATCATCATCAGAGTCAATATCCCGGAAGTCAGGAACGCCATCGCCATCTGTATCGGTAGGATTCGTATTGGGATCATTATCCCCATCTGTATTGGCATCCTCATCAGTATCCAGAATACCGTCATTATCACTGTCCAAATCCTCATCATCGGGTACCCCGTCACCGTCGCTATCCGTACGGTCATCCGTCGGATCCAGATAATCCGGCGTACCGTCATTATCTGTATCATCGTTGGTTGGATCGTCGTCACCATTGGCATCTTCATCTGAGGTATCCGTTCCGTCCCCGTCATCGTCAGGGTCCCTGTAATTTACATCGCCCTCTCCGTCCGTATCGGGCAGGTCGTTGGCCGGATCATCGATCTCGTCGTTGACATCGAAGGGATCGTTTACATT
>NZ_JAUDUY010000034.1 GCF_030380815.1 Robiginitalea aurantiaca | reverse complement strand
GCATTTTGAGATATAGAGGTCCAGATCTCCGTCATTGTCATAATCGATCCAGGTGCTGGCGTAGTTCCCTGAGTTATCACTTGAAGGAACCGTTTTTGTATCAACTATTGTAGGATTATATGAAAAGGATCCATCCTGATTATTTGTATAGGCCTTTGATTCTGCATCATCATGGCATGTAAAAGCATCGATCCAACCATCTGCATTAATATCCACAAAGTTGCTTCCTTGTATAAAAATACTTCCATTAGATTGAAATTCAGAAGTATATGAATCATTGCCGTTATTATTCTTTATAATTTTAATCCCGTCGTAGTAACCTCCAGAGAGAATATCGTTAAACCCATTTTTGTCAACATCTGCTACTACTATAGCCCATTGGATTCTGCCGCTATCTACGCTGCTTGGTACCTGTCCAAAAGTATATTTACTGAAGGTCTGGCCAGAGTTGTTTTGATACTGAACTTGCAGTATTCTACCATTGTCGTATTGAACAATATCATCCTTGCCATCACCATTCATATCTACAACGCCCATAACAAGTCCACTGAAGTTATCCCCCTGTAGGAGATTGGTAGCATCTGAGAAGCGAATTGTTTCATCTCCCGGACCATCGAATATGGAGAACTGAATGCTGGTGACACCGATAATGTTTCCGGCTCCGTAGCGCCCGTCGTAGGCTGTTGCGGTGAGGGTATAACTACCTTCAGGAAA
>NZ_JAUDUY010000033.1 GCF_030380815.1 Robiginitalea aurantiaca | reverse complement strand
ACATCGAAGGGATCGTTTACATTACTTCCCTCATACCCGTCATCAAGACCATCACCATCCGTGTCTGTACCTGTAAAGGTCCAGTCCGGCTGTCCATCGAAATTAAAGTCATTACCCTCGTTGTTATCGGGAACCAAATCGTTGTCCGAATCGGAATCCAGGTAATCAGGCTCACCATTATTTTCAGAATTTTCCGGGGTTAACCCTCCCAGATAAGCTGAATTTACTCCTAAATTAGAGGCATAGGTCTCTGCATTATCAGGGTTAGGAGCTATGTAACCAGAAGTAGTCTGGGCTTCAATATTATCGGGTATCCCATCGTTGTCTGAATCGATATCCAAATGATCCGGTTTACCATCTTCATCCGAATCCTGTGGATTAGTGAGTGGATCCATATCTCCGTCGATATCAAAATCCTCCGTACTGTCTAGCAATCCATCATTGTCGTCGTCGAGGTCATCCGAATCCGGCACACCATCTCCATCCGTGTCGGGACCGGAATCATCCGTCGGATCCAGATAGTCCGGAGTACCATCGTTATCTGTATCATCGTCCGTGGGATCCCCGTTTTCATTGCTATCTTCATCCGGGGTGTCTATCCCATCTCCATCATCGTCAATATCCCTGTAATTTACATCGCCCTCTCCGTCCGTATCGGGCAGGTCGTTGGCCGGATCATCGATCTCGTCGTTGACATCGAAGGGATCGTTTACATT
>NZ_JAUDUY010000032.1 GCF_030380815.1 Robiginitalea aurantiaca | reverse complement strand
GATATTCCCCGCCCCATAGCTTCCGTCATAGGCTGTGGCGGTCAGAGTGTAGGTGCCCTGTGGGAACGGCACGCCACTATAATCAATTCCAGGCAAGTCTCCAAACAACGAGTAAGGAGCCCTTCCCTCCAGTTGTGTGCGCGAGACAGGTCCTGAAAGGACCATACGGACGCTTCCGATCACAGGCGGGTTCGTATTGGTTCTAATGCTCAGGTCGATACCCGCGACCACCGAGGGATCGATCTGAAGCCCATTGGTCAGTTCGAACAGGTCCACATCCGAAGTGGCGTCGATAAGAGTAAACCCTGCGATGGCACTGGCGTCCGGATCGTTGACAACAATCTGCACAGATGCATCGTCCTGTAGCCCATCCCCGTCCGTGACCGTCAGGGTTGCCGTATAGGTCCCTGGGGTGGTATAGGTATGGTTCGGATTCGCATCGGTGGAGGTGTTGCCATCCCCAAAATCCCAGCTGTACTGGGCAATCCCCGAGTCATCTGTGGAATTACTGCCTGTAAAGCTCACATTCAAGGGTACATCCCCACTCAGTGGAGTGGCAGAGGCTATTGCCGAAGGCGGCAGGTTGCCCCCTCCTGGTGCAATGGAGAACTGTATGCTGGTCACCCCAATGATATTCCCCGCCCCATAGCGGCCATCATAGGCCGTGGCGGTCAGGGTATAGCTGCCCTGTGGGAACGGTACACCGTTGTAATTCCCACCAATTTCATCGCCATAGAGTGCATAGGGTGCTGCCCCTTCCAGTTGTGTGCGTGAGACAGGCCCTGAAAGGACCATACGGACACTTCCGATCACAGGCGGGTTCGTATTGGTTCTAATGCTCAAATCGATACC
>NZ_JAUDUY010000031.1 GCF_030380815.1 Robiginitalea aurantiaca | reverse complement strand
CATTCATACGACGACCCCAAGCACGCCGCATTGGCCCTGGAGGCCGCCCACGCCTATGCTGAAGTCGCTCCGGATGCCAGTCATGCTTTGCACATGCCCTCCCATATTTACGTGGCTATGGGGATGTGGGACCGCGTGGTGGCGTCCAATATCGATTCGTATCAGGCAAGCCTGAACCGAATGGAGCGAAAAGGACTCGGCAATAATGATAGGGGATACCATGCCTATCACTGGCTTGAGTATGGGTATCTGCAGCAAGGCAAAAAGGAAGAGGCGAAGAAAATGGTTTTGGATATGCAGCGCTATATGAATGAAACGCCTTCTCCAAGGGCCCGGGTTCATATGGTGTTTCTAAAAGGCACCTACCTTACCGAAACGGATGAATGGGATAGCGAGATAGCGGATATCCCCGTGGAAATTGCCGATCTGAATATTTCGGTGCGTTCCCAATATCAATTTTTAGAAGGAATGAAAGCCTATACGGCCAAAGACACGGTTCAAATGGATCGTGTTATTGCGAGCATGGAGTCCGACATTAAGAGGGAAACCTTTGTACAGGAATTTTCCAGTTCCTCATTGTGTTCAAATGTGACCCGGGCAGAGGCCGCGCCATCCGACATTGTTACTTCTAAAGCCAGACAAGAGCAACTTATGGCCTTGCGGGAAGATTTGGCCGGCCTTAATGATAGGGCAGAAGAACATCTGCTGAAATCCATTGAATTGCAGGAAAGTGTCAGCTATAGTTACGGCCCGCCAGCCATTCAAAAACCGACCCGCGAACTCTACGCAGACTGGTTGGTTGCCATGGGCAGATATCAAGAGGCAGAAGCTCAGTATAAACTAGCCGAAAAAGCGGGTCCTAAACGCCGGTTGATTGTGGAAGGCATTGAGAATCTCAGCCCGTATTTAAGTGATGGGAGAAGCTGAGCTAGAGCG
>NZ_JAUDUY010000030.1 GCF_030380815.1 Robiginitalea aurantiaca | reverse complement strand
ATGCTCAGGTCAATGCCCTGTACTACCGAGAGATCGATTTGTAAACCGTTACTGAGATTAAAAAGCTCCGTATCCGAAGAGGCATCGATCAGGGAAAACCCTGCAATGGCTCCTTCTGTAGAAGTGGGTGTAAGGCTGTTGATCCATTCTTCAATCAATTGCAGACCTTCCGCATCAACTACATCTTTTGCAATGGGTGGCATTTCTACATTCGCCTGGGTGCTATTCATCCGGTAGTGCAAAGCAGAATTGGCAACGTCCTGAGGGATAACAATTTTTGGATTTTGCATACCAAGATCGTAGTTCACGTCCCCATAGATTATATTCTGTAGTTCCAGTGGGGTAGTATAGCGGGCGTCGAACTGGGCAATATTGTCCACCGTGGGATTGTGACAGCTGGAACAATTCACATCGATATAACTACGAGCCCTGTCTTCAAGGGAGGCACTAAGGTTGTCCTTGGCGGAAACGGCCATGTAGTTACCTACATTGGCATTAGTGATTACCTCTGGGATGATCCCCATTTCACTGAGGTTTACCAGTTGATTGGCAGATGTACCCCCCGGATAGGTGATAACCGAGTTCAGGTTTCTTGTTTTGGGCCCCAATACGCCTCCGTTTTGAGGAAAGTGGCAGGACATGCATTCCACCCGGCTGGGGTATTGCCAGGTCTGGGTGACCCCATCGACAACCACGTCTTCCAAAAGGCCTTCATTAAGCAGCGTAGCATCCGTTTGGGCTTCATTCCACTTATAGGTCAGGTAGTAATATACATCGTCATCCCCTTTGATTTCAAAGCGGGTTTCGAGTCTTTTACCACCCAGTTCAAAATGCTTGATAAGTACGGATCCCCTGGGAAAATCCCATGCCACGTCATTAGAAAAAACAATTTGTTCCTCCGGGGTATCATGGGTTCCATCATTAGGGACGGCCATCCACCGGAATTTAGCAGC
>NZ_JAUDUY010000002.1 GCF_030380815.1 Robiginitalea aurantiaca | reverse complement strand
TTCCCCGGGTAGTCATGGGCATAGGAATACGATTCTCCGTACCCCAAATCCTTCATAAGCTGTGTAGGGGCGTTTCTTAGGGGCAGCGGCACGGAGAGGTCTCCCGTATCACGAACCGCCTTCTGGGCACGGTTTATGGCCATATAACTGCTATTGCTCTTAGGCGAAGTAGCCAGATAAATGGCACATTGACTCAGAATGATGCGCGCTTCGGGATGGCCGATTACCTGAACAGACTGAAAAGTTGCATTGGCCATTACAAGGGCAGTCGGATTTGCCAGGCCAATGTCTTCGGAGGCGGCAATCAACATCCGCCTGGCGATAAACTTCACATCTTCTCCGGCCTCAACCATGCGGGCCAGCCAATACACAGCTGCATTGGGATCACTTCCGCGAATCGATTTGATAAAAGCCGAAATAATGTCGTAGTGCTGTTCTCCTGTTTTATCGTATCTGAGTGGATTTTCCTGTACGAGCTCGCTTACCCGGGCATCTGTAATTTTTACTATCTCGTCTGCCGCGGCCCCTACGACCAATTCAAAAATATTGAGCAGCTTACGGCCATCTCCTCCTGAAAGCCGGAGTAGCATATCCGTTTCTTCAAGGATGACGTTTTTGGATTTCAACCAGGGATCTTCACGCATCGCGCGCTCCAGGAGGGTGAGCAAATCCTTTTTTTCAAGGGCATTGAGTATATATACCTGGCATCGGGATAACAAGGCAGGGATTACTTCAAAACTCGGATTTTCAGTTGTTGCACCGATTAGGGTTACCCATCCTTTCTCAACTGCCCCAAGTAGTGAATCCTGTTGTGATTTGCTGAAGCGATGGATTTCGTCTATAAATAAAATCGGGTTTTTTGTGGTAAAAAGCCCGCCGCTCTGTTTGGCCTTGTCCAAAACCTCGCGGATGTCTTTTACCCCGCTGTTTATAGCACTGAGGGTGTAGAAGGGACGGCCGCTTTTTGAGGCGATGACCTGGGCCAGGGTGGTTTTTCCGGTTCCTGGAGGCCCCCATAGAATAAGGGAGGGGAGGGTACCTTGCTGAATTTGTCGGAAAAGGGCTCCTTCTGGGCCCACCAGATGTTCCTGGCCAATGAGCTCGTGGAGTTCTTCAGGGCGTATTCGTTCTGCCAGGGGTTCGTTCATGGACTAAAAATACTATAATTCGTAATTCCATCTCAGGGTGGGCAGTTATTTCTCTTGGACTTTCGCCTGCTTCATTAGTACCTTGCACCCATGGCAGATGATACTACCCATTACAAGTATACCAATGCTGTCCTTCTGGTTCCTTTTACACTCGTGCTGGGAATTTGGCTGGTGTATTATATGGAGTTGAGACTGGGTGTAAATCTCAATAACTGGGGTATTTATCCCCGAACCCCTATTGGTTTGAGAGGGATCGTGTTTTCGCCCTGGATTCACGGTTCACTGGAACACCTTTACAATAATTCAATCCCATTAGCCGTACTGACCGCAGCCCTCTTTTATTTCTACAGGAGTATCGCCTGGAAGACGCTGTTTTTGGGAGTCTTATTCTCCGGTCTGATCACATGGGGTATAGGACGCACCTCTTATCATATAGGTGCAAGTGGCTTGATTTATGTCCTGGCCAGTTTTATTTTCTTTAAAGGGATCTTTACGAAGTACTATCGACTGGTAGCCTTATCCCTGGGTGTTGTTTTTGTGTATGGAGGTATGTTGTGGTATATTTTCCCAGTACTGGATGGCATGTCCTGGGAAGGGCACCTGGGAGGGTTTCTTACAGGCTTGATTCTCGCCTTATTTCTGAATACCCCTGTTCCAAAACCCACAAAATACCCCTGGGAATCTGAAGATTACCAGGAAGACGCAGATCCTTTTATGAGGCATTTTGACGCCGACGGAAACTTTATCGAGCATCCGCCCGAGGAAGAACAAGGGTCAACGGATGCACTCCAAATACGCTATCATTACCGGGACGGGAAGGATGCCAAAACGGACTAGATTATCCCAGGCGTTGTCGAACCGCCTCATAAAGGAAGACGCCACAGGCCACCGATACATTTAATGATGCGATGGTACCGCTCATGGGGAGCCGTACATTGTCATCAGCAATTTTCAGCACGGCAGGGGAGACCCCTTTTTCTTCAGAACCCATCACCAAAGCTGTAGCACTTTTCAGATTTGCATCATAGAGGATTTTACCGGCTTTTTCAGAGGCGGTTACAATCTGCACGCCACTTGCCTGCAGGTAAAAAACGGCATCTTTTATATGCGGACAGCGCCCAAGGGGTACTTTAAAAACAGCTCCTGCAGAGGTTTTAACCGTATCTGCAGTAATTGGGGCGACCCCGCTCTGGGGGAGGATAACGGCATGGACACCCGTGCATGCAGCCGTACGGATTATGGCTCCGAGATTTCGGACATCGGATACCCCGTCGAGTAATAAGAATAAGGGATCGTCTGATGACCCGATTACCTTGTCGATCAGCGGTTGGTATTCCTCAAGTTTTACAGGGGAAATTGTAGCTACCACACCCTGGTGATTGCGATCCCTGAAACGTTCGAGTCGTTGCGGCGGGACGTAGCTGAGACGGGCCCCTTTCTTCTTGGCCAGCGCTTGCAACGCCCTGGCCAGGGATCCCTGCAGGCCTTTTTCAATGTATATACGATCAATTGCCTTATCGGACTCAAGGGCTTCCAGAACCGCACGTATCCCATAAATTTGGGTTTCCTGTTCCATGACATCAAAAGTACACTAATTTAAACAGGATTGACGATCGGACCGCCACTGTGAATCAAACCAGGTTATGCGTATCCATACGAATCAAGAAAAATAAAGGTGCAGGCTTTCTAGCTTTCAGGTTCTGAGTTGCGGTCCATAAAAAGAATAATGCTCATCAGGTCTTTGTCGCTATCCAGATCAAGGTCATTATCTTTAATAAAGGCTTTAAGACTTGCTCTCTGGTCTTGACTTATTTGGTTGTAAAGCTTACCCTTTTTTGGTACTAATTCGTCAATACGGTCAACCCCGGCTTTCTGAATGTAGTATTCTTCGAACTGCGTAAAACGACTGGGAGTGGCCTGCACAAATGAATTAGCGGCCTTGGACCCTTCTGTAAATTTAACCCGGGTACGCTTATAAAGGTCAAAGTTTTCTCCGTCGACAAGTTGGGTAAGGTATCCGTTGAGGGTTTTCCCATCTTTATCGATAAAGGTCATGAAACGCATAGGATTGCCGTCCACCTTAAGGATGATATTTTTATCCCGGCTCAATCCCCGAAGACCTTCTTGTGTCGGGGTCTCTTTTATTTCGATTTCCTCGTTCAGGGCGTTGTAGCGATAGAATACAGGTCCTACTTTCTCATCTTTGTAAAAAAGTTCTGCCGGCTGGTAAACATCTGCAGTGTATGGGGAGCCCGCAAAACTTTCCCATTCCAGGGTTCGTTTCTGAGAAGAATCAGAAACCGGGCCTAAAAGGGTGGCAATCGCACCGGCTGTACCTGCCTGGTCGGCTCCGCCACCTGCCATATTGGTTTGTATCTGCCCGGAAAATTGTCCGTATGTAAAACCGGTTAGGGCAACTGAAAAAACGAGTGTTAAAACTTTGTTAGTCATGATCATAGAAATTTTTCTAAAAATACACATTATTTAGATAGTTCGGGGGACTCAGGCACATTATTGCCACTTAACCCGTATAAAAGTGGGGAATCGTCATTTCGACCCGCGAGAATCCAGAATTTCTCATTTTCCTCGAAAGAAAGTAAAGATTTCATATTTCCCCTCAGGTAGAGTCCTGAATAAGCATGTGGCAATACGTCATACGTGCCATTGGAAGATGCCAGCAGGACAGTTCCCGAAATTGCATCCAACCGGGGCGTTTCCACTTCGGTTTCGTATATGTTGCCTGCCAATATCAGATCATCCCTGCCATCCCTGTTTAAATCCTCAGAAATAATGGCAAAAATTGGTGTAGTCTGCGCCTGTGCGGGTAAAGGTATAGGGGTAAAACTCCCATTGCCTTTATTGAGCAACAGATAGCTGCTAAAACTAGTGACTTCCCTCTCGTAACTCTCCTGCAGGGACTCGCCATAGACTTCCTCCAGGCTTGCGCTGGCGAACTCGCTGTAACTTGGGAATTTCTGGGCAATAAAGGGCATCTGTTGGGAAGAACACTCCCGTCCGCGGACAGGAACGTACTTTCCTTCGTACTTTTTACTCAGTACGATGTCAGGAGTTCCATTATTGTCAAAATCCGTAGCAAATACTTTAAAGGGTTTATCGGTGCTGGCCGTAAACTTAATATTGCGTCCGGCATTGCCGATTACGTAATCCGGCTTGCCATCTGCATTGGCATCGGTTTCACTGATTGCAAACCACCATCCTTTCATTGGAGCACCCAAGGCGTTTGAATCCTGTAGTTCGAACGAACCTCCTTTATTTTTAAAGAAGCCGACACCCGTCCATTCCCCTACTGCGATAAAATCCTGAAGGCCATCGCCATCAAAATCCGTTATTACAAGATCATTTATAATCCCGAAATCCAGTAATTCCGGAGCGATCTCTGGTGTCGCATTAATGAGGTTGCCATCCCGGTTTTCCAGGATGGCCGAAGGGGCATGCCGGGGATAATTCCCGGCGAGGATCCGATTCCCGACCAGCAGATCCTCATCGCCATCGCCATCAAAATCCAGTGTCGCCACTGCTTTGCCACTATAAGACACGCTCTCTTCCATGTTTGTGCCCCGGGCAAAGTTGCCTTGGCCATCGTTTAAGTAGATCCTATCCTGATACAGGGAAGAGCCCTGCTGAAATTCGTTGCCTCCGCTGACGACATACAGATCCAGGTCTCCATCGGAATCCACATCAAAAAATACAGACCCCATGTCTTCATATACCTTGTCTTTCTCAAAGTCGGGTAGGGCAACCGTTTCAAATCCCCTTTGTTTTTTGATCAAAAGCTTACCCGCCTGTCCCGAAGCACCGCCCATATAGGCATCCTGCAGGCCATCTCCGTTCACGTCTCCCTTACTGAAATACGGTCCGAAATTGGACTGTTTATACGGCAATAGAATTTCAGTATCAAAATCTACAAATGGATTTTCCTTATGAACGGCTGTAATGCCCA
Source organism: Robiginitalea aurantiaca (assembly GCF_030380815.1). GTDB lineage: Bacteria > Bacteroidota > Bacteroidia > Flavobacteriales > Flavobacteriaceae > Robiginitalea > Robiginitalea aurantiaca. The sequence continues at coordinate 641,365 of NZ_JAUDUY010000002.1, read as the reverse complement.
TTTCCAAGGGATCCGCCGGTTCAAAAAGTGTGGTTATGGCTGAGTTTATGGTTTGGGGTTTCGCATCCCGCTTATGTACCTTCAATGTTTGATTGCCCTGAACATCCGTCAATAGCAACGTATTTCCATCCGGCCATAGGATTCTAAGGCTATCTGCCCGGGTATCGGTACCCAAACCAAAATGTGCTGCGGTTTCATGGGCAGACCGATATCCCCGAACCCTGCGCACTTCTATCATCTGTTGTGTTTCGCCACTGTAAAGGCGCACCTGTGGGAAGGATTCAGAGCTTTCACCCTCAACGGATACATTCAGGTAATTTCCGCTGTTGTGCTCTACCGATTGATTTTGGTATAAGAAGGCATTTTCATCCATATTATTGACCACAAGATCCAGATCGCCGTCATTGTCCAGATCCCCCATTGCAGCCCCATTACTAAAGGAAAGATCCCCGAGGCCCCAATCTTTCCCGCGCTCCTGAAATTCAAGATCGCCTTTGTTTTCATAAAGTAAATTGGACAGTTTTTCAGAAGGCATGCTGTTGTACAATTCTTTTTTGACTTCGAGAGGAACCTTATCTCTGTACTGTTTACGCGCTTGAAATACACGCTGTTGCAGGTCGTTGTCCAGGGCGTATTTCCGATAGCCATTCGTGACAAAAACATCTTTATCTGTATCAAGGTCAAAATCCGACATAAGAACAGACCAGCTCCAGTCCGTACTTGCCATGCCGGTCTGCTGAGAAATATTGCTGAAGTGGTTCTGACCCATGTTCAACTGCAACGAATTATACATGTACTGATAATGGTATCCGGCCTTGCGCGTCAGGTAGTCGAATCGGGCCACATCCATTGAGGCCATCAGGGTTTTGGAGCGATAATGGTCGCTTGAGGCCATATCGAGGACAAAGATATCCTGCAGTGCATCGTTGTTGATGTCGGCAATATCAATCCCCATTCCGTAATAGGAGATCTGTTGGGTATACTTGGAAATTTCATCCTTAAATGTTCCATCGCCCTGATTAATAAATAAGGCGTCGGGGAGATAATAATCACTGGCGAGATAGATATCGAGCCAGCCATCCGAATTGATATCGGAAACAGAAAGCCCCAGGCCAAATATCGGACGTTGTATGCCTGCATCCTTACTGATTTCAGTAAATGAATCCCCATCATTTCGATACAGGTGAGAACTATTAAAGAAAGGCGCTTCCGGGTTTTCTTTAATCAGGCGGTCTAAAAGAATCGGGTCCGCCCCGTAGTACTCGCTTTCGTTCATGACAATGCAATCCAGGTCTCCGTCCCTGTCGTAGTCAAAAAATGCCGACTGTGTACTGATACCCATATCGGCAAGGCCGAAGGCTTCGGCTACTTCCTCAAAGGTTCCGTCCTGTTGATTCAGGAACAACAGGTTTTTCCTGTCCGGCCGGGTGTTCGGCCCTCCCTGAGAGACATAGATGTCCAGCCAGCCATCTGAATTAATATCCACAAAGGTTACCCCGTTGGACCATTGTTTACCCGTATTGATCCCGGCGGTTTCCGTAACATCCTCGAATTTGAGATCACCTTTGTTTATAAAGAGCTTGTTTTCAACCTGATTGCCACAAAAGAAAATATCGAGGAGGCCATCATTGTTCAGGTCGGCAATCCCGGTACCTGCCCCGTTGTAGAAATAATCGTAATCAAATAGATTTTCTAAAGTGGCGACATTCTCCTCAATGCGATTTTCGAATTGAATACCGCTTTCTTCCGGCGCTATTTTCTTAAATACAGGCCCGGAAATAGACGCCTGAACCTCTCCTGAAGCCTCATCTTCCGCTTTATTTTTACAGGCGGACACAATAAGGAAAGCCAGGGCAAGGGGGATTGAAATCGAAGTGAAAAAGGATGATTTTAGGTTATAGGTTGTCTTCATAATGATCTAAAAAACCTGTGTTTACAAGAACCCAAAGGTAGTAAATTGGCATAGATTGGGCGTAAAGATCAAACGGTGTATTGACGGTAAAAGTTTTACCCGGGGAAAGGGGTATACTGGGCACAGAGTTTAGAACAAAGTAATTGTGAGCTGCTTAGGGTAGATGGATGAGAAATCGGGGAGGAGGTTTAGTACAGGTGCAGGTTGTTTTACGGCAAAAAAAAACCACCTCCAAAAGGAGGTGGTTTAGTAGGTATTTCACGGGTTTTACCCGTGTCTTCTGTGACTAGTAATCAAAACAGTAGTTAATCAATACAGGTCCGGCTTCGGTTCCCGTACCAATATCAGCGATCACAGCGCCACTAGGATGTATAATCTGGAAGCTGATTTCACCGTAGAAATCACCTGGGAAGAACCATTCTGCAGATTCAACACCAGCTGGAACTGTAATTGTTGCCGTACCTTCTGTATCATTATCAATACAGGCATATGAAGGAGTCTCATAAGGTGAACAAAGTCCAACTTCGAAAACTTCACCTGTACTTAAGGTCAGGGTCAGACCAGGTCCGCCATCACCAGTAGTAGTTTGCCATCCATCCCCGAAAGAATCCTGCATGTTCACAGTATATACACCTGGCGCAGGTCCGATTGGAGGACATACGATATCCGCAGTGTACTGGAAAGGTGAACTAAAGAAGGAACCGGTTAAGGTATTCGTGTTGTCTCCGATCGAATAACGTCTGCCATCATCGAGAACAAGCTCGTAGCGAATTACGAATTGATCACCACCTTGAACCTGATCACCGGTTAATCCTAGCGTACTGGACATCTCAGCAAGGGTTATCGTATTGGTGAAACGAGGATATCCAAATTCACCTATTGTGAATGTAGAGGGATCAATGGTTTCATGCAATACTTCATCTTTACTGTCGGTGTCTCCGGTGTTGTCCCGAAATGCGACATATACTTCGACAAATTCAATATTCTTCCCGTCTTCCTGGCTCTGAATCTCCTGTTCTACGGAGAAGAACCCTTCGGCATCGCCAATAGGCAATTCACTAGAAAGAATAGTCACGGTCCTGAGGATTGCTCCCCGGGTTTCATTAGCATTGATCTCGTCAATCGGGTTATCTCCCTCCTGACATCCTGAGAAGAGCAGCGCCGTCCCAGCCAATACTGTCATTATAAATTTGTTGCTATATTTTTTCATGTTCAGTTACTTTTTAGTTAGCTGGTGGGAAGGTTGGACTTGCTGGATTCGTATCCCAGAACACTTGTTCTGTAAGTGACGTTTTCTGGGTAAGCCCAGGATTTGTGATCACTTCGTTCTGTGGGTAAAGGAGCGTTCTTGGGAACGGTCCTGGATTGGCTTCCCAGTTAGGCAAGAGCGTTGTTGGGAATCCGGTGAGTCTGTAGTAAGTCCAGGCCTCCAGTGCTCCACCGTAAAGAGTGGTGAAGTATTGCTCAGCATAGATATTCTCCTTGTCGTCACCTGTAGCTGCGTTAAAGGCATCTACGATTCCATTGATGTAATCTTCCACATCAGCAGTGGTCGGTGCAGTTGTCAGGTCCGCACTTCCGTCCAGAGATCCGTATTCTTGTACAGTGGCTATGGACTTTTCAAGACCCGATCTAAGGAATCCTGCTCTTTCAGCATCAGATCCTGCCATCATTCCCCTCCAGAAATCTACATAAGAGGACATGATGATTGGCTCAATACCGGCTCCTCCACCACCGAGGCCTAAGCCTACGTTGCCGAAACTACTGTCGTCAAAGCGGCCACCTGCAGGATAAACCCCTACGGCTGCTCTTTTGAAGTTGTCCGGAGGTGTACCTTCATCGTTCCCATGACTTCTTCCCCAGTATCCGTTTGGAACGGAACAGTAGGTGAATCCATCATAGTGGGGTGGAGGCACAGCCAGTGAACAGTTGAGGTCTTCTTCGTTAGGATCAGCATCAGCACCCGGAGTCGCATCTACCTGACGGTAGAAGTAGTAGCGGATTCTTGGGTCCTCGTTGTTAAGCATCACTTCCATCATCCAGTTAGACTGGTAAATGTTCGCTCCAGAAGGTGTATAGTCAGCCGCATAATCCGGATGCCTGTTATCTGGCTGAAGTTCGCTGGTTCCATATTGCAGGAAGAAATCATCTTCAGCATTCTCGATGAAATTCCCATCAGCAATTACCGCATTAAAGGCAGAAGCATTACCTGTTGTGTAATACGCCTTCAGACGGATGGTGTTAATCAACTTTTCCCATTTCGAAATATCCTCGTCGTAAAAGAGATCAACGGCGCCAATGGTAGTTGGATCGGAAGCAAACGAAGCTTCTGCTTCATCTAACAAGTTTAAAGCGGCTGCGTATACATCCTGACCACTATCTAATTCTGGAGCAGGAAATTCAGCGGGATTACCAGCCTGGCTAAAGGCCGCTTCTCCTACCCAATCCACGATTAACATAAGCTGGTGGGCAAGAAGTGTCTTAGTGACACCAATATGAAATCCAAGATCTGTCTCAGGATCTTCATTTAAAGCTTCCAGGTTCTGAAGGTTTGTCAGGATACCGATGGAAACCGGATCTCCAACACCATTTCCGTTACTACTGTAAGTACGTCCCCAAACCCCATTTAAATCGGAGCCTGGATAGTTGTTGAAATAATCCCTACCAAACATGTAGTCTATACGGGTCAATTCTGCAGATTGATCACTCATTACCTGCATGTTGGTTCCATACGCCAGCTGCACTGATGTCAGCAGGAGGTTAGGATCCGCCTGGTCAGAAGCCAGGTCGTTCGGACTCACTCTCAAGTCCAGATCTGTCGTCTCACAGGAATTCAGTAAGGCTCCTGCAATAAAGACTATCGAAATATATTTAATCAAATTTTTCATAATAGCTATATCATTAACAATTTTTATTAGAAGGATGCTCTAAGACTAATTCCATATCTTCTTGAACTCGGACCGTTGAGGAAGTCAAATCCTCGTCCGTTACCAATACCAACACCTGCTACGTTCGGATCGAAGTTAGCTCCTGCTGGTGTATTGTAGGCATCGTACCAAAGGTTGAAGCCCTGAGCGGTAATCGTCAGCTGGCCAAATGGCGTCTTGTCTAAGAATTTCTTAGGGAAGCTATAACCGAAAGAAAGTTCCTGCAGACGGATTACAGAAGCATCGTAGATACGAGTCTCTGTGGGTCCGAATAACAAGTTGCTGAAGAAGTATGTGGAGTTGTTGATCTGTCTGTTGTTAGGTTCTCCTGTAGTTTGATTGACACCAGGAAGAACGTAAGTATTCAGACGGTCAGCAGTTTCTACAATAAGTCCCCGTCCAAGAAGCGCGGCAACAGTACTGGAGAGAACGTCTCCACCTTTGATATGGTTGATCTGGAAATTCAAACTCCAGTTCTTGTACCTCAGCGTGTTGATGAAGTTCATGGTGTAATCCGGAACGGCATCTCCAACGATTGGCACATTACCATCCAGGTCCTGCTCAACAACAACGTAGTTACCCGCATCGTTCACGAGGAAGTTTCCATCTGCATCACGTCCGATGGCAGTACCAACAATGGTACCGAGAGACTGACCTTCAATCGCTGCGTTAGAGCCCCGGAAGAGTCCTCCTCCTTCGGCTAAACTACCCGCATAAGCGATGAAATCCTGATCTTGCTGAGTTACCTTTTCATCGTTCGTAAAGAAGTTCACTCTTGAATTCCAGGTGAAGTTTTCACTTCTAAAGATGTCGATTCCGAAATCGGCTTCCCATCCTTTGTTCGTGATTTCTCCAATGTTATTCTGTGTGAAGCTAAATCCTGTTGAAGGAGAAAGCGGCTCCGTAACGATAAGGTCATTGGTTACCCGGCTGAAGTATGTTGCTTCAAACGAGATCCGCTGATCCCAGAATCGGGTTTCAAGTCCAAATTCAAGCTCTTCCAGTAATTCAGGTTTCAGGTCCGGGTTTGCCCGGAAGTTATCCACCTGGTTTGTAGTAAGGGATGCTCCGCTAAACGGATCGGTAAACCGAAGCGTGTTCTGCTCGATAACGTTAACCGTTGGGTATCCAGTCGGGAACGTAGCTGAAGTACCGTAGCTGGCCCGCAGCTTGAGGTAGTTCATACCAATATTGTTGTTCCAGTCTCCCTGAAAAGCATTGATAGGAAGGAAGGAAACACTTACCCCAGGATATGTCTTACTATTGTTTTCGGAGGTAAGGTTAGAAACCCAGTCTGTCCTGGCCGAAAGGTTAAGGAATAACCAGTTGTCGTAATCGAGGGTCGCCTGACCCAGGATACCAACAATATTCCTCTTTTGTGAAAACTGTATTGGAGTTTGGTTTTCGAAGTTGAAATGCCGTTTAACTCCAAATACGATCTGACCTGTACTTGCAGCTCCCTGCCTGTCAAAGTTATCCTGACGGGATGTCGCACCGACTGTGAAAGTCATTCCTAACTTCTCGGTGAGATCGTAATTTCCGTTCAAGGCAAAGAAATGATCCCAAATCGTATTGTTGTTATCATAAGTGTCGAGGAAACCGAAAATAGCCGAGGTAAATTCAACCCCACCTTTATTGGAACTGTTTTCATTACGCTCGTTGTAGAAGTCAAGACCACTTCTCCAGGTAAGGGAAAGATGATCGTTGATATCGTAGTTAAGCGATGCCGTCCAGTTTACACGATTCGTAAGCTGCTTGTACGTAACGTTCTTAGCAGTCCACCGTGGGTTGATGATGTCGTTACCATTACGGTAGTAAACACTGGAACCGTCGATTGGGTTTTCAAAAGGAAGTCCCATCAAATCCACTGAGATTGGCGTAAACATTACGTTACCGTAAACGGACAGACCGTCTGTACCATTACCCCTAGAGGAGGCGATCGGAGGAGTCCGGTAATCCGTACGGGCGTAATTTGCAGTGGCTGTAACGGAGAACTTGTTGCTCAATTGAGAACGTCCACCAACCGAAATGTTGAATCGATTCAGGGAGTTTCCAGGAGTAAATCCTTTATCATCCAGGTATCCAACGTTCACATTGAAATTTGTGCTCCCGTCCTGAGTACCACCAGCGATGTTTACGTTGGTATTGGAAACCGATCCTGGGCGGAAGAAATTATCCACAGAGTTGTAAGGCTTCCATGCGTACCGCGCTCCCTGTAATTCCGGGAATGCATCCCTTGTCTTTGAAACGGATGTAGTAGAGTAAGGGTGCTCTAAAGTACCCTGATCATCGATGGCTGATTGCTGTCCCCATCCTGCAACACCGTCGCGATCGAAACTTGGTCCCCAGTTGGAGAAGAACCATCCAAAGGACTGGTCGAACCCGTTACCATACTGTTGCTGGTAATCCGGAATGGACGCCATTTCATTCGTAAAGAAGGATTGCGAGATAGTGATCTCAGTCTTCTTAGCGCCTGTTGAACCAGACCCAGCCTTGGTAGTTACGAGGATAACCCCGTTTTTACCCTGAGTACCATATAGTGTGGCAGCTGCAAGACCTTTCAGAACTTCGATATTCTCGATGTTGTTAGGATCTAAATCCAGGAAACGGGAAGATCCCGTGTTACCATCGATAAAATCCCCGGTGGAGTTGGTGTCACTACTAAATGGAACCCCATCCACGATGAAAAGTGCCTGGTTACTTCCGCTAAAGGAACTAAGACCCCGAACTGTAATGTTCGTTGCAGAACCAGACATACCACCTGCGGCGACAACCTGAACACCAGATGCTTTACCGGAAAGGACCCGGGCAACATCACCTTCTGCTCGTTGCTCGAGGGACTCCGATCCAACGGAAGCGACAGCGTATCCGAGAGCTTTCTTCTCCCGCTTAATACCCTGGGCCGTTACCACAACCTCTTCGAGTGCCTGCGCATCTTCCATCATTTGGACATCGATTACGCTACCTGCACCAACTGTCCTGCGCTCGTCCTTTTGGCCGATGTAGGAAAAGAGAAGTACCTGTCCCGAACTGGCCGAGATTTGGTAGTTCCCATCGAAGTCGGATTGGGTACCCTGTGTGGTGCCCTCTACAACAATGTTAACTCCAGGTAACGGGAGACCATCCTGGTCCGTAACCGTACCTGAAATCGTTTTGTCTTGTGCAAACGAAACCTGCACAATAAACGCTAGCAACAGCGTCAAGATTCCATTCAATTTTGTTCTCATTGTTTAATTATTTGAATTAGCTAATTGCGAAAATCTTAATTTCATGTTAATAATCCAAACTTATTTTAATAAAACTTTAAGCAAGTCTGCGATAATTGAGGTTATCTCTATCTAGGTATTTTGATTTATCAATTCAATAATCTCAAGGAAGGATAATTGCGAAGTTTCCATTTTGCGGAACCTCCCGGGTCCTTTGTGTGGTGGTGGTCAATTGAATAGGTCTTAATGTGCAGGCAGCAGAATGTGTTAATAAAACGGTAATGAGGATTCTGTGCTATGTGCATAAGACCGTTTATTCCGGGTGTATCTTCTGTCAAAAGTTTTTTTAAGAAAAGTTTAAATACCGCCTGAATAATTGCACTTCAGGAAATCATTGAAGATTTTTTTAAGCAAGCACGTATTTTGAGTATATATATTAAGGTATACAAACTTCTCGGCAGAAAATGTAAATCTTGCTTTGAAAATTAGAGGTTCTGCATCCGAGTGGTTCGGTTGCTTCTGAAAGGATTTTGCAGAGCGCTGAATTATCAAATAAAATGCTGTCAGAGGGCTTCTTTTTTTTCAGTGGGTGAAATTCCCATAAAATTAATTTACAGGGGTTTGAATTATAGGGAATAATTGCTACATTTGCCGACCCTTAAACAGGGCTGGAATATATTTTTAGAGTTTATGCCAACAATTTCACAATTAGTACGAAAAGGAAGAGCCACAATTACCAAGAAGAGTAAATCGGCTGCTTTGGATTCGTGTCCTCAACGCAGGGGCGTATGTACCCGGGTGTATACAACAACACCCAAGAAGCCTAATTCCGCCATGCGGAAAGTAGCTCGGGTACGCCTTACCAACGGGAAAGAGGTGAATGCCTATATCCCCGGTGAAGGACATAATCTCCAGGAGCACTCGATAGTATTGGTTAGAGGCGGAAGGGTAAAGGATTTGCCGGGAGTTAGATACCACATCGTGCGCGGGGCACTGGATACCGCTGGGGTAGCCGGAAGAACGCAGCGCAGGTCTAAATACGGAGCAAAGCGCCCTAAGAAATAGGATTCACTAGTTAAGCAGTAGCAATGAGAAAAAGACAGGCAAAAAGACGTCCGCTGTTACCGGATCCAAGATATGGAGACCAGTTGGTAACGCGTTTCGTGAATATGATGATGTGGGACGGTAAGAAATCCGTAGCATTCAAGATATTCTACGACGCCCTGGATATTGTCGGGGAGAAGAACACGGATGAAGAAAAATCAGCCCTCGAATTATGGAAAGATGCCCTTTCCAACGTAATGCCGCACGTGGAAGTACGCAGCCGGCGCGTTGGGGGTGCGACATTTCAGATACCGATGCAAATCCGTCCGGACCGGAAGATTTCCACAGCCATGAAATGGTTGATCAGTTTCGCGAGAAAGCGAAATGAGAAATCTATGGCGCAAAAGCTTGCTGCTGAAATACTTGCCGCTTCCAAAGAGGAGGGTGCTGCAGTTAAGAAGCGTGTGGATACCCACAAGATGGCAGAGGCGAACAAAGCATTTTCTGACTTCAGATTTTAGTCGCAATGGCGAGAGATTTAAAATACACCAGAAATATTGGAATCGCGGCTCATATCGATGCCGGGAAAACCACCACTACAGAGCGAGTCCTGTACTACACAGGAGTAAGTCACAAAATCGGGGAGGTACACGATGGCGCGGCTACTATGGACTGGATGGAGCAGGAGCAGGAACGCGGAATCACGATTACCTCTGCGGCCACCACCTGTACATGGCAGTTTCCACTCGACAATGGTCAGCCTACAGAGGTGACCAAGCCTTACCACTTTAATATCATAGATACTCCCGGACACGTTGACTTCACTGTTGAGGTGAATCGTTCCCTGAGGGTATTGGATGGCCTTGTTTTTCTGTTTAGCGCTGTGGATGGTGTTGAGCCTCAATCCGAGACAAACTGGAGGTTGGCAGATAATTACAAAGTCCCGAGAATGGGATTTGTGAACAAAATGGACCGTCAGGGCTCTAATTTCCTCGCGGTATGCCAACAGGTTCGCGACATGCTTAAATCCAATGCAGTGCCGATCGTTTTGCCTATTGGAGACGAAGCGGATTTCAGAGGAATTGTCGATTTGGTTAAGAATCGGGCAATCGTTTGGAGTGAAGAGAATATGGGGTCTACTTTCGAGGAGATTCCGATACCAGAAGAGATGAAGGCCGAGGTGCGTCAGTACCGGGCTGAACTTATCGAGGCTGTTGCGGAATACGATGAGAATTTAATGGAAAAATTCTTCGAGGACGAAGATTCTATTACTGAAGATGAAGTACACGCCGCTCTGAGGGCAGCCGTTATGGATATGAGTATCATTCCAATGGTCTGTGGATCGGCATTTAAAAATAAAGGTGTTCAATTCTTGCTGGATTGCGTTTGTCGCTATCTCCCTTCTCCTCTTGACAAGGAGGCAATTGAAGGGACGAATCCGGATACTGAAGCACCTGCAATTCGGAAACCGGATATAAAAGAACCGTTTTCTGCGCTCGCATTTAAAATTGCCACTGACCCCTTTGTTGGAAGGCTGGCATTTTTCCGCTGCTACTCCGGGAAACTGGATGCAGGTTCCTACGTGTTGAACACGCGTTCTGGAAATAAGGAGCGAATTTCGAGGATTTATCAAATGCATTCAAACAAGCAGAATGCGATTGATTCCATCAGTGCCGGAGATATCGGAGCAGCTGTAGGTTTCAAGGACATCAAAACAGGGGACACCCTTTGTGATGAAAAGAATCCGATCGTTTTAGAGAGTATGGTTTTTCCAGACCCTGTTATCGGTATAGCCGTAGAGCCCAAAACTAAGGCGGATGTCGATAAGCTGGGAATGGCATTGGCTAAACTGGCAGAAGAAGATCCTACCTTCCAGGTAAAAACAGATGAGGCCAGCGGGCAGACGATTATCTCCGGTATGGGAGAGCTGCACCTGGATATCATTGTAGACCGATTGAGAAGGGAGTTCAAGGTTGAAGTAAACCAAGGACAACCTCAGGTAGAATACAAGGAAGCGATAACAGCCACAAATGACCACCGTGAAACTTACAAAAAGCAAACAGGTGGGCGTGGAAAATTCGCAGATATCGTCTTTACCATGGGGCCTTTGAGTGCCGATGACGAAGAGACCACCGGGCTGGTATTTGAGAACAAGATCAAAGGTGGGAACATTCCAAAAGAATACATCCCTTCTGTTGAGAAAGGTTTCAAACAGGCCATGAAGAACGGACCTTTAGCCGGCTTTGAGATGGATAGTCTTAAAGTTACATTGAATGATGGATCTTTCCACCCTGTGGATTCGGATTCACTTTCTTTCGAATTGGCTGCACGTATCGGGTACAAAGAGGCTGCTAAAAATTGCCGCCCTGTGCTTTTGGAGCCTATTATGAAGCTGGAGGTTTTGACTCCGGAAGAGAACATGGGAGATATCGTTGGGGATCTCAACCGTCGGCGTGGTCAGGTCAATGACATGTCGGACCGGGCCGGATCTAAAGTGATACGGGGAGAAGTGCCTCTTTCAGAGATGTTTGGCTATGTAACTTCCTTGCGTACCCTGTCCTCCGGACGGGCAACATCTACGATGGAGTTCTCACATTATGCTGAGACCCCGTCTAATATTGCAGAAGAAGTAATTAAAGCCACAAAAGGTGTAACCGCTTAATTTCGTTAGGATGAGTCAGAAAATCAGAATAAAACTCAAATCGTACGACCATAATCTGGTAGATAAATCTGCCGAGAAGATTGTGAAGACGGTTAAGACAACAGGAGCGGTGGTCACAGGTCCGATTCCGCTTCCAACGCATAAGAAAATATTTACAGTACTGCGTTCTCCCCACGTGAATAAAAAATCGCGGGAGCAGTTTGAGCTTAGCTCTTACAAACGCTTGCTCGATATATACAGTTCGTCCTCAAAAACTATCGATGCGCTTATGAAGCTGGAGCTTCCGAGCGGGGTAGAGGTCGAGATTAAGGTCTGATGATCTAAGCCAGGAGGTTGGAAATCTCCTGATACATGTCCGGAGCCCATTGGCGAAGGAAAAACGGTAACAAAAATACATTCGGGGTCGAATTATTTTTGACCCTGTTTTTTTGTCTGGAAGACAAAATTTTGAAGTTTTGAAGTGAAAAGGGGAGACCAGTCCCTGATGGGATAGGATGTTATAAAAAGCATCCTGGAGCGTCGGAAAAGGTCCCTTAACTATTTTTAATAATTAATGTAATTAGTATGTCTGGGTTAATTGGAAGAAAAGTAGGCATGACCAGCATCTTTGACGAGAATGGGAAGAACATTCCCTGTACCGTCATCGAAGCAGGGCCATGCGTAGTTACCCAAGTCAGAACCGAAGAGGTAGACGGGTACAGTGCCCTGCAACTCGGTTTCGATGACAAGGCAGAAAAGCGTGCAAATAAGGCTGAAACAGGCCATTTTAAAAAGGCAGGCGCTTCTCCCAAGAAAAAAGTCGTTGAGTTCCGGGATTTTGTAGGAGATTACAAATTGGGAGACACCGTTGGTGTGGATCTTTTTAAAGAAGGAGAGTTTGTCGATGTGGTGGGCACTTCTAAAGGAAAAGGTTTCCAGGGTGTGGTAAAACGCCATGGATTTGCAGGTGTTGGACAGGCCACTCACGGTCAGCACAACAGGCTGAGAGCACCGGGTTCAATCGGGGCGGCATCTTATCCGGCTCGTGTTTTCAAAGGTATTAAGATGGCAGGACAAATGGGTTCGGAGCGCGTGACAGTTCAAAACCTACGGGTGCTCAAAGTAGTTCCCGAAAAAAACCTGATCGTCGTTAAAGGATGTATTCCGGGTCATAAAAATGCATTCATAACAATTGAGAAGTAATGAAGGTAGCTGTTAAAGATTACAAAGGAAAAGACACCGGTCGTAAAGCTGAGCTTTCTGACGATGTTTTCAAAATAGAGCCCAACGAGCACGCTATATACCTGGATGTGAAGCAATACCTCGCCCATCAGCGGCAGGGAACGCACAAATCCAAAGAGCGCGCTGAAATTGTTGGAAGTACCCGAAAGATTAAGAAACAGAAGGGAACAGGAACTGCGCGAGCAGGTAGTATTAAATCCCCGATCTTCAAGGGTGGAGGTAGGATATTTGGCCCAAGGCCGAAAGACTACACCCAGAAACTCAACAAGAATGTCAAGAGATTGGCGCGGAGATCTGCCCTCAGTCTTAAGTCGAAAGAGAATGGGATTGTAGTGTTGGAGGACTTTACTTTTGAGCAACCCAGGACCAAGGATTTCATTGAGGTGCTGAAGGCGCTGGGTCTTGAAAACAAAAAGTCCCTCTTTGTGTTGGGCGATATAAATAATAACGTATATTTGTCGTCGCGCAATTTGGCGGGTTCTGAAGTTATAACTAATTCAGAATTAAGCACTTACAAAATATTAAACGCAAACAGCGTAGTCTTTTTGGAAGGTGCACTGGAAGCCATAGAGTCCAACCTTAAGAAATAGGAAATCATGAGTGTGTTGATAAAACCCATCATTACCGAGAAAATGACCTCCGATAGTGAGTTGTACAACCGCTATGGTTTCATCGTGGATCGTACAGCAAATAAGTTGCAGATCAAGGAGGCGGTTGAGACGGCTTACGGAGTTTCAGTTACTTCTGTTCGTACGATGAACTACGGAGCCGGTAGACGGACCCGATTCACCAAAACGGGAGTACAGCAAGGAAAGACCGGAGCCTTCAAGAAAGCAATCGTAGCTGTTGAGGATGGTGATGTTATTGATTTTTACAGTAACCTTTAAAGAAACGGCATGTCAGTCAGAAAATTAAAACCGATCACACCCGGCCAGCGATTCAAAGTTGTCAATGGCTTCGATGCAATCACAACGGACAAGCCGGAAAAAAGCCTCCTGGCGCCGCTGAAAAAATCGGGCGGACGAAATAAGCAGGGAAAAATGACCATGCGCTACAAAGGTGGTGGTCATAAGCGCCGGTATCGTGTCATCGATTTCAAAAGAGATAAGCAGGACGTAGTCGCAGAGGTGAAGTCCATTCAATACGATCCGAACCGATCGGCCTTTATCGCACTGGTCGAGTATACGGACGGGGAGAAGCGCTATATCGTTGCACCCAATGGGCTCGAGGTGGGTCAGAAGATCAACTCAGGGCCTGGTTCTGCGCCGGAAATTGGAAATGCTTTACCGCTTTCTGAAATTCCGCTCGGAACGATTATCTCATGCATTGAACTGCGCCCGGGTCAGGGAGCAGTAATGGCGCGGAGTGCTGGTACCTTTGCTCAGTTGATGGCCAGGGAAGGCAAATTTGCTACTATTAAATTGCCATCCGGGGAAACCCGAATGATTCTGGTCAATTGTATGGCCGCTATAGGTGCTGTATCCAATTCCGATCACCAGTTGATCGTTTCTGGGAAAGCAGGACGCAGTCGTTGGTTGGGTAGAAGACCTCGTACACGTCCGGTAGCCATGAACCCTGTAGATCACCCGATGGGTGGTGGGGAAGGTCGCGCTTCGGGAGGACACCCGAGATCGCGCAATGGTATACCTGCCAAAGGTTTCAGGACGCGCTCCAAAACCAAGGACAGCAACCGATATATTGTAGAACGTAGAAAGAAATAAAAGTAAAGATACATGGCACGTTCCCTAAAAAAAGGACCTTACGTTCACCTAAGTCTTGAGAAAAAGGTTCAGCAGAACCTGGATTCCGGAAAGAAATCTGTAATCAAGACCTGGTCGAGAGCTTCGATGATTACCCCAGATTTTGTTGGGCAAACCATTGCAGTACACAACGGGCGACAGTTTGTACCGGTATATGTAACGGAAAATATGGTAGGGCATAAGTTGGGTGAGTTTTCACCTACCCGGACGTTCCGGGGACATGCCGGAGCCAAAAATAAAGGTAAAAGATAAGCGGTATGGGTGTTCGTAAAAAACAGATGGCCGAAAGGTTAAAGGAAGAGCGCAGCCAGTTGGTTTACGCCAAGCTGAACAACTGCCCGACTTCCCCCAGGAAAATGCGCTTGGTAGCCGACCTGGTACGTGGAGAGGATATAGAGAAAGCTTTGGCGATCCTGAAATTCAATCCAAAGGAGGCTTCCAGACGCCTTGAGAAGTTGTTGATGTCTGCGATAGCAAACTGGCAGGCAAAGAATGAAGATGGCGATGTGGAAACAGCGGAGCTTTTTGTTAAGGAGATCCGTGTAGACAGTGGGCGTATGCTCAAGCGTCTGCGTCCCGCTCCACAAGGGAGGGCGCATCGGATTAGAAAACGTTCCAACCACGTTACCTTGGTTTTAGGAGCTAGAAATAACGCAGAAAGTCAAGTTAAATAGAATATGGGACAGAAAACGAATCCAATAGGTAATCGTCTCGGCATCATTCGTGGCTGGGAGTCCAACTGGTACGGAGGGAATGATTACGGAGACAAGCTTGCGGAAGACGACAAGATCCGGAAGTATATCCACGCCCGTTTGGCAAAGGCCAGTGTTTCACGTGTCATCATTGAACGAACCTTAAAGCTGATTACCGTAACCATTACAACTGCCCGCCCCGGTATCATTATTGGAAAGGGAGGACAGGAAGTGGATAAGCTCAAAGAAGAGCTCAAGAAAATTACGGATAAGGAAGTTCAGATCAACATATTTGAAATTAAAAGGCCTGAACTCGATGCAAATCTGGTCGCTGCGAGTATCGCACGGCAGGTTGAAAGCAGGATTTCATACCGACGCGCCATTAAAATGGGTATCGCGGCTGCCATGCGAATGAATGCAGAGGGAATTAAGGTTCAGATTTCGGGAAGATTGAATGGTGCAGAGATGGCCAGGTCTGAGTCTTATAAGGATGGTCGGATTCCATTGTCCACTTTCAGAGCGGATATAGACTATGCGTTGCACGAAGCTCATACCACTTATGGTCGCCTTGGGATCAAGGTCTGGATCATGAAAGGAGAGGTTTATGGTAAGCGCGAGTTGTCTCCTCTTGTAGGAATGAGCAAGGGAACTGCTGGCTCAGGAAAAAGGGATTCCAAGAAGCGTCGCAGAAAGTAAATTAAGAAGCTAAGAGAAGATGTTACAGCCAAAAAGAACCAAGTTTCGTAAAGCCCAGAAGGGGCGTATGAAGGGCAATTCGCAACGGGGCCACCAACTTTCCAATGGAATGTTTGGCATCAAGTCGCTGGATTCGTGCTTTATCACCTCACGTCAGATCGAAGCTGCACGTATTGCAGCTACCCGGTACATGAAAAGGCAGGGTCAGCTATGGATCAAGATATTTCCGGACAAGCCCATTACCAAGAAGCCTCTTGAGGTTCGTATGGGAAAAGGTAAGGGTAGCCCAGAATACTTCGTGGCTGTCGTAAAACCTGGAAGGGTTATGTTCGAAGTAGGTGGAGTCGATAAGGAAATAGCTCAGGAAGCACTGAGACTTGCCGCCCAGAAGCTACCGGTGAAAACAAAATTTATTGTGGCCAGGGATTACGATCCCTCCTAAAATTACAGGATGATGAAACAGGCAGAGATTATAGCAATGTCCAACGAGGAGTTGACAGAAAAACTGGCCGAGAGTAAGAAGCAGTATGCGGACATGAAAATGGCGCATTCGGTCACTCCTTTGGAAAACCCGCTTCAACTCAGAAAATCCAGAAGAACGGTTGCAAGACTGGCGACAGAATTAAATAAAAGGGAAAACCAATAATTGGTGCTGCTTTATGGAAAACAGGAATATTAGAAAAGAACGAGTGGGCGTTGTGACCAGCAACAAGATGGAGAAATCTATCGTGGTAGCTGAGGTCAAACGCGTAAAGCACCCTATGTACGGGAAGTTCGTCTTGAGGACCAAGAAATATGTAGCTCACGACGAGACTAACGATTGTAAGATCGGGGATACGGTGAAGATCATGGAGACGCGCCCGATGAGCAAGACCAAGTGTTGGAGATTGGTAGAAATACTTGAAAGAGCCAAATAATTATGGTACAGCAGGAATCCAGACTTAAAGTCGCAGATAACACAGGAGCTAAGGAGGTTTTAACCATCCGTGTCCTGGGAGGAACTAAGAGAAGATATGCATCTCTCGGTGATAAAATCGTCGTCAGTGTAAAGGAGGCAACTCCGAATGGCTCGATTAAAAAAGGAGCTGTATCTACTGCAGTAGTAGTGCGCACACGTAAGGAAGTTCGACGTCCAGACGGATCGTATATCCGTTTTGACGACAACGCATGTGTCCTTCTCAACCCCACCGGGGAAATGAGGGGTACCCGGGTTTTTGGCCCGGTAGCTCGCGAACTGCGAGACAAGCAATTTATGAAGATCGTTTCCTTGGCCCCCGAGGTACTATAAAGACAATTGAAATGAAAATTCGTATAAAATCAGGAGATACCGTACAGGTGATTGCCGGCGACCATAAAGGAAGTGAAGGCAAAGTGCTGAGAATCCTTCGCGATAAGAATAAAGCTATCGTAGAAGGCGTCAACACGGTATCCAAGCACGAAAAACCAAGTGCCCAGAACCCTCAGGGGGGCATTGTGGAGAAAGAAGCTCCGATACATATTTCCAACCTTGCACTGCTCGATCCGACATCGGGAGATCCTACACGAGTAGGTTACGAAGTTCGGGACGGAAAGAAGGTAAGGGTGGCAAAAAAATCCAATGAAGTTATTTAGTTATGGCTTACGTACCCAGATTAAAGAAAGAATATAACGAGCGCGTCATTCAGTCGCTCATGGAGGAGTTCGGTTATAAGAACATCATGCAGGTTCCCAAGCTCAAAAAGATCGTTTTGAGCAGAGGAGTTGGGGCTGCTGTGGCAGATAAGAAACTGATCGACCACGCGGTTGACGAATTGACCCTCATAACAGGCCAGAAAGCGATTTCTACACTTTCTAAAAAGGATGTAGCGGCTTTCAAACTTCGTAAGGGTATGCCGATTGGAGCCAAGGTGACACTCAGAGGCGAGCGCATGTATGAATTCATGGATCGCCTGGTAACCTCTGCCCTTCCAAGGGTTCGTGATTTTCAGGGGATCAAAGCCACTGGATTTGACGGTCGGGGAAATTACAACCTCGGTGTTACGGAGCAAATCATTTTTCCGGAGATCAATATTGACAAAATCAATCGCATCAATGGAATGGATATCACTTTTGTGACCTCTGCGGATACAGACTCAGAAGCGAAATCACTGTTAAGCGAATTGGGATTACCCTTTAAAAAGAATTAGAATGGCTAAAGAATCAATGAAGGCCCGTGAGCGTAAAAGGGCAAAAATGGTTGCAAAATATGCTGAGAAACGCAAGGCTCTTAAAGAGGCTGGCGATTACGAGGCACTGCAAAAATTACCTAAGAATGCTTCTCCGGTGCGGATGCACAATCGCTGTAAACTTACCGGACGGCCTAAGGGATATATGCGCACATTCGGAGTATCCAGGGTGATGTTCCGTGAAATGGCCAACAAGGGATTGATTCCCGGGGTAAAGAAAGCAAGCTGGTAATTTCCTTAAATACAGTAAAGAGATGTTTACAGATCCAATCGCAGATTATTTGACCCGAATCCGGAATGCGAACAGCGCAGGCCACCGGGTAGTTGAAATCCCTGCTTCTAATTTGAAAAAGGAGATAACCAAAATTCTTTTTGAACAAGGGTATATCCTCAGTTATAAATTCGAGGATGTCGGAGCTCAGGGAACCATTAAAATTGCCCTGAAGTACGATAAAATGAGCAAAGAGCCGGTAATACGGGAAATCCAGCGGGTAAGTACACCGGGGCTTCGGAAATATTCCGGATCCGGCGAGCTGCCCAGGGTGCTCAATGGCCTGGGTATTGCTATTGTATCTACCTCTCACGGGGTGATGACAGGAAAGCAGGCTCAAAGAGATAATGTAGGTGGAGAGGTTCTCTGCTACGTATATTAATATTTAAGATTCAACAGAATGTCTAGAATAGGATTAAATCCAATCGCCATTCCCGAAGGAGCCACTGTTGAGGTTTCGGATAACCTCATTACTGTAAAGGGTAAGTTGGGAGAGCTCCAGCAGGAGTTTTCTGAAGTAGAGGTAGTCGTGGAAGATGGACAAGTGGTCGTTAAGCGGCATACGGATCTAAAGGCTCACAAAGCCAAGCACGGTCTTTACCGGTCGCTTATCGCCAATATGTTGGAAGGTGTCACCAAAGGGTGGACCAAAGAACTCGAACTTGTTGGAGTAGGATATCGCGCCAGTAATCAGGGTCAGAAACTGGACCTCGCTTTGGGAATGTCCCATAACATTGTTATGGAATTGGCTCCTGAAGTAAAGGTGGAGACGACTTCTGAAAAGGGTAAAAATCCAACGATCAAGCTCACTTCCTACGACAAACAACTGGTCGGTCAGATTGCGGCCAAAATTCGCTCTTTCAGGAAGCCTGAACCCTACAAAGGGAAAGGAATCAGATTCAAAGGAGAGCAGATTCGAAGAAAAGCAGGTAAATCAGCATAATTAAGGTGTTATGGGACTAACTAAGTCTGAAAATAGAAGTAGAATCAGAAGGCGGATCCGCAAGGTTTCCTTCGGTAGCCAGGAGCGGCCTCGTCTTTCCGTATTCCGCAGTAATAAGGAAATCTATGCACAGATCATAGATGATACTACGGGTAAAACTTTGGCATCTGCCTCTTCGCGAGACAAAGATTTAAGTGATGTCAAGGGAACCAAGACTGAGCTTGCTTCGCAAGTAGGCAAGACGTTGGCTAAAAAGGCACTTGATGCAGGTATTGAAACCGTAGCTTTTGACCGGGGCGGATACCAGTACCACGGAAGAGTTAAATCACTTGCAGAAGGAGCCAGAGAAGGCGGATTAAAATTTTAATAGGAATTATGTACGGGAAATACAAAAATGTGGAAACAGTTAAACCAGGAGGTCTGGAATTGAAGGATCGTTTGGTAGGTGTTCAACGTGTTACCAAGGTAACTAAGGGAGGCCGTGCCTTCGGATTTTCTGCCATAGTGGTTGTAGGTGATGAAAATGGTGTGGTTGGACACGGACTTGGTAAATCCAAAGAAGTTGCCACCGCTATCGCCAAGGCAGTAGAGGATGCCAAAAAGAATTTGGTGCGTATTCCATTGGACAAGGGAACGCTTCCACATGAACAGAAAGGGAAATTTGGAGGAGCCAGGGTTTTTGTTAAGCCGGCATCACATGGTACCGGAGTTATTGCAGGTGGAGCGGTTCGTGCCGTTCTCGAAGCGGTAGGTGTTCAGGATGTACTTTCCAAATCCCAGGGTTCATCAAACCCACACAATGTTGTAAAGGCGACATTTGACGCCCTTTTGCAACTCAGGGATGCCAGTACTGTAGCAAAACAACGCGGTATTTCTCTGGACAAAGTATTCAACGGATAAGGAAGCAGGACAATGGCAAAAATTATCGTAAAACAGGTAAAAAGCAGTATCAAGCGCTCACAGAGACAGAAACGGACTCTGGAAGCCCTTGGACTCAAGCGAATTGGACAAGAGGTCGAGCATGAAAGCACACCCAGCGTCCTCGGAATGATCGATAAAGTAAAACATCTGGTTTCTACCCAGGAGGCTTAAAAGGTAATCACTATGGATTTAGGGAATTTAAAACCAGCAAAAGGCGCCGTACACCGGGCAGGTAAAACTGTAGGTCGTGGGCAGGGATCCGGTAAAGGAGGAACAGCTACTCGGGGCCATAAAGGTGCGAAGTCACGTTCCGGGTATTCCAAGAAAATTGGTTTCGAAGGAGGTCAGATGCCTTTGCAGCGCAGGGTTCCGAAATTTGGATTCACAAATATCAACCGGAAGGAATATCGCGGGATCAACCTCGATACACTTCAGGGGCTTATCGATAATGGAGCCATTGCCAAGGAACTCAACCTCGATCAGATGATCGAGATGCGTCTTGCGCACAAAAACGACCTTGTAAAGATAATGGGAAGGGGAGAGTTGAAATCACCTCTAAAAATTACAGCACATAAATTCACTGCCACTGCGAAAGCAGCTATTGAAGCTGCAGGTGGAGAGGCTATTAGTGCCTAAGCGAAAGCTTTATGAAGAAATTCTTTGAGATTGTAAATAATATCTGGAAGATCGAAGAGCTTCGGTCGCGTATTCTCGTGACCCTTGGCTTGTTGTTGGTATACCGCTTTGGGGCCCAGGTGGTCCTTCCGGGTATCGATACGGGGCAGCTCGCCGAACTTTCTTCAAATACGGAACAGGGTATTTTGGGGATTCTCAATGCGTTTACCGGAGGGGCTTTTGCCAACGCTTCTGTATTTGCACTTGGGATCATGCCGTATATCTCGGCTTCCATTGTTGTGCAGTTGATGGGAATTGCCATTCCTTATCTGCAGAAACTGGATAAAGAAGGGGAAAGCGGTCGTAAAACCAAAACACAGATTACGCGTTGGCTCACCATCGCCATTTGTATTGTTCAGGCCCCTGCTTACCTCTATAGCCTTGGAGCTCTGGGAGTACCGGATAGTGCTTTCCTCCTCGGAAAAGGCCTGAATTTTATAGTTCCCTCTGTAATCATTCTTGTCACTGGTTGTGTTTTTGCCATGTGGCTGGGTGAAAAAATTACGGATAAGGGTATCGGAAACGGTATTTCGCTCCTGATTATGATTGGGATTATTGCGACCCTTCCCCAAGCCTTTGTTCAGGAATCAGCGTCCCGACTCAATGGTAATGGAGGCCCGATGCTTATCCTTGTTGAGGTTATCCTATGGTTTGCGGTTATTCTGGCAAGTGTTTTGCTGGTCATGGCTGTTCGCCGGGTACCCGTGCAGTATGCGCGCAGGACTGCCTCAGGAGGTTATGAAAAGAATGTCATGGGATCACGTCAGTATATCCCGCTTAAGCTCAATGCATCTGGTGTAATGCCGATCATCTTTGCACAGGCGATTATGTTTGCTCCGGGATTGCTTGGAAGGTCCTTTAATACGACTGCTGTTGGGCAGTGGATGGAGGTTCAGTTTCAGGATATTTTTGGCCTGGCCTATAACATCCTGTTTGCGTTGCTAATCATTATTTTCACTTATTTCTACACGGCGATTACTGTGCCTACGAATAAGATGGCTGATGATTTAAAGCGAAGCGGAGGTTTTATTCCTGGCATCCGTCCCGGAAAGGAGACCGGGGATTTCCTGGATAAGGTAATGTCGCTCATTACATTTCCGGGATCCATATTCCTCGCCTTGTTGGCCGTATTGCCGGCTGTGGTGGTTAAACTGATGAATATTCAGCCCAGTTGGGCCCTCTTTTACGGGGGTACTTCGCTACTGATTATGGTAGGGGTGGCTATAGATACCGTACAACAAGTTAATGCATACCTGCTCAACCGCCATTACGATGGCCTGATGAAAACAGGTAAGAATAGAAAAGTAGCATAAACTATGGCTAAACAAGCACCGATAGAACAGGATGGTTCCATCATTGAAGCGCTTTCCAATGCCATGTTCCGCGTGGAGCTGGAAAACGGACATGTTGTTACTGCCCACATTTCCGGGAAGATGCGTATGCACTATATCAAGTTGCTACCCGGGGACAAAGTTAAACTTGAAATGAGTCCTTACGATTTATCGAAGGCGAGAATTACATATAGATACTAAGAAACCGGATACGATGAAAGTTAGAGCTTCCATAAAGAAAAGAAGTGCAGATTGCAAGATCGTACGACGCAAGGGACGGCTGTACGTGATCAACAAAAAGAATCCTAGATTTAAACAAAGACAGGGGTAATTATGGCAAGAATTGCAGGTGTTGATATACCAAAACAGAAAAGAGGGGTCATAGCCCTTACCTATATTTACGGTATCGGAAAGAGCAGAGCCCAGGAAATCCTGGAAATGGCCAAAGTAAGTGAGGACACTAAGGTTTCTGACTGGTCAGATGACGAAATCGGCAGGATCCGGGAGGCAGTATCTTCTTTAACCATTGAAGGGGAGTTGCGTTCTGAGACTCAGTTGAACATCAAGCGTTTGATGGATATCGGCTGTTACCGTGGGATTCGCCACAGGGTTGGACTTCCCTTGCGCGGACAACGGACCAAGAATAACTCTCGGACGCGTAAAGGAAAGCGCAAGACAGTTGCTAATAAAAAGAAGGCCACTAAATAATAAGTAGCAGGGCTGCTGCCAGGAAGTCGGGATCCCAGCGATTACGACCCCCGGATCAGCATTTCTCAGATTCATAATACTATGGCAAAGACAGGTACAAAATCAAAGACTACAAAGAAGCGGAAAGTTATCGTGGAATCCACGGGAGAGGCTCATATCACTGCTTCGTTTAACAATATTATCATTTCCCTTACCAATAAAAAGGGAGATGTTATTTCCTGGTCTTCAGCCGGGAAAATGGGGTTTCGGGGATCTAAAAAGAATACACCCTATGCGGCTCAGGTAGCAGCAGAGGAGTGTTCAAAAATAGCTCACGAAGCAGGCCTGCGTAAGGTTAAGGTTTACGTCAAAGGACCCGGAAACGGAAGAGAGTCGGCGATTCGTACGATTCACAATGCCGGAATCGAGGTTACTGAAATAGTCGACGTTACCCCACTACCGCACAACGGTTGCAGGCCACCAAAACGCCGCAGAGTCTAACAACGAATATTAATTTTTCACTGGGGGTGCAGATACGGTTATCGAAGGATTCGCCTTAATTCATAGTCGCACGCTCTAAAGATCAGAAAATGGCAAGATACACAGGACCAAAAACGAAAATAGCCCGGAAGTTCGGCGAGGCTATCTTTGGGGACGATAAGTCCTTCGAGAAAAAGAATTACCCTCCGGGAATGCATGGAAATGCGCGCAGGAGAGGTAAGAAATCCGAATATGCAATTCAACTTCAGGAGAAGCAAAAGGCCAAGTATACATACGGAATCCTTGAGCGTCAATTCCGAAACTTATTCGAAAAGGCAACCCGAAGCAAGGGCGTTACCGGTGAGGTACTCCTGCAACTTTGCGAATCTCGTCTTGACAATGTAGTTTTCAGGATGGGAATTGCGCCATCGCGCCGTGCTGCCCGACAATTAGTAGGTCACCGTCACATTACCGTTAATGGAGAAGTCGTTAATATCCCTTCGTATTCCATGAGTCCCGGAGATGTAATAGGTGTTCGCGAGAAGTCCAAATCACTTCAGGTTATAGGGGATTCCCTCGCTGCCAATAGCAGTGTATACGAATGGATTACATGGAACTCCGATAAAAGGGAAGGAACATTTGTTACCGTTCCTGAGAGAATGCAGATTCCTGAAAATATTAAGGAACAACTGATTGTCGAGTTATACTCTAAATAAAACAACACAAATCCGATTATGGCATTATTAAATTTTCAGAAGCCCGATAAAGTTATCATGATTGACTCCACGGATTTCGAAGGTAAATTCGAATTCCGTCCCTTGGAGCCAGGTTATGGACTTACGGTTGGGAATGCGTTGAGAAGGGTATTGCTGGCTTCCCTGGAAGGGTTCGCCATCACCTCAGTACGCATCGATAAGGTAGATCATGAATTCTCGGTTATTGAAGGTGTTGTTGAAGATGTTACCGAGATTATACTGAACCTGAAACAAGTCCGGTTTAAACGTCAGATCGACGACGTTAATGAGGAAACGGTTTCCATCTCTGTCAGCGGTAAAGATCAGTTGACGGCAGGGGATTTCCAGAAGTTTATTTCAGGATTCCAGGTGCTGAACCCGGACCTCGTAATTTGTAATATGGACCCAAAGGTGACTCTGAATATGGAGATCATCATCGAGAAGGGCAGGGGGTATGTTCCCGCAGAAGAGAATAAAAAGTCCAATGCGCCTCTGGGCAGTATTGCTGTGGATTCGATTTTCACTCCGATACGGAATGTAAAATACAGTATCGAGAATTACAGGGTGGAACAAAAGACAGACTACGAAAAATTAGTCTTCGAAATTTCATCTGACGGTTCCATTCACCCGAAGCAAGCGCTTACAGAAGCTGCAAAAGTCCTCATTCATCACTTCATGCTCTTTTCCGACGAGCGGATTACCCTGGAGGCCGATGAAATTGCACAGACGGAATCCTATGATGAGGAATCCCTTCACATGCGTCAATTGCTCAAGACAAAACTTGTGGATATGGACCTTTCGGTTCGCGCCCTTAATTGTCTGAAAGCTGCAGAGGTGGATAGCCTGGGAGATTTAGTGGCATTCAATAAGAATGACCTGATGAAGTTCCGGAATTTTGGAAAGAAGTCGCTTACCGAGCTCGAAGAATTGGTAATCAACAAGGGACTGAATTTTGGAATGGATTTATCAAAGTATAAACTGGATAAAGATTAAGTGAGGCCTGGCAACACTGCCTGAGTACCACACGAAACGATACTAAGCGATGAGACACGGAAAGAAAACCAATCACCTGGGAAGGAAAACGGCACACAGAAGGGCTATGCTGTCCAATATGGCGTGTTCGTTGATTGAGCATAAAAGGATCAATACCACAACGGCGAAAGCAAAAGCGCTAAAGCAATTTGTGGAGCCATTGATTACAAAATCCAAGGCTGAGAATAATAAGACGGCAGAAGAGGGAACCCATAATCGCAGGATCGTCTTTAAAAGTCTTCGCGACAAGCATGCGGTTACCGAATTATTCGGTGCAGTTGCTGAGAAAGTCGGAGACCGGCCCGGAGGGTACACGCGTATCATTAAGCTCGGAAACCGGCTTGGAGATAATGCGGACATGGCGATGATCGAACTTGTGGATTTCAATGAGATTTACAACGCAGGCAAACCCAAGAAGAAATCGACACGGAGAAGCCGACGCTCTAAATCGGATAAATCCGAGGCAGCACCTGTTGCTTCTGCAGAAACCAAGACAGACGTCGCACCCGAAGCAAAAGCTGAGGCGCCTGCGACGGAGGCTGTGGAGACTGCCAAGGAAGAAGTGACACAGGAAGTAGCCGAGGTCAAGGAAGAGGCAGCAGAAGCCGCTGCACCAGAGGCAGCGGAGGAAGTTACTCCCAAGGCTGAGGATTCAGATACAGCAGAGGAGGATTCTGATTCGAAGAAAGGTTCAGATGCCTAGACTACGGGTTTTTAAAAGTTATAAACAAGAAAAGGATAGTCCTCAACGGCTATCCTTTTTTTTATGTTATTTTGTTACTGAAGCTAAAAAAGGAAGATAGTATTATGAAGTACCAGGCCAGAAGGAAAGCAGTTATTGTATTGGCGGACGGGACCGTGTTCCACGGGAAGTCCGTGGGAGATAATGAGGGTACAGCCTTTGGGGAAGTTTGTTTTAACACCGGCATGACCGGGTATCAGGAAATCTTTACTGATCCATCATACTTTGGACAGCTTATGGTCACCACAAATGCCCATATCGGGAACTATGGAACCAAGGAAACCGAAGTGGAGTCTGAAGGTGTAAAAATATCAGGTTTGATCTGTAAGAATTTCAGTTATCACTATAGCCGTCCGGATGCCGATTCGAGTCTTAAGGAGTTTCTGGATGCCAACGGGCTTTTTGCGATTTCTGATGTAGATACGCGGGCTTTGGTGAGCTACATTCGGGATCATGGAGCTATGAACGCGGTTATTTCCACCCGGGTAAATGAATTGGAAACCCTAAAAGCCGAATTGAAGGAAATTCCCGGAATGGAGGGACTGGAACTGGCTTCCAGGGTCTCAACTAAATCACCCTACACCCATGGCGATCCGAATTCCAAAATTAGGATTGCAGCACTGGATATTGGAATCAAGAAGAATATTTTGAGAAATCTGGCGAAAAGGGGAGCCCTTATCCAGGTTTTCCCTCACGATACATCATTTGAAACAATGAAGGCCTGGAATCCGGATGGATACTTTATTTCCAACGGACCTGGGGATCCGCAGCCCCTGAAAGCAGCTGTAGCCACAGCCAGGGAAATCATAGAAAGCGGGAAACCCCTGTTCGGTATTTGCCTTGGACATCAGGTCATTGCCCTTGCCAATGGTGTAAGCACGTACAAAATGCATCATGGTCACAGGGGAATCAACCATCCGGTTATCAACCTCCAGACAGGAAAAGGCGAAATCACATCGCAGAACCACGGGTTCGCCATTAACCGGGAGGAAACCGAGGCCAATGAGGATTTAGAGATCACCCATATTCACCTGAATGACCAGACGGTAGCCGGGATTCGGATGAAGGATAAAAAGGTATTCTCTGTACAATATCACCCTGAAGCAAGTCCGGGCCCCCATGATGCCGAATACCTTTTCGATCAGTTTTTTGAGTGGATTGAAGAATCGGTCTCTGCGGATGCAGCCGTTTAAGGCTCCACCCAGGATAATGTTACTTTTTAAATAATTAATCTAAGATCAGCAAACCTATTTGATATGAGTATAATTCTAGATGTTCACGCCCGCCAGATATTTGATTCCAGGGGTAACCCTACCGTTGAGGTAGATGTAATCACTGAAAACGGAGTGCTCGGAAGGGCGGCGGTTCCTTCAGGGGCCTCAACCGGGGAGCACGAAGCCGTTGAGCTTCGCGATGGAGGGTCGGATTATATGGGAAAAGGAGTGCTTAAGGCGGTTTCAAATGTCAATACTGTGATTGCCGAAGCAGTGCGGGGAATGATGGTGTACGACCAGAACAGGATAGATCAGGCGATGATCGATCTCGACGGTACGACCAATAAGTCAAAATTGGGAGCCAATGCCATTCTTGGAGTATCACTGGCCGTTGCAAAGGCCGCAGCCAATGAAATGGGAATGTCCCTTTACCGCTATGTTGGTGGGGTCAGCGCGAACACGCTTCCGGTACCCATGATGAATATTATCAATGGAGGGTCGCATTCAGACGCCCCTATCGCTTTTCAGGAATTTATGATCATGCCTGTTAAGGCTGAAAGTTTTTCTCATGCGTTAAAGATGGGAACGGAAATCTTCCATCATCTTAAAAAAGTATTACACGACCGTGGCCTGAGCACTGCTGTTGGGGATGAAGGCGGATTTGCCCCTTCACTTGACGGTACAGAGGATGCCCTGGATACCATTGCCAAGGCGGTTAAAAATGCAGGATATACCATGGGCGATGAAGTGATGATTGCTCTGGATTGTGCCGCTGCCGAGTTTTACGAGGATGGCAAGTACAATTATAAGAAGTTCGAAGGCGACTCCGGAGCTGTGCGCAGTTCCGCAGAACAGGCCGAGTACCTGGCAGAACTTTGTGCGAAGTACCCCATCATTTCGGTTGAGGATGGCATGGATGAAAACGACTGGGCCGGATGGAAACTGCTTACCGAAAAGGTCGGTGAGACCGTTCAGTTGGTTGGAGATGACCTTTTTGTAACCAATGTTGAGCGATTGGGCCGTGGGATCTCAGAGGGCATTGCCAACTCAATCCTTATTAAGGTTAACCAGATTGGTACGCTTACCGAGACTATTGCTGCTGTAAACATGGCCAAAAATGCCGGATATACCTCTGTGATGTCTCACAGGTCTGGGGAGACGGAAGACAATACAATTGCCGACCTTGCGGTTGCCCTGAATACCGGGCAGATTAAAACGGGATCCGCTTCACGTAGTGATCGGATCGCAAAGTATAACCAGTTATTGAGGATTGAAGAGGAACTGGGTTCTGTTGCCTTTTTCCCCGGAGAAGCAGCTTTTAAGATCAAGAAGTAGTTTTTCAATTTCTTAACGATAGAAAAAGGTCCTGATTTCAGGACCTTTTTTAATTTAGCCCATCGGGATGTCCCCCCGTGTTTTAATTCCATATCTTAGAAGTATGCCAAGCAATTTCCTCTTTGTAGCTGCCGAAAACGATGCCATTCTCGATTGCAAAGCAGGGGGAATGGGGGATGTTGTCAGGGATGTACCCCGCGCAATAGCCGAAAGGGGAGATCAGGTCTCCATTGTGGTACCGTCCTATAGTCGGCTGCACCAGAAAGGTGAGTACATTGGCGCGGTAGCGTTTTTATTCGCCGGTACGTCTTATGAGGCGGAACTTTATAAGGTGAAACCAAAAAAGGAATTTCCGGGTATAGTTCATTATGTGTTGCACCATCCAGAGATTACCGCAGGGCAAATTGCCCATATGTACCACCACGATCCGGAAGAACCCTTCTACAATGACGCCATAAAGTTTGCCATTTTCTGTACGGGGGTCGCCGGGGCAATCCAGGAGTCCCGCTTTGGGAATCCCGATGTCATTCACCTTCATGACTGGCATACAAGTTTGCTCCTTTTTTTAAGGGAATTCCACCCGGATTACAACGCTCTTAAAGCGATCCGTTTTGTCTACTCCATACATAATCTGGCGATACAGGGGATTCGTCCGTTAAGGGATAATCCGTCCTCTCTTCAGGCATGGTTTCCGGATTGCAGCTATGAGTTAGGTGCTTTGCAGGACCCGCGATATACGGATTGCATTAATCTCATGGCCCTTGGAATCCGAAAAGCGGACGCTGTTCATACAGTCTCACCCTCTTATATGGAGGACATTTTAAAACCCAGTAAACCCCCCGAATTTATTGGTGGAGAGGGTCTTGAGAAGGACCTGGTCGCCGCCCGAAATGAGAATCGGTTATTTGGAATCCTGAATGGATGCAACTACAAAAATATCCGAACGGCTACCACGGGTAAACTATTTACGAATACCATTTCGGAAATCTTCCGCTGGCTGCAGATGGAGGATAAAAAATACAAGGCAGATTTTCTGGCCCACACCGGAGAAAAGGTGTTGAGACTTATGGAATCACCGCCTGCCATGATATGTGCCAGTGTAGCGCGGCTGACGGAACAAAAGTTCTATTTCTTTAAAAATGATCCCCATTCCCTTGAGGAAATACTAAGCGTACTACAGGAAGTCAATGGGATTTATATGCTGTTGGGAACCGGTGCTCCGGATTACGAGGAGTTTTTTCGGGAGGTGAGTTATGCCTATCCGAATTTTATCTTCACCAACGCCCAATCCGAAGACCTGATCGATTCGATGTATCTGGAAGCGGATCTTTATCTGATGCCCAGTCTTTTTGAGCCTTGCGGGATTAGCCAGATGCTCGCCATGCGAAATGGAAATCCGTGCTTTGCGCATGCCACAGGGGGTTTGAAAGATACCATCCGACATATGGAGACAGGCTTTCTTTTTGAAGGTGAATCCTATGAGGAAAAAATCACCGCCATTGGCAGAACCTTTAAAGAGGTAACCGACTTGTTTCTCAATGAACAGGAGCGATGGCAGAAAATTAAGAAAGCGGCCGCAAAGGAACGATTTACGTGGAGTTCTAGCGTGGAGGAGTATTATAAGGAACTCTATCAATTGTGATTTGACCCATATAGGAGGACCTTGTGTTAATAAAGGTTTAAAGGAGGGCTTCAAATTGTTAAGGTGGGGGCGTTTTCTTATTTTTACAGGACGTTCAAAATTTATCAGAATTCCAAACTATGGCAGAAGAAGCACAAATTTCCTTTGGAGGGAAAACTTACGATTTCCCCGTTGTGGAGGGAACAGAAAATGAACTGGCAATCGATATCAAGGCGCTGAGATCGGCCACCGGGCTGATTACTCTAGATCCGGGATTCAAGAATACCGGGTCATGTGAAAGTGCTATCACCTTTCTGGATGGAGAAAAAGGAATCCTCAGATACAGGGGTTACCCTATTGAAGAGCTAGCTGAGAAAGCCGACTTCCTGGAGGTTGCCTACCTGTTGATTTTTGGAGAACTCCCAAACACACAGGAACTCGAAAAATTCCATTCGGATATCAAGGCAGAGTCGCATGTTGATGAAGAAATGAAGAAGATTCTGGATGGATTTCCGAAATCGGCCCATCCAATGGGTGTTCTGTCTTCATTGACCAGTGCGCTTATCGCATTTAATCCCTCTTCAGTGGATGTCACTTCGGAAGCTGATCTGTACCATGCCATAGTGCGTTTATTGGCAAAGTTCCCGGTGCTTGTGTCCTGGACACTAAGAAAGAAAATGGGATTACCTCTCGACTATGGAGATGATTCCCTTGGATATGTACAGAACATCCATAAAATGATGTTCAAGCGGCCGAATCGGGAATATGAAATCAATGATACGGTGATTGAAGCCCTTGATAAACTCCTAATCCTTCACGGGGACCACGAGCAGAATTGCTCCACCTCAACGGTGCGGATCGTCGGATCTTCGCATGCGGGACTATTTGCTTCCATTTCCGCAGGTATCTCAGCCCTGTGGGGGCCACTCCACGGAGGGGCCAATATGGCGGTTCTCCAAATGCTGGAAGCCATACAGGCGGATGACGGAGATACCAAGAAATATATGGCAAAAGCCAAGGATAAGAATGACCCGTTCCGATTGATGGGCTTCGGCCATAGGGTTTATAAGAATTTTGATCCCAGAGCCCGGATAATTAAAAAGGCGGCAGATGAGGTTCTGGCCCAGCTCGGAGTCGACGATCCGATTCTCAATATTGCAAAAGGCCTGGAAAAGGAAGCCCTGGAGGATCCGTATTTCGTCGAACGCAAGTTGTATCCCAATGTGGACTTTTACTCCGGTATAATTTATCGCGCCCTGGGGATTCCGGTGGATATGTTTACCGTAATGTTTGCCCTCGGACGGCTGCCTGGCTGGATTGCCCAGTACCGGGAAATGCGGCTTAAAAATGAACCGATTGGACGACCCAGACAGGTTTATGTAGGTGAAAATAAACGCTCTTTCGTTCCTTTAAACAAACGATAGTCGATACTTGAATCAACCAGGAAAGGATTCCCAATCAGGGGGTCCTTTTTTGTATCTTCCAGCAACCCTAAACAAGATATCAATGTTTAATCTTCAGATTACCGATGAGACTTCTCCATTGAAATCCGTCGTGCTGGGAACCGCCATGAGTTCCGGCCCGATGCCCAAACCTGAAGAGGCTTACGATCCCAAATCCCTGGAGCATATCCTTGCCGGCACGTATCCGGATGAGGCTGATATGGTTCGTGAAATGCAAGGTTTTTCAGCTGTTCTAGAAAAGCATGGGGTTCAGGTTTTCCGCCCGGAAATTCTGGAAGACTGCAATCAAATATTTTCAAGGGATATAGCCTTTGTCGTTGACAACCGGTTGGTAGAGGCAAATATCCTGCCCGAGCGGGAACGTGAATTTGAAGCGATATTGCATGTTCTGGACCATTTGGAAGAGGACCAGGTGATCGTCCCGCCAGAAGAGGTGCATGTAGAGGGGGGAGATGTAATGCCCTGGAATGAGTATCTTTTTGTAGGGACATACACGGGCCCGGGCTATCGCGATTTCATAACTGCACGAACAAATCAGGAAGCGGTTGATTTCCTGAAAGATACCTTTCCAAAGCGTATCATAAAGCCTTTTGAATTACGGAAATCCAATACGAATCCGAGAAAGAACGCGTTGCACCTGGATTGTTGTTTTCAGCCTGTTGGCCGGGATATGGCCATTCTCCACAAGGAGAGTTTTATAAATCACGGGGAATACCAATGGCTGGTGGATTATTTTGGCCCTGAGAAAGTCTTTGAAATTACTGAAGATGAAATGTATCGGATGTTCAGCAACGTTTTTTCCATTTCCCCAGAAGTGGTCGTTTCAGAACGGAGCTTTGAACGCCTTAATACCTGGCTGCGGAAGCAGGGACTTACGGTAGAGGAAATTTCATATCAGGAAGTCGGAAAACAAGGGGGGTTGTTGCGCTGCAGTACGCTTCCTCTGGAGCGCGGACAGGCCTGAAGTCCCTTCTAATATCTAAAGCGGGACATTGTTTTCAGGTACCTGCCCGGTGTCGTCCCTTTTTCCTTCTTGAATGCCGTTATTAGCGTGGATCTTGAACTAAAGCCGCAGTTGGGTGCAATGGAGTCCAGCGTATATTTGGAGGCATTGCCGTTTTCAACTAAAGCGATGAATTTTTCAATTCGGAAGGCATTGAACCAATTTGAAAAATTCTTTCCGGTACACGTATTGATAACATACGAAATACGGTAGGAGGGAATTTCAGTTTCCTGAGCCAGATTATGAATGGTATATCCTACATTTTCATAGAGAAACCGCTCTTTCACAACCGTATTGATTTGATTTAGCAGTTCTAAATCTTCCGTACTTCCACCATTGACTGTTTTTTCGTCAGGATTCTTTGGCAATATAGGATCACCGTCAAAAATCCAGTAATATCCATAAAGCAGCCTGGGGCTAAAAAGGAGGTTTAGGGTGATCAGGAAAAGGGTTACAGCTATCGAAGTCATCATAAAAATCTGGGTATAATCCTTGAATTCAAAGAACAGGAACCCCAAAGCCGGAAGTAACAGCAGGACGACGATAATACTCCATAACACAACCAGCCTTCCGTAAAACAACACGTTTCTGGTATTGGGGCTCTTACTGAAATCCAGGCGGAATTCCACGAGGATTCGAGCGATCAGAAAGAGGAAGAATGCAGACCACAGTGTTCTGAAGGTAAAGTGGAAATTGGTCCATCCAAACAATCCTTCATTGACCTTTATAAGTTCGCTGGGATCGGCAAGCGTCTTTGAAAAGAGAGCTATCTTTTCATTTGAAGGGAGCAGAAAAAAAGGCAGGTAGTCAACCAGATATATTAGCGAAGGGATGAAAAACAGATAGTAATGAAGTTTCCAGTTCTTTTCACTTTTGAAGACCCCCCTGTAGAAAAGATACAGAAAAGGCGTAAAAAGATAAACCGTGAAATTCCCGCTCCTCATGATAAAAGGGACTTCTAGAATCCACCTGGTATTGTTGAGCAAAGACATCAACAGGAGATGCGTGAGAATCAGTACTGAGATACCGAGAAAACGATTGGCTGATTTCCGTGATAGGGGAAACAGCAGAAGTACCATGCTGGAGAGAATCCCGCATATAAGACCCGCTGAGGCGATCATGCTATAAGACTCCAAAATCTGCCGAAATATCAGTGATGGAACCGAAGATACAGAAATTTAGGGTATTATTTTAAAGCCCGCATCCCACTTGAGAAACAGCTGTTCGACATTTCTCAAAAATAGCCGATGAATCTCCATTTTGATCCTCAAATATACCCGCAGATTTAGCTACATTTGAGCACCTTTTTATTGTTTCTATGCAGATTACAAACTCCATCCTCATGGTGCGTCCTGTCCAGTTCCGAATGAACGAGGAGACAGCGGTAAATAATTTTTTCCAGG
Source organism: Robiginitalea aurantiaca (assembly GCF_030380815.1). Lineage (GTDB taxonomy): Bacteria > Bacteroidota > Bacteroidia > Flavobacteriales > Flavobacteriaceae > Robiginitalea > Robiginitalea aurantiaca. The sequence goes on along the minus strand of NZ_JAUDUY010000002.1, from coordinate 607,186 downwards.
AAGACCTGGAACTTCGAAATTCAGTTATAAATCGTCAGGCGCAGGAAGAGTTTGACACCTTTGTCCAAAAGCTCCGGAAGGAAGGGATAAGGGTAATCGTTGTGGAGGACCGGGTGGAAACGGATACCCCAGATTCTATTTTTCCCAACAACTGGGTTTCTTTCCACAAGGATGGGACTGTGGTGGTGTACCCCATGTATGCCGAGAATCGGCGCAGGGAACGAAGGGAAGACATATTTGCAATTCTCGAGGAAGAAGGATTCGAAATACGTCAGATCTTAGACTATACGCGCGCTGAGTTGGAAGGGTATTTTCTGGAGGGTACCGGGAGTATCCTAATGGACCGGGAGAATCAAAAAGCCTATTGTGCCCTCTCAGACAGGGCAGATGAGGCCCTTTTTATTGAATTCTGTGAAGAATTCGAAGTAACCCCTGTGATCTTTACGGCCAATCAATCTGTAGACGGGAAAAGACTTCCTATCTACCATACGAATGTAATGATGTGTATAGGCGAACAATTTGCCGTGATTTGCCTCGATGCCATAGACGATAAAAAAGAGCGCAAAAATGTCCTGGATCATCTAAGGAGCGATGGGAAAGAGATTATCGAGATCTCGGAGTCCCAGATGCATGCTTTTGCCGGGAATATGCTACAGGTTTTGGGTACGGATGGAGAGCGACTTCTTGTGATGAGCCAGTCGGCCCATGATTCCCTGAATCCCGACCAGATAGCAGTAATCGAAAAATCATCGCGAATCCTTTCCAGCCCGCTGGATACCATTGAGACCTGTGGAGGTGGCAGTGCCCGATGCATGATGGCAGAGGTGTTTTTACCCGTTAAAATGCCCTGATTCAATTGCTGGGGTATAGCGGTAGGTTAAGGCTTTTGCGAACAGAGATCACCGGTTTGTCTGTGTTCTTTTCCTTATAGGTAAGCAGTAACTGATAAGACATGTATTCTTCGGGAATCTCTAACTCCAGCTGGCTGCCTCTTCTCAGAGGTTTCAACCCAATAGGTTCGCCAAAATGGCCGCGTTTCACTAAAATCCATTCAAAGTTTTCTGCTTCTGCCTCCGTGGGATTCTGCCATGATCCGTTTTCATACTTCAGGGCAGTAAAGACTCTTTTATCTCCGGGCAGAAGGATAAAGGCCGGGCGCAGGATAGAGATGCTTACCGGAACAACTTCGAAGGTCATATCGGTCCAGTGTGCCCTAAGTGTGTAGTATGATGGCTTTTTTTGTCCCCGATGGTCCACCAGGCCATCAAAAGTCACGTGATGTGCTTCCCATTGATCCTGCCAGTTCCTGATGACGACATGAGACTCCTCTAGGTTTTTGAGGTCTTCTACCTTGCTATCTGCTATGTAATAAGATATTTCCTGCCGGCTGTTTATGCGTTTGAAAGTGCTGATATCTGCTGAATCGCGGATCATCAGTCCGAGGGCATCAATAGGTATTTTTCTATTTTTCACCCTATGGATATACTCTTCTGAACCCTGTGATATTGAAAAATCTGCAAACAACCGACGTTGTGGATCAATATTCTTAATCTCATCGCAGAGGTCTTCAAACCAAACCAGAAAAGCACTGCGCTGAAGGTCGAGGGCAGGGCGGGCGAACCTTTTTCCGAGATTATCCCAAACGGGATTGCCCAGATTCCATGCTGAGATATGAGATTGATCTTTATAGCGTTTTATGATTTTTATAATTTTTTCCCGGAGCTCTTGCAATGCGACCTGATCTTCGCGGAAGTCCAGCGTATCGGGAATTCGAAAACTGTATATCAACTGGAGGCCCTGTTCAGCTGCTATTCGGAGCAAGTTATAGGAATAGACCTCAGGATCATCAACGCGAATGGTATTGACCCCGATATTTTTTAATTCGCGAAAGTCCTTTTCCAGAGTTGGACGATCCAGGACATAGTGGCTGCTGAACCATCGCTGTCCCTTTTTGTAGCGCACACCACGGATTTGATTATTGGGGAACGGTAGTGGAGTGTATGCGTTATCCTTTTCCACAATGGGTATTTGCGTATAAGAGCCCTCTTCTAGTGGATCCGCTTTCTGCAATAATTGCAATGATTCCGGGGATACCGTCCAATCCAAGTATGTATTGCCATAATTCGTTCCCAACGGAATATTTTGGTCCCATTTACTGTTAAAAAACACTCGAGCCTTTATCCTGGGATAGGTTTGATCAGACGTGCTAAGTGCTTCGGAAAACCACAGATCGCGATTGCCACCCAGATTTAAAGATCCAAATTCAGCGAGCATTACCGGAAGGTCCGGGAGCTTTTCAAAAGCCTTTTCAAAGGGTTCATAGAGGGTCTTGAATCCTCTCCATTGTCCGTCCTGGTTAAGTGTGCCATAATTCAGAGAGGTTACCCCAATCCAATCCATGTAGGCGTTACCTGGAAAATACATTTCAACATTTAAGGGATACAATGGATTCCACACCCAGATAACATTAAAAGCGCTTTGGGCTGAAAAACGATCATATACATATTGCCAGGCTTGCCTGAATTCCTGAGGACTATTCCCTCCACTGGAAGACCATGGGTATGAAGGATTGTCGAATTCATGTGCAAATCGGAGAAAGACCGGAGCATTAAAGGATTTGAGTCGCTCAGCAAACCTATCGATATAACCGTCAAACTGGCCGCTGAGGATTTTTTTAAAAACGCCCTTGTTCTCGTTCATTTCCGGGATGGAGTCAGAAGCTCTAAAATCGTTCATCCAGGGTTCCCAGGTGATCATGGGTAACGCCCCGGATTTGTAGATGTCCTGAATCAGATCCTGGGGTACCTCATTGGAGGGGCCGTCTCCCCACGCCAGGTAAAGGGAGATCAGATCAAATTTTTGTTCCAGGTCGTTCTCCAAATTCCCTATGGCTTCCATACTGGAGAGGCCATTTGGTTCGGTGGGATAGAAGATTCCGGAGTAATCAGGTCCTTTTCTGGGTGAGGGTAATTTAGCGGTAATACCTTCCCATTGACTGTACACGTATTGGTCTATAAGAAAGGCAGTCGTAAGGGTTCCGAGTAAGAGCACTGGTAGGGCTCCTTTACGTGCCCAAGTGAATACAAAGCGAGAAATTTTGCGGTAGATGGATTTTATCGATACCCCTATTTCCTGAATAAATTGGGGCAAATGCTCCTTGAAGATTCTACTATTGTTAGTAACCCCGGTTGCAAGATAGAGGCTGAAGAACATGAAGCTGGCGTTAAGGGCTGCAAACCCTGCCATCATTATCGAAAAAGGGGTAAGATCTCTGGAAAGACCATAGACGATTGCAAATACAGAGACCAGACCCACCAGAATATTGGGGATGACGATCTGAAGGTTGGTAACCTGGATTTCTTTCTTCTCAGTAGGCAGGTAGGGTACTTCTTTATTAATGATCGAATAAACAAAGCCCAGAAAATGAATCCACCAGGTACTGATCTGTAGTAGTCCTCCCGCTAGATGGAATCCACGTTCTGTGCGCTCAATAACCCATTTCTGTATGTAGGCCCGGATCAGCAAAGTACTAAGGGCGACAGGGGTTATGGCCAAAAGGAAAATCAGAATGTTTCCCGTCCATGGAGAGATTGAAAAAATAAGGGAGGCCACGGGAATACAAAAGCTCAGAAGGTAGATCAGACCGATAAGGAAATGCAGGGGCAACAAACCAAAATGCAATTTCTGACGCCAGGTGAACTTGGGAAACAATCGGGGGTAGACCCTGAAGAGCAAGTCAAAGGTGCCCCGTGACCATTTGAGCTGTTGTTTGAAATGTGTTAGGAGTGTTTCGGGTACCTGACCCCGGGCAAGCACTTTTGGTACATATACGGATTTCCAACCTTTGGCATACAACTGCATTGCTGTATGCATATCCTCGGCCAGCCCGGGTGCATGCCCACCGATACTGTCGAGGGCACTTCTTCGGAAAGTGCAATTTGCCCCAATGGCGTTTACAGTGCCATAGGAGTTCATGGACATCATCATAGGACCATAAAACTGATAGGTCTGCTCTGCTGCCCCCCGGGCGACAAGGGAACTTTTGCGATTGTGGTAAGACTGGACAATTTGTACAAAGCCCACTTCAGGATCTGAAAATTGGGGGAGAATATGGTCCAGGATATCCGGTTGTGGAATATGATCGGGATCCAGTATCAGGCAAATCTGCCCGGAAGCCTGTCTTAACGCATTGTTGATATTTCCGGCCTTGGCGTCCTTCCGCGTCAGCCGGGTCACATGACGGACACCTAATTGCTCACAAAGGTTTCTCAGGTAGGGATCGTTAGCTTCATCGCATAAGTATGCGGTATGGGGATAGGTAATATCCTTAATAGCCCGAAGGGTTTTCTCCACCATTTCTATGGGCTCACCAGGAAAATAAGTCGTTAACACATCTATGGATACTTCAGGGGTAACCGCAGGAGTTTTGGGCACTTTGATTGCTGCGTAATGGTACCAGAGGTATAGGTGCCGCAGCATCCCATACCCAAAGACTACACATAACATTCCATATAGAACCGGATGTCCCCGGAATGCTGGCTGAAAAAACCAATAGAGAAAATTCAGAATAGAAAGCACACCTAACAGGATCAGGATGCGGATAACCCATTGCTCTTTGGGAATCGGAGCCTGAATATGTGGGTTATCGTGCATATTCCGGGTTCAGGATGAAAAATGGAATATTCGCTGTTGCCACGTGACCTTCCTTGTCACTTAAGTACAGATACAGGCGGTAAGGCCCTTCTTTTAAGGGTGTCTGAAAAAGCACTTCCCTTGGATTTGGATGCGTAAAAACTGTCGGTATAACCCCCGGGGATTCCAGGTCTAAGGTTGCCTTTGGGGATCGATTCCAGTTTTCGGGTCGGATATTCCATTTCACTTCCAATTGAGAAGGATCCGGAGTTGCATGGTGAATGGAGGCGGTTACCTCCTCACCTGGGGTAAGGATTATATTCCCGGGGGCACCCTGACCTTCAAGCAATATGTATCCGAGCCTGGGGCCCCGATATGGCCTGACTACTTTACCCAGAATTCTATTGGTTTCATGGACAACCTGTGTAGGCCGTCCGTCGGGTAAAAAGGAACTAAACCAGGTAGGGGTAGCCTGATGTACAGCCCCCCAGTAAAAGAAAAACCCACCAAGAACACGCGTGCTGTCTAAGTCCATGATATCGGAATATCGCTCGGAGTATTGTTCAGCTTTCTTTGTGCTGGTTTTTTCAATAGGTGCCCCCCAGGAAGTTGTTTCTCTGGCCTCCCAGGGACCATTGATACCCCATTCGGTGATCATAAAGGGATGTTTATAAAATGCTGCTATGGTTTTCATTCTGTATGGAAGGGAAGCGATCGACCCGAAAACGTTAATAGAAAGAAAATCCAGTTCAGAACTCCCCCATTTAAGACTCAATACAGTCCTGCGACTCATGCCACCTACAGTGGTTGTTACCGGATGGTTTGGATCCAAATCATGACACAAGGAGATCAGGGCATTGAATTTCCTGACAAAATCTCTGTCCTGAAGGTAGTTTGGATAAAGAATTTCATTGCCCAAAATCCAAAAAAGCAGTGCAGGGTGATCCTTGTGCTGGGAAACCAATTCTGAGACTTCTTTGGTCGTCTGCTCCATATTACCGGGATCGGCATACCAGTTGTTTAGTTCGGTATATTCGGGTAACGGGATATCCACTGCTACCATTAGCCCCAGAGAATCAGCACGATCCAGCTTTGCTCCGAGATTTACAGGGTCGTAAATACGGATGGTATTACCACCGACTTCCTTAAAGGCTGCCCAGTGGTCATCCCCCACACAGGCGCCTTTAACAAAAAAGGGGTTTCCATCTTTGATGAGCTGATACCCGGAATCAGATTCCGCCACATATACTTTTTTGACATCATCTCTGGCGCTCTCCTTTTTTGAACAACCTGCCAGGCTTACTGAACAAGCTATAAAAATGAAAAGAGAGTTTATATTCGAAAACCACCGCATGAGACTGAATCCTTGCACGAAGTTATGACAAATTCCCTTTCCGGATTTGGATACCAACCCATTCAGGAGGGACGGGTTTTTCCAGGTATATGACCATAAGCCGGGCTTTTAAATGGGTTAATCAGCCCACTGAGGATTACGTTTTCTCCACAATATTCCGAATCATACCACTGAAGATAAAGTAGTGAAGTGGGACGATGGCATACCAGTACAGGCGACCCAGCAACCCCCTCGGACGAAAGGTTGCGGTCTGATGCAGAATGTCCTCATCGTCAATACGGAATTCCAGCCAGGCTTCTCCGGGCAACCGCATCTCGGCGAATAACAAGAGCCGGCCTTTTTCCCGATCGGCCAACAAGACCCTCCAGAAATCGAGGGAATCGCCGGCAAAGATTTTATCGGGATGCGTCCGGCCCCGCCTAAGGCCAACGCCTCCACTTATTTTATCCAAAAATCCGCGGAACCGCCAGAGCCAATTTGCATAATACCAACCATTTTCCCCCCCAATTTTCCATATGTTTTCCAGGACGGCTTCCCGATTGCCAACTTTCCGCTGTTTTTCGTCCGTAAGCACCCCGAATTTAGGTACCTGAATATACCGCTCCAGGTTTTGGTTGAACCGTCCGCTGACCATACTGTCTTTCCAACTGCTGACCACTAAATTCTGTTCGATTTTTTCGAAAGCCATGTCGATGGCTTCTTCATAGGTATGGGTTTTAATCCCCAGTAAGTCCTGAAGTTTGCTGTCGCGGGCCACAACTTCCATTTTCATGCTGTCCACAAGGTTTATGGCCAGCTTATAGGAGGTGGAAGTGACAAAATACAACCAGTAAGAGGAAAGTTTAGGAGTCATCACGGGGACTGTAAGTATCCAATTCCGGAACCCCCGAACCTTTGCATAGCGCTCCAGCATTTCCTTATAGGTAATGACGTCCGGGCCACCAATATCAAAGGACTGATTAAAGGTATCCTCCCTTCCCAGAACCCCGGTAAGGAACCGGATGACATCGCGGATGGCAATAGGTTGTGTTCGCGTCAGCACCCATTTAGGAGTGATCATTACGGGGAGTTTTTCACAGAGATCCCTGATAATCTCAAAAGAAGAACTCCCTGAACCCACTATGATTCCCGCCCGAAGAACAGTGAGCTCAAAGGGGCCTTCGTAGAGGATTTCCTCAACATTTTTGCGCGAACTGAGGTGTTTGGACAATTCGCTATTGTTCACAATTCCGCTGAGGTAGATGACCTGGGAAGGCTTTGCCTGTTCCATGTAGGCGTTGAAGTTTCTCGCCGATTTTGCCTCCTTGACGTCAAAATCGGAAATCGAGGAACTCATGGAGTGGATCAGATAGTAGGCCACATCAAAATCGGAGGGAAATACGCCGGGACCGGGTGGCTTCAGGAAATCTATTTCGACAACCTCTATTTTTTTCCGCGTTTCCGAATCAATGGAAAGGCGTTTCTCGTCCCGCACTGCACAGACAATATGATGACCTTGTCTGAGCAGCTCGGGCAGCAGGCGCATTCCAATATATCCATTGGCTCCGGTGAGCAGGATTTTTAAGGGGCGTACCTCTTGTGAATGTGCGGTCATAAGTCTTCCATGCTGGGGGGGGCCTCGGGAATCTGATCGGCCTTGTATCCGAGAAGCTTTACAAAAAACTTTTGTATCGCCTTGGTATCTGCCTGCACCCTGACAAAGTGATTGTCAACATGAACGGTATAAACACCGAGATCCCCTTTATACAGGGTCAGTTTATAATACGGAATGATTAAGCCATAGGTCTCTAATAAGGATCTGAATCGCAGAATAATTCCTTTGGGACGGAGTTCAATATTGCAGCTGTTCCGGTTATTATCGAGAAGTAGCAGATTTTGAATTTCAATACTCGAGCCGGTAATAAAAAGTTTAGGCGACCCGATGCCTTTAAGCGCCCATCTTTCTTTCAATGTGAAGGGCTTACCCAGAAGATCGTCTATCTTACGGGTTAGTTCGGGATTATTGTAGGATACATTAACGAGCATTCTGTGGATATTGAAGGTGATTCACTACCCCGGCAGCCCGGTTGAAACCAAAATATGTCAATAACATAGCGTTTTTACGTAAAGTTAGCCATTTCGATCGATTCCCTCAAACCTGCTGTAGTGCGTCTAAAATTATGTAGTTTTGCAGCCTTAATCATCGGTTTATGGACCTATCAGCCTTGTTGATTCAAAAGGTAAAAGAAGGGGTTAAGGACCTCTTTGGTGCAACGCTGGAAACAGTGGAATTACAACCTACGCGTAAGGAATTTGTGGGGGATATTACCGTTGTGGTTTTTCCCATGCTTCGCCAGGTGAAGGGAAACCCGGTCGAAATCGGAAATGCTATAGGTGAGTTCCTGAAATCCAACCTTCAGCAGGTTTCCGGTTTTAATACCATTAAGGGGTTTTTAAACCTTGAAATCAGCGATGCTTATTATTTGGATTTTTTCAATCACATCCGGAATGAAGTGTCCTATGGTTATCAAAAACCCAATTCCAAGGGGGTCGTTATGGTCGAATATTCTTCACCAAACACGAACAAACCCCTTCATTTGGGCCATATCCGAAACATCCTCCTGGGGTATTCGGTTTCCGAAATTTTAAAGGCAGCCGGGAATAAAGTCTATAAAACGCAGATCGTCAATGACCGGGGGATTCATATCTGCAAGAGTATGCTAGCCTGGGAGCGCTACGGAAAAGGTGAATCTCCGGAGAGCTCAGGATTAAAGGGAGATAAGCTGGTCGGGAATTACTATGTGGCCTTTAACAATGCCTACCGGGATGAAGTGCTGCGTTTGGTATCCGAAGGAATGACGCAGGAAGAGGCCGAGAAGCAGGCGCCAAGCCTAAAAGAAGCCCAGGAATTACTTCGCCTCTGGGAAGCCGGGGATGAAAAGGTCGTTGCCTTATGGAAGTTGATGAACGGCTGGGTGTATGATGGGTTTAATGCCACTTACGGAGCTCTGGGAGTGGATTTTGACACCTTATACTACGAAAGTGAAACCTACCTCCTGGGTAAGGATGTCGTGGCTGAAGGCCTGGAAAAAGGAGTGTTCTTTACCAAAGAGGACGGAAGCGTCTGGATCGATCTCACGGAGGATGGCCTGGACGAAAAGATTGTGCTCAGGGCCGATGGTACTGCGGTATATATGACCCAGGATATTGGGACGGCCATTCAGCGAGTTCGGGATTACCCGGACATTACGGGGATGGTTTACACCGTCGGCAATGAACAGGATTATCATTTTAGGGTGCTCTTCCTGATATTGAAAAAACTGGGTTATCAGTGGGCCGAAAACTTATACCATCTCAGTTATGGCATGGTAGACCTGCCCACAGGCAAGATGAAGAGCAGGGAGGGAACCGTCGTGGATGCCGATGATCTGATTGAGGAAATGGATGAAACGGCCAGGCAAATTGCAGAGGAACACGGCAGGGTTGATGATTTTTCCGCTGTTGAGAAGGAACAACTGTACCATACCATTGGGTTGGGAGCCCTGAAGTATTATATCCTGAAAGTGGATCCCCGGAAGCGCATGCTTTTTAACCCGGAGGAATCCGTGGATTTTCAGGGCAATACCGGACCCTTTATTCAATATACCTATGCCCGGATCCAATCGATACTCCGGAAGGCGGATTTTGATTTTGGGGCAACCATCCCGGCATCTTCCCTGGGCGATTTGCATGTCAAGGAAAAGCAACTCCTAAAAGACCTGGAGCAATTTCCACATATTGTGGAAGAAGCCGCCCTGCAATATAGCCCAGCCCTGGTTGCCAATTATACCTACGACCTGGTTAAGGATTTCAACTCCCTGTATCAGCAAGTTCCGATTCTTGGTGAAACAGATGAGGTGCACAAGAAATTCAGGGTGCAACTCACGGAAAAGGTGGGTGAAGTGATCCGGAATGCCACAGCATTGCTCGGGATTGAAGTTCCCCAGCGTATGTAGTTCTACATTCCAAGGCTTCCGTCTATAAGATCTATGATGGTTTCAATCTCTATAAGTAGGGGGAGGTAATGGTTCTTTTCAGTAAGGCGGGCGGTAAGTATAAAAATTAACAGGTGGTTTTCCAGGTTTCTTGAATGCAGCAGGTCCAGGTTGTTCGTTTTTGTATTACTTGGCAGGAGCCCCATTTCCCCCGTGAGGATCCCTGTATTTTCCAGGATACCCCGAATACTACCACCCTCTTTTAGGGCCAGCTCCATGACTTCGGCCCGTTGTTCCCTGAGGTTTTGTTCCTGCTGCCTAATTTGTTCGAGCCTTGAGGACCAGGTGGTAAGGTGGCCCCGAAGGGCAGGGTTCGAGAGGTATTCAAGCCGCCCGGAGTTGAGCAGTTCCTGTAGTACGGAGTTGTTTGGGTTATAGGTTATTTCATCAGAGAATGAGTGAAACAAGAGGCCTGAAAACTCGAGTTCACTCAGGCCTTCTCCACCCTGTATCATGACATTGGCAATTTCACTTGCTTTGTAATACGTCTGACGGTTTGCTTCAATGAGGTTTTCCAGTTTGATCCGGCTTGCTTCGAATTCGGCTCGCAGCTCGGTGAGGTAGAATTGCTCCCGCTTATTTTCAAGCCTGTGGTCATTCCAGTTATCCACATATAAGGCAAGAAGGATCCCCATAACAATAAGAAGTAATTCTCCCAGCCCGTAGAGCAGGTACTTTAAGAAGGAATTCCCGTTTATAAGTTTCCGGCGAAGCTGCCTGAGGTAAACAAACATATTCGGTATTTCTCTGCAATCTCCCTACTTGAGGGAGGCGGTGTTTTTTTGTCTCTTTAAAAGTACGTGTTTTTCATCATTCAGGGATTCTGTATACCCTTTCGCTTTTGGGCTGTAATGAAACAAACAAAAAAAGGGCTTCCCACTACAGGAAGCCCTTTTCTCATCAATCATCCAAAAAGACATCTATGCTTTTTCGCTGCTATAGCCGGATGCATTTACAGCAAGGTTATAGACCACCAGTCCGAAACCTATTTTGTTTATGGCGTCCCCGATATTGTAGATGACATCCATATTGAGGCCCGAGAACCATCCTTCATACCATCCTGGGGTTCCAGCCATATACCCAAGCGGATAAATCGCCCATCCGACGAGTACAAACCAGCAAAGGGTTTTGTGGGCACTGAGCACAGCACCTCCTGCGTTTTCTGCCAATTTCTTCGCGGAACCAAACCAAATGATGTAAACAATAATAAAGTAGGCAATCCCGGAAATCAGACCCCAGAGCCATGCCTGGTCGCGGAATACAGCTTCTCCGAAATAGCCGGTAACCAGCATAATCACTGAGAGAAAGATCAGGTTCCACATCAGGGATTTCTTAGCCCCGGCTACCCTGAGGATAAGGAAAAACTCTACGCACATCAATGGTACGGTAAGTATCCAGTCTACATACCTGAAGAAGGTAGGGGATTCCATGTTCACCGCCCAATAGTCACGCATGTACCAATAGTGGACCGCCGCGATAAAGGTGATCAGGCCGGAAACCAGAATTGAAACGCGCCACTTCTTGTCGAAATGATTCATAGACAGGAAGAAAAATGCGGAGGCAGCCATCATGGCCATACACCCAACAAAAAAGGTGAAACCTACATAATCGTCCGTAGCCATCTTGGTCACGAGCGAAAAATTTGAAAAAAGACTCATCATAATAATTAGTTTTTAGTAGTTTTGTTTAATAAAATTAATAAATAATTAAACAGAAATGTCTAAATAAAAACATAAATTGTTAAACATTATGAAAAATAATCGGTGGAAAAGTGCGGAATTGAGAAATGCCATGATGGTATCCACCTTCTTTTTTCTATGGCTGGCGATTTTTTTTGGTGAGTCTGTAGAGGAGGTATTGGCCTTTACGCTGATCTTTTCTTTTGGCATACTCCACGGGGCTAATGATTTGGAAATACTCAGGCGGAAAGGTATAGGCGGGAATCAGAAGAGAACCGGCCTGAGTATACTTGCAGCCTATATTGGTTTTGTCGGCCTCAGTGCCCTGCTTTTTTACCTGCTCCCAATACTTGCGCTCTCCCTGTTTATTGCATTCAGCGCCTATCATTTTGGAGAACAACATTGGGTGAAGCGCAAAGGCAACAGTAAACGCCTTCAGAAGCTGCTCTATTTGACCTATGGGTTGGTGGTACTTTTTCTATTGTTCTATGCGCACAGGGCAGAAGTATCCGAAATCATATACGATATCAGCGGGTATGCACCACCAGGGGATTGGATAGCTTACATCCTTTTTGGTAGTTTTTTGTTATTCCTGACCCTGGCATTCTCAAATTTCTACATAAGCCAGTTTCTACGCTACATCCTAAGGGAGTTGTTATTGTTGGGATTATTTTTCGTCGTATTTAATACGGCATCCCTTTTATGGGCTTTCGCCATATATTTTGTCGTTTGGCATTCCATTCCATCCCTTGCAGATCAGGTTCGGCTACTCTATGGGAATATCAGTCTTAAAAGTGGAAAGAAGTACCTAAAAGCCTCTGCGATCTACTGGATTGGAGCCTTATTTACCCTTGCCCTGGCCTTTATGTTTTTAAAAGACAGCGAGTACGGATACTTGCCCTTGTTCTTTTCTTTCCTGGCGGCGATTACGTTTCCTCATGTCCTTGTTATCACTCGACTCTACGGAAACCAGGACAAAGCATAATCTCTGTGTTTATTTGGTTGAAATTCGGAAGTATTCCTTCTAAAACAGCCCTGAGATATTACCATCCCGGTCAATTGTAATGCGCTCAGAGGCCGGGCTGGAGGGAAGACCTGGCATTCTGAGGATGTTACCTGCAATCGGCACAACAAACCCTGCCCCTGCGGCAATTTCAAATTCCCGAATATGGATATCAAAATTTTCAGGTCGCCCCAGTTTCTTCTCGTCGTCGCTAAGGCTTTTCTGAGTTTTGGCCATACAGATTGGGAGATTGCCATACCCCAGGGTTTCGAACCTTTTGAGTTGTCTGCTGGCTTTATTTGAAAGAATAACGTTTTCCGCCCCGTAGATGGTGCGGCAAATTTTTTCCATTTTGACCCGCGGGGAATCCTCAAGATCGTAGGTTGGCCTGAAACGCGTGTCGCATCCCGAGGCGGCTTTTACAACGGCTTCAGCCAGAGGGGCACAACCTTCTCCTCCCTTGGCCCAACCATTGCTTATTTCCACTGGAATTCCCTGTGCGGTACAGTGGTCCATAAGCAGTTTTTTTTCTGCAGGGGTATCCTTGACAAAATTATTAATGGCGACCACCACGGGTACGCCAAAACTTTGTAGGCTTTTAAGGTGCCGGTCCAGATTGGGAAGACCCGCCTTAAGCGCATCTGTGTCTTCCTCTGTCAGTTCTGAAATAGGTTTCCCACCGTGGTATTTTAAGGCACGGATTGTAGCGACCAAAACGATGGCTTTTGGGGACAATCCGGCCGTACGGCATTTAATATTAAGGAATTTCTCCGCTCCGAGGTCGGCCCCGAATCCAGCTTCGGTAACTACATAATCGGCCAGGCTGAGGCCCATTCGGGTCGCCAGGACGGAATTCGTACCCTGGGCGATGTTGGCAAACGGGCCGCCGTGAATGATGGCCGGGTTTGCTTCCAGGGTTTGGACCAGATTTGGCTTTATGGCATCTTTAAGAAGTACTGCCATGGCCCCTTCAGCCTTTAGATCTTTTGCATAAACCGGCTTCCCATCGAACGTATCACCAATATAAATGTTCCCGCACCTATTCTGAAGGTCTTCAAAGTCATTGCTAAGACAAAGGATTGCCATTATCTCCGATGCAGCCGTAATATTGAATCCGGTTTCCCTGGGGATTCCTCCCGCTTTTCCCCCTAGTGCAGCTATGATTTTTCGAAGTCCGCGGTCGTTCATATCCATACACCGCTTCCAGAGAACCGTTCGCGGGTCGATTCCCAGGTTACCTGTTTTTGCCTGAATATTATTATCGATCAATGCTGCAAGCAGGTTATTTGCCTTTTCAACAGCGTTAAAATCCCCTGTAAAATGCAGATTGATATCCGCCATAGGAATGACCTGGCTGTGACCCCCGCCAGCAGCACCTCCCTTGATCCCAAAGACGGGTCCCAGGCTCGGCTCCCGAATTACAGTAAGCGCTTTTTTGCCAATGTAATTCAGACCATCGCCCAAACCTATGGAAACCGTTGTTTTGCCTTCCCCGGCTGGGGTAGGGGTAATGGCGGTTACAAGGATAAGGTTGCTCTTGGAAGCTTTTTCCGAATCGATCAGCGAGAGGGGGAGTTTGGCTTTGTTGCTGCCGTAAAACTCCAGCTGGGATTCGGGGATATCTAATTTGGAAGCAATGTCCCGGATATGAAGGGCCTCGGCACCCTGGGCGATTTGAAGGTCGGTCATAACTTGTGTTGTTTGCTACGGAAAGGTACTAAAATACTTGAGATGGCAAGGGGTTGCTTTTCAGCCTCTGACATCCAGATTTCTTATCAGGCAGGCAGTTGATCCGGGCAGTTAGCCTACTCCAGATAATCCAAAACCAACTGATAGTTTTCAGGATGCCCTTCTAATTCCTCTTGAGGTACTTCCGTGGCCATAGAGGCATTGGAAGGATATTTGCCATCCTCCGAATCGAGTTTCCTGAATCCCTGACTCCATACATACAGGGGTTTCCAGGATCCTTTCGACTTCATACCTTCTATTGTAGTAGCAGGCAGATAGATGGGCAGTTTCACCACAGTTGTATTGGAAAGTGTTTTCCCGTTTTCATCAATGATAAGCAGGTTGCACCCACCGCTGCCACACACCATCGGATCCATGATGTAGAGCAGGTATTCCCGGGTGGTGTAATCATTGTCCAGGTCGATTTCAAGCTCCATAAAACGCAGGTTATCCAGCTGCTGCTGCGTATATCCGAAATCGTTAACTTCTTTGACCTGTTTCAGTCGGCTGCGGTCCGTAGTGTTCACCTTTTTTTTCAGGATTCCCTGCTGGTACGCCCTCATTTCAACGGTGTACTTCTCGCAGGAAACAACAGGGACAGTGATAATGGGTTTGCCTGAGTCATCTAAAAGCGAAACTCCTTCCGCCCCGATTTCGTAGTCTCGCTGCTCCTCGTAATACTCCCCTTCCGCCAAATAGGTGGTCGTCGTCTTAAAGCGTTTTTGGTCTTCCTGGTAGATACCAGAGATCGATCCACGTGAACCATCTGTACCATAGGGTGAAGACAGAAAGGTTCCTTCGACCTTATCTCCGTCATTCAACCTAAAACGAATAAAGTCGTAATTATAGGCCTCACCCATAGTACTCGGGGCAGCGGACTTACGCACATAACAGAAATCGCGCGACCCGGTTACCTCACCGCCAATCGTTTCTTCGGGCGGACTGGATATTTCTGCCCCCTGAGTTTCAGCGGGGGCCTTCGTTTTCGGATCGCCTTTACATCCAATAAGGGCGATCATAAACAGGAACGTTATGATTCGTCTTTCGGTCATATCTGGGTCTATTTTTTACGAAAAAACTGGATTGCGGAGATCAGGACAAGAATCAGCAGGACTGGGTAGATCAGAAAAATATCTGCTCGTATTACAGGGTCGGATTCCGGCAGGGTTGCCTCCCATTTGGGAATCAGGATGAACTCATAAACCAGATAGGCAAGGAGTGCCACCAGCGTTACCCATTGAATTTTAGTCAGTTTCATTTTTGTGGTGTTATTGGAACAAAAGAAATGGCCTGCCGGAACATTGGGATGCCTGACCCGGTTGTAGTAAATATAATAAGTTCTTTGAATTTTTTACGCCAAGGCCTAGACCAACTCTTCGAGTCGCGTTTCCATTTTTTGCTTGTAACTGAAATACATCAGGAAGAAAAGGGGCATTCCCAGGAAGAAAAAAGCCAGGGGGCTCCCATCCGAGTGGTAAGCGCCTAAAGCCCTGTAGAAAAGGGATTGTTTAAATAACGCTACCATGACCAGAGTCAGCAGGGAGGAAAAAATGAGGATTAAACCTACAGATATTACAGGAGAAGGTTCGAAAAGATATGAAGTTAGGATAGAGCCGATGAAGACAAGGTAACACACAAAAACCCATTTGGAATATCGCTTGAAGGCGAGGTAATATTTTAGGGCCTCATTAAAGGGATCTGCACTCAGATATCCGATCCGCCTTAGAACGTCCTTATCCAATCCGCGACCTGACAGGATTTGGACGATTTTGTCCATGGCTTCTTTTGAAAGCCCTGCCCACTTGTGTTTTTTGATCAGCGAAAGCAGCTGGGCGTTATCCAGTGTATCTAATGTGGCTATTTGCAGCGTTTTCATCGCTTAATCTCCATTTCTCAAGTGTTCTTGTCCGGGTTTATCACAAGTTTTCCCAACATGAATCAGGGCTTTTTTTTTGATAAACCTTCCGTAAAATACACCAGCAGGCGATCAATGACTCCTTCTCGGAGATGAAAGTCAAAAAATTACGATCTATTGCCTCAATTTGCTAAAATCGTGTTGTTCATCGAAAAAGTACAATATCATGTGTTTGGTATTGGCGTGGTTATGATCAAATGGGTGGGGTTACCCTCCCTCCCCAAAACCAAGATAATTCACACCCGTGCAATTTCCTTTCAGTTCTGCGTAACATTTCTTCAATTCCCGACACCTATAAAGGGTATACCGGTAGCATTAGGTTTCCCGGTGCAATTACTTTTCGAACTATAAATCATTTAGCATGCTATTGACCACTACGAACACCCTTGAAAACCACCCCATATCTGAATACCTCGGTATTGTAACGGGCGAAACCATTATTGGCGCTAATATATTCAAGGATATTTTTGCAGGCATCCGGGATGTTGTAGGCGGCCGGTCTGGCTCCTATGAGCGCGTACTGCGGGAAGCTAAAAACAACGCCCTTTCTGAAATGCAGGAAGAAGCCCGAAAAATGGGTGCCAATGCAGTCATCGGGATTGACCTGGATTATGAGACCCTGGGAGCCAATGGTGGGATGATTATGGTTACGGCCTCGGGCACTGCTGTGAAATGCTGAGATGAGGGTAGGCGAAATGGAGGTATGCTCCATTTCATCAGTGATCATAGGGGGGTGAAAAGTCCTGCCCACCCCAGTAACAAATTACACACAACCCCAGCAACTTCCATTCAGGAAACCCCCAAAATCAGGGATAAGGAAAGGCCACCCACAAAAACCTGAAACCCGCAGTCTACAATTGCGAATACGGCAAAGGTTTGAGAAATACACGTGTGATGTCGTTCATGGAGTTGGCGTATTCCTCGAGTTTGGTGATGCGCTGCCACTCGGGATGCGGGCCGAACTTAGACCAGGCTTCTTCATGCCCGGCTTTGTCCTTAAATGCCAGCAGGTAGGTAAGACAGGGCATTTGATGCCCTGAAATGTTTTCCCCGAAAAATACCATGGGCAACCCCACCTCCTCGAATATTTTGAATTCACTATCGTTGAACATCTTTACCTTTCGCCTCAGGGCATCCTCATTGTGGCTTTCGTATATCCGCAATTCGAATAGCTCGGAATCCTCAGCCGGTTTTAACAGGTCTGGAAAGCCCACAACGGATCGAATAAAACTGCTTTCGTACCTGTTGTATGCGATCTTTTCTTCAGGCGCTTCAAAATAGGGTTCGGCAGCCGAAAGGTAGTTACTATCCTTTCTAAGGGCATCTGTTACCGTACCGTAAGCTCCCATGTTATCATAAGCTATGAGCAGGTATAGCTTTTTGGGCAGGGCATCGCCTGCTTCCTCAAAAGCTCCCACATGTTTAATCCCCTGTCGGTTCAGGGCCGGGATCAGAGCCTTTTCCAGGTAAGTGTGCAAAACTTCTGCAGGCCTGAAAAAATCGAGCTCATACACCCTGAGTTCGTAGATCTGGGATTGTCCGAAGGAGCTGTTGAGGAGGAATCCGAATAAAACAATCAAGAAGAGGCGTCTGAACATGGCAAGGGTTATTTCGTGAATGTTGAAGTAGGAAGATACAATTTATCTTACTTACTCACTCGGGTCTAAGAATGGGGATTCGACAATTTTTTGCTTTATGGATTATTCAGTGACTCCTCAAAAAAAACCATCAGTGTGGAACTGATGGTTCAAGATTAGCTGATAGGGAAGATCGTGGACTACCTGAGTGAGATCTTCACATTTAAGTTTCCACTCGGAGTAAATAAGCTTGTAACCTTAAGTTTTTTCTCGGAGGTCGGGTCCGTACAATCCCAGGTAAGATTATCAATGTCGAGGTTTCGTGCCGCATCATTGACCAGGGCCGTCAATTGCAAATTGTTAGCAGAAGAGATATCACTGAAAACCGGGGTGTAATAATCAAAATCCACGAAAGGATCATCGGTAATCAATTCAAAGGGGGCTTTCACATTTATGTGTAAATTACCCACACGTTCTTCATAGCAAAGGTTGGAATAGATCAGGTCAAAAACCTCGTTATAAACTTCTACGGCAAAGTCTTTGGAACGCGAATTGAATTGAGCTTCTCCGTTTGGAAGGAATGTAACATCGATAGGAGACCTGTAGAAACCGTTTTCATCAATCTCATAGAAACAGACAAAACGATCTTCCCCAAAACTACACGCCACATAATCAGCGGCATTTTTTATAAATACAACCCCGTTCCCATTTCCCTTGGCGGTACCCTGGGGGCGAAAGAGGGCGGACATAGATGCCTTGCCCCTCTCCGTGGAGAGTATTTCGGCAATAGGGCTCTTGATTTGAATACTTTGCATTTCTTCTACTCCCAAAGCCGGTTCCTCTGGATCAGAGCAGGAAAAGATCAATAGCATTGATGCCAGTGCGATACAAGTTTTTGTTTTCATAATGTTTGTTTTTAGGTTTATGATTGCCTTTTAAAGCTCCGGAATTCAACATAGAGCTGGTTTCAGGCATGATACAAACACCTTAAATTTTTTTTTAAGGTTTGAAACTATGTTCCGAACGACCTCCTAAACGGGAATATGCCCATTACTAATGGGGTTTCATTGTTTTTCCAGGAGGGCCGTCCAGTGAAGCCACCCGTTTTTAACTTTTTTGCGAAAAGGTTATCTTTAAAGGAAAGCCTCCAACATTCAGCGTGTAATGCCTTCCAATGGGTTTATATTAAGAGCCAGGCAGGTTGTTCTGGACAACCTACTGAACCCCCAGTTCGGGGTTTCTGCGCTTGCGGAAGAACTGGGCATCAGCCGTTCCGAATTGTACCGGAGGGTCAGGGAAGCGGAACAAAAGTCGGCCAGCCAGTTTATTCGTGAGATTCGGTTGGACAGGGCCCTGGAGCTCCTTAAGACGGATCAGTACCCGATCACCGAGATCGCCTATATGGTAGGCTTTAACAGCCCTACTTATTTCTCTACCTGCTTTAGGGAATACTTCGGGTACTCCCCCAGCACGGCGGACCAGAACGGACATACCTCTAGGGATGCGAAGGTCTCTGAGCCATCCAAATCCAGAAAAGTGTTGCTCCCATTGGCTTTAGGGGCCCTAGCCATTCTATTTGCGATTTTTGGGATATCCGCTGTGGGGGGGAGCAATTCCCCGGAAGGAGAAAAATCCCTCGCCGTACTCAAATTTGACTATCTGGGCGCTGATTCTGCCCAGGGCTACAAAGCATACGCACTTGCGGACGAAGTCCTCAATTCCCTGAGCAACCTGAGTATGCTAAAGGTGGTGACCGCATCCTCTTCCTTTCAGGTCGATAAAAGGGAAGCCTGCTCGAAAATCGGAAAAAGGCTGGGTGTTGATTATCTGGTGGATGGGTCCCTTTCGCACCAGGGAAATCAACTTAAGGCTTCGGTTAAACTCATAGATGCCAAAACCGGAATTCAGCTTTGGTCTGAATCGTTCCAGGAAAATTCCGAGGCTATTTTTGAAATGCAGGAGGAAATTTCCAATAAAGTCGCCATGCAATTGAAGCGCTCCCTGCCTGAGGATGTAAGGGATCTGATCCGTCAAAGGAGGACTGCCAACCTGGAAGCCCTGGAATTATACCTCAAGGCCGTTAAAAAAGGAAAAGTGCGGTACGAAGATTCGATTACACAGGCCATACACTGGCTGGAAAGGTCAGTAGAATTGGATCCTTATTTTGCCGAAGCTTATGCAGAGCTTACCTTTTTGTACGGCAGGTGGCATTATTACGGCAGTTTAAACCAGGAGGAACGGGATCGGATGATGGAAAAGTATATGAGAATGGCCTTGGAATTGAACCCTGAAAGCCCTGAAGTGTTATTTGCCAAAGCGGATTTCGATTACATACAGGGCAACATTCTAAATGATTCTACCGAGATCATATCCGGCTTTCGCAAGGTGCTGGAGATGAATCCGAATCACCACAGAAGCAGTTACCGGCTCCACCAGGTCTTCAGGGGTATCGGGAAATATCACACTGCCCATGGCTATTTGGAGAACGCCTTGAGACTGGACCCGCTAAACCACCTTTATAACAATGTATATGCCCGGGATTTATTCTGGAAATGGGACCAGCGGGAAAAAGCCTTTGTGATCATTCTGGAAGAAGCGTCGAAGGAAAATCCAAGCAGGGGATCGATTTTTTTCAAAGCCATTATGTTGGCCGATCAACCGGGAGGCAATTATCTGTCGGCATTCAGCGTGATTCAGGAAGCCCTGAAAGAACAGCCCTATACCTATGGATTCTTATTTTGGGGAAGGCTCCTGGCCCTGGACTTGGATTTAGTACCCATGGCCAAAAAGTACGCCCATCTGAATCAGGTGAAGTTTCCGGACAACCCGATATACACCTATGAGCCGGCCTATGAGATCTGTATTATCGAGCAGCGGTACCCGGACGCCCTGGATCTGACCCATATTTGGATGGAGGACAAAGGGCTGGACAAAAAGCTTGGGTATACAAACCTGGCGAGGGTGTATTATTTGCAAGGGAATGTTAAGCAAGCCCGTGACATCCTGCTTCAGCATTTTTCTGAATTGTACAGGGATATAGCGTCCGGAAAAATGACGGTTGAGAGCCTGCAGCTTTCTGAAATTGGGCCGGTGCGGACATACATCGAAGTTCTAAGGGCAGAAGGTGATGAAGAAAAAGCTACGTTTTTCGCGGACTTTTTGTGTTCTTATTACAATCAGCACGGCAAACGCGTTATGTTGGCCAATAAATTTTATCCGATGCACTGCGCTTACGTGCAAAATGATCTGAAGGGATTCCTAAGGGCACTGAATGAAGCTTTTTTTGAGCCCGGACATCGGCTGGGCATTTACAGCCATCTGAAAGGTTCAACGTTTTCAGCCTTTGAAAAATACCCGGAATATCAGGAGCTTTTCAGGGAGATTGAAGCTGAAACCCACCGGATGCGCGCTGAGGTGATCACCTACCTGAAAGAAGAGGGGGACTGGGATCCGGTCTGGGATGCTGCTTTACAATAGCTTGGCGGGTGGAATTTTCGTCTGAATAGGACTATATGTTCCAGGGAATCCTGTCAATTTATGCGCACTACTTTGTTAATGGTTACGGTAACATGGTTATTTAAAGACCCGTATTGGATTGGTGCAGAAAACGACGTTTGCAATCTGGAATCAACGGTCCAGCAAGGGTTCCAAAAGTGCTTTTACCTCTTTGACCTGGGAAGGTTGCGGTGCACTGTAATTCCTGTACCCGGACGAATTATCAATGATCAAATACCTCGGATACCCTTTGGCAATTGATGAATCCTTCGAGCGGAGTTCCGCCCATAGTCTTGTTTCAAATTCCCTGTCCATCATATAATGCCAGCCGGTAAGGTTGTACTTACGTATCGCGTTCTTCCATAACTGAAGCGCATTGGGGTGTAACGTACGGTGCGAAATATACAGGAATACCAAGTCATCCCGGTTTTTAAAATGCTCTTTCAGGAGTGGGGGATTTTTGAACTCTTTTATGCAGGGAGGACAGGAGCTGAACCAGAGGTCCACATAAAGGACCTTGTTTTGAAATGGCTCTGAAGCTAAAAGTGCTTCAAGGTCCGAATATTCAGAGGCCACAAAACGAATCGAATCATCTCCCTGATAGGACGTATCCTCAAGATAGTCAGCCCCAAAGATCAAAAGTGCCACGACGCCGAGTACAATGCCCAGCCAAAGGAAGTTTTTGTTTTTAAAAGCCATTGAATGTCATTTCATTATGTGTCAAAGGTACTTAAAGGGTGAAATCAGGTGAAAGGTATTCGATCAAAACCTTTTTTGCATCCATGTTTTAAATGGAAAGGTGAGCCTGAATAATTGAAATCGAGCACAAAATCGCCTAGTCCGAAAATTATGGTGCTCAATAGCCGGAGTATTTTATCCGCGGAAACCTGCAACAGGCAGATGCGGGTTTCGATGCATATTATCAAACAATAGTACCTCCGAAGGCTTTCCTGTTTTGTTGTGGAAAGTATTCCAGTGGCAGGTATTGGAGCCCCTGTTCCGTGTTTGTTTCGACCGATTGAGGAATAGGGCCAGCTTCGATTGCCATAGCGCTATGCTTCCTGTTGTGATCCCTTCCCCAATCCACCTCAGATTATTATCTTTGCAAGACCTGAAAAAAGGCAAAATTTATGTTTGACAACTTAAGTGATAAACTGGACAAGGCCATGCACGTCCTTCGCGGGCATGGGCAGATTACTGAGATAAATGTAGCGGAAACCACCAAGGAGATTCGGCGTGCGCTTCTGGATGCCGATGTCAACTTTAAAATTGCCAAGGAATTCACCAATACGGTTCGGGATAAGGCCATTGGACAGAATGTACTGACCACGCTACAACCGGGCCAGTTGATGACCAAGATCGTCAAGGATGAGCTTACTGAGCTCATGGGTGGGGATGCCGAAGGGATTGACCTGTCGGGAAATCCTTCTGTAATTCTGATGAGTGGTCTTCAGGGCTCTGGTAAAACCACCTTCTCCGGAAAGCTGGCAAACTTCCTTAAAACTAAAAAAAGCAAGAATCCCTTACTGGTTGCCTGTGACGTCTATCGTCCTGCGGCTATTGATCAGCTGCATGTGGTTGGGGATCAGATTGGAGTTCCCGTTTATTCGGATAAAGAGAATTCAGATCCGGTTTCACTGGCCCAGGCAGGGGTTGCCCATGCCAAAGCCAATGGCCACAATGTGGTGATTATCGATACTGCGGGGCGTCTGGCTGTGGATGAAGCCATGATGACCGAAATCGCCAACATCCGCAATGCGGTAACCCCCCAGGAAGTACTTTTTGTGGTGGATGCCATGACGGGACAGGATGCGGTAAATACGGCAAAAGCATTTAATGAGGTTCTCGATTTTGACGGGGTGATCCTGACCAAACTCGATGGGGATACCCGGGGTGGGGCTGCGATATCCATCAAATCCGTGGTGAATAAACCCATCAAATTTATTGGTACCGGGGAAAAGATGGATGCCATCGATATTTTCTACCCCTCCCGGATGGCAGACCGAATCCTTGGAATGGGTGATGTCGTTTCCCTTGTGGAAAGGGCTCAGGAACAGTTCGATGAAGAACAGGCGCGCAAGATTCAAAAGAAGATTGCCAAGAATACCTTCGGGTTTGACGATTTTCTGAGCCAGATTCAGCAGATCAAGAAGATGGGTAGTATGAAGGATCTTGTGGGTATGATCCCCGGTGCTGGTAAAGCTTTGAAAGGGATGGATATTGACGATGATGCCTTTAAGCATATCGAAGCCATTATATACTCCATGACGCCCGAGGAGCGCTCCACTCCATCCAAGTTGGATGCGCGCCGGAAAAAGCGGATCGCCAAGGGGAGTGGTACAAGCATTCAGGAAGTAAATCAGCTGCTCAAACAGTTTCATCAAATGAGCAAAATGATGAAGATGATGCAAGGTGGCGGCGGCAAGAAAATGATGCAGATGATGCAGAACATGCGATAGGATTCGCCAGGTTCAATTACACATAAAAAATACGGATTATGAGGCTCCTCGACGGCAAGAAAATCTCCAATGAAATTAAGAACGAAATCGCGGCTGAAGTAGCCGGGATGACAGCCAGGGGGGAAAAAGTCCCGCATCTGGCCGCCGTTCTGGTCGGGAATGACGGAGCCAGCCTTACCTATGTAGGCAGCAAGGTAAGAGCCTGTAAGAGGATCGGATTTGATTCTACGTTAGAACAACTGCCCGAAGAAACTACAGAGGCAGAACTCCTGGAGGTGGTAAACAGGCTTAATGAAGATCCGGATATCGACGGGTACATCGTTCAATTACCCCTCCCCAAACATATTGATGAGGAGAAAATACTGATGGCCGTGCATCCGGATAAGGATGTCGATGGCTTTCACCCGGCCAACTTTGGCAAGATGGCACTGCAGATGGAAACCTTTATTTCGGCTACGCCTTTTGGCATTATGGAATTGCTCAAAAGATACGGGGTTGAAACTTCGGGAAAGCACGCTGTAGTGATTGGAAGAAGTAATATTGTGGGAAGGCCTATAAGCATTTTGCTCAGCCAAAAGGGCCCGGCAGGAAATGCAACCGTTACCCTTACCCACAGCCGCACCAGGGACATTGCCTCTCTGACCCGCCAGGCAGATATTGTGGTTTCGGCTCTGGGGATCCCAAACTTTCTGAAAGCAGATATGGTAAAAGAAGGTGCAGTGATTATCGATGTGGGAATCACCAGGGTCCCGGATGAGACCCGGGAAAGGGGCTACTACATTTGCGGGGACGTGGATTTTGAAGCCGTTAGTGAGAAGGCTTCATTCATCACCCCTGTACCCGGAGGAGTGGGGCCGATGACCATAGCGATGTTGCTGAAGAACACCCTATTGGCCAGGGAGCGGCACCAGGCCGCCGTATAAAGTAGTACTATATAAAAAACGGCTTATTGGTCCGTATTTTCTACCGGATTGAGGGTCTCAAATTCCGGATCTCCTTCATCATTTCTGCAACTTGAAAACCAAATCAGCAGGCCGAGGAGAATTGCTGCGTAATGCCAACGTTTCATGGTCGTAAGATTTTTGGGTAACGGCTTTAACCTCTAACGATTTATCCGGAGTTTTCGTATACTGAATCGTTGAACTTCAGGGTTTTGACGCTTCAGGTGAAGTTTTAATTTTTATTTGAGTATTGTAGCGCCTCTTAAAAAGCCCTATCTTTTTTAAAAAAATAGGTCATGCGCGTATTACTTACACTCGTTTTTTCAGCCATAATATTCTCGGGATGTGAAAATGCCGGAGATTCCACAAGTGCAAATACGATTCGTATTTCCTTTACAGAAGCCGTTGCGGACTCCCCAAAAGATGGACGTCTATTACTGATGTTCTCAAATGACGCCTCGCAGGAACCCAGGTTTCAGATCAGTGCAGGGCTCAATACCCAATTAATTTTTGGCATGAACGTGGAGGGAATGCAGCCCGGAGCTGGGATGGATTTTGATTCAGGTGCTTTGGGTTTCCCATATGAAAGTCTTTCAGAGATCCCCCCAGGGGAATATCAGGTACAGGCTTTGCTTCACGTCTATGAAACATTTAATCTCTCGACGGGTCATACCGTTAAGCTTCCCATGGATAATGGAGAGGGACAGCAGTGGAACAGATCTCCAGGGAACCTCTACAGCAAACCGATAACCGTTAATGTCGGAAAAAATGGAGTCACCGGACTTGAATTGGTGATGGATCAGATCATTCCCCCGATACCCGCCCCCGAGGATACCCCATGGATTAAACATGTCAAAATAAAGTCCGAAAGACTTTCTGAATTCTGGGGTCGCGATATGTATCTGGGCGCACATATTCTGCTGCCGAAGGACTTTGAAGCGCACCCGGAGGCCCGATATCCACTCATGGTTTTTCAGGGCCATTTTCCTTCGGACTTCGGGGGTTTTCGTACCACGCCACCCGATCCTGGAATGGAACCGGAATACTCGGAACGCTTCGGGGTTGAGGGCTATAATATTATCCAACAGCAGGAAGCATATGACTTTTACCAGCGCTGGAATTCACCCGATTTCCCCCGTTTCCTCATTATTGAGATCCAGCATCCCACACCCTATTACGACGATTCCTACGCGGTTAATTCAGCAAGTCAGGGGCCTTATGGAGATGCCATCACCTATGAACTGATTCCCTTTATCGAATCCCAGTTCCGGGGTATCGGAGCAGGGTGGTCGCGGTTTCTTTACGGCGGTTCAACAGGGGGGTGGGAGGCCCTCGCCGTACAGGTCAAGTACCCTCAGGAGTACAACGGATGTTTTGCTGCCTGCCCGGACCCCATCGACTTTCGGGCCTACTGCCTGACAAATATCTATGAGGACACCAATGCGTATTGGACGGAAAGTGCCCATAAACCCATAGAAGTCCCGGCACACCGTGATTACCTCGGTAATGTCCAGAGTACCATAAGGGAGAACAACATCCTGGAGCTCGTGCTGGGGGACAAAAGCCGCTCAGGCCAGCAATGGGATATTTGGGAAGCGACCTATTCTCCTCAGGGAGCAGAAGGGTATCCGCAACGCATATGGGATAAACGTACCGGAGTTATCGATAAGGAAGTAGCGGATTATTGGCGGGAAAATTACGACCTCAGATACATTTTAGAACGCGATTGGGAAAAGCTCGGACCGGAACTAAGAGGTAAAATCCATATTTACTGCGGTGACATGGACAACTACTATCTGAACAACGCCGTCTATCTGATGGAAGATTTCCTCGAGAGTACCACGGACCCGTATTACGAGGGCGAGGTGCTTTATGGTGATCGGGCGGAGCACTGTTGGAATGGCGATCCGGACCAACCCAATCACATCAGTCGCCTTCGGTACAACAGTATGTATGTACCTAAAATCATGGAACGGATTGCTAAATCGGCCCCTGAAGGTGCTGATATCACAAGTTGGAGGTACCGCTAGGGACCAGGGAATACATCACCTATGAAACCAAGAACGAACAAATTCGCCTGGGTAGCTTTCGGAATGCTGGCGATCACTATTGGATTTTATCCCCTTCTATATTTGCTCGGAGGACGGGATATGGGACTTCTCGCCACCAAGCCGGTTGAGATTCTCGGGAGTTTGCCATGGAATGTGGCTTTTTACGGTCATATTGTTTTTGGGGGAGCCTCCCTTCTGGTGGGCTGGACTCAGTTCAGCCGGGCACTTCGGCGCTATTACCTGAAGTGGCACAAAATCCTGGGCAAGGTGTATGTCGTCTCAGCCCTGATCAGCGGAGCATGCGGGATTTACCTTTCATTTTTCGCTACAGGTGGCTGGATTGCCAGCCTTGGGTTTTTCTTCCTCGGGGTACTTTGGATCTTTTTTACCCTCAAAGCTTATACTTCCATTCGCTCTGGGGACCTGACTGCCCATGAAGGTTATATGATCTACAGTTATGCAGCCTGTTTTGCTGCTGTTTCACTGCGAATATGGATGCCCGTACTTATATTGATTTTTAGTGAATTCCTGACCGCGTACAGAATCGTGGCCTGGCTTTGCTGGGTGCCTAACCTGATTTTTGCCTTTTACTGGGTCCGCCGCCGTGGCTTGCAACTCGGATGATATGCGCAGTAGTACTTCCTTTCATACCAGGCGCACCGATTTTCGGGACGAGGGATTCAAACTTCTCGTAGCGAAGCTGGATGCCGAACTCGAGGAACGCGATGGAGCTGAACACGGATTTTACGATCAATTCAATAGTATCCAGGGTCTGGATCGGGTCTTACTGGTGTTTGACGGGGAATCCCCGGTGGGTTGCGGGGCCATAAAACCGTTTAAGGCGGACAGTTTTGAAATCAAACGCATGTATGTCCTCCCGGCCTACCGGGGTTCGGGGGCAGCTCATAAAGTGCTTTCCGGCCTTGAGGAATGGGCCTTTGAGTCCGGGGCGGTACGATGCGTTCTGGAAACGGGTAAACGCCAGCCTGAAGCCATTGCTTTTTACCGGAAAGCCGGGTATTCAGAAATGGAGAACTACGGCCCTTATATCGGAATTGAAAACAGTGTTTGCTTTGTAAAAAGATTTCAAGGCAGGATTGCCAACTCTTGAAGAATTAAACAATATAACGATGACAAAACAGCGGTTACTTTCCCAGGCATTGATTGGCGGGGTCCTTTACTTCGTGGTATCACTAATACTCGAAAGGAGCTTTTCTTCGGAAGTGATGCAAAAAGAGGGTGTGGAAGCCCTGATTTTTGCCCTAGTCTATGGAGTGGGGCTGTGGGCCTACCATAGATTTATTAAAAAATAGACAGAATTATTTGGCGAATAGCTGATCTATGTTTCGGAAAGACTTGAATTCCAGGGCATTGCCGGCAGGGTCAAGAAAAAATAAGGTAGCCTGCTCCCCGGCCTCCCCTTTAAACCGAATATAGGGTTCAATAACAAAATCAACCCCTTTGGCTTTTAATTCCTCTGAAAAAGACTCAAACTGCTCCCAGGGCAGGACCACCCCGTAATGGGGTACCGGTACATTTTTACCATCCACCGCATTGGTGTGAAGAACCTCTTCTGTTTTTGGTTTGTAATGGATGACGAGCTGGTGCCCGAAGAGATTAAAATCCACCCAGTGATCACTACTTCGGCCTTCCTGGCAGCCCAGAATTTCGCGATAAAATGTTCGGCACTCATCCAGGTTGTGTACGGGTATGGCGATGTGGAATGGTGAGACGTTCTGCATACTAAACTTTCTTAATACCCGTAAAAATACAAAATACCCAAATCCGGCCGCACAATATGAGTGCTAGTTTTTGAGGAATTCCACGATTTGTCTATTGACATCCTCCTGATGCATGGAGTGCCCAAGGCCTTCGGTCGGAACCAGCGTGCTGTTTTCCCAGGCCTGGTGAACTTTCTCGGATGCGTGGAAGGGGGCGATCAGGTCCAGCCTGTCATGAAGCAAAAGCCCTTTTTTGGGATTTCCCCGAATAAACTCCGGGGTGGCAAATTCGTGGATGTGGTATCCGAATTCGTCATAAATTACCCGATCAAAGGCATTGAGCACCCGATCGTTAAATCCGAGCATTTGCTGATAGGACCTCGCTATGGCTTCAAATTCTGCCGGTGACCCAATGGTGACCACTTTTTCAACGGATTCATTGGGATGTCTGTGCGCGTGATACAGGGCAGTCATGCCCCCCATGGAATGCCCGATTACATATTTGGGCTCAAATTGCTTTACCATATGCTCCACGCACTCTCCATACAGAGGCACATGCAGGATTTTTCCTGTTGAATACCCATGGGCGGGAGCGTCGAAGGCGATCACATGAAAATTATCATTCCTGAGGACTTCGATCAGTTTTCGCCATCGAAAAGAGTTGCTTTCCCAACCGTGAATAAGCAATACACGTGGCCCCGTTCCTGGCCATTGGTAGGTTTGAATGCGCGACCCATTGACAATCTCCACACTGTGCCGGGCTTCATCCAGGTAGGGCTGTTGCTCCGGCTGTACTTTTCCTTTACGAACTTTGATAAAAGTCTCAAAGGCCAGTTTACCGGCGTAGGCAGGGTTGAATAGGGCAACCAGGTTGAACCACTTCCCGTAGGTTGTGGCAAGGACATTTTTAAGAAATACAGAAAAGGGGGTCATGGATTTGATGGAGCATTTATTCCCAGCCGACCATTACGTATTTTACCCTGGCTTCATCCGGAATCTGAACAGCTTCCACAGGTGTTCCGGAATATTTGAGGGCGCCCGGGAGCTCTTCCCTGGAAATGGTAAAATACATGGGGTTATCCTTGAGCAGTACCAGGACATTGTTCAGGGAGCTAACCACTTTACGGATTTCATATGTTTTTTCTATTTCTCCAAAAGTTGTTTCCATGCCGATTCCCTCAGCAGTTTTATACCTGGGATCCCGAATCCAGACCGATTCAATTCCGGGCACTGAATCCTGGGATGGGGTTAGGGTAAGCAGGTGTGCCCCTCCTTTTTCATAAATTTCGATTTTTCGATTCCTTCCCATATTCATACGTGTGGTGTCCCGGATCAGGGAATCCGTTTCAAAGACCGTTTCCAAATCCGAAACAGTATGGGTTTTTTCGAGTTTGCCAACCCGGTCCTTATCAACCCGGAAAGGATCTTTTTTATCAGTGGTACACTGGACAACCAAAAAGGCAAGGCACAGAAATAGCGGGATTTTTCTCATGTATTGGAACTAAAATTTGTTAGGGTTCTGATTATTTGAGCACTTTGTTTAAAATACCCATCACACCCCGGATAAAGGTAGCGCTGGTCAGGACTTTCACGATGGGATCCTGACGCCTGGAACTCCTTCTACGGGACGTTTTAGGAGCGGGAGGTGGGGCTTTGGATTGGGCTTTTTCAATTTTTTTATTGAGAATTTCATAGGCGCTTTCACGGTCTACAACCTCGTTATAGGAATCTGCAATACGCGAATTTTTTACAACTGTTGTAAGTTCCGCATCGGTGAGGATATCCATACGGCTCATCGGGGCGCGCATCAGGGTAGCGGCCAGGGGGGTCGGACGTCCTTTTTCATCCAGTACGGTTACCAGCGCTTCTCCGATTCCCAATCCCGTAAGGACTTCTTTGGTGTCGTAGTAGTCTGAAGTCGGATAATTTTCGGCCGTCAATTTAATGGCCTTACGATCTCTGGCGGTAAAAGCCCTGAGGGCGTGCTGGATTTTTAATCCGAGCTGGGAGAGTACCTCATTGGGAATGTCTGTTGGGTTTTGGGTGACAAAGTAAATTCCAACGCCTTTAGACCTGATGAGTTTGACAATACTTTCGATCTGCTCCAGCAGGGCATCAGAGGCTTCTTTAAAGATCAGATGGGCCTCATCGATAAAGAAAACAAGTTCAGGTCTTTCAGTATCTCCCTGTTCGGGAAAGGTGCTGTAGATTTCGGCCAGCAAACTCAGCATAAATGTCGAAAAGAGTTTGGGTCGGTTCTGGATGTCGGTAAGGCGAAGGATGTTTATCACCCCCCGGCCCTGGTCGTCAATTCGCGTGAGATCATCGACATCAAAGGACTTTTCGCCAAAAAACAGATCTGCTCCCTGCTGTTCCATTTCGATGACTTTTCTTAGAATCGTCCCCGTGGAAGCCGTGCTGATCCGGCCGTAATCTTTGGAAAAGGCTTCCTTGCCTTCCCCCGTGGCGTATTGCAATACTTTCTTGAAATCTTTGAGGTCTAAAAGCGGGAGTTTATTGTCGTCACAGTATTTAAAAATAACAGCCACGATCCCGGACTGAGTATCGGAAAGATCCAGAATTCGGGAAAGTAAAACGGGTCCGAATTCTGATACCGTAGCCCTTAGTCGCACCCCTTCCTGCTCGGAAAGCGTCAGGATTTCAACGGGGAAATCCTTAGGCTCAAAGGGGAGGCCGATTTGCTCATGGCGCTCGTCGATTTTCGGATGACCGGGGCTGGGCTGTGCCAGGCCACTCAGGTCGCCCTTAAGATCCATTAGAAAGACCGGGACCCCTTTTTCGGAAAGGTTTTCGGCAAGTACCTGAAGGGACTTTGTTTTACCGGTCCCCGTTGCGCCTGCAATCAGCCCATGGCGGTTCAACGTTTTCAAAGGGACCTTAACGTAGGCTCCGGTCAGGGCTTTTTCCTCTAGCATGGCCGCTCCCAGGGTAATGGAATCACCCTTAAAAGTATAACCCGCTTTAATTTCAGACCGAAATGCCTCCTCCTGGTTCATGTTTTGAATTTTGGTAAAAGTAGCGGAATTCAGCCAAATACTAAAGTGCGCTTTTCTTCAGGATCGAAGGATGTGCATGCCCGGATTTGTTATCTTTGACCCCATGGAAAAAGCAGCTGTACTGGCACAGGTTGAACAAGGTTTGATGCTGCCTCTGATGGAAGCATTTTACACCATACAGGGGGAGGGATACCACAAGGGTACGGCGGCGTATTTTATCCGTGTGGGGGGCTGCGATGTCGGTTGTCACTGGTGTGACGTAAAGGAGAGCTGGAATGCAGAAACCCACCCGCCTACTGATATCCATACCATTGCGGATGAGGCGGCACGATATTCAGATACCATTGTAATTACGGGTGGAGAACCCCTTACCTGGGATATGGGTCCGCTTACGGAGCAACTGAAAAAACGCGGATTAAAGATTCATATTGAAACCTCCGGAGCCTACCCGCTGACCGGGGTCTGGGATTGGATTTGTCTTTCCCCTAAAAAGAATAAACTTCCGATTGAACCCGCTCCTTCAAGGGCAGACGAACTCAAGGTCATCATCTATAACAGGCACGATTTGGTTTTTGCAGAACAACAGGCAGAAAAGGTATCAGATTCTTGCCTGCTGTATCTACAGCCTGAATGGAGTGTTCGCGAAAAGGTTACCCCGATGATCGTGGATTACGTCATGGAAAACCCAAAGTGGCGGGTATCCCTTCAAACGCATAAATATCTGAACATCCCCTAAGCGCGGGAAGTGTATTTGGAACCTGCTACCTTCCGCCTATAGCCTGAAGGTCGCGAATGCATTCTGCGTCCAGCCCGGGAAGTTCTGACAACCCCTTG
Organism: Robiginitalea aurantiaca; assembly: GCF_030380815.1. Classification (GTDB taxonomy): domain Bacteria; phylum Bacteroidota; class Bacteroidia; order Flavobacteriales; family Flavobacteriaceae; genus Robiginitalea; species Robiginitalea aurantiaca. The sequence goes on along the minus strand of NZ_JAUDUY010000002.1, from coordinate 574,767 downwards.
GCAGCGCGTTTCTCAAGAACACTCAGGACTCCTGTCCCAAACTCCAACTCGGCCCGCATAAGACATCCCTCTACATCGCAGTGGTTGGAAGCTTCCGGGTCTTCATGGGGATTTACTTCGGGGGTTCCGAGGTCTACAAGCCCAAACAAATGGCCGAATTCATGGATTAAGGCTGTGCTTTCTACCTCTGCAACTGTAATGAGGACGCTCTTCGAGGCAAGGCTCCTGATGGTACTTTCATGAATGACCATGGAAGTGTTGCGGTAAACGGCACCCAATGTGACCAGGCCCTCGGATTCATCATCATTTACCGATGGGGCGTCTGCAAAATAGATATAAACGGAGAGAGTTCGTCCGTCGTTGTATGTCGTTCGGTTTTCTGTTTCAAGGGTGGCGATCTCCTGTAAGGTCAGATCGTTTTCATCCGGTGAGGGGAGGGGAAGAAAAAGATAACTGATGTCTTCCTTGAAGGTCCGTTCCTGAAGGTATTGACTAAGGTTGTCAAGGGCAAGGTCAGTGGGGCGGAAGCCATTGACATAAGCCACTTCAATCTGTATGCGATCAAAATCCTCATTTGTGAGGATGTCAGAACCGCTGGCACCTGCGCTGAGCAAGTTTGCAGAGCGGTCAACCCGGTCGGTATCACCACCGGAAATATCCGAATCATCGGTACAAGCGGACGGCATAAGCAAGCCACTCAGAACTAAGAGTGCAAAAAACCTTTTCAGCATCAGTATTTTTTTTGTAAAACTAACGTTTTCAGTGCAAATCACATGGACAACGGGGTAAGCCGTGCCAAATAATCGAAATGCGGGCCTTTCATGATCATTTCGACTTCAAAACCAAGCATGGCAACCTCATTTTTCAGGGTATTGAAGTCCAGAAACAGCCAGGGAAAGGTCGGTCCAATTTGGCCATCGTACTCCCATTGATAACTAACCTCTCCATAGTACGCTACATCTCCGGGAACCCAAACCCCACCATCTTCATCGGCATCAAACATATAGATCAAATCGCTGGAATCCATTAAGATCTGCCCTCCGGGTTTCAATAAAGTCTTTAAATGCCCCAGAAATACGGGTAATCCCTTTAAAGTACCTGCAATTCCGATCCCATTCATCATCAGGAGGAGCGTATCGTATTTGCGGGACTGGTATTTCAGGATGTCCGAACAGCTAGCAGATTCCACCCCTCTTTTTAAGGCGATTTCTATGGCTTCAGAACTGCTGTCCATCCCCGTACAATCCCGTCCCGTTTTCTGAAGGTAGAGGCAATGACTCCCGACGCCGCATCCAATATCTAAAACCGACCCCCGGCATTGCCTGAGCGCTTCCTGCTCCAGAGCGGGCATGCTCTCAAAATCCCTGAAGAAATACGAAGCGGGAACCTCTTCCAGGGTATTGAGGGAAGAACGACTTCGCAGCAGTCCCTGGGACTGGTCCGTGTAATAATCCATCAAAGCCTTTCCGAAAAGATCCACAGAGTGTACTTTTGAACAAACAGCCCGCTATCCGGCTGATTTAAAGAGTTTCAAAGGTAGCTAAAACTGCTTATTAAATGCAGGAAGAATTGCGATTACTACCCCAGCGGGCTGCCCAAAAAGACCCTGAGTCCCGCCGCTTTCTCAAAAAAATCAAATCGCGTCCCCCCCGGGATCTGGATGGGACGATGCGGAAATTGCATGACCATGAATTCCAGCATACAGATTGCCTGCAGTGCGGCAACTGCTGCCGAACCACCGGCCCTCTTTTTACCGATCACGATATTGCCCGGATTTCACGTCATTTAAAAATGAAACCATCGGAATTCAGCACCACTTATTTGCGGAAGGATGAAGAAGGTGATATGGTCCTTCATGGGGTTCCCTGTGCCTTTCTGGGTACCGATAATTACTGTTCCATTTATGAGGTTCGCCCAAAGGCCTGCAGGGAATTTCCACATACAGACAGACGTAAGTTCCATCAGATCAACCACCTTACCCTGAAGAATGTCGCAATTTGCCCTGCGGCTTTCCGCATCGTTGAAGCTATGAAAGCGGCCTACCCCAGGTACATGTGAGTTATGAAATTATTTGATTTGCTATAAATCAATACAGAATTTGATATTTTTACAATATGGATGCTGTTATCGCCTATTTTGAGGGTATTCCCTCCTCACACAGGAGCCTGATACTGGTTCTGGGGATTACTTTTTTCTGGATTCTTGAAGGAGCCGTCCCCCTGTTTAAATTCAACTATAGAAAATGGCGGCATGCGCTGCCCAATTTCTTTTTTACCCTAACCACGATTATTGTCAATTTTGCACTGGCCTTTCTCCTTTTAAAAACCAGTGACTGGGTTCAGGCAAATGATTTCGGGATCCTGAACTGGCTCCCGGAAATGCCCCTTTGGCTTTATGTCCTTCTGGGTGTTTTGCTCCTCGATTTTATCGGGGCATACCTCGCCCACTACGTGGAGCACAAGGTTAAACCACTGTGGATGGTTCATCTTGTGCACCACTCAGACCAGGAGGTCGATACCACCACGGCGAACCGGCATCATCCCCTGGAAAGCCTGATCCGGTTTTTCTTTACCCTTACCGGGGTTTTTATCATTGGAGCCCCCATAGGAATTGTGATGTTGTATCAATCCCTTTCCCTTGTGGCCACACAGTTTACCCATGCCAATATCCGTCTCCCCAGGCGGGTGGATAAAGCCCTTAGCTGGGTACTGGTCTCTCCGGATATGCATAAGGTGCACCACCATTTTGTACTGCCGTACACGGATTCGAACTACGGAAATATTTTTTCGATCTGGGATCGGCTTTTTGGCACTTATATGGAATTGGACCGGGATACAATTGTCTACGGGGTGGATACTTTCCCGGACAGAAAGGAGAACAGTAGCGTTGCAGGCCTTTTAAAACAGCCCTTCCATAAATACCGCAGACCCACTACAGTCGAGGTGCCAAGGGGGGATACGACCTAGTGGTACATCAGGTATTTCGCTCTGATTTTCTTAAATGCCTCAAGATCCTCCTGCCATGTTAAGCGAATTTCCGAGGCAGACATCCCGGCTTCTATCTGTTTTTGTAATTCGGCTGTTCCCGCGTGTTTGGTGAACCCTTCCGTTTTAAAGAATGCTGAAGTATTATCCCGGTGGGTATAGGCCTCTATAAGCCACTTGAGATCAACGGCATCCGGGGGAGGTACCTGGCTTAGATCTCTTCCATAGCATACTTTTCCCAATTGTTTTGGATTGCTAGCTCCCGGGCGTGACTCAGGCGTGTAGGAGTAATCGAAATGTGAATCCGAAAGAAAAGGCGCCCCGAAAGACTGAAACTGAAGGGAAGTCCCCCTGCCTGCATTGACGTGAGTTCCTTCAAGCAGGCCGAGGCTTGGGTACAATCGAACCGCCTGATGGGACGGCAGGTTAGGGGAGGGGGGAATGGGTAACACATAGGGGGTGTTTCGGCTGTACCCCTCAAGAGCGATCACCGTTAAGTCCGCTTTCACGCCATCTGCTAACCACCCTTCCTCGTTGATCATCCGTGCGTATTCCCCTATGGTCATACCATAAACAAGGGGGATTTCTGTTTTACCTAAAAAACTGCGGTGCTCTGCTTCCATCATTGGCCCGTCCACGTAATGGATATTGGGATTGGGACGGTCCAGAACCACAAGGGGAATCCCGGCTTCGGCACAGGCTTCCATCACCAGTTGCAGGGTTGCGATATAGGTATAGAACCTGACCCCTACATCCTGAATGTCAAAAAGGACCAGGTCCAGATCTACTAATTGCTCCTGAGTAGGTTTTCGATGCGCGCCGTGAAGCGAGAGGACGGGCAGGCCTGTGCGCGAATCCATCCCATCCATAACTTTTTCACCGGCGTCTGACAGGCCCCTGAAGCCATGTTCGGGAGCAAAGACTTTTTTTAATCCCATACCTGCACCCAGCAAGCTATCTGCCAAATGAACCCACATCCGGGAACCCTCTGCTCCTTCGCGGACCGGAGTAAAGATTACTGAAGTTTGATTGGCTACCAGGGCGAAGTCCTTACCGCGTAGGAGGTCGAAATAGGTTTCAGTGCGGTTTGCTGCAACGATAACCTCCTTCTCCTGCGCTTCGGATACCGTTTCGGTCGCCGAGTTTTGGGTCTGCTGTGACCCTCCACATGCCATAACGGTCAGAAGAAGAACTAAAAATGTATTTTTGAAGGCAGTTAAGACAAACATCCATTGAATTTAGAGTGGTACATCGCCAGGCGGCTTATAGGGAGTAAGGAACATAAAAGTAGTATTTCCGCCCCGATAATTAAAATAGCCATAGCGGCTATAGCCCTCGGCCTCCTTATGATGCTCATCGCCCTGGCAACAGGTGTGGGTCTGCGACATAAAATCAGGGAAAAGGTATCTGCTTTCAATGGCCATATTCAGATATACAATTACGACAACAATAGTTCGGAGGTCTCCATTATTCCTGTGAGCACGCATCAGGAGTTTTATCCTGAATTTAAGATTACCGATGGTGTACGCCATGTACAGGCCGTGGCGACTAAGGCCGGGATCATCCGTATGGAAGATACCTTTGAAGGCTTTATCGCAAAAGGGGTGGGTACGGATTACGACTGGTCCGCATTTGAAGAGTTTCTCGTTGGGGGCCGCCTCCCCGACTATTCAGACGCCCTCAATTCTGAAGTCCTGATTTCAAGGAGGATGGCCGAACGTCTCCAATTGGGGGTAGACAGCCTGTTCAACAGTTTTTTCCTGAAGGAGGAGAATCCAGATAGAATCCCTAACCAGAGGCGTTTCCAGGTAGTGGGTATTTACGACAGCGGTTTTGAGGAATTTGATGCCACCTATATCTTCACGGACATCCGCCATATTCAGCGTATGAACAACTGGCAGGCAGATCAGGTTGGGAATTTTGAGGTGTTCCTCGAGGATTTTGAGCAGATCGATGAAAAAGGAGCTGAGATTTACGGCAGGACGCTTTCCAATCTCGATACGCAGACCATTCAGAATAAGTACTATCAGATTTTTGAATGGATTGGTCTTTTTGATTTTAACATTGCCCTTATCATCGGGATCATGATACTGGTTGGCGGAATAAATATGATAACGGCCCTGCTCGTACTGATTTTGGAAAGGACTCCCATGATAGGTATTTTAAAATCCCTGGGGACTACAAACTGGAGCATCCGCAAGGTCTTTTTGTACAATGCCGCTTATTTGATTGGTTTGGGGCTATTGTGGGGGAATCTCCTCGGACTGGGAATCCTGGCGATTCAGTGGAAATTCAGGGTTTTTAAATTCCCGAACCCGGAGGAGTACTACATGACCTATATCCCGGTATATCTCGACCTTTCGACAGTTCTGATTCTGAATGCAGGCGTATTGGTGTTGTGTTTGCTGATGCTTCTGATCCCTTCCTGGATCATTACCCGGATCAGTCCCGTGAAAGCCATCCGCTTCGCCTAGATTATTCGGTTTAGTTCGGTGTGCTTTGTATCTTTGCCCGTCCATGGAATACGCTCAAAATATACTCGAGACCATTGGGAATACCCCACTGGTCCAAATAAATCGGATCACGGCAGAATTGCCCTGTCTGGTTTTGGCCAAATATGAAACTTTCAACCCTGGAAATTCGGTTAAGGACCGAATGGCACTCCGGATGGTCGAAGACGCCGAAGCCCGGGGGATATTGAAGCCCGGAGGGACTATAGTCGAGGGGACTTCAGGTAACACGGGTATGGGGCTTGCCCTGGCCGCCATAATAAAGGGCTATCGGATGATTTGTGTAATCAGTGATAAGCAATCCAGGGAAAAAATTGATATCCTCAGGGCCGTGGGTTGCGAAGTTCATGTTTGTCCTACGGATGTTGCCCCGGAGGATCCCAGGAGTTATTATTCTACAGCCAGACGTTTGTCTGAGGAGATTCCAGGTGCCTGGTATGTCAATCAATACGATAATCCGGCCAATACGCTGGCACATTTTGAAAGCACCGGTCCTGAGATCTGGAAGCAGACCGATGGAAAAGTCACGCATTTTGTCGTTGGTGTGGGCACGGGAGGCACGATTTCGGGTGTGGGGACATTCCTGAAATCCAAAAATCCGGACATTAAGGTATGGGGAGTGGATACCTACGGCTCCGTATTCAAGAAGTACCACGAAACCGGTATTTTCGATGAGAATGAAATTTATCCCTATATCACAGAGGGTATCGGAGAGGACATCCTTCCCGAAAACGTGAATTTTGAGGTAATCGACGGATTTACGAAAGTCACCGATAAGGATGCCGCCGTATACACCCGACGCCTCGCAAAGGAAGAAGGGATGTTTTTAGGGAATTCTGCAGGTGCGGCTATAAAAGGGGTACTTCAACTCAAGGAGCATTTCGGCCCTGAGGATATCGTCGTCGTTCTGTTCCACGATCACGGGAGTCGCTACGTGGGTAAGATTTTCAATGATGACTGGATGCGCGAGCAGGGATTTCTGGAGCCGGATCAGGTCGCTGAAAAATAAGGCCCCAACTTAAGACCTCAGGAAGGCTGCGTTCATCTCAATGCCTGTTCAACCCTTCGGAAAACGCCGCCTCCGTGCATACATCTGACCGCAATCAGAAGACGCTACGCTACATTAATCGGACACACCACCCGGGGGTCCGCTGCAGAATGTAACAATGGCAGGATTGTTTCGTCCTTTAAGTATCAGGCTTGTTCCACTAAAAGATAGGAAAGTATTACTTTTACTTAAGAAGTAGACGTATTAAGGTCTTGGAATTTTATTGTTTGCTCCAGAAATGATTGTTTCCAATCGGCGCGTAGCAGACACAAGCGCCCAAAGACCTTAAAAATGTTAAAGTTTTCTTAAATTATTTTTGACTTTTTTGTATCTTTAACCTAATAAGAACTGGAATGTTCAAGGAATTTGTGGAACGGTTGGGCTGGATGAATATTATCCTGCTTTTGGTGGTTTTATCTATAATAGTAGTTTCTGAAATACGCTTCCTACAGGGGGAAAAACTGGAAGCCATCTTCATAGGTCTCTGGGCTCCCACTATCCTCGGCTTTATGAACTACCTGAAATATAAGAAGTAGCGTGGAGTTCGTACTCATTTATTCCATTTTTGTAGGCTTCATCTTTTTGATGTGGCTGTTTTTCATCATACGGATGTTTTATAAACTTCGGAACAAATAGCCGGGTCCCCACTTTAGATTACCCTTCCATACTAAAGGTTTTAAAATGCTCCCCTTTGCCGGGATTTTTCAGCAAATAGGTCTGTATGATCCGCTCGGTTTCCGGATATGCCTGCTGCGGCACCAAAAAGTACTCAAGGTCTTCAAGGCTGCGCACCTGGGATTCCTTGGGCACAAATCCGTAACCTCTGTATGTTCCGCCGGAAATCCAGACAAAAGCTTCTTCATCCCGTTCCCTGCCTTTGGTACGAATCAGGAAATTTTCGGGTTTTTCCAATAGTGCCTCCAGGGCCTCCTCAACCCGTCGGTTGTAATTCGCGGCCGTTTCTGTTCCCCTGCAAACCCCTGAGCATTGAGGCACTCTGAAATGATTGCACTCGGAAACCCCTGATTGCAGATGACAGTATTTGGCGCACAGCCCATACTGTGTACAAAGGGTTTCGAGAAAGAGCCGGGCCTCGGCAGGTTTAAAGAAAACTTTCAGAGACTGCTGGCCTCTTCGCAGTTTGTTTACGGCGAGATGCCGTATGCCCGACTGGTCAGAATAGGTGAATAAGCCGTAAGAGGGATTTCTGGTTTTTTGTGCCCGGTTATAACGCGGAAAATATTTTTTTATGGCTGCCGCTTCCATGAGCAGGGCGACCAATTCCGAACCGGAATTTTCATAATCGAGCTCTGCAGTCTCCCGGCACATCATCAACTCCTTCTCAGACTTGTCATAGAAGTGGCTAAGCACCCGCTTTTTCAGGTTTATGGCCTTACCCACATAGATAATTTCCTTTTTAGCATTCAAAAAATAGTAGATCCCGGGCGACTCGGGTAGCCTCTGATAGGATGCCCTGGGAAGATGAGGTGGCAGGGTGGATTCCTGCGAACGCGCGTTTAGGAAATGTAGGATGGATTTCGTCCCTTCAGGATTTGCCAAAATGCGCTGAAACAGCAATGCAGTGGCCCTGGCATCTCCTGCGGCACGGTGCCTGTCTTCAAGGGGGATTTGAAGGCTGCTACAAAGCTTTCCCAGACTATAGGATTGGAGCCCAGGGTATACCTTTCGGGAAAGGCGAACGGTACAGAGTTTTTTACGTAGGAATTCGAACCCGGCCCGTTTGAATTCCTGCTGGATTATCGGATAGTCGAAATTGACGGAATGTGCAACAAACACCCGATCCCGGGTAAGGGCCTCAATCTGCGGGATCAATTCTGGGAAAAGAGGAGCCTGCCGGACCATTGCCGTATTAATCCCCGTGAGGCCCGTAATAAATGGCGGAATTTCACATTCGGGGTTGACCAGGCTGCTAAAGGATTCTGAGATCCCGTTCTCGTCCAAATTGAACAAAGCAATTTCAGTGATTCGGTTTCCATGAATCCCGTTTCCCGTGGTTTCTATGTCAACAATGGTATACAAATGCCGATTAATTTATTCTTTACTATTTACTAAATGTTTCCCTTACGACTGTCTGGTTCATGCCAGGAAAGTTTCCCCAGGATGGAGCTGTGCTTCTTTACCCTTAGCTGCAACCCGAAGGGAGCCCGAATTCGAGGCCACATTGAGAATCGAGATTTCCTTTTGATTCAAACCAACCTCCAGTAAACAACCCTTAATCCGGATTTTAAACGTGTAGGCATCCCAGGTCTCTGGAAGTGCAGGCCTGAAGGAAACTCCATCATCTGTCAGAACCATTCCGGCAAATCCTTTGACCAGGATTAACCAAACCCCTCCGGCGGCGGCCGTATGAATTCCTCCTAAAAAAGAGCCTCCGCTCATAACTTTCTTACTCTCGTTATAAAGATCGATTCCCGCAGATTCCAGAAAATACCGGTAGGCTTCCTCCGGATGTCCGGCCTTGCTGGCCACCAGAGCGTGAACACTCGGACTCAGGGAGGAACCGTGTTCCGTTCGGGGTTCGTAATACTCGTAATTCGCGGTCAGGATTTCCTGTGAAAACCCATCCAGCATGGCGAGGAGCTGAATGACATCCGCTTGTTTCAGTACCTGAGTATGAATGGCAATCCCATTAGGCCATCCCCAGTATTCCCCGGGATCAATGAGACGTTTCCGGAGCGCATCGGGCCGAATATCTTCGAGTTTAAAGTACCCGTCGAATTGCTCGATTATCCCTGTTTCCGGATCGGGCTGGGGGAGGAACAAGTTTTCTGAAATCTCCTGCCAATCTCCCCGGGCCATTTGAGGCAGTTCAATTTTTCCAACCAGGGCTTTGAGGGTCTCATTCTGTTCTATTGCAAGTCGGTCGTATACAATACAGGCCTTTTGAAGCGCATACCGCGCGAGATAATTGGTAAAGGCATTGTTGTCTACATTTTCATGGTACTCATCGGGCCCGAGTACCCGGATGATTTCATACCGTCCCTTGTCTTTTTTAAGGTGCACTCGTGAAACCAGAAAGTGGGCTACTTCAAAGAGGACTTCTGCTCCTTGCTTTACGATAAAATCCCAGTCTCCCGTGGCCTGGTAATACAACCAGATCCCGTAGACCACATCAGGAGAGATATGGATTTGCCAGCAATTAAAGTGGTTTCGTATTGGTCGACCGGTAAGTACGTCTGTAAAGAAAAAGTCGGGAAACAATTCGTCACCGGTTTTGCCGCTGGTCCAGGCGTAAAAGGCACCATAGTATCCAAGTCCCTGTGCTTTGCGGCGGGCGCCCTGCAGGGTGTCGTACCTGTAGGCGACAAGTCTTTCTGCAATCTCAGGATGTGTAAAGGCGAACATGGGGAGGTTGTAGGTTTCCTGGTCCCAGAAGGCGGCTCCCTGATAGACCTGACAGGAGAGACCCCGGGCACCAACAGGCAGATTTGCGTGGGTCGGGGTAGCGATAAAAGCCTGATAGAGGTTAAAGCGGGTAAGAAGCTGGGCTTCCGGATTCCCCGAGATCTGAATGTCTGAGATCTTCCAGAAGGCATCCCAGGGTTTTTTATGTGATGTGAAAAGTTCAGCATATCCCTTTCCAAGTGCATCGTGTACCATTTTCTGTGCTGCTCCAAGCGGATCCTCGAGTTCATTGCTATGTGCAATGGCAATGACTTTCTCCAGAGCCACAGTTTCTCCTGGCTTAAGATGAAAGGTGTATTCCCGGAAAATACTGTCCCCGGATTTGGAAATATGCATTTCTTCAGGAGGATTACCTTTTAGGTTTACCCCCTCTACGATGGCCACTTCGGTGCCTAACTCATAGGTCTGCAGGTGGCTTCCGATTAAATCTTCTGTTAATCTCAGCGTTTTACCGCTTTTGAAATGAGATCCGTTAAGGCTCCATACCTCCCCGTTTATCCCTGTTTTTAAGGTGTAAATGCCAGATTTTACGGCACTGAATTTGAACTCCTGAACAAGGAGATTATGAGTGTCATAGCTCGCAAACTTTCGGCTTTCCAATTCTACGCCCTGCCCGTTTGAACCGACCCATTGGATCTTCCTTGAGTTTAGTCCATATCGAAGATCGAGCCGATGTGAATAATTCTTTAAGGATCCGGAGAAAAGGGAGCAGGTTTCCCCATCTGCTTTTATTTCAGAAAACAGGCCATTGGGAACGTTACATAATTCACTCCAGCGACTGTCTTTAGCCTGATCCCAGGTATCTGTCACCACGCAGGCCACAAATTCTTCCGGTCCCCAATTATCAAAAGTGCCCCGGTAGCCCAGATAGCCGTTACCGATCATAAAATTACTCCCTGTAGTAACCAAATCTTCGGGGTCAAAAGCATCCTGGATGATTTCCCATCCGGTTTCTGTTGTGAGGTTATTTTTAAGCTCCATACGGGTAACTGAATTAGCAATAGCGTCGGAAAAATCTGCGAATTACTAGAGATTTTAAAAATAATGCAAAACCCTCAGGATGAAAAGGTGATCCGGGATTTCCTCAAAGCCCGCGGCAGCGAAACGCCCATGTTTACGCCTACGGGCAATATCCTTTCTATTGTCGTCAGCCTGATGCCAATCCGGTTGTAATTCTATTTTGCAGTAGAATTCCTGGATCCAATGCATGTTCGATGGGTAGAAGATGGGATTTACCTTCTTTATATCGGTGTTAAATGGTCCAAAGGGGTTGTTATTTACAACGAGGTAGAAGATGGCACAATTGACCTGTTCAAAACGAAACTATCGAGATAAGAGGACGCCGATTAATTTTTCTTGATACTCTCTTCCTTCAATGCTGTGACCAGTTCTTTAGCATAGTTCGAGGTCGTTTTCTGAAGATCCTTGGGATCTTCCAGTTTAAACCTCCCCAGCCATTGCAGGTTGTTTCCGTCTGTTGCCCTGATATCGTATAGAGCACTTTCGAGCTCAAGGGTGGTTCCTTCTACGGAGTATCCCGAGGCCCAGTCCAGAGCGGGATAATAAATCCAGTAGTATCCCCATTGCCCGTAATAATTCGGATCCGTCGACGGGTAAACTCCGGTTGGAATGAGTTCCTTGTACTTTTCGGTGTTTACAAGGTGGGTAATTATTACACCGTCAAAATTCATTTCGATGACTTGCTGACGCAAATCCTCGATCTGAGCTTCGGTAAGTTCGATGTCCACGGGCACTTTAATGCCCGACTCTTTGTGGTAAGCTACGCCATCAATTCCAAGTCCGTCAAGGTTCCGGGCGACATCCTGCTCAAAAATTGATCTGGAAATTTCATTTTTACCCCTGGCAATCACAAGGATTTTGTCATAGGATTTTTTTCCTTTTACCACGGCTTGTGATTTGGTCATGTACATGCTCCCACACCCGGAAATTATCAGGAGAAGACCCAGGGCAATACCATTTCGGTATACGGTTTTAAAGAAAGAACTTTCAGTCATGCTACTCATCTCTTTGTGTTTTTATTTCCAGGAATGGTTTAAGTCGCCGAAGGTATAAAAAAAGAAGGTTAACCGGGAATTTGAATCCAATTAAAGCGCATCCCACGCACCCCGGGATTGATGGAGGACCTGCAGCCTTTTTTATTCATTGTAATAATCGTTTTTACAAGGTCTGATTGGTTTATTTTGGGAACATCAGGGTGAGGCCTGCCCTGAAACCCCAACTTGCGGAGTTCGCATTTCCATAGGGAATACGGGGACCTATAAATACCTGTGTCAGCTGGTCTCCAATGGCAAAAACTTTGGAGCCAATAAGGTGAAGGGAACCCAGGGTAGCATTTAGACCCCAGTCGTGAGAGAGTTCGGTATTGAGTGACAATGCATATCCACCAGGGAAATTTCGGGCCAGAAAGGGCTGGAAAAAAGTAGCATTCACGTCCGACCGATCGGAATTTCCAGCAACGGACCAAATATGGTTCACCAGTGCTCCGATGGTAAAAGAGCCAGCTTGTTTTAATGCAACGGCTGTTGGCCCAACTCCGAATTGACCTGCTCCAAGCAGGTTATCCGTGGCCGTAGGGATAAGAAATACCGGGCCGGCACCCCAGATTAGTCCTCCCGAGGTCGGTTCTTTTGGTGAAAAAAAACTACTGAGAACGACATCCCCAAGACCGGTCTGACTGCCGCTCTCGCCAAAAATATCATTCTGAGAAATGACTGGTAAAATTACCCTCCCAATAAGATTCCAGTCCTCCCCTATACTCATCGGAATTACAGGTTGCACATTCATCAACCATCTGCTGCCATCTGCCGGACCCATTCCAAAGTCAAAATTGCTTTGAAAAGGCAAACTGACCAGGTTGGCGATAGGATTCAGTAATTCTTTTGCAAGTTCATCCTCCTCGCTCCGCAGTGCCTCATCCTCCTGGGAGAAGGCAAAAAAGGATAAAAGGGATGCAATTGTAAAAACCAGCGCTTTCTTCATTTATTTTGCTTTTGAATAAAGATACGTTTAAAAAACAGGTATACCTTTTTATGTTTGTTTGGTAGGATTTGGCCGGGACAAGGAGTCATCCTGTATATGGTTAAAATGGAGTCATCAAGTCGCCGGGTTGGGGTTTCAATCTGAACTGACACATTAGGGATGCCACAGTGCTAATTGCGTTTATATACCGATTCCCCCTCCTTTATGGTCTCCATAACCAGGATATCTTTAATAGCACCTGGGTCTACCTTGAGCGGATTGCGATCCAGAATGACCAGATCCGCCAGTTTGCCGGGCACGAGACTACCTTTTTGATTTTCTTCAAAATGCTGATAAGCCCCCCAATACGTTATTGCCCTCAAGGCTTCGTAGGGTGTCAAACGCTCTGATTCGCCAATGACGGCTCCTGAACGCGAGGTGCGTTCTACCGCAGTCCATACCACGCGCATCAGGTTAGGCAGGGCTACCGGGGCATCCGTATGGATTGTCAATTTGAGGCCTTTGTCGAGGGCCGTACGCGTGGGACTGATCCTGTTGCCAAGGGAATCTCCGATAATTTGCTTGTGCCAGTCGCCCCAATAAAAGGTATGTAAGGGGAAAAGTGACAGTATTACGTCCAGTTCCCTGAAGGAATCGATCTGGTCATCCCGAATATACTGGCCATGAATCAGGGTATTTCGACGGTCGCCCTTACCGTATTTTTCAACAAGGGGCTTAAAGGTTCGAATCATCTGATCCATAGCAGCATCTCCATTCGCGTGAACCAGGGTTTGCCAGTTATTTTTGAAACCTTTTTCAAAAATAGCTTGAACCACAGAGTCACTTGGGATGGCAGGATATCCCAGATAGTCTTTATCCTGTCCATCCGGGGGGAGGAGGTAGGGTGTCGTTCTCCAGGCGGTCCTCCCCTGAGGGGACCCATCCAGGGTTACTTTCATTCCCCCAATCCTGTAATGGTTTGTATAGGCCGAATCATGCCATTTGGAGCTCATATAATCGTCCACATAGAGGTAGTCTATATAACTAACCACATCGAGCTTAAATTTACCTGCCTCAGCACTTTGGGCTAAACCTTCATGGTTTTGCATGGCACGGCCCTCCTGGGCAGTGGTGTAGCCGTAAGAAAGAGCCATTTGCTGGCCAGCTTCAAAATACAGATCAGCTGACTCGGGATTTTTTGGCATCATGGCCTTTAACATAAAAGGTATTGCCGCCAATTCTTCCAAAACCCCATTGGGCTCCAAACTTCCCGCTTCCCTGCGAATAATGCCACCCTCAGGGTCCGGGGTATTGGATGAAATTCCCAAAACTTCCAAACCTTTGCTATTTACAGCGGCAAAATGACCCGAAATATGTACGATCATGACCGGGTACTCCGTACTTACCTCATCCAGGTCGTGCCGGGTTGGGAAGCGTTTCTCCTCCAGGACGGAATCGTCGAAACCCATCCCGTAAATCCAACCTGTCAGAGCCCGATTTTCCGGGGTATTCCAATCTTTAAGGATTTGGATCAGAGCAGGAATATCTTTTGCTTCAGCATCCGGTGGTGGAAGTATCTGTGCCCCAATGGCCTGTACCCCGAAATTTCCAAAATGGGCATGGCCGTCGATGAGTCCGGGAAGAAGGGTTTTTCCATTCAGGTTTACCATGGCATGACCTGGCCCGGCTACGCTCATGGCTTCTGCAGAAGCTCCGGCATACTCAATTTTGCCATTGCGCTCGACCAGGGCTTCAACATACTGAGGCGTATCTCCTTCCATGGTTAGGATATCTCCTCCGTAGTAAACCGTCGCCTGGCTGTCAGTACCGGATGGTGTCGTCTTTTCATCCGTACAACCTGCGAACATCAAGAAGGCAAGCATAATTATATACACACTGATCTTTGTCTTTCTCATATCACTATTTGATTTCGTCCCTTGCTTGCGCAGAAATCTGTTTAATTTTTTGACTGATGTATGGATCTTTTTATCGAAAGAATAATCCGATTAAAAAGGCACAGCCCTGCAGGTATAACAGGACTGTGCTTTAAGTGTAACTAATTTAAGAATTTCAGAATCAGCTTAATCCAACTCACCACTTTTAGCAGCGTCTATCATATCATCATTGGCGTAAATGGCCAGTTCTACCCTGCGGTTTTTCGCGCGGTTGGCTTCGTCATTTGGATATTTCGGTTGTGTCTCACCATACCATTTTGCGGTGAGGCGAGCCCCATCAACCCCCTGGGAAATTAAATAATCCCGTACCGCTTTTGCCCGCTTTTCCGAAAGGGACATATTGTATTCGGCGGACCCGGTATCATCTGTATGGCCTTCTATCAGGATGTTCGTGTCCTCGTAGCCTTTAAAAACAGAAGCCGCTGCATTGAGGTCACTTTTATAACTATCGCTGATTGCCGCCGAATTGATCTTAAAGGCCAGGGTTGCATCGAAGGTCATGTTGATACCTTCTCCTACGCGCTGTACTTCCGCGGTCGGAACGGCCTGGCTAAGTTCTTTGGCCTGTCGATCCATTTTTTTACCGATCAGGTTTCCGGCAGTACCTCCAATAGCGGCACCGGCAAGGATGCCCCATATGCTTCCACCAGAAACGGCAGCCCCTAACAGGGCGCCACCTGCTGCACCTGCTGCAGTACCCTGTTGTTGCTTATTCATGCCCTGAATGGCCGAACAGCTTATCAGCATACTTAAGGCTAGGAAGGCGGATAGAGTAATTGTTAGTGTTCTTTTCATGTGTAGAGATTTATAAAATTATTGACAAACTAGTGCTTTAAACATTTCTTTATTCATGTCCTTATAACCCAGCTCCATAGCCCTGGTTAAATCGCCGCATATGGCGGCTTTTTCCGCGGCGGACATCATGCCTCTGAGGTCCTGAGCTTTGGTTGTGCCGTACTTTTTGGCCATTTCCTGTAGGCCGGCATTGCTTTTGGAGACATAGACCTCCTGGGAATCCGGATACAAGCGGGCTGCCTCATCGTAAACGGCATAGGCACTCTTAAAATCGTCATGTACCAGGTACATGTCACCTTCCTGCAAAATGTAATTCACATTTTCCGGGTCCAGTTCCTTTGCTTTATTGAGGTAGACCATGGCGGAATCCATCTGCCCCATCTGCCGGTCATAAAGGGCAGCCATAAGCGCATAGTTGGAAGCGCGCTGGGCGGTATTCTCATTCATCTCCGTGAGTTTCATTACAGATTCCAATTGCTTCTTGGAACCTTCGATATCTCCGGTTGCATTCAGTGCCACCGCCTTTTGAAAATGCCCGGCCAGGCTGCGATCTTTGGTTCTTTTTAATACGTCGTCGGCTTCGGCCATGGCTTCAGTATGCATTCCCAGGGCGTTGTAGGCTTCTGCTTTACCTTCAGAAGCCAAAATTTTGGCATCCTTAGTTTTACAGTCTGATGAAAAAGCTTCAAAAAGCGAAAGGGCATCCTGGTAGGATTTGCTTTCCAGGGCCGCCTTGGCACTGGCATAGGATTCCTGGCATTTTTTGCCCATCGTAAAGGTTTGGGCAAACCCATTGCTCATAAGGAGCAGGAGTAAAATGGTAAGTAGTTTTTTAGATTTCATATTAAGTATAGTTTACGTGTGCTCATTGAATAACATGATAACAGGACTTATAGATGGGGTCATAACTTTACGGCTACCCCAAACCCGAGGTTCCAGTTGTCATAAGCGTTAATTTTGATATCATATGAAAGATTCAACAACAGATCCACATGGGGGGATATTTTCAAAAAAGGCTCAAATCCCATACGGATTAAACCGAAGGTGTCTTCTTTGGCATATTCGAAACCACCGCCAGCGAGTACGCCCAAATGGTTAAAAAGCCTGTAGGTTGCCGTGGCAACCAAAGCAATGGGATACGAACGCTCGGTTATTCTTGCCGATTCCCCTTCACCAATTTCCAGTTCAAATTGTTCAATAATGATATCCCCTGCCAGTCCTACAGCAAAACGCTCAGTGATTTCATAATTGTAAGCCATCATAAATGATGGAAGCGTTATCCATGATCGGATGCCGTCCTTCACACCGCGT
Source organism: Robiginitalea aurantiaca (assembly GCF_030380815.1). Classification (GTDB taxonomy): domain Bacteria; phylum Bacteroidota; class Bacteroidia; order Flavobacteriales; family Flavobacteriaceae; genus Robiginitalea; species Robiginitalea aurantiaca. Next base: position 557,759 of record NZ_JAUDUY010000002.1, on the reverse strand, counting down.
TGTACATGGTCATGAGCCAGCAAAATGCTTAGAACATGACGGGACTCGTTTTCCTCAGATTCCGCTTCAACTCCTGTCTCTATGGTATCTTCAGAGGAGCTTTCTTCCTGTGCCCATGCCACTCCTCCTAAGGAGAAAAAGAGCAAAAGCGCTCCAAAGAGTATACGAAAAAAGGGATGCTTCATAGTTTGGGGTTTCAAAAACCGGAGATGTACTCAGTGTATTTTCCCATTGAACTAAAGCCGTCGACAAACCTTTTTGAGGAAGTCTTTAGCCTGGGTGTGGAATCAAATAATGGATGCAATAATTCGCCCCTTTAAAAATATAATTTTAAAACTGTTATAACAAATTAATCAGGATTCAGTGGAGCCATCCGAAAGTGATATCCGAGTGTGCCCGAATCCTCTCTAAAATTGTCGTTTTTGAACTTCTATTTTCCAAGCTCCTTTTTAATTTCCTCCTGTACACTATTAAAGCGCTCTTTAAGCTCTGATGAAATTTTTGTACCCATTCCTTTGAGCTTGCGAAGCTTAAGTGAAAGGTAAATACTGAAAATCCCCGCGGAGACCAATGCAAGTCCTATCCAGAAGACAATGGTCATACCAGCGAAGGCCGGATTCCATAGGAGCATAAAGGAAAACAGAACACCGAGAATTCCGAAAAGCAGGAGCGTACCCCATCCGGAATTATCAGCGTAGTTCTTTAAATCCAGGGCAAAACTGATCGCTCCGATCGAACGAAACAATACGAGAAAGCCAAGGCTAAAGGCCAGGATTATTTCTGTAATCCCAGGTCTGGAGATCAGTAGCATCCCAACCAGCAAGGTCATGATTCCAAAAATAAGGGTCCATCCCCAGTTTTCGAGTTCGTCCCGGTTCGAGATTGAAAAAACAATTTCAATGGCTCCGGATACGACAAAGGACCAGCCGAAGAAAAATGCCAGAGCTAAAAACGAGCTTTCAGGTGAGACAAAACTATAAATACCCCCTGCGAGAAATATCAGGCCTACAATCAGGAGAATATACCAGTTTTTAACGGAATTACGGACGGTTTTAATGGTTTGCATGGGTTGGTTTTTAAGAGTCTGGGATCTGCTTCAAATTAGTCTGAAACAAGACTTCGCCAGGCTGATTGGTTTATGGTCTGTAAAATACAGAAAAAAGGTATTGGAAAAAAGGGGCCTAGCCTAAAACGGACATTGGCAGACCTAAAATTAAGGGGCAATTTGGGGGGATTTTACGAAAGGCAACTTTTTTCCATTAGGCATGAAGGGCAATTGGATTAGGAAATGTAAACAGGTTTTTTTAAAACCTCTATTTGGACCGTTAAAGATGATTGTGGCCCCGGTAAGTGGTACCGAACTTAATTATTGCTGAGCTCCCGTTCTATCTCATGCTGAATTGCGCGGTACCTTGCCACTAATTCTTCAGAAAGTCTGGATGAAATGCCTTTGAGTTTGCGAAGGCGAAGCGAAAGAAAGAGGTTATATGCCCCCGCTGAGATGAAAGATAGTCCAGTCCAGATAATCAGCATACCACCTGAGAGCATATGGCTCATGAGTAAGGCAAAGGAGAAAAAAACACCCAGGACAGCCAGGCTCACCAGAACCCACCAGTATTTTGCGCCATAGTGCTTGAGGTCCAGGGAGAAAATAATGGCCGCTATGGATCGGAACAAGACGAGAAAACCCATGGTCAGGGTCATCAGAATGATTGTGAAATCTGGGTTGGAAACAAAGAGAATGCCGATCAGGATCGTTAAAATACCAAGGACCAAAGGCCAGCCCCAGTTATGCAGCTCTTTTCGGTTGGCCAGGGAAAACACAATTTCGATAATGCCTGCAAGGATAAACCCGAATCCAAGAAAGGTAGCCAAAGTGATCAGGGCTTCTGCCGGTCGGGCGATAACCATGAAGCCGACAGCGAAGTATATCAGACCGATAAGCAGAATGATATACCAATAACTGACTGAGGTTTTTATCGATTTGATCTCAGGATACTCCATAAGTTTAATGTTGAGGGGAGGAACTAAAAGAAGGCCTGCCTGGAATAGGTTAAGCCTGACACTTTAGAAAAATACTAAATTATACGGAACGAAATGGAAAATCTCCTTTTTTTCGATAAGTGCTCCTTTTGGAAGTGTGGACAGCAGCCCGTTTTAAAGCCCTACCATTTAATTAAACTAAAAGGTATTCAGTTACTCCACAGCCCGAATTTCGATCTCCTCGGGGAGCAGGGGCAATTCAAGGATTTCGAACCAATCCAATTCAAAATTTGTAAGAACGACGCCTCCTTCTGCAGATCCATTTCCCCTGATGTAGGAGATGGCGATGATCCCTGTCGGCAGGTCTACCCCATAATTTCCAAACAGTATGCGGTCCCCTGTTTCCAGTTCTATGCGTGCCTGAAGTTCCGGCAGGAAAGGTTCAGCTCCTTCCACCAGGATTCCGGAATCAAAATCATAAACCGCCGGCTGTGCAAAAAACAGGCTGGGTTGCTGATAAATAAAACGAACCAGCAGCTGGTTCCCAGAGAATCTAGAGTCGAACATACCCGGCCCCTGGGCGGGTAAACCCGGGGCAGTACCAGATTGGATAAATGTTCCAGTTTCGACATTGAAAATCAGATACGACGCATCCTCATTGAAAATCCAGAGTTCATTTCCCCTGAAGGTTGCTCCCTGAAAGTCCGAATTTAAATTAATGGTATCCGTTACTTCTCCAATGGACAAGTCCACGATCCAAAGGAATGGATTGCCTGAACCCGGATCCCTGTAATATAGTCCGAACCACTTTCCGGCTAAACTGAAGTTTACAACCCCGGCGGGTACAATTTCGGGAAAGAAGACGTCACGGCATTGTGAAAATTCCCTGTCGAATATCCGCAGCCCAAATTCCAGGGACATCCCCTCACTCTGATACGTATAAGGCATTACAACAAAGTTTTCATTGCCGTCCACACTCCGGATCACTTTAGGAGTCTCCGTTTCCCCCCTGAAACCGCATATGTCATTAACTTCATACGATACGCCGGATTCCAGGTTTTTGTAGTAGGCACGGGATTCTTGCTGCTGCCAGAAATAAAAGCCCACAGCATTCTGGTGGACGTCCCTGCGCCCGAAAAGCAGGAAATCCAGCCCGAGTTCTTCATTTATGTTGGTTATGATTGGCGGCGATCCTTCATTGGTTACATCCATTTGAATTTCCTCCGAATCTGAGCTAAGAAAGGTGTTCAGGCTGATTTTGGGTATGGGGTTTTCAGGTTGAGGATCGTCCTTGGAGCAGGATGAAATCAGCAGCAAAAGAACCAGCAGGACAAGGCTGATTAACCTATGGAAGAAGTATTGGGACATGAAGTCAAAGATACCAAAATCAAACAGGTCCTGCAGAAAGCTCCGTTGTTTAGCCCAACGCCCTGTTATAATTTTAAATTCCGACATAATTACCTAAATTTCAACTCTTCCTTAACGGGGGGTTATTCTACTTAAAACAGCACTATTTAAATGTACAGGTTTCCAGAACAGCTTAATTGGATAATTTGTGCGGAGTTAGTGCGCAAAGTGCTGCTGATCCTCCCTTTGGCCTTGCTTTTTTCGATGCAGCTTTCCGGACAGCACGATACGCTCTGGGTAAAAAATGGGAACGTGCTCTACGGGGAAATCAAGAGTTTCAGCTCCGGGGTTCTCAAGATGGAAACCCCTTACAGCGACGATGATTTCACCATCGACTACGATGAGGTCGTCCAAATGAGTTTGGAGCGCAGGTGTCTGATCATACTAAAAGGAGGGGAGCGCCTCTTTGGATTTATCAAGTCCAGGGATGACGGAAAAGTCACGATATATTCTACGGAGGGAACCCGGGAAGGTATTGACCTGAAGGACGTAACGTCAATTCAAGTGATAAAAGACGAGCTTTGGAATCGCTTCTCCGGGTATATCGATTTTGGATTCAACCTCACCAAAGCCAATAATCAACGCCAGTTGAATGCGGATGGGGGAATCTCCTACACGGGTTATAAATGGTTGATGAACGCCAAGATATCTTCTCTTTTCGCCAATCAGGATCAGGTAGAGCAAACGGAACGAACCAGTATCGATGCTCAGATAAACCGCCTGCTGGGAGATGAATGGTATGTGCTTATCTCAGCCTCCTACCTCTCCAATACCGAGCAGAACCTCGTTGGCCGTTATAGTGCCAAGGTAGGTGCAGGTAAGTTCCTGGCGATTACCGATAAACTCCTGTGGGGACTGGCAACGGGTATTAACTTCAACTTTGAAAACTACACGGACGAAAGCCTGAATAAAGAGTCTACAGAATTATTTATTTCTACCCGTTTCAATATGTTCGACTTTAAAGACTTCGATTTGGATACCAATGTGGACTTTTATCCCAGTATCTCGGAAAGAGGCCGGATTCGTGTGGATTACAATCTCAATCTGAAGTACGACCTTCCTCTTGATTTTTACATCAAGACGAGTTTTCAATTTAACTATGATAACCAGCCCCCGGAAACGGCAAGCGATTTTGACTACATTTTAACTACCGGATTCGGATGGAAGTTCAATTGATCCTGCCTGAATGTGAAGGTCCGGGAATACGCCGATTTTTATATGGTACCCGGTAAGGTAAAGGTGAGAAGGAAAATTGCCACCTGTCATCGCGGTCAAAATTTTTTCCATTTCTGAGAATTCATAATCCGCATTATTATAATTTCTGATTTACCTGTCACCTGAAATCCCTTTTAGACCCGAATATCGATAAACCTCACGCATACTTTCGCGTTATTCCCTATGTTCTGTGCGGTTTGGGGTGAATTATATTTGCTACAATTGTTTTATGCCTTCCGCTATAAGTGAAAATTTCTTTTGGGGAGAGGTTCGGGATATTCTCAGCAGATACGGTCGCAAGCCAGCAGAGTACACTCCTGTGTGTTCATTCCAGAAAATCAGAAGTTAGCCTTTTTGAAAGGTAGGAGGACATTGTACTATAGAATCATTCTTTCTAAAATGTATGATAAACTCTTATTCTAAAAACAATATCATTTGTGCCAAAAACATCCTCAACGGTCTGCCTTGTATAAAAGTATCCAATCCGAAATTCAGCTTTCCATGAAGGAGAAAATTCCTTGCCAATACCCGGAGTAATTCTAACAACATCATTAAACTGTTTTACACCTATGAGATTCCAGAAAAGCTCTAGTCCGATAGGGAGGTAAACGCCATCATTAAAACTAAACCATTCACCTTTTAAAAATAACACCATTTCCGCCTGATAGCGAAGCCTAAGTCCAAATGTGTTTTTCCAATTTGCAGTTTCTATATCAAAACGTTCTTCCAACCTAAGATAATGCCATATATTGATTTTAGGCCGATCTGGCCAGGTTAGTTTGTAACCTTGGAAAGGTCTAATTTCCAAACGATTAGACTCTGTATTATTGCTGGTAAAGAAGAGCGCTACACCGCCATATAATTTTGAATTATGATATAAATTCGGAAGAAGTCGTTTGGGCAGTTTATAGCTAACAGAAGGCCTTATAACAAATCTATACCACTCATTGGGAAAAACTGTTCTGGCCCCAATCTCACCATATAGATTCACCTTTTCTGACACGGTGTAGGATACATCATAATCCAACCAAATTTGTTCAGTAACAATGCCATTGGTGAGTGTGTCTTGAGCATTGACTGTGGGGTTTAAACCAATGCTAAAAAGCACGATAATTAAAATTAGTTTAAACTTCACAACAGAATTATTTTCCTATTACATAAACCGTTCTAGAAGGCGATAATATCTGTACTCGAATTATCCATTTTCTGCATTTTATGAATCTCTTATCACTTTTTCTATTTCACCAATTCAACTTCTCCGGGTCTCCATGTTTTATCTATCCATGGTTTTAAAGGACCATACACACGAAGGATGACTATAAAACTTTTTCCCGGAATGGTTTGCAACCAATTATTTTCCTGACCTGGTCCGGGGTTTGGTGAGAAAAAGACATCGAAAGAACCATCTTCGTTTTGCTTAAATCCTTCCGTTAAACTACCCACTGTTGGAAATTGCTGATCGGTCTGTAGCAACGAGCGTGTTTGGGTATCATAAATGGTTACCGCCCAAAAATCATTAACCGGTACATCTGCCGGGATATGCAATTTGTATTCTTTTGCGCCATCAAAGGGATTTTTATCTCCATCCAGAAATGCAATGGCGTAATCAGATCCAGCTCCTTCCATAGTAACGGCCATAGCCGGAGTAACGGCCGTATAGTTATAGTGGAACATATCCAATGCATCGGTATTATAGCCTCCGGTTTCAGTAGTGAAGAACACGTTTTTATCGGCAAAAGCCATTATCCATGAACTTTCAGTATCCGGATATATTTCAACACCCTCCAAATTCATAGCGGTACGCGGATAGTAAGTGATGGAGCGGGCTGCAGCATTTCCTATGGCAACAGCTTCAGTAAGTATTTTTTTCATTCTTTCGTCTGGAGCAAAAGGCTTTCCCTTTTCAATGCCGATGGATGCAAAGAGGCCTTTTGTTTGATTGTCGAGCATATCCACATACTCCTCATTAATCCATTCTGCTAAATGCTCATAGAACGAAAAGTCGTTGGTGTGTACCGTGTTAAAATCCACGCCCGAAATATCTACCAACTCCATTTTTTTGGCATTGTCTTTTTCAGTCAATGGATATATTTTTAGGTTTTCTCCGATCATCTTTACGGCTTTATCTATGCCATTTGCAATGGATGTACGTGTGAAAACAAAGACTCTATTGGTCGGGGACTGAATGACAAAATAACCTTCCGGAACCTCACCCTCATACCCTGGAGGTAGTATCAAATAGTTGCCGCCTTTGCCTTTGTCTTCGCCAAAAGGTCCGATATCGGCTATGTAGCGAAACCATGCATCGTTAAAAGCACCCAACATGCCCGGAGGAGTTTCCATAACTATGGGGCCGCTTTTACCAACGTTTATATATGGAGTTACATAAATGGTTGAAGTGTTTGCCGTTAGTAGAAGTGATTTCGAATCTAACAAGGTTTTTGTGATGCCTACTTTATTGTAATCATCCACTCCTACTTCTTCTAACCCAAGTATTAAACCTCTTACCGAAGCACCGGGAATACCTTTCATAAACGCATCTACTCCTCGCATTCTATCGAGGTAATCATAGACATTTTCCGATGTTTCTTTTGAAGGAACTCCATCAAAGTATTCTAAAGAACCAATACTTGTTTCTACCTTATCAGGAGTCAAAATACCCGTTGGAATTTCGGTGGTCATTTCGTACGTCTGAACGGTCTCTTTTTCTTTAACTGCTGCCTCTTGCTGACACCCTGCAAAAATCAAGACTAACAGGATTACGCTAATACCTCTTTTCATATTGTGATAGTTTAATTATTCTTCTAAAACCGCCAAGGCCGCTACTTCTTCTTTTGCCACTTCTAAATCAATCCTAAAATCGATATTAGCATGTAAGGCAGCTACAGCTGCTGCCCCCATCATTCTTCCATAAACCACATCGCTGTGCCAATGCACATTACATACGTTACGACTTATGCCAAACTGTTTTCCTCTTTCGAGAATATCATCGGCTTCCTCAGGAAATACCTCAGTTAAAATTAAGGCCCAGGCCCAACCAATAGCAGTATGTCCTGAAGGGTATGAGCCATCTTTGCGTAAAGCGGCTTCATCTTCAGGAGTGCAAATAGGGGTGTTATTTACCATAAATGGTCGTCCACGCTGATAGTGGTTTTTCGCAGCATAAGTTGATAAACCTGCGTCTGTCAAAGTTCTCCGAAGTATCATATACAAATGAGGCGTGGTCTCTTCAGATATTTGTACTTCCAAAACCCTATTAAATGCATTAACCGCTTCAGGGAATGATAATACCGCATCTTGAGTGGCTTGCTCTTTTCTGGCTTCATCTTTCGAAGCTACATACTTTGCAGCCATTTCCTGATCTAATTGGAGAGCTGCTGAGCCTTCTTCCGGTGGTGGAGGGACTAGTTCTAAACTATTTGGGATTGCATCTTTGGATAAATACCCCTCTAAAATTCCAGGGCTAATTTCCTTAAGATCCTTTGATAAAGATGTACTAGGTTGCGTTATAATCTTTGATTGCGGTCCACAACTTAACATTACTGCGGAGAGTATTACCGCTGTAAAAAAACTAGGCCTTAAAAATTTTCGTTTTATCATTGTAGTGGATAAAAATTTTCAGAATACGTCCTAATCAATATATTTAATATCGATCTTCTCAATCTTGCCATTAAACTTAAATGGCGCCCTGTCAAAGTAATCCAGTGCTACAGGTGATCCCAAATCCGCCCCAACATCAAAGGTTTCAGATGCGGTATGAATACTTGGTACAGAACGTTCTATTCTCCCTTGCCCAACTTCTTTACCATTGACTTTTAAAGTAATGGTCGCAGGAGCCATACGTTCCTTGGTATCATATTTTGTTACTACTTCAATTTTTACCTTCCCGGTGGGAATAGCTGATTTAGAACGAATCTTGTAGCGATTCAAGGTCATGGCATTGTATTCTGCTTTTAAAACACCCTGATCCATGTAGACTGTGAACCCTGATGAGATACCCCCTACAGCAAAAAAGACCCCTTCTGCACCCTCAGTAATTTCTGCATCAATCACTGCTGAGGTAGATCGTCCACTCAGGAACTTTGGAGCCATTGCTTCAGGAATTCGGTTTTGACCTTCATAAAAAGACCATTCTTTTAGTGGAGATGAAGGCAGTTCCTCAGGATGAAAGAATACAGTATACATGGAAGCACCAATCGGGTAGACCAAATTATCAGTAGCTTCCCGGTCGAAAATATCTTTCAATTCAGCTAATTTTTCCGGATTGTCTGAAGCTATATCATTTGATTGAGCATAGTCTTCTTCTAAGTTATAGAGTTCCCAGACTTCTTTTTCCGGTTCCCAGTTTATTATTCCAGTCGGGTCGGTAGACCATGGCGGTTTTGGGCCAGGTGTACCCGCAAACCAACCCTCATGATATACACCCCGACTGCCGAGGATTTCAAAATACTGGGTTTTCTTATTTGATTTTGCCTCCGGCTGATCAAAAGTGTAAGCCATCGATACGCCATCTAATGGTTGTTGCTCTATGCCATTTACAACCTTAGGAGGGGTGATGTCCAAAATGTCATACAGGGTAGCCGCGATGTCATTTACATGATGAAACTGTGAACGTGGCATTTCGTCATGTTTAATTTTTGCAGGCCATGAAATAACCATCGGTGTTCGTGTTCCTCCCAAATGTGCGGCTACTAGTTTGGTGCCCTGAAATGGGGATGAACCTGTATAGGCCCACCCATGGTGATACATAATATCCAGTTTTGGTCCACCCAGGGCATCCATTCCACCGTAGTCTTTATGAAGTACTTCAAGGTGTTCTTCAATGGTCGATGGCATTGAATTCTGTGCCAAAAGTTCAGAGATGGTTCCATTCATACCTTCTGAGGAAGGTCCGTTATCTGAGTTAATGTAGATAATCAGGGTATTTTCAAGTTGTCCCTGACGTTCGAGTTCATCTACAATTTTTCCATACTGCACATCAGTGTGCTCTAAAAACCCTGCATAAATTTCCATCAATCGAGATTGAAATTCGCGCTGTGAGGTAGGAATTTCGTCCCATTTTTGCTGGGTTGAAGCCAATGGGTTGAGAACCGCATCCTGAGGAATCCATCCCAATTCCTTTTGTTTTGCAAAAGTCATTGTTCGTAATGCTTCCCAGCCTTCATCAAATTTACCTTCATATTTATCTGCCCATTCCTTGAAAATCTGGTGAGGGCCATGGACGGCACCCGGCGTGAAATACACGAAAAATGGTTTATCAGGGTTTAATGTTTTACTGGTTCTAATCCACTGAATCGCTTTTTCCGCCAAATCCTCAGTTAAATGGTATTTGGAATCGTGTGGCGCTTGGATGGGATTTGTGTTTTCAAACAGAGAAGGTTCATACTGGGATGATTCTCCTGCCAAAAAGCCATAAAAGTAGTCAAACCCCAGCCCTGTTGGATAGCGATCGAATGGCCCGAGTTTGGTAATATCTGTAATTGGTGTGTTGTGCCATTTTCCAAAGGCGGCCGTATTGTAACCATACGCATTAAGCACTGTAGCAAAGGTTGCTGTGGACTTTGGTATTTTGCCCACATAGCCATCCCAATCAGAAGCCAATTCAGCAATCTGACCTGCTCCGACTCTATGGTGGTTGCGCCCTGTCAATAAGGAAGCTCGTGTAGGAGAACACATGGCCGTCGTATGAAATGCATTGTAGCTAATTCCTGATTTAGCCAAACGGTCCATCGTTGGCATATGAACAGGACCGCCAAAGGTTTCGGGATTGGAGAACCCCGCATCATCAGTCATAAAAATGACGATGTTGGGGGCATCCGCTGGTAGATGATTCTCAGCGGTACGCCACAGGTGTTTTGAGTCGGCAAGGGTTTTACCTGTGGTACTCGCTGAGGGTGGTTCCGGGAAGGGTAAGACTTCTTGTGCCTGCAGTTGCGTAACTCCTAAGAGTAAACCAATCAGACAAACTGTAGACAGATAGATATGGGTTTTCATTTTATCTCCTTTTTATGTACTGTTTTCCTTTATTTGTTAGGTAATTAAAATTACTTCACCAACTTAACATCCGGCATCGTCCAGGATTTGTCCCAAAACTTCTCAGTGCCGCCATATACACGAAGCACTGGTAACGGCTTCCTGCCGCCAGTCGGAATCCAGTTGGATTTCTGCCCTTTGGGCGCTTTCGGGCCAAAATATAGTGTCGTGCTGCCGTCTTTATTTTTCTGCATTGTTTCACCATCGATGGCGGAAGATAGTCCAGGGAGTTTCTCTGGGGTATAGATAAAGGCCCATGTTTCCACATCGTAAATAATCAGGGACCAGAACTGTTTTATCGGCGCGTTGGCAGGCATTGTAAATGAGTAGGTTTTTCCTGCTTCTAACTCCTTTCCGTCTTCATCGGCCAACGCAAATAGATATTGAGTAGCCGGTTGTGGCCCTACTTTTTGTGGATAGTATGTGCCTATAAAATAGCGCTCTGCACGAGTGTCGATATCTATCAAGTTTTCGTAAATAAAGCTAAAGCCACTGTTCTTATCTGCAAACATGCCGTTACCCCAGTGCTTTCCCTCCCACCAAGTTCGCGATGTATCAGCAGAATGCAATATCCGCTCCTGCATGTAATGATATGCATCTGTTACTGCCTGTCGCATGGCTTTCCTGGTTTTTTCATCTGGGTTGTAGGGTTTGCCTTTTTCGATACCGAGGGAGGCCAACATGCCCATCATTACCTTGTCCTGCTCTTTAACATTCTCCAGGCTGAAGATGGCGTGTACATCCTCAAACCAACGCTCATCGTATGAGGGTAGTGATGAAAACCGCATATCCGCGGGATCGATGAACTGAGTTTCTTTGGGGTCATTCAGATAATACATCTTGAGTGTTTTAGCATACGAATAAGCATCAGCAGTTGTTGCGGTCTCACTCTTGATCGAACGAAAGGCAAAATACACCCGGTAACTGGGGCTTTTGACTTCGAGATAACCAGATGGGATCTCCTTCTCATAACCGGGAGGAGTCAGCAGTATCTTGCCGCCTTTACCCTCATCGACACCCGATGGGCCGACGTCGGCAATCGACAATTGCCAGTGGTCGACAATTTGACCGTATAGACTCGCTTTGTCTGTTTCAGCAGGGATTTCTAGCACCACGGGTCCCTTGCTCAGGTCTGTGAGTGCTGTTATGTATGGAGTGACATTATTAGCGGTCAGCGTCTCCAGATTTGCTTCAGCTGGCTTTGAGTAGGCCAGAATTGTGTTTTCAGCACCTCCAACGCCCTTCGTCGCATGGGTAAAGCTATAGATGGCAACAGCAGGCATCGACCAGAGCACAGCTTCGAAGGCGCGCTGGTACTTCACTTGATAGTCTAAATCAGCAACCGAAGATTTTGACCCTGCGGGTGGCTTTCCACCGATGGGATCTGTTGGCAACGACTGGGCATGTAATTGGCCCATGAGGAAAGTGACAGCCAATAAACTACCTATTGTTAGCGCTTTAAACTTTATGACTTTCATTGTTTTAATTAAAAATTATTTAATGGATATTAAACTAAAAAAAGCTGGTGTTTGCAGTCTAAAGAATAGATTCTAATCAATATATTTAATGTTGATCTTCTCAATCTTACCGTTAAACCTGAATGGTGCTCTATCAAAGTAATCCAGCGCCACAGGCGAACCAAAATCTACTCCAACATCAAAAGTTTCCGATGATGTATGCCCGCCTGGTACAGAACGTTCCATACGCACTTGTCCTACTTCTTTTCCATTCACTTTTAAAGTAATCGTTGCAGGAGCCATACGCTCTTTTGTATCATATTTGGTCTCTACCTCAATGTTTACTTTACCCGTGGGAATAGCTGATTTAGAGGAAGCTTTATAACGATTTAATGTCATGGCGTTGTATTCCGCTTTTAAAACACCCTTATCCATATAGACGGTGAATCCTGACGAGATACCCCCTAAAGCAAAAAGTACTCCTTCTGCATCCTTTGGTATTTCTGCATCGATAACGGCCAAAGTAGAGCGTCCGCTTGTAAACTTTGGAGCAATTGCTTCAGGAATTCTACCTTGACCTTCAAAAAATGCCCATTCCGTCAAAGGGGAAGAGGGCATTTCACTGGAGTTGTAGAGCGCAGTATACAATCCTGCTCCAATAGGATATACGAGGTTATCTGAGGCCTCTTTGTCAAATACGGCTTTCAACTCAGCAAGTTTTTCCGGATTTTCTTTTGCCAGGTCTTGCGACTGTGAGTAGTCCTTTTCCAGGTTGTAAAGTTCCCAAACATCATTTTCCGGCTCCCAGTTCATAACACCGGAAATGTCAGTAGACCATGGTATTCGGGGACCTGGAGTCCCTGCAAACCAACCCTCGTGATAAACACCACGGCTGCCCATAATCTCAAAATACTGGGTTGTCCTGGTGGACTTGGCCTCAGCATTATCGAAGGTGTAAACCATGGATGTTCCGTCAAGCTGTTGCTGTTCTATTCCATCCACAAACTTAGGAGCTTCAATATCAAGAATGTCATAAATAGTCGCTGCAATATCATTCACATGATGAAACTGAGAACGAATTTTCCCATCATGCTTTATTTTTGCAGGCCATGATATAACCAGCGGAGTTCGGGTTCCACCCAGATGAGCAGCAACTAATTTGGTACTCTGAAAAGGTGCAGCCCCTGAAAAGGCCCAACCATGGTGATACATGATGTCAAGTTTGGGTCCACCCAAAGCGTCCATCCCGCCATAATCTTTGTTAAGAACATCCATTTGTTGTTCTTGAGTTGAAGGCATTGAATTCTGTGCCAAAAGTTCAGAGATTGTTCCATTCAAGCCTTCAGCAGAAGGCCCGTTGTCGGAGTTAAGATAGATAATCAAGGTGTTGTCCAGCTCTCCCTGACGTTCGAGTTCATCCACAATCTTTCCGTACTGCACATCGGTATGCTCCAGGAATCCTGCATAAATTTCCATCAGGCGCGATTGAAACTCGCGTTGGGATTCCGGGATATCATCCCATTTTTGCATGCTTTCTGCTAATGGGTTCAGCATGGCATCCTTTGGAATCCATCCCAGTTCTTTTTGTTTTTCAAAAGTCATGGTTCTAAGTACTTCCCAACCTTCATCAAATTTGCCGTCATATTTATCTGCCCATTCTTTGAAAATGTGGTGCGGACCATGAACCGCACCAGGAGCGAAATACACAAAAAATGGCTGGTCAGGATTTAATGTCTTACTGGTTCTAATCCACTGAATGGATTTTTCAGCCAAGTCTTCTGTAAGGTGATATTTGGCATCGTGTGGCGCTTCTACAGGGTTGGTGTTTTCAAACAATTGAGGTTCGTACTGTGATGTTTCTCCTGCCAAAAAGCCATAAAAGTAGTCAAACCCCAGCCCTGTTGGATAGCGATCAAATGGTCCTAGTTTAGTTATGTCAGTAACAGGAGTATTGTGCCATTTTCCAAAAGCAGCCGTGTTGTAGCCATAATATGTCAGCACCTGTGCAACCGTGGCTGTAGACTTTGGTATTTTTCCTACATAGCCGTCCCAGTCTGAAGCAAATTCTGCAATCTGGCCTGTAGCAACTCTGTGATGGTTACGCCCTGTCAATAGGGAAGCTCGCGTAGGAGAACACATGGCCGTAGTATGAAAGGCGTTGTAGGTGATACCAGTTTTAGCCAAACGATTCATCGTTGGCATATGAACAGGACCGCCAAAGGTCTCAGAATTAGCAAAACCCGCATCATCAGTCATAAAAATGACAATGTTTGGTGCATCTTTTGGAAGATGGTTCTCGACGGTACGCCACTGGTGTTTTGAGTCGGCAAGGGTTTTACCTGTAGTACTCGCTGAGGGTGGTTCGGGGAAGGGCAAGACTTCCCCCGTCATTGCCTTTCCTTTATTCGATTCCTCTGTATCTTTTGAGTTTGTGCATGCCAGGAATGTTGCCGCTGCCACAAACCAAATCAGACCGTACTTTATCGTTTTCATGATTATTGATTTAATTTTTAGTATTACTTCTGAGATGCTTTAACAAGCTCGGGAGCAACCCATTTCCCTTCAAGGACTTCTTTTTTTGGCCCATAAAGCCTCATCGTGGCATAAAAAGGACCATTTGGAGCAGGTAGCCAGTTGGATTCCAGGGCTGCACCCGGAGACTCTTTTTGAAGATAAAAAGTCAAAGAGCCATCTGCATTTAGTACAAATTGATCCATCATAGGAGAATTGAGTAGATACCTGTCTAAAGGATTGTCTATCAGTAGCTGTGTTGTCCCATCGTACATGGTAAGCGACCAAAAGGCCTTTACCGGTGGAAATTCATCTTTTTTAAATGTAATGGTATAGTTGTTTTTTGACGCGTCCAAAGGACTATCCTTTGCATCAGTCAAATAGGTAGGATAAATCGCTTCCTCTCCTGAGTTTCCATAAATACCCATTAGTGCGCCCATTGCACGAGGGATAAACAAGTCGTTCAAGTTATAGTTAGCTTTTGCGCTTTCATTTAAAAATGTTCTTGTGCCAAATATTTTTCCACTGGCTATTGGGTCATTAACAGCCTTTCCGGCAAATTCTTTCATCGCGGCAAGGCCCTCTTGCGCCCCTTCTTCCAGAGCTTCCTGAATCTCTGGAGACCACTTACTGATATCGAAATCACCTTTACCATCCAATCCAATCTTTGCAAACCTTTCGATAAGCGCTTGCTCTTCTTCAGGTGTTTTAACCAAAGTCAGCATAAAATCGAAATACGGAAATAACTCAGCGCTAAACTCGGTTCCGTCTTTCCATTCAGGAAACTCAATAGCAGGTACAGAAGCAGGTGCCTTCGTTCCGGAAAAAGAGCTATATGACTCAATGATGTAGCCGTCCTGAATATTTTTAACGTTATCTAAATCTTCAGGATTAAAAAGTTGTGTACGAGCGATGGCGAGAAGAAATTGGGTTTCGCAAGGAATAACTTCTGTAATACCTTCTGGGATTTCTCCCTTCCAATCAGGCCCTGTAATGAGATATTTACCGGGAACATTCCCCTTTGCTACCGTACTGATGTATGCAAAATTATGTGTGAAGAGGTCAATAAGTTGCACCTGATAAAACCTTTCGTTTTCAATCTCGGGGATGGTAAATACAACGGGTTCGGCTCTCAGATCTATCCATCCCATACAATAAGGTGTATCTGAATTTGGCGTAATAACGGCCTTGTCTTCAGGAGTATATACTCTGGCTGCACATCCCAATTGATTAAAATCCCCTTTGTATTCCGTTGATTTTTTGTCAAGGGTATAACTGTACATTGTTTTGTAGTTCAGTACTAGAGGAAAGCCATAGATATAGGCTTCTTTGGCAATGGTTTTAGCTTCGGCTGGTGTAAGCTCCGGGGCTTTTTGATTACAGCCGATGAACAGCGCAATCAAAAGCGTCGAAAGGAGAAATTTGAATTTCATTTTTTTAAAGTTTGATTCAACTAATAAGTGGTTAATCCATTGTATTTGATTTTTTGAACAGATTGGCAGGAATCAAAAACTGCATCTGAACCCGCCATTGCCACTCGGGTCCAAAATCGGGTCGTACCACATTGTAATACAATTGCGATTGCAGATTTAACGGCAATTTTCCACCGAGCATCAACACTTTTCCGCCACCGGCTCCCAATGGAACAATCCATCGATCCTCAGAATCCACTGTCCAGTCTGCCGTAATTATGGGAGCACTATTGACATACCATCCGCCGCCCAATTGACGCACCAGAAACAAGTTCAGAAGCATCCGGTTTACTTGCTCCCTATCCGAGTTTCCGGCAAAGGACCAGGTGTTATTCACCAAGCCCCCAAAGGTCCAGTCTCCAGGTTGTACCAATACAACAAGGGATGGGCCAGCACTCCATTTCTGGGTGCCGCGAATGGCTCCCCCGGTAGGCAATTCCACCACAGGGCCAAACCCCCACATGACACCCTTACTTTCGGGAACATAAAACCCGGTAAAAACAACATCGCTGAGTCCTGAAGAAAGGTTTCCGCTTTCCGAACCAAAATCGGGGATATTCACTATGGGAAAGATGGTCCTTGTAATGATTTTACCCCCTGCCAGAGGAATAACAGGTTGTATGTTTAGTACGTTCAAATTGCGGTTGAATTCTCCATAATTCATATTCAGGTTGTTCTGAAAAGGGAGACTTATTAAATCTGCTAATGGATTGGCAGCTGCCTCGGCCAATGCTTCTTTGGATTCCTGGGAGTGCAGCATCCCAACACCTATAAGAGCACATAGGGCCAAGCGGAGTGATTTTTTCATAGTATTTCAATTTGTTGTTCTTTGGCTTCAACGCCTTTGGTTGAAATCTCTTTACTACGGATCCCCGGGGTCTTTGCATGAATGCCATTTTCCCTGTTCTACGAGAGTAAAATCACCGGGTTTCCAGATTTTATCAAACCAAGGTTTCAGCGGATCCTAAAGACTGAGCAGGACAGGGCAGGACATTATTTTAGTCTTTATGAAAAGTCGTTAAACATTTGAACAACAGATCTTTAAACGACTTTTAAATATTCATTTAAAGATACGCAATCTCAAGGGGGTGGGTTAGACAACCCTGTATAGTAACGGCGGTTTGAAGAGGTCCGGCTATACGGTTTTGCGCAGGCGGGTGTAGAGGGGGGAATTCGTGAAGACAGAGAGGTTCTGTATGATTTCTTTAGCGAATTTCTGTAAGGTCCCGGAGGTAAGGTCATCGGGATCCAGCCTGGAGTACCAGGCCTCACCCAGGGTCAGCCAGAGATGGTACACGTCACTATCGGACTGGGTTAAGCCCAAATGTTTGGCAAACAGCTCCAGGGCAAAACTCCTTGCAGAAGATTCATAAGACTTAATAAACAGGTAATTGAAGCCCGGAGTGCTGCGATGGTGAAACAATTGCAGGTTGAATTGCAATGGGATCGTATATTCCCCCAACGCATCGTACAGATCGGGAATAAGGACCTTGAATTCTTCCTTACCCAATTTATTAAAAGCCTCTATGATATGCCAGTGTCTGGTCAGTAATTCATCGATAAAAATTTCAACGTCGCCAAAGTGGTGGTAAAAGGAGGCCCTGGAGGAGCCCACGTCCTTACTTATTTTATTGATGCTTAAGTTTTCCGGACCATACAAAGCAAAATGTTCATAGCCTTTCTCAATCCATAAGTGCCGTTTGCTTTCTACTTCAGACATAAATCACTTTTAAACCACAATAGTTTCGCCATGTGATTATTCTTGCTTCTGCGGATGCTTCTTTTCGCATTGCCGAAGGGAAATTAAAAAAAATTGCCAATATCTCTGGCTTTTTGACTTACGCCTTAAAACGCTGGAGCTTCCGGGATACTACCCAGTTTTCTAAGTTAGGGAATTAATCCATGTTTTGGGGAACACATATTCCCCGCCTACAGCCCATACGTCTTTTTTGCACTTTCGATCTGTGCTTTCTCCGTGGTTTCCGGAAAGAGCATGTATCTGGGAGCTATAATTGGCTTGACCTTTTCTACGGTGATTTGTGTTATCGTTGCGAAAGGAAAATTACCCCCGGTCATCCCGGTCAGTATTTTTTCCATTTCTGAGAATTCAGAATCCGCTTTGTCCGTAATTTTCGCTTTACCCGTAACCTGAAATCCCTTTTGTACGAGAATATCGATAAAACTCACGCACACCTTCGCGTTTTCCCCTATGTTTCGCACGGTTTGGGGTGAAGCTATATTGGCAACTATAATCTTGTCCCTTCCGAAATATGTGAAAATCTCCTTAGGCGAGACGTTCGGGACATTTTCAGCAGATGCGGTCGCCAGCCAGCAGAGTACACTTCTGTCCAGGTATTCCTTAACTTCTGAGGATAGTTCCATATCGGGTTTACTTGCGAAAAGGCCCTCATTTTATACAGACCTCCACGACAACCTTGCTTGCAGCGTTGATGGCAAAGTAACTTACACCTGAGGGCTCACATCAAACTGAAAATCCGGGAGGATTTTCAGAAGCAGGCCAGAAAAAGCAATTACTTATAGCCACTGTTGTGCTTTCGTTATTTTTTTCGTTCTGCCAATTCTGTGTCAACCATCTTTAACACTTCTTCAGTTTTTTCTTTGAAACCCATTAAATTTCGTTCATATGTCAAATTCAAAAGTTCCAAATGGTAGAATGGTCCTAAAACTTTTGGGTCATTAATTAACTGGTTATAATCATAAGCTGTCATTATTCCACCAGAGCCTTCCGGATTTTTAGTAAGCTTAAAGTTATCATATAAATTATCAGCTTGAATCAACCCTAATTGTTCAATTCTAGTAAGAATTCCATTTATATCTGATAAATCGGTTGTATAGTGTTTCGTAATTCGCTTTCTTAAATCGGTATTTTGAATAATATCAAAACCTCTTTCCTTTAAAAGCTCAAAACCCGAGTTGTTAAAAGTTTTGTAACCTCTGTGATAATAGACATCCATAAATAAACCGTCTAGTTTTTTATCATAGGGCAACTTGTTTTCAATATGCATTATCACTTCTCTACTATGAAGTATTTTAGTTTCTAAATTCTTTAAGTTTGTGGATAAAACAGATACGTCTTGATTCAGTGCTACTTGTATTTCAGACAGCGTTTCTAATTCCGACAATCTTAATTGTTTATTCTTATTCCAAGTATTTATTTGTAACGCAATTAAGATTCCGATAACCACAAGGACAATCTCCCCAATTGCATAGATGAGATATCTACTGAACTTATTTTCAGATAGTAGTCTTTGTCTAATTTTTCTAAAAAATTTTATCATTGGTTAGCGGTTGGTTATAATGAAACACAACATGTTTTATAAACATAAATATAGCCCTTATCCCATAATGTAGTTTCGCGTAAACGTAATTGAAGCTCTCCTTATCCATGATGCTGTTGTGCGCAGGCATTTATGTGGAATGTTGAATGAGGGTTAATTAAGCTTTCCTCATTGGTCCAGGTCTGACCAATTATACCTGGTCCTGCGGACCTTTTTAGCGAGGAGCGAGCTGGTGCGTTGGTGATAAGGGAGTAAATATCATTGAGTTGTTCATATTTAATTGTAGCGGAGGGATTACCTCGCTTTGCTCGGTGATCCCTTGGGCTCCCATCCTGCAAATGCAAACCTTGCCCTGGCTCTGCCAGGGTGGTTTCGCGTTCCTTTTCCCGCGTTCAAAGGAGCTTGACGCGGTTCTAAGAAGCACGAAACCCCACCGGATTCCCGGCGGGGTTTGCGTTAGATTGTGGAGCCGGAGGGATTCGAACCCTCGTCCAAACAAGCAATACTAATGCTTTCTACATGCTTAGTTTCTGATTGATTGTCGGCGCGAAACTGACCAAAAACCGCCTATTACGCGCTTAGCTTCTTTAGGTTTGCCCGGTTGCCGAAGCAACAACTGGGCTATGTTGACTTTTATGGTGCCCCCGGTAGGGTCGCCGTCAACAAGGGCTACCCGGGGACATTTAGCTTTCCCGCCTTGCGGGACTAGGCCTTAACTTACTATAATTCAGTTAATTAGGCTGCTAAAGCGTAGTTAGACTCGCCATTTAAAAATGTGAGTTATGAGATTAACGAGCTGTATCCCAGCGCTCGGCATGCTTACATCACCACTGATCTCGCTGTCAAAACCAGTCGGCCCCAAATTTCAATGAACTCTTATTTCTTCAGTACGCCTTTACGGAAAATTATGCTTCCGGTAAAGCGCGTACAAAGGTACGGATTATAAAGGGATTTACGCTCTGAATTGTTCCTCTGAAAGGATTTGCATACCCTTTGAAATCCACCTACTTTTGAGCAAATTTCATACCAAAAAGGTTTATGACATTCGGATTGATTCGCGAGCGCAAAAACCCGCCTGATCACAGGGCGGTTCTCTCACCGGCAGCATGCCAAAAAGTCCTGGAACGTTTTCCACAGGCGCAAATATTGGTTGAATCCTCTCCGGTTAGGGTCTTTTCTGATCAGGAGTATTCAGAAGCGAACATTCCCGTTGTCACGGATATGTCGTCCTGCGAAGTTCTTTTGGGAGTGAAGGAGGTTCCTTTGGACGCTTTGATTCCCGGCAAGAAGTACTTTTTCTTTTCGCATACGATTAAAAAACAGCCGTATAACCGGGAATTGCTAAGAGCGGTATTGCAGAAAAACATTGAACTCTACGATCATGAAGTCCTCACAAATAAGGCCGGAAAACGGCTGGTTGCCTTCGGCCGTTATGCTGGTATCGTAGGTGCTTACAATGGCATCAGAGCTTACGGATTGAAGACCGGGGACTTTAAGCTGCCCAAGGCAGAAACCTTGTCGGATCAGCAGGCGCTGATCCGCGAGCTTCGTAACCTGGAACTTCCTCCCATTAAAATACTACTCACCGGAAGAGGCCGGGTAGGAAATGGCTCGAAAGAGATGCTTGAAGGTATGGGACTGCAAAGAGTTGCTGTGAGCGATTACCTCACCAAGGAATTCAAACACCCGGTATACTGCCAGATTGATGCTTCGTATTACAACAAAAGAAAGGACGGGGTTCGCGGGAATAAGGAAGAGTTTATCGCGAATCCTGAGCTTTATGAATCCAATTTTTTCCGCTTCTCAAGGGTAACGGACCTTTTTATCGCCGGCCATTTTCACGGGCAGGGCGCACCCTATCTCATAACCCGGGAAGATGCGAAACAGCCCGATTTCAGGATACGGGTCATCGCCGATATCAGTTGTGATATCGACGGACCGGTCGCGCCTACCATTCGGGCATCCACAATTGCCGAACCCCTGTTTGGCTACAATCCGTTTACGGAATCGGAAACGGATTACAGGTCCCCGGAAGCCATAGCAGTTATGGCTGTGGATAATCTTCCGGCAGAATTGCCAAGGGATGCCAGTGAAGGATTTGGCGGTGCCTTTGTCAAGTATATTATTCCTGCATTTTTTGATGGTGACAAAGACGGCATCCTGGAACGCGCACTGATGACCAGAGCAGGAAAACTAACCCCCCGATACGCTTATCTCCAGGATTATGTCAATGGAACTTAAGAAATCTATTCTACAGGGATATCCCAGGTAATTTCAGGATGAACGCCCGGGGCCATGTAGGCGCCAAGTGCCCTTAGTGAAAGGACTATAGCATCTTTTATTTCCAGGGTTTTTACCTGAAGGGTGTAGGATTGCCCTGCCGGAATCTCAAATACCGGGGAACTGCTGTAAAAAGTGTACTCCATGATGTTTTCAAAAAGGAGGTCCGAACTCGTCCGATTTTCCAGAACGAGTTTCAGGATTTGCGTTTCGGGTATGTAGGATGCCTGTGTCACCACAATACTCGCCTTTAAAAAAGGAACCAGCCATTCTGCCCGCCCTACCCAGAGGCTATTGTAAACGGCTACGGTCCGTCGTTCCATCAGCGCCTCCTTCACAGCACTGCTGCTTCGGTCTTTTGCAAAGACCACAGTGAGTGGCCGGTGTTTGCCATGGTCTATGTAATCCCAGTCGATCAGCCCGTGAATATCACTTGTGCCCATAATGGTCAGGTTTTCATCCAGTGCAATTTGAAGGGCTTCCTGAGAATAATCCGTGGTATTGATGACTTCAATCCCGTGTAATTCTCCCTTGCTTATCCGTTCTTTCTGAAAATCGCTCAGTACCGGATTGCCCTGAGGTTGCTGGGCATACCAGGCAGGATGGTTCCAGAAGATGAAAGCACCCTGCTTCCTTGCTACGCTAAAGGGAACTTTCGGGTCGGTATCCAACAAGGCATTTGCATCGGTAATAAAAACGGCATTGTTATGACCCACCGGGCTGCTTCTTGTGATTTCTGAACCGTGGACAATTATCAGATCATGCGCTTTGGCCTCTTCAAGCGCGATTTGGTAAGACCTGTTTCGGTCCGGGTGGGGGATATCCTCAGCATGAGGCTGGTATTCCAGATGCTCTGTCAGGGAGATAACATCCAGCCCTTCTCTCAGGGCTTCCATTACACGGATATCCGGCCATACACTCCCATCTGAAAAAACAGTATGCTGGTGGAGATCTGTAGTGAGACTCAGGTAGCCCGGTATATCCGGAAAAGACACCGGAGTGGAACTGCTATGCGAATGCGGTTGAGCAAAAGCCGGACGTATTGAAAGGAGCAAGAGTATTGGGATCCAGAAGCGGAGGGATGGTGTCATATTTTTTTATGTATTTTTCGAACTCAATGGCCAGGGAGAACCTCCTTAGGGGGTTTGGGAAATAGCCGGGATTTTAAAGGCTATTTTGTAAAAAGGCCCCTCGATTACTTGTATGAATCCCGCAGCGCTATACATCCTCGATCAGCCCGAACCTTTTCGCACCATATTGTTACAACTCCAAACGCTCATTGAGCAGGCCGTCCCCGAATGTTCCCTGAAATTTAAATATAAAATTCCTTTTTATTATCTCAGGGACAAGCCTTTTTGTTATCTGAATTATTCGCGGGATTATGTGGACCTTGGTTTTATAAGAGGCGCCTGGCTCAAGAGCCATCCGGATGTTCTGATCTCGGAGGGTCGAAAAGTAGTCAAGTCCCTCCGCTATAGATCGGTGGGGGAAATAGATGTAGCGGTATTGTTTGAAGTCCTTGAAGAAGCCGTAGCTGCCCAGGATAAAAAAAACGGGCGACCTCCTCCGCAATCCTGGTAGGGGAAAGGATTCGGCCATAAATTTGAAAGGAATGCTGCCCGAGGGTAAGTCATTTTCTCCCCTGGGTTCCGATCCGAGATACAACCGATAATTCATAAAAAAACCGCCGGGTTAGCGGCGGTTTGTAAGTTGAAAGGAATACCCGTTATAGGGGTTCTGGTCCTTTATCAAAGGATCTATTTAAGGCGTTTAAAAATAAAGCGGGTAATAAAGATACCGGTACCATCTCCTTTACCGGAATCACTCTCTACACCACTGGTAACAAAGGCGAGTTCCCAGCCTTTTTCAATCATGGTATTCACTTTGGAAGAAAGCAGGGCATCATTTGAGGCAATATTCTGGAAGTTGATACCGGTGGCACTGTAGAAGTTCAGAATCTTGGTTTCTTCGAAATCATCTACTTTGGCTTCACCTCTTTTTGATTTATTCTGCTTTTTGTTGTCTTCAGTTCGCATGGTCGTATAGTCCTGATAGTTTTTGTCCTCTTCTGAGGAAATGATTCTGGAACGTCCCAGACCCATTGGAACAACAGATTCTATACTTGTTATGATTCGATATTCGTACGCCTGTGCAGCCAATTCAGGAATTGAGGCGCATAACAAGGCGATAAAGAGTAATTTTTTCAGCATGATATTTTATTTAAAGTTTTGAAATGATACATGTTACTGAGATAACTGATTCAGGGCCATAAAATTGTAATGATGGCCTTAAATGTGAGTCTTATCACGATTTTGCTGTAAAATACAGGCTACCTCTATTGTGCGGAAGGGGAAGAGAAGAACTTTCTCCTATCTTAAAACTGATTCACGGTTTTCCTCAGGGCTGTAAGCCGGGTGAGTAACTTTTCGAGTTGACTCAGAGGCAGCATATTGGCTCCGTCACTTTTGGCGTTTGCAGGATCAAAATGCGTTTCTAGAAATATACCATCTACACCTGCGGCAATTCCGGCTCTGGCGATGGTGTCAATTAGTTCGGGTTTCCCCCCGGTTACGCCTGAGGACTGGTTTGGCTGTTGAAGGGAGTGTGTAACATCCAGCACAACTGGTGCATATTGCTTCATTACGGGGATTCCGCGAAAGTCTACGATCATATCCTGATACCCGAACATGGTCCCCCGATCCGTAATCCAAACCTGTTCATTCCCGGAATCGGTGACTTTTCGCACTGCGTGGCTCATGCTTTCAGGGCTCATAAACTGTCCCTTTTTCAGGTTAACGGTTTTACCTGTTTTAGCTGCGGCAACGACCAGATCGGTCTGGCGAACCAGAAAAGCTGGAATTTGCAGGACGTCTACATATTGAGCGGCCCTCTTGGCATCTTCAACTTCATGAATGTCCGTGACTGTGGGAACTTTAAACGTCTCAGAAACTTTCCGCAGAATTTTAAGGGCCTTTTCATCCCCGATGCCGGTAAAGGAATCCACACGACTTCGGTTCGCTTTTTTGAAGCTCCCTTTAAAGACATAAGGGATGTGCAACCGGTCGGTTATGCCCACTATGGTCTCGGCAATACGCATTGCCATATCCTCACCTTCAATGGCGCATGGCCCCGAAAGCAAAAAGAAATTGTCTCCGGAAGTGTACTTGAGCTGAGGGATTGAAGAAAGGTCCATTTCTTAAAGTTTTGACAAAGATAGAAACTAAAGGGGGAGCTTTTAATACCTTGATATTTAAAACCACCATTATATGCGCCCAACCCTGTTCTTACTGGTATTGCTGGTCTCCTTTTCGCTTTTCTCCCAAAGGACCGAGCGCGGTTTTGGCCCGGTGTATCTGGAGCGGAATAATTTTCAGTTCAACTTATTGATGCCGGGATTTCAATATGAATTCGGGCTGGCCCGCAACCTCACCGTTGGCGCGGAAGTGGGTTTGAGTCTGGCGACCCCCACAGAAGGGTATTCGCTTGCACCAGCGTATCGGGCTTTTTCGCGTTACTATCACAATCTTAAGAGCCGGGCGTCCCAGAACAAAAATGTCACAGGAAATTCAGGGAACTATTTTTCGGTTTCCTTTCAGCAGTATTTTGTGGAATGGGAATTGGCAGGGAATCTGGATAACGAGGGACGGGACCTGAATTTTCTGGGCGTCCTCTACGGGATACAAAGGACTTACAATAATGGATTTGCTTTTGGAGCTGAAGTCGGGGCCGGGAATTATTTCAGAAACCGGATAAGCGGGGGCATAGGGCCTGCAGTGAATTTCAAAATAAGCTGGAACCCATTTCACAAGAGAAAACAAAATCGCATACCGGAATTTGATTAATTTGAATGGCCTTGGAATTTGGTCCGGATAAGATTGCGCTGGCTGGGGCAACCGCCCCCTCCCCAATCTCAAGATACCCGCAGCTTCTGCAAATTCCCAGCACAGGTTGAAAATAAAAACACCCTGGAATATCCGGAATGCAACACCTTTCAGATGCGCCAGTGCAGAAGGATTTCAGGGATCGGAATTTGTGTTTCCTTAAATTAAGTATAACAAGCGCATTTACAGGATTATTAGACGTATCTTTGCGCGCTTAAAATCAGCTATATGGCTACAATCAAAAATATTGCCATCATTGCCCACGTCGACCACGGGAAAACAACCCTGGTGGATAAAATACTTCACTATTGTGAACTCTTCAGGGAGAATGAGCAAACAGGGGACTTAATTCTGGACAATAACGATCTGGAGCGCGAACGCGGCATTACCATTGTATCGAAGAATGTTGCCGTAAACTATAAGGATACCAAAATAAACATCATCGATACTCCGGGCCACGCGGATTTTGGAGGGGAAGTTGAACGCGTGCTCAATATGGCCGATGGTGTACTTCTTCTGGTCGATGCTTTCGAGGGACCCATGCCACAGACGCGTTTTGTACTTCAAAAAGCCCTAAGCATGGGCTTAAAACCCTGTGTGGTGATCAACAAGGTGGATAAGCCAAACTGTACGCCCGAAGAGGTTCATGAACAGGTTTTTGACCTGATGTTCGAGCTGGGTGCAGAAGAATGGCAACTGGATTTCCCGGTCGTCTATGGCTCTGCCAAGGAAAACTGGATGGGTGAAGACTATTCGAAGCCCACAGATTCCATCGCCCCGTTGCTCGATATGGTGCTTGAACACATCCCGACCTTTGAGCCGGAAACGGGTAACACGCAAATGCTCGTTACCTCCCTTGATTTTTCATCATATACCGGACGTATCGCCATTGGAAGGCTGCAACGCGGTCCTCTCAAAGAAGGCCAGCCGGTTACCCTTGTAAAAAGAGATGGAAAGCAGGTGGCTTCGCGTATAAAGGAGCTCTATACCTTTGAAGGCCTTGGCCGGAGCAGGGTACAGGAGTTGCAAACCGGCGACATTGGAGCCCTGGTCGGACTCGAAGGCTTTGATATTGGAGACACTATTGCCGATATTGAAAATCCGGAAGCCCTGGGGACCATTGCCATTGATGAGCCCACGATGAGCATGCTCTTTACGATAAATGACAGTCCATTTTTCGGAAAAGACGGAAAATATGTTACCTCTCGACACATAAAGGAACGCCTGGAAAAAGAGCTTGAAAAGAATCTTGCCCTCCGCGTTAATGAAACGGACAGTGCAGACAAATTTATGGTCTTTGGAAGGGGTGTCCTTCATTTATCGGTTTTGATCGAAACCATGAGGCGGGAAGGTTATGAACTTCAAATCGGCCAGCCACAGGTTATTTTAAAAGAAATAGACGGCAAACAATGCGAGCCCATTGAGTCCCTGACCATCGATCTGCCGGAAGCTGTTTCCGGGAAGGCCGTGGAAATGGTCGCCATGAGAAAGGGTGAAATGACCAAGATGGAATCCCGGGGAGAGCGCATGCTATGCGAATTTCTGATCCCATCAAGAGGAATTATCGGACTTCGGAACCAACTCCTGACAGCTACCGCAGGGGAAGCCATTATGGCACACAGGTTTTTGGAATACCAGCCCATGAAAGGGGAAGTTCCTCAGCGTCAGAACGGGTCCATGGTTTCCATGGAGACTGGTAAAGCGATTCCATATTCCATCGACAAGCTACAGGAGCGCGGGCGGTTTTTTATCGATCCGGGAGAGGATATCTACGAAGGACAGGTCATTGGGGAGAACTCCCGAGGAGATGATATGGTCATCAATGTGACCAAAACCAAAAAACTCACCAACGTCCGGGCTGCAGGATCTGATGATAAGTCCCGCATTGTGCCGGCGATCAAGTTCTCCCTTGAAGAGGCTTTGGAATATATTCAAAAGGACGAATACGTGGAGGTGACTCCAAACCACCTGCGCCTTCGAAAGATCCATTTAAAGGAAACAGACAGAAAACGGGCGAAGTCCGCAGACGCCTGATTACTGGAGGTATAGTTCGGGGTGGTTCACAAGGCAACCTGTGGCAGCCCCGATAATCCCCGCATGGTTCTGCAATCCGGCCGGGATAACTTCGGTTTCTATATTGATGTATTCCTTGTATTCCTGAAAGTGTTTGGACGTTCCTCCCCCAAGGATGATCATGTCCGGATTCACAATAAGTTCCACTAACCCAAGGAACTTATTAAAACGCTTGCCCCATTTTTTCCAACTCAGGCCTTCGGCTTCCCGGGCCGAGGCAGCTGCCCAGGATTCTATTTTACTGTATTCTTTGTAGGGTATCTGACCGAGTTCGAAGTTCGGTATAAGCCTTCCGTCGAGAAAGGCACCACTGCCCAATCCCGTGCCAATGGTGATCATCACGATAAAACCTTTGAGTCCCTTACCGATACCGTAATTCATTGTGGCATAACCGGCAGCATCGGCATCATTGATAACTGTAAAATCATTCCCGGATGCCTTTTCAAATGTTTTTTCGATCGAGACATTCATCCAGGATTTATGCAGGTTGCCCGGGGACTTACACACCCCTTTTTTGACTACTGTGGGAAAGCCACATCCTACCGGCCCCGTGTAATTGAAATGCGACACAATTTCGGCGACTACTTCGCCCATTTCCTCTGGCTTTCTGCTTTTCGGTGTTGGGATCCGAAAACGATCCGATAGCATTTCACCGGTTTCCATGTGGATAAGTGCTCCTTTTATTCCTGAGCCTCCCACATCTATTCCGAGTACTTCCATGTATGGGTATTGATTTTGCCCTGCAAAGTACTAAAAAAGATCGGGTCTTAAAGATTCATTTCAGGGTGCCCCGCTGATACAGGAAATCAAAAACGAGCTGGTCTGCAGGGGCGACCAGATGGCGATCGCTGTAGGTCAGCCATACAATTTCCCGTACTTCTGAAGAAGGTTTTAGGTCTCCTGAATACAGTGCTGTATAGCAGCTGAGTCGGACCAAAATCCCCGGGGGTTGCCCATCTGCCTGCGCTTCAAAGACCCCCAGAAATTCGATGCTTTCCGCTTTCAGGGATACCCCCATTTCTTCTTTGGTTTCGCGAACTACGGCTTCGTGTTTTCCTTCGCCTTCAAGGGGTTTCCCTCCTGGGATGTAATACCGGTCATTCCCTTCGCTCCGGCTACCGAGTATGCGCCCGTCTTTCAGGTGTACCCAACTTACCGCTTCGATGATTTGATCGGTTGGTTCAATATAATAATCGATAGAATTCAGGGAGTGGTTTGGATCTATCCAATCGAGGAAGGCATCCACGGCTTTTCCAAAACCGCTCAGCGTATCATTCCGTTTGTTTCGACCCAGAGCACTGCTGATGGTTTCATCCCTGTTTCCGAAAGCGTAGCCGCCTTTCTTAATCCAAAGCAGGTTTAAGAGGTGTTGCATCAGTACGTTCCCCAACTGATCGATGGAAATGGCAATCTGCAATAGAAATTCCCCCAACCCCCTGAAACCCCTTTTGATCAGGGTGTAAAAAATCCCGTAAATCAGGCCGAAGAACCCGGTTGTCAGCAGCAGGATTATGGAGATGACAAAAAGCAGGAGCCCGACAAGGGGATGGGTTTTCCGGTCCGACTGTTCCCTGTTTTTGCGATAAATCATCCTGATTTGGGTTTAACCCGCCTTTTGAATTACTTCAAAGACCTTATTCCCATCGCATTTGAGGGTTTTTGACGGATATTTCAGGATGAGGGCATAGTCATGGGTGGCCATTAGGATGGTACGCCCCGTTTTGTTGATTTCCTGAAGTACTTTCATAACCTCTACACTGGTCTGTGGATCCAGGTTTCCGGTGGGCTCGTCAGCCAGTATGAGTTCCGGATCATTCAAAAGGGCCCGCGCAATGGCGATGCGCTGTTGTTCGCCTCCGGAAAGTTCATGGGGGAATTTGAAGCCTTTGGTCTTCATGCCAACCTTATCGAGAACTTCCTCGATCCGGGTGTCCATTTTACCGGAATCTTTCCAGCCCGTAGCCCTCAGGACAAAAAGCAGGTTATTGTGAATATTCCGGTCCGGGAGGAGTTTAAAGTCCTGGAACACGATGCCGAGCTTGCGCCTCAGATGGGGGATGTCCTTTTCCGGAAGGGTTTTAAGGTTAAAGCCCACGATACGGCCATTGCCCTGTTTCAGGGGAAGATCGGCGTAAAGTGTTTTCATAAAACTACTTTTCCCACTTCCCGTTTTTCCGATAAGATATACGAATTCCCCGGGCTTGACATCCAGGCTGATATCGTTCAGCACCATATTTTCCTTTTGGAATACGGCAACATCTTTGAGGGATAATACAGGTTCGGCCATTGTCTGTTTGTTGATATAAAAGTAAAAAGTTCCATTGGATAGAGCAGCACGGAGTCACAAAATTCCCTTAATTCATTTTCGCGGACATACTTGTAAACTGGAATCGCCGTTATTAATGGAAATTCGGTTATCCCAAGAGAACACTATGGAAAAACCTTATATCGCTCTGGCAGTCCTGCTTATGGCGACTGCAATCTGCCTCGGGCAGGAAACCATGGTTTACACCCATGACGAATCCCCTTATCAACAGGCGTTTAACCTTTACCGCAACAAACAATATCAGGCGGCTCAAACCCTTTTTGAGTCGGTTTTGGCTACAAGCCAGGACGAACAGACCCGCGCCAATAGCGCGTATTATATCGCCAATGCTGCGGTTCGGCTCAACCAACTTGGTGCAGACCGCCTTATGGAATCCTTTGTCGCCGACTATCCTACGTCCACAAAACGGAATTCCGCTTTTATGGATGTGGCCGATTATTACTTCGAGAATGGGCGCTATCCATATGCGCTGAAGTGGTATAACAAAGCGGATCCGGGTTCCCTGAACCGAAGTGAGCGGGAGCGTTTTGATTTTCGCAAGGGATATGCCTTGTTTAATTCAAATAAACCCGGCCAGGCAGAGCCTTATTTTCAGCGGGTGAGCAGTTCTGCCGAATACGGTTCCCAGGCAAAATACTACCTGGGCTATATCGCCTATCAACAGGACGACTACCAGGAAGCCAATGAGCGTTTTGATCAGATTGCAGATCAGGAAGTGTTGCAGGAGAAACTCTCCTACTATCAGGCAGACATGAATTTTAAGCTGGGCAATTTCAGGGAAGCGATCACTCAGGCCGAGCAACAATTGTCAAAAGCGAACCGAAGGGAGGTTTCGGAATTGAATAAAATCATCGGGGAGAGTTATTTCAATTTGAAGGAATATGAGGCGGCCGCGCCTTATCTGGAGCAATACCAGGGTAAGGGTGGAAAATGGAGCAATACCGATTACTATCAGTTGGGCTATGCATACTACAAACAGGGGGATTACGCCAATGCCATAGGACAATTCAACAAAATTGTTGACGGAGCGGATTTTGTTGCGCAAAACGCCTATTACCACCTGGCCGAGTGCTATCTCAACCTGGATAAGAAACAGGAAGCCCTTAACGCTTTCCGCAATGCATCACAGATGGAATTTGATGCGGAAATCCGGAAGGATGCCTATTTGAATTATGCCCGTTTGAGCTATGAACAGGGCAATGCTTATGAATCTGTCTCCGAGGTGCTGCAGGGGTATCTGCAGACTTATCCGGGGGATGGAAACGAAGCTGAAATCAAAAAACTGCTTATCGATTCCTATCTCTCTACCCGTGATTTTAAGGGAGCCCTGGCGCTTCTGGAGGAAAAGGAATCCTTTGCAAGCCCTGAGACCTACCAAAAGGTAGCATACTACAGGGGTGTTGAGGTATTCTTAGAGGAAGATTATCAAGGGGCTCTTGCCCTTTTTGAAAGATCCTTGTCCAGGGGAGGAGATCCTGTTTTCAAAGCCAGGGCACAGTATTGGAAAGCTGAAGCTGCCTTCGAACTGGGACGCTTTGAGGAGGCCCTTACGGCTTACACCCAATTCGGAAAATTACCTGCATCAAGTGCGCTCGAGGAGTACAAGGGGCTGGATTATCAGATAGGCTATGCACATTTCAAACGCAATGATTACGAAAATGCAGCCCGCTATTTCGAAAAGTATACCAGGAGCGGCGGCACGGGAGACCAGAATGCAGATGCCTTAATGCGGCTGGGGGATAGTTATTTTGTCAGTAGTTCCTACCGGGATGCCATTGCAGCATATGATCGTGCGCGGAGTTCGGGCAGCCCTGATCCTGATTACGCAGACTTCCAAAAGGCCCTTTCCCTGGGGTTCCTTGGACGGGAAGGCGAAAAACAACAGGCCCTTACCGCGTTTATTGATGCCTATCCCAAATCCACACTGAAAGACGATGCCTATTTGGAACTGGGAAATTCGTTTGTACAGGAAGGGAAAAGCTCAGAAGCGATAGCCGCCTATGATCGGCTTATCAGCGAGTATCGCATGAGTTCGCTTGTTCCAACGGCTATGATGCGCAAAGGCCTGGTTTTCTATAACCGGGGCGACAACCGCGAAGCTCTTGAAGTCTTTAAGGAGGTCACCCGGGTATATCCGGATAGTGACCAGGCCGTGCAGGCCGTGCAGACAGCGAAGCTGATCTATGTGGATTTGGGCGAAGTAGACGCTTATGCGCAATGGGTCCGGGGTCTGGATTATGTAGAAGTAAGTGATCAGGAACTGGAAACAGCTTCCTATGATGCCGCAGAAAAGCAATATCTGGATGGCAATGCAACCCGGGCCGAAAAGGCATTTGAAGCCTACCTGAAGGAGTTTCCCGGGGGAAGTCGTCATATCGAAGCGCGATTCAGACTCGCCACCTTGTATTTTCAGAGGGGTGAGACTGAAAAAGCCCTGGAGCCTTTTAAAATGGTGGCGGAATCCGGTACGGGAGAAATGGCGGAACAAGCGCTGACCCGTGTTTGTGAAATCCTGATTTCGGGCGAAGGGTACCCTCAGGCCATACCGTATTTAAAACGACTGGAGGCAATAGCGGATATTCCACAAAACCGAACATACGCCCAGTCCAATTTGATGAAAGCCTACTTTGAGAACAAGCAGTATTCCGAGGTACTTGAGTATGCGCAAAAGGTCCTTGATAACCCTTCCCTTAACGACCGCATCCGCTCTGATGCCCGCCTCATGACGGCTCGGGCAGCCATGGAAACCGGAGACGCTACCAAAGCAAGGGAGGCCTATGCCCTGGTTTTGGAAACAGGAGGCCGCGAAGCCAAGGCGGAAGCCCTTTACTACAAGGCCTTTTTCGAAAGGGAAGATGGAGATCCGGAGGCTTCCAATGCCAGCCTGCAGGAATTGGTACGCGATTATGCCACCTACAGGCAATGGGGGGGCAAGGGACTCATTGTAATGGCCTTGAATTACGACCAGTTGGACGATGCCTTTCAGGCCACTTACATCCTCGAGAGCGTTGTGGCCAATTTTGAGGACTTTCCGGATATAGCCTCCGAGGCGGGCCGGGAACTTTCAAAAATAAAAACTCGGGAAGCTACCCGAAATGCCTCTATAAAACCAGAAGGAAATTAAAGACGCCACCCGGATATGAAAATGACGAAACTGCTCATCCTTTGCCTGGTATTATCTTCAGTGTTTTGCCTGAATGCTCAGGAAAAGGACCTTGGAACGGAGACGGTGACCGTAGTACGATCCTACCGGCCCACGGTTAGCGATGCCTACAAATTAAAAACGGTCCCCAGCCTCAACGACAGTATTGTCGGCAGCAGGATCCCAATTCAATACAGTATTTTTTCAGTACCCGTGGCTTCAACCTTTGTCCCTGCCAAGGG
This sequence comes from Robiginitalea aurantiaca, assembly GCF_030380815.1. Classification (GTDB taxonomy): domain Bacteria; phylum Bacteroidota; class Bacteroidia; order Flavobacteriales; family Flavobacteriaceae; genus Robiginitalea; species Robiginitalea aurantiaca. Next base: position 524,438 of record NZ_JAUDUY010000002.1, on the reverse strand, counting down.
GCAGGCAGCTACGGTTGCCCGTGTGGAACGCGAGAAGCTATACAACACCTACGCCTCTTTAGGACTGGGCAACTATACCAATGCGCTGGCGGATTTTTACACAAGTCTTGATTACGACCGGGGGAAGCACTTATTGGACGTTGGGTTGAATCATTTTTCCTCAAGAGGAGACATCGATGGGACCTTTCTCAATACGGATTTTTACAACACCGGACTGGACCTGACCTATGCCCGCCGGGAACGCGAATGGGATTGGAATCTCGGGGCGGGTATTGAGCACAGGAAGTACAATTGGTACGGACTCCCGGAGGGTACGTTAGAAACAGATCTCCCAGGAAATGTCGATGAAGCTCAGAATTACTTTATGGCTGAAATCAAAGGAGGGGTACATCTTTCGGATAGCTTTTTTGATGAAGCATCCGTCCTGGTCAGGGGCTTTTGGGATGCCGTTGGATCGGGTGAGAATCGCATGGCCCTTAAAGGCAATATTGGGTTGCCGATTAGCGATGAGACGTTCACCCTTGGTGTGAGTCTGGATTATGTTGGAGGGGAGTTCGAAAATGGTCCCCTGACGCAACTTCAAGCCGAGCCAGGAGTTGTATACAGTTATTTTCAGACCGGAATCCTGCCTAGCCTGGAATTAATCCGCGATGATCTGAAGCTGGAACTGGGGGCCAAAATTGTCCTGGGGCTCGATACCGAAAACAGCCAGACCGACTTCTATATTTACCCAGCAGTGAATGCTTCCTATGTCCTTTCAGAGGATATGTTGGTTGCCTACGGTGGGGTAGAAGGAGGGCTGATCCAGAATTCCTATTACGATTTCAGCAACCAGAATCCTTTTATTTCCCCAACGCTTATGGTAATGCCTACAGACAGGCAATATGAAGCATATCTGGGGATAAGGGGGCAATTACTGCCCCAGTTGAGCTATAACTTAAAAGGAACGTATCGTGCAGAGAATTTTTCACCTCTTTTTCTTCTGAATCCGGTAAACGAATTCCGCTCAGACGATAAAAGCTATATGTATGGAAATTCCTTCCGGGTATTCTACGACGATGTCAAAACACTGGGAATTTTCGCAGAGCTGGAGCTTTCGGTCAACAGAAATTTTACCCTGGGGGTAAATACCAGCATAAATGATTACAGCACGGAAACCGGAAATCCGGCCTGGAACCTCCCAAACCTGGAGGGAAGCCTTTTTATGGATTACCAAATCGGATCTCAATGGTATTTTGGTGCCAGCCTTTTTTATGTGGGCGAACGGGAAGATCTCGCATCCATTGCGGGATCCGTAATTCCACCTGAAGATTTTCCAGCTCAGATCCGAACACTCGAAGGGTATTTTGATGCGAACCTGCAATTGGGATATCACCTGAATGGGCAACTTTCCCTTTTTGCAAGGGCCAGTAATTTGGTGAATAATTCCTATCAGCGGTGGGCGAATTTCAGGGTACAGGGGTTACAGGTGATGGCTGGAGCGAGTTATAAATTTGATCTCTAAAGCGCTGTCAGGATCATTTTGATCTGACGCCTGACCGTTTTAGGAGCCCTTTGATCGAGGGATTCCGCATGCATTTGGTGGTTTTTGCCTAATTATAGTACCTTGAAAGTTCAAAAGTCAGTGTGATGTTTCTCAGAATACACCCAAATCTTGTCCTCATTGCGTTTTTAGGTGTTTTGCCTGTGTTTGTTTATTCACAAAATTTGATTTCCAATCCGGGGTTTGAAACCTACAATGAATGTCCCAGGCATTTAGGTAATTTACATCAGGATGTCGCCGATTGGACAACACCCACCTCAGGCACAACGGATTACTTCCATATGTGCAGTTTTCATATGGGAACCCCCGAAAACTTTAATGGGGTTCAGCGAACCGTGGAAGGTGAGGGCTATGCAGGATTCTATGCGTATGCTCCGGACGATTACAGGGAATATTTACAGGTACCCTTAAGGTCAACCCTCAAAGCAGGTGCGGTCTACAGGTTGTCTTTTTACGTCAGTCTTGCCGAACGTTCGGATTACGCCATTCGGGACTTTGGTATCCTCTTCAGCAGTGAACCCCTCGAAATAGATACCAAGAAGAATATCACCAAGGCCAAGCGTTTTGCCTATGCAGAGAATGAATACAACTATTTCGAGACACCGGCCGATGATTTCCTGTCGGATACCTCGGACTGGAGTCGGATCGAGGCGCGTTTTGAAGCAGAAGGCACAGAACGGTACCTGATTCTGGGGAATTTCCGCACCAATCGGCAAACCCGTACCACAAAGACCGGGAGAAGTTCCAATAAAGGAGCTTATTATTATATCGACAAAGTTGCGCTATTAGAACAGAAACCGGAACTGGCCATAGCACATGCGTCTTCTGAGCGCCAAAAGGAAGGGTTTCAACTCGATAGCCTGCAGGTGTTTCGGTCATTGTTATTTGAGTTTGACACCTACAGTCTTTCGCATCCGGGACGTGAGGAACTACAATCTCTTTATGAGTTTCTGAGGCAGGATCCTGATTTACAACTCCAGCTGGCCGGGCATACCGATGGGAAAGGAACTGTGGATTACAATAGGACACTTTCCGAAAAACGCTGTCTGGCCGTAGCGAAGTACCTTGAAAACCTTGGAATACCTTCAGGCAGGATACAATGGGAGGGCTATGGATCTTCAAGGCCTATCGCCTCTAATGAAACGGAAGTCGGCCGGAGTCAGAACCGCCGAGTGGAATTCCTTATCCGAAAAACCCGGCACCTGCCACCGGATTCCGAGAAATAAATCGCTGCGGCAGTCCTTTGTTTGGAATGTTCTGTAGTATCTGTTATCCCATTAGTGATCCCAGACTTTTGCGGATAGGATGGTCTTTTGGGCAAGGCACACAGATACCGCTCCCACAACGGATGATTTTTTCACAGGAACCAAAAAAAAAGCGGCCTCATTGAGGCCGCCATGTTTGGATTAGAAAGGGAATACAATTACCACATTACTGGAACTGCTACGCGGGTGTTACCCCATCCCATAACCATATGCGCACCGCCGTCAACTTCTTTAAAGGCGATGGAAAAAGCTTCAAGGGATTCTCCGGATGTGCTTGCAGCGGCAGTAGTCCGGGCTACATCTCCTTTTTCGTCGTAGGTATAAGCACCCCATTGATTCAGATTCTTGTTCAGGATTACTGTCCATTCCTTGTCACCTGGAATGGTAAACAGGGCATAGGTCCCTGCCTTTACATCCTGGCCACCGAATTTGACGTCCTTGTAAAAAGTGATTTCAGGAGCTTCATTTGCCCCGGTACGCCAGACTTTGCCAGCCGGTGCGAGATCGCTGAGCGATCGCCCTTTGAGCTGGGGCCGTCCATAAACAATTCGCATCGCCTTGTCGGAAACTTTATAGCTGGAAGGAAAGCTGGCCATATCCATGGGGCTCTTGTCCAGCCCGCTGAATTCCTGGGCGTTTGAGGAAGTTGTAAAAACAAGTGCAAGTACAAAAAGTGAAAGCGTTAGGTATTTTTTCATCTGAATGGTTTTTTTAGATGGCTAAAACTACACCCTTTTAGAAGAGCCCTGTTTTAAAAACTCGTTAAAATTTAGAGTTCTTACGAACCGATATTAATCAGGTGGTTTATTCAAATTAAACTTTCATATATAATTAAAAAACACTTATAATAGTAAAAAATGAAATTAATTATGAATTAAATGTTTTAAAATAGAAACTTTAAATCAATATTTGAATCAAATTTATATTGATATGTGTGGAATCGTTTGTGCATTTGATTTAAAACAACCCGCTTCTGAATTGAGGTCACGCCTGCTGGAAATGTCCGGTAAATTGCGACACCGGGGTCCGGACTGGAGTGGTATTTACGCCTGTGAGAACGCAATTCTCACCCATGAGCGCCTGGCAATTGTCGATCCGGCTTCGGGCCGGCAGCCGATTCTCAGTGCCGATGGGGAGCTCATACTTGCCGCCAATGGAGAGATTTACAACCACAGGGCCATTCGCGAGGCCCTGGGCGATTCGTATGCGTTTCAGACCCAATCCGATTGCGAAGTAATCCTGGCACTTTATAAAAAAGAAGGTACCGGATTTTTGGACTCCCTCAACGGGATCTTTGGATTTGCACTTTATGACCTGCCCAATAATCGTTATTTCATCGCCCGGGATCATATGGGAATAATCCCGCTCTATATGGGATGGGACAAACACGGTACTTTTTACGTGGCATCTGAATTGAAGGCGCTCGAAGGCGTTTGTGTCCGGATTGAAGTTTTCCCTCCGGGACATTTTTTAAGCAGTGAGCGTTCCGGCTTGCAGCGCTGGTATACCAGGGACTGGCAGGAGTATGATGCCGTTGCGGAGAATCCAACTGATATTCCTGCCCTTCGCAAGGGGCTGGAAGAAGCTGTACATCGGCAGCTCATGTCTGACGTACCCTATGGCGTTTTGCTATCGGGCGGACTGGATTCTTCAATAACATCGGCGATCGCCAAAAAGTATGCAGCGATGCGCATCGAAGCGGACGATACCACAGAAGCCTGGTGGCCCCGTCTGCATTCCTTTTCAGTAGGACTTGAAGGTTCCCCGGATCTCGCTGCGGCAAGGAAGGTAGCCGAGCACATTGATACGGTTCATCACGAAGTGGAATTTACCATTCAGGAGGGCCTCGATGCTTTGCGGGATGTTATCTATCATCTGGAAACCTATGATATAACCACTGTACGTGCCTCAACCCCTATGTATCTGTTGGCCCGGGTCATCAAATCGATGGGTATAAAAATGGTGCTCTCCGGAGAAGGAGCCGATGAACTTTTTGGCGGTTACCTCTATTTCCACAAGGCTCCGGGCGCGCGAGAATTTCACGAGGAGAATGTCCGTAAACTTGATAAACTCCACCTGTACGATTGTCTGAGGGCGAACAAATCCCTTGCCGCATGGGGAATTGAAGGTCGTGTTCCTTTCCTGGATAAGGAGTTCATGGATATCGCCATGCGCCTGAACCCCAGTGATAAAATGATCGGAGATGGGCGGATGGAAAAATGGGTTCTCAGAAAAGCCTTTGAGTCGTATCTACCCGAGTCTGTGACCTGGCGACAGAAAGAACAGTTTTCGGACGGAGTGGGATACAGTTGGATCGATACGCTGAAAGAAGTAGTGGAGGCAGAAGTTAGCGACGACCAGCTCACCAATGCCCATTACCGCTTTCCGATACAACCCCCTACCAGTAAAGAGGAGTACTACTACCGTGAGATTTTTGAATCGCACTTTCCTAGCGATGCAGCGGCTCGCAGTGTGCCCCAAGAGCCTTCTGTGGCCTGCAGTACGCAAACGGCCCTGGAATGGGACGAGGCTTTTAAGAATCTGAACGACCCTTCGGGCAGGGCTGTTCACCAGGTGCACGAAGAGGCCTATGAGGTATAGTTGCTTCAGGTTGCACTACCAGAGCCATCAGACCCATGTAACTAAAGGCTCAAGGGCAGCATTCCGGGTGTACCCTAATCCTCTTAAGTCACCAGGGCATAGATTATAAAGGCGAAGACCGTGATGAGAATGGGTGAAATGAATCCCATCGCCACCCCTCCGAGGCGAAAATCTTTTTGCTCCAGTTTTCCGGTGCTATAGGCGATGGCATTTGGGGGCGTAGAAATGGGCAGGAACAGAGCCGATGAAGCACTTAAACCGATTACGATGGGCAATATGACCGGATTCTCAAAGGTAAGAATGATCCCCACCGGGATAAGTATGGTCGCCGTGGCCGTATTGCTCATAACATTGGACATGAAAATCGTAAGAAAGCCAAAACCGAGTACCATGACGTAGAAATTCAAATCGAATTGTTGGATTTTTTCTACATACAGATCGGCCAGCCCGGTTTCCTTTATCGCCAATCCGAGGGCGAGTCCCCCCGCTACCAGCATGAGTGTGTCCCAGGGCAGGTGACGCACATCATCCCCGTTAATAATGCCCGACATGGTCAGCAGAATAATGGGAAGGAGTGAAACCACAGAAGCGGGGATACCATGGGCTTTTTCGGTTAGCCACAAAAGTAAGGTCAGCCCCATTACGATCAGGACAACCCTTTTTTTAATGCGTTCAAACCTGTAATTGACCTGGTATTCCGCAGTTTCTTCCGAGGGCAGTTCAATATGCATTTCCGTGCGTCTTGGAATGTATTTTCGGATGAGTAAAAACCAAAAGACTAGCGTAAGGATAATAGCAAGGGGAAAGCCAACGAGCATCCATTCCAGGAAACCTACATCAATACCATGCGTATTGAGGGCCTCCACAGCGATGGCATTGGGAGGAGATCCGATCAGAGTTCCCATACCTCCAAGGGATGCGGCTCCCGAGATTCCGAGCAGTGAAGCCTTTGTAAACGGTGCATCATCTTCCAGGGTACTGATAAATGGCATTACAGAAGCGATCATCATGGCCGCGGTTGCCGTATTGGACATGATCATGGAGAAGAGGGCTGTGGTGAGCATCATCCCCAGCAGGATGTATTTCGGATTCGTGCCGAATTTTGCAATTGACATGCGGAAGACTTCTTTGTCCAACCCGGTTTTCCGCATGGCTTCAGCCATAAAAAAACCACCCAGCATCAACCAGATTACACTGCTGGACCATGAATTGACGTATTCGCTGTAATAGGACTGAACATTTTCCGGGTCTATCTTGGAATAATAACTGTTCATCGCAAAAATGAGAAACCCGAAAACCAGCAATCCGACGGCAAAAGGGGGTATTGCCTCGGTAACCCAGAGTCCCACGGCGAGAAACAACAGGAAAAGCACGTAAATCTGGGCCTGATTCATGACGGGTTCGTACAGGGCGTAAGTCAGCCCAAAGGCCAGAATAATGGCAAGCAGGAAGTAGATAATTTTACTCTGAATATCTACCACCTTCTGCATTTGGGGCAGTAACTTTAAGGATGCGGTTCTCGAATCAGCCATGCGAAGCAGGGGTTTGAGTTCAAACTTGGGCAAAGGTACAGGTTACTCCAGTTTAACAACATAATAAATGTCATCTTTCGGGGAAGCTTTATGGGCTTAAAAATCGATGGAATTGTTCTTAAATTGTTGATAACTTCAAAGCATTGAATGCTCGGAAAGCACAGTTTTCATGGGCCATTCCGTATATTTGTAAGATTGTAAAATTTGAAGTCGAATTTCCTAAAAACAGGTATGAGCGAACAAGAAAATAAGAAGGCCTATGGCGCCGATAGTATTCAGGCACTGGAGGGGATTGAGCATGTAAGGATGCGTCCATCCATGTATATTGGAGATGTCGGGGTACGCGGGTTGCACCACCTGGTTTATGAGGTAGTGGACAACTCTATCGATGAAGCCATGGGAGGCTATTGCGACACCATTCACGTTACCATAAACGAGGACAATTCCGTCACCGTCGAAGATAATGGTCGGGGGATTCCCGTCGGCCTGCATAAAAAGGAAGGTGTTTCTGCCCTCGAGGTAGTTATGACCAAGATTGGGGCCGGAGGAAAATTTGATAAGGATTCCTACAAGGTTTCAGGTGGACTGCACGGGGTAGGGGTCTCGGTTGTCAATGCCCTTTCCAACCACCTCAAGGCAACCGTACATCGCGAAGGCAAGGTATGGGAACAGGAATACGAGAGGGGAAAGAGTTTATACCCCGTAAAAAGCATCGGTGATTCGGACAAGACAGGGACTGTGGTCACCTTCCACCCGGATGAGGAGATTTTCCAGCAAACCATCGAATTCAGCTACGATACCCTCGCCAACCGCATGCGGGAATTGTCCTATCTCAACAAAGGGATTACCATCAGCATCACGGATCGACGGGTAAAGGACAAGGATAATGAAGGCGAATTCAAAAACGAAACATTTAAGTCCGAGGAAGGCTTAAAGGAATTTATACGTTTTCTGGATGGCAATCGCGAACCACTGATTCAGAATGTCATCTCCATGGAGGGTGAGAAAAATGACATTCCTGTTGAGGTTGCCATGATCTACAATTCTTCGTACACGGAGAATTTACATTCGTATGTAAATAACATCAATACACATGAAGGGGGTACGCACCTCTCGGGTTTCCGCAGGGGACTGACTACCACTTTGAAGAAATACGCAGACAATTCCGGGATGTTGGACAAGGTAAAGTTCGAGGTTTCCGGAGATGACTTCAGGGAAGGCCTTACGGCTATTGTTTCCGTCAAAGTGGCGGAGCCTCAGTTCGAAGGACAAACGAAGACCAAACTCGGCAACCGAGAGGTTTCTTCTGCCGTGAGTCAGGCAGTATCCGAAATGCTGACGAATTACCTGGAGGAACACCCGGACGATGCGAAAGTGGTCGTTCAAAAGGTGATCCTTGCGGCACAGGCGCGCCATGCTGCTGCCAAGGCCCGGGAAATGGTACAACGTAAAAACCCAATGTCCGGAGGCGGACTTCCCGGAAAACTGGCGGATTGTTCCGAACAGGATCCCGAGAAGTGTGAAATATTCCTCGTAGAGGGAGATTCGGCCGGGGGAACTGCCAAAATGGGACGCGATCGGAACATACAGGCAATCCTCCCATTAAGAGGTAAAATCCTCAATGTCGAGAAGGCGATGCAGCATAAGGTTTTTGAGAATGAAGAGATCAAGAACATTTATACTGCCCTTGGGGTCACCATCGGAACAGAGGAGGATAGCAAGGCGCTGAACCTTGAAAAGTTGCGGTATCACAAAGTGGTTATTATGTGTGATGCGGATGTTGACGGGAGCCATATCGAGACGCTGATCCTGACGTTTTTCTTCAGGTATATGCGGGAACTTATTGAAGGTGGACATGTCTATATTGCAACCCCGCCGCTGTACTTGGTGAAAAAAGGAAATAAAAAGCGCTACGCCTGGGATGACAAGGAGCGGGATACCATTGCAACGGAATTTGGAAATTCCGGAGTGGGTATACAGCGTTATAAAGGTCTCGGAGAGATGAATGCTGTTCAGCTATGGGATACAACGATGAACCCTGAATTCAGAACGCTGCGACAGGTTACCATAGAAAACGCGACCGAATCGGACAGGATATTTTCAATGCTTATGGGGGATGAAGTACCTCCAAGACGCGAATTTATCGAGCAGAATGCCATTTATGCCAATATCGATGCCTAGCATCGCTTCTTTCAATTTAAAAACCCCCGACTTACAGGTCGGGGGTTTTTTTATAGGTTTAAAAAAAGAAAACAGCTGTGTAAGGCCAGCTGTTTTCGCAATTGAGGGTATTAAAAAAAACAGGAACTATTCGCGGTAAGCCAGGACGTTTCCCTGCAGGTCCATGAGCAGGTTTCCCTCCTGATTTTGTTTTATTTTCACTACGTTTTTAACCTTCTTTAAACCTGGATAGTGTATGGTATACACATCGGCATGGGCTTCCCATTGAAAATCCGTTTCCACCACTAATTCATCCCCGGCATAAAGGTTGTAACGTCCGAGATAGGCGTCATTAAAAATCCACTCCTCCCGTTCCATATGTTTGGCTCCACTGTCCCTGGAAGCCTGGGTTTGGGCCCATATTCCAATTACAGGGTCAGTATTTTCAGGAATTTCGGAACAACTGCTAATCGCAGAAATAGCCAGAATCATAATGAGGGAACTAAAAGTGCGCATGGTGTCGGTTTTAAGATTCGGTATTTAGGCCAACGCAGGCCCGAATCCGGGTATTGTTATTTTTCGATGTACGGTCGTTCAAAAACCGGATAATTCGATCAAAAGCATATTTCGTTAACAATTTCTGTGATTTTGAATCTTTTTTAACTCTTGACTTTAAGGAGTTGTTACAGGCGTCTTTTCAAGGGAAATTGACTATTTTTGCAACTCTTGAAACCCGATAAAATCAATCGATATGAAAGTTACCATAGTAGGAGCAGGAGCAGTAGGAGCAAGTTGTGCAGACTATATTGCCAGTAAAAATTTCGCGTCGGAAGTCGTTATCCTTGATATCAAGGAAGGAGTTGCTGAAGGCAAGGCAATGGACCTGATGCAATGTGCTTCCCTCAATGGCTTCGACACCCGGATTTCCGGATCTACAAATGACTATTCCAAAACTGCAAACAGTGACATTGCTGTGATTACTTCGGGAATTCCCCGTAAGCCTGGAATGACGCGTGAGGAATTGATCGGAATAAATGCGGGCATCGTCAAATCCGTAGCGGCAAACCTGCTGGAGCACTCTCCGGAGGTTATTTTAATTGTTGTCAGCAATCCGATGGATACCATGACCTATTTGGTACATAAAACCACAGGACTGCCTAAAAACAGAATTATAGGAATGGGAGGCGCCCTGGACAGTGCCCGCTTTAAATATCGTCTGGCTGAAGCTCTGGAGGCCCCAATTTCTGATGTAGATGGAATGGTAATTGGTGGACATAGCGATACGGGAATGGTGCCTTTGACGCGTCACGCCACCCGAAACAGTATTGCCGTTTCAGAATTCCTGTCCGAAGAGCGCCTGGATCAAGTGGCTGCGGATACCAAAGTAGGAGGGGCAACCCTCACCAAGTTATTGGGCACCAGTGCCTGGTACGCGCCCGGAGCAGCCGTTTCCGGATTGGTACAGGCGATAGCCTGTGACCAGAAAAAAATGTTTCCCTGTTCAACCTTGCTGGAAGGAGAATACGACCTGAATGACCTGTGCATAGGGGTACCTGTGATCCTTGGACGTGGTGGAATTGAGAAGATCGTCTCCATAGAACTCAATGAGGCGGAAAAGGCCAAAATGCAGGAAAGTGCTGCCGGTGTTTCCAAGACCAATGGCCTGCTGGACGTTTAAGAGTCCTATTTTTAAGTTTTACAGAAAAGGCATCTCGAAATGAGGTGCCTTTTCGCTTTCGGAAGCCCCTAGGTCCATTAGCGTGAAATGCAGGGTGCTACGTGCTTACAAATCAATTGTTTTTATTGGCAGTTCCTAGTGGAAATGATATATTTGCACGCTGTTTGCAACACCATAAAATATACAGTTAACCTCATAACTCATGCAGAATAAAGGACTTATAAAGCTCTTCGCCCTTTTGTTTGGCCTGGTAAGTATCTATCAGCTTTCCTATACATTCATCACATCCAAGATAGAAAGCGACGCCGAAGCTTACGCTGCAGCCTCAGTTTCTCCCGATGTAGCGGATTACGTAACGGAAAGGGAGACGGTAGAGGCCCGCTACCTGGATTCTATTTCAAAAAACCCAATCCTGGGCTTTACTTCCTATGAAGAAGCCAAGAAAAAGGAACTGAATAAAGGTCTTGACCTCAAGGGTGGGATAAATGTCACCCTGCAGATTTCCGTTAAGGATATCCTGAAAGGACTGGCCAATTATTCGAAGAATCCGGTCTTTAACAAAGCGCTGGCGGATGCGGATCTGGCTTCAAAAAACAGCGATGACACCTATCTGGAACTCTTTTTTGATGCCTTTGATCAGATTAAAGGGGATACCAAACTGGCTTCTCCGGATATTTTTGCCAATAAGGGCCTGAGTGATGAGGTCAATTTTGAGATGTCCGACGAAGAGGTTAAAGGTGTTATACGCCGAAAAGTTGATGAATCAGTAGTTTCTGCTTTTGAAGTCCTTCGCGAGCGTATCGATGGTTTCGGTGTTACACAGCCGAACATCCAAAGAGAAGGGAATTCAGGTCGGATTCTTGTGGAGCTCCCCGGAGCCCGTGATATTGCCCGTGCCCAGGATCTGCTCTCGAGCACGGCTCAACTCGAATTCTGGGAAACCTATGAGCCCGGTAACCAAAGCCTGCTCAATTTCTTCATTGAAGCCAATGAGTCGCTCAAGTCAATAGTGGAGAAGGAAGAGACCCCGGTCAAACCGGAATCAGAAATCGATTCCCTGCTTTCTGATGTCGCCCAGGATTCTCTGAACCTGGATGCACAGCGGAATCCGCTTTTTGAAAAATTACAACTCAGCGGCCCCGGATTTGCCGTGGGTATGGCTGCTGTTCAAGATACAGCTGAGATCGGTGCCTGGTTGCGACTACCCCAAATCAGGAGGTTGCTACCCACTGAAATCCAGTTCACCAAATTCCTTTGGGAACGCCCTTCACAAGGTACTGAAGTTGCCGCTCTCTTTGCCCTTAAGTCCAACCGGGACAACACTCCGAGAATGAGCGGGGATGTCGTCAGCGATGCGCGCGATCAGTTCGATCAGTACAACCGTCCCGCAGTCGGAATGGATATGAATGTAAGAGGTGCTCGTGAATGGCAGGAACTCACCAATGAAGCCAACCTGAATAATACGGGTATTGCCATTGTGCTTGACAATCGCGTTTACACCGCCCCCGGTGTTTCCTCCAAAGGAGGTATTGCCGGCGGGAGTTCGGAAATTACCGGAACATTTACCGTTACGGAAACCAAAGATATCGCCAATGTCCTGCGCGCGGGTAAACTTCCGGCCTCGGCTGAGATCATCGATTCTTTTGTGGTAGGACCTTCTCTGGGTCAGGAAGCGATTGACAGTGGTTTTATGTCCTTTTTGATCGCCATGATCTTTGTGCTGGTCTGGATGGTCTTTTACTATGGACGCGCCGGGTTGTTTTCGGATATCGCACTGGTCTTTAATATCGTCCTGATCTTTGGGGTACTTGCGAGCCTCGGGGCTGTGCTTACCTTACCAGGGATTGCAGGTATCGTGCTTACCATAGGGATGTCTGTGGATGCTAACGTACTGATCTTCGAAAGGATCAAGGAAGAACTTCAAAAAGGAAAAGGAATGGGTCAGGCTGTCTCAGACGGTTTTGACAATGCCCTTTCCTCTATTTTGGATGCGAATATCACCACGGGTCTTACCGCATTGATCCTCCTGGTCTTTGGAACCGGTCCGATCAAAGGATTTGCCACCACATTGATCATCGGTATCCTCACCTCCTTGTTTACAGCAATCTTTATTACCCGATTGCTTATCGACTGGTACCTTTCCAAGCGGGGTCGTAAACTGGACTTTTCCACACCTCTTACCAAAAACCTCTTTACAAATGTCAACATCAACTTCCTCTCTAAGCGGAAAGTGGCATATGTCGTCTCGGGAATTTTCCTGGTACTGAGTCTGTTTTCGCTCTTCACCAAAGGATTGGACCAGGGCGTTGACTTTGTGGGAGGACGGAACTACCAGATTCGCTTTGTGGATCCGGTGAGCCCGGCAGAGATTACCGGGGAACTCACGGCTGTTCTGGGTAGCGCAGGTGCCAAGACTTTTGGGGATGCCAACCAGATAATGGTCACCACGAAATACAAGGTAGATGAGCAGGGAACCGAGGTGGATGATGAAATCCTTGGGTTGCTTTTCACCACCCTTCAGAAATACCTTCCCGACGGGACCTCCTATGAGGATTTTGTTCCCGGCGGGACCAATGAAGATATTGGGGTAATGAAATACCGGAAGGTAGGACCTACTATCGCAGATGATATAAAGAAGAACGCCGTTTGGGCTGTGATTGGGTCTCTTGCGGTGGTATTCCTCTACATCCTTTTCAGATTCCGCAAATGGCAATTCTCACTGGGTGCCGTTACCGCGGTCTTCCACGATGTGCTAATTGTACTGGGTGTCTTCTCAGCCACGAGCGCCCTTATGCCTTTCAGTATGGAAATCGATCAGGCGTTTATAGCGGCCATCCTGACGGTTATCGGATACTCCCTCAACGATACGGTGGTCGTATTTGACCGTATTCGGGAGATTATCAATGAGAAGGGCTGGAAAGGCGGAGAAAATGTGAACCTGGCCCTGAACAGTACCTTGAGCCGAACACTTAACACCTCCCTGACTACTCTCGTAGTACTCTTGTCGATATTCATCTTTGGAGGGGAGACCCTTCGCGGATTTATGTTCGCAATGATCGTCGGGGTAATTGTGGGTACCTATTCGTCTCTCTTTATCGCAACACCGGTAATGTTTGATACCCTTTCGAGGAAACTGTCTAAAGGAAAGAAATAAGGATTTCCTGATATTTAGAAAAACCGCAGTCCATTCGGGCTGCGGTTTTTTTATGTTTGATCCGTATAGTGGATAATACCGCGGGATCCCTCATCCCCGGGACGTAATTCCAAAACTTTGGAAGCCTGCAATCCAGGTTCCTTTCGATGCGATACAAAGATGATGGCGGTCTGGCTCTCAGCTGCCATTTTGCGAACCAGGGCGATTAACAGAGCCGCTGAAGACTCGTCCAGGCCTGCTGTAGGTTCATCGAGAATAAGGACCGGCGGATGTTTGATCATGGCCCTGGCACACATCAGAAGCCTTTGATGCCCCTGGGACAGCTTTCCAAACAAGACATTCCCCAGATCGGATAAACCGAGTAATTCCAGCCATCTGCCGGCCAGTAACCTTTGCTGGTCTGTTGGTTTGGTGTACAGGCCAACGGAATCCAGAAGACCTGAAATCAGCATGGCTTCCGCACTGTGATTTCCTCGAAACCGATCTGTAAGGGCAGGGGTGAAGTAACCGATTTTCTCTTTGATGTCCCAAACACTTTCGCCACTGCCTTTTCGGGTTCCAAAGAGGTAGAGTTCCGTTCCGTAGGCCTTTGGGTTGTCCCCGATAATCATAGTAATCAGACTCGTTTTTCCACTTCCGTTGGGCCCGCGGAGTTCCCAGAAATCACCTTTTTCTATTCTCCAGTTGATCTTGTGCAGGATTCGGCTACTCTGGTAACTCAAATCTACGTTTCGGAATTCTATAAGCACATCGGGAAGGGAAACTTCTGGAACAGGGGCAGGGGGAAGCTCCCTTTTATAAACCTCCAATAGGGTCCCGGGTGAAGGTGGCGTATAGTTGGGGAAACCAATGATCCGGGATCCGGAAAGTTGCGCCCGCTGTTCGATATACGGCAGGAGGTCTTCAGCCCGACTTAGAAATTGCAGGAGCAGGATTCGATTAGCCCGGCTTTTCAATTCCGATTTCAACGCCTGCCGCGATGCCTGGTCGAGATTGTTAAAGAGGTCATCTAGGATCATAAAATCCGGGTTCTGCTGAAAGAGATGCAGGAGGAGGGCTTTTTTGCGTTCTCCGCTCGAGAGGGATTTCAGGGTACGGTTGCCCAGGTTCAGGCCCGAGAGGTCGTAACGTGCCTCGGCCTCCAGAAATGCACCCAGACTGGTATTGGAAAAAAACACGCCCCTTTTTCCGTTGAGAAAAGCAAGGGGTTCTGGTGCTGCACCTTTGAGTATTTTCTTCGCAAGCTCGGTTTTGGAAGAATTGTTATCGGTATAAATCGCCGTATGGGCAGGCATAACTGCGGTTTACCACGAATGTACGCGAACAGGAATTCAGTGCAAAATATGCAGGCGAAAAGAGGGGTGTAATGCCAAAAATTACAAGGGTGGCAGTGCAGCCAATTGACGCCATCCGGAGAGTTTACAGTTTGCAAAAGCTGATTAAGATCAGTCTTTCAACGGATCAGGATGCATACTTTTGGTATTCGATGAAAGGAAAAATAGGTAAATTCGTTTTGGTCTGCCTGCTTTGTGTAGGGATCATCAGCCTGATCGTATGGAGTATAACCGCTCTGTCTAATTAAATATCTAATGGTATGAAAAAAAACATGGGAAATGCGGATCGCGTGATCCGGTTAATTATCGCAGCTGTAATCGGTGTATTGTATTATACCGGGACCATATCGGGGACACTGGGTATTGTGCTCCTCGTGCTGGCCGGGGTATTTGTACTCACCAGTTTTATTAGTTTCTGTCCGCTCTACGCCCCTTTTGGTCTTTCGACCTGCCCGGCGAAAAAGGACTGATTCCTTTCTTGCAGGAACGACTTCTGGAATTTCTAAAGAGATTGGTGCGCCTTGTCCACCCTGAAAATGTGGACCGGGTTGCCTTTGTATTGCGTAGTGGTATCCAGGGTCATTCCCAATCGTAATGCCACATTAATCGACGGGGTATTGTCGATATGGATAATTGAAATCAGAGATTCTGCCCAGGCGTTTGCAAACGCCTTATCCCTGCAGTGTATTCCGGCCTCGGTTGCAAAACCCATACCTCTGAACCCCGGCAACAGGGAATACCCTATTTCCATTTCACTTTTTCCGTCAACCTCCTGGATAAGCAGCCCGCACATTCCCACGAGAACCTGTTGTTCCCTTTCAATAAGCGCATTCATGCCCCCAAGACCTTTGTCATACCTTTCAAAGATCCGGTCGAACTGTGACCGGCATGCCCGATCAGGGGAATCCGGAATCCCTTCCCAAAATCCTGTGCTGGCGGGATCCAGGTAAAAGGGAAACCAATCCGTATAATCGGCTGCACTGAACTTTCGAAAAATCAGTCTTTCTGTCGAAGAATGCTCGAGCAAATACCTAGTTCCATTCATCGGTGAGAATCCATTGGTGCGTGTACTTCCAGAGCGTGTTTTTAAACGCAGGTCTGAAATATCCAAAGTGTCCGGGTGCAGACCCTTCGTCCGTATAGTGAATCCGATTCATTTGGGCACTGGCATACTGCCTTGCCAGCCAGTCTACCGTTTTTGGCGGGGCCAGGGGATCCGCGGGAAAACTTAGGGATAAGATCGGCATTTTCAGGTCCTCAAAAAAATAAGATGCATCTTTAAAGGCCATCATATATTCGGGCTGTTTTCCCCATCGCCTCCATTGGCGTGCCATTCCTTTCGGAAGATTCTCAAAAAGGCCGAGGTGTTTGGCTGGAAAATATCCAAAAAAAGGGATGGTGAAGGGTATGATCATATTCCAGAATGACCACATTTTGGTTTTGTGCCAACCGGGAAAGCTTTTCCAGTAGCTGTTTTGAGATGCAGCCATAATGATCCTGTCAATACTCGGGTGCTCTGGGTTAAAACCGCATAGCTGACCTCCGATGCTATGGGTTACCAGGGTAATCGGGGATTCCGGATCATAGTCTTTTAGAAATCGCACAGCGCCGGCCTGATCATTGGCTCCCCACGCTATAAGGTTGGTGGGATTCCTTTTGAGTAAGTCAGGGCTTCCTCCGGAAGAACCAATGCCACAATAATCAAACGTTAGAACCGTATACCCCAGAGAGGCAAAATGCCTGGAAAAGGCGTAATAGAATTTTTGCAGCATCCCGGTGGCTGAAGAGATCAGTATGGATTGCCCAATCGGATCCGCGGGAATAAAGAGCGTTCCCCCCAGATCCCTTTCGGCCTGGGTGGGTATCATTACAGACTTTTCGCTATGGTTTTCAGGGGATTTTTTCATACCGGATGCGGTCGCCAGCTGCAAGCTTCCAACGGTCGCTCAGGCCGGCATTGATTTCCAGTACATACTGCACCGGACCAGAAGAGGGGATACCGGATTCACTCAGGGGAGTGGTGTTCTTTTGTATGTTCACGATCCTGAGGTCTTTATCAATAAAGAGGATGTCAAGGGAAATCAGGGTGTTTTTCATGTAGAAGGAGTGCGGTGCTTCTTCCTGAAACACGAATAGCATTCCCTGGTTTGCTTCCATGGACTTGCGATACATCAGCCCGGTTTGGATTTCGTAATCGGTCAAGGCCAATTCAATATCAAGGGCTGCAAGAACAGTATCGGTATCTGATTTCAGGATTTCTAATTCCCCTTCTTTTGAAAAGGCAATAGGCGTAGTATCTGTAAGTGTTCTCTGATCTTCTTTGCAGGCAGTACTACTCAAAACGACCAGGATCAATCCGAAAACCACGAATTTCTGAGTTTTAAGCAGCGGCATGGGATTTCGTTTTGCGGAACATGAAATAAAGCCCAATGGCGATAAAGGGTAAGCTCAGCCATTGCCCGGTACTGAGCAATCCAAGACTCTCTTCAAACCCACCCTGACTCTTTTTGACGAATTCGACAAAGAACCGGATGGTCCATAAGGCGACCAGGAACAGTCCAAATAAGTATCCGGGCTGGTCTTTTTTGGAGGTATTCCAGTAGAGGTAATACAAAAGCGCAAAAAGCCCGAGATACAGGACCCCCTCGTAAAGTTGTGAGGGATGTCGGTAGGGGATGGCCTCTAAATACTCTGAAAATTGCGGATTGTCTTCGAGGGCGTGATAAGCAGCATTCGGAGTATCTTCTCCGGTAATGGCCATGGCCTTGCGGGCTGGCATATCATCAGAATCCCGTACAAATCGCGTACCCAGAAAAAAGGAAGCCTCCGTTATCTTTCCGTTTATCTCCGAATTGAAAAAATTACCCAGGCGCACCAGAAAAGCACCCAGGGCGGTGGGGATAACCATGCGATCCAAAAGATACAGGACACTGAAGTCCTTGTGTTTACGGTGGAAAAGATACATTCCGATGATAACACCGATGGCCGCTCCATGGGAAGCCAGGCCGGTAAATCCGGTAAATTCGTATCCGTTGATCAACCCAAAAAGGGTGCTGCCCGCCCGCTCCCGAATTGGCAGAAGAATTTCGATCAGATGATTCTGATAGTAATCCCAATCGTAAAAAAAGACATGACCCAGGCGCGCCCCCAGCATGGTGGAGAGGACCATATACACGAAGAGGGAATCCAGGGCTTCCCGGGTTTTTCCTTCCCGGTCAAAAATACGTTTCATGATGTACCATCCAACTGCAAAGGCAACAATCCAAAGCAGGTTGTAGTACTTAATTTGCAGGAATCCAAGTTTAAACAAGGTGTCATCGGGATTCCAGGTAAAACCTAAAAAAAACATAGACGGGGCTTTGGGGGCTAAGATAGTAAATCCGAACGCGTCATCCTTGCAGCGCTTTTATTTATGACGGGATCATTTCGTGCTGCCGCAGAGGCTCTGTCAGCTAAAAGAGGCCAATTGGGCCATACCTAAAGGAGCCCCCCTTACTTAGGATTCCTCCTTTTCGGGAACCGGATCGTATCCGGAACCGCCCCAGGGATGGCAGCTTCCAATCCGCTTAATGGCCAACCATCCTCCTTTCCGCAGCCCGTGTTTCTGAAGGGCTTCAATGGAGTATTGGGAACAGGTAGGGAGATACCGGCAACTCGGAGGTGTGAGGGGGGAAATATACTTCTGATACCCCCTGATCATGGAAATAAAAAGAGCTGAAATGGAATTTTTCATGGCGCCTGAAACCTCTTGTCACAAGGTACGCTTTCCCGGAATCTAAACCAATGCGGTCGGTTATCGGGTTAAGAGTACCAGCCGTTTCAAGAATTTATCAGTTGAATTCGTTTAGGACCAGTGGACAAAATTGCCCCAAAACATGTTACAGGATTAGCTGTTCGGGTCAGAGCTGATAACTGGTGCCTTCCTTCCCGTCCTTGAGCTGGATCCCGAGTTCCGCCAGCGTATCCCTGATCTGATCGGCGGTGGCGTAATCCTTATCGGCCCGGGCTTTGTTTCGCATGTCGATTAGCAATTGGACCAGACCGTCCACTTTGCCGCTGGCCTCTGTACCTGCAATGGGTTTTTGGATTCCGAGAATATCAAAAACAAATGCATTCAGGCTCGATTCGAGATTTGTTTTGTCATCCGCGCTAAGGTTCTGTCGTCCTTCCCTGGCAAGATGAATCCATTTGACGGCTTCAAAGAGCTGGGCAATGAGGATTGGAGTGTTGAAATCGTCGTTTAAGGCATCATAACACCTTTGTTTCCAGGCGTTCAGATCTACATCCGACTTTTCCGAAATGGGAATGGAATCGAGAAGCGCCAGCGCATCCATCAGGCGGATATAGCCTTTTTCAGCAGCCAGCAACGCATCATCGCTAAGATCGAGAATACTCGTATAATGCGCCTGCATCATAAAGAAGCGTACCACACTGGGCGAATAAGCTTTGCTGAGGATCGGATTATTACCTTCAAATATTTCCTCCGGAAGCAGATTGTTGCCGGTGGATTTGGACATCTTCCTGCCGTTGAGGGTCAGCATATTGGCATGCATCCAATACCTGACCGGGCTTTGGCCATATCGGGCTTCGGCCTGGGCAATCTCGCATTCGTGATGTGGAAATTTCAAGTCCATCCCACCTCCGTGTATATCAAAGGTTTCTCCCAAGTATTTTGTGCTCATAACCGTGCACTCCAGGTGCCAGCCTGGGAATCCTTCTCCCCATGGAGAGGGCCACCGCATTATATGCCTGGGTTCAGCCCTTTTCCACAGCGCAAAATCCTGCGGATTGTTCTTTTCATCCTGGGCGGTCAGTTCCCGGGTATTGGCAATCATATCTTCCAGCCTGCGTCCGCTTAACTTGCCGTATTCAAAATCCGAATCGAACTTTTGAACATCGAAGTATACAGAGCCATTCTTTTCGTAAGCATATCCTTTTTCAAGGATTGCTTTAATAATCTCAATCTGTTCCACGATATGCCCCGTAGCGGTGGGTTCGATACTGGGTGGAAGAAAGTTGAATTTTCGGAGGATGTTGTGAAAATCAGTGGTATATCGCTGGACAACTTCCATAGGTTCTATCTTTTCCAGCCGGGCCTTCTTTGAAATCTTATCTTCCCCTTCGTCCGCATCGTCTTCAAGGTGTCCGGCGTCTGTGATATTCCTTACATAGCGGACCTTATAGCCCAAATGAAGGAAGTAACGGTAAACCATATCAAATGACATAAAGGTCCTGCAATTACCCAGGTGTACCTTGCTGTATACGGTGGGGCCACAAACATACATCCCTACATGACCTTCATGAACAGGGGTAAAGCTTTCTTTCTTACCGGACAGCGAATTGTAGATTCGCAGGTTTTGTTCCTCGTAGAGGGCCATAAGCAATGCCTTAGAATTCGGTTTCCAGATTGATATATTCAAGGAATTCTTTTCTCAGACCTTCCTCTTTAAAACGACCGCCGTATTCGGCAGTTACTGTGCTACTGTCAACATCCCTGATTCCACGGGAATTTACACAAAGGTGCTTTGCATCGATTACGCAAGCCACATCTTTCGTACCCAGCACATGCTGCAGCTCCCTGACGATTTGAATGTTCATCCGTTCCTGAACCTGAGGCCGTTTCGCGTAGTAATCCACAATGCGGTTCATTTTGGAGAGCCCGACTACAGATCCACTTGAAATATAGGCAATGTGGGCCTTACCCACAATTGGGAGCAGGTGATGTTCACAGGTGCTGTAGACCGTGATGTTTTTCTCCACAAGCATCTCCCCGTATTTGTATTTATTGTCAAAGGTGGAAGATTTGGGTTTCCGATCCGGATGCAGTCCTCCAAAGATCTCTTTTACATACATCTTGGCTACCCTGTTAGGCGTGCCTTTCAGACTATCGTCTTCCAGATCCAGACCCAGGGTAAGCATGATGTCCCTGACACTTTCGGAAATGCGTTCAATTTTTTCGGTTTCGCTGAGCACAAAAGCGTCTTTGCGCATGGGAGTGTTTTCGGAAGCCGAAAAGTGGTCATCTCCGTGAGATTCCTGAGGGGTTTCCAAGGCAGGATCAATTTTCATCAGACATCAATTTTCAAAGGGCAAAGATATGCATAAAATGCCACTTTGGAGCCGTGACCTTGGGCATCGCAGTATAAATTCATGTTAAGTCCGGCGGGCACTTCAAATGAAATTAAGTCCTGTATGGAAAGGTCATCGCATCCAAAAAAGCAGGAGGTAAACCCACTATTTATGCATTATTTTCAGGAGGAAGGCCTGTTTGATTATGAGGATGTTTTATTCCGCTTACAAATTAGCACATGGAAGCGGTTAAGCTCAAAGTACGGCACCTGTGACCCTGAACAACCGGGGAAAAAGCCAATGCGGTATTTTAAGAGGGGAAAAGACCGCGCTTTCGATCGCATAGGCAGGGTATTCACGGATATCGGGAGTTTCGAATCTTTTGGACTTGGAGTCCCATGTTAAAACCAATTGTTACTGCCTTTAAATGGCATTGATCTAAAACTCCAAAAATGCCATACTAAAAAGGGGATATGCCAGTTATATAAGAGGTAAAAACAACCTTTCCGCATGCGGTTTATGCGATTATTCTTAGTGGTTTTTCTCCTGTTTGCCGTAGAAGGATACGGGCAGAATTCCGGGGATTGCCGTTCGGCAATTCCTGTCTGTGCTGATGAAGCTTTTATCTGGGTCGCAGACGGGGCCGGGGATATAGACGATTTTGATCCGGATGTAATTCGTCAGACGGGATGCCTGGAGAAGGGGAGTGTCGGGTCCGCAAATATTGAAAATAATACGTCATGGTTCGTCTTCCGGGCGGGGACCGATGGGCAAATAGGATTCGATATTGAAGCGCTTCCGGTTTCCCCGGGAGGTACCATCACAGCAGAATGGGATTTTGCCCTCTATGGTCCGGACGTAGATTGCGCCTCGATAAGTTCTGGCAGTGCGCAACCCATCCGGTGTAATTATGAGGTGAATGACACCCGTTTTACGGGAATGGGCGTCAATCCGGAAAACGGTCAGGAAGGAGCTCCATTTGTAAAGGGAAGTCAGAATACATACGACGAGTTTCTCGATGTTCAGGCAGGGGAGCTCTACTTTTTGCTGATCAATAACTACAATACAAACTTTGACGGGGATGCGGAGTCGTATATCCTGACATTTACGGGTTCCTCTGTGGACGCCGATCAGAATAGCGCCCTGGACTGTACCCTCAGGGATGAATTCCTGGGATTGGATATTACGGCCTGCACAGGGGATCCGGATATTGTTTTGAGCGCTTTGAATTCTCCGGCAGGTCCGGATATAACCAATGTGCGTTGGTCCGTGGATATTGATCTGGATGGAACGCCCGATACCAATCTGCCTTCAGGTCCCACAGCCTTTACCTATACGGTAACCAGCCCGAATACAGGACGGTATTTTGTCGAGATTGAGACCTCTACGGGTCAAACGATTACAGATGATATCCTGATTATTTTTTATGGGGTTCCTGGCCCGATTCGCGTGGATACTTTGAGTGATCTCTCTGATAGTAATGATGTGGAAGTCGTGGTGCTGGGGGGAGGTAGTTACGAATATTCTGTAAATGGAAGTCCATTTCAGGATTCGCCAATCTTCCGGGATCTACCGCCAGGGGAGAACCAATTGGTGGTCAACGATAAAAATGGATGCGGGACAACCGAACCTATCCCATTTCTCGTCCTTGGATATCCCAAATTTTTCACCCCAAACGGCGATTCGATAAACGATACATGGAATGTGCAGGGACTCGAGACCCTTGCCGATCCGGTCGTTTTTATATTTGACCGCTATGGGAAATTGCTAAAACAAATTGACGAGACCAGTGAGGGATGGGACGGTACCTTCAACGGGCGACAACTCCCGGCTTCGGATTACTGGTTCCGACTGGAATACGGCCGGGTCGAGGGTGGAGAAGTGGTAAATAACGTCATTCGTTCCCATTTTTCCCTCAAGCGATAGGCCTGAGTTTCCCCGCTCCTCTAAAAGGTGCTTTCCGATATTAGAAATTCAGCGTATAGGTAAAGGTGTAGAAGGAATTCACACGCTCTACCGAGGCACTGCTGATATCCAGTTCAAAGATGGATTGTGGAATATTCTGCCGGGTCTGGCTAAAGGTAAAATCCAGGCGACTCGGACCAAAGCCGAATCCCAGACCTCCCGAGTAACCCTGAAGGTTACCCCATTCGGAATTGTTCCTGTACGGGCTTTGTTCCGATCTGTACCCACCTCTGAAGCTCACCCTGCCAATGCGATATTCTCCCCCTGCTCTCAGGGTGGAGACACCCCCGAGTTGCTGGGAAATAAATATGTTTTCAGAATTAAAATCGGGGTCAGAAGTCGGACGCAGTTCCGCTCGTGACATGTCCTGGAAGCCATAGTCAAAACTGAGCAGTCCTTTGTTACCAAAGACCATGGCAAGGGATCCGGTATAGCGGGCAGGGGATTTGATTGTGTACCTCGGGAAAAAGTTGACGATGCTAAAATCAATAAAAGTGATATCCGGGTTTTTGTCCGGAAAATCCGAATTTACCCTTTGGGATAAATCATCGACAAGCTGATACCAGGTAGGGGACTGGTAACTCGCCCCAACCCGGAAAATATCACCAAGTCTCGCTATGGCACCCAGGCCAATTGAAAAACCAGAGCCCTGGGTTCTTAGGAAATTATCGAAGCTCCCCAACTGTATTTCGGAGTCCGGGCTATACGAACTCTCATTAATGGTGGTGACACTTTCGTAAAAGACGGAGTGGAAGTTCAAGGATGTTCCGATGGAGAGAAAGTCCTTGTACTGTCCTGCAAAATTCATTGTGAACTTGCTGTTATACCCATAAGAGCTTTGCAGATAGCTTTGATCTACCCGATCGTAATCTGCGTTGGAAAAATATTCTGTATTGTTGTTGTCTTCAAAATCAACAGGGTCAATAAAACCAGACTGAAATCCGAGAAATGCCTGCTGGGCACCGAATCCCAGACTCCCTCCAATATCTAGGTATGCATCTTCGATGAATTCGCCTTCCTGAACCCTTAGTGGCCCCAGTGGAACCCCCTGGGCATAATTCAGGAAATATTGGTCGATACCTACAGGGGTATTTCCCCTTATAAAGATTTCATTGTCAAAATTCTGAACGAGGTCGTAATTAACAGCGAGTGCCAATTTCTTCCAGTCACCGCCTCCGTAGTTCTTAAACACCCAGACACCCCCCACCTGGTTGAGTTTAAAACGACTCCCACTTGTACTTGTAGCCGAGCCATTAAAAAGTGAATTGTTTTTCTTTTGGTGAACACTTCCGGTGATGCTGAACTGCCCGTTGTTAAATACAGCTGAACCAGCCGGATTGATGCCAAGGGCGGAGAGTTCTCCCCCGAGGGCACCAAAAGCACCACTTAAAGCCTGGTAACGCGCCGTTCCCTGTACGTCCTCAATACTGAATCTGAGAACATCATTTATCGTTTGTGCATTCGCCAAGGTGCATAGCAATACGAAGCTGAGGGTATAGATATGTTTCATTGGGATTGTTTTAAATTAGTAGGGAATAATTAGAAGCCACCGCGTCCGCCGGAACGTCCACCACCGGAGCGTCCGCCACCGGAGCGACCGCCGCCTGAGGACCGCATACCGCCGCCTCCGCTGCTTCGCATACTACCGGATGAACGCATGCCGCCTCCGCTACTCCTCATGCTGCCAGATGATCGGCTGCTGCCCGAACTGCGATAAGAGCCTGGCCTCGATGAGCCACTATAGTTTCTTCCTGAAGAATTGGAACTCCTGGAATAGCGGTTGGAGTAGTTGGATCCCGACCGGTTTCCGGAACTTCTGGAATAGGTATTACCCCTTGAAGCTGTATAATTTCGTGGCGCACCCGTATAGGTCCGGTTCGATCGCGAACTGTTGCCATACCTTGGCGTAGAACGTGTGCTTTTGCTACTCCTATATGCATTGTTTCTGGCAATCGCGCTCTGATTTCGATTTACAGACCGCGAATTGCTCCTCGAGGCCGATGTCCTGCTCCGGTCCACGCTGCGTATATTCGAACTCCTGCCACTGCTGCCGCGATCCAGGTTAGACCGCCCGCTATTGGAGCGCACTCTTGAACTATTCCCGGCTGCCATTACAGAACGGCCTCCGAGTGCATTAATATTATTGTATCTACTGTAATTTCCTCTGCGGCTATTGACATATCCACCGTATCTGTAATAGGGATAATGACCCCAGCCATAGCCTGGGTAGCCCCAGCCATATCCTGGATAACCCCAGCCCCAGCCCGGATAACCACCACAGCAGTAGCCGTATCCTGGAAAACCCCAGCCCCAGCCCCAGCCCCAGCCGTATGAGGGATAACCCCAGCCCCAGCCGGCACCCCAGCCCCAGCCGCCGCCCCAGCCCCAGCCGGAATAGCCCCAGCCACCGCCCCAGCCACCGTAGAGGTTTATGGATACATTAGTACCGCTATCACCCCAACCCGGCTGGCCGCCGTAGTCGTTGTAATTCTGGATATAATTTCCTTCTTCCAGGCCTAAACTGTCAATCTCTGTAGTGCTCGAATAGGCATCCGCATCCGTAAATACCTCGCCATCCATGTATTCATCGAGCTCCCTCGATTTTTCCCCGAAATAATCCTGGTAAAAATCGTCCCCGGTCGACTCTGTTTTAACCTGTGGCTGTTGATATTCCCGGACAACCACCCTTTCAGTGCGCTCAGCCGGACTGGCGTAGATGCCATCGCTGTCGTAATAGGAAGCCGAGTCGTAGGATCCACAGGAAACTACCAGGAACCCAAGGAGTCCGGAAAAGGTTGTTAAACTTAGATTACGCGGGGTTATAAGGGGTGTCATCGCAATAAAATTAAATTGTTGAACAGTCTAAAATTAGTTAGTTTTGGCCAACTGAATTGCTATTAAAGTTGCAAGATTTGTGCCAAACTAATTTCAATGGGTAAAAACTTAACAAAACGGTCCGAGGATTATTCCAAATGGTACAACGAACTGGTTGTAAAAGCGGATCTGGCCGAAAACTCCGGAGTACGGGGTTGCATGGTAATTAAACCATATGGATACGCAATCTGGGAAAAAATGCAGGCAGCACTCGATGCTATGTTCAAGGAAACAGGGCACGAAAATGCCTATTTCCCTATTTTTATTCCCAAATCCTATCTGAGTAAAGAGGCAAGCCACGTGGAGGGATTTGCAAAGGAATGCGCCGTAGTCACCCATTACAGATTAAAGAATGCGGAGGATGGCAGTGGTATCGTAGTCGATGAAACGGCAAAGCTGGAGGAGGAACTTATCGTTCGGCCTACCTCTGAAACCATTATTTGGGATACGTACAGAAGGTGGATTCAGTCCTATCGGGATTTACCCCTGAAAATCAATCAGTGGGCCAATGTAGTGAGATGGGAAATGCGTACCCGGTTGTTTCTCAGAACCGCTGAGTTCCTGTGGCAGGAAGGACATACGGCTCATGCGACCGAGAAGGAGGCTGTAGAAGAGGCCGAAACCATCCTTGATATTTATGCAAATTTTGCTGAAGGCCATATGGCCGTTCCAGTGATCAGGGGGACCAAGACGGCAAGCGAACGTTTTGCCGGCGCCCTGGAGACCTATTGTATTGAAGCGTTGATGCAGGATGGCAAGGCGCTTCAGGCGGGGACTTCTCACTTTCTGGGGCAAAATTTTGCCAAAGCTTTCGATGTTCAGTTCGATACGCGCGATGGACAGCGAGATCACGTCTGGGCGACATCCTGGGGGGTTTCCACCCGCCTGGTCGGTGCCCTGATCATGACGCACAGTGATGATAATGGTCTGGTGCTGCCCCCAAAACTGGCCCCAATCCAGGTTGTGGTAGTTCCTATTTACAAAGGAGAAGCCCAGCTTGAAGCGATCAGCACAAAAGTTCGTCCGCTTCTCGAAGCCCTTAAAGCAAGGGGAATCTCCGTAAAGTACGATGACCGGGATACGCATAAGCCAGGGTTTAAATTCAATGAATACGAATTAAAAGGGGTCCCAGTACGTGTGGCTATCGGGCCACGGGATATGGAGAACGGAACCTTTGAGGTTGCCAGACGTGATACTTTCGAAAAACAAGTCATTGCCTCGGAGGGTATTGTCGATCATATATCCGACCTCCTGGAGGAGATGCAACGTGCAATTTTTGCCAAGGCACTGGATTTCCGGGATACCCATATAACGGACGTGGATTCATATGAGGAATTCAAGGAAGTGTTGAATTCAAAGGGTGGTTTTGTATCCGCGCATTGGGATGGAACGGATGCAACCGAACAGCGCATCAAAGATGAAACAAAGGCAACCATCCGCTGCATTCCCCTGAATTCGGTATCCGATCCGGGGCAGTGTATGGTTAGCGGGAAACCATCCCCCTATCGGGTTATTTTTGCCAAGGCATACTAGGTAGAAAAAAACAGTTTCAGGAGTTGGTCTAGTTAAAAATAATTGTATTTTTGCACCTGCCTAATTAGAAGCGAATTATGCTTCGAGCCAATGGCCCGTTCGTCTAGGGGTTAGGACGCCAGGTTTTCATCCTGGTAACAGGGGTTCGATTCCCCTACGGGCTACGAAACGTTCTGAAACGGGTGTTTTTGTCGCCCGACTGGATTAAAAGACAAATTTTGGCCCGTTCGTCTAGGGGTTAGGACGCCAGGTTTTCATCCTGGTAACAGGGGTTCGATTCCCCTACGGGCTACATAGTTTTTGAATTAAGACATACGCTAAGAAAGATCTTTATGGCAAATCATAAATCTGCATTAAAACGCATCCGTAGGAACGAAGCCGTACGCCTTCGCAACCGTTATCAGCATAAGACCACCCGTAATGCGATTAAGAAACTTCGCATGGAAAAGGACAAAAAGAAAGCGGAAGCTTTGTTACCTTCTGTGGTTGGTATGATTGACAAGTTGGCCAAAAGGAATATTATACATTCCAATAAGGCTTCCAACCTGAAGAGCAAGCTTACAAAGCAGGTTGCAACCCTGTAACTAATCAGGCTCCTTTTGAAGTATTTATACCCGGCTTTGTCCGGGTTTTTTTGCGTTTAGACCTGAGGAAAACGACAGCAGAACAGGAAGGAATACGCCACTTGTATCAAACAAAAAACCCGGTTAAGTAACCGGGTTTTTTTATGATGTATGGTAA
This sequence comes from Robiginitalea aurantiaca, assembly GCF_030380815.1. Classification (GTDB taxonomy): domain Bacteria; phylum Bacteroidota; class Bacteroidia; order Flavobacteriales; family Flavobacteriaceae; genus Robiginitalea; species Robiginitalea aurantiaca. Next base: position 495,989 of record NZ_JAUDUY010000002.1, on the reverse strand, counting down.
ATTCCTATTCGTTCATGGTCATAAGGAATTCCTCATTGGAACGCGTCTGCTTGATGCGTTGTTCTATGAACTCCATGGCTTCCACCGGGTTCATGTCTGCAAGGTATTTCCTTAGAATCCACATGCGTTGCAGGGTTGTCTCGTCCAGCAGGAGGTCATCCCTACGCGTACTTGAGGCAACAAGGTCGATGGCCGGAAAGATCCGACGATTCGAAATGCGCCGATCCAATTGCAGTTCCATATTACCGGTACCCTTGAATTCTTCAAAAATAACCTCGTCCATCTTGGAACCTGTTTCTGTCAATGCGGTAGCGATAATTGTGAGGGATCCACCGTTCTCTATCTTCCGTGCTGCTCCAAAAAACCGTTTGGGTTTGTGGAGTGCGTTAGCATCTACACCACCGGAAAGTACTTTACCGGAAGCCGGTTGTACGGTGTTGTAGGCCCTTGCCAGACGGGTAATGGAATCTAGAAGGATGACAACATCGTGCCCGCACTCTGTAAGCCGCTTGGCTTTTTCCAAAACGATATTGGCGACCCGTACGTGTTCGGTTGCCTCTTTGTCAAAAGTAGAAGCGACGACTTCTCCCCGGACATTTCGCTGCATATCCGTTACTTCTTCCGGCCGTTCATCAATTAATAATATGATTTGATATACCTCCGGGTGATTTGCCGCGATGGCATTGGCCACATCTTTCAGCAACATGGTTTTACCCGTTTTGGGCTGGGCGACAATCATTCCTCGCTGTCCTTTTCCAATAGGGCAGAACAGGTCGATAATCCGGGTGGAAATATTGCTCTGGCGTTCTGCGAGATCAAATTTTTCCTGAGGGAAAAGGGGTGTGAGGTGCTCAAAAGCAACCCTGTCCCTTACAACCTGAGGATCGAGGCCGTTGATCTTATTGACCTTGATCAAAGGGAAATATTTTTCCCCTTCTTTTGGTGGACGCACGTTTCCAAGAACGGTATCTCCTGTTTTCAGACCAAAAAGCCTTATTTGTGACTGAGACACATAGATATCATCAGGGGAGGAGAGGTAATTGTAATCCGAGGAACGCAAAAACCCGTAGCCATCGGACATAATATCGAGAACTCCTTCACTTGCAATAATGCTGTCGAATTCGTATTCCGGCTGCTTGTACTTGTTTTTCAGCTCCTTATCGTAATTGCTGCTTTTCTTTTCGTTCGTATTCCCTTTGTTGGAATACTCCTTTTTGCGATGTGGCCCCTTTTGAGACTGGGAATCGCCGTTTTTGTCGTTTCTACCCTGTCCGGAATCCTTTTTATCCCTGCGCTGTCCGCTATCTTCCGATTTTTCGTGACCGTTAGAAGTGTGTTTGCGGGGGTTTGGTTTTCTGGGGGACTCGGTTTTCTGTGAAGGCTCCGATTTTCTGGATGCCTCCGATTTTCTGGATGCCTCTGGTTTTCTGGATGCCTCCGGCTTTCTGGGGTTTGGTTTGTTCTCCTGGGTTCTTTGAGCGGGGGGAGTCTCTTTGCTTTTGGATTCTTCGCTCACTATTTTCTGATCTTTCAGAACGCCTGGATTTGCGGCCTGCAAATCGAGAATTTGATAAACCAGGTCAAGCTTTTTAAGGCTACGGAATTTGGGAACATTTAGGTTTTTGGCAATGTCCTGAAGCTCAGGTAGCTTCTTGGCCTTTAATTCGGAAATCTCAAACATGTATACTTGAAAAAATAAATGGTTATGGATATTATCCTTTTGTCAATAAACTTGAAGAAAAGTTATTTGGATATTGCTTGGGAAAAAACCCTGAGTAGGGAAGTGCTATAACTAATAACGGAGCGAATATACGAATATTTTTCTATAAACCTTTTTATTCATCCCAAATGTCGATGTAAGGTCCTCTTTAACAATTACCTGCAATTCCCGGACTGAAAAACACTTAGGATTCCCTTCCAAATCACGTGCATAAAATATCAGATTCACGTATTTTTGTCTCTCAATTCTAAGAACGAATGATTCAGCGCATACAATCTGTATACCTTCTTGTAGCAGGCCTGCTCGCAGGGGTATTGCCCTTTTGGCTGAATTTATGGACAGATGAAAGAGGTACGCCCGTTTATGCGGAATACGACATAATGGTCTCTGGTGTTTTTTACGCTTCCGCTGTCCTTGCTGTAATCGCGTTATTGGGATTCAAAAATCGTAAGAACCAATTCGTGTTGAATCGCCTCAACATGTTATTGAACCTTTTTTTACTAGGATTTTTCGTTTACCGGGCCCTAAATTTATCCGGAGGAACTTCGGTTTCTGAGAAGGGTATTGGGATGCTGATTCCTGTATTTACTATCGTTTTTTTAGTGATGGCCAATAAGGCGATCAAAAAGGATGAAGATCTCGTAAAATCTGTGGACCGCTTGCGTTAAACCTTTTATCTTAGTAGTATTAGTGCGAAGAACCCCGGCTTTTGGCCGGGGTTTTGCATTGGGACCCCCCGGGAATCCTAAAGGAGTTCCTTCAGAATACCCCTGGCTATTCCAAAATGTGACAAATGGATTTTTCCAAGTAGTTTTAAAGAAGTTTGCCAACCTAAAAATAGCTCCATGCGTACTATACCAATAGCCTTTCGGGCCTGCTGTTTCAGGAGGTTCGTGAATTTCGATCCCTGGCATATGCCACCGGGGGCAACTATATAGACCCGGTCTTTGAGCCCGCGAAAAGGGGCAGGCTGGTTCTTTTTACGGGCTCCCAGGCCGACAAAACAGTCGATGCGGTTCAGGTGGTGTACGGCCTTCTTACGGATATGCCTCTCAATTCGATGTGGCTCAACTCAGGACCCTGGGTAAGGTTGTTGAATTAAAAATGGCGGATATTTTAGTGGAGTAGGGGGATGCCTTAGGCAGGGGTTCAAAGTTGTATTTCACAGTTAGCACCAGGCACGGCCAACTGCTACTATCCACTGAAACTGCTCACTTCAAAATAGCTACTAAAAATTGATTACTCGAGAACTTCATAGATCGTCAGGGGTTCCGATTTGTTCTTCAGGGATACTTCCCCGAGTTTGTTGCATTTAAAGGATTCCTTCACATGCTCATAGCAGTCCCTGGAGATGACGATTTGGTTTTCACCGGCTGCGCCCTGCAGGCGTGCCGCTACATTTACCGAATCCCCGATGACGGTATAATCCAGGCGTTTCAGACTGGAGGAACCGATATTCCCCGACACCATTTCTCCACTTTTAATCCCGATAGAAACCATAGGCTTGTATTCAGCAATTCCTTGTATTTCGGGGAGCTCCCCGATTTTATTTCGGATGGCTAGGGCCGAATCGATAGCGCGGTCCAGGTGATATTCCCCACGGAATACGGCCATTACCGCGTCCCCCATAAATTTGTCCACATATCCTTCGTGCGCGATGATTTCCTTTACTATGGCATCGAAATACGTATTGAGCATCTTTACGACCAAATCTGCAGGTGTTCGCTCGGTTATGGCCGTAAATCCACAGACATCGATAAACATCACTGTGGCTTCAATATTCTCATTTGCCGAAATTTGAGATTCGTATTCCTGACTCCCCATAAAATTCAGGACATTTTCATCCACATACATTTTTAAGATGTTATTCTCCTGAATCGCCTTTAGGGTTTCCTGCAACTGCCGCACGTGTTTGAGGGTTTTTTCCACAGTGATCGTGAGGTCCTCAAAATTGATGGGTTTCGTGATAAAATCGAAGGCCCCCCTGTTCATGGCAGTACGAATATTGTCCATGTCGCCATAGGCCGAAACAATGACCGATTTGAGCAAGGGATTGAGTTCATGGAGTTTGCTGAGCAGGGTGAGTCCATCCATTTCCGGCATGTTGATATCACTGAGGACCAGGTCGATATCGGGGTTTTCCCGAAGTTTCTCCAGGGCTTCCTTCCCATTTAAGGCAAAACTGAATTCATATTCGTTTTTACGAATCTGTTTCCGGAACTTCTGTTTGATCAGTATCTCGAGGTCTGTCTCGTCATCCACGACCAGTATTTTAGCCATCATGAAATTGAAATTAATTTGTCCTTTAAGAGCGTAAAATCCAGTGGTTTTGTCAAAAAGTCATTGGCGCCCAGTCTTTTCGCAGTATTTCGGTTTTCCTCATCCCCGTATGCCGAGATCATCATAACCACGGGTGGTGGTTGATCGTATTCCTTCCGAATTTCATCCAGGAGTTCCAGTCCACTCATCCCTGGCATGTTGATGTCCGATAGAATCAGGACGGCCTTCTGTTCCATTTGTTCCATGACCGAGAGGGCTTCTTCACCTGAGAACGCGAATTGGAAGTCGAGTTCCCCTTTTCGAATTTCCTTGCGGAAACGCTGACGAAACAGGATTTCCACATCTTTTTCGTCGTCTACTACGAGTATTTTCATCGGTCTTTAATTTTTTTGGGCCTTTTGCCAGTTGTTCACTTTACGGGAAGGAAAATACGAAAAGTAGTTCCCTGCCCTTCTTTGGATGTTACTTTAATTTCACCCCCGTGGCCTGTGGTTATGATATCGTAGCTCATGGAGAGCCCGAGTCCGGTACCCTGCCCCGTTGGCTTTGTAGTGTAAAAAGGTTGAAAAATCTTTTCAAGGGCCTCCCCTGGGATGCCGTTTCCATTATCACCAACCTCAATATCAATACCTTTTTCCTTCTTTGAGGTCCGGACAAATACTTCGGGGGAATAGCTGTCCGGATTCTCCTTTTTCTTCAGGTCTACAGCATAGAAGGCATTGGTCAGTAAGTTAAGAATAACCCTGCCGATATCCTGAGGCACGACGCTTATTTTACCAACATTTGGGTCCAGTTCTGATTTTATCTTAGCGTTAAAGGATTTGTCCTTGGCCCGAAGTCCGTGGTAGGCAAGGCGAACATATTCATCCACAAGGGTATTGAGGTCTGTGGATACTTTTTTTCCATCACTGCTGCGACTGTGTTGCAGCATCCCCTTTACGATGCTATCCGCACGTTTGCCGTGGAATATAATTTTCTTTTCGTTTTCGTCAATATCGTCTGCAAGACTATGAATCTCCTCCAGATTACCTTTATCCAGTGCTTCTTTCATTTCCCGGATCAACTCGGAGTTTACCTCTGAAAAATTATTGACGAAGTTCAGCGGGTTTTGAATCTCATGGGCAATTCCGGCGGTGAGTTCCCCCAGAGAGGCCATTTTTTCGGATTGGATGAGTTGTTGCTGGGCTTCTTTTAGCTGGTTGTAAGCCTTTTCAATCTCTCGAGCCTGCCGAAGCTCTCTCTCCTGGGTCCTTTTTCTTTCCTGTAGGAGAAGGCGCCTTTTCTGGATTTTGTGTACGCCAAAGACACCTGCGAAGAAAATTATCGCATATAAGGTAAACGCCCATGGAGTTTGCCACCATGGGGGATTAACTCTTATTTGAAGTTTAACACCATCTGTATTCCAGGCGCCAAGACCGTTTACGCCCCGTAACCTGAAGGTGTATTCGCCGGGGGGCACATTTATATAGAAGGGTGTTTCCCCATTTCTTAGATCACCGCGCCAACCCCGATCATAGCCTTCCAGCATAAACTGCAGCATATTGGACTCGGGTTCGTAAAAGTCAAAACACGCTACGGCAAAGGCGAAGGTATTTTCATTATTTCCCAATTCTATTAATTCGGTTTTCCAGATGGGTTCCTGAAGCAGGTCCTCCGGGCGATGTGCAAGACCACTGATCATTTTATCATCCATTAGCTTAAAACCGGTAATTCGCAGATCGGGGAGTTTTTTCTTTACGTTACCCAACAAATCATTGGGTTTAAACGCGTGGTATCCATCCCATCGTGCAAACAACAACTCCCCATCCTCGGTGAGGTATCCGGACGTTGTATTGCCAAGCGCTTTTCGTATTCCGTGGTGCTCATCGTAAATTGAGAAGGTTTCCTGAATCGGATCAAAGGCTATGAGTTCGGAATCTGTCCCAATCCATATATCCCCACCGGGATACTGAACTATCGATTCCAGCCTGCTTCCGGGTAATAAGCTGTTTGTAGCATTAAAACGTTTCACCTCCCGGGTAACCGGATTCAGTTTATATAGACCGTAATTCCAATCTATGAACCAGAGGTTTCCAGTGCTGCTCGCGGTGATATCGGAGACCATACCAAAGGGCAGCGACTCACTAATAAAAGGCTCAAAGGTGTTTGTATTCGGATCGAATCGATCCAGGAAGAGAGGCGTGGTATTCGATGGTGTTGGTGAACCGCCACCCATCCAGAGCGCACCATCAGGAGCTTCATAGATCGACCACACATTGGGTCCGGAGGGGCTATTGGGATCTGCAGGATCATGTTCAAAAAGTTCATATTCCTCCTTTACAGGATCGTAGCGAATGACGCCATGCCCCCAATACGGAATCCATATATGCCCGGTACTGCTCTGAATAATCGGGGCTAACCACCAGCTCTCAGGTTCATCATCTTCTGGAATGAATTCTCGAAAGGAATTCCCTGTAAGACTTCCGATGAAATACCCGTCCGTGGTGCCTGCCCAGATGTTACCGGATGAATCGAGGGAGATACTGCCTATAAATGCCGAGAGCTCCCGGGAAGACTCATCTTGCTTAAATTTTACGGCTTCAATATCCCCTGATTCCTGGTCGATTCTCCATAGTCTGGAAGTCAATCTTTCCGGGCTATTTGGGTTCGGAGCAGACTGTGCGATCCATATGGACCCATTGCTATCTTTAATGATACCGCGCTGGACGCGAACGGAATCTATGAGTTCCTGAGTTTCAAAATAGGGGAATTTGAACCTGTTTTCTTTCACTTTGTAGACCGCATAACCCTCTCCCGCTGTGGAAATCCAGACGGTCCCGTCATCACTTTGAAAGGTTTGCCAGATAAAGTTGGACGTCAATTGGTTTTCACCTTCCGAGGCCTCGAAATGCCTTGCAGTATTCAAATTCGGATCATAGATATTTAATCCACCCCCTACAGCAGAAATCCAAAGGCGGCCGTTGTGATCTTCCATAATGGAAGCAATATGATTCCAGGGCGCCGCGCTGGAGAGGTCCGTGCCTTTTAAAAAAGGCATGGAAAGCGCATCGGGAGCCTCAGGATTGAACGCATAGCGGGTAAAGGTTTTATTAGCCCTGTCAAAAAGGTGCAGCCCATCCCTTGCCGTGCCGACCCAAAAATTGCCCTTGCTGTCTTCAAACATGGCCCTTACCTTATTATTGGAAAGGGTGGTGGAATCCCCGGGATCGTGCATAAAGCGCTCAAAGGAGTCTGTATCCGGATCGTACCTGTTCAACCCGCCATTGTTGTCCGGGGTCCATGGCATACCTGTCGCAACCCATATCGTCCCTTCCGTGTCCAAGTAAAGCCCTCTGACTTCATTGTCCGACAGTGAGCGGGAATCGGTTGAGTCATGCGAATAGCGTCTGAATTTCCCCGTTTCTTTATTGAGCCTGGAAACCCCGAAGCGACCTCCTACCCATATGTCCCCCTCTGAATCTGCAATGATGGATGAGGTTTCGCCTATTAAAATAGATTCCGGATCGTTTACATCGTTGACATATCTGGTAAAGGTGTCTTGTTCCGGATTATATGCCGTTAGACCTCCACCGCTCCAGTGCGTCAGCCAGAGCATCCCGGATTTATCCAGATAAATATCTTCAATGTAGTCGCTATTGAGTGTATTTTGGTTTATGGGATCTGAATTATAGGTAATAAAATTCTTCCCATCATAACGGTGTAATCCCGCCTGTGATCCGAACCACATATAGCCCAGGCTATCCTGGATAATTGCCGTAACCGCATTGCCCGTTGACCCCCCGGGAAGCTCAAAGATTTCAAAAGCGATATCACTTTGCCCGGCGCCTCCTGCCGCATAATGTTGTCCATAGGAGTAAAAGGCACTAAAGAATACAAAAAGAACCAGAAAGATTTGCCTGGTAGAATAAGGACTTCGGGACATCGGTCAAACGATTATACAGGTAAGATAACAAAAAATACAGCCCCGTCACCTTGATTACTTTCGACTTTGAGTTTCCCATTATGCCCCTTGGTCACGATGTCGTAGCTCATGGAAAGCCCCAGACCCGTGCCTTCCCCTGTGGGTTTGGTGGTAAAGAAGGGCTGGAAGATTTTCTCTCTGATGTCATCGGGAATGCCACCTCCATTGTCCCGGACAGATATTTCCACGCCATCCGCGGTTTTTTGGGTTTTTACCCAAACCTTGGGTTCATAAGGACCGGTTTCCTTTTCCGTCCGCTCTTTTACGGCATGAAAGGCATTGGTAAGCAGGTTGAGTAGTACTCTTCCGATCTCCTGGGGTACCACTTCTATTTTACCTACCGCAGGGTCGAAGTCGGTTTCCATAGAGGCATTAAAGGATTTGTCTTTTGCCCGTAACCCGTGGTAGGCCAGGCGGAGGTACTCATCCGCCAGGGCATTGAGGTCTGTAGGTTCCTTCTTGCCATCACTGCTGCGACTGTGTTGCAACATACCTTGTACAATGCTGTCGGCCCGCTGGCCGTGTTGTGAGATTTTTTTGAGGTTTTCCCGGACGTCTCCGGCGATTGCTTGAGCTTCAGGTATATCTCCTTTTTCCAGTTCCTCTGACATTTCGTCGATGAGTTCACAACTCACCTCCGAGAAATTATTTACGAAGTTCAAAGGGTTTTTGATCTCGTGAGCGATACCCGCGGTAAGTTCCCCCAGGGAGGCCATTTTTTCGGAATGGATCAGCTGGGTTTGTGCCGCCTTTAATTCCGAATAGGCTTCTTCGATTTCCCGTGCATGCTCGAGTTCCCTGTCCTTTACGCGTTCCCGTTCTCTGCGTATGGTTCTCGACTTTTGAATTCGTTGTAGCATAAGGATAGTTGCCAATACAATGAGGCCATAGCCTGTGTAGGCCCACCAGGTTAACCACCAGGGCGGGGCAATTGTGAATGCAACCGTCTCGGGCTCACTCCAAACGGCATTTGGGCTTGCGGCACGCACGGAAAAGGTGTAATCCCCCGGTTTCAAATCGTAAAAATAGGCGGAGCGGGAACCCCCAACTTCGCGCCAGTCCTCGTCTACAGGGGAAAGCTTGTAGGCAAATTGATTTTTGGATGGATTATCGTAATGGATTCCTGTATAGGTTATGGAGACATTGTTCTGTGAGTACTTTAAAGGCACCCCTTCATTCCCAGAAAAGGGCACGGAATCGTCCCCTGCCTTCATTCCTGTGATCCTTGTGATCGGGGGCTGGCTGTCCCCACTGAAATTGGAAGGATTGAAGACCGTTACCCCGTTACTACCCCCGAAAACAAATAGTCCATTTGCCAATTCCAAAGCGGATTTATCAGCATAAAGATTTTGGGCTCCAGCCTCATTCCCATAGCTGGTAAAGGTTTCCGATTTTTTATCGAATCGTGCCAGTCCCCGGAAGGTACTCAGCCATAAAACCTCGTTTGCTTCATCTTCCAATATACCCTGAATGCTGGGGCTGGGAAGACCATCTGCTATACCGTAGTATTTAATCTCCTTCTTGTCCGGATGATACTTGTTTAGCCCTCCTTGCCAGGTACCCACCCAAAGGTACCCATCCTCATCTTCCAAAAGGGAATTGATATCCTGGGAGGAGAATACCGGACCTTTGCCGGGGTCATACCCATGCCTCACCAATTCATCTGTTTTTTTGTCGAGGAAAAACAAACCTTCATTGGTCTGAACCCAGAGTCCACCGCGTTTACTCTCGAGAACCTGAAGTACTTCATTGCTGACTACCTGACCCATCTCGCCCTGGCTAAAATCATACAGACTGTATTTCTCCCCGGACTGCCTGTATAACCCGGACATGGTGCAAATCCAGAGATCCCCTTCAGAATCCCGGTATACATAGTTCAAAAACTCGATGTTTTCCGAATCACTTAAGATATCTGGGTACAGGACCTCACCGGTATTCACATCATACCCGTATATTTTATTACCGGATCTGAAGAGCAGGCGCCCCTTGTCATATGCGTTGATCATTTGCAACCGATCAAACTGAGGCAATTTATCCCTGAATAAAAACTTTTCGATTTTACCGGTTTCAGGATCGATTTTATTCAGTCCTTCTGCCCCGGCCCAATTGAAGGTGGCAAACCATATATTGCCTTCTTCGTCTTCAAATGGATTACTCACCCAACCTTCCGTAACAGAGGCCGGGTCATCTGGATTATGCAGGTAGGAAGTCAGGGATTGCTTCGTGGGTATACAATACAATCCATAAGCCCCTGTACCGAGCCAAATATTGTCCATTTCATCTGTAAGGAAGGTAGTAAAGGGTCGGGACAACATATTTTCCGGCGTAGCGAAACGGCCTGCCTCGATATCGAATAATTCAATGCCTTTGTCATGACTGACCCATAAACGCCCTTTATCGAAACCGATCCGTACACTCCCGTCACCCGTTCCATTGTAGGGTTCTTCAAAGTCCCAAAACGCTATTGAATCCGCAGACATATCAATTTTTCCGAGACGCCTGAGGTTGGTTACAAGCCATAGATGGCCCTGATCATCCCATACCATATCCGTTGCGAATTCCCCATCTTTCCAGGCGTACTTTGAGAGTTGTTCATTGCTTTGGAATTCAGTGCCTTCAGGTCCCATGATTATAAAACCTTCATCGCTATATATGGCGATCTGACCTTTTTCATTACTGAACATTCCGTATACATTCTGGACGGGTTCCCCATTGGGCAGATCCACAAGTTCAAAGCTGTCTTCGGCCTCTGAATATCTGAGTAATCCCGGGTAATCGTTGTAACCCGTACCTGATACGATCCCAAAATACATTGTTCCCTTATGGTCCGCCTCAATATTGGCGACCATTGGTTGTGCATCAGCAGGATACTCCACGTATTCCTGCAATGGGTAATTCTTAAATATACCGGTCTGAGGATTATAGCGATAGATTCGATTCATGCTACCGATCCAGATATGGCCATCCTTTCCTTCTGCGAGTTTGTAGAGGAGCAAATCATCAATGGTGGTAGAATCCCTGGGGTCCGGGTAGAAATTCCTGAAATCGTATCCATCAAAAGTAAGGAGGCCGCTGAAGGTCGTTATCCAGATTTCTCCGTTCTGATCGGCCAGGAGATCTGTAATAATCATCCCGTTTAGCTCTTCGTAATGGTTGACCCGGCTGAATTGGTTTTGGCCAAATCCCCATAAGGACAAAAAGAAAAAAAGTACTAAACCTGAAAAATGCCGATTCATACAGGTAAAATAATCAAAAATTTGGTGCCCTTTCCCGTTTCGGACTCCACGGTCAACTGCCCCCCATGACCCTTGGTTACTATATCATAACTCATGGAGAGCCCGAGCCCCGTGCCTTCACCTGTGGGCTTGGTGGTAAAGAAGGGCTGGAAGATTTTGTCCCTGATGTCATCAGGAATGCCACCTCCGTTATCCCGCACTGATATTTCCACGCCATCTTTGTTTTTTCGAGTCGCTACCCATACCGCAGGTTCGTAGCCTTCTTCCTTTTTTTCATTCCGTTCGCTGATGGCATGAAAGGCATTGGTGATTAAATTCAACAGGACCCTTCCGATGTCCTGGGGAACCACCTCCACCTTTCCGACCGCATGATCGAAGTCGGTTTCCATGGTCGCGTTGAAGGACTTATCCTTCGCCCTCAGCCCGTGATAGGCAAGCCTTAAATATTCATCGGCAAGAATGTTGAGGTCCGTAGGCTCCATCTTGTCGTCACCGCTGCGACTGTGTTGCAGCATTCCTTTGACGATGCTGTCGGCCCGTTTTCCATGATGGACTATTTTTTCAAGGTTCTGTATAACGTCCTGGGCAATGGCATCGACCTCCTCTACATCCCCGTTTTTCATTTCTTCCAGCAATTCTTCCAGTAGCTCCCGACTCACCTCGGAAAAATTGTTTACAAAGTTGAGTGGGTTCTGGATCTCGTGGGCAATGCCTGCTGTAAGCTCTCCGAGGGAGGCCATCTTCTCGGCATGCACCAGTTGCTGTTGGGTCAGTTGTAATTCCTTCAGGGCGTCTTCGGCCCGCTTTTTTTCCTCCTTCAGCCGCTTCAGGTCGAGCCGGGCCTGGGTGAGGTCTTTGAAACGGGAATAGGCCAGGGAGAATACGGAAGCCGCTCTTTTGAGCAGGCCCCAGCTTTCTTCAGAGAGATCGCCCGGGGTTGCGGCCCCGATGGCCCCGTGCGAAAATTTATACAGATGGTAGGTCCGCTCCGGGATGACCTCCCCGTAATACCCCTTAAAAGCCCTGGAATGGGATTCACAATAGGAGATCCACTCTTTCCGCTCCGTTCCTTTCATGACAATGGATACCTGATCCGCCGGGGACTTGTAGAATTCAAGCATTTCACGTCCGACCCAGGTATCGTTCAGGTCCAGTTCAAAATGATCCGTGAGCATTACCTTTTCCTCCTCCCGAATGTCCTTGATGGCAAACCAGCATTCGGCTTTCTGCACTTGCTCGTCGTTGACGTAAATACTGGAAGTCTCCAGCTCTTCCACCCCGAGTAAGCCCATCTCACCCCGCAGGACCTGGACCACGTCCTTTAGTTCCTCGGGCTCCTGCATGGCCAGGGCCCGGGCCCTGACGCGTTCCAGTGCCGTTTCGATTTTGGATTCCCGGGCCTGGGCTTCCATGTTCTTCAGGTCCAGGAAACGCGTATAGGTTTGTTCAAATACGGCCGTAAAACGTTTGAAGATCTCATGCGCCTCGGGTATGGGTTCGTAAGTGATAAACAGCAGAAAGCCATGGTTGAACTTACAGAGGTGGTTGACCTGGTTGGTGGGCAATGAAAGCCCTTCGGCCTGCAGGGCTTCAAAGATGGGAAGCAAATCAGGGAAGGATAACATGTGATCGTAGTGTTCTTTCAGAGCTTTTTCCCCCAGTTCCTGTACCAGGAGGCTCTCGTCCCCACGCACAAATTCGCCCATCTCCTCGAAAGAGGCTTCGCCCCACAGGCGCAGGGTAAAAGGCTTCTGGATGGTACCCTCGCTGCTCATCCAGCACCGGGCGGATTTTTTGTCTGTGGCCAGGATGTTATACCCACAGCTCCAGGCCGGGATGCCCAGGGCCTGAATTTCCAGGAACAACACATTGGCGGCCTCGGGCAGTTCGTCACTGTGCTGCATGGCCATGGTGCGCGAACGCACTTTTTCCAGGGCGTTTTCTATCTGTGCCTCCCGGGCCTGTGCCTCCGCTTTTTTCAGGTCGAGAAAGCGGGCATAGGTCTGTTCGAAGACCCTGGTGAACCGGGCCAGCAAGACCTCCTCTTCTTCCTTTAATACCGTTGGGCATACCAGGTGCAGGTAACCATGCGAAAAATTGAAGCAGTAAAATACCGTCGGGTCGGGAAACTGACTTCGCACCATTTCCTCTGCCTCTTTAGAATTAAAGGTGGTAATGGCATATTCAAGATGGCTGTTTCGCACCTCGCCCGCCACGGTTTGGTGGAAGATGGTTTGTTGTCGTTTCCAGGCATCATAGCGCTCATCAAAAGTGGCATCCCCGTTTAAAGGCAGGTAAAACAAACCCATAGTATCCCCGCCGGGGGAGGTCACCCAGGTAAATTGCCTTTTGATCTCTTCATTGACCTCTACATATCCGCAGGTGACGAAATTTGTAACCCCCAGGGCGATGAGCTCCTTATACAAAAGGACGGCAACCTCTTTGAGCTCTTCACCCTTCTGCATGGCCATTGTCCGTGTCCTGACCTTTTCCAGGGCCGCTTCAATCTGGGCCTCCCGGGCCTGTGCTTCGGCCTTTTGCAGGTCGAGGAACCGCTGGTAAAGGGTGCCGAATTCCGAAGCCATCCGCTGCACAATATCTTTCTCTTCCTCGGTGGGTTCCCGATTGTGGGCAAAACCGATATATCCGAACCGGCAATAGCCTTCCGTGATAAATAATCCGTCTGGGAAATCTTCGATCTTCGGCCGGGCTTTTTCGGGGATGGCTGCGAGGATATCGGCGTATACCGCCCATACCTCAGGGAGCACTTCTGGGGGATATTCATTTACGTTGACGGCATTGGGCTCACTTTTCTTCCATTTTTCCTCCGTATCGATCCAGGCATCCGTTACCGCCAGGTCCACTTCCTGTTCGGCAACCACCCTGTAGCCATTGGTTCCGGTCGTACGGAAGTTCAGGGTGTTCTTCTCTTTGTCGATCAGGGTTAATACAGCATGGCTGGGGTTAATCCCCAAAATATCAAACTGCTGGAACAACGTGGACAACACATCGCTTAATTCCTCGGAATGTTGCATGGCCATGGTAGAGGCCCTTACCCTTTCCAAAGCAAGTTGAATCTCAGATTCCCGTGCCTGAGCCTCTGCTTTTTGCAGGTCGAGAAAACGGGTGTAGGTTTGTTCGAAGACCCTGGCAAACCGCCTTAGAATATCTGGTTCCGGATAGGGCTCCAGGGTTATGACCAGGAGGTAGCCATGGGTAAAGTAAGCAGCGTTCCACTGTTGCCACTCGGGAAATGACAGGCCTTTATCGAGAATTTCCTGAAAAAAGGGCCGGACCTCGTCAAGGGACATCATGTATTGATAATGTTTTATAAGCGCTTCTCCGGAAGCTTCAATGGCCAGAAAATCCTTCTTGCCTTTCCATCCTTTATACATTTGTTTATGTGCCGGATCGGTGGTATTGGGAACGGAGGCAGGGGGGAGGACTCCTTTTTCGTAGGCGAACCAGAATTGGTCAGTTTCCCTGTCTTTTTCGCACAATCCAAAGCCAGTCCCCCAAAGATTCCCGCCCAGGCTTCGGAGTTGTTCAAACAGCACAAAGGCGGCATCCGCCAGTTCTTCGGATTTTTGCATGGCCAGGGTCCGGGCCCGGACCCGCTCAAGCGCCAGTTCGATTTCCGCTTCCCGCCTTTGGCGTTCGGACTCTTTTAAATCCTCAAACCGCCGATAGGCCAGGTCAAAGACCCCGGCAAAACGCTCCAGGGTTGCCAGGTCTTCGGCCGGAGGTTCCGACACCACCCCGGGTAGGCTATAGCCTATTTCCCCATGCGTGGTACGGGCCATCACAAAAGTGAGCCCGCCAATGTGCCGGATGTCATCTGCAGAGGGGGCCTGAGGGTCTATCTGCTGGAAATTTCCAAGGGAAACCATTTTGTCCACGTAGTCTACTGCCGCTTCAGCATCCATTGCGTATACTACAGTAGGTTCTTCCCCCTGTTCCCATGAAGCCAGCAATGGGATGTCCCCGTGCATATGCCTGGGCAGTTCCATGACCATCCCAATACGTGTGCCGTCTCCCGAGGTCATGGCCTTCTGATAGGTGTCCGGCAGCCAGCGCATGTGCCAGAAATAATAGGCCTGGTGGCCCAGCTTTGTAAATTCAGACCGCATGGTGACCACAATTTCCAGAAGATCTGTGGATTCTTTCATGGCGGTCACTTTAGCCCTAATACGCTCCAGGGCCGCCTCGATTTCCAGTTCCAGGTTTTTGTTTTCAAGTTCAATCGTGCGTCTTTTGATCGCTTCCCGAAGTTGAAGGTTTTCGGCGCTTATTTGGTCATACCCTATGGTCTCGCCCTCCTGGGCCTTGCTATCCGGCGTGGAGAAATGCTGGTAAATAAAACACCAGCCGGCATCCGTGTCCCGGAGGATGGAAGTAAACCGGAACCTTCCGTAATAAGTCCATTCCTCCCCGGAGAGGAACCATGCGTCAAAGAAATGGGTGAGGAATACGAGTTCCCCAAAGCTCTCGAGCGTTTTTACCTCATTCCTATGTTGTGTCTTTCCCACAAATTGATCTGCCGTGACCCGAAGAAATTCGGCGGCATCTGTTGGGCTCAGAAATTCTTCATTATCCGTGGAGCCTATAAAACGATATGCGTCGTCGAAATAATGGTCGTAGGTTTTTACATCCCCTGTCAGGTAACTTTGCAACCAGGTATCATAGACTTCCAGAACCTCTGCTTCTATTTCTTTTGTAAGGATCATTTCCCTTCCTGTTTTACGGGTAATACAATTTTGAATACCGTGCCCTCTCCCTCTGCCGTCTCCATCTTAATGTCCCCCCCATGTCCTTTATTAATAATATCATAACTCATGGAAAGCCCCAGGCCGGTGCCCTCACCTGTGGGTTTGGTGGTAAAAAAAGGCTGGAAGATCTTATCCCGTATTGCAGGGGGAATACCGCCCCCGTTGTCCTGTACCGAAAGCGCTACCCCGTCCGCAGTTTTTTTGGTTTTTACCCATACAGTGGGCTGATATCCCGGCGCTTCTTTCTGCGTGCGTTCGCTGACAGCATGGAAGGCGTTGGTAATAAGGTTCAGCAGTACCCGCCCTATATCCTGGGGCACCACGTTTACCCTTGGCAGGTCCGGATCAAAATCCGTTTCCATAATTGAGTTGAAGGACTTGTCTTTCGCCCGAAGCCCGTGATAGGCAAGCCTGAAGTACTCATCTGCCAGGGCGGTGAGGTCTGTAAGTTCTTTCTTGCCGTCCCCGCTTCGGCTGTGTTGCAACATACCCTTGACGATGCTGTCGGCGCGTTTGCCGTGGTGTAATATTTTTTCCAGGTTCTGTATGACGTCCTGTGCAATAGCATCCACCTCCTCGACATCCCCGCTTTTCATTTCTTCCAGCAATTCTTCCAGAAGCTCCCGGCTCACCTCAGAGAAATTGTTTACAAAGTTGAGGGGGTTCTGGATCTCGTGTGCGATGCCAGCTGTGAGTTCCCCCAGGGAGGCCATTTTTTCTGAATGAATCAGCTGTTTTTGAGTGGCCTGCAAATCGCTCAGTGTCTCTTCGAGCCGCTGTTTTTCCTCTACCAATTTTACCGCCTGTTCTTCTTTTAGCTGTAAATCCAGAAAGCGGGTATAGGTTTGTTCAAATACCTTGGCGAAACGTTTAAAAATCTCATGGGCTTCCGGCACCTCTTCCCGTGTAATGAATAGGAGGTATCCGTAATTGAAATACGCCACGTGGTCTATCTGGTAGGAAGGGAAGGAACCATTGGTTTTCTTAAGTTGCTTAAGGACATCCCCAACCACCGGTAGGGTACTCATATATTCGTAGTGGGCAATACATTCCGCTCCGGCTATTTCCTTCACCAAAAGAGATTCCCCTTTCTGGCCCCTGTCGTAATACTGTTTAAAGATCCCTTCCCTAGGAACTGTGTAGGTGGGTAAAAGGCCCGCTTCATTCCCAAACCATTCAATGGAGTCATTTTCCCTGTAAATGTGGAAGGCGCATCCCCAGGTTTTGATCCCCAGGCCCCGGACCTCCTGATCCAGCAGGTGAGAAGCCTCTGCCAGCTCGTCTGAGTGCTGCATAGCCATAGTACGCGACCGGACGCGTTCCAGCGCGGTTTCGATCTGGGCCTCCCGAGCCTGGGCTTCAGCTATTAAAAGGTCATTAAAACGCGTATAGGTCAGGTCGAAAACTCTGCCAAACCTTTCAAGAATATCCAGGCTGCTATCAGAAAGGGGTTCATTGCCAACGGTTTGCAATCCGCCAAAATTGCTGAATGTAAAAGAGCAGACATATTTTTCCATTGCCCTGGAGGCCTCTTGTGCCTCCAGAGGGGCATTTCTGAATTCTGTTTGAGTGAATAGATAGTCGTCATAGACCCTTTTCTCCTCACCTTCTATGGTATAAATATATTTAGACTTCCTGTTGAGGTACCCCTCCATCATGGCGTGGTGAAAAGGGTAATCCTCGAAAAGCATATGATAGGATTCCGGTGATTTGTCGGTGTCGGCATTAGATGCCCAAACCGTATTGCATAATCCCGGGGCATCAATGATATTGATCATACACCAGTTCAGCGCAAAATCGAGCTTGGTCAATTCCTCGAAAACGATATTCACCAGATCTGATAGCTCTGAGGAACGCTGCATGGCCATGGCTCTGGTCCTGACCTTTTCCAGCCCTAACTCGATCTGGGCTTCCCGGGCCTGGATTTCCGCTTTCTTCAGGTCGAGAAAGCGCGTGTAGGTTTGGTCAAACACTTTGGCAAATCGCTGGAGAATGAGCGCTTTTTCTTTTTCAAGGGCTTCCGGGCCGAGCACCTGAATGGCCCCATTGGCAAAGTATGCTGTGGAGAGGGTTACCTCAGGCAGGCTCATCATTGCTTCCTTCGCCTCTGCATGTACGTCCTTAAAACCGGTCTCTGAAAAGAAGCGTTTGTCAAAATCCCTTTTTTTAGCTCCGTGGTATCTATAAACCACATAAGCTTCTTCCTTTTTCCATGGGGCCAGTAACGCTTCATAATAAGGATGATCCAGATAGGGAACATGATAGCTAACGGGATAGATGTCTTTTGTAAACCCGGACACCCAGTAATTCGCATCGCCGGTTTCCTTGTTCAAAATGATGATATTGCAGGCCTGGGATTCAAATTGCAGCTGTTTTAACTGTTCATTGATAAGAAGCACCACTTCCCGAAGTTCATCACTGTTCTGCATACCCATAGTCCTGGATCTGACTCTTTCCAGTGCGGTTTCGATCTGCGCCTCACGGGCCTGAGCCTCTGCTTTTTTCAGGTCGAGGAACCGGGTGTAGGTCTGCTGGAAAACCTTGCCAAAGCGTATCAGGATTGAATTTTCCTCTTCCGTATAGGGAATACCAGAGAAGTTCTCGATGTAGAGTCCGATATCCCTTCGTATGACGGTTGATGCGGCCAGTCCGGGACAACTCAAATAAAAATCCCGTGCCTTTTTGGTCAATCCTTCAATGTGGGGCAGCAGCTGCTCATAAAAGCTGTTCTTTTCTTCAAAATCCAGTTGGGTCGTAAAGAAATCCCTGCCTTCCTTTTTCGCTTCAGTGAATTGCCTGTCCCAGACCAGGTCGAGATACGGGACGGTAATCTTCGCTGGAATATCCTGTGTTTCGGCAACCCAAAAATGCCAGTCTTTTTTGGGCTGATAATCTACGACGATACCCGCATGTTCCGCATTGATATCCAAGAGCGCCAGCTGATCAAAAATAACCCGAATCACTTCTTTAAGTTCTTCACTGTTTTGCATTGCCATGGATCGGGACCTGACGCGCTCCAGTGCAGCTTCAATGTGAGCTTCCCGGGCCTGGGCTTCTGCTTTTTGGAGGTCCAGAAACCGGGTGTATGCCTGTTCAAAGACCTTGGCAAAGCGCGGGAAAATATGGCTCTCCTGAAAAGGTGCCAGAGAAGAGACCAATAAATAGCCATGGGAAAAAGATGCCCCGTAGTCCAGTTCCCAGGTAGGGGTCGTTATGTCAAAGCCCTTTTGTGCCACCTCTTCCATGGCTTTCTTAAAGGAGGGCAGGGTATACATTTTATCAAAATGGTCCTGAATGTAGTCTTCGGGAATCTCTATGGAAAAAAGCTCTTTCCCGGCCTTCCACTGATCATAGCGGTATTGATGGATGTAATCCAGGTCTACGGGTACCTGGAAGGGGGATATCATCCCTTTGTCTGCCAGGCTGTGCCACTGTTCCACTATATTCTTTTCTTTTGAACACAGCACAACGCCAAAGGCAAACAAATCCCCGCCCAGTTCCTTCATTTGTTCGAACATCACAGATGCCACCTCCGAGAGGTCTTCGCTGGAGCGCATGCCCATGGTATAGGTGCGGACTTTCTCCAGGGCCGTCTCAATCCGGGCTTCCCGGGCCTGAGCTTCTGCTTTCTGAAGGTCCAGGAAGCGGGTATAGGTCTGCTCAAAGACTTTGGCAAAACGGTGAAGGACATCTTCTTCCTTTTCAGAGGCCTTCTCACGTGAGGAGATACTAATAGTGCCGTATTTGTAATTCGCATCCACGAATTCAAGCTTTTCCAATTTAAGTTTCTTTTGGAAGTGGCTGAAATAAGTTGAAGCTGTGGCCTCATCACAGGCCTGAACCAGGGCATCGACTTCATCCTTAGAATGCAATGAGAGGCGCGAAAAGGTATTGCCGGCTTTCCAGGACTTAAAAGTGGTGTCTTCAAAGAGGAAACTTGGCAACTGGAAATGCGCGGGTTCGCTGTAAACGCCTTCCAGAGGGGAAAACCAGATGTCATAGAATTTCTCTTCCAGGTGGAAAACATTGATCCATGCCTGGATGAAATTCAAATTTAATTCCTTTAGCTGATCCAGGAAGACAATGGTCACCCCGGAGATATCCTCCGTTTTCTGCATGGCCATAGAAGCGGATCTGAGACGCTCCAGGGAGGCCTCGACCTGTGCTTCCCGGGCCTGTGCTTCTGCCTTCTGAAGGTCGAGGAAGCGCGTATAGGTCCGCTCGAATTCAATAGCAAACCGGTGCAGGATTGATTTTTCCTCATCGCTCAGGGACCTTCTGATGTCGATGCCGAAACACCCGTACTTCATAAAGGCTTCAGTATAGTATATACCCACCGGGAAAAATTCGGCTTTCAGCCTTTCAGCCCCTTCCAGCAATTCCGCCCAGGAAGCAAAAAAACTCCTGATGTCCTCCGGGGGTACGAAATGCTCATGTACAGGCTGCCCGCTCTCCCAGTCTGAAAAACAGAGAGCTGTATAGGGCTCAGATTTATCCAGTGGGTATACCACAGACCGGGATTTGAATTGCCACTCCCGGGGCGAACCTTCAGCCCAAGTGGTCCAGAATAAATGGGTATTTGCCGCTTCGTCGGGCAACCAGACAAAGGAGAATTCCGAATCGATGCCCAGTAGTAAGAGCTGTTCGTGGAAGACTTTGGACACCTCATTGAGCTCGCTGGAATGCTGCATGAGCATGCTTTGGGAACGGGCGCGTTCCAGGGCTGCCTCGATCTCCAGGTCGCGGGTGCGTTCCCTTATTTTTGCTTCGAGTTCCAGATTTTTTTTCCGCAGCCCTTCCATGGGGAAGGCTTCTTCCTCCGCGATATCCGAATCCGGAGTGGAGCCGTGAAAATGGGTTACCATCCATTTACCGTCTTTCTTTTCCAGCATGGATGAGAGCCTCAGGAGGAAGTGATGATTCATCTCGGGTATGGTAAGTTCAAACTCTTCCAGGATCAGGCATATCTTCCCGTTGGCGAAATATCTTTCCTCAATCGGCTTGCGCACGCGCTCAAACCCCTTTCCTTTGAGCTGTTCCGATTGAATCCGGGCCATCTTCTGTACATCCTGACACGTCTTCATAAATTCATGTTCGGCGCTCCCATAGCCTATGACGTCAGGCTGTACCACATCCACAAGTGCTTTTTCGTCATGGAAGTCCAGCATGACCCCGATCATCTGTTCATAGGCCGAACGTGCTGAAATATTATGTTTGGGAATGTCACTACTCATGCAACAGGTAATTTAATGATAAACTCGGTGCCTTTACCTTCTTCGGATTTCACTTCTAATGTCCCTCCATGGGCTTTTATAATGTCGTAACTCAGACTCAGGCCCAGACCCGTGCCCTGCCCGGTAGGCTTAGTGGTGAAGAAGGGCTGGAATACTTTATTCCGCACCTCTTCCGGCATTCCTTTGCCGTTATCCGACACCTGAATTTCAATTCCATTTTTCGTCTTCTTTGTGATCAGCGAAACGGTCGGGGAATACTCCTTTTGGGTGGTTTGTTTTTTCTCGTTGACCGCATAGAAGGCATTGTTGAGCAGGTTCAGGACTACCCGACCGATTTCCTGGGGAACGATATTCACCTTGCCGATGGAGGAATCCAAATCGGTCTTAAAGGTGGCATTGAAAGATTTGTCCCGGGCTCTTAGCCCGTGGTAAGCCAGGCGGACATACTCGTCGGCAAGGACGTTGATATCCGTAAGTTCTTTTTGCCCGTCACTGCTCCGGCTATGCTGCAACATACCTTTTACGATACTATCGGCGCGTTTACCATGGTGGTTTATTTTCAGTTCATTCTCTTTTATATCCTTAGTCAGATTTTGCACCTCTTTCAGGTTGCCCTTGCCGGTCTCTTCATCCAGTTCCTCCAGCAGTTCCATGTTCAATTCTGAGAAATTGTTGACAAAGTTCAGGGGGTTCTGGATCTCGTGGGCAATGCCGGCCGTGAGCTCTCCCAGGGAAGCCATTTTTTCAGATTGGATGAGCTGGCTTTGGGTAGCCTTTAATTCTGCATAGGCCTTTTCAATTTCTTTGGCCTGTTCGAGTTCTTTTTCCCGGGCTCTTTCCCGTTCCTTGCGGATGGTTCGCTGTTTCTGGAACAGGTGGAGGCGGTACCCGATAAAACCTACCAGCAGAAGGTAGAGGAAATAGGCCCATCCCGTCTGCCACCAGGGTGGTCTTATGGTAATGGCCATGGAGGCCCCTTCCTCGTTCCACACCCCATCGGCATTAGAACCTCTCACCCTGAAAAGGTAGGTGCCCGGAGAAAGGTTCTTATAGCTAACCCGGCGATCTAAGGAGGGTTCAGACCATTTGGTGTCGTAGTTTTCCAGTTTCCAGGAGTATAAATTGTCTTCAGGTTTCAGATAGTGGAGCGCCACAAATTCAAAGCTCAGGTCTCGCTGGGTGTGGTCCAGGGTTACCGCCTGCGTATAGGGAACAGCCTTTTCAAACAGGACGCCATCGGCAGAATTATAGACACTGTCCTGAATTCCAATTCTGGTTATGACCACGTTGGGGAGAGTACTGTCCTTCGCCGCCAGTTTTTCAGGGATGATGTGGTATAGTCCCTGATCCCCGCCAATCCAGATATCTCCTTTTTTCGTCTTAATCGAACTGTGGACACCTGTATATTGCTGGTACCCGTCAGCTTCGAAATAACTGGAATAGGTTTTTGTCGTAGTATCAAAAACAGACAATCCCCGCTGAGTGGGTAGCCATAGCTTCCCGAAGTCATCCATCAATAATTTTCCTTCCCCCCAATTTGTCACCACATCATTATGCAGTAACCCTATGTCTTCACCGAAGACTTCCACATCATTCACACCAGGGCCAACCAGGGCCAGACCTTCACCGCTATAGGCTGTGAACCACATTTTTCCGTTTCCAGCCTGATGAAATCCCGGTACACTGGGCAGAGACATCAAATCGAGGTTTCGATGGAAAATATCATTGTCCCGTTCATAAAGGTTCAGGCCTCCATCTGTACCCACCCACATTCTACCCCGGTCATCCTCTGTCATAAAAAGAATTTCATTACTGCTTAGGGTTAAGGTGTCCTGGGCATCAAAACGGTAATGTTCAAATTGTTCTTTTTCCTCCACATATTTAAATAACGCCTGATCATTATCACGCGGATCGCCCAGCCAGATCTGATTCTTAGAGTCTTTGAAGATTTTTACTATAACATTACTAGATAATAAGTGCGTGTCTGCACCCTCTGGCTCAAACCTTTTGATAACCATGCCTGTATCCGGGTCCAGGATGTATACCCCCTTCCTAATGGCAGAGAGCCAAAGGTTTCCATTACCATCCTCCGCCATTCGAATTACATTCACCTCCTTATCTTCAAGAAAAGGAATGCTTTCGTAGCTGAGGGTCTGTTCATTGAATCGGAGCAAGCCCTTATCAATGGCACATACCCAGATGCGCCCTTGAGAATCCTCATAGATTTGGTTAATATCACCCAACGAGTTTTTCCCTTCATTTCCTGGGCCTATAAAGTACTGGCGGAAAGTATTTTCCCCAATCTTTTGTGCAATACCATTCTGGGTGCCTACCCAGAGGCGTTCCCGGCTATCCTCAAAAAATGTCCAAATGGTGTCGTTGGGCAGGCGGCTAAGATCTTCCGGGTCGTTCCTGAAACTGGTTATTTGCCGTTTTTTTGGAGCCTGTTTATACATATTGGGACGGGTGCCCACCCAGAAAAGCCCGGATTTGTCCCTGAGCAAATTATATCGGAATCCATTTTTTGCAAATGCATTTTCCGCATCATTGAATCCGAGGTCATAGAGATGAAAGGCCCCATCAGAGAATGTATATCTTAAAAGGGCTACCAGGCCACGATCAGTACTATTGACATTGAATACTATAAAATCTAAATCTTGATAGGAAGGAATAATCGAACGTATATTTTTGAGGGTCTTATCGAAGGCCAGGACCCCCTGCCCGATTTTGTAATCTGATCTTTGAGCATTTTTCCTGTCGATCCTTGAAATTTCGTCATAGGATGAATTCCATATATTTCCATGCAAATCCTCAAAAGCGGTCCCTTGCCATTCCACCGCTTCCCGGGAGGGAAAATCGAAAGTTTCAACAACCTTTTGCTCTAACGGATCCCAGAGATAGAGATGCCGGTTATTGCCCATGGGGATCAGGCCGCTTTTCCCCGGGGGGGTGATATCCTGTATGGAATCGTTCCTATCCGTCCCCGGCAGGACTTCACCTTTCTTAAAAATGAGCTCAAAACTATCTTTTTTTCGCTCAAACCGCATTACATTACCTTTATCCTCCCTGAGCCAGAGACTGCTATCTTTTTGGGATTCAGCTAACTTAAAGTTCAGAACGATATCATTAATTCTTCCCTGCCTAACCGTTTGCGGATAGCGGGAAACGATCCCTGTTTCCGGGTTCAACCTGCAAAGGACCGGATCCTCTTCGCCATCGGAAATACTATTGAACCAAATATGATTGCTCAGATCCTCATATAACAAGAAACAGTTGTTATAGGGTGTTTTTGTAGGATCGTCATAATCAATAGGGTAAGTAGTGAATGTTTCCGTCTCCGGATTAAAAGAAAAGAGTCCGGTCCCTTCGCGAACCCCCCCGATCCACAACTTTCCATTTCTGCTCAAAAGGAGTCCCCCATTTAAGTTACGGATATGATAGGTTGTGTCTTTTTCCTGCCAACTTTTAATAACCTTCATTTGATACCCGTCAAATTTCACCAGACCATTTTGAGTAGTCGCCCAAATAAACCCCTGCCTGTCCTGAACCAAATTGACGGCCATTTCTTCAGGGAGCCCCTCTGCCACCCCGTATTTCTCAAAGGCCACTTTGTCCGGCAGGGTTTGTGTAGAAAGGAGGGAGGGCAGCAGCCCTATACACATGAGTAGAACATGCACTGGTTTTATAAGTATAGGGGTTTTTCGCATGGATTCCGGTATTTAGCTGGTTTTCGCCCGTTAAGGGGGTTTTTAAAGTAATAAGGATTTGCTCTCACTACTCATGCAACAGGTAATTTAGTGATAAACTCGGTGCCTTTACCTTCTTCGGATTTCACTTCTAATGTCCCTCCATGGGCTTTTATAATGTCGTAACTCAGACTCAGGCCCAATCCGGTGCCCTGTCCAGTAGGCTTGGTGGTGAAGAAGGGCTGGAAGATCTTGTCCCGCACCTTTTCAGGGATGCCGTTTCCGTTGTCCGTAACCCGGATTTCAATCCCTTTCCCAGCCTTCCGGGTTTGTACGGTAACCCCGGGTTTATATTCCTTGGAACCTTCTTCCTTTTTTTCGATGACTGCGTGGAAGGCATTGGTGAGCAGATTCAGCAAGACGCGTCCTATTTCCTGGGGCACCATCTCCACCAAGCCCGCATTTGGGTCCAGATCCACCAGCATGCTGGTATTGAAGGTCTTGTTTTTGGCCCGCATACCGTGATAGGCAAGCCGTTGGTATTCATCCACGAGGGTATTTAGGTCGGTAAGTTCCTTTTCGCCCTCACTGCTGCGGCTATGCTGGAGCATCCCCTTCACAATTCCGTCCGCACGCCGGCCATGGTGGTTTATTTTACTGAGGTTTTCTTTGAGATCTGCCCCAAGGGCTTTTACCTCTTCCCAGGCCCCGTTATCAATTTCCTCCTGCATTTCGTCGATTAATTCGCCGCTGACTTCTGAGAAATTGTTGACAAAGTTCAAAGGGTTCTGGATCTCGTGGGCGATGCCCGCCGTAAGCTCCCCGAGGGAAGCCATTTTCTCGGCATGAATGAGTTGTTTTTGGGTGGCCTTAAGCTCGGAAAGCGCCTCTTCCACAGCCTTTCTTTTCTGTTCGAGTTCCGCGATGGTCTCTTCCAGCAAGATAGAAGTAGTCCTTTTGACTTTTTCCGTTCGCTCCAGCTTAAAGTCCAGGATCTTAAGTTCCTTATCCACTCCTTTGAGCGCCTTTAAAAGCGCCTGCTTTTCACCTTCGGGTATGTGTTGACTTGCCTTGATAAAATCAGCTATGTGATTCAGGTTTTTATCCATCAAATCTCTTTTAGGGCAACAGTACAGGTGGTAAGGTTGTGCATTTCGAGGTTTCCGCCTGTGGCACGAGCTAATTCGGCATTCGAAAACATCCCGGCCATGGGTACATTCCAGACGTTTTTGATTCCTTCCAGTTCTTCAGACATCAACGGACCCAACGATAAGATACGCCCGGCACAACTAAAGACTACAAGGGCATCCGCCTCAGGCATTTTAGTATCCTTCAGGGTCTTGACGCCTTGAACTACCTTTTCCATGACATCCCAGTCGGGAGGCAGTGAAAAACGGACCTTTGAGCCCTGGGGAACTGTGCCGCTGGTATAAAAGGATCGATCCGTCCAATCGATGACCAACCCGGGGCGCATTACCGGGTCTCCTTTTTCCCGCTGGAGTTGCAAGGGAAAATTGGCTGCAATTTCCACCATAAGGTTTGCATTTTCTTCCGTCGCATTTTCAATTCCGCCAAACTTGACTGTGATATCCAGGGCGGGAATATCATCTATGGTGTACACGTGGTTGCCCTCACTTTTGGTAACCGTGCGTTCCGTGCCTATGGCTTTCCAGCCGCAGGTAGCTATCCCTTCCATTTTTACTTTGGTCTCATCAATGGCCAGGAGTACCATTCCTCTATCGCTTTCCCAATGGTCCGAAAACACAAAAGTTTCTTTAAAGGCATATTGGTCTCCTGCCGCTCCCCCAAAGGCCTTGATTTGGTCGCCGCATGAATCTCTTAATCCCATCAGGACCTGCTCTCCATCTGTCGCGGCGTGGCTGGTGGCCAGCATAAACCCAACTTCAGGAAATCTTGCTTGGCCCTTTTCAGACAGGATTTGGGCAGTTCTTCGATAATTGTCCTGATCGAAATCGGCGTAATAGATTTCAAAAAAATCCGGATTGAGGTCCAGGAGCAGGATCGCGGCTGATCCTTTTTCAGTCTCCTCATCGATAAACTCTCCATTGGTCGTGGCCCCAAACACCGAAATGTTTGCCTCTGAAAACAGGGTTCGGATAGCTTCCCGATCCAGCATTACCGAAGCAAAGACGAATGCCAGGGTAGGGGAAAACCCATCCTGAATACTGTCTTGAAGTCCGACTTTGAGCTCCTCAAGAGACACCCCTTTTATTGACTTAGCTTTCATATGCGCATTCTTTTTTTATTTTTCGGTCAGTACGACCCAGCTATTGGTTGTGGAGTGAAATTCGTGTTCCCCGTGCACGGCCTTCCCGAATTCCCCGTAGGTGTAAAAACCAGCCATGGGAACCTCCCAGATTTCATGTAAACCATCATTCTCCTGCTGAGCCATGGGTCCAAGGGCACTTAATCTGCCTGCACATGAAAATATGAGCAGGGCATCGGCTCCTGCCCCGGTTTTCTCCTTAAGGTTATCTGCCTTTTCGAGAATGGTCTCGACAATATCAAAATCCGGAGGGGTTGAAAAGTGGAATTGTGCGCCTGTGACAATCTCAGATTCGAGGATCAGTGCTCCTTTATCCTCATCGTATCCGATGGGGTTGCAGAACATTGGGGTTTTTCCTTCCCGGGTGATTTGGAGCGGATAATGCACCCCTTCCGTATTGAAAAAATTAATTTGGTTCTCCAAAGAAGCAAAGTCTATGCCCAAAAACCTTAGGTACACTTCCAGAGCGGGCTTATGGTCGATGGTTAGCACCATGTTTCCAACGGCTTTTGTAATGGTTCTCGAGATGCCAATGGGCTTCCATCCAGAGAGCGCCACCCCTCGTAACCCTATTTTATTCTCATCCAATACCAGGGCGGCTATTCCGTAATCGGTCACCTGAGAATCCGCAAAAACAAAGGTTCCCGTGAAGGTGATATCATCTCCGGCCATGCCTCCGAAGAGGTTAACTTCCGAACCCGCTAATTCCATTATATGGTGGATAAGGCTTTCCCCGTCCACGGTGATGCCTTTTTCACTGTGAAAGGTGCTGAGTAGGATAAAAGAGGGGTTAGAAAACGCTTTTTGTGCCTGACCCAACAGATCTGCGGCGGCTTCCTGTAAGCCGCCGTCCCCGATTTCCCGAAGAATGATGCGGTAGGAGGAAGGGTCGAGATCCAGAAGCATTGCCACAATCCCGCCCTTGCTTTCATGACCTTCGACAAATTCTCCGGAAGAAGTCGCACCGATCACCTGAATGCCTTCCCTGTTAAAAAGGGCAGACACTGCCTCCCGATCCTGTTTTATGGAAATAAAAACAATGGCCAGTGTCGGTAGATAGCCCTCACTCAGGCTCTGTCGCAAGGCTGCCTGAATTTCTTCTGGGGAATCTCCATGTATGGTTTTTGCCTTCATATTTTATGTAGTCTCCGTTTTAAAGTTCATATAAAAGGTAGTGCCTTCGCCCTGGGTGGTTTCAACTTTTAATTCCCCCCCATGTGCCTTTACAATATCATAGCTCAGGCTGAGGCCCAGGCCGGTTCCCTCCCCTGTGGGTTTGGTGGTGAAAAAGGGCTGGAAGATTTTTTCGAGGACCTTTTCCGGGATCCCACCCCCATTGTCCGAAATTGAGATTTTCAATTGGCCGTTTTCCCTTTTGGTCCGTACCGATACTGTCGGCTCGTACTTGCCCTTTTCAGAAGCGCCTCCCCCGGCAGATTTTTCGTTGACAGCGTAAAAGGCATTGGTCAGCAGGTTCAGCACCACCCGGCCGATATCCTGTGGGACAACATCCAGGGTCCCGAGTTTGGGGTCAAAGTCGGTATTGATAGTGGCGTTGAAGGACTTGTCCTTAGCCCGCAGCCCATGGTAGGCCAGGCGTACGTATTCATCGGTCAGGGCGTTGAGGTCCGTGGGTTCGCGCTGACCGTCGCTGCTCCGGCTGTGCTGCAGCATACCTTTGACGATGCTGTCTGCCCGCCTGCCGTGGTGGACTATTTTATCCAGGTTGTTCACCAGGTCTCCGGTCAGGGCCTTTACTTCTTCCAAATCTCCCTTTTCCATTTCCTCTAGAAGTTCTTCGAGCAGTTCCCGGCTCACATCTGAGAAATTATTGACGAAGTTCAGCGGGTTTTTGATCTCATGGGCTATACCTGCCGTCAGTTCCCCCAGGGAGGCCATTTTTTCGGATTGTATTAGCTGGGATTGGGTGGCTTTCAGTTCATCGAGGGTGTTCTCGACCTTCAGCTTGGCTTTTTCCAACTCCCTGAAATCCTCATACCGGGCGTAGGCCACGGCAAAAGTCCGCGTAAGGGACTGGAGGATATCCATTTCAAGGTCTGAAAGCGGCTCGGCGCTGCCGACATAGAGCATGCCCTGGGCAAAGGGTACCTGGTGGAGTACCAGGCGTTCAGGTGGCTGTTCCCCCGCCTGGTAGGATTTCGCACTCTTCACCTGTCCTTGTTTCATCAATTTTTTGGTCATTTCCACAAATTGCGCCTGATCCCAATGTTCAACAAGGATTTGTTGCCTCCGCCAATGATCCACACCTTTTTGAATAAGGGACATATCAAAATCAAAAGGCAGATCCATGGCAGCCAGGGCCTTCCCCCCGGGAGTGGTCAGGTATACGTGTACCATTTGATTCACCTCATCCATAATAAAAACGCCACAGCGGAAAAAAGGAATACCCAAAGTGGTCAATTCTTTCCATACCAGGGGAGTGATGCGCTCCAAATCTTTGGCGGTGCGCATAGAAGCAATTTCAGCCCGGACACGGTCCAGGGACGCCTGCTTTATCGCTTCTTTTTCCCGTGCCTCTGCTTCCACAAGGTCATTGTAGCGCCGGTACGTAATCTCTACCACCCGGGAGAATTTTCTAAGGATACTGATCTGCTCCTCAGAATGCGGAGTGGCCGCCCAGGCGTACAAGCATCCTTCGGGAAAATAAAGGAAGCAGCCATAATGCTTCGAAGATGTGCCCAGTCCCTGAACATCCACGGATTTTTCCAACCCCTCGTAATAACTCTTGATTTCATTGCCCTCTAGGACAGGGAAATAGTCTTCTTGCGACCTTAAATGGGAATATATCTCCTCAAGAACGGGATGTCCTTCTAATCTGAATTTTCCGCTAACTTCTATGATTTCTCCCTTGTCATTTATTCTGGAAGTGACGATTTCGCCTATGGGATCTTTAGCGTCGAGCAGACCTAAACCCAGGCGCAGGGCCTGAATTTCCAGTTTTTTAAATTCTTTAAAGATCACCGTAATGGTCTCGCGCAAATCTTCAGAACTGTGCATGGCCATAGCCTTTGCCCGGACCCGCTCCAAAGCAGCTTCGATCCTGGATTCCCGGGCCTGCTTTTCCGCTCGTTCCAGGTCCAGGAACCGGATATAGGTTTGTCCGAACACCGAGGCAAAACGGGTGAAAATATCCCGGATTTCTTCTTTTATAGGAGATTCCGAAAAGACAAAGAGGGTACCGTTGGGAAATATGAAACTGTTGTGCCATACGGAATCAGGGAGTTTGTCCAGGGCTACTTTTACAGGATATTCAGGGGCTTCATTGATAACTTTGAAATAGCTTAGTTTTTGAGCCCCTTCCAGAGTATATTCATATAAGGATTCCCCTTCGGACCAAGCTTTTTGCAGCCCCTGCAGCAAGGAGTGGCTGCGCATATCAAGGGGTCCAGAATGCAGGGTAATAGCGCCTTCATCCTTTAAGGACGCCGTCCAGACCTGCATAACCTGAGAAGGATTGAGGATGCCGATGCCACAGCGTGTGGAATTCCCTATCCCAAGGCTCAGGAGTTCATTGAAGAAGGTAGTCACCATATCGGCAATATCCTCAGTATTGTGCATGGCCATGGTCTTGGCCCGGACCCGCTCAAGGGCCGCCTCGATTTGTGCTTCCCGTGCCTGGGCTTCCGCCTTCTGAATATCCAGGAACCTTTGGTAGAGGCGTCCGAATTCCTTGGCAAACCTGACGACAAGCTCCTTTTCCTCCTCCGTGGCCCTTCGGGAGTGGTTAAATCCAATGTACCCGTAATTACAATGCCCCTGGGTGGTATACAACCCTTCCGGGTAGTCAGATGCATAAATGCGCTGATCTTCCGGCAAGGCGTTCATTACCTCATGAAGGACATCCCAAAGGTAAGGCAGGACTTCTGGGGGGTAGTCAATACAGTCAAGGGCGTGAAGTTCACTTTTTTTCCAGTTGGCAAAAGAGTTTTTCCATGCCTCTACGGCATTTACATCGATTTGCTGTTCCGCAATCGTGCGGTTTGTACCGCTGGTGGCAATGCGAAGCGTAAAGGTCTCATTTTCCTCATCGAATAGCGTTAGGTGAGTGAGCACAGGGTTGATCCCCAGGAAGTCAAACTGGTCAAAAAGGACTCCCAGAACATCTGTTAGTTCGTCCGTTGAATGCATAGCCATGGCCCGCGCCCGAATCCGTTCCAGGGCGGCTTCAATTTGAGCCTCCCTGGCCTGGGCCTCAGCTTTTTGCAAGTCGAGATACCGCCTGTAGGTTTGTCCGAATACGCTGGCAAACCTTTCCAGGACTCGATTGGCCTCCTCTGATAACGGGTTTTGTGTAAAGGCAAAGAGGACTCCATCCCTAAAGAAGAAAACATTGTTATACTGCTTGTCCGGCAGCGTTTTCAAGTCGACTTTTAACGGATACTCCGGTTCGTTGTTGAGGGCCCTGTAATATCGGGTGACATCCTCGCCGGTTAATTCATGATAAAACCTTTTGACTCCTTTTTCTCTGGCTTTTGTGACCTCCACAAGCATGGGGTGAACACCCATATTCAACATCCCCATCTTCAGATCGACATCCCCTTTCAGATCAGAATTTACAGACCAGGTCTCCATTCTATCGTTTTCATGGTGGATTCCAATGCCACAGCGTATAGAATTATCCAGACCCAGACCTACAACCTCCTGAAATAATGTAATAACAGTATCCGAGACATCCTGACTGTTATGCATGGCCATTGTTTTTGACCGTACACGTTCCAGGGAAGCCTCTATTTGTGATTCTCTGGCCTGGGCCTCAGCTTTCTGCAAGTCGAGATACCGCCTGTAGGTTTGTCCGAAAACGCTGGCAAATCTTCTCAGGATGTTTTTGGCCTCTTCTGTCAGCCGATTTTCCGTGAATGAAAACAAGATCCCTTCCGAAAAAAAGAAGCTGTTGTGGAATTGCTTTTCCGGAAGACGCTTCAGGTCGGCATTGAACGGGTATTCCGGTTCATTATTCAAAGCTTTGTAATAACGCTGAACATCTTCCCTGTCGTAATCGTACTGATACCCTGATTCTCCATTTTTCCAGGCTTTTTTAAGCCCCCTTAGCATGGGGTGGATCTCCATATTGAGCATCCCCATCCTCAAATCTATTTCCCCATCCTGATAGGCATTTGCAGACCAGGTTTCCATGCCATCATAGCCTTCCAGAATTCCAATACCACAGCGGATAGACTCATCCAACCCCAGTTTTTTTACTTCTTCAAAAAGGGTCGCTACCGTTTCGGAAACATCCTGGCTGTTATGCATAGCCATTGTTTTTGACCGTACCCGTTCCAGACCAGCTTCTATTTTTGCTTCTCTTGCCTGGGCTTCAGCCCTTTGAAGATCCAGAAAACGGGTGTACGTCTGTTCGAATACCTTGGCAAAGCGATACAGCGTTTCCTTGTCCTCTTCACTCGAGGTCTCGTGCCATGACATACTCACCGTCCCGTATTTGTGGTTTGCATCCACGAATTCGAGACGGTCATAGCGATTCTTCTTTTGCAATTGTTCAAAATAATGCCCTCCGAGCCTTTCGTCCATACCTACCAAAAACCCCATTACAACTTCCTCACCGGGCAAGGACACGTAGGAAAACCGGTCACCGTTCAGCCAGGATTTAACCGACGTATCCTCGAATTGGGCCGAGGGTTGCTTGTGGTAAATGGGCTCATCCCCGTGCCCAGCAATGGGCGACAACCACATCTCGAAATAGCCTTCGTCCAGGTGCCAGATACTGATCCAGGCCTGAATGAAATCCACTTCCAGAGCTTTCAACTGGTTGAACAACACGACAACCACCTCGAGGAGTTCTTTAGTAGAATGCATGGCCATGGATCGCGACCTTACCCGCTCCAGGGCCGTTTCTATCAGAGCTTCCCTGGCCTGGGCTTCGACATTTTTCAAATCGATAAAGCGGGTGTAGGATTGGTCAAAAACACTGCCGAATCGCTCTAATACCTGATTCTCTTCATCTGTAAAAACTTCCAGGCTGTATCGGTAAAACTGAATGAACGAATTATTAGATAAGACCGTGGTTCTGGATAATCCGGGGCAAGAAAATATATAATCCTGTCGGGTCTGGGGAACATCCCTGTGATTGGAATTATTGAAGTAATGCTCGAAAATACTGTCCTTCTGCGACTTGGTAAGTTGATCCGAAAACACGGATTTACCTTCTTTATCAGCACGAGAAATGCGGTCAAAAGCGGCACTTCGTATGTAGGGTACGTGTACTTTTTCCTGTCGCGTATATACTTCTTTGCTCCCGGAAGAAATAGCCAGCCACATGTGCCAGTCTTTAGAACCTCCCACCTTCTCATTGATCATTGCGGCATCTATCCCAATCCCCAATTGATTGAGCTGCTCACTCAGGATATTGATGACATTAAAGAGCTCAGAGCTGTTATGCATGGCCAGGGAAGCTGCGCGAACGCGTTCCAGGGCAGCCTCGATCTGTGCTTCCCGGGTCTGTGCTTCGGCTTTTTGAATATCCAGGAATCGCTGGTAAAGCCTGCTGAACTCTGTGGTAAACCGCAGCAGGATATCCGCTTCTTCAGGGTTGGCTTCCCTGGTTTGGTTGATGCCCAAAAAGCCGAATTTACAATAGGCCTGGGTAGTGTACAGACCGTTGGGGAAGTCCCGGGGAGACACTTTTTCTCCTTTTGGAAGCTTCGAGAAAATCCCATCGAAGAGCTCCCAAATGGTATCGAGGCCTTCTGTAGGAACCTCAAACCGCGTAATTGGATCCGGGTCCGTGTCCGGGGATTTGATGGAATCAGAAATATGCGCCCAATGCTCCGAAGCATCCAAGGCAATTTTTTCCTCCGCCATGATGCGTTTTCCGTTCCGCCCTGTCATTCGGTAGGTAAACGCATTCTCCTCCAGATGGAGTAGGGTCAGGTGCGTCCAGACCGTTTCCACCCCAAGTGTTTTCAACTGCTGGAAGATGACGGACAGCACTTCCGTGAGCTCCGAGGATTCCTGCATAGCCATAGCCCGTGCCCGAATCCGTTCCAGGGACAGTTGAATTTCGGCTTCCCGCACCTGGGCTTCCGCTTTTTTAAGGTCGATGAATCGGGTATAGGTTTGCTCAAAGACTTTACCGAAACGCCCAAGGAGGTTAATTGAACTTTCAGGAATGGGCTCCGGGGTGGAGACCAGCAACATTCCATGTCTGAAAAACACAGCCGAGTGTACCCTGCGGTCTCGTTTGAGTTTTTTGTTAAAGGGCAATCCAATAACCTCTTCCAGGTGAGAGATCCAACGCTGCAAATCTTCTCCGGTTTGATCAACTTCAATGGATTTCTTTCCGGCCTTCCAGGCAGAATACACTTTGGCAAGGGTGGTAGGTTCCTCAATACTTCCCCTGAAAAGTCGGTTGATCTGTTGCCCCCCTTGTTCTGTGGACCAAAATTCGATAACACCTTCTTCCTCCTGGACGATTCCGATATTCAGACGTTCAGGTGTATCCCCAAGATTTTCGATTTGTTCAAAAAGCACCGCGGCCACCTCACTCAATTCCTCGCTCCTGTGCATGGCCATCGTGCGGGCGCGAACCCGCTCGAGTGCAAGTTGTATCTCGGATTCCCTGGCTTGCTTTTCTGCCTTTTTCAAGTCCAGGAATCGCTGATAGACCCTTCCGAATTCACCAGCAAACCGGGTAAGGATTTCGCGTTCTTCCACGGTTGGCTGTCTGGTATGGGTATATCCGATGTACCCGAATTTGCAATGGCCCTGGACGCTGTATCCCCCTTCCGGGAAATGGGCTGCGGTGAGTCTTTCCCCTTTGGGCATGCTCTCAAAGGTTTCGGCCATCAGGGTAAATAGCTGTTCAAGGTCTTCTTTGGCATAATAAAGCACCTCCACATCTTCGGAAGCACCGGATTTCCATTTATCGTAAAGGTCCTTCCAGATGTCCATGCCCTGGATCTCGACAACCTGCTGACCCTGGATGCGCTTTCCGGAAATACCTGTAGACCGGTAAGTAAACGTATTTTCTTCCGTGTTCCAAAGGGTCAGCCAAACTGTTAACGGATCGATTCCGAGGCGGTCAAACTGTTGGAAAAGCGTACTTAGCACATCACTTAATTCCTCCGAGGATTGCATGTCCATGGCGCGTGCGCGTACCCGTTCCAGGGCCGCCTCAATCTCCAGGGCCCTTTCGCGCTGGCGGAGGGTTTCCTGTAATTCTGAAAGTTTGTCTATAGGTTTCCCCGGCCGATTTCCGCGTTTTACCGGAGTCTGAGATAAAGCACCTTTTTC
The DNA here is from genome assembly GCF_030380815.1 of Robiginitalea aurantiaca. Classification (GTDB taxonomy): domain Bacteria; phylum Bacteroidota; class Bacteroidia; order Flavobacteriales; family Flavobacteriaceae; genus Robiginitalea; species Robiginitalea aurantiaca. The sequence goes on along the minus strand of NZ_JAUDUY010000002.1, from coordinate 460,548 downwards.
CTTCCCGGTACTTTTATTCGGCTTTTTGCTCATCTTCAAATTCGATTTACCGTGTGGGGGTCAGAACCCGGGGAAGCAGAGTAGTTTACTATTCGCAATTCAATCATGTACAAACTCGTTTTTGTGCATGCAGGAAGTTACAAAAAAGGACGGGATTGCCATCAACTTTTAAAGACCGATTAAACAAAGGAACTCCTACAGGCTTTCTATCTTTGCGACTTACATTGCACAATGTCTAAAATCCTTCTTCTTTCCGATACCCATGGACATATGGATGACCGCATTCTGGACTATGCCGGGCAGGCTGATGAAATATGGCACGCCGGGGACATTGGTTCCCTCCAGGTGACTGATGCACTGGCGGAACTAAAACCCGTTCGGGCCGTTTACGGGAATATTGACGGTGCGGAGGTGCGACGGGAATTTCCCCTGGACAACCGTTTTACCTGCGAAGGCGTTGAGGTTTGGATTACCCATATTGGGGGATATCCGGGAAGGTATCAGAAAAGGGTAAGGGAAGAAATGCTTATGAATCCTCCAAAGTTGTTTATCTGCGGGCATTCGCATATTCTAAAGGTGCAGTATGACAAGCGTTTTGAGCTGCTGCATATGAACCCCGGTGCTTGTGGGAAAGTCGGGTTTCACAAAGTGCGTACAATGCTCAGGTTTGCCATTGAGGGTTCGGAAATTAAGGACCTTGAGGTGATCGAATTGGGGAAGCGAGGATAAAATTCCGCAGGAGTGTAACCTCAGGAGGGGGAATTACCGGAATTTCTAAAAAAGGGAAAAACCCTTAGTCCCCCATGCCAAATTATTCAATTTCCACGCAAGCACCTTTCATGTAGAGGCTTTGAATAGTCTCTGTCATTTTGGAAATCCCTGAGGACAGGTATTTCTTCGAAAAAAACGTAAAAAAAAAGAAGCCCTCTGAGGCTCCTTTTTTAGGCTTCGTATCGCATGAAATGACTTAGGCGGAATGGTCTTCCACAGGGGAATCCGAGGCGTTTTTCTTTACCGAGGCAATCCCGTTTTCCATGGCACTTTCGCTTGAATACATCTGGCTGGTCCCAATGACTTGTCCATTGGTAGCCATAAGGTCGAAGTACGGTTGATCACTTTTGGATAATTTTCTTTCGAAGCGGGCATCGTCCTTTGAGTTTGTCCTTACGGATTCAATGCCGTTTTCACAACCAGCCTTGCTCGTATATCCCTGGCTCGTCAGGATAACCTGTCCATTTTCTGCTTTTAGGTTGAAACGGAATTTCCCCGCTTTGTCGGTGTTAATTTCAAATTTTCCCATGATAAGTGTTTTTTTTAATTAGCTCTAAAGCTACTAAACTTTGGGAATTTTCCAATGAGACGGCCTTCTCTTTTTAAATCAATAACCAGGAACTTTTTTTATAAATCCATTTGTACATATTTAAAAAAGGCAACTCCGAATGCCTTCACATACAACACTACATGAATCTTTATCTTTGCATGTAAAATGTGTTATTCCCATGCGCTATTTTCTCCAGTGCTCCTTTTTTGGCAAAAATTACCACGGCTGGCAGCGCCAACCAGCGGATATCTCTGTGCAGGAAGTTATTGAAGATTGCCTCGGGAAGCTTTTGGGCCAGCGCATTGAAATACTCGGAGCAGGACGCACCGATGCCGGGGTGCACGCACGGGTGATGTATGCTCATTTTGACTGGGATGCACCCTTACCCGAAGATTTGGTTCATCGTCTGAATGCCTTCCTCCCCCCGGACATTTCCATCCAACGCGTTTTCCCGGTAGTGCCGGAGGCCCATGCCCGTTTTGATGCGCTGAGCAGGACCTATGAGTATTTTTTGGTGCAGCATAAAGATCCCTTTCAGGAGCATACGGCCTTTTATCAGAACCGCTCACTGGATTTCGATGGGATGAACAAAGCGGCCGGGTATTTAATAGAGTTCGAGGATTTTAAGGCGTTTTCAAGATCCCGGACAGATGTCAAAACCTATTTCTGCAAGATTTCGAATGCGCAATGGCATTGGGCAGGCGATAAATGGGTATTTACAATCACGGCGGACAGATTCCTCAGGAACATGGTTCGGGCTATTGTGGGCACTTTGGTGGAGGTTGGGAAGGGGAACCTTTCCCCGGAGGATGTTAAGACAATAATAAAAAGCCGGGATCGGTCCCGCGCCGGAGCCTCGGTACCTGCAAAAGGGCTATATTTGACCGGCATAATGTACCCTGAACAGATAGAACTCCAAGATGGAAAAAGATAGTGGTAAAGCATTTGACATGTACCTCTTTAAAAGGGTACTCGCCTTTACGCGCCCATACCCCATAACGTTTTTGGGAACGGCTTTGGCGGCCATTTTGCTTACCATTTTTTCCATCCTTACCCCATTGATCCTTAAAGAGATCATCGATATAGCCATTCCTCAGATGGACCGGGATATGCTTTTGAATCTCTCACTGGCCATGTTGGGTGTTCTGATTGGTCAGGTGGTTTGTCAGTTGCTTTTCACCTATTATGCCAACTGGCTGGGGGAATCGGTTATTATGGATATGCGCGTCCGGCTGTTTCGACAAATGGTCGGATTTCGAATGAAATATTTCAGCAACTCTTCAATAGGGGTGCTGGTAACCCGTTCGGTAGCGGATCTCCAGCGTATCGGGGAGATTTTTTCCCAGGGATTCTTCACCATTGTTGCCGATTTGCTCAAAATGCTGGCCGCCTCGATAATCATGCTTTGGTTGAATTGGAAGCTCGCCCTTCTTGTTTTTGCGATTTTACCGATTATTCTCTATGCGACCCGGCTTTTTCAGCGCGCGATGAAGGTGGCTTTTATAGAGGTGCGCGCACAGGTTTCCAATCTGAATTCCTTTGTGCAGGAACGCATAACGGGGATGAAAATCGTTCAGTTGTTTACCCGTGAGACTATGGAAAGTGAGAGCTTTCGTCTGATAAATGAAAAACACAAAAATGCCTGGTTAAAAACGGTCTGGTATAACTCTTTTTTCTTTCCCGTCGCCGAGATCGTAACCTCTCTGGCCATTGGCCTTGTTGTTTGGTACGGTGGATTGCAGAACATTGTGAATATTGGAAATGAAATCGCGGGGACCCTTTTCGCCTTTATCCTGCTGATCGAAATGCTGTTTCGTCCCTTAAGGCAGATTGCGGATAAATTCAATACGCTTCAAATGGGGATGGTGGCGGCAGGCCGCGTGTTTAAGATTCTGGATACGGATAGCCGTATTGAAGATACGGGCTCCCTGGATGTGGCACATATGGAAGGGGCGATCTCTTTCAATAAAGTTCGTTTCTCATATGAGCCCGGTGAGGAAATTCTACACGGGATTTCTTTTGATGTTTCCCCGGGGGAGAAGGTCGCTATCGTTGGGGCAACCGGGGCCGGGAAATCTACGATCATCAATCTGCTGAACCGGTTTTACGATATTGATTCCGGTACTATCCTCCTCGACGGTGCCGATATTAAGGAGTATACCCTTTCCAGTCTGAGGTTGAATATCGCCGTCGTCCTGCAGGACGTTTTCCTTTTTGCGGATACCATCGCAAACAACATATCCCTGGAAGACCCGGAGATCAGTAGGGAGGAAATAGAAAATGCAGCCCGGCAGATAGGCGTTCATGAGTTTATCAGCAGCCTACCCGGGGGGTATGACTACAACGTAAAGGAACGCGGGAGTATGCTTTCCAGCGGACAGCGCCAGTTGATCTCATTTTTGAGGGCTTATATGCGCAACCCCAGTATCCTTGTTCTCGATGAGGCCACTTCATCTGTGGATACGTATTCCGAACAACTTATACAACGCGCCTCTGAAAAGGTAACCGAAGGCCGAACTTCCATCATTATTGCCCACCGTCTTGCCACGGTCAAGAAAGCGGACAAAATCCTGGTGCTCGATAAGGGAGTGGTTGTTGAAATGGGTACCCATCAATCCTTGCTTGAACAGAAGGGATACTACAATGCGCTCTACGAAGCCCAGTTTATGGCCGAAGAGGTCCTTTAGGGCTTTGGGAGAAAATCCTCCAGCGTTACAACCCCGGTAAGCAGCATAATCAGGTTGATCAATAGGGAAAGGCCGAAATAGCCGATGATCACTAATACGGTGTACAGCATACTTCTTATCAGGGTAATTCCCAGCCCGTATCGGTGCAGTCGGATCAGAACGAAAAGGGAATACCCAATCATAAATACGATGTAGATCAAAGAGTATTTCAGGTAATCCTCCGGAACCAGAAACAGGATTAACATGCTTATCGGGAACGTCAGTATGGAGAAGTGGGCCAGGGAATAGGTTGCGGATACCACATGTTCCGGCAGGTTGTAATCCCTTTTATTAAAAGAAAGGATTCCTGCGATGGCCAGGAGTGGGATATAAAGCAGGAAGATGAAGGAATTATATTCCATCGTCGCGTCCAGGATTTTAGTGCTTGCGGCAGAAGAGGTACCCATCCCGAGGAAATCAAAGTCAATTTCATGGATACTATACTTCATGGCAAACAGGAGAATACCTGAAAGTCCCAGGGCGATCCCCAGATAACTCATCGGGTTGAGATAGCGTCTGCGGACCCCGTCTATGTAATCACCGATAACTTTTTCCGGGTGTACCGTCATGGTCCTGACCGTGCGGTGAAAACTGTTGTCCCAATCGAAAAATCGCTCCAGGATATCGGCAAACAACCCTCTGTAAGTAAGGCGATTCGGAGCGACTTTTGCACCACAGGCCGGGCAAAACACATAATCGGTCCTCAAAGCAGCCTTACAATTCTTACAGGTCATGTATTGAGGTCTTTGCTGATGATCCGTTCTAATTCCTCCATATCCTTGTAAGCGACAAATTCACCATTTTTTATATAGGAAATAGATCCGGTTTCCTCACTGACCACAAGGGTAAGTGCATCGGTGCGCTCCGTGATTCCAAAAGCTGCCCGATGGCGCAGGCCAAAACGATTTGGGATATTCTGTTGGCGGGATACCGGAAGAATGACCCGGGTGGCGACGATCTTGTTCCCTTTGATGATGGCAGCCCCATCGTGAAGCGGACTATTCTTAAAAAAAATACTCTCCAGGATCGGCTGGTTTATTTCAATCTGCATTTCATCCCCGGAGGACGTAATAAAATCCAGTGAGGTGTCCCGTTCAATTACTAGAAGTGCCCCTGTCCTGTTTTTGCCCATGATCTCACAGGCTCTGATAAGTGCATTTACATTGAGTTCCGTATTTACACCTTCCTCCCTTAGGAATTTAAAATGTTTTGTAAAACGTCGTTTTTTGGCAAAGTTCGTAGAACCAACTACAAGTAAGAATTTTCTGATCTCCTGTTGGAATACGATGATAAGGGCGATCAGGCCTACCTGCATAAAGCCCCCAACCATGCTCGCGGTCATGCGCATATCAAGGAGTTGCGTTCCTTTCCAGAAAGCCCAGATTATTACAATTCCCAGAAAAATGTTGATGGCTACCGTCCCACGGACCAGGCGGTAGAGGTAATAGAGCAGGATGGCCACCAGGAGTATATCGATCAGGTCCGTAACCCCTATGTCAAGAAAATTAAGAAAATCCAATCCCTTAGGCTTTTTGTAAAATTAGAAAAATTAACCCAACCTGTATCTAGCTATTCCCCTGAAGGGCTCCCCAAAGGTCAATACACTCTTTTGCCTCCTTTACATCGTGAACCCGCAGGATGTTTGCCCCTTCCTGAAGCGCTACCATATGCAGAGCCGTAGTCCCGTTAAGGGCCTCTTTTGGGGTAATTCCAAGTGTTTTGTGGATCATCGATTTCCTGCTGATGCCAACCAAAATGGGTGCGTCAAGCGTTTTAAAGGCGTTCAGGCCGCGAAGGAGCTCGAAATTCTGTTCTCTGGTTTTGGCAAAACCAAAACCCGGATCTGCAATACAGTCCGTTATGCCCAATTCCCGCGCTGCCGAAAGACGTTCAGAAAAGTAATACAGGATGTCGGGGATCAGGTTTTCGTAATCGGTATGGTCGGTCATCGTTTGAGGGGTGCCCTTCATATGCATCATGACGTAGGGTACCTGCCGTTTGGCAATAAGTGGGAGCATTTCTGAATCCCGAAGGCCGGCACTGATATCATTAACGATAGCCGCTCCGGCATCCAGGGCTTTTTCGGCGACTATGGCACGGAAAGTATCTACGGAGATCAGGGTTTGCGGGAATTCCTCCAAAATTCCTTCGACCATAGGAATAACCCTTTTTAGTTCTTCGGTTTGAGATACATCTGCAGCTCCCGGACGGGAACTGTACCCCCCTACATCAATAAAATCGGCTCCGTCCTTCAGCATCACTTCTACCTGCTTGAGTCCCAGATAGGGATCCCAGTATTTACCACCGTCAAAAAATGAATCCGGAGTAGAGTTTAGAACCCCCATGACCCTGGGACGGCTGAGGTCCACGAGGTCGCCTTTGCAGCAAATCGTCATAAATCGGTACCTTTGTTCTGTTGATTAGACCACATAAAATGGTACTTTTGGCAGGGTTCCTCCCCGCCGGGAAATTACACAAAATCTATGAAGGAAACATACCGGGCCTATGATGAGGTAATCGGGCAGTGCAGAGAGTTGTTCAGTAAGAAAATGAATGATTATGGAGCCGCATGGCGCATTCTCAGACTCCCTTCCCTGACCGATCAGATCTTTATCAAGGCACAGCGCATTCGAAGTCTGCAAGAAAACGCCACCCGTAAGGTGGACGAAGGAGAACGTTCCGAGTTTATTGGGATTATCAATTATTCCGTAATGGCCCTGATTCAACTCGAGCGCGGCGTCGTGGAAATGCCGGATCTGAGCACTTCTCAAGCCCTGGAACTTTACGATACCCAGATCGCCAATACCAGGTCGCTTATGGAGGCGAAAAACCACGATTACGGAGAGGCCTGGAGGGATATGCGGGTAAGCTCGTTAACCGACCTGATCCTCCAAAAACTATTGCGCGTAAAGCAAATTGAAAATAACCAGGGGGTTACCCAGGTTAGTGAAGGCGTTGATGCAAATTACCAGGACATGATCAACTACGCCGTCTTTGCGCTGATACATTTGGGCGCAGCGGATGAACCTAAAAAAGAAGAAGCTTGAAGTATTTTGTGCAATTTTGCCGCATAGCGGTGGGCGTTTTGTTTATCATCAGTGGGCTCATCAAACTCAATGATCCGCTCGGGTTTTCTTTCAAACTGGAAGAGTACTTCAGCCCGGCTGTTCTGGATTTGCCTTTTTTGGAACCCTACGCACTTGCTATTGCACTTTTTGTAGTGATCCTCGAGGTCATCCTCGGCGTTACCCTGCTTTTGGGATATCAGATTCGCCTGACCCTTTGGACGCTCCTGGCCACCATTCTGTTTTTTACCTTCCTCACTTTTTATTCGGCTTATTTCAATAAGGTTACCGATTGCGGGTGTTTCGGAGACGCGGTTAAGCTTACCCCCTGGGAGTCCTTTTCCAAGGATGTACTCTTATTGGTTCTTATCCTTATCCTGATTTGGGGAGAGAAGTATATTAATCCTTTGGGATCCAAGTTTTTCAGGTTAGGGACTACGGCTATGGCCCTGCTGGCCTGTATCTGGTTTGGCAACCACGTGCTGAACCATCTGCCCGTTGTGGATTTTCGCCCCTACAGACTGCAGGCGAGTATTCTCGAGGGTATGGTAATCCCCGAAGACGCTCCCAAGCCGGTATACGAATACGACTGGAAATTCAATATTGATGGCACGGACAAGGTGATCACTACGCTTGGGGAATACCCCGATGTTAAGGGGGAGTTTGTGGGATTGGAAGGTACCAGGGAGATTCAAAGCGGTTACGAACCACCCATTCACGATTTTACGATTGAGTACAATGGCCAGGACCTGGCATCTTCTATACTGCAGCGGAGGAACCTCCTGTTGGTCGTAGCCTATGATCTCGATAAAAGTGAAAAGGAAGCTTTTACAGCGATTAAAAAACATACCGATTCGGCCCTTACCCTTGGGTATTCTGTAGCTGGTCTTTCGGCATCTTCAGGGGAGGTTACCGGTTCACTAAAGGAGGCTTACGGCCTTGATTTTCCGTTTTATTTTACCGATATGACCGCCCTGAAGACGATCGTCAGGTCCAATCCGGGTCTGCTCAGGCTTAAAGATGGGATTATTGTCCAGAAACTGCATTTCAATGACCTGGATGAGTTGAACCTTCCGACGTTGGAAGAATCAGACCGGTATCCTGAGGATCTGAAATCCACCCTTGATAGCATAATGGTTATGGATCAGAAATACCGATCCGACTTCTCCATGGAGAATTGGGGAAAACAATTTGAAATCGACCAACAAAATATGGTGCTTATCGATTCGATCCTCCAGGTGCACGGCTACCCGGGTAAGAGCCTGGTCGGTCCTGAAACCAATAAGGCGGCCTGGTATGTCATTCAGCATTCAGAGCGTATTGATGAGTTTTTACCCTCGATCCAGATCGCTGCTGAGACCGGTGAGCTTCCGTATCGCCTTTATGCCATGATGCTTGACCGTTCCCTTATGGGGCAGGGCCTGCCACAGAAGTACGGAACGCAGGGCAGGTCTTATTTTATGAATACCCCGGAGGAAATAAACCTCATCTGGCCTATTGAAAATCCGGAAGAAGTCAATAACAGACGCAAAGCGGCCGGGTTCAACCAATCCGTGGAGGAGTACGTGGCAGACCTTTTTGGAGAAGGAACAGCGTACAAAGTATACACCCTGGAAGAAGTCCGGGAAATTGAAGCAAAACAACAATAAATACATAGTCTCATGAGGACAAAAATCGTAGCAGGCAACTGGAAAATGAATATGGATAAAGCGGGTACCAAAGCGCTATTATCCGATCTGATTGCGGAATTACCCCAGACCGGAGCACTTGTGATGGTTGCCCCCACCTTTGTAAACCTGGAATCGGCCGTGGATCAGCTCAATGGTATTCGCATTGAAGCCGTCGCTCAGAACATGCATTTTGAAGACAGTGGGGCATATACAGGTGAAATCTCCGCGGATATGCTTCGCTCGATTGGGATTCAAACGGTCATCCTCGGGCATTCTGAGCGCAGGGCATACTTTCATGAAACCGATGAACTTCTCGAGAAAAAAGTAGCCAAAGCCCTTGAGAAAGATATGCGGGTGATCTTTTGCTTTGGGGAAGAACTGGCCGACCGAAAGGCAGGGAAACACTTTGAAGTTGTGGAACGCCAGCTTAGTCGGGCCTTATTCAACCTGCCTGAGAGTGCATGGAATCAAATCATCCTGGCTTATGAGCCTGTTTGGGCCATCGGGACTGGTGAAACTGCTTCCCCGGAACAGGCTCAGGAAATGCATGCGTTTATCCGACAGCGTCTGGCCGCAGCCTTCTCAGAAGCTACTGCAGAATCCGTATCCATTCTATATGGGGGAAGTGTGAAGCCCGGAAATGCCAAAGAAATCTTTTCCAAAAAAGACGTAGATGGCGGCCTTATCGGCGGGGCGGCATTGAATGCAGCGGATTTTGTAGCCATTATAAAGGCATTTGACTAAGATTTTCTCCAATGAACTACGTCCGGTGTACCCTGGAAATGCATCCGTTGCAGCCGGCTACCGATATTTTTATCGCTGCGCTTTCCGAACTGGGTTTTGAGAGTTTTGAAGAAACCCAAACAGGTTTAAAGGCCTATATTCAGGAATCCCAATGGGATGAAGCCGCCTTTCTGGAGCTTCCGTATTTGAACAGTGCGCTCTGGACGTTAACCCATCGGTGGGAGGTCGTGGAGCCCGAAAATTGGAATGCGGTCTGGGAGCGCGATTACACTCCGATAACAGTAAGGGACAAATGCATGGTCCGGGCACCCTTTCATGCCCAACCCCCTGAAAACATCACCTATGACATCGTTATATCGCCGAAAATGAGTTTTGGGACGGGCCATCATCAGACCACCCGCCTGATGCTGGATTATCTTCTGGATCTCCAGATTTCGGATACATCTGTGCTGGACGTAGGTACGGGCACCGGGGTCCTCGCAATACTGTGTGGAATGTTGGGAGCTAAAGCGGTAACGGCAATAGATATCGACCCATGGTCCTTTGAGAATGCCGTGGAGAACGCCCATCGGAATCAGCAGGAGGGAATTGAAGTTTTACAGGGCTCGGTGGAGGTTGTGGCCGGCAGGGATTTTGATGTTATTCTGGCAAATATCAACAGGAATGCCCTCGAAGAACTCATGCCGGAATTATCGGCTGGCCTTCAAATGGGAGGCTCCCTGCTTATCAGTGGTTTTTACAGGGAAGATCTGGCGCATCTTAAAAAAGTGGCCCACTTACATGGCCTGGCATTTAGTAGTTCAAGAGAATCCGATTTATGGACGGCTGCCCACCTGGAAAAGAAATAGCGCACAGGTAAATCGGCCTTAAATCAAACAGATTTTCCACTCGGGAAAAACCCGTACTTCACAGGTCGGTGGCGCCGAAAAAATTTACTATATTCGTAACAAAGCCTTTCAATATGAGTACGAAAGAACGCTTAGAAGAATCCCTTTTGGTAGATGAAAAAGAGCAGGATCTCAATGAGATTGTACTTTTTAATGACGACGTTAACACCTTCGACCATGTAATTCAGACCCTGATCGATGTGTGTGAGCACTCTCCGGAACAGGCAGAGCAATGTTCCCTGATTGTGCATTACAACGGGAAATGTACTGTAAAGACTGGAGAGATCACCGATTTAAAACCCCGTTGCACGCGACTGTTGCAGGCGGGTTTGAGCGCCGAAATCCTGTAGTTTGAATAGCTCTGAAACTTCAGTCCCATGAAGGTCACTGAATTGGGAAGCATGTTGAAACCACATGCTTTTTTTTTGCCTTTTTACGTTTGAAAAATACTAAAGGATTTAGCAACCCACCAAGTTAAAAACCTCCTTCCCATGCAAACAGAAACTGTCGTCAAAATGAATAAGTCCTATACGGTGCTGATCAGTCTGATCGTTGCCCTTGGCGGCTTTTTACTCGGCTTTGACAGTGCGGTCATCTCCGGGGCAGTCCGTGGAATAACCCTCTATTTCGATATGACGGAATGGATGCTCGGTTTTTCTGTGGGATGCGTGGTCTTTGGCGCCATGGCAGGGAATCTATTAGCGGGTCCGTTAAGTGATCGATTCGGGAGGAAGCGCGTCTTGATCCTTGTGGCTGCCCTATTTACAATTTCAGCTACCTGGTCTGCCCTGGCAACCGGATATACAGAATTCATTATCGCCCGGATTATCGGGGGAATTGGAATCGGGGGGGCGATATTGATCGCACCGGTTTACATAGCCGAAATAGCTCCACCAAAATTACGCGGGAGTCTGGTATCCTTCAACCAGTTGAATATCGTAATTGGTATCTCAGTGGCGTATTTTTCCAATTATTTTCTGGTCAATATGGAAGGGGAAGCCTGGCGATGGATGCTGGGGGTAGAGGCCGTTCCGGCCCTGATCTATTTCCTGGCGCTTTTTACGGTGCCCAAGAGTCCCCGGTGGCTGATCCAAAAGGTCAATAATATTGCGCTTGCCCGCAAGATACTCACCAAAATTGGCGGCGAGTCCTATGCGGATGCTACCATTGAGGAGATACAGAGGGGAATTGACAGAAAAGAGGTAAAAGGGAAACTGTCGGATCTTCTCAAATCCAAATATGCGACAATCATGATTATCGCGCTGGGGATTGCTTTTTTTCAGCAAATCACCGGGATTAATGCCATATTCTATTATGCGCCGACCATTTTTGAACAGGCCGGGGGAAGTACCGACTCCTCATTTTTGCAGGCTATCGTAGTAGGGCTGACAAATTTAATATTCACCCTGGTCGCTATTTGGCTTATCGATAAATTGGGTCGGAAGCCCTTACTGCTCATCGGTACGACATGTATGACCATTGCCCTTCTGATGGCAACCTTTGCCTTTAATAATGCGAGTTATGTCTTTGATGAAGCGACACTTGCCAAGGTCAGTGATATTGAAATCGGCAATGCGTTGTCCGATTTAAAAGGGACTACATACTCCGGACAGGCCGAATTGTTTGAGGCTGTGGAAACACGGCTGGACCAGGAGCAGTTTTTGGCCTTCAGGCGGAATGAAATCACGAATTTTATCGACATTAATGCAACCCTGGTGCTTATTGCTATCTTGTTGTATGTAGCTTCCTTTGCCATTTCTTTGGGTCCCGTCATGTGGACGCTTATTTCTGAAATCTTCCCGAGTAAGATTAAAGGGATAGCGATTTCGGTGGTGGGCTTTTTCAACTCCCTGGTAAGTTTTTCAGTGACCCAGGTTTTCCCCTGGGAACTGTCCAATCTGGGACCAACAATGACATTCCTGATCTATGCCGTCTTTTCTTTCTGCGCCATCCTGTTCGTAAAGCGCTATGTGATTGAAACCAAAGGAAGGAGCCTGGAAGAGGTTGAAGAATTATTAATACGAAAATAAGGGACCTGCCTGACACAGGTTTTAACCGGGCTTTCCGATTCGCTGTAAACAGATAGGGGCAAATACCCGGTTCGGATCGTGTAATCCGGTGCCAGGAAAGGTTCACAATACAATTACTTATGAGTGAAAAAATTTTTGTGGGAAAAAATGAGTATCATCCCAATGAGGGTGAGGTTCAGGGCAGTCAGATTGAGCTGGAAGGTGAGGTCTTCTATAAAATAGCCAATAGTGATTTAATGCGGCCTTTTTTTATGAGCATCGTCAGCGACTCCAATCACTGGATGTTTATTTCGAGTAATGGGGGGTTGACAGCCGGACGGAAGAACAGCGAATTTGCACTTTTTCCATATTACACGGATGACAAGATTACAGAGAGCGCCGAAATTACGGGTAGTAAAACACTGCTGCGACTTGAGAAAGATGGGAAGACGTTTTTGTGGGAACCCTTTTCCGAACGACAAACAGGCGCCTATTCCATACGACGTAACCTCTATAAAAATGCCTATTGCAACAAAGTAATTTTTGAAGAGGTCAATTCGGACCTGGGCCTTACCTTGAGGTACCAATGGAATTCGACCAATCTGTTTGGTTTTGCTAAAAAGGCAAGCCTGATGAACCACGGGAATACCAGTGTGAACGTGCACCTGCTGGACGGTTTGCAGAATATCCTGCCCTATGGGGTGACCACTGACCTGCAGAACAGCAGAAGCAATTTGGTGGATGCCTATAAAAAAAGTGAATTACAGCCGGAAGCAGGTCTTGGAATATATAGCCTGAGCGCGATCATTGTGGATAAGGCAGAGCCCAGTGAATCTTTGAAGGCAAATGTGGCCTGGTCCGTTGGACTTAAGGACCCTTACTACCTGATTTCATCCATGCAACTCGATGCCTTTCGATCAGGATTGAAAATGACCTCAGAGACAGACATCCGAGGAGAAAAGGGGGCGTATTTTATCGGGGCAGAGCTGTCCCTTCCCCCGAAACAGGAGCACCACTGGATGCTGGTAGCAAATGTGAATCAGGGGCCTTCGGATATTGAAGGACTCCTTGAGGATCTCACCGACCCTGAGGCCCTGCAGCTCCGTGTTCTGGAAGACATCAGGCAGGGGACACGGCGCCTGATCGGGTTGACTGCGGCTGCAGATGGCCTGCAACTTACACGGGACCAGCTGCGCATTACCAGGCATTACGCCAACACCATGTACAATATTATGCGCGGCGGGATATTCGATCAGAATTACGAGATTGAAAAACGTGATTTTACCACCTACCTGCGGCATGCCAATTCAGGGGTTTATAAAGAACAGGAAGATCGGCTACAGGCATTGCCAGATACCTTTACACTTTTTGATTTACGGGAGCTAACCAAAACTGCAGATCCCGATTTCTTTCGGCTTGCCTGTGAATACCTGCCCTTAAAATTCAGCAGGCGGCACGGGGATCCCAGCCGGCCATGGAACCGTTTTTCAATCAACACCCAAAGTGAAAAGGACGGATCAAAAATACTGGACTATGAGGGAAACTGGAGGGATATCTTCCAGAACTGGGAGGCTTTGGCCCATGCCTATCCGGAGTTTATCGACGGGATGATCCATAAGTTTCTCAATGCCTCCACTTTTGATGGTTATAACCCCTATCGAATTACCAAGTCGGGGATCGACTGGGAAGTTATTGAGCCTGATGACCCATGGTCGTACATTGGGTATTGGGGAGATCACCAATTGATATACCTTCTGAAATTCCTTGAGTTTATCGAGGCGTATTATCCCGGTCGTCTCCTGAGCTACTGGGATCGGGATCTATTTGTCTATGCCAATGTGCCCTACAGAATTAAGCCATATAAAGACATCCTTAATAATCCGAAGGATACGATTGATTTCAATCATGAACTCGAACAGGAGATTTCCAGGCGGAAGGAGCAGATGGGCGCCGATGGTACATTAATACAATTCCAGGACGCACCCTACCGGGTAAACTTGGTGGAAAAATTACTCGCCACCCTTCTGGCCAAGGCATCCAATTTTATCCCTGAGGCAGGGATATGGCTGAACACCCAGCGACCGGAATGGAACGACGCCAACAATGCGTTGGTCGGCAATGGTGTCTCTATGGTCACCTTGTACTACCTGAAGCGTTTTCTCAGTTACCTCGAAGGGGTACTCGAGACTTATCAGCTCGAAAATGTGACTATTTCTGAGGAGCTGGAACGTTTTTTTAAGGAGGTTACCCAAGGGCTGCAAAAGTATGAAGGAGCTCTCAATGGCCCGATTTCAGATACAGTGCGCAAGGACATTGTCGATGCCCTGGGCAAGGCAGCGTGCCGGTATCGCACCCAGGTCTACGATCACGGATTTTCAGGTGTAAAAAATAAGATCTCAACCGCTGATCTTAAAGATTTTACCAGGGTCATGTCTTCCTTTGCAGACCATGCTATTAGAGCGAACCAGCGCCCTGATAAACTCTATCATTCCTATAACCTGATGACCGTTTCCGGGGAGGACTCCATTTCGGTAGCCCACCTGAGTGAAATGCTGGAAGGGCAGGTGGCTGTCCTCAGTTCGGGTGCCCTGAATCCGGAACAGGCCCTGGAGGTCCTGGATGCGCTTCGAAAGAGTGCGCTTTACCGCAAAGATCAGAATAGCTATATCCTTTACCCGGATAAAGACTTGCCCAGGTTTGTGGACAAAAACAAAATCCCTGATGACCAGGTAGGGAAGTCGTCGCTCCTGCTCAAACTCTTGTCGGATGGGAACCGTCAGGTTATTGAAAAAGATGTTGCCGGAAACTATCATTTCAATGGCAGTTTCAACAATGCCAAAAGCCTGGATAAGGCCCTTTCCGATTTGCCTGAGCAATACCACAGCCAGGTTTCAGAACAACGGGAACTGATCCTGGAGATTTTTGAAGCCGTGTTTGACCATAAATCCTTTACGGGTAGGTCGGGAACCTTCTTTGGTTACGAAGGTCTGGGTTCCATCTACTGGCATATGGTCTCAAAACTTGCCCTGGCGGCACAGGAATGTTGTATAAAGGCGCTCAATTCAAAGGTAGATTCCCAGACCTGCAAGGGGCTTCTGGAACATTACCGGCAAATCAACGAAGGAATCGGTGTGCATAAGCCTCCACAGCTGTATGGCGCATTTCCAACCGATCCCTATTCGCACACTCCTGCACATCGGGGAGCACAACAGCCCGGCATGACGGGTCAGGTCAAGGAGGATATTCTCGTTCGTATGGCCGAACTCGGAGTGCAGGTCGCAGAGGGGTGTATACATTTTGGCTCCGGACTGCTCCAGCCAGAGGAATTTCTCACTAAACCCCGGACTTTTGATTATGTGGATGTCCGGAATCGGGTTCAGACCATAGAGGTACCGGAAAAGGCCCTTGCCTTTACCTATTGCCAGGTTCCCGTGGTATATTGCTTTAGCGAAGAACCTTATTTGGAAATCCATCTATCGGATGGGACTGTGGAAACCCAGAAGACCGCTCACCTTGGAGCCTCACAGAGCGATGCTATTTTTAGGAGAACAGGTAAAATACAGCGGCTTAATGTTGGAATTAAAGTATAATCCAGGGCAGAAGTCCATAAACACCGGAATAACGCAGGAGAAGAGATTACTTCTTCTCCCGAACTAAAACACCTTAAAATGCTTTTTTTCTCCAGACCGGCCTTTTCGATCCTGAAGGCAGTGCCTTTTGCCGCACTGTTATTAAGTCTGCAGGTATCGAATGCCCAAACGCCAGAATATTCAGATAGCAGCTCTTTAAATATTGATAAAATGAAGGATGTAGATAAGTCCATCGAAGAAATCCTGACCCAACTAACCCTTGAAGAAAAAGTGGCCATGTGCCATGCCCAGTCCAAGTTTAGCACCCCTGGAGTTGCCCGCCTGGGAATTCCAGAGGTGTGGATGTCCGACGGGCCTCATGGGGTTCGGGGTGAAATCAACTGGGACAACTGGGGTTATGCCGGATGGACGAACGATTCGATTACAGCTTTCCCTGCCCTGACCAGTCTTGCGGCCACTTTCGATCCCACGCTTTCCCATGCCTATGGCGTAAGTCTGGGAGAAGAGGCACTCTATCGCCGGAAGGACGTTTTACTCGGCCCTGGGGTGAACATCTATCGCACTCCCTTAAATGGGAGGAATTTTGAATATATGGGGGAAGATCCCTACCTGGCCTCTGAAATGGTCGTTCCGTATATCAAAGGAGTACAACAAAATGGGGTAGCCGCATGTGTAAAGCACTTTGCCCTCAACAATCAGGAAAAATGGCGGAATTACGTTGACGTGGAGGTGAGCGACAGGGCGCTGCATGAAATCTATCTCCCCGCTTTTAAGGCTGCTGTTGAAAGGGGAGGAGTATGGTCCGTCATGGGCTCCTATAATAAGTTTCGCGGGCAATATTGCAGTCATCACGAACTTTTGATCAACAAAATCCTCAAAGGGGACTGGGCATTTGACGGTGTGGTTATTACCGACTGGGGAAGCGCCCATAATACGATGGAAGCCGCCCTGTACGGGCTGGACATGGAGATGGGTACAGGTACGGACGGACTGACAACAACCCTTGTCAATGCCTATGACAATTATTACCTCGCCAATCCATTTTTGGAGGCTCTGGAGGCCGGAGAAGTGCCTGAATCCGTATTGGATGATAAAGTAAGACGCATTTTACGCCTGATGTTTCGCACGACTATGAACCCGAATCGGGGCAGGGGCAGGATGAACAATCAGGAACACCTGAATGTAGCCAGAAAAGTGGCTGCATCGGGCATGGTATTGTTAAAGAATGAAGAGGCGTTTTTCCCCCTGGACCCTGAGGTTGAAATGACCATTGCTGTGATCGGTGAAAATGCCACCCGTTCCATGACCCTGGGCGGCGGCTCTTCTGAATTGAAAGCCAAAATAGAGGTGTCTCCTCTGGAGGGGTTGCGCGAGCGCTTTCCAAAGGCCACTATCCTGCATGCTATGGGATACGCATCCGGCCCTTCGGTATACGGCCGTGTGGAACCTTCCCCTTACGATGCAGATTCCCTGCGTCAGCAGGCGATCGAAATCGCAGCGAAAGCAGACAAGGTCCTCTTTATCGGGGGTCTGAACAAAAATCACAGACAGGATTGTGAAGGCGGGGACAGGGAGAGTATGGACCTGCCTTTCGGTCAGGACCGGTTATTGTCAGAGGTCATCGCTGTCAATGAGAATGTCGGGGTGGTTCTCGTCAGTGGCAACGCTGTGGCAATGCCCTGGATAGCAAATGTAAAGGGGCTACTGCAGGCATGGTATGGCGGCAGTATGGCAGGACATGCCCTGGCGGATATTGTAAGCGGAGATATCAGCCCTTCAGGCAAACTGCCGTTTTCATTTCCAGTAAAGCTGGAGGATAATGCCGCACATAGTTTCGGCGCTTCTTCATATCCCGGGATCAAAAAAGAACAATTTTATGAAGAAGGTATTTTTGTGGGTTACAGATGGCATGACACCCAAGATATAAAGCCCCTCTTCCCTTTTGGGTTTGGTCTGTCCTATACCCGTTTTAAGGTATCTGAAATCAAAACCGATCGAAAAAACTACAGGTCAGGGGATACCATTACCGTCTCTTTTGAAATACAGAATACCGGATCGGTGGCCGGCGCTGAGGTCGTACAGGTCTACATCGGGAAACCGAAATCCCGGGTAGCCCGGCCCGTAAAGGAATTAAAGGGGTTTAATAAAGTAGCCCTGGGTGCTGGAGAATTAAAGAAGGATACGATTGATATTCCGGTTTCCAGTCTTATGTATTACGATGAAGACATTTCTGATTGGCAGTTGGAAGCTGGTGATTACAGCCTCTACATCGGAAACTCCTCAGATCGGATATTCAGGGAGGTAAAAATAAAGGTTGCCACAGATTAAGGCGAGGCCTCGGGTTGTGGAATAATGTAAACCGAGTTATTGTTTTGAATAGATCTCAGCTTGTAAACCAGGAAGATTTTCCCCGATAATATTGGTCAGGGTTTCCTGAGTACTACTGAAGGAAAACAGTGTAATAGCTCCCGTTCCATCGGCAAGGCGCAGGACATTTCCTTCTATATCCCAGTTCCCACCTTCATTTCGAGAGTTTTCGGAGCACTGGAAAATAAACAACCCTCCGGTAATCGTGGTGACGATCAGGTCGTTTCCTGAGAAGGTCCAGGTATTGTTTTGGTTTATGGTGATTCGCCCTGTAATGGTGCAGTCTATTTCAGAAAGTACATTGGTAGTTGTACTCCCGTCCTGGTTAATATCCTGAGCCGGCGATATTGTTAACTCCGACAGGTTCCACGTCCCGACCACCAGATCGCGATTCGGATTGGTTGTGGAGCCACCATCGTCATCTGAACATCCGAACAGTGAAATCGAAATCAGAAGTATTAAAAACTTTTTCATAGGTTGTGATTCAATCGGACTGATTTGTGCTTGTGAAGATAATCATTTTTGCCAATGGCACATAAAACAGAGGTGTGACAGTTACCTTTATCGGGCCCCGGGTGTAACAGTATTGAAGTTAATTGCTCTCTAATAAAACATGTAACGAATCAACTGAAAATAAAACCGAATTCTATGATTTACCAAATTTCACGCATGGTGCTCTGGACCCTTGTATTCGGACTTTTTGCTTCGTGTTCACAGAGACCGACGTCCAAAGAGGAGATGAAGATAGCCCCGGCCAGCAGCTATTTCCCCAAAGAGCGCGCTCAGGTGCTTGTATTGGGCACCTTCCATTTTAATTATCCCGGACTGGATGCCATGAAGGCCTCCGAGGAAGATAAGATCGATGTGCTGGAAGAACCGAAAAAATCCGAAGTTACCGACCTGATTAATTACCTGAAAGCCTACAAGCCAACAAAGATTGCCCTGGAGGCACACCCGGACTGGGGTGCCGTGCGTAAATTCAGAGAATATCAAAAAGGCGGGCACAGGGATAAGCGGGATGAACGGTATCAGATCGGTATGCGCATGGCGGATGAATTAGGTCTGGATACGCTTTACAGCATTGATGCAGAAGCCCTTATTGAAGATCTTATTGAAGTGACAGATTCCACCTATCTGGAAGATTTGGGCGAAGGATATGATTTTAGAAGTGATTCACCTTACGACTCTCTTATGACAGAATGGTATATGGCAGACACCAGGATGATCAGCAAAGTACCTTTGTTGGATTATATGAAGCACATTAATAACCGGGAGTCCCATGAATATGGTTATGGCGCATACCTGATCGGCGATTTCAAACTTGGGGAATATCGCGGAGCCGATTTGTTATCCATCTATTGGTATAACCGTAACCTGCGGATCTTCAGGAACCTGCAGCGTATCTCTGAGGGACCGCAGGATCGGATCCTGATTGTTATTGGAAACGGACATGCCGCCATTTTAAGACAGCTGATTGAAATGTCCCCTGAATTTGATTTTGTAGAACTGGACAGTCTTTAGCTCATATTCCAATCCGCTTCGCATGAGGTTCCCGAATACCTGAGCCTCAATTATAACGTAGTTTTAACGCCTGAGTCCTTGCTGAATTTTTCCTTTTTTGTGTACTTCGTGCCATGACGGTTTTTGTGGACATGGATGAGGTGATTGCCGATACGTACGGCGCGCACATCAAGTGGTATAATAAACGCCATGGCGGCTCCCTGACACGTGAACAATGTATGGGCGGAGAGGTCTGGCAACAAGTCCCGGAGCACAGGGAAAGTATCTGGGGGCATTATTTCGAACCCGGTTTTTTCCGCGACCTGGAGCCCATAGCCCATAGCCGGGAAGTATTGCGGGAACTGGTGGAAAAGTATCAGGTGTATGTGGCCTCCGCTGCGATGCAATTTCCCAATTCCCTGATTGAAAAACACCAATGGCTCGATGAGCATTTTCCCTTTATTCACTGGCGCAACCGCATACTTTTGGGGGACAAGCACGTGCTGAGAGGAGATGTTTTAATCGATGACCGAAGCCATAACCTGGAAACTTTCCAGGGCCGCAGCATCCTTTTTACCTCTCCCCATAACATCAACACCAAAGGGTTTGAACGTGCGAATAACTGGAGCGAAGTCGGGGATTTATTGCTTTAAGGGGACGTTGGGTTTTTAGCAGGGGGGATGCCCGCCCACCCCCAGGTTTAAATTAAACTTCCCTGCTGAAACTTCCTATCAGGTGTCATCCAACAGGATACACACCCCCCCCGTCATATTATTCCAGATTTCAGCGCGCTCCTCCCGCCCGGCAGGTGTAACAATTTCCTCCAGATGTCGTCAATTAAGTATACCAACCACTAAGTACTTTCCCATGAAAAGTTTACTCCTTTATGCGTTACTCCTCGTTTTTGCCGGAAATGTTTTAGATATGCGGGGTCAGGACCCCGGAGAATATGCGCTCCCCACATGGCTTACACAACATGAAGCAGTGACGGCAGGTGTTTTGGAAGTGCCCGAAAATCACGATAAACCAAAAGGGAAGCAGATTCAGATAGCCTACGCAGTGGTCCGCGCAAAAGAACCGGTGGAGGGTGCACATCCCATGATATTTTTTTCAGGAGGACCTGGAGGCGTAACCCTCGACGAGGGTCTGTTGGGAGCCATCATGGAGCATCCCTTTCGGCAGAGCCGGGATGTTATTCTTTTTGATCAGCGGGGGATTGGTTTGTCTTCCCCCCTCCCTGATATGTCTTTCGATTCCTTTGAGATTTTGGCCAAAGATGCGGACCCGGAAGGAGAGCTCGCGCTCACCCGGCAAATGATTGAGGCGTATAAGATTAAGTGCGCGGAATTCAATGTGGAGCCCGCCCACTACAATTCGCAGCAAAGTGCCAGAGATGTAGGGATGCTTTTTGAGCATCTGGGATATGCGAAATACAATCTTTTTGGAGGATCCTACGGTACGCGCCTGGCCAGGGTAGTGCAGGATTTATTCCCCGACGCTGTTTATTCCTCTGTACTCGATTCGCCGGCTCCATTAAGCGGGGATTTCTTACTAAATCGACTGAATAGTTTTTCCCTTTCCCTCTCTCGGATCTTTGATTACTGTAATGACACCCCGGAGTGTAAAAAGGCCTATCCGGATCTTGAAGGGGATTATTTTAAGGCGATAGATCATCTGGAGAAATCACCATTACATGTTACTTTAAGGGATTCTATCCCGTTTGTGATCAATGAGCAGGACGGTATTTACCTGATCCGACGCCTGCTCTATCAGGACAATTCTCGTGAGAAGGCACCTGAGTTGATCCATGCCTTTCTAAATGGAGAAGGCGAAGTACTTCAAAACGTGCTTGAGTTTGAATACCGCCTTACCGGAGGGCTGAACCTTACCATGTTATTGTCCGTAGAAAAATACGAGAATTTCAACCCAGAAAATACCCCTGAAACAATACGGGAAGTATATCAGGATTATCCCCTGGTACCCGTTAAACTCGGATTTTTTGATGCGTTTTATCAGGCGGGCATGGATTGGCATCCCGGGCATATGCCTTTGGAAGACAGGCACTTTGAGGAATCGGATATCCCGACGCTTATTTTTGTGAATCGATACGATCCGGTAACGCCCCCGAAAAACGGCGTGCTGTTTAAAAAACAACTGAACAACGGTACCTTGCTGATACTCGATGAGGGTGGACACGGTGGCGGAAATGGGGATTGCAAAGACCAGGTGATCGTTGCATTCATGGATAATCCCAATCAATCACCCGATGTTTCCTGTTTGAATCTCTACAAAGAATAGGGCAGCGACAAGCCAGATGCCATTGGGGGATTTATGGTGGCTCTGGAGTGCAATTTGTGGAGGTTGTTTGGTATTTGGTAAAGCAAGGCGAGGGCCCCACCCACCCAACTTCAAATTACGCCTGCACCCTGCACCCATCAATCAGCCGTTGACTATTTATAAAAGGGGTCTTAGCCCCCCTGTTAAAAATCCCTACATTTAAGATCTGAGCCAGTGACCCATTTGTTGGAGCGGAACAAAAATCACCAACCATTTATGAGAAAATTCCCTAATGCGTTTGTAATCCTACTCGGAGTCATCGTTTTATCCTGGATTTTAACCTTTTTAATCCCTCACGGAACTTACGAAAGGGTTACCGATCTGCAGAGTGGTCAGACGACGGTAATCGGAGGGTCTTACCATGAAATTGCCTCTGAGTCCCTGAGCTTTTTTGATTTGCTCCTGGCCATTCCACAAGGCCTGGCGAGTCGTGCGGATTTGATTGTATTAATCCTCCTTTTGGGGGGATGTTTTTATCTTATCGAAAAGACGGGTGCCCTTGGACAGGGGTTACAGGTTGTTGTAGATCGTTTGAAAGGCAGGGAAGCATTGGCCCTTATCCTGGTTTCAATTTTATTTGCTGCCGCCGGGGCTACCATTGGATTACAGGAAGAAATCATTGCACTTGCGCCTATCCTGATACTATTTTGCCGCTCTATGGGGTATAATTCCCTTGTGGCCCTGGGTATAAGTTATGGCTCAGCGGTTTTAGGGGCAGCTTTCAGTCCGATAAATCCATTTGCTGTAGTCCTTGCCCAAAAGGAAGCGGAACTCCCTTTGCTTTCCGGGTCGGGATACCGCCTCGTCATTTTGGGTATTGCCCTTGTCCTCTGGATTTGGTATTTGTGGCGCTATGCCAGAAAAAATCGGGTTACCGCGGTTCCCATGAAAACAGAAGGCGCTGGTATTAGCTGGCGAACAGGTTTAATTCTGTTTCTGCTTTGTCTGACTTTTGCAGTTGTAACCTATGGGTTGATCACTCTGGATTGGGGTTTTAACGAAATTTCGGCTTGTTTTTTTGCTCTCGGTATTGCTTCGGGGCTAATTGGTAAAATGGGTATTGACCGAACCGGACTGGTATATATCGAAGGGATGAAGGAAATGACCTTTGCGGCTATCATTATGGGGATGGCCAGCACCATTCCCTTACTGCTCGAAAAAGGACAGATACTGGACACCATTGTCTACGCGCTCTTTACTCCGATTGAGAACCTGCCCCCCAGCATTTCTGCCCTGGGAATGATGGGGGCACAGGCCATGCTGCATTTCCCAGTTTCCAGTTATTCAGGTCAGGCTTTATTGAGTATGCCGATTTTAACGCCATTGTCCGATCTTATGGGAATCTCCCGCCAGGTATGTGTACTGGCATATCAATACGGGGCGGTGACGATGGACTTTATCGTACCGACCAATGGGGCCTTGATGGCGATTATCGCTGTAGCCGGGATTCCTTATAACAAATGGATACACTTTATCTGGCGCCCTCTTTTAATTTTGTTTTTGGTAGCAGCCCTTGGGATTGTAACCGCGGTGTTTACAGGGATATAATACCCGATGGACCCGGTTCGATAGCCCTATGAGACAGGGGCCGAAATATACGTGAGGGATCACTCCGACCCGGTCAAAAATCCCTCAATTTGATTTTGAAGTTTTAGTATTTCCTCCTGGTAGGTTTGCAGGTATGCCGTGTGAAACCCAAGGTTTCGCTGCATCCCAAACAGGTCGCCAAAGAGGGTGTTATTTTTACGAAAGCCCAGGTCTTCGGCCGAATCGAACTCACTGGATTTTCCAAAAATAAGCTCAATGCTTTCACGGTTCATCAGCAGGGGGGTGGTGTTATCCACGAACTTCCTGGTGAGGTCTTTAACGCGATCCTGCATGCCAAATAGGAGGTTGCCTTCAGAATAAAATTTGGAGATGTTGGTGCGGAGACTATCGTTTGAAATAAGGTCGATGTTTTCGGCGGACAACATATTGTCAAAGGCCACCCGGTTGGGTGTATAAACACTGAACTCGGCAAGTGCCGGCATGTTTCCGAGAATGGTCATCATGGACTCCGCGTCGGAGGATCCTTCCAATATGGAGGTGAGGCAGAGCTGTATAATGGAATCTTTTCTTTGGTTATGGGCGATAGAATATGCCACATTTCCAAAATCGTCTTCCAGATTCGTCCGAATCTCCTTCAAATATAATATCTCCTTTTTGCGCTGCATGCGCTCCGTCTGCCAGGAATCGATTTGCAAAGCCAGGAGGATACCGATAACCACAAGTGCAATTTCCCCCAAAGCGTAGAAGACATACCGACGTGTCTGCCCGTTTCTGATAAGATTTTGACGGATATTCCTGAAGAATTTAAACATATGGACTTCGGCCTTGTCTGCTTAAAATACAAAAATTAGCAGGAATTTCATGCTGCACCTGTCCCTCTGCGGGCAGAGCATCCCAGATTGCAAAGGTTCGGACCGGAACGCTTTTCTCAAATCCCCGTACACCAAAGGTTATCGTTACTGGATTTCCAGTTTCATCCTGCCACAAGGATTCGAAGTTTTGAAGTTGTGTAAGGTTCTGGTTGATCGTCGATCTGCCCTTTCAAGTCCGAATGCTCCACACATCAGAACACAGCGTTCCTAGCGGAATTTCAGTTCTAAAAAAGCCTCCTGAAGCCTCCGGGTTACCGGACCCATGCTTTCGGGATAAACAGTTTTTCCGTCGACTGTCGATATGGGGGTGATTTGCGTACTGGTCCCCGTTAAAAACGCCTCGTCCATTTCCAGGATCTGGGATGCGGGAATGCCCTGCAGCTGTACTTCAATTGACAGGGATTTACAAAGCTCCAATACCACCTGTCGGGTAATGCCATCGAGGATGAGGTGATTCGCAGGATGTGTATGGACCACATCGTTTTTTACGAAGAATACATTTGAGTGCGAAGCTTCTGTGATTATGCCATCGCGTTCAAATACAGTTTCATAGCAGTTGTGCGATTTGGCAAACTCATTGGCCATCACATTGCCTAAAAGGGAAGTCATTTTGATATCGCATCTCGACCAGCGAAAATCTTTTTGAAGCACTACGGCCACCGGGGTATGATTTATATCCGGCAGGGTTTTGGGCCAGGCGTACATCATTACAGTAGGTTGTATTCCAGCGGGATAGGAGTGCTGGCGCGGGGCTACACCCCGGGTAACCTGAATGTACAGCAAGCAATCCGCTTCTTCCAGGCCAGATGCGCTTAGCAGGGTTAGGATTTCCGTCTCCAGTGAGGATACGTCCAGGGAAATATCAATTTTCTCCAGACAGGTTCTGAGTCGCTCCATGTGGGCTTCCCGGTAAAAAAACCGCCCCCGGATTCGGGCCATAACTTCGTAGATGCCGTCCCCGAAAATAAATCCCCGATCAAAGACGGATATCCTGGCATCTGCAGCATCCAGGATTTCCCCATTGAGGTAAACTTTAGCAGGGTATGAATAGGTTTTCTGCACCGATAAATAGACTTTAAATCACGTTATTAAGATAAGGCGTTTTGACCAGAACAGGAGTTCAGATTGGCTGCCATCCCACAATTTGGAATTCCGGAAGCCGCTATCTTAAGGCTATCATAGCCAGCGGAGTATGAATTGGCTTTTTGGATTTCACGCAAATACGATTACTTTTCTTTGACTACCCGGAGTCCGGTGTGCTCCGTTGCACTTGAAGGGTGCTGGGCTGCAGGATCCACAAAATCATAAGCGCTGTAATCATAGGATTTCAGGCCCGAGGGGGTCTGGTAGTACTCCGCGGCATTCCCCCCAAGGTCGTACACCATAACTTCATCTTTTAATTTTACCATCGGATGGCTGCCCGTATTACGGATAAGTGATGTTTTGACTTCCTTCAGTTTTTTCTGCAAGTCTCCGACGTCCAATGCAGTAAGCTCATAACCCGCCAGGGTGTTCAGGTTATTCTGGGTTTTGTATGCCTCCCGGGCTTTTTTATGTAATCGCTCCGCTTCTTTCTCATTAGGAAGCCGATACGTCGCTCCGGTTTTTTCCTTCAGCCATTCCAGATAGGCACGAATTTCCGATTCACTAAGAGCGGTCACCGGGGAATTGGCGTGGAGCCTATCATAAGATTTCCCCGTAAAGGCATGATACTGAGCAAGGGTCACTTCATGAGTGCCTATCGCAATGGTGTCTTTTCCCAGGCTTGCGGTTGGGGGGATCAAAACGCCATCAAATGTAGTTCCAATCAGCCCGTCATCTGACATGTTTTTTTGCATGGAAAGAAGGGAAGCCAAAGGGCTATCCTTTTTAAAGGCCTCGTTTTTTGGTTTGGTGTCTTCAAAAAGATACTGGTCAATCCAGGCAATTTCCTCTTTCATTTTCCGTAGCTGATGGGTGATTTTCTGCAACCCATGCGGCTGACCGGGGAACCAGAGGAATTTTACAGGAGCCTGTCCAACTTGCTGCAGCCCTCTGTAATATTCCCAGCCCTGGTCCCTTGGGACCGCCCGGTCTTCGCTCCCGTGAAAAATAATTGTAGGGGTTTTGATTTTCTCGATCTCGAAAATAGGGGAGTTGTCGATATACCACTCATTGTAGTGTTTACCATTGGTGTCATCCCAGGGCGCCCCCCCGAAGTAGCTCTGGTCGAAAGTTACTCCAAAGCGGCAAGTGCCGTAATCTGAGGTCCAATTGATATCACCTGCGCCGGGTGCTGCCACCTTAAACATATCCGGGTATTTTAGTGTCATCCAGGTGGCCAGGATCGCACCGTTGGACCAACCCATAAGCCCGAGCTTATCCATATCGATAAGTCCCTGGTCATTCAGATACTGTATGCCGTTGTATAGGTCAATTTGCTCCAGGGAGTAGTAGTTGCCGTTTTTTATGGATTCAATAAAAGCCAAATTGTGGTTGCCGGACCCGTGATAGTTGGGTTTGAGCACAAAGGCACCCTTATCCGTATAGATTTGCGGATAGGTGGACCAGCGTTCTGACCATTCATCCTGATCCACTCCCGTAGGCCCGCCATGTATACTCAGGATCAGGGGATAGGTCTTTCCTTTTTCGTAGTTTTTGGGGTAATACAGGATTCCGTTAACCTCCTCATCATTTGCGCCTTTCCAGTAGATGATTTCGGATTTGGCAATCGGCTTCTTTTTTAATTTTTTATTCAAGGTGGTCAGGATTAAGGGATCCTCCAGAGATACATTTTTTCTATTTACCTTCAGGGTTGCCACATAGTATTCCGGCAGTTTAGAAGCTGTTGAATGTGTGTAAATGACGCGATCCGTCTCCTGATGGAAAGCAAGGATATTGGTGTGGTATTGAAGTTCCCCCAATTCAAAGTCCTTCCAGTTCCAGGTGTTGCCCTCTTTTTCGAAATAGCGAAGCTTTTGGAGCGGGCCATTTGCAAGCTGTACTATAACGTGAGGCCCATCCAGGAAATAGGATCCGGACAACCCATTCTCCCAGTCCAGGGGTACTTTTATAAAGTCTTTGCCCAAAAGGTCAAAATAGTAGAGCTCCCTGATCCCAGCCCCATTCCATTCCGGATCTGACGAAGTTTCTGCGTTAAAATAAAATCCTTTACCATCTTGGGTAAAACGAAATCCACCGGGACTTTGCAGCCCTTCCAGAATGGTTTGTGAAGTCCCTTTTTTAATATCCAGGAGCACATAGTTTGGTTTTGGATTGCCATCGGTGTTGTAGTCCGGGGAGGTGATTTCCTGGTAGACGATATACGCCCCGTCCTCAGAAGCCGAATAACTGTTTATCCTGTATGGGTTTTGGGTGAGGCGGGTGGTTTTTTTGGATTTCAGGTCAAAAGAATACAACCGGCGTGGGTTCCAATGGGCGGTATCCTCTACCACTGTTGTATTGTCCTTTTCATATGTAATGTCATACAGGGATTTTCCTTCTCCCGAAATAAATACAAGGGCACTGTCTCCGAGCCGTGAAAGGGAACTAAGGCCGTTTTCAAACTTGGAAACCTCTTCGGCTTCACCACCCTGGAGTGATAGTCTCCACAGGGACTTCCCTTTTTCACGACTGGATTTGAAATAAAGGGCGTTTCCATCTGCACTGAAAACAGGGTTGGATTCACTCTCCACGGAACGGGTTAATTGAATAACTTTTGGGGTATCGCTTACATTTTCAAGTCTTGTGAGGTAAAGATGGTTCACAAACTTGTCTTCTTTAACCAACCCCTTGCGCTGCAGCCATACGATCTTTGAGCCGTCTTTGGAAAAAGAAGGCTGGGTAAGGTAGACGGTGTTGATGATTTCTTCTGGGGTCCATAGATCTTCTTGTGCCGATAGAGCAATGGTGATCAGCAGGAAAAAAAGGGTGGAGATACGGTTCATGACTTGATTTATAGGTGTCGGATGGGTGATGGTATTCTGATGCGTAAAGATAGTATTTTCATCGGTTGACGGGAAGAACCGGCGAAGCCTCAAGTGCCCTGGAAGCCCTAAGCAGGATAGGGTATTAAGCTGCCATCTGAGACTCGATAAAATACCTTAGAATTCAGATGCTGTGTCGATGCCTTGTCACTTGTCTCTTTATCAGCGCTTTTGATCCGTACCGGTTTCAAATGTCTTCAAAATTTAGTTTCTTGTAAAAGCGAAAACACTATTTACCCATGTACCATTCCAGTACTTTGAAACTTTTAGGCTGCCTGCTGGGGATTCTGCTTTTATCTCATGCCAGGGGTACCGCACAGTGTGAATTCCTGAAAAGTGATATCGAGGATGTCCGCAGTAATGCCATGGAAGTGCTTCGTATTTCAGATACCTTAGAAACTTTTGCTATCCGGACAACCAATTACCGTTCGGCCCGCTCCAATAGCCGGAAGGCACAGATTTATGCTGGAGAAATCCTGGCGGCCACATACCGTATTTCGACCCGGGCAGCTGAGGCGAGACAAAGGGCTGAGCATTGCGGGGTCGAAGGTGCGGCCCAGTATCTCACGGGTGCAGATAGGTATGCGGAGAGAGCCAAAACCCTTGCAGACAAGGCATTTGGACTGGCGAAAAAAGCCTATGCTTCCAGAAACCTCAGCACTATTCAGCGGTACCTCAACGAATCTGTAACTACTGCGCGCGAAGCCCGGAAAGCCGCTATTCTTGTTGCACAGCAGGCATCAGAGGCCCACTTTTGCTGCGGCGGACAGGAAATCGTTGTTGCGGCCGGAAGGGGGTAGGAATGATTCCAAACCGCAGGGATTCAATGAAATACCCGTTACAGAAGGTCTACGCTGTTTATCTGCTCAATTGCTGGAAGGCGTTTGGAACCTAACCGCTTAGCACTTCCTTTAAGTAATGTCTTGAGGCCAAGCCAAAAAACAGGATTGCGAGTGTTTGGGATAAAAAGATACCGCAAAACGCCCATCTCAGACTCAAGTCTCCGTATTCAGGTTGAAATAAATCGCTTAAAAAGCCTATAGTCAGGGGTCCCAGTCCCAGCCCTATAATATTCAGAATCAGGAAGAGGACAGCAGAGGAAAAGGCCCGCATCCGGGCACTTACAAGGCTATGGGTAACCGCAATGGCAGGGCCCAGGTAGGCCCCAAGGAGGGCAGAAACCATGAAAATCATCCAAACCACTACATTCAAGGAGTCCGAAAACAGATAGATCCCAAAGGGGATCAGGGCCAATAATGCCGATACCATAGGAAGCCAGATATACCAGCGCATATCGGATCTTCTCATCTTATCGGCCAGGTAACCTCCCAAAAATGTACCTAAACCGCCCCCAATACCGAAGGAGATGCCCAACAGATATCCCGCTTTAGAGATATCAACGCCGTGTACCCGCTGTAAAAAGGAGGGTAAAAAGTTACCCGCACCGTAAGATCCGAACGCGATGAAACCGGATCCGAGGGCAATAAAGACAAATGTTTTTTTACCCATCAAGGTTCTGACAACATTGGAGAGTGTAAGATTTTCTGAGCTCAGCTGAGGGGGATCAAACCTGCCTTTTGGGGGTTCTTTTACAAAAAAGTAGATCAGGACCGCTAAGAGCACACCCGGAATCCCAACGGCATAAAAAGCAACACGCCAGCCGTAATGTTGGGCGAGCACACCCCCAATGGTAAACCCGACAAAGATTCCGATATATATCCCCACAGAGTAGATAGAGAGGGCAGTAGCCCGCTTCTGGGGCTCGAAGTAATCCGATATGATGGAGTGGGAGGGAGGACTGCCTCCCGCTTCGCCTATTCCGACTCCGATCCGCGCAAAAAGCATCTGTACAAAATTGGTCGCCATTCCAGAGATAACAGTCATGAGCGACCAAATGGCCAGGCTGGCACTTACAACATTTTTGCGATTCCCTTTATCTGCCAGGCGTGCTACGGGCAGTCCGAGGGTGACATACAGGGCAGCAAAAGCCAATCCGGTCAAAAGTCCTAACTGGGTATCGCTAAGACCAAGATCTGCTTTCACAGGTTCTGCCAGGATAACCAGCAATTGACGATCGATAAAACTAAAAGTATAAACAAGGGTCAGTATGGCGAGGACTACCCATTTATTCTGATTCGTCTGCGCCATTTTAGGGAGATAAGAACTATACCTCCTAAGTTAGATAAATAATTTTAACCCTGTATCCAGTCAATAATGGAGATTCGAACTGCACTTACAAAGCTCTGAGCTAAAGATACCTAGTATTCTATTAGCGTGCCGGCGAGGTCGTCCCTGGTCCGGACCGGATTCCTCGTATTTCCCAGAAGGGGTTCGAGTGTAGCTTCTTTAAGGTAAAAGGTCCCAACGGAGTTGTCCTCGTAATAAATATTGATTTTCAGGGGATTACCTGATCTCAGCGGCCGTCGTGTTACCAGCCTGGATTCCCCTATTTCTATACGCTGCATACTGACCGAAAAACCATCCTTCAGAACCTTGTAAAGGTAATCCAGTTCCAGATCGGTGGCATGGAATTGCAGGGCCTTTATCTTACGGTCAGAAGTTGTGTCATCCCAGTACCATAGGGTATAATAGGGAGACATGCCGGTTACCTCGGAATATTCGATAAAGGGTAGTTGCAGGGTAGAAGCCCTGGCAGATCCGACAATTACTTTGTTTTCCTGTATAACATCACCTATTTGCCCCTTCGCCTCTGGGGCGGCTAAAAAGAGCATCAGGCAGAGCGCCACAAGCAAATTGCTCCTGCGACTGGAGGATTTAAGGTACATGTTCATTTTCATATAGGTTCTCCTCCAAAAATAAGGTAGTTAATTGAGAAACAGGCAAAATAAGCTCTTGAAAGTCCATTATTCGACCATTTCACTAAGGATATCGATAACTGTCGCTCAAATGAATTTTCCTGTAAGACGTAATGCTGTATCCTTCGTTGAATGGCAACCTGTTCAGGTTCCCCCGGGCCCCGGTTCCCGAAAGAAACGCTTTCCCTTTAAAAAGGTAGTCAGGTAGCCTTCTATCCCCTGATTACAGGCGTAGGGTCAATAAAAAGGACGCAGGTACCTGCAGGGAACAGGAGCTACTCAGAGGTTTTGCCATCCGCCTTGAATTTCCGGAATTGGTAGAGGGCGAAAAAGGCCAAAACCCATTCGCCAACTAAACCCAGCGCAAAGGCAGGAGACGGGATACCGTCCAAAATTAAACTTAAGACCCGTCCAGAGCCCAGGCCGCCCATAAAAGCAATATTGAGGATGGTAGCGGATTTCCATAGGGCAGGTTTCACGATTCCGAGATACCAGACGATTGAAAATGCCAGATACAAGCCCATGATGGCCCTAAAAACATTGTACAGATCGGGAGAGGTTACCTCAAAATCAAAAAGCCAGGGTAGCGATACGCCAGGGTATAAACCATAGATCAGGGCCGCTGGAATGACAATGAACAGGGAGATGCTCAAATGCAGATTTTTCAGCTTCAATAGCTTCATAGAAGTACTTTTCCAAAGGGGTTAATGTGCTGAAAAACAGTTTATAGAAGAAACTAAATAAAGTTCTCTATTCAAAGTGTTTTACACCAATGGCTTCGTATAATTCTTTTGATGTATAGATGTTTCCATCCTTTATGGTGAGTTCTACCCTGCGGATATCTGAGATATCTGAAAGTGGATCCCCATCTATCAGGATGAGATCTGCCAGTTTACCCGCTTCAATGGACCCGAGCTTCGACCCATATCCGCTTACTTCTGCTGCGGTAAGTGTAGCCATTTTAAGCACATCGGCATTGGAAATACCGGCTCGCACGTAATTTTCAAGTTCATTGTGCAGGCCAAACCCGGACATGGCGTCCGTTCCAGGAACAAGGGTTATCCCGGCCTCATGCAGTGTGCGAACCATTTCCAGCAGGTTTGCAAAGGAGTCTTTGTATTGCTTTTCCTGACCTTCCGGAATCGGCAGGCCACCGGAATAAAAGCCCCTGCTCACTTGTACGGGCAGGCGGTCAAGGATTGCCTCAAACATCGGATCGGGTTCCCCTGCTTTGGTCGTAAGCATGCCTTCGAAGATCGATACCGTTGGATCTACCACGATGTCCTTAGCTTTTAAAAGTTTGATAAAGTTTTGGAAGTCAGTTCCATTGACATCTATTTCATGGGCGTGTTTCCCGATCATCGAAAACCTGAGGGGAGTACGGGTATCTATGGTATCCGACATAAAATTCAGGGCGATCATATTGATGTGCTGGATTTCGTCGTATCCGTCGGCCACGGCTTGCCGGGCCAGCATATGGGCCGGAATATGACCACTCACCCTGAGGCCGAGTTCATGTGCCTTGGCCGCAAGCGGCTTTACCCAGGCCGGATCTATGGAACTGTAGAGTTTAATTTGGTGGTAGCCCCTTTCCTTATAGAACGCTATGGCCTCCAGGCCCTCATCCAGAGAACTGATAATTTTACCAATGGGTCCGGCGTAGGGACCTGCCTGGTCTATAAAACCACTCATTACCAGGATGCGCGGCCCGATAACCGAATTGTTGTCAAACTCATTGGCTATGTCAGGCAGATCGAAGGAATTAGCCAGATCCCGTACCGAAGTAACCCCGCCAGCCAGGTTCAGTATACCGTCGGACCGGCTGAGGTGGGTATGCATATCAAAGAGGCCGGGCATCAGGGTTTTACCCTTCCCGTCTATCACTTCTGCGGCTTCGGGAAGTGCTTCACCCCCCGGAAGTACGGCCTTAATGGTGTTTCCGTCAATGACTACGTGTCGGTCGCTGAGGTTGGTTCCCGTTTTTGAATCAAAGAGGGTGACATTCGAAATAATTACCTTCCCTTCCGGGGTTTTGGTAAGTTCTCTGGCCGTTTTAGCGTAATATGCCTTTTCACTGGCCAGCTGGATTGCCAGAAGTTCGTCCGTAACGGATTCATAACCCTGCTTGATCGCCGTCAGCCATGAAGAGGGGGCGGCAAAAAACCGATCGCTGGTGTCAAACCAATAATAGTTCGGGGAGAAGCCATAGCCAACAACTTCAATAAGTTTCAGATTCAGCGTATCCCCCAGTTTTATTTCCTCAATTGCGGATATACTCAGCCTGCCGCTTGGGTAAATTTCCAACGATTTATTGGGTAAAGAAAGCATTTTTCGGATCAGCAGTTCCACATTCCCATAGCCGCTGTTTACCCCAACATAAAACCCGCCCCCGGCTACTGCTGCTTTGCCATTTTCTGAGGTGCTTTCCCATGTTGCTTCATTCTCAGAAATGACAAAACGTTCGCTAACGGTATCCTTCAGGTAATTGTGGCCTGTTATTTCTATAGACTCCGAGTATCCGTCAGCATTCAACCTGATGGTTTCCACCAAATGCGGGCCTCTGCCGCGATCGTTGTATTCCATTTCGTACTGATAGGCTCCTTCCGCAGATCGCCAGCTCTTGAAGTAGCCCGCTTCATTGTCTCCAAAATAGAGTTTGTAATCTATGGGTTGATAGGCGACCTCCTTTTTTTCAGGAGTACAGGAAATGGCAATCAGGGCTAAAAAGAACCAAAGGGAAATGGACTTCATTTGAGGTGGTTTAGGGGTGTTGGTTATTGAAATTATTTTATGCAAATGGGTTTAGTATCCGGCAGCCTGTCCGTCTTTTCTGGATTCGGATGCTCCGGTATACACCCGGTTATCGAGATCGATTCCGATGGCCTGATAGCCTCCGTAAATACCCACCCCGAAGGAGATGCGGTGTCCTTTTTTGCGAAGTTCCCGGATTGTGCCGTAATCAAATCCACTCTCCATATTTAAGGTTCCCCCATTGGTCATTCGGGACCCGGTGGGTTGGGAACTGCCTGCGTGGCGTATCCTGGGGGCATCTCCGGCTTCCTGCAGATTCATGCCAAAGTCGACCAAATTGATGACGATCTGGGCATGTCCCTGGGGTTGTACTGCCCCGCCCATTAGGCCGAAACTGACATGGGGTTTCCCATCCCTGGTGATAAATGCCGGGATGATGGTATGAAAAGGTCTCTTACCGGGCTCGAGGGCATTGGCATGGGTTTTATCCTGGACATTGAACATCTGCCCCCTGTTCTGAAGTACAAACCCAAGGCCATCGGGAACCATGCCGGAGGCAAATTCCGAATAGATACTTTGAATGAGGGAAACGATATTCCCATCCTTATCGGCTACGGTTAAATAGGTGGTGTTGCCCGACTCGATTTCCATATCGCCGGCGGGATAAGCGCGGGCAGATTCATCGGGACCAATCAATTCCCTTCGGCTTGCTGCATATTTTTTAGACAGAAGTTCGGAAAGGGGGATGTTGTTGAAAGCCGGGTCGGCATAGAACTTGGCGCGATCCTCATAGGCGAGCTTTTTCGCCTCTGTGAGGACATGAATATATTCCGCACTCCCAAAACCCATGGCTGCGATATCGTAGCCCTCCAGGATGTTCAGCATTTGCAGGGCTGCAGTACCCTGGCCGTTGGGTGGCAGTTCCCAAACATCAAACCCGCGATAATTGGTGGATACGGGTTCAACCCACTCCGAGGTGTGACCGGCCATATCCGAATAGGAAAGAAAACCGCCGTGTTTTTTCATGAACGCATCAATAGTGCGGGCAATGTCTCCTTTGTAAAAGGCATCCCGACCTCCCCTGGCTATTTTGTCATAGGTATTGGCCAGGTCCGGATTCTTAAATACTTCTCCTTTGGCGGGCGGTGTACCCCCGGGTAAATAGGTCTGTGCGAACCCGGGTTGATCCTGAAGTCCTTTGTAGTTGGAAACCATTTCATAGGCGATTACCTCCGATACCGGAAATCCATCACGCCCGTAACCAATGGCCGGTTGTAGAATTTCCGCCATGGGAAGCTTTCCGAATTTTTTATGGAGTTCGAACCAACCATCCACACAGCCGGGAACGGAGACCGGCAGTGGCCCATAAAGTGGGACGTATTTTATCTCCCGTTCCATAAAATATTCGATGTTCAGGGACTTAGGGGCCCGGCCACTGCCGTTGAACCCAAAGAGTTTTTTTTCCTTCGCATCCCATACAATGGCGAAAATGTCTCCGCCGATTCCACAACTGGCGGGTTCTACCAGGCCGAGAACGGCATTTGCGGCAATGGCGGCATCCATAGCCGAACCACCTTTCTTAAGGATTTCAAGGGCAGCCTGAGTGGCCAGGGGCTGGCTTGTGGCCGCCATGCCATTTCGCGCAAGCACCTCGGAACGCGTGGTAAAGGTTTCTCCTGTGAGGCGGTCCTGGGCATAAACTCCATTAAAGAGCAATTGGCACAGAATAAACGAAAACAATTTATACATGGGATCTGATTTGAAGTCCTAAAAATAGGGAAAAGTATCATGCCGGGCCGCCAAGGGCAATACGGGGTTTCCCATAAAAGTTTCTGAAGGTAAAAAACCTAAGGCCTGAAAAGCCGCTGATCAAAAATGAAGGGTTCACTGGAAAGTATTTTGGCCTGATGGATTTCCTTGTGGAGCGGGTTTATCAGGTAGTTGTAGTCGCCCTGTACAATGGCAGAAGGAACTTTTAAAACCAGCGCTTTCCCTTCCCGGATAAAGGCATCGCCTTCCCTCTGGGTGAAATCAGAAGGGGGGTGTGTTTTCCAGTTTACGGACTCCAGTCTTTTCTCAGGATAGTTTCGGATCAGTGCATCGGGTATTTCGATAGCGGTGAGAAAGTAGTCATTGGGGACAATATGCAGGGGTACGTGGACGGCCACTTCCAGATTAGCAAGCGCCCTCGATTGGGCGGTGTAGATCATACGGGTACCCTTGTTGTTCCACCGTCCTCCAAATTTTTCAGCCCCAATTCCGGACAGGTCCGCACTATACGTTTTCTTGCTTAGCCTGTAGACGATCATGCCAGTACGCCGTGCTGAATCCGACCCAGTTCATCTCTTACCATGTCGATGCCGATACTCGTATCCAGGAGGTCTTTTGGGCGGATTCTCCCAAAGGCGATATTGACTGAATCCATCCAGGTATAAAAATGTTCCTGATTTTCAAATACGGTCCTTCCATAATGAAGCAACTGGTAGATGGATACAATTCGTTCGCTCTGTTGTTGCCTGAAAACCTTGCGTTCCTCCCGGTGCCTTTCCAGGGTCCTGCTTGAAATATTGAGGTATTTGGCCCATTCCTTGGCCGTAAAAGGGGCAAAGTCCAAAATTTTGGCAAACTCGGGGTAGGGGATGCCTTCCCGTACCAGTTTGATCAGGTCGATAGATCGTTTGTCATCATTCCAGGAAAACGAGATACCCCCGTTATTCTCAATAAATAGTTTTTCAGCGGATGCCATATGAAATCCAATTATGTTTAAATATACGACAAATGTCGCAAATAATATGACAATTGTATAATAAAATTTAAGATTGCCGGAAGGGCTCAGGGGTTTACCGGTCTTAAAAGGCTATTGTGTTTGGAGGTATGAGATGTCCCTATTCCTCATAGACCATTTCCACATCATCCACGATAAGAACGCTGCCAATGGCCCCGGCAAAGTTGGCCCCGTCGAAGCTCGAAGAGGCTACAAATGTGATATGGGTTGGCAGGATAAAATTAGCGGAATCCCTGCTTACATATCCCTGATTCACGGGACGGGTATAGTCCGGAAAACTGCCATCCAGTTCGCCATAGGTGAAGTCAACTTCGATTTCTGTTAAATCCGACTGAGGGGTTTCACTCCGAAGCCAGGCGGTTGCCAGACGCTCCGTTCTACCCCCTGCCCGCACTTCCAAAAGCGCATAAATATCACAGGCATCGCCATAAGCCAGGACGTTCCCGTTTTTGTCCTTGTTCGATGGACCCGGGGTATAGGCGTATTTAAGCCGGAGTTTTGCAGGTCGGCCTGCGAAAGGTGTACCAAACTCAATAGCGGCTTCTGGATTCGATGGATCTATTTTATCGCTGTTAAAAACTCCGGTGAAAATAGAGCCTGCGGAAATTGGCGCCCCAAAGGCACCTGAAATAGGCCCATTGTCCAGGGTCTCCATTCTGGCGGAGAGATTTCCGCCCCCAAGGTCCAGGGGTGTTGTTGCCAGTTTGTTCAGGATTTGGGTGCCGGGATTTCCCGTTCCCCAAATGGTTGAGCTCGCATCTGCCCCCGGTTCAAAATAGTCGGTACTGGTCTTATACCATAAATTCAGCTCGTAATTATCCAATTGGGGATTATCTGCAGCGACAAAGGATTCAATCTTCCATGGATAGGTGCTGCCATCTTCGGCCGTGACTGTAATAATCTGAGGGGTATTCAGATCCAGGACATCCCCTACGGTTTTGTCGGCTGTAGCAAAAGAGGAAACCTCTAATTTTTCAAGTGTTATGGTCGATAAGTCCACGCCCGCAGGAATCTCAACAAGCACTTTGACACTGTCATTCAGGATCCGGGCACTGGAGGCCTGGTTGCTCACCGAAATTTCCTTTATGTTGCCAAATTTTGAACGTCCAAAGTAATCTTCCCCAATACAGGACATTGTGGATACC
This sequence comes from Robiginitalea aurantiaca, assembly GCF_030380815.1. Lineage (GTDB taxonomy): Bacteria > Bacteroidota > Bacteroidia > Flavobacteriales > Flavobacteriaceae > Robiginitalea > Robiginitalea aurantiaca. The sequence goes on along the minus strand of NZ_JAUDUY010000002.1, from coordinate 422,450 downwards.
AATATTACCAATAGATACAGGACAACCTTCTTCATTACGCCGTAAATTAATTTCGTTTCTTACTCGCTCCAAAGTAATACGCCAAACCGAGTTTCAATGAAAGTAAATTTATATTGAAATCGATATTGTTGGTCACTACCCTGGATTGTTCTATACCATTTGTCTCCTTGTTTTTAACGTTGAGTTCATAACCCAAAACATCCAACTGCACTTCGAAGGCAAAGTTCTCAATGGCAAAAAAGGTTATCCCCGGGCTGATACCCACCCGAAAGTTGAATTCATCCGTATAACTGGTTTCGATTTCATCCAGGTTCTTCGTGTTTCGCGTAAGGGTATTCCCGACCCCGAAGGCAAGTCCTACTTCAGTGAAAAAACTAAGTCGTTCCGTTTTGGTAAGCGGGACCGTGGAGCGCACATTCGGAGTGAAGTTATAGTATCTGGATATGGAGTTCGATTGCACGGTGTCCGCATCCCGTAGCAGGGTCCCTTCAAAGGTCTCCTGGGCATACTCAAAATTCAGGCCCACCATGGCGTAATCCCCGGTATAGTATCCCCCTTTAAGTATTATGCTAAAGGCTTTGTCCTTGCCGTTGACGACATTCCGAACGAGCTGGTTTACATTGCTTAAATTCTTATCGCTAAGGGAGAAAGCCAGGCCGGTATAGATGTTTTTCTTCTGAAACGGTTTGAACTGTTCTGCGTAATAGGAAGACATCAGTTCATAGGGCGTTCGGGTACCTTCGTTTCTCGTGTTTTCCTGGGCCATCCCCCCCACTGGAAGGATTAAAATCAGGGTGATAAGGATGAGAAGGTGCTTCATATAGCCGGGGTTGATTATTATGTGTTTATTTAAGTGGCCTAATACGCTTCAAGGTACTAACTTTTTCTAAACCGTTTTATGTCCCGAGAATTCAGCTGTTACCGGAGGTTTACCCGCCAGCCATGCCATTGGGTACTATTTTGGGGTGTACCAAATCGGGCTCGATACGCCCCGTTCCTGGTGTACCAGAGGAATATTCTCAGGTAATTCCAAATTGTGCCGGACTTTGTCGAATAAGGTCCATCGGGGTGATGGGATTTCCAGTACCCTGACGTAGTAAAAGGCGGGCAGAGCCGCATTGAATTCTGGGTCCGTCCAGAAGGTGCTAAGTTCGGTCTCTCCAATGGTATTGGTATATTCGGCCGTCTCCATATTTACAGTGCTGCCAATGGAAGCGATTTTTCCTTCACCATCTACCGCTCGATCACCAGCCCAAACCACTTCAAAGATTTTCTCCTGTGTATTCCCCTGGTCATCTACCCAACCTTTGACGATTTGTACCCGATCCAGGTTGGCCCCGTCCGGATCCTTCAAACAATGGATCAGGAATCCGGGTGCATTGCTGCCTTCCACATTTTTCAGGACGCTTCCCATGGGCACACCTTTTCCATACCCGGCCTCAGCCATCCCCTGAGCTATATCTCCCTCGGAATATTCGAAACCGCCAAAAAAGCGCATTTTAATCCTGGGCCCCGAGGTTGAAAAAGTCTCCCGGTTGTACATGGCTTCCCAAATGGCCTCCCGGGTATTGGATTCAGCCCATACCCCCATTACCCCGGAAGCGGACATTTCCCAGCCCATATAGTTGTCCGTTTCACCCTCGAGTATTGGAAAATTCCATCTTTCATCATTACTCGGTTCCAGGGTTTTGAATTTGCCATAGAATTCCGATTCGTCCACAGAAGAGAGCCCGGTATGGGTATCGGTAGCACTGTTCGACCCATACATAAAGGGGTTGACCCCCAATTCCTGACCTATGCGCATCCCGGATTTAAGGCCTTCCCGCCAATATTCATACTTCCACATATCCCTGGAGGTTTTCGGGACTAATATGAGGTTCCCGCGATCCCAGAGCTCGTAATTTGCAAATTCATCCGCAGGGGAGAGATAAGGATGAGCCTCACTCTGTCCCTTGTATTGGAACAGTTCCATCAGCCGTTCATATTTTACGCGCAGTTCGGCCCATTCCCGGGTCATTGGTTTGCCATCGAACTGCTGCTCTTCATACATGCGGCCGTTGGACATATTGCCGTTGTGGGGGATAGCCAGAAGTCGATCACCCGTTTTTTCTTCGTATTGGCTCATCCACTCCCAGAGTTTTCGGGAATCCTGGGTTTCAAAGGTTGTAAGGGGGAGGGTCCCGCGGGCCTTGTCACCGCCTTCCTTGTAAATGATGTTTCTGTGGAGGTTGTCACCTCCGTTTGCATTTACGGTCCATTCATAGGCCGTAAAAGTGGTGAACTTTCCGGGCTCGTAGAACTTTTCGGCTGCATCAATGGTCTTGTTCCATGCACTCACCATCCATTTTGGATCCATGATAATTTCAGGGACCTGTCCATTGGACTGGAGGACAACCACTTCACTTTTGGCCGCAGCTGCCGCTGCCGGATCTCCGGAGTTAAAGGCCTTATTCCATCCCGCGACTACTTCCGATGCCATCATCTCAGGATTGCCATCAATCACTTCATTGATCGTTCCCATAGCATCGGAATGGTCCGAAATCAGAAACCAGTCATAAGGGCGTTTTAGTTTGGTTTTAATACCTGAGTTTGAGGTTACCTCTTCCCCCATTGCAAAGCGATAGGCGTCTTCAGGTGTCAGTATGGCCCCGTCCAGGCCGGCGTCAAAGGACCACCCGGTATGCACGTGCGTATCACCGAAATAAGCTTCCTTGAGTGGGTTAACGGGAATGTCACTTCCCGCATTGGAACTGACAGGCATCTCTTCCTTATCCGTGTTGATTTCTTTGGAATCGCTTTTACAGGAAAATGAGAAGAAAATGACAAGAAGCACAGTGGAGGTGAAAATGGTTTTCATGCGTAGAAGAATTGAAAAAAGATTTATGAATTTGCCTTTAAACAAACTGAGATACTAAAGTTACGAAATTGTAATAGAGATTATTGACCAATTTCCCGCTATGGACCTGCCTTAATCTCTTCCCGGGGATATTTGGTAATTTCACATGGAAATGCGTGGAAACTATTTCAGAAATACGGTATTTTTAAGAAAACATAAACAGCCCTAACGGCCTGATGGCAATTTATTTCGGATCCAAAACCTTTTATGCCCCGGGAACTGTAGATTACAAAGAGTATCTTAAAGCGAAATCATGAAAAATATTACCAGAATCACCCTCCTGTTAGTTCTATTCGGATTTTCCGGGAGTCTCAGCGCACAGAAACCGGCAGATAATGCGGCCTACTGGAACTACGCAAAAGCCTCTTTTCCCCAGCTGAAAGAACTGCTGGCCATCCCGAATGATGCCCATTTTCCAAAGGAAATAGAACGCAATGTTCAATGGTGTGAGGCGAATTTCAGCCAAAGGGGATTTACCACAAAAAGACTGGAAACCCCGGGAGCCCCTTTATTGCTTGCAGAGCGCAGTGCCAGAAACCCAAAGGCCAAAACGGTCCTGATCTACCTCCAGGTAGACGGCCAACCCGTAGATCCAAAATTCTGGAATCAGGACAATCCTTATGAAGCTACCCTGAAGAAAAGGACGGCAGACGGGGATTGGGAAACCCTGCCGTGGGACCGCCTCGATTCTGATTCCATTGATCCGGAATGGCGGATATTCGCCCGAAGTACCTCCGATTCCAAGGGTGCAGTAAATATGTTCTTAACGGCAATCGATATGATTAACGATCGGGGTGAGGCTCCAAATTTCAACATGAAAGTGATCATGGATTTTGAAGAGGAAATGGGGTCTCCCAATCTGCCTCGGGCAGTGCGGGAATACGATGAAGTGCTTGCTGCTGATATGCTCATTATTTTTGACGGCCCCCGGCACATCACAAACAGGCCATCCCTTACTTTTGGCGCCCGCGGCATATCGGAGATTACCCTTACCGTTTACGGTCCGAACTTCCCCCAGCATAGCGGGCATTATGGGAATTGGGCGCCCAATCCGGCGGTTCGCATGTCACAACTTATCGCGAGTATGAAAGATGCGAATGAACGGGTGACCATCCCTGGGTTTTATGAAGGGATAACGATAAGCAAAGAGGTCAAAGAACTGCTGGAAGCTGTGCCAGACGATGAAGCGTATATCAACAGGCGATTGGGAGTGGTCCGGGGGACAGGTGTAGCACCTACCTATCAGGAATCCCTGCAATACCCCTCCTTAAATGTCAGGGGGTTTAGTTCCGGTTGGGTGGGCGAAGAAGCGCGGACCATTGTACCTTCAACAGCAACTGCTGAGATCGATATAAGGCTGGTCCTTGAAAGCAATCCGGACCGGCTTATCAATTTGGTTCGGGATCATATCATAGCACAGGGATATTATGTTATTGACCGCGCCCCAACTCAAAAAGAACGGGAAACCTATGAGCGCATCTGTCAGTTTACCAGCATTACTTCCTACCTGGCTTTCCGAACTGATTTTGATTCGGAGGTAGGGATCTGGCTGGATCGTGCGCTTACCAATGCCTTTGGGGAAACTCCGGTAAAACAGCGTACGTCGGGTGGAAGTATCCCAATTTCGCCCTTTGTGCTGGAACTCGGTGTGCCTGCCGTTACCGTTCCCACGGTTAACCGGGATAACAACCAACACAGCCCTAATGAGAATATACGAATCGGGAACTACGTAGATGGAATTAAAACGATCCACCATATTCTGATCGAAGCGCTATAGCGTCCCTGGCAGTAGGGTTTATAACTACAGGTTGCCTAGGTGGTTCAGGCTCAGGTGGCAGTCAAAATGATAATAAGTTCATCGATTCTTCCCACGGATACCAATGGAGGAGAAATATGCGGTGCGATTGGCAAAGAAACCGCAGGCCTCGACTCCTGAGAAGTAAAGTTCCACTAGGGGGCAATACGTATCTGAAATATACCCCCTTACGCCTTTTTAAAAAGCTTTTTGACAATTCCCATAAGGAGTACAGCCACAGACCCAACGACAAAGCCGGTTAAAAAATCCTTTAGGAGGGAAGGCATGTCCGGGATGAGATGGTGCAGGAATTCCACATTATGGTTAAAGATACCCCCGGAGACCAGTAAGAGCGCCAGGGTTCCAACAACAGAAAGTATTTTGATGACCCATGGCAAGGCATTCACAAGGAACCGCCCTACTTTATCCGACAGCCCATCATTGCCGTCCTGCCAGTTAATCAGCCTGCGTCCATAATCGTCCATTCGTACAATGAGCGCCACAATACCGTAGACCCCTATCGTGGCTATTACAGCTACGGTCGAGACCACCAGGATTTGATTGGTAAGCGACTCATTGACCACAGTACTCAGGGCGATGATGACGATTTCGATGGACAGGATAAAATCTGTGAAGATGGCTTGTTTTATTTTCTTTTTTTCAAGTCCGGGCAAGTCATTCTCCGAAGCGACCTCTTTCCTGATATCTCCCGCTTGTTTTTTGTGCCCGAGGGCAAATTCGATAACTTTTTCCGCCCCCTCATAGGCCAGGTAAATCCCGCCAAGGATGAGTATTATCGTAATGGCCACAGGAAGGAAGGCACTGAGAAGGAAAGCGATAGGGAGGATAATGAGTTTATTGAGAAAGGACCCTTTAATGATCGCCCACAGAACCGGTAATTCGCGGCTGGCCATAAAACCCGTAGCCTTTTCCGCATTTACGGCCAGGTCGTCTCCGAGGATGCCGGCCGTCTTTTTGGTGGCAATCTTGCTCATGGAGGCCACGTCATCCATGAGGGTGGCGATGTCGTCCAATACTGCAAAAAAGCCTGAAGCCATAGGGGCGAATAAATTGGTTTTTAGGCGTATTTCAGAAGGAGACGTTCTACGGCCTTTTCAGCAGCGTTACCCTTTATCGCCTCTTCGATCAGGTCCCTGAGCAGGGAATCAATGGTTTTGTCACTGCACCCTAATTTCATCGCCAGTGATTTGCAGAGGAACAATTCCTTTTCATCGATCCGCCCATCCACCATCATCACGGAGATCAGATCATAGAGATGTTCCATTCGCTCTTCGGCGGTTTTAGGGGTAAAAAGCGCTACATCCTCAGGGTTTCTGATGATTCTTGTTACTTCATCCGTGGACATATGAAACTTTTCGGCCAACCCGATCACCAGGTCCATCTCCGCCCGGTCCACATCCCCGTCTGCGCGGGCTACGGAAAAGAGGTTCTTAAAATGGCTTCTTCGCTTTTTTTTGTCGTAGCTGTTGAATAGATCACTTAGTCCCATCTGAATGTTTTATGCGATTAAGAATTGTGGCGTCCTTATTTGATTTATCCCAACCATCCAAATGGGATGAAATCATAGGAATCCTTTGCGAATCTAAATATAGGAAATAATGCATCCTATTTTCTCCCAAGCAAGTTGATCACATACCCAAAAAGGAAGAAAACAAACCCGACCAAACTAATGGGGGGTAATCCTCCGTTCCATCCCCCCGGGTTGAGCCATCCTTTGTAGCCCATAAAGAATAAATGCACAAGTCCTAAAAGCATTGCAACCAATAAAAAACGACGGGATGTGATAAACCGGATAAACTTTTCGTCTTCCCTGAGGTGGGTCTGAAAACTTAGATTATAACCCCACAGGACTACGAAAGCAAGCACGCCCCCCAGCATGCTCAGTCCTCCAATCAGGTTGAGTGTGCCGTCCGCTTCGAAGAATTGGCCATAAACGGCTGGGTTAAAGAGTAGAAAACTTATCAGCGCATGTATCAATACCAGGAGGAATCCGGTCATGCCCAAAGCCTTTCGGGCATTGAGATAGCTTTGAGGTACTCGAACCCCAAGATTATTGAGGGGGCCAAAACCAAAATTGAATGTCAAAAGGATAAAGGCCGCAAGGGAAATCCCTTTATTAAGGATGTAGAAAGGAAAATCTTTCCAGGGCACAGGACCCAATAGATGATAACGTAAAATGGCGTAACCGATTGATAGCAGGCAGGTGACCAGTACAATACGGCCTGTAGCATTTGGTGGTTGAACTGTTGATTCCATTGGAGATCCTCGTTTGTCGCCTTACCCCTTCTTGAAAAAGGAGGTAGGGGCAAGTGCCGGCCTAAGGTACTCATTTGTTGATTTAAGCCATAATTCGAAGATCGGTCTGAATGTCCTGGCCGTCAAATTACAGTCCTTCGAATAGGGCTAATTGAAATTATATCCAACGCCAACAAAAAAACGTAGGTTATTTGTTCCATTTACCCATGAAAGATCAAAATTAATGGGTCCCAGGAGAGAGGCGTAGGATATGGTACTTCCTGCGGAGAAGAGCAAACTGGTTTCCAATCCGTTTTGCCACTCTCCCTTGGGATTGTAAAAATCCCTGGTAAAATCATCAAAAGTACCAAAGCCCACGGATGCCAGATCCACATGAGGGGTGAGAAACACTTTGCGCAACAGATTGATTTGTGTGCCCAGCGCAAGTTTTACATATTGATTTGCAATGACTTCCTTTTGATTTAAACCCGGGAAGGGACGCGTGTCATATCTGGGGTTTTCGATATTACCGCCGAGTATGTATTTCGCACCCAGGCCAAATTCCAAAGATGAAATATCGCCGTCATTCAGGGGGTCTTCGAAGAAAAAATGGGATGCGGCTCCCACGATTAGAGTAGTTTCCTGGCTTACCGGGATCCTTACTTCATAATCCAACCCAAGTTTTGTAAACCCATTGGTCTGCCCCTTTACCGGCTGAGCCGAATCCAAAGAATAGTCAATATCTACCTTGCTGTAAAGCGACCTTCCCAGGTAGCCCTGAATCGAAGTTCCCTGAGTGGCGAAAAACACCTTGTTCATGGAATTATGACGATACTGGCCGTAAATTTCAAAATTGTCAAAACGATAGCGTTCAAATTGGAAGAAATTGTCATTTACATTAGGGTCAATGGTTGGCTTAAGGCCCGTGTACTCATATTTTAAGCCGAAACCTATATAATTGATCAATGAATTCAGATTCAGATTGAGTTGATTATCGAAGATCCCGTTTCGGTAATTTATGTCATCCACGTATTCCCCCAGTACAAATACCTTTTCTTTTTGTTGCTGCCCCATGAATTCCGCGCGCCACCACCATGCCTTTTGAGAGCCGAACGAGGCCTGGTGCTGTAACCGAATTTTTGGCCGTTCAGCCAGATCTATGGTTGCCAATGACCTTGACGAAGTTCCCAGCACATTGAATCCGGTATAATTTAGTACCAATCCTACGCTGTTATCCGTGTCGAAATGCAAAGAGCCTTTAAACTGGTGCTTGGAGCGTTCAAAACCCCGCACCTCGAATACAAGGGAATCATCCGTATCCTGCAGCCCGTAGTTGATATGTGTGAAACGTGCAGTACCCATGGCACGGTCTATCCCGGACTTCAGATCCTGAACCGAATAGGGTGTATGGGGCTTTAAATTTGCGCGTTCCCGGACAAGGGTTCTGTTCCCCTTGCTTATTCCTTTGAAGACAATCTTGTCCAGGGTGATCTTGTCTGCCACATCGGGAATTTGGTGTGTTCTTTGATCGAACCCTTTTAGGCGCTCAGCCAGGGCCACCAGGGCATTGCTGTTTTCGGAAACCGCAATTTTGCCTTCTTCCATCATCGTCCTGGATTTGGCAAAATCGGAGGTGGAATAGGTCAGATTCGGGTAATGGTCGATCAGGATATCACAAAGGGCCCGACTTTCGGGGTTTTTGAGATTGCTGTTGAGCATGCCAGCCTGGAACATAAGCGCGCTCAGGCTTTCAAGTTTCTCCTTGGGCAACATGTTACCGCCGACATCGCTTCCGATGATGATGTCCGCCCCCAAATTTTTTGCGACATCAACCGGGAAATTATTCAGGACACCTCCATCGACGAGCAGGGTTTCATTATAGGGGACGGCAGAAAAAATACCGGGGATGGAGATGCTCGCCCGCATGGCAAAGGACAGGGATCCGGATTCCAGGATGACCTCTTTCCCGTTTACAATGTCCGTGGCCATGGCCCTAAAAGGTATAGACAGGTCGTCAAAGTCATTGACCTTGTGGGCCGGGTAGGTGAGGTACGAAATAAAGGTCCTCAGGTTTTGATCATTAATAAGCGAATTGCCTAAACGGAACTTTCTATTTTCGAGACTGAGGCTAATCATGTAGCGATTAAATTCACTCTCCTCCTCTACGGTTACATCGTTCAGAGAAATTCCACCGCCCATCAGGTTATCCCAGTCCGTGGAGCTGGCAATCTTTGCAATACTATCTCCGGAGTATCCCATGGCGTATAACCCCCCGACCATGGAACCCATGCTATTGCCCACAACCAGGTCTGGGACAATACCGAGGGAATCCAGGGCTTGCAACAACGGAATGTGTGCTATGCCCTTTGCACCCCCACCGCTTAGTACTAAAGCTACCTTGGGTTTCTTATCCTGGGAAACAGATGACAAAGGCACCAGACAACATAATAAAAGCAAACTTAGGAAGCGGTGCCAGGGCATAGTACGAGAGCGTTTGTTTTCTCAGTCGCAAGATACGAACCCCCTGCATACTTGGAAGCCTGTAGAGAATGCTTTGTTCTTTTACCTATGGTCTTCTTCCAAGATTAATTACTTAATTTTAGAGTTAGAGAAGACCAAATGTTAGAGGCCAAACGGATTAACCCATTCCAAACCCCCAATATTCTGGAAAGACCCAGGATTATAGAGTTGCTCGATAGGGGGGCTGCCAAACCTTTTATTTTGGTATCTGCCCCGGCTGGTTTTGGGAAAAGTGTGGCGGTACGTCATTGGTCGAAACAGCAGAAAAAATCCACCGCCTGGGTCACTCTGGGGGCTCCTCACAATAATCTTAAGTCTTTCGTGTCTTTTCTGGTAGCCGCGTTCAGGCAAACAAATTCCGGTGGATTTCAGAAGACGCTTGCACTATCGAGAAATCGAAATGGCAGGAGTTTGTCGGACATTGTAGATGTGCTTTCTCATGAAATCAATGCTTTGGGTAAAGCCCAACTTCTTGTACTGGATGATTATCACAATATTCAAGACCCAGGGGTTCATTTTTTGATGCAATCCTTACTGGAGCATCCCCCGGGAAATCTGAAAATTGTACTCATAACCCGAAGTGATCCCCCATTGAGGCTTTCAGGGCTGCGACTTTACGACAGGCTCTTTGATATATCAAAAGAGGATTTGAGGTTTACCGCAGGTGAAGTGGGGCTCTTGCTTGAGACAGGTACATTCAATAGAGCGGATTATAAACTAAAAGATGCCTTAGTCGATGCAGGAGGTTGGATTCTGGGAATAAAAATGATGCTCTCTGCTTATTCGCTTAATCCCAACGAGCTTACCAAGTATAGAAGGGAGGCCGATATGGAATACCTCGTTGGTGAACTTTGTGGGGAACTTTCATCCGAATATTTTGATGCCCTCTGTCTGAGCACTCTTCTGGAAAGCTTTACCGCTGAACTCCTTGATGTGCTCTTTGAGGCAACTCAAAAAACTAAGATACGGGGAAGCGCCTTTATTGAGGAATTCATGCGATTGGATCTCTTCCTCATGGAAGACGAGGTTGAGAAAGGATGGTTTCGTTTTCAGAACCTGTTCAGGAAATTGATCCGCAGTCAATGCAGGCATGAAGAATCAGCACAAAAAATGCAGGTATTTTCCCTGACAAGCAAATGGTTGGAAAGGAATGGTTATCTGAATGAAGCAATCGAGTATGCAGTTGCTGTAGGGAACTGGGAGCTGGCTGTTGCCCAGGTTTCCACCCACCGAGTACGAATCTTTGAAAAGGGCGAGTGGTGGCGGATTGATTCCTGGATTCAAAAACTGCCTGTTGATATTATACACGGAAATCAGATATTGCTCCTTTCCTTAATGTGGATCAATGAATTTACCTGGAAGATCTGGGAAATTCCAAAGTTGCTGATCCGTTTTGAGAATTTGGGAAACAAAAAGGGACTCGCTCCCCGGTATCAGGCGGAGTACGAAGCCCACCTTGGACATCATTACCTCTTTTATCAATCCGATCCTTCAACCGCACTGGATTATCTGGAAACTTCAAAAAGCAGGTTTCAGGATACGGGTATGCTCGGAGGGACCCGTGAATTATGTATTGGGATAGCCCGCCAAATGACTGAGGGTAAGGAACAGGCATTGGAAGGCCTGGATATATTGGAGAAAAACTCCCCATCCCAATCGCCTGTTTACCTCAGGAGCCTTATGACAAAGGTATTTGTACAACTGCTTTCGGCAGATTTCAAAAAGGCCCAATGGGAAAGCAATAGGTTTTATGTGGATGCAGGTAATTCTTCCTACCCTTCATTCAGGGCCTGGAGCCACTATCTGGCTGGGAACATCGATTTCCAATACGGTGGTAACGCTGCCCTCAAACATTTTGAAGATGCTGCTGAATACGAGGATTCCCTAAACAACCGCATCCTTATAGATGCCCTTGCAGCAATAGCGCTCACCTTTGCCATGGATAATGATGAATTCAACGCGTGGAGGTCCTTGGAGAAACTAAAAAACAAAGCCGTCCAATTCAAGGATCCTTATTTGGCCCTTGTAGCAAAATCAGCCGAAAAGAGGATACAGTTAATTTATGGCAAAGCGGATATGGCGCTCAACACACCTTTACCGGAATACGAATCCCAGGCCATGGAAATGTTCTGTTTGGTGGATGTACCTAAAATCACGGGAATCAGGGTGGCGGTTAGTAAGGGGGGGCATAAGGAAATCCGACATAACCTGAAGAGGATTGAGGGTTTGCTCAAGCTGCTCCATTTGGCCCATAATTTCTACCATGATACGGACCTTTATTTACTACGGGCACTTGGGAATTTCCGGATCGGCAAGCTCAAGAAAGCTCAAAAATGGCTGGCTCAGGCATCCCTCTCATATTCCTCCACACAGAATCTCCGTGCCTTTAATGAGATAAGCATGTCGAATCCCGAATTTTATGCATGGGCACCGGCATCCCACCTTCCTTATGGATTCAATAAAAGACAAGGCATACCTATGGGTGAGGACCACAAAGCATACATTGTAGCCCCTGACCTCAAGTCGAGACTTACGAAACGCGAACTGGAAATTGCCCGTTTGGTAGCGCTGGGGCTCCGGAATAAGGAAGTTTCTGAAGATTTAAATATACGGGAAGTCACCGTTAAGACCCACCTTACCAATATATTCCAAAAGCTCGGTGTCCAAAACCGCACCGCCCTTGCCCGGATGACGGATTTTCATTAGACCCCGCACTGTTCACCTCACTAGGGTTCCATCATACTACTTTAGTAGTAGACTTAAACATTTTATTAATGATTTGGTCAACATAAAAGGGTAATATTCTAAGGCCTTAAACTTACCTTTAACCATCCAATCGATGCGCAGTAATGGACTAAATGTAGGCTTTGAAGTGCGTAATTCATGGATGACTTTCTTTGAACTCGAACGGTTTAACCCTGGCTTTAAACAGTAATCACCCGTGTAGGACATATTACTACTGGATTTTTTCTCCCCCAATGTAACATTTAGAACAGGAGTTGAAGGCAGGGACAAAAATTATGTCCTTCCGGTAAAAAATCTTGATTTGGTTGGAGAACCGGGTAAGAACTTTGTAGTGTTCATGAAGGATGGCAAGGAGTTTAAAAACATTTTAACTGAAAATTAGATGAAATCGTTATGAGAAAATCGTTAGTAATTGCTGTTTGCACATCGGTCTTATTTATCGGTTGTAAGCAAAATCAGGACCAGACCTCCTCAGAAAGCCAGGCTAAAGAGGCCGTTAATCTGGATGACTTTACCTCCATGCAGATGACCGGTGTGGAGCAAATCTCGATTGATGTTGATCTGGACGGAGCTATTAAGCGTTTATCTAAAGGGGTCACCTATAAAACCATCTCCAATCAGGACAGGGAAGACTTTGACACTGAAGCCTTCACTGGGTACCATGCGTTTTTGGAGCAATCCTATCCCAACGTACACAAAACCCTGAAAAAAGAGGTGCACGGGGATCCGCGCCCCTATAGCTTGCTCTATACCTGGGAGGGAAAGGATCCAACCCTGCAACCGGCCCTGTTTTATGCCCACATGGATGTCGTGCCGGTTCCGGAAGATTCCAGGGACCAGTGGAAGGTAGAGCCTTTTGCGGGCACCGTAAAGGATGGTTACATCTGGGGGCGTGGGGTCCTGGATGACAAGAATCAGGTGCAAGCCATCCTGGAAGCAGCTGAGATGAAGATTAAAGAAGGCTGGCAACCTTCCCGTACCATCTATTTTGTGTTTGGACAGGACGAAGAAGTGGGCGGGGCCGAAGGTGCCAAAAAAATCGCGGATGTACTGGAAGAACGCGGTATTGAACGATTTGTCTACGTGATGGACGAATCGGCACCCTTAACGCCTGGTATTTTCCCCGGAATTGAAGAAAACACTGCCCTTATTGGCATTGCCCAAAAAGGATTTATCAGTCTGGAGCTGGCCATCAATGGTGTCGGTGGGCACTCGTCCATGCCTCCTGAAGAATCCAATATTGGTATTTTGGCAGAGGCCATAACGAAATTAGAAGCTGCCCAATTTCCGTATCGCATACATCCGGCAGTGCGTCAGCAATACCGTTATATGGGACCTGAACTGGATGCGGAAAATCAACCTTTATACGCCGCTGTTGCCTTTGGCAAGGATGGGGAGATCACTGATTTGGAACAACAATTCATTGACGAAATGGCCAAGAACGAAGTTACGCGTGCCATGCTCCACACCACAATTGCTCCTACCATTTTTAATGCAGGTATTAAGGATAATGTATTGCCGCCTTCGGCTACCGCTGTTGTGAATTTCAGGCCAATGCCAGGTGACAACCCCGAGGTTATCATGGAGCACGTTAAAAATGCCATTGATGACGATCGCATAACCATGCGCGACATTTCAGCTTCTACCCCTGCAACCAATATTGCCGATGCCAGTACCGGGGCCTATAAAATGCTGGAGAAAACCATCCGCCAGATCTGGGGCAATGATTTGATCGTATCCCCCTTCTTTGTAGTCGGTGGATCGGATTCCAAGCATTTTCAATCCCGACCCTTCGCCCCGGATGTGTATACCATTACCGCGATTCAATTGGAAAACACCGAAGAGTTCAAAGGCTTTCACGGGGTAAATGAGCGCATTTTAGTAGAGGAGTACGCCAAATCCATCGGCTTCTTTTATCAGATATTTGATAATCTGGAGGAACTGAAATAGTCTGCACATTGAGTTATCATCGCTTTATTTTAGGTGGATAGAACATCCGTTAAGGGCTTCCTGCGCTATCTGCAATTTTAAATTCTATCTATGAAAAAGAACACTTTTCTGTGCCCAAATTTCGGTGCGATGTTGTTGCCGGTTTTTGCAATAATAACCATGCTTGCGCCGGGGGCGATAAATGCACAGGACGACCCTCCGGCGGATAGTTCGGCAGAACTGGCCAGGAAGCTTGCAAACCCGAACGCCACCCTGGGCCAAATGCTATTTCCAATCGATTACATCCGATATAACGGGGACTTGCCTGATGCTGGACAGAATGGATTTGTACTTAATTTTCAGCCCTCCCTGCCTTTCCCGATTTCAGAGGGGATCAACCTGTATTTAAGGCCCCTGATCCCGGTTTATTTATCCCAACCCGTTCTTGGGGAGGATGGTTTTGAATCCAGGGGTGGTCTCGGTAATATCAGCGCGGATCTGGCGATCGGAAAGACATGGCCTTCCAAATGGATCACCCTTGTAGGGGTGTTCGGAGGGTTTCGCACCGCCTCCAACGAAGCCTTAAGGTCCCGTCAAACCACCCTTGGGCCTGAATTGATGGTAGCCAAACTGACCGGTTTCGGGGCTGTGGGATTGATTGTAAGCCATGCCTTTGGGGTAGGAAATTCCAACGACCCTGATCTTACATCGACCACCGTGTTGCCAGACGACTACTGGATAGCCGCTAGCGGCTCCACCAGTACCAGCGTTACGGCAGGCCAGTATTTTTATACTATAAATCTGACGAAGGGATGGCAAATTAATGCCTCACCTACGTTTGCGTACAACCACAGGGCCGAATCTGGAGACAGGTTAACCCTTCCCCTGGGTACCGGATTCCAAAAAGTGGTTCTCCTGGGTAAGATGCCGGTCAGGTTCGGGGCTCAGTACTGGTATTATGTTGCCTCTCCCGATTCCTTTGGTCCGCAACACCATTTCAGGATAACTATTGCGCCCGTGATTCCCTTGCCATGGTAGTAGGAGATATATTCATCTTTTAGGCTGTATAGATGCTATTTCCTTATACTTGAATTAATAAATTTTAAAGAATGTCAGGATCTAATCTTTGCTGTCTTATAAAACATAAAATCCTGTTTTGGATTTTTGCCCTTCTCTCTGTCTCAGGTATTTCACAGGAAAATCAGAAAACAGGCGATGCTGGTAATACCCTGAAGAGCCCTGATGCGGATGTAAAGGAGCAGGTGCTCCAAACCGCTGCGGAACTTCTGGAAGACAATGACTTCCCTGGATCCTGGCCCCTTTTCGGTACAGACCTACGCATGAAGATTGGCGGGTACTTAAAAGCCGATTTTCTCTATGATTTCGACGGAACTACCGATCAAAATCAATTCCTGATGTCGACCATTCCTGTGGAAGGGGAGGATGCGTTTGGCAATGAGGGTTACCTGTCATTTTTCGCGAAAGAAACACGGGTCAATATCGACTTGCGCCGAGTGGCGGAAAATAAGATCCCACTACAATTATTCATTGAAGGAGATTTTTTCACCCAGGGTAATGGGTTTCGGTTGCGGCATGCTTATATGACTGCAGGGGATTTTATCATAGGTCAAACATGGACGACACTATCCTTTCTGGAATCTATGGCATTTATGATTGACTTTGCCGCCGGGGATGCCTTATTCGGAGGCAGGACAGCCCAGGTGAGGTACCAGAAAAACCTGGATAAGGGGTACAGGCTTTCCATAGGATTGGAGTACCTCGGGTCCCTGGGTATTGAAAATTCATTTGGGTTTGACGGAAAAGCCAATTTGCAACTGCCGCTGTTGGCCCTGCGCCTGGACAAAAGATGGGAAACAGGGGTCTTATTTATGGGAGCCAGCCTGGCACAGTTGCGCTGGGATGGGGGAGACACCGGACCCAGTGATCAACTCCCACAGTTGGCCTTCGTTGTGGCTGGCAGGCAATACCTTGGAGAAAACAATTACTTCACCTGGAATGTCAATGCGGGCAGTGCCTATGGTGAAAATATTATCTCCTTTGCCGGGAGCTCAGCCAATGCACTCTTAAATGAAAACGGGGAACTGGAACCAATTGAAGCCTTTGCCCTTATGGCGGGCTTTATGCATCGATGGGCCCCGGGGCTGGAATCCAATTTTAATTATGCCTACGGCTGGCTGGATGCCCCGGAGACCCGTGCGGATTTTGCCTTAAAACGCGGAGGTGTGGGTCATTTAAACCTGATTTACCATTTTGATAAGAATTTCTCCATTGGCGCTGAGTACATGTGGGGTGCGCAACGGACCGCCAATGATGCCTATGGAAGTGCCGGCCGGTTACAGACTATGGCCAAGTTTGAATTCTGACATCTCAACGTGCAATTCGGTGATTCTGAAAGCGGTCTCGCATTAGCAGGTCATCCGGGGTTCTAAAATAAAAGTAAGGTTGATTGAAGAAAAAAGCCTCGCTTCATATTTCCTTTACGCCATAAACAAATAACTTTTCTTTCCGAATCGGAATTACCTTGGTAGGCCCGAGATCATGTGTGATTTCTGCCGCCCAGACTCGACCCCGTAAATTAAGTACCTCCAATTGATGATAGTCTTCCTTTGGATTTTTTGAGATAGCGTCTATTGCTTATCTTTCCAAAGACGTAGTCGTATCAAAACTCAGAACATTCAAACTATCTTTAACTGCCCCAGATAGATTCATCCCATCTAAACACCTGGACCTAAAATTTGAACAAATCCACCATACATATTATTCTTTTTTTGACTTTAATGGTGATTCCACAAATAAAAGGCCTTGCTCAAAAAACAGATACCATAGTTCATACAAACGGGAATATCCTCAAAGGCGATTTTAAAAAAATGGAATATGGTATAGTAACATGGAAAATGGACGGGATGGGAACAATAAGCGTTGAGATTCCTTTTGTAAGCACCATTGTTTCACAAAAACAGTTTGAAATCGTAATGAAAAATGGGACTATTTATTATTCCTCCTTTGAAGCATCTGACAGCACAGGTGCCGTTCTAATAAACCTAGCAGAAGAAAAAAAGGAACTAAATATTGATGACATTGTGGAAATCCATCCCATTCAGGGGAGTTTTTTGCAAAGGTTTTCCGGAAATATAAGTCTGGGCGGTAATTTTTCTAAAAGTAGTCAATTAACCACCGTAGCCTTTTCGGGTAATCTACAATTCAGAAATAAGAAAACATCCCTAAATACAGACTGGTTTTTAAACCTGTCTTATCAGAATGACAGCTTGATTACCAATAACTCCGAGGTCAATTTAAATTGGCAGCATTTATTTGAAAATAAATGGTCTTCACTGGTAGGTCTGGGGAGGAGTCAGAATTTGCAATTAGGGATCAAGGAAAGGTATAATCTCACTGTAGGAGCCATAAAGGACGTTACAAATACGACATGGAGCAGATTATATATGTTCGGGGGTGTGACCGGCATTTCTGAAAAATCATTTGATACCAACACTGCAACACAAAATGATATTGCAGGTTTAATCCGTTTGTCCTACGATATTTTTAAATACACCAATCCAAAAATCTCATTGAAGTCTAATATCAGTTACATTCCCTACTTTACAAGTGATAACAGATATAGGGTAAGTTTTAATTTGAATCCAAACGTCAGTGTGTTTAATAACAATTTTAAAGTTGGGTTTAATTTTTATTACAATTACGATAGCAGCCCTCCTGCCAGTTCACTTTCAAATGATGATTACGGCATAAACCTTCAATTAACCTATACCCTAAATTAGGGGGTTCAGGAGGTATGGTCAGCGAGGTGAATATGGCTATTTTAGTGGCCATTTGAAGCAATCTATTGAAATCTATGCGCAATGGAATATCTAAAACAAATCGGGCAGCTTAATCCTCCTTACCTTTTATGGTCGGCGCTGGGCCTCTTTGTTATAATCTTCATTCGCTATCTGATCTTCTCAGGGGTGTATCATCATTTTTTTCATAATTGGTTTGGGGATCGATTCCGGCATCGATTTCTGAGTATTTCTAAGTTGAAGCGCAAACAAATCAGGAAGGAGGTTTACAGATCTGCGATTAGCGCTGCTATTTTTACCGTCCTGGGCATGGGGATGATTGTGCTATGGCAAAGGGGCCATACCGCTATCTATACAAGTTTTGACGCCTATCCCGTTTGGTATTCGGTATTGAGCGTACTGCTTGTACTGATCATCCAGGATACTTTTTATTACTGGCTCCATCGCTGGATGCACCTTCCCGGGGTCTACCGATGGGTACATAAGGCACACCATATGAGCCTGCAAACCTCGGCCTTCACCTCTTTCTCCTTTCATCCTTTGGAGTCATTACTGCAGGCCATTGTCATCCCATTGTTGGTGCTCTGGCTGCCTCTGCACATTGGGGTCATCCTGGCGCTGTTAATGTTTATGACGCTGTCGGCAACGATCAGCCATGGGGGCGTGGAAATTTACGCCCCCAACTGGGCCCGGCACTGGTTGGCAAAATGGCTGATCGGAGCGGCCCATCACGATGACCACCACAAGAAGTTCAACTACAACTATGGACTTTATTTTACCTTCTGGGATACCTGGATGGGTACGGAAACTCCGGATTTTAAAGAGCGTTTTGAGGAACTGACACGGAAGGAGGAGGCGGTTTGAATACTCCGAATTTGGAACTCTTTTTCTTAAGGATATCCCCTTATTGAAATTATACCAGAAATAGCGAGCTTTCCCCTTTTTCCTTAAAATGATTCGATGTCCTTCGCCAACACTACTGGACTTTCTATTGGCTCAAGATCTTGAGGATTTGCTGAAAGTAAAAAAGAAGTCCTGACTGATCTGGATCATTTCACAAAATACTGATTACCAGTATGTTTAGTGCTTCAATGTAAATGAGCGCACAAATGGATCCTGGGATTTTCCGGCGATTCGCCTGGCTGCGGATCTGGAATAAAAAATGGACACTATGTACTTAGTAACGGTTACCCCTGAAAATGCTATACAGGAATCTTTCTTCTGTATAAAAGATACCCGAAGACAGGGGTTTAAGGATAAACTTCAGTGGTTTGGAAAGCGTTTCAAAGAGGGGCTAAGAATCAAGATCCTGAAAAATGAGGAAGGAAAAAGGTTGGGGTTTATTGAATATGTTCCGGGCAGGAACGCCTGGCGACCCATAGATGCCGATAACTATATGTTTATCCATTGTACCTATATCTATTCCATGAAGGAAAGGAGTAAGGGCTATGGTTCAATATTAATCTCAGAGGCTGAAAAGGAAGCCAAAGCATTGGGGATGGATGGCCTTTGTGTAATGACAAGTAATGGCGGCTGGTTAGCCAATAAGGATCTTTTCAGGAAAAATGGCTTTGAACAAATTGAAACCAAGGACAGGTTTGAATTGCTCTCTAAAACATGGATTGCGGATGCTGATAAACCGAAATTCCATAACTGGACGGAACAACAAAAAAAATATAAAGGTTGGCATTTACGCTATGCCGATCAATGCCCCTGGAATGAAAAGTCCGTATTTGCCATACTCAATGTTGCCCTTGATTATGGTGTGGAACTTAAGGTATCCAAAATCAATACTGTAAACGAAGCAAAAAGGGCGCCGTCCGGCTTCGGAGTTTTCAGTCTACTGCACAATGGAAAATTGCTGGACGACCATTATCTGAGCGCAACCCGTTTCAGGAATATTTTAAAAAGTGAACTTGACAAGGACAAGGGGTTGAAACAATCCTAACCGGGTGCAGAAGTAATTGATTGCTAACCCCCCGGGATCGATTTCGCACCTGGCAGATTTAATTATTGTTGCGCTTCCACGCTTCAAATGAGGCTTGCTTATCGGCTGAGGTAAGGGGATAAAGGCCAACTATGGACGCTCCTTCTTGTACCTGTTCAAGCACAAAAGTTTCATAAAGGGTCATGTCCATGCATTCTTCAGCTACTTCATCAGCCAGATGTTTTGGAATCACAATGACTCCGTCACCATCGCCAACCAGAACGTCACCGGGGAAGATGGCCACATCTCCGCAACCAATTGGAACATTGATGTCTATGGCCTGATGCAGGGTTAGGTTTGTCGGAGCAGATGGGGTTTGGTGATAGGCAGGAAAATCGAGGGCGGCGATTTCTTCGGAGTCCCTGAACCCTCCGTCCGTTACCATACCTGATGCCCCCCGTATCATCAGGCGGGTGGCAAGGATTGAACCCGCTGATGCTGCCCTGGCATTCTTTCTGCTGTCAAAAACCAACACACTACCCTTTGGGCATTGTTCTACCGCCATACGCTGGGGGTGATCCGGATTCTTGAATACCGAAATTGGATTCAGATCTTCCCGGGCTGGAATATATCTGAGGGTATACGCCTCCCCAACCATGTTGGGGTATTCCTTCTGCAAGCGCTGTACGCCTTGGATAAACTGGTTTTTCAGTCCTTTTTTAAAGAGGCAGGTTGCAATAGTCGCGGTACTTACCTGTTGAAGTTTAATTTTTGTAGCCTTGGATAAAGAAGTCATACTTTGATACGGGTATTTTGAAACGTTATAGGACCATATATATATACTAACGAATTTATTAGATGCCCACTTCTGGTCCTTCAGAAATGCCAAGTGACCTGTAGGTTATCCCCCAATTTCCGAATGGCCCTGGCCAAATGAATAATGGATAGAAGCGAAAGCGTGAATCGGAAGTTCCTAAATTTGTGGCATTGCGATAATACATTAGGTTATTTTGCCGGATCTTCAGTTTTCTGCTTCAATATTTGGGGATTAAACAAATATACATATATTTGGTAAACCAATCTGGTTAACCAATTACAAAATAATATTCCGGTTGGAGCTTTGTTCCCTCCGGCAGCCTAATTCATAAACGGCCTAATTAACGAACCAATTTAGAAACAATCCTATGAAGAATTCCTACTTCCTGGTTATCCTTCTACTAATAATGTGTCTTCAATCATGTATAGAAAATAGTATTGAAGGCATACTTGTTAAGTCGGTGGAGGAATTTGAAAATGCTGTTGAAAATGCCAAGCCAGGCGATGTAATCGTGTTGGCCAATGGAGTATGGAAGGACAGCGAACTCCTCTTTGAAGCAAACGGTACTGAAGCTAGTCCTATTACCCTTACCGTAGAGGAAAAAGGGAAAGTAACCCTGGAAGGCTTATCTAATCTCAGGATTGCAGGATCTTATTTAGTTGTCGAAGGCCTTGTGTTCAAAAATGGGTATACGCCCACAACGGAAGTCATTTCTTTTAAAAAGGACAAGAACACACTAGCGAGTCATTCGAGATTAACAGAATGTGTCATCGATAATTTTAGCAATCCCGAAAGGCATGAGCCGGATACCTGGGTGGCGATCTACGGAAAGAACAATCGCGTAGACCACAACCATTTGGTCGGCAAAAGAAATCGGGGGGTCACCATGATTGTTCGGCTCAATACAGAGGAGAGCCGGGAAAACAATCACCAAATTGACCACAACTATTTTGGCCCCCGGCAAAATTTAGGAAGCAATGGAGGCGAAACAATGCGCATAGGGACGAGTCATTACTCTCGTACAAACTCCAATACAATGGTTGCCGCCAATTATTTTGATCGGTGCAATGGGGAACACGAAATTATTTCAAATAAATCAGGCCAAAATACCTACAAGAACAATGTGTTTTACGAGTGCAGTGGGACCCTTACCATGCGCCATGGCGAAGAAACTTTAGTGGACGGCAACGTATTTATTGGAAACAACAAACCGAGTACAGGCGGGATTCGTGTAATCAATGGGAAGCAGACAGTGATCAATAATTATGGAATTGGCTTGACTGGCTACCGGTTCCGCGGGGCTTTTGTTATTATGAATGGCATTTACAATTCACCCATAAACAGGTATGATCAGGCCAAGGACGCGGTGGTCAGAAACAATACTTTTATCAACTGTGATCATGTGCAGTTGTGCGCTGGAGCAGATGCAGAGCGCAGTGCGCCACCCGAAGACTGTGTTGTAGAGAACAATATTTTCTATAATGAAGGCCGTGCAGACCTCTTTACGGTTTACGACGATATCAGCGGTATTGACTTCAGCGATAACATCATCAGTCCGAAAACAAAACCCATAAGTGAAACAGGTTTTGTGCAAATGAATCTCGAATTGGTAGAAGATGAAAGAGGTTTTTTAATTCCTTCAGATCCAAATTTGAAAATTGGAGCTCAAATTAGCCCGGACATCGCCACCAAAGAGAATACAGGTGTTGCCTGGTATCCAAAAGAAATGAATGAGGGGAAACGCGCCTCAGGAAATACTTTATCCGTAGCACCTGGCCTGAATACTTTGTATGAGGCGGCAAAGAATGCCGCACCAGGAGATGTCATAGAATTGCAGGAAGGTACGTATTCAGTCAACAAGACTATTGCAGTCAACTTTCCGCTTACCTTTAAATCCAATGCAACGAACAGGCCTGTAATTCACTTTGAGAAAAAAGCACTCTTTGAAATTGTCAATGGTGGAAGCCTGGCGCTGGAAAACCTAATACTCGACGGAAAGGAATCTCCTGACAGAACAGGGAACTCGGTAATTACTACCAGCAAGTACTCCATGAATAAAAACTACAAGCTTTTCATTGAGAATTGTGATTTTGTAAACTTAGATGTGAACCATTCATATGATGCAATTCGTGTTTATAAAAACACATTTGCCGACACCATCAGTATCCGGAATTCAAAATTTCACGCGATAACCGGTAATGTCATCGCCCTGGACAAGGAAACCGAGGATATAGGGATTTACAATGCCGAATACGTAATTATGGAAAATAATGTCTTTTCAGATGTTGGCGGGGCTGCTCTGCGCTTGCACAGAGGGGGTAAGGACGAAAGTACCTTCGGCCCCTTTTTGGAGTTAGATCACAATGTATTCGACAATGTCGGCCTGGACGCCCGCAATAAATACGGTGCTTCCATTTCTCTTTATGGTGTACAGGAAATTGATGTCAGCAATAACATATTTAACAACAGTAAAGGGGTAAACATGCATTTGGTGGTTGGTGAACCCATAGTTAGTATAGCCAACAACAACTTTTACCAATCGGACAACCTCGAGGTCACAGGGGATCAGGAATACAGTACGGAAAACTTGTGGTCTTTAAATCCTGGTTTTGTAGACTCCGAGACCTATGGGTTGCGTGAAGATTCTCCCTTAAAGGGTAAAGGAACGGATGGCCTGGATTTAGGACAGGTAAATAAGTAAAAAATGTGTAGAAGGATATTTCGCCTGATCGGTGTACAGTTGGCTGTTTTATGGATGGCCCAATTAAGCATGGTTCAGGCACAGGAGCATCCGAAACTTATCCTGACCAAAGCCGGGGTCGAGCGAATTCGGGCCGAACTGGGAACGGTACCCCTTTTCGATGCCTCCCTTGAAAGGATGCAGGCTGATGTAGATGCTGAAATAGCGATGGGTATCGATACGCCCATACCCCGCGATTATTCCGGGGGATACACCCACGAGCGGCATAAACGGAATTTTCTGATGCTTCAGAAAGCGGGAGTACTCTACCAAATCCTGCAGGATGAAAAATATGCCCGTTATGTACGGGACATGCTTTTTCAATACGAGGCCATGTATAAGGATTTACCCATTCATCCAAAAGAGCGGTCTTACGCAAGGGGCAAGTTGTTTTGGCAGTGCTTGAACGACTCGAATTGGCTTGTTTATGTGAGTCAGGCATATGACTGTATTTACGAATGGCTTAGCGCAGGAGAGCGCCAACAACTCGAAACCAATCTTTTCAGACCTTTTGCCGATTTTATTTCCATCGAGAATCCTCAATTCTTCAATCGGATTCACAATCACAGTACCTGGGGCAATGCTGCCGTAGGTATGATTGGTCTTGTTATGGGGGACGAAGAATTGGTGGAGCGTGCGTTGTACGGTATCAAAGATGATGGATTGAAAGCAGCGGAAAGAGATGATGATGGTGGGCTTATCCGAATGGAGGGACAAAAAGCCGGATTCCTGGCAAACCTCGACGAACCCTTTTCACCGGATGGCTATTACACGGAAGGACCTTATTATCAGCGATATGCAAGCTATCCGTTTCTTCTAATGGCCGTAGGCCTGCAAAATATCAGGCCGGAAATGCAGATTTTTGCACACAAGGACAGTGTGCTCCTTAAATCCGTTTATGCGCTCATAAATTTGTCGGATGCGGATGGGGAATTTTTTCCTTTGAACGATGCGCAAAAAGGGATGTCTTATTACTCAAGGGAATTGGTGTCTGCTGTGAACATTGCGTATCACTACGGAGAAAAAGATCCTGAACTGCTAAGTATTGCCAAAAAACAGGGTCGTGTTTTGTTGACCGATTCTGGTTTGTCGGTGGCCCTTGGCCTGCGCGAGGATAAATCCCTTCCATTTGAAAAATCTTCCGTGAATTTGACCGATGGGGCAGAAGGGAAGGAAGGAGGAATCGCAGTTTTGCGTCGGGATGACCTCGAACTGGTCTTTAAGTATACCGCCCAGGGTTTGAGTCACGGGCATTATGACAAACTCTCATATATGCTCTACGATCGGGGACAGGACATTCTGCAGGACTATGGAATGGCGCGTTTTGTCAATATTGAGCAAAAGGGAGGTGGGAATTACCTGAAGGAGAATACATCATGGGCAAAACAGAGTATAGCCCATAACACGCTCATACAGAACGAAACCTCTCATTTTGATGGAAGGTATGAAACGGGTAGCAAGCACCATTCCGAGCTTTATTTTTACGATACTTCAAACAAAGAGATTCAGGTGGTAAGCGCCAAAGAACGCAACGCCTATCCAGGAACGGAATTACATCGGACCATTGCACTTATAGCCGAAGAAGGTTATGATCATCCCATAGTCCTTGATATTTTAAAAGTAGAAGCTGAAGGCGACAATCAGTATGATCTCCCGTTTCATTTTATGGGGCAACTGATGGAGGCTAACTTTCAGTATGAAACACCAGCTGCACTTGAGGCCTTTGGAACCAAAAATGGGTATCAGCACCTGTATTTGGAAGGCTATGGAACACCCTCAGGTATTAATACCCAGCTTTCCTGGTACCGTTCAGGCAGGTTTTATACCCTAATCACGACCAGCGAAGCGGAGGACGAGTTACTGTTCACGCGCTTAGGAGCTGATGATCCGGAATTTAACCTCCGCAGGGACGCCGCCTTTATGGTAAGACGAAAAGGACACCCCAGTACGGTATTTGCATCCATAATTGAGCCTCATGGCAGTTATAGTCCGGTATCCGAAATAGCGGTAAAAGCCGAAAGTAAGATCAAGGCCTTAAAAATTCTGTACAGCGACAGGGAATATCTGGTCGTTGGTGTTGAGGATCAAACAGGGAATAGGTCGGTATTTCTGATGGTATTGGATGATGCCGATAAGACAAAAGAGCACAAATTGATAATAAACAATACGGAGTATGCTTGGACAGGCCCGTATTACTACTTGAAATCAAAACAATAACGGATTATGAAAACTTTCGGAGCGAGTAAAGAATTTTTATTGAATGAAGAACTGGAATGGGAAACCGTTGCTGAGGGGGTTGAACGCCAGATCATGGGTTATGACGATCGTATTATGCTCGTCAAGGTAAACTTTGAAGAAGGTGGTATAGGCCAAATGCACCAACACCAACATTCCCAGGTGACATACGTAGTCAGTGGTTCTTTTGAATTGACTATAGGGGAAGAGACGCGAACCGTCAAAGGAGGGGACGCCTTTTACATTCCACCACATGTCATGCACGGCGCAATCTGCAAGGAAGCCGGAACTTTAATTGATGTGTTTAGTCCCATTAGAGAAGATTTTATGGAGGGATAAATATTCAATGGATTGATAATTGAGCATTTTGAGTCCATTTAATGTGGTTAAACATCAAAATTTTAACATTTAATTCCCAAAATCGTTTTTAATTAACAATTCAATAACATATATTTGGTTATCCAAAGTGGTAAACCAATTTGGATAACCAGATTGGCTAACCAGGATTAACAACTGACGAATTAGCTAAAAAGTATGCAGAATTATGGGAATATTTCTGAAATAGAAAAAGGATAGGTGCACGCCTATCCTTTTAGAGATTACTTCTTGTAGGAGGGAAGTAATGCAAAAACACAAACTATATAAAGCTTATGTTCTTCACAAAAATAGTGAAAATCATCGGTTTTATAGTTGAAATCGTGTTTGACGGAATTCGGATTTCTCTAACCGGGTTCGAATTAACAACCAAAAGGATAATTAACACTAACTAAAAACTGATGAATCTGAGAATCTCATTTATTTTAGCAGCGATCCTGCTCTTCTCGTTTGGGGTCAATGCCCAGGATCGCGTTCAGGTTACCGGTACGGTAACTGACGATGCGAATCTCCCGATACCGGGGGCAACGGTAATTGTTCTTAATACCACCCGCGGAACTTCCACGGACTTCGATGGGAACTTTACCATTGAAGTGTCACCTGGTGAAACACTTCGATTTTCCTACGTAGGATTTGTTGCTCAAACTGTAGAAATTACGGGTCAACAAACAATTAATGTAAAACTACTTGAAGATCTGAATAAACTTGAAGAAGTTGTTGTCGTCGGGTATGGTACAAGGAAAAAAGTTCACATGACTGGGGCCGTTTCCAGTGTGGTAAACGAAGAATTAGATCAAATCCCGGTTGCCAGGGTTGATGATGCCCTGGTTGGGCAAATTGCAGGTGTCAACATATCAGCAACAGAAGGTGAAGCAGGTTCTGCGCCTACGATACGGATACGGGGTGTGGGGTCATTAAATGGCGACTCTGCGCCGTTAATCGTAGTAGATGGTTTACCTGTTGATAGCGATTTTCTCGGGAATTTGGACATGAATGAAATCGAGAGTTTCGATGTTCTGAAGGATGCCGCATCCTCATCTATTTATGGATCAAGAGGGGCGAATGGGGTCATTCTGATTACTACAAAACAAGGTAAGGAAGGAAAGACGCGGTTCAGCTACAATGGATTCATTGGGTTTAAGGAAGCCCGTCAAAGTGATCCCTATTATTTTTCTGTGGCCGAAACGGCAGCCGCTCAGCAAGAGGCTACCGGAACCCTTTCTGACAGGACCAGGTACAAGCGCCTGATAGGTGTTGATAGAGACTGGCAGGACGTTATCTTTGATGGCGGAAAAATTGAAAGTCACTCATTTAGCGCACGGGGCGGTAGCGAGAATACCAAGTTTAGCCTTTCCATGGGGTATCTTCACGACGAGGGTGTCCTGCTGACAGACGACTACAAGAGGTATAACCTCCGACTAAAACTCGATTCCAAAATTGGCAAAAATTTCAGGTTTGGAGGAAATCTTGCTCCTTCCTACACAAGAAGACGAAGGTTTGATGGTTCAACTCACGATATACTAAGACAGACACCATGGCTTCCTCTTTACCACGACGAGAATTCCATTCAATATGTGGATCGAAATGTATACCCGGATGTACAGATAGGTGACTATGCAGTGCAAAGACACTTCGACAATTACGATCTTTATGGAGATGGTAGTGAATTGGTCGATATTTCAAACACGTCTAATACAAACCCTGCAGCCAAGGTTCTGGAGCGTGATAGAAACGACTATAAGTTTAAACTAGCAGGGATCGTTTACGGTGAATTCCAAATTACAGATGGGTTGACCTTTAGGTCCAATCTCTCGGGGGATTACCAAAACACATTCCAGGATAGATGGCAAGGTGTGCTTTCTAGCAGGAATGGGGCTTCAGCGGCGAGCTATAATGTAAACAACGAGAATCGATTCCACATTGTTTCGGAGAATTATTTCTCATACAACAAAGTCATCAACAAACACGATATATCTGCATTTGCGGGTCTGTCATGGGAGAAATGGGAATGGCAGGGAGATGGCGCTGCAGGAACAGGATATACCTCTGACCTTATTAAAACCCTAAGTGCAGCAACCGTTCTCACCTCCATTGGTTCCTTTAAGTTGGAAGAGCGTTTTCAATCTTACTTCGGGAGGGTGAATTACGCTTACGATAATAAATATCTGGCATCAGTAAGTTTCAGACGCGACGGAAGTTCCATCTTCGGGGTAGATAAGAAGTTTGGTAATTTCCCTGCAGCCTCCATTGGATGGCGGATATCAGAAGAAAGTTTCCTTCAGAATAGCGGATTTTTAAGCGATTTGAAATTGAGGGTAAGCTATGGTTTCACCGGGAACAAGGATATCAGTACAGGTAATAGCATTATTGACCTATATCCCTCAATTCCTTTATTAGGAACAGATGTTTATAATTCGCAGGCAGCATTTATCGCTCTGAACATCGAAAACCCTAACCTCCAATGGGAGCGGCTGGAAGAGTTTAATCCCGGGGTTGATTTTGGTTTCTTCAACGGAATTATTACAGGGTCTTTTGATTACTATGAAAGAGTAAGTGACAATTTACTCTTGTACAACCCGGTATCTACCACAACAGGTTTCAGTAGTGCACTGGTTAATTTAGGAGAAGTTAAGAACAGCGGTTTTGAAATTGAGTTGAGGACCCGAAATATTGCAACAGAAAAGTTCCGATGGTCTACAACGATACTAGCCTCTATGAATAAAAATGAACTGACCGATTTTGCCGATGCAAATGGACAGATTCAAAATGTGGATGACAAACGGGCGGCAGAATGGATCAACTTGGAAGGTAACCCAATTTCGTCTTTCTACGGTTGGGTTGTCGATCGGGATATCCCGCTGGAATTCATCAATGATCCTTACCATCCGGTTGGTGCTGAGGCGCAGGATGTGTACGTAAAAGACCTTAATGGTGATGGGTTGATTGATGACGACGATAAGACTATTCTCGGGGATCCCTATCCAGATCTAATCTGGAGCATTACCAATGAATTCCGGATCGGTCTGGTCGACCTCAGTTTCTTGTTCCAGGGAAGTCACGGTGCCCAAATTCGGAACATGGGAGATCAGTATTTGTTCAACCACTTCAATAGTGCTCAGGACTTTAATACGGATACAACTCCAGACCAGGGCTTTATCAAAGAGAAAATCTTCACTAATGACATTATCCAAGATGCGTCATACGTGTCTTTGCGAAATATTAATGTTGGATTTAGTCTGCCCAGGGATATCAACGAAAAACTTGGGCTATCCAGATTTCGAGTATATCTCGCAGGTCAGAATTTGCTCTATTGGACCGCGAGTGATTATACAGGATTCAACCCGGAATCTATAAATAATACGAGCCCTACAACATATGGATACCAAAGAGCTGGTTCTCCTGTGTTTAGCACTATTTCCTTAGGAACGAACATTGAATTTTAGTCCACCCGACCGTAAAACGCAAAGTATGAAAACAATTAAATATATAGCACTGGCCTTCCTTATTGGATTCACAGGTGCCTGCGAGAAAGATTTTCTTGAGCCTACACCTGAGTCAGCCATCAGCAGCATCGAATATTTCAGCAATGACGATGAAATAGAAACAGGCGTAATTGGCATTTATGATGCTATGCAGGGAATTAACTCAACTAGTCTCAATGACAATCGAGGGATACAGATTGAGTATTATGTAACCGAAATGCGCAGCGATAATACACGGACCAAGAGTCAGGAAGGGGAAGCCGCTCAATTTGAGCAGTATAATGTATCTTCTGCAAATGGACTTGTCCAAAATTACTATCGCAGTTTCTACAACGTCATATACAGGGCAAACCTGGTTCTGGATAAATTGGAAAACGCTTCAGAAGCCATGGCGCCTCAATTCGAAGGGGAAGCAAAATTTGCACGAGCTCAGGCATATTTCAATCTTGTTAGGCTTTATGGCGACATTCCGCTTATAGACAGAATTATTGGACCCCTGGAGAATGATGTAGCTTTCACACGGGTCTCTACAACTGAGATTTACGAACTAATCGTTTCAGACCTGGAATTTGCAGCTGACAACCTCGGGAATGGTGAATTTTACCGGGCCTCCCGAGCAGCAGCTCAGGCACTTTTGGCGAAAGTTCATCTTACACTGGGTAATTATACGGATGCTCAGGTGCTTTGTGAAAGTGTGCTATCCAGTGGGTTTAGCCTTGAGCCTAATTTCAGTGATGTGTTCTATAATGAAGGAAATAACGAGGTTATTTTTGCCATTGCGTATAATCCTGGAGTTGAAACGGATAGTCAGGATTTTTCTGCTGAATGGTTAAATGGCGTTGGTCGTACCGTTGGGGTAAATTATGTAACGGATGAAGCGATTGCAGCTTTTGATGAATTCGGAGGTGACAGAACGGCCCTTTCTATAAGGACAGATCCGGCGCAGCCAACCCAAACTCAGGTGACAAAATATTTGCCAAATGGCGAAGATGGGGGTGCAGATGGCAAAACCTTTTCTACGGACGCAACCCTTTCCGGGAATGACTGGATTGTCATCCGTTACGCAGATGTTCTACTTATGCATGTGGAATCAATATTGGCAGGAGGACAGGAAACCTCTGCCGCGGCAGCCCTGGCTTCATTTCAACAAATTCGAGACAGAGCTGGACTAACCGATCCGGTTACAAGCATTTCTAAAACCGATCTTTTAAACGAGCGTCGCGTGGAACTGGCCTTTGAAAACCACAGGTTATTCGATCTGCTCCGGTTTGGTGTAGCTCAGGAAGTACTATCAGAATTTTCCAATAATAATGGATACAGTTTCGGAGCGACGGATTTACTGTTGCCTATTCCGCAAAGCGAAATTAATCTAAGTAAGGGATTGATGAATCAAAATCCTGGTTATTAATACTATATCATCAGTATCACTATGAAAACAACTAAACTTTTAACAGCCGTTTTGACCTTGATAGGTACAATAGTGTTGACATCCTCATGCGATTTCGACTATGATCTACCGGAAGAAGGTTCTATACCAGATGAAACCCCACCGAGCGCTAATTTCTCGGCGGCGCAGAGTGACACGGACTTTCTACTGTACAATTTTGCCAACTTATCCTCAAGTGCCACAACATATGAGTGGGATTTTGGCGATGGCAATACCTCAGCAGAAATAGATCCGTCAAATACCTATCCAGATGAAGGCACCTACACGGTAAACCTGACGGCATCAGATGCCCTGGGCGCAACAAGTACCTTTACAATGGATGTTACCGTTGTAGAACCCGAGGTGCCTGAAGCCATAGTGCCAGTGGTCCTGGAAGGTGATTTCGAGGATAACAGTCTTCCCGATGGATCTGGAGATGGACGTGATTCGTGGCGGAATGATTTTGGAGGGGTCATTCAGATAACTAGTAGCCCTGTGCAATCCGGGGATCAAGCATCGAAATATCCTTCTGATGGGGATCGAGTAGCTTATCAGGAAGGCATAGCAGTAACTCCGAATACGGACTACATTATCACATATTACTATACCCTGAAAACCAATAATCCGGGATCTGTTACCCTAACAGTACTTGGAGGTGGAATTACAGACCTTTCAGAGGTGGAATCCAAAAAACTTGTTGATTTAGTTGGAATGGATCAGGCGGATGCCGATACCTATACAAAGGTTGATCTTTCCTTTAATACGGGTGCCAATGCGACTGTAGCCATCTTAATCACCAATGAGGGCGAAGAAGCAAGGGTGGACAATATTTCTATGGCCCCTGTACCGGAATAAATAGTTTTCGCCAGATGTATAACCAATTAAGTTATTGAAACTATACAATGCGACAACTAGCACCCTTGGTGATATTTCTATTCCTGTCTGTTGGGGTTTATGGGCAGTCAGATGATGTTCTGGTTGCCGTTGATAACAGTAACGTCCGGCAGAAAAAAAAGAAAAAGCGCTACAGGTTACCAGAAATAGATTTGAGTCACTGGAAGGTTACATTGCCTATTTCTGATAATAATCGGCCTATTGAAGTAGAGCCACCTGAAATTCTGGAATACGCTACGAATTCTATTTTAGTTCCGTTTATGTATAATGATTCCACTGACGGGTCACTGGTTTTTCATGCCTATCCAGAGTCAACAACTGCAAATACCAAATATTCCCGAACGGAATTGCGCGAACAGATGGAACCTGGGAGTAACTCCGTAAACTGGAAGTTTTCCGAAGGTGGATTAATGAAAGGGACAATGCGAATGGAGGCTGTTTCGAAAGACCGGGGCGGGAAGTATCATAAGGTGATTATTATGCAAATTCACGGTAGACTTTCAAATGATCAACGTGATCAGATTGGCCAAAAGGATAACAATGCACCACCGATTTTAAAGATTTATTGGCAGGATGGTAAGATCCGGGTAAAAACAAAGGAGCTTACAAACAATGCCGTGTCTCCAGAAGGTGTATTGTTTGAAGAGGCTTGGAAAGATGACCGAGGAAGAACTTTTGAAGAGGAAGTAGGTTTTAACAAGTTTAATATCGAGGTTAAAGTCTCCAAGGGCAAATTGGTTGTGTCACTGAATAAAGGGGAATTCTTTGTTTATGATAATGCAAGTATTCGGAGATGGGATGTTTTCGAAAATTATTTCAAAGCGGGAAATTATTTGCAAACCCGGGATGAAGGAGCCTTCGCCAAAGTAAAATTTTACAAATTGGAAATTAGTCATTAGCGAATTATTTTGAGTTAGTTCAATTTGAGTAAGCCATTGGCCTTTTCTCAGGGCCAATGGTTTTTAAAAAGAACTAATGAATCTTCATATAAAACATTAAGAGGTTAGTCAGGATTATTTCTTAATTTTAACAAACCAATCTGGTTAACCAATTTTACTTCCAACTCCGAGAATATGAATTTAGATACTCTGACAAAAAATGAAAACGATGAAATCCAGCGTGAAATCATCGTCCAGATCAGGGATTTGATCAACTACAAGAATCTGGAGCCAGGCGATAAACTACCTTCGGAACGTTCACTTTCCGAGCGCTTTGGGGTAAGTAGGAACAATGTTCGGGAGGTGATTCGAAAACTAGAGTTTTATGGATTATTAATGTCCAAGCCTCAAAGTGGGACCTTCGTTGCTGACATTGGTCAGGTAGCTCTGAATGGCATGATCGAAGACATCTTAAAACTCGACACGCCAGACTTTAAGTCTCTTGTTGAGACACGAATATTACTTGAGCTCAAGACAGCGCGGTTGGCTGCGCTTCGAAGGACAGAGCAAAATTTAAAAGAGATGGAGGCCACCATTAAGGCCTATGAAAATAAAGTCCATAACGGTGAGGATGCTGTCCAGGAGGATCTATTGTTTCACCTGGCCGTTGCTCGGGCCAGTGGAAATGGCACAATGATCACATTTATGTTGATTATTACCCCTGAGATTATTACAAATTTTGAAAAGTATCACGTATGTGATAAGAATCAGGCTTTTACAGCCATACAGGAGCACTGGGATATTTATGAAGCCATAAAAGCAAAAAATCCGCAATTGGCTAAAGCAAATATGAAAACACATTTCAGCGCCCTGTACCAGTATTTGTATAATATAGAATAGATTGCCCTCGCTGTAAATATGCACGAATTTGCGCGAGGTTTAAATTAAGTAGGAGGGAAAGGGAGTCATATCGGTATTCGATACCTCTCATAAGTATTGCATTTTATTGCCCGCAATGGCAAGAACTTTCCAATCGTCCCTTTAACTGTAAACTTGAAGTATGAAGGTTAAAGGTTTGAGGTGGTGGATAATAGCCTTAATTTGTATTGCCACCGTAATTAATTACATAGACAGAACCGCGTTTGGAGTGATGTGGCCCGAGATGGGTAAAGATCTCGGAATGGACGAAACAGATTATGCGGTTATGCTGAACGTCTTTATGATTACCTATGCTCTAGGTAAATTTTTATCCGGAAAATTATATGACCAAATAGGTACCCGCCTGGGTTTTGTCTTTTCCATTGCACTTTGGTCGACCGCTGCTGTACTCCATGCATTTGCCAGAGGATTAGTGTCTCTTTCAATAGTGCGGGCAATGCTCGGACTGGGTGAAGCGGGGAATTGGCCCGGGGCTGTCAAGAGCAACGGAGAGTGGTTTCCAGTAAAAGAGCGGGCAATTGCCCAAGGAATATTTAATGCAGGCGCTTCTCTCGGTAGTGTTATTGCGCCGGCACTAATTGCATTCTTATACGCGCAGTTTGGTTGGAGGACCACCTTTATCATCTTGGGTCTGGTTGGATTTGTGTGGATCTTTCCCTGGCTTATTATCAATAAGGCCAAACCAGAGAGCCATGCCTGGCTTACTGATGAAGAACGCAAAATGATCCTGGCGGATCGTATTGTACCGGTGGCGGAAACAAAGCAAGAAAAGGGCCTTTCAATTATGGAAATCCTGGCATTTAGGGAATCTTGGGGGGTCTTGGTTTCACGCTTTTTTATAGAACCCATTTGGTGGTTATTCGTCGGTTGGATGCCTCTGTATCTAAATTCAAAATTTGATTTCAGTATTGAAGAAATTGGAAGTACCATCTGGATTTCCTATCTGGGAGGTATGGCCGGAAGTATTTTGGGCGGATGGTTCTGTGGAAAATTAATGGAAAAACACACGGTGGACTATGCGCGTAAAGTCTCTATCCTTATCGGTGGGCTTTTGATATTTATGGGCCTTTTAGGGATTATCTTTCTGGTGAAAGGGAATAACCCAATGACCTTTATCTACATCGTTGCCATCGTGCTTTTTGGATTCCAGTTCGCTATTGGGAATATACAAACACTTTCCAGTGATTTATTGCAGGGTCCCTCGGTGGGGACACTGGCGGGGCTTGCAGGCACCATTGCTGCCGTTTCCGTAATCATAATGAACTGGCTCATTCCACAAATAACCACAGTGTCCTATACACCGGCTTTCATAATTATTGCAGTATTGGCCCCATTGGCAGTGCTGTCGATTTATTTCTTTATTCGAAAGATTAAGCCTGTCGAATTGGATTCGAAATAATATAAATTTTTAAAAGTAGATCAATGACATCAAAACAAAAAGTAGCCGTTATAACAGGAGCAACCGGGGGTATTGGCTTTCAAGTTGCAAAAAGACTCGGCCAGGACGGATATGCAGTAGTCTTAAATGGAATAGAAGATGAGGCAGGTGCACAAAGGGTTGCAGAACTCACGGCTGAAGGGATTACCGCTGAATATTACGGCTTTGATGTTACGGATGAAAATGCCGTAACTGAAAATATCACAGCCATTGGAAATGAATACGGCAAAATAGACGCCTTGGTTAACAATGCTGGAGGGCTGGGTGGCCGGTCCCGGTTCGAGGAGATGACCACCGAGTTTTACAGGTTCGTCATGGCACTCAATCTGGATTCTACATTCTTCGCCTCACGGGCTGCTATCCCCTTTTTGAAAAAAGGTGAGAACCCTTCAATAATCAACTATACTTCAATTGCAGCCTGGAATGCCGGAGGGCCAGGTGCGGGAATTTACGGAACGTCCAAAGCTGCCGTTCAGGCCATTACAAGGGCTCTGGCAAAGGACCTCGCAGAATATGGCATCCGAGTGAATGCCGTATCTCCGGGCACTATAGATACTCCATTTCACAATCAAATTAAATCGACCAAACCAGAGGTCTTCGCTTCCTGGAAGAACAATATTTTACTGGGACGACTGGGTCAGCCAGAGGATGTTGCAGCTGTTGTATCCTTCCTAGTGAGTGATGATGCCGCCTTTCTTACAGCAGAGACCATTCAGGTCGGAGGTGGTCAGGGACTTGGAATCTAAGAGCGTGATATGAGCAGACTTAAAGGTAAAATTGCAGTTGTCACAGGGGGATCCAGAGATATTGGTCGAGAGATTTCAATCAAACTCGCCAGGGAAGGGGCTGACGTAGTTGTTAACTATTTCAATTCAGCCACGGGAGCTCTGGAAACAGTGAAGGAGATCGAGGCACTGGGACAACGAGCCCTTGCCGTGAAGGCCGACGTATCCAGCCTTGCAGACATCAGGGAATTAAAGGCAAGGGTGCAGGAAGTATTTGGTCAGCGGATCGATATTCTGGTTAACAATGCAGGGGGACTCTTCGCCCGTAAAACCCTGCAGGAATTTGATGAGGCCTTTTATGCGCAGGTTATGGATGTGAATTTTAAATCTGCAGTCTTCGTTTCACAGGCTTTTGAACCTATGATACCTGAAGGCGGGTCAATAGTCAACATTTCCTCTCAGGCTGCTCGCGATGGCGGTGGCGGTGGTTCGGCCCTTTACGCTTCGTCCAAGGGTGCATTAACGACCTTTACCAGATCCATGGCAAAGGAGCTTGGCGGAAAGGGAATTCGAGTCAATGCCTTATGTCCGGGATTGATTGGAACGAAATTTCACGATGATTTTACAAAAGATGAGATCCGAAACAAAGTTGCTGCCGCCACCCCATTAAAAAGGGAAGGTAATGCGAGCGAAGTAGCTGATCTCGTGGCTTACCTTGTGTCGGATGAAGCTTCGTTTATCAACGGTAATAATATCGATATCAATGGAGGGTTAGCCTTTAGTTAAGTAGCTCTCGTTTCATAATTCAATAAATAATAGCCTGATGAAAAAAGTAGTAACCTTCGGAGAAATCATGCTTAGGTTGGCTCCTCCGGGATTTTTGAGGTTTTCGCAAACCAATAGTTTTGATGTTATTTATGGTGGAGGGGAATCCAATGTGGCCGTTTCTTTGGCGAATTATGGTGTCCCTGTGGATTTTGTCACCCGATTGCCCGATAATGATATAGGTCAGTGCGCACTGATGGAAATGCGAAAGAGGGGAGTGGGAACGGATAAAATTGTCTTTGGAGGGGATCGCCTGGGCATTTATTTTCTGGAAACAGGAGCGGTATCCCGTGGCAGTAAGGTGGTATATGACCGAGCGCACTCCGCGATGGCCGAAATTGAGAAAGGGATGATAGACTGGGATACCGTCTTTGAAGGCGTGGAATGGTTTCATTGGACCGGGATTACACCTGCCATTTCTCAGGGAGCCGCAGACGCCTGTCTTGAAGCCGTAAAGGCCGCCAGTAAGAAAGGGGTTACCATTTCCACGGATTTGAATTACCGGGCCAAACTTTGGAAATACGGTGGCGATCGGGAGGCCATAATGACGGAATTGACCTCTTATTGCGATATTGTTCTGGGGAACGAAGAAGATGCCGAAAAACATTTTGGAATTAAACCGGAAGGATTAGACATCACGACGCAGGGAGAGCACGTTAAGGCCGAGGCCTTCCTTTCCGTTTGCGAGCAAATGATGGCCAAATTTCCTAAAGCTAAAAAAGTAATTACCACATTGAGGGGTTCTATATCTGCCTCTCATAATACCTGGGCCGGTGTGCTCTATGATGGTACAAAAATGTATAAATCCCCGGAGTATCAGATTACACATATCGTAGATCGCGTTGGTGGGGGGGATTCCTTTATGGGCGGACTCATCTACGGCTTGCTGACCTATCCGGATGACGACCAGAATGCGCTGAATTTTGCAGTTGCGGCCTCTTGTTTAAAGCATACTATCAAGGGAGATGCAAATTTGGTAACGGTACAGGAGGTTGAAAAGTTAATGGGAGGTGACGCTTCCGGGCGGGTCTCCAGATAAGATTTAAAATAATTGTTCATATAGAGGTCCCCGCAGGAATAGAGTGCTTGCAGGTCCGATATTCAAACGAGTAGGAAATGGCGAAGTATACGAGATTGGAGGTAGCAGGGGCTATGCGCGACACGGGCTTGGTTCCTTTGTTTTATCACCCGGATGCAGATGTGGGCATAAAGGTGCTGAAAGCCTGTTATGCTGGAGGCGCAAGACTTTTGGAATTCACTGCCAGAGGGGATTTTGCCTTCGAAGTATTTTCTGAAATGAATCGATATGCCCTGGAGGAATTGCCGGGTATGATTCTCGGGGTGGGTTCCATTACGGATGCCGCTGCTGCTTCACTTTTCTTACAGATGGGCGCTAATTTTATCGTAACCCCCTCCCTCAGAGAGGATATTGCAATAGTCTGCAATCGAAGGAAGGTTCTTTGGTCCCCGGGTTGCGGCTCGCTGACTGAAATCAACCGGGCTGAGGAACTCGGATGTGAGATTATTAAGTTATTCCCGGGAT
This sequence comes from Robiginitalea aurantiaca, assembly GCF_030380815.1. Taxonomy (GTDB): domain Bacteria; phylum Bacteroidota; class Bacteroidia; order Flavobacteriales; family Flavobacteriaceae; genus Robiginitalea; species Robiginitalea aurantiaca. The sequence continues at coordinate 384,247 of NZ_JAUDUY010000002.1, read as the reverse complement.
CCACCTACGGGCCGGGATTCGTCAAGGCTGTGCGAGGACCACAACCCTGGACCAGCATCATGCCCACAGGTGGCGTGAGTACGGATGAAGACAACCTGCGAGGCTGGTTTGATGCCGGGGTAACCTGTGTGGGAATGGGCTCCAAGCTTATTTCGAAAGAAATCATACAAAAAAAGGACTTTGCCGGACTTGAGGCCGAGGTAAGAGATGCCATTTCTACCATTTCCAGAATCCGTAATTGATTGATAAATGTCTGAGAGATCCGGGGACCAGTCGTTTGTAAAAAAACTCCTTGCCCTGGTCCTGGCATTTGGCCCGGGTATTTTTGCCATCGGCTACACCATAGGGACGGGAAGCGTTACTTCAATGATCGTAGCCGGGAGTACCTATGGGATGGAACTCCTCTGGGTACTGATGTTGAGTTGTGTTTTTTCCGGTCTTTTGATCTATGTCTACGGAAATTATGCCCTCCTAACGGGAGAAACGGCGCTTTATGCCTTTAAAAAACACCTGAAGGGCGGCAAAATCATAGCAATCCTTATCATCCTTGGGATTACCTTCGGCCAATGGAATTCTTTGATGGGCATCCTTGGAATTACAGCGAATATCATCTTCGAGATTCTGGCCATAAACTTTCCCGACCTCAGGGGCATTGAATATAAAACAGTCCTGCTTATTGCCATAGGGATTATTGTTGTCATGTATGGCCTATTGCTCATCGGCAAGTATACCTTCTTTGAAAAAGTACTGGTGATTTTTGTAACCATTATGGGTCTCTCATTTTTGATATCCCTGTTTATGGTATACCCTTTGCCTATGGATGTCCTTAAAGGTTTGGTGCCATCCGTACCTCAAGTCCCTGGGGGCAAAATGATGGTAGCTGCTTTTGTGGGGACTACAATGGCAGCGGCCACGTTTCTTTCTAGGCCGCTTTTTGTTCAGGGTAAAGGCTGGACCCGGTCACATTTAAAACGCCAGAAAAAGGATGCTATTACGGCAGCAGTTCTGGTATTTATTATCAGTGCTTCCATAATGGCAGTGGCAAGTGGGGCCCTGTTTTATCAGGGGCAACCCGTCACCAAAGTTTTGGATATGGTTCAGGTTTTGGAACCTATAGCAGGTAAGTTTGCGCTAACACTTTTCGTTTTTGGAACCCTTAGCGCTGGATTGTCTTCAATTTTCCCCTGTTTATTGATTGCGCCGATCTTACTGGCAGATTTTCAATCAGGTACCCTGGATACAAATTCAAGACAATTTCGGATTATAACGGCAGTAGCCTGTTTATTTGCCTTAATTGTCCCCGTATTCGGAGCTAACCCCATCGAAATGCAAATCCTGTCTCAGGTCTTCAATGTTTTTGTATTACCCCTTGTTATTGTTGGGATTATCCTGCTTATCAATAACAAAAAGCTCATGAGGGGTAATCCGACGCACGTACTGGTCAACGCAGGGCTGGTGGGCGCCTTGTTTTTTTCAGTAGTGATTTCCTATAACGGAGTTATGGCGTTGATTGAGTTCTTTTAAAGACTAAGAATACTCATAACCCGGATAGAAAAAGCGGGGTTCGCGCCTTAACTGATCAAGCGAGAATTTAACCCCTCGTCCGTCCCCCCCTTTTTTTTAATGCCGTATTTCACAATTCCAGGATATTGTGTTGACGATTTGTGAGCCAAATATATGTTGGATTTTGGATTGAATTGACAATCCGTCAGTTTTAAGACAGCGCATCGAATAATCCTGTTGGTTTACGCATTCAACAACTCGCATTTTCAATAAACTCAATCATGGACACTCCCTCCTAATACCCCCAGTAAGGATTTGCACCCACCTTGGTTTAAATAGTCTGAGTGCGCGCCAAGATCCTTAAAACATTGTCCGCAGATCTCATTACAACGCATTTTTCCTTTTGTTTCGGCCTTAAAGGATTTCAAGATTCTCCTCGCTGTCTTATTGTTAAAGTAAGGAGGGTCTTCATCGGGATTTTTGCGACACCAATCCAGGGTATTTTTCCAAAGGGCTGCACTAAGTGCTCCGCAGGCCCCACCATACAACCCCAGTCCACCTGCAAATCCGGCAACCATGACCATTTCTTCCTGAGAGCCTCCCATCTGCCTGACGACCTCGGAAGCGCAACTTTTGGTTTCGTTTTTCGTCTCGGCTTTTTGCTCCAGCATTTCAGTGGCCGCATCTATAGCCGCAGGGGCCCATGCTTCGGCGAGGTTAAAACAGCGGCTGTTCTCATTGCCCTTTATGGTGGTTTTAATCATGAATTTGGCCATGCCGGAAAGGGTGGTCAGGTCATATCCGATAATTTCACGGCAGTTCATCGTTTCGGTCAGGTTCAGAAATGATTGCACCACATGTCGTGTGGCCAACACGGCAACTGCTATGGCATCCGCTGCCTTTTCATTCCTGCGAAAAGACTCAGCCCCAACTGCCAATGTCGCACCCCAAAGCATACCGCATTGGTAGCCCTGGTTCAGAATTCCCCCGGCCATCAGGTTCATGGCTTTTTCCTCGGGTACCCTGGGGTGTCCAAACTGTCGGTTCAGTATAGTAGCAAAGGTCCTGGAACAGGTTCTGCACTCTTTGAGAATATCCTTTGTGCCTTTGCAGGGACAGCATCCATAGTATTATCCGGTTCCTTCATCTATACAGGTTTTAAGATTCACATTATTTCCGCCATACTAGCATGTCCGAATTAATGTGCTCAGGACGGATTGGGAAGCGATTCGAAGACACTTTTTGCGTTTGACTTTCCGAATTCTCTAACGGCTTTCTGCCTTCATCTTCTTTACTGTTTTCCCTGAAATCCATTTGGCCATTTTCTTCTTCCAAAAAGGGATTTTGACGTCATAGTAGAAATCGTGCTTGCCATGGTAAAACTCGTAATCCGCCCATCCCTTTAATTTATTCCATTCAGAAATCGATTTGAAGATGTTGAAATATACAAGCTGGTTTAAAGAGGGATGGATTACCGCTTTGGAGCGAAGGGCATTAATCAATTTTTCGTAAGCAGTTAAGGCCAGATTGCGGTTGCGTTCCGTTTCATTTTTTGTTTTTCGGGCTACCATCAGTTCCACCGGGGGCACAAAGTTGAAGCCATATTGAGTGAAGTGTTCGGTAAGATACTTACAGGTCAGGTCCGCACCAAACCCCGCGCAGGTAGCCAGTGCCATGGCGTATTTCCCAAAGAAGATGGGTCTATGCGCCAAAAAGCTTGTTCGCTCCACAAATTTCTTCATCAATGCACTGACGGTTCTGGCATAGGTAGGAGAGGCAAAAATGACCCCATCGGCAGCCTTCATTTCTTCAATAATCACATCACGATCATCCTGGTGAGGACAACTTTCTTCTCCATTATCGATACATGAATAACAACCGAAACAATCCTTAAGATCCAGTTCAGAGAGCATGAGGATCTTGTAATCTACATCGGGATGGGCATTTGCAAGCATCCCAAGTATTTTATAGGTATTTCCCCGGTGCGGGCTTCCACAGATGGCTACTATTTTTAATCTTTCATCCATTTTATAATAATATCTACCAGACGCTTCGGAGCTTACTCCACAAGTAATTCCTGATGTTGAAACTGCCTTACTAATTCTACCACAGGTTCAATGCTATTCCTGTCAACATAATCAAAACCATATCGTTCATCTTTACGGGCTCCCGGATCAGGGTTAAAAAGGGAGCCCATCCAAAGCATTTGTTTAACCCACCAGCTAACCTTGGTATGGTCCAACCTGCCTCTTAGCGCCACATGCTCCATTTGTGCAGCGAGTACAGCGGGAAGGGATTTAGCAACCCATCTGTTGAGTTTAGGGCTCGGACCGGCTCCGGATACGGAAAACAAGACTTTGGACCTGCCTTCAAGCTTCGACAAATTTTCATTAAGCCAGTCGCGGATAGACAGCCGAAAGTATAAAATTGAACTGCCCAGAATGAGAAAGTCATATTTGGACGGATCGGCTTTCGGATCCTTGATGTCAAATACAGGAAATCCTATGGCTTCGCCAATCCAGCTAGCGTATTGTTCTGTGCTGCCGTACTTGCCCGAATAAAATATTGCACCTTTCATAATATGTATTTCTTAGAGGTCCTATTAAAATTGTACTAATCCATAGGTCCAAATACAATTGCCTCATCTCCTGCCTCTATCCCCTCACAACTTATGGAGAAACTGCTGCCATCCTTCTTGAATTGGAACTGCAGTTGCTCATCCTCGCCATTCGAGCCCAGTGGAAGCCAGCGATACGGAAGATCCAATTCAGTTACTTTTGGATCTTTAAGTTTGAGGATGGCGTATTGCCCTTTTTTATTCTCAAACCCTTCAGGCTTTTCAAAAGTCAATTCGACGGTTTCCTTGTCAACTTTTTTTGACGATTTGAACTTCACGATGCGATCATCTATGAATTTCTCAGCATCAATATCCGACCAGATCTTGTCTTTGTTCATTTGCAGGGCCGCTAAAAATCCGCCCGTAATAGTACCTTCAAAACCCCCGCCCGGGAACGCCCAAGCCGAAGCAAAATAGAGGTTGGGAATCAGAAAGTTATTTCGAAATCTCCTGGATCCGGTTAATCGTTTGGTTTGGGCAAATCCATAAACTGCACCTCCGGGGTTTGAAGTGTACCGCTTGATGGTTTTTGGTGTAGAGATTTCGTAATACTCTATGCTGTCTCGAATTCCCGGGAATTTCGCTTCCAATCTCTCCAGTAAGATCTGACCTACCTCTTCCTTTTTCGCCCTGTATGCTTCATCACTCAAACCCTCCCAGTTTTTGAGATAGGCTACCGTACATATGACACCGGCAGCTTTATCTGGTGGTGCCAGTCCCGCATCGACCTTTTCATAGTCTACAAAGATGAAACTGCGCTTTTTCCAATCGCCGAGTTGATTCGGGTGCACATCCCTAAGACTTTTTACATCATCCCCTTGTATGAAATTTGAATAGTATTTGACCCCAAATTGATCTACTTTTTGATTAAACCCTAAGTACATGCATAAAAGCGAGGTAGACTGCGGGTGCGGGCTGATCTTTTGTTTAAGTGTGCTGGCGAAGGGCTCATCCAGCAAGGCGGGTACCAAAGGCATGGCACAATTGGCTACAACATTGTCACAAGCAATGGTTATGGACTGTCCATTATTGTTAAAACTATCGCTAAATGTCACCCCTGTGGCCCTACCGTTTTCTGTGATTATTTTCTCAACCTTTTTGCCCAATAACACAGTACCTCCATGTTCTTCGATAAAAGCGGCAAGATGATCAGAAAGTTTCTGTGAACCACCCTTTATAAAATAGCCCCCGCTTTCAATAAAGCCGGCAAAGGGCAAGCCAAAATAAAACATGGACAAGGTATAGGGGTCATCACCCCAGTAGGCAATATGCGCTACCAGGTCCAGTTTGGTTTTTTCATTTTTGATGTGCTTATCCAGCCAGGATCCTACTGTATGTTTCGTTGCCGTTACCAGATTGGGGTAAAGCAAAGGCATAAGCGGATAGATCAGCTTGCGTTTTAATGGGGATCGAGGTAAGTTCAATGCCTCCTTCCGGATTCCAGCCAGAACCTGCAAAAACTTTCTTATGCCCTTTTCCTCTTCAGGGTATTTGTCTATGAGTGCCTTTTTGGCCGCCTCAAAGCCGTGGGGAAACACAAAATCTTTGCTGTCTGAGGGAATACCGTAGAACTCGGGTACTTGTTTAAGTTCCACATTATCTTCTACTTCCAGCATTTTGAAAATGTTCCTAAGGGTACCGCCCTCCGCCAATCCGCTCATTTCATGAAGGCCGACTTCTATGATGAAATCCCCTCGTTTAAAAGTGGTTGCACAGCCTCCTGGTTTGTGATGTTGTTCCAGCAGCAGCACCTTTTTTCCGAATTTAGCCAGAGTGGCTCCAGCAGTTAAACCTGCCAGACCGCCACCAACGATGATCGTATTGTACTTCATAATTAATTCGAATATTCCGTTCTACAATGGATAAAATAACATTTGAAATTATGTAATACATGCCTGATTAACAATGACCTAGGTCATGCAATGGGGGGTTGATCTTAGGAAAGGGGAAGGGGCAGAATATTAGTGGAAGAATAAGCCGGGCCAAAGTTCAGCATGCGTAATGATCATGATCCGATTCTTGTCCTAATCTGCAAAACGGGATAACCTACAGTGGTTTCACCTACCTCGGGTACCATTGGAATTTGGGATATCACGAAATGTGGGCCATATCCAATTCCTTTATAAATTGACCAATTGAAAAACATGTTGGCATTCTGTGAACCCAAGAAAGTTGTTTTTGAATTTAAATTTGAGTGATTCGTAGTCTACATGAAATCTACCAGCCTTTCACTGGTTGCTTTTTCAGCCTTCACTTCGGTAGGTGCGAGATTTCTACCTTGCTATTGGGGTATATAAAGTGTAACAACCAAAGAAAGAGTTGCTCATTTAAAAAGTAATATAGAGTCAAATGAAAAAATCAATAGAGCTAATTGTACTAATCACATTATTTACTGCGTGTTCTTCTAGAACTACACTAACAAATGAAGAGGTTATTCAAAAAATCTCAATGGTCGAATTACAAAAGCATGTTACTGAATTAGCAGATGATAAATACCAGGGCCGTGGTGCGGGATATAAAGGTGAGCATGAAGCGGCTCTATATATAGCCAGGCAATACCAAAATATTGGTTTGGAACCGTTTTATGAAGATTCAAAAAACCCTGTCAGCTATTTTCAGGAATTTGACTTTGAAGTCTTAGATTCAACTAAGCCATGGGAAATCTTATCAACACAGAATGTGGTTGGTTTCTTGAAGGGGACTGAAAAACCGAATGAATATATTGTAATAGGTGGGCATCATGATGGTCAGGGAATGAGCAGTCAGGCAGATTATGGACGCAGTATTCCAGAAGATTTAGAAGTGGATTCTATACGGGCTTCAAATGATAAAATATGGAATAGTGCCGTAGACAATGCTGTAAGTATTTCGGCGATCATAGAAATGGCGAGAGTTCTAAAAAAATACAATATAAGAACAAAACGATCAATAATCTTTACCACATTCAGTGCTGAGGAAAATGGATTGAATGGTTCTGCTTTTTTTGCGAATGACCCTCCGGTTCCGATTAAGAACATCAAGGCAATGGTTAATCTGGAAAAAATCATTGGTGATCCAGATGCAGAGTTTCTTTATGTTTCATACGGCACAAATCCCGTATTCGAAGAAATAAGAATAGAAACGGATAGTTTGAGAGGACTAAAAATGACACCGTTTTATCCAGGGATGATAGCAAATACCGACCACTATGCCTTTGGACAAAGAAGGATACCCACTATTACAATGGGTACAGGCAGCATAAAATATGTACATACATCGTTAGACCATGCTGACAGATTAAACTATGAATTACTAAATAAGCGGACTCAATATATACTTTCATATCTAATAAGGTTAGTGAATGCTGACAGCGACTTCAAATTCTCCGGAAGTTTAGATGGGCTGTTGGGAGTGACTGGAGGTCAAGCTAGTGAAGAAGAAAAAAAGATTAAAAACTTTAACGGTGATGTAGCATTTAAAATTTCAACTGTGGTAAACGATTCTCATGGTTATAATGCGGATTTAAAATCTGGGGATTTGATAATTGCTATTGACAATATGCCTCTTAAGCGAAAATCATTCTATAACGGTCTTGAGGATTTAATTGGAGATATCACAGAAGAGACTATTGGAGAGGTTGAAAAAAGTAAGGTAACACTTCAACTTATTCGGGGAGATTCAATAATTGTAAGAACCATTACGCTAAAATGATTTGAAAAGCTAGGGAATATTTCCGCATTTAACTTTCCTCACTTCGGCCTGCAAGCAAGCTTGCGCCTCGTTCGAAAAGAAAAAGCCCGCCTTTTCAGGCGAGCTTTTCATGCTTAAGTGACCACGCCAGGATTACCTTCGCTGCGCTCGATTTTCCTGGCTATTCCCACCTGAAAATGCAAACCCTGCACCGCCTGGGGCGGTGCGGTTTTGTTTCCCGTGTCCACTTACGAAAGCAAGCTTTCGACGGTTCCCCGAACAACAAAACCCCGCAACATTTGTTGCGGGGTTTGCGAGTTAAGTGACCACGCCAGGATTCAAACCTGGAACCTTCTGAGCCGTAATCAGATGCGCTATTCAGTTGCGCCACGTGGCCGGAAATCAATTCCCTTGATTAAGGGGTTGCAAATATATTTCTTTTTAGATTTAGGGCAAAATAACTAAGCCCTGATTTACATTGAATTTACGAGACTATATTACCGAGGTGCCCAATTTCCCTGAAAAGGGGGTCAGTTTTAAGGATATTACTCCTCTTTTGGAAGATCCGCAGGGCTTTGCCCTTGCAGCCGATCAGCTACTTGATTTTACGGAGGGATTGCATATAGACAAGGTGGTGGGGATCGAAAGCCGGGGTTTCTTTTTTGCCCCTTTGCTGGCCCACAGGCTGAATGCCGGGTTTATACCCGCCCGGAAACCGGGTAAATTACCCCGTAAAATTCACAGTCAGGAGTACGAGTTGGAATACGGTACGGATGCCCTCGAGATTCACCAGGCAAGTATATCCGAGGGGGATCGGGTATTGATCCATGACGATGTGCTGGCTACCGGGGGCACGGCCCGGGCCATGTGCGATCTGATCGACAATCTGGGAGGGGTGGTGGTGCAGTGTAATTTTCTGATCGAACTCAGCTTCCTCAACGGAAGGGACAAGCTGGAAGGGGTTCCTTTAAAATCCCTGATAATCTACTAACCCAAAGCTTTGGTGGTTACATAATACCTCCAGCCGATAATGGCTAATTGCCATTTGCTGGCTTTTGATAAATCCAGGCGCTTTTTGCTGTAAGAGGGCAGGAGCCACTTGTTCAATCTGGCCAAACCAGTGAAGAATGCTTTTTCCATTGCGGTAAAGATACCATTCTGGACAAAATCAACAGAAAAATTTAGGGTTTCTCAAAAGGGTGGATTCCCTTACGTGCTTTACATCATATCAAAACAAGGATCAGAGTTAGGAGTACAGTAAACACGAATTTGGCAATGGCAATCATACTACTTGTTTTGAGGTTTAGCTTTGTTCGTCGGCCAATATATAATCTTCACCCTCCATCTGCCAAGCATTTCTGCAATTATTAACGATACTAACTACACTATTGTAAGTGTAAAAACCTTTAATACTCAAAATAGTAAGTATGATTCCTTGTAAAAGGTTACATAATAAAATAATAATACTTCTTTAAAGTTATAAAAAGATACATTTCAAGGGGGTTTTTAGGAAGTTTTCTGAATTGCAAGGGAAAAAAGGGCTCATTTTGGCCGTTTTTCGTGCATTAGGTTTTGCTGGACATAAAAACACCGGTCTTGACCAAGACCGGTGTCCGAATATTTAATGGCGCTTTAAACTGCTTTTATTCCTTCTTTGTGGTGATTTCAATGACGCCATCTTTCGCTTTTTTACCGAATTTCTCCATAGCCTTATCTCCCTTAAAGACATTGATGGTTTGGATCTGGTCCGGATCTAATGCATCCATCGCTTTTTCATTGGCCTTTTTACCGTCGATGTAGATAAGCGGTTTTTTGCCATCGGTGGAGATCACTTTCATTTGAGTATCATAGTCTCCGGACTTTTCAGAATTTATGATGATTTTCTTGTGTTTTGATTCTGAACCGTCATCCGTATGCCAAATCATGGTGTTTCCATCGTCGTCATCTTCATCAATGTCTATTGTAAAAATATTGGACTCTGAGTCCCCATCTCCATCGATGACTTTGACGAAAATATTCTTATGCGCTCCGGCTTCGCGGAGTTCTTCCTCACTGACCTCTTTTCCATCTACGATGACGATCTTCCTGCCGTCTTTTTCACGCACCTCGATCGTTTGATCATCTTCCTCCACTTCAAGGATTATCATATTTTCCCGTTCCTCAAGTAACTCGAGATATGCTTTTTCTCCTTCCTCCTCCGTGACCTCTTTTCCGTTAACAATAAAGACGGATTCCCCCTTGTCCATGCGGGTTCCGACCAAATGGCCATTTTCTTCTCCGGAGCGATGTACCCAGATCATTTTTTCGCCGGATCCGGTACTAAAATGAACTTCTTTGCCGGTGCTGAATTTTTTAAAGGTGCTGGCTTCCCCGAAAAACACGCCTCCTTCGGAATTGATGTAGATCAGCACCGGTTTAATGGGTTCTTCAGTGTCCGAATTGTAGCTGCCGCTGAAGGGATTGCCGTTTTCGGCTTTTCCGCTGATGCTAAACGAAAGGTTAATGATCTCACGGGCATCGTTCCGGACAGTGGTATAGGAAAAGTCCACCCCATCTTTGGCGAGCTTTTTCTTGAGTTCGACCAGTTCTTCATCCGTGGTCCCCTTTTCTATGGTAACCTCGATGGTTTTGGCATCTGACAATATGAGCTCCTGAACGGAATCCTGTTGGGTTACATAGACGGTCTCACGGTTAAAGGCCATCAGGAACAGGGCCAGCATGGGCAGGATCAGAAGGTACTTCGCCAAATGGATTGATTTGGATTGATTGCGTTGTAACATGACTATTCGTTTTTTGATTAATGATTGATTGAAAGGGCTGACAAGGGCGGGGGTCAGCTCATTCCCCGATACTTTTAAGAGGGCATACTGGTATTCACGAATCGACGGGAGGTCACTAACAGCTTGTGAATCAGCAAGGTATTCCAGGTTTTGTTGGATAACCTTTTGATACAACCAGACCAGAGGGTTTAACCATAGTACGATGGCAGTGACACGGGCCAAAAGGATATCCAGCGAGTGCAATTGCCTTCCATGTACTTTTTCGTGTTCCAGAATTAGATTTAGTTCTGTTTCCCCATGTGCCTCAGGATTATAGAATATGTATTTGAAAAACGAAAAAGGGCCTTTGATATAACGTGATGGAATAAAGACGTATCCATCATGGTTATAGGTGCTACCTGTTTTAATCATGGATACAATACGCAGCAGATTTTTAAAAACCACTACCGTAAAAAAGGCAATGCCCATAAAGTAGACCCAGAGCAGGGCGACATTCCAGTCCATACCGGCGGATTCAATTGCCGCCACCGGATTTAATTTGGCTGAAGCATTCAAAGGGACCGTTTGAATGATAATTTCTTCCCGGATTCTGATAAAAGGCAGTAGGAGTGAAGCCAGGAGCCCGCCCAGCAGGAAAAACCGGTTCAGTTTAAAAAAAGTTTCATTTTTCAGGAATACCTGATAAACCAGCAAAAAGATAGCGAGGATGGCTGAGGCTTTAAGTAAATAGTGTTCCATGGTCGTACTATTTCTTTTTTTCAATGAGTTCGATAATTTCCCTGAGTTCCGCTGCCGAGATTTTCTCCTCTTTTGCGAAATAGGAAACAAGACTCTTGTAGGAATGGTCAAAATAATCGGCTACGGTTTCCCCGATAAATTCTTTCCGATACGCTTCCCTGGAAACCATCGGAAAATATCTGTGGGTATTCCCGAAAGCTTCATGGCCTACAAACCCTTTTTCTTCCAGGTTGCGCACCATTGTGGATAAGGTGTTGTAATGCGGTTTGCGTTTTCCCGGGAATGCTTCCAGAAGTTCTTTTACAAAAGCCTTTTTGAGCTTCCAGAGCAGTTTCATCACTTCCTCTTCTTTATTGGTTAATTTTTCCATGTGCTCTTTTTTACTTTAGTTTGGCGTTCCAGTGGCTTTAAAAACTTCAGGGAGGGAATGAGAGCCTTTAGCTACCGCATTTCCCTTAGGTCCTCCTGGACTTAAAAAATAAATGGCATGCTCGATACGAATTTACCACTTACGGGAGTTAGGAGTAGACCTGAATCTCTTTGATTGCAGGGAAACTACAGATCTCCACAGTTTTTACAGATCAAATGTAACTAAAGAAACAGTAATAAAACTAAAAAAATAGTTAAAAAACTAAAAATATAGTTACAGCTCTAATTTCTATGGAATCTAACCGTAATACTTTTAAAAGAACTATTTTGTGCCGATGGATATCCTTTTTGTGATTCTGGGACTTGTCGTGCTCATCGCGGGAGGTGATTTCTTACTTAAAGGTTCTGTTGACCTTTCTTACCGCTTGTCCATTCCCAAGATTGTAGTAGGAATGACCGTAGTCTCCTTTGTTACATCAGCGCCAGAACTCCTGGTAAGTTTGCAATCGGCTATACGGGGTTATCCTGATCTCGCACTGGGGAATGTCGTAGGATCGAACCTGGCAAACCTGGGGCTTGTCCTGGGCATAACGCTTCTTATCGGGTCGCTCGACATACGCCGGAGCTTTTATTTTGTCGACTGGCCTGTGATGATGTTCTCCTCGCTCCTCTTTTTCGCCTTTATTTATTCGGATCGCCTGCTCGGAAAGACGGAAGGCATTATAATGGTGGTCGCCCTCTTTGTATTCCTGATTTACCTGTTGCGATTTCAGAAGCCGGCCGTTTACGAAGTGATTCCTGAGGTTATTTCCCTTTACCCGCTGTATAAAACCATTTTTTTTCTCGGGGCGGGTGGGGTTGCCCTTTGGGGCGGATCTAGGCTCTTGATTTCAGGGGCGGTGGGTCTGGCCACCAGTCTGGAAATAAGTGAGCGAATCATAGGAATTTCGGTGGTGTCCATCGGTACGAGTATTCCTGAGCTCGCTGCTTCCGTTATGGCCATGATTCGAAAGGAGAAGGCGATTTCGGTAGGGAACCTGATCGGTTCGAACATCTTTAACCTTTTGGCCGTGTTGGGGATCACTGCAATCATCCATCCTATTCACGTGGTAGATGACCACCTGATTGCGTATGACATTCCCTGGATGCTAGGGATCTCCCTACTTATTTTGCCATTGGTATTTATTCCCCGGAGCCGTCGCCTGGGCTGGCAGGAGGGACTGATCTTACTTGCGGTATACGGGACCTTCTTGATTACGACCTTTTCATAAAAAATCCGTCGGAAGGGTTAAGGCCCCACCGACGGTTTTAGCTTTGAACAGTATTGCTTTTCAATCAGGCTTCAACCTCGATATTCGCGCTTTTCACTGTCTTTATAATCCGTGCGGCTACTTTATACGGATCTGCATTTGAAGCCGGGCGTCTGTCTTCCAGCCAACCTTTCCATCCTTTTTCAACGGTTAGAATTGGGATACGGATGGAGGCTCCGCGGTCGGATACCCCGAAACTGAATTCATGAATGGATTGGGTTTCGTGAAGTCCGGTAAGGCGTTCGTCGTTAAACTCTCCGTAGACCTCTATATGCTCACGGGTAACAGGACGGAAGGCTTCACAAACCTTCTCGTAAATCTCTTTAGAGCCACAGGTTCTCAGAAGGTTGTTCGAGAAGTTGGCGTGCATTCCACTTCCGTTCCAGTCTCCCTTAACAGGCTTTGGATGGTACTCGATGTAGTACCCGTAGTCTTCTGTCAGGCGGTCTAAAAGATAGCGGGCTACCCATACCTGGTCGCCGGCGTTTTTTGCCCCTTTGGCAAAAACCTGGAATTCCCATTGCCCACAGGCAACTTCCTGGTTGATCCCTTCAAAATTAAGGCCTGCCTCAAGGCAGTAGTCCGCATGGCGTTCCACGAGTTCCCGCCCATGGGTATTGCGTCCACCCACCGAACAGTAGTACAGACCCTGTGGTCCCGGATATCCGCCTATAGGGAATCCAAGTGGCAGTTGGGTATGGGAGTCCATAATGAAGTATTCCTGTTCAAACCCAAACCAGAAGTCATCGTCTGCGTCTCCGTCGATAGTAGCCCTTGAGTTGGTCACGTGTTGTGTCCCGTCGGCATTCAAAACCTCGGTCATGACCAGGAATCCATTTTCACGGGCCGGGTCGGGATAAATGGCCACTGGCTTCAATAAAAGGTCTGAAGCTCCGCCTTCTGCCTGTTTGGTTGAACTTCCGTCAAAAGACCAGATTGGACAGTCCTCCAGCTTCCCGCTGAAATCTGTTTCAATCTTGGTTTTACTTCTCAGGTTTGCGGTAGGGTGATACCCGTCCAACCAGATATATTCTAACTTCGATTTACTCATGCGTACAGAATTTAAGTGTTTTTTATTTTAGACCGTCAAAAATAGAATATTTATACACTCGTTATATACACTTCAGGGGGTAATTATCAAAAAAATCGATGTAATTATTAACACCCCCTATAAATTGAGGGGGTATAGTCCTAAATTTATAGAATTGTGATAATTTTGCCCGTTAGGGATTTTATCCCCGGAATTCAAACACCCATCCTATGAATCAGCAACGAATGCAGGCACTTGCACAAAAGCCAACCACAGCCAAGGAAACAACACAGGATCCCGCTGCGCGCTCTGAAGTGTTCGGTAAATCTGTTTTTAATGAAGACCGGATGCTCCGCTTTCTTACCGAGGACGCCTTTAAAAGTGTTAAGGCAGCTATTTCCGCCGGGACCAAAATAGACCGCAAAATAGCAGATCAGGTCGCCGAAGCCATGAAGGCCTGGGCCATGACGATGGGGGCTACCCATTATACACACTGGTTTCAACCCCTTACCGGATCAACGGCGGAAAAGCACGATGCCTTTTTCGATTTGCTTCCCGATGGGAGGGCCATTGAAAAATTCGGAGGCAGCCAGTTGGTCCAACAGGAGCCGGACGCCTCAAGCTTTCCGAGCGGCGGCATTCGCAATACCTTTGAGGCCAGGGGATATACCGCATGGGACCCGACCTCCCCGGCTTTTATCTATGGAAAGACGCTGTGCATTCCGACCGTTTTTGTCTCCTATACGGGAGAAGCCCTGGATAATAAAGCCCCCCTTCTAAGAGCGCTTCACGCCGTGGATGAGGCGGCTACAGCGGTTGCCCGTTATTTCGATAAAAATGTCAACAAAGTAATTGCCACCCTGGGCTGGGAACAGGAGTATTTCCTGGTAGATAAGGCGCTGGCGCGAACACGGCCAGATCTGGTTCTGGCAGGGCGAACGCTACTCGGGCAGGCTGCCGCCAAGGGACAGCAACTCGATGACCACTACTTTGGCGTTATTCCACACAGGGCCTTTCAGTTTATGAAGGATCTCGAGCATGAATGCATGCTTCTGGGGATTCCGGTAAAGACCCGGCACAATGAGGTCGCTCCGAATCAATTTGAGTTGGCACCCGTTTTTGAAGAAGCGAATCTCGCCGTGGACCATAACCAGCTCCTGATGGATATTATGGATAAGGTCGGGGGCAGACTCGGGCTGATGGTTCTCTTTCACGAAAAACCTTTTTCCGGGATCAATGGTTCGGGCAAACACAACAACTGGTCCCTGAGTACGGATACCGGCACCAATTTGCTGAGCCCGGGATCTACCCCCATGAAGAACCTCCAGTTTCTCACGTTTTTTATCAATACCCTGAAAGCGGTCGATACCTATGAAGAACTGCTGAGGTCTTCAATCGCCTCGGCCAGCAATGACCACAGGCTCGGGGCAAATGAAGCGCCCCCTGCCATTATTTCAATTTTTGTTGGAAAACAGTTGGCCGGGGTCCTCGATGAACTGGAAGGGGTCTCCAAAGGCAAATTGTCCCCGGAGGAGAAGACAGAACTCAAACTCAATGTGGTCGGAAAGATCCCTGAAATCCTTATGGATAACACGGATCGGAATCGAACCTCGCCCTTTGCCTTTACCGGAAATAAATTTGAAATGCGGGGAGTTGGGTCCAAGACGAATTGTGCAAAACCAATGACGGTGCTCAATACGATTATGGCCCGCCAACTAAAGGAGTTTAAGTCCGAGGTCGATGCCCTTATCGAAAAGAAAAAACTCCGCAAGGACGAGGCGATTTTTAATGTCCTGAGAGAATATATCAAGGCGAGCAAACGCATCCGTTTTGACGGGGATGGCTACAGCGATGCATGGCAAAAAGAAGCTGCCAGGAGAAAATTGAGCAACAACACGAATACGCCTGCTGCCCTGAAGGTCCTCACCGCCCCGGATACCCTGGAACTTTTCGGATCCATGGGGGTGATGACAGAAACTGAAATCCGGGCACGAAAAGAAGTAGAACTGGAAACCTATTGCCTTAACGTTCAGATCGAAGGCAGGGTTATTGGAGAATTGGTATATAACTACGTCATTCCGGCGGTAGTAGGTTATCAGAACCAATTGCTGCAAAACCTGTCCGGGTTAAAGGAGGTTTTCGGAACTGGGCATAAAAAAATGGGGGCCGCCCAACTCAGTATTTTGGAAAACCTTTCATTTCACCTCCAGGAACTAAAGGTCAAAATCGATGCGATGACGGAAGCCCGGAAAAACGCAAATGCGATCGGCGAAGTCGGCGAAAGGGCCCGGACTTATTGCGAATCTGTTTTGCCATTTTTTGAGGAAATCCGCTACCATAGCGACCGTTTGGAGCGGCTCGTTGGTGACGACTACTGGCCGCTGGCGAAATACCGGGAGTTATTGAATTTGAAGTAATCCCCCGGATTCGCTTACTTTTGTCCTATTCCAAAAAATGAACATGGAGTCCAAAACACCCGGCCGCTACGAACAAAGAGGCGTTTCACCTACCAAGGATGATGTGCACAAAGCTATTGAGCATATAGACAAGGGGCTTTTCCCAAAGGCGTTCTGCAAAATAGTCCCGGACTACCTGACCGGGGATCCTGACTATTGCCTGGTCATGCACGCCGATGGGGCGGGTACGAAATCTTCCCTGGCCTATATGTATTGGAAGGAAACCGGTGATCTGTCGGTTTGGAAGGGCATCGCTCAGGATGCACTTGTCATGAACCTCGATGATTTATTATGTGTGGGTATCACGGATAAAATTCTATTGAGTTCAACTATCGGCAGGAATGCAAACAAAATTCCAGGAGAGGTCATCGCTGCCGTAATCCAGGGAACGGAAGAGTTGATAGCCGATCTTTCCAAATGGGGGGTTCACATCCATAGTACCGGAGGCGAAACGGCAGATGTGGGAGACCTGGTGCGGACCATTATAGTGGATTCAACGGTTACCGCGAGGATCCGAAGGGATCAGGTGATTGACAATTCAAGAATCAGGGAAGGAGATGTGATCGTCGGATTGGCATCCTACGGGCAGGCGACTTATGAAGCGACCTATAATGGGGGCATGGGCAGCAATGGCCTGACATCAGCGCGCCACGATGTATTTGACAACTCCCTCGCGTCTAAATACCCGGAGAGTTTCGATCCGGAAGTACCGGAGAACCTCGTCTATTCTGGTTCAGTGGGCTTAAAAGACCCGGTTGACGGGACCGATTTGGATGCCGGTCGGCTTGTACTTTCTCCGACCCGGACCTATGCTCCGGTCATCCGGAAAATCCTCGAGGCCCACACCGCCCAGGAAATCCACGGAATGATCCATTGCAGTGGAGGTGCCCAGACCAAAATCCTGCACTTTATCGAAAACCTTCACGTGATAAAAGATCAATTGCTTCCCGTCCCCCCTTTGTTCGAATTGATCCAGAGGGAATCCGCTACGAGCTGGAAGGAAATGTTTCAGGTGTTTAACTGCGGCCACCGCATGGAATTGTATGTGCCGGAATCCGTTGCTGAGTCCCTTATAGCGATTTCAGAATCCTTTGGTATCCCAGCCCAGATTGTTGGGCGGGTTGAAAAGTCAGCAGAAAAGAAGCTTACCATAGAGAGTCCCTACGGTACCTTTACCTATTAATCTATACGAATCCCTTCAGAATTCCGTTTTCTTCTTAAACAGGTCTTTAAATAAAAGAAACCATGGAGCGAAAAGCGTTTTTACGTTCACTCGGGGCCGGGGCAGCTTTTGCTTTGGTCTTTCCCTGTGTTCACGGATGTAGCAGC
This sequence comes from Robiginitalea aurantiaca, assembly GCF_030380815.1. Taxonomy (GTDB): domain Bacteria; phylum Bacteroidota; class Bacteroidia; order Flavobacteriales; family Flavobacteriaceae; genus Robiginitalea; species Robiginitalea aurantiaca. The sequence continues at coordinate 366,446 of NZ_JAUDUY010000002.1, read as the reverse complement.
GATAGCGGTAATGAAGGAGAGCAGGAAGTTCCTACGGGTGTTGATTTTATCGTAGACCTGAGCGGTCCTGACGGAGCTGCTTTAGAGAATAATGGTGACTTTATCATTCGGAACGACGTGGTGGTGGCACGTAACCTGCAGGGCCAATTTGTAGCGGCCAGTCGTATTTGCAGCCATGAGCAAAATGCCGGTGTCTCCTTTGTCGAGACCCAGGGAGGTATTTTTGAGTGCGAAGTACACGGGTCCCGGTTCGATCAGAGCGGAACACCCCTTAACACCATCACCTCAAATCCGCTCAAGGTTTTTAATACAGAACTACAGGGTGACCTGCTCCGTATTTTTGAATAAACTCAATTTACAGGCATCCCCCAATTCGTTAACCACCCTGGTACTTAAGGGGTGATTTTACTTCTTTTTACGCTTGTCCTGACTCTGGAAATGGTTTCAAAAAATTGTACCTTCGCTGGGAACTCAGGAGTATATGCTGGAAAAACTCGAAATTGTAAAGCAACGCTTTGATGAGGTCTCTGACCTGATTATTCAACCCGATATTATTTCCGACCAGAAGCGGTATGTCCAACTCAATAAGGAGTATAAGGACTTAAAGGAAATAATGATTAAGCGGGAGCAATATCTGGAACTTCAGAGCCGAATTGAAGAGGCAGAAGAGATACTGGCGGACGGCAGTGATCCCGAAATGACTGAAATGGCCAAGATGCAGCTCGATGAGGCCAGGGAGGGACTTCCTGCCCTGGAGGAAGAAGTGAAGATGTTGTTGGTTCCCAAAGACCCTGAGGATGCCAAAGACGTGGTTATGGAGATCCGGGCTGGAACCGGGGGAGATGAAGCCAGTATTTTTGCAGGTGATCTCTACCGCATGTATACCAAGTATTGTGAATCCAAAGGCTGGAAAACCCATCTTCTTGACTTCAGCGAAGGTACCAGCGGGGGATATAAGGAAATTCAGTTCGAAGTATCTGGAGAGGATGTTTACGGCACGCTTAAATTCGAAGCCGGGGTACACCGGGTGCAGCGGGTTCCGCAAACCGAAACCCAGGGGCGCGTCCATACGAGTGCTGCCACGGTAATGGTGCTACCTGAGGCTGAGGATTTTGAGGTTCACATAGATCCGAAGGATGTACGCATCGATTATTTTTGTTCTTCAGGCCCCGGGGGGCAATCTGTGAACACCACTTATTCTGCTGTGCGTTTGACCCACGTGCCCACAGGTATCGTCGCCCAGTGCCAGGATGAGAAATCCCAGCATAAGAACAAAGACAAAGCTTTTAAAGTACTGCGCTCGCGCCTCTATGATATGGAATTGGCCAAAAAGCAGGAAGAAGATGCTGCCAAGCGAAATTCACAGGTGAGTTCTGGCGATCGTTCCGCCAAAATACGCACCTACAATTATCCGCAGGGTCGGGTGACCGATCACAGGATAGGACTTACGCTTTACGATCTGCAAAATATCGTAAACGGGGATGTTCAAAAAATCATTGACGAGCTGATGCTGGTCCACAATACTGAAAAATTAAAGGAAGCCTCTGAAACTTTCTGATCTGCCATGACTGTAGCTCAACTCACCGCGGAGATCCGGAGAAAACAGACTTTTTTGTGCATTGGTCTGGATACGGACCTGGATAAAATTCCAGCCTTTCTAAAGAATACGGAGGATCCGCTTTTTGCATTCAATAAGGCAATAATTGATGCAACCCATGACCTTTGTGTCGCATACAAGCCCAATACGGCCTTTTACGAGGCTTATGGGAGTATGGGGTGGATGGCCCTTGAACGAACCATTGCCTATCTGGAGGAATCCTACCCGAACCACTTCACCATTGCCGATGCCAAAAGGGGTGATATTGGCAATACCTCGGGACGTTATGCCCGGGCCTTTTTTGAGACCATGTCTTTTGATTCTGTTACCGTGGCACCCTATATGGGACGGGACTCTGTTGAACCCTTCCTGGAGTTCGAGGACAAATATGTGATCCTTCTTGCCCTGACTTCCAATGAAGGCGCTTTTGATTTTCAGGTACTCCCGGCTCCTCAGGAAGCCCTTTATTTGCAAGTTTTGCGGAAAACAAGGGAATATGCCAATGCAGATCGGCTTATGTATGTAGTAGGAGCTACGAAAGCTACTTTTCTTAAAGATGTGCGGGAAATCGTACCCAACCAGTTTCTGTTGATTCCAGGGGTAGGGGCGCAGGGGGGAAGTCTGGAAGAGGTATGCAAGTACGGACTCAATAATCAGGTAGGGTTATTGGTCAACTCTTCCCGGGGAATTATCTACGCTTCCGGAGAAGAAGATTTCGCCGAAGCTGCCCGTATAAAGGCCGCCCAACTTCAGGAGCAAATGTCTGCCATCCTCCTGAATTCAAAAATCTAAAGCGATCTCTGAAGCATTTTTTGAATTTTCTGGGCTTTCCGCTCAAAAAAGTCCTTTAAACGCGAATCTTTCTGTGCAGCTTCGAGTGCCTTCTGATTGAAATGTTGAAGCTGGTGTCTCAGCAGTTGCAACTCCTGTGAACCTGATCCGATCGGATTGATGGATCCCACTTTACAATACTGTTTTTCCATGGCGAATTGGGTTTCTTACAAATTTACGGTGAAAACCGCGCTTTAGATTATCGCCCCCCCGTGTATTTACCTATAATTTGGGCTATTTGTCTAAAATTTAACTTTTTTGTTATCTGAAAGGTGAAAATTCCCCCATCTCAATTACAATTCCTTAAAGTATCCATAACTCTTAATTTCCAGGCATTTGTAGTATATTTAATAAAGTGAAGGAATGAAAATCAGGATTTTTTGGATCTTATTTTGGATGTCCCTGTCTGTATGGGGACAACAGGAGTGCAGGTGTTGCGACGCCTCTTACCGGGTATTTGATTTCTGGCTTGGAAAATGGGAAGTCCGGCTCGCGGATGGTTCTCCAGCCGGGGTCAATGAAATTACGAAGGAACAGGGCGGTTGTATCCTCAGGGAGCAATGGAAAAGTGCAAAAGGCGGCGTAACCGGTACCAGTCTTAATTTTTATAATTCCAGCATTGACCAGTGGGAACAAATTTGGGTCGACAGCAGCGGTAATGTCCTGAAGTTAAAAGGTGGACCAGAGGGCAATCAAATGCGGCTCGCTTCGGAGCCTTTTAAGAATGCAGAAGGGAAGCTGGTAGTAAACCGCATTACCTGGACCCCAAATCCGGACGGAAGTGTTCGGCAGCACTGGGAGGTGCTTGAGGATGGAAAAGTAAGCCAGGTTCTATTTGACGGGTACTATCGAAAAGTGAATGAGTGAGTTTCGGGGTTGGAAAAATCGTAAAACCCCGCTTGGGATAGGCGGGGCTTTAAACTAACTAACTCAAAAATACTAACTCAAATGATCGGGGGTAAATTTGCAGTCTGCGGTAAAATCTCCATAGAAGTCTTTCCGCAAAATACCATTGTACCCTTTTCATTAGTAATAACGCTAAAAGTCAAGGCTTTAGTATGTCTGAAATTCTATTATTCGCAGGGTTTTGAAGCGGCTTACGATTTGTCCGAATGCAAATGATTCCGGGAGAATTATTGCAGAATTGAAAAAAAACCTCCCCTTTCGCATCTGAAGAATTTATTATCCGGAATAGGGACAGGGATTTTTTACATTTTCGGTAAATTGCAGTCCGCTTAATTCTCGAGAATCATGAAAGCCCAAACCCCCTATAAGCCTAAGCACAAAATTCGCATCGTAACTGCGGCCTCTCTATTTGATGGCCACGATGCAGCCATCAATATCATGAGGCGTATTATTCAGACCACCGGGGTTGAGGTCATCCATTTAGGCCATGACCGCTCCGTGGCGGAGGTCGTGGATTGTGCGATTCAGGAGGATGCCAATGCCATTGCAATGACTTCCTATCAGGGGGGTCATAATGAGTATTTCCGGTATATGTACGACTTGCTGCAGGAGAAGAATAGCGGTCATATCCAGATTTTTGGAGGAGGGGGAGGGGTAATCCTCCCTAAAGAAATAGAAGCCCTGATGTCTTACGGCATTACCCGGCTTTATGCTCCCGATGACGGACGCGAACTCGGTTTACAGGGGATGATTAATGATCTTGTGGCTACGGCCGATTACCCCGTGTCCGAGTTGCCCTTACCGGACCGATCACCTCTGAAAGAACTGATTCGGCAAAAAGATGTGCCAACCCTGGCGCGACTGATAAGCCTGGCGGAAAACAGGCCTGAGGCCTATCAGCAGGTACAGGAGTCTTTCCCTGCTCCTGAACACGTTGCACCAGTCCTGGGAATTACCGGTACGGGAGGCGCAGGGAAAAGCAGCCTGGTGGATGAATTGGTCAGAAGGTTCATCAATGAACACCCGGAGAAGACATTGGGGATTATTTCGGTCGACCCTTCCAAGCGTAAAACAGGAGGGGCGCTACTGGGAGATCGTATCCGGATGAATTCCATTCACCACCCGAACATCTATATGCGCTCCCTGGCGACACGGCAATCCAACCTGGCACTTTCCAAACACGTTAAGGAAGCCGTGAGTGTTTTGCAGGCTGCTGGTTTTGACCTGATTATCCTGGAGACTTCCGGAATCGGTCAGTCCGATACCGAGATCCTTGAGCATTCAGACCTTTCGCTCTATGTAATGACCCCTGAGTTTGGTGCTGCTACCCAGTTGGAGAAAATTGACATGCTCGATTTTGCCGATCTGGTGGCCATTAACAAATTCGATAAGCGGGGGGCTGCTGATGCCCTGCGGGACGTCAAGAAACAATATCAGCGCAATCACGGCTTATGGGAAACCGACCCGGAAACCCTTCCGGTCTACGGAACAATTGCCTCCCAGTTTAACGATCCGGGGATGAATCGCCTTTTCAGGGCGGTTATGGCTGATTTAAGCAAAAAGGGGATTGCCTGGGCTGCACCCGCTATGGAAGATGCCTCAGGGGATGAACCCGAAAAAATATTTATCATTCCCCCTTCCCGTACCCGGTATTTATCCGAGATTTCTGAAACGAATCGCGGATATGATCAAATGGTGGACACGCAGGTGGAAGTTGCTGAGCGGCTTTACGGCCTGTACTTGTCTATATGTGTGCTTTCGGGGACCGCTGTAACGGATTCCGCAGGCCTGCTCCCAACGGGGTTGGACACCGATATGTTTCTCGACAAAATCGGTTCGGATGCTGAGCGCGACATGTTAGCTGCGTTAATTGCCCGCTTTGAGACCGAGTTTAAAAACCTGAATCCGCACTATTGGGATCTTTTGCTGGCCTGGCCAGAGCTCAAAAAACGCTATAAAGAATCGGTCTATTCATTTACGGTCAGGGGTAAGGCGGTCGATATCGACACGCATACCGAATCCCTTTCACATTTGCAGATCCCGAAAGTTGCGTTGCCCCGTTACAGGAGTTGGGGTGAAATCCTGGCCTGGTCACTTCAGGAGAATGTCCCGGGCCAATTTCCATACACCGCAGGACTCTATCCTTTTAAACGCAAAGGTGAGGATCCTACCCGCATGTTTGCCGGGGAAGGAGGACCGGAGCGGACCAACCGGAGATTTCATTACGTCAGTCTGGAGATGCCGGCTAAACGACTCTCCACAGCCTTTGATTCGGTCACCCTTTATGGACAGGATCCCGGACATCGTCCGGATATTTACGGGAAGATCGGGAATGCCGGGGTTTCGATCTGCTGTCTTGACGATGCCAAGAAGTTATATTCGGGTTTTGATCTGTCGGATCCGAAAACCTCTGTGAGTATGACCATCAATGGTCCGGCTCCCATGTTGCTCGGATTTTTCCTGAATGCTGCAATCGATCAGAATTGTGAGAAATACATTAAAGCCCAGGGGCTTGAAAAGAAGGTTCAGTCTAAAATCGACCAGCTATTCAGTGATAAGAAGATGACCCAGCCCATTTATAACGGAGAATTGCCGGAGGGGAATGATGGTCTTGGGCTAATGCTTTTGGGTGTAACCGGAGATCAGGTGTTGCCTGCTGAGGTCTATGAAGGAATCCGGGCAGATACCCTTAAGCGTGTTCGCGGCACCGTTCAGGCGGATATCCTCAAAGAGGATCAGGCCCAGAATACCTGTATTTTTTCCACTGAATTTGCCCTGAGGCTCATGGGAGATGTACAGGAGTATTTTATCGAGCACGAAGTGCGTAATTTTTACTCTGTATCCATCTCAGGATACCATATTGCTGAAGCGGGTGCCAACCCAATCACCCAACTGGCCTTTACGCTTTCCAACGGGTTTACCTATGTGGAATACTATCTGAGCCGGGGTATGGATATCAATAAATTCGGGCCCAACCTCTCTTTTTTCTTTTCAAATGGCATTGACCCGGAATACGCAGTAATCGGTCGGGTAGCCCGAAAAATCTGGGCTAAGGCTATGAAAGAAAAGTACGGTGCCGACCCCAGGGCCCAAATGTTGAAATACCATATACAGACCTCTGGCAGGAGTCTTCACGCTCAGGAAATTGATTTTAACGATATCCGTACCACGCTTCAGGCGCTCTACGCTATTTACGACAATTGCAATTCCCTGCATACCAATGCCTATGATGAGGCAATTACCACGCCAACGGAGGAGTCGGTGAGACGAGCTATGGCCATTCAACTGATCATTAACAAGGAACTGGGCCTGGCCAAAAATGAAAATCCCCTTCAGGGGTCATTCATAATCGAGGAACTTACCGACCTGGTAGAAGAGGCGGTGTTGCTTGAGTTTGATCGGCTGACGGAAAGGGGCGGGGTATTGGGTGCCATGGAAACCATGTACCAGAGATCGCGGATACAGGATGAAAGCCTGCACTATGAAATGCTCAAACACACAGGGGAATACCCGATTATTGGAGTGAATACCTTTCTTAATTCCAAAGGGTCCCCTACAATATTGCCCGCTGAAGTGATACGGGCTACTGAAGCCGAAAAGCAGTCACAGATCGAAACCCTGAACCGCGTTCATCAACAGCACGAAGAAGCAGGGACAAAAAGACTTCAGGAATTAAAGCAGGCTGCAATACATAATGAAAACATGTTCGGTGTGCTGATGGAAGTGTGCAAGGTATGTTCCCTGGGGCAGATCACTCAAGCCCTTTTCGAAGTGGGGGGGCAGTATCGCAGAAACATGTAATGATAGGAAGGTCCTGGGGGCTAAGAAGACAAACTTTTGCGCCAGGCTTTAAAGGACTTTCTGAAATTGCGCAGTTCTTTTTGCATCAGGTGGACGTATTCCCGTTCCCGTACATTATCCATTTCAAGGCCTTTGCAATAGCTGTTGAGGTTGCGGATCATGATGCTGATAAACTGCAGGCTCTGCCTTCTGATGTTTAAGGACGGGGTGCTCGCAGCCAACGCAATCTGCTTGCGAATCAGCACAGCATCTGTGAGCAGGGCATCTGCTATCTGATCTCTTAAGCTATCAGAACTGGAGCTGTGCAGCGCGTCCTGGCGGTTGCCGATGCAAAATGAAATGGCCCGACTCATGGTCTGTAACTCCATGGCCTTTCGATAAACGTGAAGATCGCGAATACCTTTAGCGGACATCTCTTGGAAATTTTTATGTAAATTACTTTGAAGAACGTGTGCTATACTTAATATTAACAGTAAAAATTCCGTAATTTGCTTTAATATAATAAGAAGAAAATACTTTATACTTTGGATTTTAAATTAGATGGTTTAAACTGGGAAATCCTGGGCGTTTTACAAAAGAATTCCCGGGCCTCCTTATCTGGAATCGGGAGAAAAATCGGACTTACGCCACCGGCCGTTGCCGAGCGCGTAAAGCGGATGGAGGATTACGGGATTATAAAGGGCTACAATACTGAGGTTTCACATACCAAGCTGGGGTATCAGTTAAAAGCCATCATTACCCTGAGGGCATTTATGGGAAAACTCAAGCCCTTTCTGGAGCATGTTAAAAATTTGGAAGAAGTAATCAACTGCTACCGGATTACCGGAAATGAGAATATTATCATGGAAGTGGTTTTGAGGGATCAGTTCCATCTGGAAACCTTTATAGACCAGCTTATTCAGTACGGTGAGACCCGGACCCATATCATACTGTCTGAAGTTATTTCCAATGCTCCGGTGGGTAAGATGAAGTCTCCGAAAAATCGGGTATTATGAGTATATGGGATGTTTTTTGGATTTTACTTCCCTTTAATATTGCGTATCTTGTAACCACAGAATACGCATGCCTTTTCGGACGATACCCTATAATCGAAAAATTGGCCGGATTTTTGCAGCCAGTGGAAATATGAGAGGATTTTTTGTTTTCTTAATGTTGCTTGGGAGCGTCTCTTCCTTCGTATCAGCACAGGAGTTAGCACTAAAAAAGGGCATTGTCCTGGATTCACTCCCCATAAATGACTCCATTGCCCGTCAAATCGTACTCTATCTTCCACAGGATTTTGAGCTCACCACAAAATGGCCCATCCTCTTTCTATGTGATATGGACGGGGCTATTGAAAAGAAAATGCGCTATTTGAAAGCTCTGGCCGATAAAAACGGATATATCCTGGCCAGTTCAAGATCACTTAGTGATTCGGTTTCCCTGACCGATAAGATTTTAGCGGTAAGCGGTAGCCTTGGGAAGTTAAAGGATCTGCTTCCCCTCGATTTGAATCGCATTTACACTTCCGGCTACGACACGGGTGGCCAGCTGGCCACCATAGTGCCTTCTATGCTTCGTGGGGTAACTGGGGTTCTGTCTGTGGCCTCGGGTCTTCCGAACCTCGAGCTTATTAATCCTAAAGAACCCTTTGATTTTGTCGGTATAATGGGGAGGGCAGATTATCAATATCTGAACTTACTGGCCGAAGAAGAACTACTCGACCAACGAAAAGTGCCAAACTTTATGCTCTACCACGGGGAAGGACATGAATGGCCGGATCTCAGGTTTCTGGACCTGGGGATGCAAATCTTTACCCTAACGGGAATGAAACGGGGTACCATCCGCAAGGATGAAGGGCTTATCCAGTCTGCATATACCGATTACAAAGACCTGATCATGGAGTTGGAAGCTATGAATCAGCTTCGTCTGGCCCATCATTATGCGAAGCAGGGTGAGACACTTTTCGAAGGGTTAACTGCCACAGAATGGTTTAAGGCACGTGAAAAGGAAGTGCGCAAGTCCAAAGCCTACAAAGATCAGAAACGCGAATGGGAGGCGGTTCGCCTCAAGGAACTTATCCTGACTGAAGATTATATTTTTTATCTGGAGGAGGATGTGCTTAGTTTCAATCTTGACAACCTGGGTTGGTGGAATAATCAAATGGGCAAAATCACAAAGTATAAGAACAGTACAATTGCCGAAGAAAAGCTCCTCGGCAGGCGCCTTGATGGCTATCTTAATGCTATTGTAGATGAGTATATCGCACTTTCTGCCAAGGTGCCAAATCCGGATTACGATGGTCTTATCCTATTGAATATGTTGAAAACCATAACGTCTCCTTTTGATTACAACAGCTATCTGCAAGTCATCTCCCTGACCGCCAAATACGGGGATTTTGGGACGGCAAATTACTATCTGGAAGCACTTTTAAAAAAGGGCTATACGGATGCCGATCATTTGTACGAACTCCCGAACACAGGGCTTTTGAGGATCAGTCCGGAATTCAACGCCTTAATCGATGAGTATCTGGGAGAAGCCAGGTATGCCATTGAGTGAACACCCGGTAAATCGAAGGGTATCTGTATTGCGTGCACCAAAATTTCTCGGATGTCATACCATTAATTTTTTATTTTTAGTGCCACAGGAATTCCTTTTTTCAATGATGGGTAAAACAAACCTCAGGACAAACAGTGGTGTTCGCGCAGTCGTACTCCTGACGCTCTGTACCCTCCTGTTTTCAGGATGCCGGCAGGAGAAAAAGTACCACGATACCAGTGCCCGTGAAGTCCCTCAGGGGTCCGGCGCTTTAGCCGATATCACAGCATTTCAAAATAGCCTTGATGCCTCCTTCAGGGACCCGGAGATTTCTCCGCTTCCCGATCGCTTCAGAGCGCGCTTTGACGGTCTTGATTTCTATCAGCCCGATACATCCTTCAGAGTCGTGGCACGGTTGGATCGCACTCCAGACGCCCTTCCATTTCAGATGCCAACAAGTACTGACGAGGCTGCTTCTGAGCGCGTCTATGGAGTGCTGACTTTTATCTTAAAAGGGGAACCACATCAGCTGGAGGTCTATCAGAGCCCCGACCTCGTATTGGAAAAAGGATATGAAGATTATCTCTTCCTGCCCTTTTCGGATCGGACCAATGGTAAGGAAACCTATGAAGGCGGGCGATATATCGATTTGAGGATCCCCGGAGGGGATTCTATACTACTGGACTTCAATAAGGCTTATAATCCGTATTGCACCTACAATCCGAAGTACTCCTGTCCCCTTGTACCTAAGGTCAATCACCTGGATGTTGAAATTCGCGCCGGGGTCAAAGCCTTTAAGAAATGACGCAGGGATTCTCCAGAAACAAGGGCTTTAATTCAGGTAGCTGACGGCTTCTCCGAAAAACTGTATGGGGGCCTGTTCCGTGTTCATGCCAATCCCGGCCTCAATTGAGGTCAGTGTTGGTTCATCCGGAAATCTGCATAGGAATCCATCCCGTGTTCATGCAAATCCAGACCTTCTAATTCTTCCTGCCGGTCTACCCGAATCCCAACAATCTTTTTGAGTCCAAAAACAATTGTGAAAGCCGAAGCGACACAAAATAAACCAGCGGCGGATATCCCGCCGAGTTGATACAGAAATTGCTGTATCCCTGCCTTGGCGCCAAAAAGGCCTACAGCGAGTGTTCCCCAAATCCCACACATGAGGTGAACCGTAACCGCCCCGACCGGATCGTCCATTCTCAATCGGTCTATCAGCGCAATTCCTCCAACGATAATTCCCCCTGAGATTATTCCGATTATAACGGCCTCATTAGGGGACATCAGGTCGGCTCCTGCCGTGATCCCCACAAGGCCACCGAGGATGCCATTGAGAAACATGGTGAGGTCGTATGTCTTATATGCCAGGGTGGAAACCAAAAAGGATCCGACACCTCCAGCTGCAGCTGCCAGGCTTGTTGTCGTCAGGACAAGTGAAGTCAGGGCCGGATCTGCAGAGAGCACCGAGCCACCGTTAAACCCGAACCATCCCAGCCAAAGGATCAATACCCCGGCGGTGGCCAGGGGAATATTGTGTCCCGGAATGGCGTTCGATTTGCCGTTTTCGTCAAATTTTCCAATTCTTGGCCCGAGCAACCAAATAGCCACCAGGGCACCCCAGCCTCCCACAGAATGTACGAGCGTGGAGCCCGCAAAGTCATAGAACCCGCCATGCTCATTTCCTAATGTGGAAAGAAATCCTCCACCCCATTGCCAGGAACCTACAATAGGATAGACTATACCCACGTAAAGGAAGATAAACATCATAAAGGGGCCAATCCGAATTCGTTCGGCTACAGCGCCTGATACAATGGTTCCCGCAGTGGCTGCGAACATTCCCTGAAAGAGGAAATCCGTCCAATAGGTATATCCGCCATTGGCGTAGGCGGCGGTTACTCCTGCGGCATCCGTTTCCAGTCCAAAACCACCAAACCCCAGGAACCCATTAAATGCTCCGGGGTACATCAGGTTAAAGCCCCAGACATAATACATCAGCAGCCCTACAGTAATTATGAAAATATTCTTGAAAAGGATATTGATCGTATTTTTTTGACGCGTGAGCCCGATTTCCAGAAAGGCAAATCCCGAGTGCATAAAGAATACCAGTGCGGTACAGACCATCATCCATACGTTGTTGGCAGTAAAAGTGGCAAGATCCATAGAATGTGCGTTTTGAGCGATTGGTTAGTTAATTCCGGTATGGCCGTTTTCCCCTGTTCTGATCCTGTATACATCGAGGACCTCGGAAATAAAGATCTTACCATCCCCCACGTTTCCGGTGTAAGCTGAATCCAGGAGGGTTTGTACGGTCCGGTCGAGGAAGTCATCAGACACTACGATGACCAGGAAACGCCTTTGGATATCTGAAGTGCTATAGGCTATGCCCCTGTATATATGTCCCTGCTTTTCATTTCCAACCCCGGTAACGTCCCAGTAGCTGAAGAAATTGACTTCAATCGCATGCAAGGCCTTTTTGACTTCGTCGAATTTGGATTTTCGGATGATCGCTTCCACCTTTTTCATGGAGTATAACTTTAGTTAATCGGTTCAAATATATAAGAAAATAGAAAATACCCCTATAAAAATAGGGGTGACTTGCATTTAAGTATCATTATAATAATTATACCCCTAATAAAATAGGGGTATAATAATAAAAATAGAAATGTTTCTATAGGTTATGACCAGACAGATCTAAATCAGGTTAGGGAAGGGTTTAAAGGGGGAAAAAATGACATGTGAAAAGTTCTGGCCGATCTGGCAGGGACTAGAAGCTCCGTGAGAGCCAGAAGCCGAGGGCTGTCGACAACAGGCCAATGATCAGACTTCCCCCTGTATACCGAAAAAACATTGCGTAGTTTTCTTCCCGCAGCAGGGTGAACATTTCCATTCCAAAAGTGGAAAACGTTGTGAAGCCTCCACAAAATCCAACACCTAAAAGGAGCATTACTTCTCCTGATACTGAATTTTCCTTTAACGAAAGCCCAACGAGAAAGCCCAATAGGAGACACCCAAGGATATTGACGAGGAAGGTCCCAAAATAAAATTGGGATTCACTGGAATTAAGATATCCGCTTATGAGGTAGCGCAGCGCACTACCTGTCCCACCGCCTAAAAAAATAAGGAGCAGGTGTTTCATTGGAATAAATCTCTTGAGGTGAATGTAACATGCAGGGCGGGACTCATGGGATCGAATTCAGAAGAGGGCTTAGATCGCCTTCTTCAAATCAGAGTCTGCCGATTTAAAATTGTACACTTTTTTAGTGTTCTCAGCTTTTTGTCCCAAAACCGCATCCCGGTTGAAAGTAAATCGAAGGGAGGTGCTGAACGTTAGCAGAAGCACATTCAGGACGACAAGCGCTATGAATATGGTAATAAAAATCACCATCGGTAAAGGTTGTTTAATTGGCTAACGCAAATGTACGGCAATTCTTATATTTTCAACAATCTTTTTCGTAAAACGTTGTAAATGAATTGAAAACCTTTGTGGATGGTTCGAAATTCGTTACGGTCTAAGAATGTATTTCAGGAATACCAGAAGCGAGACAAACCCGATAAAAAAAATGAGAACCCAGACAACACCCTTGTACTGCTCACGCTGCCAATTCCTGTCCTTTCGATACATTCGAATGATTACAGCGACAAAAACAAGGACAAAAGCGATTGCAAAAATGAGTTGCCCGGTGGTGAACATATTTTTTATTTTAGCGCAAAGCTAAACCAAACCCCTACATAAATGAAAGAAAAAATAAAGGCTGTTGCCGAATTTCACCGCGCCTTTGGTCTGGGAATTTCAGAGGAGCCTACTGCTGATCTGGGCAGGCGGAAAAATGCGCTGCGTTTCAGCCTAATGCAAGAGGAGAACCAGGAATATTATGAAGCAGCCCAGAATGGCGATATGGTCGAGGTGGCCGATGCCCTGGGGGATATGCTCTATATCTTATGCGGCACGATACTCGAACACGGAATGCAAGAGAAAATCGAGGCAGTATTTGCCGAAATACAGCGGAGCAATATGAGCAAATTGGGATCCGATGGTAAACCGGTTTACAGGGAAGATGGCAAGGTGCTTAAGGGACCAAACTACTTTAAACCCAATATCGCCATTGTTCTGGATACTTAAAAAAAAAAGCCCGCTCCAGCGGGCTTTTCTATTACTTAACAGGGTATCTCCAGTCAAAGGGATCTTCAGCACGGTTGTACTGAATGTCGGTAATGCGCTTTTTGAAATGTGCTGCATAGCTCTCTTCGAGTTGTGGCAATTCATACCGCTGTCCCTTATATCCAAAACTGCTAATCGGGGAGATGACTGCTGCCGTCCCAGAACCGAACATTTCTTTTAACGCCCCGTTTTTCTGAGCCTCCAGCAATTCCTGAACACTGATTTTGCGAACTTCAGTCGGAATGTTTTCAGCTTCGGCCAGTTTAAGAATACTTTTCCGTGTAACCCCATCCAGGATGCGGTCAGAGGTAGGGCTGGTGAGGAGGGTATCTCCGATGCGAACAAAAATATTCATCGCTCCGGCCTCTTCAATATATTCGTGGGCGTTATCGTCGGTCCAAATAACCTGCTGATAGCCATCGGCCACCGCGAGTTGAGTAGGGTAGAACTGACCGGCATAGTTTCCTCCGGCTTTTGCATACCCGACACCCCCATTGGCAGCTCTTGAATAGGTTTCTTCGATACGGACACCGACCTTTCCTGCGAAATAAGACCCGGATGGGGAGCAGGCAATTATGAAGGTGTACTCATCTGCCGGTGAGGCGTGAAACCCCCGTCCTGAAGCAAAAATAAAGGGTCTTATATACAGCGAGCTTCCCTCGGTCCTCGGGATCCACTCATGGTCTGTCTCAACAAGTGTTTTAAGCCCTTCCATAAAAATGTCTTTCGGTACTTCGGGTATGGCGAGTCGTTTCGCAGAAATGTTTAGACGTTTCTGGTTTTCTTCGGGACGGAATAACCATACCCCTCCCTTGGAATCCTTATAAGCTTTCATACCCTCGAAAATCGTTTGACCATAGTGAAAGACTTTCGCAGAAGGATCCAGTGAAATGGCCTGATACGGCACTACCTTTGGATCTTGCCAGCTACCGTCTTTAAAGGTGCAGATAAACATGTGATCGGTATTGACCTTTCCAAATGGAAGGTTCGAAAAGTCAACGTTTGCCAGCTGGGAATCTGTTGTTTTCTGGACGGGAATTTGAAGAGTTGATAAATCCATACGCCTGATTTTGCAGTTTAAAATTACGTAAATTAAATCAGTACTCCTTTTAATTTATCCCTTAAAATCAAGAGATTTGCAAACTCAGGCTGTAAACTGACGACTATGAAATATTTTAACATTTTCCTTATCATTTTTTCACTTCTTTTCGGATGTAAAGAGGTCAAAACCGAGATGAAAACCCCCACTGAGGCTGAAGAAAGCCCATCGTTTGTCCTGGCTGGCGCACCCCTTACCGACGGAGTAATCTATGAACAATCTGAGCTCGGTCAGGTATTTGCAGACTTGAAACCGGGAGATTCGCTTAGTACGCGTTTTGAGGCGGAAGTTGCTGAAGTATGCCAGGCCAAAGGTTGCTGGATGCGTGTAAACCTGCCCAACGATGAATCTGTGATGGTCCGGTTTAAGGATTATGGATTTTTTGTTCCCAAGGATATCAGTGGGAAAACAGTTGTTGTTGAAGGAAGGGCATTTATCTCTGAAGTTGATGAAGATGAGCGCCGGCATTTGGCCGAAGATGCAGGAGCATCAGATTCGCTCATTGCGCAGATCAGGGGTTCTGAATTCGAGAACGGTTTCGAGGCTACTGGTGTTCGAATCTTGCAGTAGGATGGAGCGCAGGATCGTGCGGACCTCGGACGGGTCAAAGACCATTCAGCTGACCGACTGGAATGAGCAGTACCATTCAATGCATGGCGCGGTTCAGGAAGCCTATCACGTTTTTATTCAAGCAGGACTCGGGCAATTTTCCGACAGGGAACTGGAGATCCTCGAAATTGGCTTTGGAACTGGGTTGAATGCGCTGATCACCCTTTTGGAAGCTCCTTCCCATAACCTGAGCATAGCGTATACCTCCCTGGAAATGTACCCGGTACCTCAATCGGAGTGGAGTCAACTGGACTATGGATCCGATCTTGATTACCCCTCAGCAGCTCAGTTATTTAAACAACTGCATTTAAGTCCCTGGAACGAACCCGTAACCATCGGACCGGGTTTTTCACTTTGCAAACGGAAGTCGGATGTAAGGGAGTTTGCAACTGAGCATCCTTCTTTTGATCTGATTTATTTCGATGCTTTTGGCGCCCGGGTACAACCCGATCTCTGGACACTTGATATTTTTGAACGCATGTATAAGGCACTGAGGCCCGGGGGGATTCTGGTCACTTACGCGGCTAAGGGAAGTGTTCGAAGAGCCATGCAAACTGCCGGGTTTGTCACAGAACGCTTGCCCGGACCTCCCGGGAAACGGGAAATGTTAAGAGCCTCAAAACCCGCTTTGTCAGGTATTCCGGCCTAAAGTGTTAAATCCCCTATAATCTCTACGGCCCTCGGCGGGTAAAGCACTATTTTTGCATAAAAATAGCTTTGAAAGTACTCATAACAGGGGCTACGGGTCTCGTAGGTAAGGAACTGGTTACTCAACTCCGTAAGAAAGGTATGGGAGTGCATTACCTGACAACCTCCCGCGCTAAAATCCGGGACGAAGGTGATGTAAAAGGCTTTTTCTGGGATCCCGCTGCCGCATATATTGATCCTGCCAGCTTTGAGGGGGTCAAATGTATTATAAACCTTGCCGGGGCTACAATTTCTAGGCGCTGGACTGCTTCCTACAAAAAGCAGATCCAGCAGAGCCGGACGGATAGCCTGAATACATTAAAAGGCGGTTTGAACGCCCTCGATTCTCATGAAGTTGAATACGTGCTTTCTGCCTCTGCAATTGGGATATACCCGGATTCAGTAACCGATTTATACACGGAACAATCCGAAATTTCCGGCCAGGGGTTTTTGGCTGAAACCGTTCAGCTGTGGGAAAGTGCGGCCCTGGAATTTGAAACTATGGGTCTTCCTTTGGGGATTATGCGGATTGGTTTGGTACTCTCAAAAAAAGGTGGAGCCCTTCCGGAAATTGTCAAACCCGTTCGGCTGGGGGTGGGTGCTCCACTGGGAAGTGGACAGCAATGGCAGTCTTGGATTCACCTGGAGGACCTCGCTTCAATGATGATTTTTTCCCTGGAGGAGCGCCTGGAGGGGATTTATAACGCTGTGGCCCCGAATCCGGTCACCAATCAAAAACTCACTCAGGAAATTGCACGCATCCTCGGCAAACCCCTGTGGCTGCCAAAAGTTCCTTCCTGGGTACTTTCAGCTGTTTTTGGCGAAATGTCTAACCTCCTCCTGGCCAGCCAGCGCGTCAGTTCGGAAAAGATCGCTATGGAAGGGTTCAAATTTACTTACCACAATGTGCATCAGGCTTTGGAAAATTTACTGACTCCCTGAGATATCTGCCGGCGATGCTGCCGGAATCCTATTACTATTGCCGATTTTTAGTGACATTTTGACATTTTCTTAGAAATGGCAGTACTTTTGCCATCATTTAAGCGATGTAAATTTTGAATTTTCGTATGAATAAGGATAAAGAAATCAACGAACAGGACGATTTGTTGCAGGATCAGGAGGCGACTCTGGAAAACGGACAGCAGCAGGAAGCCAAT
This sequence comes from Robiginitalea aurantiaca, assembly GCF_030380815.1. Taxonomy (GTDB): domain Bacteria; phylum Bacteroidota; class Bacteroidia; order Flavobacteriales; family Flavobacteriaceae; genus Robiginitalea; species Robiginitalea aurantiaca. Next base: position 349,083 of record NZ_JAUDUY010000002.1, on the reverse strand, counting down.
GGAGAAGAGCGATCTGAAGAAGAGGTTCTAAAAGAGGAGTTGGGCAAGGAAAAAGATAAGTTTCTCAGGCTTTTTGCTGAATTTGAGAATTATAAGAAGCGCACCACGCGGGAACGGATGGATCTCTATAAGACAGCAGGGCAGGAGGTGATTTCAGCCCTTCTTCCTGTAATGGATGATTTTGACAGGGCTGTACGTGAAATAGACAGGTCGGAGGATTCTGAACTCTTCAAAGGGGTAACCCTTATACAGAATAAATTCCGCGATACCTTAAAGGCAAAGGGCCTGGAGGAAATTGAAGTGAAAACTGGGGATACCTTCGATCCAGAGGTGCACGAAGCAGTGACGCAGATTCCCGCTCCGGATAAGAAACTGGTAGGGAAGGTTATAGATGTTATCGAAAAAGGATACAAACTCGGGGATCGGATAATCCGGCATCCTAAAGTGGTTGTAGGAAAATAAGCTTATGAAGGAGGATTATTACGAAATACTGGGAGTCGAAAAAAACGCATCGGCCAGCGAAATCAAAAAGGCTTACCGAAAAAAAGCGATCGAATTTCACCCGGATCGGAATCCCGGAGATTCTGCTGCTGAAGAGAATTTTAAAAAGGCGGCCGAAGCGTATGAAGTGCTGAGTGATTCCGATAAAAAGGCACGTTACGACCGTTTTGGTCATGCTGCTTTTGAAGGGAATGGAGGTTTCGGTTCCGGCGGCATGAATATGGAGGACATCTTCAGCCAGTTCGGAGATATCTTCGGGGGTGCATTCGGAGGTGCATTTGGTGGCGGTTTCGGCGGTTTCGGGGGTGGACAGGCCCGCGTTAAAGGAAGTAACCTTCGTATTCGTGTGAATCTCAGTTTAGAGGAAGTCGCCAACGGAGTCGAGAAAAAAATTAAAGTAAAGCGCAAAATTCAGGCATCTGGAGTGACCTACAAGACTTGTGCTGCCTGTGGAGGTAGCGGGCAAGTGACACGGGTGACCAATACAATCCTGGGCCGGATGCAAACAGCTACTGCCTGTACAACCTGCGGGGGATCCGGGCAGGTGCTCGATCATAAGCCAGCAGGCGCAGACGCCCACGGACTGATTGCTCAGGAAGAGACGGTCTCTATAAAAATACCTGCAGGGGTCGAGTCGGGTATGCAGCTCAAAGTTTCCGGAAAGGGGAATGAGGCTCCGGGGAACGGGATACCTGGGGATCTTCTGGTTGCTATTGAAACCAAAGAACATCCGACCTTAAAGCGGGAAGGGGACAACCTTCATTACGATCTGTATATCAGTATCCCGGATGCAGTTTTGGGAACCTCCAAGGAAATAGATACCGTAGGGGGAAAAGTGAGGATTAAACTGGAGTCCGGTTTACAATCCGGTAAAATCCTCAGATTGCGAAATAAAGGGATAAAGAGCATTAACGGATATGGCACCGGCGATTTACTCGTTCATGTTAACGTCTGGACTCCTAAAGAGCTGAGCAAGGAACAACGAGAGTTTTTCGAACGTATGCAAAACGATGAAAAATTTGAACCAAAGCCAGAGAAATCTGATAAATCTTTCTTTGAGAAAGTAAAGGATATGTTCTCCTGAGGATAATTGCGTCCCATTAAAATAAAAAATGTATATTTGACTTGATATTGGGACTCCAATATTAATTTTCTTTTTCATAGCAATTTTTTTCCCATCCTTAAATTCGTTTAAGGATGGGTTTTTCTTTTAAAGCCGCGCCCCATTTTTGCAAGCTTTACCGCCAGTGTTAAAAAGCCCGGGTTGAAGCGCAGATCGTGCAATAGTTAGTCCTGAATACCTATCTTTAAACCACTCAAATCAAATCGGTATGGATCCCATTCTTTCCATCAGGGAAGTCAGTAAATCTTTCGGGAATTTTAAGGCACTGGACGGGGTATCGCTCGAGGTTCCAACACATTCTATTTACGGTTTGCTGGGTCCGAATGGGGCTGGTAAGACAACGCTGATTCGGATCATTAATCAAATTGCTTTTCCGGATCAGGGGCAGGTATATCTCGGAGGGGAACCGCTTAAGCCTGAACATGTGGCTCAAATTGGCTATCTACCCGAGGAACGCGGCCTGTACAAAAACATGAAAGTAGGGGAGCAGGCACTCTATTTGGCCCAGCTCAAAGGACTTTCCAGGGCTGATGCCCACAGGGAACTGAACTACTGGTTCGAAAAACTTGAAATCGGGGACTGGTGGAACCGCAAGGTTCAGGAACTCTCCAAGGGTATGGCTCAGAAAATCCAGTTTATTACAACGGTACTGCACAGGCCCAGACTCCTTATTTTCGATGAACCATTCAGTGGGTTCGATCCGATTAACGCGGCGTTGATAAAGGATCAAATCCTGGAATTGCGAAATGAGGGAGCTTCGATAATTTTTTCAACACACCGGATGGAATCCGTTGAGGAACTCTGCGAGTACATTGCACTGATCCATCGGTCTCATAAGATTTTGGAGGGAAGGTTATCTTCTATAAAAAAGGCTTACCGAAGCAATGAATTCAGGGTGCGATGGATGCCCTCAAAGCAGGAGGATGGGCTGAACGGGATGGAAGCTTTGGCACCGGTGGTTCGGTCCGCCTTTCACTCCGATGAAGGTATCTGGGATTTTGTGGTCAGCCTGGAGGATGCAAACCAGGGTGACTTTATGAATTACCTCACCCGGCGAGGTGTTTTATCCTCATTTCAGGAGGTCGTTCCATCAGTCAATGATATTTTCATTCAAACCGTTCAAAAGCAGGAGGCCCATGCGTAAACTTGGATTGATTATTCGACGGGAATACCTCGCCAAGGTCCGCAATAAATCCTTTGTAATCATGACGTTCCTGAGCCCGATACTCCTGGTGGGAATGGTAGTCCTGATTGCATATCTCACCAAGATCAATGACAACGAAAAACGCATTGTGGTGGTTTTAAACGAGAGTGGCCACTTCCAGCAGGAATTCCTTCCGCAGCCCGGGCTTGCTTTTGTGATGATGCGGGATATTTCAATTGAGGAGGCCAAGGACAGCACACTTTCCCTCGGTTATTACGGCTTGCTCCACCTCGAGGACCGGGGCCCGCTTGACAAAGTAGTTGAAAGCGCATATTTTTTTACCCGCGAGGCCCCCAGTACACAGGTACTGGAACATATTGAACGTATTCTGGAGCGGGAATTACGTGCCTACCGCCTGGAGGAATTGGGAATGAGCCCGCAGACGTACGCCAATCTCGGGAAGGGTTATGAGATCAACACTGCCACCTTTGCCGGGGAACGCAGCGGTAAGGGGATCAACGAATTTAAGGCTCTTGTGGGGGGTGGTTTTGGATACCTCATAATGATGTTCATTATTATATACGGGGGGTTTGTAATGCGTTCCGTTATAGAGGAGAAGACCAGCCGTATTATTGAAATTATCATTTCATCGGTCAAACCTTTTCAACTTATGCTCGGGAAAATCATCGGGACTTCCCTGGCGGGGGTCACCCAATTCCTGATATGGATCATATCCGCTTCGCTGCTGATGGTTCTCGCCCTGATCTTTTTGGACCTTGATCCCGCCATTTTATTGGAGAGGCCCGGGACTCCGGGCATGGACCCTGCCTTTCCGGTTGACGGGCTTCCGGCCGATGCGACCACATCTCTATTAATAGAGGAGTTCCTGAAAATCCCCATGGGCCTGATGATCGGTTTCTTTCTGATTTATTTTGTGCTCGGATACCTGATCTACAGTTCAATTTACGCGGCTATTGGAGCCGCGGTGGATAATGAGACGGATACACAACAGTTTATTTTTCCCATAATCCTGCCGTTGATGCTGGCGATATATGTGGGGTTCTTTTCTGTTTTTTCGAATCCACATGGCCCGATTGCAGTGGGATTTTCTATTTTTCCACTGACTTCACCCATTGTGATGATGATGCGCCTTCCGGGTGGCGTGGGTGAGGGGGGCGTTCCCATTTGGGAGCTCGTACTTTCGATTTTTCTTTTGGTCGTAACATTTTTAGGGATCGTTTATCTGGCCGCAAAAATTTACAGGGTAGGTATCCTGATGTACGGTAAAAAGCCTACATATCGGGAATTGTTCAAATGGCTAAAGTATTAGGTTGATGATGCAGGAAAATTCAAATGAAGTAAATGATTTTATTGAGAGTGACCTCTGGGAAAGTATCAGTGAGTTTCTCAATACCGGGATACATCTGGGAGAAGGGGATAAAGGATTCCATTTAACTTTTGGGATTTTGATCATGGTCAGCCTTTCCCTGATCGCTACCAAGTATTTGATGGGCTGGACCCGAAAGCTTATTACCCGCAGGATGGATCGGGATGATAAGATGAAGTTCATCACCATCTTTAAGTATGTAAAGTACCTGATCTATATGGTGGTCATTTTATTGACCATGAGTTCTGCCGGAATCGACATCACACTCCTGATCACCGCTTCGGCAGCCCTTTTTGTGGGTATTGGCCTGGCCCTTCAGGAATTGTTTCAGGATATTATGGGAGGCATACTGATCGTCGTGGACAAAACCCTGAGGGTTGGTGATATCGTGGAAGTGGACGGACGGGTTGGGAAAATCCTGGAAATCCGTTTACGGACTACGCTTGCGCATACCAGAGATGATAAAGTTATGGTGATCCCGAACCATAAGTTTATGAATGATACGGTATTTAACTACACCCAGAACCACCGCCTGACAAGGGAGTCCATTAAAGTGGGTGTAGCTTACGGCAGTGATGTAAAGCTCGTCTCCCGCCTGCTTTTAGAGGCCCTTGAGGGGGAGGAAGGAATCCTGAAACATACTGAACCCTTTGTAATGTTCGACGATTTCGGGGATTCCGCCCTGATGTTTTCAGTCCATTTTTACATCGATGACGCCTTTATGGAGCTTCGACTGAAAAGTCGTATCAGATATCGGATTGACGCCTTATTCCGCAAAAACGGGGTGAAAATTCCATTTCCTCAGCGGGATGTGCACTTTTATTCGCATACACCACTTACAATTGACAGGGATACAGAACCTGATGGTTCAGGCCAAAGCAACTAATGCCAATGCAGTTCGATCAGCCGAGATTCGAAAACTTTTCAGGGACCCTCCTTGTGGGTATGCGAACGCATATGAGTCTAAAGGAGAATACCACCCGGGACCTGTGGAGCCGTTTTATGCCAGCCCGTAAGGAAATCCGGAATGTCAGAGGGTCGGACCTCTACTCGGTGGAGGTTTATGATGACACCACTTTTTTCAGGAATTTTGATCCTGGAAAAACCTTTGAAAAATGGGCAGCTGTAGCGGTGGATACCCTTACTGAGACCCTCCCTGTTGGGATGGAGCGCTTAGAGATAGAAGCGGGGTTGTATGTCGTCTTTTCCTATACGGGGTTTCCGAGTGAAGCCCATAAAATGTACGCCTATATTTATGGGCAATGGATGCCTGATTCGGGTTACGAACCTGATTCCAGACCCCATTTCGCATTGATGGGATCCGGCTATAAAGGGGAGCATCCGGAGTCTCAGGAAGAATTGTGGATCCCCGTGCGAAAAAGAATGAGTTAATACGATGTCGGAAATGAAGTTTTATCTTCAATTTTTCCTGTCACTTTTTTGGTTGACACTACTTACTTCCTGTGGAAATGGAAATACCGGAGGCGTCCTGACCGTAGCGGCTGCTTCGAATACCCAGTTCGCTTTGGAAGAAATCACACAGGCTTTTACAGCTCAAACAGGTATTTCATGTCATCTGGTAACGAGCTCTTCGGGTAAATTGACGGCCCAGATTTCCGAGGGTGCGCCTTACGACATCCTGGTTTCCGCAGACATGAAGTACCCCATGCAACTCTATAGGGAAGGGCTTACGATTGGCCGCCCTGCGACCTATGCCTACGGCAAATTGGTGCTTTGGACCACCCAGCAGGGAATTGAGCCGGCCCTGGGAACCCTCGGGAGAACTGAAATCCGTTATATTGCACTTGCCAACCCGAAAACAGCCCCGTATGGGGCAGCAGCTATGGAGGTATTACAGTCTCGTAACCTGGAGGTTGCCCTGAAAGATAAATTCGTTTTTGGCGAGAGTGTCGGGCAGGTCAACCAATTTATAAGTTCCGGGTCTGCTCAAATCGGATTTACGGCCATGTCTGTGGTGACATCCCCCAGGTTCCGGGATTCAGGACGTTGGGTAGCACTGGATACCGCGTCCTACCAGCCCATTGCACAAGGCGTGGTGGTGATCCGGAAAAAGGACAGTGAGCAGGAAGAGGCGAAGCTGTTCAGGGATTTTCTATTTACCGATCAGGCAAAGGGAATACTGGGAAAGTACGGATACGCAAGCCATGAATAAGTTTGACGGACATATTGCAGAAATTCAGACCCATGAACAGCTCTCAAAAGTAACTGCAGTCCTGGAGGGTGGATTGCGGATTCAGGCTATGGTTATTGAAACACCAGATACGGCGGATTACATGGTTGAGGGTGGAAAAATATCGGTCCATTTCAAGGAAACCGAAGTAATCCTGTGCCTCCCGGAAACCTCCGGCATCAGCGAACCCAATCAGGTACAAGGAATCATTGTCTCCCTGGAATCCGGTGTCTTACTCACCTGGGTTTGCCTTCAAACTAAAATTGGGGATATCGGAGCGGTCATTCCCTCAGATGCCGTAAAGGCGTTGGACTTATCGATAGGGAAAAAGGCTGTAGCCTGCGTAAAAACAACGGAAGTAATGCTCTCGGTAATATGAGTTGGGATCCGCTAATACTGACTTTTAAACTCGCATTGGTCACCACGGCTATCCTGTTGGTGCTTTCCATTCCTTTGGCTTATTGGCTGGCCTATTCGAAGGTCCGCTTAAAACCCATCGTGGAAACACTGGTAAGCATGCCCCTGGTCCTTCCGCCAACGGTACTGGGTTTTTATTTTTTGATCGCATTTAGTCCCCGAAATGAATTTGGTGCCTTCCTGGACGAGTGGTTTGGATTGCAATTCGTCTTTTCCTTTCCAGGCCTGGTGCTCGCATCGGTGTTTTACAGTCTGCCTTTTATGGTACATCCCATACAGTCGGGCCTTTCAGGGCTGCCTGCGTCCCTGAGGGAAGCGTCTTACCTGATGGGGTATTCAAAATTCAGGACCCTGCTCAATGTTTTACTACCGAATATCCGACCGGCTTTGCTGACGGGGATCGTCCTTTCTTTTGCGCATACCGTAGGGGAGTTCGGGGTAGTCCTGATGATTGGGGGCAATATTCCCGGGCAGACAAGGGTTGCCTCCATTGCCATTTACGATGAGGTAGAGGCTTTGAACTACGGAACGGCAAACGTCTATTCGGCCATACTTTTTTCAGTGACATTTATGATTTTGCTCCTTGTTTACCTGGTCAACGGGGGGTATTTAAAAAAATATTGGAGATGATTGGGTGTAGGGTTGAAAAGGATTTGAATGCTTCAGGGGGTGGTATACACCTCAGCCTGAATCTCGATATTCCCAAAGGTGCGCTGGTAACACTTTATGGAAAATCCGGGGTTGGGAAGACTTCAGCACTTCGAATCCTGGCTGGCCTGCTCACTCCGGATACAGGGACCATTGTGGTTAATGGGAAGGTTTGGTTTGATGCTGAAAAAAAGATAAACCTCAAACCCCAGCAGCGTAAGATTGGATTTGTCTTTCAGGACTATGCCCTCTTCCCCAATATGACGGTGCGTCAGAACCTCGAATACGGTGGAGGTCGGCAATCCGACCCCCTTTTGGTGGATTCTCTGATGGATATGGTGGCCCTTAAGGATCTCCAGGGACGGTTGCCGGCTACCCTCTCAGGGGGTCAGAAACAGCGGGTTGCTCTGGCCAGGGCCCTGGTCCAGAAACCGGATATTTTGCTCCTGGATGAACCCTTGTCCGCACTTGATATGGGTATACGTGCCAAACTCCAGGATGACATCCTTCGGGTCCATCGCGAGTTTGGCCTGACCACTCTTTTAATCAGTCATAATCTGGGGGAGATCTACCGCCTTTCTGACCGGGTTATTATGATGGAAGGGGGCAAGGTAGTAAAGGAGGCCACCGCAGATGAATTATTTGCCGATCGGGATATAAGCGGCAAATTTAAGTTTACGGGGGAAGTTGTGCGCATTGAGGAAGCCGAAATCCTCTTTATCGTTCATGTGCTGATTCAGAATCAGGTGGTAAAGGTGGTTTCCCGGGCTTCTGAGATCGAAGGCCTACAGATCGGGGATACGGTACTGGTGGCTTCCAAGGCCTTTAATCCGGTACTTTACAAACTTGGTTGATGGTTTCTTATGGTTTCCTTCGTTTTCAGACATGGATCTTCATAATTTTGAATCTGGAACGGTTCTTGAAAAACGTTTGGCAGGAATCCCTTTTGTTTGCGGGAATCCCCCACTTTAAAACTCCATAGATGTCGAAAATATTAGTAATTGAAGATGAAGCCGCCATTCGCAGGGTGTTGGTTAAAATATTGAACGAAGAAAACGAGGCGTACCAGATCGAAGAGGCATCTGACGGGGCTGCCGGCATGCTAAAGATCCGGCAGTCCGATTATGACCTTGTACTTTGCGATATCAAAATGCCAAAAATGGATGGGGTTGAAGTGCTGCAGGAAGCTCGGAAGGAAAAACCTGAAATTCCTTTTATCATGATTTCCGGCCATGGAGACCTGGATACAGCAGTTCAGACGATGCGTCTCGGTGCCTTTGACTACATATCCAAGCCGCCTGATCTGAACCGCCTGCTGACGACAGTACGCAACGCCCTGGACCGGAAACAACTGGTTGTGGCCAATAAGCGCCTTAAAAAGAAGGTTGGCAAGAAGTTCGAGATGATCGGAGAGAGTCCTGAAATACAGAGCATCAAGGAGATCATTGAGAAAGTGGCCCCCACAGATGCACGGGTATTGATTACGGGTTCCAACGGTACGGGAAAAGAACTGGTCGCACATTGGGTTCATGAAAAAAGCACGCGTTCCAGCGCCCCTTTTATAGAGGTGAATTGTGCAGCCATACCTTCTGAACTCATAGAAAGTGAGCTCTTCGGACATGTAAAGGGGGCTTTTACCTCTGCGGTTAAGGATCGGGCGGGGAAATTCGAAGCAGCCAATAAAGGAACCCTTTTTCTCGATGAGATAGGGGATATGAGTCTATCGGCTCAGGCCAAGGTTTTGAGGGCCCTCCAGGAAAATAAGATTTCAAGGGTAGGTTCAGATAAAGATATCAGTGTGGATGTCCGTGTAGTAGCGGCCACAAATAAGGATTTGCAAAAGGAAATTGAAGCGGGTCGGTTTCGTGAGGACTTGTATCACAGACTCGCTGTAATTCTCATTCGCGTCCCTGACCTGAATGAAAGGCGTAAGGATATCCCGCTTCTTATCGCTCACTTTGCCAATAAGATTAGCGAAGAGCAGGGTTCAGTAGCGAAATCCTTCAGCGAGGATGCGATACGCCTGCTACAGGAGTACGACTGGACCGGAAACATACGCGAACTCCGAAATGTTGTGGAGCGCCTTATTATATTGGGTGGGCAAGAGGTCAGTGCCGAGGATGTAGCCCTTTTTGCAAGTAAATGAGCTAACCTACAAACTGCAGTCCCTGAGTTCGTCCAGCGCCTTTTGCGTAATTTCTTTGGTTCTCAGGTTGTAAAAACGTTTGGCGGGCGTCTGATCGTTGCGCTCGAGTTGTTTTTCACAGTGAGAATAGACCCTTTTGACAAAGATAAGTGCTTCCTCACAAGGGACTCCCTGCACAACTTCATTCAGGGAATTCTGATAGGTAATCAAAGCCTCTTCAATTTTGGCCTCAATGGCTTTATCGGCTTTTAGGATCCGGCTGGCCTGGGTATGCTTGCTTTCTTTGGTGTCAACATTCATAAGGCGTTGCCAAAAGGGAGGGGTATGGGTTTTATCGTGTTGCTCGAGGGCCTCCTCTCCGGCCAGGATGTAATCCATGGCGCGGGACAGGGGTATGCGAGTCCCTTCCAGGGTAGATACCTGGGTGGCTAATTTCAGGTTCTCCAGGCTTTCAAGAAGGTTTTTTCGCGCATAATCACATCCGCAATCCTGTAATTGGGTCCGCGAGCGTTCAATGGCATTAACCGCATTAAAGGCGTGGTATCGAATGAGCTGAATATCAGCTTCTTCGAGTGCCTGGGTGGTCTGTTCACCTATATACTCAATTAGGGATTCGGTATTGATACAAGCTTCTTCCGTGGTAGCGGATATCAGGAAAAACCAGCCTCCAATACAGAGAATGTAGCGTAGTAGTTTCATAACATAAGTTTCAAGCTGGCACAAAGGCCAGGTTGGATTTGGGTGAGGTAAAAGTACCCCACACTGTTTGCCGGGTCGAATTTTTTCGACTATAGACCCTTACTTAACGGCCTGTGACATGAGGGAGTTACAGTAGCTCGTTAAAGGGTCCTATTTAATGGAGGAATTGCACGAAGACCCCAATTTGTTTTATCTTTCAAGCATGAAAAAAATCAAAGCATCAGATTATCAGGCCGATGCAGCATGCAAACTCGCTGGCCTTGAAACCTACGAGGATTTTGGGCTTAGCGATAAGAAGTTGGAAAAGCGCCTTTTAAAGGTGCGTCGGGAACTGGGCGATTTCCAGGATAAGATGTACGCCCATGGTAAATATGCCGTGCTCGTATGCCTGCAGGGAATGGATACCGCAGGTAAAGATTCGCTTATTCGTGAGGTTTTCAAGGATTTTAACGCCCGGGGGGTTGTGGTACACAGCTTTAAGGTGCCCACAGAACTGGAGCGGAAGCACGATCATCTGTGGCGCCATTATATCGCGCTACCGTCCCGCGGAAAGTTCGGTGTATTCAACCGTACGCATTATGAAAATGTGTTGGTCACCCGTGTCCATCCGGAATATATCCTTGGGGAGTTTCTCCCGGATGTCAATAAAGTGGAAGATGTAGATGACGCATTTTGGGACCAGCGCTTCCGCCAGATCAACGATTTTGAGCGGAACCTTGCCGAAAACGGTACCCTTATTTATAAATTTTTCCTGCATATTTCAAAAGAGGAGCAGCGACAACGTTTGTTGAGGCGACTCAGGCTACAAAGGAAGAATTGGAAATTTTCCCCGGATGACCTGGATGAACGCGAATACTGGGACCAGTACAAGCGCTATTACGAGGATGCCATCCAACGCACATCAAAAGAACATGCCCCATGGTTTGTGATTCCCTCGGACAGTAAGGAAGGTGCCCGGCTTATCGTGGCGAGTATTTTACTGGAATTGCTCGAACAATATGACGATATACGCGAACCCGAACTGGATCCGGAAATTAAAGCGCATATTGAACAGTACCGCAATGAATTAAGAAAAGAGGGCTGAAATGAAGAGAGGTATGACTACAGGGATAGCGACCACAACCAAAGGCAGGATTAGACTCGGACTGGTATTGCTAATGATTTTTGCAGGAATAGGGATCGGATCTGCACAACAAGCGGACGTTCAAATGTTGCGGGAGATTTATACCGCCTCCTTAAAAGAGGGCAAGTCTTATGACTGGTTGAACCATTTGTCCAATCAGATCGGTGGGAGGTTGTCAGGATCCGTTCAGGCGGAACAAGCCGTAACCTACACAAAGAAGGAATTAGATGTGCTGGGCCTGGACCGGGTATGGCTGCAACCTGTCATGGTGCCAAAATGGGTCCGGGGTACTCCTGAGTTTGCGTATATCGAGAGCGAACCTGGAGAAACAAATAATGTTCCTGTTTGCGCGCTGGGAGGTTCAGTAGCGACACCGGCAGGCGGAATTAAGGCATCCGTGATTGAAGTACAGGGGGTCGAAGACCTTGCCAAACTTGGGAAAAGCCAGATTGAGGGTAAAATTGTTTTTTACAACCGTCCTATGGATCCTACCCTTATCAATACATTTGAGGCCTATTCGGGTTGTGTGGACCAGCGCTATTCCGGGGCCGAGGAAGCGGCGAAATTCGGAGCTGTCGGCGTGGTAGTGCGATCCATGAATCTGAGTATAGATGATCATCCCCATACAGGCTCGATGAGTTATGGGGAACTGGAACTGACCGAGCGGATTCCCGCAGCCGCCATCAGCACAAAAGGGGCAGATTTATTGAGTACGACCCTTAAACTAAATCCTGAAATCAAGTTTTTCCTGCGTCAGAATTGCCGGCAATTGCCCGATGTGCAGTCTTATAATGTGATCGGCGAAATTCGGGGTAGTGAGTTCCCTGAAGAAGTAATCGTCGTCGGGGGGCATCTGGATTCATGGGACCTTGGCGATGGTTCTCATGACGATGGGGCGGGATGTGTACAAAGTATGGAAGTTCTGAATCTGCTTAAGAAGGTTGGATACCAGCCCAGGCGGACCATTCGGGTAGTCTTATTTATGAATGAGGAAAATGGCCTCCGGGGTGGCCGGAAATACGCCGAAATTGCTAAGGAAAAAAATGAAAAACACCTCTTTGCCCTCGAAAGTGATGCCGGTGGCTTTACCCCCAGAGGTTTTTCTTTTGATTGTACCCAGGAGGAATTCAACCGGATCCTTACCTGGAAAAACCTCTTTGAACCCTATCTCGTGCACCAGTTCATACGCGGGGGCAGCGGGGCGGATATCGGTCCCCTGAAAGATCAGGGTTTGGTGCTCTCAGGGCTGCGTCCGGATTCCCAGCGTTATTTCGATTACCACCATGCCGAAACCGATACGTTTAAGGCAGTCAGCAAGCGGGAACTGGAACTGGGGGCTGCGGCCATGACCAGCCTGGTATACCTGGTAGATCGCTACGGGTTCATTTCTTCCAGCGCTTTACCGGATCGTCAGTAATTCGCAAACACTACATTTCGATCCTTTGGTTTTCCGTAACTTTGCCGCCAAAACACGGAATATGGACAATGGAATTTATGCGAAGTTCGCTACAGAAAAGGGAGATATCCTCCTGAAACTAACCCATGACAAAACACCTGGCACGGTCGGTAATTTTGTTGGTCTGGCTGAAGGAAAGGTCGCGAACCAGGCAAAAAAAGAGGGTACCCCATACTACAACGGGCTTAACTTTCACAGGGTTATCCCAGATTTCATGATACAGGGAGGGTGCCCACAGGGAACGGGTACCGGAGATCCCGGCTATAAATTTGATGATGAGTTTCACCCGGACCTAAAGCACGATGTGCCCGGAGTGCTTTCCATGGCAAACGCCGGACCCGGAACAAATGGAAGCCAGTTTTTTATCACACATGTACCCACGCCCTGGCTCGATCAGAAACACACCGTTTTTGGCCACGTGGTTGAAGGACAGGATGTCGTGGATTCCATTGCACAAGGGGATAAAATAGAATCCCTGGAGATCGTTCGCGTTGGAGCGGAAGCCGAAGCCTGGGATGCTGTAGCCGCTTTTGAGGCCTTTCGCAAGGGTAAGGAAGCTCGATTGGCCGCGGAGCGGGAAGCGCAGGAAGCCCAATTGTCATCCCTTTCTGAAGGTTTTGAAAAAACAGCCTCCGGATTGAGGTATAAAGTACTGGAGGCGGGCAACGGTAAAAAACCCGCGAAAGGACAACGGGTATCTGTTCATTACAAAGGGGCCCTTTTGGACGGTACCGTATTCGACAGCTCCTTTGAGCGAAATCAGCCAATTGAATTTGCCATTGGCACGGGCCAGGTGATACCGGGCTGGGATGAAGGCATCAGCCTCCTTGGTGTAGGCGATAAAGCCCGTTTTATCATCCCTTCTGACCTGGCGTATGGATCAAGAGGGGCAGGTGGGGTCATTCCCCCAGACGCCATTCTGGTTTTTGATGTGAGCCTGGAGGGTATCTCCTAATTTGAATATGCACTGAAATGGAGGACAGAGAAGTCGACATACTCCGCTATCCCATTGGTCTTTATGTGGCACCCGATCCAATTACGGATGACGTTCTCATGGACTGGATCGATGCGCTGGCGGGGTTTCCAGACAGACTTTCTGCCCTTGTGACCCCGCTTACAGAAGAGCAGTTGAATACCCCTTACAGGGATGGAGGCTGGACGGTGCGACAGGTAGTCCATCACCTTTCAGATAGCCATCATAATTCCTATATACGCTTTAAATGGGCGTTGACTGAGGAATCCCCACTGATAAAAGTATACGACGAAAAGGGCTGGGCAGCCCTGGAGGATGCTGCTTCCGGCCCTATTTCGCTATCTCTGGATCACTTGAAGGCGGTACACCAAAAACTTGTATACTTACTCAAACATCTGGACCGCGCTGAACTCAAAAGGGGTTTTGTACACCCTGAAAGCGGCTTTACCAGCCTTGAGGAAAATGTAGGTCGCTATGTATGGCATGGAAATCACCACTTTGCGCATATCGACCGCTTGCTTCAATCCAGGGGATGGCAGGGCTGATTTTAAGTTTCCCACCTTTGCCTTTTGCGGCCTGCAAATGCCGAACCGCCGGGGAAATTACCTTTTCAAATCCTTTTTCAGGGGAAATCGACCTTCCATTTGATATTGCAGCCGATACTCGGTTTTTGGTTTTCGGAAATGGGCCGGTTTTCAAGCAGGCAATCCAGAGCCTTCCTGAGATCTTTTCCGCTAACAGGAATGTTATTCCCGGGGCGGGAATCGTCCAGTTGCCCCCTGTAAACCAATAAATCATCCGAATCAAATAGATAGAAATCGGGGGTGCATGCGGCCTGATAATTCTGGGCGGTTTCCTGGGTGGCATCATAGAGATATGGAAAGGTGTACCCTTCGGACTTTGCGGTTTCCCGCATCCTATCGGGATGGTCCTGGGGATAGTTCTCCACATCATTACTGGAAATAGCAATAATACCGATACCCCTTTCCACATAGTCCTTTCCCAACCTAACGAGTTCGGGGTTCACGTGTATCACAAAAGGGCAGTGATTGCATATAAACATCAGTAGGGTGCCGCGGTTCCCTTTTAGATCGGCAAAGGAACAAATCTTACCACTTACGGTATCTGGCAGTAAAAAATCAGGGGCTTTGGTGCCCAGGGGGAGCATGGTACTTGGAGTTCTGGCCATCTTGCTATTTGTATCGAATCCTAAAGGTATTAAATACTTGTAAATTCCTTACATACTCCCTATCTTCTCGTCGATGCTTATGGGGCATATACGGGAAAACCACCCCGGAAAATGGAACAGAAACTTAGAATTCACAGCTGATGGTTTTGGGTATGGATGCACAGATAGATCAGTTGCGGATCAATTTTGACAGTGGGGCGCTCTGGACGATGAACATCGCACTGGCCCTGGTGATGTTCGGGATTGCCCTTGAAATCAAACCGGCAGATTTCCGTCAGGTTCTTCGAAATCCCAGGGCGGTGTTAACTGGCGTATGCTGCCAGTTTCTCCTTCTGCCAGCCCTGACATTTTTGCTGATCTGGTGGTGGCAACCTCAGCCGAGTTTTGCACTGGGGATGATCCTTGTCGCATCCTGCCCCGGGGGAAATGTTTCGAATTTTATGTCTCACCTCTGTAGGGGAAATACAGCCCTTTCGGTTAGTTTGACCGCTATCGCGACCCTTCTTGCCGTAATAATGACCCCTTTGAACTTACAGGGCTGGGGTAGTCTGTACCAGCCGTCTGCGGCCTTGCTCACCGATGTTCATATCAACCTCTGGGAGATGGTGCAACTGGTAGCGCTTTTGCTGGGGCTTCCCTTGATTACAGGAATGTTAGTTGGGTATTGGAAGCCAGAACTCGCGAAACGAATGGCCAAAATATTTAAGGTGGTGTCCCTGCTTTTCTTTGTGCTTTTGATCTTTATTGCCCTCTACAACAATCGGGATATCTTTATGGATTATGTGGGTCTTGTTTTTGCCCTGGTCTTTTTTCACAACCTCTCAGCGTTTCTCCTGGGTTATACTTCCGGCCGGGTGATGAGATTACCCTTTCGGGATGTAAAAAGCATCACCATTGAAACCGGGATACAAAACTCCGGCCTGGGATTACTGCTAATCTTTACCTTTTTTGAGGGCCTCGGGGGTATGGCGCTTATTGCCGCGTTCTGGGGTATCTGGCATCTGGTATCAGGACTGGCCCTGTCCGCTATCTGGGGTGGTATTCCGATACGGAAGGAATCCGTGCTATGAAGACCTATTTGTACCTTGCTTTTAAACGGATTATCCGGACCGGGTTTCATTGTTATTACAGAGAAATCCGAATGTGCCACATGGAGCGCGTTCCCACGGATCGCCCCGTAATGATTCTTCCTAATCACCAGAGCGCGCTCATGGACCCTTTGCTTTATGCGGCCTTTGCCAAAGGGAAGCCTTATTTTCTGACCCGTTCCGATGTCTTTCAGAATCGGGTTTTGAAATGGATTTTTGAAGGTCTCCGGATGATGCCTGTCTATCGCCTTCGCGATGGACGCGAAACCCTGGGTCGGAATCAGGAGGTGTTTGAGCGTTGTGCCGCCCTTTTTTCCCAGGGAGAACAACTCCTGTTGTTCCCTGAGGCCAACCATAGCCTCAGGCGTCGGGTACGCCCATTGAGCAAGGGATTTACACGCATCCTTAGCCAGGGATATACGCAACATCCGGAACTGGATATCGCTATCGTACCTGCAGGTATGAATTATCAGGCAGCGGCCCGCTTTCCCGATCGGGTTGCCATGTTTTTTGGGCAACCGATCAATACCCTGGGATACTGGTCAGAACAAAGACAGGAACTCGATTTCAACCCATTGAGGGAATGCGTTTTTGAAGCGATTACCGAACTCACCACACATGTCCCTACAGACATGAATTACGAAAAATGGGAAGCTGCCCTTGAGGAAGGAGGCACGGATTTCCTCGATCCGGAAACGGTAAATTTGCAGTTTAAAAAAGAAAGCCCACCTGTGCGAAAAAAAAGCAGGGGAGGGAAATCCCTGGCGGGGCACTTGTGGGACTGGGAATTCCGCCTTATCAACGCCCCGGTATGGCTCCCCTGGCGATGGATATCAAAAAACAAAGTTCCGGAGCCGGAGTTTATGAGCACTTTCCGGTTTTTGTACTGCCTGATTGTTTTCCCGCTGTATTTTTTGCTGGCGGGGGTTCTACTCTCCCTTTTTACGTCGGTGCTAACGGCAATAACTGCCCTCTCACTCCTATTTCTGCACAACTTTATCTACGTCAAACTCCGATAGACCGGGGAGCTTCATTTACATGATATGTCCAAAGAATATGGCATTCATCAGGAGTTTGTTGGTTCCATACCAGAATGCTCTGAAATTGGTGTTGTCAGTAAAAAGGACCACCCTCCCGCGACCGGTCCTTCCAATTTTCAGGGGAACACTCCCTGAGATTAATTCGGCATTCTCCTCGGAGATATACCCGCTCTGCAGGGGAGCAGTTGTATACTGAATGGGATTATTATAGCTCTCGGAATCGGGCTCCAGATAAATGTTGGTATTTCTAAAAAGGAAGATGTTTTCGTTTTTATACCCATAATTAATCGGATGGGAACGATCTGTGCGGGCTTCAAATATGGCGCCTCCGGTGACCTGCGCACCCTGGAAATCGCCCCGTTGTTCAAAGGAGATGTTTTCCGCTTTCAAGGTGTCCTTACGGAATTCAAGCTTCAGCATTTCGTGTTTGTCAAGCCATTGTGCGGTATTGCGGTAGGCGATAAGCGTTCCGCCTTCAGAAACCCATTTCTTGAGCTTATTGGCCATAGATTCTGAAATCCCACCACCCCGGAACCCCGGGATAATTATGTCTGTGTATTTGCTGAGGTCCGCCCGGTCTAAATAGTCTGTATCGATTTTTGTTATTTTCATCTCGTAACGGGTATCGAAGAGATGCCAGATTTCTCCGGCGTCATAGGAGCGTATTCCATCCCCGACCAAAAGCCCAACTTTGGGAAGGTTTATGGGGTCGAATTCCCGGCTTCCCAGATCAATACCTATGGTTTTCCCGGTTTTTACCCCGTGAATACTGACACCGCTCTCATGGGCCAGGCCGCTGAGAAGCGTGTGCATTTCTTCCGAACTCAGGGACTGCCCCTGTACGGGGACCATTACGGTGCCATAATCGTAGGAGGTTCCACCCAACTGAAATTGCTCCTTAGCGACTTTGGCACGAAGGCCTTTTTCTAAAATGGCATTGAGGAGTTTTGGGGTATAGTATTCGTGCCATTCGAACAAATAGGCATAATCACTCGCCTGGTCCACAGTGCCCTGGCGGGGATTCAATTCTGTTATCGCCGGCCCCGTTTCAGGTAGTCTTGCCGTTTCCGCGTAGTCCAGGTTGAAAGCAAGGGGAAAGGTCCATGCCGAAATATCGTAGAAGATACTATCGGTAAATGTAGTTCGCTTTTCAAACATCGCTTTGATGAGCTTTGGATTTTTCTGATCCAGGGGGACTACATAGCTGTATCCTTTTTGAAATTTCTTCCCATCGATTTCAGTATCCGATCCAAGCTCGTGGAAACGGATGCGATGTCTTTGCAGGATTTCGGCCAAATGCCAGGCTCGAGCCCCGTCTTTTGAGTCTCCGAAAATAATACCTCCGGCCGTTTTGCCTTTTGAATTGCGCATTTCCGTAAAGAATTCCCGCTGGTAGTCCAGGAGTTTGGCGCGCATATTCCAGGCCGCATCCATGGTAGAGACAGCAGTTACAAACTGGTTTCGAATGGTAAACGGAAATGCGAGTATTCCGTTTTCACTCTCCTGAATGTGCCCTCTGGAACTCGCCTGTTCAAAAAGGATGCCTATACTTCCATTCACGTCGGGAAACGTGGATCCCTTCCCGTAGTAATAATCGTCATAATCTTCTTCTGAATAATAGAGCGATCCTATTCCGTCAAGGGCTTTGACGTGATAGGTCCCTATTTCTGCAGTGAGTTCCTGGTTGCGTCCCGGAGTGAGTGGGTGTACGCGCGAAGGCTCTCCTGGCTGGAAGAAAAAAGTGGAATTCGTGCCCATTTCGTGGTGGTCCGTAAGAATGTTCGGATACCAGTCGTGGAAGGTTTTTATCCGTGCCCTGCTTTCGGGAAGTTGAACCGGGAGCCAGTCGCGGTTCATGTCGAACCAGTAATGGTTCGTGCGTCCTCCGGGCCAGATCTCGTGGTATTCCCTGTCGTTCTCATCGGGATTCAGGTGCATGCTCCGGTTCGAATTCGCCCAATAGGCAAAACGCTGAAGGCCGTCAGGGTTAAAGGAAGGATCCATCAGGATCACCATATCCTTCAGTTTCGTTTCGATAGCAGGTCCCTGGGCTGCTGCAAGGTAATAGGCGTAAGCCAGTCCGGCGTTTGCTCCACTGGGTTCATTTCCGTGAATGGAAAACCCCTGGTAGATAACAACAGGCATTTCCTCCGGGTTGAGGGAGGAAGCTCCGGCCTCAGTCAGGCCGAGGTGTTCCATGCGGATGGCATCAAGGCGTTGATGGTTTTCGGGAGCAGTAATCTTAAGGAGCAGGATAGGCCTGTCTTCAAAGGTTTTTCCGCGATCTTCAATTTGAATGCGATCTGAGGCCTCCGCCAGGGCGAGCATGTACTGCACCAGTTTATCATGGGTAACGTGCCATTGCCCGACTTCATGGCCGATAACTTCGGCTGGTTTGGGAATGGATGGATCATAGGTGGTTCCTTCCGGAAGGTAATACGAAAGGTCCAGGTCCTCCTGACTTAAGCCGAAAGTATGGATAAGGGTAAGCGCACATATTGTCAGTAAAAACCGTTTCATAGTTCTATAATTATTTGGATGTTGAGAAAGCCTTCCTCTCTTTTTCGGATTGTTACACTCACTTGAGATCGGACCGGAAATCCAGGCCCGGATACAAAAAAAGGCCTTTGTTTCGAAAGGCCTTAAGATTAGAACACGAGGTCCTAAATATCGTCGAAGTCCACATCAGTGAAACTATTCCCCGAAGATTCAACAGATCCGTTTTCTGAAAAGTCCGACTTTTTAAAGTCCTTCTGGTGTCGCTCTGAAATTACTTCCTGTCCTTTTTCGTCGATGATAAAGTCCATCATTTCACTGAGGATTTCCCTAAAGGGCTCAAAATCTTCTTTATAAAGGTATATCTTATGCTTTTTGTAGTGAAACGAACCGTCGTCGTGGGTGAATTTTTTACTTTCAGTAACCGTCAGGTAATAATCCCCGGCCTTGGTGCTGCGTACATCAAAAAAATACGTCCTTCGACCAGCCCTCAATACTTTGGAGTGTATCTCTTCCTGATCAATCAAATCTTTATCACGCATTGGGTCAAAACGGTTGGGTTAGCAAATCAAAAATGTGAAAAAAATGCTAAAACAGCAAGTTTCTAGGATTCTTTCTCGGATAGCTGATTGATGTAAAGCTCCTTGTAGTACCCTTCCTGGGCAAGGAGTTCATCGTGATTCCCCGCCTGAATTATCCGTCCATTTTCCAGAACGATCACCTTGTCAGCGTTGATTGCAGAAGAAATCCGATGGCTTACAATCACGGTGGTCTTCCCTTGGGAGGCTTTCTTTAGATTGGACAGGATCGCCTCTTCGGTTTCTGTATCGACAGCACTCAGGCAGTCGTCAAAAAGATAAATGGTCGGATCTTTAATAAGGGCCCTGGCTATGGAAACCCGCTGTTTCTGACCCCCGCTGAGGGTGATGCCCCGTTCTCCGAGAACGGTTTGATACCCTTTGGAAAAGCCCTCGATATTCGTATCCACTACTGCCATTTTTGCCACTTCCCGTATTTCGTCTAAAGTGGCATCTTCCTTTCCGAAACGTATGTTATTCTCAATGGTATCTGAAAATAAAAAGGCATCCTGGGGGACTGCACCAATAGCTTCCCTAAGCGATGTGAGGTTCAGTTCTTCAACCGGCCTGTCGTCGATTCGGATCTCTCCCGAGCTTACGTCGTAGAGTCTGGGAATCAGCTCGAGGATGGTGCTCTTTCCGGATCCCGTCTTCCCGAGAATGGTAAGAGTTTCCCCAGGACTGATTTCGAATGAAACATCTTTTAGGGCCTCAATGCCCGTATCCGGATAGATAAAGCCAACATTGTCAAAAGTGATCTTTCCGCGTACTGGCGTTTCGACATCCGAATGATTCTGAATGTCGGGTGCCTGCTTCAGGAATTCATTGATCCGTTTCTGTGAAACTTCCGCCCTTTGCACCACCGAAGTCAGCCACCCCACAATGGCCACAGGCCAGGTGAGCATATTGACGTACAGTATAAACTCGGCAATGGTTCCGATAGATTCAATCTCCCCGTTCAGGTATTGAACTCCACCTATATAGATCACAAAAATATTACTCACCCCAATGAGCAATATCATCAGGGGAAAAAACCAGGCATTGACCTTCGCCAGATCCATGCTTTTGGTTTTGCCCTCCAAAGCGAGCGCCTGGGCCTGTTGATTGATCTGCGGCTCCATGACATAGGCCTTAATGACCGAAATTCCTGAAAAGGTTTCCTGGGCAAACGTCGACAGGTCTGACAGGAATACCTGTACCCTTGTACTGCGTTTGTGGATGATGCGGCTGATCCAGTAAATGAGTACAGAGAGGACCGGCAGGGGGGTCAGTGCATAAAATGAAATCGTCGGAGCCTTGATGAACATCAGGGGAATCAGGCAGACAAAAAGCGTAAGGGTCTGCATCCCATACATAATCGCCGGACCGGCATACATCCGCACCTGGGTAACATCCTCACTGATTCGGTTCATAAGATCCCCGGTTCGGTTCGTTTTATAAAAATTCAGACTCAGACGCTGATAGTGATCAAAAACCTCATTTTTCAGATCGTATTCGATATATCGCGAAACATTGATAATGGTTTGCCGCATTAAAAAGGTAAAGAACCCCGAAAGCAGGGCGGCGCCAATAATGATCCCAATGTACTCGAGCAATTGCTGGCGGGCAACGGTCTCGGTGACTTCCGCCGCAAGGTATTTTTCCACCACGCCGATAATCTTGGCGACATAGGATGGCATGACGAGTTGAAACACCCTTGCGGTAATGGTTATAAGGATACCAATAACCAGTTTAAACCAGTATTTCCGGAAGTATTTATTGAGGTGTTTGAGTTCTTTCATTCCTGGGTGGGGTGAAAAATAAGGCTCCCTGTATTTGCGATGTCAAATATAGGTCTTTGCTGCGGATGGGGATGTTATAAGAATGATAAGATGATTTTTGCGTCCTTTTTAAAATAGATTAGTACTTTTGACCTCGTTTACCACTACATAGTTCTTTGCATGTTAACAAGAAGGCATCTCAGGGTTAAGGTAATGCAATGCATTTATGCCCTAGCCCTTGCCAGCGGAGGTTCGCTGGAAAAACAACAAGAGTTTCTCAACAAGAGTATCGGGCAAACCTATACGCTGTATCTTCTGATCTTGTCATTTCTGCGCGAGCTTTATCAGGCGGCGCTAGAACGCTCTGAAAAAGCATCCAGCAATTACCTTAAGTCAGGTCCGCAGGATAAAGGCAACCCACTGCGACTCAGTCAAAATCAACTACTTAAGCAGCTTTCAGAGAACTCAGAACTGACAGAGGCACTCAAGAAGCGAAAATTAAAGCAGTGGTACCTCAACGAAAAATATGTGAAGATTGTCCTTGCTGAATTATTGGACAGTGACCTTTATTCCGCCTACGCCCAAACCGATCAATCCTATGAGACGGATCGGGAATTCCTCATACAGGCATTTCGGGAGATAATCGCACCTAATGATAAGGTCTATGAATTTCTTGAAGACGAAGCGTTAACATGGGTAGACGACCTTCCGCTAATTAATACGCATTTAATCAAACAGTTCCGAAAAGTTAAACCGGACTCTGAGGCTTCGTTTTTCCTTCCTCCGCTTCTTAAAAACAAGGAGGATATGGAGTTTGCCGGGGAGTTATTGAAAAAAACGCTTTTGAAGGGAGAAGAGCTGGAAGCTGAGATCGAAGGGAAAACGCCCAATTGGGATAAAGACCGAATTGCCGAACTGGATGCTATTCTGCTTAAAATGGCGATTGCCGAATTGCTTTACTTCCCATCCATACCTGAACGGGTTTCCATTAATGAATATCTGGAGATTGCCAAGGAGTATTCAACGCCCAAAAGCAGTATTTTCATCAATGGTGTTCTGGACAAGCTCACAAAGGATTACAAGACCTCGGGCAGGCTTAAAAAGACCGGAAGGGGGTTATTGTAACTAAATATTTCCTAATTTTGCACCAATCTTAAAAAAAAGTCATCATGAAAAAATTAAGTATTATTCTCGGAGCTATTGCGATCACTGTATTTGTATCGTGCAAGGAAAAGGCTTCAGAGCGTATTGATGAAGGTAACGTTGCCGTTGCGGCAGAGCGTGACCAGGCATCTAAGAGCCTTCCTTCAATCGCATTTGAAGAGCAGGAGTTTGATTTCGGAACAATTGAGCAAGGTACTCCACAGGAGCACACCTTTGTTTTTACAAATACAGGGGAGGCGCCTCTGATCATTACCAATGCTACCAGCAGCTGTGGGTGCACCATTCCTGACTATCCAAAGAATGTGCCAATCCAACCGGGAGAAAAATCTCAAATGGTTGTCAAGTTCAACGGTTCTGGAATGAACCAGGTCATCAAAACGGTTACCCTGAGCACGAACACAGCCAAAGGGCAGGAAATGATTCGAATCAAAGCATTCGTTCAGCCTAAAGCAGGGGCTTCAACTGCAATGGGACCTGTCTCAGGAAACTAATTGGATAAGCTCCATATAACGAAAACCAGACTATGGGTGATTTAGGACAGTTTCTTCCGCTGATATTGATTTTTGCGGTTGCGTATTTCTTTATGATACGCCCCCAAATGAAAAGGCAGAAAGATGAAAAGAAGTTTGCGGAAGCCTTGAAAAAAGGAGATAAAGTCATCACAAAAAGTGGCCTTTATGGCAAGGTGGTGGATCTCAATGACAAGGATTTCTCCTGTATCATTGAAACAATGGCAGGACGTCTGAAATTTGACCGTTCAGCCATTTCGATGGAGTTGAGCAAGAAGCTTAACACCCCTGCAAAAACGCAGTAGGGGTTTCTTCGAGGGAAGAAAAAAAACACCGGCTTGTTGGTCGGTGTTTTTTTATGCCCCGGTGCTGAGGAGCGCAATTTAAACGCTCCGTACAATGTATTTGGGGATCAATAGTTAAGCCTGAGCGTGCCGGTAGATCATTTTTTCGCAGCTATACGCTTGCGAACAGCTTTGCCGCCTCCACTAAAACAGCAAAGTCAAGGGTTTCAATCTCTCGGGATTTCGATTCCCATGGCATCCACCTGAAGCACCTCTTCCGATTTTTCACGAGGCTTGTTAAGAAAGTACATTTTCATCATTCCCCTGTTCTTCACTTGCAACATTCCCCTGAATTCGCATTCAAAATGATCCTTGATCAGATGGTAGGTGCTTTCTGAAACATTGATTTTCCCGGGCAGGGAACCCGACTCCATGCGGGAAGCGATATTGACGGTATCCCCCCAGATATCGTAGGCAAATTTTTTGGTCCCGACTACCCCGGCAACTACTGGCCCCGTGTGTATTCCAAGTCGTATCTCAAAACCGGTGACTTCCGAGAAGCCGTCCCCGGAGACGATTTCCTGGATCTCCGATGCCACGTGTGCCATTTTAACAGCATGATCCTCTGTAGGAAAGGGCAGGCCTCCTGCGCACATGTAACAATCCCCCATGGTTTTGATTTTCTCCAGGCCATATTTTTCAACGACCTGATCGAAACGGGAGAAATAGTAATCCACAGTTTTTACAAGGTCTTCCGGACTCATTTTTTCAGAATAGGTCGTAAAACCGACAAAATCGGCAAACAGGACGGAAACAGACTGGAATCTTTTTGCTTTAACCCTGCCGTATTTCTTGAGTTCATCAGCGGTTTCCTCAGGAAGAATATTCTTCAGGAGTTCATCAGAGCGCGATTTCTCCTTTTCGATGACATCTCGTGTCCTGCGGATATATATATACCGCCTGTACAGTCCGTAGGCCAGTAAAAATGTCAGAAAGACGATTGCTATGGCCACATAAAGGGCAGCATCCTGTCGTTTCTCCCTCAATTCACTTATTTCTGCTTCTTTTTCGAGAAGGTTGACTTCAGATTGTTTTTGGTCGATCACGTAATTGGTCCGCAGGCGGGCCATCTGTTGGACATTTCCAATATTGCTGATACTGTCCTTATAGGTGGTGTAGTCCTTATAGAATTTAAGGGATTCAGCGGGTCTTCCAAGTAATTCGTACAATTCCGATAGCTGTAGATTTGCATCGCGAATTTGCTCTTTTAGCCTGTACTTCTCAGCAATTTCAAGGCTTTGTTTTGCAGTGCGGATGGCAGCATTGTAGTTTCCCTGGGATTTATGTACATCTGAAATAAAGGGTAAAAAAGCAGACACCCCATAGTAATCCCCTTCTTCTTCCAGGATGTCCAAACAGAGATTGAGCTTTTCAAGGGCCTCAGCATGCCTGCCCTGGGCACCGTAGATCATACCCAGGGAGCCCTCATAATAGCCAATTCCCAAAGTGTAATCAATTGACTTAAAAAGGGCGCCTGCTTCCTCAAAATAGATGAGGGCGGAATCGAGTTTTTCCTGCCGGTAGTAAAAATCCCCTGCATTTGCCAGACCTGTTGCAAGCGAAAGGGTATCGGTGGTCTTACGCAACATTGCAATGGCGCGCTTGTAATATTCGCGTGCATTACCTATGTTATCCATCATGGAGTAGGTATCTGCAATGGTTACATAAACACTTCCAAGTGTGATGGCTGACTCCGTATCCCCGGCATACTTGGCGGCCTGAAAATAATTTTCAATGGCGTCTACCTGATTTCCCAGTCTTAGATAGCCATTGCCTTTTTGCAGGTACCCCGAGTATAATTTTCGTGTGGAATCCTGCCTTAGGGCCACTTCGATTAACACATCACTGTACTCTAAAATCTTTTGGGGATCCTGAAAATCCGTGGCGAGATCAGTCAGAATCTCAAGGCTGTCCCTTGGTTCAAAAGCACCCTGGAGATAGACTTGCTCCAGGCTATCTACTTCGGATTGACTCTGGCTGAATAGCGAAAGCCCGGACATGAACAGGCATACTGCAAAACCAGATGAGGCTTTCCGAATTGCCCGAAAGCCTGTCTGTGCAGAGCGCTTTATAAAAAAGCTGGATATAGTGTTATTGAATTTACCGGCCAACCACCTTTATCTTTGGATCAATATTAAAAGTACCCCTTCTTCTTCTCCCGTCGTTGAATACCCTGAATTGTATTTTGTATTTGTAATCAGCGCCTTCGTCGGTAGTGTTGAGGATGGTTGCGCGGACCTCCCCGTCTTCCCCTCTTATGGTGTTAGAACCAAAAATATCCCGGCCCCCATTGCTTCCTTCATGATTGATGGTCCGGATTTCAACCCTATCCTCGGGCGAAGAAGTGGAAACGCCCCGCCAGATAATCACGTCCCCCACATTCGCCTCAATGGTGTAATCTTCGTTGCTCACATCTGGATCTTGTCCCAAAAAGCCACAAAAATCATTGACATTGGGATTCTCGATATCTGCGGTGTTCACCTCCAGGGTGATCACACGTTCTACCTGTGCTTGCAGGCTTATGCCCAATAAAAAAAAGAAGAGAATTATCGGGGATAGATTGCTTTTGGAAAGTTTCATTGTGATAGTGACTATTATAGTATACGGTTAGAAGTTAACCCAATTATTTTTAATCCTCTAACATTTACCCGTAAATTCCTGTGCTGCCTGCGCTTTACACGATATAATAACTGGCAAACCGTGGATCGCGCAGGAAGGCCATTGAAGTCACTAAAGGCAAATACATGAGGGTTTATAGAAAACAATATGCCCTAAATTCAGTATTTTAAACCTCTATAATCCGCGCTTATGAATCCAAGAAGAACCTTTTTAAAAAATAGCCTGCTCACAGGCTCAGCTGCCTTGCTGCTTCCCTCATCCCTTTGGGCAACCCCCAGGGGAATACTGGGAGCAAACGACCGTATACGCATTGGGCTTATCGGCTGTAATGGCATGGGGTTTTCGAACCTGTCCTCTTTTATGCGTAACCCGGAGATCGAGGTCGCTGCCCTCTGTGATGTAGATACCCGAGTTCTCGACAGGCGGGAAGCAGAACTAATTGAGGCGGGACGTCCCGGACCAAAGCGATTTACAGATTATCGGAAACTTCTGGAGGAGCAGGATATCGACATGGTCATAATAGGTACGCCGGATCATTGGCACTGCCTGCAGCTCATAGATGCCCTGGACGCCGGGAAGCACGTGTACTGTGAAAAGCCGCTTGCGAATTCCATCGATGAGGCAGATCGGATGTTAAACGCAGTTCACAATTCAAACCGCATGGTTCAGGTGGGTCAGTGGCAAAGGAGCGAACCCCACTTCGAAAAGGCTATTTCCTTTGTGCACTCGGGAGCGCTGGGCCAAATAAGGCTCGTAAAGTCATGGGCCTATCAGGGATGGATGAAGCCCATACCTGTATTGCCCGATTCAGAAGCTCCGAAAGAGGTGGACTACAATATGTGGCTTGGTCCGGCGGCTAAAATGCCTTTTAACCCAAATCGGTTCCATTTCAATTTTCGATGGTTCTGGGATTACGCAGGCGGTCTCATGACGGACTGGGGAGTACATCTTATCGACTACGCCCTCTATGGGATGAAGGCTGCGAGTCCAATTTCAATTACGGCTACAGGTGGGAAATTCGCCTACCCCAACGACGCTTCTGAAACTCCGGATACCCTGCAGGCCATATATGAATTTAGTGATTTTACGCTTCTCTGGGAACACGCCACAGGAATCGATGGGGGGAATTATGGCCGAAATCACGGGATTGCATTTATTGGAAATAACGGTACTCTGGTCCTGGACCGGGGGGGCTGGGAGGTTATCCCGGAAGTGGAACACGAGGGCTGGCGCAGGCTCACTGACAAGCCCAAGATGGAAGCCGTACCGCTGCAGCCTTCAATGAATAGCGGGCTAAACCTGCATACTTCAAACTTTCTGGAAGCGTTGAAAACCGGTAACCCCTCGATGCTGAAGGCGCCTGTGGAAGTTGGTTATCATGCCGCCAGGGTATGCCACATGGGCAATGTGGCCTATAAGATGGGGGGTAAGGTTTACTGGGACAGTGAATCGGGTCGTTTTAAGGACCCCGAAGCCAACGCCATAGCCCGAAGCCATTATCACAATGGCTGGAGCCTGGATTGAGCATCCGCAGAATGTCTTTATTTGCGATACCTGTCGTTAAGGCCAACCCCTTTAGCGATCATTGGGATGATTTTTTCCAGTCGTCTATCGCGGGTTATTTTTTGTTTGGCCGATGCGATGTATTCGCAATAATCATTCTGTTTGTAAGGGGTAAGCCCGAAGAATGCGGTATTTAGTGCGGGATCTGCCAATAAGAGGGCCTTTAAATCAGATGGAATTTCGCGATTCACAGACGGTTTGTGGCCGACCTTCAGGCCTTTCTTTTCGATCAGGATCGCCTCTTCCATGTACGCTTTCACTTTTTCGGCTTCAATGTGATCATCAGTCCTGAATTTCCAATGGCGCATGGCCCTGGTTTTCCCTTCCTGTGCATTCTGCAATACGCCCAGGGGATCCGACAGAAAAACCCCATTAAAAAACCAAAGGCCATAATGGTTTTTGAACGCCATGATTCCCAGGATATTTTTCCCCGCCCAGGTGTATACTGGCGCATTCCATTTCAGGGTTTCTTCTAGTCCGCATTCCAGTGCGAGTGTCCGCAGGGTTGCGATACCTTCTTTGAAAGCTCCGCTTTTTTGGAAATAGGCTTCTAGCTTCTCATTTGCTTCCATGTTTCCGGGGATTTTGTTGCCGTTAACTCGCAAATCCTGACGATAACTTCCACAGCTTTTTCCATACTTTGCAACGGGATGTATTCGTATTTCCCGTGGAAATTATGACCTCCGGCGAAAATATTAGGGCAGGGGAGACCCATATAACTCAATTGAGATCCATCCGTACCTCCCCGAATGGGTTTTAGAATAGGTGTTATCCCAACCAATCGCATCGCCTCCTCTGCCACTTCTACAATCGGAAAAACCGGAAGTATTTTTTCTTTCATATTGTAGTACTGGTCTGTGATATCCAGTTCTATTCCAGTTGCGTATTTCTCTCTGGCAGCCCTTACAAGGGATTCGAGGTGCGTTTTGCGTTTTTCAAATTGTGCCCTGTCGTGATCCCGGATAATTAACTGGGCGGAGGCCTCCTCGATATGGCCCTTCAGGTGATGGATATGGTAAAAACCCTCACGATCTTCAGTGCGTTCCGGGACCTCATTTTCCGGAAGTCCTGATAAGACCTCCCGAATTACGGTAATCGCATTGATCATTTTGTCTTTGGCAAGCCCGGGATGCACGCTCTTCCCCAAAGCGCGTATCTCAGCTTTAGCGGCGTTGAAATTTTCATATTCCAGTTCCCCGATCTCGCTTCCGTCCACAGTATAGGCCCATGCAGCCCGGAAAGCATCAACATCGAAGTGGTGGGCACCCCTTCCGATCTCCTCATCAGGGGTAAAACAAATTCGAACCTCCCCATGGGGGATTTCAGGATGCTTTATCAGGTATTCGACAGCGCTAATGATCTCTGCGATGCCCGCTTTGTCATCGGCCCCGAGAAGCGTGGTGCCGTCGGTCACGATCAGGGTTTGTCCTGTGTAGTTTGTCAGTTCGGGAAAGTAATTCGGGGACAGGACAATGTTCTTTTGACTATTGAGCACAATGTCCCTTCCGTCGTAGTTTTCGATTACCCTGGGCTTTACTCCCTCAGCTGTAAAATCCGGGCTTGTATCAAAATGGGAGATAAATCCAATTGTGGGTACCGGGCCATTCGTATTCGAAGGCAGGGTAGCGGTTAGGTAAGCCTTGTCGCTCAAGGCAACCTCCTGAAGCCCGATTTCTTCGAGATCTTGCTTAAGCAATTTAGCCAAGTCCCATTGCCGCTCCGAGCTCGGGCAGCTAGCGGAATTTGGATCACTCTCAGTGTTTATTTGCACATAACGCAGAAATCGCTCTTTAAGGGAATTCATAGGATCTTTTCTTCAAAAATAAATTTATGTATTCGAATAAAGCATCTCTTTTGTAATTTCGGACCATGTTTTGGAAAAACCTCTTTTTAGGCATTTTAGGTCTGGCCATAGGTCATTCTTACGGGCAGGACTGTCCTTTAGGGTTAGGTGGCACGGACCCGCAACAAATCGCCAAGGTCTTTGAATTTGATGTAAATCAGCAGGAACGTATGCTTCAATGGGTGGATTCTCTGGAGACGAAAAACGGCCCTTTGCAGACAAAACTCGATGAGCTTCTGGCGTCTCATCCCCAACGAACCCCGGATGAGCTTTCGGCTATGGGACAGAAATACGAGGCGATTAAAGAGGAGATGGTCCGCAATTCGCGATTCTACGACAGGCTCGTTCTCGGTATTTTCCGACCCGCACAGTATCGGAAATACGAAGAATTATGTGCGGAACTCGACCTGTACCCCCTGGAGCCTACCTCGCAGGCGATGTTAGGTGGGGATAAACATTAGTGACCGCCCTTAAAAGGGAGTAGGAGGCCTGAGGGGAAGTTTGTACTTTTGGTCAAATTTTCCGGCCCAGATGTATAAGAAACTCATACGCCCGCTTCTCTTCCGTTTTGATCCTGAAAAAGTTCATCACTGGTCTTTTAAAACCATAGGCCTTTTGTATCGCTTTGGTTTTGGCCCCCTTATACGGATGCGGTTCCTTCAAAGGGATAAACGCCTGGAAACAAAAGTTTTGGGGCTAACTTTTCCGAATCCTGTTGGGCTGGCTGCGGGTTTTGACAAGGATGCCAGGTTATTTCGGGAACTCGCTGGGTTTGGCTTCGGATTTATAGAGATCGGGACACTTACACCAAGGCCTCAGGAAGGCAATCCCAAAAAGCGCCTCTTCCGTCTAAAAGCGGACCAGGCCATTATTAACCGCATGGGTTTTAACAACCAGGGGGTTGACATTGCTGTTGACAGGTTAAAGGTTCCCCATGACGTTTTGGTTGGCGGGAATATAGGGAAGAACAAAACGACCCCAAATGACCAGGCGGTGGAGGACTATTTGTATTGCCTGAAGGAGCTTTATCCGTATGTCGATTATTTTGTGGTCAATGTTAGTTCTCCAAATACCCCCGGGCTAAGGGAACTTCAGGATAAAGCCCCCCTTACGGAATTGCTCAGCATGCTTAAGAAAGCCGGTAAACTGCATGCCGCTTCCCATGATACCAGGGAAAAACCAATACTTCTTAAAATCGCACCGGACCTCAACGAGACACAGCTTTTGGATATTGTTGAAATTATAGAAGATACGGGAACGGATGGCGTCATCGCCACCAACACAACGATTTCCCGGGAGGGGCTTCGTTCGGAGCCATCTTTGTCCGGGGAAACGGGGGGCTTAAGTGGCAAGCCACTTGCAGGCAGGAGTACGGAGGTGATCCGTTTTTTGCATCAAAAAAGTAACGGTGCTTTCCCGATTATAGGCGTAGGGGGTATCCACAGTGCAGAAGATGCCCTGGAAAAACTGGATGCCGGGGCAAGCCTTGTGCAACTGTGGACCGGATTTGTTTATGAGGGCCCGGCTCTGATAAAACAGATCAATACCGCATTGCTTAAGCGCAATCTTTCCTTAGATACATAAGGAATCCTTTAGATGCGCTTTGAAGCATGGGGTGGCATCTCGATTCCATACGCGTATCTTTGCCCAGGGGGTCAAAAGGGACTTTGGGAGGGAAACTAGGCCCTGGAAGAGGGGTATTTTTTGAGGAGAAAATTCCTTTTGTATTTGCCAAACAACCCGATATGCAACCAAAGTTCTGAATGCCTGGCGTTCAATTTTGCTTTAAACTTTTGTGAGGATTTATTGAAATACTGGGTTATGCTGTAGCAGCGGATTTTCCCTTCGTCGGCAAGCTTTTTGTATCCCTGATAACGCAGATAGGGGGCAAGACTCCGACCCCGGTAATCTTCGTATGTATACATGTTCTCCAGATAGGCCTCGTCTTTGGACAAATCAATGCGATTTCCTCTATACGTAAAGCTGTGGTAGCGCATCAGCATAAAGGCTGCAAGGGCATCCTGCCGGAAAAGCCCCACGGCCTGATAATCGGATTGGAGTCGATCCATGAGTTCTTCGGTATTCCAGCGGAGGTTTTGGTAGAGTTCTAAGACTACCTTTTTATCCACAGGCCCTGTATTGTAAAGGGCCGGGTCGTCCCGGATTTCCGGTTCTTCACAGAGATGGAGGCCTTCTTCATCAATCCAATATGGATTTATGGAAATCCCCACCCTGAGTAACAGATTAAAAAAGCTATGCAGGATTAACCCGTGTTTGATTCGGTGGCGGATCAGATGAAGTTTGTAAAACCTGCCGGCTTCCCGGTGTGAAGTTTCTTTTTTAGTATTATCTGCCATAGTTCCCATTTCCAGGCTTTAATTCCAGACGCTTTCGGAGTTCAGAAGGGGGCATTACGGCTCTTTCGTTTACCCGCGCCAAATTGTGTATCCGCTCCAGCAGGGCACGATTGGTGGCCAGGGTAGTTCGTCCTGCATCGTACCAGATATTGTCTTCTATCCCAACCCGGACTCCCCCTCCCATGGCAATAGCAGTCGAATTCATCCTTAATTGCCCATTTCCGATACCCGCAAGGCTCCAACAGGAGTCATTTGGTAATTCGTTCACCATCATCCCGGCATGAAGCAGGTTCGCCTGGGCACAGGCGATGTTCCCCAGGAGCAAATTAAAATAAAAGGGTGGCTCAAGTAGGCCTTTTCGGTGAAGGTAGTGGGCGTAGTTGATCATTCCCAGGTCAAAGGCCTCGAGTTCCGGGAGGATTCCGCGATTTTTCATCACACGGGCCAGGTCCTGGACCATGGATGGCGCATTAATACTGGCGGTCTGGTTGAAATTTAAAGAGCTCAGGGTTAGGCTTCCCATATCGGGTTTAAGGTTCCCATCGAGATAAAGCGGGTCTGCGCGCTGAGACAGTTCTGTAAAGTTGCGCCCACTCAAAGAGACACAAATGATGAGTTCGGGGGCAAAATCCCTGATGCCCCGAATGATCTCCGCGTAAATTTCCTTTTTATACGTCGGGACTCCTGACAGGGGGTCCCTGGCGTGGAGATGGACCATGGTAATGCCCAGGTCGCATGCTTTATGGACATCCCGGACTATTTCGTCCACATCGACAGGCACATGGGGCGTCAATTCCTTGGTGGGGATCATCCCCGTTGGGGTAAAGTTGACAATTAATTGTTCTGTCATCGCTATAACCTTTCAGGTTTTAAATGCTTTTTAGGTCCTTAAAACTATTCGAACTATATCTGGTTTATCAAATTATAGGATGTTTCGGCCGTTAATTCGTCAAAAAGAGGTGTCTGGAACGAGGCCACTGCGAAAACCCTTCATATACTTACCTCAGAAAAGGTTCTTAGGGTGTCTTCGGGTGAATCCAGTAATCCAAAACAAGGACATCTTCCAGCCATGGGGTAATGAGTTCCCCAAAGCGCTTGTGTTCCGGATGTGGCAAGTACGCATCGCGGTCAGCTTCCGAATCGAAGGTTAGTATAAAGCTGTGCGTGAATCCTTTATTGAGACCTTCGGGAGAATTATTGGTACCCCATTCAAAGGCCCTAATTTCCGATATCCTGGACGGCAGTGATGCAAAGGCCTTTTCAATTTGCTCAATGGTTCTCGGAGCAGTTTCTGATTTGAATTTAAAAAGAACTACGTGTCGCAACGCAGTGTTTTTATCTTTAGAGACAGGCATTTTATAAAGATCGACAATTTGGGCCTGAGTACAAGGTGCGCATAACATGAACACAAAAAACACGATGATTTTCATACGGATGGGATTTTGTCCAGTATTGGAAGATACGAAAACACGTTATGAATTCTGGCTTCCGGGAATTAGTGATACTTTTGAAGTGGAAAATAGTTAGGGATGCCTGAACGCGTTAAAATAATAGAATGCCCTAGAGACGCAATGCAGGGGATACGGACTTTTATACCTACGGATGCTAAAATACGGTATATTCAGTCCTTGTTAAATTGTGGCTTCGACACCATAGATTTTGGAAGTTTTGTATCACCCAGGGCCATTCCGCAGATGTCTGATACTGCTGCAGTTCTCGCTGGGCTGAATCTTGAAAAAACAAACAGCAACCTGCTGGCTATCGTGGCCAATCTCAGGGGGGCAGAAGCTGCATCTGAATTTCCCCAGATTGCTTTCCTTGGGTATCCGTTTTCCATTTCCGAGAATTTTCAGATGCGGAATACCCACAAAACTATAGAACAGTCGGTGGATATACTGAAGGATATTCTCGATGTGGCCGCCGGCAGTGGCAAGGAAGTGGTCACGTATATCTCTATGGGTTTTGGAAATCCCTATGGGGATCCCTGGGATATCGATATTGTCGGGGAATGGACAGAACGATTGATCGGGATGGGTGTTAAAATCCTCTCGCTTTCGGATACAATAGGGAGTTCAACTCCGGAAATCATATCTTACCTTTTTACAAACCTGATACCGCACTATGACCAGGTGGAATTCGGGGCGCACCTGCATACCCATCCGTTGAGCTGGCACGAGAAAGTGGAGGCCGCATACAAATCAGGATGCCGGAGATTTGACGGGGCGATTCAGGGATTTGGCGGGTGTCCCATGGCCAAGGATGAGTTAACCGGTAATATGCCCACAGAAAAATTACTGTCCTATTTCACAAGCCAGAAAGCAGATACCGGGGTAAACTGGATGGCATTTGAGGCCGCCTATAACAAGGCAAAGGACCTTTTCCAGAACTACCTCTGATCGCTTCGCAATAACCTGCCAGACGGTGGGCAGGACTTCACTGGAAATACTCCCATTAGTAGCGAAGTTGCAGCCCTGCAAACGCCCCGAAAGGATGTCCTGGTCTCAGCCCAGCGGGAACCCTGGAAACCAGGTAGGTCTCGTCCAGGAGGTTGATGATGTTCGCGGTAAGGCTCAGGTGTTTTCCCGCGTGGTATTTGCCGGCAAAGTCCAGAATAAAATTTGAAGCTACTTTTTCTCCATCCGGAATAGGTCCCTGCCCTGCCTGGGTTCGGAATTCCCCTGTGAACCGCGCATTGACATTCAGTTCAAATTTATCGTGTTCCAGGCTCAGGCCTGCATTCCACAGATGCTTTGAAATATACGGCATTTCATCTCCCACACTCACCTCTCCCCAAAGGTCTTCATCGCTTCCGAAATCACTCTGGAAGGCTGTGTCTGTGTAGGTGTAGGAAAAGGTTATAGGGAGGTCGAATTTTGAATTCCCTTGCAGCAAATTGTAGTTCAGAAGAAGCTCAACCCCACCTACGTTGACTGCCCCGGCGTTGAATTGATCCAGCGATCCGGTACCTCCGGAGGCAGCCAGGTCACTCCCTAAAAGATTGCTGTAATCATTGAAAAAACCAACAAGCTCCCCGGCGAAGTCTCCAAATGAGAATCGGGTCCCTATCTCATAATTAATACTCTCTTCCGGATTTTGTCCTTCTTCACTACCCGGAGGGGCAAACCCTTTGTGTACCCCTCCGAAGAGCGACAGGTTCTGGAAATTGTAATTAAAGCCAATCCCGGGAATAAAAATATCCACCTTGTTTTCCCTGGTAGAAAGGTCTGCTCCCGTTCGGTCAGGATCTGCATTCCCATAATTTACTCTACCGAGGGTCATGTTCTCGTAACGCAAACCAGGGGTGAGGGTAAGGTCATTGATTTTGAACTTATACATGGTATAGGCAGCAAAGGCACGGGCATCACTAATGCGATTGGCATCTGTACCCGGAATGCCCTCCGTGGTTAACAGCAGTTGCCCGTTTTGCATGGCATAATCGTCCAGCCACTGATACCGGTCTTCTTCATCATAATGGTATCTCAGGCCTACCTCTATATCGTGAAAGGTTTTCCTTCCTGTCCAGTGGAGGTCGAGTTTTGTCTGAATCCCCGTTGAGAGATATTCCCTGTTATTGTTCTTGAGGGAAAGCGCATCTGCCGGACTATCTGCGCTTCCACTGACTACCTGGTAGTACGAATCGAAAGTTTCGGGATCCTCCAGAATATCGGCAATACCTTCCCGGGCTCCGTCTAAGGTCAGGTAGTCGAGTTTATACCAGTTCCGATTGAAGTCGTTTCTGTAACCCGTGGTGCTAATCCTGAAATTTTCGCTTAAATCCAGGGTGTGCGAAATGGTAAATTGCACGTGATCCGTTGACATCAGATCCTGCTGAGATCCCGCATAGCGCCTTAAGGGCGTCGCTTCAAAATCACTTTGGGTCAGTCCCAGGTATGTTTCATCGGAGCGTTCGTCTGAATACTGGAATTTGAACTCTAGAGCTTGTTGTATAGCAGCTTCCGGACTCGTATTCAGGCGGAATTTGGCCACCAGGTCATTTTTGTTAAAACCGGTATCCCCGCCTCCGTCCAGGATCTTAAAGCCATCGGAACTGTAGTTCAGGTACTCAACGGCATATCCAAAATTCTTCCGGCTATCCCCCAACTGGGTATGGAGTCGGGAACTCTGAAAACTCCCGTAACTCGCATTGAGGAAGGCTCCAAAGGTCTCAGGCACTTCCGTGCTGAGCATATTGATGGCCCCGCCTGTGGTATAGGGACCATATTGCACCTGACTACTCCCTTTAAGTACCTCAACCGATTGCATTCGGGCAATCGTCGGGAAATAGTACGCTGCCGGGGCACTGTATGGGGCCGGGGCGATCAGGACCCCATCTTCCATTACGGTAATTTTGGAACTCCGCTCCGGAGAGGTACCCCTTAAGCTGATGTTGGGCCGGAGTCCAAAGCCATCTTCCTCAACCACATTTACCCCGGGTACGGATCTCAGTACCCTGCTGACATCTGTATAGTTAAATTTCTGAATTTCCTCAGGTGAAATATAATAGGATGAACCCGTGCGATTTTTTGCTGCAAACTTGCTTCCGAATATCACCTTGGCTTCAAGTACCACTTCGCTAAGGTTAACGGGAGTGCCCAGAGCAGTAGTATCCTGCTGTTGAGAAAAAAGCATGGGGGGGAGAAATATCAAAAGAACCTTCGTCAATGCACGCATGATTGTCTTAATTTGGACTAATTCTAAATAAAGTACAAATCTAAAACCTAACTTCTAATTTCCAAATTTCGGGAGCTAAAATCTTTGGTTTTTTTAAAGAGAAGTGTTGGTGACTATATCCCAGAGAATAAACTCCTTTCCTTACCCCAAAAAGTAGTATCTTTGCACGCAATTAATCCTTAATTGCCATGGAAGCTCACAGCGCCAAAATACTCGGAGAGGGCCTTACCTACGAAGACGTCCTCCTGGTTCCAAATTATTCCGAAGTACTCCCACGAGAAGTAAATATCCAAACCCAGTTTACGCGGAATATCCGGATTAATATTCCCATCGTATCCGCAGCCATGGATACGGTGACCGAATCCCGAATGGCGATTGCCATAGCCCGTGAAGGGGGAATTGGCGTGTTGCATAAGAATATGACTATTGAAGGTCAGGCCATGAAGGTTCGCAAAGTCAAAAGGGCGGAAAGCGGAATGATTCTGGACCCGGTGACCCTGCCTTTGGATGCCGTGGTACAGGATGCCAAGGCGAGTATGAAGGAGCACAGTATCGGGGGAATCCCGATTGTGGATGATTCGGGTCGTTTGATTGGGATTGTAACCAATCGGGATTTACGGTTTGAGAAAAATAATGAAAGGCCGATATCGGAGGTGATGACTTCGGAGAACCTTGTCACTGTTGGTCAGGGAACCTCCCTGGAGGAAGCCGAAGACATCCTCCAGGAAAATAAAATTGAAAAACTCCCTGTTGTTGATGCGGAGTACAAACTCGTCGGGCTCATCACTTTTAGGGATATTACCAAACTCACCCAAAAACCAATCGCGAATAAAGATTCCTATGGCCGACTTCGGGTGGCGGCAGCCATCGGGGTGACACCTGATGCCGTGGAAAGGGCAACGGCCCTTGTCGGTGCCGGCGTGGATGCTATTGTGATCGATACAGCACATGGCCATACCAGGGGAGTGGTTCAGGTTTTAAAAGATGTCAAAAAAGCATTTCCCAACCTGGATGTGATTGTTGGGAATATCGCGACCGCTGAGGCAGCGCGCTATTTGGTGGATGCCGGAGCGGATGCTGTTAAAGTAGGTATTGGCCCGGGTTCAATCTGCACTACACGGGTTGTTGCCGGAGTCGGTTTTCCTCAATTCTCGGCGGTGCTGGAAGTAGCCGAAGCGATCAAGGGAAGCGGTGTCCCGGTAATTGCCGATGGCGGGATACGCTACACGGGGGATATACCGAAGGCTATTGCTGCGGGAGCGGACACGGTAATGCTCGGTTCCCTGCTGGCCGGAACAAAGGAATCTCCCGGTGAGACCATTATTTACGAAGGACGGAAATTCAAGTCCTACAGGGGTATGGGTTCTGTAGAGGCGATGAAACACGGTTCAAAGGACCGCTATTTTCAGGATGTGGAGGATGATATCAAAAAGCTTGTACCCGAAGGCATAGTAGGCCGGGTACCCTACAAAGGGGATCTGTTCGAGAGCATTCACCAGTTTGTCGGTGGGCTAAGGGCTGGAATGGGGTATTGTGGAGCCGCCAATATTGCAGCATTAAAGGAAAATGGGCGTTTTGTGAAAATTACCTCCAGTGGCATCCATGAAAGCCACCCGCACGATGTCACTATTACCAAGGAATCGCCCAATTATAGTCGTTAATCGCATTGGCCTGAAGAATTTCAGGCATCGCTGAAAAAAAATAGGTGTTTTTGATCGGTGGTGCAGTCTACCGGCCCTCAACGCTGTATTCCTGCCAGTCTTTCTGCTTGTAGATATCCTCCCCGAAAAATTTGGCGATCTTCAGGAAATCCCCGGGTTTCTGATAGCCGGGTACCGGAGACAGCATACGTATGTCTTCATCGAGGAAAACCACTGTGGGATAGCTCATTTGTCCCTGCAAAAGGGAAGCTGCCAATTGGTGATATCCCCGGCGACCTGAAGCCACGAAGGTATAGGTCTTGCCGCCGTATTCGATAGGTTCTTTTTGCTCGGCATCCAATTTGACCATATAGAAGTGCTCGCGCATGTACGCGGCTACCTCAGGGTTCTGAAAGGTATCCTTGTCCATTTTTTTGCACCAGCCACACCAATCCGTGTAAACATCGATAAAGAGCTTTTTGGGCTGAGGATCTGTTGAGGCTTTCTGCACAGCTTCTTCCCAGGTCATCCAGGAAACTTCCTGACCCCGAACCCCTGAAAGGGCAAGAAAGCATAAAATCAGAGTGATGCTTATGTATTGAATCTTTTTCATCTCTTAGATAAGCGCAATTTGGTGCGTTAAAAACCTAACGTTCAAAAGCGGCTTTTATTTTACGTTTACAACCCTTTCCTCAGGCTCAAAAAGGCCTGCAGGATCCACCTGATTCCGGGTGATATCCTCGAAGGTCTCGTGAGCGCGTATCAGGTGCGCTTTACCTTCGTGCCAGAGTACTTCCGCCGGACGGTATCTCGAATTATAATTACTCGCCATAGAGAAACAATACGCCCCGGCATTCTTAAAACACAGGATATCCCCTTCCGAAATCTCGTTAATCCGACGATTGCTGCCAAAGGTATCGGTTTCACAAATATAACCCACAACGGAGTAATAGCGTTCTTTTCCCCCGGGATTGGATATGTTGATGATCTCATGTGAGGCACCGTAGAACATGGGGCGGATCAGATGGTTGAATCCGGAATCAACCCCTGCAAATACGGTGGAGGTAGTCTGTTTTACGACATTCACCCGGGCCAGGAAATAACCGGCTTCGCTTACGAGGAATTTTCCGGGCTCGAATGCGAGGACGAGTTCTTTTCCATACTCCTTGCAAAAGTCATTAAATCTGCTTCCGAGTTTGCTTCCCAGTTCTTCCACATTGGTTTGGATATCCCCTTCCTTGTAGGGCACCTTGAAGCCGCTCCCAAAATCAATAAAGTCGAGGTTTCTGAAATTCTTTGCCGTTTCGAAAAGGATTTCAGAGGCATAAAGAAACACTTCGATGTCCAGGATGTCACTTCCCGTATGCATGTGGATCCCATTGATATTCATTCCGGTGAGGTCGACAATTCTAAGGAGGTGTGGAATCTGGTGTATGCTAATTCCGAATTTAGAATCAATATGCCCTACCGAAATGTTGGAATGACCCCCGGCCATCACATGAGGGTTAATACGGATACAGACAGGTACCTCGGGATGCCTGGATCCGAATTGCTCGAGTACGGAAAGGTTATCGATATTTATCCGAACCCCCAGACCTGCTGCCTCTTCAAGCTCACTTAGAGATACACCGTTAGGGGTAAAAATAATTTCTTCCGGGCTGAAACCCGCGTGAAGCCCCAGGCGTACTTCCTGAATGGATACGGTATCCAGGCCACTGCCCAATTGCTTCATCAGACGCAGGATACTGAGGTTTGAAAGCGCTTTGACCGCGTAATTCAGCTTGAGGGAGGGTACGGACTTAAAGGCCCTGGTGAGCCTTTCATATTGGGATCGAATCTTTTCGGAATCATAGAGGTAGAGAGGAGCACCGAACTCTTCTGCTACGTTGTTTAAAATCTGAGCGTCCACAACTTAAAGGGTTTAAGCAAAACTAGAATACTTTAAGGGCATGCGCAATAAGGAACAGCTTTAAAAAACAAACAATATGTTACAAATGAAACAATTTACAAACCACTTGACAATAGTTTCCCTGCGTTGTATCTTTCGGGAGGCCTATGAGAATCCCATTATTCCCCTTACAGACGGTTTTTTTTCCCGGTGAAACGGTGCCCCTGCACATATTTGAGGCGCGATACAAAGCCCTCATCCGTGATTGTATGGACGAAGCAATCACTTTTGGCATCCCGGTATTCATAGATAATACGATGGTTTACGGGACAGAAGTTCAGTTGAAAGAGATCGTCAACACCTATGAAGGAGGGGCTATGGATATTGTTTGCGTGGCCCGTCAGGTTTTTAAAGTTATAACCTTTGATCCGCAGATGGATGATAAGTTGTATCCTGGGGGCGTTGTCACCTTTTTGGATCCCATACAGGATAGCGATCCGAAGC
Organism: Robiginitalea aurantiaca; assembly: GCF_030380815.1. Lineage (GTDB taxonomy): Bacteria > Bacteroidota > Bacteroidia > Flavobacteriales > Flavobacteriaceae > Robiginitalea > Robiginitalea aurantiaca. The sequence goes on along the minus strand of NZ_JAUDUY010000002.1, from coordinate 308,022 downwards.
TTGTCGAGTCTGTTCTGAATGCGTGCAAAGAGCTCTACACCTTAATGGAGCTGCCTTTTGGGCCCATTAAGCGAGAAGTATTCAATAGTTTTACCCTTGCGCACAAGATGGGTCTTTCCTTTCAGCAGGAATATCAATTGTTGCAGCTGACCAGTGAAAAAGTTCGCCTCCAATTTTTACTGGACCATCTTGAACAGACCATTAAGGTCCTGGGACAGCTGAACCGGACCCGCGAGCTCATCGAACTCAATGGCCATTTCAGGAATTTTGACCCTCTGGATTTCGAGGATTATGCCCTTGAATAAACCCATATTATTTCTATTAGGGGAAGTCAGGCCTGTTTCCTATTTTTGCAGCCAACATCTGATGAAAAAGACATGAATTTACACGAATATCAGGGTAAAGAGATCCTTTCCAGTTTTGGAGTCCGCGTTCAGCGGGGAATAGTGGCGCATAATGCGAAAGAAGCAGTAGATGCCGCGAAAACCCTAACACAGGAAACCGGTACGAGCTGGCATGTTATCAAAGCACAGGTTCATGCCGGGGGCCGTGGTAAAGGAGGTGGAGTCAAGCTTGCAAAGGACCTCTCACAGGTTGAGGAACTGGCGGGTCAAATCATCGGAATGAATCTGGTGACCCCACAAACTTCAGCTGAAGGCAAAAAAGTTCATCAGGTATTGGTGGCCGAAGATGTGTATTACCCCGGGCCGAATGAGACCAGCGAATACTATATGTCTGTTTTACTCAATCGCGCTACCGGCAGGACGATGATTATGTATTCTCCTGAAGGCGGTATGGATATCGAGGCCGTTGCGGAAAAAACACCTCATCTGATTTTTACAGAAGAAATAGATCCGGCCGTTGGGTTATTGCCATTCCAGGCGAGAAGGATTGCGTTTAATTTCGGACTCTCCGGAACTGCCTTCAAAGAGATGACGCGTTTTGTAATGGCGCTTTACAGGGCTTATGAGGAAAGCGATGCCAGTCTTTTTGAGATAAACCCGGTCCTCAAAACCTCAGACGATAAGATCATGGCCGTTGATGCCAAAGTCACCATTGACGACAATGCGCTTTACAGAAGAAAGCAGTATGCTGAGATGCGGGACTTGAGGGAAGAAAACCCCATAGAGGTAGAAGCCCGGTCTGTCGGACTCAACTATGTAGATCTCGACGGGAATGTGGGTTGTATGGTCAACGGAGCCGGACTGGCCATGGCTACGATGGACTTGATTAAAATGGCAGGAGGGGAGCCGGCAAACTTCCTGGACGTAGGAGGCACCGCTGATGCCAAACGGGTAGAGGAAGCTTTCCGGATTATTTTAAAGGATCCCAACGTTAAAGCAATTCTGATCAATATCTTTGGTGGAATCGTCCGATGCGACAGGGTTGCACAAGGCGTGGTCGATGCCTATAAAAATATGGGCGACGCCATTAAGGTTCCCATCATCGTAAGACTTCAGGGAACAAATGCCGAACTGGCAAAAGAAATTCTTGACAATTCAGGTCTGGCGGTTCATTCAGCTGTGCAATTTCAGGAGGCGGCGGACAAGGTCAAGGAAGTGCTTTCCTGAGAAAAATATATCTATTGTAAAAAAGAAAAGGTTATGCCAGCTGGCATAACCTTTTCTTTTATGAGGTAACCCGAAATTCCAGAGGGATGAAATCGCCCTTATAACTGGAATGTCAAGTTGCTTCCCAGGGTGGGCTTCAGTCAGCGTTTATTCCTCATACATGGTATACTTCCGGGTTTCCCATGCCCCGCTGAGCAGAAGATTCCCATCACTTTAGTTTAATGATGAATTGCGAATTATTAAACAAAAGCTATAATTTATTGTTAATACCTATTAATTCTGTAACAAAAGCGATCGGGCTGTCGTCTATTCTCACATACAGCTATTTATTCATCAATCATCAAACAATCAACATCATGAAAAAAGTTAGTTTACTACTGGTAGCCGCCGCGCTGCTGATTTCCAGTAATGCCCTGGCCTTTGAAGGGGAATCAAGCCCAAAAGACCCCGAGTCTGAAATTTGCACACAGATTTCAGATCTGTTGAGGAAGAACAGATTTGAAATCCAAAGCAAAGGAGACCTTACCGCATTTGTCCGTTTTACGCTCAATAGTGAAAACGAAATTGTCGTACTCTCTGTGGAAACTGAAGATGATCGACTGGAAGGATATGTAAAGGCCCGCCTGAATTATCACAAGTTGGGCGATCAGGACTTCGAAGAAGGGAAATTGTATCATTTGCCCATTCGGATTAAGGCCTGATTCCAGCTTACATGAATGATTATAAACCCGATGGCTTACCATCGGGTTTTCTTGTGTTCAGGCTAACCGCTGTCCATAAAACCTGTATTATATCTAATAAGCATACGAAATCTGTAAAAACGTTGTTTAAGTAGTAGCGCGTTGCTCAAACTCAATGCATGAACAGTTATAAAGAAAAACTCAGCATCCTATCGGAGATGATCTCCCTGGCCCGTGCGGACAAGGAAGTCGAACTCACCGAATTCGATTTTTTATGGGGCGTTGCGGAACAACTCGGCGTGCATCGGGAAGATTTTGAATCCCTTTTTGAATCTCCGGCCCCGAATATCATTCCCAAAACCCTGCTAGACCGGATTTTGCAATTCCACCGTCTGGTCCTCATGATGAATGTCGACCGGAGCCAGACCTTTAAGGAAATCGATAAATTGCATAATATAGGCCTTCGCCTGGGCCTTCCCCCTTCGGCTATAGATCAGGTGCTTGTCCTGATGCATCAATACCCGGATAACATTATTCCGCCCGAAACGCTCATCGGTATTTTCAAGGCTCACTACAACTAGTTTTTAGCTTTCCCATTCGTATTTCTCGTTAAACACTGCCACTAAGGCAGTGGAAAACAGTATGAAGGCGTCAAAAAGGCAGGTTTTGTGCTTCGGCATATCCTTTGACTGTATTTAAGCGATTCTGAAATGGATTGTTTAATTAAAATATCAAGCATCATGAGTTTAATAAGAAGAAATACAGATTTACTCCCAGGACTTTTAAACGACGTTTTTACCCCGGATTGGTTTGGAGGCATGGATTCGTACAAGACGAATCTCCCTGCGGTGAATATTGCGGAAGGCGAGACCGAATTCGTCCTTGAACTGGCCATTCCCGGAAAAAAGAAGGCAGACTTTAACGTCGAGTTGGACAATGACGTCCTGACCATTTCCATGGAGTCCCAGGAAGAACAGGAGGAAAAAAAGCCGGAGTTTACCCGCCGTGAATTCCATTATGCCTCTTTCAAACGCGCCTTTACATTGCCCGAGAGTGTTAATCAGGACGGCATTGAGGCAGATTACAAAGATGGCATACTGAAGTTTGTGCTTCCGAAAAAAGAAGAAGCACTTCCCAAGGCCAAGCGCCTCATTGAAATTGGGAAATAATGAGATTATCGGGCCCTGTTCCAGGGTCCCATAATGGTTGGTTTGTTTAGTTGGTTAGTTAGGAAAGCGCCCCGGACTTCTGGGGCGCTTTTTTTATCCTGAAGTTTCCTGCAGGGTTTTTATTTCGTCCCTGAGCTGGGCCGCCATCATAAAGTCCAGTTCCTTGGCCGCCTTTTCCATGGCGCTCCGCTTGTCGCGAATGAGTTTTTCCCGTTGCTCCGGAGTCAGGTAGGCCGGGTCCGGTTCTTGCGCGGCCCGTTCTTTCTTTTCAAAATGAAAAGTGGACACCGAATTGCGGGCCAGTGCACTATCCAGGTTTTTAACCAGTGCTTTTGGGGTTATCCCGTGTTCGGTGTTATAGGCCTTTTGTTTCGCCCTCCTGTAGTTGGTACCGTCTATGGTTTTCTGCATGCTGTCCGTGACCTTATCGGCATACATAATCGCCTTACCTCTGAGATGTCGCGCTGCCCTTCCAACGGTTTGGGTAAGGGAACGGTTGCTTCTTAAAAACCCTTCCTTGTCCGCATCAATAATGGCGACCAGGGATACTTCCGGCAGGTCTAATCCTTCTCGCAGCAAGTTGACTCCCACCAGCACATCGAAGATTCCTTTTCGTAAGTCCTGCATAATCTCGACCCGTTCAAGGGTATCCACATCGCTGTGGATATAGCGACAGCGAACGTCGATGCGAGTCAGGTATTTGGTCAATTCTTCAGCCATGCGTTTGGTGAGTGTGGTCACCAGTGTCCGTTCGTCCAGCAGCACCCGTTGCTGAATTTCCTCCACCAGGTCATCGATTTGATTTTTGCTCGGCCGGATTTCAATAACAGGATCCAGCAATCCGGTAGGACGGATGACTTGTTCGACATAGATCCCCCCGCTTTTCTGCATTTCGTAGTCAGCCGGGGTCGCACTCACATAAATCACCTGGTTTTGCAGCGCTTCAAATTCTTCAAATTTTAGTGGGCGGTTGTCCATGGCTGCCGGAAGACGAAAACCGAAATCAACCAGATTTTCCTTCCGTGACCGGTCACCGCCGTACATGGCGTGAACCTGGGGGATGGTCACATGACTTTCATCGACCACCATAAGGTAATCGTCCGGGAAGTAATCCAACAAGCAAAAGGGTCGTGTTCCCGGCTCTCTTCCGTCGAGATAGCGGGAGTAATTTTCAATGCCTGAGCAGTAACCGAGTTCCCGAATCATTTCCAGGTCGAAATTCGTGCGTTCCTCCAGGCGTTTGGCTTCCAGGGGTTTCCCGATCTCCCTGAAATAATCGATCTGTTTGGTGAGGTCCTCCTGAATCTGGTGAATTGCGTTTTGCAGGATGTCCGGGGAAGTCACGAACATGTTCGCAGGATAGATCGTAAGCGTTTCATACTGTTCAAGAACCGTATTGTTGTGAGGATCGAAAGATTCGATTTCCTCGATTTCGTCCCCGAAAAAGTGAATGCGGTACGCGTGATCCGCATAACTTGGAAAAATATCAACCACATCACCCTTAACCCTGAAATTGCCATTTCGGAACTCCGCAGTAGTCCGGGAATACAAACTCTGAACCAGTTGATGGAGCAGCTTTGTCCGGGCCAGAACCTGATCCCGTTCCAGCCTGATGACATTTTTCTTGAATTCAATCGGATTCCCAATTCCATAAAGACAGGATACCGAAGCGACTACAAGTACGTCCCTGCGTCCGGAGAGTAGGGAGGAAGTGGTGCTCAACCGCAGTTTTTCGATATCCTCATTAATGGAGAGGTCTTTTTCGATATACAGGCCCGTCGTTGGAATATAGGCTTCAGGCTGATAGTAGTCGTAATAGGAAACGAAATACTCTACCGCATTATTAGGGAAGAACATTTTAAACTCTGAGTAGAGTTGAGCCGCCAGGGTCTTGTTATGGGCCAGTACCAGGGTAGGCCTTTGTACCTCCGCTACCGTATTGGCTATGGTAAAAGTCTTACCTGAACCCGTAACACCCAGCAGGGTCTGGTACCGCTCCCCATCTATAATTCCTTGCTTTAATTGGGATATGGCCTCCGGTTGATCTCCGGTCGGTGAAAAATCTGAAACAACCTCAAACTGCATGTGTCAAAAATACAAAACAACGCCTTAAGGAGGGGATTTCATGTGGGGGAATCCTATCGCTTCAGGCTGAAGTGACCCTGCAGGACCTGGTTGTTTTCGTTTACCGCCCGAAACCAGTAATCCGAAGCGGGTAGCGGGCTTCCGTTAAAGGTGCCATTCCATCCCTGGGAGCGTGGATCGATCTGTGCAAGGAGTTTCCCATACCGGTCAAAGATGTGCAGTTCCCGGATGGTATTGATACCGGATGGAGGTGGAATATATTGCCAGGTATCATTGATGCCATCCCCATTGGGCGTAAAGAATTTGGGAAAGCCGTCCAGGGATAAATCCGGCTCGACCAGCGTTTCGGTAATCCCGCATCCGTTTTTGTCCCGGACATAAACGCGATAGTTGTCAATCGGAAGGTTGACAAAACGGTTGCTATCCTGATAGGGCCCTCCTTCATCCAGGGCATACTCATAATCCCCTGAACCGCTGACAATTACTTCAATGGTAATAACCCCTGCACCGAGTTGCACGTCCGTTCGCTCTACAACAGCAACTTCGGACTGGGTAACAGTAAAGACCTGTTCGCTCCGACATTCAAAATTGCCATCGGGTCCTGATATATTGTTATAGATCTCCAGACGGTATTCACCCGTTTCGGGAACCTCAAATTCAGGCCCTTCGGCCAGTAATTCTTCTCTTCCAAAGGGGGGTATACGGTACCATCGGTATCCATCGGCAGGATCTTCCGCGCGTACAGTGGAATCTCCCTCCCCGCAAATACCAATGGCAGGAGGAAAATTAAGAGGCGGGCTCAAATCGATCAGATTCCCTCCTGCATCAAAATAGGGGCCACATCCCAGAATGGTCGAAAAATTAGTCTGTTCACAATTCAAGGCTTCCCCGGCAATATTAAATGGGACCACACGAATGTAATACACGCGATTGGGTTCAAAATTGAGGACGTCTGTTTCGGTGACATTCCCCAAATTGGCATTGTCGAGAATATCATTCAGAAAAGGGGACGTCCCAATGGATAGCCGATACCCTTCGGCCCCGGGTACTGCCGTCCATTGTAAAAGTGGGGAAAGGGGTACATTCCCCTCTCCGTCGGCAGGGGAGAGCATTACTGCACAATCGGGCAGTGGGGTGTCAATTCCGGTAGTAAAGCTGTATTCTTCGCAACCACTGGCCAGACCATTTAGATTTTCCGGGATGATTCGTACAAAAATTTCGGTTTCGGGGGGCAGGTCACCGGGTGGATCTAAGGACAGTAAATCAGAAACTACCTGATCATTGACAAGTTCAGAGCCTCCGGGGCTCGTGCCCAGGGAAACGCGATACTGGGTAGCGGTAGGGCTACAATCCCAGCGGATGTCGGTTTGAACGGGTACATTTACCGCCCCGTCAATAGGATTCGCCAGGGTAGTGCACCCGGGCGTTATATCCACAATTTCTGTGGTAAAGCTATAAGTGTCGCAGGCAATGGCAGGCTGATTGAGGAAGAAAAGATAGATGGTTACAAAGATTTCCGTATCATCTGGCAGACTACAGGGAGGTGTCCATGAAGCCTGAGATCCTGTAGATGTCCTTCCAAGAATATCGCTTCCCCCGGGGATGCTCCCAAGGGAAATCTGGTATCCGGTTACACCGACCACCTCTTCCCAGCTAATGGTGGAAATAACCGAAACATTGCTCTGGCCGGGAGCCGGAAAAATAGGATCGGGACACTCCTGCCCCCAGGCAGACAGACTGCACAGAAGTACAAGGACCCAGCAATTTTTTTTTAGCAATTCCATTTCACAGAAAGTGGAAAATACAAATTAATCGAGAAAAGTCCGGGTCAATTGGGGTGAAACCGCCGTTTTAACGGTTTATGAGGTAAAGGACAGTTTTATAAATCCCGCTTTCTCAAAAGCGCATACGAGAGATATATGAAAAGGACAGTCCATCCCAGGACCAAAGCGATTTCATACCAATGTACATGGTAGTTCAATTCAATGCGTTCCCCGATTTGATCGGCGACGGACTGAACGGCGTTTAACCGACTGAAGGGCTCCTTGATCAGGTTTGCCATGGACTCTAAGGGAAGAAGGCTCTTCAGGATCTTAGCCGTATCCCAGGATACCAGTTTCCACCCGAGCAATCCAAAGATTACCTGCTCCAAAATGGCCCAGATAATCAAAAAACCCAGGGCGAAGGCTGAGCGCTTCACCAGGATTCCAAGAAAGAGGCAAAAGCTGAAAAACCCTACGAGCTTCACAAAAAAAGCAAGGAGGAATTCCAGGTCTGAAAAGACGATGGAAATTTCATTATAATCAGAATACATCATTCCCAAAATCAGGGAAACGACAAAAACGAATACGGTAGATATGCCTGCAAAGACAAGTACGGTAAGGAATTTTGAGGCGATAAACTCTTTTTTGGAGAGGCCATCGATCAGGTTTTGTTTGATCGTTTTATTCGTGTATTCATTGGACATCATGGAGACGATCACAATAGCCAGAAAGAGTTTAAATATGGCCGCCACAAAGGTGTTGAAGTGCCAGATGTAAGGGAAATTGAAGATGCCCTGGTCCGCCAGGTGAAACTCGATAGGTCCGATATCGAATTTAATGGCTGCAATTAGTGCAATGGAAGTCAGCAATACAAAATACGCCACGATCAGGAAGCGGCTGGAACGGCTGTTCCAAAGCTTTATATATTCTATTTGGAGCAGTCGTTTCATGAGTGGATTTGTTCCTGATTATTGGTGAGGGTCAAAAATTGCTGTTCCAGGCTTTCTTTTCGTTTTACGAGGTGTGTCAGGGTAATTTGTTTTTCAAAACAGCGGTGATTCAAATCCTGAGCCTCCAGAGGTGTATTCAGGTATGCGATAAAAATATCGCCCTCCTGGTCGATATGGCTGAACTCCCCACTGCCTTCAAGCACTTTTTTAAGGGCGTTCATATCGTCGGCCTTGAGTTCAAAGAACCCATGGCTTGCGAGCATGCCGTCAACTGTGCCGTCATAGAGGTTTTCTCCTTTCCTGAGAATCACTACATGAGAACATACCTTTTCAACCTCATCCAACAGGTGAGAGGCCAACAGGATGGTGGTTCCTTCCCCGGCTATTTTTTTAATGAGCTCCCGGATCTGGTGAATCCCCTGTGGATCCAGGCCATTGGTAGGTTCATCGAGGATTAGTATTTCCGGATTGTTGAGTAGGGCAGAGGCAATAGCCATACGCTGCTTCATTCCAAGAGAAAAAGTTTTGAACTTGCTTTCACGCCTTTCCCACAGGCCAACCAGAGTCAGCTTTTCCTCAATACGCGATTCGGGGACCTCTTTAATTTTGCATACCAGTCGCAGGTTCTGGACCGCATTCATATAGGGATAGAAATTGGGTCTTTCGATGATCGCCCCTACTTTTTTGAGCGCATCATGGGTTGAGGTATTGCCATCGAACCAGCTAAAAGAACCCGAAGTAGCATTTACAACGTTCAGGACAATGCCCAGGGTGGTGGATTTCCCACTTCCATTCGGCCCGAGTATCCCATAGACATTCCCTTTTTCTATGGTAAAGGAAAGGTTCTTGACGGCGGTGAGATGTCCAAATTTTTTGGTTAGGTCGGTAACCTTAAGGATTGTTTCCAAATGGAATGATTTAACGAGGGTTTCTATAGTTGACGAGATAATACGTAATTTGTTACAATCAATTTCAAAATCCCCTTCATGTCTCAGGATCCCGTTATTTCCAAAAAGAAGCCGGCCTTCCCGGTCTGTCCTGAACTGGACGCCTATCTGGAAACGTTTAACAGGAAGGTCGAAATCCCTATTTTTTATGAAGACCTGTTGCGTTTTTCGGGGTCTGTTGTGGTTTATGATAACAAAGAGGAAGATTCCCTGTGGGTGCGTGTTTTCTATTCGGATTCGGATCGGAAGGAAATTGACCTGAGTCTTAAACGGGTGTATTCCATCCTGCATTCGGACGGGGGCGACCGAATCTTCCAATACCTAAATGTGGATGCCGTGGACTTCTGTACCTTCGGGAATTCCAAGCCCTTCAGAATTCGGGTCCGGAACATCCTGAACGATAATTTCACGTATTTCTATGTAAAAAAGACGGATGCCTCCCGGATTTATGGCCTGGAACTCGAGCATATGCTCTCTCCGTACAATCTCAATTTCCTGGTCTATAAAAACACCCTGATCGAGGAACATATTGCCGGTATTCCCGGAGATGTTTTTATAAAGGAAATGCTCCCTTCCTGTTCCGAGTCGGAGAAATCCCAGTTGGCCAAGGAGTTTGTGAAATTCAACGAACGCTGTATGATCTGCCTGCTTGGCGATATGCGCTCCTACAACTATGTCGTCATTCCGGTCCACGATTTTGACCATGTGGTTTACAAGATTCGCGCCATTGATTTTGACCAGCAGTGTTATGAGGGGAAACTGGCCATTTACCGCCCGCAGTTTTTTAAGGAGAACCGGATTATGGTGGAAATGGTCCGTAAAAAATTGCTTGTGGATTCTGTGGACCAGTATAAGGTCGAGGAGCGCTCTATTGTGGCTAAACGTATCCTCAGTTCAGGGAATCGCCTTAAAAGACTTGTTGAAATCGCTAAAAAGGATACCATCTCAAGGCCGGAACATATCGACCGGCTTAAAAAGGAGATCTATGATCTGACCCTCGACATGCAGTTTAAGAAATGCACCCATATGGGGGAGATCTTGGCCCTTGCCCTGGATTTTGTGCGCCGCAATTACGAGCACGTCAGCATGAAACAGATTATCGAAAAGAAAATTGATATTTAGCGCATTCTTGTAGGCTACTGCCTCACTAAGGGGAAGGCGTACGTTCTTTAATGGGATGAGCTTTGCGGGGGACAGAGCCCAATACTTTCCTTTATGAGAGTAAGTGTGTTGATTCGCAGGGACATGCCCCCCTCCCCGGACGTAAGTTAAAATCTGTAGCTGCAAATTCCAGGCAGCAGATGCCACTTTCCAGGCCGCAAACTACTGTTTTAAAAATCCTCAGGACTTTTGTTCCTGGTTGAAATAGACCAGGTAATAGTACATGCCGCGCTCTTCATCCCAACCCTTCTCCACAAACTTCTCTGCGGATTCCGGATTGATAAAATCCAACTTAATCTGGATATGGGTATCCAGATTGATCACATTCTTGATCTTTTTCCGACTGTCGGATACTGCCTTGTTGGCGATCTGAAAAGAGGAAACGTCTTCGATACTATATTTGGGCCCACGCTCGGATTTGTAGTGTTTAAACTCGGGAATGAGCTCAGGGTTGTCTAAAACCTCATTTAGAAAATTGCTTTCCTCAAAAGTGTCATTTTTGGCAAAATGGTTAACCGCGCGATTTACAAAAAGCACTTCCTGTTGTTTATCCTCTGCGGGGAGCACCACATCTTTTGCGAAATTTTGGCAGAATTTCAGGTAGTTTTTGGTGTAGAAATTCTCATCTGTTAGCGGTTCCAACCCCAGGAATTCCTCGATCCAGTACTTTGCATCGTACCGATTGCTGTCAATGGAGAGGATTTTGTAGCCTTCCTCAGCTTCTTTGTTAAAGATAAGGCATCCCTTATCCAGGCGCATAAGGTTCACCCCCTGCTTAATTAGCATATCCAGGTTGCCTTCTTTTTCTCGGAATTGAAGGAAGTCCTGTTTTATTTCACTTTTAAAAATCCCCAGGGCATCTACGCGTTCATTGTCCAGTAAAACATCTGTCATGTGGACGACATAACATTCCCCGTTTTTTATGTGGGGATGATTTGATTTGTCAAACAGGTGAGTGGCAATGCTTCGGGAAGCACTATGAAGTTGATCTGGTGCCTGAAAGACCTTTTGGGCTGCCTCCCATATGGGGTTAAACTCCAGTCCGGCCTCATGGTGCAAACGGAAATAATTTTCCTCCTTTTCCCGAAATGGCTTAAAAAAGTACTCTTTTAACAATCCGTTTATTTCGTCGTTCAGGGGAAAGGTCGTTTCAGAAAGGAAAAGGGGTTCTCCACGATGCTTATTTCCAACGCGGTGTACGGAAATGGATTCTAACTGAGTAGCGTAAAGGTTGATCATTGAAAGGTCTTAAGGGGGGTGTGTAAAGGTTGATTTAGTTCCAGTTTTCATCAAAATCCAGATCGTCGTAACTTCCGAAGGGCTCTTCTGTTTCCGGATTCGGATCGGCTTCAAATCGTTTTTCCGGAGGTGAATCCGGCAGTTCTCCAAAACTGAAGAGGAGATTGGGGTAACTGCGTCCATCTTCAATTTCAGCCTGATCCGCCAATTCCACGAAAAACGTCCACATGTTCATGAAATCATACACATACAGCAGTTTCGGAGCCGCCTCGTCCATGACTTCCGATAACCTCGTATCCTGCATAAGTCGCGCATCAGTAGTTTCACCCAGCGCGAAGAGTGTAATCTCCAGTTCCTGATTCCAGTTTTCGTCAGCGGTATAAAATGAAGCCATTTCATTACCCAAAAACCCGAATGATTGTGAGATTACATTGTGCAATTCCTCCAGACTGATTTCTGAATTTACTTCCAGGTCCCGGAAAACATCATCCTCAGAATCGAGGATAACACGGATTTTATAGATCATTGTTGTACGCGTTTGGATTCCGGCAAATTTACGAAGAAATCCCCGTTTTAGAAGCCCTTTTCAGCTCCATTAATGCATACCATTGAAACCCGAAAAGGAGGGAAGCGAGGAACAAATGTGTAGCCTGGCTTCCCCATGGAAAAGCAAAGTAGTTCATGGCAATTCCCGAAAAGATAAGTCCGAGTAAGACCATTAATGAGGCATTGATTTTTTCGAACCCCGAACGCATGGAATACACCCTGTAGGCGGCCCATACATGGAGAATTAACAAGAGGATAGAGAAGGACCTGTGGACGTAAAAAACGATGTCCGGATTCTGAAGCCAGAGCTCCCGGGCCTGCATGCCGACTAATTCAGACTGGTGATCTATATACTGGCGTACCTGTGTCCCTAAAAGAATTTGAAGCATGCTTAAGGGCACAATCGCCCACCAAAGCCGTGAAGTAATCCGGTCATACCGAAAATGACGGGTTTTTGTATCCGAACTGTGAATGATCCACAGTAGCATTCCCACGATCACCAGGGCCATAAACATATGGAGTGTGATCTTTGCGGGTTCGAGTACGGAATAGACTACGGTGGCACCCAACCACGCCTGAAAGCCAATAGCCAGGACCCCAAGCCAGGCAAACAAGGTCCTGGACCGTTTCTCTTTCCACCAGGCCAGCGAACTTATCGCTAAAAGTAACATTGCCAAACCCGCAAGGGCTCCAAGGAGTCGATTGATGTATTCAATCCAGGTATGCGTGGCGTTGAAAATGGCATAATCATGACGGGTATAGGGCTCCCAGTTCGCCATGCTGAAGTCTGACGTACTTGTGAAGTCGTTTCTGGCAACCAGCAATGCTTCTTCCCGAATGATCACCTGTCCCTCCATATAAGTCTTCCCGGGGGTCCATAACAATTCGGTTTCCTCTGTGGGTGGAATGTAGTAGCCAAAGCATTTTGGCCAGTCCGGACATCCCATACCACTTCCGGTCATCCGAACCACTGCCCCTGCCAGGATTACGAGATAGACAAGGATAAGTGCGGTTTTTGCCAGTCCCGGATACCATTTTTTCATCCTTTCAATCATCTTCACTTAGGTTTTTGAGTGCCTCATTCGAAAGTTTCAGTCCCAGTTCAAGTCCCTTATGAATCATGTAGCGGTGTGCATCCTCCTGTTTGTTGGGTATTTCTCCCTCCAGGATGGCTTCTTTAATCGCTTCTTTTATCAGTCCGATTTCGCGGGAAGGCTTCAAATCGAAAGTCTTCATGATGGTTTCACCACTTACGGGTGGCTGGAAATTCCGGATCCGGTCCCGGGCTTCAACTTCTTTGATTTTTTTTCTGACCTCCTGGAAATTCTTTAGATACCTTCTTTGTTTTCTGGGGTTTTTGGTCGTAATATCTGCTTCACAGAGCGTCATCAGATCCTCGACATCCGCGCCAGCATCGAAGATAAGGCGCCTTACAGCTGAATCTGTGACATGGTCATCGGAGAGGGAAACAGGTCGGGAGCTCAGCCTGACAACCTTTTTTACATATTTCATGTGTTCGTTCAAAGGCAGTCGCAACCTTTTAAAAAGGGGATAGACCATTTTTGAACCCACGAATTCATGTCCGTGGAACGTCCAGCCAATATTTTTATCAAAGCGCTTGGTTGGCGCCTTTCCAATGTCGTGCAGCAAAGCGGCCCATCGAAGCCAGAGATTGTCGGTCTTTTTGGAGATATTGTCCACGACTTCAAGGGTATGCCAAAAGTTATCCTTATGGCGCTGTCCCTCGATTTCTTCGATACCCTGAAGGGCCGTTAGCTCTGGAAGGATGTACTCCAGCAGGCCGGTTTTATGCAAAAGGGCGAGCCCGACCGAGGGCTGTTTTGCCGCCATGATCTTTTGGAGTTCATCGACGATTCGTTCACGGGAAACAATGCGAATACGGTCCCGGTTTTCTTCGATCGCCTGAAGCGATTCAGGAATAATCTGAAAGTTGAGCTGGGTGGCAAAACGGATAGCCCGTATCATGCGAAGCGGGTCATCCGAATAGGTGATTCCCGGTTCCAGGGGCGTGCGGATAAGACCCTGATTCAAGTCGGCCATCCCCTCAAAGGGATCGAGCAGGGTTCCGAATGTATCTGGCCTGAGGTCCAGAGCCATTGCATTGATGGTGAAATCCCTGCGCTGCTGATCTTCTTCCAGCGTTCCGTCTTCTACAATCGGCTTTCGGCTGTCTTTCCGGTAGCTTTCCTTTCGGGCTCCTACAAATTCCAGTTGCAGATTGCCCTGGCGGATCATAGCAGTACCAAAATTTTTGAACACATTCACTTTTGGCTTTCCGGGAAGCAACTGGGATACTTTTTTTGCCAGATCGATACCGCTGCCGATGGCCACAACATCAATGTCCTTCTGTTCTCCGCGCTCAAGGAAATAATCCCTGACAAACCCGCCCACGACATAGGCCTCGAGACCCAGCTGGGATGCAGCTGAACTGATGACCTCAAAAATGGGATCTGAAAGTGCTTTTTCGTAACGGGGATTTTCCATAGTCCGATGCCGGAGGCCTTCCTATTCCGCTCCCTCTTTATTACCATGCTTCAGGAAGGGGGATTACCGAATAACCTGCTGTTGCAAAGGTACCACATCCCGCATTTCTGTTAAAGTCTTTCTGCAATTAGTGGAGTGCAGGGAGATTGCGGTGGTAATTACTAATTTGAAATCAGGGGGGTGGGGGGAACCATAGGGTTTGAGGAATCCCAGACACGCTCTTAAGCCATGGATAGGCTATAGCCAGATGAGGGTTATGCCAAAAGCTAAGGCATTACCAGATAGGTAGTGAGCCTGTTACTGACTTCAAGTTCTTTTAAAGTGCTGTACCGCTTCCAAACCCCGAGGGCGTTTAAGTAACAGATTGTAATTCCTTTTTTGCCGTCTAAAAAGCCCAACCGAAAAAAGTAATGATGCACGAATTTCCAGAGGGTTTTTGCGCCCATCAACAGATAGTTGAATCGCTTTTCCCTGTAAAAATCCTCTTTTGCCTTTAATCGGCCATAGTGCAGCATTTTACCTTTGTAGTCCTCGTAATTCTTATAGCAATAATGGATCAGGTTGTTCTTAAGGATTCCGGATGAGCCACTAAATACCAGAGTTTCATGAACGAGTTTCTTGTCTGAAAACTGTGCCTCGCTCTTTCGGAATAGCCGATAGTTTTTATCGGTTTGCCACCCGCTGAAGTTGAGGGGTTCCTGCTGAAACATAAAGCTGCGGTAACACCAGAATGCCGAATGTGGCGTACCGGAATCGATAGTGTTCAGCAATTCGACCTGTAATTCCGGAGTAACCACTTCATCTGCATCGAGAAATAAAATCCAGTCATGAGACGCTTTCTCGAGAGCTCTCGTCTTTTGTTTGGTAAAATTATCAAAGGCATGCTGAACGACAGACACATCTGGATCCTGCAGGAGGACTTCATACGTACCGTCAGTGCTATAGGAATCTACAACAATGATTTCGTCAGCGAATCTCACTGAATCAATACATCGCTCGATATATCCCTTCTCATTATAGGTAATGATAAGGGCTGTAAGTTTGTTTTTGGCTTTAGGTTGCATGAACACGGCTTAAAAGGCCACATTGTAATAACAAACAATCGATGAAAAAATTGTATCTCCCAGAATTGCGCAATTAAGCGCGGAAAGGGGTCAACCATGAAGGGTAGGTCGGGGTTGACTTGGATTAAACCGATACGCTGTAAGTCCTCAGGGCATCGTTCAGGGAGGTTTTCTTATCGGTGCTTTCCTTGCGTTTTCCGATGATTAGTGCACAGGGAACCTGGTAATCACCTGCCGGGAATGTCTTGGTATATGTTCCCGGTATGACTACTGAACGGGCAGGAATACGCCCTTTGTACTCCACGGGTTCTGCACCGCTCACATCGATTATTCTCGTTGAAGCTGTCAATACAACGTTGGCACCCAATACAGCTTCATTTTCCACCCGAACGCCTTCCACAACAATAGACCTGCTCCCGATAAATGCATTATCCTCTATGATGACCGGAGATGCCTGAAGCGGTTCGAGAACGCCTCCTATACCCACGCCACCACTCAGGTGAACGTTTTTTCCAATTTGGGCACAGCTTCCGACGGTAGCCCAGGTATCCACCATGGTTCCCTCATCCACATACGCGCCGATATTTACGTAACTCGGCATCAGGATTGTGCCCGGAGCGATATACGCACCATGGCGGGCTACGGCATGGGGTACCACACGGATACCCCTGGATTCATATCCTTTTTTAAGTGGAATTTTATCATGATACTCGAAAATGCCAACCTCCTGGGTCTCCATTTTCTGAATGGGAAAATAAAGTACAACTGCCTTTTTGACCCATTCATTGATGATCCACCCATCCGTCCCGGGACTTGCACACCTCAGCGTGCCTTTATCTATGGCATCCACGACCTCCCGGATGGCATCTCGGGTTTTGGGTTCTTTCAAAAGTTCCCGGTTATCCCATGCGGCTTCTATCGTCGAACGTAGGTGTTCCATAATCGATTTTCGGCAAATATAGGAACGCCTCCATATTTATACGAATTTTAAGCGCTTTGCTTTGAATAGTTTATTTTTGCAGAAATTTTGGGATTGGCACGTATTTTGGCATTGGATTATGGAATCAGGAGGACAGGGGTAGCGGTTACAGATCCGTTCCAGCTTATCGCCTCCGGCTTGACCACGGTACCTACGGAAGATTTATGGACCTTTTTGGATACGTATTTGAAGGAAGAAGATGTGGAGCGTATTGTCGTGGGAGAACCCAAACAAATGGATAACACCCCTTCGGAAGTGGAAGGTGCCATCGGAAAATTTTTGCTGGAATTCAGCAAGCGCTATCCGAAGATGCCGGTTTCGAGGGAAGATGAACGCTTTACCTCCAAAATGGCGCTTCGCGCAATGATCGACGGGGGTATGAAGAAGAAAAAAAGAAGACAAAAGGGGGCCCTTGACGAAATTAGTGCCACCCTTATATTACAATCGTTTTTAAGCAGGAAAACTTTATGATTTTACCTATTGTAGCCTATGGAGATCCGGTTTTGCGGAAAATGTGTGCGGAAATCGATTCGGACTACCCGGAACTGCAAACCCTGATAGACAATATGTGGAAGACCATGTATCAGGCGAACGGAGTGGGACTGGCGGCCCCTCAGGTCGGTAAACCGATACGCCTTTTTTTGGTGGATACGAGCCCTTTTGCAGAAGATGAGGAGTTCTCCGAGGCAGAGCGTGATGTACTCAGAGGTTTTAAGCGGGTTTTTATAAATGCCCGGATGGAATCGGAAACAGGATCAAAGTGGGCCTTCAATGAAGGCTGTTTGAGTATACCAGATATACGGGAAGATGTCAGCAGGCATCCCGAAATTACATTGAGCTACATGGATGCAGATTTTCAACCGCATACGGAAGTCTTTGATGGTCTGCTCGCCAGGGTTATCCAACATGAATACGACCATATTGAAGGCATTTTGTTTACCGACAAAATTTCCTCCCTCAAACGCCGATTGCTCAAAGGCAAGCTTGGCAATATTTCAAAGGGCAAGATATCGGTGGACTACAAAATGCGTTTTCCGGCACAAAAGCGAATGCGTTAACCGGCGGGCTTGCTTCTTTTTCAGTTTTGAATTTAAATCGGCCTTCCCATTTCAAAGAATTTATCATATTTGCACCTGCATTTTAGACTATGAGTTTAGACAAAATATTATCCATAGGGGGAAAACCGGGGTTGTATCAACTGGTAACCCAAACCAGGTCCGGACTGGTGGCCCAGTCTCTGATTGATGGAAAAAAGATTTCGGTTGGTATAGCCAATAATATCAGCGTGCTGTCTGAGATTGCCATTTACACCCTTGAAGAGGAACTTCCCCTGAGAGAAGTCTTTCAAAAAATTAAGGAAAAAGAAAACGGATCCAAAGCTTCGGTTGCACCTAAGGCAGGGAAACTGGCCCTTGAGGAATACTTTTTCGATGTACTTCCCAATTACGATGAAGATCGGGTCTATCCGAGCGACATTAAAAAGGTCATCCAGTGGTATAATCTGTTGGTAGAACACAAAATGGCAGATTTTTCAGATCCGGAATCCGATACGGAACCCGATGAGGAGACCCCGGGGGAGGAAGCAGAAACTGCGGCCAATTAGTCCTGGACAAATACCCTATCACAAGGTTCTGACCAAAGGGGGCATCAGGCACGTACTTTTTCTGTCTGCCCTGCGTACTTTTCAACGTTTACTTAGTCCGGTTTTTATACCAGGGAAGGAGGGAGTCCGGCTCATTCCAGGGCACCTGCCTGGAGGGATAGAACTGAATATTTCGCCTGCGAAAATACGGGATCTGCCCCGCGAGCCTTGTTTTGTAATCCTCCCATGACCTTTTGGATGTTTCGGTCCATCCGATTTCAGCAATTCCCAGCAAACGCGGAAAAGCAAGGTATTCCAACTCTTCCATCGTGCTTATGGTTTCTGACCACAAAGGGGCTTCAACCCCAAGTATGGCTTCCCTCGGGACATTTTTTGCATAAAGATCAGGGGTCCAGGAATAGGCACGCTCTACCGGGATATATGCCGCCCAATGGAGGCCGAATTTCGAAATACTGTCGTACGACATATCCAGATAAGCTCTTTTTGCAGGGGACATCAGTACTTTCATGCCCTGTTCAACGGCTTTTTCAGCGTTCTCCTCATCCTGCCAGAACTGGGCGACCACATTGGAATCCAGAGAAACTGTAGCCACTTCATCCCACCCCATGGGTGTCTTCCCATATTTACGGACAATCGGGACAACCCTTTTGATAAAATAGGCGTAATCTGAAGGTTTGGTCGCATGGCTTTCATCCCCTCCAATATGGAAATAGGGGCCGGGGCTCATGGCAGAAATTTCCCTGACCACGTCGTCGATAAATTGGTATACGGTGTCCTTCCGGGTATCCAGCGTGCTGAACCCGACCCGCATGCCGGTGTAAGGTTTGGGGGTTTTACCGTTCCCATTGAGAAAAGGATAGGAGACAGAAGCAGCATTCGTATGTCCGGGCATATCCACTTCAGGTACAAGGGTAATAAACCTTTGAGAGGCATAAGCAACGAGGTCTTTGAAATCTTCCTGGGTGTAAAAACCGCCCGATCCACCTCCGACCTCTGTTTGCCCGCCAACCTCCGTTAGTTTGGGCCAGGAAGTAATTTCAATTCGCCAGCCCTGGTCGTCAGTGAGATGCAGGTGCAGATAATTCATTTTGTAATAGGCGAGTACGTCCAGGTATTTCTTTACGTCTTCCACACTAAAAAAGTGCCGGGCAACATCGAGCATGCTTCCGCGATATGTGAATGCAGGTTTGTCTTTGATCAACCCCCCGGGTATTACCCATACCGGATTCGCACCAAGCGTATCATTGGCGTATTCAGGTATGAGTTGACGCAGGGTTTGCACCCCTCGAAATGCCCCTTCCGCAGTTGATGCAGTCAATAAGATGCTATCCCGAACTATCGCCAATTCATAGGCCTCCTGGTCCATTCCCTGGTTTTTATTCAGGTAGATTCCGCGAAATGGACCCTCCATGGAATCCGGATTCAGGGGTAGTGTCAATTTTGTGACCCCTGCGATTTCCTGCGAAAGGTATTCGCCCACTCCGGAGAAGGATGCTTCGCCCTCCACGGTGTAAATGGCACTGTACTGATCCAGCGCAAATGCGGTCTGATTCCCGATAACCTCCAGGGGTTTTGGCAGCAACGCCTCAGAGGACAGATCGGTTTCAGGCAAGACCAATTCTGGTAATTTTTGGGTTTCACTACAACCCAGGGAGAGGGTAAGGACAAAGAATAAGGGTAGCTGCCAGAAAGGACGGTAATTATTTTTAGGGTTTTCCATTTAGAACAGTTTAATCGGTTGTGATAAAAGGTGCGAGGGCTTTTTCCCAGATGTCGTACCCCGATTCATTCATGTGGAGTCCATCATCTATGAACAGGGAGTCATTCAATGTTTTATCTGTGAGCATCGGGTTCCATACATCGACAAAATCCAGTGTTTCCTGTCGGCTGGTCCAGCGTTCGAGTTTCCGGTTGAGTTTCCTGTATTTCCTTCTGAGGTTCCAGCGGCTGATACTGGGTTTTGCAGAAATAATAACAATGGGAATACCCGGCAAGGCTTGATCAAGTCTTTTTGTGATTTCCTGAAGCGTAAGGATTACCTCGCGAATTTTTTTGCCTTCTGCCAGGTCATTGTCCCCTTCGTAGATAAAGACTTTTTTCGGCCTGTAGTCAAGCACCAGGGGCTCCAGGTAGTACAGGAGGTCTGAGGCCTGAGATCCTCCAAAACCTAAATTGAGGATTTTTTGGCTTGAAAATCGTTCCTGCAGATCCTCCCACATACGAATGCTTGAGCTTCCTGTAAAAAGCAATACTTCTTCCTCCCGATCCCACAAACTGTCAGTTTTCGCTTTGAGATCGATTATTTCGGATTCAAAACGAAGTGGGTCCTGAGGATAAATATTTACAGTAAACCCAAACACCAGACCGAGCAGAAGTACATAAAAGAAAGTATTGGCAGGGCATTGCAGCTTTTTGCAGGAGCAAGACATCGGATAGAGGAAGCGATTTCTATTCATTTCGTGCGTATGATCAGGATGTGCAATATCCGGGATATCGGGTTGTATTAAAACCTAAAATTAGAAGATTTTTTATGAATTATTCATTAAATTAGGTGGCCTTGCGAAAAGAAGCCTAATCAGGGCTCTAAGACGTTATCAAATTGAAATTGCAATAATTATGAGTGACACTTCAGAAAAGTTGTCGAAATTAAAAGGTACAGCTATTCAACAACTCAGTGAATGCGGAATTGCTTCTGTGGACCACGAACGCCTGGATGCCATGGTGAACCGCCTGAAAACTGTGGTTGATAATTTAGATGCCACCCTGGTATCGGTTAGCGATGAGTCTGAGCTGGAAACAGTACGGAGGAATTTTGTCCAAAAAACGCTGGGGGTTTCCGATAAGGACAAAGGTATGGCTGCGATCAATGCGGTGGCTGGAAAAATGTCTGGAATCCACCAAAAAAGCCGTCCCGCTTTTTACTACCTGGTACAGGAAGAACTGAGCTGAATTAACGGGGATTTGAAATGAAAACCCACGCGTCATAGTGGGTTTCTTTGTGCCGAATTCCTATCTCCAGGGAAAGATTGGAGATGCCTCCGGGTAAATTCATGCGATCATTCCCGATACCCCGGACCTTTAACAAACCGCCCTGGCGTGGCGCCCGTGTGCTCGCCTTCGGAGATTACTTGCGTCCCATTGACGAAAACGTGTTCAACCCCGGTAGCGTACTGATGTGGATCTTCAAAAGTTGCATGATCTTGAATATTCGATGCATCAAAAACCACCACATCCGCGAAATACCCCGGTTTTAAAGCTCCCCTTTGTTTAAGGCGCAGGTTTTCTGCCGGTAGGGAAGTCAATCTACGTATGGCTTCCTCGAGGGAAATTACTTTTTCTTCCCTTACGAAATGAGAGAGCAGACGGGCGAAGGAACCATACGCCCTTGGATGGGTGCTCTGCTCCAGAAAGACGCCTTCATTGGTATAGGAGCCCGCATCTGAACACACGGCCATATAAGGCAGGGCCAGTTTCTTTTTAATATTGGCTTCACTCATGGAGAAATACACGACCTGAATTCTGCTGTCATCTTCAAATATTAAATCTGCAATGGCCTGAGCCGGAGAAATTCCGCGTGTCGCTGCCACTTCGGCCAGGGTCTGACCAATAAGCCCCCGGAGGGATTTATTTTTAAATCCCACGAGTAGGATGTTTTCGGCAGGGACGTGGAAATTGACCTCCCGTATCATTCTTGCCTTCTTTTCCGGATCGGCTATGTAAGCCATGGTTTGGTCATGTCCGCCTTCCCGGGCCCAGGGGGGTAACAAGACATTGAGCCCGGTGGAACTTGCATTGTACATATACATATCCGTAGTTACCTCAACACCCCGGGCCCGGGCGTCTTCAATCAGGGTAATGGCACTATCCAGGAGGTCCCAGTTATCCTGGCCGGAGGCTTTGAAATGATACACCTCAGACCGGATTTCTGCATTTTCTGCGATATCGATCAACTCGCGTATCGCAAAGAGGAGACTGTCTTCTTCATTCCGGATATGGGAGATATACATTCCCTGGTAGGCTGCAGCTTCTTTAGCGAGTTCGGTAATCTCTTCGGTGCTGGCGTGTCCGCTGGGGACGTACAGGAGGGAAGTGGATAAGCCTACAGCGCCTTCCTCCATGGCCTGTCGCGTCAGCGCTTTCATCTTTTCGAGCTCTGCATCGGAGGGAGGCCTGTTCTCGTAGCCCATTACGTACTCCCTCAGGGTACCGTTGCCCACAAATGAAGCGATATTCGTGGATACTCCCTTGCTTTCCAAATGTTCCAGGTATTCACCCAGTGTGGTCCAGGCTACTTCGTATGTAAAATCCTGTTGCCCTTCTTTCATGTTTTTTTTCATTGAGTCATTCAGGGGGCCCATGGAGCGTCCTTCCCCCATTACCTCAAGGGTAACCCCCTGTCGCAAATCACTCTGAGAACGCCCGTCTATCAGAAGTGAAACGTTGGCCCAGCTCAGCATGTTGATAAAACCGGGAGCCACCTGCTTCCCCTCCGCATTGATTTCATTGGCTGTCCGGGCTGCGGACAAATCTCCGATAAATGATATGGTATCTGCACGGATTCCAATATCCGCTTTGAATCCAGGGGTACCGCTACCGTCCAAGACGGTGCCTCCGCGTATGATAACGTCGTAGGACTCCGGCTGGCCACAGGCCGCTAAGAGTAAAAAAAGGGCAAATAATCGAATTGACATAGGTTGGTTTTAAAGGGATTCGCGTAGGACTAAAATTAGGTGAATTTATAGTGGTTGCCAAAATGTTGGATTTGTACCTTTGGCCAAACTTCAATACCATGAATACCAGGGCACAACAACTAGCTGCTTTTGACCGGCTTTTAACCATTATGGATGAACTGCGGGCGGAGTGCCCCTGGGACAAAAAACAGACCATGGAATCCCTGAGGCACCTCACCATTGAGGAGACTTATGAATTGGGCGATGCCATTCTGGACCAGGATATGGAGGAGGTAAAAAAAGAATTGGGTGATTTGCTCCTCCATATTGTCTTTTATGCAAAAATCGGTTCAGAAACACGCGATTTTGATATGGCTGATGTCGCCAACGACATCTGTGAGAAACTCATCCGGAGGCATCCGCACATATACGCCGACACAGAAGTTAAAGGGGAGCAGGAAGTAAAAGCCAATTGGGAAAAAATCAAACTGCAGGAAGGTAAGAAAAGCGTCCTGGAGGGAGTGCCGAATAGCCTTCCAGCCCTTGTAAAGGCAAATCGAATCCAGGAAAAAGTTGCAGGAGTTGGGTTTGACTGGGAGCGTCCCGAGCAGGTTCTTGAAAAAGTAAAGGAAGAAATCGGGGAGTTGGAAGACGAACTGACCAATGGCAGTGTTGAAGACGTGGCTTCAGAATTCGGTGATGTGCTGTTTTCACTGGTGAATTACTCCAGGTTTCTGGGTGTTAACCCGGAGAACGCCCTGGAGCGAACCAATAAAAAATTCATCAACAGATTTAAGTATCTCGAATCCAGGGCCGCCGAAGCGGGAAAAAACCTCAGTGAGATGACCCTTGCGGAAATGGATGTGTTCTGGGAAGCTGCCAAGGTAGCGGACCAATAATAAATTTGTATGCTGGAACAGCCCTTTTGGCACCAACAGGTCTGAATCCCGGAATAATTCTGAACCCCTACCGAATTGAAACAGTATACCCGTGAATTTCGCTATAATATACGGCTCGCAAGCCCCGTCATTCTGGGGATGCTGGGTCACACTTTTGTGGCCTTTGCAGACAATGTTATGGTGGGTCAGCTGGGAACCGCAGAACTGGCAGCGGTTTCCCTGGGGAATAGTTTTGTATTTATCGCCATGTCCCTGGGGATCGGATTTTCCACAGCCATAACCCCCCTGGTAGCAGAGGCAGAAGGGGCGGGGGATGCCCGGGAGGGAAGGGGAGTGCTTCAAAACGGACTGGTACTCTGTACCCTTTTAGGGGTGCTCCTTTTTGGGGCCGTTTTGATGTGCAAACCCCTGATGTACCTGATGGATCAACCAGAAGAAGTTGTCCTTCTGGCAATACCCTACCTGGATCTCGTGGCTTTGTCCCTGATCCCGCTAATCGTATTTCAGGCGCTCAAACAGTTCTCGGAAGGTCTTTCCAAAACGCGGTATCCGATGTATGCCACAATTCTCGCGAATGTCATCAACATCGTTCTGAATTACCTTCTGATTTTTGGGATGTTCGGTTTTCCCAAACTCGGGATTGTCGGGGCGGCCATAGGAACACTGGCTTCGAGGATTTGTATGGTCTTTTTCCTCTGGTGGATCTTTGTGCGTCGTCCTTTCTTCAGGGGATTCGTCGAGAAACTCCGATTTCGGCAGGTGGAGCGAAGACTTATTCGCAAAATTGCAAACCTGGGCTTTCCCTCCGCCCTTCAAATGTTTTTTGAAGTGGCGATATTCACGGCTGCCATATGGATGAGTGGCATTCTGGGCAAGAACCCTCAGGCCGCGAATCAAATTGCCCTGAACCTCAGCAGCATGACCTTTATGTTTGGAATGGGACTTGGGGTTGCTGCAATGATTCGTGTTGGAAATCAGAAGGGCTCCGGAAATTTTCCCGAACTCAAAAGGGTGGCTACTTCTATATTCCTGATGACCATACTTCTGGAGATCGGTTTTGCCGTTTTATTCCTTTTGGGAAGAAACCTGCTCCCTACGATGTACCTGGATGTAAATGATTTGAGCAATCAGGCGGATAATACAGAGGTACTTGCTATAGCGGCCCGCCTGCTTCTGGTCGCTGCGTTTTTTCAAATATCCGATGGGTTACAGGTCGTTGTCCTCGGAGCGTTGCGCGGCCTTCAGGATGTGCGTATACCCACACTTTTAACCCTGGTAGCCTATTGGGGCATCGGGTTTCCTTTTTCGTTTTACCTCGGACTACATACCCCGTTGAAAAGTACAGGAATTTGGATTGGGCTCCTGCTGGGCCTTACGGCCTCATCAATTATGTTGTATCTTCGTTTCAGGTATATGACCCGCAGGTTGTTGCAGCCCATGGATGGTGCTTGAAGCCTTGGGTTGGTATGAATTAAACCGTTGCTGATGAAGCTTCCAAAATTTCTACTCGGGGATAATACAGATTTCCCAACTGCTATTTTTATTATCCATACGGATTTTCCACGTTTTGTCCTCAACCTCGAAAATGATGAAGTCGAGTGGCTCGAAGAGTTTTCGGATGAGGACCAGAAAGAGCTTCCACAGGAAACCGAACGGTTAATTGCAGAAGCCACTGAATTTTACGACAGGGAGGTTTCCCGATACCAGGATTGAGATGTGGGAGACCCTGATTGATAAGGATCATGAGTGGTTCCTTTACCTGAACCGACTGGGGACACCCGCATGGGATCCTTTCTGGTTATTTCTATCCGATAAATGGGCGGCCATCCCGCTTTATGCACTGCTCTTATTTCTGGTGTACCGGCAGTTGGGCTGGAGAAGATTGCTCCTATTCCTTGTGTTTATTGGCCTTCTGATTACGGCTACCGATCAACTTTCCGGGTTTTTTAAATACGGTGTGCAGCGTCTGCGACCCTGTCATGAACCCGAATTTGAGGGCGTAATGCGATTGGTTAAAAAAAGCTGCGGGGGTCGCTTCGGGTATTTTTCTGCCCATGCTGCGAATTCTTTCGCATTGGCTTCTTTCTTTGTGGTCTTCTGGGGTGGTAAGAGGCGCCTTTGGGCCTTCCCGTTAATTCTTTGGGCGCTCCTGGTCGGATACAGCCGGATTTATCTCGGCGTGCATTACCCCCTTGATGTGCTTTCAGGATGTTTTGCCGGGGGCATGCTGGGATGGCTATTTGCCCGACTTTACCAGAAAGCAGATCTCAAACTATTTTCGTGATTAGCGGGAAATTGCCGGCCCTTTTGTTATCAATGGAGCCCATTTGAGGTCAATACCGGAAAAATTTCCATTTACTTCGGATTCAGGGAATCCGAACCTGGGTTGAGTTTCGGGTTGCGGAAGTGATACACTATTCCCAGGAGGGAAACCAGGGCTGTGAGGGCAAAAAATGTCAAACTGACCCCTATTGAAATATCCTCCTGCAGCCCGAGCCATTTGGCCCCATAATAAAATACAACTTCACGGCTGCCAATCCCCCCTATCGTCAAAGGAAGTATGGCTACAATGCTGCTAATCATAAAGATCAGCAGGTATTCCACGACCGATCCCGTAACCCCAAGGGCCATGAGGATGAGGTAGACTGAAACCAATTGTGCGAACTGCACCAGGGCAGAGTACCCCAGGGATATCCAGAATATGGAGTGCAGGAGTGGAAATGCCCTTTGATGCGCCCACCTGTACAGAAGTATTCCTATAGGGATACCTGCCCAAACAAGGGCCTGATAGGTTTCGAGTCGGGGATGGGAAAGCCAGGGCAGTAAGATTATACAGTAAATCGCAAGCAGGGCAAGACCGCTTAACCTGTCCAGTAACAAGACCTGGGCAAGACTCTTTCCAGGGGTGCCAAAAGTGCGATGGAGGAGATACCCTTTATACGCATCCCCCCCAATTCCACCCGGCAGGAAAAGATTGTAGAACATTCCCAGCAGGTAGAGTTTCCGATTACTCCTTTCATCTAAATGGATTTTTATTTTGTGGAAATACAAATTTAAACGGCGGGCTGCGATCCATTTGGATCCCGCAAAGGCCAATAACGCCATCAGCAGATACGACAGCTGTGCCTGTCTTATCACTTCCCAGACCTCAGTAAATGGAATACGGGTAAAGACCAGATAGAGCAACAGGATGCTGAAGAGCAATTTAAAAACTGCCAGCCCTTTTTTACGCAACTTCTCCACCGATCGTAACGTTTTTAATCCGGTAAGGCCTTTTGTTCTGTGACTCGTAATAGGTTCGAATCAGCAATTCCATCACAATTCCGATGGTAAAGAGCTGTATGCCCCCCAGGATAAACATCAGTCCGAAGATCAATAAGGGTCGGTTCCCGATGTCCTGGCCAAAACCAAATTTGACAATCAGCAGATACACATTGATCCCAACACCCAGGAGGATCATCAGAACACCGATAATCCCGAATAGATGGATGGGTCGCTGAAAGTATTTGCGGATAAATAACAGGAGCATCATATCCGCAACTACCTTGAAAACCCGACCGAGTCCGTACTTGGACTCCCCCGCATTTCGCGGATTATGCGTTACCGGGACCTGTTTGATCTGGGCCCCTTCCAGAAACGCCAGGAGGGTAATAAACCGATGCATTTCGCCATAGAGATTCAGCTCTTTGGCAATATCCCTGTTAAATACCTTTAAGGCACACCCGTTGTCCCGGATATCGAGTTTTGAGACCCGTCGTACCATAAAGTTCGCGATCCTGGAGGGAATTTTTTTCACCAGGGAGTCCTTACGGTCCTGGCGTATGCCTGTGACAACATCGTATTCTCCGCTTAAGACATAAGGGAGCATACCCGGCAGGTCCGAAGGGTCGTTTTGAAGGTCTCCGTCCATGGTGATTACATAGTCTCCCTGGGCGTAATCAAAACCTGCGGCCAGGGCCAGGCTCTGCCCATAGTTTTTTTTAAGAGCGATCAGATGCACTTTCGGATCCCTGAGGTCTTTGATTACCCTGCGCGTGCGATCGGTTGAAAAGTCATCCACATATACGATTTGATAGTTGTACCCGGCAAGGCTTTGGTGTATGCGTTGGGTAAGCAGGGATACATTTCCTTCCTCATTATACAGGGGGATAACGATGGAGAGAAGGGCCTCGGTCAGGACAGGCATGGAATTCTCATTTAGCTGGTTTGATCAGGCCGGTACAGTTCGAGGAGTGCATTGGCAGCTCTCCCGGGAGTGATCTCTTTTCGAATTACTTTGGTTTTATAGGCCTCATAGGCTTTTTGAATTTCCGGATCCCGGTAAAAGTTGCTCGTCAGTGCGGATTCGATGCGCTGTTTCAACCAGTGGAGGTTCTGCGTATTTCTTTTGGTCTCGAAACTTCCGTCCTCATGGCAGGAAGCAGCATACCGATCAATCATTTCCCAAACTTCTGCAATTCCGCTTCCCTCTATGGAGGAGCAGCGCATAACCGGTGGGGTCCAGCCATTGTCTTTGGGAGGATAGAGGTGGAGCGCACTTTTAAAAATCCCCTCTGCTTTTTTGGCCGCTTCCAGATTTGGTCCATCGGCCTTGTTGATAACCACGGCATCGGCCATTTCCATAATACCTCTTTTAATCCCCTGCAATTCATCACCCGCCCCGGCAATTTTCAACAAAAGAAAGAAGTCGACCATTCCGTGAACGGCTACCTCACTCTGTCCGACCCCTACGGTTTCCACAAGAATGACATCAAATCCCGCCGCTTCGCAAAGGGTGATGCTCTCCCGTGTTTTTCGGGTAACACCCCCGAGGGAGTCCCCGGCTGGGGAAGGTCTGATAAAGGCATTTGGAGTTCTGCTTAATTCCTGCATTCGGGTTTTGTCTCCCAGAATACTCCCTTTACTCAGGCTACTGCTCGGATCTACGGCCAGGATGGCCACCCGATGCCCACGGGATATGAGGAAGAGACCCAATGCTTCAATAAAGGTGCTTTTGCCCGCTCCGGGGACACCTGTAATTCCGACACGGATACCGGAAGCGGCCTCTTTCAGGCAGGCTTCCACAATTTCGCCCGCCCGTATTTCGTCTTCAGGACGGGTACTTTCAACAAGGGTAATGGCCCTTGAGAGCGCCGCCGTATCTGAAGCGATTATCCCTTTTACAATCGCTTGTGTGTCCGCAGCCTCCTTGCGCAACAACAGTCTGGCAGCAGCATCTTTCCTCGCTTTGAGAGCACTTTTTTTCAAGGGGTTATCAATTTAATGGAACGCGCACACGGGTTGTGTCCCAGGCAAATTGCAGGAACAAGGCCCCGTCAGAATCCGCTGAAACAAAGGAAATATCGAAATTTTCCACAATTTCCGCCATGCTTTCTGGGGAAACGTTGATTTGTATCACATCCGATTCAGGATTCCGGGTGGTTTCCTTACCCCCGCTAATAAGGGTAACGCCCCAATCCGCAACTTCCCGATTAAAGATCACTGTCCATTGCGTCTCCCCCGGGACGGTCCACAGGGAATAGGTTCCGGCGGGCAGGTTTGCCCCACCCACTGAAAGATTTGTAGAAGTGTAAAAACGCGTCGGTTCATTTGCCCCGGTACGCCAGACTTTTCCATAAGGTACAAGTCTTCCAAAAATGGTCCGTCCCTTCTTCGAGGGGCTGGAAAAAGTTACGGAAAGGGTCAGGCCGTCCTGTTCGTAATGCGCCATTTTCTCAGGACTGTTCTTTTTGGTCTGTTCTCTAAGTATCGGCACTCCGACAAAGTAAAAAAGCAGAACCAGAGCGACTAATATCCCCCCGATCCATTTGAGTGTTTTCATTTCGGTGTAGTTTAGATCCCCTAAGGTAGGAAATAGCCGGTAAAGAACTCAGGTGAACTCTGCCTGGATTCGGCTTTAAACCCCATGTTTTTCAAATAAGGGATTCAAAAACATACTGGGTTTCATTCACATAGGTTTCACCCGGATATAGGAAGGAATTCGGAAAATGGCCATGTCGGGGTGCATCGGGAAGGTTTTGGGTCTCGAGGCAAATTCCGGCAAAACCTCCCGGAGTATAGACTACCACGGCCGGTTGGTTCGTATGCATTGTCATCCTGACTCCGGAAACAGCCGAGGTGAGCCGGGCCGCAGCTTCCCTTTGAGAATTCAGTAAAAATGGGGTGTCCAAAGGGAGTTCTCCGATGGGCCGTGCCGTTTGAAAATCGAATTCCGTTCCACTTACCTCCAGTATGCGCCCAGTGGGCAAAAGTTTTGAGTCTGTTTCTGCCCTTTTAGCAGCATGGAGAAGGAATTGATAGTGCGAAACCTGGGGTTGGGAGTCGATTTTAAAGTAGGTGTGGTTCGTTAGGTTAACGACGGTAGGCTGGTCCGTTGAAGCCTCGTAACGGATGATCAGCACATTTTTTGAAAGAGTATAAGTGGCTTTTACGTCGAGATTTCCGGGAAATCCCTCTTCCAGATGCGGGCTTTTGTAGGTGAGGCGCACTTCAGATGTATCAGTGCTTTCAGCCTTGGATATCATCTTCCAATACCGCTTTGCAAAACCGCGTTTTCCCCCGTGTAATGTAATACCGTCCGAATGGGATATTGGAAATGTTTCCCCTTCCACTTGCAGGAAACCTCCCGAAAGTCTTCCTGCGAAGCGACCAGCACAGGCCCCGATGGCAAATGGATCGTTCAGGTAGGCTTCAGGGGAGTTCAGGCTTACGCACAAATCGACCCAGGAATTATCGGAAACACGAAATTTTAGTTTTCTAATAATAGCCCCATAATCAAGGGCTTCCAGGGAGAGATGGTCGTTTTTAATGCTAACTTGCTTCAAGGGGTTGCGCAAAAGTTTTACTAAAAATAGCCTTTTTTGCAACACTGCATTTCTTCACTCGTCTATAAGATGGTAACTAAAGACAACGACTCTGGAAACCCGGGAACTGATCTCTTCTGACTTGATTGCGCAATGCCGGAACAATAACCGTAAAGCGCAGCTGGCACTCTACAGGAAATACGCTCATGGTATGTTTTGTGTGGCCATGCGCTTTGTAAAGAATACCGCCGATGCGGAAGATATTACCCAGGAGGCTTTTATACGCGCCTTTCGGAAAATGGATCAGTTTGAAGGAAATGTAACCTTCGGAGCGTGGTTAAAACGGATTGTCGTCAATCGGAGTATTGATTTTTTAAAAGCCCGGAAACAACATTTCGTGGAGTTGGAGGAGCACCGTCTGACGTTATCTGAGGAACCGGACTGGAATGTTGACCAGGAGGTACAGGTTAACGAGGTGAAAGCAGCTATAGAGGCACTGCCGGAGAAATATCAATACGTAGTGCAGTTGTATTTGGTTGAAGGGTATGATCACTCGGAGATATCAGAAATACTGGATTTAAAAGAAACGACCTCACGCTCCCGCCTAATGCGAGGTAAAACCTATCTCAGGGAGTTGTTAAAAAATAAAAGCTATGTCACAGGATCTTAAAGAATTATTCGAGAGAGAGCGAAAGAAGGAGTTTCAAATGCCCGAGGGGCACGAGTCCCGGTTTGAAGCGCGATTGGAAGAATCCTTTGGTGGAGGAAGGAAGCGGTCCTTTATGTGGATCGGACTGGCCGCATCCCTTATCGCCCTGCTGGGCCTGACACTTTGGATGCAGAACGGAGAGGCTCCCCTGACGGAAGGTCAGCAAACCCTGGTCCAGCAAGCCGCTGATTCCACGGATGCCTCAAAAGGGCTCTCGCTTGGAGATCTCTCCCCGGATTTAAAGAAACTTGAGGCGTATTACACGGCCAGTATTAATATGGAGCTGGCCAGCCTTGATATTTCTGAAGAGAATAAAGAGGTGGTAGACGATTTTATTGTGCGCCTGGATGATCTGAATTCAGAATATCACAAACTCAATAATGAGCTAAATGAAATTGGTCCGAATGAACAAACCATTGGAGCAATGATTAAAAATTTGCAGTACCGGTTGCAATTAATGTTAAAGTTGAAGGAGAAATTAATCGAATTAAAATCATCAAAAAATGAAACAGTTTATTCAAATAGTATTTAGAGCAGTCCTGCTACCCGTGATTCTTTTCACAGGATTTCATCTGGCGTCTCAGGAAACCAGGACATACAGGGAGGAGTTTAAAGTGGGGCCGGACGTGGTTGTCGAGGTAAATACAAGCTATGCCGACATCGAATTCGAAACCTGGTCCAAAAACGAAGTGGAAGTAGAGGCAACTATCACCCTTGAAGGGGCGACGGCCGAGGAAGCCAATGCCTATTTTGATCGGCCCGTAGTGGAGATTTTGGGCAACAGTTCCAAAGTGTCCGTGCGTTCGGGAGGACGTGGGAATAGCAATAGCTGGGTATATGCCCCTTCGGGTATGGAATACGGTGATATGGACTTTGATTTCGAAATGCCGGAACTCCCGGAAATGCCTGAAATGCCTGAAATAGCACCGATGGTCGCGGACATCATAGCCTCTATTCCCGAATTGGTAGATATGCCGCCAATGCCCCCCATGCCCAACGCCAATTTTGATTATGAGGCGTACAAAAAGGACGGTGAAAAGTATATGAAGAAATGGCAAAAACAGTTCGAAAAGGAATTTGATGAAGAATACCAGGAGGAGTTTGAGGCCTGGGGAAAGGAGATGGAATCCAGGGCTATGGAAATGAGTACCCGAATAGAGGCTCGTGAAGCCGCCCGTGAAGCGATGCGGGAACAAAGGGATCTCCAGCGTGCCGAGATGCAGGAGCAGCGCGAAGCCATGCGCGAACAGCAGGAGGCGGCAAGGGAGCAGATGATGGAGGCCCGGGAGCAGGCGCGCGCAGCGCAGATGGAGGCTCGCGATGCGCATCGAAACGCTAAAGTCTTTTATGTACGCGGGGCGTCGGGAAACCAGAAGTTCTCGATAAAAAAGACGATTAAAATCAAAATGCCCAAAGGAGCACGCCTGGATATGAATGTGAGGTACGGAGAGGTTAAATTAGCGGATAACGCCTTAAACACCCGGGCAAACCTGTCGTATTCCAGTTTGCTTGCCAATAATATCAATGGAACAGATACCAATATTGAAGTGCGGTATTCCCCGGTTACCGTGGAGCGCTGGAATGGAGGAAGATTGCAGACGGAGTATTCAGATGGGGTCCGCCTCAGTGAGGTAAGCCAGTTAAATATGGTGGCGCGTTCGTCCATGGTCACCATAGACCAACTCCTGAGAGAGGTTTCCATTGATTCCAAAATGGGGTCCCTGATTATCGGGGGCGTAGCTGAGGACTTTAAGGAAATGGATGTTTCGGTACAATATGGGGAATTCCGCTGCAAATTGCCGCGGAGTTCCTATAATATTGAGGTTCGTGGCGCCAAGTCTGAAATCCTCTATCCGGATTTTGTTCACTGGGATAAATCCCAGGGAACGGGCCCAATCCTGCGCAAGGGTTACAGCCAGCAAAAGGATAGCGGCCGATCTATCCTTATCAATGCGGCGTACAGCGATGTAACCCTGAATTAATGGGGCTGAAGGGTATGGATCCTTAGCAGACTCGAAAAACCTGTTCAGAGCCTATAAGGCGCTTTCTAATGCAGGTCTTCTTTCAGGAATTCGGCAAAGTTGGCCTTAAACCGGTTCAGTCGGGGGACCGAAACATTCTGCACATAGGGATTATTCGGATTGTTCTTTTCGTAATCCTGGTGGTAATCCTCGGCCGGATAAAATTTGGTGAGGGGTGTGATTTCGGTTACAATAGGCGCGCCGTAAACCCCGCTTTCTTCCAGGGCATCCATATAGGCCCTTATTGTTTTCTTTTCCGCATCATTCGTGTAGAACGCGATGGAGCGATATTGCGCTCCCCGGTCCGGACCCTGACGATTTAATGTAGTAGGGTCATGTGATCCGAAAAACACCTGTACCAGTTCAAAATAGCTGATGACCTCAGGATCGTAATATACTTCCACCGCCTCGGCATGACCTGTTCTGCCATAACTCACCTGCTCGTAAGTCGGATCGATTTCCGTGCCTCCGGCGTATCCGGACACGACTTCTGCCACTCCTTTTACACTTTCGTAAATGGCTTCCACGCACCAAAAACACCCACTGGCAAAATAGGCTTTTTCATACTTGGAAAGATCTTGTATTTCAGTGACTTCCGGTGTTGCAACTTCAGTAACCATTTCAGGTTCTGTCTTCTTGCCCTGAGACTGGCAGGAAGATGCCATGATGAATAAGATACCGAAACTCAATAGATAGCGTGCGTTTTTCATGTGTACCAACTTTGGAGTTCGAAATTACAAAGTAAGGAGGTGCATGATGTTTTAAGAAATGTTAATTCTCAGTAGGGTTTTTGTAATTTTCACGATTAAAAAGAAGCATCCGATGAAATCCCATCCGATTTTAGATCCCAGGTACGACTTCAGCGAGTACTGCAGGGTAGACCTTTCCGTAACCAATCCGGAGCTCGGGGATGCTTTAAAAGATGCCCAGTCCTGCCAAAGCTTCCTTGACGGGATCCTCAGGAGGAATCAAAAAGAAATCGCTTTTGGTGGGTATTTGGAACATCGGGGCCTCTATGATGGATTTCGACATTTCAATGCGAACCCATCGGAGAAACGGGAATACCATCTCGGTTTGGATCTGTGGGCTCCAGCGGGTACTTCTGTACACACGCCCTGGGCCGGGCGACTGCACAGTTGGGCCAACCGGGAAATACCTGGTGACTACGGGCCCGTAGTGATCCTGGAACACGAGATACAAGGCGAAACCCTGTACTCCCTTTTCGGCCATCTCTCCACCGCTACACTAGAGGGGCTTTATCCGGGAAAGGTCTTCCTGGCAGGGGAGCGGTTTGGTTTTCTGGGCAATCCCCATGAAAATGGAGGGTATGCACCCCATGTGCACTTTCAATTGATACGCGAGCTTGAAGGATCCCAGGGGGACTATCCAGGGGTATGTTCCCTGGATCACCTTGAATACTATCGGGAAAATTGCCCCAACCCCCTTGAGGTATTGGGTTATGGTATCTAGGCAGGACGGTCGAAATGCAGAAATATCAGATAACCCGTAATCCCGCTCACCCCCACTTGCCGTCATTATAGAACCGTTTATCGGGGCAAATTCAACTAACCGATTTTTTGTGGTTTTTGGTCGATTTGGCAGCCCGTGGCCTGCCTACCCATGCGTTACTACTATATAATATCGCATATCGTGAAAAAGTTTATTTGCCTTCTCAGCCTCTTTTTTTGTGTACTCGCCCTTCAGGGACAGGAGCGGACTCCTCAGGCCAAAGTTGAGGTCAAAACACAGGAGCTGGTTCCTGTTTGGAAACTCCTGAGCAATGTGAAATCGGAAACAACCCTTTTCGCCCGCTTGTATCGCCGTCCGAATACCCGGATTAAAAAAGCACTTGCGTTTAAGACACTCAGGAGCCGGCCGGAAATGGCTTAAGAATCGATTTTCTGAGGGCTGCCAACAGCCTGCTGAAGCACCTCCCAAACATTTTCCGCCACTATTTTGTGCCCTTCTTCCGTCGGGTGTATGCCATCCTCCTGATTGAGTTCAGGTATGCCGCCAACGTCTTGAAGTAAAAAGGGAATTAGGAGGATATCCTCGCTTTCTGCTATTTCTGGAAATATTTTCCGGAATTCATCTGTGTACTCCGGGCCCATATTCGGTGGGAGCTGCATGCCTGCGAGAACAATGACAACCTCCGGATAGGTTTTGCGTACCTGCGCAATCATGGCCTTTAGGTTTTTCCGGGTCTCGGAGAGTGGAATCCCCCTTAAGCCGTCATTTGCGCCGAGTTCGAGGACAAATACGTCAACGGGTTGTCTCAACACCCATCCCAGCCGATTGCTTCCGCTGGCGGTTGTTTCCCCGCTTAGTCCGGCATTGATTACTTCGAAAGAGTACCCAAGGGAATCCAGGCGCTGCTGGAGTAAGCCAGGAAATGCCAGATTTGGATCCAGGCCGAGGCCCGCTGTGAGCGAATCCCCGAAGAAGAGAATGGTACCTGATTTCTCAGGTTTCGTTTCGGGTGACTCCGCAACCGGAGTTATTTCTGAGTTTTCGGTGGATTTAGAAGAAGTGGCGTCCCCGCAACCAAAGAGACAGATAAAGCAAAAAATATAACTAAATTTTAAGAGTCTGGGAGATCGGTTGTGGCTCATTTCTGGTTTGTATTGTGTAATTTTTGCAGCTTTAAACCGGATGATCCAGTCTATGTCAAAGATATTAAACGTTCAGCATCTTGGAAAGAGTTATCTCAGTGGCGGCAAGTCCTTGACGGTACTCGATGATATTTCGTTCGAAGTGGCTTCGGGTACGAGCTATGCTATTGTGGGCCCCTCGGGGTCCGGAAAGACCACTTTGCTGGGGCTCTGTGCGGGTCTGGATACACCAGATACGGGTACTGTTGCGTTATGCGGCTCCCATCTCACCGAGCTCGACGAAGATGGCAGGGCATCGCTTAGAAATAAAAAAGTAGGATTTATTTTCCAGAACTTCCAGTTACTGCCGACGCTTTCGGCCCTGGAGAATGTCAGTGTCCCTTTGGAATTAAGGGGCACAAAAGGGGCAGCCAATACCGCAAGAACCCTCCTGGAAAAGGTAGGCCTGGGAGATCGGACCCATCATTACCCGAGTCAATTGTCCGGGGGAGAGCAGCAGCGCGTTGCTCTGGCCCGCGCCTTTGCCAACCGACCTGAGATTCTTTTTGCGGACGAGCCCACCGGCAACCTCGATGAGGAAACGGGGGAACGGGTTGTTGAATTGCTCTTTAACCTGAATAAGGAAGCGGGAACTACGCTGATCATCGTTACCCACGATCTGAATCTGGCCCGGCGATGCGATGGCCTGATGCGTTTGAAGGGCGGGCGAATCTTCAATTCAGAAACAGCTTCTCATCCATGAATCCTGAGCAAAACAGTGCCGGTTTATCCTGGTTATTCCGAATGGCCTGGAGGGATGGCAGGGCCAGCCTCAAACGATTAGCGCTTTTTATGAGTGCTATTGTACTGGGTATCGCTGCCCTTGTCAGTATTCAGAATTTTGGAAAAACCCTGGAAGAAACTATATCAGGGCAGTCCAGGGAGCTTATGGGTTCGGATTTCCTTATCGATAGTGATCACCCGGCCAATGAGAGGGTTCAGGGTATCATCGATTCCCTTGGAGGGGAACAAAGCCGTGAGGTGAATTTTGTGTCCATGGCTCTTTTTCCGGGCAAAGAGGGCAGCAAATTGATCCGGGTACGGGCTATGGACGGGGAATACCCCTTTTATGGTGTCTTGTCCACGCGACCGGATGTCGCCTCAGAACGCTATCAGGCGGACGGCTCAGCCCTGGTAGATGCCACCCTTATGGTGCAGTTTGGATTACAACCGGGAGATTCCATAAAAATAGGGGACCGGATATTTCCAATAGGGGGAAGCCTACTGGAGGCTCCCGGGAATACAGTTGTTTCCACATCCGTTGCACCAGCGGTCTGGATTCCGTTTAACACCCTTGATCAAACGGGTCTTATCCAGACCGGTAGCCGACTTCAATACAATTATTACTTTAAGGTCGATCCGAGTATGGACCTGGAAAAGCTTTACACTTCTATCGATCCTGTGCTGGATGATGAGGGAGCGGATCTTGATTTACACACAGACACTTCAAGACGGCTGGGCAGGCGTTTTGAGAATGTAGGCAGATTTCTGAAACTGGTAGCCTTTATCGCCCTATTGCTCGGATGTCTGGGGATTGCCAGCTCGGTCCATATTTATATGAAGGAAAAGCGAGCGTCTATTGCCATTTTAAAGTGTCTGGGTGCCTCGCGGAAACAGACCATGGCTATCTTTCTGATACAGATTGCGGGCATCGGTCTTTTGGGGGGTATCCTCGGAGCCGCCCTGGGCTTAATACTGCAGCAGGTTTTCCCCCAGTTTGTGCAGGACTTCCTTCCCGTTGAACTCGCCTGGGAAACCCATTGGGGACCCGTTCTTCTCGGCGTCGGCCTCGGGGTACTGATGGCCGTGCTCTTCGGATTATTACCGCTGCTAAAGAGCTGGTTCATCAGCCCGCTTTCAGTATTGCGGATCAGCGAAGGGGATACCCGTGGTTCCAAACGGTTAACCGCATTTGTATTTGCCCTCATCGCCCTTGGAATCTGGGCAGCTGCTGCCCTGCTTCTTGAAAATGCGACCCGCGCCTTTTGGTTTGTCCTGGGAATTGCGGTAACCTTTATGATTCTGGCGGGGATTGCATGGGGACTTATGCGCTTAATACGGAGGTTTTTCCCGCATAATTGGGGCTTTGAGGCCCGCCAAAGCCTGCTTAATCTGTTTCGGCCCAATAACCAGACCCTGGTGCTGGTTCTGGCAATTGGGATCGGTACCTTTTTGATCAGTACCTTGTACTTTACTCAGGATATGTTGCTGGCCCGGGCGGAAATAGAGGATGATACCCCTGCGGCAAATCTGATTCTGCTGGATGTTCAGGCCGAACAGGAAGGGGAGGTTGAAGCCATGATCCGTCCCCGCGGATTGCCCGTACTGGAGAATATTCCCATAGTCACGATGCGGCTCGATCAGATTGAAGATCAGAAAGTTGAAACGATTCGAAAGGATACGACATCCACGATCAACGGATGGATTTTGAATCACGAATTCCGGGTGACCTACCGCGATTCACTCATACCCTCAGAGCAACTTGTCGATGGGGAGTGGATATCCACTTTTGAGGACAAATCGGGCCCAGTACCTATTTCCCTTTCCGATAATGTAGCCCGGGATGCCCAGGTTTGGGTGGGGGACACCCTTGTGTTTAATGTACAGGGCGTATTGATGGAAACAGTAGTAGCCAGCATCCGGTCAGTAGATTGGGGTCGTTTACAATTGAATTTTTCGATAGTCTTTCCTGAAGGGGTACTCGAGGATGCACCCCGATTTCATGTACTTACGACCTATGCGGAAGGGGAAACGGAGTCCGCTGTTTTTCAGCAGGAACTTGTGAAATCCTTTCCAAATATTTCCGTCCTCGATGTGCGACAACTGCTTTCGGCTGTGGGGGATATCCTGGAGAAGCTATCCTGGGTGATCCGATTTATGGCCTTTTTCAGTATCCTTACCGGGTTTATCGTCCTGCTTGGAGCCGTTCGAACCAGTAAGTTCCAACGGATTCGCGAAAGCGTGCTCTTGCGTACCCTGGGTGCCAGAGGGCGACAGATTCGCCGCATTGCGATTATGGAATACCTGTTTTTAGGGGGTATCGGCAGCCTGATGGGAGTCCTGCTCTCCCTTCTGGGGACTCAGTTGCTGGCTTATGGGGTGTTTGAACTGAGTTTTACACCATCCTGGATACCCTTTCTTGTAGTGTTTCCAGGAATCACGCTGACCGTGCTTACGATCGGCCTTTTGAACAGTCAGGGAGTTCTCAGCAGTCCTCCGCTGGAAGTGCTGCGCAAAGAAGGGGTTTAACCAATTTCTGTATTTCAGATCAGGGCGTTACGATCCGAATGGGATACTTTTCGAATACAGCCTCCTGCTCGGAAACCGTGAGTTCACTCAGTGTCTTGCCCAGGATTATCCTGGAATAAGTGTCGCGGACCTCGCTGATCGCCAGTGCAATCTGATCTTTCAGGGATACGAACTGGCTGTACTTTACATCTTGTTCCACCTCAATGATGTAAAGCGAACTCTGTTCAAAAGTCCGGGCATGTCCGGCGACTAAATTGAGCATCTGTTCCCGGCTAACCAATTGGTCTGCTACAATAAGCTGATCCCGCTCGTTCATGTAAACCCGGAAAACATTGGCCCCTCCTGCATTCTGTTGCGCCAGGGCAGGGTTGACAGGATTACCTATGTCTGGCAAACTGGTCTCAAAAGCCTGCCGGTCGATAAGCTGGTAGGTAAACAAGCGATAGTACGGCAATGACAGATCCGCTGCATCGAGCAAATCCAAATAAGCTGATGCTTCAAGGGCTGGATCCAGGTTTTCATGTAAGAGGGATTCCCTCAGAATTTCGAATTGAATCAGCGTCGAAGCTGAAGGGTCTATAGTATTGGTATCCAGTACGCTACTACAGTTACTTAAAGCGATACTATCTCTTCTTAACGTTCGGAATCTCGGGCCGAAATACTGCTCAGGAGCTCTGACGACGCTCTGGCCTGAGGCAATCCTTTGCAAGAGCCCCCTGTAGGCTTCACCGGCGGTATTTTCGAGTAAACCCTCAGCAATGAGCTCATTTTCAAAGCGGGAAACAAGGCTGTCCAAAGTATGGGGGCCGGCCTCAAAGGTTTCTGCAATACATCTAAAAAGTGCGGTTTCCAGTTCCTCGGCCTGGGCCGATGTTGTAGTGGGTATGGTCAATATTGAAATCAAAAGGAAAAGACAGAAATGAAATTTCCTGTATAAACCCATGTAATTCTCAACCCGTACCTGGTACTTCATAGCAGTAGGGAAGATACGGAATTTTGGAATTTGGGACGGGTGGAATCCCGATGAACAGTTACTTCTCCCGATACCATGCCAGATCCTTTTATGGGAATACGACATTCTCTTAATAAAGGGAGCTCCGTGCTTTGGAGGTTGGATTATTTGGTCTGGTGATCGGTTTTTGCAGCTGATCCCGGTATCTTGAATTTCGGGGGAGGGGGGCTCCCCCTGAAACCCAAGAATGTCTTATAGTAATTAAACAGGAAGGCAGAGGCTATACTTCAGTTTGGACTTTGACGCCTCTATTCCATTCCGGGTTGTTTAATTTCAAATCCCTCAGCCTTTTTGGCCGTATCCACCTGGTTTTTGACATCCTTCAGCAATGCTTTCGCGTCGTATACTATGCCATCTTTGACTGTATACTTGACACCGCCAACGCGAACGACTTCATTGTCTTCAGTAAGTTTTATCGCCCCAGTGCCATAAAGTGCCTTGAAGTTTTCAAGGGGGTTAACTTCTACCACTACAAGGTCGGCGAGTTTCCCCGGGGTTACGGTTCCGATTTGATCGTCAAAGCCAAGTGCTTCTGCCCCGTTTAGGGTTGCGGCCCGGATTATTTCCAGGGGATGGAAACCGGCTTCCCTGAGTAGCTCCATTTCCCGTATATAGGCAAAGCCGTAGAGTTGGTAAATAAAACCGGAATCCGATCCTACCGTGACACGCCCTCCCCGGTTTTTGTACTCATTGACAAAGGTCATCCAGAGTTTGTAATTCTCCTTCCAGGCCACCTCCTGCTCCGTACCCCAGTAATGCCAGTAAGAGCCATGGGATATCTTACTCGGGGCGTAGAACCGCCAAAGAGAGGGCAGGGTATAGGTTTCATGCCATTCTGCACGTCGGGCACGGTGAAGGTCCCTGCTCGCTTCGTAAATATTGAAAGTCGGATCCAAAGTAAAGTCCAGAGATATGAGTTCCTCCATTACGGCATTCCAGTGATCGGAATAGGGGGCTGCAGCCTGTTGCCATAGTTTGCCCGCTTCCTGGAAACGATGCTGCTCATTGTTGTAATTGTAATCCAGTGGATAGTCCTGAACGGTACGGTCTGTGAATAGGGCTTCTGGCAGTCCATACCAGTGTTCCATGCTCGTCAGTCCGGCCCGGGCCGAGTTCAATACATTCCAGCGCGCCACATCAAGCTGGGCGTGATGGCAAGCGGAGCGGAGGCCCAGTTTTTTATTCTCATCCAGGGCTGCGTTCATAATTTCCGGAGCCGCCCCAAAAAACTTGATACCATCTGCCCCTTTTTTGGCATTCGCCCGTACCCATTCCCGTGCTTGTTCTCCCGTAATTATGGGGTCATCGCTGCCTTGCCCGAAACCTGTGTAGACAAATATCCGAGGGGCAACGATACTGTTAGCCGCACTTTTGCGCTTTAGGTCCATCGAAAAATCGACGCCTCTTCCACTGGGCTCCCTGACAGAGGTGATTCCATGGGCCATCCAAAGTTTGAAGACGTAATCCGGCTCTGCCCCCTGGGCCTTGCCTCCAATATGCCCGTGCATATCGACAAAACCAGGCAGGACATACATGCCCTCTGCCTGAATTTCTCGACCTCCCGTTTTCAGGGTGGGTCTGCGTTCCGGGTCGATATCCACACCCGGATAACCCACTACTTTGACCTGTACAATTCGATTCTTTTCAATGACGATATCCACAGGTCCCTGAGGTGGGGCGCCATTGCCATTTATAAGGGTGGCACCTCTTATTATGAGCTGGTTAAAAGGGCCTTCAGAGAGGGATTCCTGTCCGAAAGCGGAATTGATCAGGAACAGGCAGATCGCAATGGCGAGAATAAAATTTTTCATAATACTGAGGATTGGTTGGTCTAATTTCATCGGGTCCTAAAACGCCCTGACAATTTATTTAATTGGGTACGCGAATGTGATTTCCTAAAAATAGTGCGTTCAGAAACAAACGATTCGTCCCGTACCACGAACCCCTGAAGTTGGGGTTATCCGCAAAGAGTACGATGCGACCCCTTCCCTGAGGACTGACGAGCAGGGAAGCGGAGGAGTCCAGGAATTCTTCCCGGTTTTTTTCGCTGAGATACCCATCGATATGTGCGTTTTTAGCATACTGTCCAACGGTTGCATATGGGTTTTTACTGGGCTTGAGCCATACCTCATTATTCTTGTACACAGGAAGCTGTGGGTGTGAATATCCAAAGGCAAGGGGATGGGTCAGATCCAGGTCTATTTTGAGAATCACGCCCCCGACACTTTCTTTTCCAATGTTTTCAGAGGCATCTCCGTACGGAAGACGATTTACGGATTCTGTGCTGTCTTTTTCAGCTTCGACCAAATGCACATCCGCCCATTCATTTTCTATGGCAACTTCGGATCCCCCGGCAATGGTGATAAGGGTGTTTCCCTTGGCGACCCATTCCCGGATACGTTCCTTTTCCGAATCATTCCACCTGTATCGACCGCTAACCAGTACAAGCATGTTGTAATTGTCCAGACTTGCGCCCCGAAAATCCCTGAGGGGAATTTTCGTAATTGGCATATGAACCCGGGTGTCGAGTAAGTGCCAGACCTCCCCGGCCTCATAGGATCGAACGCCTTCCCCGATCAGCATGGCCGCTTTGGGTTTTTGCAAGGGCCTTGAGTATCGGCTTCCCAAATCCACACCTTTTAGATGATATCCGCTGGCTACGGCATAGGTAGGGACTTTAAAGGTTTCCTGGGCTTGCAGAATCAGGTCGTGGACTTCCTTTGGTGTCTTTTTTTGAAGGGAAACCGGCAGGACCAGGGTCCCGGGTGTAAATGATTTCTCGACTCCCCCTACCCGGGTGGTAAAGGGTTTGAAGGCACTACTCAGGACGAGGCCTTTGGACTGCAGGTTGTAGAGCATTGCCGGGGCATTGTAATCCTGCCAGTCAATCAGGTAGGCGTAGTCTGAGTGCGGCACGGCAGGTACCGGATAGAGGCCTTGAGTATCGGTAATTTGCTCACCGCGGCTGACGGCGCGCACCGGGCTGTATTTCATATTGTAAAAATTTGCCACAGACCAGGCCGAAGCATCGTAAAAAACACTGTCCCTATAGGTTTCGTACGTCTCAAAAAACGTTTGAACCATTCGATACTGTGGCTGATTTGTCGGAACGACGATGGCATCTTCTCCATCCTTGTAAACCTCGATTTCATGGATCAGGAGTTTGTCAATAAATGCCTTAAAGCGGTTCTTGTCGTATTTTTCCTCCACCCTGTAGGCCCCGATACGTCCGTTTGCCGCATTTTCCAATCCGCTTTTAAAGAAATCCTTTTGATAGGCTCTCAGCATGGCTTTGTTTTCGACCGCTGCTTTTACCGTGGTCATACTGGATACCAGCTGATTTCGGATTGTAAAGGGAAAAGTGATTTCTCCAAAGGGCGTTTTCTGAGCATGTCCCCGGGAACTGGCCTGTTCGAAGAGCAATCCCAGTCCTCCCTGGAGGTCGGGATAGGAAGACCCATATCCCGGATAGGTACCATCAAAAACTTCCTTTGTGAAGTAGAGCGACCCGATACTGTCCAGTGATTTTGAAAAATAAGACCCAAAAAGGGTATTCAGGTCTTCGTAGTTTTCACGTGGCATGATAGGATCCAAAGAGCCATTGGCCTTCATGGGTTCAAAAAAGTAGGTGCTTTGACTCCCCATTTCGTGAAAATCGGTAACCACGTTGGGGTACCATTTGTGGTACCATTGTAATTTTCCACGGCTCTCCGGATTAATGGCTAGCAACCAGTCCCTGTTGAGGTCAAACCAGTAATGATTGGTTCGACCACCCGGGAAGTACTCATTGTGCTCGGCATCCTGAGAATCCGTAACCAGAGGGTTGCCCCGGTATGAATTGGCCCATTGGGTATGCCTGTCGCGCCCATCCGGATTGATGGTAGGATCGATAAATACCACTGCCTCACGTCTGAAGCGCTGGATTACAGGATGATTGGAAGCGACCAGGATATAGGCACTCAAAAGGGCGGCTTCAGAACTTGAAGGCTCATTTCCATGTACGTTATAACCGAGCTGCACAAAGATGGGTAAATCCGCCTGGGGATCCGCCGACTGTTTCGGATCTGTATAGGCCAGATGCTGACGCTGCAACTCCTCAATATTGGAAAGGTGGGCGGGTTCACTTACCCGCAGCATGACAAGTTTGCGCTTCTCATGCGTAAATCCATAGGTTTCAATTTCTGCGTTATCCGAGGCTTCTGCCAGGGTCTCCAGATAGTGAACAATACGATCATGACGGGTGTGATATTCCCCAATACCATAGCCGAGAAAAGTTTCCGGTGAC
Source organism: Robiginitalea aurantiaca (assembly GCF_030380815.1). GTDB lineage: Bacteria > Bacteroidota > Bacteroidia > Flavobacteriales > Flavobacteriaceae > Robiginitalea > Robiginitalea aurantiaca. The sequence continues at coordinate 263,461 of NZ_JAUDUY010000002.1, read as the reverse complement.
GGAATGGCTTCATTATAGGGTTCGTACTGTTTTAGAAAATAATCCTGGGCCTGGAGCGGCAGGCAAGCCACTAAAAGAACAAAAATAAGGGGTACGCGCATGGGTTGGTTATTAATTTGGTTCGTCCGACTAAATATAGGAAATCTCGTTGGTTTGGCCGGTATAAGATGGGATTTCGGCCCAGGGGTATTCCCAGGATCAGGCCAGGGAATGAAACGGATCCTGCTGAACCTCTTTAAATCGGATAATGTAATAGGTTCCGCGTTTTGAAAGATCGCGGATCACAGAGCCTTTAAGTTGTCGGCTCAGGTTGTGAATGAGTTTTAAGCCGAGGGATTTCGATGCTTTGTAGTCCATATTGTCGGGGTACCCGATGCCATCATCCCCAATTCTGAGGACAAATCCCTGCTCATCTTCTTTTTCAAGGGAAATGCTTATCTCGCCGGATTCACGACCTTCAAACCCGTATTTGAGCGCATTGGTTACCGCTTCATTTATCAGAAGGCCCAGGGGCAGGGCGGTATCTATCCCCAGTTCAATTTCAGGGATATCGATTTTAAGTCGAATATCGGTTTCCGAACCCCGGACAGACTTCACCAGGTAATCTGCCAATTGCTGCACATAAGTGCTGTACTCTATGCATGAAAGATCTTCTCGCATATAAAGCATCTCGTGGACCATGGCCATACAGACTACCCGATTCTGACTGCTCCGAATCTGTTTGAGTGTCTGAGGGTCCTCAATTGACCTGCCTTGCATCCGAAGCAAGCTGGAAACGGTCTGAAGGTTGTTTTTCACCCTGTGATGCACCTCTTTGAGCAACATATCCTTTTCTTCGGCGCGTTGCAAAAGCATTTCCTTACTCTGATAGAGATCGCGGATTCCTTTAACCAGGCTCCTGCCAAGCACACCCCCGAGTAGCAGGAGGAATACGAGGAAAACCAAAGCGGAAAACAATGGGATGACATCCTGCGGAACGGAATTGACAACACCCATCAAACCCTGCTGCTGCTGCACGTAAATAAGTGCAACCCCGAGGATTGTCCCGCCCAGATACAGATTGCCATAGCGGGTTTTGACCAGATAGCCACTAAAAACCAACAGGGCAAAGAAGCTGATAAAGGGGCTTGCCACGCCTCCGGTAAATACGGATAGCCAGATGAGTTGTATAAAGGTAATTACGGATGCGAGCAGATAGGCGTTCAGGCCGTTCTGGAGATAGTGCAATAAGGCCGCATTTATTCCAAAAGAAATGCCAAGGCCGACAAGCAGTAGTGGGGCAGGGTGCAATACGCCCAGGGAAAACCAACTTATCAGGGCGAGCAGAACACAACTCGCCCCGGCAAAAATACTGGTGTTGCGAAGCAGGATGGAAACTTCTTTAGACCGTTCCAGATCTTTCCGCTTTTTTTCCAACCTGATAAAAAACGGCTTAGTTGGCATAGGTGGAGGCAGGTACCAAATGGATTATAATATTTCCTGAAGTAAAGCTACTTCTAATTGCCTTATAATCAAAATTCGAAGCGGTATCCACTAAAAACCGATCCCTTAGGATCGCTTTTTAGTATTGAAATAATAAACCGGTTTAATCCTCTACCAGGACCCATTCGCCTTTGGCGATCAGGGGTTCGGCCTGTTTGAATTTCACGGTTTTATTTTCTCCGGAAAGCACATTTTTAATGGTAACCCGTTCATTCCGTCCTATTTTGGCCTTTTCCCTGGTTATGGTTTCGGTAACCTGTGGCCGCTGTCCCTGCTGTGCGCCAGCTGCCCTGTTACGGGCGGCAAGTTCATCAGTGTTGGGTATCTCAGCTTTGGAAGTCTGGAGGTTTTCTTTGGGGCGACGCACCTGACGTGCTTCCTGAATTTGCTGGGTGTTGGCTGAAGGGAGCTCCCCTTTAAACAAAAAGGATACCACCTCTTTGTTGACCTTATCAATCATCGATTTAAAGAGCTCAAAAGCTTCAAACTTATAGATGAGCAAGGGATCCTTCTGTTCGTGTACAGCCAGCTGAACAGATTGCTTCATTTCGTCCATCTTTCTCAAATGCGTTTTCCAGGCATCGTCGATGATCGCCAAAGAAATATTTTTCTCAAAATCCGTGATCAACTGCCGGCCCTCAGAATCATACGCATTTTGAAGGTTTGTGACCACATTCAGTGTTTTGATGCCATCTGTAAAGGGCACGACAATGCGTTCGAATTTGTTTGAATTGTCTTCGAATACCTTTTTAATTACCGGAAAAGCGGAGGCAGCGGAGCGTTCCATTTTCTGATTGTAGTGGTCGTAGGCTGCGGCATAAACCTTTCTGGAGATCTCCTGCACAGAAAGTTTACCGAATTCCTCTTCGTCCACCGGAGCGGTAATTGAGAAGTATTTGATCAGCTCAAATTCAAAATTTTTGTAATCGCCCGCCATCTTATTCGTCTCTGCGATTACCTCACAGGTATCGTAGATCATATTGGCAATGTCAACTTTCAGGCGATCACCCTGCAAGGCGTGTCTTCTGCGCTTATAGACGACTTCCCGCTGGGCATTCATAACGTCGTCGTATTCCAGGAGTCGCTTACGGATACCAAAGTTGTTCTCTTCCACCTTTTTCTGAGCCCGTTCAATGGATTTGGTCATCATGCCCGCCTGAATGACTTCTCCTTCTTTCAGACCCATGCGGTCCATCATTTTGGCTACCCGTTCCGAACCGAACAAGCGCATCAGGTTATCCTCGAGGGAAACGTAGAATTGCGAACTTCCCGGATCTCCCTGACGACCGGATCGCCCTCTTAACTGACGGTCCACCCGCCTGGAGTCATGTCTTTCCGTACCTATAATGGCAAGCCCTCCGGCTTTTTTGACCTCATCACTGAGTTTAATGTCTGTTCCCCGTCCCGCCATATTGGTGGCAATGGTAACAATACCCGGGTTTCCAGCTTCGGCAACAATATCCGCCTCCTTTTTATGCAATTTTGCATTGAGCACATTGTGCCCGATTTTACGGATGTTGAGCATACGGGAGAGCAACTCGGAAACCTCTACAGAAGTCGTTCCGATAAGTACCGGCCTCCCGGCATTGGAAAGTTCGATAACCTCGTCGATAATAGCATTGTATTTTTCCCGCTTTGTCTTGTATATCAGGTCATTGCGGTCATCCCTTGCAATAGGGCGGTTTGTCGGGATTTCAACGACATCCAATTTGTAAATCTCCCAGAATTCTCCTGCCTCTGTAACCGCCGTACCGGTCATCCCGGAGAGCTTGCGGTACATTCTGAAGTAATTTTGAAGCGTAATGGTCGCAAAGGTCTGGGTCATCGCCTCGATCTTTACATTTTCCTTTGCCTCAATCGCCTGGTGGAGTCCATCAGAATATCGGCGTCCGTCCATGATCCGGCCGGTTTGCTCATCGACGATCATGACTTTGTTTTCCATCACCACATATTCCACGTCTTTTTCGAAAAGCGCATAGGCTTTGAGCAACTGTGTGAGGGTATGGATCCGCTCGCTCTTTACGGCAAAGTCCTTAAAGAGCTCTTCTTTTAACCGGGCTTCTTCTTCAATTTCCAGGTTCTGGTTTTCAATCAGGGCGATTTCTCCCCCGATATCCGGCATGATGAAGAATCCACTATCCTGGTCATCACCCGAAATATATTCGATTCCCTTATCGGTAAGTTCTATTTGGTTGTTCTTTTCGTCTATGACGAACAGCAATTCAGCATCCACTTGAGGCATTTCCCGATTGTTGTCCTGCATATAGAAATTCTCCGTTTTCTGAAGCAGTTGTTTAATGCCTTCTTCACTCAGGAATTTAATCAGGGCTTTGTTTTTGGGAAGCCCCCGGTGCACGCGAAGCAGGAGGAAGCCACCTTCCTTGCTGTCCCCTTCGGCAATTTTCTTTTTGGCTTCTGCGAGGACTCCGGTCAGATAGCGCTGTTGTTTTTGCACGAGTTCTGAGACTTTCGGCCGGAGTTCGTGGAATTCATGACGATCTCCCTCGGGGACTGGTCCTGAGATAATCAGCGGTGTCCGGGCATCATCCACAAGTACAGAATCCACCTCATCCACAATGGCGTAGTGATGCGGGCGTTGTACCAGGTCACCGGGGGTATGAGCCATATTATCCCTGAGGTAATCAAATCCAAACTCATTATTGGTGCCGTAGGTAATGTCGGCATTATACGCTGCCCTCCGGCTTTCCGAATTGGGCTGATGCTTGTCAATACAGTCTACAGAGAGCCCGTGGAATTCAAAAATCGGACCCATCCAGGCGCTGTCACGTTTGGCGAGGTAGTCGTTTACAGTTACCAGGTGAACTCCTTTCCCCGACAGGGCATTAAGATACACCGGTAGGGTCGCAACCAGGGTTTTTCCTTCCCCGGTCTGCATTTCAGCTATTTTTCCCTGATGCAGTACGATTCCACCGATCAATTGTACATCGTAGTGAACCATATCCCAGGTTACTTCCTTTCCTGCCGCATCCCAGGAGTTGCTCCAGATGGCCTTATCTCCTTCCAGGGTTACGTAGTCCGCAGTGCCCGAAAGCTGACGGTCAAATTCACTTGCCTGTACCGTCAGGGTTGGGTTGCCGGCAAACCTGCGGGCCGTTTCCTTTACTACGGCAAAAGCCTCGGGAAGGATTTCTTCCAGGGTTTCCTCCGTTTTTTGATAGGAGGCGTCCTCCAGCTGGTCGATCTGGCTGTAGAGACTTTCATTCAGGTCGATATCTGTGGAGTTTTTAACCTGTTCGCGAAGTTCGGCAATCTGAGCCTCCAGATCTCCGATGCGCTCCTGAATAAGCACTTTGAATTCACCGGTTTTTGCCCTGAGCTCGTCGTTGGAAAGGGACTCGAGCCCCCTTTCGAAAGACTTGATTTTTTCAACCAGAGGTTGCAGGGATTTGACGTCCTTGGCAGCTTTGTCACCTACAAATGCCTTTAAGATCGAATTGACTATACTCATATTACAATTTTGTTATCTGTTGCCTGGTCCGGGTAGCATCTCAGGAGACATCCGGAAAGGGGTCGTTCTAATGATTTTGGCCATTGTCAACGGTGCAAAAGGTATTCCAGTTTCCGCAATGGCCCGAAAAACGTTCCCCGGGCTGCCAAAATTACATAAAAAAAAAGCCTCCGAGGAGACTTTTAAGGGTTTGTTATGTGGTTTGTCAGTATTCGTCTTCGTTCCATAAATAATCTTCTTCCGTAGGATAATCGGGCCAGATCTCTTCGATAGATTCGTAGATCTCGCCACCTTCTTCTTCCATGGACTGCAGATTTTCCACAACCTCAAGCGGAGCTCCCGTGCGGATCGCGTAGTCGATTAACTCGTCTTTGGAGGCCGGCCAGGGCGCATCACTCAGGTAGGATGCCAATTCTAATGTCCAATACATAGCAAAATCGGGTTTTTAAATTTTTGCAAAAATAAATTTTAAACCAAAATGACAAAGAAAATCAGGGTTTAATTCTTAACTCTATGAAATTTTTGCGGAAAAGGCAACTACTTAACGGTGAAATTCACAAATTATTCCTTTAACGGATTAGGAATCCATTTTATCTCATCGGCCCGAAGCTCAGCGGACAATTTTCGGGCAAGTACAAAGAGATAGTCCGAAAGCCGATTCAGGTAAACCAGGAGAATGGAAGATACTTCAGTCTGCTCATTCAACAATGTGGTCATCCGCTCTGCACGCCGGCAAACGGTTCGTGCAATGTGACAGTATGACACCACGGGATGTCCCCCGGGGAGTATAAAATTGGTCATGGGGGGCAGCTCGGTATTCAGCGCATCCATTTCATCCTCGAGAAGGAGGACGTCAGCCTCCGTTACCTGAGGGATTTCAATCCGCATTTTTTTGGGGTTATCCGGATCCTGGGGCTCCGTAGCCAGCATGGAACCAGCGGTAAATAAACGATCCTGAATGTTCTGGAGAAATTTCCGATGGTGGTCCTCGATCTCCTGATCCCGTAACAGCCCAATCCATGAATTCAGTTCATCGACCGTACCGTAAGACTGAATCCGGATGTGATGCTTGGGAACACGGGTTCCCCCAAAAAGGGCCGTAGTGCCCTGATCCCCGGTTTTAGTGTAGATTTTCATAGCGCTTTATTCCTCAAATCCGGAATGATATCAGTTATTGGTATCGTTTCGGTCCTTTAATTTCCTCCCTTCCATAAAGGATCGGGATTTTCTTCTTCTCGATTGCTTTTTGTTGTAGACGGAAATTAGAAAATAAACCACAAGCAACCCGCCGAGTATGTAGAATAATTCATTTCCCATGGCCTTCAAAAATAACCCTTTATGTTCGTATTCTAAAATGCTCTCGCGCCTGTTCCCTCCTGAATAAAAGCAGCCCGCCCCAATAGGTCTCAAGGACCACTCGAACCGATGGATGCGCCTTTATTTCGCCCCAGCGTTTATACCCGGAAGGGGAGACCCTGAGATTTCCAATGTAAACAATGCTGTCGTTATGCCAATTCCCCCGATCTGAAAGAAAGGTATCGACAGACTCGGACGGTGTTTCAAAAATAAAAAAGTCGTAGGGCGGAAGCGCGCCTAGAGTTTCCTTCATAAGCAGCTGCCCAAGCGGGGAATCAGGGGGTGGGGTCCCGGCCACCCCAACGCGATCCGGTTTGAAATACTCCAGGCTCGCCCGGAGTAATTTAGTTTGAACAGGGGACTTCTCCAGATGGGCCCCATACAAGCCCTTGTCCAGAAAACCATAGATAAATGGGGAATGGACCCCATGACGGTTTTTGGACCTTAACCAGAACAACCATTGATCGAAAACACCTGATATGGGCATCTGAGAAGCGTTAAATTCTTAATTTATTCGCCCGTTTCCAAGGCGGATAGCTCAAACCACCGTTCTGTTTTTTGATCCAGTTCACCGATGACCATCGCAAATTCCCTGGAGACCTCATCGAGGGTTTCCCCGGGCAGGTCGGGAGTCATCAATTTTTGCTCAAGTTCCGATTTTTGCTTCTCCAGCTGGCTGATGGTCTTTTCCAAAGCGCGGATCTCCCGTTGTTCGGTATAGGTGAGTTTACCTTTTCGGGCCACCTGGGGTTTGCGGGAAGTCCCTTCCTGAGCTGTTTCGGCTTCGGGTTTGGGGTCTTTAAGATTGTTTTGCTGGTAGTCCCGCAGATCGGAATAATTACCTGGGAAATCCGTTATGCTCCCTGCGCCATCAAAAAGGAAAAGGTGATCCGTTATTTTATCCATAAAATACCTGTCGTGCGAAACGATCAGCAGCGTGCCCGGATAATCGAGAAGGAAATTTTCAAGGACATTCAGGGTGATGATATCCAGGTCATTTGTAGGTTCATCCAGGATGAGAAAATTCGGGTTCTGGATCAGAACGGTACATAAAAAAAGTCTTTTGCGTTCCCCTCCACTAAGCTTTTCGGTATAATCGTACTGTTGCTTCCGATCAAAGAGAAAGCGCTCCAGCAATTGTTGTGCACTCAGCTCCCGACCTTTTTTTAGCGGAATGTAATCTCCGAATTCCCGGATGACATCAATGACGCGTTGGCCTTGCTGCACCTGTAATCCTTCCTGGGTGTAATACCCCATTTTCAGGGTTTCTCCCTTTACCACTTTTCCTGTATCCGGCTGAAGATTCCCGCAGATAATCTCGAGAAAGGTGGATTTTCCGCTGCCATTGGAGCCCACCAGGCCCACGCGTTCCCCACGCTTAAAATTATAATTGAAGCCCTCGAACAGAGTGCGGTCCCCGTATTTCTTGGAGATGTTATGGACCTCCAGCACTTTGGTACCCAAACGCTCCATTTGAATTTCGAGTTCGACTTCATGGACTTTACGCCTTTCGGATGCCCGGTGTTTCAGCTCGCCGAAATCCGCTATACGCGCTTTGGATTTGGTTGTTCGGGCCTTGGGTTGCCGCCGCATCCACTGTAATTCCTTTTTGAAAAGCGCTTTGGTTTTCTGAAGGTTTACAGCCTCCAGGACTTCCCTTGATTCCTTTTCCTGCAGATAATAGGCGTAATTGCCTTTGTAGTTGTGCAAAACCCCGTCCTCGAGTTCAAGGATGTGGTTGCAGACCCTGTCGAGAAAATACCTGTCATGGGTCACCATAAAAAGGGTGCTGACATGGGTTCTGAAGTATTCCTCCAGCCATTCGATCATCTCAAGGTCAAGATGGTTGGTCGGTTCGTCCAGGATCAATACATCAGGCGTATCCAGAAGGATATGTGCCAAGGCGAGCCTCCTGCACTGCCCTCCGGATAAATTTGCCACGGGTAATGCGGTATTATCCAGTCCGAGTTTGGAGAGGATCTGCTTGTACCGGGTTTCAAGATCCCAGGCATTGGCCTGTTCCATGGCCTCAAATGCCCTTTGATACGCCTTTTCGTTTTCAGGATGCTCAAGCGCTTTTTCATAATCGGCGATAATCCGGACCAGGGTGTTTTCAGAAGCGAAAAGGGTTTGGTAAATGGTGAGGTTTGGGTCCAGGTAGGGTTCCTGTTCCAGGTATCCGATTTTTACGCCTTTGCGGCTGGTAACTTCCCCAGTATCTGCCGGGTGTTTGCCCGCCAGTATATCGAGAAGGGTACTTTTTCCCGTTCCATTCCTGGCTACAAGGGCAATTTTCTGCCCCTGGTTGATCCCGAAGGTCAGGTTGGAAAACAGGATGCGTTCCCCGAAAGATTTCGAAAGGTTTTCAGCACTGAGCAGGTTCAAGGAAGCGTTTTTTTGAGGTTAAACAGGAAAAGGTAACGGATAAGAAGTGCGAGCCAGATCGGGATCATTACAGGCGAAAAGACTTGTATTCCAAATATCCATAGGCTGGCGGTGAGTAAGAGAAAGATAAGGAGTATCCCGGCGTATTTGCGATCTAACTGCGGATGCGACGTTTTGTTAAACACCCTGAAGGCCATGATCAGGTTAATGGGAAAGGCCCATAGCAAATTTGCATTCCAGGCCGTAGCCGTATGGTCTGTGAAAAACCAAAGAAAGACCAGGACGAGGCCCGCAGTTCCTGTGGTAAACAACAGAAGGAAATCAAGAACCTTGCTGCGGGTATTGTTTCGGTAGTCTATCCAGGTGATGATAAGGGTCATGCCCAGGACCAAAAGCATCCAGAACATCGGGGCAGCCGTAAACACCGATTTTGGGTTCAGGGGTTTAATGTCCAGTATAAGCCGGTTCCGGTTTGTAAGGGGGGCTTCCTTTGAGCTGGCATTTCCAATTTGACGTTCTACGTATTTGGGAAGAAAAGCGTATTCACTGGGTGCTGCTTTTCGGTCAATGACCGAGCCCAGAGCGAGATCAATCCCAAAACTCGACCAACTATTCCAGTTGAGGTTTTCCTGGATCAGATCCCTGAAACTTTTCGGGTCTCCCATCCCGTCAAAGGAATATTCCAATGAGGGTCCCAGCACATTGCTCAGCACTTCGGGTATCTTGGTAGCGCAGTTCTCAAAGAGGAAATCGTATTTGTAGAAGCGATTTTCGGGCTGGTTGTTCCTTTCGAGAAAGGTCAGCAAGGCCCCCATTTCGGTCGGACTGAGGTCCAATAGCTGCTCGCGGACAAAACGGTTTTCCAACTGGTAAGTGTAGAGAAAGTTTTCAAATTGCTGCTTGCCCAGGGCATACGGTAGTTTTCCCCTGGTGAATTTAACATAGAAATTGGGCGTGTTAAAATCAAAGGTCCCGTAATTGTATACCCAGTCTGCACCTATGGCCGGATCCCTGAAACGGAAGGCGCTATGCCCAAATGAGGAATACAATTCAGTTCCCGGACCACAGGTAATGACGCTAAACTGAGCCTCGGGCCCCGGAGTGTAGGTCTGGGCAGAGGAATTGGAAGTAAAAAGTAAACAGGCCAGCAGCAGGAAAATGGGAGGTACTCTCATTACAGTCGCAATTCCGGTTTTGGGTTTGGGTCAAAGTTCCGAATTATTTGATTACCTCCGACCTCTGTAATTCGGGCATGGACCCAGATCTTTTTGCCCGTATTTGAGTTTAAGTGATTTATGCTATTTTTACGAAAACCAACCTTACCGATGAAATACCTTCCAAATCTCATTACGCTTCTAAATGTGCTCTTCGGATCCATCGCAGCGGTTTTTGCCGTCTTAAACCGACTGGAATGGGCTGCCGTTTTTTTTATGCTGGGGGTGCTATGTGATTTTGCAGACGGATTGGTCGCCCGAAAACTGGGCGTGCAATCCGAATTGGGGATTCAACTCGATTCCCTGGCCGATATGATCACAAGCGGCCTGGTACCCGGTTTGGTCATGTGCCAGTTATTGGCCATGTCTGTAAATGCCGGTTGGAATGCTGATAGCTTTTTCGCTGAAGCCCTCGCCCAGGGAGGTTGGTGGGGCGCCTGGTTTCCTTTTGCCGGACTTTTGATTACGCTTTCGTCTGCGGTTCGCCTGGCCCGGTTTAATATAGACGAAAACCAGGTAAATTCCTTTATCGGGCTGCCTACCCCAGCCAATGCCTTATGGATACTTTCCCTGCCGCTGATCCTTATGTATAACGGAAGTGAGTTTACGAATTCCCTTATTCTGAATCCCTGGTTTTTATCCGGACTTACCCTCCTGAGTGCCTATCTCCTGAATGCACCTATCGAATTGTTTGCGCTGAAATTCGACAATTATAGTTTTCGGGATAACAGCCTTAAATATATTTTTATCGTCCTCAGCCTGGTCATGGTACTCACCTTGCAGTTCCTGGCAATACCTTTAATTGTGCTGTTTTACGTGCTGACCTCCTTATTCAGTAAGAAGGCTTCCTAAGAATAAAAGTGGAGACTAAAAGGAAAGTTTCTTCTTCCGGAGCTCAAAATTCTGACCCAAATATACTTTTCGGACCATTTCGTCTGCTGCCAGGTCCTCCGGAATTCCCGATTTGAGGATTCCCCCTTCGAACATCAGATAGGATCGCTCCGTGATGGCCAGAGTTTCCTGTACGTTGTGATCTGTGATCAGAATACCGATGTTTTTGTCCTTTAATTGCGCCACAATGCGCTGAATGTCCTCCACTGCTACAGGATCCACGCCGGCAAAAGGTTCATCCAGGAGGATGAATTTAGGATCGGTTGCCAGGGCTCTGGCAATTTCAGTCCTGCGTCTTTCTCCCCCGGAAAGCAGGTCACCCCGGTTTTTTCGAATATGGCCAATCCCGAATTCTTCCAGGAGGTTTTCCAGGCGCTCCTGTTGGGCTTTTTTACTCAGGCTGGTGAGTTGCAGAACACTGAGGATATTGTCCTCAACGCTTAATTTTCTAAATACGGAAGCTTCCTGGGCAAGATAGCCAATCCCGTACTGGGCCCTTTTATACATGGGGAAATTCGTGATTTCCGTCTCATCCAGGTAGATGTTGCCGCCATTGGGCTTAATCAGCCCGACAATCATGTAAAACGAGGTGGTTTTTCCAGCTCCGTTTGGCCCGAGTAACCCCACGATTTCTCCCTGATTTACTTCCAGGGAAATCCCCTTGACCACCTTGCGGCCCCGGTACGATTTCATGATATTTTCAGCTCTGAGTTGCATGATGATAAGGCCAAAACTACTCCTTTTTAGGCCCGTGAAAAAAAAATTTGAGAATTATTAACGTAGCTAAAGACTGCATTATTGGCCTTTTCGACGCTTGGCGGCTTCCATCTGCTCCTTTTTAGCTTCATTTTTCAACACCTTCCCTGAAATAAAGATACTCACCTGGTAGAGCACCAGAACCGGGACAGCTACAATAATCTGACTGGCGACATCCGGAGGGGTTATGATGGCCGAGAGGATCAGGACCAGTACAAGGGCAATTTTTCGGTATTTCGTAAGGATTTCAGGCGTTACCAGGCCAACCTTAGTCAGGAAATAGATGATTATCGGCAATTCAAACATAATGCCGCAGGCGATTACCGAAGCCCGCACGGTTGAAATAAAGGAGGAAATATCGATTTCATTCAGCACTTCCTTGCTCACTTGATAGGTGCCCAGAAAATTTATGGAGAGGGGGGCGACCACGTAATACCCAAAGAGCACACCCATAAAGAACAGGAGGGAAGCGATGAGGATAAAACCTCTGGAGTTTTTTCGCTCATTCTCGTAAAGCCCCGGGCTGATAAACTTCCACATCTCATAGAGCACATAGGGGAAGCCTATAATAAAGCCCGCCCAAATTGAAGTCCAGATGTGGGCCGAAAACTGCCCTGCCATGGTCCGGTTCTGAATCGTAAATGGGAGCGAATCCGCACAAAAGGCCGAATCAACACCGATTTGGGTAGCGATATTACAAAACAGGCGATAGGTGGGGAAACTCATTTTCTTTGGCCCGAAAATGACGGTATCAAAGATAAAGTCCTTCATCAAAAAAGCTACCAGGCCTATCAGCACAATGGCCACGGTAGAGCGAATCAGGTGCCATCGAAGTACTTCCAGATGGTCCAGAAAGGACATCTCGTTGGGGTTTTTCGCGGTCTCTGCCATCAGATTATACCTTCCTTAATCAGGTTATGGATATGGACCACACCTTTATATTGACCGTTGTCTACTGCCAGAAGCTGGGATATGTCATTGTCCTGCATATGCTTCAGTGCTTTGATGGCAAGGATGTCGGTTCCGATGGTCTTGGGATTGGCACTCATGATATCACGGGCAAGGAGGCCGCTGATATTGTCATGCTTATTGAGCATTCTTCGAATATCCCCGTCGGTGATAATCCCGATCAATTTTCCGTTGTCGACTACTGCTGTGACCCCCAGCATTTTTTCTGAAATCTCAACAATTGCGTCCTTTACAGGGGTCTCCGGAGCAACCTCAGGAATCAGGTTTTGGGTCGTGATGTCTCCTACCCGCAAATACAGTTTTTTTCCCAGGGTTCCCCCGGGATGGTATTTGGCAAAATCCCTGCTGCTAAACCCCCTTAACTTGAGCAGGCATACTGCAAGGGCATCGCCCATTACGAGCTGGGCCGTAGTGCTGGTGGTCGGTGCCAGGTTATTCGGACAGGCTTCTTTTTCGACAAAGGTGTTCAATACAAAGTTGGCTTTCTCGGCTAGAAAGGAATCCATGTTCCCGGTCATGCCGATAAGCACATTAGAACCCCTTTGAATGAGGGGTACAAGCATTTTGATTTCAGGCGTATTTCCACTTTTGGAAATACAAATGACCACATCGTTTTTTTGGATGGTTCCCAGATCCCCGTGGATGGCATCAGCCGCGTGCATAAAGATTGCAGGAGTGCCTGTGGAGTTCATGGTAGCGACAATTTTTGAAGCGATGATCGCGCTTTTGCCAATGCCACTAATGACCACCCTTCCTTTGGACTGCAGGATACAGGATACGGTATCTGCAAAATCAGAATTGATCAGGGTCCTCAGGTGATCAATTGCGGCTGCCTCGGCAGCAATGGTCTTACGCGCTAAATCCAGTATCGCTTTCTGATCCTTCAACGTCTCGATAGTATTTACAACTGAGGCAACGGTTTCCTTAAAATAGCCTTAAAAAAGATGGTCATCCAAAAGAATGTGCTATCTTTAAGAAACAAAATTACACAAACTTATTCGAAAGAATTCCAATCTTTTCCCTTTTCCCAACAGGGCTTCGAAATTCTCCCGAAATGCCCTTTATCCGCCCGGGGGTAGATACCCCAGACGCTTCCTGGGGATTGTGCAGAACACGTTTGAGGCATGGTTAACAAAGACATCGATTTAAAGGATTCCCTGAAAACGTATTTTGGGTTCTCACAATTCAAGGGACTCCAGGAGGAGGTTATAAAAACACTGTTGAATCACAAAAATACTTTTGTGATTATGCCCACAGGTGGCGGCAAATCCCTTTGTTATCAGCTTCCCGCTCTTATGGAGCCCGGCACAGCCATCGTGGTCTCGCCATTAATTGCGCTGATGAAGAATCAGGTGGATGCCATCCGTGGTGTTTCGGAACACGAGGGGGTTGCACACGTACTCAATAGCTCCCTGACCAAAAATGAAGTTCGAAAAGTTAAAGACGATATTACTTCCGGGATTACCAAGTTGCTTTACGTGGCTCCTGAATCCCTGACCAAAGCGGAATACGTAGAGTTTCTGAAAGGGGTGCAGCTGTCCTTTGTCGCTATTGACGAAGCGCACTGTATTTCGGAATGGGGTCATGACTTCAGGCCTGAATACCGGAATCTCAGATCCATTATCGACAGGTTGGGAGATGACATCCCTATTATAGCGCTGACGGCTACCGCAACCCCCAAAGTACAGGAGGACATTCTGAAGAACCTCGGAATTCCCGATGCCCGTGTGTTTAAAGCTTCCTTTAATCGCCCGAACCTCTTTTACGAAGTACGGCTGAAAACAAAGAACGTAGATGCGGATATCATCCGCTTTGTCAAGAAAAATGTCGGCAAGTCGGGCATCATTTATTGTTTGAGCCGAAAGAAAGTTGAGGAACTCTCACAGGTACTCCAGGTTAACGGCATTTCTGCAGTGCCCTACCATGCGGGGTTTGATGCCAAAACCCGTTCGAAATACCAGGATATGTTCCTGATGGAAGATGTCGACGTCGTGGTAGCCACCATCGCCTTTGGGATGGGAATTGACAAGCCGGATGTGCGCTATGTGATCCATCACGACATCCCGAAGAGTATCGAGAGTTATTATCAGGAAACGGGCCGGGCCGGACGGGATGGGGGAGAAGGACATTGCCTCGCCTTCTATTCCTATAAAGACGTTGAGAAACTCGAAAAATTCATGGCGGGCAAACCCGTTGCGGAACAGGAAATCGGAAATGCCCTTCTTCAGGAAATCGTCGCTTATGCGGAAACCTCCATGTCGAGGCGGAAGTTTATTCTTCATTACTTCGGGGAAGCTTTTGATGAGGTAAACGGGGATGGCGCAGATATGGATGATAATACGCGAAACCCCAAGGAGAAGGAGGAGGCGCGCGAAAGTGTGCTGAAGTTGCTCCGCGTTGTGGATGGGACAAACGAGAAGTTTAAAGCCAAGGAGATTGTTCTGACCCTTATGGGCATGACAAACGCCCTTACAGCATCACATAAAACCGATGATAAACCGATTTACGGTATCGGAAAGGAGCACGACAAGCATTACTGGATGGCGCTGATCAGGCAAGTGCTTGTCGCAGGCTTGCTGCATAAAGAAATCGAGCAATATGGCATCCTTCATCTTACGGAGGCAGGGCGTAACTTTCTGGAAGCCCCCACTTCATTTATGATGACCAAGGATCACGTGTATCATGAGGACGCTGCAGATATGAGTGGAGGCGGCAGTGCGCCACGGGATATGGCTTCTGACCCGGTACTCCTGAAATTACTCAAAGACCTTCGCAAAAAGGAGGCGCATGAACTGGAAGTGCCCCCATATGTAATTTTCCAGGATCCCTCATTGTCGGATATGGCCCTGAAATATCCGATCAACCTAGAAGAACTGACTAATGTTCATGGTGTAGGGGAGGGCAAAGCCAGGAAATATGGAAAACCCTTCCTGGATTTGATTCGCAAATACGTGGATGAAAATGAAATCACCAGGCCTGAAGACCTCGTGGTTAAAAGCACCGGCGCAAATTCAGGACTCAAACTATACATTATTCAGAATGTAGACCGGAAATTGCCTCTCGATGACATAGCTGCGGCCAAAGGACTCGAAATACCCGATCTGGTGCGGGAAATGGAGCAGATCGTCTTTAGCGGGACAAAACTCGACCTCGGTTATTATATAGACGACATCCTCGATGAGGATCAGCAGGAAGAAATTCACGAGTATTTTCTGGAATCCCAAACGGATGATATTGAAGATGCCATTAAGGAGTTTGACGGGGAATACGAGGATGAAGAATTGCGGATGTACCGCTTAAAATTTATCAGCGAAGTGGCAAATTAATTGAGTTATCAATTCCCGTCATTATCAAAAAAAAACCCGGCTTGTAGCCGGGTTTTTTATTCGGTAACATCCCCCTTTATTAATTCATATTTCCAGTAGTGATAAGGGCGAGAATCACTCCGCCAAAGAGGATGTAGAATATCAACATCAACAGGGACAGTCCAATTCCGATATACGAAAGGATTCGGGCCGACCTTATATTCTCATATCCGGAATACCGCTCAGGTTCTTCCCGATAAAGGGCTTCGGCCTTACTTGCGTTATTCAGCCCGATGATTCCAAAAATTGCTCCGAACGGCCCGCAGCACAAGAGAGTTCCCACAAGGCAGAGAATTCCCATGGTTTGCGCGGTACTGGCTCCGGGTAGGGGCTCCTGTGTCATGTTAATTGGCTTTTAGGGATTATTGAGCCCATTGCTCGCTTATGCGCTGCACTTCTTCCATATAGGCTTCCAAACCACCCATTGCTGAAATTGTATAGGCCACATAGGCTGCATAAAGAACCCCCACGACCATGCCGATAATCGCTATGGTCTTGGCAGTCTTCAACTGGCTGTAGTTGGAGTAGAGTTCCGGATTCGCCATATAGGTCTTTTCATCATTACGCAGAATGAAAAAGGCAATGGCAGCAATAATGGCACCCGGGATACCCATGAAGCAGCAACAGAGCAGTGACAGGATAGAAAGAACGAGTGCCAGGGTTACATTTGGTAATTTTTGTTGTTCCATAGTATAAGTTTAGTTGAGTAATTTAATGATGTAGTTCGCAAGGATGCTAAAGACTGTAAGGCCACCCAATACCGCAATGATGGTATTCTCCTTGCGAAAGTTCACAAACCGGTTCAGTGCCAAAAAACCAAAAAGGGTTAGCATGGGCAGGAGGGCCGGGTACATTAGAAAAGAAGCTGCAAATTCACCTTTTAAGAGAAAGGCCACCGAGCGTTGCAGGCCGCAACCCGGACAATCGATACCCAATACCTGCTTACTGAGGCAGGGGAGCATTAATTTCTCCTGCAACATCCATATCAGAAGAAGGGGTCTCATAAGGTGATTTCTCGGTTCGTTTCCCGAAAAATACTATTATTTTTAGGCAATGAAAACAAAAAGTGGTTTTAATTACGCAATGGTGATCATAGGGGTATTTCTCTTGTTTACCTCCTCCTATTGGGACTACACGGAGGTTTCATTGGCCGCCGGTTTTGCGTTTCTAATGGCTGGGATTTACAAATTGTCCCAAAGAACCGGTGAATCTCTGGAGTCCCTAACCAAAAAAAAGCACGATGAGTCGGTTTAAACCGGGGGACCGGGTCCAGATGCTGGATGAAATGGTATCCGGGACTGTAGTTTCGGTTACAGCCCAAGGGTTGCAAATGCGCACCTCAGACGGATTTGTCCTTGAGGTGGCTGAGGGGAGTGTGGTGCTATTGCCCGAAGATGACGGGGCCTTACTTGGAAACATCGATTTCAGAAATGCCCTTAAAGATTCGGATACCCGGCCTGCATGGCCCAAAAGAACTGGGCGCAGACCCCGGCAGGCGCCTCCGATGGAGGTGGATCTGCATATCGAAAAACTAGTGCCCTCAAGCAAGGGTTTAAACCCCGTTGATATCCTGGATTTCCAGCTCGATGCTGCCAGGGGACAACTGGAATTTGCCCTGCGCAAAAAAATTCAGCGTATCGTTTTTATTCACGGTGTGGGTCAGGGGGTACTCAGGGAGGAGTTGAAGACCTTATTCAGAAGATACGAAGGCCTGGAAGTTCGGGATGCGGACCCCAGATCCTATGGCATGGGCGCCACTGAAGTTTATGTGACCCAGGCTGGAATGCGTTAATCCTGGAAGGTAATAAAACTGCCGAATTCCTCGACGGCAATATTGGTTAGCCGTTCCCCCGCCTCGTTAACAAAAGAGACATCTTTCAAACGTATAACGTGTTCAAATTGTGTCGTATCGCTTTCACTGCGTGTGGTAAAGACCAGGACTTCCCCTGCCTGAGCCGGTATTTCCTCCGTAACCGTTGGGGTCACAGGGGGGACGGCGTCACAAAAATAGGAGGAGCTGATCGCGCCGTTGAACAATCGGTACCGCACTTGTGATTCACCGGGGATAGCGCTTCGGAGGGTGTCGGCTGAAGCTTCATTCCGGATCAGCCCGTTGGCAAGGTCCAGGATTAGCGCGTCGAATTCATTGAGTTTAAAAAACAGGCGGGTATTCGTGCTGGCCACATCGCAAAACGCTAGTGGAACCTGATCGAAGTCAATGGTTTCGATCTGCAGTTCTCCATCGGAACATCCCATCAGACCGGTAAAAAACAGAATAAGAATACCTTTTTTCACGGGGCCAAAGTTAAGAGAAAGACCGGTTTATCTGCTAATCCTTTTGCGGTTTTTAGTTGATTTTCCACTGAAACGGTTATTTTTGATTCCATTGACCAGATTTATGAAACAAGTATATCTCGATAACGCAGCCACGACCCCACTGAGGGAGGAAGTAATAGCAAGCATGCACGAGGCGCTCTGCGGCTGTTATGGAAACCCATCATCTACCCATGCGTTTGGCAGGATGGCCAGGACGGGGATTGAAAAGGCGCGAAAGAGTATTGCCGCCCAGCTCAATGCACAACCCGGAGAAATCATTTTCACCTCGGGAGGAACCGAGGCAGACAATATGATTCTCCGATGCGCCGTTCGCGACCAGGGTGTAACTACGCTTATTACCTCAAAAATTGAACATCACGCCGTATTGCATACGGCTGAAGCCCTGGCTGAAGAATACGATATAACGCTTAAATACCTTCCCCTGGACGCGGATGGAAACCCTGACCTTGCCGAACTCGAAAGGGCGCTGCAGGAAGATGATTCCCGAAAGCTGGTCAGCCTGATGCACGTAAACAATGAAATCGGGAATCTGCTGGACTTGGAGGCTGTCGGTTCTCTTTGCAGGGAGTACGGTGCACTTTTCCATTCGGACACAGTACAGTCCGTGGGTCATTTTCCATGGGACCTATCGCGTACCCCAATTGATTTCCTGACCGCGGCGGCACACAAATTCCACGGTCCTAAGGGAGTGGGTTTCGCCTATGTCAGGAAAAACAGCGGACTCAAACCTCTTATCCTCGGAGGATCCCAGGAAAGGGGATTCCGGGCAGGTACCGAGCCCTACCACAACATTGTCGGCCTTCACAAGGCTTTTGAGACGGCCTATGCCCATCTGGATGAAGAGCGGGAGTATGTGGCTGGTCTCAAATCACATTTTATCGAAGAGCTTAAAAAGGCCATTCCCGAAATTCAGTTTAATGGTCTTTCCGGGGATATGGAACGAAGCACTTATACGCTTGTCAATGTACGCCTCCCGGTTGATCCGGCCAAAAGCCAGCTCTTGCTATTCCACCTGGACCTCAATGGTATTGCGTGCTCAAAGGGAAGTGCGTGCCAGTCGGGAAGTGATTCCGGATCTCATGTGCTGAATGAAATCCTGGATGCAGAAGCCTTGAGCCTGCCATCACTCAGGTTTTCGTTCTCCCATTACAACACTTTGGAAGAAGTGGATTACGCGGTAGGGGTCCTTGAAGAATTTGCGAATTCGTAAGGGGTTAGCCCTTGTTGAGATTCTCCTTGTCATATGGAAATTTCCGGGCTGCCTTTTTCATCATTTTATCGATGAGTTCTTCAGTGTTCTTGCCGGACTTTCGGTTGATTTCCTGTTCGTACTTCCAAAGCAACTTTCCGGTTCGCCCATCGCTTATCTTGATCCCGATCCGCCCGTAGTCGGCATCGAAGAGAATGTAATCCAGAAAACTTATTTCGGTAGGGACTCCATTGGATAGGAGGATGTTGACGTCCATATTCCCGCTAATAATCCCATCGACTTTAAGGATTTCTGAAAGCTCTTTAATGGTATACCGGTCTATATTTTTGAAAGAAATCTCGTTTTGAGCCAACATGGCGTTGGTATCCTCGATGTTTTGAAAACGCACAGAAAACTTCTTCTTCTTTTTGCCCCGGCCAAAATAAGTTTCCAGAGCTTCCTGAACGGCATAGCCCTCCTGTTGTTCAAGCCTGTTAATTTCTGACGCCTCGATTTCCTCACCCAATTCGAGGTTTGTAAAGAATGGAATAATCGCCAAAACCTCGTGCTCTGAACTCAGGTCATCAAATCGATTGCTGAGATAAATATTTTTTTGGGCAAGAGCATTTGTCCAGACAAGCAAAAGCAAACAAAGAAAAGGTAATCGAAATGCAGATTTCATATTGGGTCTCCGGGTCGCAAATTATACGGGTTGCAAAAATAGGTAAAACACAGTAGACAGCCTTCATAAACTTCCCGGAACCCTGACCCCGGCGCCTGAATCAGCGTTTAAAAAACTGGATGGTAAAGATTTCTTTGTTCCCCACATTGTCCACAACTTCAACTTCTAAATCACACTGTCGTTCATTGAGAATGCGATCGTCAAAATTATAGGTAAGAGTCTGTTTCTTAGGTTCGTATTCCATTAGAATCCACTGGCCATTTAGTGTGGCAGAATAACTTGAGATCCCGCTAAGGTCATCTGAAATCCTCAGGCTCAGATAACGGTAATTGGTAAGCCATTGATTCTTTTTGAAATTTTTGGGCCGGATAACCGGGGGCACGGTATCCCGGGCGAGGGTATACCTGCCCAGGTTCCTGCTTCGGGCTGTAAATTGATCTTCACGCCTGTAGGTTTTTTGGTGTTGAGGACGGTCGCTTTCATCGAGTCTGGCAATAAAATACTGCCCCCTATCCTCACTGGGCAGGTGCGAAACGTCAAAAGTAAGGGTGAAGTTGCGGTGCATCGGTAGGGACGGTTCATGAATCCGCACTACTGCAGAGTCCGATTCCAGGTTCAGAAATACATCTTTGTAAAAGCTGCCCGCCGGAAAATAGACCTGTGCCCCCTCGAGTTTGAAACTCGCCGGTTTATCTGCATAAACGAAATAGGCCGTTTTTTCAGGCGTTTCTGTCTCCAAAATCGGGAGCTGTTTCCCTTCTAAGGGAATTCTCAATACCGTCTGATTCCCAGCAAGGTCGGAAATCTGCATTTCGACAAGGTAGCTCTGCCCTGGGACCACGTCTATGGCGCCCTCGTTGAACAGGGTATTATAAATACTGAGTTTATTGCTTTCCTCCCGGAAGCACTTTTGAATCCGATCCTGGTATCGGGCGTAATACGGATAGTCGATTAAGGTGTTGATATACCGGGTTTCTCCAAAAGAAAAGGATTCAAAATCAAGGTCGGTATACGTCTTCCCATTTACCCGTTGGATGACCCTGTACACCCCATTCTTGTTGGCGGCCATATCCTGACGATCATAGGTTTTTATCCCAAACCCAATACGTCCGGAACCTTCCACAGGCTCTGCCAGCAAGGTGCCATCCGCTTGCCTGTTGATTTTGAGCTGGGTCCGCTTTCCCTTCTGATTCACCTGAGCGCCCGCTGAGAGGGGGTAGGCAAATAATCCTGAAATGACCGGATTGGTGGCATCCCGTACTTCAAGACCATATAGCAAAGGGTTGGTCGGTTTTTCATCAAGGCTGTTTCTGATTTCAAAATGCAAATGAGGCCCGGCAGAGCCGCCTGTATTTCCGGAAAAGGCGATGGTATCTCCTTTGGAAACCTTCAGGGTTCCAAATTCAGGAAACACCTCCAGGGGATATTGTTGCTTTTTGTATTGCAGCTCCTTTACGTATTTCTCGATCCTCGGCCCGAATTTTTGGAGGTGGGCGTAAACGGAGGTATATCCATTCGGATGTGCGATATAGAGTACTTTTCCATAACCCCAGTGGCTGACTTTGATCCGGCTGACCGTCCCCTCCTCAATTGAAAAAACGGGTAGTCCTTCCCGCTGCTGCGTCTTTATATCAATTCCTGCGTGAAAGTGATTTGAGCGCAGTTCTCCAAAGGTTCCGGAGAGGATTAGTGGAATGTCCAATGGTGAACGAAAATCCGGCTCCGAACCCGCGTATTGACCAAAGCCCAAAGATCCGAGGAACAAACCCAGCAGTAAAAGCACACTTTGTTTCATATTCACCAATGAGGTGCGAAATTACATATTCGACGCGCAAATGAAAAACAGGAGTGATGTCATGCACGGTCAGAATACCTCTAAGGCAGAACATCTGGCCTGGTGGGTTTGAAAAAAATATTGCGAAGTCCCGCATGGAATGCTATCTTTGTGTAAAAGCATTGTTCCTTGCCAATGAGTGAATTGGTCGAAGTCGTAGATTCTCTTGAGAATAAAATCAGTAAGCTTCTGCACAAGCTAGAGCTGGAGCAGCAGCAAAAACTGGTACTCGAAAGGGAAATGGAAGGGCTAAAAAGCCAATACGAGGATGCCCAAAGATCCGTGGAAGCATGGGAGGAGAAGTACAAATCCCTGAAGATGGCAAATACAGTGCTGGGCAGTGAAACAAATAAAACAGAAGCGAAGCTCAAAATAAATGCATTAATCCGGGAATTGGACCAGTGTATCGTCCAGCTTTCAGAGTGAATGCGCGTTCAAAATGACGGAAAAGCTCAAGATCAAATTGTCTATTGCGGATCGGATTTATCCGCTGACCATTGATCCCTCTCAGGAGGAAGGGCTCCGCAAGGCCGCCAAGACTATAGATCAGTTGGCCAAAAAATTTGAACAGAATTACGCCGTCCGCGATAAACAGGATGTGTTGGCCATGTGTGCCTTACAATTTGCATCTAAAATAGAGCAGGGCGGGATTGAACGAAAAGAAGACACCCTGGAGGTTACGGAGCGTTTAAAGGCGCTTGACCAGTTAGTTGCTTCTAAAATGAGCGTTCGCTAAGTTCTTTAACATACCAAATGATATTGCCCACATTGGTCACTATTTTTTGACAAACTCAACACTAATTTTTTTAAAAAGGGTGAGTTTAGGTTGTAAAAGCAAGCCTTCGAGAAAGGATCCTTGAGCAATCTGGTAGCCCTAAACCTGTTTATCGGAGTTTGTACAAAACTTCATCAATGTGGGCTTTTTTATGTTTTTTCCTGAGAGTATCCGGGGGAAATCGTAAATGTGTTTCGCAACCCTTTTGGAGAAGGGTTCTGCTGCCTGTAACACTTTTAAAACGCTAAGTTATGGACATTACAACAGGTATTATAGCCCTGGGAATAGGACTGGTAGTGGGATTTCTGATCGCAAAATTGCTCGAAAAGGGTAAAGCGACCAAAACCCTTGAAGGGGCAAAGAAGGAGGCTGCATCAATTCTCAAAAATGCAAAGACCGAAGGAGAAAGTATAAAGAAAGAGAAGATTTACCAGGCCCGGGAAAAATTTCTGGAACTCAAGGCGGAACACGAGAAGGTCATTAACAATAAGGACAAGAAAATTGCCGAAACCGAAAAGCGTACCCGCGATAAAGAGTCCCAGGTAAGCAGTGAGCTGGCGCGGAATAAAAAGCTCAATGCGCAGCTGGAAACAAAACTTCAGGATTTTGAAAAAAGGAAATCCATATACGAGCGCAAGCAGGAAGAAGTTGAAAAACTCCATAAAAACCAGATAGAGCAACTGGAAGTGATTTCCGGTTTGTCGGCCGAGGATGCTCGGGGACAGTTGTTGGAATCCCTCAAGGAATCCGCCCGCTCCGATGCTATGGCATTCCTCCAGGAATCCCTGGAAGAGGCTAAACTCAGCGCCCAGCAGGAAGCCAAAAAAATCATCGTAAATACCATTCAGCGGATTGGAACAGAGGAAGCGGTAGAGAACTGCGTGTCTGTCTTCAATCTGGAGTCGGATGATGTCAAAGGGCGTATCATTGGGCGTGAAGGCCGAAACATTCGCGCCCTTGAAGCGGCTACCGGGGTAGAGATCATTGTGGACGACACTCCAGAGGCTATTATTCTGTCTTGTTTTGATTCCGTCCGAAGAGAGGTTGCCCGACTCTCCCTTCATAAACTGGTAACCGATGGTAGAATCCATCCGGCGCGGATCGAGGAGATAGTTCGCAAGACTGAAAAACAGATCGAGCAGGAAATTCTCGAAGTTGGCAAAAGAACTGTAATCGACCTTGGGATCCACGGTCTGCATTCGGAATTAATTCGGATGGTAGGCCGCATGAAGTACCGGTCTTCTTATGGTCAGAACTTATTGCAACACTCCAGGGAAGTAGCTAAACTCTGTGGCATCATGGCCGCGGAACTGGGTCTGAATCCCAAACTCGCAAAACGGGCAGGGTTGCTGCACGACATTGGAAAAGTGCCGAATTCGGAAACTGAACTCGAAACACCTCATGCCATTCTGGGTATGCAATGGGCGGAGAAATACGGCGAGAAGCCAGATGTTTGTAACGCCATCGGGGCCCACCACGATGAGATCGAGATGAACACCCTGATTGCCCCGATAGTACAGGTCTGTGACGCCATTAGCGGTGCCCGTCCGGGTGCCAGACGACAGGTCCTGGATTCCTACATTCAGCGCCTTAAGGATTTGGAAGAGATTGCCTTTGGTTTTGGAGGTGTACAGAAGGCATACGCCATTCAGGCGGGTCGTGAGCTTAGGGTGATGGTGGAAAGTGAAAAAGTCAGTGATGAAAAGGCGGCTCAGCTCTCGTTTGAAATTTCTCAGAAGATTCAAACGGATATGACCTACCCGGGCCAGGTAAAGGTTACCGTAATCCGCGAGACCCGTTCGGTCCATTTGGCGAAATAAACTTCCGACGGCTATCCGGAGGTCAAACCCCGGCATCATTACTCCTGAAGCTATTTGAGTTGCCCGGATTCGAATTTATACACTTCCCGTCCTAAACTCGCCAGGAAGGGTAGTCCCGTCTGGTCGTATTCGTAATGGTCATCGTTGAAGATTCCATTGGCGTTCACCAGGATGGTAGCGGTAAGCATAAATTCAATTCCTTTTTCGGTGTCTTTAATATACGCGCAGTCTGTCAGCGTTCCATAGGCAAATCCAACCTTATTATAGATCTCTATGGCATCGGGTATGGGCTCCTCTGTATCTCCGTAGATAAAAAACTTACAGTACCCGTCCGGATATATGTCTGCCGGATAGCCCGATAATCGGGGCAGGGTCTTCATCGAAGTCAGCAGAAATTCCCTCTGGTCCGCATTGATCTTAAGTCGTTCCTCCTCCGGGAAGTTTTCCGGGAAAACAACCCGCTTTAACAGCCCGTGCAGCGTCTGGACCGGCAGGTAATTCTTCATACTGAAATCAAAGGGTTCTGCAATCAGGGAATCCCCGTCATAGAAGCCGGTTCCTTTCCGTATTCCTTTAAGGTCAAGGGGAGTGGGAGGACTGCTGATGATTGGATCCGAAAGGACCGTGATACTGTCATTCATGTATATGACCAGGGGTTGTGTGGTCCGATCCTCCCTGTGATATCCCAGTCTATGGCTTATCCGGACAGGACCTGCATTTTTGTCGCTGATACGTGCATTGATCTCATCCTGGCCCAGAAACTCGATTAAACGGTTACTCGCATGGTTGTCACTTACCGCAAAGATTTTATCAATATCCTCCGCGAAAGAATTCTCCACGCTATCCCCTTCGATATAGTAGCGGTTTGTTCGCTCCAGGCTATCCAGGCTATTTAATTTTTCAAGGGCAGCCAGCGCTATTGGAAATTTTACCGTGCTCGCCGGGTAGAAATAGGTGTCTCGGGCAACCCGGTAATCGTAATCCGTAAACCTTACGGAATCACCTTCCCGGTTAATACGGGTATAACGTATCTGGATCTCGTATTTTTCAGGGTCCTGCATTACGCGTTGAATGTCCGGGTTCTCCGAACGGAGGATACTGAGCAGTGGATCTTCCCGGTGCTCAGGTGACTGACATCCGGAAAACAACAAAAGCATTGCACTGGCAGGAGCCCATGCGAAGAAGCCGTAAAACAGTGCTTTTAAGCGGGGTGTACTCATGTGGTCGAAGCTATAGCGGTTGGTTATTTAATCTACTAGTGTTCCTCTGTGCGGTTTCAGGGCATCGCGAAATGCCGGCATTTCCGTCTCCCCTACGACCAAAAAAGCGAAACTGTGCATCTCGGAGAGTCGCTCAACACCTGTGGGCAATTCCGGATAGAAGAGTGGCGATTCTTTCAGGTGGTGTTCAAAATGCCTAGCGGTTTCGGCAGCTTGCGGGCCCCGGAAGTCCCAAATAAGTTTTATTTTTTTCCCCAATGTCTTCTTTATGATGTAGTAACAGACGTTCCTTTTTCAGCAAATGCCTTAAAGTCCTTCATATAGGTCAGGGATTGCTTCTTAAACATACCTGGCATCAACCACCCCATAAGTTTCATGGGCAAGCCTGAAAATTGAAATTCGGTTTCAGAGGTCCAGCGGCATTTGGCTTCTCCCAATTCTTCAAAGTAGTTTTTCTGGATATTGTGCACGCCCTTGGCGTCATAAGTCAGGTGGTATTGCTCTGGAAAATTCTTTTTGATAATCGTTTCAATCATCACCAGCTGCCGTTTCCCCATGAGGTATTCCAATTCAACCTGAGCGCCCTCTTCCCCGGAAAGGCCTGATATCGGACGAAGGGACTGTAGTCCACGTTGCCAATGTTTAAAGTTGGTGGTATCCTCGAGCAGGTTCACTACCTTTTCCCTGGGAAGCTCAATGTCGATTTTGGTCGTGTAGGTCACGGCACAAAGGTTTCTTCTAAGATATTAAAATTGAGGGATTCACCGTACTAAAAATGTGTTAATGCACCTCCCTCGTGCTTGTGGGGGAAGGCGATATTGTTATTTTTGACCAATGATTCTGCGCAATTTCAATGCCCGTGGTCAAAAGGCCGCACTCCCATTGCTGCTTATCCTGTTTGTTTTTGCAGGTTGCGATGGGTTATTCAGGGAGCAACCCAGCGAAACGCCTATTGCGCGGGTCGGTGAGTCCTACCTTTACATGGAGGATATCCAACCCAGACTAGTAGGTTCGTTAAGCGAGGAAGACAGCGTGTCTTTTGTCAATAACTTAATCAACGAATGGGCTACCCGTCAATTGTTGCTTTCCAAAGCGCGCATCAATCTTCCGGAAGCGCAATTGGCCGATTTTGAATTGTTGATTTCAGACTACCGTGCCGAACTCTACAGTCGGGCCTATAAAGAAGCCCTGGTCGCCCAGATCGCTGATACCCTGGTCGGGGAAGAAGAATTACTGGCGTTTTACGAAAAAGAGAAAGATAACTTCAGGTTGCAGGAGAAAATCGTGCAGCTCCGGTTTATTGAAATCCCTCAGCAATTCATAAACAAAGAGGAAGTCACCAGGCGATTGAAGAGTTTTGAAGGGAATGATTTGAAGTTTCTGGATTCTGTGGGCGTACAATTTAAAAAACTCCATTTCAATGATTCGCTCTGGGTTCCTGTGGCCCGCGTGGTAGAAGAAATTAATCCGCTGACCTATGAGAATGAGGCCGAGTACCTAAATAAATCACAATTCTTTCAGCTGGAGGATTCAACCGGGGTATATTTGACTAAGGTTGTGGATGTTCTGGAACCGAATGAAGTGGCACCCCTGAATTATATCGAGCCAACCCTTCGGCAGGTACTGCTCAATAGAAGGAAAATGAAATATTTACGCTCTCTTGAAACCGACCTTATGGATGAGGCCATTCGGGAGAAAGAATTTGAAATCTATGAAACGAATTAATCTTGCTTTACTAATCGGGTTTCTGACATTTGGAATGTCTGCGGGTATGGCCCAGGTCCTGGATTCCATACCCGATACACAGGTTGAACCCCCGGAGGAAATCATACAGGGGTCATATACTGAAAAGGCTGCTGATGCCCCACCGCGTCAACGCGTAAAGCTGGATGGGATTGCAGCTGTGGTAGGAGACTATGTTATCCTGGATTCTGATGTGGAGAAAACGCTGATCGATTTGAGAAACCAGGGTGCCACCGAGGAAGATGTGGATCAGTGCAGCCTCCTGGGAAAGCTTATGGAAGACAGGCTCTACGCCCACCAGGCCGTACAGGATAGTATTTTGGTAGCGGATGACGAGGTGAACAGCACCAGTGAACAGTATATCCAGGAGTTTGTTCAGCGGCTCGGATCTATGGAAAAGGTTTTGGAGTTCTACAACCAGGAAACCGTTGAGGACTTGCGCGAGGAGCTTTTCAAAATCAATAAGCTGCAGATGCTTTCCCAGCGCATGCAGCAGGATATCGTTGGGGAAATCGAGGTGACTCCGGAAGAAGTCCGGCAGTTCTTTAATAAAATTCCCGAAGACGAAAGACCCGTCTTTGGTGCAGAGCTCGAAATCGCACAGATTGTCAAAAAGCCTGAAATCCCTGAAATAGAAAAACAAAAAGTTGTCGACCTGCTCAATGAAATCAGGGCAGACGTGGTTGATAACGGGGCCAGCTTCAGGGTTAAAGCGATCCTCTACTCACAGGATCCCGGCTCAAAATCTAAGGGCGGATTTTACTCCATGACGCGTCAGACACCGTTTGTAAAGGAATTCAAAGATGTCGCGTTCAGCCTTAGGGAAGGAGAAATCTCGGAACCATTTGAGTCCCCTTTTGGATATCATATCATTTTTATCGAGAAAATCCGGGGACAGGAGCTGGACCTGCGGCATATACTGATTCAGCCGGAAGTTCCGCAGAAGGCCCTGGATGATGCCCGCAAAGACCTGGACAGCATTCGGACGCATATCATGGAGGGCAAGTACACCTTTGCCGAAGCCGCTTTGAATTTTTCGGACGAGAAAGAGACCAAATTCGATGGTGGGGTTTTACGGAACCCGGCCGATTTCGGATCGCGTTTTGAACTGACCAAGATGGATCCAAAACTCTACAATCAGGTGCGCAACCTGAAAGACAATGAAATTTCGAATCCGACACTGGAACCCGATCCGCGCGGGGGTCCCCCGAGTTACAAGATTCTGATGGTGACCAACCGCTATGATGAGCACCAGGCGGATTTTGCCAGGGACTATATGAAAATCCAGGAGCTGGCCCTTCGCGATAAACAATTCCGCGCCATCCGGGATTGGATGTCCGAGCGCATCGACGAAACCTATATCAGTCTGGATTCAGAGTACCGGGAGTGCTCATTTACCAATAACTGGTTAAAGGATTAATATGTCGGATGTTGAAGCAGTAGGTCGCCTGGTTGAAAAGCATAAGGCCCTAAAAGAAGAAATCGGGAAAGTCATCGTGGGACAGCATGAGGTAGTGGACCAAATCCTCTGGTCTATTTACACCGGAGGCCATTCCCTTTTAATCGGAGTCCCCGGCCTGGCAAAGACCCTAATGGTCAATACGATTGCCAAAACCCTGGGCCTGGATTTTAAACGGATTCAGTTTACGCCCGACCTGATGCCAAGCGATATCCTTGGAAGTGAAGTGCTGAATCAGGATCGAAAATTCGTTTTTGTGAAGGGTCCCGTTTTTGCGAATATTATCCTGGCCGATGAGATCAACCGTACGCCTCCGAAAACGCAGGCCGCTCTGCTGGAGGCTATGCAGGAGCGCGCCGTGACCATTACCGGAAAGCAATACAAACTTCAGGAGCCCTATTTTGTTCTGGCTACCCAAAACCCGATTGAACAGGAGGGAACCTATCCGTTGCCCGAAGCCCAGCTCGATCGCTTTATGTTCGCCATTCGTTTGGAGTACCCAACGCTGGAGGAAGAAATACAGGTTGTCAAAAACACCACAGACGACCGGAAAGTTGAGCTTTCCACCTTGTTTACCGCAGAGGAAATCCTGCAGGTTCAGCATCTGATCCGCAGAATACCCGTGCCGGATAACGTGGTTCGCTACGCTGTGGAACTCGCACAGAAAACAAGGCCCGGACAGGCTGGTGCCTCTGACCTGGTCAACCAGTACCTCGATTGGGGCGCGGGACCAAGAGCTTCTCAAAACCTGGTGCTTGCGGCCAAAGCCCATGCCGCAGTCGATGGCCGATTTTCCCCGGACATTGCGGATGTTAAGGCGGTTGCCCCCGGAATCCTGAGGCACCGGATCCTCAGAAATTACAAGGCCGAGGCCGAAGGGATTACGGATGAGGCGATTATTGAGAAAATCCTCTGATCCCAAAGGTTGTACGGCAATTTGCCCGGGCTCCTGGAATTATAAGATTATCAGGTGCTAAAATGAGGGTGCTTTCCTTACAAAGCTGTTAATTTCCCCTATAGAAACTTATTAAAAGTCCATTGTAAAACTTGTGGATTTGTCAAATTCCCAAATCAGATGAATCGCACTGTGAATAGTTTTATATACCCTTTCATTTTAGTACTTTTGATAGCGATACAAACCCAGAAATCCCAAAGACAATGGCATTCGATATTGAGATGATCAAAGAGGTTTACTCCCGATTCCCGGCACGTGTGGATAAAGCGCGGGAATTGACTGGAAAACCCTTAACTCTTTCAGAGAAAATCCTTTATTCTCATCTTTGGGATGGTACGCCTGACCGCGTTTTTCAGAGGGGAAAGGACTATGTCGATTTTGCACCGGATCGGGTGGCCTGTCAGGATGCTACGGCACAAATGGCATTGCTGCAGTTTATGCATGCCGGTAAGCCTCAGGTGGCGGTACCTACGACTGTGCATTGCGATCACCTCATTCAGGCAAAGGTGGGCGCAACTGCCGATTTAAAGCGGGCTAATGAGACCAGTAACGAGGTTTTCGACTTCCTCGAATCTGTCTCCAACAAATACGGTATTGGCTTTTGGAAGCCAGGTGCGGGAATCATCCATCAGGTAGTGCTCGAAAATTATGCCTTTCCGGGCGGAATGATGATTGGTACAGATTCCCATACGGTTAACGCCGGGGGACTTGGAATGGTCGCCATAGGTGTGGGCGGAGCGGATGCAGTTGATGTCATGGCCGGGATGGCCTGGGAACTGAAATTCCCGAAATTGATCGGGGTAAAGCTTACCGGGGCCTTGAGTGGATGGACTGCTCCGAAGGATGTGATTCTCAAAGTGGCCGATATCCTTACGGTCAAAGGGGGAACCGGAGCGATTATTGAATATTTTGGAGAGGGTGCTACTTCCATGTCCTGTACAGGGAAAGGCACTATATGCAATATGGGGGCAGAAGTTGGAGCGACGACTTCTACTTTCGGATATGACGCTTCAATGGACCGGTATCTGAGAGCCACGGGTCGGGCTGATGTTGCAGATGCCGCCAACGCAGTGGCCTCATACCTGACTGCGGACCCGGAAGTATACGCAGACCCGGAGTCCTATTTTGACCAGGTGATTGAAATTGATTTGAATACCCTGGAACCCCACCTGAACGGGCCATTTACTCCGGACCTTTCAACGCCTATCTCAAAAATGTCTGAGGTTGCGAAGGAGAACGACTGGCCCCTGCGGGTAGAAGTAGGCCTTATCGGTTCCTGTACAAATTCCTCTTACGAAGATATCTCCAGAGCGGCATCCCTTGCCAAACAAGTAGCGGATAAAAAGCTGAAGACAAAAGCCGATTTCACCATTACCCCGGGTTCCGAACAGGTCCGGTATACCATCGAACGCGATGGCTTTATCGATACCTTCAATAATATTGGGGCAACGGTTTTCGCCAATGCATGTGGTCCCTGTATCGGGATGTGGGATCGCTATGGAGACAAGGCCGCGAATGGCCCTAGAAACACAATCGTACATTCATTTAACCGGAATTTTGCGAAACGCGCGGATGGGAATCCGAATACGCTGGCCTTTGTGGGATCCCCTGAATTGGTCACTGCTATTGCCATCGCAGGACGTCTGGATTTTAACCCACTAACCGATACCCTTATCAATGAGGATGGGGAGGAAGTCCGCCTGGATGAACCCAGGGGATACGAATTGCCTCCGGAAGGCTTTGCGGTAGAGGATGCGGGGTATATCCCACCGAACGAAGATGGCAGCAGTGTAGAGGTTGTCGTGGCATCCGATTCGGAGCGCCTTCAGTTGCTCGATCCATTTGAGCCCATCAAGCCTGAGTCCCTGCAGGGGATGAAGCTATTGATCAAAGCTTTCGGAAAGTGTACAACAGATCATATATCTATGGCAGGACCCTGGCTTCGATTCAGGGGTCACCTCGATAATATTTCCAATAATACGCTTATCGGCGCGGTCAATGCCTTTAATATGAAAACGAATTTTGTCAAGAATCAATTGACAGGTGAATACGGGGGCGTACCGGATACACAACGGGCCTACAAGGCAGCGGGCATTAAAACCATAGTTGTAGGGGACCATAATTACGGAGAGGGCTCTTCCAGGGAACATGCGGCCATGCAGCCCAGACACCTGGGTGTTGCTGCTGTCCTGGTTAAGTCTTTTGCCAGGATTCACGAGACTAACCTGAAGAAACAGGGAATGCTGGCCCTTACGTTTAATAATGAGGGGGATTACGACCTGATTCAGGAGGATGACACTTTTAATTTTGTGGACATCGAGTCCTTTGCTCCTGGCAAACCCCTGACTATTGAAGTGGTTCATGCCGATGGGAGTCGGGACAATGTCGTGGCCAACCACACCTATAATCAGGCTCAGATTCAATGGTTCCACGAGGGCTCGGCCCTTAACCTGATCAAAAAGCAAAGCGCTTCATAATTCATATCAGAAGAACCCTGCCTTGAGCAGGGTTTTTTATAGTTCCTGACCCAGACATGAAACTCCGTAAAAAGACGCTTCTTAATATCGTACTGATTCTCTTTGTAGTGTCTTTTTTTGTGACTCCCCTCGGACACTATTCAAAGGTGGGGCTTATGCAATTGTTCTCCTTCAGTCCCCATATTGTGGACTCTTCTAAGCGCCAAACACTCTCTTTCTACAACTGGACGCTTAAAGACCCCAATTGGGAGTTTTTTAATTTTGAACGTTCCAGGGGTAAAGTGATCCTGATCGATTTCTGGGCATCCTGGCGTTTGCCCAGCCTCCCCGAACTCAAATCGATACAAGGGCTTTACGAGGACTACGGAGACCGGGTGGACTTCTATATTGTCACCAACGAGGAGAAGCCACCGGTAGAAGCTTTTATGCAGGAATACGGATTTACATTTCCGGTGACCTATCTCTTCGCAGAAAGCGATAGCCCTTTACCCTCCGTGGAACCCCCGCGGTCCTATCTTATAGATCAGCAGGGATATATCGTTATAGACCAGTCCGGAATGGCTGACTGGAATACGTCAAAGGTTCGGGCATTACTCGATACCCTATTGGAAAACCCCCAGAATGATTAGGCATGCCTCCAATTACGACCTTGACCTTGTTTCGATTCAAGGGATGGCGCAGGAAATTTTGGGCCCTTTCCCAAATGGGGCGAGCCCCGGGCAGGCTTAAAGAGGTCAGGGGTTTGCGCTTTTTCAAATTGCTTGGAACCGGGGCCGAGGGATTTTCAACAAAGCCTGACTGGTCTGTTTACGGTCTGCTGCAGGTCTGGGACGGAACCCTGGCAGCGGAGGCATTTTTCAATACCCACACGCAGTTTCAACGCTACAGGCTCAATTCGGAGGAATACCTCACCCTCTATATGCGTCCCTTGCGATCTATGGGGCGCTGGAATGGCATAAATCCATTTGAGACAGACGGTAAACCCCGGGTGGAAAACGCTCCTTTGGCTGTAATCACCCGGGCTACGATTCGCAGAAAATACCTTCGTTCATTCTGGAAACACGTTCCGGCTTCCCAGCACCCGCTAAAGGGAAAGAGTGGGCTGATTTATGCCAAGGGTATCGGGGAAACCCCTTTTGTCGACATGGCCACTTTTAGCTTGTGGACCGATGAGGAGGCGATGAAAGCCTATGCCTATGGAACAGAGGCACATCAGAAGGTCATCCGCAGAACGCGGGAACTCGGATGGTACAAGGAAGAGCTTTTCGCTAGGTTTCAGCCTTACCGGGTTCTGGGAAGCTGGGGCGATATTCCAAATTTAGAGACCTTTCGGGATATGCTCAAGAAAGCAAATACAAGCCTATAAAAAAGACGAATTGGGCGCTGAGCAGGTGAATCGAAAATAACCGGTCTCCTTTGATGCCTATCTTTTCATAACCCCAGAGAAAAAGTACGGAGAGAATAAACCAGCAGGTGTAATTCCACAAGGGGGGTGTTCCTCCCTCAAAGGTCCAGAAATCCAGTCTTGGAGCCATACCTTCCATAAAAAAGTCCAACCCGACCAAAAGCAGAGACCCAAAAAGAATGCGAGCTCCTTTAGGCAGAGGTAAATCACTGCTGACACAACCACTGCAAAAACTAAGCAAGGCCCAGTTAATCCCTATGAGATAGGGGATTCCATCCAACTTGGGACCTAAATTCCCGCCGTAATGGTACGATCCGAAAAGCAGACCTGTATGCACGCCAATCCATTCTGCCGCAATACCAGAGGCGCAAATAAATGCGAATAGCAAAACCTTCCGCCTTGTATTTAGTGGAAAGATCCAGATAAAGAGCAGGGTCATAAGCAGGAGGTTGAGCGGCGTTTTGGTTACAAACCATTCGGAATGTCCAGATAATATCCCGATCAGCCCGCTGAGGTGCAGCAACCAAATCAGAAAAATCCCTAGGGGCAGCTTGTACCGTTCACTTATGGAGGTGCTGTGAGTCATGGGTTCTTTATGGTGTTGCTGATGATTTTGGCAGAGAGCAGTGCGAGCGGTATCCCGCCTCCCGGATGTACGGAACCCCCTGCGAAATACAAATTTTTTATGCGTTGGCTGAAATTGGGATGGCGCAGGAAGGCAGCAAATTTATTGTTGCTTGCCGCTCCATATAAGGCACCTCTGTAGGAACTCGTGCGGGCGGCAATACCTGCCGGGGTGAGTACTTGTTCCACCTGTATATGGTCCGCAATGGATACCTTGAGGTTCCGACTGAGTTTGGCCAGGATGGCTTGGCGTCCCTGAGCCACCAGCCTATCCCAATCCTGACCGTAATCTCCCGGCGCATTGATCATGACAAACCAGTTTTCCCCTCCGCCGGGAGCGTCCTCTGAGTTCTCTTTGGCGGTTATATTTATATAGACCGTAGGGTCGTCAAACAGTGTTTTTTCTTCGAAGATTTTTTTGAACTCTCCGGGATAATCCCCGCTGAAAAAAATATTGTGTAAATCGAGATTTGGGAATTCCCTGTTCATTCCCCAATAAAAAATAAGGGCCGAACTGGAGCGTTCCTGAGAGAGGATGCGCTCCGGCGCCTTGAGGTCCGGAAGCAATTTCCGATATGTCGGATAGATATCCATATTCGACACGACCACCTCGGCCGGATAGTCCACCTGACCAACGCGAATCCCAGTGGCCCTGCCATTGGTTGTGAGAATACGTGAGACGGGCGAATTAAAGGAAAAGGAGACACCAATTGACTTTGCCAGTTCGTAAAGGCTCATGGGAATGCGGTGCATGCCTCCTTCCGGATAGTAGGTTCCAATTCCCATTTCCAGATGGGGAATCATGGACATTATTCCCGGGGTTTTATACGGGTTAGAACCGTTGTAAGTGGCATACCGGTTGAAGAGCTGCACAAGTTTGGGATTTGTAAACGCGGCCTTGTTCAGCCTATCGAGACTCGTAAAGATACCCAGGCCGCTTGCCGACAGCAGGGCCCTAAGGGTCTTTGTGGAGCTGTAGGTCTTTAGTTTGTGCAGGCTCTGTTCTAAAAATAGGGGAGCGGTCAGCTCGTATTTTTTCTGATTTTTTTTCAGATAGGCAAAAATGTCCTGTTCATTTTCACCAAATGTCCGGGCGGCTTCACGGACAAATCTGGAAGTATCGGCTGGGGCAAAAAATTGGGTACCATCTTCCCAGAAATAATGACAGAGGACCTGCTTTCTCAAATACTGAAAATGATTTTTCGGATCTACCCCGCATAATTGGAAGAGTTCATCGACCAGGTGTGGGAGCGTGAAAAGGGACGGCCCAAGATCAAATCTGTAGCCCTGATACGTTTCGGCGTGCATCTTACCGCCTGCATAGGAATTCGCTTCGAAAACGGAAACCTCATAACCTTTTGCCCTCAGCCGTATAGCGGACGCAAGGCCTGCGATACCAGACCCTACAATACAAGCGCGAGCCATTGATGGTTATTTCTTAAAGTATTTGAAGGGGACAAAGAGCATTCCAAAACATTCCCCCTCTTCTTTTCCGAGGTGCTTGTGATGGATCTTATGGGCTCTTCGGATACCTCTGGCATACCAGTTATTGGCATTCCTGAAGAGTTTGAATCGCTGGTGGATAAAAATATCATGCACCATAAAGTAGGCGATTCCATAAGCCAGAATACCAAATCCAATAGGGTAGCCCTGCCAGAACGAAGTATTGGCCGCGGTCATTAAAAATGACATGCTGACTACGGCATAAAAAATAAAAAAGGCATCGTTCCGTTCAAACCAGGAATCGTGGTCTTTGTGGTGATGATCCCGGTGCAGGGACCAAAGGAAACCATGCATGATGTACTTATGGGTAAACCACGCCATAAATTCCATAAAGCAGAAGGTGCCGATAAATATTCCGATCCAGAGTAGTACTTGCATAACTTATACCAAATTTAAACGATATCTGACATATGAACGGGCAAGTAAGCCCACTTTTTGATAATTCGGTACCCGAACCCTTGAATTTTTTATTTCCAGGGAAGGTAGCCTTCGCAATTTATTAAGCAATTTAGAATAGTATCGATAAGCCATATACACCCCGAATTTAGATTCTCCGGGGAGTTTGAGGATTCCCTCATACCCTTTGGCAAAATCCGCTTCGATTTCGGCTACAATTGCGGCTTTAGAGACTTCGTCCAGCTCCAGGAGATTGGTGTTTGGAAAGTACGTCCGCTCCAGGCCATCAAAATCAGCTTTCAGGTCCCTGAGGAAATTCACTTTTTGAAAGGCTGAGCCCAGGGCCATCGCAGACTCTTTGAGTTCCTCATATCGGTCCCGGTCGCCTTTGACGAAAACACAGAGGCACATCAAACCGACGACATCCGCGGAACCGTAAATATATTCCCGGTACTCATCCTCGGTTTTGTATTCCTTTTTGTGAAGGTCCATCCGCATACTTTTCATAAAGGATGCGACCAAATGATGAGGAATGCCGTATTTGTGATAGGTGTGTTGAAATGAATTGAGAATAGGGTTCAGGCTAATGCCATGGGAGAGGGCGTACTCAAGGTCGGCCTCAAAACCGTTCAAGAGCACCTCTTTGTCGAAGTCGTGGAATGAATCGACGATCTCGTCAGCAAATCGCACAAAACCATAAATATTGTAAATGTCCTGGCGAATGCTGTTGGAGAGCATTTTGGTCGCCAGTGAGAATGACGTACTGTAGCGGTTGGTCACCAGCTGGCTGCACGAATCAGACACCGAATCAAAAAGAGCTTTCATACTCAGGCTTTGTTTTGTTGGTCGATCAGCTCAGAGACCAATTTACCGGAAATCAGGGATGGGGGAACACCCGGCCCGGGCACGGTTAATTGTCCTGTGAAGAACAAATTCTTAACTTTCTTACTCTCCAGACCGGGCCTCAGAAAGGCGGTCTGCAATAAGGTGTTTGCCATGCCGTATGCATTTCCTTTAAAGGAGTTATATCGACTGACAAAATCATTAACACAAAAATCCTCTTTAAATATAATACTATTTCGAACTGTTTGTCCGGTTCTTTTCTCCAGACGGTTTAAAAGTACTTCAAAATATGAATCTCGCAATGCCTGCGTATCTTCAATACCCGGCGCGAGTGGCATGAGAAAAAATCCGGCTTCCTTGCCTTCAGGTGCCATTCCGGGGTCTGTTACCGAAGGAAAATTAGCGTAGAACAAGGGGTCTTCCGGCCATTCAGGTGTGTCGTAGATGGCCCTGGCATGTTTGTCAAAGTCGGTATCAAAGAAGAGGTTATGATGCCGTACTCCTTTGATTTTTTTGTCAAACCCGACGTAAAAAAGAAGGGAAGAAGGTGCAAAAGTTCGTGTATTCCAGTACGACTCCGAATATTGCCTGTCCGAATTGGGAAGCAGGCTTTCGGTGTGGTGGTAATCCGCCCCGCTAAGGACAATGTCCGCCGTTATGGCCTCACCCCCAATTTGAATTCCTGTAGCTGCGCCCCCGGATAGGAGTATTTCTTCCACGGCTGCGTTTGTTCGAAAGGTCACGCCAAGCGATGCTGCCAGGTCGGTCATCGCCTTAACAACCTCGTACATGCCACCTTTTGGGTGCCAGGTCCCCAGGCCAAAGTCAGCATAATTCATAAAGCTGTAAAAGGAGGGCGTTTTGGAGGGTTTTGCCCCCAGGAACAAAACGGGAAACTCCAGTATGGAAACTAATTTTGGATTTTTAAATTCTTTTCGAACATCCTTGCTGATGGTGCTGAAAAATTGCCCCACACGTTTGATGGTATCGGCAGACACAAGCTCCAGGGGAGATTTTCCAGGTTTGTAAACCATCTTATTGATGGCTATGTCGTAATTATCGGCTGCCTTGGCAATAAACTTTTTAAGGGGTTTGGAACTCCCTGCTTCTATGCGCTCGAATTCCTGACAAATCTGTTCCATTGAGTCCCCAATGGTTACGACATCATCTTCAAAGATGATTTGGTAGGCCGGGCTGAGTTTCTCCAGTTGGTAGTAGTCTGAACTGCTTTTACCAAAATCGTTGAAGAACTTCTCAAAAATATCAGGCATCCAGTACCAACTGGGCCCCATGTCGAAAGTAAATCCATCCCGGATCAATTGAGAGGCCCTTCCCCCCAATTGTTCATTTTTTTCGTAAACCGTGACCTCGTATCCGGCCCTGGCCAGGTAACAGGAAGCGGACAGGCCCGCAAACCCAGATCCGATTATGGCAATCTTTTTACGCATAGTTTTAACGGGCTCCCCAGAAGGAATCAAAGCTGTTTCAACATTTGTTCAATGGAGTGGTAGACCGAAATATTTTCAGGCAGGTTATCCGCCGAAGCGTGTTCCGTTTGTCTCCCAAGCACCCAGAGCTGACTTTTAATTTCAGAATGTAATTTTTCCCTGAAATCCTCGAAGTACTGACCGAGATCATCTTTAGTGGGAATAACGGTAAAGTAAGAAACAAAAATCGGATCCTCGTAATAATTCTTTAAATCCACCAAACTTTCCAAAGGGATGGTTTGTCCGAGGTATATGGTTTTATAGCCTCTCAGAACCAATTCATAATTCACAAACAACAAGCCTATTTCGTGAATCTCGTTTTCCGGAAGGAACAAAACAAACACCTTGTCCGTATTTGAAGGTTCCAGAGACTGGAGTTTTTCAGTACTGGTATTGATTTTTTGTTTAATCAGGTGGGTGATGAAATGTTCGTGAGCAGGACCTATGGTATCGGACTGCCAAAGCAAACCGAGCTCGTGTAACAGGGGCATAAAAACTTCCCAGAATATTTCGCGAAAAGACCTTTCTGCCAAGAGGCCCGAGTATGTTTTCTGGAAGAGGGACTGGTCAAAGTTTATCATCGAAAGCTTGAACGCATTGATCGCATGACTCTTGACGCTGTTCTGGGCGACAATCTCACGCACCTGCTGAGAAATCTGGCCTTCCGGAAGATCTGCAATTTTAGAAATCTTATACCCGTTGTTGTAGAGCAGGGTGACGTTGAGTAATTTTTGAAGACTTTGCAGGCTGTAGGTTCGAATATTTGTCTGGGTGCGTTCCGGTTTCAGGAGCCCGTATCGCTTTTCCCAAATCCTTATGGTGTGCGCCTTAATTCCGGTCAAATTTTCCAAATCCCGAATGCCGAAGGATTTTTTAACACTGTTCATCTTTTCATTTTAAAACTTAAACAAAAGTATCAAAAATATAAAGACCCGGCCTTTAGGAATCGTTAAAATTATCCATACATCCTTAATTCACTGTAAAACACAGGACCTGTATTCAGAGAATACGGGATTCGTCCGAATTTGAAGTTCAGTTAAAATTTGCGCTCCGGCTGAAAAGGATCCAGGGACATTGAAGGTTGGGATCCCGAGATGAGTTCTGTAATGAGTTTTCCTGTAACAGGGCCGAGGCTCCACCCCATCATAGCGTGCCCGGTCGCCAGACTCAGGTTCTTCCAGGCCTGAACCCGCCCGATATAGGGAAGTCCATCCGGAGTCACGGGTCTGAGACCACATGCGGCAGCCTGTAATTCTTTGGGCTCCACACGCAGTTCGTCATAGTATTGCTCTGTCAGGCGGGCTATGGCCTCTACGCGGTTCTTCCGTATGTCGTTGTTGATCCCTGAGAGTTCCATAGTCCCGGCCAGCCGGGTAAACCCATCCATTGGGGTAATGGCCACCTTGGCCTCCATCAGGACTGCCGGGATGCGCACAGGGGTAGGTCTGGAAAGATCGATCCGATAACCTTTACCTGCCTGCAGAGGCAGTCTGATTCCAAGTTGTTTGCCCAGTAACGGGCTCCATGCCCCTGAGGCCAGTACGACCTCATCTGCCTTGAAGTATCCTTTAGAGGTTTCCACTCCCTTTAAAATGGCTCCACTGGACCTGAAAGCGGTTACCTCCGTCTTGGTGTGGATTTCTACCCCGGCATTGGGTAGAAACGACTTAAACCTTTCCATGATCTGGTTTGGGGTCGTGTGGGCATCGCACTGATAGTGGATGGCTCCCTGTATTTCCCGATTCAATCCCGGTTGCATTTTACCCAGCTCCTCCAGGGATAGTTCCCGGGCCTCCAGGCCCAGGTCAAGGGCACGTTTCATAACCTCCAGTTCCTCACGCCCCATCTGCTCGGACTTGAAAAGCATGAGCAAGCCCTTTTTTTCCAGTTGAAAATCCCCCAGGTCCCCACTTTGGTGGATTTCTTCATAGAGCGCTTTGCTCAAAACATTGATCTCGGCGATTACAGGAATGGCCTTGGCCACATTTTTGGGTGTGGAAGCTCTGTGAAAGTACCATGCCCATTTAAGAAAATCCGAATCCAGCCGGGGTTTGAGGTAAAAAGGACTGCTGCTGTTAAACATCCATTTCAGTCCTTTGGCCATTACACCCGGGGCGGCAAGCGGTATAATATGACTTGGGGTCAAATAACCGGCGTTCACATAGGAGGCCCCCCCGTTCATCTCGGATTTATCCAGAACTACGACCTGATGCCCGGCTTTGTGAAGATAATAGGCCG
Source organism: Robiginitalea aurantiaca (assembly GCF_030380815.1). Classification (GTDB taxonomy): domain Bacteria; phylum Bacteroidota; class Bacteroidia; order Flavobacteriales; family Flavobacteriaceae; genus Robiginitalea; species Robiginitalea aurantiaca. The sequence goes on along the minus strand of NZ_JAUDUY010000002.1, from coordinate 222,587 downwards.
TATTCAGACCCATTATCCCTCCGCCGATGACGACTACATTTTTAGACATTTCTATTGTGAAAAATTAAAGCTAAATGTACGGATTCAGTTTGAAATGCGGCCCGGTTCAAAACTTAAGATTCTTCGGATCGGGGGGCATTGTTTCACAAAAGTTCTCTTACCGTCCCAGGTACTCAGGGCGAGGTGTAAATGCGGGGACTTAACAGCGGCGCTCTGGTAATGCGAACGCTTCGCCGGCGGTGGCGGTACATTACTGCGATGCATCATAACGTGGGGCCGAAAGTGTCTGGGGCGGTTCTGAAAAAGAAAACCCCGCTCTTCAGAGCAGGGTTTACACTTTAAGTGACCACGACTGGAGTCGAACCAGCACGTCCGTAGGACACTACCCCCTCAAGGTAGCGCGTCTACCAATTCCGCCACGTGGCCGTAATTAGCGGGACAAATATAACCCCCTTTTTCGTACTGGTACAAACCTCAGGGAAGAAAATTTAAATCCCGGGCCGGATCCTGTAGCTAGCTGACCAAAATCAGTTGGCATTAATACGGGTGGAGGTACCTTTAAATCAAAGAAAAAAGCATGTTAATGCGGTACCTGCCATGGTTTATCATCCTGGCTTTGGTTGCGGAGATATTGGGGACCGTTGGAGGATTCGGATCCTCGGTTTATTTTGTTCCCGTCGCCAGCTATTTTATGGATTTCCAGAGCGTGTTAGGGGTTACGGCCCTTTTTCATCTGTCCAGCAACGTGACCAAGATCGGGTTCTTCAGAAAGGGTATCGACAGGCATTTGCTATTGTATCTGGGGATACCCGCCGTGGTCTTCGTGGTTCTCGGGGGGGTTCTGAGCAGGTTTGCGAATCCCAGGTATCTTGGGCTTTCACTGGGGATTTTCCTGATTGCTTTTAGTGTGTTGTTCCTGGTCCATAAGACCCTCAGGATCCGGGCAACCAAAAAAAACGCCATAACCGGGGGAGTGGTTTCAGGCCTGATGGCCGGTTTGCTGGGTACCGGAGGTGCTATCCGTGGCGCTACCATGGCTGCCTTCAGACTTAAAAAAGACATTTTTATAGCCACTTCTGCTACCATTGACCTGGGCATAGACCTCAGCCGGTCCGTGGTCTATTTTTATAACGGGTATGTACACCAGCACGATCTATACCTGATCCCTATCCTGATTGTTGTCAGCCTAGTGGGCACCTATGCAGGAAAGCGCATCCTTGAGAAGATTTCCCAGAAGAAGTTTCAGCAAAACGTACTACTTTTATTGTTGTTCATTGGTTTGATAACCTTGGTAGTCCATCTGTTCGGCCTTCAAATAGACCCCGGTGGGTCAGCAGGGGAGGTTGCACTGGGAAGTTGAAACTGGGAACAGCAGGTGGCAGACAGCCCCGATTCAGACTTTTTAAAACTAACTGCGATACGCATTTATGGATTTTATCGATTACTACAACGTACTGGGAATACCTTCCACTGCAACGGCCAAGGAAATAAAGGCTGCCTACCGGAAGATGGCCCGGAAGTACCACCCGGACCTGAACCCGAACGATTCGAATGCAGAACTGAAATTCAAACAGGCCAATGAGGCGCACGAAGTCCTCAGCGACCCGGAGAAGCGGAAAAAATACGACCAGTATGGGAAAGACTGGATGCACGCCGAAGAATTCGAAAAGGCCAGGAAATCCAGGGGCCCTTCAGGGGATGCCGGTCAGTACACCTATTCCACCGGGCAGGAAGGGGACTTTTCTGATTTCTTTGAATCGATGTTTGGAGGGTTCACCTCCGGCCGAAGCGGACAGGGCAGGGGAAGAGGGTTCAAAGGGCAGGACTACAATGCCAACCTTCAACTCGATCTCAGAGATGCATTTAAAACCCATAAACGAACCCTTACGGTCGGCGATCGGAATATCCGGATAACGATTCCCGCCGGGATAGAAGATGGACAAACGATTCGGATAAAGGGATATGGAGGCCCCGGGATCAACGGAGGCCCCAAAGGAGATCTCTACCTTACTTTTGAGATTCGGAATACAACCGGATTTCGGAGGGACGGATCCAATCTGTACAAATCGGTTGCTGTGCCGCTAACCACAGCCGTTCTTGGGGGCGATCTTACGGTGGACACCTTCGATGGCAAGGCTAAGTTAAAAGTAAAGCCGCTTAGCCAGAACAATACCCGGGTGAAGCTCACGGGCAAGGGATTCCCAAAATATAAAAAGGAAGGGGAGTTCGGGAACTTGTTTATTACCTACGAGGTCACCCTGCCCAGGCACCTCACAGAGGAACAGAAACGGCTTTTTGAATCGCTTAAGGCCACAAATCTCTAACTTTATGAATGTGAAAAAATATATACGCATCACGGATTTTTGCAAGGGTCACGCCCTGGAAGAGTCTTTTTTGGTTTCACTTCACGAAATAGAACTCATCGATATTCGGGAGGTGGAATCCGAACGTGTGATCCCAAAAAGGGACCTTCGCAGGTTGGAAAGACTCGTACGACTTCACAGGGATTTGGAGATCAGTCCGCAGGGACTCCTGGCAGTTGACCACCTGCTCAACAGGATGGAGGTGCTTCAGGAAGAGGTGCTTGAATTGCGTCGTCGCCTCAATCGATGGGAGTAATCCACAGGACTTAATTCCCGTTGATAATCCGGCCGTCTTCCATTTCCAGAATGCGGTCAGTTCTGTGGGCAAAATCCTGGTCATGGGTTACGACCAAAAGGGAAAGGCCTTCTTCTTCCCTAAGCTGTTTAAAAATCTGAAATACATTTTCCGAATTATAACTGTCCAGATTTCCTGTGGGCTCGTCCCCCATTAGGATAGCGGGATTATTGATCAGTGCACGCGCAATAGCTACCCGCTGTTTTTCACCCCCTGAAATCCGGGACGCCCTTTTTAGGGCCAGTTTATCGATATGGAGCATCCGCAGTTTTTCCATGGCGTCGTAACGAATTTCTTCGACCGATTTTACGCCGAGTTTCAAAGCGGGCAACATAACGTTATCCAAAACTGTAAATTCCAGCAAGAGGTAATGGAACTGAAAGACGAAACCGATATACTCATTTCTGAGACTGGCGAGATGCTTATAGGAACTTCCTGTAATGAGATCACCCTTAAGGTAAAGGGATCCTTCATAGTCCGTATCCATGGTGGAGAGAATATAGAGCAGGGTAGATTTTCCCGACCCCGATTTGCCTATGATACTGGTAAACTGCCCCTCGGGAAGCACAAAACTAATATCTTTCAGCACGTGGTATTCCACGGGCTTCCGAAAGAATTTGTCGATATTTCTGGCCTCCAGAACTGCGCTCATAACCTGGTTTTAATTTCCGCGAATGATCTGTACGGGATCGATTTTTTTAGCCTTCGCTGAAGGCAGGTATCCCGCAACAAAGGTCGAAAGCAGGGCAAAGGTAATCCCGATCACGTAATACAAGGGATTGTGATTCACCGGAAAAGTATCGATCGTGGGCAAAGCTTCGGTTTCAAAGGGCAGGGAATCGATCAGATGGCTGAGGCCAAAGCCCAGAATCAGACCTGATAACCCGCCGATCAGCCCGATTAAAAGTGCCTGGCTCATAAAAATATTCTGTACGTCCAACCCGGAAAAACCGGTAGCTTTAAGGATGGCGATATCATTCATTTTTTCATAGATCAGCATATTGAGGATGTTATAGATCCCAAATCCTGCGACAATCAGCAGGGTAATGGATACGGCATAGGTGATCAGATTACGAATGGTGGTTCCGGTTTCAAACTGGGCGTTGGCATCCTGAATATCCCGCGCTTTAACCTTGTACTGGGCCTGCAGCTGCCTGGCCATTGCGGGGGCCTGGCGGATATCGGAAAGTTTGATGTGAATGTCGGTAATATAGTTGGAGGCTTCCCCCATAATGCGTTGGGCAGTCTCAAGATTGACAAGGCTCTGTGTATTGTCGATATCGGCCAGGCCACTTTGATAAATCCCTACAATCCGCAGAGGGAATACAGTGCCTTCCGGGGTGCTTACCTGAACACGGTCCCCCATCCGCAATGACATTTTCTCTAAAAGACCAATGCCCAGGATGATCCCGTTGTCGGAATTCGAAAGGGCACTGGGGCTCCCGGCTATGATATAATCCCCGAGGTTTGAAATCCGCTCCTCCTCTAGAATATCCATTCCTACCAAAACGCCCCCCAGGTTTTGGGCGCCTGACAGGTAAAAGATTTGTGCCCGTAACTGAGGGGTGGCCCCGACCACGCCCTTGCTGGATTTGAGGTTTTTCAGGATGGGCTGGGCATTGTGTATTTTCAGTTGTCCTTTTTTGGGTTTAACCGAGCGAATCTGCAAAAGGTCATCACCAAAAAGGGCATACTGGTTTACCGGCTGTACCTCGCTGGGCTGTACCTCGTTATACAAATGGATATGCGGGGTTTGATTGAGGATCAAATCGTCCAGCATGGTATTGAGTCCCGTCATAAAACTGACCAGAGTGATGTATGCCCCAATTCCAAAGGTAACCCCCAGGGCTGCGGTCACAGTGGATTTCATCTTGGTCAGCAGATGCGTCCGTGCAATACTCAGGATGAGCGGCCATTGCTTCATTACCGGGGTCTTAAGAGTTCCGTAGAGACGTCAATTCCCTCTATAATTTCAATGCGATCCAGGGTTTCGAGGCCAGTAACCACTTTGCGTATTCCCCGGGTAGTGCGCACGCTGTCCTCTCCAATTAAAAAGCTTTTGGGTATGGTAAGCGCTCCCTTCCTTTGTCCGATGACAATATTGGCCTCCCCGGAAAGGCCGGGATACAGGATTTCCGGGGCACTTTCAAACTGGGCTTCCACCTTAAAGGTCTGTGAGCGTTCATCCTTCTGGGGATAAATCTTAACTATGCGGGTTTCAAAAATGGTGCTGGGGTACGCATCCAGACTAATAAGGGCCAGCTGCCCGGTTTTGATTTGCACAATGTCAACTTCATCCACAAGGAGTTCGGCCAGGAAAACATCCGGGCTGCCAATGAGTGCCAGGGGTTCATTCGGGAGGACTCCCTCCCCCGCCTCTTTGTAAAGGGCGTACACTTTACCGTCTATGGTACTGCGTACCGTATAGTCCGCCGCACTCACCAAACTGGACCTGTAGGTGTTCTGCGCCTGGATCATCTGAGTTTTCAGTTCTTTTTGAAGCCTGTTGTATTCACTGCGCAATTGCTGTAGCTGGTTTCGGGAACGTTCGTAGGCCAATTTGCGGTTTTCATAGGTAGAGAGGGACCCGATATTTTGGGACCACAGTTTTTCCTGTCGCCTGAAATTGACCGAATCGTCCCGAAAGGTGAGTTCCGCGGTTTGAATACGCACCTCCAGGTCCTTTAAGGGGGTGGAAGCCCCGGTGTAGTATTGTTCTGCCAGCTCCATTTGCAAGCGCGCATTTTCCGAAGTCAATCGGGGTGTGGCATCGGTGATATGGAGTAGGGGAGCCCCTGTACTGATCAAATTTCCTTCTTCGACGAGGTTTTGTTCCAAAATACCACTTACCGAAGCGTAGACTCGGTACATGCTGTCCGGCCAGATAGTTACCGAGGCATAGACCGATGAGGTAATGTTTTGTTTTTCCGGCAGGATGGACTCCTGGTCAGGCCCGCAGGATATGGTGAGACAGAGCAGGAATAACAAAAGTGTAAGCCCTTTTGCGGATGGCGATACGAACCTCAGTTGTGTTGATTTCATAGGATTATCAACTTAAAAAAAGCGTAATCTGTACGGGTAATCAGGATTCGAGCAGGGGTCGCAGTTCCTGAAGCAATGCATCTTTAGGCAAAACCCCGGATTTTCTCCATCGTATTTCCCCCCTTTTGAACAGAATCATGGTTGGTACGCCCCGAATCTGATACCGCCCTGCGATATTTGAATTGCTGTCCACATCGATCTTCACAATTTTGATGCGATCCCCCAATTCCTGCTTTACATCCTTCAGGATGGGAGTCAGCATTTTGCAGGGTGCGCACCAGTCTGCATAGAAATCGATAAGTACCGGTGTCTCGGATTGAATGATTTTGTTGAAAGAACCTTTCATAATACTTTAATATCAGTATAAAAGTAGACATTCCCAAAGAGCTTAAACAATGATGTAAGTCATATAGGTGCCCCGATGCTTTTTGTAAATTTAGGACGATAACTAAAATGACTACTATGGGGTTTCGAATTGCCATTCCAACTGATTTTTCTGAAAACGCCCTAAAGGCGACGCGTTTTGCTATGGAATTATTTGCCGGGGAGGAGTGCACCTTCTACCTCACACATACCTATACCCCCGCATTCTACAGGGCGGAGTATTTGCTGCACAGCCCTGGTCAGATCGGCCTTGGCGATTTCTACCAGGAGCGCGTGCTTAAAAAGCTGGAGAAACATAAAAAAATGCTGCTTCAGTATGCGGATAAAAAACATGAGTTTATGACCCATGCGGCCTTTAATTCACTTGCGGAGGAACTCAATGAAATGGGCAAAAAAGAAGTACTGGATTTGATTGTGATGGGCACACAGGGAGCCACGGGGGCTCGCGAGGTCCTCTTCGGCACCCATGCCGTTCAGGTTTTACACAAAGCGAGTTGTCCGGTGCTCGTCGTCCCGGAGGGAGCCGAAGTAAGCTCTATGGAACACCTCTTGTTTCCAACCGATTTTAAACCGGATTACGAAAAGTTGCCCCTGGAGGCCTTAAAATTTCTTTTGCGGAAACCCGGGGTATTTCTGCATGTGTTACACGCGTATACACAGGCAGATGCCAAACCTGAACGAGAGCGGGGCAAGGCACAGCTCACCGAGCTTCTGACTTCCTATACATGGGAAATGCACGAAACGGGAGAAGGGGATATCGTTGGGGCCATTAACCGGTTTGCAGAGCAAACCCCTGTTCAATTATTGATTCTAGTTCGAAATGAGCACACGTTCCTGGAAAACCTCCTGGTTACCCCATTGATTGACCAGATTGGGTTTTATACCCGAATCCCTTTTATGGTTATCCCGCCATCAGGGGTGCCACAGACATGAGTAACTGATTTATACCAAAAATAACTTCAAAAAATTATATCGATGAAACAGATAGGCGTATGGATGGATAAAAAGGAGGCCCACGTGGTTTCCGTTTCCGAGGGCAAGACTGAGATGAAAAACCTGGCTTCAGATCTTGAATTCTTTAACCCCAAGGGGGGGTCCCGGTCCAAGACCCGATGGGGTCCTCAACAGGTCGTACACGACAGCCGGTATACGGAGCGGGAAAATCACCAGCTCCGGGAGTATTACGACACGCTTGCCCGTGAATTAAAAGATGCAGAAGCGATTGTATTATATGGGCCGGCGGGCACCAAAGCAGACTTTAAAAAACGCCTGGATGAAGCCCATCCGGATATCGGAATGAAGGTACGCGATGTCCTGACAGCAGATAGCATGACCCCAAATCAGGTTAAAGCTCTTATCCTCGGATATTTTGAGTCCTAACATGGAATGATAAGGGCACTGATCTATGACCCGGAACCCAAAAATCGTCAAATCATCGGGGGAAGCGGTGCGCTTTTCGCCCCGAAAACTCAGGAAATCGCTCGTACATAGCGGAGCACCTCCAGAGGTGGTCGATACGATTGTCGAAACGGTAACCCGGGAAGCCTATGAGGGCATGCCTACCCATGAGATCTACAAACGGGCCTTTGCCCTGCTGAGGGATTACCGCGAGTCCTGTGCTTCCCGTTACAAATTGAAGAAGGCCATTTACGAACTCGGCCCGACAGGATTTCCTTTTGAACGCTTTATAAGCGCAGTGCTCAGCCACTCGGGTTACAGGACCGAGACCAACCGGGGCTACCGCGGCAAATGCGTGTCTCATGAAATTGACGTGGTGGCCACAAACGGGGAGGGAACCCGTCTTATCGAGTGTAAATTTCATTCAGACCGGGGAAAGAAATGCGACGTTAAGGTGCCGTTGTATATTCACTCAAGGTTTGAGGATATTATTCGCCGTGAACGGGCCGAAAAGGGGAGTCATTCGAAACTTAAACCGGGTTGGGTGGTCACCAATACGAGGTTTACCAGGGATGCGCAGAAATACGGGACCTGTGTGGGCCTCTATCTTTTGAGTTGGAATTACCCCACAAAAAACAGCCTTAAGCGGCGTATTGATCGCTCGGGCTTATACCCGATTACAGTGAGCCCCCTTTTAAGCGGCAAGGAAAAGCAATTACTCCTGGAACGGGGACTGGTACTTTGCAGGGAAGTCCTGAAAGCACCGTACCTGTTGGATCAGATTGGGATCTCAAAATCGCGCCAAAAACGAATCCTGACAGAGTTCCGACAACTGTGCAACACAAATTCCGGCCTATGAATGATCTGAAAATACATTTCTGGGGAGCTGCTGGCTGCGTTACGGGGTCTAAATTCCTGATTGAGACGCCTTCGGACTGTATCCTTGTGGATTGCGGGATGTTTCAGGGTCTAAAGGAAAAAAGAAAGCGCAACTGGGAACCCTGGCCAAGGCCGCCCTCTGAAATCCATCGTGTCCTGATAACCCACGGACACCTGGATCATGTAGGGATGCTTCCGCGTTTGGTAAGGGATGGGTTTAAAGGACCGATTTGCGGCACTTCACCAAGTCTGGAAATTGCCCGGATTGTCCTTGAGGACAGCGCCAAAATCCATATGGAAGAGGCCGAACGCGCAAGGGCAGAGGGCTATAGCCGTCATGAAGTCCCTATGCCCCTGTACACCCCTGAGGATGTTAAAGCCACTTTGGCGCTCTTTACTCCCGTACCCAAAGACCATTGGAAAACGGCCGGGGAAGATCTGAAATTTCGCTTTCGCTTCAATGGTCACATCCTTGGTGCGAGTTTTATTGAAATACAGCTTGCCGGAAAGCGTATAGTTTGTTCCGGAGATATTGGCAGGCCCCGCGATCCCCTTCTCGCCCCCCCGGAAAAACCAGGCCAGGCAGATATCCTTCTATTGGAAAGTACCTATGGCAACAAGAACCATCCGGATATAGACATCTCCTCAAGTCTGGAGGAACACATCAACGCCACAATCCATGAAAGAGGGGTTTGCATCATCCCGAGTTTTGCGGTAGAGCGCCTGCAAACTGTGATGTACCTCCTCTGGAAACTGGTTCGCACCAACAGGATTCCTCCGCTCCCCATTTACGTCGATAGCCCTATGGGAGAGAATGTTCTCGATCTTTTTGCACGATTTCCGCACTGGCATAAGTTACCCATGGAAGACTACAGGCAGATGCGGCGACAAATAGAAGTGATTACAGAATACAGGGATACCTGGAAGGCAATTGATGATCCTAGGCCCAAGGTTGTGGTAGCGGGAAGTGGGATGCTCTCCGGAGGGAGGGTTCTGACCTATCTGAGCCAATTACTGGATCGGGCAACAACACGAATTCTACTTGTGGGATATCAGGCAGAAGGAACCAGGGGCAGAAACTTACTCGAAGGGGCGCACGAACTCAAAATTTTCGGGAAATATATACCTGTGGCAGCCAATGTGATCCAATTGGACAGTTTATCTGCCCATGCAGACCAGGGAGAATTACTGGATTGGGTTTCGGATATCACCCAGGCACCTGAACATATTTTTCTGGTGCATGGAGAGCCTACGGCTCAGGATGCGTTGCGTGTAAAATTAGCGGATGACAAAGGGTGGAAGGTGCGCATTCCCGGGATCATGGAAACTGTTGAACTCGACTGATTTTTTTGCTGATGATAGTCATATCCAGAGCAGTTGAAAAATCGTAACTTAAACACATAAATACGCTTTTAACATGAATACAAAAGGCGCATCACCTCTGGAATCCGAGGGCAACCGGGACCGACTCCTTGCCATGGAGCGGGATCTGCAGTTCCTCTATTTCCTTGTAAAGGCCCCTGTATATCAGAAACAGAGGCCCAACCTGTATGAACGCCTCATGGAATACGCTGATCAGGCGGGAGAACTCGAGGAGGAACTGCGCCGGCTGGATTCGGGCAGTAAAGGGGAACTCGAAGTTTTCGAAAAAAAATGCAACCTGTGGAAATCTGGGCTTTATGAATTTCTGGAGAGTATTTTATAATGGCGTTTGGCAGGCGCGTAAAAACAACCTCATGAACATTGCCATAAAAAAGCATTCTGGTCTGATATACGCTTATATAGGGGTCCTGCTGTTGTTTTCCTGCGGATCTCTGAGAGAAGAATCGCAATATAAAAATCCCGAAACAGTCCTCTTCCACGCAAATAAAGTCCTTGTGGTTGGGATGGTCTCGGATTACGGGACACGGCTGCGTCTGGAAAGCCACTTAAAAGATGCCTTTGCAGAGCGGGGTGTTGAGGCTATGCGAAGTGTGGATCTTTTCGATGTGGCCTTTACGGCATCTGAACGTACTGAAGCGGAATTGGATAAGGTGGAGCAGCAACTGCTCGATAAGGATTTCGATGCGATTTTGTTTTCCAAGCGCATCGATTCGGATACGCGCTCACAGCTGAGTTCACAACTGGCCGAAATGGGCAGATCTTATGAACGCTTCAGTGAAGATTACCTGATTCATCAGGGAATCTATTACGATGAGGACAAGGACGCGAATCAAAAACACTACACTGCAGAAACCTCGCTTTACTGCATATGCACCGGAAAGGAACGGGAATTGATATGGCGCTCAGATGTCAGACTTCCCAAACGACGCAATTCAGCGGGCGTTATTGACAACTATGCGGACTGGCTGATTCAGAGACTGGAAGATCAGCAGCTCATCATCGGGCATGAATCCTTTTAGCAATCCTTAAAGCAGGGGGCTTATAACCCTTGCTGCACCTTCCGCCAATCGATGTGTCAGGGGTCTGGTGCTAAAATCTTCAAAGTTCAGTTCGATGCTTTTTTCACTATCCCTTTCGAAGTATTCCCGGAGTTCTACCGCCGTCGTTTTTTCGAAGACCACGGCATTGACCTCGTAGTTGTGCTGAAAACTTCGGTCATCCACATTCGCAGTGCCTATCGTGCACACCCGGTCATCCACGGTGATTATTTTACTGTGAAGAAAACCTTCAGGATATAGAAAAATACGAATACCGGACCGCAGGAACCGTTGAAAATAAGAGCGAACACAAAGATTCACCACGATACTATCTGATTTTGAGGATAAAAGCAACCTTACGTCCACACCGCTGAGGGCGGCCGTGTGAAGGGCGGTCATCAGGGCGTGGTTGGGGATGATATACGGATTGGTGATATAGACGTATTTTCGCGCACTGTTTATTAGGGTAAAATACAGTTTTTCCATTAGGGAAAAGTCATCGTTGGGCCCGCTGGCCAGAATTTGCATCCGGACGTTCCCAGGGAATTGGGACATTTCAGGGGGCTTTATTTCAAGCTGGTTTCCGCTTACCAGTTCCCAGTCATTGATAAATACTGTGTTGAGGTGATGTGCAGCACTTCCGCGGATCATCAGGTGCATATCGTGCCAAATCCCCAGGTTTTCGTCTCCTTTGAGGTATTTGTCCGAAATATTTATGCCCCCCGTAAACGCCGTTTCCCCGTCTACAACAATAATTTTCCTATGGTTTCGATAATTAAGGGAAGTGAGGAAGCGCCCGAAGCGGTACGGTAAAAAGTTGTAAACCTCAATACCGGCCTCCCTTAATTTTTGGAGGTATCCACGGCTGAGTGACAGACTGCCAATGCTGTCGTAGATGAGTCGGACTTCAACCCCTTCGGCTTCTTTCTGAACAAAGAGGTCCAGAAGGCGATCGGCAAGTTCCCCTTCCTCAAAGATGTAGTATTGAACGTGTATGGTTTCCCGCGCTTCCCTGAGGGCTTCGAAAATCCGTTTGAAGGTTTTTTCGCCGTCTTTCAGGAGTTCTACCTCATTATCGGTAGTAAGGGGGAAGCCCGTATTGCCAGCTATAAGTTTCGAAATTTGGCCCTCGCGTTTGGACAGGGGGGCTGTGTCCTGGGCAGGGACGGCAGGAGTAATTTCAGGTGCCCTGGGTTTTCTGGAGTATCGCTGCTGTTTTCGCTTGTTGCGGCCCAGCATTAAATACAACAGAATGCCTCCTACTGGGATGGTGAAGATGGCTAACAGCCAAGCCAATGTCTTCGAGGGTCGGATTCCATTCAGTAGGAGGCTAATAACTATCGCTATTGCGATAAGTATATAAAGTGCGATTCCTATTACAGTCCACACGTGGTATCGGGTTTTACCGACAAGTTACATCAATTTAAAATTAATTGGGATGCTATAGGGTACGCTCACATTTCTGTTTCGTTGTCTTCCTGGAATCATTTGTGGCAAAGCGGCTATAATACGCTGTGCTTCTTTTTCCAGGGAAGGGTCTGGACCGCGGCTTCTAATTTTGGTAATCTTGCCATCGCGGTCGATGACAAATTGTACAAATACCCTGCCTTCAATTCCAAGTTCCTCAGCTGTTTCGGGATACATGAAATTCTTCTGGACGTGTTCCTGCATTTTTTTGTTAAAACACTCCCGCTGATCGGCGGTTGTAAGGCCTTCACATCCGGGGAATACAGGGATTTCTTCAATTACTGCAAAGGGTACCTCGATATCTTCCTCTTCTTCTTCGACATCAATATCGGAAGCATCCAGATTAACGCTCGCAATTTCAGTATCCTGACTTATCTCTGTACTTTCTATAATGGTTTCCTCCACTTCTTCAGTATCCTCAATGACCTCGATGACTTCGGGGGCAGCAGGAGGGGGAGGGGGAGGGGTCGTACGAATCATTTCTGTTTGAGGGACATCCTCATCGAGAGATTCCGCGTCTACCAACATGACAATTTCTTCCTGAACACTGTCAAAGGTTTTGTACTCAAGTGCTCTCCAAGTCACAAAGAGCACGATAGCCAGGCCCATCACAAAATAGAGCCCGCTATTACGATTCAGATCGGCTTTAGGATTCTTTTTAACTTTCATGGCTGTTAAATTTTGGCTGTTAATACTAATTATATTAACAATTTACCTCCATTTAACCTTTTAAAATATGATATTCGTCATATTTGCCTTCTTTTATTAAGAATTCCTTAACTAAAGGTCTGAATCAGATACAGGTAAATAGGCATTCCCAGGGTGATATTGAAGGGGAATGTCAGGGCCAGAGCCATTGGAAGGTAGAGGCTCGGGTTCGCCTTGGGGACCGCCAGTCGCATGGCGGCTGGGACGGCGATGTAAGAGGCACTGGCAGCCAGGATCGCAAACAGGAATCGATTTCCGGGTTCTGTTATAAACGAAGCAGTGACCACAGCGGTAATGCACCCGTTGATCAGGGGGATCAGGATGGCAAACACAAGGGCGAACCATCCTTTTTTCACCAGGGCGGAGAGCTTCGCACCACTGGTGATCCCCATGTCGAGCAGAAAAACAGCCAGGAAACCTTTGAAAATATCGGTCGTAAAAGGCTTAATCCCCTCTGCCTGGTGGTCACTAGCAAGGAAGCCAATCACCAGGCTCCCAAGGATGAGCAGAACGCTCCCATTGGTTACGGAATGCCGGAAAACTTTGGGAAGCGGCAGCGCAAAACCGTTCTTTTTGTCGAAAATGGCGACGAGCAAGACACCTACTACAATAGAAGGCGCTTCCATAAGGGCCATAACAGCTACCATATGTCCCCCGTAACTGATCTGTTCAATTTCCAGAAAAGATATGGCCGTGACAAAAGTGACCGCACTGACCGAACCATAGGCAGCGGCTATAGCTCCTGAATTGGCTACATTAAAACGCCGTCGCAGTATGAAATAGGTATAGATAGGTACAAAAACGGCCAAAAAGATTCCGAAAAGTAAGGACCAGATTATTTCGGGGTCATAAGGGCTGTGCGCTAATTCCTGCCCCCCCTTAAAACCGATTGAGAACAAGAGGTATAAGGAGATGAACTTAGAGGAATTTGGCGGGATTTCCAGATCGCTTTTGAGCTGGACCGCAATGATTCCCAGAAAAAAGAACAGCAGGGCAGGGTTCGTCAGGTTGTCGACGAGCAGATGTAAATCCATACGGAAAGTCTTCGCGTAAGGGTTTAAGTAAAGGTGGGCTTACTCTTTATCTATGGTAATTTCCAGGGTGCCTTTAATGGAGAGGCATTTACCCATCTCCCTGGCCTGGCGTATGAATTTACGCGCCATGATTTTTTCTGCTTCGAGCTCTGCAATGCGTTGGTCCGCATAGGAGGTGTCTGCTCCAAAATGGCCTTCGCACCAGCGCAGACGCTGCAATTTGTGGAAGTTGATCTTCTCATCCAGAAGAGACAGTACAACGTCTGTTGCTTCCATAGGGGTAAAGCTCCCTTTGACTAATTGCACTTTTTGGTCGGTGATCGTCTCTTGCATTGCGGTGTATTTATCGTTTTTCATAGCTAGTATTGTCAGGTTGTGATTTAAGCCGGATCAGGCTGATGATCCCCCATACGAATGTAACTGCCAGGAGTTCGGTCATAAAAAGATTGTCGAGACTCCAGGATCCCAGAAGCAGGACCCCCATAAGGACTGATCCTGCAATTATTTCCAGTTTGGTGCGGCTAAGGACCGGGCTGGTCGTGGATGCCATCTCATCTTCTGTATTGCGATGTTCCGTTTTGAAATCGCTGGCGTGTTTATAGTTGTATGAATATGCCATTTACGTCTGTTTAACGGCACAAAGTTGCAATATGTTTTTCATACATTTTTATTTATATTTATGATGAAAAACATTAATATTATTTATGAATTACACCCTTAACCAGCTAAATATATTCTATAAAATAGCTCAAAATCAAAGTATTACAAAGGCGGCTGAAGAATTACATTTAACCCAGCCAGCGGTCTCTATTCAGTTAAAAAACTTTCAGGATCAGTTTTCCATTCCACTGACAGAGGTTGTCGGGAGGAAGCTTTATGTGACAGATTTCGGAAAAGAGATTGCAGCTGCCGCAGAGCAGATTATCCACCAGGTCCAGGCGATCAACTACAAAACACATGCCTTTGAAGGTAATATTGCGGGTCGGTTGACGATATCCACGGTTTCAACGGCCAAATATGTCATGCCGTATTTCCTGACCGATTTTATGGATGCAAATCCCGGGGTTGACCTGGTGATGGATGTAACCAACAAGGCTAAGGTAATTCGGAGTCTGGAGCAAAATGCCATCGACTTTGCAATGGTATCTGTTTTACCGGATCACTTGAAAATTAACCGTGTGGAATTGATGCAAAACAAACTATTCCTGGTGGGGGGGACCTCACGGAGCCGGCCAAAAAGCTACTCTGCAGCCCGCATCCTGCGCGAGGAGCCGTTAATTCTCCGGGAGCAGGGTTCGGCAACCCGAAACGCCATGGAGACTTTTCTGGCTTCTAAGGACATCCAAAATTCAAAAAAACTGGAACTTACCAGCAATGAAGCTTTAAAACAGGCACTGGTGGCTGGCCTGGGATATTCAATAATGCCGCTGATCGGATTAAAAAACGAATTGGGGAATAAGGATCTGGAAATCATCCCGATGCGAGGCCTGCCCATCATCACACACTGGAATCTGATTTGGCAAAAGTCCAAGAAACTGTCACCGACTGCCCAGGCATTTTTGGATTATATTGAGGCTCAGAAAAATGAAATTATCCGGGATCGCTTTGACTGGTTTGAAAAATACAATTAAGGTAGCCTCAGGGTTAAGGTATTCGGGTTTTACCACTGCCTGAATTCCCGCAATGAATTTCCCAAACCTCCAGTATGGCATGAACGGTTTTAATGGTTTTGTTCTGAATGCCCAGTGCCAGTTCGGGGCAGTCGAGAAAAAAGGGAATGAGTTTTTTGCGCTTCAAACCAAAAATACCCTGGGTGGCCCTTGCCCACTGATCCTTTCCAGGCCTGTAAAACAGGGGGAAGCTATCGATATGGAAGTTATCCTCATCCGTGTATTCCCATTCGTATAAGATCAGATCCGGATTTCGCCTCACAACCTTTAAAAACACGGGCTCTTGCTTCGGATCTGTTTTGTAATTAAACCGGAAAAATGCGGCATCTTCCAGCAGCGCCACAGATTCAAAATGGAACTGGTCATAGCCGTATCCCCGGATTTGATCCGGCCTGTACCTTTTCTTGCGCCCTTTCTTTTTAAACCGGACTTTGGTGTACAACCCTTCAAAGGGCTCCGGACTCCGGTCTTTGATATAGCCTCTGAGGGTATCTCCTTTGAGTGTAATGAGGTACCCATCGGAATACCCCTTCTTTTGGGCGTGAACGGCGGTGGACCCCAGCAGGAGTAACAGCGTTATTAAAACGAGAACAGGGACTCCGGAAGCTTTTGGCTGACGCATATGTATGACTTTAAGTACCGATAACGGTTCTTAAAGCTTCATCCGCAAGGTATATGCCAGTTAGTGAGCGCTGCGTTAAAAGGTTGCGATATTCGTTGAACGTTTTGAAATTCCGGGAATTCCTAAGCTATTTCCAAAGATAAACTGCCTGAATTTTTGGGTCTGGTTCCGGACTGAGGGTAAAAAAGGCATTCAGCGTGTCCCTGGCGCCATAGAGCTGGAAAGATCCCCTTAGTTGGTTTACAGGCCTCATTTCCCCCCATCCCTGTATGGCTCCGGCTTTTTCCAGTAAAGAGCCGAATTCCGCAAGCCGGTTTTCCCGGCTCATATCCAGATAGAAGTTTTCGGCAAAGATCCGGGAGCCCAGGGCCTTATCCGGGGTTTTAAACCACTCGACGAGTTGTTCCTGCCGCATCTTCAGGATTTGCGGTGCATTGCGTTGTCTGGGTTCCAGATCGAGTTCCTCAAAGAGCAATTTAAGAATTTCGACATAGGGCCAGGGGGTGGTGTAGGTAACATTGCAGAAGGCCATCACCCCAATCCCCAGGTCCGGATAGAAAACATAATTACTCCCAAATCCGGGTAAGGCACCCCCATGGGAAATCCTCCGGGTTCCCTTACAGTTTTCCATACTGCCGAGTCCGTAACCGTAACCGCTTATCGCAGGGCACAGACTGTCATTCCAATCCCTTGACGTCGCATTGAGACGGGAATATTGGGGCTGTTGCATTTTTCTCAGGGAACTGCGCCTGACCGGACCTGTTTCTTCAGAATTTCTTGGTGGCCAGGCCGAAAGGTGGTAACTCACATATTTACTGAAGTCTTTAATAGAGGTGATCAAACCTCCCATGGCCCCATAACTTCCATCGTGCAGCATTGGGGCCACAGTCAGGCTGTCCGGGTTGTATCCGATCACCAGCAGATCCCCCGGGACTTCCTGATATTCCCAATAGGTTTCCCTCATTTCCAGGGGTTCCAAAATCCGGGTTTTTATATACTGTTGGTAGGGCATTCCCGAAACTTCGGATATGATCATACCCAGGATGGCATAGCCCGTATTGCTATATTCGAAATCGATGGATGGCGGATTGGAAAAACTTGGATTCCCTTTGATCAGGTCCCTGAGCATCTCAGAAGTTTCATCTAACTGCCGATCCCCCCAGGGATTGTCTTCGGGGAACCCAGCGGTCATGGTTAGCAGGTTTTCAATAGTGATATGTGTGGCATCTGACGTCGGATACTCCATGGACGCCATCTGGGGTACATAAAGGTAAGCCGGGTCTTCAAGGGAGATTTTTCCCGCTTCTACCAAAGTCATAATCGCCATAGCCGTAAAACTCTTGGTCATCGAGGCGATCCGGAATTGGGAGGAGGTGCTGGCAGGGATTTTCTGCTCCAGGTTGCTATAACCAAGGGCGGAATCCACCACGAGCTGATCATCCACAACAATCCCGTAAGCGATACCAGGGATATTCTTCTCCTCGGCATAGGTTTCAAAAAGCGTGTGAAGCTTTGATTTGATAGAGGCTATTTGGGCGGCCCTGGTATCCGCCTCGAAAGTTTCTACTTCATAACCCTGGGCAACCCGAAGTGTGGGAATGTCCTTTGGGAGGGCTTCAGTCTCCTGCTTACAGGATGCACAGATCAGGAATAGCACAAAGATGGAAAGTGCGAAAAGTAGTTTGGCGGTTATTTTCTTCACAGGTTACTTCTTAGGGGTTAAGGCACAATAATTTATGGGTCTATGCTGGAGTCTATCGCTACTTTCCGGGGGAAGGTAAGGCAGATGAGGTCAAATTACCGGTTTATTCGCAACGTATAATTGCCGTGTTGGCTGTATCGGGTAATTTTTCCGGTTTCATCCCGCTCAAATACGAGTGTTTCTCCAAGGGTTCCATCTCCACGAACACGGCGGAAGGTATCTCCTTCAATATACCTGAATTTGGTCATGGCATCCGCAGGTTTGTCTGACGGGAGGTTGAGGATGACCAAATCGCCATCCCAGCTGCCGATATATTCCTCACTGGACCATGGCATGGGATTGTAATACCCGAGATATTCCGAGAGGTCTTTCTTTGACGCATCCGGGGCCGTTTCTGTTTCCGATCCTTTTTTGGTCATTTTAGTAAGGATGGCATGCATTCCCATGACGTATTTCATAGGGTTCGTACCGCTGGAATTGATCATCACAGAGTACCCCCTCTTGTTTTTAAGATCCATCTCAAAGGAGGACCGATAGCCCGGACAGCTTCCTCCGTGGCCCGCCCAGGTCGTCCCATTGGGACCCTTATATACCCGGAAACCCAACCCCCAGGTTGTTTTCCAATTTGGATTGGTCCAGTGGACGGACTGCATATACTTCAGGGTAGCAGGCTTCAGGATTTCCGCAGTCTTACTTTCTCTGAGCCGGAATTGCCAGGAGGCGAATCGCCCGAGATCGGTGACATTTGAGGTAAATCCAGCTGCCGGGGTGATCCCATTGGCTTGAAAAAAGGCCACTTTTTCACGCTCCCCCCCCCGGTTTAAAGCGCTATAGCCTATTGCGAGTTCCGATCCGTAAAGCGACTCCGGCATTTCGGGCCGGGTGTCCGAAAGATTTAGGGGAGTAAGTATGTTTTGTTGGACAAAGGTTTCATAGGGAATACCCGATATCTCTGTGACTATTTCACCCAGGAGGGTGAGCGCCAGATTGCTGTATTGGAAATAGGTTGATGCCGGATAGAGCGATTCCTGTTCTGATAGCCTGGCGTCGATTTCTTCCGTAGACGGGAACGGAAAGTCGGGCCCGGTCCAATACGGATATCCCGCTTCACGCGGAAGTCCGGAGGAATGGGTAAGCAGGGTGCGGACCGTAATGGGGCCGCTATCGGGGAATTGCTGTTTCAGATCATATGCGGGCAGCAAATCCGCCAGGCGATCGTCAAGGCGCAATTTGCCATCATCGTAAAGCTTCATAATGGCGACGGAGGTAAAGAGTTTGGAGATGGAACATATACTGCATAGGGTAGCCTCTGTAAAGGGTGCATTTGATTCGGGATTTGCAGATCCGACTGCGCCACTCCACAGGAGTTTCTGATCTTCTACGATACTCGCGGAGATTCCGGGAATGTCTTCAAAGTCCTTTTGGGCATCCAGCCAGACTTCAATTAGCTTCAGGGCTTCTTCGTAGGAAGCTGTTTCATTTTGTGCGGGCAGGTTAGCCGAGCTGAAGAGGAGGCAGCAGAGGATATAAAAGTATTTTCTTCGCATTTTCATGAGGGCGTTTGTTAAAATGACAAGGGTTAAAGGCTATTGAAGCACAATCCGTTTCCCCGTTTTGGCACTTTGTTTTGCCGCCTCCAGGATCTCCATAACAATCATATTGTTATCGAGGGAAGACAGGTCGTACGGCCCAGGGGAATGGGCTTTGCGTAACACCGCTTTAAAATACAAAAAAGGGTCGTTAAAAGGGGTTTCCCGATCTTCCAATTCAAATTCTTTTTCCTCAAAACCATCATAACCTTTGGCTATCCGGAGACGCAATTGGGTACGATTATCGGCATAAACAGCGCCCTGCAGGCCGTAAATCTCCATATCTTTTCGACCGATGGGCCAATTCCAGGAGGCGTGTATGACGGCATTGGCGGATTCGTATTCCAGGAGTATCAGGGCCTCATCCTCAACCTCAGGGTTGTTTTCAGGTTGTAATTGCTGGGTGATTGCCGTAACCGCCACAGGTCTTTCTCCGTCCATCAATCGCGTCATCAGGTTAGCCCCATAACACCCGAAATCCATTAGCGCACCCCCGCCGTTTTGCACCGGGTCGATGAGCCATTCCAGGAATTCGGGATCCACACCAATTTTTGCCGGGCCCCTGTGCCCGTCCCGGATGACCACTTTGCGGACGGGTCCGACAACGGATTCCCGTACCATTTCAAAAGCCTTGTGAGTTGTAGGATACCACGTGGTCTCATAATTGGTCAGGACCTGTATCCGATGCCGGCGCGCCAGGGTTGCAATTTTCCGGGCGTGTTCCATGGAAACCGCCAGTGGTTTTTCAACCATCACATGTATCCCCAGGGGGGCACAGGCCTCCACGATGCTCAGGTGATCATATATTGTCCCAAATGCCGCAATGGCCTCCGGGTTCTGACTTGAGATGAGCTCATCCAGGGTGGTGTAAACCTTCTCCTCGGGGAATTCGTATTGTTCGGTGTACCTTCTGGCTAAGTCTGCATTCGCTTCGGCTATGCCTGCGATTTCGATTTCACCTGCTTTCGCACTATTGAAAATTTGGTGGACATGGGTGTGGGAAAGTCCTGCAATTCCAATTCTCAAAGGTGCATCCTGACCGAATCCACTGACGGCCATCATGAGCACAAGGCCGGAGAATACAAAAGGACGTGCTCGTTTCATGACAAAATTGGCGAAGTGTTTATGCTGGGTTTTCTTCCCTCAAATTTTATTGCTTTGGCTCTGATCCATTCTCTTCAGGCGCTTCCTTTGCCTGCTGCTCCTCTGCTTCTGTCAACCATCCACCACCAAGGGCCTTATACAGCCGTACATAGGACGAAAGCAAATTAGCCCGAAGCCCTTCCAATAAGAGTTCCGCATCAAAGGCCTGTCGTTGTTGTTCCAAAAACTCAAGGTAACTCGTCACCCCCATATTGTAGCGTTCCCGGGAGAGCGTTTGAGCCTGCAGAGCGGCAGTCCTGCGTTGTTCGGCAATCTCGATTTCAGCTTTGGTGGTTCTGATTTCCGTCAGGATATCCTCAACCTCTTTCAGGGCAAAGAAAACGGTGTTTTGATACGCATATAGCGCCTGAAAACTTCGGCTATCTTCAATATCGACCTGTCTTTTGAGCTGCCCCCAATAAAAAAGCGGGCCCGCCAGCTGTCCGGTCAAGGTCCAGAGTGGATTCTGAAAGCTAAGGCTCCCAAAACTGTCTGCCGTAATTCCGACCAGGGCTCCTACACTAAGGGAGGGGAGCCGGTTGCCTTTAGCTGCCCCAACAAGGGCATTCTGGGCGATCAGTTGATATTCTGCCGAGATCACATCGGGCCTTCTCGCGAGCAGGTCGACCGGTCTGGCCAGGGGCAGGTCAATATCGAAATTTTGGGTATTCAGGGCCTTTCCAGTACCCACTTCACCCGGGTTTCGCCCCAGAAGTATGCTCAGTGTATTTTGAAGTTGGACAATCTGGAGCTCGTATTGGGGGACAGCCCCGGCTGCGATTGTGTATTGTATTGTTGCCTGATTCACATCGAGTATGGGGACGATCCCTTTGTCATACCTGGCCTGGATCAGCTGGAGCATGCTGTCGCGGGAAGTCGCATTCCGAACCGATATTTCATATTGGGATTTTGCCCGGAGAAGGGAGAAATAAGTGGTAGCTACCTCGCTGATCAGGGATATCATCACACCCCTGTAACCGTATTCCGAGGCCACGAGGTCCGCCCGGGCTGCTTCGGACAGCCGCCTGAGTTTACCCCAAAGGTCCAGTTCCCAATTCGCGGAGGCAGCCCCCAGGATCAGGTTTTGTGGATCCCCGACCTGATTGAGCAGGAAGTTTCCCCTCTGCACTTGTCCGTTAATATCGAACTTGGGGAGCATTTCTGCATTCTGATTTTTCAGGGCAAAGCGACCCTGTAAGACACTTTCCGCCGCAATAAGGGCATCCCGGTTATTTTCCATGGCCACCAGGATCAGGCTGTCGAGGACCGGATCATCATAGAGTTCCCACCATTTGAGGTCTGCCGTACTCAGTTCCAGGGTATCGGTGTTAATGCTGTCGTATTTTACTTGCATTCCCGGAGTCTGCTGGGCGTACTGCTCCGGCTGGACAAGTTCGGTCCCCTGGTAATTCTTGCCAATCTTACAATTTTGTAAGAGCATCGCAACCAGCGCTATCAGGAGGAGGCGTTTCATTGTAGTTCAGTGGTTTTTGCAAGTTCAGCATCCCGCTTCTTTTCGTATCCGGCAATTTTTCCGATAAGCAGGAAGAGCATCGGATAGAAAAACACCCCTAATAAGGTCGCAATGCTCATCCCTCCCAGTAATGCCATACCCATTACCTTCCGCGCTTCTGCGCCTGTTCCGGAGGCGATAACCAGTGGGAATACCCCAAGGATAAATGAAAAAGCCGTCATCAAAATCGGCCGGAACCTCGATTTTGCAGCCGCGATTGCGGCATCGAACAGGGAGGCGCCATTTTTGAATTCCTCATTGGCAAACTCCACAATTAAAATAGCATTCTTGGCAGCCATTCCGATAAGCATCACAAAGGATACCTGAGCAAAAATATTGTTCTCAAAGCTCACGCTGAATTGCCTGGCGATCCAAAGGAAGAACAGGGCGCCGAAAATGGCAAAAGGGGTTCCGAGCAAGATCGCAAAAGGCAGACTCCAACTTTCGTACTGGGCTGCGAGGATGAGGAAAACAAAAAGGAGGGAAAATGCGAGGATTACCCCCAGGGAACCCGAAGCCTTGTCTTCCTGAAAAGACATCGCATTCCATGAAGTGGTCATGTCATCCGGCAACGTTTCCGCAGCGACCTCTTTCAATGCAGCCATGGCCTGGGCTGAGGTATATCCCGGGGCCGGGGCTCCGGTAACTTCAACCGCGCGAAACAGGTTAAAACGAGAGGTGTAGTCCGGGCCGCTAACGGGACGTATGGTGGCAACGGTCGACAGTGGAACCATATCGCCCACATTGTTTTTGATAAAGAAATTTTCGATCTGAGCTTCGTTCACTCGGTATTCGCTCTCGGCCTGAATATAGGTTTTGTACAGACGGCCAAATCGAGTGAAGTCATTGACATAGGCCCCTCCCATAAACGCACCGATCGTTTGATAAACGTCGTTCAGGGAAAGTCCCAGCTTCAGGGCTTTTTCCTTATCGATATCCATATAGCGCTGGGGTACATTGCTCTGAAATGTAGTGAATGCACTCCCGATCTCCTCCCGCTGATTGGCAGCGGCGATAAATTTATAGGCATTCTGAGAAAGGTATTCTGGTGTATTCCCCCCCTTATCCTGAACCATTATACTAAAGCCCGATCCGTTACCCAATCCAGGTATTGCCGGAGGTCCGAAGGCGAAGGCCTGTGCCCCGGCAATGGTAGTGGCCAGTTCATAATTCACCCGGTTGATGACCTCCTTGGCGGTGGCTTCGCGCTCGCCCCAATCCTTAAGAGTTACGAACATAAAGCCGTTATTGGTCGCCATAGCCCCTGATAAAAGGCTATACCCCGTTGCATTGGTTACGTATTCAACTTCGGGATACTGCAGGAGGCGCGCTTCGATTTGAGCACTAATAGCGTCTGATCTCTGAAGGGATGCCGCGTTGGGGAGCTGGACGTTTACGTAAAAATAGCCCATGTCTTCTTCAGGGATAAACCCTCCGGGCACCAACATGCCGAAGACCCCTGCACCCAAAGTCAGGATCAGAATAAATATCACACCCCTTTTTAATTTTCCGGTAATGGCCGTGGTGAAGGACATATAGCTGTCCGTAGTTTTGCCGATCCACCGGTTGAACGACCCGAAGAACTTTCCGAGCAATCCTTTGTAGGGTTCTGGTTTCTTAAGCAGGAGCGCGCAAAGAGCGGGGCTCAGCGTTAGTGCATTCACAGAGGACACTAAAACACTTACGACAATGGTGATGGCGAATTGCTTATACAGGATGCCGGTAATGCCAGCCATACCCGCTACAGGGATAAATACGGCCACTAAAACGAGGGTTGTCGCCAAAATGGGGGCTGTCACCTTTTTCATCGCCTCAATGGTGGCTTCTTTGGCGTTCATCCCCTTGTCAATGTTGACCTGTACGGCCTCCACAACCACAATAGCGTCGTCCACCACAATACCAATGGCCAGGACAAGTCCTAATAAAGAGAGGACATTAATGGTGAACCCCAACATGGGGAAGAAAATAAAGGCGCCGATAAGTGAAACGGGTATCGCCAGGGTAGGGATAAGGGTGGCACGCCAATCCTGGATGAAAATAAAAACCACAAGGATAACCAGGATAAGGGCAATGACAAGCGTGATGACAATATCCCGCAATCCGGCCGTAATCGGCAGTGTTGAATCCAGGGATACATCGTATGACATGCCGTCGGGAAAACCGAATTTGATTTCCTCCATCTCCGAAATCACATTCTGGGCGAGCTCTACGGCATTTGAACCCGGAGCCTGATACAGGCCAATGATGGCCGCAGATTTTGGAATCGAGTCCCTTCCCTCCAGGTTAACACCTAAACGGGGGATCATGCTGTAGGTTTCCACTCCCAGGCCAACCCGGGCAATATCGCCGATTTTAACCTGGGATCCGTCATCCTGTGTGCGTACGACAATTTCTTCAAAGGCCTCAGGAGAATTAAACCGTTCCGGTAACCGCACCGTGTAGGTGAATTCAGTTCCGGCAGGTGCCGGCTCTGCTCCGAATTTCCCACCGGGCACGATCACGTTTTGGGCATTGATCGCTGCGACGATCTCGGGTACGGTAATCCCCAGTGTGGATAGCCTGTCCGGTTTAATCCAAATACGCATGGAGTAATTGGAAGCCCCGAGGACATCTACCCTCCCAAGACCTGGAATCCGCGCAAGCCGGTCCTTGATATTGATCAGGGCATAATTTCCGAGGAATTCCTGATTGTTGTGATTGGGGTTCAGGGATGTCAGCGTTACCAGCATCAACTGGTTGGGCATGGACTTCTTTGTTGTCACCCCATACTGGGTAACCGCTGAAGGCAATTTGGAGGTTGCCGCCGAGACCCTGTTCTGCGCCAGAACCGTATTCATATCCGGATCCGTACCCACATCAAAGGAAACCTGGATGGTCATTGTGCCATCATTGGCATTTGTGGACTTCATGTAGATCATGTTGTCCACCCCATTCATCTCCTGTTCAATAGGTGTGGCAACCGATTCTTCTACATTCAGGGCATTTGCCCCGACATAGGTGCCCCGTACTTCTACCACGGGTGGGGTTAGACTCGGGTATTGCTCTATGGCCAGGCCAATGACGGAAACGCCACCTACAATTACGATTACTATGGCGATTACCATAGCCACAATAGGCCTCCTTACAAAGAAATTTCCGCCTCCTTCTGCCATACCTACAAAGTGGTTTTGCTTTCGAATTCTGTAGGCACGGGGTTCACCTTCATCCCTGCCTGTACTTTCTGGAGTGCATCTATGACTACTTTGTCGCCGGCCTGAACCCCATCTTCAATAATGACCATATCTCCAATTTTACGACCGATTTGGACCGCTCTGGATTCAATGGTGTTATTCGGGTCAGCCACCATGACAGAATACTGCCCCTGGAGTTCCGTAAGGCAGCGCTGTGGAATAACAATGGCTCCTTCAGCCACACTCATCTGCAGTCGTACCTTGGCATATAAACCGGGCCTGAGTATTCTGGAGCTATTTGGAAAACTGGCCTGGATTAACAAAGACCCTGTTGAGGAATTTATCTGACTGTTTACAAAATCTATTGACCCTTTTTCCTCAAAATGTGACCCATCGGCAAGGATGAGTTCGATATTGGGTTCCAGCCGACCTTCCTGAACATCCCTGGTGACTTCTTCGTCCGACTTGCCTTTACTGTATGCGCGTGCGAGTTCAAGGTACTTGGCTTCAGAAATCGAGAACTGGACTCGGATGGTATCAATTCTGGACAGGGTATTGAGGATAACCGGGTTCGGGTTGCGGCCCACATACTCACCTTCCCGGGCCTCAGTGGCCCCAATGAGCCCATCGATAGGCGCTTTGATGGAGCAATAGCCCAATTGAATCTGGGATTGTTTCAAATTGGCCCTGGCGGCATCCACATTTGCACGGGATGCGTCATAGGCGGCCTGTGCCCCGTCCAGGTCACTCTGGCTGACCGCGTTCATTTCTGCCAGCGGGATGTACCGATCCAGCTCGTTTTTTGCATTGACCATCAGGGTTCGGGCTTCGGCCAAAAGACTTTCTTTGGCGGCTACTTCTGCGAGGTATGGATCCGGGTCTATGGAATATAAAAGTTGTCCTTTTTTGACGCGAGACCCCTCTTCAAAGGAAATTTTCTGAAGGTAGCCATCTACCCTAGCCCGGATTGGGATATCCTTCTGCCCATATATCTGGCCCACCAGTTCATCGTAAATGGGCACGTCCTGTTGTTTCGCCTCAAACACGGTAATATCCCGGGCGCTCTGGGCTCCTTGTGGTTCTTTTTGCTTGCAGGACGTGCTTAAGGTAAAAAAAACCAAAGCACTTATACCCTGGACTAAAAAGCTAGGTCTAATATTAAGAATCCGATCCATTTCCCTCAATTGCAAAATTTTTGTTAAAGTAAGAAAATTTAAGTTACTGATCGGTGTAATAAATCCCTTACACCTTAGCCGGACACGCCTCATTAGGGGTCCACCAGAAGGGGTGATCCGGCGATTTCAATACGCAAGTCCACAGGAGCCGAACGCATTTTGAGGCAAAGAGGGTTTCAAAGTGCAAAAACGGTATCCGTAGGGTGGTGTTAATGCGTGGCGAAATCAGGGGGTATACCGGTCAATTCCCATTTCCCCAGGGAAACAGGGATATTTCCTATGGCGTTGAGGCGGTCCAGGAAATCTTTAATCCGGAAAGGGGTAGTCGTTCCCTCCTGTAAACGCGCGTATTCCATCATGGCCTCCTCCAGCAAATACTTCCCGGTAATATAACTGCTTCCATAGCCCGGTTGGCGCATATACAAATGCTGTTCAAAGAGCAAAAGTTCCTTTTCGGTTTTCATCCAACCCCTTGGGGTGTATTCGGAGTGGATCCCCCCGGCTTCCTCCATGGTCATCTCATTGGCATGGGCGTATAGTGAGCCCAGGCCCCGGGCAGCGCGTTGTGCAATCATGATGTAGACAATCTCGCGGCTTCTCGGACTGTCTTCATACAAGCCGGCCTGCATAAACATTTCTTCTACCGCCGTAGCCGTCCCTTCATTCCGTGAATCGAAAATATTATAGAGCAGGGGCCCTTTTCGGATTGGTGAGGGGTTTGGTTCGGTATCCATCCGCGCGAGTTCAAACCAATGATAAAAATGGGAATAGAGGGGTCGGGGATCATAGTGCTCCCCTATGACGAAAAAATTTCGCTTCTCCTTCGGGACAAATTCCCCGAGGTGTTCCCTTAGGGCCGGGTCAAAATAAGGTTTAACCGTTACAATGTCCTGTGAGGTCAGAAAATCGATAAGGCTTTTGGCGGCGCGGTCTGCCATGGCATCGTAGGCCTCCGGGGAATCGGCATCTGAGAGTTGGGGCAGGTCCCTGTTGCGGTGTTCTACCAGTTTTAAAGCGGTCCACGCCCGAGCGAGTTCCCTTTTAAGGAGCATAACTTCATCTTCCCAGGTCAAGGGGACCAGATGTACATTTTGAAGGTACCAGGTATAGTTTTCCTTTCCGATACCTGAAGGTCCGGTTTTGGTCGCACCTTCCGAGGTCAGCCATTGGACAAAGCTCTCAGTGGATTCAATGGCCCCTTCAATAGCACCGGTAACTTCCCGGTCTTCCTCAATACCCGGGTATTCCAGTATCTTCCTGAGGTCTTCGCCCTGCTGATGAATATCCCGGATCCCGGCCATCCACAATTCCCTGGCATTTCCGGTCAGGTTGGACCGAGCCTGGTTATTCAAAACGGGGATCACCCTGAGGTCTTCCAGAAACCTGTCCCGCTCAGGGGATGACAGGGGAAACTGGTACGTCCACATTTCCGTAGTCCGGTGATGCGTAGGGCCTTCATGCGCAGGGACATCACTGCGCGCCATCCAGACGGATTTATAAAAGGCGGGGTCGCGGACCCAGGACTGTAAAACCCTTTGATTGAAGTCGTATCCGTTCATCTCAGCCCATACAATAGTCCAGTCTACTTTTTGAGGTGTTGACCACCCCGTGGTGTCAATAGAGTGCAATTGTGACTGGAGCGCCTTGAATTTCGGCCATCGCGCTTTCCGGCCTGCGGCCGTATAGTCCGGTGCCCCATCGAGGAGGGGAGGGGTCTCGAATTCCCGCCATTGGTCAAAAAGTGAAACCAGCGCCTGGTAATCGGATTGGCCTGATGCCTGCTGGCCGTGTATAATAAAAGAACCAAGGGCTAGTAAAATGAAGAGGGTTGGACGGAGGGTCGTTTTCATATGTTGGGAATTTAGTCTTTTTTGTGAATGGGCTCGTAGATCAATCGCATAAAGGCACTGAAGCGCTCATTTTCGCGGGCTATCGGAATACCCGCTACGATCCCTACGAGCAGGGTTTCGGAAATATCGAGGCGCATCTGGGGACGAATGGTCATATCAAAATCCCCGTGCTCGATTTCCTTATTGAATTCCACCCCAATAAAATTAATTGTTCCAGGCACCATATAGTGGAAACTGGTATTGATTTCATAGGATGTTTCAAGGGTTCCGGAGCGATAGTCCTGCTCGAAAATAGGACCGGTGTAGATTAAAGAGTGAAAATGCCTTCCCCACCTTTTGGCAACTACCAGAAAGGGATTATAAGCATTGCCCTTAAAAAGGGGATTACCGAAGGAATCGAAAGGGGATAACTGGAATTCATTGAGATACCCCAATGCCATTGATGTTGCAATTTCCGGCTTTACCAGAAAAGTCCATTGCATCGCCACCTGCAAGGCATCCAACTGGTTTGAAGGTACCGAATCGCGGGCGGCGCCTTCGGCAGGCGAGTAAAAGGTAAAGGGGAGTTCCACTTCCAGCCCCAATCTGTTGACGGGAGCCCACTCGTACTCTATAAGCGCCTCATAGGAATCATAGCGCAAATTATCCTTGAGTCCAAGGCCTATGTTCCATTCCTTTTCGCCCTTCCGCGCCCCCAGGTCGCGGATGAGGTCGATATAAAGGGGTTCGGCGTGAAGTATTTTGTAGGGTTCCCTATCATCCTCCAGTTCTTGTTGGGGTATTCTCTGCTGGGACACCCGATTCTGCTGGGCGAGGCCAGGACTCGAGAGGACTAGGAAAAAAACTACAAACTCAGCAACCTTGGATCGCATCTGGAGATTCATTTTTTACAGGCTGTATTATCAATACAAATCAGCGTTCAACAATTCGATTTACGATATAGGTATATGCCCGTCGCGCACTCTGGACGGCTCCGTCCATATATCCTGGAAATGAACCGGAGGTCTCCGCCCCCGCCAGAATCAATTTACCCTTCATCTGTGCATTCTGAAATTGCTCGTTCCCGTTATTCTGATGAGGAAAAACAGACCTCTCATAAGGTACAAAGGTATGGGATTCATTCGCCCAAACCTTTTCGGAATAATTGATAAAAGAATCCACTGCCTTTCCGTAATACTTA
The DNA here is from genome assembly GCF_030380815.1 of Robiginitalea aurantiaca. Taxonomy (GTDB): domain Bacteria; phylum Bacteroidota; class Bacteroidia; order Flavobacteriales; family Flavobacteriaceae; genus Robiginitalea; species Robiginitalea aurantiaca. The sequence goes on along the minus strand of NZ_JAUDUY010000002.1, from coordinate 192,983 downwards.
CGCAATTGGGCCAGTACGCGAAGGCGTCGTTCATCTTTGGAAAGGGAATAAAAGTTACCGTTTAGGAATCCCTTGAGGGCATAGCGGTCGTCGTCATAGTTAGAGTGGTCATACAGCTCGGTCACCGGGCCAACATTGCTAAAGACCGTTCCGCTGGTACTTACATCCCTCCAGAAAGGTTCTTTGTATTCCAGCCCGAATTTAATGGATTCCCCCATCCATGTATGGGTCTGTTCCATGAGTTCAATAAGCTCTGGATCAAAGGGCGGAGTAATGGATATCGTTTTATGCAGTAGATAGGGTGGGAGGGTAGAGACTGCGATTTTGCTCCTGAAAACACCTGTATCCGATTTTACCTCAATGCCATCCCCAACATCCCCTATATTCTGAACAACCTGATTATAGGAAATACGGCTATTTGGGATGGATTCCAACAATGCTTCAATCAGCTTTGAGGTCCCGCCCTTTATTCGGAAACTCGGGTCTGAATTCTCCGGCAAAACGACCAATTGGGCCGGGCTGCTGGAAATCGGTTCATAGATAGCCCGGTCCCCGAGGACTTGTTCAAAAATGTCAATATTCAGTTTACGCAGCAGGGAGGAAAGACTGGAGTGTTTTCGACCCAGCCATGTCGCCCCCATTTCTATGGTAGCGCCTGAAGGCGTAGTCTGGGTGAGGATCCGCCCCCCGGGGCGTTCCCTGGCTTCCAGTATTTGCACGCTGAGGTTTGTGCTTCGGAGCAGGTAAGCCAGGGTCAGTCCCGTAAGCCCAGCTCCGATAATCACAATATCCGATGAATTGTTTACCATGAATACCGGGATAGTGTATAAGGTTTAGATTTTATAGCCTTTCAAATATACGTCCGAATCCTGTTACCCGAACCCAGGTGGCTTTAGGTGGCCATTTCCCAGTTTAGGGACCAGGCGAATCAGGATGGGCTTAGGTCATAAGTGGAGTTTATTTTTATATAAGTATTACAAATGACTCAGGTCATCTTTATAAGCCAGGATTATCGTTACTTTGAGAAACTTACGAAATAAATAAATTACAAGAACCATGGAAGACAATACGCATTCAACATCAGCCTACAATGCCAACGCAGGCAGTAGCGCTGACAGCCCTGAAAGTAAATGTCCCTTTCTCAACGGGGAGATGAAGCAGGCAGCCGGCGGAGGAACCACGAACCGCGACTGGTGGCCCAATTCACTGAATTTAAATATCCTGCGGCAGCATTCGGAACTGGCCGATCCCATGGATCCGGATTTCGATTACGCTGAAGCCTTTAAATCGCTGGATCTCGAAGCAGTTAAAAAGGACCTTACCGATCTGATGACGGACAGCCAGGACTGGTGGCCGGCTGACTATGGACACTACGGACCTTTCTTTATCCGGATGGCCTGGCATGCTGCGGGAACCTATCGCATCTCCGATGGACGCGGGGGAGGCGGAACCGGTGCACAGCGCTTTGCGCCACTGAACAGCTGGCCGGATAATGCGAACCTGGATAAAGCCCGGGTGCTCCTATGGCCTGTAAAACAGAAATACGGTAAAAAATTATCCTGGGCAGATCTTTTGATCCTTGCCGGGAACGTCGCGCACGAATCTATGGGATTGCCGATGTATGGATTTGCCGGGGGACGGGAAGACATCTGGCAGCCTGAAGAAGATATTTATTGGGGTTCGGAGACCGAATGGCTCGGAAACAAGGCCCGATACAGCGAAGACGGGGAACTCGAAAAGCAAATGGGAGCCGCTCATATGGGACTCATTTACGTGAATCCGGAAGGACCGAATGGAAACCCCGATCCGGTGGCTGCGGCCCGCGATATTCGGGAGACCTTCGGACGTATGGCCATGAATGATTACGAGACTGTGGCGCTGATTGCCGGGGGACATACCTTCGGAAAGACGCATGGTGCAGCCAGTGATGCAGAATATCTGGAAGCTGAGCCTGCAGGTGCCGGGATCGAAATGCAGAGCCTCGGATGGAAGTCTAATTTTGGTACCGGAGTAGGTACCGATACCATTACCAGTGGCCTGGAAGGCGCCTGGACAGATACCCCGATTAAATGGAGCCATAAGTACCTGGAAAACCTTTTTGGGTATGAGTGGGAACTGACAAAAAGCCCCGCCGGAGCCTGGCAGTATAAGCCCAAGGATGGAGCCGGGGCCGGTACGGTACCCGATGCTCAGGATCCGAATAAAAAGCACGACCCGTTTATGCTGGTCACCGACCTCTCCCTGAGAATGGACCCTGCCTATGAGAAAATTTCACGGCATTTCCTCGACAACCCTGAGGAGTTTAAGGAAGCCTATCAGAAGGCGTGGTTTAAACTGACGCACCGGGATATGGGACCCAAAGCACGGTACCTGGGGGATGAAGTGCCCGGAGAGGACCTGATTTGGCAAGATCCAGTACCTGCTGCCGATTATGATAGTATTGATTCATCTGACGTTGAAACCCTTAAAGCGCAAATCCTGGAATCCGGTTTGGGTATTTCAGAACTCGTAGGTGCTGCCTGGGCTTCGGCATCAACCTTCCGCGGCTCTGATTACCGGGGCGGAGCGAATGGCGCCCGTGTTCGACTGGCACCTCAGAATCAGTGGAAAGTGAATAACCCGGTCCAACTGGGCAGGGTGTTGGATGGCCTTGCGGCCATTCAGAAGGCGTTTAACGATGCACAGTCCGGAAATAAAAGGGTATCCCTTGCGGATTTGATCGTCCTTGGAGGTTCGGCTGCGGTGGAAAAGGCAGCTCAGGAAGCGGGTCATAAGATCAGCGTTCCTTTTACCCCTGGGCGTACAGATGCGACCGAGGAGATGACAGATGCCGAATCCTTTGAGCACCTGGAGCCCCTGGCCGATGGCTTCAGAAATTACGTCAAGTCCAAGTTCTCGGTAAAAACTGAAGAACTCCTGGTGGATAAGGCACAGCTGATGACCCTTACCGCCCCTGAAATGACTGTACTGGTCGGAGGGATGCGCGTGCTGAATGCAAACTGGGACGGATCCCAGAAGGGTGTCTTTACGGATAGCCCAGGGAAACTGACCAATGACTTTTTCGTAAACCTTCTGGATATGGGTAATGAGTGGAAGGCAATGGATGCAGATGAAGAAGTCTTCGAAGGCCGCGATCGTAAAACCGGTGAATTGCGATGGGTAGGTTCCCGTGTGGACCTCATTTTTGGTTCCAACTCGGAACTCAGAGCCCTCGCTGAGGTTTATGCCTGTGATGATGCCAAAGAAAAGTTCGTAAAGGATTTTGTCGCGGCATGGCACAAAGTGATGAACCTGGACCGGTTCTAAACAGTGCTCGCGGGAATGCGATACCCGTTTTAAATCAATAAAGGGCGATCTGGGAACAGATCGCCTTTTTTATTCCATATATCGCGAAATGGAGTTGTATGCGGACAGCCGTTTGAGTGAGCTTTTTGCTGTGGTTCGAAATTTGGATAAAGCATACCTTTGGCTGCATCAGTAGCAGTACATTTCGCAAAATGAAATACGAATGAAGCACATCTTAATTTTAGGTTTATCCGTAATACTGGCAATGGTCTCGTGCAAATCTTCTGAAAAGGAAATTGATACCCTCTCAATGGCCAGAGAATACTATGCGTTTCTCGACAGTTCTGAGGGTTCTAAAATGGCAGCATTGTTGGGTGATCGCATTGTGATAAGAGAAAGCCAGGACAACTATGAAGAGGATTTTTCCAGGAAAGAATATTTGGAATGGCTGGAATGGGATTCCGTCTTTGAGCCGACATACAATGTTCTTGAAATTGAACGCGATAACGGTTCTGTCCGGGCGAGAATTTCAAAGCTTGACAAGCGAATCTTCTTTCTTCAGGGAGAACCGATGGTCTGGAATGAAATTATCCGATTTGACAATGAAAAAATAGCCAGAGTTGAACGCATTGAATACGAGGTTTTCAACGTTGAGAAGTTTTTAAAGAACAGAGATGGACTTGTCAACTGGATTGCCGAAAACCATCCCGAATTGAATGGGTTTCTCTACGACCAAACTGCCGCAGGAGGAATCGCGTATTTAAAGGCCATTGAGCTTTACAAAAATCGGGAATAGGGCAAGGGCAATAAAGTGAATAACATCCACTTTTGAGCAAACATAAATGGGATCACATAGGAGGCTAAAATTATATGCCCATTCACTGGAGAATTCTGGAAGGGCGAAGGAAAGGGAAGTCGGTTTTTCGTCCCTTTACCCGAGGTATTTTAAAGGAGATTCTCCAAAATCTGCAAGGGCAGGAAGCAGGTTGGTGACGATTGAAAGTAACTGGAGCTATTGGTGAAGCCTTATGAGAGACAGGCAATATGTTATGACACGAAAAGAAACACGTATCTGCTTCCTGTAATAGCCGAATTACGAAGAATGCCGGTCTGAAGTTGGAAGATATAATTGTGGTAATTCTTTTGATTTATCCCTCGATCCATGACTGTGCCAAATAAAAGCGTGCTCAAGTCTGGGGATCTATTCTACACACTTTCCCGGTGTATTTAAAACCGTGGCTCTGGTTTTTATTCTGAAGCCCTTCGTTTCTCAAAACGAACCTTGCGTACCCCATGGTCTGTATCGTACTGAAGGATTTCGCGAAAATCGAACTTTCGGTACAGGGTGGTGGCAGGCCCGTTTTCTGCCCCTGTTTCTACTGTGAATACCGGACTATTGCAGCGCTTAAGGACATAAGTGAGCAGGGCACTTCCAATTCCTTTCCTGAAATTTGCAGGGTGTACAACCAAACTTTGGATATGGGTAACCGCCGTATCTGGAATTATCTCAATCACACCGGCTAATTCCCCATGTTCAAAAAAGCCAAAAAATACATTGCCAATTTCTATAAAATCCGAAAGAGGCCGCCTAAGGGGTGGGAAATCCAAAGCGCCCAGCAGTTCAGCTTCCACGGCATAAGAAGCCTGAAATACCTGACGGATCAAGGCCGCGACCTCAGGATTTTTATTCTCTAGCCTTTGGATCATCTGGAAAGATACTTAAACAAGACATTTCCTTAAAACCTGTACCAGGCAAAATTTGGTTTATACTAAAAAATATAGTATTATTGTGATATCAAAATAATATTATTATGAAATCTGAAAAACACATAACACCCTCCAGTGGCTATTCGATGCTTTTTGTCCTTTTTCTCCTCCTGGTCCTTATGATCGGTGGGCTTCTTTTCTTTCGAAATCCGTTATTTCTCCTGATGGCTCCTTTTCTACTGCTTTTTATGCGGGGTTTCTTTACTGTAAATCCGAACAGCTCCAAGGTCATGGTGCTTTTCGGGGCTTATAAAGGTACCGTTCGGGAAAACGGCTTTTTCTGGGCCAACCCGTTTTATACACGACAAAGGATATCGCTCAGGGCCCGGAATTTTGACAGTGAACGCGTTAAAGTGAATGACAAAATTGGAAACCCAATCCTGATTAATGTAATCCTGGTGTGGCAGGTGGAGGACACCTTTAAATCTGCTTTTGATGTCGACAATTATGAAGAATTTGTACGTGTCCAGACCGATGCGGCGGTTCGCAAACTGGCCGGGTCGTATCCCTATGATAATTTTGACGATGAACAGGCCGAACTAACCCTGAGGTCTGGAATGGACGAGGTAAATGAAGCCCTTGAGGTTGAAATAACCGAACGTTTGCAGATCGCCGGTATCAAGGTGATTGAAGCGCGCATTGGATATTTGGCCTATGCGCCGGAAATCGCTAATTCCATGCTTAAAAGGCAACAGGCAGTAGCCATTGTAGCGGCCCGGAAAAAAATTGTGGAAGGCGCTGTGGGTATGGTAGAGGACGCCCTGGAACAATTGTCACGGGATAATATTATCGACTTTGACGACGACAAACGGGCATCCATGGTCAGTAACCTGATGGTCGTCCTCTGCGGGGATAAGGAGGCCGTACCTATTGTAAATGCCGGAACCTTAAACGGTTGATTTGTGAGCAAGCGTAAATCCTTTGTATTGAGAATTGATCCTGAACTCTTCAAAGAGGTCGAAAAATGGGCCGACGATGAGTTCAGGAGTGTCAATGGTCAATTGGAGTGGATGATCCATAAAAGCCTCAAAGACGCCAAGCGCTTACCGAAAAAGGGAAAATAGCTCAGGAGACACTATCCGACTCAGGGACTGGACTCCTCCTCTGGTAGTTTAGACCCTTCGCCTCCGGGAGTGTCGTCCTTCGAAGGGGTACCCGGCATGAGTTTGTAGATCAACCACCCAAATCCAAGGAGGAGATGGAGGGCGATGAGGCCAAGGATGATTTTTGTAATCAGGTTCATTCTGCTGTTACCGTTGCTGAAATCTGTTCTTCAGGCCAGGCGCCTATCGGACCCTTGCCAAAATCCAGTTTGAAATTTCCTGCAGGGCCGTTTCGGCAAACGTTTCCTCCAGGGCGGCGTATTCACCAGGGGAGCCTGTAGCGGAATTTTGAAACAGGTGATTCAGCCCGGGCAGTTCTTTTACCGTAAAGTCCGGATTTCCCCCTAGTTTCAAGTGCTTTTCAATGGACTCCAGATTCACTTTGGAAGGGACCTGAAGGTCATTTTCGCCATTCAGGGCTAAAACTGGGCATTTAAGGCGCTCAAGCGCCGGGGCCGGATCGTATTTCAGGAAATACTGCATCCACGGCGTGGAGAGTGCATCAACCTGGGTCTGAACCACATCCTCCAGAGCCACTCCCGGAGGTACCTGATCCGGATTTTTCCGGAGTTCCTCAAGGAGATAGGCATCTAAAACTCGCCTAAGTTCTGTCGGATCCTCCGTATTGCGCACGAGTTCAAGGGCGCCCCGGGTGAGGTCCAGTTCTTTTTGCAATTCCGTACCGCTTACTCCGCTGGCCTTGCGGATCAGCTCGCTTTGGAGCATTAAAATATCAAAGCCCGAAATACCGGGTCCCGCGAGCATTACAATAAAAGCGATGTCATCAGAACCATCCGCTACGATAGGGGCGATCAAACCACCTTCGCTATGGCCGACCAACCCGATGTTTTTACTATCGACATCTTTTCGCGCTTTGAGGAAATCCACGGCACTTTGGACATCCCTGGCCAAATCCACGGAGGTGGCACTGGGATAATCCCCGGTAGAGTTACCCGTACCCCGGTCATCATACCTCAATACGCCAATCCCGCTGCGGGTCAGGTGATCGGAGAGCACCAGGAAGGGTTTATGCCCGAAAACCTCTTCGTCCCTGTTTTGTGCCCCGCTGCCGCTTATCAGGACCACTGTGGGATAGATTCCATCCTTGGTGGGGAGCGTAAGGGTTCCGGAAAGTGTCAGCCCGTCTGCTGAATTGGAAATGGAGACTTCTTCGGAATAGTAGGGGTAGGGTTCTTTAGGTTCCTGAGGTCGTAGCAATTTATTTTTCACAACGGCATCCCTTGAAAAGTTTAGGGGAAGCGACTGTCCCATCTGGGTAAAAGTGCCTTCAATATTCCCGGCCGCATTGAGTTTACCAGCGTAGGTAATCGCCATAGGGGTTACTTCGAAATTCAGATTGGGATTCTCAAAGGTTACTGCAGTAATCTCGATACCGGTTGCGCCCTGATCCGGACTGTCCATGGTCGCCGTAAAACCGGTATCGGATTCCTGTATGTGTATCACAAGTGGAAGTTGGATTCCCTGCGTCTCAAGCATTCCATTCCATGTCCCCAGAATATCCTGAGACTGCAGGATACCTATGGTCCATAGCGAAATGAAAACCAGTATTTTTCGCTTCATTTTGTAGTGATTAGTGCCTGTAATAAATGAAAGGTGGTTCGTACAGCTTCCAGTCAGCGCACCTGGTCATATGTGCATGCCAAAACCAACTTTCCTGAAAATAGGGTACGTTAGGATTCCAGACGGTAGGTGACCTTGCAATTTTGGCATACTTTATGGTCGTCCTCCCGGACTAATTGAATGCCATCCAGGTGCTTCTTTGCATAGTCCAAAACCCATCCGTCATGCGGGTCATGGGCATCGACATCGTGACTGTAATTTCGAACAGCTTCGTAGAACTCCCCTCCGTATTCCTGCCTGCCCCAACAATTCGGGCAATACCCCTCGGGAGAAGCTTCTCCGGATAAAGACTTATTCTTTTTGAAAAAGTCCAGAAATGAATTTTTCTTAGCCATTGCTCAAAGTGATTTGATGATTTCACTTGGACTGAAATCAGGAAAGTTAAAGTACTAAAAAGTTTTCTGGTTTCCGAGTACGATTTCGCACCCTTTCAGCATTTCTTTATTCAGGCTTTTTTGGACCGCGACCGGTAATTTACCACCCTGTAGCTGATTTTTTTAAGAAACCCAGGTCTGACGCAATAGTATGGCATAAGGACTGGGGGGAGTCGATCCCAAAAGGGTGTAAAAGAAACCCGTACCAGTACAGCCCTTTGCAGGAGATACTGAGGCAATGTGAAAGGGGGGGTGAGGCGGATTTCCGCTGTACAACCCCGCATGAATTAATTACAACAATCACAACGGCTGCAGTCGCAGGAATTACAAGGGCATTGGGCCTCCTTACAGTTTCCGCAATTGCATTTGGAACATTCACAATTGGTACATGTACACGTATTCATCTGGAATTTTTTTTGAGATTCTCATGCCGGGGCCGAATCCAGGGTTTCCTTAAAGATAGCAAATTTCTGATGAGTTTCTCAGGACACCTCTTAATGGGGAGATCAGATCCAGGCTGTTCGTAGATATTGCGGCTTTCCATATCTTTAACCTCTAACCCGGGACAGGACCAACCCAACCAAAGAAGAAACCATGTTTAGAAATTTCAGGTATCCGGCGCTCTTTTCTATAGCAATCACTTTTCTGAGTGTACTAGGTGTATCCGGCCAACAAAATGACCTTCCTTCCCTTGAACAGGTAACGGCTGCTCTGGAGTTCCGGGAGATCGGACCCGCCGTCATGGGAGGACGTATCGCGGACATTGCGGTAAATCCCCAAAATCCAAATACCTGGTACGTAGCCGTAGGTTCAGGGGGACTTTGGAAAACGATGAATCGCGGGACTACCTGGAAACCTGTATTCGACGAACAGGCGTCGTATTCCTTAGGTTGTGTTACCCTGGATCCCGGGAATCCCGAGACGGTGTGGGTAGGTTCAGGGGAGAATGTCAGCGGGCGCCATGTGGGTTGGGGTGATGGGGTTTACCTCAGTAAGGATGGCGGCCGGACATGGCAAAACAAGGGCCTTAAGGATTCGGAGCATATTGGTAAAATCCTGGTAGATCCCAGGAATAGTGATATCGTTTTTGTGGCAGCCGAAGGCCCGCTTTGGGCTTCTGGAGGCCAACGGGGTCTGTTCAGGTCAGCAGATGGAGGCAACACCTGGGATCTCGTTCTGCAAATCGATGCAAATACCGGGGTAACAGACATTGAATTTGACCCGTCCAACCCGGATGTTCTCTATGCAGCGGCGTACCAGAGGCGCCGGCATGTCTGGTCCCTGATGGCCGGCGGCCCCAATTCTGGTATTTACAAGTCTACGGATAACGGCCTTACCTGGAAGCAGGTACAGTCAGGCCTGCCCAAAGGGGATATGGGCAAAATCGGCCTTGGCGTTAGTCCGGCAAACCCGAATTTAGTGTATGCTACGATTGAAGCAGCGCAAGGGGATAAGGGCTTTTACCGTTCCACCGATAAAGGGGAAAGTTGGGAGCGACGCAATAGCTATATTTCAGGGGGTACCGGACCCCACTATTACCAGGAAATTGAAGTTTCTCCAACGGATCCGAACCTCGTATATCAGATGGATGTGTTTCTGCATGTTACCAGAGATGGGGGTGCATCATTTGACTATCTGGGCACGGGACGTGAAAAGCACAGTGATAACCATACACTCTGGATCGATCCGAATGACGGGCAACACCTTATCGCGGGTACGGATGCCGGGCTGTACGAATCGTATGATCAGGGAGCTACCTGGCGTCATTTTCCCAACCTGCCGGTTTCCCAGTTTTATAAACTCGGACTGGACAACGCGGAACCCTTTTACAACATCGTAGGTGGAGCTCAGGATTTAGGGACCTTAATAGGTCCTTCCAGAACTCAGAATATTGAAGGGGTACGCAATCAGGACTGGTATGTGCCACTGGGGGCAGATGGCTATGAATCCGTTTTTGACCCGGAGGACCCCAATACAGTTTACATGGAAATACAACAAGGGTTGCTGCATCGCCTGGACCGCAGGACTGAAGAGGTTTTGAACATACAGCCCCAACCAGGCCCTTCGGACCCTCCGGAGCGCTGGAACTGGGATAGTCCGGTGATTGTTAGTCCGCATAATTCCAGGCGCCTGTACTTTGGCTCCCAAAGGGTCTGGAGAAGTGAGGACAGGGGAGATTCCTGGAGCGCGATCAGTGGTGACCTGACGACAAATACAAACCGGTACGAGCTTGAAATGGGGGACAGGGTATGGAGCGTAGATGCACTTTACGACACCGGGGCGATGTCCAAATACGCTACCCTTACTGCAATTTCCGAATCCCCGGGAGTTGAAGGATTACTCTATACAGGTTCGGATGATGGTATGCTTCAGGTCAGTGAAGACGGGGGGCAAAACTGGCGTAAAATGGCATCGCTTCCCAAGGTTCCCACACGTGCTTTTATAACGGATATTGAGGCCTCTTCCCACGATGATAACACCGTATTTGTTTCGGTGGATGTCCATAAAAAAGGAGATTTTAAGCCGTATCTGTTCATGAGTTCGGACCGGGGCAGATCCTGGAAATCCATCACATCTGATTTGCCTGCTAAAACCATTGTCTGGGTTGTAAAACAGGATCACCTCGACCCGAATTTACTTTTTATCGGTACGGAATACGGAATTTATTTTTCCCACAACCGCGGTGGCAATTGGATCCAACTCAAAGGGGGACTCCCGACGATTCCCTTTCGGGATATCGAATTGCATAAAAGGGATAACGACCTGGTTGGAGCTTCATTTGGGAGGGGTTTTTATGTGCTGGATGACTATTCAGCCCTCCGTGAGATATCGGCGGTTTTTAACCGTAAGGCCAACACGCTCTTTGATGTCCGCGATGCCTGGTGGTATATCCCCAATACGCCTATGCAGGCTAAGGCGATGCCCACACTTGGAAGTACACTTTATGTGGGGGACAACCCGCCTTTTGGCGCGGTGTTGACGTATTACCTCAGTGAAGTCCCCAAGACAGGTAAGTCGGGGCGAGAGGATCGCGAGAAAAAGCTGCGTGCTCAGAATGCGAGTATCCCCTTTCCGGGATGGGACCAGCTCAGGGCAGAACGCCTGGAAGGAGAACCTGAAGTCCTTCTGTTGATAAAAGATTCCGGAGATAATCCCGTTCGGTGGCTGAAAGCCGAGGCTTCTGAAGGACTGCACCGAACCTCCTGGGACCTGAGATTTGCCGCTCCAAACCCGGTTTCCCTTGAAGTCCCCGATTTTCAGCCTCCCTGGGCAGGGGATCCTCAGGGGCCCCTCGCTGCCCCCGGAACCTATTCTGCCACCCTTTACATCCTGCACGACGGGAAATTAACAGCTCAGGGAAGCCCGAAAGAATTTAGGGTTCGTCCCTTGCCCGGGGACGACTCCAATACTGATTTTGAGGCTATTTCAGCATTTCAGCAAAGCACCGGGGTACTTTCCAGGGAAATTTCGGCGTCCCGGAGAAGCCTGAGCGAAGCAGGCAGAAGGCTTAATTACATGGAAGCCGCGCTTCCCCGGACTACTCGGGCTACCTCAGCCCATTTTGAACAATTAAACGCACTTGAGGACCGCATGGCGGGCTTGCAGGAACGCCTTACCGGAGATCAGGTGATGCAGCGGATGAATGAATCGACGGTACCATCCATTGCTTCCCGGGTTGGAGGAGTGGTTTACGGGCATTGGGAAACGCGACAGCCCCCTACGGCTACCCAAAAGGAACAGGTCGAAATTGCCAGGCGGGAGTACCAGGGCTTTAAAGGGGATTTACGCACATTTATGGACGACCTCGACAAATTTCAGGCCGATCTCGAGGCGGCCGGGGCGCCCTGGACACCGGGTCAGAAACTCGAATAGGTATTGAGGGTGCATGCTTCCATCAGGCTGCACAACGAGATTTTAAGTCCCGTGGGAATCTGGTGGGTGAGACATCCCATAACCTCTTAATTCTGAAGTATCTACAGCTGTTGGTATAGCTATTGGCTTTCAATAGGGTCAATACCGTTATTTCCAAGGACTTTATTGACCTTGGGCAGCTCTTTTTTCAGGACCGTATTCAAGGTGTTCAAATGGGCGTCGAGTTCAGCCGAGAGCTCATTATAGACCTTGTAAGCTCCATCCGTAGGTCGGGCATCCCCCGTTTCCACACTGCGTCTCAGGGAGGCCAGGCGGTTGTTCAGTTTGATCGGGAAATTCAGCGGATCCTGATTGGACTGGTTCTTCACCTGATAGAGTTCCTCCTCTACCGCACTTAGCTGATCCATAAAGGGTTGTACGGTTTTTTGGAAAGCACCCGCGGGAATCTGATCCCGGTTTTCTTCGAGGTGGGACTTCATTTTCCGAATATCGATAACGGTTTGATTGGCTGTGCTGGTTTTACCCATGATCTGGTTGGAGAGTTCGAACTGGGCCTCCAGGTCGGCCTGAGAAATGCCCTTCAGGTTAGGGTCCATCACAATACTGAAGGGCCTGGTTTCTGTTCCATACGCGGTCTTTATGCGGACTTTGTAGGCTCCTGGTGGTGCTTTTGGCCCCCGTTGGGGTCTGGCACTCCAGATGATCATCCCTTCAAAGGTTGTAGCCCCCGGATACCTTAAATCCCAGGTGAATGCATTGAGTCCCTGTGCCGTGGTGGGCTTAGAGGAGCCTCCTCGTTGCCACCAGGGGAGGTCCGGATCTTCTTCATAGGCCGGCTGACTCCCGGTGTATGTATTTACCACCCGGTCCTGAGCATCGAGGATCTCAACGGTTATCGTATCCAGGGCTTCTTTGAGGTAGTACTGAACCGTCGCATCTGATATCCCCCTGATGGCGTTTGCAGGGGTAAACAGGACGGCGGCCTTGTCTTTCATCTCTTCAGAATACTGTCTTAAAGGGCGTATGTCATCCAGAATCCAGAACCCCCTCCCATGGGATCCCAGGACCACGTCGTCATCTTTGATCACTAAATCGCGTATGGGTGTATCCGGTAGGTTTAATTGGAGTGACTGCCACTGGGCCCCATCGTCGATAGAGAAATATACCCCGTGCTCTGTCGCGAGAAATAGAAGCCCCTCCCGGATAGGATCTTCCCGGACTGCCCGGGCAAAATGACCCTCGGAAATCCCATTGATTATTTTCGTCCAGGTCTTCCCGTAATCGTGGGTTTTAAAAACGTAGGGTTGCCGGTCATCCACCTGATAGCGGTTTGCCGCCAGGTAAAGGGTTCCGGGTCGGTGTTTGGATTCATCGATAATACTGATCCGTGAGAATTTGGGCAGTTCTTCCGGGGTGATATCCTCCCAGTTCCCGCCGCCATCTCTTGTAATATGGACCTTGCCATCATCTGATCCTGCCCAAATCGTTTTGACGTCATGCCATGATGGAGCCAGGGCGAAAACCGTGGCGTAGATCTCCGGGCCGTTCATGTCCATGGTGATGACTCCCCCGGTTTTGCCCAGGGTTTCAGGATCGGCATAGGTCAGGTCCGGACTTATTTTTTCCCAGGACTGCCCGTCATCCATTGTTTTCCAGACGTGCTGGGAACAGGTATACATTATCCGGGAATCCTGAGGGGCGAACATAATGGGGAATGTCCATTGCCAGCGCTCCGGAAGCGCTTCTGCGGGTTCCCCGGAAAAGAAACGGGGGTACACCTGAATATCCCGGCGCTGGCCGGTACTCCGATCGTAACGGGTGAGCAGGGCACCCTGACTGCCGGCGTAAAAAATATCGGGATTATCCGGGTGCTGCGTAATCCATCCACTTTCTCCTCCACCGACAGCGTAATACCAACCGTGATTCGGTCCCCGGGCCTGCATATGGTCCCAGCCGTCGCTTGGCATGGCAAGGGTACTGTTATCCTGTTGTGCCCCTGCGACATGGTAGGGGACATCACTTGTGGTCATCACATGGTAGAACTGGGTGGTTACGTAATCCTGTTCCGTCCACGTTTTCCCCCCATTAATACTCACATTACCTCCTCCGTCGTTGGAATTGATCATCCGATCCGGGTTTGTAGGGTCTATCCAGAGGTCGTGATTATCCCCGTGGGGTACTTTCAGGGTAGTGTCAAAAGTTTTACCTCCGTCTGTCGATTTGTAAAACCCTGTATTCAGGCAATAGACGGTTTCCTTATCAACGGGGTCCGCATAAATCCTGGAATAATAGAAAGCCCTCTGCCTGAGCTTGCGCTCATCATTGGTCCGCTCCCATGTCTTACCGGCATCGTCGGAACGAAATACGCCCCCTTCGTTGGCCTCAACGATGGCCCAGACCCTGTTGGAATCTACAGGAGAAACGGTCACCCCAATTTTTCCGATCGGTCCTTCCGGCATGCCCGCATTGGCCGTTAGGTCGGACCAGGTAGTCCCGCCGTCCACAGACTTCCATAACTTGCTGTCGCCTCCGCCTCCCCACATCTTCCAGGCTTTCCGGTAAACTTCCCAGGTGGTGGCGTAGAGGACTTGTGGATTATTCCGGTCTATAATCAGGTCTACTGCACCAGCTTTTGGACCCACGTACAATACTTTTTCCCAGGTTGTGCCCCCATTGGTAGATCGGAAAACACCCCGTTCTTCATTCGCTCCATAGGGATGCCCCAGGGCAGCCACGTATACGATATCGGGATTCGCAGGATGTATGCGGATCCTGGCAATTGCCTGGGTTTCTTCAAGGCCGAGATGCTTCCAGGTTTTTCCGGCATCACTGCTTTTATATACCCCGTCTCCCTGGGTGATGCTTCCCCTGAGCTGTACTTCGCCCATCCCGATATACACAATATCCGGATTGGTTTCGGCTACAGCAACGGCTCCTACGGAAGAGCTGGTAACCTGGCCGTCCGTGACCGCTTTCCATTCATTTCCACCATCCGTAGTTTTCCATAATCCCCCGCCCGTAGCCCCAAAATAGTACTCATAGGGCCTAGAAGGACTACCGGCGCAACCCAGGGATCGACCTCCGCGATTTGGGCCGATATTGCGCCATTCCAGACCATTATAGAAGGATGTGTCAATGGCAACGGATCGGTTTGAGTCGGCATCTGCCTGTTGCGCGCCAAGCGTAAATCCGGTAAGCAGTACACTAAAAAAAAACAGGTATCTGAAAGGAAACTTCATCGGGAAAAGGGTTTAGTTCGGTCCAAACCCAAAAGGCAGGACCGGGGGTTGATTAGCGTTTTTCGGGTCACCTTTAAAAATAGGAAAATTTTCGAGGTTGGGGGGTGCAGTCCACCGATTAGTTCCCCCCGACAGCAGGACGTAGGAAAGACGGCAATCGGCATACACGGGATTCCGTTTGGGAATGCGGTTGCAACCTATGCCTTTGGATTGAGTGGCCCCTGTTCCTGTAGTGTCTCCGGCTGGTTTGGAATATCAAACCTGAAAATGTCGTCCCTTGCGTAGTGGCCGATAACGTCGAAATCCATTTTGGAAGGGATGATATCTTCTAAATCCAGGTCTGCAATTAAAGCCCCTGCGGTATCGAACAACGGTCCGGCGAGGACCTCCCCCATAGGAGAGATTATCGCACTACCTCCCCTGCAAAGGTCTTCGGGTTCCCCTTCGAGAAGCGTTTGGTATTCCTCAGGATACATGGATTTGGTAAAGAACTGGTTGCATCCCAGTACAAAGCAGCGTCCTTCAAGCGCAATGTGCCTGAGGGTCGCGGTCCACCCTTCCCGGGAATCTGCCGTTGGCGCTATATAGATTTCCACGCCTTTCCGATACATGGACATACGGGCGAGTGGCATGTAATTTTCCCAGCAGATCAGGCCGCCTAATCTGCCTACCCGGGTCTGGAAACTTACCAGGGAGGATGCATTCGCTTCAGCCCATATCAGGCGTTCTGTGCCCGTTGGTTTGATTTTTCGGTGCACCCCTAAAAGCCCGTCGGTAGGGGACAGGTACAGCATGGAGCAATAGAGGCTTCCGTTTTCCTTCCGCTTTTCGGTAACACCGAGGACCAGGTAGGCGTTTACATCACGGGCCAGATTTTCAAGCCATTTTAAATCCGCACCCTCCAGATCGATGCTGTTCTCGTGATATTTGCTGTAAAGCTCCCGGCCGGGTTTACTTCTGCTCCCAACTTTGGCCCCAAAGGTAAATCCTCTGGGGTATCCGGGGATAAACGATTCGGGAAAGACAATGAGCTCACAACCTTCGCTTGCGTGTTTTCTCGTAAGTTCCTCCACCTTTTCCAGGGTTTTGGTTTTGTCAAAGAAAACAGGGGCGTCCTGAATCAGGCAAACGGTGACTTTCATTTTAAAAACATTTTGAGGAACCCCTGGGTGTATAACCCTCGTCGGTGCGTAACACAGACCTCAGGGAGGTTCTCCTTAAAAGTAGGAAATTTGAGGAAAGCTGAAATCTCCAAGCCCGTGAAATAAAAATATTTATCTACTTTACTTCCATCATTGGCATTCGAACGCCGAATTCCTTCAGACCTTTATGTTGTCAGAAATGAAAAAAACGTTCTTCCTTATCGTCTTTTTGGGGATCGCAACGACTTTGTCCGCCCAACAAACAACCCCAAAAACCCCCTTTACAAAGATGTACCTCCCCGTTTGGGAGGAAGCCCGGGATCATTGCCTGGAAGTGGCTCGCGCCATGCCGGACAGCCTTTACGCGTATCAACCCACACCGGTGAGCAAAACCTTCGCGGAACAAATGGTCCACATCGCTTATACTATCGAACTTCTGACACAGCGTTACGTTGAGGGCATGGAGGTGAAACCCGTGGTTCCGGATGCCGCTTCCCTGACCAAATCAGAGATTCTCGCTATGCTTGAAAGCGGTTTTGAGTATACCACAGGAGTGATCAATTCCATAGAGCAGGAACAATTGGACGAAACCTGTGTGATGTATCACAGTGGGAATACCGTGAGCCGTGCTTTCGCCCTTTTTTACGTTCAGGACCACATGGCGAATCACAGGGCTAAATCCAACCTGTATCTGCGTCTTTGTGGGATTGAACCTCCTGAGTACACCTGGTAAATGGAATCGCCTTTTTGTCCCTGTATGCCACCTTAATGAAGGACACACTCCTGAAGGCTTTGTGAAGTTTTCCCTGGGGGTGACTATCTGCGAATATTTTGAGGTATAAGCGCTTTCAGAAGTCGAATTTTTCGTACCTTCTATGGCTAATTAATATTTGAGAAAATGAAAAAAATTAAGTTTGTTATTACACTCCTTTTAGTGGGAAGTATCGGGCTGACAGCGTCAGCACAGAGCAAAAAAGACCAAAAAATTATTGAGGACGCCAAAGCGGCTGTTGCAACCCTGACTAAAGAGAATCCGGATTTAAAGAACTTTTTTAACAAGTCGGCCGGGGCGGCTGTATTTCCCAACGTCGGTAAAGGTGGCTTCATCGTTGGCGGCGCATCCGGGAATGGTGTCCTATACGAAAATGGAAAAATAGTTGGGATGACCAGTTTAAAGGAATTGACGGTTGGTTTTCAGGCAGGTGGAGAGGCAATTACTGAGGTGGTCTTCTTTGAAACGCAAGCTGATGTCGACAAATTCAAAGAAGAAAACTTTGAGTTCGGAGCGGGGGTTTCTGCCACTGCCCTTAAATCCGGTGCGAGTTTAAATAAAGAATTCAGCGATGGGGTTGCTGTTTTCACCTATACCAAAGGTGGTCTGATGGGGGATGTTTCTGTAGGAGGACAGAAATTTAAATACGATCCGTTTTAAACAGCTATTTAATCCTGTTCGGAGTCCTTTAAAGAAGTGGACTACCGAACAGGAGTATTCGACTGATAGAATTCAAGAATGATCTCGGCCAGGGCTTCGCCCTGGTCTTCTTGTATAAAATGGCCTGCCTTCAGGATTTTGTGGGCCTGTCCCTGGGCCCCGGGAACACTATTTTGAAATGCCTTTTCAGCCCCCTTCATGATCGTGTCTTCACTGCCAAATACCGTTAGAAAGGGTTTCTCCCATTGCTGTAAAACGTTCCAGGCCTTCCTGTTGTTTGCAGCTTCCGGATCTTCCGGATCTATAGGGACTAATACCGGGAATACCCGTGCCCCGGCTTTATGGGCCTCTGTTGGAAAAGGGGCATTATAGCCTGCACGCACATCATCACTGAGGTCTGTTGAGGTACCGGTGTCGATAATTTTACCAATTTCGAAAGTCTCCGAGTGCTGGGAGTACGCCCTCCAGTTCATAAAACTTTCGGGCATGGGAACCGAACCCGTAGGCAGGGTGGTATTCGAAGCTATGATCATGGAAAACCGATCCGGCATTTGTGCGACCAGTCGAAGCCCTGTCAATCCACCCCAGTCCTGTCCAAAGAGCAGGATTTCGGTTAATCCTAAATTCAGAATTAACGCGGTTAGCCAATCCAGGTGCTTCTGATAGGAATAGGTGGCCCGATCCGCGGGTTTGTCAGACTTTCCGAACCCGATCAGATCGGGTGCCACTACACGAAAATGGTCTGAAAGACCCGGAATCATTTTTCGATACAGATAGGACCAGGTGGGCTCTCCGTGAAGCAATAGCACGGTAGGATTTTCCTTTTTACCCTCGTCGAGGTAATGCATCCGAAGCGCGGGTGCTACCTCCTGATAGTTGGGTTTAAAATTGTATCCCGGCAAGTTTTCAAATCGTTCCTCCGGGGTTCTCAGAATATTCTCCATTGTGACTTCAGATAAGGGTGTGTTTAAAGATAGTCAATCTGAACCCCTGCAACACCTCTTTTCCCGGGGATGGCTTCGGAGCGTATAAACAACGATTTTGAGGCTTAAAACAGGGTGCTCTATCAGGGTTTATAATTTGGATTTAAGCTGTACCGGTACTTTTCAGGCCCCGAGAAGGTGAAATCTTTAAATTGGTAGGGTACCCAATGTACTGCAGCATATTTATTGAACATTTCGGATTCTTCGATACCCCATTCAAGTTCAACAGCCTTTGTATCCGCGTAGTCTTCCATACCCCTGCATTCATCTACAAGCCCTATAAAGCTGTTGGGTGCGGTCTGGTAAATTTTGGTCCAACCCTGATCGGCAACAAGATCGAACCCGAGTACTTCCTCGTAAAATTGCTGCATCCCTAACAGGTCCTTGTGATAGGTCCAGGTAATGGAGCCGAAAAAATTCAGATCCTTCGCCCCCGTAGGAATTCTGGACGCATCTGCAAGGATACTCATCAGGCGTTCATTCTCAGGGTGCTGCTTAAAGGTTTCGAATTCAAGGAGGTACCCCCCCGGATCTACGGCGACAAAACCATCGTGCGCTCCACCCTCTTTCGGCTTGTAGGTATATTTAATGGGAACGGAACGCTCCTTCATAAGTGCATACCATTGGGGTAGCTGATCCGTAAGCAAGGCGATAGCCGTGGATTTAGGCTGGCCTTTCGGATGCGCCTCGTCCAGCGGATGTA
Organism: Robiginitalea aurantiaca; assembly: GCF_030380815.1. Classification (GTDB taxonomy): domain Bacteria; phylum Bacteroidota; class Bacteroidia; order Flavobacteriales; family Flavobacteriaceae; genus Robiginitalea; species Robiginitalea aurantiaca. The sequence continues at coordinate 173,441 of NZ_JAUDUY010000002.1, read as the reverse complement.
ACTCAATAAAGGCATCCTGGCTGATCTGATAACGGAGGGAATCTGCAGTTTGCAGACCCAGGGTATTGAGGTAGAATGCCTGTGCCCCTTCCAGATTTTCATAGTAGAGATGCGTGGTCTGACTTCCCACGCCAAAGGAGTTAAGGGTTCGGTGTCCGGTAGTTTTTGACAGTAAGTTGTTTATCCCATGTGTATCGTACCCCAATAATCGTCCAAAACGCCTTGCCAGGGCTTCTGGGTGTTTGGGGTCCGTTGTATCGGCCTGTTTCAGGTCTGTTTTTAACTGTTCATATTGCTTTAATCGGTTTCCGGAAAAAATCAGTATCACGGACTTTTCCCGGGTCAGGGCAGGAGGGAACAGCCGGGATACCGGAAAATCGTCCTCCCGGTAGAGTTTTACATCGTACTGTCGGGCGATCGCTTCGAAATCATTCCAATGGGCATCAGCCACTGCCGCTTCCATGGGATGGCTCAGGGCTATGGGTTTGGCGCCACTGGAAACCATTTCACAGAACACCTTAAAAGTCGAAAGCTCATTTTTATCCGGCTCGGAACAGGAGAGGAGGCAGATCAGGATAAGGGGCACAATGCGGGAGCTATTTTTCACAAATGACAGTTTTTTAAATATAGGAATATTCAGGCAGGGATGCGATTCCATTATTTCATCTTTTCGCGGGATGCGAAAAGCAGGTTGCGGTTTGTGTAGGCTTCAGGGATATCAATACTGAAGGAGCCGTCTGCATTTGAAAGACTTCCTATTGCGGTTTTTTCTATCCCGATATTGGCAAAGGGAATTGGCGTGCCCGTCCCGCGTTCCAGGAGCCTTCCGGAAATATTTACCTGCGCGGTTAAATTTGTTCCGATGATGGAAACGAGCAGCGTCAGGATCACATAACTAAATGGAGCCTTTACCCTGAAAGGCTTATGGTTTGGGTCTTTTGTCAAGATCTTATTTCTTAAGGATTGAATCGATAATGGTTTTCTGAAAGCGCGCCCGGTCCTGATAGGGAATCAGGTGCCCCGAATTTTCGAACAGAAAAAAGCCTTTGACGGGTGCCTTTAGGTCTTTGTAATACGCTTCTGCCAAAGTATAAAGCGTACGATAATCGTTCTTACCCACGATAAAATAGACCGGGCATTCGACAGCGGGCAGGGACTCAAACAGATTGGTCTGTATCCCTTCGTTAAAGAGTTCCAGCCAGGTGGCCGACCAATTGTAAACGTATTTTTTAAAGGATTTTTTCTTGCCTAAAGAATTCCCTTCTTTTATAAAGATCCATTTACGGGAATAGTATAGTTGATCGGCATTTTTAAAGGGTACTTCCACCAAAGAAAGCTCGGATACAGCCGTCTCATTATTTTCGGCCCCTGCCTCCTTCATAAGGAGTTCGATGGACATTTTCTCACTTCGTACCTGGTCGATAATCGGGCTAACTGCAATAAACGCATGCAGGAGTTCCGGATGGTGTTCAACCATGTAAAAACCGAGTACGGTGCCCCAGGACAAGCCGGCAAGATAGAGCTTTTCTTTGCCGAATCTGTTCAACAGATAGCCTGTGAGTTCCCGGGTATCCCGCTCAAACAATTCCTGGGTAAATTCTGGCTTGGAATTACCAAGTTTCGCTGTTTCACCCGTACTTCGAATGTCCCAGAGCACAACCAAAAATTCCTCTGAAAGTTTAGAGAACATTTGCTTCATGCTGCCTGTGACCGTATCCCCCGGGCCACCGCTTAGAAATAAGAGTACCGGATTTTCCACGGATCCTTTAATACGTATGTATTGTCTGGAATCCGAAATGGGAACAATCTCATGTGTATCCAGCTTAAGGGTATCCGCAGTTCTCGTTCGATCCAGAGTATTACCATACCCAAAGGGCAGGATCAGCAGAAAAAGTAAAAGGAATAGGGGGTATTTCATTTCAAATATCTGTCCGGTTTTTTTCAGATCGGGAATTTGGATGCGTTCTATTTGTTGCTTACACAAATGGGAAGGAATTTCTTTTGCCATCCTGGGCTCTGGTGTTTTTCTCTTACGGCCTTGTCAATCTTCCGAATCCTCTATGGCTATTACTCGTGAATCTTAATCCATTCCACCGTATCAGAAGGAGTTAATTTTATCACCATAAACCGGGATTTCAGGGGCCAGGGGCCAAGCCTGGTTTGATTGATCAGGTAATACAGATGGGCCTCAGAAGAACGGTCGGGTCTCCCCAGCAGGGAAAGAATCTCCTCCCTGTTCAGTTTTCGCAATGTATCGGTGTAGACCAGGGTTGAAAGCATGAGTTCCCTATGGGGATAATCCGCACCAACTTTAATACCCCATTTCCCGGAGTCAAAAGGAGCCTGAAAATCTGACGATGTAGTGGATACTTCTTTATTCCCGTCCGCTTCTGTTTTACAGCCCGAAAGCGGCAACGCGGCCAGGAATACCGCAATACCCAAAAGCGAAAACATCTGAAGGCGCAAACCCATGATAAGGTCCTGTAATTAGAGCTGATTTTCAACGAAGTCATCAACCACAGGCTGGGCTTTCTCCAGGTCTGAAGAATGAACTTTGAGGCGTATGGTGTTTACCGTACCTCCGGCAAAACCCGCAGAAATTCCCGATTGATAATCATTTTGAACAATTGCCTCAATCCCGTTATCCTTCAGCAAGCCTTTGAGCAGGATTACCCGTACTTCCGACCCTGAATAAACGTGGACAAAACCATCCTTGTTTTCGTCTGATTCCATAGACCTAAAGATAGGAAATCAATCTGACTTATCCACCCTCTTTGATCAGGCTCTGTAGACCATGGCATTGATATTCATTCCCGCACCTACCGAGGCAAAAACAACAATATCCCCAGGGTTTATTTCATGGCCGGGCATTTTGCCTTTTACGATCAGGTCGAGCAATGTTGGGATGGTAGCTACTGAAGAGTTTCCAAGCCATCCGATGGTCATGGGCATTACGTCATCCGGGGCTGAATCTATGCCGTAAAGGGCATACAGCCTTTTTAAAATGGCATCATCCATTTTACCGTTCGCCTGATGGATCAAGAGTTTTTTTACCTCCCCGATGGAAATGTTACTCTTCTCCAGGCAGGATTTAATGGCCTGTGGAACGTGTTCGAGGGCGTACTGGTAGAGCTTTCGCCCGTGCATTTTCAAATAGCGATCCGAATCCCCCTCAGGAGATTTTTTATAGGAATCCCCCATAAATAACATCTGGGAATAGACCAGTGTATCGGAACGGGTTTTATGGGCAAGTATTCCCATTTTTTCGGAACCCTTTTTGGCTTCCAGTACCACAGCTCCGGCTCCATCGGCATAAATCATTCCATCCCTGTCGTGGGGATCAAAAATTCGGGAGAGGGTTTCTGCCCCGATGACCAATACTTTTTGGGCATCTCCGGAACGAATAAAGTAGTTCGCCTGTATTATGGATTCCAACCATCCCGGACATCCGAAGATCATGTCGTAGGCTACGGTTTCCGGATTCTTAATCTTTAATTTATGCTTCACCCGCGCGGCCAGACTCGGAACCATGTCTGAACGGGTATCCCCATGGTGGAGATCGCCAAAATTATGCGCAACGATAATGTAATCAAGGGTTTCTTTATCGATTCCCGAAGCGGAAATAGCCTCTTCAGCGGCCAGGAAAGCCATTTGAGAATTAAGCATATCCTCCCGGGCGAAGCGCCTCTCGGCTATGGTCGTAATTTCGAGGAATTTTTCGATAACTTCCTGATTGGTTTTTTCAAGCCTTTGGCCGGAAGAATCAAAAAACTCTTTGGATAGGAAATCTTCGTTTTTAACGCGAAGTTTGGGAATGTAGCTCCCGGTACCTGTAATTACACTATTTATGATGGTATTCATTCAGGAGCGATCAGATTTGTACTTAATGTCTGTGGCCTGTAGAAATAAATGGGTTCTCAAACGGAATGGACTTGGATAAAATGCCGAAGGAAAACGCAATAAAAGGAGGAATTTCTCAGGAGTTCTTAAAATCCCGACAAAAGTAGTGGATTTTTATCTTCGGGCATTCTAAGTGTTCGCTTATTTTGGAATGTCCAAATTCACTCAGGGCCCTTTCAAAAGTGAAAAAGCGATAAGCAGATACCATCTTATGGGCGGGAATATGGCTAAGTATATTACGCTTTTACAAAGATCATACAGTGCTGTCTGGGGAGGTTTTTCAGCTTTGCCTCGAGTTTCAGGCCTGCTGCTTCCATTTCTTTTACTGCCTGATTTACAGTTAATTTATGCAATTTTTTTATCGGGATGGACTCATCTTCCCCTTTGTATTCAATCAGGTAGATTTTACCTCCGGGCCGCAGCGCCTGAACAATGGAGTTGATGATTTCAACCGGATAATTGAATTCGTGATATACATCTACAAGCAATACTTTATCTACGGAGTTCTCCGATAAATTCACACTCTTTTCATCACCGGTAACCAGCACCACATTTTCAATATTATCCTCTTTTTTCCGGCGGTCGATCTCGGCTAGCATTTCAGGTTGGATATCGACTGCGTAGATCACACCTTCGGGAGCCAAAGGAGCCATCCGGAATACATGGTATCCGGAACCGGCACCGATATCCGCTATCCGGTCTGCAGGTGCAATGTCCAGATTTTTGATTAGAACCGACGTTTTCTCCTCAGCTTCCCGTGAAGGTCGTTCCAGCCAGCCCATTCCCTGATATCCCATTACACGAGCTATTTCACGTCCCATATACCATTTTCCGATCCCATTGGGGTCCCCCTTTTTAAAGGTGTATATGTCATCGGAAGCAGGCGGTTGTCCAAAACCTGTATACGAGCCTGAAAGACCGCATAGAAGCCCTAAAACCAGGAGTACCTGCCTCTTTTTAAATACAAAGAGGTTGCCCAGGCCTTGCCAGATAGGTTTTGGGAAATGAATCGTTTGAGGTGTCATACCAACATACATATTTTCTCAGTTATTAAAAGCGCGGTGTATTCCTTATTCCGCATGTAACAAATTTAAAACGAACCATTGAGAATGCCTCTTTGAAAGTTACAGCCTGAAATTATATCGGATCTTTAACAGGCTCTGGCCACTAAAGTTGGTAAACACTTCATTAAGGACAAAACTGCTTTAACCCCAACGCGATAACTCCCTGAGATAAAAAAAAGATCTCTTAACTAAAATTGGACCCCGTAATCTGAAGGAAACTGCTCAGGCATCTGTTCCGCCGATTCTCCCAGATTCTGTCTCAGGTCAATTTCGATTCCCCGGGAAATGGTCGAGATCGGTACGTCATTGGCTGTGCCTTCAAAGGGATTCTCCCCGGTTCGCCCGATGCGCTCCATCGTATGAAACATCCAGGCAACTGCCGTGTATATGGGTATGGTAAACCAAACAAACAGAGCTCCCTGAATGGGATGGCTCCCTGCAATGTCCTTACCGATATCTATAAACTGCGGAACCAGGGCCATCGGCAGCAGCATCAGCAGCAACCACATAAAATAATGGTTTAGCGTGGCGTACTGGCGGGGATAGGGAAAATTTTTAATGCGTTCGGTCTGGCCCTGCAGGGTCAGGAGTTCCTGAATAATTCCCTCGAGCTCCAAAAATGAAAATTCCCATATCACCCCATTTTCCTTGAGTGCTCTCAGGTGATGGGATTGCAGGTAAAGAATGGCAGTTTGCACATTGCTTTTGGAGAGGGCGTAGCTAAGATCATCTTCAGAAAGATACCCTTTAAGGTCTGCCTCCAGGGTTGATGATTCTTCAGGGGTGCGAATGCCCCATTCTCTATTGGTCCTATGCTTTCCAGTGGTTTCCCAGGTTCGGGAGCTCCGCATGGCGTGCCGGAGGGCGGTCATCCAGGCAATATGTCGGTAGGTAATGGCCCGGATGGCTGCAGGAATATCTGTCTGAGACGATTTGTTATCCATATATTCTTCCGTAAGCATATCCTGTACAAAGACCCCGAGGGTACGTGAGGTATTCACAATACCACCCCAGATTTTCCGGGCTTCCCAGATACGACCATAGACCGCATTGTTCTGAAATCCGATGATAAAAGCCACGGCAGTTCCGATCAGGGCCATAGGTGTCCAGGGGATGCGGAGCCATTGCAGGTCCAGAAAATAGTATGCGGCTACCCATAGAATACTTATAAATAAAAAGAGAAGCGTTTCAAACCGCGTCCATATGACCATTTGCCAAAGGCTATATACCTTGCCTGTATACATAAGTTTCGTATTTAAAGATTACCCAATGACACCTGGCCCTTATTTAAAGCCCGTGCATTTCTACCCTTTGGGCCGGCACTCAATTTGTAGTATGCAATCTCAATTTAGAGAATATTTCCCGATACGGGCTATTTAAGCAACTTTACATCGTCCAGAAAATAGCAGTGCTCATGTCTTGACATGCCTATTTTTGGATAATATGCGATGGCAGCAGGGGCCGAAAGCAGGATAAGCTTGGCCTGAGGGGCATGGAGTTTCGTGCGGCGGATAAGCTCTGTGCCGATACCTTTTCCCTGATGTGTTTGGTGTACAGCCAGGTCTGAGAGGTAGGTACAGTAAACAAAGTCCGTGACGCTGCGGGCTACCCCAATGAGCCTTCCTGAGTCCCTGGCGGTGAGTATCAGGTTGGCATTGGTGACCATCCCGCGGATCCGCTCCAAATCCTCAACAGGTCTGCGCGCCCCGAGACCCGATTGAACAAGGACTTCCCTGAATTCTTCCGGACTCAGGTTTTTTTCTAGGGTATAAGTGACCATGGCAGAAATAATTTAGCCATCTAAAGGTAGCCCATTCTGAATTGTGATATCCCGCCTGGCGTCTTGAATTTAGGGGAGCATCTAATACCAAAGAGCAAGGAGCTTATCCAATCTGCTCTGGCAAAATTTCCTATTTCAAATCCACGGAGTAACTAAGCATTTGATCTCTTGAAGAAGTCCCCGCTTCCAGAACATACGTGCCTGTCTCCAATGCCCATCCCATTTGGTTTTCATCCCAGTATGACAATTCGGATACGGGAACCTGCAGGTTGATCCGGGTGGAATCCCCGGGTTGGAGCAGGGGGGTCTTGCCAAAAGCGCGCAGCTCCCTTTTAGGCCGGTCAATGTCAGATTGGGGTTTAGAGCTATAGAGTTGTATCACTTCCTTCCCTGCAACCATGCCCGTATTTTTAACCATTACAGAAACATCGATTAACTCGTTTTCGGAGGTGATCTCCATGGAACTCAAATCAAATGTGGTATAGCTCAGGCCATAACCGAAGGGATAGGATACTTCCATATTGCGCTTGTCGAAATGCCTGTAACCCACGTAAATCCCTTCTTCATATATCGTATAGTCCTTGTTTCTGATTTTTTCATCTTCGGGCTTCTCTTCCGCCCCAAAAAGCACATCTGAAAAGTCTATGGGTTCGCCGTCCATGGGAAAATTCGCAGAAGACCCATGATCAGAAAGGTCAACCGGAAAGGTCATCGGTAGTTTGCCACTGGGGTTTGCCTTCCCGCTTAGGATATCAGCCGTGGCATTCCCGCCTTCCTGACCCCCTTGCCAGGCCAGAAGTATGGCATCGGGCAGTTCCTTCCAGCTGGCTGTTTCAATGACACCTCCGATGTTCATAACCACCACCACTTTTTTTCCAGCTTTTTGAAAGGCTTCGCATACGTCTTCAATTAGGGCTGTTTCCTGCTTGGTGAGCAGAAAATCATCCTTTTCAACCCGGTCTCCACCTTCACCGGCATTGCGTCCGAGGGTAATTATGGCGATATCCGAGGTATTGGACGTTTTTTCCAGGAGTTCAGGGGAGGGACTAAACTGAGGAGGGTTATAAGGATTTGTCATGGCTTCCAGGCCTTCCGGTTTTATGAATGCCTCCGCGTTTAACTTTTTGTGGTTTTCAAAGGCTGCTGTGGTGTTCTGATCTATTTCAAACCCCATATTTTCGAGCCCCTCCTGCAGGGAAACCGTATAGGCTTCGTTGACGTCTCCCGATCCTGTGCCCCCGGCAATAAATTCAAAAGAATTTACACCAAAAAGAGCAACCGTCTGATTGCCTTCAACGGGCAGTGCCCCCTCATTTTTTAATAAAATCATTCCCTCAGTTGCGGATTCACGTGTGATACGCGCATGTCCTTTGAGGTCAGGGGAATTTGTGAAGGCATAGTCCTCCATTTTTTTGGATCCGAGAATTAATTTCAGGATTCGCCTGGCTGAGGTATTGATATCTTCTTCACTCAGTGTTCCCTTCTCAGAAGCTTTTTGCAAGGCCTTCCATTGACTTCTTGTCCCAGGCTCCAAAAGGTCATTCCCTGCCTGTATCTGGGCGACAGCATCCGAGCCTCCGAACCAGTCCGTAACCACGAGCCCGTCAAAGCCCCATTCATCCCTGAGTATATCCGTAAGCAGCCTGCGACTTTGGGAGGTGTAGGTGCCATTTACTTTGTTGTAAGAGGACATCACAGTCCAGGGTTGTGATTCTTTAACGATAATCTCAAAGCCTTTAAGATAAATTTCCCGCATAGCGCGCTCCGATACGATGACATCGTTGCTATATCTGCTGGTTTCCTGGTTATTTGCCACGAAGTGTTTTACAGAGGTGCCCACCCCGTTAGACTCAATTCCATTTACCATTGCCGCCCCGATATAACCGGATAAAACAGGGTCCTCTGAGTAGTACTCAAAATTCCGCCCGCATAAGGGATTTCGCTGAATATTTGCCCCTGGGGCAAGGAGTACGTCAACCCCGTATTCGAGCCCTTCATTACCCATGGCCTGCCCCACATTATAGACCAATTCTGAATTCCATGTAGATGCCAGTAAGGTGGCTATCGGAAAGGCAGTGGCGTAGTAGGTTTGTTCCGAATCTTTGCGAACAGGTGCAATGCGTAATCCGGCCGGCCCGTCGGCCAGGTAGATCCTTGGGATCCCCAGGCGTTTTATAGGTTCGATCGTTCCGGCCGCACCGGGAACCAGCAGCTCGGGATCTTCCATTCCCAAAAGGGATTTCAGTCCCGAACCTTTTAGGAGATTAATCTTTTCTTCAAGGGTAAGACGTGCTAAGAGGTCCTCGGCTCTTTGGTCTAAAGGAATCCGGGTGTCTTCATAAGGATCGAGTCTGGCATTGCGGTTTAGGTCCCGAAACCGGAAGCCACCCTCTATGAGTTCTGCGATCTCAGTTTCGGGCTGCGTTTGTGAAAGTCCGAAACTGAGCCAGGCAGCGTTGATATAGATTGCTCCTGCAATTACAACTGCCAATGCGAAGCCGAGAATAATAAGAAAAATTTTCAGGGCTTTTTTCAGACCTTTATTCATGATTCGGGGGTGTTTAAGAAAGGCAAAAATAAGAATCAGGTTCAAGATTCAAAGAAATTTTGGGGACGAATACGCGTATTTAATAAGCCGGATTTGGTACCAATAAGTTTTTTCTGATGAAATATTGGAATACTGCTAAACACCAAGGTTTCTCTCAGTACAGAAGATGCTGGGTGCACAGTAAACCGATGCGATTTTATGAAGTTCCATAGGTTTGGCAACCGGGAAGGGGACGATCTGATTTTATGCTGCAGGATTTTCGGGTAAATTGATAATGGGGGAGGGGGCGCCCCTTAACCTTCATGCCGCCTACAGGAAGGAGGAAACCACTCGTGCGATAGCATAAATCAGCTTTTTGTGAAAAGGCTTTTGATTCCAGAAGTCCGCGTCAATTTCCCGGCTCAATTTCAGGTCTTCCATGAAAACAGATTCCAGCTTTTGTGCCAGATCATCTCCATAAACCACAGACATGATTTCGAAATTCAGGTCGAAGCTGCGAATGTCCATATTCGCGGTTCCCACTACGCTTAGTGAACCATCTGCAACTACGGTTTTGGCGTGGATAAAACCCTTGGTATAGAGAAATATGCGCACCCCTGCCTCCAAAAGTTCATCAAAGTAAAACCGGGACGCGGCTCCCACCAAACTGGAATCTGATTTTTCCGGAAGCAGGAGCCGGACATCTACCCCACTAAGGGCGGCCTGTTTCAGCGCATTGAGGATGCTGCTACTCGGGATGAAATACGGATTTGTTACATAGAGTTTTTGCCGGGCCAGGTTGAAGATCTTCAGATAGGAGAGCATAATATTCGAAAATGAATAATACGGACCCCCCGGGATTATTTGAGCAAGGCCCTTATGCGGCAAGGAGTCCGCGGTATGGTCTGAGGGCAGGAATTCACCTGAGAAAAGGAGTTTTTCACTTTGCGCGGCATTCCAACTGGAGAGGAAGTGCTTCTGAAGCTCTTGCACCAAAGGTCCTGTGAACTTTGCATGTGTGTCTCTCCAGTACAGTTTTGTATGGATCGTATTGTCATATCTGTCGGAAATATTGAGGCCTCCGACAAAACCGTATTTGCCGTCCACAATAATGACCTTACGGTGGTCACGGTGATTCAGACGGTTTGCAAATTGACGGATTTTTAATCTGATTTTTGGATAGATTTCAACCCCGGCTTCCTGTAATTCTTTTACGATATTTTTACGGATGCCCCTGCTCGCGTAATCGTCATAGAGAATGCGGATTTTAACGCCCTCCTGAATTTTTTCAAGTAGCACATCCTTAATCTGATTCCCCCGTGTATCATTTTCCCAGGCATAATATTCCATATGGATGAACCGCTTGGCAGATGCAAGGGTCCGGAGTACTTCGGGGTATTTGTCTTCCCCGTTAATCAATAGTTGAAAGGAGTTCTTACTGAGGTATGCCCCCATGGTATGATGGTGAAATTCCACGAGACTCTGAAAATGATGGGGAATTTTCGAATCTGAATGAAGTAATTCATCCGTAGTATCCACAATCTGTTCCTGATAGGATTTGTTTACTTCAAGAGAGGCCGAATTCGCCTCCAGGTTATAGCTTCTGTGTCTGTAATTTACGCCAAATGAGAAGTAAAATATGATGCCAGCTACAGGGATTACAAGGACCAGAAGAATATAGGCCAGTGACTTGGAAGAGGTTTGGGTATCGAGCAGGATTCGGACAATGGTGAAAATCAGGACACCGATATACAATAAACTTAAATAAAAATACAAATCCATTGAATGTTGGAATTAATAGTTCGCCTAAGTCAAACACATAACTTTAGGTTTGTGTAAGTTACTTTTTTTAGGTGAAACAGGGTTTAAATAATCACCCTTAAGCAGATGGATTTTAAGCTATTTAATTCAAATACCATCACAGAAACTAGAGCAAATTTGATGTATATTTACAAGCTGAGTGACGTACCGACCATCTCGGAACACAATAGTAATGAAACCATAAAAAGGTATTTTAAATGAGAAAATTTTTGATTTTTATGACCCTGGTCGCTTTTAGTTTCCAGAGTTGTTCCACCGTAAAAGTATTGAATACGTGGTCTGCTGAGGACGATGTAGTAGCGAGTTTTAGAGAAAAGAATGTCCTTGTCATTGCGCGTACAAATGAAAATACTGCCAGAACGGCCTTTGAGTCTGAAATAGCTAAACAAATGCGAAGCACAGGTATGAAAGCTACCGAAAGCTTTAAGAAAATCCCTACGCTGCATACAGAGGTAGAAATGAGCGAAGAGCGGTTGAACAAGATCCTGAGCATGATTGAGACTGAAGGTTTTAACGGTATAGTTATCACTACGGTAAAAGACACGGAACAGGTTACCCAAACAAATACTTCCGGGGTGTACGCTGGTGTTGGATATGGTGGATATCCCGGATATTACGGGGGCTTTAATAGTTACTACGGCAGTCCTTATGCTTACGGGCCGTATTATTCCGGCTTTGGAGGCTATATGCCTACATCGAGTACGACAACTACTTATAACAATTATGTACTGGAGACCGTTGGCTATAGTCTGGATGAGCCAGAAGACAAGCAACTCGTTTTCGTTGTGACTTCGAAATTGTCTGACCCAACGGATGCCTACAAGACTGCTGAAGAGTATGTAGGCAAGATCGTAAAGGCTTATGCAAAATAGGGGCGATAGTACGCCCTGATCAGGGCAAAGAATATAAAAAAAGCCGCTCGGATGTCCGGGCGGCTTTTTTAATGCTACAGAAACCTTCAGGAATTAGTCCAATTCCCCGATCACTGGAATGTTCTCAAGAATGGTTGTTCTGGTAAGTGCGTGAAAGTAATTTTCCAAATGATAAAACTGTGCCGCAGCCTTAGAACCGGAGGCCTTTTTTATCTTTTTGTAATACGAATTGATAAGTTTTTCGTTTCCTTTCGCGAGTTTTTGAGCTTCCAAAACGATATTATCCGTTTCCATGTCGGAGATGCCCTCGAATTCCTTGGCATACTTTTCAAGCAGGCTAATCCGCTTTTTCCCCAAAACCTTTCGTTCGGTTTCATAAGCGTCATAAAGTTCCCAGAAGGCGTCTTTGGATGCGCCTTCCAGTTCAATAAAATCGGCTACAACCGCTTTCTTTTCACCTCCGATAATCGACTGGAGAAAGTCTACTTCTTCGGCATTTGACTGAGCCTGTCCAAATTGAAGGGCCATCATGAATACCCCAATACTCATCAAAATTGTTTTCATAAATCAGTGTTTAATGTTAAGAATAAAGATTCCGCTTTAATATAAGATGCTCAAAGATACATCCCATTTAAGATTGGAGGGTTATATTTATGGGAATATTCCATCAATCTGTAGGGTTGGTTGGTTTTTCTTGATGAGCATTTTTATAATTTGTCAGGGCCCTGAACCCCGCCTATTTAAGTGACAGAAGCTGTAATTATGCATTGTTAAATGGATTAATTGGGGAATGCTGCCGAAAGATTTAATAAATTTGGAAAAATCCAATATTCAAAACCCGTACCTCCCCTTATAACATTCAGGACCTAAATTCTAATCATATCTGTTTTGCCTGGGGTAGTATGTCTCAAATTTTAAAATGATGAAAAAAGTATCTGCAGTATTATTTTTTGTATTTCTGGCATTGGGTGCCTTTACGAGTAACGCCCAGGTTTTTGAGCTCACCCCTACGTACGGGTACCAGTTTGGCAGCAAGTTGAATTACGGGTCGAATTACCTAAAAGTAAATGACAGTGGTTTTTTTGGTCTTACTGCCGGTTTCGAGGCTCGCCGGGATTATATGATTGAGGTGACCTATTATAATATGGGTACGGACCTGCTCATCCGCGATCGCATACTCAGCCCGAATGAATCCAAACTTGCGGATCTGAATGTGGACTGGTTTATGGTAGGGGGAACGCGATATTTCACCAACGGGAACATTAAGCCCTTTATTGGGGGACAACTTGGACTCTCGATATATTCTCCAAAGAATGAGAACAGGGATATTGTAAATAGAAGCCTCGATAGTGCCACCTATTTCAGTTTTGGCTTTAAAGGTGGGGTTGTGATTATGCTCACAGAGTCTATAGGCCTGAATTTTCAGGGCAATTTGCTCTTCCCGGTTGAATGGGGGGGCGTTTACGTCGGAATTGGAACAGGTGGGCCGAGTACCGGTGTAAGCGCGGGAAGCACGATTATCATGGGCGGCTTCAGCGGCGGGCTTGTTTTCCGTTTTGGTGCCTGATCCATAATATTCCCAAATAGGGCAGCTGTTTCAATTGACGCCGCCCACGGCCCTAATTCCATTAAAAAAAATGTGCATATATTTAGAGTTCCCCCAACGCTTTAAAACAGTATAGTTTATCAACCATTAACACTTATTTGAAAAATGAAAAACAAATTTTTACTAATGCTGGCTTTCAGCCTAGCCATGTGGTCCTATGGCCAGAAAAAGCCCAACATCCTTGTTATTTGGGGGGATGATATAGGGTATTGGAATATTAGCCATAACAACCATGGGATGATGGGGTATAAAACCCCGAACATCGACAGAATAGCCAGAGAGGGAATTTCTTTTACCGATTACTATTCACAACAGAGTTGTACAGCCGGGCGTGCCGCTTTCCTTGGTGGAAACGTACCTGTACGCACGGGCATGACCAAGGTAGGTATGCCAGGAGCTGCAGAAGGATGGCAGAAAACGGATGTCACCATTGCTGAGGTGATGAAAAGTCAGGGTTATGCTACCGGACAGTTCGGAAAGAACCACCAGGGCGATCGGGATGAACATCTTCCCACCATGCATGGCTGGGACGAATTCTACGGAAACCTCTACCATCTTAATGCAGAGGAAGAGCCTGAAAATGAAGACTACCCAACGGACATGGTTTTGGCCAATGGTAAGAAATTCGGCGAAGTTTTTGGACCGAGGGGTGTTTTGCATACCTGGGCCGACGGTAAGGGAGGGCAGCGTATTGAGGACACGGGCCCTCTTACCAAAAAACGGATGGAGACCATTGATGATGAAACGGTAGAAGCGACCAAAAAATTCATCAAAGAGCAGACGGATGCCGGAAAACCTTTCTTTACCTGGTGGAACGGAACCCGTATGCACTTCCGTACCCACGTTCGCGAGGATCGTCGCAACAAAGGTCATGACGAATACACCGATGGAATGATCGAGCACGACATGCATGTAGGTATGCTGCTTGATTATCTGGATGAACTGGGTATCGCGGATAATACAATTGTGTTTTACTCTACGGATAATGGCCCGCATTACAACACCTGGCCAGATGCCGGTACCACACCATTTCACGGTGAGAAAAACAGCAGTTGGGAAGGTGCATACAGATCACCGGCCTTTGTTAAATGGCCAGGTAAATTTCCTGCCGGAGAAACCCGGAACGGAATCGTATCACACGAGGACTGGTTGCCTACTTTTTCCGCCATTGCCGGGAATGCCGATATCGTTGATCAGCTGAGAAGTGGAACCACTTTAAACGGCAAACGATTCAGGAATTATATCGATGGGGTCAACCAACTGGACTACCTGATGGGGAAAACAGAGGAGTCCGCACGTAAGGGTTTTATCTATGTGAATGACGGGGGGGAAATTGCAGCCTTGCGCTATGGTCCCTGGAAGGCGATGTTTCAGGAGCAGCGGGCGAGTAAACTCGCCTTGTGGTTTGAACCTTTTGTAAAGTTGCGCGGGCCCTACCTGTTCCACCTCAGAAGAGACCCGTTTGAGAAGGCTCTGGAAGGTTCTAACACCTATTGGGATTGGTATATCGACAGGGCATTTGCACTGGGGGGCATGCAGTATTACGCTTTGCAGTTCCTTTCGACCTTTGAGGAATATCCACCGAGTCAGACACCCGGCGATTGGAGCCTCTCTACCATTGAGGAACAAATCAAGGCTATGATTCCAACAAGTAAATAATTACCAACTTCATATTACGATTAAGCCGCCCCTTCGGGCGGCTTTTTTTATGTCCGACGGCACGGATATATTCCCTGATAAATCTCAGAAGTTGGGATATTCGCACAAAAGTGGTGTACTGTCCTGATTCAAGGTTTAGATTTTGTAATTTTAACTTCTTTAAAAATTAAAACACTGCACCGGATGAAAAAATTCTTCTTTTTACTCTTACTTATTGCAGGCTTCTGGAGTTGTCGTCAGCAGGAAAATACGGTTTCTGAAGGAATGTCAGAAACAGCCGTGGTTGTTCAGGACCCTTTGCCTTCCTGGAATGACGGGGCTTCAAAGTCGGCGATTATTGCTTTTGTGGAAAAAGTGACTACTGAGGGTAATCCCTCTTTTGTCCCGGTTCAGGATCGGATTGCCACTTTCGATAATGATGGGACACTTTGGTCAGAACAACCCATGTATTTTCAGCTGGCATTTGCAATAGATCGCGTTAAGGGAATGGCTCCGGATCATCCCGAATGGTCCAATAAACAACCCTTTAAGGCGTTGCTAGAAGGTGATATGGAAACGGTGTTGTCAGAAGGTGAGGCAGGGCTTATAAAGCTTGTCATGGCCTCGCATTCCGGAATGACTGAGGAAGAGTTCAAACAATCGGTTATGGATTGGCTCAAAACCGCTCGGCATCCCAAAACGAATCAAGCGTATACCAGCATGGTCTATCAGCCCATGCTGGAATTGCTGGAATATCTTCGGGCAAATGACTTTAAGACTTTTATTGTTTCCGGAGGGGGAATTGATTTTATGCGCCCATGGACTGAAATGGTTTACGGTATTCCACCCTATCAGGTGATCGGGAGTAGCATTAAATCGGAGTTTGATTACAATGAAGGTAACCCCGTATTGCGAAAACTACCCGAAATTAACTTTATTGATGATAAAGAAGGGAAGCCGGTGGGAATCAACCAGCATATAGGTAAAAAACCCATTTTTGCGGCCGGGAATTCGGATGGGGATCTTCAGATGTTGCAATACACATCAAGCAATACGAAAGGGGCCTTTATGCTGTACGTACATCATACCGACGCCGACCGCGAGTGGGCTTATGACCGGGAATCGCATATCGGGAAGCTGGACAAGGGTCTGGACCAGGCAACTGCAAATGGCTGGACCGTTGTGGATATGGCCGAGGAATGGAAGGTAATTTACCCCTATGAAATGAATTAGGCATTTTACAACCTTGCAGATCTAAGCCATTGCTTTCAGCTTAGGCCCAGCGTTTACCCTTTCGGAATGCTTTTTTATGACTAGGACATTAAAGCACTGACGAATTGCCCTGACGTGAAAATATAGAGTCGTATTTCAGCTTAGTGGGTTGCAGTATTCCTAATCCCTTTCAAACGTATCCCTTCGCAGTTCGTTATTGATGTATTTTCCAACAACTACGGCCGTAATGATCACTAAATAGAATTGTCCGAGCAAGGCGATCAGGATAGAAGCTTTCTGGGCTAAGATGGTCACAGGGGTAATATCCCCATAGCCTACAGTCATCAGCGTAATATAGGCGAAGTAGAAAAGATTTTCAGATTGGGAGGTGCCCGTGGAATTATCCAGTCCCAGGAAAGACCCGGGTTCAGAAATTTCAATTCCAAGCACGATAAAAAATGCAATAAGGCCCATGGAGACATACCCGCCCATTACTCCAAAAATCACATTCTTGTTAACCTCAGTGGCGAACCATACTTGTCGTATTATTTCCAGGGTCACAATGGTGTAAAACAAGGAAAGGACTGCAAACCGGATTAATTTAAGATCTATGTTGTCTCCTGCTCCAAAAGCAAAGCGCATTACTTCCAGGATAACGACACCCGCAACCAAAACGGAATAAATTTTGAAATACCTTCTGCGTTCTGAAATAATGCCAAAGCCAGCGATGACATTGGCCAGGGTGAGCAGTGGGTCCATGTACCGTTCAAAAAAGGGGGATGGAAAAATCAGACTGCCGAATACCAATGCGACAAAGGAACTCAGATAAAGTTCAAAACGGTATCTTCTTAGAAATCCCAACAACACTGATTTATGCGTGACTGCAATATAGTTGAAAATTGGGTATTGCCTCCTTTGGTTTTAAATGGGGTGGCAATTAAAACTCGAAATTTGTAATGAAATTCAATTGGTGCAGGTTCCCGCGGTTAAATACCACCTGGGGATCGTCAGTATTCAGATTATCCCGGTAAACATAGAGGAAAGCCATATGGAGTCCCCGGAGAAACCCCTTAAATTCATAGTTTAACCTGAGATTAACCTGCTGGTACGCATCGAGGTTGTACTTGTTAAACTTAAAGGCATCCACCTCGGGGCCAAAAGTTCGGGTATAGTCAAATCCTGCGGAAAAGCGCTCAATTCCAAAGGTGTGGTCACCGCCTAAAGTCAGAACCCCGGTATTTCCAAAGCCATCCAGGCGGGATCGCGAAATAGAGGTATAGAACTGATCCCTTCCCAGTTCCCTGGGGAAAAGGAAGCGCCCGCTCGCAAATGCCCGGGAGTACGCCGCCCGCATGGTCCATCGATCCGTCAGGTACTGTATCTGACCACTCAGCACCTGCCCGCGCTCCTCAGGTTGCACGTACCGCTTTTCGTATTCCAGGGTCTTCTGGAATCCGTCCGGGATCTGCAGGGCGTACTGAACCCCCAGATTCCATCCATTTTTGTGATAGGCCACTCCAAGCCATCCGGTATAGGAAATGTTGTGAAGGTACCATTGGTAAACCTGTAGGTTGAAGTTTGAAACCCGGGTTTGATATTCGAGCATCGCCAAACCTTCGGACTCCAGATTTTCATGGTATTCAGCCTCACTGCCATCGGGCTGAAACCCCTGGTTGAACAATCCGATCCCTTCTTTAAAATCAAACCATTCCACAATGCTCCGGGGCGAAATCCGATCGATCCATGCCAGGTTAAAACGGTTCTTTCCCGTAATATAATGCAGCCATACCCCTTTGAATGCGAAGGGCTTCATTCGCCCATCAGAGCGGTTCATCAGTGGAGTATCCTGTATGGTCATTTTACCGTAAACCAAATAACCGTGTTCAAAAATATACCTGATATAAAGTTCTTCAAGTCGATCCAGGTCGTTAAAATTATCCTGGTCCAATACATCAAAGAGCTGATGTTCAAATTTTGCGGTTCCCCCGGTTATCGGATCCATTCTGTTCAGGTCATTGGAAAACAATTTATAGGTGAAAATACCGGCTACCCCAAGCTCAAAGCCAAAAATCTGATGGGATCTAATTCGCAGTGCACCTCCCGTGGCGTTAGCATAATAATCGGTGAGTTCGCCCTGATTTATGGTATTCATAAAAAAATTGCGAACATGTCCTGAAATAGTTCCCAATCCGAAAACATCACTAAGGGTTTCTACATCTTTTTGGGAGTGCATGGATTGAGCCACTCGAGACGTATCCGTAGCTGTATGCTCAGTCGTATGATGCTGGGATTGTACGCTTAAGGTTCCTGAGAAGCATACAAATATCAAGAAAAAAAGGTAGTGTGATCTCTGTTTTAAACCCATTGGCCTTTATATCAGAACAAAATTCTGAAGTATCCAAGAGATCTAAAGTGATCCAGGTCACATAACGCTATTTATTTCCATTGTTTTTTAAGTCGTCCAATGAGGGGATCAACGGTAAGGCCCTGAACGACGATTGAAAAAATGACTACTACATAGGTCATCACAAGGAAAACGTCCCTGTGCATGGCTTCGGTCAGGCTCAGAGCCAGTGCGATAGATATCGCCCCCCTCAATCCTCCCCAGGTCATGATAAGATTCGTATTGGGGATAAATTCAAGGGGTTTTTCGAAGATTCGAATGGGTATCATGAGGGAGGCATATCTGCAAAGGAGCGTAAGCGGGATCATGATGGCTCCTGCCAGGAAGTAATCCTCTTCAAAATCAAGCACCAGAAGTTCCATCCCTACCAGGACAAATAGTACGGTGTTAAGAAGGATGTCAATGAGTTCCCAGAACTTGTCCACATAGGTTTCGGTCTCTTCGGACATGGCCTGGGCCCGAGCCTTGGTCCCTCCTACGAGCAACCCTGCAGCCACCATGGCAAGAGGTCCGGAAACATGGAGATACTGAGCGAGTACAATCCCTCCCATAACCGCAGCAAGGGAAATAATCACTTCAATGGAATAGTCGTTTATACTTCGCATCATCCGAAAAGTAACCGCTCCCAGTGCGAGTCCCAGCAGTACTCCGCCCAAAACCTCATGCACAAATAATTTTCCGATTTCAAATACCGAAAACTCATCTGTTCCATTCGCGATGCCGAATATGGTTAGAAAGATGACCACACCAACGCCATCATTAAATAGGGATTCTCCCACGATTTTGATTTCGAGATTTTTTGGAGCCCCTATTTTTTTCAGAATGCCTAATACAGCAATGGGATCTGTGGGGGAGATCAGGGCACCAAAAAGCAGGCAGTATATAAATGGGACGTCCAGACCCAGAAGATCGAGCACATAAAAACTGGAAAAACCCACCAGAAAGGTCGAAACCAGGACACCAAAAGTCGCAAAAGCCAATACGGGCCAACGGTGTTTCTTTAGCTTGTCGAGATCCGTGTGCAGGGCTCCCGCAAAAAGTAAGAACCCCAGCATCAGGTCGAGCAATACCGTCCTGAAATCGATCTGGGTAATGATGTATTTTTCAGCCTGTAAGAGGGAATCATCGAAATAACTGAGCCCAAAAGCAGCCAGTGTAAAGAGGATGCTGATCACTGTAAGCCCAATGGTGTTTGGAAGGCGAATAAACCGAACATTCAAATACCCGAAGAGTGCGGAAAGGGCAACCAAAATGGTAGCGATAATAAAAATATGCATAAGGCTGAATTCTTTTTTTTGACAGGCAGAACCTGAAAATGACACTTTTTGAAAGTTTCAAATATAGGAATACTGGAAGATGAATGAGAGATATAGGTTATCCCTCTTAAATTACCACTTCTGATATTACATAAGGCCCTTGCCCGATCGACACACTATAAAGGTCACCTTCTATTGAGGATCGGACTAAGGATTGTCATTGTTCTGACTCCGATTGTATCCTTTAGCTTTGAAATTCTGAAAGTAGATGACCCGCTTCGGTCCATTTCACCCTTTTAGTCTAAAGACAGGTATCACAGACTCAAAGGTGTACTACTCCGAAATCACACTTCTTTGTACTCCTGGTCTGTCCGATCTCTTATGGAAGGTTAGCCTATTGGAGTGCATGTGGCGATTAGTAGTCTCCCTAGTACCGTTCTATATGAACGCTTGACACCCTATCATTGAATTCATGAGGAAGGCAACTGTGGCTCTTGTCCAGTGTGATCCGCTCTCCCCGCTTATTGTTGTCAGTATAGAGGGTAATCCGCATGCCTGATGGGATTCGAAGGGATGACAGGCGATCATTGCCAATACCGAGCTGGCTGTCAATATACGTCCCGGGTCCCAGCTTGTGGGAACTCCCCCGGTAATCGCAATCCACATAAAGGGTAATCATTTTGTTACCAGATCTGTTGGAAGAACTGTTGTGGTTGTTTTTTTGGGTAACCCGGATACTGGAAATTTTGTCATTGAGGTCAGCCGGCATGCAGACGACATTTTCATCAAATGTCCTGCTGCTCCCCTTGAAATTGTTGTCTGTGTAAAGTGTAACCCGCATGCCGGACGGGATCCGGATGGATGACAAGCGGTCATTGCCAATACCCAGCTGGTTGTCAACATAGTTCCCGGGTCTCAGGCTGTGGGAAGTTCCCCGGAAATTACAATCCTCATAGAGGGTTATCATTTGGGTACGGGATCCGGCTGAAGAATTGCTATGGTTGCTTTTATGTGCAACCCGGATGCTGGAAATTTTGTCATTCAGGTCGGCCGCAATACAAACGACATCTTCATCGAATGTCCTGCTGACGCCCTTAAAATTGTTGTCTGTATATACTGTGACCCTCCAGCCCTTTGGGATCCGTATGGCAGAGATGACATCATTGCCTATCCCCAGATCCCGGTCAAGGTAATTTCCCGCTTTAAGAGCGTGGCTCCTTCCCCCGTACTGGCAGTCCTGGTAAATCGTTACATGGTCCTGTGACCAAATATTAAATGAACTTATCAACAGCAGCAGGAATACAATTATTGCAGATTTTTTCATGCGAAAATATTTAATGTTTTTTACAACTCTTAAGATACTTTTTATTCGATTCTTCTGCAAAAAAAAAAGACGCTCTTGTAAACAAGGCGTCATGAGATCCCGGCATGAGTTGTCAAGGGCCCAGAAAATAGTAGTAGTAATCCAAAAATAAAATATCCCTCCACAGTGGGAGGGATATTATTACTGGAAACGAAAACCTTCTCTTTGACAATGATTTATAGTACAAGTTCCTTTTTGGCCAGATACCAATCTACTTTCTCCAGGGTTTCATCGGCCAGACGTGCATTGAGTTCGTCCAGGGATTTGGGCGGAGGTACGATAACCTTGTCTCCTTTTTTCCAGTCCAGGGGCATGGCCACTCTGTGTTTATCCGACATCTGAAGTGCCTCAAGAGCCCTGAGGATCTCATCCATATTGCGTCCCACATTAAGGGGATAGTACATGATCAGCCGGATTTTCTTCTTTGGATCAATAAAGAAAACGGCGCGCACTGCAGCGGTTTCACTTTCATTGGGTTGCAACATTCCGTAGCGTTTGGCCACGTTCATGTCCAGGTCTGCAATAATCGGGAAGTCAAAATAAACCCCCGTATTTTCCCTGACATTTTGAACCCATCCCAGGTGGGCGTGGATGCTGTCGATACTTAGTCCAATTAATTCTGTATTAAGGGCATCAAATTCAGCCTTACGAGTAGCAAAGCCGCTCATTTCTGTGGTACAGACGGGTGTGAAATCAGCAGGGTGTGAAAACAGGAGCACCCATTTGTCCCTGGCAAATTCCGAAAATCTGATTTTACCTTTGGTTGTCAGGGCTTCAAAATCCGGGGCGGCATCCCCGATCCGGGGCATTGGGTTTGCAAATTGAATATTTTCCATGAGTATTAACTTTTAATGGTGTTGCAATAATGCTATCAAATGTAGGGTCTGATACTTTTAAAATCAGTAACCAGGGTTACAGAACCCCCGCAGAGAAGTAGTTCCTTCAGGAACATTTCAGGGAGCGTATCCATGCTTGGGATTCCGGCAGGATATGTATATTTAAACTCTTAAAACCAACGATATGAAATTTCAGTGGAAAGGTGTGATGCCTGCAGTAACTACAAAGTTCGATGCTTCCGGCGGCCTGGATCTCGACCTCTTTGAAAAGAACACCAGGGCACAGATCGCAGCTGGGGTTAACGGTATCATCCTTGGGGGTACTTTGGGGGAGGCCAGCACCCTTGAGCCAGAGGAACGGGAAGTACTCACCCGTAAGGCTCTGGAAGTTGCATCGGGCTCCTGCCCGGTAATCCTCAATATTGCTGAAGGAAGCACAAATAGGGCTATACAGGCCGTAAGGTCGGCGGAGGAATCAGGGGCAGATGGTTTAATGCTGCTTCCCCCCATGCGTTATAAACCCACGGGCAAGGAGACCGAAACCTATTTCAGGGAAGTGGCTCAAAGCACCGATCTTCCGATTTTGGTATATAACAATCCGGTGGATTACGGGACGGAGGTTACGCTCGATATGTTTGAATCGCTAATGAAGGATTGTCCAAACATTCAGGCCGTCAAGGAATCTACCAGGGATGTTTCCAATGTAACGCGAATAAAAAATCGGTTTGGAGACCGGTTGAAAATTCTCTGTGGGGTTGATACCCTTGCCCTGGAAAGCCTGGCTATGGGGGCAGATGGATGGGTAGCAGGTCTGGTTTGTGCCTTTCCCAGGGAAACGGTTGCCATTTACGCCTTGTGTACGTCCGGGAATATGAAGGAGGCACTCGAGATCTATCGTTGGTTTCTGCCATTGCTTGAACTCGATATTAATCCACAACTCGTGCAAAACATTAAGCTCGCCGAACAAATGGTGGATCTGGGTTCCGAGGCGGTACGCAAACCCCGTCTTCCCCTGGAAGGGGCTGAACGACGCCGGGTAATCAGCGTTATCGAAGGCGCGCTTAAGGACCGTCCGGAATTACCGGACTATTTAAAGTTGCTTTAGTTAAGACGCATAAGGCAGGACTTCGAAAGATATATTTGGAGGGGAATTCCCCCTCCCACCCATAATTCAAGATACATACCAACCATGCAATATCCAATCACCGGTACCCAGATACTCGGATACTCCGAATCTGCCACGGGCAACAATACCTTCCAGACGCTAAACCCACAAACCAATGCACCCACCCCCTGGAAGTTCAGCGAAGCTACGCAGAGCGAAATCGATAGGGCGATGGAATTGGCTGCGGGGGCGTTTTCTGTATACAGGGATCTGTCCGGCCTGCGAAGGGCAGAATTTCTCAGGGCAATAGCCGATATACTGGAAGAGCACAAAGAGGATCTGGTGTTGGTTTATACTCAGGAATCCGGATTGCCGGAAGGTAGGGCGAGAGGAGAACTAGGACGGACAACCGGACAGCTCCGGGCTTTCGCAAATGTTGCGGAATCATCATCCTGGATGGAAGCCCGAATCGATACGGCTCAGCCTGATCGCACCCCGGTGCCGAAACCCGATATCCGAAAATGTATGCGACCCCTGGGTCCGGTTGTGGTTTTCGGAGCGAGCAACTTTCCTTTCGCTTTTTCTACGGCAGGTGGAGATACTGCCTCGGCTCTGGCTGTGGGCTGTCCTGTGGTGGTCAAAGGCCATCCGATGCATGCGGGAACTTCTGAGGCTGTCGGTCGGTGTATTCAGACGGCTGCCCGGAAAACCAATATGCCAGATGGGGTATTCTCACAACTTCAGGGAAGTGGCATGGAATTAGGAGCGGCCCTGGTCACCCACCCTTTGACAAAAGCAGTGGGTTTTACGGGGAGCAGAGGAGGTGGCCTCGCCCTGGAGCGCCTGGGGGCTGAGCGAAGGGAACCTATTCCGGTATTTGCAGAAATGGGCAGTATCAATCCCGTGGTGGTAATGCCATCTGCCACCCAATCCGAAAAGGGTTGGGCGAAGGCGTATGCGCAGTCTGTTACGCTTGGGGCCGGACAATTTTGTACGAATCCGGGGTTGGTCCTCGGAATTAAAGGTCAGGGCTGGACGGCCTTTTCCGAAACCTTGGCTGCGGAGGTGAACACCGTGGGGGCTTCCTGCATGTTACATCCAAAAATGGCTGAAAATTATCAGGATTTGAGAATGGATTTTCTCAGGCAGGATGGGGTAACCCAATTGACGGCTGCACAGGAAGAAAACGGGGCGGCCTATTCATCGGGAGCTGTGGCGAAGGTCAATGCGCTTGATTTCAGGGCCAATGAGTCCCTGAGGAGAGAGGTTTTCGGTCCTTTTACACTCCTGGTAACCTGTGAGGATACAGAAGATCTGATAAGAACACTCAGCACCCTGGAGGGACAACTTACGGCTTCGTTTTTGGGGAGTGAAAAAGAAATGCAATCAAATCCGGAGGTGTTGGACCTCCTCAGTGAAAAATCGGGCCGGATTCTGGTCAATGGCGTGCCAACAGGGGTGGAAGTTTGTCCTTCCATGCAGCACGGGGGACCCTTTCCAGCGACGACGGATTCCAGATTTACTTCGGTAGGTACGGACAGTGTGAAGCGATGGGTGCGCCCAATTGCTTTTCAGAACCTGCCTCATGGATTGCTCCCCCAGGCGTTGAGAAATGAGAATCCACTGGGTATCTTGAGGCTAGTCAACGGAGTGTGGACCGCCGATGCAGTCTGAGCGGGCAGTTATTGAGCCTGGATTTTAAGACGGGATAAAGTTGAATTCACACCTATGAATACACGTCATGTTTTTAAATGCATCGATGGCCATACGGCGGGCAACCCGGTTCGCGTAATTGCCGAAGGAGGACCTGATTTGGAGGGTGCCAATATGAAAGAGCGCCGGCTTCACTTTCTCAGGGAATTCGACTGGATCCGGAAAGGACTCATGTTCGAACCCAGGGGTCACGATCAGATGAGTGGTAGCATCCTTTATCCGCCATCTGATCCGCAGAACGATTTGGGAATCCTGTTTATAGAAACCAGTGGATGCCTCCCCATGTGTGGCCATGGTACAATTGGTACGATTACCATTGGGATCGAGGAGGGGTTAATACATCCCAAAACCCCTGGCGAAGTACGGTTGGAGACCCCGGCGGGCTTGGTCAGAATCCGCTACGGTCAGGACGGTAATAAAGTTACCTGGGTGGCACTTACCAATGTGCCCTCTTATCTGGCCGCCCGGGACCTGGAAATTGAGAGTCCCCTGGGGGTTCTGAAGTTTGATGTCGGCTATGGCGGAAATTTCTATGCGATTATCGATCCCCAGGAAAACTTCAGGGATATGGCAGATTTCTCGGCTTCTGAACTTATTGGAATGTCTCAGGGGCTCAGGCCTGCCATCAATAAAAGGTATCCGGGACGGTTTATGCACCCCGAAGATTCCAATATCCGGGATGTCAGCCATATTTTATGGACCGGTGCACCCCTTGCGAAAACCGCCTCGGCCAGAAACGCCGTTTTTTATGGGGATAAGGCTATTGACCGGTCTCCTTGCGGGACAGGTACTTCTGCCCGTATGGCACAATGGGTCGCCCGAAAACGACTTTCCCAGGGAGATGTTTTTATACATGAGAGCTACATTGGTTCGCTGTTTGAAGGAAGCGTTGTCGGAGCTGCCCATGTAGGAGAATTTCAGGCGATCATTCCACAGATAAAAGGATCGGCGTGGGTTCATGGGTACAATACCCTTATTATCGATCGGGCACACCCTTATCCGGAAGGTTTTCAGGTGGTTTAATACCACTTTCAAAAGTCTATTTCACACCTTCGGGTTGTTTTCATATATCATACATGCCCCGGCGGGTCAGGCTATGGCATACTAAAAACTTTTGATAACTTTCCCTGTAAGGAAGTGTGTGAAAAACCTACTTTTATACCGGTGAATTTAATACGTTAAACATGTCAGAAAAGATAGAAAGATTTGAAACTCTGATTTTGGGTTCGGGCCCGGCAGGGTATACTGCGGCAATTTATGCGGCACGCGCGGATTTAAAACCAGTTATGTACACCGGGATGGAGCCTGGGGGACAGCTCACAACAACCACTGAAGTGGATAATTTCCCCGGATATCCCAATGGGATTGACGGGCCGACGATGATGGTAGAGCTTCAGCAGCAGGCAGAGCGCTTCGGGACTGAGGTGCGTATTGGAATGGCTACGGCAGTGGAATTCAGTGATGAGCCCGGGGGCATCCACAAGGTAACCATTGACAACGATAAGATTGTAGAGGCACATTCAGTCATTATTTCCACAGGGGCTTCGGCGAAATACCTGGGTATTCCGAGCGAGCAACGTCTCAGAGGTGGTGGTGTATCTGCCTGTGCTGTATGCGATGGGTTCTTTTACAAGGGACAGGATGTGGCTATAGTTGGGGGAGGAGACACAGCAGCCGAAGAGGCTTCCTACCTTGCAAAGATTTGCAACAAAGTAACCATGCTGGTCAGAAAGGATTACATGAGGGCTTCCAAGGCCATGCAACACCGGGTGGAAAGCCTTTCAAATATCGATATTCGCTATAACACCGAGGTCGATGAGATCCTTGGAGATCAGGTTGTGGAAGGCCTGAGAATGGTGAACAACCAGACCGGAGCGAAAGAGGAAATTCCGATCACCGGATTTTTTGTAGCCATAGGACACAAACCCAACACTGAAATCTTCAAAGGGCAGATTGATATGGATGATACGGGGTATATCATCACCCGGGGTAAATCTACCAAAACCAATAAACCCGGGGTTTTTGCCAGCGGGGATGTTCAGGATAAGGAATACAGGCAGGCGGTCACTGCAGCGGGTACAGGGTGTATGGCTGCTTTAGATGCGGAACGCTATCTGGCCTCAGTTGAAACAACTACTGAAACCATCTCCTGAATCCAGGAACCTTTTGATTCATTTAAGGGAAAAATGCCCCTGTTGAGTTTTGCGCTTTTCAGGGGTATTTCTTTGATTATTTTACCCGATTGTAGTTTTCGGAAAACGTACGTTGTCCATCTTCATCAAGGGTAATCTGGCTGTAGGTATCTCCCTGGATCTTGAGTTCAAAGCTGAACTGACGGATGGTATCCAGAGCTTCCATCATGTAGTGGTCCCCATATTCTATTACCTCGATCAATTCGTCCGTTGTAATTCGGTAACTCCCATATCCAAACCTTCCGATGGTATCATTCGGATCGGTCCTGGACCACATAACCCTGCCATTGTAGTACATCTTCACCTGCCGGTAACCGGGAACCAGTTCAACGGTATCCTGGATGTTCTCCCCATCGTAGTTATAAAAACTTCTGAGTTCCCAGGTGCCTTCCAGGGAATGCATGGTATCAGGGGTTGGGGGACGGACTGCAGCGGTGGTAAGAACGACAACAGCTAAAAGAAGAATTCCATAAAGTTTTTTCATCAGAGTATGTTTTTTTGGCATCTTAAATCCTTAAAAATATACGACATATTATAATTAAACACGAAAAAAATTAAGATAAATACTACTGAAAACGCAAAGCAGGGAAAGGAGGGGTGTGAAAATCAGAAAATTTTAAGGACTTCTGACAGCTGATCCAGATGTGTTTTCTCATGGGAGGCGGTAATCACGATTCGCTTGGGTGAACCGGAGCCGGCTTCGGCCACATATTCAAAATCTGTGATCAAAATCTGGTTTGTGAAAAGATGGGATGCCAGTTCGGTATTGGTGAAACAAAACACCGGATATCCCGGATATGAAATCAGACTGCCTAAGTGCCGGGTTAGAGTGTCAAAATAATTCACGTTGTCCATAAGACGACGGTACTGCCTCAGATATAAACCGTTATTCAGGCTTAGCTGAAGGGCTGCCAATCCTGCTGGTGGTGCCGGACTCGCCCCCGCAAAAAAAGGAGTTTCTCTGAGCTGATCCAATATACGGATTGAACCTGCGATAATCCCGGCAGTAACCCCCATGGCCTTTCCGAGGGAACCACAAAGGAGAAATTCACTGAACCCATATGCGGACAATGCTTTCCACGAACCACTTCCGTCTTCGCCGCATATTCCAAGGCCGTGTGAATCATCAGCGACGAGTATACATTGTTTGGGAAGGGATTCAAGGCTTTCCCAAATCGGTCCGGGATTTGTGCGTTCCCCAAGGGAATCCGTAAATACGACGGGAGGGAGCTTGTTTCCTTTTGAAATGGATTGTTCCAATTGACCCCTTAGGGTTTCCCAATCCGATGTACGCTTGCTCCCGGGAGGCAACAGGGCTTCATGACAATTGGGACTGAAATAGCAAGGATATCCCAGGGATGCGAAATGTTCTGCCAGCAACCGGGCGGCCATAAAACCTGAAGAAAGGGTCAGGCAGGCTTCGCTCCCCAGCCAGGCGGCCAGAGTTTTTTCGGTTTTATCGTATACGGAAAGAACCAGATTACCCGCTCGCGAAGCGCCCCAATGCGTCCCCATCTCCAGGGTGAATTGGGCATGAGCTTCCCTGAATTGAGGGAGCGTCTGCATGCCGAGATAGGCCGTGCCCCCGAAATACAGATAGCAGGATTCGCCAATACAGAGCTCGGCTCCGGGTATTGTTTCAGTTCTTAATTTCATTGGAGCAGGCTTACCCCGGAGCCCCCGGTTGAAGGAAGGATGACCCGGCCTCCTGCTTCAATGCGCACTCCGGAGGCGATATCGGATTTTAAAAGCATGGCTCCATCCATATCCACATAATCAAGCTCCGGCAGTAGCTGAGCGATGGCGGAAATCCCAACTGTAGATTCCGTCATACATCCGACCATCACTTCTAGCCCAAGATCCCGGGCGCTGCGAATCATCCGACGGGCAGGGGTAAGGCCCCCGCACTTGGTCAGCTTTATATTGATTCCATTAAAGTGAAGGGCGCATCGCGCCACATCGGATTCCACCAAACAGCTCTCATCAGCGATTACGGGAAGCACGCAGTGGTGCAAAACCCGCTCCATACCTTCCCAGTCATCTGCAGGTAAGGGCTGCTCTATAAATTCAACACCGAGTTCCTTTAATGCCAGGGCATTGTCTATGGTTTCCCTTGCTGTCCAGGCGCAATTCGCATCCACCCGGAAAACAGCATCCGTATGTTTTCGCAGTTCTGTAATTATGGCCACATCTCGGTCTGTGCCTAACTTTATTTTATAGACAGGCCATGGGAATTCCTTCATCTTGGACACCATGATTTCTGTGGTATCCAGGCCAATGGTGTAATTGGTAACAGGGTATGTATCCATGGTAGTCCCCCAGATTTCATGAAGGGATTTTCCTTCCAGTTTTCCAAAAAGGTCCCAGGCTGCCAGGTCGACCGCGCAGCAGGCAAAGCTCGAGAGATTGTGATCCCTCATCATTTTATTCAGGGTTTCAGGATCATAGGCCGAAGCATCTTCAATAAGGCCTCTGGCCTCTTCAATTTCCTGCATAAGGTTGGAGATACCTACCCCGTAATAGGGATTGGAGGTGGCCTCCCCGTATCCCGTTTTTCCATCGTGGCTCAAGGAGATGATCAAAGTTGGTTGTTCGTCGTACCGCTCTCGTGAAATTCCAAAGCTATGTGCTAAGGTGAGCTTAAAGGAATGTAGTGTTAGTTCCAATGATTTTGGTTTTTACAATTCTCTAAAATAATGAAATCCCTGAATAACGGAACGAAAAACCCCGGCACCTGAGGCCGGGGTTCTTTGTAAAATGTATGGTTGTAAGTTAGGAACGCTAATTTTTGTAAACACTGCCCGAGGCGGACTTACGCGTTTCGACCTTTGGCTCCCCGCTATACCCAATGTCGGCACCACTGCTGGCGTGGGCGGTAAGCTCCTCAGTTACATTTACCCGTATATCCGCTCCGCTGCTGGCGTTGGCCCGACATATTTTTGATTCAAGTTCAACCGCCTTGATATCAGAACCACTGCTGGCATCCGCATACAGTAGGTTGGCACGTCCACCCAAACGGATATCCGCCCCAGAACTGGAATTGGCTTCAATCTGGTCGGCCACTATTTCTACCTTTAAACCGGCACCACTGCTGGAATCAAGATTTATTTTATCCGCCTCGATAAGTCCATCCCCTATCAGATCTGCCCCGCTGTTAGCTGCAAGAGATGTAACCTCAGGCATGGTCACGTAGATTTTTTTGGTCGCTCTTCCAATGTT
Organism: Robiginitalea aurantiaca; assembly: GCF_030380815.1. GTDB lineage: Bacteria > Bacteroidota > Bacteroidia > Flavobacteriales > Flavobacteriaceae > Robiginitalea > Robiginitalea aurantiaca. Next base: position 142,933 of record NZ_JAUDUY010000002.1, on the reverse strand, counting down.
TTCAATTGCGTGAACTTTCAGTTTTCCATCGCGTATGTCTGTTCCGATCAAATCGATTACATTCTCATCGGCTTCTACGCGTATTTTAAAATCTGATCCCTGGGTAACGTAGACATTCAGGCCTTCTGAGGCGGTAACTGCCGTGAAGTCTTCCGTGATGTCCCTGCTTTCCTGTACGACCTCTCCGTTTCCTTTAACGCCGCTACCAAAACCCACATCCATAATACATGAGGAGGAGAGCAGGGCGAGAATAATTGCGATTGTAAATCTTGCTAGTGTTGCCATGATGTTCGTTTTTTGATGTTACCGGACGTAAGTCCTTTTGTTTTTAGTCAATGCTGATATTTCTTTTGTAAAAGTCGCTGCCTTTCGTCAATTCAGGTAGAAATTCAGACTGAAATGTCGAATTCCTGAACTGAAGTGTACAATTAGCCATTTTCTCGGGCCTTGAGTTTGATTCCATTCTCGTCAATTTTCATCCGGAAGGTATCCCGGGAGTCCTGGACGTCGATGTCAATGCCGTTCTCATCTATAATGATGTGGCCGTTCCCATCCGATTCATCTTCGGTGTCTTCCGGACAATTCAGGCAATTAAGCCCGCCAGTGCTGTCCATAATCCAGGTGTAATTCACGATCCGTTTGCGATACATATCCTTGTCGTATCGCGTTCGCCTGCCCATAAAATCACCTGCTTCTGAATTAAAAGAAAGTACGGTTCCTTCAGGGATGAACAGGGTCAGCCTGATTTCCTGATCCCGTATTTTATTCTTAACCGCTGTGGTAAAATGATCCTCAAGGGTCAGGGTATTTCCGGAAAAGGAATACGAATAGTCTATTTGTCCGGCCCGATCCCTCGCATTTTGATAGGAACTCCCGTCGGCATCCTTGCGGATTCTGAGGCTCATGAGGGTGTCTTCGGACTTCTGAATGTCCAGCCTCAGGTCGTCGGAGTAGAGCAGGGCATTGTCCGATTCGTCGTATCTGATTTCCAATCCGCCAACGGTGGCTGTAGAGAGTTCCCCGTAATCCGAATCTCTGAATTGAATCTGAAGTGTATCAGGTATTTGACCCGTCGTAAGGACTTCCCGCTCACTAATACTCCCTGTATAGGCATGGGCAGAGGCCTGCTTGATCCCGAGGACGGCCAGGGAGATCAGTGAGATCAACCATAGTCCGAGAAGGGAGAATTTAGCAATATTCCCAATGGATTTAAGGTTATTGACCAAAATGCGCAATCCGAGGTACATCAGAAAGAAAAAAGGAATTCCAAGGGCAAAGAACATTAGCAGGGAGACCAGCCATACCGGGGCGTCTGTTGAATTTACCATACTGATAAAATCGATCCCAGGAATGTGCACAGCATCGATAATGCCAACTGTGAACAACCCGATAAACAGCCCGATGAGCGTAGAGGCTCCGATGATGACCAGGAGGATTCCTATGAATTTCCCTACAACCTTAAAGAGGAACATGATGATGTCCCCTACGGTATCAAAAAACGTTTTCCCCGTTTTTTTTACCTGATCTCCTACTTTATCGTAGTCTACACTCCGAACCTTGTCGGCCACTTCGTCAAAACCTTCCTTTACCTTCCGCTCAATATTACTGATATTGACGGGTTCCCCCGTCATATCGAGTTTCTGTGCAGTGGTAGCGGCTTCGGGAACCAGGATCCATAAGATGATGTATGCGATAAGGCCAAAGCCTCCGGCAAATATTGCGAGGAACAAAAAGATCAGGCGAATCCATAGGGCGTCTATCCCGATATAGTATTCCAGGCCGGCGCACACCCCACCGATATATTTCCGGTCGATATCCCTGTAGAGCTTGCGCACCCTTGCAGGCCCGGTTGGCCGGTTCCCCGAAGGGGCGTCTTCAAAGATCTCTTCATCGATATGGTAATCCTCCGGCTGGCCCATGATGGCAATGACTTCATCGACTTCTTTCGAGGTGATCACCTGCCGCTCGTTTTCCATTTTTTCATAGAAGAGTTCAGCAATCCGGGCTTCGATATCAGCGATGATTTCGTCGCTACCGGTAGTCCCTGAAAAGGAACGCTTAATAGCCTCCAGATAGCGCTGCAGCTTTTGAAATGCATTTTCATCAATATGAAAAAGCATGTTCGCCAAATTTATATTTACTGTCTTGTTCATTTTACGTCGTTTTAGCGTTGGTGACCAAATTAACCGCCGATCGGAGTTCATCCCAGGTGGTATTGAGTTCTTTTAGAAACAACTTACCGGTCTCAGTGAGGCCGTAGTATTTTCTGGGTGGTCCTGAGCTGGATTCTTCCCAGCGATAGTTCAGCAACCCGGCATTTTTAAGGCGGGTCAGCAGAGGGTAGATCGTACCCTCCACAACGAGCATTTTAGCGTCCTTCAGGGTATTCAGGATTTCAGAAGCATACTTATCTTCCTCGCTGAGGATGGACAAGATGCAGTACTCCAGTACCCCCTTGCGCATTTGTGCTTTTGTATTTTCTATGTTCATAATTTGTCGCTTCTTTGATGCCCAGCTCTTATGAGACCGGGATCCGGGTTAACTGTTCGTTTTTTGTGATTTCATAATTGTTTATGGCTTGATTGATGTCTGATTGATGTTTAATTGATGAATAAACTGCTTTCCTGTTTTAATGTAAACTCACAACCCGATGCATTTTCCAAATACCATCGGTATTTTTCCAGACCGATACAAACCGGCTGGGTTTGCTCAGGGCGTCGGGCTCCTGATTGTTATAAAATTTGTGGTATCCGATTTCAACGGCACCAAATCCCTTGATTTCGTGTACTTCGACACTTTCCGCAATAAGTTCCCGGGTTACCTTACCGCAAATATTTTTCTCGATGCTGTTTATAATATCGGATTTAGATGTGCTCAGTCCGCCCTGATCGTGGTAGAATTCAAGATCGTCACTCAATAGACTCGCCTGGGTCGCTAAATCGCATGAATTGTAGGCTTCGAAATAGGAAGCGTCCAGCTCCATTATTGTTTTATAGAGATCTGAATCCTCGGAAACCTGTCCCTTGACCCCTGAGGGGGCCAGCAGTAAAATTCCAAAGGCTATATAGATGAATCTCAGTATCATTTTATAAAAGGTATGGTCAAAGGGTATTTGAAATACGCTCCTTCATTGGTGCGCAGGGTCGCCAGGATGGTATAAATAATGTTTACGGCATAAAGCACGAGCTCCAGAAATCCCGTCAGTCCCAAAGGCAACCAGAACCTGGGTGAATTCCAGAAATTATCCATGAATCCATAATGAAAGGGTCCCCTGTGGTTCCCATGCGCCCATTCGATGATTCCCCCGTCGAAAATATTGGGAAGGAGCCCAAGAAAAAAGGGAAAGGAAATCATTCCGATAACCAACGCGTAAAGCGTCATACTTATCTGGAAGTTTAAGGCCTGTTTCCCGTGATAATCCACAAAGGCGTATTGTTTTCGGTTGGGCAACCAGAAAAGTAGTGGAAAGAGGAATTGACCGAGCGGAAAAAAGAAACGTCCGAGGGTAGCTCCGTGGATAAGTGCGGAGAGGTTTCGCTCGTGTTTTGTTATAGTTTCTGCCATGACCTAGTTGTTTCTTATGCAAATATATAGCTAAAAGAAGGTATTATGCAAAACATAGTACTATAAATTAACATAATATTAACAATTATGTGCGGGGCTGATTGGCTACCTTTAAAGAAGATTAGTTCGGAAAATATGAGTTCATTTACGCGAAAGTTCAATACATATTTATTCTTTAAACTCCCGTCTGCATGGTGGTGCGGCGTGCGTCTGGTTGAGCTTACGGACAAGCACGCCATTAGTTCAGTCCGGTACGGATGGCGAAATCAGAATCCGTTTAATTCCATGTTCTGGGCGGTACAGGGTATGGCTGCTGAATTGACTACCGGAGCGCTGGTGAGCGAGGAAATCCGCAAATCAGGCCAAGGTGTTTCGATGCTCGTTCTAAATAACAAGGCCAATTTCAGTAAAAAGGCGAAAGGCCGCATCACCTTCCGATGCGATCAGGGTGACCTGGTTACCGAAACGCTCGAACAGGTATTGAAATCCGGCGACGGGCATACCATATGGATGACCTCAGTGGGAAGGGATCAGGCGGGTGATGTCGTCAGTGAGTTTCATTTTGAATGGACCCTGAAGGCGCGAAAATGACAAGCTGTCTTCGCATGTAACATTTTGTGGAAATGGCTACTTATTATTTGGAGTCTTCTGAACTGTTTTTGCGGGGTAATCGCGTAATTTTAGTAACGGGGTGGGGGGCACCCCCTTCAGTAACAACTTCATCGGACAAACAGAATCAATAACGCAATAAAAAACTATACAGTTATGAACGCACACGAAATCGACTACGAAATATTTGGGGAAGAAATGCAATATGTTTCCATTGAGCTCGACCCCATGGAGGCTGTAATCGCAGAGGCCGGTGGATTCATGATGGGTGAAGAGCATATAAAGATGGAAACGATTTTCGGAGACGGATCCCACAGGGAAAAGCAGGGTGGTATCTTGGATAAGATCCTTTCTGCAGGTAAGCGAATCCTTACCGGGGAAAGCTTGTTTTTAACCGCATTTTATAATACCGGACAGGGAAAACAATCCGTGAGTTTCGCCTCCCCTTATCCGGGTAAAATTCTACCCATAGACCTTTCGGAGAAAGGCGGAAGCTTTATCTGTCAGAAGGATGCCTTTCTATGCGCAGCTCGTGGCGTTCATGTGGGCATTGAGTTTTCAAAACGTCTGGGCCGCGGTTTTTTTGGAGGAGAAGGCTTTATTATGCAGCGCCTGGAAGGTGATGGGATGGCCTTTATCCATGCCGGCGGGACCATGGCCCGGAAAGAACTTGCCCAGGGTGAATTGCTTCGGGTCGATACCGGGTGTTTGGTCGGGTTCACGCAGACGGTGGACTACGACATTGAATTCATAGGGGGAATCCGCAACACACTCTTTGGGGGTGAAGGTATATTTTTTGCCACCCTCAGAGGCCCGGGCATTGTCTATATTCAGTCCCTTCCCTTTAGCCGACTCGCGGAGCGCGTTTGGGCAGCGGCGCCAAAAGGGGGAGGAAAACAAAAAGGGGAGGGAAGTATCCTGGGTGATCTTGGGGATATCGCCATGGGAGATCGGTTTTGACCCCATACCTGCCCTTGTGGAATTTCCAGACATAGAGTATCTTCCAAGCCATAAGCCCTCAGGGCTAGTGGAGTCGGCATACGCCCAGCCAGTTTGCTGTGACGTATCTTTTGAGCCCGTGGACCCATTTAATTCAGAGGTATGAGAGTATCGATCCTATTGATCGTTTATCTGCTGTTTTCGAATCCTGTAGAAACCCTCCCCAATGAGGAGTATTCCGGGGTTGCTATGGACGTGGAGGCTGGGGTTGGGGAAAATCCTCAGGTGGCCTTTGGAGTTGAAGCGCTTCAGATGCCGGAGCTTCCAATTAAAATTGCCGATAGCGCCTTCAAGCCCCTGGAGTCCTGTCGAAACAGGGATTTGCAAACCAGACTCAACAAGCAACTGCTCGGGAACCCCGTTTTTGCACGGCTGATTTCCAGCAGGAAACTCTGTCTGGGCCTGGTCGATTTGACGGACTGGAAAAACCCGAGGTATGCCAGTATCAACGGGAAGGAAATGATGTATGCGGCAAGCTTGCCCAAAATTGCGGTTTTGCTGGCTGTGGAAGATGCGATCTACAAGGGGGAAGTGGAAGAGACCAATGCCCTGAGGGAGGACATGAACCAGATGATTCGGTATTCCAATAACTCGGCTACCTCCCGTATTATCGATCTATTGGGGTATGAGAAAATCGAAAGTGTCCTGCGGGATCCTGAGAACCAGTTTTACGAGGAATCCGAGGGTGGTGGGCTCTGGGTAGGTAAAATGTACTCCCGAAGCGGAAAGACCAATAGGGAGCCCATGAAGAACCTGAGCCATGCGGCGAATGTATTTCAGGCAAGCAGGTTTTATTACCGGTTGGCATATGGAAAACTGGTGAGTTATGATAGATCTGCCGATATGCTGGAGGTTATGAAAGATCCCGCGCTTAAGCACAAGTTCGTACACATCCTGGGCCAAATTGCACCCGAAGCAGAACTGTATCGCAAATCAGGCTCCTGGAAGTCCTGGCATTCGGATTCCATCCTGGTCTGGGACACCGACAGGAAGTATATTTTGGTAGCCCTTACGGAAGACCCCGGAGGCGAACAAATTGTCCGCAGTCTTGTCAGACCCGTTGAAAAGGTCCTCAAGCTTTAAAAAACCTATTTGATGCAGGGAATCCCCAGCCTGATTAGCAACTTGTTTGACATCAAGCCCACCGAGATGCGTAGGGCCCTGCTTCTGCAGCTCTATGTTTTTATCCTGATTACAACCCTGTTGATTGTCAAACCGACTATCAATTCCATATTCCTCACGGCCCTTTCTTCTGAAGCCCTTCCTACCGCATACCTTCTCACAGCGGTATTTGCGGTCCTGTTCTCGTTTTTTTACGATAAAATACTCTGGATCTTTCCCCTGAACAGAGTGATTTATGGCACCCTCATCTTATGTGCCTTACTCTTCGGACTTTTTTGCTTTTTATTGCATTTTCATCCCTCCACAACGGGCTGGCTCTATGCACCCTATCTGTTTGTAGCCATTTATGGCCTTCTGACTACGTCACAATTTTGGATCCTGGCAAACCTCGTTTTCAATGTTCGTGAGGCAAAGCGCCTCTTCGGGTTCATTGGGTCCGGGGCTATAGCCGGCGGTATTTTCGGCGGTTACCTGACCTCTTTGCTGTCCGAGGTGATCAGCTCTGAGAACCTTTTACTGGTGGCGGCGGTGCTGATCCTTATTTGTATCCCAATCAGCTCGTATCTCTGGAAAACATACGTCGATAAAAGTCACGTTGAAAAGCCGATAAAGGAAAAATCGGAGGAAAACCCATTGTCGATGATTCGCCGCAGCCACTTGCTGTCCCTCATTACCCTAACAGTGGGAGTCAGCGTAATTGTGGCAAAAATGGTGGATTACCAGTACAGTCATTTTGCAGCTGAAAAAATCACGAATACTGAAGACTTAACCGCCTTCTTCGGATTCTGGTTTTCTACCCTCAGCGTGGTTTCCCTCCTTGTACAGTTGTTCCTTTCCAAGCGGATATTAAAGTATTTCGGGATTGGAAAGGCACTGGTGTTTATGCCTTCCGGCATCCTGCTGGGTTCTGTCTTGCTCCTGATAATCCCGGAATTATGGGTGGTGGTGCTGATAAAGATCGTGGAGGGAAGTCTCAAGCAATCGCTGAATAAGGCCTCCTCTGAACTCGTTTACATCCCCGTTTCCATAGAGGTCCGAAAGCACGCCAAACCGTTTATCGATATTGTAGTTGACAGCATTGCCACCGGGCTTGCAGGGGTTATTCTGATTTTTCTCGTCAACGGGATGGATATTCCGAGCCTCTATATAAGCTATATTAATATAGGGCTGATTGGGATTTGGATTTTTCTGATTTCCCGTCTTTTCAAGGCCTACCAGAAGTCCTTCAGGGATTTGCTGCTTAAGGAGCACCCCAGGGCAAAAAAGCATGTGGCTCACCATTTCGATGTACATGATGCATCTGTCTATAAGACAGTGGAAAGGGTCCTGAATTCAGGTAAGGGATCGCAGGTGCTTTTTATGCTGGAGGAAATCCTGAATAGCCCGGATGAGCACTATTTCAGCGCCATTCGCAACTTGCTGGACCATCCTAATGAACACGTTCGCGCCCTGGCCATCCGGAATTTATACTATCTGGATTCGGAGGACATCAGGGAAGAAATGGAACAAATGCTCAATGATCCCTCTGATGAAGTAGTCATCCACGCACTTCGGTATTTTTTGCATAAAGACCACGACTTGCACCGGGAGGAAATCCATGACTTTGAAGCACATAGCAACCGCACCAATATCCATGCACTTACCCTTCTTGCAGTGGCCCGTGAAGTCCATACGGACCCGCACCTGAAAGAATTACTGAAATTGGATGAACGTGTGGACAGCCTTATGGAGCGGGCCGGGAAGGCACCGTGGAATTCAGAAAGGAAGTTTGACGTCATCGCAGCTCTGGAGGTGATAGGCCATACCAGGCTGGAGTCCCGTTATGGGTTGGTGCGTGAAATGCTGGAAGAAAGCGATCCTGAAATACTGGAGGCAGCCCTGGATAGCATGTCCCAAATTCAGGATGCTTCGTATATCCCCTTAATTGCATCCAACCTTCATAAAAAAGAATTGCGCGGCGCCGTGATCAGATGCCTCAAAGGTTATGGACAAGGGATCATACCCCTATTGAAGCAAGTGGTGGATAACCTGGAAATCGATTTACGGGATGCACTGTTTATTCCTGATGTGCTCCGGGCACTGGGCTCTGAAAAGGCAGTCTCGGCCCTTATTGAACTAATCGATTCTGCGGAATATGGGGTATCTGTTAAAGCGATCCAATCCTTGAAATCCATGAAGGTCGAATCCCCTCAGCTCAAGATAGACCATGACCTGATTGCCGGTAAAATTTTGGAGGAATGCCAGGTGTTTGAAAACCTCTTGACGTTTCTGCATTCCCAGGTATCGGAGCACGATAAGGATCCAGAGACGGAGAAATCAGGAAATATCCGGGAGGCCCGGGAAGGGTTGATTGTTATACTGCAACATCGCGTGGACGCCCACCTGGAACGCATCTTTAATCTGCTAGGGGTTCGGTATCACGAAGCGGATATCGATCCCATCCTGAAGCTTTCCATTGACGGGGACGAACAGCAACGCGCCAATGCCATTGAATTTATCGACAGCATCCTCGATTCCAGGCTTCGGCATGTTTTAGTTCCCATCATCGATAGTCTCGGTCAGGGCAGTGTCTACTCGGAGGAAGTGTTGCAGAAACTGAAACTCCCGTCCATAAGTGAACGGGAGTGTTTTGAAAGCCTGCTTTCGCGCCGTGATTTGAAGATCAGGCATGCAGTGCTTTTTCTCATAGCCCAGATGGATACTCAGCAATACGATACGCTAATCGAACCCCTTTTAAAGAGTCCGGTGGAAAGTCTGCGCCGGCAGGCTGCACAGGTGCTGAAAAAATAGTTCACCTCCTTATTTCCCGCGGACCAAATCATCAACCTTGTCTGCCAGGGCCAAATGGTCATTGGCGGAATTCTTATTCAGGACATTGGACATCAGACATACCGCGTATCGCGTCCCGTCCGGGTGTTCAATAATGGCCACGGAATTCATATAGTTGTAAACATTACCCTGGTAATCCCCACAGTTCGGGTTCTTTTTACGGTCACAGCTGTAGAAACTTCCTGATTTAAAATAGACCGCTGCACTGTCCAGCCTGTGGGAGTACGCATAGCGAATCCTACGATCCGTAAGGTAGAGTAGGCGCTTCATTTCCAGGCTGCTTTCCGCATCTACGATCTTTCCTTCTTCAAGGGCCATGACGTATTTCATCAGCCCGATCGGGGTGCCAATACTTCCGCCGCGTCCCGGAATATAGCTTCCAGCCCCACTTGTAAAGAATTTTCCGAGTCGCCACTCGTCCTCGCTAATCCCCAGGTCCCTCAACGGCTGGTTTACGGTGGTAATTGCATATTCAGAGAGTTCTGACTTGGGCTGGCTTTTGAAATACGCTTCTGACTCCTCGAAGGTGAGCGAAGGGTATTTATCCTTGAATATATGCATCAACAGGGCTTCGCGCCAGACGACGCTTGCCGCACCGTTATTGCTGACCGAAACCATATGGTCTACCCATTCAAATAGGGAGAAAACATCAGTTTCCCGAACCTTGCGTTTGACCTGTTCTCCTGTTTCAAGGTTGTATACCGGGACGGTGTGGTGATCCGACAAGGCCCATTTCCCCGCCCTGATTTGTTTGGTTTTCAACAGTTCGATTCGCTTGTCAAAATCCCCGGGGTAGACATGCTTTAACCCGGTAAAAAAGGCGGATAAAACGACCAGTTTCCCGACACTTCCGGGCTGGTACTGGGCGGCCGGCCGGTGCTCTGCATATCGTATGGGTTTGCCTGGAGACATGTCGAGCAGGGTCATGGAATAATTCGTGTTCAGACCTCTGAAAAGACCATCCACCCGGGATTGCAGTCCGGGGTCTGTCTCCGGAATTCCATCGGCGGTCAGGGTTACCTTCCGGTTATCGAGGTTTAAGGCAATGGAACTCAGGGGATAAAAAGCTCCCGGGCGCAGGCGGTTTGATTTTATTTTACCACTCTGCACGTCCTCAACCCATTTCAGGCGCCTGATCCCCGTGCGTTCGTACCCGTCGTATGGATACTCTGTGGTTGAGATAAAAAAGGAGCCGAATAACAAGGCGGCAATTAGGAATACTTTGCTCATTACTTAAGTGTTGATTTTAAACTGAATGATTTATTCTGGTCGACTTCCGGGGTTATGGACTGCAGGTATTCTGAGCTAAGGGCCCCTTTGTTTTCGACAAATGGACGTACCTGAAAGAGCCAGATTTTTTCGTCCTTAAAGCCGAGTTCCACATCATAAGGCCCCTGGATACCGCGGCTTTCCATGGTGCGGATTAGTTCCTTGCTGAAGCTGTTGATTTTTGAGATCCGGCCCTTATCCATTATTGGCCCGCTGAGTGAGGCTTCTTTTACAACTGTACCCCCGTTCGGGCTCAGGCTGTTGTAATACAATTCGCGGGAAGGGGCAATCAGATGATGCTCCCCGTTCTTTTTAATCGCCCAGGTTTCTGCCAACTGACCTTCTACCGCGCCCCCAACCCCGCGGCTCATCGCCACGGTGATCTCATCTGTCCTTCCGGAACTCACCCCTTTGGTGATCATCACTCCAGAGCAGTCATTGTCCACTCCCGGGATGACCACAATAGAGGGGTATACGTTCTCCGGGTTGTTGAGGTATTTCTGCCGCCAACGATAGCTTCGATCAGAAAAAGGGGAAGCCCATACCTGCTTGATGCCGTCTATTACAGCATCCCGTTCCTTTATATTGAACAGGGTGAGGTTCAGACCTGCACCCGTAAAACTGGCGAGGTCTTCCATGTTTGTGTCGCTTCGGAGGAAGACAGGTTGTTGTCCCAGGGATTTGCCCAGAATGCCTGTAAAGGAATCTTCGAGATCCTTTGTAAAACCGGGCAGCATTGGCATATCGATAATCATCCGGCTCAATTTGGCGAACTGGCCGAGCTGGAATTTTTCGATTTCGGAAGTGGGGCGCCCTTCGGTCTTCATTTTCCGGGCTGAGGCATAAATGTCGGTCAGGTAACCCCAGTAGGTCTGATCCTGTCCGGGGATCTGCTGATCCAGATGCGCCCTGAAAATCCCGAAGGGGATGACAAATCCATCCACCACATGATCCGGGAAGTTCTTTTTAAGTTCCCCCAGATTTGCGGCCTTCGGGCCACAAACCACCCCGGATGACTTTGCATCCACTTCGGTCAGATTCATTATGGTCGTCTGATTCAGGCGAATTTTCTCCACGGGCACTTCTATCATTTCCTCATTGCGAACCTCCTTCTTAAAAAGGGCCTTTTCGGTAGCGTTCATCTCTTTTTCTTGTTTCAGGATGACCGTACCCTTGTTGGAGACCGCATAGAAGACCCTTTGTCCATTGTATTTTTTAAGTTCCTGCAGGTTTTCGTTGGAAATCGAAGCATTGGGAATTCCAAGGTTCCTGGCCAGGAGTTGCAGGTGGGAGACCAGGTTGCCTTCAGCGATATTCAGGATACCCGCCACAGGCCTCAGGTCCGAAGGGGGTCGTTCGAAAGCATAGATGGAATTGGGGTCTACATCCATGTTCTGCAAATTTCCTTCCACAATGACCAGTTTTCCGTTTGCATAACCGGGGTTCAGTCCACTGATCTGGCTTGCATTGGATACGTCGAGGACCTGGTTGTTCAGGTTCTCCTCTTTTGTGATAAAGGATCCCAAACGCCCGAGTTTATTGCCCAGGTAAAGGGCGACAGAACCGCGGATGCGGTCGTCGTAAAAGGCCGTGGATTTGGGTTCAAATCCCTCGAAGCGCGTTATATCCTCATCGAAAACCGCCTTGTTGTAACTCGTGCCCCAGTTCAGCTGCTTCCTCGCGGCCTCTGCCAGGGTGCTGAGTTGTTCAAGGGAAATATTCCCGGATTCAACCGGGTTCAGATTTCCGCGGATTTGCTCCCACTCCCAGGTTTCTGTGTAGCCGGAAGCTGCCGCAGCCATACTCAGAAAACATACCTGGTCTAAAAGGGTTTTCAGGGTGGCAGCCTCATTCCCGGAAAGTTCACTGATCAGGAGGGATTCCAATTTCAGGGACAGGTCCAGCAAGGCAAGTTTACCAGCGGCAGAAGCCTCTGAATCAATTCGCTCCCGGATCATCCACATCGCCTCTGAGGTGTACTGTATTTTTTGATCGGAATTCCCCTGACTTAATTTATCGACCTGAGATGAGAGGTCCTGTCTCAGGCCTGCCTCAGTCACAAGTGAAAGTCCTTTCTTGAGATCCTGAACGTCCACAGGGGCAAAAAACGTCTCCATGGTACCGATAAGTTCATCAAAATCGGCATTGAGGGAAGCGGATAGTTTAGAAGCGTTTTGCGCTTTGAATTCCCTGACGGAAGCGATATCCTCACGCGCGGGTTGCCCGTGGATTTTTATCCGGAGGTTCTGGAAGGCGGGGTAGGCATCGGCAATGGCTTTCGACTGGCTGCGCATCAGCTGGGCCACATTGTCATCACCCGAATGCGGGATGTCTTTTACAGCCTGTCGGACCAGGTAGAAATTGTTCTCCAGGACACCTGGTTTTTCCAGAAGCCAGAGAAAGAAATTCTTGCCCCACTCAGACTCGTCCTCGGACTGCACATGACCCCTGTAGAATTGCGCCTTCCGGTTCACCCATCCGTCATCGACGGACTTGAGGTACTTTTCAAGCATGTACTGCTTAAGGCGGGAATGGTCGTTGGGTGCATCCCAGAAGGCTTCATAATCTGTAGAAGCGAGGATCTGGCCCAGGAAAACATGGCTTTTTTCGCCCAGTGCCACTACTTCATCGGAGTACCTGGCGTGCTGGACGCCGCCGTTTTCACAGGGTTCTTTGGGGGGATTCAGGGTGCCGTCATTGCAGAACCATCTCAGGTCCTTGTACGGCCCCCGGTATTCTTTTTTGTATTTATCAATTAAATCCCGGACATATTTGTTGTCCACTTCAAATTTTTCGCTTACCTGCCCCATAGTGATCAAGGGGAGTAAAAACAGCAGGAAAACCTTCTTTTTCATCGTTTGAGTTTAAGGGGAAATTTAACAAAATATTTTGAGTTGGATTGCGTGGGGCCGGACTTTATTGAATCTGTTTAAGTCCGTTCAATTCAGGTCTGTTACTGAATCAGCCACAATAGTTATAGGAAACATGCAGTCCCCCATTACTTTATAAGGTTTTGTACTTTTACGATATGGATTTCAAAGCCCTTCTCAAGTTCCTCAGAGCCCTCAACAGAAATAATTCTAAAGAATGGATGGACCAGCATCGCAAGGAGTACAAAGCACTGCGAGATGCTTTTATTCGATGGCTGGATTTCATGGACCTGCGGCTGTCGGAGCTGGACCCGGAGTACTATCCAACCCCGGGTAAGAAGGGGATCAACCGCATCAATAACAACTTGCTTTTTCACCCAAACCGCCCAGTTTATAAGGACCATTTCGGAGGGGGCCTGGATAAGGCGCCCGGAAAAGGGGATTTTTATATTCAAATAGGGATTGAGGAATCCCTTTTAGCCGGTGGGGTGTGGCGACCATCAGCGGAGAACCTCACCAAAATCCGACAAGCCATCGACTACGATGGAGAAGTCCTCAAAGGCATATTGGATGCCCCATCCTTTGCCAATATGTTCGGAGGTCTTTATGAAGATCAACCCCTGAAGCGAATGCCCAAAGGGTTTTCGCCCGGCCATCCGCATGAAGCATTACTTAAACACAGGACATTTGCCGTAGTGCGTCCCCTGGATGAGAAAACGGTGCTTACCCCGGGATTTGAAGACCTTGTTTTGGAAACCTATATGGAACTGCTGCCTTTTAGAAGATACCTTAACCGCGCACTCTCAGTATAACCAACCTTTTTTATGGAACGAATTCGAAATCTGGTCCGGGAAACCCTCTCCGATGCCTGGTACGCATTATACCGCTATACTTTTGAGTATTTGAGATCTGACGGTAGCTGGAAACAGCAAGAGCGCGAGGCTTATGACAGGGGAAATGGCGCAGGTGTCCTTTTGTACGATCCTTTGCGTCAAACCGTAGTGCTCACCCGGCAGTTTCGCCTTCCCACGTATATAAACGGCAATGCCGATGGTTTCCTGACGGAGGTCTGTGCAGGTCTTTTGGATGGGGATACCCCGGAAACCTGTATTAAAAAGGAAATTCTTGAGGAAACCGGGTATGCCGTACCCCATGTGGAAAAAGTAGCAGAGGTCTATATGTCACCCGGTGCTGTAACGGAAAAACTATTCCTGTTCCAGGGGAGGTATACCCCGGAAATGAAACGTGAAGGCGGGGGAGGAGTAGAGTCTGAATCAGAGGATATAGAGGTGCTGGAATGGACCTATGCAGAAGTATACGAGGCGCTTGAAAAGGGGGGTATACAGGATGCCAAAACGCTTATTTTACTACAACATGCCCTTCTTTATGGCCCCTTAAAAGCGACCTTTCAAAAGTAGTGGTACCTGAAATAGGGCGTACAGCCTCGTAATTTAGGTTCTTTGGTTGTGGCTCTTAGTAATTTTCGCGCACCCAAAGCAGGATCCGCTGCATCCTGTTTTTAATTACTGAGGTAGGTTTCAGATAGTGGTTGTTCATAAAACTGAAGGCTACCGTTTTCCCCGATTTTGTCTTTAAAAACCCACAGAGGTTGTGATTGTTGCTCAGGGTGCCCGTCTTTCCGAAAAGGAAGGGGCCGTCGGGATCCTTATACCAATTTTCAAGTGTTCCTTTCTGTCCCCCCTGAGCCATAAGGGAAAAGAGCCGCTCCTGTGGAATTTCCCTGTAGAGCTTTAAAAGGAGGTACACCAGGGATTCAGGGCTTATCAGATTGTATCTGGACAAACCTGAACCATCCACCCATCTGGGGGGTGAGGGCATTTCACTCAGGTGTGTTTCAAGGATATAGTCCCGTGCCAGTTTAAAACTAAGGCTGTCCGACAGGGTTGAGGATACGAGAAGCATCAGTTGTTCGGCCAGAAAATTATCGCTAAAGGCCATCATTTCACGATAAATGCTGTCCGAAGGAATTCCTGCAAGAATTTGCCAGGGATCTCCGGGCAAAGTTTTCCCCAGGTTTAGCTGAAGCCCTGTGGCTTCTTCCCAGAGTGCTTTGGTGATTACGGGACTCAGGGTCAGGGGAAGGATTGTCGTATCGCGGAGGGAGCTGGACACAAAGAATTGATTGCGTTCAGGTCTGCGACGATAGTTGTTATTTTCAAAAACCAGGCTGTCTCTGAAACTTTCGGGGGTCAGCTCAAGCCGATCCCCTTTGCGGACTAGACGCAATACGTTCCCATAAATTGGTAAGGATGAGCGCTCCGCCTGATAGCCCTGGTCAAAATCATCCCAGGCCCAGCCAGGCCCCCAGGGGGTCTCATCGACCATACTTTCATATAGAACCACATTGGGATACTGCCGGATAAAATCACGGGCTGTATGGTTGTTTAGTACGGGGTGCATGGCGGAAGGATCCCCCGTGCCCAGTACGTGTAATGTATCTCCGCGAACCTGATACTTCAGGGCGGGTATGCTTCGTGGCAGCTCCTTTAGGGCAGCGTAGAGCGTAAAGACTTTTGTTGTGCTGGCCGGGGTAAAGTATCTGGACCGGTTGCGGGATATGAGTGTATCCCCACTTTGGGCATCGACCATAAGCAAACCCGTAAATTCTGATTCCTGACCATAGGTTTCGAGCTGTTTATCGAGGAACCGCCCAACTTTTTTTTGGGTAGAACAACCTGTCAGAGCCAAATTCAGCAGGATGATTCCTCCAATAAACCCTCTGAAAATTAATGTTTTACGCACTCTGTTGGTATTTGAATGTGATGGAATGAAAGTGAAATTATTAAAATTTTAACGGACTCTGAACAATAAATAGAGGTCTTTTTGAATTACTTTTAATAAGCAATCTAACTCAAAAACAAACGGAAATATGGCAGGAGGAATGTTGGAGTACACCAAAACGGTACTCCAAAAAGTCAGTTTCGATGCACGCTTATTCCGTCGTGAACTCGAAAAGGCAGTAGAACGGCTAATGCCAAACGAATTGAAAGAACTAAAACAATGGCTCCTTCAATTTGTGACCGATAAGCCAGAGTTGAAACAAGCCCTGGTTTATTTACCTATCTAAAATCAGCCCCGCCATGCGGGGCTTTATTTTTGGTGGGTTCCAGCCCGTTAATCACTTAAAGCAGGGCTGATGATCTCCACGTCCTGAAACGCAATTGCCCCCCGGACTATAGCGGCAATTACATCTCTTAAGGCGTTTGATATCTGGTGTTTAAGCTCCTTCTTGTGGTATATCAGGCTTACCTCACGTGCCGGGGGGGGCTCCTGAAAATACCTGAGGTGTTTCTTCCGTTTTTCATCCAGTACCAGGGTGTGGAGATAAGGCAAAAGGGTCATGCCCAAGCTTTCATCTGCCAGGTGTACCAGGGTTTCAAAGCTTCCACTGTCCAGCTGAAAACGCTCTTCGTTGCCTTGTCCGGAGGCTTTGCACAGGTTGATCACACCATCCCTGAAGCAATGTCCGTCCTGAAGCAGCAGAATATCGTTCAGATCCAGGTCTTCGGGTCTTAATTTATCGGTTTTCGCCAGCCGGTGTCCGGCAGGAATATAAGCGACAAAGGGTTCGTAATAGAGTGGACGCTCAATGAGGAAATCCTTGGCGAGCGGTGTTGCTGCAATTCCTGCATCCAGATGCCCCTCCTTTAAATTTTTTATAATTGCTTCCGTATTTTGCTCCTTGATGATCAACTGAACTTTGGGATATCTGTCGATAAAGGTCTTTAAGAACATGGGGAGCAGCGTGGGCATCACCGTGGGGATAATCCCCAGTCTGAAAGTCCCGCCGATAAACCCCTTTTCCTGATCTACAATATCTTTGATGCGGGCCGCCTCATTGACGATATTCTTAGCCTGTTGTACAATTTTTTCACCGGCTTCCGTAATGCTAATCGGTTTCTTGGTCCTGTCAAAAATGCGAACGTCCAGCTCATCCTCCAATTTCTGTACCTGCATGCTCAGGGTGGGCTGTGTGACAAAACACTTTTCTGCCGCAAGGGTAAAATTACGGTATTCGGCCACCGCCAGGACATATTGAAGTTGGGTTATGGTCATCAGTCAGGACTTTTGAGATCCCTAAATTAAAAAATGTATCGACATAGCTCATCGTAAATGGGCCTGATGTGCAATACCTTTATGGAAATCAGAAGAATTATGAAATTAAACGCTATTGGGCTGCCAGCTGCCCAATCCAAAGAGTTGGCTGAAGACCTCAATTTTCTCCTGGCGAATTTCCAGACCTATTACCAGAACCTCAGGGGAATTCATTGGAATATCCGGGGGCGGAGTTTTTTTGACCTCCACGCCAAATTCGAAGAGCTCTACGACGATGCGAATCTCAAGGTCGACATGATTGCAGAGCGGGTACTGACCCTGGGAGAGACCCCCCTTCATACCTTTGCTGATTATACCAGAGTTTCTAAGGTGCCGGTGGGGCAGGACGTAAGTAAGGACGAAGAGGCAATCCGGTTGATTGTAGATTCCCTCAAAGAGTTGCTCCTTATCGAACGCAAAATCTTAAGTACTTCGGATACTGTGGGAGATGAAGGCACGAACGCCATGATGAGCGATTTTATCACCGAACAGGAGAAAACCGTCTGGATGATGAAAGCCTGGCTGGCGGAACAGGTTTAACCCCGAAGGGGCCATTCCGACTCAGTGAGAATAGAAAAGGCGCTGTTGGTTTCCAACAGCGCCTTGTGCTTTAATTGCCGGGTGCTTAATTCCCCTCGCTCAGGGAAAAACTTCCGTCTCCATTAAAGTCGGTTACACGGATGGTCACGGTCCATATTCCAGGGGCTCCGCTCTGGGTAACCCCACTAATGGAGTCTGGATCTTCACTTCCCTGAATCATTCTATCCAGTACAACCATTCCTTCAGCATCTTCCACTATCATTTGAAAGTTACCTACTGCGGATGCAGTAATATCTGCGTTGTAATCCGCCGTGTTCAGGTTATTGTTCCAGGTAAAGGAACGAACGGCGGTTCCACCATTCCCGTTAAAACTGGCATCGATATCCCCGTTAAAATCAGAACGGTCACCGACGGTAAAATCCGAGTCATTCGCTTGCAGCAAAGTTCCGTTAACGCTTACCCTTGCAAAGGAATCGTCGTCCTTACTGCAAGCCACAAACATTACCAAAACAGGTATCAACATTCCTGTTTTTAGGATCTTTAGGACATTGGTGTTAGAGAAATTCATAGGTTTCATAACATGGATTTATTTAAGATTTGTAGGTATATAACAACTCAAACGATGAAAATCCTCTTTAATTTTGAAATTTCTTGATAGAACTATGGTGGTGACCTGATCCTCCCTCAAGTTTTGGTGGGATTCGGAGCATCAAAACAGAATGGATTTGTAGTTGCCGGAGTAGGTAAAACGGTTTGGATGATGAAAACCTGGCCTTCTAAGTGGGGGTAAGGCAGGTTTAAAATAAAAAATACCACCCCTGGAGGTGGTATTTTTTGATTTATTGGGACCTTAGAAGCGGATGGAAATATCCTGATCTTCAGATTTGACTATAAAACTGACAGCCTCAAAGCTGGGCGGCCCCATACTCATATCGTTCCCGCTCATCCCATAAGGTTCATCGGGCATGCCGCTGGGCTGGTAATCCATTTGCTGGTTGCTGTTGAGATCGTGGAGCACCATTACCCCATAGGTTCCCGGGGCAATGTTGTCAAAGGTAAAGGTCATGACACCCTTTTGGGCTTCGGCTTTGTAATCGGCTACCCCACGTCCCTTCATAAAGGTCTCCGCTGTGTGTAGTGCGGCCAGAACGTCGCCCTGATCGCTGAGGACGTTCTCCAGGGTTATCTTCAGGGTTACCCCTTTTGATTTGTGCTCCTGTGCCCAGCTCAGGGCGGTGGTCAGGAAAAGGAAATAAAATAATGATTTCATGATATTGTGCTTTTAGTTATCAGGGCAAATATGCGCCTGACCCCCGGCAAGGGCAATAAGGAAATTCTGAATTGTAGAAATTTGGGGACGAATTGAGGCGGGTGCAGAAGGATAATCCAGAATCGGAGGGCGCACCTATACTCCGCCTTCAGGAAGCTATAGGAAAGGTTAATTCACGGCTGCCTGTTCTGGTTTGGTAACAATTTCCACAATCCAGTAGATAAATTGTCCGAGTCCAGAGGTAAAAAGGAAAAGCAATATCCAAAGTATCAGCAGGTTGTTCTCTCTCAGATTCGGATTGTAGGCCGCATGCACAATATAAAACACCAGACTTCCCATAGAAATCAGGAAGACTATAAATATGGTAGTGGCTAAAACACCCACCCCCCCGAATAGTGCAATGGGGTCAGGTTTGTCTCCGCCCTGATGCATTGTGGATAACAATGCAAAAAGGAAAAAACCATACCCGATAAAAATCAGGATAAGGGAAATAAACGGGGCAAGGGCAAAAAAAGCCTGCCAAAATTTACTTTTGAGCACGGACAGATCATTTACATAAAACTAAGCAATAGGAAAACCTAAATCAAGTCTTTGAATTCCTTTTCATCGCCTCGGCAACATCTTTTGATGATCCGCCGCGTTTCTCGAGCTCATTAATGATCCTCAGATGATCGTGCTCGCGTCCCTGGGAGAGTTTGAATGCAGCATCCAAACGGGTCACCTGGATTTCAAAACCGACAATGCCGCGAATCTGCGCCAGGGTGGCCCTGGACATATTTTTCAGGGAAACGGGCTCGGCGGAATCAGCTTCGTATTTATCGACCATTGCGTGAAGTGCTTCCCATAACTCTGCCTCATTTTGCCTGCGGTAGCGCCCTTTAAGGTGCACGGCCTTGTAATTCCAGGTGGGGACTTCCTCTTCTTCGTACCAGGAGGAAGAGATATAAGCATGCGGACCGTTGAAAATACACAACACTTCGTCCCCTTCTTCAAGATGGCGCCACTGCGGATTGGCCTTTGCGAAATGGCCCCTTAGCAAAAGGGTCTGATCATCTTTTTCAACGAGTTCCAGGGGCAAGTGTGTAGCCATAGGCCCCTCGGGACCATTACAGACCAGTATGCCAAAAGCATTTTCCTTTAGGAATTCATGAATTTCCTCTGGATTCTCATTGCGATAGGATTCCGGAATATACATAGGGTGTGGGATCGACCTGCTAAAAGTACAATTCGGAACGGAATTCTACCATTTCAGGACATTATTTTAAGGTTGCGTTATGTAGTCATCTAGATTTGTAAATTCAACACACGCGTATCAGGAAGCTCTTTTTTGGGCATAGCACCTGAAGCGTTTTTTACTAAATTAAAGGCGAGAAGTTTTTTCCCATGAAATCCATATTCAGGCACTTTATTAATGCAACGCTAATCGGCGTACTATTATTTATCGTATTTCAGGCGATATACTTCTTCAATGGGCAAAGCCTTGTGATCAACAGGACCTTTTGGTCGAATCTCCTGGATCACATGATATTTTCATGGCTGATTTATCTGGCCAATTACATCCTGATTTCCTATTTGTTAAAGCGTTACGGGCTTGATTTATTCAGGGGCAGGAACCTGATCTTGAGTATTCTTGGAAATATCGGGGTTTCCATGATTGCTATCTTTTTTGCCCGAAGCATCATAAGTGTTGGCCTAAGAGGAAATGACCTGTCGGGATTTCTAATGGGAGAATCCATAGACTATTACCTCGGTACCTCAATCCTCGCCGCTTTTATTGCCGGAGTTTTTTACGCAGTATTTTATTACAAGCACCGACAGGAGCATAAGGTAAAACAACAGAAAATCATTGCCGGTACGGCTTCTGCTCAATTCGATGCCCTTAAAAATCAATTGGATCCGCATTTCCTGTTTAACAGCCTGAATGTGCTTACGAGCTTGATCGAAGAAGACCCTCATCAGGCCCAGCGCTTTACAACTGCCCTCTCAAAGGTGTACCGCTATGTACTTGAACAAAAGAATAAGGAACTCGTGCCCGTGGATGAAGAATTCGCCTTTGCCCGTACCTACGTGCGTTTACTGAAAATGCGTTTTGAGGAGGGGATTCATTTTGAAATTCCGGAGCACAGTGCCGATCCAAACGCTAAAATTGTTCCGCTTTCGCTCCAATTATTGCTTGAAAATGCGGTCAAGCACAATGTGGTTACCCCAGATCGTCCCTTATATATAAAAGTGACTGAGGAAGACGGTTACGTAGTGGTAACCAACAATTTACAGGAAAAACAGGTAATTTCTAAATCGAGTGGGGTGGGTCTACAGAACATCCTCCAGCGATATTCCCTCCTTTCGGAACGTCAATTGAAAATCGAAAAAGACGGGAATCAGTTTCGCGTAGCGGTACCCATGCTCAGCCGAAAGGTATCCAAATACTCGTCACAAGAAGAGTATATTGAAGACAAACGCTACGTAAAGGCCAGGGAAAAAGTGGAAGCAATTAAAAGTTTTTATGGGAATTTAGGGGCTTATCTGGTTGTGATACCCTTTTTGGCCTGGCTGAACTGGCAAACCACCAGTTACGACTTTCCATGGGTGATATTTCCAGCCATGGGATGGGGTTTTGGGGTATTGATGCACGGCATGGAAGCCTACGGTTACAACCCGCTTTGGGGCAAGCGGTGGGAGGAACGCAAGATTCGGGAACTCATGGAAAAAGACGAATTTTAAGCCTTTTATGACAATTCAGTCAGGGAATCCAACGACTCGGAATCCTCTTTTTTGAAAACCCTGACGGATGCGGCATTTTTGGGGTAACTAAAACACAGACCTCATGAATACACAAGATAAATACGACAGCTACCTGCGGGCCAAAGAACGCGTTAAGGCGATTAAGGATTTTTACGGATCCCTGTTGGCCTATTGTATTGTAATTCCATTTTTGTTCTGGATCAACTGGACAACAATTGGCTTCAGTATTCCCTGGGCCTTCTTTCCCGCAATAGGATGGGGCTTTGGGCTTCTGATGCAGGGAATGGAAGCCTATGGATATAACCCATTTTTGGGAAAACACTGGGAGGCCCGTAAGATAGAAGAGCTGATGGATGCCGAACAAAAGGGATCCACCTTTAAATAAATCAAACACACAGATAAACAAACAGATTATGGAAAATCGGGAATCAAAATATTTAAGGGCCAAAGAGCGGGTAAATGAACTCAAGAAGTTTTATGGCAACCTGACCTCTTACATCTTTGTGATCTCCCTTCTGGCAGTGATTAACTACCTGACCAATGAATGGCGCTACATGTGGTTCCTCTGGGCGGCATTCGGCTGGGGAATAGGTTTGTTTTTCCACGCCTTCAGGACTTTTGGCTGGAATCCGTTTTTCTCAAGGGACTGGGAAGACCGGAAAATCCAGGAATTCATGGAACAAGACGACAAGAGTAAATCCCGATGGGAATAGAACCTTATAAACAGTCTACTGAAATGGAAGATCACACCATTATTGAAAAACGCAAACGCGCCAAAAAGCGTGTCGAAGAGCTCAAAGGGTTCTATATTCACCTGATGGTTTATATCGTCATCAATATTTTCATCATTGCTGTCATGGTGATTTCACAGTCGCGTAAGGAAGACTTTAGTCTGCACTATTATAACTTCACAACGGCCATATTTTGGGGTATTGGACTGTTGATTCACGCCATGATCACATTCAGACTGAATCCGTTTTTCGGTAAATCATGGGAAGACCGCATGATTCAGAAGTATATGGATGAAGACAGGGAGGAATCAAAACGATTTGAGAAGCCATCCGAATCGGGCACAAAATCAAATACGACACAAGGATGAAAGCACTGATTATCGAGGACGAAAAACCATCCGCCAGGAGACTTTCGCGGCTTTTGGAGTCTATGAATATTGAAGTTTCACAAATGCTTCATTCCGTTGCCGAATCTATTGCGTGGTTCGAGACCGAGCCGCACCCGGACCTTATTTTCCTCGATATTCAATTATCGGATGGACTCTCTTTCGAGATCTTCGACCAGGTGACCGTCCGCAGCCCGATCGTCTTTACGACCGCTTATGATGAATACGCCCTTCAGGCTTTTAAACTCAATAGCATTGATTATCTGCTAAAACCCATCGACGAGGAGGAACTCCAGGCTGCAATTACCAAATACAAAAACCTCGGTTCAGGAAGGTCTGAGGTACGCGTCGATTTTGAAGATATCCGAAAACTCCTGGTTAATCCCCTGGAACGGGAATACAAAAGTAGATTTACCGCAAGGGTGGGGCAGCATATAAAAATCATTCCCACCGATGAGGTGGAGTGTTTTTACAGCGAAAACAAAGGGACGTATGCCGCGACAACCGAGGGGCGTTCCTACCTGCTCGACACGACGCTGGAACAACTGGAAGCAGAACTTTCACCCGAGACTTTTTTCCGGGTAAGCAGGAAGTTTTATGTGCAAATAAATCACATCGCAGATATCATTTCCTACTCAAATTCGCGCCTGAAAGTAAAGATGAACCGGTTCAGTGAGCAGGAAATCATCGTGAGCAGGGAACGCGTAAAGGACTTTAAGCTTTGGTTGGAGTGATAAATACTAAAATACTGATAAATAAATTATTAGCACTTAGTATAGAAAAAACTTATAGCTGATTTTTGAGCTTAATCGACGCGATTTTCATCAAAAGATGAAGGAAGTAGCTTTGGAATCAGGCTTATGAAAATCGGCAATAAAACCACCCCTCCGGGCAGCAGGAATATGGCCAGGGACGGAATGCTTTTAAAAATATCCAACAGTTGTTGTTGCACCTTTTTCTTCTCTGTTGGACTCAATTCCCGGACCGTGGATTTAGAGAGTAATATCATGAGTTCTTTGCTCTGGGACAATTCCTTTCTGAGGCGTTTGCTGTTTCTACTGATGAGCCGATCCACCACACGGGCCATACTTTCATAATACTGAGAACCCGGAAGGGCTTCCCTCAAAAAATAGATTTGTTTGCTGTGCAGCTTAAAAAAGGCGTTGATATCCCTCAGGGCTCCCGCAATTTCTTTTTTCCGATAGCCCAAAGCGCCCCCCAGGGTTAGAACATACCGCTGCTGCCGTGTATCTTTTGAGTTTTGTTCCAGGGCTGTAAGTGTTGCAATGTCCAGGAAGTAGTGTGCGGCATCTGTTCCAGCGTATTTTTCCAGGCGCCCTTTGAAATCACTGAATTGCTCCGGTTGTTGGATGGTGAGATAGGTGCGGGAATTTTCAAAAGCCTCCCGCAATTTTTTTCTGCTTTCAGAAGGGGATTCCGAGTCCAGCGAATGGTATATAATATTGATTACCAGGGATTCAAGTTCTCCGGCGCGTTTTTTCAAAGACGTTTCTCCATTAAGAAAAGCTCTATACGCCAGAACATCTATGGGAAGCAGCACATTTGTGATCAGTGAATTGAAGGTCCGGCTTAAAACCGATTCGCCAAGGTATACTCTTGAATCCAGGATTTTTTCGAGTTGTACCGAGGTTTTACCACTCCTGAGGATTTTTTGAAGCAAATTGGGCTGCCCGAGTTCCAGGGATTTGTAGAAGTCCCGAACACTCCCAATAAAATCAGCGTAGGAAGACTGTGGACGTATCAGCCGATGGCTGCAATACAATCCGGCAAGAAGATTGATCTTCGCTTTTTCGTCCTGGGACAGGCGATAGGAAGGTTTGATAAACCCGGGGATACCGACATTAATCCCGTACATAAACCCGCAAGCGCGCAAGTCGGCATCAAGGGCACGCATATCCCGGTATGGGATGGGCTCTGCCGCCCGGAGCGCTCCAAATTTATCTATCCAGCCGGGAGCTGAAGGATTCATGCTTTACTGAGTTAGACTTCCAAAAATAGATGAAAAAAGTATACGGATTCTCCTTTTTCGATAAAGGCAAGGGGGGCGAATCCATCCCGGAGGTGGGATATTTCTGTCAAAAATGCACTTTTCATGGCAAAAAATGACCCTTTAATCGGTTTTCTAGTATTTTTTATCAGTTGATAGGGGAGCGCGATAACTTATTTTTACCCCATCAGGCGCATGGATTACCTGGAGGGTTGGATGTATGCATTTCTTCAGGCAAGGACAGGCATCTGGATTAAGAACACTAAATACTGTGGTATGGAACTATTTTTATTTTTTCTCTGGATTGCATTTATGGGTTTCCTGGGCGTAAAGTTGTACCTCGCGCATCAATCGCTCAAACGGGCCAAAAAAAAACCGACTCCTTAAAGAGTCGGTTATGCTAGGTGCCGGCTGTTTATTCTATAATTCCCGTACAACTAATCCTGGGTCCTGCAGCCCCACTGGGCTGAGAAGTGAAATCATCTGATCCCTGGTGGACGATTACTGCCTTTCCGAGAATATCTTTGTTGGGATCTCCACAACCTATACACCAGGCGTCCGTTTCAAAACTAACTTCAGCGCTGCCGTCTTCGTTGGCCAGAAAATTCCCGATATCTCCTTTGTGGAATCCGGCGGCATCACCCCATTTACCGTGAGGCTGTGCAGTGGGGTTCCAATGTCCACCGGTGGATGTGCCATCGGCGGCAGAGCAATCTGCTTTCTCGTGAATGTGGATTGCGTGTTCTCCCGGGCTAAGGCCAGAAAATGTGGCGCTCATGGCAACCATGCCATCTTTTTCCACAAAATTAACCATTCCCTGTACGTTGCTATCGCTCTTGGGTTCCATCCGGAAACTTATGATCGTTTCCTCCACCGTTTCCGTAATCTCCTCCACGGTCTCCTCTACTTCTTTGGTTTCTTTTTTGTCCTCTTTACAACTGAGCCCCAGGCTTAACGCCAGTGCCATAAAAATTATACTCGATTTTTTCATTGATTTTAGTTTAATGAGCTCAAAAGATACGCAATAAACCGATGGTTGTCAATTAGGAGCGCTTCCTGGTAGCGGGGACAGCTCATTGTTGCCTGAGTTGTGTCTTGATCTGGGTGGTTGAATGTAGCGTACGGTGTACCGGACACCGGTCTGCTATTTCGAGTAAACGCTTCCTCTGATTCTCTTCCAGGGGCCCGGACAGGGCTACCTCCCGGTGGAAGGTGTCTATTTTGGCGCCCGGACTGTCTTCACATGCTTCACAGTCCAGAGCGTGCTGTTTGCTGTACGAAGTATGGGTCTCTACGGACTCAAGGGCCCAACCTTTGCGACGCGCATACATCTGTAACGTCATGGAAGTACAGGCTGAGAGACTCGCTGAGAGCAATTCATATGGAGAAGGTCCGAAGTCCTTCCCTCCGAAATCTTCGGGCTCATCGGCGGTCAGATAGTGATTCCCAACCTTCATTTCTGTGGTAAACCCATCATCGATATCGAGGCTGGCAACCACCTGGTGATCCGTCATCAGGGGGGTAGCTTCCGGCCGGTGAACATAGCGTTTGGCCCATGCGCCAATGACATTTCCCACGTATCTTGAATCTTCTCCTGAACTCAGCAAGTGGTCCGCTCCATCCAGGCTGATAAAGCTTTTTGGGTGCCTGGCAGCTTGGTAGATTTCCTCGGCATTTTTTATCCCGACAATCTTGTCCTGGGGAGAATGAAGGATGAGCAGGGCACGGTCGAGTTTTCGGGCCACATCAGGAAGCCTATGGGACTGAAGGTCCTTGAGAAACTGTTCCTGAATGGTGAATCCCCGACCGCCAATCTGTACCTCTGCCTTTCCCTGAAGACGGATTTCTTCCAGGCTGTTGCGCAGCAGTTTGGTTACGTGCTCCGGATCTGAGGGGGCTCCCAATGTAGCCACAGCGCGTATGGCCGGGATCTGTGCTGCAGCAAAGATCACCGCAGCCCCCCCCAGGGAATGCCCGATGATCAGGGTAGGTGCCTTATAGGTGTGCGCCAGAAAATCTGATGCAGCTTTGAGGTCTGAAATATTCGCGGAAAAGTTGGTTTCCTCAAAATCCCCATCACTTTCACCCAGGCCCGTAAAGTCAAATTGCAATACGCCAAAACCTTCCTTTGCAAGGGCCTTACTAATGTTGCGGACCGCAACGAGGTTTTTGGTACAGGTAAAACAATGGGCAAATAGTGCAAAGTTGTGCGGGTGTCTGTCGGGTGGAAAGGACAAGCGACCCGTTAACTGATCCCCGTTTTCATTTTCGAAATATACTTTCTGCGTGCTCATGAGTCGGTGGGTTTCCCACTAATATCGTCAAAAGCACGCGAAAACCTGCCTGAACCCCTGCTAGTTTAAGGGTTGCTTCCCGAAAATATTGCGAAGGTCAGGATTGAAAAAGAGCGCGAATTGCAGCCGATCAAAATTGGTATTCCTAAAATGGTTCTTCAGATAGCCGATCTGAATACTGCTATTTTCAGTAATCCGAACACCAAAGGCTGCATACAGGCGGTTTTGGTCAAAAACCTCCCCCTGAAGGTTTAAAAATACCTCATCGTACACATTGATAAAAAAGGTATCCGTAAGGGGTAAGGTCAACTGCAGGCGATATCGCGCCCTGTGGCGTGTTTGATTTTCGCCCTGATAATTTATAAAGCGTTGTTCCAAACGGTATCGGTGTTCGAATCGCAGTTCCGATACCCGATTCATCAGGATGAACTGTTCAAATATCCTGTTTTCGGAAATCAGGTTGCCTGCAAAAGGGGTATCCGGTGATGGAGCATCCTCAAAGGTCGGATCCGTATCGATATAGGCATATCCAAGGGTAGCTATTGCCTTCTCGCTAATGTGGTAGTTGATACCCGTACGAAGCAGTAGCTGATTAAAATTCCTGTTCCACTGATAATATCGCCACTGAGCTTCCGTATGAAGGCTCCAGCGTTCCGCAAACCGGTTCATTCCAAAATACATATACCATGCACCGAGCTCTTCTTCGCCAGTTTCCTGAGCATTGAGACTGTCCGGCCCACTTAAGACAAGGGTCAGAAGGGTTAAAACCAGGCCTGCGGAATTCGCTAGGTTTTTCTTAAAGGGATATCTTCCCATACCTATTGGAGATTATTCCGATTGAATTTCAGTCCCTTCCAGGGCATCGTCCTTTATTGGAACACCCGGGTCCTTCTTTAAATGGACGTTGAGGAATTCGAGAATTTGACTATACCCCTCTATTTGATTCTCTTTTTTCAAAAAGCCGTGGCCCTCATCTTCAAACAGTACATATTCTACAGGTACGCCATTTTTCCGTACTCCGGCTACAATTTCATCAGATTCCACCTGCAGGACCCTGGGGTCCTTGGCTCCCTGAAGCACCATAAGCGGTTTGGTGACCTGTTCGGTGTGGAAGAGGGGGGAAATTTCCCTTAGTCTTACCGAATCAGCGCTGTAAGGGTCTCCCAATTCTTTGTAAAGTGCAATTCTGGAGGCTTCCCACCACGCCGGAATGGACCGCAAGGTGCGAATCCAGTTTGTAACCCCGAAAATATTTACGCCTACATCGAATTCCTCAGGCGCAAAAGTAAGGGCTGCCATGGTCATATAACCGCCGTACGATCCGCCGATGATCCCGATCTTTTCTCCGTCTATTCCAGGTTGTTCAGCCAACCAGTCCTTTCCGGCAATACAGTCTTTGAGGTCTTTGTCGCCGTGATTCAAATCATCCATCTGGTAAAACGATTTCCCATATCCCGAACTTCCCCGGTTGTTTACGGCCAGCACGGCATATCCGTGATTCACCAGGTACTGAATCAGCGGGCTGAATCCCTGTCGGGATTGTCCTCCGGGTCCGCCGTGTACCCAAACCAAGGCGGGTACGGGCTGGGTATCGGTAGCCTGCTGGGGACGGTAGTATATCGCTGGAATTTCAAGGCCGTCAAAGGAGGCATACCGGATTACTTCTGCCTTTACCAAATGCCCTGGGTCAATTTCCGGGTTCAGGACGTTTGTAAGCTGTGTTATTCGCTTTGTTTCCAGGTCGTACACGAAGAGGTTGGAGGGCGTGTTTGAACCCCCTGCATAAAAACGGAGTACCGATTCATCTGAGGAAAATCCCACATTGTTGATATCCATGCCTTCCATAATCGGCATTTCAAGCGGGTATCCTGTGGCCACTTCCGTAATCTCTATGGCATTCTTAGCATCCTCATTGGTATAGGTCACCTGATAGGTTCCCTTGTCGGTGAAATAGCTTCCGGTAATGTCCCATTGTTTTTCCGCTACTTTCTCCCTGCTACCAGTAGCGATATCGTACTTCATGAGATAGGCGAATTCCGCGCCATAATCTGTCGTGTAGAGCAAGGCACTGTCATCAGGGGTGAAGTCCTCCGCTGAATTTGCGGACTGGTTCTCATTTATTTTCGTCAGTGTCCCTGAGGAGCGTTCATAGAGATACAGATCGCTGTCATTGGTGTTTATGGATTTGCCCATAGCAATGTGCTTTTTATCTCTGGAAATGGCCTGAAGCGTATATCCTTCTTCATTTTTAAAGACCATTTCGGGAGTGAGGGACTCTAAATCCATTTCATAAAGGTCGTTGTACTTTTTGTCCCGGCGATTGGATGCAAAAAAGAAGGACTTCTTATCGTCTGACCAACCATAAAACAGAGAGCGCGCCCCATCCCAGGGGGTTAAATCCCTTATGCTGCCGTCTTCTCCCATCAAATAAATATGATAGACCTCATTTCCATTGTCATCCATCCTGAAGAGCTTCCTGCTATCTTCGGGGAAAAACGAAATGGCAAAAACCGAGGAGCTATCTGATTGCGTTACGGGCCTGAAGTCTCCACCCCCGGTGGGAATCGTATACATATTATAGATTCCGGACCGATTGCTGGAAACCAGAATCTCTGATTTATCCGGGGAAAAACTCCCGCCCCCAACGTTTTCATTATCCATCATTTGTTCGATGGTATATGTCGGCAGGGGTATAGCGACCTGGGATTTATCCGTTTCCTGCTTACAACCCATAATCAGCAGGGCGGCGCTAAGTGACCAAAGTAGATTTTTCATAATTTTTAAATGAGTACTAATTCGTTAAGGTAAATGTTTTGGTTTCCTTGAACGGGGAGAGATCCAGTCCTTCCATCTCCTCCTTGTATGCCTTCCAGTCGTTTGAGAAGAAGGCATTGGTTTCAGAAAGGGCTTTCTTCAAATCCGCCTCAGCAAACGCAATCAAATTCTGTTCGGTTGCCGTCATGCCATCCGGTCGGCTTTGCACATAACCATAGGCATTGTAGATCCTTCGTGTTACGGTCATTTCGGGGTTCCGGGTGATGCCCTGCCGTTTGTCTACTTTTCCAACATAGGTGGCCAGAAGCGTGTCCACTTTCTTACTGATTTCTTTGGAAGCTTCGATTTGAGACTTGTATTTTTCTTTATCAAGCTTCTTTAAATCAGCGGCATAAGAATCAGCCACTTTCTTGCTTTGAGCGAGTTGTTTTACCGCATCTGCCGTTGTCTGCAGGTAGCCGTCGAGTTTTTTAGTACTTGTGTAGCGGGCCTCAATCCCAGAGGTGGATACTTCCAGACGGGGATCCGATTCTACCCGGATCTGAGTCTCATCCCGGGCATCTCCAAGTGCCACAACGACCCGATAGGTCCCGGGTTTTACCGTAGCGCCTCCCGGTTCGCGTTTGCGTTCCTCGAGTTTGCGCGAAGGGCGGTCCGGCCCGGCTTCATCCAGTCGCCAGTACACCCTGTGAAGACCTGCCGAATCCGGGGTTTTATACTTCAGCGTGCGGATGAGCCTGTCCTGGCTGTAAATCCTGACAAAAACACTATCCGTTTTCTTTTTTGAATCGGCCTCAGTCTCTGTGGATTTCTCAGGTGTTTCTTCTTTATTTTCATCGCTTTCCTCCTTCTTTGATTTTGCGGCCGCTCCTTCTTTGAGGTAATAGGTGATCATCCCACCCCTTTGCCGATTTGCCCCATTAAAGATGGCATCGGCACCAAAACGGGTGCCACTCGGCTGCTGGTTCGCCGCCAGATATGCCGTAGGCGGGTTGAAGACACTTATTTCTCTGGATAGGATATCCCCATCCGCAGCTATTTCGCGCAAGGGACGAATGTCGTCAAGCACCCATGCAGCCCGTCCAAAAGTACCAATGACTAAATCCTGCTCCCTGGGGTGGATAACCAGATCTTTTGTGGAAACCGTGGGGAACCCATGCGTCCATTTCTGCCACTTAGCCCCGGCATCCATAGAGATATACAGGCCGTCATCTGTACCCATAAACATCAGATTCGGGTTTTCAGGATCTTCGAGGATCGAGAGTACAAAGCTCTTTACGTCTCCTTCGTCCACAATCCGTTCCCAAGTTTTTCCGTAGTTGCGGGTTCTATAAGCATAAGGGGTGTAATTGTAACGGCGATAATCATTTGCCACAAGTAGCGCCTCTCCTTTGTTTGTTTTTGAGGCGCGGATTTGTGGAATCCAGCTGCCCCTGGGAAGCCCCTTGATATTTGCGGTCACTTCCGTCCAGGAATCTCCTCCGTTTTGAGTGTAGTGTACCCGGCCATCATCCGACCCAACCCACAACATGTCTCTTTCCACGGGTGATGGCTCGATAACCAGTATGGTACAATGATTTTCGGCTCCGGTGGCATCCATGGTAAGGCCACCGCTGTCGCTTTGCTTTTGTTTTTCGGGGTCATTCGTGGTCAGGTCGGGGGAGATTACCTTCCAGGTAAGTCCCTTATCCGTGCTCTTATGAACAAACTGGCTTCCAAAATAGACCGTCTGAGGATCAAACGGGTCCTGTCCGATCCCGGCGTTCCAATTAAACCGGATCTTGGTGGTGGCATCAGGTGGGGTGGGACGAACGCTGTAGGCGTTTCCGGTCATCCAGTCGTATCTGCGCACAAACCCCTGCTGACTCATGGCATAACCGTAGCGCGAATCCTCAACATCGGGAACGACGTCGAAACCATCGCCAAAGGCTATTTCCTGCCAGTAGGAATTTCGGATGCCCTGGGACCTCCAAACATATGCCGGCCCGCGCCAGGATCCATTATCCTGCATCCCGCCATAGACGTTGTAGGGATATTCTTGATCCACACTTATATGGTAAAACTGCCCCACAGGAAGGTTGCCGATAAAGCGCCAGGAGCGCCCGCCATCACGGGTAATGTTAAGCCCACCATCGTTTCCGTCGATCATGAATTTTCCGTCCTGCGGGTGAATCCACCAGGCATGGTGATCCGGGTGGACCCCATTGTCGGTGCCGTATGCCGGCATAAGTTGCTTAAAATTCTTTCCGCCATCTTCCGAGACATTGACGTAGGTAAAAACGGAATACACCCGATTCTCATTCTGCGGATCTACAAAGATGTCCGAATAGTAAAAGGGACGATCTCCGATATCACTTTTATCGTTAATTTTTTTCCAGGTGAATCCACCATCTTCAGATTTGTAGAGGGCATTCTTCTTGGCTTCAATGAGCGCATAGACAATGTCAGGGTTCCCCGGGGCAATGGCCAGGCCAATCCGCCCGAGATCTCCTTTGGGCAGCCCGTCTTTTTCACTGAGCGCTTTCCATGTTTTACCGCCATCATGGGTCATATGAAGTCCCGATCCCGGACCCCCGGAATTGAAGAACCAAGGATCGCGCTTGTGCTCCCACATAGCTACCAGGAGTTTATTGGGATTTGTAGGGTCCATTACCATATCCGCAACCCCGGTTTTATTGTTGGCAAATAGGATCTTTTCCCAGGATTCTCCTCCATCCGTTGTTTTAAAAACGCCGCGCTGCGGGTGTTCGCCCCAGGGAGAACCTATGGCTCCCACATATACCGTATTCGGGTCGGTAGGATCGATGATGATTCTATGAATATGCCGGGTCTCTTCCAGGCCCATGAGTTGCCAGCTGCGCCCTGCATCCAGAGAGCGATACACCCCGTAACCCCCATTTAAGGAG
Organism: Robiginitalea aurantiaca; assembly: GCF_030380815.1. Lineage (GTDB taxonomy): Bacteria > Bacteroidota > Bacteroidia > Flavobacteriales > Flavobacteriaceae > Robiginitalea > Robiginitalea aurantiaca. Next base: position 109,903 of record NZ_JAUDUY010000002.1, on the reverse strand, counting down.
TTTCGTGGATTTCCCTCTCCGGTTCCAACCCATACAACAGAGGGATTCGATTGATGGATGGCAATGGCCCCGATGGAGGCCGTAGCCTGATCGTCGAATATGGGCTCCCATTTTATTCCCCCGGAAGTCGATTTCCAAAGGCCTCCGGAAGCGGTTCCCGCATACATGATATCAGGCTCGCTGGAAACCACGTCAATGGCTGTAACACGACCGCTCATTCCGCCAGGTCCGATATTGCGGGGTTTAAGATCACCCGCCAGTTTCATTGAAAATTCCTGTCCGGTAATCGAAAAGGAAACGGCAACCATCAAAAGGAGGAAAAAATGCTTCATAAAATCGTTTGAATTAGTTAGTGCCTAAAGGTAGCAAAATCGAATATTGACATTCTTAAAAGGATGTTAAGGGAGTTGTGTAATCGAGTGTATTTTATCGAATTAAGTTATTTGATCAAATGTTACGGGCAGAAATTTATAGCGCGAAAGACCAGGGAGGCGTCTGGTAAGCGGATTTATGGTATCTTTAAATAGGATGATCCGTCCTGTGGGTTCAACTATAAAGAAAAGTGGGCGAATGGCTGAAAGACGGCGTAAAATGAAGGTGCTTCCCTTTGCCAGGTACCAGGCTTTGTTGCTCATCCCATTGGGTTTGGTGGCCGGGATCGTATACGCTTTTGGCGGTTTGATCCTGGATGCCTTGGTTAGTTTAGGCTGGATGAATTCTGATGAAACCCCGGGCCTGAGTTACGGCACCGTACTGGCATTTGGGGCATTAATTGGAATGCCGGTTATTTTCGCTGTTTTTGGTTTTTTGACCGGTATCCTGGAAGCGCTGTGTTTTAACCTTTTCGGGAGATGGTTCTGGAACAGTGACATCGACTTGCACCATGAAAATTAAATGTAACCGTATCGATGGCCCGGAAAACCAAGTCCCTTAATTTCAATAACACTAAATAACCACCTAGGAAACAATAGTTTACATGCGACAAAGATTTAATTTGGTAAAAGGCTTAGCCTATTCTGGGGTGCTCCTTTGTTTTATATGCATTTTGGGCTTTAAATCATTCACGGACCCTTTAGGCCAGGAAGCCCCGACGAAGGTGAAATTTGTAACTACTCATGGGGAAATAATCCTAAAACTCTACGACGAAACCCCGTTGCATCGGGATAATTTTGTCAGGATTGTCCGCGATAGCGTACTTGATGGGGTCTTGTTTCACCGGGTAATTGAAGAATTTATGATTCAGGGTGGCGATACGGATAGTAAAAATGCACAACCCGGGGATACTCTGGGAAATGCAGACCTGCCCTACACTGTGGCTGCCGAGATCCGACCTGATCTCTTTCACAAGAAAGGGGTTCTTGCCGCCGCCAGGGGAAATACGCCTGACCGGGTGTCGAGTAGCACCCAGTTTTATATTGTTCAGGGGAAAATTCTAAACGACAGTTTATTAGACCGGGCCGAAACGCGAATTAATGGTTGGCTCGCCGAGTATTACGTCAAGCGTGAGCCGGAACATCAGGCGAAGCTGGACTCCCTGAAGACAGCCATAGACGAGGAGGATATGGATACGTTTGCCAAACTTAATGCGGAATTCGAGGCCCTGGCAAAGGACTATGAGGGCTTTGAAATCTACAGGATACCGGAAGCGCATCGGGAGGTCTACAGGACCCTGGGAGGGACACCGCACCTGGATCAGAATTATACGGTTTTCGGAGAAGTCATTTCAGGGCTTTCTGTTGTTGATGCTATCGCCGGAGTGGATACAGACTCCAGGGACAGGCCATTACGGGATGTCAGGATCCTAAAGGCTGAGGTTCTGGAGTAGGCAGTAATTTGGATAATTGGATTCCGGCAGCAGTCTTTGGGCCGGTTCCAATAAGTATAAGTGATCAAACCAATGTCTCACACAATGAACATATTTGGTAAGGTAATTAAGAGATTTGTGTTCAGGCCCCCGGTGGTTTTGGCATTGGCCTTACTGCTAAGTACAGTCTCAGCATGCCAGCAAAAGGCCCAAAGGCCTGCTGAAACAGGGCTTGCCTCCTTCTACAGCACCTCCTTTGAAGGCCGGATTACATCCAGCGGCACAAAATTCAGCAATTCAAAATTCACTGCGGCCCATCGTACCCTGCCCTTTGGTACTCAGGTAAAGGTGACCAACCTCGAGAACGGAAAATCCGTTATGGTAACGATCACGGATCGCGGTCCGTTTATAGCAGGCCGCATAATCGACCTGTCTCAGGCTGCCGCTACAACCCTGGATTTTATGGATAGCGGTATTGTAGAGGTACGTCTGGAAGTCGTTTCGAAAGAGTAGCCCCGGGTGTTTTACCGCGAACCGTTTTATGCGACAGGGATTGCCGAACTCCTGAATGACCCCTGCATACATTCCGATTCGGTAGCATAATTGCCCCCTTCAGGAAGATAAATCACCTTTATGCCCGTTACTGCCGGGGAATCAACTACTTTTGCCGCTTGATTTTAATTAATAAGGTTCCAGGATTGAATTCATTTGGAATCACAACAAGAACTTGATGACATTTGAAGATTTGGAATTGATAGCCCCGATACAGCGGGCGCTTAAAGAAGAAAATTACGTATCGCCAACACCCATACAGGTACAGGCGATACCAGAACTACTTAAAGGAAGGGATATTTTGGCGAGTGCCCAGACGGGTACCGGGAAAACCGCAGCTTTTGCCATCCCAATTTTGCAACAACTGGTTGAGGAATACGAATCAAAACAAGGGGCCCGACAGATTCGGGCCTTAATACTGACCCCCACACGTGAGCTTGCCATACAGATTGGTGAAAGCCTGGATGCGTACGGCCGGCACACCAGAATAAGGAATACGGTCATCTTTGGCGGGGTCAACCAAAATAAGCAGACTGACGCCCTGCGCCGTGGGGTAGACATACTTGTAGCGACCCCGGGACGGCTTCTGGACCTGATGAATCAGGGGTTTATTCGACTGAGCAGTATCGATTATTTCGTACTTGACGAAGCGGACAGGATGTTGGATATGGGCTTTATTCACGACATTCGAAAAGTACTGGCCAAACTCCCTGAAAAAAGGCAGTCCCTGTTTTTCTCGGCCACCATGCCCGACACCATTGTATCCTTGTCCCGGAATATCCTAACCAACCCCATAAAGGTTGCCGTTAGCCCAGTCTCTTCGACGGCTGAAACCATTCAGCAGTATCTCTATTTAACCAACAAGTCGAGTAAGCCGGAATTACTTTTACACATCCTCAGGGATCCAGAAATGGATCAGGTGCTTCTTTTTTCCAGGACCAAACACGGGGCGGATCGCATTTGTAAGAATCTGAACAAAAAACATATTGGAGCGGCTGCCATACATGGGAACAAATCCCAAAACCAAAGGCAGAAGGCGTTAAAAGACTTTAAGCAGGGCAAAATTCGGGTTTTGGTGGCTACCGACATTGCTTCCCGGGGTATTGATATCGATCAGTTGCGCTATGTAGTCAACTTCGATATCCCCAATGAACCCGAGACCTATGTGCATCGGATTGGACGATCGGGAAGAGCAGGGGAAGAAGGCGTTTCCATTTCCCTTTGCGAGCCAGAAGAGAATGCGTATATCAAATCGATTGAGAAACTGATCGACCAGAAAATTCAGCGCGTTGAGGATCACCCGTTTCCTCAAACGGATCGCCCGATGACCGCAAATGAGAAAAAAGCTTTTGACAAGGAGAAGGCCCGCAAGCGGCAGGAGTTCTTTGATGCGAGAAGGAAAAATAAAGGAAACCGGGATTCGAACCGGCCAAACAGGCGAAACAGGCGCTAAGGCTATTCCTTTTAATCCTTCGTTTTACCACCCGAATACATGCAGATTAAAAAGGGTCCTTTCCCCTTGAAATGCATCAGCGGGAGGGGTGTGACTTAATTCCCTATGGATATCAGTGGCCCCACGGATCCACTCCCGTTATTGGCCATACTAAAGAGTATTTGAATCACAGTGAAGGTATTTTTGGAGGCGACGTCCCTGTCGTCTATGTAAAACCAATGGTCTCTGAACTGTATGGACTTGAAAGCGTCTTTTGGCTTCTCTTTGGATACCCTGACGTGTATCAGATCCGCATCATCTGGCTTAAAACTCGATTCTGTGCGGCCCTCAATGACATGGGCCTCAGGCACATCGATATACCATGAGAGATTGGCGAGCATTTCCATAATGGAATGCGTCTGAACCAGGATTTGATTTTCCTTTTCAAGAATTACGCCATATTCAATTTCGAAAATATGGGCATCCTGATCGAGTTTCAGAATTTCTTTGAACCTCCTTATGGACTTCTCAATAGAATCAGTTCTTCCTTGTTTCGGTAAAACAAGCTCCACATCTACCTTAGGCCAATCCCCTTTGAAGTGCATGCCCAAAGCTCCATCCAGCTGTAACTGATGTAAAATGTCCAGTAATTCATGAAATTCCGCGTCTCCCTGTCTGCGTTCGCCTGGAGTTCCAATTTCGTTATGAAGCCCATTTATCATGGAGTTGGAAAGCCGCATCAGGCGATGTGACGACCAACCCGACTGAATCAGAAAAAAGATTACAGAAGGAGGTAGAGGGGTAAGCAGGCTTTGGGCAAAAGCCTGTCCGCTCATGGGGGTATAGGTAATGGTCGGGCGGTCTGACCAGTTCCCATTAATATTTGCACCTATTGGGCTGTTTACCGGATTCAAATTTCCATTGACTCCAGCTCCCCCGCCCCTGCTATACGTATTGATTACAGAAGCCACGTTGAGAAAACGCGGCATTTCCAGGTATCTTAACCTGACCAGGTTGAGAAGCATCTGTTCATTTTCCTGATCTGCAATTCGCTGATTGTAGTTAAAGCCATCCGGAGGGATCGTCTTCGGTCCCATAGACTTACAGGAGGCGATCAGTAATACACCTAGCGCGGCAAGCAGGCAAAATCTTATCCTAAAACTCCGGGAATACAACCTTCGGAAAAATCCAATCAGAAAAGGGAACATATGACTTGCAGTGGTAGTTGGCATTTAAATATAGCAGAAACAAGGATAATTACCTAACTTCAAGGTCGACAGACCATAAAAACACCAATACAATCCGACATGATAAGGCCATATGTTCTAGCCGAGACAAACTGGAAGCACCTCAAAGAAGCTACAATTGACCTGGCCATTTTGCCCTGGGGAGCTACCGAAGCCCACAATTACCATTTGCCGTATGCAACCGATGTGATCGAGGGAACCGCAATTGCTGAAGAAGCAGGCCGGATCGCCTGGGAGGGAGGGGGACAAATTATCGTACTGCCAACCATCCCGTTTGGCGTCAATTCCGGGCAAGCCGATATCTTATTGGATATGAACCTGAATCCCAGTACCCAGTTCGCCATTCTTAAGGATCTGTTGACCGTCCTGCAGCGGCAGGGAATCCGTAAGTTTATGATCCTTAACAGTCATGGGGGGAACAATTGGAAGTCGATACTTCGGGAATTGGGTCTTCTTTTTCCCGACATGTTTTTAGGTGTTTGCGAGTGGTGGACTGCTGTGGCTGCGGAGGATTTTTTCGAGCACCCTGGAGACCACGCGGGAGAAATGGAAACAAGCCTCATTCTTTATCTGGCGCCCCATCTGGTACTCCCGAAGTCGGAGTGGGGGAAGGGTAGTGAGAAAAAGATCCAAATAAAGGCTTTTCGCGAAGGCTGGGCGTGGTCCGAAAGACCCTGGTCCAAAATTAGTGAAGATACAGGAGTGGGAAACCCCTCTGAAGCTGGCCGGGAAAAAGGAGAGGTATTTTTCCATGCTATTTGTGAAAAAATTGGAAATCTATTCCTTGAAATCGCAACCGCGAATACAGATGAACTCTATAAATAGCCAAAGATGCGCACGGGTATGACCGGGAAGATGCTAAACAATAAATTCCTGATATCTCTCTTATCCGGGGCTCTCATACTATTGCATGTCCTCTGGGAATCTTACCACGGAGGGGTGACCAGCCATAACCTCCTTGCAAGAGAAGATCTGCCTGCGATTTCTAACTGGTGGGGGGTCGTAAGCCTCCCGATTCTTACCTGGATTACGCTTAACGCTATAGAAGTTCGCGCAAAGAAGGCTAATAGTGCCTCCACGCCTGTTTTTAAATCTGCACGAGGTTTTTTTATCGGGGGTCTTATATTCGGATTAACCATGGCAGCCTTATGGGAGTATAACATGGAAGAATTTATGCCTTATTTGCTGCTATTGCCACTGGTTTTGGCACTGTGGATACCGACATACAGGCTTGAGGGCTTGTTGGGGTTTGTATTGGGTATGGCCTATACTTTCGGGGGGGTACTGCCGATAATGATCGGGCTGGTACTTCTCCTGCTCAGTTTTATAGTTTTTAAAGGAATTCGGGGTGGGATACGCGCTTTGATCCGTTTGATCGGTAAATAACAGGAGGCTTTCGCAAATCCCTTATGGCAATAAAGAGAAGCAGTTCTTTCCGTTATTCGTTTGGACAGACTGCTTTTGGGGCCTCCCAACCCCTCCCTGTCTGTAAGGTAGTTACAGATACTGCAATTTCGAATCATATAGCCATTTTAGTATTCCGTAATAATCAGAAAACAAATGCACCCTATACGAAACCATCTGATTTTTTCGTTTTCCAGATAGCTATAAATCAAATGACTAACATAAGAAATGAAGAAAGGGGTAGTTGCTTACATATTCCTGCTGAGTAGTTTGAGCTTCTTTGGAATTAACGCCTGTACAGACCAGGACGACAAGGAAGTCCCGGTAGAACTATGTGCAGATGGGATTGACAATGACGGTGACGGACTTATTGACTGTGAGGACTTGGATTGCGAAACCAGCCCGGAGTGTATTGCTGAAATCTGCGATGATGGTTTGGACAATGATGGGGACGGCCTGACAGATTGTGAAGATCCGGAATGTGTTTGCGAGTAGTCTGCCCTGATGATAGCGATATGCTACATGGGTTGAGTATACGAATTAACAAATGTGTTTTAAAGGCTGGATTCCACCCACTCATCCGCTAATCAAAATAGGATTACCCGGTAAAAAACACTGCGGTCAATAGAGGGTATCCTGCCCTTATTTTGTATTTTTATGTATCTAAACGGCGTCTTATGCGCAATTTATTTCTCTACTATATTGCCATCCTCTTACCTCTGGGAATTACGATTTACCTTTATGTTGAAGCCCAAATTGGATTTACGGTATTTCTGATCCTGATAATTGCCTATTTACTGATTTACCGCACCTGGGTAGATGGCTCGCGACTGGCTTCCAAAGGAATTATTTCTAAAAAGGATCGCTGGAAAATGATGCTTCCGGGGATGCATATGAAGCATTTTACGGAGTTGTACCTCAGATAAGCCTCATCTCACTTTTTATACCTTTAAACATCGTTAGGATTTCGGTCATGCTGCCATCCTGCCATAGCTTTACGCCTTCCTGTCTGTGGCTCTTCTGTCAAAAATTGCGACCCTTAAGTGCGGTCCGTCGCCTTCCTAAAAGGCAGTGGAAAACAACCGATGTGACAGGAAACATCAATTTTGTGATCGCTGGTTTCTATTGGGCGTTCCCAGGGCATACAAAGTGCCTGTAGCCAACCTGAGTAGCCCTTCCAAGTTGTGAATTGTGTATCTTTCAGAGGAAATTCTAAAATCAAGCTGCATGAAGAAACTATCCATTTTAGTAATCATTTTATTTGTGAATCTATGTCTCACGGCCCAGGAAAAAGAACCTGAGTCAAATGGAGAAACACCCAAAGCGGAGACCTTTGAATCCAGTCAATCCCTCACCATGAATGGGAAGACCTATGGCATAAAAGCTGTAACGGGAACACATTTGCTTCGGGATGAAAACGATGAGCCTATTGCCCAGTTTGGATTTACACATTATTTTTTGCCGAGCGCAAAAAAACGCCCTATAATATTTGCTTTCAACGGCGGTCCCCTTTCGGCTTCCTTTTGGCTCCACTTTGGAATACTGGGGCCTAAACGGATTGTGGTTAATGATCCCGGATATACCGGCCCGGCTCCCTATGAGGTTGTGAAAAATGAATACTCCGTACTCGATAAAGCAGACCTGGTCATGATCGACCCTGTTGGAGTGGGGTTCAGCCGCCCTGTAGGGAAAGCGAAATGGGAAGATTTTTGGGGTGTGGATCAGGATATCCGGAGTATTGGCCTGTTTATTGAACAATTCCTGATTGGCAGCGAGAAGATGAACGCTCCAAAATACCTGCTTGGAGAGAGTTACGGTACCTTTAGGAATGCGGGCCTGGTGAAGTACCTTCAGGATAAAGGTATCGCCATGAATGGTGTGATCATGGTATCCGCCGTCTTCGAACTGCAACATCTTCTATTTGGCCCGGGGGACGATACGGCCTATCTCATCCATTTCCCTACCTATGCAGCAACGGCCTGGTATCACAATAAAATCCCATCTAAAAACCCGAATCTCGAGGCCTTCCTGACCGAAGTCAGGACATTTACAGAGGAGCAGTACGCTCCAGCCCTCCTTAAGGGAGATCAGCTAACTACTGCTGAGAAACAAGCGATTGCAGGGCAACTCGCCATGTATTCGGGCTTAACTGCCGATTTCTGGATGAAGGCAGATTTAAGGGTAACCAATCAGGAGTATTTTCAGGAATTACTGAGGGATCAGGGTGAAACCGTAGGCAGACTGGATTCCCGATTTACCGGGATCAACGAAGATATGCTCGGGCAGTATGCGCAAACGGACCCCCAGAGCGATGCCATTTCACCACCTTATATCGCGGCCTTTAAGAAGTATCTGTACGATGACCTGGGGGTGCGCAAGGATTGGACCTATACAACTACTGCCGGATCCCGTGAAGGCTTTAAGTGGGATTGGAAGCACCGGGGCAATATTCAGTGGAACGCCCAGGTGGCGGTAAGTACCCTGCCGGATATGACTACTGCTATGAACCGGAACCCCAACCTCAAGATTCTTATCTTAAACGGATACTATGATCTTGCAACCGTCTTCTATGGGGTGGAACATTCGATCAATCATATGGGTCTGAAGCCTGAGCTCAAGAAAAACATCATCATGAAATACTATGAGGCTGGGCATATGATGTATACCCACGAGCCCTCCATGGTAAAATTTAAAGCAGACGTGGATGCTTTTATCGATGAAACATCGAACTAATCACCAGCGGCAGGCCACTAGTAGTAACTTATAAACGGTCCGTTTCAAAAAAAAGCCCGGTCAATATTGACCGGGCTTTTTAAATGTTTGAGGATGAGTTTAGAAGTGGAAACCTACACCAATACCTCCGGCAGTGGTCGTACCCCCACCAAATTCTGCAATAATACCGATAAAATCAGATATTTTATATTCTACACCAATATGAGCATTTATACTGAAATCGTCGTCTCCGTCTCCAGTGATAAAGCCTGCATCGACACCGGCCCAGATATCCCATGGCTCATTAAGGCCAAAAAGACTGTCAAAATAATAGTCTGCCCTACCACCAAGTGCAAGGTTGTTGTCTCCGCTGAACCATACCCGGGCTTCCGGAGAGACTGTCAGACTGTTTGCAACCTGAAATTCATAGTTCGCAGAAATACTGGAATTATCCCCGAATTTCACGAAAGCGTTAAGGGCTCCCCCGTAATTCTCCTGTGCCTGAGCAGTTCCGGACAGGGCTAGAAAGAGGCCTGCTGCAAATAATAGTGTAAAAATGTTTTTCATTTTAATCTGAGTTTGAAGTGTTCATTAAATTCAGCAGTCAAGATATAAAAAAAATGTAAAAACAACTCAAATCTGTTCCGGTATTCAACCTTTTGACTTGCCCTTTTTTGAATTTCGGGAATGCCAATGCCTTTGGTTTATGTGCTTTTGAACAACAATCCGTATCTTCCCGGGACCATTTCAGAAACGATAAACCTTTTATTCGATGAACATTAGATTCCTATTGATTTTTCTTCTCACAGCCCTGTTTCCGGGCTTGCTGTCTGCCCAGGACTTATCCGCCCTCCAATACCGGGAAGTCGGACCTTACAGGGGGGGGCGCGTTACCGCAGTGAGCGGGGTAGTCGCAGAACCGGCAACATTTTATTTTGGAGCCACCGGGGGAGGCCTCTGGAAAACAGAGGACTATGGAGCCAGTTGGTTTAATATTTCAGACGGATTTTTTAAGACTCCGAGTATTGGAGCCCTGGCGGTTGCACAGAATGATCCAAACGTAATTTACGTGGGTACGGGGTCCGATGGCCTCAGGAGTAATGTTATCGAAGGGAAAGGGATGTACAAATCCATAGATGCCGGAACAAACTGGGAGGAAATCGGCCTTGAGGAGGCCGGCCAGATCGGGGCGGTGCGCCTGCATCCACAGGATTTCAATACGGTATATGTCGCCGCAATTGGAAAGGCCTTTAAAGCCAATCCGGAGCGCGGGGTTTATAAAACTACCGACGGGGGTAAAAGCTGGTCCAGAATACTATTTATATCGGAAGAAACAGGGGTGTCGGATGTGGAGCTCCTGCCGACAAACCCCAATGTGATTTTTGCGGCCGCCTGGAGGGGAGTCCGCAAGCCCTGGACCATCATCAGCGGGGGTACACCCAAGGAAGGCGGGATTTATAAGAGTCTTGACGGCGGACTGAGCTGGAATCGTATAGAAAAGGGCTTGCCCAAAGACTTGATCGGTAAAATTGATATTGAGGTTTCTCCCTCTGATTCCCGAATTGTCTACGCCCTTGTCGAAGCACCCGGTGAGGAAGGCGGGTTGTACAAGTCTGTCGATCAGGGTGAGTCCTTTAAACAGGTCTCTTCCCATAGCGGGATTCGAACCCGGCCGTTTTACTATACAAATATCAAGATAGATCCGACAAATTCGGACATCCTTTATGCCATGGCTACCGGGTATTATAAATCCGAAGACGGAGGTAAAACGTGGAATCGCTTAAATCCACCTCATGGCGATAACCACGATATGTGGGTAAACCCTGAGAACCCCGATCTTTTTATTCAAAGCAACGACGGTGGGGCGAATGTTACCCATAATGGGGGCAAGACCTGGTCAACACAGTTTAATCAGCCAACGTCCGAAATTTATCAGGTCGAGGTGGATAACCAGTATCCGTACTGGCTCTATGGAGGGCAGCAGGATAACTATTCCACAGTGGCCGTCCCGAGCATGCCACCCTACGGAGTACAGGCGTCGGGAATCGGTTATATCCAGAATACAGGGGGGTGCGAAACGGGACCGGCGGTACCCCATCCGACCAATCCGGATATCGTGTATTCAAATTGCAAGGGCAGGTTTACCGTCTACAACAAAAGAACCGGCACGGAGCAATCCTATTATGTAGGGGCTTCCAATATGTACGGACATAACCCCAAAGACTTGAAATTCAGGTTTCAGAGAGTGTCACCGATTCATGTATCACCCCATAACCCCGGGGTTATTTACCATACCTCCCAATACGTGCATAAAACTATCGATGAAGGAAAGACCTGGGAAATCATTTCCCCGGACCTTACCGCTTTCGAGGCGGATAAACAGGTCATTTCCGGAGCTCCGATTACAAGGGATGTAACTGGGGAAGAGTTTTACAGCACGATATATGCGATCCGGGAATCGCCCGTACAGGAAGGCGTAATCTGGGTAGGGGCTAATGATGGTCCTGTTCACGTAACCAGGGATGGTGGCCAGAACTGGGATGAAGTAACGCCCAAAAACCTTCCTCCGGGGGGACGTGTGGATGCGGTAGAGCCCTCTCCCCACGATCCTGCAAAGGCCTATGTGGCTGTGCTTCGCTACCAGCTTGGGGATACACAACCCTATATTTATAAAACGGAGAATTACGGAAAAAACTGGACGCTAATTACCAATGGTAACAACGGAATACCTAAGGACGCCCCGACGCGGGTGATTCGGGAGGATCCCGAGCGTGAAGGCCTGCTCTACGCTGGGACTGAGTACGGTATGTATATCTCTGCAGATGACGGGAATTCCTGGAATTCTTTTCAGCAGAACCTGCCCGTTACCCCGGTTACAGACCTAAAAATACACAGGGGTGATATGGTACTTTCCACTATGGGACGGGGCTTTTGGATCCTGGATAAGCTGAATCCGCTGCGACAAAAGGATCTAAACGCACTGAATGAATTACATCTCTTTAAACCAGCCAAGACAATAAGGTATCGAACACCTTCCGGTGCCTGGAATTCGAGCAGGCCCTCCTATCCGGACCCTGGAGTCGTTCTGGATTACTTCCTGCCGGAGAAATCGGAGGTTCCTGTGAAACTTGAAATTCGGGATACAGCAGGAAGGGTACTGGTGGCGTTTTCAAGCGATTCGATCCCTGCATCCGCCTCGGGACCTCGCAGGGATATGGGGACAAATTTCACGGAATTCCTGGTCTCGGAATCCCTGACAAAAAATAAGGGGCTCAACCGCTTTCGATGGGATATGACTGTTGCCGGCCCCTGGAGCAGCAATGAAAACCGAAGCTATCGCAACGGCCCTATGGCAGCACCAGGACAGTATACCGCAGTTTTAACGCATGGCTCTGGTACGAGCAGTCAGGATTTCGAGTTAGTGTTGGATCCTCGTGTCATGGCGGCGGGTATTGATGTTGCCCAGGTAAAAGAACAGGTAGAATTTCAAATGGTGGTTCGCGATAAACTAAGCGAAACCTATCAGTTTCAGGATGCCCTGGAAAAGGAAATCGAAGAATTGGAAAGTAAAAAGGGACAGTCACCATCGGAGCAATCAAGGTTAACCGCACTGGAGGAAGTATTGGCCAAAGTGAAGACGGAAGAGGGCATATATATGCAGCCCATGCTGGCGGACCAATGGCGCTATCTCTACTATATGATGAATCAGGCCGATCAGGTGCCTGGAAGGGATGCGCGCCAGAGATTCACAGAATTGACAGGTCAATTGGAGGGACTGAAATCGCAAGCAGTACTAAAAGAATAGTAGGGATGACCCGCCTCCGGAAGCTTCCGTTGCGGATCGTTGTAGCACACCTGAACTTTAAGTTAAAGGAGCCCTCGGCACAAGGGGGTTAGAATTCCTTCTTAACGACTTCTCCGTTGAGCATCACAAAGGGGACATTACGCATTGCCCGGATATCGGTAGTGGGGTCGCCGGGAACGGCGATGAGGTCCGCGAGGTAGCCTTCCCGGACCTGACCCAAAAACTCCAGGTGGAAGGTCTGCGCATTGATCTTTGTCGCCGCCTGCAGGACCGCTAAAGGAGACATTCCATATTCGACCATCAGCTCGAGTTCCCTGAAATTCTCACCGTGGGGATACACCCCCACATCTCCTCCAAAACCAATGGTAACGCCACTGGAGAGGGCGAGGCGAAAACTCTCTTTTTTCCGGACAATTCGGTCTGTATCCAATTTGCCGTCCCAACCGCTATAACGTTCAATGGCGTCCCCGGCGGCCAGGGTAGGGTAGAGGACCGTATTATTTTCCTTCATCAGTGTATAGGTTTCGGCTGTAGCCCCGTCCCCGTGTTCAATGGTCTCAACCCCGGCCAGGATCGATCGTTTCATTCCCTCGGGTGTACTTGCATGGGCCACCGCATATTTTCCGGCAGATCGCGCTGCACGCACCATCGCCTCGAGTTCTTCAGACAGGAAAGTAGGTTCGGAGGGGGCTCCGGGAGTCCAGCGATAATCGGCGTAAATTTTAATAAAATCAGCCCCGCCCCCCAGCTGTTTGCGAACTGCCGATATAACATCGGGTACCCCACTTGCGGGCTCGGCGCCCAGAGGGACCGTTACACCTTCATGAAAGCCTTTTGGGCCATAAGCCCCGGTGGCAACTATAGCCGGCCCGGCTACCAGTAGTCGGGGCCCCGGAATAATACCGGATTCAATGGTTTTTTTTAAAGCGACATCTGTATATCCTGCTCCCTCTGACCCGAGATCCCGCATTGTTGTGATTCCCGCCATCAGTGATTTCTCAGCATGTACGGCCCCTCGTATCGCCCGTTCAGCGGGTGATTCCTTTAGCACCTGATCATTCCAGGGGGTTTCGTTATAGGGATGGAGTAAAAGGTGGGAATGCCCCTCGATCAGACCCGGGAGCAAGGTCATGCCTTCAAGGATAATGACATCGGTGTTTTTGGACCTCTTCAAACCCCTTTCCGGTCCGGCGTACGCGATATGGTTTTCCTCGATAAGGACGACCCAATTCTGTTGCATGCGTTCCCCGTCAAATACCTGTGCAGGTTTTAACAGCGTTTGTGATGTCGCCTGTACTCCGATAGAGCTGATTATAAGGAGGTAGAGGAGGCGGATAGAACTCATTTTCATAATGTACTTTTTTTTGGGTTGTTACTGGCCGATAACTGGGGCTATACCAAAACGGCCCTAACCAACGGGTCACGTTTTTTTCGACTGATATAGGGTGGTTCGTACAGAGAAAACCCTTTCTGTAAGACCCTATTCGTTCTTCGCCTTCGAATTTGATGCTATTTCTTCAAGTTTCTGATCGATCAGATTACGCGTCAGCCATTTTCCCTGCAGCATAAGACCGGTCATGCCCTTGAGTGCACCTACATCCTCGAGGGGATTCTCGCGAACCAGGAAAAAATCAGCGGCCTTGCCGGCTTCCACAGTTCCCCAGTCGGCTTCGGCTCCAAAAAACTGCGCCGGCGCATACGTGCCCATCCTGAGTATTTCCAGGGGGGTAAGCCCGGCCTGGTGCATTGAGGCCATTTCACGATGGAGTGAAAACCCGGGGACATTGAACAGCTGTGGCGCATCCGACCCCAGTAGTAATCCCTGGCCATTCCGCGCTAATTCACGGATAAGCTCCTGTCGGATGGCATCAAATGTCACCCATAGTTTTGGATCCCATGAAGGATCATTCATCTGCTCTTCCTTAACCCGCTTCCAGTTCTTTAGTGTGGCCGGGGTCATGTACTTCATTTCGGGCTGGGCCAGGAGGCTGTCCGCATCTGTTGGGGCAAACCAACGCTCAAAAAGCGTTTGGGTCGGGACCACCCATACCTTTTGCTTACGGGTAAGTCGTACCAGATCGTCAATTTTGTTTGTATCTGCGTATTTTGTGAAATTAAATCCGAAAAAGCCATTGCTGGCCGGATCCACCGACCTGTCCGCGGGAACAAGTCCTTCCAGGTACCCGTCAACATGGTCTATTGTTGCGTAGCCGCTTTCAAGGGCGTGCCTAACACCAACCTCCACCGGCACATGACCTGCAAACGGAATAGCTGATAAGCGCGCAGCCGATACCAGAGAATCGAAAACCGAAAGGCGGATCCCCGGATGGATTTTAAGAAAATCATAGCCCTCAGATGCGTATTGGGTTACTTTTTCAACAGCTTCCACCCCCGTCCTGACCGTGTTGCCATTCAGAGACGGGCTGGAGGTGTAAATGCGGGGGCCAAGGACGGTTCCTTTGCTGACTTCCTCCCGCAATTTTAAATGATCGGGATGTCCAAGCATCCCCCTTATGGTGGTAATACCCCCGGAGAGATAGAGGAATAAGATTTCTTCAATGCGTTCCTGCGAAGTCGGAGGGGATGGGATATGGGCGTGCATCTCTGTCAGTCCGGGTACCACATAGGCACCATCCCCATCGATAACAGCCTGGAATTCACCAGAAGGCAGTACCTCGGTTACTTCGAGGATTTGTTTGGCTCCAACGACTATATTTTGGTTCTCCAGTATGGTTCCGTTAAGGACATCCACGACATGGACATTCTTTACAAGGGTTCGCTTGGGGATATCCTTTTCTTGTGTCTGCCCGCAGGCCGATAATGAAAGGACCAGGACTATGGAAAGGTATACTTTTATCATAAGGCAGTTGATGTAATGTAGAAATTGAAATCGACTTCAAAGTGTTCCGGCTTCCTTTTGAATGGGGTTTGCTTCCACTGATCCGAAGGGTAAATCCATTGGCTCGCCCCGTCTGCCATAATCCGGACTGGCATGTCAAATCCAGGCACGATATCCACATATCGATACTCGAGGAGGTTGCCCTTCCATCGGTATTCGAGATTTGGCACCAGTGTCGAGCGGAGGTATTGATTAAAAAAGGCCGTGAGGTCTTTGCCGCTTTTTTCACTCAGGTACGCCTCAATTTGTTCCGTGGTTACTGTTTGGTGGTAGAAGGTTTCGTTGAGCCCCCTGAGTATGTTCCGCCACAGCTGATCATCCTCGAGGAGTTGCCTCAGGGTGTGCAGCATGTTGGAACCTTTGTAATACATATCCCCGGACCCCCTTTGGTTGACCCCGTAAGGGCCAATGACCGGCTTGTCATTCCGGATGTTTTTGCGCGTGCCAGTCACATAAGCAGAGGCGGCTTCCTCACCGAAATGATAGTCCAGGTAGAGGCATTCGGAATAGGCGGTAAAACTTTCGTGAATCCACATATCGGCAATGTCCCTGTAGGTAATGTTGTTTGCAAACCATTCGTGCCCAGCCTCGTGAATGATGATAAAGTCAAACTCCAGTCCCCAGCCGCTGCCCGAGAGGTCCCTCCCCAAATATCCATTTTTATATCCATTTCCATAGGTCACGGAGCTCTGATGTTCCATGCCCAGATAGGGTACCTCCACGAGTTTAAAACTATCCTCATAAAAGGGATAGGGTCCGAACCAGTGCTCAAAGGCCTTCATCATCATAGGAACTTGTTTGAACTGCTTCTCGGCCTTTTTCAGGTTTTCCGGAAGCACGTAATAATCGAGGTCGAGTGTTCCTTTTTCCCCTGAAAAGGTTTCTGAGAAATGGGCGTACTCGGCAATATTTGCATTTACCCCGTAGTTGTTGATCGGGTTGGCGACAAACCAGTGGAAGGTGCGCAGATCTCCCGCCTGGTCGATGTTTCGCAGTCGCCCGTTCGCAACCGCAGTCAGGGGTTCAGGAACCGTTAAGGCAATTGCCATGGAATCCGGTTCATCGTACATATGATCCTTATTGGGCCACCAGACGCTGGCTCCCAGGCCCTGGCATGACGTCGCGATAAAGGGTTGTCCTTTACTATCCTGTTTCCATGAGAATCCGCCGTCCCATGGGGCATTTTCCGCCACCCTGGGCACCCCGGAATAGGCGATACGAATCACTTCCCTGTTCCCGACTACCTGTGGCTTGACCAGGGTAACCATATAGGCATTCCCTTCCCGTGTAAAATCCAGCTTCTCACCATCCTGGGTTATCCCTTCAATCTCAAGAGGGGTCTGCAGGTCGATTTGCATCCTGGAATAAGGCTCCAGAACGGTATAGTGGATCGTATTGCTTCCTGAGATTTTTCGGGTTTCAGGAGTCACAGCCACACGTAAGTCATAATACGTCAGATCCCACCAGGCCCGCTCCGGAGTAATACTTCCCCTTAGGGTATCCTGTCGTGTGAAGGCCTCCTGGCCGATCCCGGAAAACAAACAAGACAATGCAAAAATGGGTAATAAGAGCTTTTTCATTCAGTGATAATTTGTTCCGTTACAGCGTCGGAGCGGTCAAGGAGGTATGCGTACTTGCTATTTCTGACGATTCTGGTCAGGTCATCTGAGTTCAGAAGCTCAAAAACCGCTTCCTGTTTATCCGGGTGTTGTTCGTAATAGGATTTTGAAATCAGGTAGCCAACTGTGTAACCCAGATCGTGGGGGCGGTCTTCGATACTACCGCCATTGTACAGCCATTTCGAGAATTCGTCACCCAACAGCTCCGTTGATAATTCTTCAAAAATCCATTTTTCGTTTTCCGGGTCTGAGAGAAACACCAGATTTTCATTCTCCAGGGGTTCTCCTGAACACAATTCTGCCATCAAATCGCATATTCCCTCATGCAGTACGGCCGCAAGGAGGTTATCCCTGTTTTGTTCATCCCTGTAATTTTGTTGAAAATGCATTAGTTCATGAATCGTGATTCGCGGTAAATCCCTGAAATCCATAATGGCTCCGCGCTGCCAGTCCGTGAGTTCTTCCGTTGGCATACGCGAAGATTTTCCGTACATGTCCCCCCCTAGAAACATCCCCATTTCAGTAGCCGTCCCCCCGGAATTCAAAATACCCGGAACGATGTATACCTTTGGGAAAACGGCCATTGGATAGAGATCCCTGAAGGTACGCATGGAACGCACAATGGTCTCTTTGACGGATTTAATACTATCCTGACTAAACTGCTGCTGCAAGTACGTATAGTAGTTTGGAGCTGCATTGATCATCTGCCCGTACATCTGGTCGACACTGCCATACCGGACCACATAGAAGTCCCGGACTTCCTGCGGCCCCTTAAAAACAAATGTTTTTAATTGTATCCTCGCCTGAGAAGTATCCTTAAGGGCCGCGTTGAAGTATGGCCAAAAGGCATCCATGGCCTCTGTTTTAAATTCAAAATGAGACAGGGCTTCCAACTCTGTCTGGATGGAGTCAAGGCGCTCGTTGAGTGCAGACCACTGAGGCCCTTCCATTTCGCGATCCCCTTTCGGGAACTTTTCCAGGATTCTGGGATTGGACATCCCCTGGTCAATGGCCCTGTGCATCATGGCGACAGCCGAGTCGGTTACCCCACCTTCCCAGTACGCGAATGCCGCCTGAATGTAGAGCTCTGAAGATTTTAAATCTTCATTCGCCCTCACCAGACTATCGGCCAGGATTTTATAGGCACCTGCGGCTTGTTTTTCACCGTAGAATTCAAAGAGTCCTTCAATGTCAGGCAATTTCATTTCAGAAACCTTGCGCTCCGGGGCATCGCAGGAGCTGCCTAGTGCCAGCAGGCAGATACAGGTTAAAAGACAGGTGCGTTTAATTCTCATAGGACCTTAATTTCTAAAAACACCAGATGGAAAAGCAACCGGGCTCTCATGTCCATCCTGCCCAACCGCAGCTACACCAAAAAAGTAATTGTCGATCACGATACCTTCCAGGGTAACCTCGGTGACATTTTCAATATATCGAAAGTGGTCCCAGGTGGGGGAAGTGGTATCCCGCCAGTAGACCTTATAGCCTTTAGCTCCCGCAACGGGCTTCCACCTCAGTCGCGCGGAGGGTTCTACAATACCCCCTATTTCGACACTTTCAGGGGTGGGGGGGGACCAGCCCAGTGAAGCCAGTGAAATAGCGTTGACTGCGGTGAGTTTCGCCGCATACCCGAAATCGACATATTCGAGCAGGTCGCCATACTGTATGCCGTCCTCCATTCGTATGTCCTGATGTTGCTGGGTGTAGTTTTCATGTGCTTCCATAATGCGGATTCCCGCATAGCCGGCATCGTTAAAGGGTCGGTGATGTCCGCCCCTCCCAAAACGATCCAGGCGATAAATAAGCATCGGATTCATCTCGGGCATATACGTCTGAGTGGTGCGATGGACATATCGCGCAAGCTGGCGGGAGATCCCGTCGACCTCGCCCCCATAAAACCGGCGGGAACGGCGTTCTCTTTCTGTTTCCGTTGGGGGTACGGGTTCCGAGAAGATTCGAAAATCGCGATTGCTTACCACACCATCTACACCTGTGGTATTCCCAATCATGTCATTATTCATGACTCCGATAAGATTCCAGTTGTTTTCCTTGGCATATGCTGCCAAACCTCTGCCTCCAAAGAGCCCCTGTTCTTCACCTGAGAGCCCGGCATAGACCACGCTGTTGTCAAAGGAGTATTTAGAAAGCACGCGGGCTGCTTCTATGGTACCCGCCATGCCACTAGCGTTATCGTTGGCCCCGGGAGAATCGGAGGTTGCATTATTGGGGTCGCTTACCCGGGAATCGATATCCCCGCTCATCATAATATACCGGTTCGGGTGTTTTTTACCCCTCTGGACGGCGATAACATTCACTACCCAGACGTCTTCTGTAATTCGGTCATTTTCGGATGCCTTAACCAAATTTCGCTGATAAAAAACCTCCAGACATCCTCCGCAATCTTTGGATATCGCTTCGAGTTCCTTTTTGATCCACCGACGTGCAGCCCCAATACCCCGGGTTTCTGAAAGGGTGTCACTCAGTGTATGACGGGTTCCAAAGCCTACAAGGGTTGTGATGTCATTTTGAATCCGCTGGGTGGAAACCGAATTGACGATTTCGTAAATACGGGGATCGGTTTGTGCTTCTAACAAAGTGCTAAAGCACAATAAGGCGAGGGGTAGATAGTATTTCTTCATTGTTGCGTATTTGGATATTTCTTGTTAAAATGCAGCGCATGGTAGTAGCAGAGCGGCCCGAGCAATATGTATATAAAACCCGGAAGCCCATACTGAATCCCAATGCCCAGGAAGGCGATCAGGATGGAAACTGCGGATAGCAGGGCGTAAATGGCAAAATGGCGGGAATAAAACAACAGATTCAGAGCACGGGAAATGTTTTTTGTCTTTTTTGAAGCCCGTCTGTACATCAGGGAGATGCACAGGAATATCAATAAGAAGCCCAAACTGTACCATTGAAATAAATCTGCCAGACCTTCCATGGTGATCCGCTCCTTTCCCAGCCAGGAATTAATCAGTGATTTAAGCGGGAATACATAATAGAGGACGACAAAGAGCAGCAGGGTATTATAGGCGATTATGACGTAATCCACATACCCTCCGGACCTTCGGAAATAATTGTAGTGCACGACCCACAGCCCGATTAAAACAAAGAAGCTCACCGCAAAGGAGATCAGGTTCAATCCCTTGTCCGGAAGATCCAGCCAACTCTCATTGAGGTCCAGGGATACGACCATAAGCGTGGCTGCAAATGCGAAGACCCCATCACTGAGGGCTTCCAGACGTCCAATGTTGTGAGGTAATTTCATAATTTATTCCAGGACTTCGACCACCAATGCCAGATTATTCGATGGGATATCATAGGCTATACGGCTAATGCTGGATTTTGAATTTTGAAGCGAATAAAACGGTTTCCAGGGGCCTTTCTCTTTTACTTTAAATACATGTAATGCTGCCCCCACACCACAGATGATTTGGACGGGGTCCAGCCAGCAAATATCCTGAACGCCTTTGGGGAGTTCAGCGATGGTTTCAGTGGCTCCTGATATGGGATTCATGGATTTAACCATGAGCTTTCCCTCCTCGAGGGCCGTATAACTGATCCGGTCCGAATCCGGAATTCGCTCTAAGGACCTGCCGACATTTTTCTGATACGTATACCTACTGCCATCTTTTAAATTCACAACCACGAGGTCCATGCGGTTATCGATAAGAACGGTGCAGACCAATACTTCCGGGGTGTACCAGAGGTGATACCCTATTTTAAGATCTGCAATTAAGAGGGTGTTCGCACCGCCGTCAAGGGGATAGCTATAAAGGCGCTGAAGCCCAGTTGTATCCAGTCGGATTGAAGAAACTGCCTCCTGGGCTGGTATTTTTACCGGGGAGTATTCACTGCCTCCGGGGGTATCTGAAATCCAGGTGATTTCCGCTTTGGACAGGGAATACTTTGCGATATCCGTTTGGCCGTTCCGTGTTCTGGAATACAGAAGGGCATCTTCATTGAGAAAGTAGGGCTGATTATCATATCCGGGGTTCCTGGAAATATTCTCGGGGGTAGAAACCTCAAAGCCATCCTTTTTATGCTCTAAGGTGGCCAGGTATACATCTGTTTCGGGCTGAGCGAAAACACAAGCACCTCCAAGGGTCAGCAATAGCGTTAAGACAATAGATTCAACCGAGTTACGATAAATCATAAAGCATTGGTTGTTAAGTATTTCGAATGGTATTTCTTGAGTGTTCCTTGCATTTGGGCTCTAAAGGGGTAAAGTAACCATTTCACGGGATTCTGACAACAAACCGGTCTAATTGTACGCCTACATTTCGGTAAAACGATGGATAAGGGCACGGGCTGCCGGGATTCCCTCCAGGTAAAATTTCGCCTGGGTTTTCATGCGTCCGACTTTAACGGTAATCGCGTCCTCAGGTAATTCCTGGAACATAAACTCATCAGTCCAGTCATCTCCAATGGCAAAGATGAAGTCGTAATCTTTCCGTGCGATCATCCGCATGGCTGCCCGTCCTTTGTTGACGTTACTGCTTTTAATTTCCACGACCTTGTTGCCGTTTAAGACACTCAGGTCGTCATTGGCAATCAGGGAGGTGAGGACGGTATTCAGTTCGGTAGCGCGTTTTTGTCCAAAATCCGGGTCCGTATTTCGGTAATGCCAGGCCATGGAGTAATTCTTGTCTTCAATAAACGACCCCGGAGTGCGGTCCACAAAGGATTCGAGGACGGGCCGGATTTTTGGCATCCAGTCATTCTTTACATTCTCCAGGAGCTGGAACGCACTGCCTCCTTCCGATATCCATACCCCGTGTTCAACGATCATAGAATACCCCCTTCCGTCAAACCATTTACCCAGGGTGTCTTTGTCCCTTCCGCTGATGATGAAAATATCGGTGTCCTTTTGCTCGTAGAGGGCGTCAAGCATTTTGAGCAGCTCCGCATCCGGACTTGCCTTTTGCGGATCGTTTTTAAATCCGGCAAGGGTGCCATCATAATCCAGGAACAGGATGCGATTACGCGCCTTGCGATACTGTGTCATCATGGTATTGGTAAGATCTACCGTAAGTCTGCGGGCGACGTAGGGCGGATCCGATTGTTTATGCGTCAGGAGGGATTCCATGAAATCACCGGCCCATTTTTCCACATTATAGCGGGCCAGGCGCTTTTGCATGGGTGTATTCCGTGCCTTTTGCTCCGCTTCCGGCATGTTGATTGCCCGATGCAGGGAATCGGCTATCTGTTCGAAATTGTTGGGATTGATCAACAGCGCTTCGTGCATTTCATTGGCCGAGCCGGCCATCTCACTTAAGATAAGGACGCCTGTTTTATCCGTGCGGGTGGCAATGTATTCCTTGGCGACCAGGTTCATCCCATCCCGTATCGGGGTGAGCCATGCGATATCACAGCTGGTGTACAGGTCTACCAGATTTTCAAACCCCAGAGAGCGGTAAAAGTACCATATTGGTGTCCAGCTCACGGTAGAGAGTTCCCCATTGATCCGGCCCACAAGTTCGTCAATCTCCTTTTTAAGCAATTGATACTGGGGGACTTTAGAGCGGGAGGGTACGGCCAGGATGATAAGCCTCACCTTCTCCTTGTACTCCGGGTATTTACCTAAAAAGTATTCAAAGGCCTTGAGCCGCTTTGCGATACCCTTGGAGTAATCCAGACGGTCGATGGAGAGAAAGAACTTGGCATCGGGGGTCGAAGCTTTATGTGCGTAGAGTCGCCTTTGAAGATCGGATTGTTCTCCATCTTTCTGGTCCGCATTTTTTTTGGCCGCTTCATGAAATTTAGCGTAATCAATTCCCATGGGAAAGGAGTCCACTTTAGCCATACGGTCTTCCAGATTGATCTCATTGAAATTCACCTCGAGCCCAAGCACCCTGCGGACCGAACTCAGAAAGTGACGTTCATAATCATAAGTGTGGAATCCGATCAGATCAGCTCCCAATAAGCCTTTTAGTATTTCCTCCCTCCATGGAAGGGTCCGGAATATCTCATATGAGGGAAATGGAATGTGCAGGAAGAAGCCGATTGACAGATCCGGGCGTTCTTCCCGAACCATTTGTGGGACCAGCATAAGCTGGTAGTCGTGAACCCAGAGGATATCGTCTCCCGATGCCTGTTCCAGGACCGCATTTGCAAATTTCCGGTTGACTGCTTCGTATATTTTCCAATTGGAAAGTTCAAATTCGGCATACTCCAGGAAATAGTGATAAAGGGGCCAGATGGTCCGATTGCTGAAACCATAGTAAAATCCTTCTACCTCCGCCTCCGTCAAGCGCACCTTACTGCAACCGTGTTCCTCAAGGGCCAGGTCAATTTCGCTTTCAAGATCTTCCGGGATTTCCTCCTGGGTAAGCCCGCTCCATCCGATCCATAGGCTTTCACCCTCCTGATGAACAGATTTCATTCCGGTGGCAAGCCCCCCAACGCTGGGTTTGGCCTGCATTTTTCCTTCATTTATCTGTAATTGAACCGGTAGTCTGTTGGAAAGGATTATGGTTTTGCGCATTATTCGGGCTTTTGTATCTTTTAAGCTTTGGTTTTGCCTAAATTTCGTCAAATTAAGGGGTATAGCCAATTAATGTTTAAGAATTAGCACATTTACAGCCTATGGATAATCTGGATTATGGAATCATTGGGAATTGCCGTTCCGCTGCACTTATATCAAAAACCGGATCCCTGGACTGGTGTTGTTTACCGGAATTCGACTCTTCCTCTGTATTCGCCAGGCTTTTGGATGAGGAAAAAGGGGGACGCTTTGAAATCGTGGTCGACGCCGACTACGAGATTACACAGCGTTACAAAAAGGACACGGCACTCCTGATTACCAGATACCGCAAAGGCCCACATGTATTCGAGGTTCGTGATTTTATGCCCCGATACCAGAAAAGGGACGGCAGTTTTCACACCCCTCCGGAAATTATTCGATATATCAGCCTCCTTGGAGGTAGCCCTGAATTTAAGGTGCGTTACGACCCCCGTTTGGAATACGCCAAAGGTGAAACCCAAACCTACGTCAAGCACCCCTTTATCGTCAGTCTTACCTATGGGGATAAATTCGATACGATCTTCCTCTATACCTCATTCAACAAGAATGCCATAGTTGAGGGGCGGACCATCACGCTCGAGGAAGATGGGTATTTCCTGATCGGGTATAATGAAAAGCTCTTTAAGCCCACGGTAAAGAAAATGTACGTTGAAATGGAACGTACAAAAGTCTATTGGCTGAACTGGAGCAGCAGAACCCCGGACTATCGCAAATACAACGGAGTCATTAAGCGCTCGGCCATTACCCTGAAATTGCTCAGTTATCAGAAATCAGGGGCAATACTCGCCGCGGCCACCACCTCCCTGCCGGAAACCCTGGGGGAGGTCCGCAATTGGGACTATAGATTTTGCTGGATCCGGGATGCTTCAATGGCCGTTAAGGTAGTATCCGATCTCGGGCATAAGGAAGTAGCCCAGCGCTACCTCCGGTTTATTGTAGATCTCATACCGGATAAGGATGAGAAGCTGCAGATCATGTACGGCATCAATAAGGAAAAACAACTGACGGAAAAGATACTGGACCATCTCAGTGGCTATAAGGGCAGTGGACCCGTACGGGTTGGAAATGCAGCCTTTGAACAACGCCAGAATGACATTTACGGCATCCTGATGGACATGATTCATACCCAGCTCCTTCGTTTTCCCAATGATATTGAAAACGGGGAGGAGCTATGGTCCCTGACTAAAGGGATTGTCTGGATCGTTGAAAAACACTGGAAAGAGCCCGATAAAGGAATCTGGGAGTTCCGGACGGAAGACCGGCATTTTACTTTTTCAAAGGTTCTCTGTTGGGTGGCCATCGACCGCGCCATCAAAATTGCGCGCATTTTCCGCAAACAACGCAAAATCGACAAATGGCTTCCGTTGGAAAGCGAAATTCGGGAGGAAATCCTTGAAAAGGCCTGGAACGGGGAAGTTAAAGCCTTTACACAATCCTATGGCAGTCCATATCTGGATGCCTCAGTCCTGTTGATGGAAACCTATGGTTTTATCGAAGCTCTTGACCCCCGCTATGTGAATACCGTAAAGGCCATTGAACGGGAGTTGAGTCAGGATGGACTGTTGTTCAGGTATAAGAATGAGGATGATTTTGGCCTGCCCACGTCCTCCTTTACGATCTGCACCTTCTGGTTTATAAATAGTTTATTCCGCATCGGGGAGGTGGAGCGTTCCAGGGAGTGGTTTGATCGTGTCCTGGGATACAGCAACCACCTGGGGCTTTTTAGCGAGGATATCGATTTTAAAACCAAGCGCCTGCTCGGGAATTTCCCCCAGGCCTATTCCCATTTGGCTTTGATCGAATGCGCCCTGAATTTTTCACGTCAGGCGAGCGATCAACAGGTTTTGACGAGCCTTCAGGAATAGACTTTAAAAGCCAAACCCACCCGAATCCCGGTCTTTTGGGAAAGGCATATAGGTTTTGTTTCCCAACAGTATTCCCAATGGGTCCTTCTGCGGTTCTCTCAAAGCACTTTATGGGTTGAGGAGTTTTATTCCCTTGTCTTCCAGATAGTCGAGGAGTTCCTCCAGGTTTGCTATCTCAGTAAATGGATTCATCAGGCTCGTGCGCAGGTATAGCTTTCCTTTCAAACGTGTTTGTACGATATAGAAACGCCCCTCCTCCAGGACCTGGGCCCGAAGGCGTGCATTCAGATCATCCAGGGTTTCGGGTGGGATACCTGAGGGAGCCCATCGGAAGCACAAGATGTTTGATTGTGGCTTACAGGCGAGTTCCCAGTCCGGTCTGTTTCGGATGCGTTTCGCAAAAGTTTGCGCCAGGTCGTACTGCCTGTTCAGGTAAGCTTCAAAAATACCTTCCCCGTAGGTATTTAATACTGCATACCAACTGAGTGCACTGGTTAGCTTGGTGCATTCAAAAGTGCGTTTTGCCCCGTTGAACCAGTCTTCTTCAAGGGTATCGGCTAACAGATATTCCGCTTCCTGGCTAAAGGTGTTATAGGAGGTGGCACCGTCAGCGAACAATAGCGCTGTTGTGATAACAGGCATCCCCATCATTTTATGACCGTCAATTACGACGGAGTCCGCCCCTTCCATCCCGCGTACAAGGAAGCGGTATTTTTCCGAGAGAACAGCCGGACCCCCGTGAGCCCCATCGACATGAAACCAGAGCTTCCGGGCAGCTGCAAATTCCGCCAGGGCTTCAAGATCGTCGTAACTTCCTGTGGCTGTGCAAGGTGCACTTCCAACAATAGCGAAGGGTGTAAGGCCTTTTTGGCGGGCGGCCTCATAAATCTCAGGTAGTTTGGATGTGTCCATGCTAAAATCTTCAAGGACGGGAACCTTCAAAACCCCGGCTTCTCCCAGCCCCATAATGCGGGCAGCCCTGTCCACGCAGTAATGAGCGGCTTCACTTACGAGGATTGCGAGCCCTCCGTTATATCCCTGGTTCCATATGTCGTCCGCAACAGCATTCCGACGGGCTGAGAGCAGGGCAGTGAGATTGGCCAGGGTACCGCCCGAAGTCAAAATACCCCGGGAAGAGGTTTTGTAACCGATTTGCGCGCACAGCCAGTCTGTGACGATCCGTTCCATGGCCGTTGGTGCCATACCCATTTCGTAGACGGCCATTCCGTTGTTGAGAAAACCTCCCAAAAGGGCCATCAGGGAGGCCAATGGAAGGGGAGGGGCCACCTGATGGCCCATATAAAGGGGATGGTGGACGTTTGTAGTGTGCTTAAGCATTTCCGCAACAAGTTCTTCCACCGAATCCGAATGTGGAAAGCCTTTCCAGAATTCCAGCATTTTTACAGGGCTGATAAAGGGGAGTACGCGCGCTTCCCCTTTTTGGGCCTCTGTCAGATATCGGGATAACTGATCTATCAGTTTGTGACCCATTTCATGGAAGGCCCCGGGGTCATAGAGCTGTTGCACTCGGTCTTTTGCCATATGAGAAAGTAGTTAGATCTCGATAGAAGTTCACGTATTCCAAGACGAGTTTCTGATATTCCCATCTGCAACAGTCACTTTTAGGGGTACCCGACAAGTACCTCGAAGGATCTAGGAGCCTTTGGGGTAATCCTTAAGACGTCCAAACTGCACATCCTTGCGGGTTTTGAGTAATTCGATTAACTTTTTTAATTCTGTTTCCTCGTAATCCTTACTGAACATTTCATCATGGCATAGCAGTACCAGGTGTCCTTTGGTGAAAGTCCTTCCCCGGTCCAGATGCTTTTCAATCTCATGGAATAATTCTTCCGCAGTGCCTACGGGTTCAGCGGTTTTCGGATCGTGGAACCACTCCATATCCCATCCATAAATCTCAAAGCTATTTTCAGCCAGCAGATCGGCCGCTTCCGACCCACTCGCTATATCGTCCTTTTTCCGGTCTCCAATGCGCCACATATTCCTTCCGGGAAGACGCGCGACCCTGTCTGCTGAATTTATGATGGTGTCACTTTTCAGAAAATCTTCCAGAACCCCTGCAGGATCGAAATAGAACTTAGAGTAGTGGTTACGCGCATGGGAATAACTGTGGTTCCCCACTTCAATGTAAGCGTTCTTCTTATATAAGTCGACATAATCGGGCATTGCTTCAGCGTGCTTGCCAACCAATAATACCGTAATGGGTACTTTTTCATAAACAATGGCGTCATTTATTTTTTCGCTTCCGTCCAAAGGCCCATCGTCAAAAGTCAGGTAAATAACCTTTTCAGGCCCGGGGTTCGAAGTATTTGCACCCTGCGCATTCACACCCATGACGGCGGTAAAAAGCAACATGCTGCACCCTACCGTTTTTAATATTCCCATAGTCATATCGATTTTTTTCTAATTCTAATTTATGAATTCCCGGGCATCCTGCCTGAACAAAATAAAAAAAAGGCTGTCTCATATGGAGACAGCCTTTTTAAGCTATGGATTAGCGGGTAGTTTAGTCAAAAGTATATCCATTCTGCTCAGCGACGGCATCTGCAACCATCTCCCGCAACTGTACGATGTTTGGCTGATTCTGATATTTGGTAAACCGCTTAAGTCCCATCAGCATCATGCGTTGTTCATCCCCTTCTGCGAATGAAACAATCGCTTCCTTGCCTTTTTTGATAATGATATCAACTGCTTCGTACAGATAGAGCCTGGCCATGGCGATCTGCGTTTTCTGACTGTCTTCCCCAGATCGCTTCGCATTCTTTTCAGCTCTGAGTACGGCGGATTCAGCCATATAAATTTCAATGAGGATATCCGCCGCTGCCATCAAGAGTTGCTGATGCTGCTCAAGGTCCGGCCCAAACTGCTGTACGGCCTTTCCAGCCACCATCAGAAATACTTTCTTCAGGCGTTTGATCAAATCCTTTTCCTCAGCAAATAATTCGGAGTAATCCGGGGTATCGAAACTGGGAATTCCCATAAGTTCCTCTCCCACGGCTGTTGCGGGTCCGAGCAGGTCTACGTGACCTTTCATCGCTTTTTTGATGAGCATGCCCACCGAAAGCATCCGGTTGATTTCGTTGGTTCCTTCATAGATCCGTGCAATCCGTGCATCCCTCCATGCAGATTCCATTGGGGTATCTGCACTGAAGCCCATTCCCCCAAAAACCTGAATCCCTTCATCTGTGGTCTGCTGTACGTCTTCTGAAACAGCAACTTTGAGGATGGAGCATTCGATGGCGTATTCCTCCACACCTTTAAGCTCGGCCTCCTGGTGCGTATTTCCCTCGGCTACGCGCATGGCTATCCGATCCTCAATATTCCGGGCTGCCCGGTAAGAAGCTGCTTCCCCTACATAAGCATTGGTCGCCATGGTGGCAATTTTTGCCTTGATGGCGCCGAATTCGATAATAGGAGTCTTAAACTGCATCCGCTCCTTGGCATATCGTACGGCTTCATCTGTAACCCTTCGCTGGGCTTCAAGACAGGCCGCGGCCAGTTTTATCCGGCCTACATTCAGGGCATTCATGGCAATTTTGAATCCAGCCTGGCGCTCAGAGAGCATGTTCTCAACAGGGACTTTGGTTTCATTGAAAAATACCTGACGGGTGGAGGAGGAATGAATACCCAGTTTTTTCTCTTCATCGCCAAGGGTAATCCCGTTCTCCGGGTCGTTTTCCACAATAAATCCAGTGATATACTGATCGTCTTCAATCCTGGCAAAAACGATAAAAAGGTTACAGAACCCGGCATTGGAAATCCACATTTTTTGGCCGGTTATCTTATAATATTTTCCATCTTCTGAAAGTACCGCCCTGGTCTTGCCCGAATTGGCGTCGGAACCGGCACCCGGTTCGGTGAGGCAATAGGCTCCCATCCATTCTCCGGAAGCCAGTTTCGGCACATATTTCGCCTTTTGTTCTTCCGTACCATAGAGTGTAATCGGCATGGTCCCAATTCCTGTATGGGCTCCAAAAGCGGTGCTAAAAGAACCTGAAGCACCCGAGATGTAATCGCAGACCAGCATGGTGGAGACAAATCCCATACCCATACCTCCGTAACTCTCCGGGACAGCAATACTAAGCAATCCCAGTTCTCCGGCCTTTTTCATACAGGCCTCGGTAAACGCGTAATCCTTTTTTTCGAAGCGCTCCCAATTCGCCCACAGTTCCCGGTCGACAAATTCTATGGTACTCTCGCGCATCATCCGTTGTTCTTCGGTCAGGTCTTCAAGGGTGAAGACATCTTCACAGGCCGTTTCCTTAACCAGGAATTGTCCGCCTCTCGTAATTTCCATTTCTTTGATTTCGCTACTCATATCTTCAATTTTTTCTTCTCAATTTTTATTTAGCCTTTTTGTTTTTTCCTTAGGACAGAAATTCATAGATCCCCGCAGCTCCCTGACCGGTTCCAACGCACATGGTAACCATGCCATATTTACCATGGAGGTTGCGGTGGCGCATTTCATCGAATAACTGAACAGATAGTTTTGCACCCGTGCACCCCAGCGGGTGGCCTAACGCAATGGCGCCTCCATTCACATTGACGATCTCCTGGTCGAGTCCGACCTCCCGTATCACCGCAAGGGATTGAGAGGCAAATGCTTCATTGAGTTCAATGAGCTCCAGGTCCTTTAACTTGAGACCGGAAAGTTCAAGGGCTTTGGGTATGGCCTTAACAGGTCCGATGCCCATGATACGCGGGGGAACCCCAACAGCAGCATAGTTGACCAGACGTGCGATCGGCTCCAGGTTCAGCTCTTTGACCATGGCCTCACTCATCACCATGGCAAAGGCCGCACCATCACTCATTTGGGAAGAATTCCCGGCAGTTACGCTACCGCCCTGTGCAAATACAGGCCGCAATCTGCCCAACGCTTCCACAGAGGTGTCTGCCCTGGGCCCTTCATCTGCCTTAACAGTGTAGTTTTCGGTGGCTTTCTTTCCCTTGTTATTTACGTGGGTGTAGGCAATATCGATAGGTACGATCTGGGAGTCAAATTTACCTTCCTTCTGAGCTTTTAAGGCCCGCTGGTGCGACTGGTAGGCAAAGGCATCCTGGTCTTCCCTGGATACCTTGAATTGATCGGCCACAGCTTCTGCAGTAAGACCCATGCCCCAATAGTAATCTTCATGTCCGTTCTTGGCGAGCTTGTAGTCCGGTACGGGCTTATAGCCCCCCATAGGAATGAAACTCATGCTTTCGGCTCCCCCAGCAATGATGCAATCGGCCATTCCGGACCGAATTTTTGCAGAGGCGATGGCAATCGTTTCCAGACCGGAAGCACAATAGCGATTAACGGTTACTCCCGGGACATCTTCAATTTCCAGACCCATCAGGGAAATCAAACGAGCCATGTTTAAGCCTTGTTCGGCCTCTGGCATGGCATTCCCAACAATCACGTCATCGATTCGTTTTTTGTCCAGCTGGGGTAACTCTTTCATCATAAAGGCAATAGTCTCCGCTGCCATTTCATCCGGTCTCTTGAACCGGAAGGTTCCCCTGGGTGCCTTACCCACGGCCGTTCTGTATGCTTTAACGATATAGGCGTCTTTCATGGTTTGTACTCTTTGTATTCTGTTAATTTCTCAATGGTTTTCCCGTTTTCAGCATATGCTGAATCCGCTCAAGTGTCTTGCGTTCTGTACATAAAGACAGGAAAGCTTCGCGTTCCAAATCCAGGAGGTACTGTTCGCTGACATAGCTTGCTTCCGAAAGATCTCCCCCTGCCATTACATAGGCCAGTTTGTTGGCGATCTTCTTATCGTGGTCTGAAATATAGCGACCTGCCTCCATGGAATCTGTCCCGACCAGGAACATTCCAAGGGCCTGTTTTCCGAGTACTTTAACGTCCCCGCGGGGTACGGGCTTGGTATACCCTGACTCTGCGAGCAGTTTGGCGTAGGCTTTGGCCGTGGCAATTTGTCGGTCTTTGTTGACAACCACTACGTCCTTCCCCTTTTGCAGAATGCCCAGGTCAAAGGCTTCGTAGGCCGAGGTCGATACTTTTGCCGTTGCCACCGTCAGGAAGTATTCCCTCAGGGTATTGAGTTCCACATCGTCTTTGCGGAAGTGATCTGAAGCCCTTAAGGCCATCTCCTTCGAGCCGCCACCTCCAGGGATGACTCCGACCCCGAATTCCACGAGTCCGATATAGGTTTCCGATGCGGCAACCACCTTATCTGCGTGCATGCTGAGTTCACAGCCCCCTCCAAGGGTCATCCCGTGTGGGGCAGAGATCACCGGAATCGAAGAGTATCGCATACGCATCATCGTATCCTGAAAGTACTTGGTGGCCATCGCGAGCTCATCGTACTCTTGTTCGGCAGCCATCATAAAGATCATCCCGATATTGGCACCTACAGAAAAGTTGGGTCCCTGATTTCCAACTACAAGACCCTGGAAATCTTTTTCGGCCATGTCCACTGCTTTGTTCAACCCGGCAAGAACATCCCCTCCTATGGTATTCATTTTGGACCTGAACTCCACATTCAGGATTCCATCGCCCAGATCTTCGACCACGACCCCGCTATTTTTGAAAACCTCATTGGATTTTCGGATATTATCCAGGATGATAAACCCATCCTGACCGGGAACTTTTACGAACCCTTTTTCAGGGATGTCGTAATAATAGGTGGCCCCGTCTTTGACAGTATAAAAGGATGAAATTCCCGCTTCCTTCATTTCATGTATCCAGGGGGCTACTGTTTGCCCGCTGGCTTCCACGAGTTCCAGGCCTTTGTCAAGCCCTATGGCATCCCATATCTGAAATGGACCGTGTTCCCAACCGAATCCCGCCTTCATGGCATCGTCAATTTTGAACAGGGCATCGGTAATCTCCGGGATTCGGAAGCTCACATAGGCAAAGAGGGCGCCAAAACTCTTCCGATAGAATTCGCCTGCCTTGTCTTTCCCTCCGGTCAGCACGGGAAACCGGTCAATCACGTTGTCTATGGATTTTGTCAGTTCCAGGGTGGCAAATTTCGCCTTCTGCTGCGACCGATATTCCATCTTTTCGAGATCCAGGCTCAAGATCTGGCTCGAGCCGTCTTCTTTTCGAACTTTCTTATAGAATCCCTGTCCTGTTTTACTTCCGAGCCAGGATTCTTTCACCATTTTGTCGATATAGTCCGGCAGCTGAAATAACTCGTGCCGCTCGTCTTTCGGACAGTTTGCCCCAATCCCGTTGGCCACGTGCACCAGCGTATCCAGGCCGACAACATCTACCGTCCTGAAAGTGGCGGATTTGGGCCGGCCGATTACCGGGCCGGTGAGTTTGTCCACTTCTTCAATGGTCATTCCCAGGTCTTTGATGGTGTGGAACAGGCTCATGATGCTGAAAATCCCAATCCGGTTCCCGATGAACGCAGGGGTGTCTTTTGCCAGTACGGAAGTCTTTCCAAGGAATTTTTCACCATAGGAAATCAGAAAATCGAGGACATCCTTTTTGGTCTTGGGCCCCGGGATGACTTCGAAGAGCTTCAGGTATCTGGGCGGATTGAAGAAATGCGTCCCGCAGAAATGCTGCTGGAAGTCTTCACTGCGTCCCTCGCTCATAAACCCGATAGGAATCCCTGAGGTATTAGAAGTGATCAGGGTTCCGGGAGTGCGATGGGCCTCCAGTTTCTCAAAGACCTGTTTTTTAATGTCAAGGCGTTCTACGACGACTTCGATTATCCAGTCTGCCTCTGAAACCCGGGCTATATCATCCTCCAGGTTACCCGTTTGAATGCGTTTCGCAAAACTTTTGTGATAAATTGGAGAAGGTTTGGATTTCAGGGCCTTGGTCAGGGCATCATTCACGAGCCGGTTTCTGACCCCTTTGTCCTTTAAAGTTAAACCGCGGGCCGCTTCCTTATCGGTGAGTTCCCGGGGGACGATGTCAAGCAAGAGCACTTCAACACCAATATTTGCAAAGTGGCAGGCAATTCCACTTCCCATGATTCCGGATCCAACAACCGCAACCTTATTAATATGTCTGTTCATGTTTAAATGGGTATTACGTATTTGACGCTTTTTCTTTATCGTAGATTTTCTTCTCAGAAATTAATTGATTGATGCAACCAATGACGGAAAAAAAGCCATCGAGTTGTCCCTGGGTGACCTGGCTCCGAACGGCCTCATTAAAGCGGAGCACAACATCCTTGGAATCGGCCCGTTTCTCCAGGCCAAAATCGGTAAGGTGAATCAAAACACCACGGCCATCATCCGGGTTGGGACGCCGCTCAATCAAACCTTTGATTTCCATGTTTTTGAGAATCCGGGACAGGCTGGTGGCCTCCATTCCCATCTTAGGTCCGAGGGCTGTGGAAGGCGTACCCGTTTTTGGGTCGATGCTCAACAGGGTAAAACCAACAGCCATCGTACTGTCAAACTGTTTTGCCTCTTCGTTGTACATACGGGCAATGGCTTGCCAGGTAGACCTTAGGGCGTAATCAATAGTGATGTCCTTCATAAGATTGTTACGAACATCAAATATAGCAAAATTTATTATGCATGCATAATAAATTTTAAAAAAAGTAGGATGCCGCTTCGGGTTCGGCTAGCCCATGAACCAGCCGTTAGCTCCTTAGCAGATCGAGGCTTATTAGGCTTAGAATCAATGGTTATAAATATCGTTGTAGAGGTCGATATACTTCTCCTTAATAATCTTCCTGCGCAATTTCATGGTCGGAGTCAGATGTCCGTCATCCACCGTCCAAATGTCCGGTGTAAGTTTGAATAATTTGACTTTTTCCCACTTTGCGAACTGTTCGTTGGCTTCTTCGACTTCTTTTTTAAAGCGATCCTTCACTATCGGATTTTCAATAGCTTCTGAGGTGTCTTTTAACTCTAAACCGTGTCGTTTGGCCCATTCAAAGAGAAATTCAAAATTCGGCTGGATTAAAGCTGCCGGCATCTTTTCACCTTCACCAACAACCATTATCTGTTCGATAAACCTGGATTGTTTCATTCGGTTTTCCAGGAGTTGAGGGGCAACGTATTTCCCTCCGGAGGTCTTAAACATTTCTTTTTTCCGATCCGTAATCCTGAGGAATCCGTCTGAATCGATCTCTCCAATATCTCCTGTATGGAAAAAGCCTTCGGGATTGATTACCTCCTTTGTCCGTTCCGGATCCTTGTAATATCCCATCATGACATTGGGGCCTTTACAGAGTATTTCACCATCTGAGGCGATTCTCACTTCAACCCCTTTTATGATCCTTCCGACAGATCCGATTTTCCAACCTCCATTCCGCTGATCGTTTACGGAAATGACAGGAGAGGTTTCCGTCAGGCCGTATCCTTCCATAACGGGGATACCGGCAGCTCCGAATACCCTTGCGAGACGAGCCTGCAGTGCGGCGCTTCCGGAAACCATGGTGTCGAGATTTCCTCCAAGGCCTTCTTTCCATTTTGAAAAGATGAGTTTACGCGCCAACCCGAGTTTTTTCTCATACCACCATCCGTTGGCTCCATAGGGTTCGTATTTGAGCCCGACTTCTACTGCCCAGAAAAACAAGGCCTTTTTTATTCCCGTCAGGTCGGCTCCCCGTCCAATGATCTTGTCGTATACCTTTTCCAGCAGCCGGGGTACCACGGTCATGACATTGGGTTTGACTTCCTTCAGGTTGTCGCTGATGGTCTCCAGGCTTTCAGCGTAGTAAACACTGATTCCACAGTATTGATACAGATAGAGGATCATCCGCTCGAAAATGTGGCATACCGGCAGGAAACTCAAAGCGACACTCCCGTATTCGAAAGGCACCCGCTCCTTGCTCGCCAGAACATTGGAAACAATATTGTTATGCGAAAGCATTACCCCTTTAGGGCGGCCTGTAGTCCCTGATGTATAGATCAGGGTTGCGAGGTCTTCTGGCTTTACGGCGTCTTTGCGCGCTTCCACATCAGCCTGATTTGATTCATCCGCTCCCTCTTCCAGCAGTTCACTCCAATGCCGGCATCCTTCAATACGGTCAAAACTAAAAATCTCTTTTAAAGTCGGAACTTCCTTCTGTACTGCCCGAACCTTTTCAAGGACTTCGGTGCAGGATACAAAACAGTAAGCGGATTCGGAGTGATTCAGGATGTAGGCGTAGTCCTCTTCGGAAATCGTAGGGTAGATCGGGACATTTTGCGCGCCAATCTGAAGGACCCCGGTATCCACAATACTCCATTCGGTGCGATTGCTCATTGAGATCATGGCAATTTTGGAATTTGCTTCCACTCCCATTTTCAAAAGGGCCCTGCTTATGGCATTTGCCCGCTGCAGGTATTCTGTTGAACTCACCGAAATCCATTCTCCGTCATACTTGGTGACTGAGGCCTTGTCCAGGTGAAGGTTTTCTTGTTGATAGTAGGGGAATTCAAAAATTCTGGTGACGGTTTGCATATGAGTTCTTTTAATCGAATTGCAAAATACGAAAAGCAGGGGGTATTCTACAACAAGATCCGCAATACGAATACCGGCATATTGAGAAAACGGTAATTCCCAAAGGCTACCCTTGGGTAAAACTACTTTAAATAGTGCTGGAAGACGTGTTTTGTGGCCTCAAGCCTGCAGGCACATAGACTGTGTACCTGGATTGCCCATAGGTGCCCCAAAGGGTGAGGCCGCACAGAAGAAAGCCAAAAATCCGCATCATACCCAAAGATATCATTTTGACCTATTTTCTGGAAGTACGGCTGCTGCCTACCCGTGGGATTCAATCCATTCCCGGGCATTGACAAAGGCCTGCAGCCAGGGAGAGACTTCATCCTGACGTCCGTCCTGATAGTGCGCCCAGTTCCATGGAAATATGGAACGTTCGATATGGGGCATGGTAACCAGGTGACGGCCGCTGTCGTCACAGAGCATGGCCGTATTGTAGTCGCTGCCATTCGGATTGGACGGGTACCCCCCGTACCCATATGTACCTACAATATTATATCGTTCCTCCGCGTAAGGCAGTTTGAATTTTCCTTCTCCATGTGAGATCCAGACACCCAGGGTTACCCCCGATAACCCCTTCAGCATGATGGAGTTGTTATCCTGGATGCGGACCGAGGTAAAGGCACTTTCGTGTTTGTGAGAGTCGTTATAGGTCATCTTCCCATGATCCGCGTGATCCGGGTGGATGAGTTCTAATTCCATAAACAACTGACATCCATTACAGATCCCTACAGAAAGCGTATCCGAACGATCGAAGAATCTGCGAAGGGCCTGATTCGCTTTTTTGTTGTATTTAAAGGCACCTGCCCAGCCTTTAGCACTTCCGAGCACGTCGGAATTGGAAAACCCGCCGACGGCACCGATAAAGCGTATGTCCTCAAGTGTTTCCCTCCCGCTGATCAGATCGGTCATATGAACATCTTTCACATCAAAACCGGCAAGGTACATGGCGTGTGCCATTTCCCGTTCTGAGTTACTGCCTTTTTCCCTCAGGATGGCTGCTTTCGGCCGCGCTTTTTGGTTTGGGGTATTACCTGGGAGCTTACCTGTAAAACCCTGAGGGAATTGATAGTGAAGCGGTTGCTTTCCGTAATTTTGATACCGTGTAAGGGCCAGATCCCCGGCAGTCTGTTTCGCATCCAACAGATAGGAGGTTTTATACCAGGTATCGCGAAGTTTGGGAATATCCAGGGTCAGACGGGTATCCATATTTTTCAGGCGTAACTCGGAACCGCTGAGTACGTTTCCAATCCGGTGAATTTGGATCCCAGAAGCAGCAAATTTCGTTTCTATCCCGGTCCCGGTAGCCTGGAATACCACCCCAGCGTTTTCTGCGAACAGGACTTTCACCAGGTCCTCTTCGCCCAATGCGCTTAAGTCAATTTCAGCACCCAGATCCGGGGTCGGAAAGCATCCTTCCAGTAAAGTAGTGATCAGGCCGCCTGAAGCCACATCGTGTCCGGCGAGGATACTCCCTTCTTTTATGGAAGCCTGCAGGAGGTCGAAAGCTTTCGCAAAGTAATCTGCGTCCTTTACTGTGGGCGCCTGATTCCCAAGCTTTCCGAGAATCTGCCCAAATGACGAACCCCCGAGCTTGAACTCATCTGATGACAGGTTCAGGTAATACAGGGGTCCACCTTCAAATTTAAATACCGGCTCGACGATACTTTGGATGTCACTGCATTGCGCCCCTGTCGAGATGATTACCGTGCCCGGAGCCAGGACATCTCCTTCCGGGTACCGCTGCTTCATCGAGAGGGAATCCTTTCCGGTCGGAATGTTGATCCCCAGGGCGATGGCAAAGTCAGATGCCGCCTCAACGGCCTTGTACAACCTGGCGTCTTCTCCCTCATTATTACAGGGCCACATCCAGTTGGCTGAGAGACTCACGGATTTTAGACCCTTTTCCAGGGGTGCCCAGACCAGATTTGTCAGGGCTTCTGCGATGCTGTTTCGGCTTCCGGCTTCCGGGTCTATTAAGGCTGAAACAGGGGAATGACCAATTGAAGTGGCTATACCTTCCTTTCCCTTGAAGTCAAGGGCCATAACTCCACAGTTATTCAATGGGAGCTGCAGGGGTCCTGCGCACTGTTGTTTGGCCACCCGCCCTCCGACGCAGCGGTCTACTTTATTGGTCAGCCAATCCTTGCAGGCCACGGCTTCCAGCTGAAGCACTTGCTCCAGGTAAGATTGAAAATCCTCCACGCGATACTCCATCTCTTCGAAAACCCGGTTTGTCGTGGTATCCCTGAGAATTGTCTTGGGTGAGCTTCCAAAGAGGTCCGAGAGTTCCAGATCCATGGGCTTTTCAGTAGCAGAGGCAAAAGTAAAGCGGTGGTCTCCGGTTACTTCCCCAACATCGTACATGGGGGAACGCTCCCGGTCTGCAACACGTTGGAGCAGTTCCATATCCTTTTCCCCTATAACCAGTCCCATGCGTTCCTGGGACTCATTTCCGATGATTTCCTTGGCAGAAAGGGTGGGATCCCCAACAGGGAGTTTCTCCAGATGAATATAACCTCCGGTTTCTTCCACGAGTTCGGACAGGCAGTTCAAATGCCCTCCCGCTCCGTGATCGTGAATTGAAATGATGGGGTTTGTCTCACTTTCCACGAGCCCGCGTATGGCGTTAGCGGCCCGTTTTTGCATTTCAGGATTCGAGCGTTGTACCGCATTGAGTTCGATTGCGGAGCTGAAGGCTCCAGTATCTGTGCTGGAAACAGCTGCCCCACCCATTCCGATGCGGTAGTTGTCCCCACCCATGACCACGATTCGGTCTCCTTTGAGGGGGGTGTCTTTGAGGGCGAGTTCTGCCTTACCATACCCAATCCCGCCGGCGAGCATGATGACTTTGTCGTATCCCGTAACTTGTTTTCCTTCCTGATGTTCAAAGGTCAGGACGGATCCACTGATAAGGGGCTGGCCAAATTTATTCCCGAAGTCAGAAGCGCCATTAGAGGCTTTGATCAGGATGTCCATAGGTGTCTGGTAAAGCCAGTTGCGTTCCGCAAGCTTATTTTCCCAGGGCCTTCCGTGTTCCAACCTGGAATACGCCGTCATGTATACGGCTGTTCCCGCCAGGGGAATAGAACCTTTTCCCCCCGCAAGCCTGTCCCGGATTTCACCACCTGATCCGGTGGCTGCTCCATTGAAGGGTTCAACCGTAGTGGGAAAATTGTGTGTTTCCGCCTTGAGGGAAAGTACAGAAATAAAGGGTTTTTCGGTGTACCAGTCCGGGATATCTGCCCGTGTTGGGGCAAATTGGACAGCTTCAGGACCTTTGATAAAGGCGACATTGTCCTTATAGGCCGAAACGATCTCATTGGGGTGGGCCTGGGATGTCTTTCGAATAAGTTTAAAAAGTGAATCGGTCTTTTCAGCCCCGTCAATAATAAAGGTGCCATTAAAAATTTTATGCCGGCAGTGTTCGGAATTCACCTGGCTAAACCCGAATACTTCAGAATCGGTAAGGGGCCTGCCAAGGCGCTCGCTGAGCTCCTGAAGATAACCTACTTCCTCATCACTCAGGGCTAGACCTTCCTGCAAGTTGTAAGCGCTTATATCGTGAATTTCCTCAACGCCCTCGGGTTTGTGGGCGACGTCAAATAAATCCTGATCAAGACGTTCGTATTTTT
Source organism: Robiginitalea aurantiaca (assembly GCF_030380815.1). Classification (GTDB taxonomy): domain Bacteria; phylum Bacteroidota; class Bacteroidia; order Flavobacteriales; family Flavobacteriaceae; genus Robiginitalea; species Robiginitalea aurantiaca. The sequence goes on along the minus strand of NZ_JAUDUY010000002.1, from coordinate 69,974 downwards.
CAAACAGCATCTGGTCAAAATCGGTATCTCCACTTTGGACGCTCCGGTATGACTCGATACGCGTGATTCCTGATATCCCCATATTCTGGGTGATTTCCGTGGCATTCGTGCTCCAGGGTGTGACCATTGCTGCCCGGGGACCAATAAAAAAGGCGTCAATAGACGCCGAATTCAGTTTGGGCTGATTGCCAAATAGCCAGCTGAGTTTCTCGATGGTTGGGGCATCGAGCTCCGTAGCGGAGGAGAGTGCATAAACAGTGGACTGGGAATCTCCGAAAAAGTGAATCATGGAAAACCGGATTGTAAGGGTTTTTAAGGCTACAAAGGTATTACTTTCACGGAAATCGGGGAGGGGATATCCGCAAGGGATGCGGCTTTTTTTCAACAGTTAATCAACGCGTTCCAGGCGCGCGGTATAAAATCCGTCAAACCCGTCTACTGAGGCATACAGGGACCGCTCTTCAACCAGGCGAAAACACTTGCCCTGTGGACTCTTTAAAAACGCTTCCACCTGTCGGGTGTTTTCTGAGGGAAGAATGGAACAGGTGGCATAGACCAAAAGCCCACCCTTTTTTACCAGTGCTGAATAATTGGCCAGGAGTTCCTGTTGGGTCTCACATACGCGCTCGAGGAAGGACGATTCAAGCTTCCATTTGGCATCGGGGTTTCTCCTCAATACCCCCAAGCCCGTACAGGGTGCATCGATCAGTACTCTGTCTGCGGAACCCTTGAGTCTTTTGACCACTTTTGCGTCTGTAATCAATCGGGTTTCTATGTTAAAGGCTTTTGCCCTTTTCGCCCGCTTTTTTAATTCCTGGAGTTTTTGAGGATAGATATCCAGGGCGATAAGCTGCCCCTTGTTTTTCATCAGGGCTGCCAGGTGGAGTGTTTTACCGCCGGCCCCTGCACAGGCATCTATTACCCGCATTCCGGGGACTACTTCAAGAAAGGGGGCTACGGTTTGGGATGCAGCATCCTGAACTTCAAAAAATCCCTCCTTAAAAGAATCCGTCCGGAAGACATTACCGCGCTGCTGAAGCTGAAGTGCATCGGGGTATCCAGGCACTAAATCCGTACCGATTCCTTCCTCCTTCAATTTTTCCTGAAGCGTTTCGGGTGATATCAGCAGGCGATTCGCCCTTAGGATTACCGGGGCCTGCTCGTTTAATGCGGCGAGTTCCCGTGTCCATAATTCAGATCCTAGGCCAGCTTCACCAAGGGAGTCTAACCAGTCCGGTACGGATTCCCGGTATTTCCGAACCTTCTTCAGGGGTTTATACCGGGACAGAACGGCTTCCTTTTTGAGGCCTTTGAATTCGGGCCAATTGGGGAGCACCTGGTCATTGAGAAGGACCCATACGGCAAAGTACCGGTAGTAATCCTTTTTCTTAAAAGGCGGGGTTATTTCACCAACCTCAGCGTAAAGGCGCTTCCATCGTACAATTTCATATACGGTCTCTGCTACAAATCCGCGATCGCGACTTCCCCACTGTCTGTTCTTACGAAACTGTTGTTCAAGTGCCTTATCTGCATAGATACCTGAATTAAAAATGCGCTCCAGCACCTCTGCAACACCCTCCACTAAATTTCTGTGAAACCTCATAACTCGCGCAAAGGTATTGTTTTGGTGAGATTTGCAATATCTTTATTCGAATCATAGTCGTATTTATATGCGTTTTGCGATTTGTATATGCATTGTTTTATTTATTATCGGGTGTTCGGGTCGATCTGAAGCCACGCCTTTCTCCACGGTAGCTATAGAAGTCATCCATGAGGATAGTGTCTCGATACGTGCACTGGAGCGGATGCCGGGGAGTATTGCCTTTGCAGGGAGCGACGGGATTTTCGGAACGGTCGACCTTGCAGATTTCACCGTACGCTCAAAAAAAATTACCCACCTGGATTCGAAACCCGAGTTCAGGGCAGTAGCCCATACGGCAACAAATTTTTTTATGTTGTCTGCGGGAGATCCGGCCCTGCTTTACAAAACAGGAGACACGGGAGAAATGGAATTGGTCTATTCAGAATCCGGCCCGGATGTCTTTTACGATTCTATGGGCTTTTGGGACGACTTAAATGGAATTGCCATTGGAGATGCCATGGACGGATGTTTGAGTATCCTAATTACCCGGGACGGTGGCCACAGCTGGAATAAAACTCCCTGTGACCAGTTGCCTGAAGCCCTTCCGGGAGAAGGGGCTTTTGCGGCAAGTGACACGAATATCGCGCAGGTAGGGGATTCCTGTTGGGTCGTCTCGAATAAGGGTCGGATCTACTTTTCACCCGATCTGGGGGAACATTGGAAAGTCCTGCAAACCCCTGTCACTTCTTCCACAGATACCTTTGGGCTTTATAGTCTGGATTTTTACGATGCTGAAACCGGTTATGCCGCAGGAGGAGACTATACGGACCCCGATGGTAATACCGCTAATAAAATCAGCACCATGGATGGTGGGACCTCATGGGTACTCCGTGCCTCCGGGCAGCCTCCGGGCTACCTGAGCTGTGTGCAATACGTACCCGGAAGGGGTGGAAGGGACCTGGTAGGGGTTAGTTATAAGGGGATTTTCTACTCCAGCGATTTTGGGGCTTCCTGGGGTACCCTGTCATCTGAAGGTTTCTTTAGTTTGAGGTTTGCGGATGATTCCACAGCCATAGCCTCGGGAAACGGCAGAATCGCTAAACTTGAATTCAAATAGAGAAAATGGGTGTTCGTTTACCGGGAAGGAAACCAGTGCGAGGAGGCTTATGGATGTCCGCCCCTGCGATTTCTGTATTCCCGCAATAGCCGTCGCCGAAAATCCTGTTCGGCCTGGAATAACTTCAAGGTACGCACTGCGGAGAATTCTTTGGCAATGCGCTGATAGTAAGCTTTATCCAGTTCTTCCTCTTTTTCTTCAAGCTCCAGGTAGCGCTTGAGTACCTCCCGGGCTTCTTTTTCTGACATGGTGTCCAGACTATCGAAGCGGTCCATGATTTCCCTGCGCTGGTCCGACCTCAGTGATTCTCGCTCTTTTTCGTGCGCATTGTAAATGGGCCAGAAAACCGATGCCTCTTCAGAAGTAAGCTGTAAGCGCTCCGTAAAAAATGCGATTTTCAGGGTTTTGATCTGCTCCTTTTTATCCGGATCCTGACCCTGGAGGGCAATCCCCGCAAAGAGGAAAAAAAGTATTAGAGCAAAAGGTTTAAAACCTTTATTCATTAGGTTCCCAATATAATTCTTCATCGGATTCAATATTGTTTTCAAGATACTCTTCAATTTGTTGTGCCGCGGGGGCACTATCGAGCACATCCTCCATGGCCAGATCACTCAGGGAAATGTTTTCAGCGAGTTCACTGGGCGTAAGTTCAAACTCTTCTGTCTGGAGATATGCTTCCAGAACCTCAACGTTGATGTCTCCGAACTCTGGAGCAGCAGCAGGGGAGGAGGGCGACCACAACAGCAAGAGCAAAATAGCTGCCGCTGCAGCAGGAATCCAGAAATGTTTTGCCCATTTCAGGGACCGCACAGGGGTTTCCTTTTTCTGCAGGCGTTTCTCAAGACGATCCCCAAAGGTTTCAAAATAATCCTCAGGTGTTTGGAATCCGGTTTTGGCGGGCCCAGGGCTGTTTAGCCGCTCGCCTGCACGCCGGGCTATCTGGTCCGGCAAATGCTCAAAATACCCTTTGGGTACTTTGAATCCGCTACGTCCTGAATTTGATTCCATTACTTGTTAGATGTCAATTTATAAAAAAGGTTTAATCCTTTGTTTTAGTTGTTTCAATTCCCTCTTGCTTCAGGTGCCTTTCAACTTTTTTTACCGCAAGGTGGTAGGAAGCTTTTAAGCCGCCAACAGAAGTTTCCAGAATTTCGGATATCTCTTCGTACTTCATTTCCTGAAAATACTTCATATTAAAAACGAGCCGTTGTTTTTCAGGGAGTTCTGCAATGGCCTGTTGCAGTTCATATTCAGCCTGATCCCCGTCAAAATAGGGGTCAGCCCTGAGGTTTGCGAGTTGGTTTTGTTGTATTTCCTCTCCTGATATTCCTTGGATTTTCGAGTTGCGTTTCAGAAAGCTTAGGGCTTCGTTGGTCGCAATACGATACATCCAGGAATACAATTTGCTTTCACCTTTAAAGCCATCGATATTCCGAAATACCTTAATAAAGGTTTCCTGTAGTACGTCGTCTGCGTTCTGATGCGTCAGTACAATGCGGCGAATATGCCAGTAGAGCCGCTCCTGGTACACACTGACCAGCTCCCGGAAGGCCTGGTTCTGGGTATCCGGATGCTTCAATCGTGTCACTAAAACGGCGTCTTGATTCATTTGAGTTGGCTGTTCCTTAGACACGCGTATATGGGAAAGGTTTAAAGTTGATGCCTAAAAAGGCAAAGAGTCCATCGCTGAAATCCTATTAGCCCAGCTGCTGCATTTCAACCAGTTTGCGATAGGTGCCGTTCTGCGCAATCAATTCATCATGCGTGCCCTGCTCTGCGATTTCACCCTGGTTCATCACAATAATCTGGTCTGCATTTTTAATCGTACTCAAACGATGGGCAATAACCAGGGAGGTTCGGTTGCGCATCATTTTTTCAAGGGCATCCTGTACCAGGCGCTCGCTTTCGGTATCCAGTGCAGAAGTGGCTTCATCGAGTATCATAATCGGAGGGTTCTTCAGGACCGCCCGGGCGATGGAGAGGCGCTGCTTCTGCCCACCGCTCAATTTATTGCCACTGTCTCCAATGTTCGTTTCATATCCTTTAGGCAACTGCATGATAAATTCATGGGCATTGGCAACTTTGGCGGCGGCTTCAATTTCTTCCTGTGTTGCACCTTCCTTTCCCATAAGGATATTGTTGCGCACGGTATCGTTGAAGAGAATAGAATCCTGGGTTACCAGTCCCATCAGGCCTCTGAGGGAAGTCTTCGTAATCTCACGCAGATCTGTGCCATCCAGGCGAATACTTCCTTTGTCTACATCGTAAAAACGGGTAACCAAATTGGCGATGGTACTTTTACCGCTTCCCGACTGCCCTACCAGGGCTATGGTTTTTCCCTTGGGGATTTCCAGGCTCAGGGATTTGAGCACGAGATCGTCTTCATAACTAAAACTGACATCTTCAAGGCTCAGACTTTCATTGAAGTCCGTTTTTGATTTGCCATCGGGCGGATCCTTAATTGGGTTTTCGGTTTCCAGAATCTCCAGGACCCTTTCTGCGGCCGCATTTCCTTTGCGAACACCGTATGAAGCCTTGCTGATCGCTTTTGCAGGCGTAAGTATATTGTATGCGAGTCCCATGTAGGCGATAAAGGAGGAGGCATCCAGGGTTTCCTCTACCAGTACCATCCGACCTCCGAACCAAAGCAGCACACCAATGACCATAATGCCCAGGAATTCCCCGGTTGGCGATGCGAGGTTCTGTCGATTCAGCAGGCTGTTCGAAAAATTAAAGAAGCGTTCGGTGGAGGCTTTGAAGCGCTCAAAGAACCGATTTTCGGCATTGAAGGCTTTGATGACCCGCAGCCCGCCTAAAGTTTCTTCCACGATGGACAGCAGGGCTCCCTGCTCGGTCTGGACCCGGTCTGACTTGCGTTTGAGGGACTTTCCAATTCGCGAGATGACCATTCCGGCCAGGGGGATAAAAATAAAGACAAAAAGTGTGAGCTTTACATTGATGACAAACATGACCACAATGGTAAAGAGAATGGTCAGGGGTTCCCGCACGATCAGCTCCAGTACGGAGAGGAAGGAATGTTGTATTTCCAGCACATCGGCCGTGATACGTGCGATTACATCACCTTTTTTCTTTTCGGAGTAGTACGATATGGGAAGCGTAACTACCTTGTCGTATATCGCATTGCGGAGGTCCTTCAGGATCCCGTTCCTGAGAAAGGTGATGAAGTACATCGCGAGATAATTAAAGACGTTTTTGAGTAAAAACAGCAGCAAGACCAATCCGATCACAAGGATCAGGCCTTTCATTTTATCGTCTCCGGCAACCGAATTTACTTCGTAATACAGCCACTCTTTTATATAGGCTTCCAGTTGCCCGATCCCCCGGTATACAGGTTCTTGTGTAATCGGTTTTGTCTGTTGGAAAAGGACGTCCAGCATAGGGATCAGCGCGGCAAAGGAAAGCGCACTGAACAAAGCGTAGAGGATGTTGAAGAATATATTGAGGAACCCATACTTTCGGTAGGGGCGCGCGAAACGGAGAATTTTCCGGAAGTAGGTCATTCGTCGAGTTTGAGGTCTTTGAGGACACGGTCAATTTTTGACTCGAGTTCCGACTTGGTACGGTCATACTGATTTACGGATGAAACCGCCCCGCATACACTGATGTAAAACTTGATTTTAGGTTCTGTGCCACTCGGACGGGCTGCCAGACGGGTACCATCTTCAGTAGTGTAAATCAGCACATTGGATTTCGGCAGGTCAATTGTCCGTGTCGCATTACTCAGCGTATCTTTTGAGGTGGCATTCTGGTAATCGTCAATCCGGATGACCGCAGACCCATCAAGGGTAAGGGGAGGGTTCTCGCGAAACCTGCGCATCATTTCGGCGATCTGGACGGCCCCGTCCATTCCTTTTTTGGTTAGGGATACCAAACGCTCCCTGTAACACCCATAGGCCACATAACAATTGAGTAATTCCTGGTAAAAACTGCTTCCTTTTGCTTTGGCCCAGGAGGCAATTTCACAGGCCAGAAGAGCGGCCGTCACGGCATCTTTATCCCTGACAAAATCCCCTACCATGTATCCAAAACTCTCTTCCCCACCTCCAATAAAGTGCTGATCAGGGTAGTCCCGAATCATCTTGGCAATCCATTTAAAACCGGTCAGGGAGGTTTTGCATTCCACCCCATAGGCCTTAGCCATGGCCTGCATCATGGGTGTAGAAACGATGGTTGTGGCGATAAATTCATTTCCCTGAAACCCTTTTTTACTTTGCTGATCCAAAAGGAAACGCGTCATCAGTACCATGGTTTGGTTGCCGTTCAGCAATTCCAGGGTGCCCGTTGTGTTTTTCACCGCAATCCCCAGTCGATCGCTATCCGGATCTGTCCCGATCACAATATCTGCATCGATCGCCTTGCCTCTGGAAAGGGCCATTTTCAGGGCTTCTGGTTCTTCCGGATTCGGAGATTCAACCGTTGGGAAGTCCCCGTCCGGAATGGACTGTTCTGAGATCAGATTTACGTTTGTGTAGCCCGCCCGTTTGAGAACTTCGGGGATTGCTGTGATGGAAGTGCCGTGTAAGGCCGTAAAGACGATCGAAAGATCTTCCTTTCCTTCCACTCCAAAACTGCCATTTTTTACGGAGGCTTCCATAAAGGCTTCATCCACTTCCGTATCGATCTCCGTGATCAGTTCCGGCTGGGCTTCGAACTTTATGTCCTGGTAATCCAGACTGTTTATCTCAGCAATGATTTCCCCGTCCTGAGGAGGGACGATCTGCCCGCCATCCTGCCAGTAAACCTTGTAACCGTTGTATTCCGGAGGATTGTGTGAGGCCGTAAGTACTACCCCTGCATGGCACCCGAGATATCTGACCGCAAAGGAGAGCTCTGGCGTGGTTCGAAGCTCAGAAAAAAGATATACCTGAATCCCGTTTGCAGAAAATACTTCAGCAACGGTCCGGGCGAGGGACTTGCTGTTATGGCGGCAGTCATAGGCGATTACCACCTTCAGACCCGTTTTTCCAAATTGTTTTTGCAAATAGAGGCTCAGGCCCTGGGTGCTTCTGCCCAGGGTGTATTTATTGATCCGGTTGGTCCCGGTACCCATGATGCCACGCATCCCCCCGGTTCCGAATTCCAGGGTCTTGTAGAACCGATCCTGAAGCTCCTCGGTCTGGTTGTCGAGCATGGCCCTGATTTCTTTTTTTACTTCCGGATCAAAAAAGTCCGAAAGCCACTTCTGAGCACTTTCGAGGATGGAATTTTGAATGGACATCAAATGAATTTTATCAAAGTTACATTAGAAAAACGAATTGCATCAGGAAGGGATTCTTAAGGAAGCCCCATACCTCTCTGGGTATCTCAGGCTTTCTCGGACTCCATCACACCTTTGTTTGTCCTTTTCAGGTTCAGGGATTCATATATGGTGTACCGTTCCTGGGTAATGCGAACACGAAGAATCATTTCACCGAGAAATCCTGCGAGGAAAAGTTGTGTCCCGATGATCATGGAAGTAAGGGCGATATAAAATTCGGGGCGTTGGGCAAGTAAGCGCCCGGCAGGATTAAAAAACAGCTTGTCAATTCCCAGGTAGAGGGCAAAACCGAATCCGATTATAAACATAAGCACCCCAAGGGCGCCGAATAAGTGCATGGGCCGTTTTCCAAATTTTGAGACGAACCATACCGTGATCAGATCCAGAAATCCCTTGATAAAACGATCCGGACCAAATTTAGTCTTGCCGTATTTTCGCGCCTGATGCTGTACTATCCGCTCCCCGATGTTTCGATACCCGGCATTTTTCGCCAAAACGGGTATATATCGGTGCATTTCCCCTGAAACTTCAATGCTCTTCACCACTTCTTTTCTGAAGACTTTTATGCCACAGTTGAAGTCGTGCAAGCGTACTCCGGAGGTTTTGCGCGCGGCCCAATTAAATAGTTTGGACGGCATGTTCTTCATCAACACGGAGTCGTATCGTTTTTTCTTCCAGCCTGAAACCAAATCAAACCCGTCTTTTTCGATCATTTCGATCATGGCCGGAAGTTCTTCCGGATTATCCTGTAAATCCGCGTCCATTGTAGCCACCAGTTCGCCTTCGGCCGCTTTGAATCCTGCATGCAGTGCCTGGGATTTACCAAAATTCCTTAAGAAACGGATACCGCGTATTTGCGGATCGGATTCAGAGAGTCTGCAAATGATCTGCCAGCTGTTATCCGTACTGCCGTCATCGATAAACAGTATTTCATAGGAAATCCCATTGGAATCCATAACTCTGGCGATCCAATGGGACAATTCCTCTAAGGATTCCTCCTCATTCAATAAAGGGATAACTATAGAAAGGCGCATCTATCGGGACTGCTGATTGTGCTCCAAAAGTACCATTTTTAGGATTAATAATCCGGGGCAGCTTTTTTAAAGATAAGGCCGCCAACCAGTCCGATAATCAGGCCTATCAGGATATTGAAAATAAGAATTACCGGGTACCCTACCCAGAAGTATTCCATCCCCATTTCCTTTTGTTGCTGCAGTTGCTCAGGCGTGAAATTACCTTCAGCGGCGGCTTCAGCTAACCTGGCATCCATTGTTTTGGAAGCAAAATCCGGATCGAGGACGTTTGTCAATATCAAGGTCCAAATAACAGAGAGAATACCCGCCACCAGAGCGATTCCAGCGCCGAGTTTTACGGCCTCTCCGGTCTTAAGCAGATCCCCATTGGCCTTCCTGAAATTCAAAATCCCCCAGAATATGACCCCGATCATCATTACGATACCGATAATCGAATTTACAGGGCTCTGAGAGGTATGGGCATCGCTCATAAAGAGCATAAAGCCGAAAACGACACCGAGCCCTCCCAGGATCAGGCCGTAATTCAAAGAAAATTTACCAATTTTGGGTTTACTGGTTTCCATAATTTAGAGTTAAGAGTTTAAAGTAATATGTTTAAGTGAAGTTGGTTTTGTTACAGGGAAGGTAGTAATTTATTTTATTTTTTTTGAGATCACCCACGTGTAAATTTTAATAAAAATATGTACATTTGCACCCGCGAAAATAGTAGGTTCAAAATCTTTTTTAAGCATGAAACAAGGTATTCACCCCGAAAATTATAGGATGGTTGCATTTAAGGACATGTCAAATGACGATGTCTTTATAACGAAATCAGCGGCCGAGACGAAAGAAACCATCGAGGTTGAGGGCGTGTCCTATCCACTTGTAAAACTGGAAATCTCCCGGACATCACATCCGTTCTACACCGGGAAGGCGAAACTCGTCGATACGGCAGGTAGGATTGATAAGTTCAAGAACAAATACAAGAAATTCAAAAAATAGGCCCGGGTATATGCCGGAGCGTTATAGAATGGGTGAACCTCCTGGGGTTCACCCATTTTTTTTGGATCGAAAACTTCGCAAAACGCCGGTTGCATTTGTTACTTTTGTCTAAAACCACGGTATGCACTACATTTTGTTTGACGGGGATCGGCGGGAATCCCTGTTGCCCCTGACCTATACCCGGCCCGTAGCCGAAATCCGTATCGGAATTCTGACCCTTAAGGAGAAATGGGAGCGCTACCTGAATTCCAATGTGGAAGTACTTACTCAGACTTACCTCCAGAAGAAATTCCCACTTGTTTCCACAGATGACAATGTCCTGATTAAAGCTTCCCTTCTGGCCGATGAGTCTCTTGCAGGTCGTGTTGGCGATTTACAAATCGGGGAAGGGCTGTTTTCGGGGGATCAGCTTTTGGCCTGCCGATGTAAAAAGGTTTCGGATTTAGACACCCCGGAGCGTTTTATCCGCGTCGATTACCAGAAGGCTTTTTCGGAGATTCGCAACACCTGGGATATTTTTTCCATGAATGGGGAGGCGATGGAATCCGATTTTGATTTGCTCACCGCAGGGCGTACCTCTGAACCGATTTCTTCAACGAACAGGGTCACCAATCCCGAACGTATTTTTCTGGAAGGCGGAGCCCGGGTGGAACACAGTATTTTGAATGCCAGTTCGGGACCCATCTATATCGGTTCGGATGCTGAGGTGATGGAAGGGTGCCTGATCCGTGGCGGATTTGCGCTCGGACCCCATGGGGTCGTAAAAATGGGGGCAAAGATTTACGGGCCAACGACTGCGGGGCCGTATTGTAAAATAGGGGGGGAGATCAACAATTCTGTTCTTTTTGGCTATTCAAACAAAGGACATGATGGCTTTCTCGGGAATGCCGTCCTGGGTGAATGGTGCAATCTGGGAGCTGACACCAATAACTCCAACCTGAAAAACAATTACGCCAAAGTGCGCCTGTGGAATTACGCCTCCGGCCGTTTTGACCAGACCGGTTTGCAGTTCTGTGGCTTGATTATGGGAGATCACAGTAAATCGGCCATTAATACGATGTTCAACACAGGCACCGTAGTAGGCGTAAATTGCAATATTTTTGCAGCCGGTTTTCCCAAGAATTTTATCCCGAGTTTTAGTTGGGGAGGCACCAAGGGGTTTAGTACGTATATGCCTGAAAAGGCTTTTGAGGCTGCCAGGGTAGCCATGGAGCGCCGGGGCGTCTCTTTTACCCCGGAAGATGAAGAACTGATGCTCGAGGTCTTTGAAATGACCCGTGAATACCGCAAGGACTGAGAAACTGTGGAGGAGCGGGCTTTCCGATGGTCCGTTTTTTATATCTTTGCAGCCCTTTGGATTATTCAATCGCACTATGCAGCGTACCGTCGCTTTTTACACTCTGGGATGCAAACTCAATTTTGCAGAAACCTCTACGATTGCCAGGGACCTTGAGCAACAGGGTTTCCAGAAGGTACCCTTTCAGAATTCGGCGGATTTATATGTGATCAACACCTGTTCTGTTACTGAGAATGCGGATAAAAAATTCCGTTCCGTGGTGCGTCAGGCTCAAAAGAGCAATCCTGAGGCCTATATAGCTGTAGTCGGCTGTTATGCGCAATTACAGCCGGATCAGATCGCTGCCATTCCCGGTGTGGATCTCGTACTTGGGGCAACGGAAAAATTTAAAATCGGGGACTATCTGGAGGACCTCGATAAACAGGATCATGGAAAGGTCCATTCCTGTGAGATTAGCGAGGCCGATTTCTATGTGAGTAGTTATGCTATCGGCGATCGCACCCGGGCATTTTTGAAAGTTCAGGATGGCTGTGACTATAAGTGTACGTATTGTACGATTCCATTGGCAAGGGGGATTTCACGGAGCGATACCTTCGAAAATGTACTGCAAAATGCCGCTGAAATCTCACAGAAGGGAATTCGCGAAATCGTGCTGACCGGGGTGAATATAGGCGATTATGGCAAAGGGGAATTTGGCAATAAAAAACACGAGCACACCTTTCTACAGCTCGTACAGGGATTGGACGCGGTTCCGGGGATAGAACGACTGAGGATATCCTCAATTGAACCCAACCTGCTTCAGAATGAGATTATCGATTTCGTGGCGGGTAGCCGCTGCTTTGTTCCGCATTTCCACATTCCCTTGCAAAGCGGGAGCAACACGATACTCCGGCGTATGCGGCGCAGGTATATGAGGGAGCTCTATGCGGAGCGTGTAGAACGGATACGATCTGTTATGCCAAATGCCTGTATTGGGGTAGATGTAATTGTCGGGTTTCCCGGGGAGACGGAAGCCCATTTTCTGGAAACTTATGAATTCCTCCTCAGCCTTGAGATCTCCTACCTCCATGTTTTTACATATTCCGAAAGACCGGATACCCTCGCAGCTGACATGGATGGCGTGGTCTCCCAGCAAGAGCGGAAAAGAAGAAGCAAAATGCTCAGAAGCTTATCGGCAAAAAAACGCAGGACTTTTTATGAGTCGCAATTGGGAACGGATCACACAGTCCTGTTCGAAGGCGAAAACAAAAAAGGATACATTCACGGTTTCACTGAAAACTACGTAAAAGTGAAGGCGCCATGGAATCCCGAGCTGGTCAATACACTGCATCGGATTCGCCTGGAGGCAATCGATTCAGATGGATTGGTTCGATTTCAGGCCCTCGAACCCATCTCAATCCCATAAAAAAACCCGGCGCTGGGCCGGGTAATATTTCATTGAACCTGAGTGCACTCAAATCCGGATGCCTACAGGAAGCATTTCTTTGTACTGTCTGTTATTCCGAAGAAAACGTGCGATTTGAGGGCTGGTTGGGACCACTCGTAAATTTTGTTCCTGAATATGATTCAGGACGGCCTTGATAAAATCCTCTTTAAAGCCTTCCTTGGTAATCTCCTCTGGAATCACAAGTTTCGTAAGGAAAACCTTACGCTCCTGAGAGGCGTATTCAATTTTTGCCAGGTGCCCGTCCATTTGGACTTCAAATTGGCGTAAAAAACTATTGTCCTTGATTGCCAGATCACTCATATAGTTTGATTTAGTTTGGTTTCAGATAAAAAAATTACGAACTATGTGATCGTAATTTTGACCTACTAATACTGTCATCTACGGATTTGGGAAGCATATGAGATGACATCGTACAAAAGTACTAAAAAAAATGCTAAAAACCTAAGGAATAGCGCGTTTTGAACACCCCTTCAGTGGAAATAATCCATGTTTATTTTATGCCAGGGTTGGCAGCCAGCCCAAAGATATTTGAATACATCAAATTACCCACATCTCAGTTTGAAGTTCATTATCTGGATTGGTTCCCCCCGTCCCCCCAAATGGACCTTACAGACTATGCCAGAATGATGGCCGAAAAGGTCACCCATGAGGACCCGGTACTTGTGGGGGTTTCTTTTGGAGGGATGCTTATTCAGGAAATGGCGCAATTTCTCAATCCCAGAAAACTCATAGTAATTTCAAGCATAAAGTGCCGGAAGGAAATGCCCAGAAGGTTGCTGCTTGCCAGATATACCAGCCTCCATAAACTGCTGCCCACAGGAGTGATAACCAACCTGGAGACACTCACGCGTTTTGCTTTCGGCGATGCGGTGCGGAAAAGACTAAAGCTCTATGAACGGTATTTGGGGATTCGCGACAAGGAGTATCTCAATTGGGCCCTGGATGCCATTGTGAACTGGGAGCGGGAAGAACCGGAAGCCGGACTCGTTCATATACACGGGGATCAGGATGCCGTTTTTCCGTTTGCCTATTTGGGTCCCTGCCTCTGCGTTAAGGGAGGTACCCACACCATGATAATACATCGCTATAAATGGTTTAATGAGCGATTGCCTGCAATAATATTGGAGGAAGCAGGTTCTATTTAATACCTTTGAGAGGTAATTTTAAGTCAATTCCCATGCAATTACTGAAAAAAAGCCTGATGCTACTTGGGGTGCTGGTCGTCCTGAGCTCCCTGATATTTGCTGTGCAACAAGGTGTAAACACCGATGGTGAAACCTATGCAACCGGGCATTCCGAAACCACAGATAAAAACGTGGATCCGTCCTATCAGGTATCCGCCATTACCATCCCGGAGGATTTAAATTTTGCAGGCGAAGCTGTTCCGCAGGAGGATCCGGAGGTCATGGAGCGAATTGACAGGGAATTCCTCGTTAACACCTACTGGCAGTCCAATGCGCTTTTACTGATGAAACGCGCCAATAAGTACTTTCCAATCATTGAGCCAATCCTGTTAAAAAATGGCATCCCTGAAGACTTCAAATACCTGGCTGTGGCAGAAAGTGGCCTGCAGAACGTTTCCTCCCCGGCAGGAGCGCGGGGGTTCTGGCAAATCATGAAGGCTACCGGAAAGGAATACGGTCTGGAGATTAATAGCAATGTAGATGAGCGCTATCATCTGGAAAAGGCCACTCAGGTGGCCTGTGACTACCTCAATAAATACAAGGAGAAATACGGCAGCTGGACCCTGGCCGCCGCCGCTTATAATGCCGGTACCGGTTCGATTGACCGCTATCTGGACATCCAGCAGGCCGAAGGTTATTACGATTTGCTTCTCGGTGAGGAAACCGGGCGATATGTCTTTCGAATCATGGCCATAAAAGAAATCCTGTCAAATCCTGAACAATATGGTTTTAAGATCGGATCGGATGATTTCTATCAGAACATCCCCACCTTCCAGGTGGAAGTGGATACGGCCGTTGGCAGTTTTGCTGAGTTCGCGCAGAACTATGGCATCAGCTATAAGATCTTAAAACGACATAATCCCTGGCTCAGGGAACCACACCTCAATAATGCTTCGGGTAAAAAATATCAGATCTCCATTCCCATGAAGGGATATTACAAGGTAGGACCCTAAGATTAATAGGTATCGCATTTTACGCGAGTTGTTCACATTTAAAACGGTAATACTGGCTTTAAAGTGGAATTGTTTGTAAATCCCTGGTCTATCATCCTTTTGTCAACGGGGATTATCTCTGCACTCTCCGGATTTATACTTAAAAAATACCCTCCTAAGTCCATAAACTGGTTTTATGGCTATCGGACCAGGAACTCAATGAAGAGTCAGGAGCGATGGGACTTTGCCCAGGTATTGGGTGGGCGCGAGCTGATTCGAAGCGGTGCCATTCTATTTATCCTTGGCCTTCCCGGCCACTGGCTCCCACTTCCGATCACCATGGCGGTCTGGATTGCGCTCATCCTGGTTATTGCTTTTCTATGCCTCCCGGTACTGCGCGTCGAGGCCGGGCTTAAGCGGAAATTTAAGGATTAAGCCTGATTTAATCGAATGGGAGGCGTTTCCAGGGGTTCCGATTTTTAGACTGCTGAATACAGAAACAGGTCAATGATAGGCTACTTGCATCACGCTTCGGTTTGCAGATAAATGGGAAAACCTTTTTGGTGAATGGATTTTGCAGAGGTGTGAGTTAGCTTGAAAGCGGGGGATGGGGGTACTCCCCAAATGGAATGGCTTACCGGCCACCCAACAGGAGCTAATAGCTTCCTAAATCTTTTTCAGCTGTTGTTGCATCATTTTGATCTGCTCACTCAGCATATTGTTCTTATCCAGCTTTTTGGCTTCCTGAAGCAGGTTCGTCGCCTCTCGCTTGCGGCGTTTTTGCATGGAAATCCCCGCGAGGCTCAGTTTGGCCATCGCCACGTCGTAATCCATATTCAAACCTAATTTCAGCGCTTTTCGGAAGTATTTTTCAGCCTGTGTGAGGTTCTTCTGGGAGTAGATAATGCCGTGCAAATAATTGTAATACCCCTGTTGCTTCGTGGTCAGGGCGGCTTCGGGGTTTTTAATCTTTTTCAGCCACTTTTCCGTTCCGTCCAAATCCTGCTTTCGCATCCGCAGGAAGGATAAAAGGATCAGTTCGTTTCTGAAGTATAGGAATACAAAAATGAGGGAGAGCAAAATCAGAAAGATCCCATTTCCGATTTCCCCCTGAACAAATTGATAGCCTGCGAAGGCAATGATCGCAAATGCAAGTACTAATTTGAGGTTTTTATTGAACATTTTTTTGAGCTATTAATCGGTATGTAACATTAGAATTTACTACTGTGGGGATTTGTACATCCCCCATTTGTGCGGCCGTTGATATTCCTTCTGCCCGGGTCTGAACATTCATCTCCCGCATGAATCCGCTCGCCATATCCGTCATCACAGAGGTTTGCTGCTCACCTTCGAGACGCATCGTGTTTGAAGGTTCATCGGTTTTAATCACGATTTTCGCCTTTCCGCTGATATAGGCGCTGCCCGTATTCAAACTATCCAGGGTCCAGGTGTTTAAGGCCTCCAGCTTGCCATCGTATTGATTTGACCATTGATCACCTTCCCGAACCGGTTGACCGGGATAGAAGAAGGTCATCTGTTCATAGCTTTCCGCCAGGGCTTTGGATCCGTATTGTTGTTCGAGGGACTTTTTCATCACGGTTCTCGAGAACCCTTCGGGAATGCCGGACTGTTCCAAAACTCTGGAGACCAACTGATCCCCCCCGGAGACCTCCAGGATTTCACCTCGTTTACTCAATGTCATGAGTACAGGAATATTCAGCAGGGAATTAAAAATTTCAGCCTGTGTATCCCCGGCCTCGGGTTCTGCGGCATGTACATCGAGAAGTACCCCCTGCAGACTGCTTTCAATTTTGAAAATAAGGTCGTTAAACATAAACTCAAGGACGTAAGCCGTGTCACTCTCCTGTACTACATTGAATTGCAATACGCCTGTAACCCGATTCGTGAGTTCGTGGCTGGTTTCATCCAGGTTTTGAATTATATGTTGCTCCGCTTTCTGTTCTACCGTAAACACATCACCCTTTTTAAGCTGATAGGCCAGTGAACTCTGGGCAGTGAGCAGCCCGGGTAAACCAAAAAAAACAAAGAGTATGAATAGGGTTCGCGCCATTGGGAATTCGGCTTAAAAAATGCAATTGCAAAAGTAGTAAAAACAATTCTAAAAAAAATTTATTCCGATTTGGGAAAGCCAAAAGTCTTCGTATATTTGCGCCCAGATTTTGCACAGGGAATCGGGCAAAATTGAGCAGGTTAAAAGCACCTAGTTATGAAAAGAACATTTCAGCCCTCAAGAAGAAAACGCAGAAACAAACACGGTTTCCGCGAGCGTATGTCATCGGCCAACGGCCGCAAGGTGCTTGCGCGCAGGAGGGCAAAAGGCCGTAAGAAACTTAGTGTATCTTCTGAGCCGAGACATAAGAAATAATGGTTTACCCCTTTTTCAGAAATAAATCAGGTGTTACTTGTTGAAAGTAGCACCTTTTTTTTGCTTAAAAACTATTAATCCATCCCACCATGCCTAAAAGAAAAGACCTCAAATCGATACTGATCATCGGATCAGGCCCAATTATCATCGGACAAGCCTGCGAGTTTGACTACTCTGGTTCACAGGCACTTCGCTCCCTCAGAGAAGACGGTATTGAAACCGTTCTGATCAATAGCAATCCGGCTACCATCATGACGGATCCTTCAATGGCCGATCATGTGTACTTGTTACCGCTGAATACAAAATCCATCATCGAAGTGCTGAAGAAGCATCCTAATCTGGATGCCGTGTTGCCAACAATGGGGGGGCAGACAGCGCTTAATTTGTGTATAGAAGCGGGCGAAAAAGGGATTTGGGATGACTTTGGAATCGAGATTATCGGGGTGGATATCGATGCGATCAATATCACGGAGGACCGTGAAAAATTCCGCGAGCTGATGACCCGGATCGGGGTAGCGATGGCGCCACAAGCCACAGCTACTTCTTTTCTCAAAGGGAAAGAGATAGCCCAGGAATTCGGATTTCCCCTGGTGATTCGCGCCAGCTATACCCTCGGAGGGGCAGGGGCCTCTATCGTTCATGACCCCGCTGACTTTGATGAATTGCTCAGCCGCGGCCTGGAAATATCACCCATACATGAGGTCATGATTGACAAGGCCATGATGGGCTGGAAGGAATTTGAGCTTGAACTTTTAAGGGACAAGAATGACAATGTAGTCATCATTTGTACCATAGAAAATATGGATCCCATGGGGATCCACACCGGGGACTCCATAACCGTAGCCCCGGCAATGACGCTCTCTGACAGCACATTTCAGCGGATGCGTGATCTCGCCATCAAGATGATGAGGAGTATCGGGGATTTTGCAGGCGGTTGTAATGTGCAATTTGCCGTAAGCCCGGACGAGAAAGAAGAAATAATTGCCATTGAAATTAATCCGAGGGTATCGCGTTCGTCGGCCCTGGCTTCCAAAGCCACAGGATACCCGATAGCCAAGGTAGCTGCAAAGCTGGCTATCGGATACAGTTTGGACGAATTGAATAACCAGATTACCCAATCAACCTCGGCATTATTCGAACCTACCCTGGATTACGTAATCGTTAAGATTCCCCGCTGGAACTTCGATAAGTTCGAAGGGGCGGATAGAAGTCTTGGACTGCAGATGAAGTCGGTGGGGGAAGTAATGGGTATTGGGCGCTCTTTTCAGGAAGCCCTCCATAAAGCCACACAATCCCTGGAGATTAAACGGAATGGCCTCGGGGCTGACGGGAAAGGATACACGGATTACGATCAGATTATTCAGAAGCTTACCTATGCCAGTTGGGACCGCGTATTTGTCATTTACGATGCGATACAACTCGGTATCCCGCTGAGCAGGATCCACGAAATCACTAAAATAGATATGTGGTTTTTGCGTCAGTATGAGGAATTGTATCAATTGGAGAAGGAGATCAGTACGAACTCTGTGGAGACCCTTCCCAAAGAACTGCTTCTGGAGGCCAAGCAAAAGGGCTTCGCAGACCGGCAGATTGCCCATATGCTCGATTGTTGGGAGAGTGAGGTACACGAAAAAAGAATGTCCCTGGACATCAAAAGGGTCTACAAACTGGTTGATACCTGTGCGGCGGAATTTAAAGCCATGACCCCGTATTACTATTCGACTTTTGAAGCGGAGATTGAGACGCCCGGGGGCGAAAGGTATGTCGCCAACGATAGTGAAGTTACAGACCGCAAGAAGATCGTGGTACTCGGCTCGGGGCCGAACCGGATCGGGCAGGGGATCGAGTTTGACTACTGTTGTGTTCACGGGGTTCTTGCAGCTTCCGAGGTAGGCTACGAAACGATCATGATCAACTGCAACCCGGAAACCGTTTCGACGGATTTTGATACTGCGGACAAGCTCTACTTTGAACCTGTTTTCTGGGAGCATATCTACGATATTATCCTGCATGAAAAGCCTGAAGGGGTCATTGTGCAGTTAGGTGGGCAGACCGCCTTAAAGCTGGCTGAAAAGCTCGATAAATACGGAATCCGCATTATGGGAACAAGTTATAAATCCCTGGATTTGGCCGAAGATCGCGGCAGTTTTTCCCGCCTGCTGAAGGAAAACAATATTCCTTATCCTCAGTTCGGGGTGGCAGAAAGCGCGGATGAAGCCCTTGCCCTTGCCGATGAATTGAATTTCCCGCTCCTGGTGCGCCCTTCATATGTGCTCGGAGGACAGGGGATGAAGATTGTGATTAACAAAACGGAACTGGAAACCCATGTGGTGGACCTGCTTCGGAAGATCCCAAATAACAAGCTTTTGCTGGATCACTACCTCGATGGGGCCATCGAGGCGGAGGCCGATGCCATTTGTGACGGTAATGAGGTACATATTATTGGTATCATGGAACATATCGAGCCTTGCGGGATACATTCCGGTGACTCCAATGCGACCTTGCCACCCTTTAATCTTGGGGAGTTTGTGTTACAGCAAATCAAAGATCATACCCATAAGATTGCCCTTGCCCTGAATACCGTCGGGCTGATTAACATTCAATTCGCCATAAAAGGGGATCAGGTATATATCATCGAAGCCAATCCGAGGGCATCTCGAACCGTACCCTTTATCGCCAAGGCTTATGGTGAGCCTTATGTAAACTACGCCACCAAGATTATGCTGGGGGAAAGTAAACTGAGCGATTTTGATTTTAATCCATCCCTGGAAGGATTTGCAATTAAGCAACCGGTCTTTAGCTTTAATAAATTCCCCAAAGTGAATAAGAATCTCGGGCCTGAAATGAAAAGTACGGGAGAGAGTATCCTGTTTATAAAGAGTTTGAAGGACGATGAATTTTACAATCTGTACTCCAGGCGTAAAATGTACCTCAGCAAATAGGGTGCTATAACAGCCCCCCGGAATCTTAAGGGTTTAAGGATGCGGTTTTACCATTCCGTATGGAAGGATCCTTCCCGATCCGTCCGCTCATAGGTATGAGACCCGAAATAGTCGCGTTGCGCCTGGATCAGGTTCATCGGGAGTCTACCTGTTGTAAAAGCGTCAAAGTAGCTCAGCGATGCGGAGAGCGCCGGCACGGGTATTCCACTTTCAATAGCCTTCGAAACCAGTTTCCTTACTGTGGGGATGCAGGCCGTGATTCTTTCGGTAAACTCCCCGGACAGCAACAAATGCTCGAGCGCTGCTTCTTCCTTAAAGGCTGAGGCGATATCGTCAAGGACTCCGGCACGGATGATACACCCGGCCCGCCAAATCTCACTGATGGTAGCCAGATTCAGGTTATAGCCATACTCATTAGAGGCTTCACGAAGTTGGTGCAATCCCTGGGCATAGGTCATCAAAAAGGCAAAATACAGGGAGGGTTCACAAAGGGCTTCCAGCAGGTTTTTATCCACCAGGGAAACCGCGGGTTTCTTATAGCGTTTTTCCGCTTCCTCCCGCTTCGTCTTGAATGCGGAAATGGCACGCATACTTACCGAAATATCGATAGTGGGAACCGGAATCCCGAGGTCCATGCCATTTTGGGAAGTCCATTTTCCCGTGCCTTTCTGCCTGGCTTTATCCAGGATCTTATCGATTAATTCTCCGGTTCCCATCGGATCTTCTTTTCCAAAAATCTCAGAAGTAATTTCCACGAGGAAGGATTGCAGCCTGCCTTGATTCCAGCGTTCGAAAACGGTCCGGATCTCTGAATTGTCAAACCCTCCGAGTTGGGCCAGAATTTGATAGCATTCCCCGGTGAGCTGCATCATTCCGTATTCGATCCCATTGTGAACCATTTTAACATAGTTCCCGGCTGATCCCGGCCCAAGGTAGGCCACACAGGGGCTTCCTGCGTAGTTGGCCGCAACGGCCTCGAAGATCGGCTGGATTTCAGGATAAACCTCCTGTGCGCCACCGGGCATAATACTCGGTCCCCTGCGCGCCCCTTCAGCCCCGCCTGAAACCCCGGCTCCAATAAAGTATATTCCCTTGGACTTCAGATAGGCCTCGCGACGATCCGTATCCCGAAAATGCGAATTACCTCCATCGATGATAAGGTCACCTGTATCCAGTTTAGGAAGCAGGTCTTCAATCACCTGGTCCACAATCTTTCCTGCAGGCACCAGGAGCATGATTTTACGGGGTTTGGCCAGGGCAGTTATGAACTCATTCAAATCACTTGAGGCGGCTACCTTGCCCACTGCAGCCCCTTCCTCACGAAGGGCTTCTGCCTTTTCGGGCATCAGATCATACCCCAGGGCACTAAAGCCGTTTTCGGCTACATTTAAAATAAAATTCCGACCCATCACTCCGAGACCCACCAGTCCGAATTCGTATGTATCCTTTGTTTGCATGCCTTTTCTTTTAGTGTGAATACCCGCCTGAAACCCGATTTTTTACCCAGACAAATAAGTTCTATCTTCGTGTGGGATTCTTCAAAAATAGGGGAAATATTCTACTTAACAGGTGCGTTCGAAGGGTCCTGCCTTTATTCATTTAAAGCAGGCGAGTCAAACGCTGTTTAATTGCATAATGGATAAAACACCACCACAGCTGCTCATAATTTTCGGCGCCTCAGGGGACCTCACGGAGCGCAAACTGATCCCGGCATTATTTAGCCTTTACGAGGAGAAATACCTCCCAAAAAATTTTGCGGTTCTGGGTATCAGCCGCAGCGACTCTGACGATGGTTCTTTCAGGGATCAGGTTGTCCTTCAGAACAAGCATATTCCCGAAACGGTGAAGAATCACGGTCTTAGAAAATCTTTTGCCGAAAAAGTATTTTACTTTGACCTGGGTGACTCCTATGACGTGGATTACTCAGCTTTAAATGAGCGTATTGAAGCTCTGGACAAAGCACAGAAAACTGCAGGGAACTACATATTTTACCTCTCAACACCACCGTCCCTGTACGAGATAATAGCGCGTAACCTCAATAAGGCAGGCCTGACCTCCGACAATGGAGGGTGGACCCGTCTGATTGTAGAAAAACCTTTCGGATACGATCTCGCCTCGGCCCACGAACTCAATGACAACCTTCAGAAGTACTTTCAGGAGTCCCAGATATACCGCATAGATCACTATCTGGGTAAAGAAACCGTTCAGAACCTTCTGGTGACGCGTTTTGCGAATAGCATTTTCGAACCCCTTTGGAACCGGAATTACATCCGTCATGTGGAAATCACCAATGCCGAAAGCGTCGGTGTGGGCAAAAGAGGGGGGTATTACGACAAGTCCGGGGCACTCCGTGACATGTTTCAGAATCACCTTTTGCAGATTGTTTCCCTTGTTGTAATGGAACCTCCGATCGGGTCTGAGCCGGAGGAAATCCGAAACGAAAAAGTAAAAGCACTTAAATCCCTCCGGATCATGGATGATCCTGAAACCCTTCACAAGAATACCATACGCGGCCAATACCTGGCAGGGGAGAGCAATGGAGAACCGGTGATCGGTTACAGACAGGAAGAGGGGGTCGACCCCAATTCCAAAACGGAAACCTATGCGGCCCTTAAATTTTACGTGGATAACTGGCGATGGGCAGGAGTTCCCTTTTATGTTCGAACGGCCAAGCGGATGCCCACCAAAGTCACCGAAGTGGTCATACATTTTAAGACTCCCCACCATCAGATATTCCGGAATTCCATGGTACAGAATAAAGACAATAAGCTGATTATCCGTATTCAGCCGAACGAGGGGATTCTGGTCAAATTTGGGGTCAAAGTCCCAGGCCAGGGATTTGAAGTGGAAAGGGCGAATCTCGACTTTTACTACTCAGAGCTCGCGGACCAAAAAATCATGGAAGCCTATGAGCGGCTGTTGCTCGATGCGATGCAGGGCGATGCGACCCTTTATGCCCGGGCCGATGAGGTGGAGGCCGCATGGGAGTTTGTGGATCCGATCGTAAAGTTCTGGCAAACAGATCCGAATGCGGTCACCTTTGGGTATTCGGCCGGGATGTGGGGGCCCAAGAATGCAGACGAACTGATTGAGGGGGAGTACACCTGGAGGAATCCCGGAGAACATCTGACAGATGATCCGGGTTTTTGTGTCATTGTCTAAGAATCTGGAAATGGAACTTAAAATATACAACTCAAAGGCTGATGTCGCCCGGGCGCTTTCCGAACATGTCGAAATCTGGTGCCGGGAGGAAGGATTGAGCAGTATCGCATTATCCGGAGGCAGCACGCCCGAAATTTGGTTCGATCTTCTCGCCGAGGAGTACCTGCAAAGATTACCCTGGCCGGATTTGAGTTTTTACTGGGGAGACGAGCGTTGTGTGCCGCCTGACGATGCGCAGAGCAATTATCGGATGACGCGAATTCACTTGTTGGACAAAGTACCGGTAAATCCTTCCCGAATTTTTCGCGTACGGGGTGAAAACCCACCTTCGGAAGAAGCCGTGCGCTATTCAAAACTTCTCGATGCTACCCTGAAAGAAGTGGGGGGGATCCCCCAATTCGACCTGGTAATTCTGGGTATGGGGGACGATGGGCATACAGCCTCGATTTTTCCACATCAGATCGGGTTATGGGAATCGGAATCACATTGCGTGGTTGCCGAGCACCCGGAAAGCGGACAAAAACGCATTAGCCTTACCGGACAGATCATCAACAATGCCAAGCGCGTGGTCTTCCTGGTAACCGGTGCAAACAAGGCTGCGCCTCTGGATCAAATTATCAATAAAAGACCGGGAAGTGAACAACTGCCCGCATCCCTTGTTGCACCTTCAAGTGGCCGTTTACTGTGGATGGTTGATGAACAGGCAGCCCGTATGAGCAGATGATTCCCTTGGGTATTCAGGGTGAATTTGAGCCGTATTTACTCCTGTGGGGGGATTGTGAAATCTCGACATCCGTAATAAAATACTTGCTGTCTCCCCACCAGGGAAAGGTAGTAAAGCGCTCCTCGTAATTTACTTTAATGTATTGTCCTTCGGCTGCTTTCATCGCCTCGATGACCTCCTTATCCCTGTCCAAAATCGAGAAACGAAAGATTTGTGCACCGGATATTCCCTGGCTAATTTCCCCTTCCCAGGTCTTAAACAACACCCCTTTATTGCTAAATTTAATAAGCTCGCCAGATCGGGTGCCTTCGCTGTAGGTAACATAATAAAGAAACAGAAAAACGCCTGTGATCATTAGCGCCAGGACCCCGAGGGATTTATAGAGGATACTTTTAAACATGACTATCTTATTTAATGTAAATCTAATTCTTCAGGGCCTGATATATTGGCTTCTTCCGCCCTTTTTAGAATGGTTTCAGGGAGTGACTTCTTCGTTTTAGCCCCCATTTTTTTCAACTTTTCGATGCGTCCGATAATATTACCACGGCCGGTTACGAGCTTGTTCATCGCTCCGCTGTATTCGTTTTTGGCTTCGTCCATCCGTTTGCCCACCTGGGTGAGGTCTGTGACCAATCCTTCAAATTTGTCGTAAAGGGCCCCGGCCTGCCTCGCGATTTCTATCGCGTTACGCCTTTGTTTTTCGTTACTCCACATACTGTCTATGGTACGTAAGGTAGCCAGCAGGGTGGAAGGGGTGACGATGACGATATTATGTTCAAATGCCTTATTGTAAAGATCTGGTTCGGTGTTAATCGCAATGGTAAAGGCCGTTTCGATGGGTACGAACATCAATACAAAATCCGGACTTTCCATTTCGTAAAGATCCTCGTATTTTTTAGCCGAGAGCTGCTCGACATGCCGCTTCAGGGAGTTCAAATGTTCTTTCAGATAGGTATCCTGCTCGGTTTCCTCCCCATTTACATAGCGCTCGTAATGCGTGAGGGATACTTTGGAATCCACAACCATCTTGTTGCCATTCGGCAGGTGGATGATCACATCGGGGAGTGAACGACTTCCATCCTCCCGGCGGAAACTCTGCTGAACCGAATACTCCCGGTCTTTTTCCAGACCTGATTTTTCCAGGACCCGCTCCAGGACCAGTTCCCCCCAATTCCCCTGCATCTTGCTCTCTCCTTTGAGGGCGCGTGTGAGGTTTTCGGCTTCCCTGGTTATTTTCAGATTCTGGTTTTGCAGGGTCATCAATTGCTCCTTGAGGGCCTGGTGAATCCCGTAGTTTTCCTTACGCGTTTCTTCTACCTTTTTCTCGAACAACTGTATTTTATCGTGAAGCGGGGTCAGGATGTTTCTGATGTTCTTCTGATTCTGTTCCGTAAATTTTGAGCTTTTCTCTTCCAGGATTTTATTTGCCAGGTTTTCAAACTCTTTTGTAAAGGTATCCTGTAATTGGAGAATCTCCTTTTTTTGTTCCGCCTGCTTTTCCCGAAGTTGGGCAACTTCTGATTCCCTGCGTATGAGTTCCTGCCCCAAATGCTCTTTTTCAAGATGCAATTGACGCCGGTCTTCCTTGATACTGACCAATTCTATTCCGAGCTGTTCCAGATTTTTCCCCAATTGCTCCTGCCGGGCTTCCGCAGCGCTCTGCTCCGCCCGTAATTTTAGACGCAGGATATACCCTCCCAGGAAAAAGCCGATACCCAGAACGGAAATCATCCCGAGGAGTAAGAGCCAAAAATTCGTTGTTAATTCCATTTTCTCCTTGTAAAGATAGAAAGAAGCCTGAAGATTAAAAGCAACATGCCTTCATTACTTATTAACCTTGAACATTCCGGTTGTCCGGTCAAAACGTATGGTGTCGGTGGGGAATAGCTTTTCAAATGCCCCGGATTCAATGAGCTGGCAAGGACTGCCAAACTGGGAAAAGTCCGCATCGAGAATGAGTATTTGATCGCAAAGCTGGATGGCCAGGTCAATTTCGTGTGTGGAAAACAGTATTGTTTTTCCGGCCGTATGTGCAACTTGCTTTAACAGCTTTAAAATGTTCACCTTGTGGTATAAATCCAGGTGGGTCGTCGGTTCATCCAAAAGCATCAGGGGGGTATCCTGAGCAAGGGCTCTTCCGATAAGCGTTCGTTGCAGCTGTCCGTCACTCAGGGTATGGCAGGGCTGGTCAGCAATTGGCTGGAGTTCCATCCTATCCAGCGCAAAAGCGACACGGGTCCGATCCGCCGGACTAAGCTGTCCGATCCAATTGGTGTAGGGGTGCCGCCCCAAACGCACGAGTTCGGTGACCGTCAGGTTTTTGGAGGCAAGGGGTTCTGTAAGTACAACACTGAGGCATTGGGCCCTGCGGAGGGGTTCCATATCATCAAGGGGTATACCCTGAAGGTGCACCTTTCCCTGTAGTGTTGGGTGCATCCCTGAAAGGGTTCGCAGAAGCGTGGATTTCCCAACCCCATTGACCCCAACGACAGCATTTAAACTGCCCGGTGGTAAGGTGAAGTTCAGATCCGTGGCGAGGCTATGGACCTCCTTCTTTGTTTTATAGCCAATTTCCAGTCCCGTGACCTGTAGTGGATGTGCTGATTGGAAATCCGTTTGCATGTATTCCTAATTTTAAAAGGATGGGCTTGTTTGCGAAATTAAGGGGAACTCAAAAGAAAACCTAACCGGGGGTTCAGGCCCTGAATTCAGAATACCATCCGATTTTGACGGATCAGCAGCCAGATGATCACCGGGGCACCCACCAGAGATGTGATGGCATTAATCGGCAGGACGTAGGCCGAAAAAGGAAGTTGGGCAATCATATCACAAAGCAGCATGAGAATCCCTCCATAAAGGAGGACGGCAGGGAGCAGGACGCGATGATCCTGGGTACCTAGCAGCTGCCTTGCCAGGTGTGGAACGGCCAGGCCAATAAAAGCTATGGGCCCTGCAAAGGCTGTAATCCCTCCGGCCAGAAGTCCGGTAGCGAGGATGATCCAGTTACGGGTACGGGTAGTGGAGATACCCATACTTGCCGCATACCGCTCTCCTAGCAAGAGGGCATTCAGGGCTTTGAGGAGTCCAACACTTATGCCTACCCCTGCAAGGAAAAAGATAGCCAGCAATCCCACCTGCGTCCAACTGAGGTTTCCCACACTGCCGTAGGACCAGAATATATATTGTTGGAGCTGCTCTGCAGGCGAAAAATAAGATAATACCGTGACCAGGGCTGCGGTAATACTCCCGAACATCAAACCTACAATCAGGAGCGCCATTGCATCTTTTAATCGTGTTGCCACTACCAAAACCGTAAATAGGACCAGGAGGCTTCCCAGGCCACTGGCCAATATGAGCGATAGATCACTGGTCAGATAATGTGCCCCTAAACCTCCTATCAGTGACGCCCCCATAATCAGAATGGCAGCTCCGAGGCTCGCTCCCGAACTCACCCCGAGGACAAAAGGCCCGGCCAGGGGATTCCTGAACAATGTTTGCATGAGCAGGCCACTTAAGGAAAGCCCACCCCCGACTAAAAGGGCGGTCAGCGCCTTCGGGAGCCTGTAATTCCAAATGATATACCTCCAGGACTCGCGCCCGATTTCCCCGCCAAAAAGGGAGCCTAAAATGTCGTCCAGAGGAATCGGAACCGAACCCAGACTCAGGTTTGCCAGGCATGCCAGGATTAACAAGAAGAAAAGTCCTCCGAAAATGTACCCTGCGTTTTTTGAGGTTTTCATCTATTGGAGGGGTTTGAAAAAGAAGGGTTCATAATTCTTGAGCAGGCCGGGATGGAACCAGTAAATCAAGTCCTTAAGAACAAGGTCCGGTCTGCTGGGTCCGAGTTCATAATACCAAAGTCCGTCACCCGGGCCCTGACTCAGGGCATAGGTATAGATGTTTCGCTCGCGGAAGGCCCTGAACTGCCGGTAGTGCACTTCAGCCTCCTCCATGTCAACATACCTTTTAAACTGGGAGGGGGCTATCCAGAAATCGGCTTCTGCTCCTTGTTCCAGAACACTTTCCAGGCTGAGGGAAAGGCTGCCGGTTTCATCCGTATCCCGCCAAAGGTACTCTGCATTGGCATCGGCGATAAACTGTGCAGCCCAGCTCTTGCCCCCCGGGAGATACCAAATATCCCGATAGAGCGATCCACTGAGTACGGTAGGCGTATTCGCCGCTCCTGCGGCCAGACTGCGCGCCTCTAAATACGCCTTTTCGACATCCTCAAAGGCTTTTATTGCCGCTTCCTGCTTTCCAAACATCAGCCCGAAAAAAACAATCCATTCTGCCTTCCCAAGCGGGTTTTCCTCCATCCAGTCTCCGTTGTATACCACTGGAATTCCCGATGCCTCCAGGGTTTTGTAAGCGCTGGGAGCCCCTGAGACTCCGAAGCCGACTACGAGATCAGGATCCAGGGCAACCACCATTTCGGTATTCAGATTTTCATTAGCGCCCAGTTCCTGAACCTCACCGGATGCCATGCGTTTCCGAGTCCCCTCAGATGAGATGTACTGGAGTCCCGGAAAGCCGACAAGCGTCTCATGTACGTTCAGGGTTTCAAGTGCGGGAACATGGGTAGTAGAGGTTAGGATAACCCGTTTTGCGGGGATGCCAATCACCCCGTCAACGGCGTGGAGGTCCCTTTGGTATTCTTTAAGTTCGGCCCCGGGCACAAGGGCATACCGGAATGTCTTAGTTGAACCGGGCCACGGACTTTTGATATAGAGGTAATCAACCCCGGATTGCGTTTGTTCTACATAAAAACCTTTTGCATAACGGGGTATCCATGTTTGGGTGACCGTACTGGGAATCGCTTCTTTCTGTTCCCGATTGCCACGGCAACCCAGGAGGAATAAAGCGATCAATCCTAATACACACCCAAATCTCATCCTGTTTTTTTCAGATTCCAAAAGTAATTTTTAATTCCCCGGATTCAAAAGACGGTTAAAGATGTTTACCTTTAGCCCGGATTATGGTTGTCCGTCTCATTCATGTGACGGGCATTAAAAGGGAATCCGGTGTAAAACCGGAGCTGTTCCCGCAACTGTAAGCTGAGTTCCGCCCCATTTATGCGGAATGCCTGTTTTCAACTTCAAACCACTGTGTTACCAATTCAACACGGGAAGGTCGAAAACAGGACGCAAGCCAGGAGACCTGCCGAATCCAAACAAGGAATGTTAAACTTTCGGGATAGAAGTTTACAAGCGTAATTGCCTGGGCACATCTCGTTCTATGTAATCTTATCATGCAAAAATTATGGATATGGTGCGTCTTTATGGCACTGTCGGCGGTAACCAGCGCCCAGAACCCAGTCGATACCACATCTGTTCAGATCTTGGATGAGGTTGTTGTAAGTGACTCCAGATTCCCATTGAAACGGGAGCAGTCCGGTAAAACAGTCATCCGTCTTGGACCGGAAATTTTAAAATCCTATCAGGGGGCTTCAGTGGCCCAGGTGCTGAACCAGCAAACGGGAATTGAAATTTCAGGGAGTAGGGGAAGGCCAGGAGAAGTCCTTGGCGTTTTTATCCGGGGAGGAAGGGGTCGACAAGTCGTCGTGAGGATAGATGGCCTGAGGGTTTCTGATCCTTCCTCGGCCGCCAGGGAATACGACCTTCGCCTTTTACCAGTTGCAGGCATCGAGTCCATTGAGATTATCAAAGGAGCAACCAGCGTGCTCTATGGGGCGAATGCGGCTACAGCCGTTATTGATATCCGCACAAAATCTCCGGAGAAGAAACCTTTTTACGTAAATGCCCAGGGGAGTTTTGGGACTCAAAACACCCCTGAGGAATCCGATGCGGATCTCGGTGTATTCAATCACAGTGCCCAATTAGGGGGGAGTCAGGGGAAATGGGATTATCAGGCGGCGATTTCCCAGGACTATGCCAATGGATTGTCTTCCCTTGAAGTGGGTACGGAGCCCGATCCGTATTCAAACTGGTCTGCAGATATGAGGGTGGGGAATCAACTGTCGGAGAAATCCCGACTGGGGGTTTTTGCGAACCTGACCAATATGAAGGCCGATTACGACGATTCTTTTAATGGAACAGATGCCCCATTCCAGTACCGGACGTCTCAGAAGCGGGCCGGATTGCAGTGGCAGTGGAAAGATACCATTCAGGAATTTCAGCTGCTGGGGGCGTTTACAGATTTTGAATCCGAAAACCGCAGTGATTTCCCCGGAAGTTTTGATGGGAGCAACTGGACGGCAGACCTGACGTACAAGCGAAAATTCGGAGAGTATCTCAACGCGCTGGTGGGACTCAATATGATAAACGACAAGGCTACCCTGGAAAATGATGAGGAATTTACCATTGTTGACCCCTACCTGAATTTGGTTTGGACCGGTCCACATGGCCTCAATCTCAACGGCGGACTCCGTGTAAACATTCATTCCACATACGGTACCCTGGGCGTGTACCACTTAAATCCCTCTTATGCCTATAAATTCGAAAAGGGCTACCTAAAAGTCATGGGCTCCTGGGCTACGGCCTATATTACGCCTTCTCTGGCCCAATTGTATGGGGCTTTTGGTGCGAATCCCGAGCTCGAAGCCGAAAAAAACAGGACCCTGGAAGCAGGGCTGGAACTGAGTTTAAATACCGGAGTGCGAATCAGCGGGCTATTCTTCGACAGGCGGGAAGAGAATACCATCCTTTTCGACAATGCGGACTTTATCTATTTTAACGCGGGGGAACCCGTACGCGTTAAGGGTTTTGAAGGGGAATTGATATGGGAATGGACTGCAGGCGGCCGTGTCGGGCTCAATTATACCTTCACAGAGCCTGAAGGGGCAAATGCCATCCGTATTCCGAAACACAAGTTCAATGCCGTTGCACAGACTCCACTGGGAAAACGGTTTTCAGCCCTTGTTCGCTACAGTTATACCGGAACCCGTACGGACACGGATTTTACAACCTTTACCCAGGTTGAGTTGGAACCCTTTTCCCTTGTGGACTTGCGATTGGATTATGTGGTCATGCCCGGAAAACTCGATGCCTTTATCAGCGCATCGAACCTGTTGAATGAATCCTTTACGGAGGTCCTGGGCTTTCAGACCCCGGGACGTAACCTGATGATCGGGTGGTCCCTAAAACTATAAAAAAAGCCTCCCATCGGGAGGCTTTTTTTTTACTGACGGGCCTGAAGCAGGCGCTCGGGAAGTTGTATTTTCTTATCGAGTACCATATTGTCCTTCATAGGAAGGAATAGTTTGTTATGGGTAAAGGGCTCTGCCGGCATTGAAGGTGCGATAAACCGCTTGGCGGAGATTCCCGATATCTGCTGCAGTGCACGGGCGAGCAGCGGTTCATTCGGATCTCCAAGCACCCCAAGGTTTTCAAGGTCTTCCTGTAATTCGATATCCGGAGCAAATCCGTCTGTATAATCGAAGAACCCCACGGAATTTTTATTCCGGCCAACCAGGGGCTGGATTGCCCAGCTATTCTCGCTGTTGATATCTCCTTCCCGCTCCGGGGTATAGATAAAAGGAGCACCGGGCCTGCCCGGATCGTCCACCATTGTCAACGAAAATTCATTTTTCCCACGGGTTGTGGTACCGATCTTAATAACCGATATATACGGATCCAGGCCATTGATCACCAGTTCACTTGCTGAAGCTGTGCTCCGGGTTGTAAGAATATAGACCCTGTTGAGGTTAAGTGTATTGATAGGTACACCCGAAGCGACTGCACTGGCAAAAAAGTCCTTTAACGCATCCGGATCATCATCTGTAAACGCTTCCTGTATTTTGTCATTCCATTGTTGTTCCACATAGACCTGGTCCGTCTTTGTACCGTAGATCATACTCGAAAGCAGACGGGACGAATTCACAGACCCTCCGGAATTATACCTCAGGTCCAGAATGAGTTCCGTTACCCCTCTGGAAACGAAAAATCCAAAGGCATCATTGAGTTCGCGATCGAATTCATTGGTAAACCCATTGTACATTAAATACCCTACAGTCTCACCCCCAATATTCTCAAAAACCTCAGTGAGGTAAACGGGATCTTCCTGGAAATTATCTTCTTTGGTAAGGGTGACCTCCTTGCCGTTTGGAACTACGTCATTTCCCTGGATGTCTGCCATATTCAGGGTGTAGGTCGCATTGTCGCCAAAGAGTAGGTCCCGGTAGTTGTCCAATGTCATGGTAACTCCATTTACCCCTGTGAAGAGTTCTCCCCTCGAAATATCCTTGGTCGCGGCATCTGAATTTGGCAGGATATAGCGAACATAGCCAAAGATGTTTGAGCTCCCATCGAATTGAATTAACCCGAATTCCATTCCATTATTCCTGGAAATACCCGCCAAACTCTGGGTTAGTTCCGTATAATCGTCCCCGTAAAAACTGAAACGGTCATCTGCAAATCGAAGTTTGTTGTCAAAAAAAGCGGCCGGATCACTTTCTGAGGCCAGGAAGTCTGTGTATTCTCCAACAGTAGGGTAGATGTCATCTGCCAGATCGGGTACATCCCCCTGCCAGAAATACCAGAGGTTCATGGCCTGCCACATAAAATCCTGAACTACTACATCTGCATCCGGATCCGGATTGGGATTATCCGGCAGTCCAACTCCATTATCATCATTGCTGCATGCTACCAGCGCCAGGGCAATGAAAATATAGCGCAATTGCTTCATAGGTGTTTTTTATTACTTACGGCTCTACTCCGATCAAGGATCATTCCAAATCAGATTTCTTAGAACCAACTTTTTTTTTGCCGGACAAAAAAGCCGACAAAAGTCCTGTATATCGAACGTTTAAGGGAACAAAATTAGTGTCCTTGGGAGTCATAAAAAATTTTTTGTAACAAATTTATGATAGTTTCGTCTTCATGATGTAAACCGGAAACTAAAGGTGGAATCATCAATACAAAGCATAACAATGACACAGTCCGAGTTCCTTGAGATTGTTTTACCATTCAAGGACAAGCTTTACAGGCTTGCGAAGCGGTTGCTGGTTTCCTCGGAAGAAGCTGAAGATGCGACTCAGGAAGTGCTCATGAAGCTCTGGAGCGGAAAGAAAAAGATTTTAGGATATTCCAATGTTGAGGCCTTTGCCATGACAATGACACGAAATTTTTGCCTGGACCGGCTAAAATCGCGACAAGCGGGAAACTTAAAGTTGGTTCACAGCAATTTCTCAGACGGAGGATCTACCCTTCAGCAGCAGGTAGAAGCACGGGACAGCCTGGATTGGGTTTCCCGGATCATGAATGAACTTCCGGAACAACAGCGGATGGTACTCCAGCTCAAGGATGTGGAAGCTTATGATTATTCCGAAATCGAAAAGCTGATGGATATGAAGCCTACAGCGGTTCGGGTTACATTATCAAGGGCACGGAAAGCCGTGCGGGAAAAACTTTTAGAAAAACATCGCTATGGAATTGGATAGGATAAAAATCATTTTAGAGAAGTACTTCGAAGCGACCGCAACGGAAGCTGAAGAGCAAGAACTCAGGGACTATTTTTTAAGTGACGGGGTTTCCCCCGAACTGGAAATGTACAAACCGATGTTCGGGTACTTCTCCCAGGCCGGAAAAGAACGTTCTGCACGTGAGGTTCCATTAGAAACCAAAAGAAAAAGCTTTAGCTACAGGTGGATTTCCATCGCAGCAGTTCTTACGCTTATGTTCGGCTTGTATTTCGGGAAGCACGTCCGCGACCAGCGCGAAGCGGAATACGCCTATCAAGAAACCCGAAAGGCCTTTGGGCTGATCGCGCAAAACCTGGACAGGGGTACTGAAAAAGTAGCCTTTCTGGGAGAATTTGAACAAACAAAACAAAAGATTTTAAACCAAAATTAAAAAACGAAACATCATGAAAAAGTACATCGCTATCACCTTATTGTTGCTGACACCCCTGGCGGGTTTCTCACAGTCCATTTTCGATAAATACGAAGATATGGATGAGGTCAGTTCGGTAATCGTGAATAAGAATATGTTCGATCTGTTGATTAAAATGGATGTAGATGTAGATGACCCTGAAGCGCGTGAGTTTATGGATATTGCCCAGAGCCTGAGCGGCCTGAAGGTATTCGTCACCGAAGATAAAGGCGTCTCTGCAGACATGCAAACCACAGTGGACAAATACCTGCGCTCCGCTTCCCTGGAAGAACTGATGCGGGTTAAGGATAAGGATGCCAACGTAAAGTTTTATATCCGAAATGGTAAAGATGACGATCACGTAAGTGAACTCTTAATGTTTGTGACCGGTATCAAGGATATGGATGTAGAGATTAACGATCGGAGTATTGAGACGGTCCTGTTAACCTTAACAGGAGATATAGACCTGACCAAAATCGGATCCCTCACCCGGAAGATGAACCTGCCGGAGGAACTGGAAAAAGCCGAGAAGAAGAAGTCTAACAAGTAAAAACAAAAATCGGTCAGATGGGTTAGATGCCCATCTGACCGATTAAATATGATCAATCATGAGGTTAAATTCATTTTTTAAATCAATCCTGGGTAGTCTTGCCGTATTACTTATGGTGACGGGTTGCTCCACTACCCCGAGTCTTCAGCAGTACTATGTAAACAATTCGGAAAATCCGAATTTTCTGGCTTTGGATGTTCCTGCGAATATCCTGAATCTGGATGAGGCCGATTTGGACGAGACACAGGTGGAAGCCCTGAGATCCCTGAAGAAGTTGAATATCCTGGCATTCAGGAAAACTGAAGAGAACTCAGAAGCCTTTAAAGCCGAAAGGGCTACTGTAAATGAAATCCTGAAGGATTCGGATTTTAAGGAGCTGATGAAACTCAATTCCAAGTACGCCAAAGGGGTTATTAAATTTAAAGGTGAAGGCGACGCCATCGATGAGGTTGTAATCTATGGAACAAGCGAAGACAAAGGCTTTGCCCTGATCCGTGTTTTGGGTAATGACATGAACCCAGCCCACCTCATGAACCTTGTGAATGCCCTTGAAAATGCCGATTTGGATGGAAAGGGACTGGAAGGAATCGCAGATTTATTCAACGGCTGAGATTCCTATCAGAAGATCCTGTAATCCCGGGTTTCACAATGTGATCCCGGGATTTTTTATTGTGGTGCAATCTCCTTATTTTGGAACTCTTGTTCTAAAACCATCAACATGCAAATATCGGATAGTACAGCTTATAAAGAGGCCCAGGTCTGGGTAGAGAAGGGTATGGATTACGTCATTGAAAACGGTCCGAACGTCCTCTGGGCGATTCTCATATACATTGTTGGATCCTGGTTGATCAAAAAGATGGTTGGTGGGCTGAAACGGGTCATGCAGAAAAGCAAATACGATGAATCCCTGCAGCGTTTTTTGATGAATCTCATATCATGGCTGCTCAAGGTAATACTCATCATATTGGTCGTTTCACGTCTGGGCGTGGACATCACCATGTTTGCCGCCATATTTGCCGCCGCAGGTCTCGCCGTAGGATTGGCTTTACAGGGTTCCCTTTCGAATTTCGCAGGGGGTGTCCTGATCGCCATTTTCAAGCCCTACCGCATTGGTGATCTGATCAATGCCCAGGGTGAATTGGGTGTCGTAAAGGACATCGATATCTTCACGACCAAACTGGTTACCCCAGAGAACAAGCTCGCTATTGTCCCCAATGGCCCCATTGCCAATGGAAATATCATAAACTTCACCATTGAGGGTAAAATCCGGGTGGATATTGTAATCGGAGTCGGTTACGACGAGGACATTAAAAAAACCAAAGAGGTTTTGCTGGGCGTACTTACATCGAATCCCAAAGTACTCAAGGATCCTGCCCCATCAGTCAACGTGTTGGAGCTTGCCGATAGTTCCGTAAATTTTGCGGTGCGCCCTTTCTGCAAACCCGAAGATTACTGGGATGTTTATTTTGCCACCCAGGAGGGTTGTAAAATTGCCCTGGACGAAGCGGGAATCGAAATTCCGTATCCACACTCTGTGGAAATCCACAAGCAGGACTAATCGGGCAATGGCGGCATTAAATGCCCGTATAGTTTTCAGGCCGGATCGCTTTGAGCTCCCCTTTGAGGACCTCTGAAATCTCCAGGGTATCGATAAAGCGGGCAATGGACTGCTGTGTTATGGCCTCATTGGTACGCGTTAATCCTTTTAAGGCCTCATACGGATTTGGAAAACCTTCCCTCCTGAGGATTGTTTGAATGGCCTCAGCCACCACAGCCCAATTCGCTTCGAGGTCTTCCCGGATTTTGACCTCGTTTAAAAGGAGTTTGCCAAGCCCCTTGCGCGTGGATTGAAGCGCAATCAGGGTATGGGCAATCGGAACACCGATGTTCCGGAGTACGGTACTGTCTGTTAGGTCACGCTGCAAACGCGACAGGGGAAGCTTGGAGGATAAGTGTTCAAAAATAGCATTGGCGATGCCCAGGTTCCCCTCTGAGTTTTCAAAGTCGATGGGATTTACTTTGTGGGGCATTGCGGAGGAGCCAACTTCTCCTTTCCGGATTTTTTGTTTGAAATAGTCCATGGAGATATACGTCCACAGATCCCGGTTAAAATCAATGAGAATGGTATTGATGCGTTTCAGGTTGTCAAAAAAGGCAGCCAAATGATCGTAGTGCTCAATCTGGGTAGTGGGGAACGAATAATGAAGCCCGAGCCGACTTTCGACAAAAACAGTTCCGAAACTTTTCCAGTCAATAGCCGGGTATGCTACTTTGTGGGCATTGAAATTCCCGGTAGCACCTCCGAATTTAGCGGGAATCGCAACTTGCTCCAGGAGACGGAATTGCTCCCTGAGCCGCTGTGCAAACACTTCAAATTCCTTACCCAGACGCGTAGGGGAAGCCGGTTGCCCATGGGTTCTGGCCAGCATTGGAATATCCTTCCATTGGGTCGCCAAATCCTCGATGAGCGCCAACAGACTTTGGTATTCGGGGATATAAATCGCTTCAGTGGCCTCCTTTAACGAAAGTGGGATCGCCGTGTTGTTGATGTCCTGGGAGGTTAATCCGAAATGGATAAATTCCTTGTGCGCAGAGAGCCCAAGAGCGTCAAAACGTTTTTTGATAAAATACTCAACTGCTTTGACGTCGTGATTGGTCGTAGCTTCTATTTCCTTGACTTCTTCTGCCTGTTCGAGGGTAAAGTCCTGGTAAACAGACCTCAATTTTTCGTAGTCATCCGGACTAAAAGATTTTAATTCCGGAAGCGGCACTTCGCAAAGGGCAATGAAGTATTCGATTTCCACGCGTACCCGATACCGAATCAGGGCAGCCTCCGAAAAATAGGGCTCAAGGGATTGTACTTTTGCGTGGTATCGCCCGTCGATGGGGGAGATGGCCAATAACGTGTGGCTTGCCATAAGTGAAATTTAAGAAGGGCAAATATACTGAATCCTGAGCTATGGGAAAGCCTTTCGACAGGGTTCAGTTCTGGGTTCTAACTAAGCTTTTTCAGGATCTGGCGTGCCCGGGCTTTATAGGCTGGTGATCCGGTCTCATAATGCTGTTCCACCACAGCCTTAAGTTCTGGGTGAATCCACTCAAATTCCAGTCCGAGCAGGGCCAGGGCCTGCATGCTATAGGCCTGCGGCGCTACTTTATCCCCCTGGATCAGCCAATCAAAACAGGCAGCCGTTATGGCTTCCCGGTGGTTTTTGGTAAGGGGAGGAGGGTGGTTTTCAGATGGTTTATAATAGGAAAGTGTGAGTAATTCACAGATTTTTGCCATGGGCCGGATGGAGGAGGATTTGCGGAGTTCAGGCAAACCACTGAAGAACAGATCCAAATGAGGGTACAGCAGTTCGGGTCGCTTTTTGAAGGTGAATTCCAGGATCCAGCATGCCCTTGAACCCAAATCAGAATGCTCTTCCAGGGCAATTTCGAGCAAGGGGCGAAAAAGTTTTGGATTCCCGAGTATGCCATCTGCCATTTCACCTCTGCTTTTACGAGTTGCGTTCACATAATCCAGTTGGGTTTTTAATTGGGATTTCAATTCAGTTGAATTACTTTAGTCAAAAAATTTTCCATCATGAAATTAGGCAAAAAAATAGGATGGACCTTATTGATTTTGTTTATAGCGATCCAGTTTTATCGCCCTGAAAAAAACAACGCCCCAGCAACTGATCTGGACGCTTTTCTGGCAGAAACCAGTCCATCTGACGAGGTAGAAGCCGTTTTAAAGTCGAGTTGTTACGACTGCCACAGCAACACCACCAACTACCCCTGGTACAATCAGGTAGCACCTGTATCGTGGTGGCTGGCCGATCATATAGAAGACGGCAAAGAGCATTTGAACTTCGCGGCCTGGGAGCAGTACAGCAGTAAAAAGAAAGATCACAAGTTAGAAGAGGTTGTCGAAACGGTGGAGTCCGGTGAAATGCCATTGGATGAGTACACTTGGACGCATGAAGACGCCCGCCTGACCGATGCACAGAGGGAGGCGATTATCGCGTGGGCAAATAAGACTAGAGCAATATATCAAGTAGCTGATTTGCCAAAATAGGCAGGCCTTTTGCGGCTTTCTCCGCCAGGATTGTAAGGTGGTCCATATCTCCCTGTTTCAGACTCGGATTCGGGTCTACCAGATATAGGGGCACTCCGAATCTTTTATAGCCCAGCAGCCCGGCAGCCGGATATACTTGGAGGGAGGTGCCCACCACTAAAAGGATATCTGCTTGCATCACCAGATCCACGGCATTATCGAGTAGGGGAACGGCTTCTCCAAACCAGACAATATGGGGGCGCAGCGGAAACCCCTCCTGGCATCGATCTTCCGGATAAATGTCTTTTTCCCACCGGTAAACCTTTTGAGATGGGCCGGTGCTTCTGGCCTTCAGAAGTTCACCATGAAGGTGCATAACCCGGGTACTTCCTGCCCGTTCATGCAGGTCGTCCACATTCTGGGTTACGATATGAACCTCAAAATGTTTTTCAAGGGCCGCCAGGGTCTGATGTCCTGCATTGGGGACCACTTCGAAGAGTTGCTGTCTTCGCTTGTTGTAAAAATCGAGTACAAGCCCAGGATTTCTTTCGAAACCCTGGGGAGAGGCCACTTCCATCACATCGTGCCCTTCCCATAGACCTCCGCTATCGCGAAAGGTATCTATTCCGCTGTCTGCGCTCATACCCGCACCGCTGAGGACGACGAGTTTCTTCATGGAATTCATGTATGTTTTAGGTTAGTACAGGCTATACGCAGATTCCGGGTCTGAATTCTCAGAATTTGTGCTGAAGCCCGGAAATCATGTCACTGATTTGATGTTTTTGTTAAATTTAACTCAGGATAAAACGAATGGCAACAATTGATCGCGATTTATTGGATTATCTGGAAGATCGGATCACCCCGGAGCGGAAGGAGCGATTTTTAGAAATTCTGGCTTCGCGGACGCGTTTTCTGACTGTGGCCCTGGAAGATGTTTTTCAGATGCATAACGCCAGTGCGGTCATCCGATCGTGCGACGCGTTCGGTATACAGGAGGCACATTTGATAGAAGGCCGGTTCGGACAACGCCTGGATAAAAATATTGCCATGGGGGCCCAGCAATGGGTCGATATCCAAAGGCATAAAACAAGTCTCGATTGTATTGGTGAATTACGCGCAAAGGGATATCGCATTATTGCCACGGTACCCAGTGAAAACGCCATACCCCTCCAGGATTTTCTGTTGGAAACGCCAACCGCCCTGTTTTTTGGAACGGAGAAGGAAGGCCTGAGCCCTGAGGTTTTGAAGCAGGCCGATGCGGCCGTTTATATACCGATGTTCGGGTTCACGGAAAGCCTGAATGTTTCCGTCGCAGCTGCTATTCTATTACAACGCCTGAGGGAGCAGCTCAATGCATCTTCGCTGGATTGGAGGTTAAGCGAAAATGAAATGCTTGAAAAACGAATGGACTGGACGTGCAAAAGCATACACTCAGCTCCGCAAATCATTAATCGGTACTATACTGAAAAATCAGGCACCCGTAAAATATGAAGGGCCTGCCTTAAAGGCAAGCATTAGTATATCAAATTCCTGATGATAATAAATATATAGGTTATGAAAGAAAATGTAATCAGTTGGGTGGAAATCCCGGTCCTGGAAATGGCGCGCGCAAGGCGGTTTTACGAGAACGTATTTGGTTTTGAAATTGAGGTTCAGCAGTTTAACGACCTGCTTATGGGCTGGTTTCCATTTGCCGATGGAAAGCCCGGCGCTTCGGGTTCCCTTGTACAGCATGAAACAGGGTATACTCCCAGTGATTCCAAAGGTCCGGTCATATACTTTGCCTGTGAGGATTTACAGCAGGAACTGGACCGGGTAGCGGGGGCAGGCGGACAGATTTTACAACCGAAGACCCAGATTAGTGAGGCCATAGGATTTATGGGAGTTTTCCTGGATTCAGAAGGGAATCGCATTGCACTGCATTCCAGAAAGTAGAAGGCGAATAAAAGCTTAATTCATCCCTATTTTATTGGGATGGGGACCCCTTGTATTTTTTCTGTAATAATGGGGATTTCGATACCAATTATGAATCTCCATCTTTCGTAACTGATATCTGTGGAAATATTTCGGGGTTGTACGGACAGGGATTCCTCCGGAATGCGGGGAGCCGTACCTACTGTGATCTGCGAACGTGCATAGCTTGTCCCTACGATAATGTTTCCCCATGGCCTGTGCAAATCAAGGCCTGCGGCAAAATGCCAGAGGTCATCGATCAGGTTAATTTCATCTGTGCTCTGATTGACAAAATCAAACAGGTTGATGCTGCGCTTGGATGCGGAGAAATCCGTACTAAAACTGCCGATTACATTAATGGAAGGGGAGACATAGAATTCCCCGCCCATCCCGAAATTCAAAACGGGTCTGAGTTCTTCTTTGAATGGATTCTCCTCCAGGTCTTCAAGGGCATCATCGGGAATAGTGATCCGATCATATGCCCCAACTGAAGCATGCCAGTCCAGGTTGAAATGGAGTGTGTGGTTTTTCCAGGGATATCCAATACCGTAGGCAATACCAAGGGCAGTTTTTCTGCGATTTTCCAAATCGTCGTTGTTAAAATCCGTAATAAATCCATTTCCAGGGGCAGTACTACTGAGAGATTCCTTAAACCGGAAAGAAGCTTTTTTATAAACTGCAATTAGCGGAAGTGATACATTGACACCCATTTCAACCTTGGAGAGTGTCCAGGCGGCCCCGAGTCGAATTTGCGCTCCATAGGTTCGTTGTCTATAGTCAACCCGGTTGACATAAGTAATAACCTGGTCTTCCTCAGTCCGGGCATTTAGCAGGATATCCCCCCGCCCATCATTTGAATAGATACTCGCGAAAACCGAGGCACCAACACTTAAGGTTTCGGAAATTGGATAGGCCCATGTCAGCCCAAACCAGTCATCTCGTACGCGATCCTTAAAGTAGACGTCGGCGAGCTGCTCGGTGGCCAGAATAGCGTCTTCTTCATCCAGGTCTTCCCTCAGGCCCGAGTCGAAACCAAGATCTACTTCTGAACGCTGTCTGGAGAGTATCGAATAAGCGAATTTATGCCCTGGAAATTGTTTCAGATCGAAGGTTCCCGCAATGGTTGCTGGCAATCCACCGAATTTATTGGAGCTCAAACTTCGATTGGACTCGAGTACGTTATTGAAATCATACAACGACCATTGAAAGGCCTTACCACCAACGGTAAAGGATGGGTTTTCAATTAACCCCAGTCGTGCGGGATTATAGTAGGTAAGCCCCAGATCAGAAACGCTGCCGGTTACGTTTCCGTTCAGAAGTACGGACTGATTACCAAAATTCTCAAATTTGTAATTTCCTTCCTGTCCAACAGCAACGGATATATGAAATACGAGGATAAGATAAAAATACCTTAGCATTGGCCAATTAATGGATTAACAACTTAAAGATACGCTCAACCCTATCGGAAAACAAAGAAAGTAAGGATACTTTCACCGGGTTGGAAATTTCGCCTAAAAAATGGATTTAAATATCAAATAGTCCTTTCAAGAAATGAAGTATATTCCTTAATTATCCTGTATACCACATAGGGTCAAAAAAGCTTCTGAAAATGGGTTATAAGACGATCCGGGCCCTTAGGCTGTAAAGAAAGATAGAAGCTTGTTCCGGATTCAGAGCTGGGTTGATCATGTATTGGAGGTCCGGGGTCACTGCCACCTTGGACGAAAGTTGCAGCCTGTAGAACAATTCAAATGCAAACTGGTCATCGAGGCCGGTGCCAAATGTGGTTTCATTGACCTGCCCCCAGTTAAAGGCAAATCCAGCCAGGTGACTCCCGGGTAGCGGCTGGTACCCGATACCTGCCACAATAGAATGCTGCAGCAGGCTCCCGGCGTCCTTTGTATAAGCATACCGAAAGAAGGGGAGATAGGTTTCCTGGAGATACTTTGTGGCTGACAAGACGAGGCCCCAACCGTTTGGATCCCCGGTGGCTGAAGTGGCGTCCCGCTGCCAGAAGCTCACGTGGATATTGTCCAGTAGCATATAGTCCTTGGAAGAGGTAATTCCAATTTCCACATGTTTGAAGTATTCCTTTTTAGTGAAAAAGGCGTCAAACCCATTGAAGATGTCTGAGGGATCTGAGTTAATATCCCCAAAACCGGCAATCCCGTAAACCTTGTCGCTAATCCACCCACCCACAGAGAGTCCCAGATAGCCATCATTGGGTACATTCACTGCAGCAGCACCTGTCGAGAAGGCAAAATTTGTAAAATGCATCCAGGGACTGGCAAGGGCATAGACGTCAAAGAAATCCGTCACATCCAAAAATCCAGCGACTACCGCGAGCCGTCCTTTCATAAATCGCTGACGCCAGTACAGGTTGGTCGCCCTCCAGCCATCGTTGCTGAACGGGGGAGCGATAAAACCCACGTAACCCATGTCCAGACCGAGG
The DNA here is from genome assembly GCF_030380815.1 of Robiginitalea aurantiaca. Lineage (GTDB taxonomy): Bacteria > Bacteroidota > Bacteroidia > Flavobacteriales > Flavobacteriaceae > Robiginitalea > Robiginitalea aurantiaca. The sequence goes on along the minus strand of NZ_JAUDUY010000002.1, from coordinate 27,087 downwards.
CTTTTTGGAGGTATGTTACCATACTTGTGCCGATGTTCTACCTTAAAGATTAGCGCACCGCTATTCCCGCTCTTTCGTCCAACAAGGTCCCAGGAGCCGTAGAATTTCCAGATTCCGCTGCTCGCCTTACCCTGGCCCATATCTGCATTGGTGCCCACAAAAAGGCTGCTGTATTCTGTGGCAAAACCCAGGCCTGAACTTGTTTTGACACCCTCCTTAAAATCGAAGTATGGGGTGAGAAAAGGGAGTTCAAGAAGGGGTTTGGTGACTTTCTGGTCGAGTTCCAGTCGGTTGTCCACCTGATCGGCACTTCCCAGTTTGGGCAATGAGTCAGATTTTTTAGGCTGCTCCTGAGCATTTAGGGTCACCGAAGACCCGATCATTAGGGCCGGCAATAACAGTTTGTAAAGGTAGTGACTCAAATTCATAGAACTATATGCTGGCTGGTTTATTCTACTCCGTGATCAAAAACACTCTCGGGGAAATCAGGAACAAGCAATTCTTCTAAATAGGATTCTTTTTCAAGTGGGACCCATCGTCCCTTTTCTTCCACGGGATAGCGTATGGCCTGGCCCGGATAAACCCCTTCCTGTACCTTGGAATCATTCACCATAATTACCCCATTGACCAGGACGTAAGGGATACCGGTAGAGGGCAAACCGTTGGATTCTATTTTGTACCCGGCATTATCTGTTACCGTTTCCGGATTGAAGATTGTAATATCGGCTACCATGCCCTCCTGCATCCTTCCCCGTTTCCGCATGGCTTCCAACCCAGCATCTCCCAGGTGCTTGGCAGACCAATAGCTATTTTGGGCAATTAACTGCATCAGTGGGACCCCCAATTCGCGAGCTAATCTCAAAGTTTTCGCGTGCGAACCGGCCGTTTTGAGGTGCCCAACGTAAGCCTCGTAGGGATCTTCCCATCTCATGGGAAATCTGGCTAGTGTTAAAGGCTATTCTTGTATACCTTACCATCCTTTATAATCAACTTCAGGTTATCATCCGACTCCAGGACCTTGACATCTTTTGTAGGATCTTCTGACCAGATATTCAGATCTGCCCAAGCGCCTACTTCTATAACCCCCAGTTTAGCTTCTTTATAAGGATCCCTTCCGGGGCCGCTCATCGTCAGGACTTTACCTGGATTTGATGTGGCCATTTTCATGATTTCAAGATCTGTATAGCCAGTATCTGGTACTTCCTTGGCTGATACGATATTCTGACGGGCATAGATGACTTCATCTCCGAACATGTCCGAACCCAGAACTACTGTTACTCCATGTTTCCGCATTAGGGGTGGTACAAGTAAGGCTCCTTTGTTTACCGCTGTTCCTTTTTCTATCATATCTGGGGTAAACCATTCGGGGAAACCACCTGCAAAGAGTGTATAACTGCCGTAGGGTTGCCAGGACCAAAAAACCCCTTCGGTTTCGGACATCCTTTTAACTGTAGGCTCGGTGATCAGGAATCCATGTTCAAAAGACTTGACACCCGCATCCAAGGCCTGATTGTAAGACCTGTCATGATATGAGTGGACAGCAACATAACTTTCATATGCATTGGCAACTTCTACAATAGCCTTTAGTTCATCTATATTCATCTGGGTCATATTCAGTGGGTCGAAGGTGGAGGCTACACCACCACCAGCCATTACCTTAATGAAGTTGGCCCCATTCCTGAAATTCCATCGTGTTGCTTTAATGACTTCAGGAACACCATCCACAACGTGTGTGTTTCGAACCATAGTCTGGTAATTACCCTCTCCGGGGCCTTCATTACTTGGACCCCAATCACCATGGCCACCGGTTTGCGAAATAACCGGCCCTGCTGAATATATCCTGGGGCCTTGTAACTTACCTTCATTGACTAAGCGTGCAATGGAAAGTGAATTTCCGCCGATATCACGGATCGTAGTATATCCCATTTCCAAAAGCATTTCGGCCATCTTAATTGCCCGTGCCCCCTGCCCATAGGCGTCGTATTCATAAGTGCCTTCTGTAGTTCCTCCCCAGAGCATGATATGGGTATGCATATCGATTAACCCCGGAATTAAGGTGCCTCCTTGCCCATCAATAACGGTTGAACCCTTAGGGGCTTTAAGACCGGTTCTGATCTCCTTAAATTTGTTTCCCTCTATCAATACGTCGGCATCAATTGTTTTGTCACTGATTCCATCCCAGACTTTGACATTGGTGATAAGGATCTGATTTTCCTCTTTTTCTTGTCCAAAGCCGAGATTCAGAGCTAAAAATGCAAATGCCAGTGTTATTTTAATAGTTTTCATATCCATAAGTTCTTCAGTATATAGTTTCACAAGATCGTTAAAATGTAAAGGCTTCAAAAGACCCAAAAAGGACCAATTTTGGTCCTATCAGCAGCTTTTATAAGTATTTCTCGTCGAGAGATTATCAGACGAACAACTGGTTCGATAATTTCGATATTACCTCGTAACGGGACCCAACTTCCAATTTTTTATAGAGGTTTCCGGCATGGCGCTTGACGGTTTTCTCCGAGATATACAGTTTATCCCCAATTTCTTTGTTGGAATGATTCTGCAAAATCAATTCGAGTACTTGCTTTTCCCTTCCGGTCAGAATTGGCAAAGAAGGATTGTCGCCCAAAGGCCTGCGTTCATGGAGTTTCTCCCAAATGACCGGGAAATGCGATTGGCAGTACCCGCCCAACAAGGCGTAGCTCTGGTCATCAAATTCCAAGAATGGGCTGATCACCTGATATTGGCGCGCTAATTGCAAAGCGGCCTTCAGGTGAGTTTCTCCATGGTCTTCTTCACCTTTTAAAAAGTATAGTCGCGATTGCAAAACTTCAAGGTCGATCATAAAGCGTTTATTGCGGGTGTGATCCAGCAATTCTTCTATCCTTTGAATCTCCTCCTCGGCCTTATTTAAATTGTCTTTCGAAGGGGTTGAAAGGTAAACCTTCACTTTGGTGATATACGGGTTGAAGCTATTTGTGAAGGGGGTTAGGGGGATATCTCTAAAAATGTCCTTCCTTCCAGAGGCAGCCTTTAATTGACCCTTTCGCAACATTAACTCCAACTTTAAGGCTTCCAGATAAAGACTGAAGAGGGGGTGTTTTTGATTTTGCACAAAGTCCTCGAGCTCCCCAATGATTTCGTTTTCCAGCAATTCTCCACCTACTGGAATCTGACAAAGACAAAGTGAGGCCAGTCCCATAAAGTGGTGTGCGGCAATGGTGTTAAACCGTAATGATCGGAAGTCTAGAAGAAAATTCGTCGCCTTTATGTAGTTCCCAAGGGAATATTCAGCAATCCCTAAAAAATAAAGGCCGTTGGCTTCCGCTTCCGGAGAACTGTTGTTCTTCCCAATCCCGATAAGCACATGGGCTGTCCGTACAAGCTCCGGAATGTTACCATCAATCCAATAGATATAATTCAATATCATCAACTGATGGGAATTCACAAGGGGATCACCCGTACTCCTGAGTCCTTCGTTTACATAGGCCATAGCTTCTGCGGTACCTTCAGTTACTTGCAAGGAGCCTCCGAGAAAGATCCACGCAAACCCCCTGGCGTAGGCATGATTTTCCGGAAGGTTGGACAAAGCATACTCAGAAAGTTCCAGGCTTCTTTGGAAATCCTGAACGATATTGTATTGCCTGTAGGCCTCTAATACCGCCCACTCCGCCTTTATGGCTGGATCCGTAGAAGGGTTGTCCCAAATGTCGGGTCTGAGAGCAGAAGTAATTTCGAACATGGTAAACAGGTCCCCCTCGTAGGTAGCGAGCCATGCTTTGGATAATTGGAGTTCCCAATGCTGCCGAATTATGTCATTTGGAAACAACTTAAAGATGGATTGAAAAGCCCCCCAGTCGGTCTCTCTTAAGAAGGACCGCTTCAATTCCTCGAAAAGGGTAATAGCCCTTGAGGTATCACCGGCTCTGATATAATGATTTATGGCCGTTTCTGGAAAACCCTTTGAGGAGAACCAATCCCCACCCAGTTTATGCACTTGGTAAATTAATTTGGCATCCTTTTGTAACTGAAAATGGGCATAGAGATTCTCTCGAATGAGGTGATGATATCTGAAAGCATAGTTTCTGTCATCCAAGGGGATAACGAACAAGTCCCTCACGCGCAAGTGGTCGATGAGTTCCCGGGCGTCCCTGCCTTTTCCTCTTAGCTTCAACAGGAGAAAATCACCCAATTCATGGTTGAATTCATCGAATGCAGACATCCATAAACTGAACTCACCACTGATTGGGTTGGCCAGGGCGCTATATTCCAGCAATTCTCGAAAATAGGTGTTTTCAAGATTGTCAAGATTGATATTGAGGGTGCCTGAAGTCTTCTGTTTACTTGTAAGGAGCAGGCGTATTCCTACAGGCCAACCTTCGGTGATCTCCATAATACGGTCTGATTCGTCCTGACTGATACTCTGGCGCCTCCTGTGTATGAAATCCTGCAAGTCTTTTGTCTGGAAGAGCAAGTCGTGAGGATGGATTTCCCGAATCCAGCCTTTGGCCCGAAATCTTTTAAGGGGCCAAGGGGGATCGTGTCTGGAGAGCAAGAAGAGGTGAATGCGCTTTGGTGGGAACTTAAATGTTTCGAAAAGCAACTCATGGATATCCGTGTCCCGAATCTCATGAAGGTCATCCAGTACGACAATCAAATCCCGGGGAACCTCAGATAGGGCTTTATTGAAAGGGTTGATCAGGGCCCTGGCAGGTAATTTGTTTGGTGTTTTTAATATAGAAACCAGTGAAGTGCCAAAATCCGGATACTTATAGCGTACGGCATGGATAAAGGAACGTAAAAAAAGTTGCAGGGAATCATCTGAGGTATCCAGGGAAAACCAGACAGCCTCCCTGTTCTGAGTTTCCAGCCATGAACTGACCAGGGTGCTCTTTCCAAAACCGGCAGGGGCACTCACCATGGTGAGCGGGAGCCCTGCTCCCTGATCCAAGATCCCAAACAACTTCTCCCGATTCAGGCAATCGTGCCCGGTCGGAGGTTTGAAGAATTTACCAGGATTCAAGGACGCTTCATTAAGTGGGTGATGCCCCATTGTAGTAATTCACAAAATCTTTTCAAAAATAACGATTTTAAGGGGAGGTCTTTTCTAATGGTAATTCATGTTATATTTTGTCATTGTTGTTGGATTACAGAGTAAGGTATATTCTATTACCGAGACCCTTATAATAGACAGATTTAAGACACATGGAGAGCATTGAATTGCGGGGGATGGCTATGGTGATCGCGTCATTCCTTACCATGACGGAAATCCCTCCGAAATAAGAGGGTTGATAAATATTCTTAGTTTTAGGAGGGAATTGCACTCCTTTTACCACGATAGGTACACAAGTCTATTTTCAAAGCATAACCCTATTTTTATGACACGACCCAAATTTGCCCTTATACTGGTCTGTTGCCTCTCATATGTTTGGGGGGTCTCTCAGTCTGAAAAACGACCGAATGTAATTTTCATCATGTCGGACGACCATGCCTATCAGGCGATCAGTGCCTATACCGACAAGTTGATCGAGACCCCAAATATCGATCGGATTGCGGAGGAGGGAATGTTATTTACCAATGCTTGTGTTACCAATTCCATCTGCGCCCCCTCCCGAGCTGTGATTTTAACGGGAAAGCACAGCCACATCAATGGAAAAATTGACAATAGGTTTCCTTTTGACACAACAAACGTTACATTTCCTCAACTTTTTAAAGATGCGGGCTACCAGACGGCCATGTTTGGTAAACTTCACTTTGGCAACAATCCCAAAGGGGTAGATGATTTTATGATCCTTCCCGGCCAGGGCAATTATATCAACCCCGATTTTATAACCAAAGAGGGGGATACAACGATTACGGGATATGCCACCGATATTATTACGGATCTCACCCTTACTTGGCTGGAGGAAAAGCGAAATAAGGAACAACCCTTTATGCTTATGTACCTGCATAAGGCACCGCACAGGCCCTGGTGGCCCAGACCTGACAAATTCAAAGAATTCTCCCAAAAAACCTTTCCGGAACCAGAAACCCTCTTTGACGATTATGAGAATAGGGGAACGGCAGCCAAAACGGCGGAAATGAACCTCCTTCGGCACATGAAGTACAGTCATGACAGTAAGATCCGACCTGTTACATTGGAGGAGATGGGCGAAGTACTGCCAGATGTGCCTTCCTTTGAGTGGGGTTGGGAGGGCCCATATGATTCCCGTGTGAATGATGCTCAAAAGGCGCTTTACGAACCGGTGCTGGATTCCATCAATGAGTGGTTCCGGGCAAATTGGCCAGGAATGACCGAACGAGAGAAAATTAAATGGAAATACCAACGCTATATGCAGGACTACCTGGGGTGTATTTCTTCTGTGGATGATAATGTCGGGCGGCTTTTGGACTACTTAAAACAGAATGGGCTGGATGAGAATACCCTTATCATCTACACCTCTGACCAGGGCTTTTACCTCGGGGAGCACGGCTGGTACGACAAACGCTTTATCTATGACGAGTCCTTTAAAACTCCTTTGCTTGTAAAATGGCCTGGGGTCATCACTCCTGGAAGTGTCAGTGCGAAAATGGTTCAGAACCTCGACTTTGCCCCGACACTTCTAGAGGCGTGTCAGATTGCCATACCAAAGGATATGCAAGGAGAGAGCCTACTTCCCTTATTCTCGGGTAACCCCCAGGAGTTTAAAAGGGATGCGGTTTACTATCACTACTATGAATACCCGGCAGTTCACAGTGTTAAACGTCATTATGGTATCGTTACGGAGGACTATAAACTCGCGCATTTCTATTATGACGTGGACGAGTGGGAATTGTATGATCGAAACACCGATAAGAACGAATTAGTCAATCAGTACCAAAACCCGGACTACGAGGAGGTGGTCCAGGAATTAAAGCAAAAATTGGAGGCTTTGCGCAAGCAGTATGGTGATTCAGATGAACTTAACCAGCACTATATTGATTTGTATCGCCAGGCAGGAATAGATAAAAAGTAAAAAGATCAGGATTGTCCTGGAAGGAAAAAATGGAATCAATAGTCTATTTCCCTTGCTTCATTCCATGGGCGTAACCTCAAGGAGAGCTATGTCGTAGGGGGTATCGAGTTCCACCTGTCCATTTTTAACCACGACCTCGGTTCCCGAATAAGTATCCCTCAGGGTAGTGCCATCCCCAAAAAAACCTTTTACGCGAAGTTTTTTAACCCCTTCAGGGAGTTCCAGGCCTACTACAACTTTATCCTTAAAGGTATCGGTTATAAGCGTACGACTGAAAACATAGGGTGCTTTGGAAAGTCGCTTGTGTTTTCCGGCTCCGACCGCCGGGTGGTCCCTACGGAAACGACCCAGTTTCTGCCAGTGCGAAAGAACTGCCTGTGTGTGCTCCAGGCTATCGACCTCCTCCCAATTCATAAAGGATCTCAGCGTGGCATCGCCCACAGTTCCCTCAATGGTGAGGTCCCGGGAGGTCTCGTCTCCGTAGTAAACCTGGGCGGCACCCGGAGACAACAATAATACATTGGCACTCTTATAGGGCTGTGTACGATCCGGATCAAAAGGGGCGCCGTCATCATGGGAGGTCAGGTAGTTCAAGATGCTCTGGCCTTTCAACTTGGTATGCAAAAGCCGGCTGTATTTTTTAAAGACGGATTCGTAATCCTGTTTGGCATCGTTCTTTAGTTCAAAATTGATCAGTGCCTGAAATCCGTAGTCGAAATAGTCTACTTTGCGATCTCCAAAATCGAATTCGCGTCCCCCCGAAGCTCCATAATTGTATACTTCACCGACCATATAGAAGGGGAGGTCATCCAGCACCTTGTCAGGATTGCGTCGTTTCCAGTTTTCAAAAGCATAAGCCGCTTCCTTATACAATTCTGCCCAGGCTTTCTCATCGGCATGTTTCACTGTATCAACGCGAAACCCGTCTATCCCTAAGGTATTTACGTAGTCGCTGAGCCATTTGATAATATAGAATCTGGGCGCCCTTGGATATCCGGTACGCTGGAAGAAGTTCTGAAGTTCATCCAGTTCTGTGCTTAAACGGCCTTCCGATTTCCATTTGGCCAGCAAGGCATCCGGTAGTTCCACGGCCTCATCCCGGTCTGTGTAAATGTCCGGTAAGTTGGCCACAAGGGTACACGAAGTCGTGTTTTCATAGGAGGAAAAATCACAGGTGGGGCTTTGCCTGACCCAATCCTCCGGCCATGCGGGGTCCTGTACAGTAACAGGACCGGTATGGTTTAGGACAACATCCATCAAAACACGAATACCCTGCTTGTGTGCTGCTTCAACCATTTGCTTTAACTCATCGTATGTGCCGAAATTCGGATCCAGGGCTGTCCAGTCCTTAGCCCAGTATCCGTGGTAGGCATAGGTATTCCCGGTGCCCTCATCGGTGTCCCCGTGTACCTGCTCTACCACAGGGGTAAACCAGATGGCATTTATGCCGAGATCGGTAAAGTAGCCCGATTGAATTTTTTGGGTAATTCCCGCGATATCACCGCCCATAAAACCGCGCAGGGGCCCCGTGGGGTTTGATCGGTCAAAATTCAGGTCGTTTTCCGTTGAACCGTTGTTAAAACGGTCCGTCAACAAGAAGTACACACTTGCGGCTTCCCACATAAACGGCACATTGTTCCCTGATTTTTCGATGGGCTCCTCAAGCTCCTTTGGACTTTCGTTTTCAGTTAAAACAGGAGTGGGGCTTTTTTCACCCTCGGTTTTGCAGGTACAAAAAAGCAGGGGAATGAGGAAAAGAAGCAGGATGCTGCGCATGGAATCAGGAATTTTCCTAAAACTATAAAATGCACCCCGAAAAGTAAAATTTAATTTTTTCTATTGAGGACCTTGAATTCCTCGTAGCAGCTGCTCATGGCATCCAGGATTTGTAGGTCATTGGCAGTCATCAGGAAGGATTTGGAATAATTGCAGTTCGTCAGAATATCTTCAATATCGACTCTTTCCAATTGGAGCAATTCCATCAGGGTGGTCCTGTCAAATTTGGATGCGAGTAAATCCCGTATCTGATCATCCTCCTTGATTTTTCTCAATTTGCGCATTTGCTGGGGATGCCTGCCAAAAATATTCCGAAGCTGATCCGCGGGATTCAAAATGGCCCCAAGGACTTTTGATACGGCCCCCGGGGTCTTACTGCCCCCTTCGTAGCTCACGGCCAGGCCGGAGATGCTGTATTGATACGCGTTGTTTATGGGGAGGTTCTTTACGTCCACCTCCAGGTACCCCGTGAGCTGATAGGGCTGGACGATGACCTCTTCAAGGGCATAGGCGAGTTCCGTCAGGGCTATTTTAGTCTCTTCAAACTTAAACATGTCATTGGTAACCCGGATTTTCTGAGGCTTAAACCCCAGATAGGAAATATAGAGTGTATCGTTTACAGCTGCCTGTATCGAGAAGGCCCCTTCCCGGTCCGTTATGGTTCCGATGACCTGGTTTAAATTGATTACGTGGACGCTCTCCAGTGGCCGATCGGTCTGAGCGTTAATGACAACAGCTTCCAGAAGGTTTCCTCCTGATGCGGTTTCACCTTCCTGGGCCATCCCCTGGATGCCACAGTGCAAAAATATGAGTATAAGAAAGCGTCGCGTCATATGATCCACCTCACTGGGGAAGCGAAGAAAGAAAAAAAAAAGTGCAACCGCCAGATTTTTTGGATACCCTTAACTATTAATTACCTGGTCGCCCCTTTGGACCTTTCTTGGCTTTTTTCGCTTTCTTGGTTTTTTTCTTGTGCCGATAGGAGCTTCCAGAAGCGAAAGACTTCTTCCCGGTACTTTCCGTACTTTTCCATCCTTTTTTCTTGGACTTGCGAAATCCTCCTCGCTTTCCATCCCTGGGATTACTGGATATTTCGACGTGAATCGGTCGCCCTTTTAATGAAAAGCGACGAAACGTTTCCAGGACTAAGGGGGTGAAAACCGAATCTGTATTAAAGAAGGAAAAGCCGTCCTTCACATCCACATGGAAAATATCCTCTTTTCCTAAACCGAGCTCTTTCTTCAACAAGTCTTTGAGCTCCATCCAGTCAAATCCGTCGCGTTCCCCTATGTTAATAAAGTAACGGGTGCGTCCCTGACCTACTTCGGAGGAATCCACGGATTTGGAAGAATCTTCGGAAAGCTGAGAGGAATTCTTATGGTAGAATTCGTAAAACCTGCTGAATTCAACTGAAACCATCTTTTGGATCAATTCATCGCGGCTCAGGTCCTCCAGGACATCCCGAATAGCCGGAACGTAGCCCTCTATAGAAGGATTGATCTCCGTATCGCGAATCTTGCTGGCGAGGTGATAGAGTTGGATTTCACAAATCTCCATCCCATCCGGCAATTGCTTTTGAACCAATGGCTGACCGATTATCTTTTCAATTTGCCGCACCCTGCGCACTTCGGAGCGGGTCATAATTACCATGGAGACCCCTGATTTACCCGCACGACCTGTTCTCCCGCTCCTATGGGTATAGGTCTCGATCTCATCCGGTAGTTGATAATGGATTACGTGGGTAATGTTGTCCACGTCAATACCCCTTGCAGCCACATCGGTAGCTACGAGCAATTGGGATTGTTTTTTCCTGAACGCCCCCATTACCATGTCGCGCTGATTCTGGCTTAGATCCCCGTGAATGGCTCCGGCGTTGTATCCGTCTTCAATTAATTTCTCGGCAACTTTCTGGGTATCCCGTTTGGTTCGGCAGAAGATCACCGAAAAGATCCCCGGGTTTGAATCGACTAAACGGCGCAGTGCGGCATACCGATGCCTGCCCGAAACGGTATAGTACTCATGACGCACCGTGTCTGTAGCCTTGTTTTTGGTGCCCATGGTAACCTCCTTGGGCTTGTGCATAAATTCCCGGGCAATCCGGGCTACCTCTCCGGGCATGGTGGCTGAAAACAACCACGTTGACTTATCCGCCGGTGTTTTAGACAGGATATCTTTGATGTCCTCGTAGAAACCCATATTGAGCATCTCATCGGCCTCATCGAGAATACAATATCCGATTCCCGTCAGATTGATCATACCTCTGCCGATCATATCTTTAATACGCCCCGGTGTGGCGACGATGATCTGTGGGTTCCGACTCAGTTCACGAGCCTGATCGCGGATGCTTGCTCCTCCATAAACCGCTGTAATTCCAAGTCCTGGAAGGTTTTTTGCGTAATTTTTTAATTCCCGGGTAATCTGAAGGCAAAGCTCCCGGGTAGGGGAGAGGATAACCCCTTGTGTGGTGCGCTGTGCAGCTTCTGTTTTTTGAAGTAAAGGCAGGCCAAAGGCAGCGGTCTTACCCGTACCTGTCTGGGCAAGTGCTACCAGATCGGTTTCACTCTTTAATAACATAGGAATTACTTCCTCTTGTATTGGGGTGGGATTCTCATAACCGAGATCCCGGACGGCTTCCCACAGGGGAGCAATGAGTCCTAAAGATTCAAATGAAGACATGTCGTTTTTTAATCAATTACGGATTCTTGAAACAGGTGGCCTGGGTTTCGTACTGGTGCTTAAGTGCCGCGGAATAGAGGAAAGCCGGTCAATTCTGCCGCAAAGATACCTCAATTAATTCGATCGGGATTAATCCAGGTAGTAATTCTCCAAAAAGGCACATAATTTACGGATCGCCCTGCCCCTGTGGCTGATCTCATTTTTTGCTTCCAATGGCATTTCCGCAAAACTCAATTCAGATCCGTCGGGTTGAAACACCGGGTCATAGCCAAACCCGTCTGTACCTCTGGGGGCCGAGAGAATTTTCCCTTCCACCACCCCTTCAAAAAAATGAAATTCTCCGTTAAGACAAAGCGCGATGACGGTGCGGAAGCGTGCCCTGCGGGAGGAGGAATCCTTCATAAGTTCCAGGAGTTTGTCCATATTGGCTTCCGCTCCCGCCTGAGGCCCCGCAAATCGGGCAGAATATACTCCGGGAGCACCCTTAAGGGCCTCAACTTCAAGGCCGGTATCATCTGCGAAACAATCATGCCTGAAATATTTCCAGATGTAATCGGCTTTAATCCGTGCATTCCCTTCCAGGGTATCGGCAGTTTCCGCAATGTCTTCAACACAACCGATTTGATCCAGGCTGAGCAAATCCAGGGATTCAGGTAACAGAGGCCTTATTTCTGAAACCTTATTCAGGTTGTGGGTGGCAAATACAATTTGCTTCATATTCCGGGCAGATTTCTAAACGGCTTGTAAAAATAGTATTTTTACCTGCCCAAAAGCAATTGGTTTTGACGCTAAAAGTCCCTCCAGCCCTGGTTTTCCTTTTTTTTGGTGGTCTGATGTATTTGCTTGCGAAATGGCTGCCTGTCGGTTACTTCGATTTTTTTGGCAGAAGTGTTTTGATGTGGACGCTCTCAGCCCTTGGCGGAGCTATTGCAGGCTTAGCTGTACTTCAGTTTTTAAGGGCCAAAACCAGCCTGGACCCTGCACATCCCGAAAAGAGCAGCAAATTGGTTGTTTCAGGCGTTTATAACTTCAGCAGGAACCCGATGTACCTCGGATTGCTCCTGCTCCTGTTGGCCTGGGGTATTTACCTTGGGAATGCCTTCAATACCCTCGTTGCTGCTCTATTTGTCGCTTATATGAATCGATTTCAGATTTTTGCCGAAGAGAAAGTCCTCGGAGAAAAATACGGTTCGGCTTACCGAAGCTATTGTGCCCTTGTTCGTCGTTGGTTCTGATCCCCTGGCACTGGAGTAACTCCAAACTGACTTTCATCGATTTTATACGCCGTAGTCAGAGGATTTATGTGCGCTTACTCAGATCTTCTTATCTTTATTGTATATTGTTATTGGTTGAAACCCAAACTTTTGAGCTAAAAATAAAATCTATTATGAAAAAATATTCACTTTACCTGACCTTATTTCTGGCAGTTCTCCTTGTCGCCTGTAGCGATGATGATGCCGACTTGAATGTAGCCATTAACCCCGATAATGGGGGGCCTATTTCCGAAATCCCCTCGGATCCGGAACGCGTGGATTACGAACTCTTCAGCGTGAATGATTCAGGCGTAAGCGGAATTGCCGCATTTATTCCAAATGACGATGGCAGTGCCACCGTGTATATTGAACTGGAAAATGCAACTCAGGATATCCACCCAGCCAGAATCCATTTTGGCAGTATTGAGGAATCCGGGAGTGTTGCGATTTCCCTGAATGATTGTGAATGTAAAATCAGTGAAACCGTGGTTACACGGCTCGACAATGGTGCGGCGATTACCTTCGTTCAGTTGATGCAATTTGATGGACATTTGAATATTAATATGAGCAGCTCAGACAATACGGTTGTTGCGAATACAAATATTGGAGCGAATGCCTTTTAAATAGTCGCGATTTAAATTCTTAAAGACCCCGGAGGACTTCTGTTTTCCGGGGTTTTTTGATTTTTGTCTGTATCGATTTTTAAGGTGACGGATATTTTAACCCCCTGTTCATTAGTTTTAAAAACTTGGCTTTAGCAGGGACGGTATTCTTTATATATTGCTCTCTCTTAAAAAGCCATTTGGAAAATGGATCGAAAATATATTTTTGATTTTGACAGCACCCTTACACGCGTTGAAGCGCTGGACGTGCTGGCTGAAATCACACTGAAGAATCGCCCGGACCGGGAAGAAGTTATCCGTAAAATCCAGGAAATCACCAACCTTGGAATTGATGGGGATATTTCCTTTACGGAATCCCTTGAACAGCGGATTAAAATGTTGAACGCCCATAGAGATGACCTCCCTGAGCTTATCCGGCAGCTGAGAGATAAGATCTCCAAATCCATAACATCGAACAAGGAGTTTTTTGAAAAACACGCCGATCAGATTTACGTGATTTCTGCCGGGTTCAAGGAATTCATCATTCCGATCGTTTCGGAGTACAACATACCCGAAGAAAGGGTGTATGCCAACACTTTCGAATTCGACCAGGAAGGGAACATTATCGGGTTTGACGCATCCAATCTGCTGGCACAACACAACGGAAAAATCGAATGTCTGCGCTCCCTTGACCTCGAAGGGCAGTTACAGGTAATTGGCGATGGGTACAGTGATTATGTTATGCGCGAAGCGGGCATCGCGCATAAATTCTTTGCCTATACAGAAAATGTGCACAGGGATAAAGCTGCCAGGCATGCCGACCATATCACGCCGAATCTGGATGAATTTTTGTTCATAAATGATTTGCCCCGCAATCTTTCCTATCCAAAGAACAGGATTAAGATTTTGCTCTTAGAAAATGTACACCCGGCTGCCTTTGAAAACCTTTCCGAGGACGGTTTTACCGTGGAACTTATTTCCCATAGCCTTCCGGAGGCGGAATTGATCGAAAAAATTAAAGGGGTTCACGTCCTCGGAATTCGTTCCAAGACCCAGGTTACCCCGAAGGTTCTGGATGCAGCCAAGAAGCTTATGGTTGTTGGTGCTTTTTGTATAGGGACCACTCAGATCGATTTGGACTACGCCCGAAAAAAGGGAGTAGTTGTTTTCAATGCCCCGTACAGCAATACGCGGTCGGTTGTGGAACTCGCCCTGGGGGAAATTATCATGCTTATGCGCTCTGTTTTTCCGAGATCCTCTGAAATACACAGGGGCATCTGGAATAAAACAGCTGCCAATTCGCGGGAGATACGAGGGAAGAACCTTGGCATCGTTGGTTATGGCAATATAGGAAAACAACTATCCGTCCTCGCCGAAGCAATGGGCATGCGCGTCTATTACTACGATATCGATGACAAGCTCGCCCTGGGCAATGCTACTCGCTGCGGGTCACTTGAGGATTTGTTGAATGTTTCTGATGTTGTTTCCCTGCATGTGGATGACAATCCACACAACAGGAACCTGATCGGGGAAAGGGAATTGCATCAGATGCGTAAAGGAAGTTATCTCATCAACCTCTCCAGGGGCTTTGTCGTCGATATCCCGGCCCTGAAAGCCGCCCTGGAATCGGGTTGGCTCGCCGGGGCTGCAGTGGATGTGTATCCGGAGGAGCCAAGGTCCAATGGTAAATTTGAAACCGGTTTGCAGGGCCTTGAGAACCTTATCCTTACTCCACATATTGGCGGTAGTACAGAAGAGGCCCAAAGGGATATTGCCGATTTTGTCCCCAATAAAATCATGGATTACATCAATTCCGGCAGTACGGTGGACGCCGTAAACTTTCCGAATATTCGTCTTCCGAAACAGCAGAACGCGCACCGCTTTTTGCACATTCACGAAAATACCCCGGGGATTATGGCGCATATAAACGAAATCCTGGCTGCCTACGATATGAATATTACGGGTCAGTACTTATCCACCGATAGTGATGTGGGATATGTGATCACAGATCTGGACAAGGAATACAACAAAGAAGTTGTGAAGGCCCTCAAAGCTGTTGAGCACACCATCAAGTTCAGGGTGTTGTATTAGACAGCAGGGCAGGTTGCTCAATCATTGTGATAGGGATCGCCCTTTAGGATTGAGTAGGCCCGATACAACTGCTCCAGAGCGAGGAGCCGGACCACCTGGTGGTTAAAAGTCATTTTGGACAGACTGATACTGGCATTGGCCCGTTCTCGTAATTCCGGGCCGTGCCCATAGGCGCCCCCGATGACCAGTACCAGGCGTTTGGGCCCGGAATTCATGCATTTCTGGAGTTGTTTGGCAAAGCTGCGAGAAGAAAACTCACGGCCTTTTTCATCGAGTAGCCAGACGGTATCCGTGGGATTTATTTTTCGAAGCAGCGCATTTGCCTCTTCCTTTTTCTGACGTTCAGGCAAAACTTTACCCTTCACCCGAATTTCGGGTATGGTTTCCATTTCAAATGGGATGTAACGATTCAGGCGATTTTCGAAATCTGACATAAGCGCAGACAACGGCCCTGATTCCGTTTTTCCCATGGCGAGCAGAAGTAGTTTCACTTTTCAAAAATACACTTCCGGGCCTGAATTCGGAAACGAAATTCAAGGGTTATTCCGCAAACATTTTACTACTTTAGTGCGATAAACAACCTTATGATTTCAGCTGAAAAATTTCAGGAGGAAATTGATCTGATCATTGCGAATGCCCTGCGCGAGGATATAGGAGACGGGGATCACAGTTCGCTGGCCTGTATTCCGGAATCGGCCACAGGTAAAGCAAAACTCCTGGTAAAAGACACTGGGATCCTTGCAGGTGTCGATTTTGCGCGTCAGGTATTTCAGGTAGTGGATCCGGGTCTTGTAATGGATGTTCAGATTCCGGACGGGAATCCGGTGCGTGAAGGTGATATAGCCTTTTATATCGCTGGTTCTGCACAGAGTATCCTTAAAGCCGAACGACTGGTGCTCAATGGAATGCAGCGCATGAGCGCCATTGCGACCAAAACCAGTGAATATGTCAAATTACTGGAGGGCACAGAAACGAAAATTTTGGATACCCGAAAAACGACCCCGGGAATACGCGCCCTCGAAAAGTGGGCCGTACGAATCGGGGGAGGTGTGAATCACAGATTTGCCCTGTACGATATGGTAATGCTCAAGGATAACCATATCGATTTTGCCGGGGGGATCACAAGGGCGATTGCAAAAACAAAGGCGTATTTGAAATCCCGCCAGAAAGACTTAAAAATTATCGTCGAAGCCAGGGATCTGGAGGAGGTTTCTGAAATCCTGCAGGCAGGAGGTGTCTTTAGAATCCTGTTGGATAATTTTGATCTTACCCAGACCCGGGAAGCCGTTCGTTTGATCGGAGATCGGTGTCAGACAGAATCTTCAGGAGGGATCACGGCTAAGACCCTGAGAAGCTATGCGGAATGTGGGGTGACCTATGTTTCTTCAGGGGCGCTTACCCATTCAGTTTCCAATATGGATTTAAGTCTAAAAGCGGTTTAGATGGGCGACCCACTCGCAGAGAAACTCGATCGAATCCCACTGGTCAGGTGGTTGGTGAAACTCTTAAAGGGCATCAGGCTGAAGGCCTTTGAGGGCATGTCCATGTTCGATCTTACGGTGCTTTATGTGAGGGGGATTGTACGGGGAACCCTTTCGATACGGGCCAGTGCCATTGCCTTTAGCCTGTTTATGGCCCTCTTCCCATTGCTCATTTTTTTGATTACACTGCTGCCGTACCTTATTCCTTACGTAAATATTGGTGAGGGCAACCTGGAAGATCAGTTTTTGCATTTTCTGGAAACGTTGCTCCCCAGGGCTTCCGGCGATTATTTTAACGAGATATTCCTGCAGCTCAGAGAGCAGAAGACGGGAGGCTGGCTTTCCTATTCCTTCCTGATTTCCATCTTCCTGATGACCAATGGGGTTAACGCTATTTTTGGTGGTTTTGAATCCAGCTACCACATTGAGTTCACACGGAATTTTTTCAGGCAATACGCCTATGCGCTTATGGTCGGAATGATCCTCTCCATACTATTAATTTTAGGGGCGGTGACCTATATATCCTTTGAGTTCTTTGTGGCGGCCAGCCTTGTGGATTTAACTCCCGATGGCACACAACAGCTCTTTTGGATCCGATTCGGACAGGCGATCTCGTTTATCGTACTGTCCTATCTCACCACGGCCGTGCTGTACTATTTCGGTACTATGGAAGGTAAAAAGGCGAAGTTCTTTTCGTATGGTGCCCTGATGACTACCCTGCTCATCTTATTTAATTCGTACCTGTTCGGGGTGTACATTGAGCGATTTGCGCGGTATAACGAGATATACGGCGCTCTTGGAGGATTACTGATTTTGATGGTGTACATCTGGTTGAACTCCAATATATTACTCCTTGGATTTGAGCTCAACGCAACCCTGGCTTTCCTACACAAGAATGTGGAAAAAAGTGAGGATGACGAGGATTTGGAAGAAGCGTTTTCCAGCAGTACCCGAAATTCGGGGATCGGATCCGAGACTAAGGAATGAATCGATAATTGAGGTAGAAACAGCAGCGTACCCTGAGTCAGGAACAGGAGAAAAACACCCCACCTTCATGGACCATTTTATCGAAGTACTGCTCCCCATACCCCTCGCGCGGAATTTCACCTATTCCATCCCCGAGGAGCAGTTTGGCATGCTCCGCAAGGGGATGCGGGTCGCAGTTCCCTTCGGCAAATCAAAATTATACACCGGGTTGGTCGTTGAATTGGATACAGATCCTCCCACGGCCTACGAGGCAAAGGAAGTATACCAGATTCTCGATGAAAAGCCTTTGGTAAGTGCGCTGCAATTGCGGTTTTGGAAATGGATGGCTTCCTATTATATGTGCACGCTGGGGGAGGTTTTCAGGACGGCCGTACCCGGAATATTTCTCCTTGAGAGTGAAACCCAGGTTATGGGTGACTCCGATTGGGTGGCGGAACATGGGACTCCGGAAAATCCGGAATCTCCGGAATCACTTGTGCTGCGCGCTCTTGAGCATCAGAAAGCCCTGGCGATATCCGAAATCAGCTCCCTTGTGGAACGAAAAAACGCTTTGCCCCTGGTAAACCGGATGCTTAAGGCAGGAATGATCCGGGTGCAGGAGAAACTGGGAGACGGATACAGGCCTAAACAGGTGCGTTTTCTAAGGTTACATCCGTCATTCCAGGAAGAAGCTGCTCTTGAAGAATTACTCAGGACGCTTTCCAGGGCACCCAAACAAACCGAAGTCTTGCTCCATTTGTTCCAGCTTCAGCAGGGCGTTAATAAACCAGTTAAGAGCACCGAACTCGAAAAGCAGGTAGGCACCTCGCGATCGGTCATCAAAGCCCTGATCGATAAAGATATACTCGAGGAATACACACTTACACAGGACCGTATTTCATACAGCGGAGGAGAAGAGGCCCAGAAACTTGCAGGATTAAACCCGGAACAACAAGTTGCCCTGGATACTATCCGTGGGTTTTTCAGAGAATCCAGGCCCGTTCTGTTATATGGGGTAACGGCATCCGGCAAAACAGAGGTCTATAGCCACCTGATATCGGAAGCCCTGGAAAGGGGTGAACAAGTGCTCTATCTCGTTCCGGAAATTGCCCTGACCACCCAACTCGTATACAGACTTCAGCAATTATTCACCTCCAGGGTGGCGGCGTTTCATTCCCGTCAAAGCCAGCAGGAGCGCGCTGAGATCTGGTATCACTTACAAAGAGCAGAAGAGAAGGCATCCTTAATTCTGGGGGCTCGATCGGCACTATTCCTGCCTTTCAAAAACCTTGGACTCATCATTATAGATGAAGAACACGAGAACTCCTATAAACAATTTGACCCCGCCCCCCGCTATCATGCACGGGATGCTGCAATTTTGATGGCTACTTATTGGGAAGCACCTGTTTTACTGGGATCGGCCACGCCAAGTGTGGAGAGTTACCACAACGCCAAAACTGGAAAATTTGGTTTGGTTACCATTAGGCAGCGGTATGGAGGGATCCTTCTTCCGGAGATGGAATTGATCAATTTGGCCGACGCCTATCGGAAAAAACAGATGTCCGGTCATTTTTCGCATCGGCTCCGGGATGCGATCATCGAGACCCTGGCGCAGAAACGCCAGGTTATACTCTTTCAGAATCGCAGGGGCTTTTCACCCATTGTAGAGTGCATGAGTTGCGGGCATGTCCCCGGCTGTCCCAATTGTGATGTGAGCCTGACATACCATCAACAGAGACGTCAGCTCAGGTGTCATTACTGCGGTTTTAACCGCCCCCTTGAAACCGAATGCCAGGCTTGTGGCAATACAAATTTGGATACCAAGGGGTTGGGTACCGAACAAGTAACTGCTGAACTGGCTGAACTTTTTCCCGAGACAAGGGCATCGCGTATGGACCTGGATACGACCCGTGGAAAGCACGCCTTCAGCCGAATTATAGAAGGTTTTGAAGCCCAGGAGATACAGGTGCTCGTCGGGACGCAGATGGTCACTAAAGGACTTGATTTTGGCAATGTAGGACTCGTAGGGATCATGAACGCAGACACCTTGTTGAATTACCCGCATTTCCGGGCCCATGAACGATGTTTTCAAATGCTTACCCAGGTCGCAGGAAGGGCCGGGCGCAAGGACTACAGGGGGAAGGTGTTGATTCAGACGTACAATCCCTACCACCAGATATTAAAGCAGGTTACAACGGGAGACTACGAAGGGATGTATAAGGAACAACTCTATGAAAGGGAACAGTTTCATTATCCCCCCAAGGTGCGGTTGATTAAGATTACGTTGCGCCACCGGGACTGGAACAGGGTAGAGGAGGGAGCAGCCTGGTTTGCCCGGTCGCTCCGAGTGGTTTTTGACAAAGGTGTTTTGGGCCCGGAATACCCACCGGTGAGCCGAATTCGAAATCAATACCATAAACAGATTCTGGTGAAGATCCCAAAAGGGCAGCCATTGGCAAAAACAAAAAATAGCATCAAAAGGATTGAGAAATCCTTTGATGCTATTTCGAATTATAGAAGTATCCGACTTATCTACAACGTAGATTACATCTAATTAGACATTGCTAAGCGCTTCTGCCAATTCAGCCTTCTTATTCCGGCTCAGCGGAATAGAGCGTCCGGCTACTTCTACATTTTTACTGTTGTATTTTTCGATACGCTCCAGATTCACGATGTACGACTTGTGAATTCTCAGGAACTTCTCTGCAGGCAATTGCTTTTCAAAAGCCTTCATAGTAGATAGAATCACCACATTTGCCTCATCGGTAACCAACTTGATGTAGTCTCCCAGGGCTTCTACCCATTTGATATCATTTAAAACAACTTTACGCTTTTTAAGGTTGCTTTTCACGAAGATATGCTCCTCGTCTTCATGTACCTTGTGAAGTTGTTCAAAATTCTGTACCGCCCTTTTGACTGATGCGTCAAAGCGGGCCATGGTGATGGGTTTATGCAGGTAATCTGTGACATCGTAGTCGAATGCCTTCAGTGCATAGTCCGGTTTACCGGTGATCAAAATGACCTGTGGAGGATTTTCAAGGGATTCGAGTAGGTCAAAACCATTGATAATCGGCATTTCTACATCTAGAAAAATGAGGTCAATTTCATTGTTCTTAATTCCGTTCTTCGCTTCAATTGCGTTGCTGTACTCCGCAACCAGGGCGAGATTTGGATGATTATTCACCAATTTTGCAACTGCCATACGCTGCATAGATGAATCGTCAACGACAATACTCCTAAGTTTCATAAATGGTTGATTTGTGGGGTTAAATCATCGACAAAGTACATGCTTTTCACGACGAATGACAACAAAAGTTGTAAACACGGTGTGAATAAGTGTATTTTCTGCGATGATCATAGTTAATTTAATTACAGATAATTAGTACGTAGGTTAAGCTTCTTTTTTAAACACTTGTAGCTATAACGAACTTTTTTTGGATTTCTTGTAAATACGTGGAAGAATTGTTACTTTTGCGCTCCTTTTTAAACTATAATTTATGAGCAATTACGAAACTGTTTTCATTCTTAATCCCGTTCTATCTGAAACACAGATAGAGGAAACAGTGAAGAAATTTGAAGATTTCTTAAAGAAGAATGGCGCCAAAATGGTCGCTAAAGAAGATTGGGGCCTGAAAAAACTGGCATATCCCATTCAAAACAAAAAGAGTGGTTTCTATCACCTCTTTGAATTTACTGGCCCAGGGGAAATCATCACCCCGTATGAGCAGGAATTCAAAAGAGATGAACGCATAATGCGTTTTCTCACTGTCAAACTCGATAAGCACGCCGTAGCATGGGCGGAGAAAAGAAGAAACAAACTAAAAGCAAAAGCGTAACACATGGCCACTTTACAACAACAGGCAAAAGGAAAAAAAGACGGGGAGATCAGATATCTTACCCCGTTGAATATCGAAACTGCCAAGCAGAAAAAATACTGCCGGTTTAAGAAATCAGGAATCAAGTACATCGATTACAAGGATCCGGACTTCCTGATGAAACTGGTAAACGAACAAGGTAAAATTCTTCCTCGGCGGTTAACGGGTACATCCCTTAAATACCAACGGAAAGTTGCGCAGGCCATCAAAAGGTCGCGTCACCTGGCATTGATGCCATATGTAGGAGATCTATTAAAATAAAGGGAGGAAAACATGGAATTGATTTTAAGACAAGACGTCGAAAACCTCGGGTTTAAAGACGATATGGTAACGGTAAAAAACGGCTATGGCCGTAATTACCTGATTCCTCAGGGAATGGCTGTTCTGGCTACACCATCCGCCAAGAAAGTACTGGCTGAAAATTTACGTCAGAAGGCGCACAAAGAAAAGCAGGTAATCGCTGAAGCCGAGAAGGTGGCTGAGGCTCTTAAGAACCTGGAAATTAAAATACCGGCCAAAGTAGGTGAAGCCGACAAGTTGTTTGGTTCTGTAACCAATGCAGATCTCGCTGCTGCTTTTGAAAAAGCAGGGCATGGTATTGAAAAGAAGTATATAGCAATTAAGGGGGGGTCAATCAAGCGCACCGGACCCTATGAAGCTGAAATTCGATTGCACAGGGAAGTGCAGGTGGATTTTGGGTTTGAGGTTGTCCCTGAGAAGAAATAACCCATCCCCTGAAGTATTTTAGAATCCACCCTATGTAAAGGGTGGATTTTTTTATTCATAGAACGTCCTGAGATGAAGTACAGCAGACTCACTCGTGAGCAATTAGAAGAATTGCATCCTGAATTCATTAATTTTTTGGCTACCCAGTCCATTACCGCATCTGAATGGGAGGAAATCAAAACAGGTAAACCCGAAGTTGCAGAGCAGGAATTAGATGTCTTCAGCGACCTGATCTGGGAAGGAGTCCTTACCCGGGTCACTTACCTGGAAAACATCAGTGCACAACAGATGCACCTTTTTCACTGCGAAAAGAAGGAGATGAAATTAATCTCGGTGCGGGTTCACAACCCCGAGGTTGATTTGCAGACAGAGTTGGGTTTTGGTTGGTTCAAAAAAAACTGGCAATCCGATTTTGTAGAATACCTGACAGCCTCCAAAGCCTACACCGAGGACCCGAATTTGGATAAATTTAAGCTCATTGAGCAGGGTGCCGAGATCACCAGGGGAGCTCTTTTTCAATGGTTTGCTGAAATTGTAGAGATTTAATTCAGGCAGGAATCCCACGATGGATGACCTATATTTGTAACTCTTAGAAAACCTATGGCTCAAAAACCTTCCATTCCGAAAGGAACCCGTGATTTCAATCCGTTAGAGGTTTCAAAAAGGAACTATATCATCGAGATCATCAGAAAGCATTTTGAACGCTTTGGATATCAGCCTATAGAAACCCCGGCAATGGAGAACAGGGAAACGCTGATGGGTAAATACGGGGAGGAAGGCGATCGGCTGATATTTAAGATTTTGAATTCTGGGGACTTTGTTAAAAAGGTCACTCCCGAATTATGGGAACAAAAGGATTCGGGCAAGCTGACCCCAGTCCTAACGGAAAAAGCGCTTAGATACGACCTTACTGTTCCCTTTGCACGGTTTGTGGTCATGCACCAGAACGATATCGATTTTCCTTTTAAGCGGTATCAGATACAACCTGTGTGGAGGGCGGACCGGCCACAAAAGGGAAGATTCCGGGAGTTTTATCAGTGCGATGCGGATGTCGTCGGGGCCAGGGGTGCGGTTCAGGAACTGGAATTTATACAGCTCTACGATCGTGTTTTTTCCGATTTGGGCCTCAAAGGGGTTACCGTTAAAGTGAATAACCGAAAAATCCTATCGGGTATTGCAGAGGTTATAGGTGCCCCCCAGCGGCTTACGGATTTTACGGTCGCCCTGGACAAACTCGATAAAATTGGAAGGGAAAAGGTTGAAGCGGAAATGATCGCTAAAGGAATTCCGGAGGCATCGGTTCGAAAAGCCGCTCCCCTTTTCGATCTTCAGGGAAGTGCTTCCCGCCAGCTCGAAAGTCTCAAGGCTTTTCTCTCGGATTCTTCAGTCGGGATGCAGGGTGTCTCTGAGTTGGAGTTCCTCCTTTTGGAAACAGAGCGTCTGGGATTGCATACCGCCTCCTGTCAGATGGATATAACCCTCGCAAGGGGCCTTAATTATTACACAGGGGCCATCTTCGAGGTCAGTGCGCCTTCAGGGGTCACTATGGGGTCCATTGGCGGTGGGGGAAGGTATGACGATCTTACGGGTATTTTTGGGCTTCAGGATGTCAGTGGCGTCGGTATTTCATTTGGACTCGACCGCATCTATCTCGTTATGGAAGAGCTCGGGCTGTTCCCCTCTGCGTTGAGCCAGACCCTGGAAGTGTTCTGCCTTAATTTTGGAGCAGCGGAAAGCCGCGCGGCCCTGAAACTCATTATGCAACTCAGGGATCGTGGAATTCGGGCCGATATGTATCCGGATGATGTTAAAGTCGCCAAGCAATTTAAGTATGCCGATAAGCGGGAAGTCCCCTTTGTCGTTCTCATTGGCGATGAGGAGCTCCGTCAAAGTCAGTTTACCGTAAAAGACATGAAAACAGGGCATCAGGAATCCTACCCCATGGAGGACTGGCAGCGTTTTGCGGCCAGATTAAGGCCTTGATTTCAAAGCTTTTAGTACGGCGGAGTAATACGGTTTTGAGTGGGGTACATATTTCCCTACATCTGCCATGCCCCAGACTTCTTCAGCCAAACGCAGCAGGGAGCACAACTCCAGGGCTGCGACTTCCTTCGGATCTGCCTTTAAAGCTTGAAGGGGCACTTTTAATTCGGTGAGATACACATATTGGAATTCCCGATCCAGGATACCCCCCGGATGTGCCTGTTCAGATAAAAATCTGCCCATAAAGTTGAGATCCTCCGGCAGTATCCTGATTCCAATTTCTTCTTCTACTTCCCTGAGCACTGCTTCCATAGGGGTTTCGCCGGCGTGGATATGTCCGGCTACGGAGACATCCCAAAGCCCGGGAAAGGTATCCTTGGTATCCGCTCTTTTTTGGAGCAGTACCTGATTTTGCCTGGTGTAAAACCACACGTGTACGGTCGGGTGAAACCACCCCCGCCTGTGCACTTCAGACTTAAAGGCCTTATCTCCAGTGGGCTTCCCGGTTTTATCCCAAATCTCTACGTACTCGTCCATCGGGACCTATTTGGTGCAGCAGGTTTAGTCAAAGTAGCTGAAGGTCTCCCCTTCCTTAATGTTCAGAAGCGTTTCGTAAATCAGACGAATGACATTGGCAACATCATCCTTGTGAACCATTTCTACCGTGGTGTGCATATACCGAAGCGGAAGCGAGATCAGAGCTGAGGCTACGCCACCATTGCTGTACGCAAAGGCATCTGTATCGGTGCCCGTGGCCCTGGAAGCCGCCAGGCGCTGAAACGGAATTTTGTTCGTGTTTGCCGTTTGGATGATGCGATCCCTTAGTTTATGCTGGATGGCCGGGGCATAGGAAATGACCGGGCCGGCACCGATTTCGATGTGCCCCTCCTTTTTCTTCTCGATCATTGGAGTTGTGGTGTCGTGGCAGACATCGGTGATAATGGCTGCATTGGGTCGGATTCGCTCAGTAATCATCTCAGCACCCCGGAGGCCGATTTCTTCCTGAACTGAATTGGTGATGTATAAGCCAAAGGGAAGCTTTATGTTATTCTCTTTGAGCAGACGAGCCACCTGGGCAATCATAAATCCCCCGGCTCTGTTGTCGATCGCCCGACACACAAATTTGTCCTTATTAATGACCTTAAAGGTATCCGGGTAGGTGATCACACACCCCACATGTACCCCCATTTTTTCAACCTCTTTTTTATCTTTTGCCCCAATATCGATAAAAATATTATCCAGTTTTGGCGGTTCTTCCTTAGCCCGGTTGCGCGTATGTATTGCAGGCCAGCCGAAAACGCCATCGACAATCCCTTTGTCCGTATGGATTTGTACCCATTTGGACGGGGCGATCTGGTGATCGCTTCCGCCATTTCGAATGACATAGATCAGGCCATCATCCGTGATGTAGTTTACATACCATGAAATTTCGTCAGAGTGCCCTTCTATGACCACCTTATAGGGCGCCTCCGGGTTTATGACCGCCACGGCGGTTCCATAGGTGTCCGTAAGAAAAGTGTCCACATAGGGTTCCAGATAGGACATCCAGATTTTCTGGCCTTCCAGTTCATGCCCGGTAGGTGATGGGTTGTTCAGGTATTTCTCAAAAAATTCAAGCGCATCTTTGGTGAGAATGGCAGATGTTTTCATAGGTATGTGTTTGTTGCAAACTTAGTAATATTCACTTTTATTTAGTACCCTTTCAAGGCGGTATTATGTACTTTTGACGCGTGTTTAGTGTTATATGATTATGCAGCTTCTGTACAGATGTAATTTTATTTTACTCCTTCCCTTGGGGCTCTTTGCACAGGTGCCCGACCAGCCCCTGGATTCTGTTCAGGAGAAAATGATTATCATCGAGGGTGATTCCATAGCACGAAGTTCCATTGAACTGCAGGAGGTCTACCTTTTTGGGAGGCTAAAATTCGATTCTTACGAAGATAAGCTGCGATACTACGTCCTTCGCAGAAAAACACTCAAAGTTTACCCTTATGCAAAAATGGCTTCCGACAGGCTTCTGAGCCTGAACGAAAGGCTGACCAATATCAAATCGAAGCGAAAGCGCAAGAAGTACACCAAAATGGTTCAGCGCTATATCGAAGAAGAATTTTCCGCTGAACTGAAAAAGCTTACGCGAACTGAAGGGCAGATCCTTGTGAAGCTGATCTATCGGCAGACCGGGGAAACGGCATTTGACCTGGTCAAGGAATTGCGCAGTGGATGGCGGGCCTTTTGGTACCAGAATACGGCCAAGCTTTTTAAAATAAGCATTAAGGAAGAATACCACCCGGAAACGGTGCACGAAGACTACCTTATCGAAGATATCCTTCAACGCGCTTTTGCTTCCGGCAAACTCGAAAAGCAGGAGTCTGTTCTGGATTACGACTATGCCTCGCTTACCAACAAATGGAACGCCGCAAAAAAGAAGGTGAATTAATTGGAGGCTACAAAAAAAATTAGCTATCTTTAAGGTCCTTTTTCTGAATAACTTTTCGGCAATTTGTTAAGGATTAGCTCCTTAGCTTTTGAGGTAAAAAAAAAGAAAAAAATAAGGGTGTTTTTTAGTTGTTTAATAAAAAACCCTCTTTATATTTGCACCCGCTTTTCGAGGGAACTTGAGGGGTGTTTTAAGAGAAGTTCATTGACATACTGACAGACAGCGTAGCTCT
>NZ_JAUDUY010000029.1 GCF_030380815.1 Robiginitalea aurantiaca | reverse complement strand
AAACGGTTCCTTCAAGTGATAACTCAGGGAACTACGCCAGCACCTGGATCGATTATGACAATGACGGAGATCTGGACCTCTATATCTCAAAATGCCGGGGTGGGGTTACCGATCCGACAGATCCCAGAAGGATCAATATGCTTATGCAGAATGACGGCAACAATAATTTTACCGAAAAAGCCGCAGAAGCCAATCTTAAAAATGGTGAACAGACCTGGCTCACCGATTTTGGAGATATAGATAATGACGGGGACCTGGATGCCATCATCATCAATCACGGAAGTGGTCCTAACCTGATGCAAAACAACGGTGACGGTACGTTTACTGAAATTACCGCTTCAAGCGGGCTACTGCCTACACTTAACCCGGAGAACATCTATGGTGTACAAGGCTTTTTTAAAGATTTTAACAATGATGGGTTCCTCGATTTGATGGTATCAGGAGACGCCCACTTCCTTTTCTACAACAACGGAAACGGAACATTTGATTTAGCTCCCAATCCCTTCAACTCAAATACCATACAATCATTTACAGTTGGCGACTTAAACCATGACGGGTTTCTGGACATCTATGCTGGATACGCCACTGGTCTCAATACACCGACTACTGTTAAAGACAAACTCTGGATCAATCAGGGGAATAGCAATAATTTCTTTAATGTACAGCTGCAAGGTGTTCAAAGTAATATTAATGGTATTGGAGCAAGGGTAGAACTCTACGGCCCATGGGGAATTCAAATCCGAGATGTGAAATCCGGAGAAGGATATGGAGTAATGAATTCCCTGACACAACACTTTGGACTCGGCGCAAATACAACCATAGACCGGGTAGTTGTCAAATGGCCCTCAGGTATCGTAGATGAAATCTTCAACCCAAGCCCAAACCAGTTCCTGACCATTCAGGAAGGTGATGGACAAAGTTGCACAGATTCAGATAACGACGGAGTTTGCGACTCACAAGATGTGTGTGAAGGTTTCGATGACTCGGTAGATACCGATGGTGACGGCGTACCAGATGGATGCGACATATGCACAGGCGGGGATGATTCCATCGACTCTGACGGGGATGGCATCCCGGATTTCTGTGA
>NZ_JAUDUY010000028.1 GCF_030380815.1 Robiginitalea aurantiaca | reverse complement strand
TGTAGATACCCCAAAAATTAGGGCAGTAAGTTTAATGATTAAATTTACTGTAAATGACACGAAGAAAATTTACCTCGAAGTTCAAGACCAAAGTGGTTTTGGAAGCCTTAAAAGAGCGGCATAGTCTGGCCGAGCTAGCTCAAAAGTATCAGCTACACCCAACGCAAATAAGCTCCTGGAAGCGGGATTTTCTTGAAGGCGCCGAGCAGGTCTTTGAATCCGGAAAGAAAGACAAGCGCAGCGATGCTGAGAAAAAGAATGATCAACTACTCAAGACCATTGGTGAGCTTAAAGTGGAAAATGATTTTTTAAAGGACGCCTTGCGCTAAGACCACTGGTCGAACGTCGAAAAATGATACGCAAGGGTCATTCCAAACTAAGTGTAGCTAAACAATGCAAGGCGTTGTCCGTACACCGCTCAGGGCTTTATTATAAACCTAGCGGCGAGAGTGAGCTGAATCTGAAGCTCATGCGGGAGATGGATGAACATTACCTACACCATCCCTTTAAAGGCGCTAAACGCATGCATATCTGGCTCACCAAAGACAAAGGTTACAAGGTGAGTAAAAACCGCATTGAGCGGCTTTATTACCAGGTTATGGGTCTAAGGGCTGTGCTGCCTGGAAAACATACCTCACGCAGATGTAAGGAACATAAGACCTATCCCTACCTGCTCAGGAACCTGACCATTGAAAGACCCAATCAGGTCTGGGCTACGGACATCACCTATATTCCGCTGAAGAAAGGATACATGTATTTAGTGGCCATCATTGATCTGCATAGCCGGTATGTGCTTAACTGGAGTATCTCTAATTCCATGGATGCGCAGTGGTGCAAACAGGTTTTAGAAGAAGCCATTGAAGAGCATGGGAAACCAGAGATCCTCAACACCGACCAGGGCAGTCAGTTTACCGCCGAGGAGTTTGCTAATTACGTCTTAGGCCAGGGAATACGCTTAAGTATGGATGGTAAGGGAAGAGCAACCGACAATGCTTTTATCGAACGACTATGGAGGAATGTAAAATATGAGAAAATCTATCTGAATCCTCCTAAAGATGGAATGGATCTCTACCTACTACTAGCCGAGTACTTTGAGTACTACAATCATGAAAGAAGACACCAATCTATCGATTATGAAATACCCGCTGAAGTATTTAAAAAAGCAGCATGAATATTTATATAAATTTGAAAGAAAGCTGTCCTAAAGATTGGGGGATCTACA
>NZ_JAUDUY010000027.1 GCF_030380815.1 Robiginitalea aurantiaca | reverse complement strand
TCCGACACGGAGAATTGATCGAAGTTAGCTGTAAACTGTGTGCCATTTCGGTGTGTGGCGAAGATTCCTGCAAAAGTGACGTCAGATACCGAAGGAGAGAGTACCCTTCCCGTGAGGTATTCAGCAGGAAGTGCCAGGTTGTCGAACCCGGTTTTCACTACCTGTATAAAAGGACCATCTGCAATAGCGTAAAAGGCTGTAATGGTTTGTGCTGAAGGGTCGATAACCATTCTGAGGGTTACATCCTGGCCCGAAACACCCACGCCATTGACCTGTATTTGATCCGGGGTATCGGCACCGTTTACAGAGACCCCTCCGATTTCACGCCTTAGTTCAACATTGTCCCCATTGACATCGAGCTTGACAAAGTTATCTTCGTCAAAACCGAACCAGATACCTGCCTGAGCGGAATTCCCTCCAGTGGTAATTCCCAGCATTTTGGTTTCCAGGGTAAGGATACCGTTAATCTCCTGCAAGCCAACTCCCAGGGTATTGACCTGGTTGTTGTTGTTGCTACTAGCAGGTGGGTCCAGGTATGCTATACCTGCTTGAGAAAGGATACTCAGGGAGCCACCATTCAGTGTAAGTAGTGAAGGTTCGTATCCATTGATGTCAGGATTTGAGATTGCCAGATCCCCAGCACGTCGGGCTTCCGAGTGTTCGAGTACTGCTGTAAAACCAGTTCCCAGTCCAGTTGCATCGGCCAGGGTATTTGGGACTTCAGCACTGAAATCGAGATTAACAGGCAGTGCGGTAACCACCTGATCGCAATCCAGGGGGCTAAGTGGGTTACAAGGGGTTAGTGGTGGGGTTACAGTCAGGTCCGCCTGGAGTACTGCAGGCTGAAAGCCCTTTGCAGTAGCGATTGCGGTTCCGGACCGTGTATCGGCAGCAACCAACGCAGTGGCATCCAATCCAAAATCGAGGCTTCCAAGGGCAAGGGAGCCTGGAAGAGAAAGCCAGCCATTACTTTCCGTTTCATTATCATCTATGATCAGGCCCAGGGTTCCTGCTCCAGGTCCTTCGAGGGTGCTGGAAAAAGAACCTGTTTCGCCTTCTGCCAGAGATTCAGATGCGGTATTGGGAGTAAAGGCCAGGACCCCACTGACGGGAGTTCCGGTACTTTCAACGACATTGATGTAGGTGATTTTAGAGTTGAATCCCCCCAGGCCGTTTATGGTGAGCAATCCATCGGTTACTTCGACGATCATGGTAGCCGTACGTACTTCTCCCGGGACAGGTGTCAAGGCCGGGATAATCGTATATCCTTC
>NZ_JAUDUY010000026.1 GCF_030380815.1 Robiginitalea aurantiaca | reverse complement strand
ACCGATGGTGACGGCGTACCAGATGGATGCGACATATGCACAGGCGGGGATGATTCCATCGACTCTGACGGGGATGGCATCCCGGATTTCTGTGACATCTGCGAAGGCTCCGATGACTCGGTAGATACCGATGGTGACGGCGTGCCGGATGGATGCGATATCTGCGTAAGCGGGGATGATTCCGTAGATGCCGACGGGGATGGCGTGCCTGATAGTTGTGACATCTGCGAAGGCTCCGATGACTCGGTAGATACCGATGGTGACGGCGTGCCGGATGGATGTGATATCTGCGGAAGCGGGGATGATTCCATAGATACCGACGGGGATGGCGTGCCTGATAGCTGTGACATCTGCGAAGGTTCCGATGACTCGGTAGATACCGATGGTGACGGTGTGCCGGATGGATGCGATATCTGCGGAAGCGGGGATGATTCTACCGACACCGATGGGGATGGCGTGCCTGATAGCTGTGACATCTGCGAAGGTTCCGATGACTCGGTAGATACCGATGGAGACGGTGTACCGGAAGGATGTGATATCTGTACCACTGGAGATGATTCCATAGATACCGACGGGGATGGCGTACCTGATAGCTGCGACATCTGTGAAGGTTCCGATGACTCGGTTGATACCGATGGAGACGGTGTACCGGATGGATGTGATATCTGCGGAAGCGGGGATGATTCCATCGACTCTGACGGGGATGGCGTGCCTGATAGCTGTGACATCTGCGAAGGATCCGATGACTCAGTAGATACCGATGGTGACGGCGTACCAGATGGATGTGATATCTGCGGAAGCGGGGATGATTCCATCGACTCCGACGGGGATGGCGTGCCTGATAGCTGTGACATCTGCGAAGGCTCCGATGACTCGGTGGATACCGATGGTGACGGCGTACCAGATGGATGTGATATGTGCGGAAGCGGGGATGATTCTACCGACACCGATTGGGATGGCGTGCCTGATAGCTGTGACATCTGCGAAGGCTCCGATGACTCGGTAGATACCGATGGTGACGGCGTGCCGGATGGATGCGATATCTGCGGAAGCGGGGATGATTCTACCGACACCGATGGGGATGGCGTGCCTGATAGCTGTGACATCTGCGAAGGATCCGATGACTCGGTAGATACCGATGGTGACGGCGTACCAGATGGATGCGATATCTGCGTAAGCGGGGATGATTCCATCGACACCGATGGGGATGGCGTGCCTGATAGCTGTGACATCTGCGAAGGATCCGATGACTCGGTGGATACCGATGGTGACGGCGTGCCGGATGG
>NZ_JAUDUY010000025.1 GCF_030380815.1 Robiginitalea aurantiaca | reverse complement strand
GATGAGACAGGGGCTACCCAGTTAATCGACACGAACGCTTCGAGCAATCCATATGACAATACAGCCAGCGGCCTTGCTGCCACAGATGTACAGGCGGCGATCGACGAGATCAATGCAGCAGCCGGAACCGTATCCCTTACTGACAATGGAGACGGAACCTATGATTTTACAGATGCGGGAGGTAATGTGACCACAATAGCCGACGCTTCGATTTCGACATTGGCCGATAACGGGGATGGGACCTACACTTATACGGATGAGACAGGGGCTACCCAGTTAATCGACACGAATGCCTCAAGCAATCCATACGACAATACAGCCAGTGGCCTTGCAGCTACAGATGTGCAGGCGGCGATCGACGAGATCAATGCAGCAGCCGGAACCGTATCCCTTGCCGACAATGGAGACGGGACTTATGATTTTACAGATGCGGGAGGTAATGTGACCACAATAGCCGACGCTTCTATTTCGACATTGGCCGATAACGGTGATGGGACCTACACCTATACTGATGAGACAGGGGCTACCCAGTTAATCGACACGAACGCCTCAAGCAATCCATACGACAATACAGCCAGTGGCCTTGCTGCCACAGATGTGCAGGCGGCGATCGATGAGATCAATGCAGCAGCCGGAACCGTATCCCTTACCGATAATGGAGACGGGACCTATGATTTTACGGATGCGGGAGGTAATGTGACCACAATAGCCGACGCTTCGATTTCGACATTGGCCGATAACGGTGATGGGACCTACACCTATACTGATGAGACAGGGGCTACCCAGTTAATCGACACGAATGCCTCGAGCAATCCATATGACAATACAGCCAGTGGCCTTGCTGCCACAGATGTACAGGCGGCAGTTGATGAACTGGCTTCAGATGCTGCAGCTGACAACGACCAGGTCGTTGGAAATGAATATAACACTGGTGTATCGATGAACGCTGGTGCTCTGGAGGTAACTGATGGAGGTGGAACTGAATCTACGAATCTTATCAGTACCGATTTGAATAATGATATTGTAGCAGGAGCCGATGGCGCTTTGTATTTAAATGTTGCTTCTGTAACGATTTCCGAGACGATTACCAACCTCACGGATAATGCCGATGGAACCCTTACATATGTCAATGAGAGTGGGGTGTCACAAACGGTTAGCAAGGCAGATATTTCGGATAATGGGAATGGTACATACACTTTTACCAATAATGACGGTACTGATTTGATCCTCGATACCCGTGCGGCTTCGAATTCCTATGACAATACGACCAGTGGCCTTGGGGCTGCTAATGTGCAGGATGCCATAGATGCCCTTGCCGCGGGAAGCACCGACGATCAGGATCTGACC
>NZ_JAUDUY010000024.1 GCF_030380815.1 Robiginitalea aurantiaca | reverse complement strand
ATAACCCCGGGACTGACCGTAAGGTTAATCATATCAGAGAAGGCACCGGTCTGAGAGAGCAGGGCAGGGGCAAAGGGGCCGTTGACATCATCCGGAGTGGTCACAGGCATGCTGCCATTTAAAAATTTGTTTATGGGCACTATTGGAATTGCCGGTTCCAAAAGAACTGATTGGCTCTGCGCGTCTTTTTGCGAAATTCTGGCGTTCAGGGTTCCGTTTTCATCGCCAATAGTTTCCCCCCGATATTTCAAGGCATCAACAAAATTGTAAGAATCTTTTCTATCATGTTCGGTGGATGCCAGAAGAATATAATCTGAGGTATTTTGTTCTGAAAACTCCTCTTTAGAATAAAAGAACAAGTATATGGAGAAAAGCAAAAAACCGGTCAGTAGTAGTTTTCTTATCATTTGAAAAATGAGATTTATAGAACAAAATTAAGTCCTAAACACAATATATATACACTGCTTTGAGATAACTCAGTAAACTGATTTACAGAACTGTAAATAAACAAGTTATCATTTATGATCCAAAGTGTGATAGGGGGAGTACCTTTGAAATGCGAAATTAGGGGCTCTAAATCAATTGTTGGTTTAAAGTAAGTATTTTTCGACTAATAACCATTTTATTCGCTGCAGTGCGAAATGATGATTCCGTGATTGTATATGTAAGGATGGAAATGTAGATATATTCTTGTTAAAATATCATTTATCTCATTGAACCATTCAAGATTTCCTTTTCTTCGAAAACCTTATTACACTAGAACTTCAAATGTTTTTTTAGGTAGTAATGACGATCAAAAGTCAGCTCATGCGAAGTCGTATTTTTCACCTTTGGAGTTCCCAAAGAAATCCAAAATGCATTCCAAGTCGTCCTGGCGATAGCCTTTTGGCAATATGAATAAAACGATAGGGTTTTTACTATCTCGAAATGACAATAGATCGTACGTGTTTCTCATCATTAACTTCAATAAGAACGTAATACAAACCAACTGGCAAGGAGTATAGATCTATAATATCTCTTTCTCCATGATTATTATTAAATATGGATGAAAAAACTCTTCTATTCGAGGTGTCGAATATGGAAATCTCAATCACGGAGTTCATATAACCCTCCAAGTTGATATTTACAATTCCTCGTGTTGGATTTGGATAAATAATAAACTCATTATTTTCCTTTTCGGAAGGAATATCTGGTATTTCATTTTCACAGCGATCTGGAATTCCATCCCCGTTTTTGTCAATAGAATCATCGAATCCTTCGCATAGATCGCAGCCATTTGGCACCCCGTCACCATCAGTATCCATAGTATCATCTGATCCGTCACAAATATCGCATCCATCTGGTACGCCGTCACCATCGGTATCTACCGAGTCATCGGATCCTTCGCAGATGTCACAGTTATCAGGCACGCCATCCCCATCGGTGTCGATAGAATCATCCCCGCTTCCGCAGATATCACATCCATCCGGCACGCCGTCACCATCGGTATCCACC
>NZ_JAUDUY010000023.1 GCF_030380815.1 Robiginitalea aurantiaca | reverse complement strand
GCTGCTAAATTCCGGTGGATGGCCGTCCCTAATGATGGAACCCATGATACCCCGGAGGAACAAATTGTTTTTTCTAATGACGTGGCATGGGATTTCCCAAGGGGTTCCGTACTTATCAAGCATTTTGAACTGGGTGGTAAAAGACTCGAAACCCGCTTTGAAATCAAGGGTGATGACGATGTATATTACTACCTGACCTATAAGTGGAATGAAGCCCAAACAGATGCTACGCTGCTTAATGAAGGCCTTTTGGAAGACGTGGTAGTCGATGGGGTTACCCAGACCTGGCAATACCCCAGCCGGGTGGAGTGCATGTCCTGCCACTTTCCTCAAAACGGAGGCGTATTGGGCCCCAAAACAAGAAACCTGAACTCGGTTATCACCTATCCGGGGGGTACATCTGCCAATCAACTGGTAAACCTTAGTGAAATGGGGATCATCCCAGAGGTTATAACAAATGCAAATGTCGGTAACTATATGGCCGTTTCTGCCAAGGACGACCTTAGTGCCTCCCTTGAAGACAGGGCTCGCAGTTATATCGATGTGAATTGTTCCAGCTGTCACAATCCCACGGTGGACAATATTGCCCAGTTCGACGCCCGCTATACTACCCCACTGGAACTCCAGAATATAATCTATGGGGAGGTCAACTACGATCTCGGACTTGACAACCCCAAACTGGTCATTCCTCAGGATGTGGCCAACTCAGTGTTCCATTACCGGATGAATTCCCTTCAGACCAATGTCGAAATGCCACCGATTGCCAAAGACGTAGTGGATGAGGCAGGCGTACAACTTATTGAAGAATGGATCAACAGCCTGACGCCGAATACCTCAAATCCACCTGAAGCTATTATTTCCGCCTCAGTCACCAATGGAATGGCCCCTTTGTCGGTAACATTCGATGCCTCTGCTTCTACCGATCCTGACAATGACCCGCTTACCTATCAATGGGACTTCGGCGACAGCACCACCGATCAGGGAGAAGTAGTGACTCATGTATTTACCAACCCTGGCACCTATACGGTTACCCTGACCGTCGATGATGGAGGGCTGACAGACCAGGCCACCACCCTTATTACAGTGAACAGCAATACAGGGTCTGGCACTGTAAGTTTTTCAGATGCCACCAATCTCCTTCAGGGGGATAACTTCAGTGGACTTGTTATGGGCGTAGTAGATATGAATGGGGATGGAAAAGATGATATCCTTCAATTCGACAATGGCAGGATCCTTAAAATTCAGTATCAAAACAATGCCGGGCAAAACTTCAACAACTACATTTTTGGTCAAGTTCCTACCATACTGAATGATGGTCGAATTCAATGGGCTATCATCGCTGCGGATGTCGATAAAAATGGCTTTAATGATATTCTCTCTGGAGGATATTACGATGGCATCAAGCTGATTAGCAATAACAATGGTAATAATTCATATACCTCTGAATTCCTTCCCGGAGGAGTGTTTTTTATTCAGGGAAGTGTATTTGCAGACATCAATAACGATGGTTGGATCGATGCTTTTCTGGCCAATGACGATGCTGAATCTATAGCCCTTACAAATAATCAAGATGGCTCTCTATCAGTCAATGAAGCCATTCTGAATACCGAAACGGTTCCTTCAAGTGATAACTCAGGGAACTACGCCAGCACCTGGATCGATTATGACAATGACGGAGATCTGGACCTCTATATCTCAAAATGC
>NZ_JAUDUY010000022.1 GCF_030380815.1 Robiginitalea aurantiaca | reverse complement strand
GACTACTGCCAACTTTATATACTAATGACAAACAGCGAACAACATCCTTCAACTTTGTGTTCATTCAAAGATAAAAACCCGGTCCGGCCAATTAAAAATTCTTCCTTTAATAGCCTTTTAACAAGATGGCTCGCGAACAGCTCTCTAGAAAGGAGGTGTTCCAGCCGCACCTTCCGGTACGGCTACCTTGTTACGACTTAGCCCTAGTTACCGATCTTGCCCTAGGCCGCTCCTTACGGTGACGGACTTCAGGCACTCCCGGCTTCCATGGCTTGACGGGCGGTGTGTACAAGGCCCGGGAACGTATTCACCGGATCATGGCTGATATCCGATTACTAGCGATTCCAGCTTCACGGGGTCGAGTTGCAGACCCCGATCCGAACTGTGACCGGTTTTTTAGATTCGCTCCGCCTTGCGACGTGGCTGCTCATTGTACCGGCCATTGTAGCACGTGTGTAGCCCAGGACGTAAGGGCCGTGATGATTTGACGTCATCCCCACCTTCCTCACGGTTTGCACCGGCAGTCCCGTTAGAGTCCCCATCTTTACATGCTGGCAACTAACGGTAGGGGTTGCGCTCGTTATAGGACTTAACCTGACACCTCACGGCACGAGCTGACGACAACCATGCAGCACCTTGTAATGAGTCCGAAGAAAAGGGTATCTCTACCCCTGTCCCACTACATTTAAGCCCTGGTAAGGTTCCTCGCGTATCATCGAATTAAACCACATGCTCCACCGCTTGTGCGGGCCCCCGTCAATTCCTTTGAGTTTCATCGTTGCCGACGTACTCCCCAGGTGGGACACTTATCACTTTCGCTGGGCCGCCGAACCAATAAAGGCCCGACAGCTAGTGTCCATCGTTTACGGCGTGGACTACCGGGGTATCTAATCCCGTTCGCTCCCCACGCTTTCGTCCATCAGCGTCAGTCGGCGGTTAGTGACCTGCCTTCGCAATCGGTGTTCTATGTGATATCTATGCATTTCACCGCTACACCACATATTCCGGCCACTTCACCGCAACTCAAGACCAGCAGTATCAAAGGCAATTTTACGGTTAAGCCGCAAACTTTCACCCCTGACTTACTGGCCCGCCTGCGGACCCTTTAAACCCAATAATTCCGGATAACGCTCGGACCCTCCGTATTACCGCGGCTGCTGGCACGGAGTTAGCCGGTCCTTATTCGTACGGTACCGTCATCTACCCACACGTGGGTATTATTCTTCCCGTAAAAAAGCAGTTTACAACCCATAGGGCAGTCTTCCTGCACGCGGCATGGCTGGATCAGTCTTTCGACCATTGTCCAATATTCCTCACTGCTGCCTCCCGTAGGAGTCTGGTCCGTGTCTCAGTACCAGTGTGGGGGATCCCCCTCTCAGGGCCCCTACCTATCGGAGTCTAGGTGAGCCGTTACCTCACCTACTAACTAATAGGACGCATAGCCATCCTTTACCGTAATACTTTAACTACAAAAAGATGCCTCTTCGTAGTACTATGGGGTATTAATCCGAATTTCTCCGGGCTATCCCCCTGTAAAGGGTAGGTTCTATACGCGTTACGCACCCGTGCGCCACTCGTCATCAGATTGCAAGCAATCCATGTTACCGTTCGACTTGCATGTGTTAGGCCTGCCGCTAGCGTTCATCCTGAGCCAGGATCAAACTCTTCATCGTAGTCTTTAAATATATCGCCTCGCGGCTTCCATCTTAAAACTAAAATTCCAAATTCTCAACCAGCTCGGTCCAGGTCTTTATCCCTGAACGTTAAATTGACGGATGTTGTTAATTATTTGTACATGCCCTCCCCTTCGTCAAAATGGGAGAGCTACGCTGTCTGTCAGTATGTCAATGAACTTCTCTTAAAACACCCCTCAAGTTCCCTCGAAAAGCGGGTGCAAATATAAAGAGGGTTTTTT
>NZ_JAUDUY010000021.1 GCF_030380815.1 Robiginitalea aurantiaca | reverse complement strand
TAGCCGAAAAAGCGGGTCCTAAACGCCGGTTGATTGTGGAAGGCATTGAGAATCTCAGCCCGTATTTAAGTGATGGGAGAAGCTGAGCTAGAGCGGGCGGCAATCGCCAAGATGCTTTCACCGTGCCGCTGGGAAATATAAATGTGTGCCCGGGCTGCGGAACACAAAAGCAAATTCTTTTGTCCTTTATGGACCTATATCCAAGCCGAACCTCGACCCTATTCTCAGAAGTGTTGATACTCTGGTGCAATCAGGCAGTGAATGCAACCAGGGGGGCCACTTGAGCTTTTTTTACATCCTGTCGTATACAGCCATCTTCTTCTATATGTTGATGACAACCAAGTAGCAATTCAAATACTCCAGGATAGGGCATGTCCATAATGAATTTCATCATGTACCTGTTCACAATGACGGTGCTTTTCTTCTTAAAAAACATGTATGCGTTTCTAAGCCTGTGCCAATTCGCTAATAACATGATCACCATCAGGATCATGCTGGAATTCAAAAAAGGGATATTAGATGACGACAAGATGTACGCCCAGATCGAGAAAAGTGAAAAGCAGCCCCAAAAAAAAATGCTTCTAGAGCAAGATGTGGCAAATGATGTAAGAGGCTGACGAGCATAAAAGTCAGGGAAAAAACCAAAACTCCGTAGGGCGAATATTACAGGTTTTCCCCAAAAGTTACGTTGAGGGTGTTTTTTGTGTATTTCATCGAAAAGACACAATGTTTATAGGACTTCTTAGGCCCATGCATTTTATTTTAACATAATTTAACAAATAATTGGAAATTGACAAAGGGAACGACTCCCCCGAAACTTCTTTAGTCATTTTCAGGGCTTGTTTCATTTCATAAGTTGAATTCAAGCCACAGTCCTCAACCCATTTCGGACAATGAACGCCTTTTCTGTTATGGTTTTTAAGAACGCTTAAAAACCGGCCATTTGCGTATGGAGCAGAATTACTTCTCTCCCTTTTTAACGATTCTCTTTTTATCCCGCCCTGAAAGCGGGATGCAGTTTCCGTATGTATTTCTGGCCGCACGGCACGTGTCCGGACCCCTTCAGACAAATACCTATTCCTATTTTAAACACCCTACAACCTAAACCACATCCCAAATGGAACATTATTACTCCACACTCAAACGAATTGGCAACCAGAGCGGGCGCATGCTTTTATTGGTGTTTGCTTTGATGATTAGTCCTTCAGTTATAGGTCAAGGCATCTCCTATGAACAGTGGGAGACCATTGGTGGAGGAGGAGGAGATCCTGATTGGGCCGGAGGTCAGGCAAACTCTAACCAGGCCAGTTTTGTGGAGGGGGACGTTACTCCTCTGAGGGTTCCGCTTACAAACCTGGGGCCAAACAAGACATATGGTATCATTGTCGATTTTGATTATTACCAGAATAGCAGCAATGCAGGAGGACGCTTATATCTTGATGAATATGACACAACTATTGATGGTGGTGGTGATCCTGACTGGGTTTTGAGTAGTACTTTGCATGCGGATGGTACTTATACGTTTACTCCAAATGATCCCATAGGAGGTGATTATACCAGCCCACAGTTGACATTCTACGTGAATAATTCCGCTGTTGATATTACCATACTGACCTATCAGATCCTTGAAGACCCTCCGACGGGCGATACCTTTAGGCGGGCTGAGATTATTTTTACGACAGACAACAGTTTTACTGGAACCACGGATGTTATCATTTATTATGGCCTCAGACTTGCATTTCCAGGGGAAGCCTACCAACCTGTTAGCATGGTATTGGTTGATGGGGCTGCTGGATTTACAGGAGGAAGCTTACAAACAAAAATTGAAGGTGATGCCGCACTTTCAACTACCATTAACAATGACCCTAACATTGAATATATAACGCCCAGTAACGCAATTCAGTTGCAAACAGGGGTAGTGGTTCGAGGAGAGGTTTCAGGTTTTAAATGGAGTGATGTAGATGGAAATTCCCTTTGGGACAATGCTGAGGTTGGCCTGGGTGGTTGGACTTTAGAATTGTACGTTGACGACGGTGATGGTGTTTTTGAACCGGGAGCTGGAGACAACCTGTACAGCACGACCATTACTTCTGATGGGAGCATTGATGTCAATGGAGATGGCAATCCTGACCCTGTTGGGTACTATGAATTTTCATCAGCCGCGCAACCGCTAACGCCTCTACTGCCTGGTGAGTCTTACTTTGTTCAGGAAGAAAATCAGGCCGGATTTAATCAGACTTATCCATCTAGCCCAAGTTATTGGGGCCCTTTTACAATCACAGCAACAACGCCTACATATAGCGGAAGCGCAGGAAATGCTGAAGAACCCAATTTTGGTAACCAGGAGGATCAGTGTGAAGATGCTACAGCCGATGCCGGTCCTGATCAGACGATTTGTGAAGGCAGCACGGTAACATTAGCGGGCTCCTTTGGCGGAGGGGCAACCAGCGCCACCTGGAGCACGGCAGGGGACGGAACGTTTAACAACGTCAATTTGGCCGATGCTGTTTATACCCCTGGTTCCGGAGATATTGCTGCAGGTAGCGTAGTGCTTACCTGGACCACAGACGATCCTGAGGGCATCTGTGTTGGGGATAATGATTCGATGACCGTTACGATCAACGAGGAGTTGGTTGCCGATGCGGGTGATGACCAGACGATCTGCGAGGGCTCCACGG
>NZ_JAUDUY010000020.1 GCF_030380815.1 Robiginitalea aurantiaca | reverse complement strand
GTTTATCCCATAAAAAAAGCCCTTCACATTTCTGTAAAGGGCTTTCGAAGAAGGCGGCGACCTACTCTCCCACCAATCGGCAGTACCATCGGCGCTGACGGGCTTAACTTCCCTGTTCGGTATGGTTAGGGGTGGACCCCGTCGCCATGGCCACCTGAGTTTTAAGTCGGCAGGAGGGTCTCCTGAAGCCGGGCATTGCCCAACCACAGTACATCCTGCAGACCCCCTGAGTGGTACGTCTAACGCACTTCAGGGCAATATCATGACATATGGAACAGAAAGCCGGAGCTTCTATCGAAGAGGTACAAACACTTAACTAACTATAAATCAAAGAGTCCGCTTGCACAAAGCAAGTAACGGCGCAAGTTGTATGGGCTATTAGTACCACTCGGCTACGTACCTTACAGTACTTACACCTATGGCCTATCAACGTGGTAGTCTCCCACGACCCTTTAAAGAAATCTCATCTCGCGGCGAGTTTCGCGCTTATATGCTTTCAGCGCTTATCTCTTCCCGACATAGCTACCCGGCAATGCCCCTGGCGGGACAACCGGTACACCAGCGGTCGGTCCGACCCGGTCCTCTCGTACTAGGATCAGCTCCGCTCAAATTTCTAACGCCCGCAGTAGATAGAGACCGAACTGTCTCACGACGTTCTGAACCCAGCTCGCGTGCCACTTTAATGGGCGAACAGCCCAACCCTTGGGACCTTCTCCAGCCCCAGGATGTGACGAGCCGACATCGAGGTGCCAAACCCCCCCGTCGATGTGAGCTCTTGGGGGAGATCAGCCTGTTATCCCCGGCGTACCTTTTATCCTTTGAGCGATGGCCCTTCCATGCGGAACCACCGGATCACTATGCTCTACTTTCGTACCTGTTCGACCTGTATGTCTCACAGTCAAGCACCCTTATGCCATTGCACTCTACGCACGGTTGCCAAGCGTGCTGAGGGTACCTTTAGAAGCCTCCGTTACTCTTTTGGAGGCGACCACCCCAGTCAAACTACCCACCACGCACTGTCTCCCTAGTAAAAGGGATTAGGCCCCGAACAAACAAAGGCTGGTATTTCAACGGCGGCTCCACCACGCCTGGCGACGCAGCTTCAAAGCCTCCCAGCTATCCTACACATTGGTTGTCCAAGGTCAATACGAAGCTATAGTAAAGGTGCACGGGGTCTTTTCGTCCCACTGCGGGTAACCGGCATCTTCACCGATACTACAATTTCACCGAGCTCATGGCCGAGACAGTGTCCAGATCGTTACACCATTCGTGCAGGTCGGAACTTACCCGACAAGGAATTTCGCTACCTTAGGACCGTTATAGTTACGGCCGCCGTTTACCGGGGCTTCGGTTCAATGCTTCCCACACAAGTGCGGTAACATCTCCCCTTAACCTTCCGGCACCGGGCAGGTGTCAGGCCCTATACTTCTTCTTTCGAATTGGCAGAGCCCTGTGTTTTTGATAAACAGTCGCCTGGACCTTTTCACTGCGGCCTCCCCGGAGGGAGGCGACGCTTCTCCCGAAGTTACGCGTCTATTTTGCCTAGTTCCTTAGCCATGAATCTCTCGAGCGCCTTAGAATACTCATCCCAACCACCTGTGTCGGTTTACGGTACGGGCCGCAATACTCGCTTTTCTCGGAGGAAGTTAAACTGGATTATCGGCGCAGCCGTAGCCTTGCCGTACTATCTCCACCTTACAGTGGATTCAACGCACATTTCCGTCAGTGCGCACCAATGCCACTCCCTCGTCACTTTTAACGTATTGCGGGTAACGGAATATTAACCGTTTGTCCATCCACTACCCCCTTCGGGTTCGCGTTAGGTCCCGACTAACCCCCGGCTGATTAGCATGGCCGGGGAATCCTTGGTCTTTCGGCGTGTGGGTTTCTCACCCACATTATCGTTACTTATGCCTACATTTTCGTTTGTAGCCGCTCCACCAGACCTCACAGTCCGACTTCGACGCAACTACAATGCTCCCCTACCCCTTAACAGTAAACTGTCAAAGTCACGGCTTCGGTGGTGTACTTATGCCCGATTATTATCCATGCAGGATCGCTCGACCAGTGAGCTGTTACGCACTCTTTAAATGAATGGCTGCTTCCAAGCCAACATCCTGGCTGTCTATGCAATCCCACCGCGTTTGTTCAACTCAGTACACACTTTGGGACCTTAGCCGGTGATCCGGGTTGTTTCCCTCTCGGACATGGACCTTAGCACCCATGCCCTCACTGCACAACATCATTTTACGGCATTCGGAGTTTGTCAGGAATTGGTAGGCGGTGAAGCCCCCGCATCCAATCAGTAGCTCTACCTCCGTAAAACTAATTGCACGCTGCACCTAAATGCATTTCGGGGAGTACGAGCTATTTCCGAGTTTGATTGGCCTTTCACCCCTACCCACAGGTCATCCCAAGACTTTTCAACGTCAACGGGTTCGGCCCTCCACTATGTGTTACCACAGCTTCAGCCTGCCCATGGGTAGATCACACGGTTTCGCGTCTGCCACTACTGACTATGGCGCCCTATTCAGACTCGCTTTCGCTTCGGCTCCGCCCCTTAAGGGCTTAACCTTGCCAGTAACGGCAACTCGTAGGCTCATTATGCAAAAGGCACGCCGTCACGGATAAATCCGCTCCGACCGCTTGTAAGCGTATGGTTTCAGGTTCTATTTCACTCCCCTGTTCGGGGTTCTTTTCACCTTTCCCTCACGGTACTAGTTCACTATCGGTCTCCCAGGAGTATTTAGCCTTGGCGGATGGTCCCGCCAGATTCACACAGGGTTTCACGTGCCCCGCGCTACTCAGGATACCACTATCAATTATATTACCTTACCCGTACGGGACTATCACCCCCTATGGTCAACCTTTCCAGATCGTTCCAGTTCAGTAATACATCGAATCACGTGGTCCTACAACCCCAATATTGCCGAAACAATATTGGTTTGGGCTAATCCGATTTCGCTCGCCACTACTCTCGGAATCACTCTTGTTTTCTCCTCCTCCGGTTACTTAGATGTTTCAGTTCACCGGGTTTGCTTCTCGATAAATCGAGATGACTGGCCTTCAACCAGCCGGGTTGCCCCATTCGGACATCTGCGGATCACAGCTTATGTGCAACTCCCCGCAGCTTTTCGCAGCTTATCACGTCCTTCATCGCCTCTGGGAGCCTAGGCATCCCCCATACGCCCTTGTCTAACTTGTCGCCTTGCTTTGTATTCTCGCTCAAGTAATTGTATTAATTACTACTCTCTTTACTTTACGTTAGATTCGTGTTGTATCTCATCGAAGATTCTCCTAAATCAACATAAACCCTAAAGCCTATGTCGCTTTAAAAAAACCTTCCATTCCAATATGTCAAAGAAC
>NZ_JAUDUY010000001.1 GCF_030380815.1 Robiginitalea aurantiaca | reverse complement strand
GGGGGAATGATCCCGAACTCCGGCTGGAGTTTGCCCGTCACCTGATCGCGGCCTCGGTCATGGCGGCCCCCGGAGCTATTGTTATTTCCAAAATGCTCTATCCACAAACGGAAGCTGTGGATAATGAAATCAGCATATCTTCTGAAAAAATTGGTAGCAACCTTCTCGAAGCCATCGCCAACGGGACGACAGAAGGACTGAAACTGGCGGTTAATGTCGGTGCTATGTTACTGGTCTTTATCGCCTTTATCGCCATGATAAACGGAATACTGGGCTGGGTGGGTGATGTGACCGCACTCAATGGTTGGATCACTGCGAATTCCTCCTATGAGGCGCTTTCTCTGGAAGCCATTTTGGGAGCCGTCTTTGCCCCTTTGATGTG
Organism: Robiginitalea aurantiaca; assembly: GCF_030380815.1. Taxonomy (GTDB): domain Bacteria; phylum Bacteroidota; class Bacteroidia; order Flavobacteriales; family Flavobacteriaceae; genus Robiginitalea; species Robiginitalea aurantiaca. Next base: position 812,867 of record NZ_JAUDUY010000001.1, on the reverse strand, counting down.
GCTTATCGGTGTGAGTTCCAGTGATGTCATGATGATGGGCCAGCTTTTGGGGATCAAGCTGGCGGCCAGCGAGTTTGTAGGGTATATCCAATTAGCCGAGCTCAAGGATTTGAACAGTCCGATTCACCTGGGGTACCAGAAATCCGTAATTATGGCGACCTATATGCTGTGTGGGTTTGCCAATTTCGCATCTATCGGTATCCAAATTGGCGGTATTGGCTCCCTGGCGCCCGGTCAGCGAAAAACCCTTTCAGAGTTCGGACTCAAGGCGGTCTTGGGGGGTACCCTGGCATCATTGCTCTCAGCAACACTGGCTGGAATGATCCTTGGATAGCGTACAAACCGCATTTTCACTTTTACAAAATAGGTTGATAACCTGTGAAAAAAAGGCCGACGGCAGTTTCGGGGGATCAGGATGAATTTTTAATTTTAACCGCTGAGCCAAAAGCCTAATTCAAGCCTTTATGAAACAATATCACGACCTTCTGAATCACGTCCTGCGTCATGGAACCCTTAAATCGGATCGGACGGGAACGGGAACGCTAAGTGTTTTTGGATATCAGATGCGTTTTGATCTCAGTGAAGGTTTTCCGCTGGTTACCACTAAAAAAATCCATGTAAAATCCGTGATCCACGAATTGCTCTGGTTTCTGAAAGGGGATACCAATGTGCGCTACTTACAGGAAAACGGAGTGCGCATCTGGAATGAATGGGCAGATGAGCACGGGGATCTCGGTCCGGTTTACGGCCAGCAGTGGCGAAACTGGAACGGGGAAGACATCGACCAGATCAAACAATTGCTGCATACCCTTCGCACGAATCCGGATAGCCGGAGAATGCTTGTGGCTGCATGGAATCCGTCTGTCTTACCGGATACGGGGGTTTCTTTTTCGGAAAATGTTGCCCAGGGAAGGGCGGCCCTGCCCCCCTGCCACGCCTTTTTTCAATTCTATGTAGCGGATGGAAAACTCTCCTGCCAACTCTACCAACGCAGCGCGGACATTTTTCTCGGAGTGCCCTTTAATATTGCCTCTTATGCGCTTTTCACACTGATGATCGCCCAGGTCTGCGGACTTCAACCGGGCGAATTTATCCACACCTTTGGAGATGCCCACATCTACAACAACCACCTCGAACAGATTCACCTGCAACTCAGCCGGGACCTAAGGCCACTGCCCACCATGAAGCTTAATCCCGAAGTCAAGGACCTCTTCGCCTTTCGCTTCGAGGACTTTACGTTGGAGAACTACGATCCGCACCCCCATATTAAAGGGGTCGTGGCGGTTTAGGAATTAGCCTGATGGAGCTGAATCGGAGAGCCCCCTTTTGCACACAGCCCCAATAAAAAACCCCGCCGGACGGCAGGGTTTTCTCGCTTTGTACTACGTTGATTTACAATTCCAGAACGGCGTTCTCCGATCCGGCAAAGTCGTTCCACTGGTAACGGTCAGCAGCTTCGTCGTTAACAAACTCCCCATCGATCAGATAGCGGAATTCGAAAGACTGCTCCTTAGGGAGGTCAAAAGTCCCTTTAAAGGTACCATTTTTAAGTTTTTTCAGCATGCTTCCCTTTGGATTCCACTCATTGAAGTCTCCAACGACAGCTACTTTTTTAGCATCTTCTGCAGGTACGGTAAAAGTTACCTTACACACAGGTTTAGATTTAAGGTATTGTTTTCTAATTGCCATGATTAATTAAATTTCAGCATTGAGGGAACAAAGCAACAGATAAAACCCCTAAAAGACAATTCGTTAGAAAATTATTATGGATTTCGTAAAATAAGAATTACAATCTGTTAATCTTGTCAAAAACACCGGGGCGAGATTGCGAGGTTCACAAGTATTACGGACCCGTTTTCAGCACTTCAATCAGTTTATCAAGGTCATTTTCTGTGTTGTAACAGTGAAAACCGAACCGAATTCCTCCCCCTCTGGCAGAACAGATAATATCATGTGCTTTTAAATGCGCATAACGACCCCCAGGTTCGGGAATATTAAATATCATACTATGGCGTTCCCGATCGGACACAAATGATGGCAGCATTCCGAGATCCCCGAGGGCTGCCCTTACCTTCTCACTTAGCGCGCAATTATATTCATCTATCGCAGTCATCCCAAGATCTTCCAGGATCCCGAGTGCGTAATTCAGGCTTCCAAAGTTCAGCGTATCCAGGTGGCCCGGCTCAAAACGCCTCGAAAATGAAATGCGATCCTTTTTGGATAAGTCGGCATTTACGGAATTGAATCCTGTCGAGACTACCCGGATCCGGGGCCCGGCAGTTTCGCTGAAAAGCATAAATCCATTCCCGTTTCCGCCCAACATCCATTTATAACCACTTGCCCCCAGAACATCTATGCCGGAATCCTCAAAGTCGAGATGAAAGGCACCCGCATACTGTGTGGCATCGGCAATGATTAGTACCTGGGGAAAGCGCTGTTTTATTTTTTTGAGGAATTCAGGGGTGATAAGCACCCCGTTTACCCATTGTACAAGAGAAACCGCGAGAACCGTTACAGGGGCCTCGGAAAGAGATTCAGATATCCGCTGCTCCAGGCCCTCACCAACGGATATCTCATCCACAGCAAAACCCCGGCTTAGAAAAGGCCAGGTGAGCGAAGGATAATCCCCTTCCAGCGTCAGGATGCGGCTATCTACGGCAAGCCCCTCAAGGAGGAGGTTCATCCCAAGGGAGAAATTCGGGACAAGGCTGATCCGTTCAGGTGGACAATTAAAAAAAGTGCCGAGATGGTTCCGGGTATCTTCAAGGATGGACAGGGCTCCGATCTTCATCCGGCTGCCCCCAATGAGATAATCCAGGTCGTGTTCATGCCGCCACTCCATCAAACCATCGTGCAACAACCCCCAGGCAGCTGTATTCAAATAAGTATACTGATCCAAAACAGGAAAATGCGTGCGAAATCTGGAAAATTCATCCATATGAGGTACGTTGGAAAACTGTTATCTTTGTTTTAAAGATAGGCATTCGGATGTTTTCAAAGCAAAAAAGGGGGACTACTCTGGATCGCGAACAGCACGAATTGCTGGAACATGCCCAGAAACGAATCCGCCAGAAAAAGGCAGTTTTTCAGCATTTTATTATTTTTCTGATCGGGGTTGTATTCTTTGTAGTGACCAATAAGATTCTCAAGATCGGAGAACCTCATAACTGGTACGTCTGGGCTGTGATGATTTGGGCTTTTATCTGGATCGTACATCTGGCCCAGGTTTTCATTACGAACCCGTTACTCAGTACTGAGTGGGAACGCACCCAGCGGGAACGGCTCCTTGAGAAACAAAAAGAACGCATTCGCAAACTCGAGGCTGAAATCGCAAAAGAGCATCCCTTACCTGAAATCCCACCAAAAGAAGAACTGTGAAAGACCTTATCCTGATAGCTGCCGTAGGGGAATCCAATGAATTGGGAAAAAACGGAGACCTGCCCTGGCACCTGCCCGATGACTTTAAGTACTTCAAGGAAACTACAACGGGGCATCCCATGATTATGGGGAGAAAGACCTTTGACACCTTTCCCAGGCCGCTTCCCAACCGACAGCACGTTATCATAAGCCGAAACAAGGCCTATACGGTAACCCATAAGAATTGTATGGTGGTGCATTCTTTGGACGCCGCCCTGGATGCTGTTTCCGAAAGTGAGCAGGTCTTTGTCATCGGTGGGGGAGAAATCTATAAACAAGCCCTGCCCCTGGCAACCCGAATTGAACTCACGCGGGTACACGGCACCTTCGAAGCGGACACCTACTTCCCTCAGATCGATTCAGAGAAATGGGTGCAAGTACGCAGTACCTTTCATCCCGCTGACCAAAGGCATAAATATTCCTTTACGTTTCAAAGCTTTATTCCGCGAATTAATCCTGAAGGAGAAGTACATTAGGCTTGTGGCCGAGCCAATGCAGCATTTGATTTGCAATGGCCGGATCCCCATTGGTATACACCTGATGGTCCGGAGGGGTTTCCGCTGTGCGCAACAAGTCTTTCCCGGATAGGACAGCCTGTGTCTGAAGTGCCACTGCCAGACTGCAATCCACAATTTTGACCTGGTCCGGAAGTATTTCTTTGAGTTGGGGGATCAGGAGCGGATAATGCGTGCATCCAAGGACCAGGTGGTCGATTCCTGCATCCAGCATCGGGCTCAGTAAGGCTTGTAAATGAGCTTTCGTCCGGGGGCTCTTTAAATTTCCGGATTCGATCAGTCCGACCAGGCCCTCTCCCTCCTGTTCTATCACCTGTATACCGGCTGCATACATTCGTGAAGTATTCGCAAAAAGAGCACTGCTAAGGGTCCCGCGTGTCGCAAGCACACCAACACACTTGCTTTCCGATCCTAGGGCAGCTGGCTTTATCGCCGGCTCAATCCCGATAAAGGGCAACTCATATTCACGCCTGAGCACCCCTATGGCATTTGTTGTTGCCGTATTACAGGCTACTACGATCAGTTTACACCCCTTCCCGATCAGCCACTCTGTATTCTTTCTGGAAAGATCGAGAATTTCATGATGGGATTTTTCCCCGTAAGGTGCATGGGCACTATCGGCCAAATAAACGGTATTCTCATTGTTCAGAAGATGCAACACCTCCTGGCGAACCGTGAGGCCACCGAGACCTGAATCAAAAAAACCAATGGGCGCATCTCGCATCTTAGCTGGACATCTCTTGGGTAAAAATAAAAAACCACCCGTAGATCGCGGGTGGTTTCTATCAATATTTAAGCAAGGTTCCTAGAACCCGAGTTCTGTTTTAACATCGGGGAGAATATCCTTACCCCTGGCTACGATAACCCCTGAGCCCGGACTTGCATCTACGACGTAATCGTATCCCTGTGCTGCAGCAACCCGCTCAATGGCTTCTTTGGCTTTCTTTGAAATAGGCTCAAAAAGCTCTGCCTGTTTCTGAGAAAGTTCCTGTTGAGCCGCCTGCTGGGCTTCTCCGATGTTTCGCTCAAAGCCCTGCAATTCCAAAGCGCGCTTTTGATTCTCTTCCTGAGACATGGTGCTGGCTTCGTTATTGTATTGGGTGAGCTTGTTCTTCAATTCATCCAGAGAGCTCTGAATATCCGCCCTGTAGGTTTCCTCCAGCTTCTTTAACTCTCCCTGTGCTGTAATCATCTCTGGCATTGCGGACAGAAGGTCCGTCACATTGATGTGGGCAATCTTGCTTTGCGCTTGTACAAAACTTGTGGCGGCGATAAACAATACGACTGCTACAACTACCTTTTTCATTTGTTTCATGATCTGTAATTTGATATTTGAGTTACTAATAAAATGTTTGTATCGTTAGTTAATGGTATCCTTTTTTACTTCAGGAGTTGCATTTCGCTCGCCCTCTTTACTCTTTCGGCGTGCTTCCCGTTCCTCCAATAATTTTTTCCTTCGGGCCTCATAGGCTTTCCGCCTTTCTTCCCTGAGCTTTAATTGTTCAGCCTTCTTTTCTTCAGCGGTTTGAGCCCTTGCCTCAGCTGCCTGCTGGGAACGCTGTTCTCTTTCCAGTACGCCTTCCGAAACAGGCTCTTCAACATCCTCATCCTCAAACTGGTCGAGGCGGTCTGGCTGTGTTTTCTTTGGGGCGCTTATCCGTCGGGTCCTCGAAATCCCCCGAAGCACCAACTCGCTGATATCGTGCCTTTTTTCGGAGTACAACATTACAACATCCGCAGATTTATCGAAAATAAAATCATACTTTTTGTTTGCACCTATTTTTTGTACCTCGCTGAAAACCTGATCCTGGATGGGCTGAATTAATCGCTGCTTCTGCAGCACCAAATCCCCCCGGGGCCCAAATCGATCCTGTTGATAATCCAGGAGTTCCTTTTCCAGTATTTCTATTTCCTCTTCACGTTCCAGGATCAGTTCGTCGGTGAGTAAAACCCGTTCTGCTTCAAGATCCTGTCTTAATTGGTCAATGTTCCGCTGGCGCTCCTCCATTTGCCCTTTCCATTGCATCACCTTGTTGTCCAACTGCTGATTGGCCTCCCGGTACTCTTCTACATTCTCCAGGATGTACTCCATATCCACATATCCGATACGCACCCCCCTCTGGGACATCACCATCCCCGAAATGAGGAAAGCAAAGATTAATAGCAACGTATCTCGTTTCTTCACTGAACTGCTAATCAATAGAAAATATCGTGCCAAAATTAGTATTTCTTTTAAAATGAACTACTTACTCATTCAGCGCTATAGGTGAAGACAGGGCATGGATTAGAATTGTTGCCCAATTATAAAATGCGTTTGCCAACCGCTGGGGCCCCTTCCGACAGAAGAAGGTCTGAGGTCCTCGTCAAAGCCATATCCAAAGTCAATTCCCAATAGTCCGAAAGCAGGCATAAATATCCTGAGCCCAACTCCCGCTGATCTTTTTAATGCAAACGGATTAAAATCCTGAAAATTGTTGAAGGAGTTACCAGCCTCTAAAAAGGTGAGGGCATAAATAGATGCTGTTGGCTTTAATGTAAGTGGATATCTCAATTCAAGGGAGTACTTATTATAAACAATCCCCCCCTCTTGTTGCTGGGTGATCGGGTCTACAGGGGTAAGGGAATTGTTCTCATATCCCCTGAGCTGGATAACTTCTCGTCCGTCCAGCGTAAAATTCCTTCCCAGTCCGTCTCCCCCAAGGAAAAAACGTTCAAAGGGCACCTCTCCCACATCGGGGTTGTACGATCCGAGAAACCCGAATTCAATGTTCGTCCGCAGTACCAGTTTACCCACGACCTGGGTATACCAGTCCCCTTTGAACTTGATTTTATAATATTCCAGCCATCTGAATCGCTCCTGATCCACAGCTTCCAACTCAGCCTGCTCAGCTGGGGTCAGCGTTAAGCCCTGTTGAGCCCGCTCAACCTGCAAAGTCTCAAGCTCCTCACTCCGTGCCTTAAGGGATGCGAAATCCTTATTACTGAACAGCGAGTACGGAGGAGTGAATTTTGCAGTCACCTCAAAAACACTTCCCCTAAGTGGGAAAATAAGCCCGGGCCCGGCAGAACTCCTGGAGATCCCAAAGGTGTAGGCAAGGGAGTTAGAAGATCCATTTCCGAAGTTAAAGAGTCCGGATCTGTAATTTTTAAAGTCGTATAGTTGATAGCTTAAAGCATGTGAGACCGTGAAATAATCATCAGGCCATTGCACCCGCTTCGCCAAACCGGTTGAAATTCCGGTAACCGAGAATTGCTGGTTCTTGTCTACCTGAACCCGGCCATTCTGGTCAAAAGAGGCCAGGAACTGCTGTGTTCTCGACAGTGAGAGGTTAAAACGGACCGGTTTACGACCTCCAAGCCAGGGTTCTGAAAAATTCAGAGAGTAAACACGGAAGGTCCTGCTCGCCTGAAGCCTGAGGGCAAATGTCTGCCCATCACCCATGGGTACGGGTTTATAGGCCTTACCGTTAAAGATATTCTGGATTGAAAAGTTGTTAAAAGACAGGCCAAGGGTTCCGATAAAACCACCACCCCCGTAGCCACCCTGTAATTCGATCTGGCTTGCGCCGGATTCAACAAGGTCGAATCTGAGGTCTACCGTTCCATCATTCGGATTGGGGTTTTCGATTTCCGGCCGAATTTGTTCTGCGTCGAAAAACCCGAGCTGACCCAGTTCCCGAACCGACCGAATGATGTCATCCTTGCTGTACTTCTGTCCCGGGCGGGTACGAATTTCCCTGAAGATAACATGGTCATTGGTTTTTTCATTTCCATTGACTGCAACCTTATTCAAAAAGGTTTCCTTTCCTTCAATAATCCGGATTTCGAAATCGATGGTATCGTTCTCTGCGGAAACCTCAACAGGGTTGATTCGCGAGAACAGGTATCCGTTATTCTGGTATAAATTTGTGATATCCTCCCCATCGGGTTTTGTATCGTCAGCAATGCGCTCACGCAGCAGAACCCCGTTATACGTATCTCCTTTTTTGATTCCGAGCACCTGTGAAAGCTGCCGGTCGGTGTAAACACTGTTTCCGACAAAATCAATCTCGCCAAAATAATACCGGTTTCCCTCCTCAACTTTGATCCGGACATCGATATTGCGGTCATTGACTTTTTCAATGGTATCCATCAGGATACGGGCGTCACGGTAGCCGCTTTCGGCATACGCATCACGCACGGAATTCAAATCCTCCTGATAGTCGTCCTCAATAAATTTTGATTTCTTCCAAAACCGCCCGAAGAACTTTTGCTTGGTATTCTTCATGGAACCGCGCAATTTCTTGGAAGAGAGCTTTTCGTTGCCTTCAAATTCTATACTCCGGACTTTTACCTTGTCTCCTTTGCTGACATTGATAACCATGTTCTGAGAATTGATCTCAGTAGTATCCGGACTCGTTGCGATGGTAACGTTCGCATTTAAAAATCCGTCTTTCTGGTATTTGGTTTCGATGTAATTTTTGGTGTTGGCAATAAGGCTTGCCGTAATTTTTTTGCCTTTTTTAAGGTCCGTATCATTGGCCAGGTCGTCTACTTTACCCTTTTTGACCCCGTAAAAAGTAACATTGGAAAGCGTCGGTCGTTCCTCTACATGAAGCTCGAGGAAGATACTGTCATTTCGAACGCCGGTGTAATAAAATTCTACATCAGTAAAGAGTTCTAGGCTCCAGAGCTTATTAATGACCTGGCTGATCTCATCTCCGGGAACCGTAATAGGCTGGCCTTCCCTGAGACCTGTATACGTTTTAACGGTTTGTTCGTTATAACTCTGGAGTCCTGTCACTTCGAGACCTCCCAAGATATACCTTCTGCCGTTCTGGTAGGAAACATCCTGTGCCGTAGCCTGAAACGTCGTCAGGTAAGCCAGTAATAAAAGAAGACTCAGTGGCAATACCCCCCGCATACCACTAGTTAAGTTGTTCGCTCGTTTTTCCAAATCTACGTTCTCTGTTCTGGTAGTCTTTAAGTGCCTCAATCAGGTGCTGTTCACTGAAATCAGGCCAAAAAACCTCTGAAAAATACAGTTCTGCGTAAGCAATCTGCCAAAGCAAAAAATTGCTTATCCGATATTCCCCACTGGTACGGATGAGCAAGTCTACGTCTGGTAAATCGTGCGTGTAAAGATGATTATTAATAATGGTTTCATCAATATTGGCGGGTGAAATTATGTTATTTTTAACTTTGGATGCCAGGGCTTTAAAAGCGGTGGTCAATTCTTCTCTGGAGCCATAACTCAGGGCCAGTGTAAGCGTCATGGAAGTGTTGTCTTTAGTCTGCTCGATAACATCTTCCAGCTCCTGCATCGCTTTTTCGGGAAGCGTGTTGATCCGACCAATGGCGTTGAGACGGATATTATTCTCATGCAGGGTTTTCAGCTCTTTTTTCAGGGAGGCAACCAGTAACCGCATCAGTGTATCCACTTCCAACTTAGGACGTTTCCAGTTTTCGGTACTGAAAGCATAGAGGGTCAGGTACTTAATACCAATTTTTGCAGCGGATTCAACGGTACTTCGAACGGCCTTTACACCGCTTTCATGACCAAAGACCCGCATCTTACCGCGCTCCTTGGCCCACCGACCATTGCCATCCATAATGATGGCGAGGTGCCCCGGGAGGGGCCCCTTCTGTATTGATTCTATAGTGTTCATCGTTCTCTAACTACTCAAAGCAATCCTGACAGGGCTTCCTGCCAAAAGTATACGTCAGGGTAATTCCTGAAAAAACATACCAATCATCGCTAAAGACATTTCCAAATCGAAAGTCCTCGTAAATCGTTCCTTCCGGATTGCTCGCATCCAGGTTATCTGTAAAGGTATACCTGGCACCTATTTCTGCCCCCAAAATAAAATACTGACTGATCCGAAATTTCGCCCCAACGATCATCGGTATCGCCATCGATCCATCGCGCTGGTTTAAATCAATCAGAGTGCCGGCATCAAAATAATTAAAATCATATCTGAAATAGGTTAACCCTGTATACAGATAGGGGGTAAATGCCGGCCCCAGTTTGTGGAGGTTGTATTCCACGAAATTAAATTCCAACCCAGCCGAGAACTCCATTACGGAATTATCCATGCTCAGCCCGCGTTGCTCTCTGGAAGACATACCGGATTTTGCATCATCTGCCGTGAAACTGCCATAAATCACATGGCCCCTCCAGGCGTAGCGTTTACTCTTATTCCATTTGAACAGCGCTCCAAAAGCGGGTCCTGACGGGGCGATATAACTCGTACTTCCAACATCTCCGATATTGTTGGCACCACCACCAAAAACACCTACCTCATAGGTTTGTGCCCTAACGAGCCCTGTCAAAAGCAGGAAAAGAACAGCAATACTGATCCTCATCTATTCCAAAAGTTTGCAAATATAGCAATTTCAATACCTCCGCGGCAGGAATGCAGCTACATTTCTTTACTCTTTTTTAACAGGGTTTATACGTATTTATTGCCCGGTGTGCCGGTCAATTCCGGCGGTCCTCACCCCAAAGGAGTTTATTGCGTATGGTTTTCAGGAAGCTTTCCGAAGTGAATTCGACCATTCGTATGGTGAAGTCGGCCTTTTGAACGATAATTTCGGTTTCATTCTCAACACTAACCAGACGTGAATCGAACGATAAGAGATGCTGAGACTCCCTTCCGCTTACGCGGAGTTTAATCTGTGTTTCATCTGAGATGACAAGGGGCCTCGCGTTGAGGTTATGGGGTGCGATAGGGGTAATGACAAGGGAACGCGTCGTTGGCATGATAACTGGCCCCCCGCAACTAAGGGAATAACCCGTTGACCCGGTTGGAGTTGCGATGATCAGGCCGTCGGCCCAGTACGAGGTGAGATACTCTCCGTTCAGGTGGGTTTCCACGGTAATCATCGAGGTGGTATCCTTCCGGCTAACCGTAATCTCATTGAGTGCGAAATTCAACGCGTTACCTTCAGGAGGCTGTCCCTGGATGGTCGCGGAAACCAGTCGGCGATCTACAAGCTGGTATTGTCCCTCGGCAAATTCGCTGAGCATCTCCCCGATATGTTCTTTTTTCCCTATGGAGAGAAAACCGAGCCGACCCGTATTGATCCCCACAACAGGCACCCCCAAATCCTTAATAAAGGTAATAGCCCGTAAAATCGTACCATCTCCCCCCACACTGATCATCAGGTCAAAACTCGCATCGAGACCGTTATCGAGGGAAAACACATCGGAGACCGCTTCACGCGGGCCGATTAACCGGGCAAATTCTGCCTCTACCACAACGGTGGCATTGTATTTGGAGAGTTCGCGGAACAGGCTGGCAAGGGGAGCTTCGATCTCCGGACCATAGGCCTGACCATAGAGCGCAACCTTCATGGGCTACACATTTAAATATTTATCGAGGTAATCGGAGCGCTGCCTGAGTTCCTCCAGGAATCTGTCCTCAGTGCTTCCCGAGATGATGGTATAATGATACCTGCGAAAAGTCTGCAGGACTTCATTGATATTGGCATCGCTTATTTTCAAGGTTATCTGAGCTGTTTCATTTTCGATGGTGGTAATAAATGCACCGAGCAAACGGGTATTGTTTCCTTCGACGATCTGTGCAATCTCACTGAAACTATACTCCCTGAGATTCTTTTCTACTACAAGAATGGATCCCGGCTCAGTGAAAAATGGCATAGCTGTAAACAGTTCCACGATATCGTTGAGATCAAAGTATCCGACTACCTGTTTTTTGGGGCCGATCACCGGCAGAATATTCGATTCATTCCGGGTAAAAACTTCAAGTACATCCAGCCAGGTCGCCTCCGCCGTTACGGAAAAAGAATCCAATTGATAGCGAAATTCTTCAATAAGGCTGGTTTCCTGAAAGCTATCCAGGTCGGCCTCCCCAAGTAAACCCATGAACTGGCCGTTTTCAGTTATGGCCACATGGGAATACGTAGAGTGCGTAAAGAAGTGGATAACCTCTTTCAGGGAATCCTCCACCTCAAAAACGGGTATCGTACCTATAATGTAATCCTGCATCTGCATACTTCGCTTCCTTATTGCAAATTACTAATTTTTAGACTGCAAAAGGCATACCGAATTTGTATTTTTACAGGCCTGTAATTCGATAAACCCTATAAAATGGTGCGATTAAGTGTGAATGTGAATAAAATTGCCACCCTGCGCAATGCACGGGGTGGCAATATGCCCGATCTGCTAAAGGTAGTCCGGGACATCGAAGCCTTTGGGGGTGAAGGTATTACCATCCATCCACGACCAGATCAGCGCCATATCCGGTACCAGGATGCCCGGGACCTGAAGAAAATAGTCCGTACCGAATTAAACATTGAAGGGAATCCGATTCCCGAATTTCTGGACCTGGTTCTCCAGGTACGTCCAGATCAGGTTACCCTGGTCCCAGATGCCCCGGATGCCATAACTTCCAATGCAGGATGGGACACCATTGCCCATCGCGATTTCCTCAGAGAAGTCATCGGAAAATGCCGCAAGGCCGGAATCCGAACCTCAATATTTGTGGATCCCGACCCAGAGATGATCCGGGGTGCGGCAGAAACCGGAACAGATCGGGTGGAATTGTACACTGAAGCCTATGCCCGTGAGTATCCCACGGATCCGGAGGGTGCCGTTAAAGCTTACAGAACAGCAGCAAATATCGCCCACGAGGTAGGTTTGGGATTGAATGCCGGCCACGATCTCAGCCTCGAAAACATAGCCTACTTCAAGAATCAAGTACCTCATTTACAGGAAGTTTCCATAGGACATGCCCTCATTTGTGAATCCCTGTATCTGGGCCTTGAAAACGTGATCAACATGTACAAAAACAAATTACGCTGATGGAACTCCTGCATTCAAATGTCCTTGGACAGGGAGACCCTCTAATTGTGCTGCACGGGTTTTTGGGCATGTCCGACAACTGGAAAACCCTTGGTAAAAAATATGCCGCCAACGGATATGAAGTTCATCTAATAGATCAGCGGAACCACGGCCGAAGTTTTTGGTCCGAAGATTTTGACTACTCCGCAATGGCAGCGGACTTGCTGCAATACATGGACTCTAAAAATCTGGACAGGCCAATCATCCTTGGCCATTCCATGGGGGGGAAAACAGCTATGCACCTCGCTTGCAGTAACCCGGATCGCGTATCGAAACTCCTTGTTGCAGATATCGCCCCAAGGGAATACCCTCCGCATCATGAATACATCCTCAGGGCACTGGAGGCGTTGCCGCTCGACCAATTGAAGTCGCGTTCAGAGGCCGATGAAGCCTTATCGGAAACCATTGAAAACTGGGGCATCAGACAGTTTCTGCTTAAAAACCTCTATTGGAAGGCTCCGGGTGAACTCGGGTTACGTATAAATCTCGCCGTCCTTAAAAATAAAATGAAGGAAATTGGCGAACCACTGGGTGAAGGGTTCCGATACAAGGGTCCAACGGCATTTATCAGAGGCGGAGCTTCTGATTATGTATCCGATAGCGACCGTTTGCTTATCCTCCAACACTTCCCCCGGGCAGTAGTCATTACACTTGAGGGCGCAGGTCACTGGTTGCATGCAGAACAGCCGGAAGCCTTCCTTAGGGAGAGCCTGAATTTTATGAAATCCTGAATAAAACGCACTAATTATTATGCATGCATACTTTTTTAAGGGTGTATATTGCGTGTGCGATAATTTTACATATTTTTGAACTTATACTGAAACTACCTAATTGATCATAAACGAATTCAAATTAGAACCTATGAAAAAGAGTCTGGCCATAATGGCATTTCTGGGCTTATTCATCTCCTCTTGTAGCAATGATGACAGCCCTTCAGATCCGGGAGGAGAAATTCCCACCAATCCCATTGAGTATACCAGTGGATCTGCCGACCTGAGTAATTTTGTATCTGTTGGAAATTCCCTTGCAGCAGGAGTCTCTGACCAGGCACTTTTTATTGAAGGGCAGGAAGCTTCCTTTCCTTTGATGATGGCATCGAGTTTTTCTGAAGCCGGAGGTGGCGATTTTACAATTCCATTTATGTCTGACAATCTTGGAGGACTAAATATTGGGGGGCAGCAAAGATTTCCAAATCGTTTGATTTTAGATTTCACCACAGGTTCGCCAACTCCGACACCTGTTTCCGGTACTCCGACCACAGAGGCCACAAGTGTCATTGGGGGCCCTTTCAATAATATGGCCGTTCCGGGTGCTAAGAGCTATCACCTTTTGGCGAATGGTTATGGAAATGCGGCAGGCCTGGAAGCAGGCCTTGCAAACCCGTATTATGTCCGTTTTGCGAGCAGTCCGTCGGCTAGCGTCCTGGGGGATGCACTGGCACAGAACCCGACCTTCTTTTCACTTTGGATCGGATCAAATGACGCCCTTTTTTATGCTATTTCCGGGGGTTCAGGCACAGACCAAACCGGCAACCTGGATCCGAGCACTTATGGCAGCAACGATATTTCAGACCCTCTGGTACTGGCTAGTGCCTACAACACCATTTTAGAGCGACTAACGGCAAATGGGGCAAAAGGGGTCATCGCTAATATTCCAGATATTAGCCAAATCCCGTATTTCACGACCGTTCCTTTTAACCCATTGGACCCGACCAATCCCGCATTTGGCCCTCAAATTCCAGCCCTCAACGATCAATTTGCTGCGTTAAATAATGTTTTTGCTTTTCTGGGAGTCCCCGAGCGGTCCATTGTTTTCAGCACGGATGCGGCCAGTGCCCTGGTTATTAAAGATGAATCCCTGACAAACCTCTCAAATGAAATTACAGCTACCTTAATCGGCGGTGGTCTTGACGCTCCAACCGCTACAGTATTGGGCTTACAGTATGGACAGGCAAGGCAGGCAAATGAAAATGACCGAATCGTTTTTCCGAGCCAGACGGTAATTGCGGAACTCAATGAAGAGAATTTTGCGTTTTTACAGAGTATAGGTGTTCCACCGCAGACGGCTGGTCAGTTATCGGTCAACGGAATAACATTTCCTCTTGAAGACCAATGGGTCCTGACGCCAGATGAACAAGATGCCGTAACCACTGCCGTTGATGCGTACAATCAGAATATTTCAGCCCTCGCCCAACTCTACGACCTCGCATTTGTTGACATGAAAGCCTTTTATAACCTGGTTGAGACTGAGGGAATCCCGCTTTCAGATGGCAGTGTCGTAACCGATGTTTACGCAACAGGCGGAGGCTTCTCCCTGGACGGGATTCACCCTTCTCCAAGGGGATATGCACTCGTTGCCAACGAGTTTATTAAGGCCATAGAAGAAAAATATGGAGCTGTCCTTCCCAAAGTGGAACCTCTGGATTACAAAGGACTCTACATCAACTAATTCAAAATTTTATTTTATCTTAACGGGCATCCCTTCAAAGGGGATGCCTTTTTTGTAAAATCGAACCACACCTATGAAATTCATACTTCGACTTCTCCTTAGCGCACTAGCCGTTATTCTCCTTGCCAACATCCTGCCCGGGGTAGATGTCAACGCTTTCGGCAGTGCTGTAATTGTAGCACTGGTACTCAGTATTTTAAATCTATTGGTCAAACCAATTCTGGTCGTACTGACCCTTCCTGTAACCATCCTGACACTCGGTTTGTTCCTGCTGGTCATCAATGCCCTGATTATCCTTCTGGCGAGCTCTCTGGTGTCTGGTTTCCAGGTAGATGGATTCTGGTATGCATTGCTTTTTTCACTCCTGCTCTCCGTACTGGAGTCTATTTTATTTGCCTTCCTGAAGGAAGACTCTAAATAGGAAGTTAAAGATTGACATCCAGCGGGTTGAAAACTTGTCGTGTTGGTTTAAATGCCCTACTTTTGCACGGTTTCTTTAAAAGCTGATTCATGAATATTACCAAAGAGCAAATAGACCCCCTGAACGCCGTTCTCAAAGTAGAACTTTCACGTGAGGACTATCAGGGGAAAGTAGATACAATCCTCAAGGATTACCGGAAAAACGCCAACATTCCAGGCTTCAGAAAAGGGCAGGTACCCATGGGCCTGATCAAGAAGCAATACGGGAAGGCAGTTCTGGTGGACGAGGTAAACAAATTGCTTCAGGACAACCTGAACACATACCTCACCGAGGAAAAACTGGACGTGCTTGGGAATCCGCTTCCCAAACAACAGGATAATTTCAATTGGGATGCCGATGAACTTGCCTTTGAATTTGAACTCGGCCTCGCCCCGGATTTCGAAGTTTCCCTGACCCCTAAAAAGGGTATCCCCCATTTTAAGATTATCGCAGATAAAAAGATGATCGATGATCAGGTGGATCGCATTCGAAAGCAATACGGAAAACTCGTAGCCCAAAGTGAAGTCGGCCCCGATAACGAGGTGACGGGTACTTTTGAAAACGAAGCTGCCGAAATCAATCACAAAACGACACTTGAACTTTCTAAACTGAAAAGCAAGAAGGCGCTTAGTGCACTGAAGGGGAAAAAATCGGGAGATACCGTTACCCTTAAAACCAAAGGGCTCTTTAAAGAGGATTTTCTTTTGCCGGGAATGCTCGGGATCCCCAGGGAAAAGGCTGAAGGCCTCGATATCGAGGTGAATTTTACAATAGAGGAAAGTAACCTTCGTGAACCTGCAGAACTCAATCAGGAACTTTTTGATAAGCTATTCGGGCCTGACAAAGTTCATTCTGAAAAAGAAATGCGGGACAAAATCAAAGAAGATAGCGAAGCGCAGTTTCAGCAGCAGTCGGACCAGAAGCTTCTCAACGATGTGACTGAAAAGCTGATCGAGAACACCAAATTTGACCTGCCCACTGAATTCCTGAAAAAATGGATGCAGAACACAGGCGAAAAAGTCCTTACGGAAGAGGAGGCAAAAGATGAGTTTGAGCGTTCCGAAAAGGGCCTGAGGTATCAATTGATCGAAGGCAAGCTGATCAAAGAGCACGGCCTGGAATTGCAGTTTGAAGAGCTCAGGGACTATGCGAAAAACTTCATCCGTTCGCAAATGGCGCAATACGGCCAGACCGATCCCAAGGAGGAAGACCTGGATGGAATTGCTGCCCGGGTGCTGAGTAACCAGGACGAGGTTAAAAGACTTTCCGAACAACTGATGAGCCAGAAACTTCTTGATCTTTATAAAGAAAAAGCGAATTTGAAAACAAAGGAAGTCACCTATGACAATTTTGTCAAGGAGGTTTACGGCTAAGTAGCGCAAAGCGCTGCCTAAACGGAGTGACCTGCTTTTAATGTTGACAAATTGAGTATCTTTACGGTGCCGGATCAGTTCGTTTCGGCACCTTTTTTTTAAGAAATAAAACCATTAGTATACTACATGGACTACGCTAAGGAATTCAAAAATTTTGCCGTTAAGGATCAGGGGATCAACAGCCTGTACGTTGAACCACTGCTCCAGAGCATGTACCCGGTTGGAATGACCCC
Organism: Robiginitalea aurantiaca; assembly: GCF_030380815.1. Taxonomy (GTDB): domain Bacteria; phylum Bacteroidota; class Bacteroidia; order Flavobacteriales; family Flavobacteriaceae; genus Robiginitalea; species Robiginitalea aurantiaca. The sequence goes on along the minus strand of NZ_JAUDUY010000001.1, from coordinate 795,576 downwards.
AAACATCATTGAGGAGCGGCAGCTCAACGCTATCGCCATGGATGTGTTTTCACGTTTGATGATGGACCGCATCATCTTCCTGGGAACCCCTGTGACAGATCAGGTAGCCAACATTATTCAGGCACAGCTACTTTTTCTGGCCAGCGCCGATTCCTCCAAGGATATCCAGATTTATATCAACTCACCTGGTGGAAGTGTCTATGCAGGTCTTGGCATCTACGATACCATGCAATTCATAAAACCCGATGTAGCGACAATTTGCACGGGAATGGCCGCTTCAATGGCTGCGGTGTTGCTATGCGCCGGAGAAAAGGGGAAACGCAGCGGGCTTCGCCATTCAAGGGTTATGATACATCAACCCATGTCCGGAGCACAGGGACAGGCCAGCGATATCGAAATCGCAGCAAAGGAGGTAATCAAGTTAAAAGATGAGCTCTATGAGATCATCGCTTCCCATACCGGACAGAAATTCGATAAAATCTATGAAGACAGCGACAGAGATTTTTGGATGAAAGCGAAGGAGGCCCTGGATTATGGAATGATCGATGAGATCCTGGAGCGTGAAACCGACTGATTTCAGGTGACCTGATTCCACAATAAGGCAATTTTTGTGAGATCAGACGTTTAATTTACATAAGGTCAAAAAGAAATGGCTAAAGAAAACCTTGAGTGTTCATTTTGCGGGAGGAAAAAACCGGAAACTAACCTGCTGATTGCAGGTCTGGATGCGCATATCTGTGATCGGTGTATTGAGCAGGCTCACGGAATTGTAGCTGAAGAATCACGTCAGTCTAAAAACGAGGATCTCTTTTCGGAACTGGTGCTTAAAAAGCCCATGGAAATCAAAGATTTCCTGGACACCTATATCATAGGTCAGGAAAGGACCAAAAAGGTAATGTCCGTTGCCGTTTACAATCATTACAAGCGTTTATTACAGCCCCCATCCAAGGATGACGAGGTAGAAATACAGAAGAGTAACATCGTTATGGTCGGGCAGACCGGAACCGGGAAAACACTGATGGCCAAAACCATCGCCCGTATGCTTAATGTCCCCCTGGCCATTGTGGATGCCACCGTGCTGACCGAGGCTGGCTATGTAGGTGAAGACGTGGAAAGCATCCTTACCCGTCTGCTGCAGGCGGCCGACTACAACCTCGAAAAGGCAGAAAGGGGTATCGTATTCATAGATGAAATTGATAAAATAGCGCGAAAAAGCGATAATCCTTCTATTACGCGCGATGTTTCAGGGGAAGGCGTACAGCAGGGTCTGTTAAAATTACTCGAGGGAACCGTAGTGAATGTCCCGCCCAAGGGAGGTCGCAAACACCCGGACCAGAAATTCATCGAGGTGAACACTGAGAATATACTCTTTATCGCCGGTGGGGCTTTTGACGGTATTGAACGAATTATCACCAAACGGCTGAATATGCAGGCCATAGGGTATAGCGCCTCAAAGAACGAATCGACCCTGGATAAGGAAAATGTGCTGAAGTATATTATCCCCAAAGATTTAAAGGAATTCGGGCTGATCCCTGAGATTATTGGGAGATTACCTGTTCTGACGCATATGGAGCCCCTGGACCGAAAAACATTACGGGCGATACTTACCGAGCCTAAAAATGCCATCATCAAGCAGTACGAAAAGCTCTTTGCTATGGATGGTATCTCCTTTACGATTACGGAACAGGCACTGGACTACATTGTCGATAAGGCTATAGAGTACAAACTCGGGGCACGTGGCCTTCGCTCATTATGCGAAGCGGTTTTTACGGACGCCATGTTTGAGTTGCCCAGTACGGATATCAATGATTTCAAGGTATCGAAACCCTATGCCGAGGAGAAGCTGTCCTTTGAAACCATGAACAAGCTCAAAGCAGTTTCCTAGAGTCCCTGATATTGTTTCCTAAAGGATTCCTCCAGGAGTTCCTGGCATACTTTCTGAATCACTTTTTCATCGGAATACATTTCCCTTCCAAAGCGCGGAACGACCTCCAGGGTTACCCCGGTTTGTGCAGCCCAGTTGCTTGAAGGTTTGTCATCCATGTATTCTCCATAAAGCACCTTTACCGGACACTTTGACCCTTCGGCCTCACGGTGCAGGTTCATGGGTGAGATAGCGTAGATCGATTTGGCCTGCAGCCCTTTCCTGACGGCATTCCAAACCACGGTACCCCCTGCACAAAACGCAAGGTAGTGGGCGGGTTGGCGTTCTTTGGCTACCAGGTTTTTGACCGCCCGTTCCAATCCGCCTTCATTAAAGGCTGTGGTCAAACTCATTGCGGTAGGATGGCTGACATCCAGGTCTGCGAGCTGGGAGGTATCGTAATACGAAATATCAAAATACTGTTGGAGATAACCCAGATAGGAAGTAATCCAAAGGCCTTTTCGCGGCCCCCATAAATCGGATAAAATAACGAGTCTTTCGGACATGGTTTTGAGGCTTTTCAGAAGGGAAAACTGATTCTTAAGTCTTCACAAGTTGCCTAAAGCCTCACATGAAGCCACAAGAATCGGACTAGTGGATGGAAATTCTCGACATACTCCGGATCCCTGTCCCAAGCCCTGTCATTTAGCCATTACGGCCACTCTTTCAATCCCCGGAAAAATCCGTTGAAATGCTAAAAGCGCTTCACTATGGAAACCCCGCAACGGGGATAAAAAAATTCATCGGAAATCCAGGTCCATAAATTTTCCAGTTGGGGCGTGTCATACAGATTTGTAGTCAGTCCGATTCCCACATAGGCTTCAATACCCCAATGCTTGCCAAAGACCCATTTTGCCCCATAAGCCATTCCGGCACCTAAATCCCAGGCAATAGCATTACCGGAGCCCTTTTCGTCCCGGACCCGGGTATTTGACCCCAGCATAAAGTTGCCTTCGAGGAAAAAACCTTTATATCCCGTTTTTCCAAAGTATACCCTCATATAGGGAATGAGCGAAAAATTCCACGGGAATGAATCCCCGAAAAATATCATCCCATCATCCCTGAAAGCGACATATGAAGAAAGTCCAATTCCCAGCCTTTTCCCAACCCACCGTTCATAACTCATCTCAACCGTACCTTCTGCCAGATACAACGCGTTTAGCTTGAGCTCGTTTTTACGTATATCCTGGAGGGACTGAGCCCCCAGATTCATAACCAACATCAGAATACTCAGCGTAAAGAAGGTCCGAATTTCCATAACCCTTAGTTGTGCAGGTCAATCTATACAAAAAGGAACGGACTCGCCTCCGGAATTTTGCACAGATCATAAATCCGGACAACCCCATCGAGGCTTTAGCACCCTTCTATGGCAGGCAGGAAACACAAAAATTGTATGGATAACTTGCTGAAAACTTAAACTCGTGCGGCTCCTACCTGCATGGCGAGGAGTTCCTCCAGGAGGTCGCGCTGGTTTGAGAGCCTTGGGACTTTATGCTGTCCGCCCAACTTTCCCCTGGATTTCAACCAGTCATAAAACAGGTTGGGTCTCGCCTTATGGATTCTCGGTGGGTTCAGGGTCATGTTTTTGTATCGTTTCGCCTCGTAGTCCGAATTAAGGGATTTCAGTACCTCATCCAGGCAGGCACCAAAAGTTTCGAGGTTCTCCGGGGGTTTCCGGAATTCGATAAGCCACTCGTGTGCGCCCTGGTTTTTGCCATCCATAAATACAGGCGCCACCGTGTATTCTGCGATCAGCGCCCCTGTTTGGGCACAAGACTTTTCAAGGGCCGCTTCTGTATTTTCGATAATCAATTCTTCCCCAAATACATTTATATGGTGTTTGGTGCGGCCTGTGACCCTTATCCGATATGGGTTGGTGCTCGTAAAACGGACGGTGTCACCGATCTGATAGCGCCACAGCCCGGCATTGGTAGTAATCACAATGGCGTAGTTAATACCTGTTTCTACTTCCCATAATGGGACGACTTTCTGAGAAGGCGTACCGTAGGATTCCATGGGGATAAACTCGTAGAAAATACCATAATCCAGCATCAACAACAGGTCCTGGCTGTTATTCTGGTCCTGGATGGCAAAAAATCCTTCAGAAGCGTTATATATTTCGTAGTACTTAAAATTCCCGCCTGGAAGTAACCGCCCGTATTGCTCCCGATATGGATTAAAATTCACGCCTCCGTGAAAATAGACCTCGAGTTGGTCCCAGACCCCAAAGAGGTCTTCCTTGCCCGTTTTTTCAAGCACCCGATTCAGCAGCACGAGCATCCATGAAGGAACACCAGCCAAACTGGTGACGTTCTCCCGAATACTTTCCTCAATGATGGCTTCGAGTTTTTCTTCCCATTCACCCATCAGAGAAACCTTATTGCTCGGCGTACTGCTCAACTCGGCCCAGAAAGGCATGTTGTCGATCAGGATTGCCGAGAGGTCTCCGAAAAAGGTGCCGTTATCCTCATAGAGTTGCTTACTCCCCCCGAGTCTGAGGCTCTTTCCTTTAAATAATTGGGAATCCGGGTTGTTATTCAGATAGAGGCAAAGTAAATCCTTTCCGGACTTATAATGGCAGTCCTCCAGGGCCTCGGAACTCACCGGGATAAACTTACTTTTGGCATTGGTGGTTCCACTGCTTTTGGCAAACCAACGTATCTCCGTAGGCCAGAAAATATTTTGCTCCCCCCTTCGTGAACGCTCAATCAGGGGTTCGAATTCTTCATAAGTGACGATGGGGACCCGGGATGCAAAAGTTTCATAGGACGAGATATCCTCAAACCCGTATTTCAGTCCCAAGTCTGTCTCATCAGCAAATTCAAGGAGTTGCTCCAGCACTTCCTGTTGTACTTCCCCGGGGTACTTTAAAAACAGTTCAATTTGGTGATACCGCTTTTTGAGCAACCAGGAGGCGATAGAATTAAAAAGTGGGATGGGCATTTTCGTATCTTTACAATCTATCTTGAGAGCTGGCTAAAGATACCATTTAATCCTATTTCTTAAAACACATTAGCATGCAATACGAAGGGGTTCTGCGGAAAATGCAAACAGAATTTAAAGACCCTGTGGCATATTATCTTGTTTTTCCCGAGGATTTCATCCATATGAATCTCCTTCTGGACCGCGGGCTTTCCATTCGTTTTCTCAAATACCAGTGTCTGGGGTGCGGTGCGGATTTGCCCATTTTCAGGCAGGGATATTGTAAAAATTGTTTTTTTGAACAACCGCAGGCCGGGGAATGGATTGTTCACCCGGAACGGAGCAAGGCGCATCTGGGGGAGGAAGACCGGGACCTCGAATATGAAAAAAAGGTTCAACTACAACCCCATATCGTTTATTTGGCAAACTCGAGCAGCGTGAAAGTCGGGGTTACCCGCAAATCCCAGGTGCCGACGCGATGGATCGATCAGGGAGCACATGAAGCCATAGAAATTGTCGAGACCCCTAACCGCTATCTGGCAGGGATCACTGAGGTTGCCCTCAAAGAGCACGTGGGGGATAAGACCCACTGGCGCAATATGCTGACCAACCGGGTTAAGGACGAAGATCTCTTCGCTTGGAGGGAAAAACTAAAGGGTTACATCCCGGACGAAGCCTTGGATTACTTTATTGCGGATACCCGGGAGACCGAGATTCACTTTCCGGTCCTCAACTATCCTAAAAAAGTAAAAAGCCTGAATTTGAATAAGACACCCGAATTCAGAGGGACGCTGAAAGGAATCAAAGGGCAGTACCTCATTTTTGAGGACGATACGGTTTTTAATATCCGGGGGAATGAAGGCTATTACGTGGCTTTAGAAATCCTGTGAAATACTTAGTGTTTCCTGGATTTTCAGAAATCCAGGGCTATTTCTTCATTTCGCTTTAAATTGAACCTTCGTCGAAACAGATAGACAAAGAAATACAGCAAGGGTGTATCCAGGAATGCAATGATTATTTTAAAAATCACTCCGCTGATCACCAGTCCCGAAAACATCGACCAGGGGAGCACCCCAAATACACAGAGCAACCCTACTACGGTAGTAGTATCGATAATCTGAGATGAGAAAGTCGAAAAATTATTCCTGAGCCAGAGGTATTTGCCATCAGTGAGGCGCTTCCAGAAATGGTAGATTGCGATGTCTACATATTGTGCAAAGAGGTAGGCGATCATCGAGGCCAATACGGCGATGGGCGAAAGCGCAAAAACCCTGCTGAAGAGGGCATCATCCACAGGGGAACCCGGAATCGCAGGAACGTAATTTGCAAGCAGCACAATTCCCATAGAAAAGAATGAGGCAAAGATGCCCGCAGTCACCACGCGGTTCGCTTTTTTCTGCCCGTATATTTCTGAAATCAAATCCGTAATCAGGAAAGTGATCGGATACGGCAGAATGCCTACGGAAATCTCGAACAGCGGCGCGCCAAAAAGGGTTACATCCCCAAAAGGCTTCCAGTAGAAGAATTTCTGAAATATAAGGTTGGAAACCACCAGTGAGGTTATAAACAGGGCTGCGAGATACAGATAGATCCGGTAGGCCGTACGCTGGTCTTTTGAACTCATGACCTAGTTGATCTTTAAAATAAATGGCATACGGGCTTGTATACCTTCCTGTTTCAGGAGTTGTTTTAAAGCCATGATTGTTTCTCCCCATTCCGGACCCAACTCAGAGGTGATTACCTGATCTGCGCTCACCTGCCCACCTCCAAGATCTTCCATAAGGCGCTCCAATCCGGTTTTGTACCTGGGGAGTATCTGAAGTTTAAAATCGGTAATCCCAGCCATTTCAGCGGCTAATTCCAGGGCTTCAGGCATACCTCCTAAATCATCGACCATACCATTCTCAAGGGCCTGTTTGCCGCTCCAAACCCTTCCCTGGGCGAGGCTGTCGGCCTTAGCCAGGCTTATCTTACGTCCCTCAGAAACCCGCTCCAGGAACATCTGATAGGTATCTTCAATCCCATCCCGGAGTACCTCGCGGAAATCCTCGCGCATGGGCTCAAATAAAGAGTAATCCATGGAATAATGGTGGGTCCCCACCTGTTCGGCATTAATCCCTACCTTCTCCGAAATCCCGCTTAAATTGGGTACGGTTGTGAAAACCCCGATTGAACCTGTAATGGTATTGGGTTCTGCTAAAATTATGTCGCCACCTACAGCCATATAATAGCCACCCGAAGCGGCAATATCACTAAGGGAGACGACGACGGGCTTTGCCTTCCGGGTCAGTTGCAGTTCCCTCCAAATGAGTTCAGAGGATAGGGCACTCCCACCGGGAGAATTTATACGGACCACCACCGCCTTTACATCCTTATCCTCTCTGGCCTTGCGAAGGGCCTTGGTCATTTTCCCCTGACCGATAAACTCAGGACTGCCTTCCCCATAAAGGATTTCCCCCTGGGCATAGATTACCGCAATCTCATCCGAACCCTTGTAAATCGGACGTTTCCGGGAATACCGCATATAGCGCTGCAATGTTATGAACTCCGGATGCTTCCCTTTACCTCCACTCTCCCTCAGCAGCTTGTCCTCATAGGTGTCGGCATACACCAGCGCATCGACCAGCCTGGCGTTCAGGGCCATTTCAGGATTCCGGCCTCCAAGAGAATCCGCGAGCTGATCCAGGGTAGCGGCCGGAATGTTCCGGCTCTCCCCGATCCCATCCCTCATACTTTCCCAAAGGGACTGGATAAGGCTGCTCAGCTGCTCCCGGTTTTCCGGGCTCATTTTATCGGAAAGGAAGGGCTCTACCGCACTTTTGTATTTCCCATGCCGAACAACCTCCATTTTCACACCGGATTTCTCCTGAAAATCCTTGAAGAACAAAACTTCCGCAGCCAGGCCCTTAAAATCGAGGTTTCCGGCAGGGTTGATAAAGAGACTGTCAGCTACAGAGGAGAGATAGTAATCCTTCTGGGTATAGAAATCCCCATAGGCGTAAACGAATTTTCCCTTAGCCTTGAAATCCTCCAGGGCATCGCGTATAGCCTTGGCCTGAGCCATGCCTGACATCAGATAAGGACTGCTGATACTAATCCCCTTTATACGGTCGTCTTTCCCGGCCACTCCGATGGCCTGCACAATCTGGTCCAGCCCCATTTTAGGTTCAAAGAATATCGTAAAAGGATCGTCCGGATCTGTAGTAGAGTGCTCAGACACCGGAAGCGGAAACTCGAGCTTAAGGACCGAATTGGGCTTTACCCGGACCTCGTCTCCCACACTTGCCAGGGAGGCGAAAATTAAAAACATAAAAAACAGGATCCCAAGGGCAAAAAGGGTCCCGAGAATGGACGCCAGCAGATTTCTCAAAAAGGCCATAGCAATTTCTTGATGTATCGGTCAAAGATACGGATTCATAGTAACTTTCTGTGGTTCCTAAAAAGAGGCAACCCACCAAACGCAAGGGTATAAACCATCAGTTTTCCGTACATTGGCACAGATGAAAAAAGACCCCGTACTCGCATATGTCTCCCTGGGAAGCAATCTGGGAAACAGAGCGTTCTATCTTCAGAAGGCCATCTTTTCCCTGGGAGACAAAGCAGGTGAAATCGAGGCAATCAGTTCGGTATACCGGACCCCGGCCTGGGGATTCGAGGGGGAAGATTTCCTGAACGCCTGCCTGAGTATTCAAACAACGCTTTCCCCGGAGGACTTCCTGGACTGTCTTTTGGAAATAGAAAGAGAGGCCGGGAGACAAAGGAAGGCTACCGGGGGATACCGCTCTAGGACTTTGGACATGGATTTGCTTTATTACGGGAAGGCTCAAATCCAATCTGAAAGGCTGACAGTCCCTCACCCGCATATGGAAAAACGCCGGTTTGTTCTCAAACCACTTTCCGATATTGCACCCCAGTTTTACCATCCGGTGCTGGGCAGGGATCATCGAAATCTATTACAGGAATGTCCGGATCACAGCAGTCTAGAAAAAACACACTTAGTACTCCATAAAACGCAAAAGTCCTTTTTTACAGCGCTTGGTTTTGTCGCCATAGAAGGGAATATCGGCGCCGGAAAAACGACTCTGGCCCGGAAGATTTCGCAGGATTTCAATGCCAAACTCATTCTGGAACGCTTTGAGGACAATCCATTTTTACCAAAGTTCTATCAGGACCGTGCGCGGTATGCCTTTCCTCTGGAACTCTCATTTCTGGCAGACCGGTATCAGCAATTTATTGAAGACACCCGTCAACTGGACCTCTTTAAAAGTTTTGTGGTGAGTGATTACGATATATACAAGAGTTTGATTTTTGCCAAAATCACCCTGGGGATTGAAGAGTATAAACTTTACCGGAAATTCTTTTCCATTATGTACCGGGAAGTCCGCAAACCGAACCTCTATGTGTATCTCTACCAGAGTACGGACCGGCTCCTGGAACAAATTTCAAAAAGGGGAAGGGCCTACGAGGAAGGGATCCCTGCAGAATACCTCGAGCAGATCCAGAGTGGCTATTTCGATTTTATGAAGCATACTCCCGAGCTCAATTCCCTGATTATCGATGCCGGGGGGTACGACTTTGTCTCCCGTCCGGAGGACTATAACGCCATATTAGATCAGATGATGGCCCATGTTATGGGTAAGGACATATAGGGCGGGGATGCCACCTTAATCGATGAAAAAAAAATCAGGAATGCAACTTCTTACCCTGACTGACATACCTCCGGCCCTGTCCTGGCTCCAAATAGCTCAGGGCTGCGTTTGACCCCGCGTTTTCGACCAGAAGTCCCAGAGGACCACACCAGCGGCCACAGAAATATTCAGAGAGTGCTTAGTGCCCAATTGGGGGATTTCAATCACACCGCTGCAAATGTCAATAACCTCCTGGGAAACTCCCTTAACCTCATGACCGAGAACAAAGGCAAAGGGCTTGCCGGCAAGGGGCTGAAAAGCTTCAAGAGAAACCGATCCACTGGCCTGTTCCACCGCCCAGCACTCATGGGATTCCCTGAGGGACCTAACCAGGGATTCTGTCTGGGGGGCATACTCCCATGCCACACTTTCCGTTGCCCCAAGGGCGGTTTTTCGGATGTCTTTATGAGGCGGAGTGGCCGTGATTCCGCACAAGTAGATCTTTTCTATCCGAAATGCGTCCGCAGAGCGAAACACAGAACCGACATTATGCAGGCTGCGCACATTGTCCAAAATCAATACCACCGGCGTTTTCGGTGCCTCTTTAAAGGCATCCACCTGCAGACGGCCCAATTCTTCATTCTTAAGCTTTCGCATGCGCTTTGTTTGGGCTTCAAAAGTACAAATAAGCGCAGGAATTGCAGGTAGTGGAAGTTTTCCTTAGATATTAACAGGGGTTGGGGATACCCCATGAAACCCCTATTTTCGTTTGTTACCAAAAAAGAACATGGAAAGTGGCTGCTAAAGGCAAAAAGACGACTCCTCTGATGATGCAGTATAACGGCATTAAGGTGAAATATCCGGATGCCTTGTTACTATTCAGGGTGGGCGACTTTTACGAAACCTTCGGGGCTGACGCAGAGAAGGCCGCCGGAATCCTGGACATCGTCCTGACGCAGCGAAACAACGGTGGAGATCAGACGGCCCTTGCAGGTTTTCCGCACCATGCCCTGAACACCTACCTGCCCAAGCTTGTAAAAGCGGGCCAAAGGGTGGCCATCTGCGACCAACTTGAAGATCCCAAACAAACAAAGACGATCGTCAAAAGAGGGGTGACCGAACTGGTGACTCCCGGAGTTTCCCTGAGCGATGAACTCCTGCAGGCCAAGGCGAATAATTTTCTGGCAGCCGTACACTTTGGAGCCGGCCGGCTCGGGATCTCCTTTCTGGACATATCGACCGGTGAATTTTTCCTGGCCGAAGGAGACCAAACCGATATCGACAAATGGCTGCAGAACTTTGAACCCAAGGAGATTCTTGTGTCTAAAAAACACCGGACGGATTTTAAAGAGGCATTTGGAGCCTCGCACCATTGTTTCTTCTCAGAAGACTGGATCTTTCAGGAAGATTACAGCCGTGAGACCCTGACGGGGCACTTCAATACCTCCAGCCTGAAGGGTTTTGGGGTTGAAGATTTATCTATGGGGATCATTGCGGCAGGAGCGGTAATCCATTACCTGAAGGAAACACAACATCGACAGCTCGGGCATATCACCTCCCTCCGGCGATTGTCTTCAGCGGATTATGTCTGGATGGACCGGTTTACAATCCAAAACCTCGAACTGTTTCAGACCCGGGATCAGCGGGGTGTCCCGCTGCTGAATGTCCTCGATAAAACCCGTTCCCCTATGGGTGGCAGGCTTTTGAGGCGCTGGCTTGCCATGCCCCTGAAGCAACTCGACACCATTCGGGAAAGGCATAAAATTGTAGGCTACTTTAAGGAAAGGGATTCCCTTCTGGAAATTGTACGGGAACACCTGGGCCGCACAGGGGACCTGGAACGTTTAATCGCCAAGGTGGCGGCGGGAAAAATCACCCCCCGGGAGACCGTACACCTGAAAAATGCCCTGGAAACCCTGATTCCGCTCAAGGGCCGGATCAGTGAAGTAGCGGAACCCGCCCTGGCCCGCCTCGGGAAGGCCATCAATCCATGCGATGCACTCCGGGAACGGATAAAAGCAGTGCTTTTGGAAGAGGCGCCTGCAGGGATTGGTAAAGGTGACTCGATTGCCCCTGGATTTTCAGAAGAGCTAGACGAGCTTCGGGGCCTGGCACGGTCCGGAAAAGCCTACCTCGATCAGATGCTGGAGCGGGAAACCAAACGGACGGGCATTACCTCCCTGAAAATTGCTTCCAACAATGTTTTCGGCTATTATATCGAGGTCCGCAATACACATAAAGACAAAGTACCTGAGGAATGGATTCGCAAACAAACCCTGGTCAATGCCGAAAGATACATCACTGAAGAACTCAAGGAATACGAGGCAAAGATCCTCGGGGCCGAGGAACGCATCCTGGAACTGGAACAACAACTCTTTAACCAGCTCGTGGTCTGGATGCAGGAATACATCCGGGATGTACAGGAGAATGCGCGCCTTGTAGCCCAGCTGGACTGTCTATGTGGTTTCGCTCAGCTCTCAAGGGAATGCGATTATAGCGCTCCTGCCATGACCGATGCTACCGACCTGAAGATTATTGGGGGAAGGCACCCGGTCATCGAACGTCAACTCCCCCCCGGGGAGGCCTATATCCCCAATGACTTAATCCTGAATCGCGAAGAACAGCAGCTCATTGTGATCACAGGTCCGAACATGAGTGGTAAATCCGCCATTCTCAGGCAGACCGCCCTGATTGTCCTCCTCGCGCAAATCGGGAGTTATGTGCCCGCAGAAGCAGCCATCCTGGGGATCGTGGACAAGATTTTTACCCGGGTTGGTGCCAGTGATAATATTTCACTTGGGGAATCCACCTTTATGGTCGAAATGAACGAGGCAGCCTCCATCCTGAACAACCTCTCGGATCGCAGCCTGATTCTGCTTGATGAGATTGGCAGGGGTACAAGCACGTACGACGGGATTTCCATTGCCTGGGCGATTGCCGAATACCTGCATGAACACCCGGCACGTCCTAAAACACTTTTTGCCACCCATTACCACGAACTCAACGAAATGGCCTCGCTTTTTCCCAGGGTGAAGAATTTCAATGTAGCCGTAAAAGAGGGCAAAGAAAAGGTCCTCTTTTTAAGGAAACTGGAACCTGGAGGCAGCCATCACAGTTTCGGTATACATGTAGCCCGCATGGCAGGGATGCCAAATCCGGTAATCCAAAAAGCCGAAAAAATCCTGAAGCAGCTCGAAAAATCCCATTCAGGAGATGCCTTGGAAGCGCCTGTAACTTTGGAAAAAGACGAAATGCAGCTGAGCTTTTTTCAGCTGGACGATCCCCTTTTGGAACAAATCAGGGACGAAATCCTGCATTTGGATATCGACCGTCTGACCCCGGTTGAGGCGCTTATGAAACTCAACGAAATCAAAAGGCTCTTAAAGGCGAAAAAATCTTTGGGTTCATGACAAAATCCTGATGCAATAGGATGCTTATACTATTGATTTCGGACAGAAGCCGTAGCTTCCCTTAAAATGTATAATTCCGTACCTTTTACGTCTGGTAAGCCATCAACCCTGTGAGTAACCCTATTAAGACCTAATCTTTATGAAAACTGCAATCCCATTCGCAATGCTCCTTCTGACCTTCTCAACAGGTCTGGCACAACGTAACTTTGACGATGTTGAGATCAAAACAGAAAAGATCACCGACAACATTTATGTCCTGTTCGGAGCCGGCGGAAATATCGGCCTGGCCATAGGGGAACAAGCCGCTTACCTGATCGACGACCAGTACGCTCCCCTCTCGGAAAAAATAACCGCTGCCGTACGTGAGGTTACAGACAAACCCCTGAAATTTTTAGTCAACACGCATTGGCACGGGGATCATACGGGTGGAAACATCAACTTTGGAAAAGCAGGTACAATACTTATTGCGCATGAAAACGTTCGTGAACGCCTGGGGAAGCCATCCGAAAGAAACGGACGGGTGCGGGAGGCATCGCCGGAAGTCGCCCTGCCCGAAATCACCTTTTCAGATGAACTTACCCTTCACCTGGGAGGCGGCCAATCCATGCACGTGATGCATGTAAACGACGCCCACACCGATGGAGATTCATATATCTATTTCCCCGAGGCCAATGTCATCCATATGGGGGATAATTTTGCCAATGGAGGGTTTCCTTTTATCGACCTGAATTCAGGTGGGGATATCGAAGGTTTTATTAAAAACCTGAATATGGCACTTTTTATCGTAGATGATCAAACCCGTATCATACCCGGTCACGGTCCGGTAACTAATCGGGAAACACTTAGGGCCTACCGCGACATGCTGGAAACCCTGCGCAATCGGGTAAAGGCGGCCCAGGACTCGGGTAATTCCCTTGAACAAACCCTGGCCATGGGGCTTTCCAAAGAATGGGACGCTGACTTCGGAACCGGTTTTATCAACAATGAAGGAATCATAACCGCGATTTACAGGAGTTTGGAGTGATCAAGGCAAATGATGCTAACGGCGCTTAAGGTCATACCCTTTCGGAAATTCCAGAAGGAGCGGCTTTGAAAATCGTAAAACGTATGTTGAAACGGTATAATCCCTATAATCGAATGATCCCAATTTATTTGGTACGTAATTCTTTCAAAACCTTCCTTTTGCTTTCAGGAGTCCTGTTAATGCTATCCTGCGCCTCGGGACAGCCGGATGATCCGACCCTATCTCCGGAAGAATACGCCGTAGTAAACGACTTTTATGAGAGGTCACATCTTCCGCTGTACCATAAAACGGTCAACACATCCTTGCCTACTTCATTGTCCGATTACGATTCTATTTACGTCCGGAAACGATATCCGGAGCGCAGCAGTGACCTGGTGCTCAATACCCTGCTTCCCCCTGAGACCCTGCAGCAAGTACAGGAAAAGCTGGAAGAGTCTGAAGAGTTGCGCTTCCGGGAAGAATACCTTCGGCACATTGAGCTGTCAAGTAAAAAGTCCGGATCTGTCACCATTTCACGGCCCATCGTCCTGGACAGTATTGCCATCATCCGCCAAATTGGGATCACGAATGATCCTGTTTTTATCCTGAAAAAGGATTCCGATGGCCATTGGGAGTTGCGCTTTACTTTTTTTGAAGATATTGAATCTGAGTAAAGGTTCCCTATTGGGTTTAAGGCAGGCGATCTTAAGCCAGCGCTGTTTTCAATACGATCAATCCCTATATCCGCGGCCTCACTTTCGAGCCTGTGAAGGTTTCACCTCACCGCTTCAGGCTGGGATACTTCACTGCTTACCCTGAATAACTGACCCAACCCGGATGAACCACCGGCCCAACCTGCTTTCTTTTTTCGTAAATTCCCTCCCATGCTCAAATACTCCAGGATATTGTGCTTTTTGGCTTTGGCACCTATACTTGAAAATAGCGCTGCCCAGGAAATTGAACTCCAGAGTTCGGCACGGCTTATCCTGGGGACCTATACAGAACGCACAGCCTCTATTGCCTGTGGTGACCTGGACGGGGATGGCGATACAGACCTTGTAGTTGCCAACGGCAGGCACTGGCCCGGCCAGAACCGCATTTTCCTGAACAATGGCCGTGGGATATTCACTGTGGAATTACCCCTGGGCTCGTCCCGGGCTACCACCTATGCCACCGAACTGGCAGACCTCGATGGTGATGGAGATCTTGACATTGCTGTTGGCAATGATATGGCGCCCAATGAACTTTTTTTGAACGACGGATCCGGGAATTTTACTAAGACCGCTTCTTTTGGAGCGGAATATGCCCCCACCCGGAACCTCAGCCTGGCGGATCTGGACCAGGACGGGGATGTGGATATCCTGATCACCAACCGGGGGCGGCCCAATGAGATCTGTCTCAATGACGGAGACGGCAATTTTGGCGAAACTATGGAATTCGGAAGCCGTGAGGATTCCACCATTGATGTGGAGGTCGCCGACATGGATGGGGACGGGGACCTGGATCTGATCCTGGCCAACCGCGATGCACAGCCCAATTACGTCTATCTGAATGACGGCGCCCTGGGATTTGGCGAAAAGATCCCCTTCGGCACGGGGAAAGACAATACCCGATCGCTCAGTATAGCAGACATCGACCAGGATGGGTTTCCCGATATCCTGCTCGCCAATATCAGGGAACCCAATGTGATCTATTTTGGAAGCAAGGAATCCCCATATAATAGGTCTACGGCATTTGATGAGAGTACGTCCAGAAGTTTTGCCATATCGGCCGCAGACTTAGACAAGGATGGGGATATAGATATCGCTATTGGGAATGCCGGAAGTGCGAACGCGGTATTTTTCAATACCGGGAACGGCCAAAACTGGAAACTTTCACCCCTGGCCAATGAGGAACACCCCACCTACGATATTATTGCTGCCGATTTAAACGGAGATGGCTATCCAGACCTGATTGAGGCAAATTCGGATGCCCTAAACCGCTATTATTTGAGCCGCGCCAAAAAATAAACCCTAACCATTGACCCATGCGAATCACTCCTAAACCCTTTCCGACCCTTAGCATATTCATCTTGCTCTTTGCGTTTCTGGGAGGCCTTGCCGTCCAGGCGCAGGAATCACCAATAAAACTGACCTATCTGGGTACAGCCGGATGGAAAATTAATGATGGAAACCTCACCATACTCGTGGACCCGTATATTTCCCGTGTCAAGCTGGGGACGGGGCCCGGCATCCACCCAGACGATACCCGGGCGACCGTGGCGCGATCTGATTATTTTGTCTCGGACACCCTCAGTATCGACAGCCTGATCACCCGTGCGGACTACATTATGGTACACCACGCGCATTTTGACCATTTATCCGATGTTCCCTATATCGCGAAAAAGACAGGGGCCAAAGTAATCGGAACCGAAACCACCTGCAATATCCTCAGGGGCTACGGCATCCCTGATGAGCAGCTCTATCCGGTCCGCGGGGGAGAAGATTACCAGTTCGAGAATTTTTCGGTCCGGGTTATCCCCTCCATTCATTCGGCCCTGAACAACAAACACTACCTGGATTCAAGGACGTATACCGAAGTACCTGAAACCCCTTTGCGGGTATCGGAATTCATCGAAGGGGGTTCTCTGATGTTCCTGTTGCGTATGGCAAACCATAAGGTCCTCACCATGGGTTCCATGAATTTTGTGGAAAGGGAGTTAGAGGGAATCAAACCCGATATCCTGCTTGCCGGGGTTAACCAATCCCAATTGGGACTCTATAATTACAACGAACGCCTGCTCCGGGTGACAAGCAATCCTAAAGTCATTATCCCCACCCACTGGGATAATTTTCGTCTGCCCTATGGCTTTTCGCAGCAGGCCTCTGTAGATCTCAAATTAGTACCTTTCAAGGAAGATGTGGGAAGATTGTCGCCTGATACCGAAGTGATTATCCCGACCCACCTTGGGACGATTACCATTAAATGAAGCCGTCCTGCAAAAAGTAGAGCAATGGAATTTCCAGGACGCTCGGAGGGTTGTGTTTACGCTCTGATCTTCAAATGGGCTTAATTTTTCCTTGGGATATCGGAAGCGGCTTTGGAGTCTTTAAGTAATGAAGTGTCCCCCGTTCTTTTGTAGCGGCGGATCTGCATCCTTTCTTTACGTATGTCGCTGCGATAATTTTCCATCATACCCCGTTCTTCATAAAACTTCTTAGGAGTCAAGTGCAGTATGTACTTCATCCCCTTCTTTTCATCGCTTTTCGCTTCTACATAAACCTTTTTCCCGGCGGCAATAAAGCCCTTTTTATCAGGCACATTCCGAACATCCCGACTTTTAAGGTTGTTTAGGGGAAAGCCTACCCAGAGACTTGTCGGGGCATCTCCGAACCCAAGCTCACCAGCCACAAAGAGTTCAAAAGCCGAAGACTGTATCTCCATCAGTGGGATATCCAGTACCCTTTCCGAAAGGACCATTGAATTCTTTATGGGCATAAAGCGAATATCCTCCAGGCGTTCCTTTTTAAATATCTTACCCCCGGATTCTATTATAGGTTCGAATCCGGCAACCTGAGCATTCTCAAGGTCAAAATTAATGATCCCCTTCAGGCTTTCAGGGTCAATAAGGCCCTCTTCGTTTACCTCTCCTTCAATTTCGGTATTCAAACTTACAAGTCCGCTTATTTCAGTAGCAGATTGCAGGGAAGGCATCTTAAAGTAATCAAAGGCCTGCAGCAGCTTATCCACATCGATCCTGTCGGTGATCACCCCAAAAGAGAACATGGTTTTCTCTGGCTCTGTCATATCCAGGTGGGCATCCAGGCTTACCCTGCCCTTATGGAATTCAAATTCACTTCGCTCGAGGTAAAGGCGATTCTGATCTTCAAAATGGAAACCCGATTTAAGATTGTGAACCTCCAGTTTGTCCAGGTGAAATTCCCCGATGGACACTTCCAAACTCGGTCGGAACTTGTTGTAGACATCCCTAATGGTTTGTCGTATGGCTGTCTCGTGTTCTGCGGCAGCCGATCCCTCCTGCCCGATAGCAAAGAGCGACCGGAACTCATCAAAATCCAATCTGGCAGCGTGCAGGCTTATTTCTGAATAGGTCCGAGCCTTGTCTGGTGGCAGGTCGAAAATAAGATCAGAGATATACCCTACCTCACCTTGGAAGATTATGTGATCTCCGGATTCCATTGCAAGTTCAAGGGCTCTGAGTGTGGCCGTATTGTCATGCAGTCCCACATCCAGGATATTGATTGGAAATTCTACCCCACTGGGCTTGTGTACAATATAAGTATCCCTGACATTCAGTTCAGAATCCGAATGGGCGATAAGCGAATCCAAATCCTCGATATCCCCCCTGATCCGTGCCTGTACCTCGTAGGAACCACCCCTAAAAACGAAGGTGTCGTTATTCAGTACTTCATTCAGTTCTTCAGGACCGCCCGAAGCTTTGAGTTCCATACCCACATAGGTTTTCCGGGAATCTGCGACATCAATCTCCCCCTCTAAGCTGACGGCTGTTTTCTGGTCGTACATAAAACGCGTCTGCTCCAATTGAAGGGTCTGTCCGTCTTTAAAGGATATCTCTGTTCCCAGATCGTGAAACCCCGGCATTTCCCGATAGCGAAATTCCTTAATATCCAGGGTAAGGCTGGGATTCAGGGTTGTATAAATATCCCTGAGGCTGGCCTTGAAATTCCGTTCGGCTGCGATCAATTCTTCAGGATCCCTAACGGTTTTGACCGTCCTTACGGAATCTGGTGTCCCGAACATCTGAACAAAATCCTCCCATATCAATTTTTCAGATTGCACATGGAGTTCAGACTGAACAGGCTTTCGCGTACCCCCAAATAGCAGAGCAGACAGATTCTGAATATCTCCCGAGAAGTTTACTAGGTCCTCTTCGCTAAGTTGAAGCGTCAGTTCATTCAATCGTGCGTGGTCTTTTCTAAGTTGTAATTCCAATGATTTCACAGGAAAGGTAATATCCGACGGCACATAGGTCGCATCGAAATCGCTCATCTGAATCAGGCTCTCTGATTGGCCCAGGATCGCTTCGGGACGCAGCAGGTCACCCGTCAGGGTTGCGCTAAAGCGAAATTGCCCCCCATGGAGCATCAGCTGTTCATTGGTCAGGAGCTGGTTTAGCACATCCATGCCTGCCACCCCTTTCAGGAAGAGTTCAACGGGAATCCTTTCTTCATTGGCGAGGTCGAGCTGCCCATGAAGCTCCATTTTCCCCCCGTCGATACCGAAAGAAGTTTCATCCAGCCTCAACAAATCCGGATTTTCAAAATGCAGACCACTCTGAAGCTCAGTTAAAACGGACTGACCAAAATGGAATTTCCCCAGGGCAATATCGATTTCAGGGTTATACTTTTTATGTATATCCCGGAGTAAATCCTGAAGAACAACCTGTGGTCTTTTGGTCTTATCATCGGAAGATGTGATCTCAAAAAGTTGCATAAAATCTTCCCAAACCAGGTTTTCAGAACTCAGCCTGAATTCCGAGCTTACTGCTGAATTGGCATTATCACCAAAAAGGGCTGAAAAATTTGAAAACCCGGCCTGTAGCATGAGGTCCTGACCGGGTTTAACTTCAATTTTAAGTTCTTCCAGGACAGCGCGGTCAGCGCTAATGGCCAATGAAAGACCAGAGACGGGAAGGCTTATCCCGTTATCGTTGTTGATGATACGGGTATCTTGTAGTATAAAGGTACTCTGAGCGGCTGACATAACGCTGGTCATGTCAAGCCCATCCGCATCGATATCGGAGGTCAGTTCCAATTCACCTCCCTGGAAACTCCAGTGCTGGGCGGCTACAAGGTTATTGAGGCTCTCAGGTGACCCCCTGGCACTAATCTTCGCCTTAAAGGCATTCTCGGCGTCCGGACTGCTTGCCAGCTCCATATTCTGAACCTCCAAGGCGATATCCCTGAACTGTCCTTGAAGCTCTGGCACCTGAATTTTGAAATTTTTGGGATCCTCAGGTTTGTCCCTATCTTCTGCGTACAGACGGTTGGCGAACTCCCCTGAAAAGTTCAGCTCCGTAAACGTTTTATCCCCGTCAAAAACCGCTGAATTCCCCGCACTTGAGAATTGGACGTGAATCCGCGGGTTGTTCTTGTAGTAGAATCCCCCCTCCAACCTTGTTCGGGTAGCCAATGGGCCTTCCAGGGTAATGTCCGAAAACTTCTCCCGAATATTCTCTGTCAGCAGCGCCATGGTAGAAAGAAACTGAGTCTTTTCGTTTTCGAGGGTGATATCGAAGGTCCCCGACCCCATAAAGTTCAATTTCGCTGTGGTAACGAAAACCTGGTCGGCCAATTCCAATGGGAACGATTTTACATCCAATTGTTTACGGGACCTGTCGAAAAGGGATTCCAGGGTACCCCGTGCCCTTGTATCGCCTGCAAAAACTCCATTCGCAAGGTTAAAACCCAGGGCTCCAATATCGACATCCAGGGTTGTTTGCGCCGCGATAGCTTCATCGGTGAATTCAATATCTGAAATAATCTCGTTTACCTGAAATTCGAATTGTTTGTTCTTGACATGGTGGCGAATCTCGATATACAGATCCGAAATTTCAAGACGGGTATTTTTCTCCAGAAAAGGATCGATAGTGCGATCGGTAGTCTCCGGGGAATCCATAAGTGGAGGTAACCCTTTGAGTTCCTGAGGGGTTAATGGGGTAAAATTGTCCAGCAATAACTCCCCGCCGGTCAGGGTCGCAGATTTAATCTGAATCATTCCCTTTAACAGGTCTGTTACGGAAAGTTCAACGTTGAGCCTTTTAGCCTTTAGACGCAGGTGGTTTGTAGTGGTCGTATCTGTAACGGTAAAGTTTTCAAAGTAGATGGAGGGGTCGGTTAAGGTACTCCAATGATCCAGTGAAATCCGGTCATAGCCAATATCCCCTCTGTAGTTTTCATCAAGGATATCCAGGACGATGGCAGCAATTTTGTTCTTCCGGGTTTGTATATAGAAAGTGGCAGCCCCAAAAGAGATCAGTAGCAGTAAGAAACTAATCCCCGCAATCCTGTAACGCCGATTTGTCATCCCCATCCAGCCAGGAGAGGCGCCTTTTTCTTTCACCATGCCGTACTCATGGAAGTAGTTAGTTTCCCTTCAGAAGGAAAACGTAAAACTACTGATTTTCCGAATGGGGGAAGGTGCAACTGTAACTTTATGTCGGGAAAATAGGCCGTAAAAAGAACTGGGGTGCATTTACGAAACTCCTTTATTTGCACTTTTTCAGGATGTATGATCGACAAAATGCATTTGACCTGAAAATGTATTCTCCTTATCCATTTTTCGGAATTGAAATTCCAGAAGTAAAGAAATTAGCCTCAGAATCAACCCAAAAAAATATAGCTATGAAAACAGCTCTACTCATTAAAAATATATACAGGGATGCCTTTGAAAGTCTTGGTCATTTTATTACTAAAAACTTCTTCAAGGGATTTGCCTGGTTTAGTTTTGGTATGTTCTCTGTGGTACTCTATGCCTTCATATTCAGAGTCATAACCGGATTTCCGTTTCAATAGTAGACTCTTTTACGAGAAATATGAAAACCCTCAAAAATTATCAATTTAAGGATGTTGTGCTTGGCATTGGAAGCGCAATGGTCTTTTATATGATCATTTTGTTCTGTTTATTGTTATTTGGGATCTAACAAAAGACATTTTCCTGGCCATTGAGCCTCCTTTGACAGGGAGGCTTTTTTTATATCTTGAGATGTATGGCGCCGGCAGGTGAACAACAGGAATAAGCCTTGCTGAAATAGCAAAACAAAGGTCCCCTAATCCATCCGGATCCCGCGGGTCGTAAAGGAGATGCCCTGCTGACCGAGGGTAGAGATCATCACTGCCTCGAACAAAGGAGGATTCTTGGCATTCTGTATGGCCCATTCAAAGGTGAAGTTGCCCCCCGTTCCCCCTTCCTTCTCAGTCTCTTCAATCACAATCTCCAGGGTTTCCAGAGGTCTTAGGTAAACAGGTTTTTCAATATAGGAGCGTTCCATTTCCCCGGTGGTTCCATAGAGGTCTGCTGAAAGCAGGTACACAGTATCCGTGGCAGATACGTTCCGCAAGCTTGCAGTGATTGTTAAGCCATAGGTCTTGTCCCGCTTGTGATGGTAGATGCGAGAGTAAATCGGAAGGTAGGACTTCCCAAAGATCAGGCTGTCTGCGCTATCCAGTCGGGCTTCTCTTGATGTCCAGTCGATTTTCGGCGGGGCCGGTTCTTTTTCAGGCTCCTCGCAACCTGCCAAGAGAAGAATTATAATTGCAAAGGCGATCGCATATTTCATGATAAGTGGGTGTGTTGTCGAGTCAAATTTATAAAATCTTTGAAGCAATTGGAGCGAAATCAGGAAATGGGGCTGTCTTCCTTGTTTTCTTCCAACTTCTGGTCTGCGTATTGATATATGACCTCGTCGATCTTCTTCAGGACCATTCGCCATTTCGAATAATAAATGCCGATAAAGAATAAATACAGGGCATCGCTTGTGTAAACCACATGGAAATTCTCCAGCAGGCTCTTGCCAAAAGCATACCTGAAAACAAGGAGCAAAAAGGTCAGGAGAACGTAGACTGCGCTGGTCGTAAACTCAAAGGACTCCGTTTCCATTTTGAACTGAACTAAAGCGGTCCTTCGGAAAATACCGCCAACAAGATATCCGCCCAGTGCAAAGCCGATATAGTACAAGGGGGTTTTGAATACAAATGCATCATAGACCACATGTGCAAGCATTGCAGTGATCAGCACCAATAAGATCCTGTTCAGCCTGCGGAGCCTGCGATCCACCCGATGTTTGATGTATTTCTTCCTGACACCCATAATTGAACCAGGCCTGTTCAGCCCCATACCCTGTGCTAAGGTAATACCCGCCTTGAAGCCTTGTTGAAATTACAGAAAAAAGTGCTTCTTCAACCAACCTCCCCATGAAACCTGACCGGCACCAATGCAGTAGTCGGACCAGTGGCCAAAGGATAAAAGCAAACGTAATCATTGGACCACAGGAAATCTGGCAACAACTGGAAGTGGCCTGATTTGAACTCCAATGGCCCTTAATCTATAGCGCTTTCCGAAAGTGGTTGAAGCCGTTTTTCAGAGAACTTCTTTTGCCTTTTTAGAAACCTTCCGGACCTGGAAACCAATCATGATCTGTGCTACACCCGCCATGATCAACGAAAGTCCTATAAAGATGCTCAGTGTTGACACGGCATACAATGGGTTTAGCAGCACCATAAAGGCGAGGATCATTGTAAGGATGCCCGAGAATAGGGTCCACCCCCAATTTTTTCCTCCGTCCTTTTTCAGTTCCACCGCAATCGAAATGGTAGCAAACCCCCGGAACAAGAGCCAGAAACCCACAAAGAAGGCAAGGACGATCATCGATACACCTGGGTTGGCGAGCAGGGCAATTCCCATGACGAGTTCAAGGATCCCTCCTGCAAGTTGCCATCCCCATCCGTCCAGGGCTTCCCGGTTGGAGACCGAGAAAGCAATGGCACCGATACCACTGATGATGTAGGTAATCGCAAAATAGATCGCAAAGGTGACAAAGCTTTCAATGGGCGACTGCAGAACCCAAATTCCCAAAAGCAGAAACAGGACTCCCAGAAGGACGCCCACCCACCAGTATTTGATTACATGGCTGATTTTTGAAAGTGCATTTTCCATAATGAATAGTGATTAAAAGTTATTAGTGTTACTTAGTTGAATTTAAATTTGGCCATAAACTGGACCCTGGATGCAGTTCCTTCGACACCGCTCTTATTTTCGCGAACGCCCCACATATATTCGACACCAGTAGATATCCGCGGGTATGGAAACCAAATGAGGTTGGCGTGAAAGGAGCCGGCTTTCTGAATGGTATCATCTGAATGAAATGACGAGAGATCCGTTCCCGCCCAATGCGTGGAAATCGTTGAGTTGAAACTTTTGCTCCAATAGTGGTTGAATCCGGCAAAGGCGAACCAGGCGGGGGACAGATCCAGTCCATCTTCAGTGATCACCCCGGATGCTTTGCCATCCCAGGACAGTGCGATAATACGATGCGCCTGACCCTGACCAAACCCACCACCGTACACAAAGGAGTCATTATAATGAGATGATTTGAATACATAGCGCCCTGTACCCGTAATGGCATAACCTGTCTTGGAGACGTTCGGGGTAGCTGTTGAACCTTTCCAACTCAATACAAAGAGGTCAAGTCCGAGCTGGAAGGACGATCCATTGGCAGACCTGTATTTTATATTTCCAGCTAAATTGGGATACAAAGGTCTGAAGGCTCCGTCCAGGGTGTTGGGATTATCCAGCTGTCCCCCTGTTTCTTCGAGGGCTATGGCGTAGGAAAAATTCTTGGCAAAGGTGTCCTGCCACCTTATCTGTGCCACTCGCCCTCCGTATAGCGCATCACCACCGGAAAAATCGATGGTCCCCGGAAGGGTTGAGACATCACCCGAATTGGTCCAGGTCCTTCCGATGAGCAGACGCCCGATCACCCCATAGGCATGGCGCATTCGAGGCACCAACCTGAATGCGTCCGAATCAAAGAACCAATCGAATTCAACGAATACCTGCATAGGGAATTCCTTGCCATTTTTCCACTTGGCTTTGGACCTGAAGTCCAAGTTGACCCGGGTTTGTTTCACATGAAATGTGGTTATTCCCCCCAGTTCCCTTTCCGGGCTTCCCTCCACCGCGATACTTCCCAATTCAAACTCCCAACGATCTCCTATATAGTCAAAATCATGCAGAAAATCCGCTTTTACATAGCCCCCTATTTTCATACGAACGTTCGTACCGGGTATGGGAAGGGAACTCGGAAAAGAATCGTCAATCAGCTCCATTCCTGTGAGAATGTCTGTATTGTCCGTCAAAGGATTAATAGAACCTTGAATCCCCGGCTCGATCGTATCGGTTGAAACCAATTTATCCGTATCCTCTGCATTCTGCCCAATAACCACCAAGGGTGAGAAAACGAGAAATGAGAGGGTAACCAAAAAAAGTGTACATGCTTTCATAACCTATTTTTATTTAGAATTTTATTTCATGCAGCACCAGGAAGCGCAAAACTATGGATTCCGGATGTTCTGTTTACACGTGAAAAAGAAAACCAAACGCCAGACCCAAAGCCCCTTATCCACTTTAAATCGGTGTCATTATTGTAATGGAATGGAATACTAATTTATTGTTTTGTTCCTGATAGCTACCCCCGCGGCCACATTCTGCACTTTGGAATCATCGACGACTACCGTACCGTTCACAATTACATAAGGAATACCCGTCGAAGGAAGTGAGTTCTCACCAATCTTTGGGGTAGCGTTATCGGTCACAGTTTCCGGGTCAAAAATCGTGATATCGGCAGCTGAACCCTCCTGGATGCGGCCTCGTCTCTTCATCTGAGGCACATGATCCTCCAGAAAGGATGCCGGACCATAAGTCATCTTACCAATTGCCTCCATCAGAGGAATCGCCTTGGTCTCGCGTACCATACGAAGGATGCGGGCGTGGGTTCCTGATCCACGGGCATGGCCGTTGCCGGCACCATATGGGGTGTCAAATGTAGCATTAAAGCCTCCCTCATCTCCTTCAACTATCCAGGGCATACCATCCGAACCAACAATAGTACCCGGCCTCTTAAATGCTTCCATGATGTATTCTTCCTTCATGGTGTACATCAATAAGTTGGTTCCGGGAGCTGCAGTCCGCAAACTGTCGAATTTCTTAGATGTCAGGTGTTCCCCTGTAGCCGTAATAACATAATCTGAAGCCTCAATGCCCATACGCTGCTCGAAACCAGGCCGGTTATAATCGGCATCCACATAAGTGCCGGCATACTGATACGGATAAAACTCGCCGACCACTTTCTGACCCTGGGCGCGCGCGGCATCGATCAAATCAAGACAAGGCCCGGTGAGGCCCAGGCAATTGCTCTGTACGTGATGAAAAAGCACAGGGGCATCGTTTTGACGGGCTATAGTGAGCATTTCTGTAATACCCATATAGCCACTTGGGGGTATTTGTGCGAGATAGCGCACATGCGTGGTAATCGGTAAGTTGTACTTACCGGCCAGTGCGGTTACGGCATTGATTTCAGGGCTGCCCACCACAGTGTAATAGCCAATGGGGTAGGCAATGCCAAGGGCGCCCTGCTTGATTTCCCTTTCAACGGCATCGACGATGGTTTTCTCATCTTTTGGATCATATAATTTTGTTTTAAACTGAGATCCATCGTTCATGGCCCTCCCCATTGCGGGACTGTAAAGCACTCGCCCATCGGGCTCCTGACCATCCAATACCTCCAACCGTGCGCCGACATGGGCTACGTTCGTTCCATAATTAACAAAAGATTTTCCTTCCCAGAATTCATAGAAATCATTCACAGGGAAGGCACCTACCTCCAGATCAAGCGGTGTAGTAACGCCGTCCCGAACATAGAGTTTATGACCATAAGGCTCCTGGGCATGTGAGTGATAGTCTATAAACCCCGGTGCCACTACATGGCCGCTGGCATCGATCACTCTCTTACCTGAAATGTCTTTTTCAGTTATGAGACCCACCGTACCGTCTTTTACTCCCACGTTGGCAACCTTGTCAAAACCGGTCTCGGGATCCATCACTCGGCCATTTTTAATAACCAGGTCAAATTCGGTATCAGCCGAAAGGGCTTTGAATTCACTCTCATTCTTGGCATTTGGCTCACCTGCCTGCTGACAGGCAATCATGGATACTCCTATGAGGAGTATCCAGAGTATGTACTGAAATTTGGTTTTACACATTCCGAGTAGATTTTTGTTATTACTTCGCATTTGATTAAGATTTGTGATTGAAGAATTCCTGAACACTGACGCCTGCGTTTCCTAACGCAAGTTTTAAACGAAGTTTATGATAGGCATGGTTGTATCGGCGCGTAAACCGGACAACATCCTTTCGGATTTCCCTGAGCTCCTTTTTATCATCCTTATCCTCCGCGTCGTGAATTCCCTCACTCAACTCACTTTTAATGTCGGCAAGTATTTCCCGGACAAAAGAATTCAGCGATTTGAGATCGCTGTTAATCAGCTTCTTGTTATCATGGTAAAATGAAAGCACATCTGTTCGAACTTCTTTTTTGACAGATTTCACCAACTTATGCAGGCTTCTCTTTAGTTCATTGCTCGCTTCTTCCAGGGCTTCTTCCAGATCATCGGTGACTTCTGAATCAAGATCTGATACAAGGTTTTCCATATCTGTGATCGTCTCACTTAAAAGATCCTCAATATTGTATCTCTTGTTTTCCATGTTTATAGGTTTTAGTATTATTCATAATGAGTGTTATTGTAACGTGTTCTTGTAAATCTTTCCGTCTTTCATTATGATCATAAGGTTTTCCTGATTGGTAACGGCATCCAGCTTCTCCAATGGGTTACCTTCAACTAACAACATATCTGCATAGGCGCCTTCTTTAATAACACCCAGGTCACCCGGATAGGGGTTCATGAGCGGTCCACTCATTTTGTACAATTCACCTGCATTTCCGGTAGCCATTTTAAGAATCTCTACTGGCTTAAACCAAGGTGTTAAACGCTCCAACTGCTTAACCTGCCCTTCAAATAGATCTTGAGGGACAAAGAACATATCCGTTCCCCAGGTTACTTTTAAATCGGGAATTTCGGAGGCCCATTGGTACATTTTTTTTGTCCCAACACATACAATAGCCAGTTTTTCATTTGAAAATTCAGAATTCTGTGGTTCGCTGCAAAGGGTGAATGCCTGCGTGCTTAAAAACACCCCTTCTTTGGCCATGCGCTGTAAAGTGGGCTTATCCAACAACTGACCGTGAGCAACATCTTTGATACCTGCATCAATGGCCATATTGATGGATTCCGGAAAATAGGAATGTATCGTGACATAGGTTCCCCAGTTTTTGGCTACATCAACTGCTGCCTTAACCTCCTCAGAAGTATACTGAATACCCAATAGGGGGTCTGCAGGAGAAGAATAACCTCCTCCGGTCGCCAGTTTGATCTGGGAGGCACCATTTCGCAAATTCTCGCGGGCAGCTCTCATTACCTCTGTGGGACCATCTGCTAAATACCCATGACCCTGCTGGTAAAGGGCAGGCCATTCTCCGCCATACGCCGGATGTTTCTGATTAGGAATTCGAAAGTCCCCATGACCTGCGGTCTGACTGATCATTCCTCCAGATGGATAAATGCGAGGCCCGGGAACCATCCCCTCATCGATGGCCTTTTTCAATCCAAAAGTATTACCGCTTAAGTCTCTTATCGTGGTTATACCGCGCATCAGCATGGCTTCTGCATCTTTGGTGGCATAGATCACGTTGAAATTGGGCTCACCAAACATAAGTGCTGCCTGTGGGAGCGAAGCAAACATGATGTGCGTGTGGGTATCTGAAAGCCCTGGCATCAATACCCGGCCACCACCATCGATTACGGTTGCATTTTTAGAAGCACCTCTGCTGGCACTAGACCCAATAGCCTTAATTTTGTTGCC
The DNA here is from genome assembly GCF_030380815.1 of Robiginitalea aurantiaca. Classification (GTDB taxonomy): domain Bacteria; phylum Bacteroidota; class Bacteroidia; order Flavobacteriales; family Flavobacteriaceae; genus Robiginitalea; species Robiginitalea aurantiaca. The sequence continues at coordinate 767,193 of NZ_JAUDUY010000001.1, read as the reverse complement.
TTCTACGAATACTTCCGTGGTGCCACTTAGCTGGTCATTGGTACCGTCAAATACCCGGACGTTTTTAAATACGGTCTGGCTGGGCGTATCCTGGGCGACAGCCAGGAATGAAAAGCACCCTGTTAACACCAATGACAGGATACCCGTCATTAGTTTGGTATTGAATTGTGTTCTCTGTTTCATGAAATTATGGTTTAATGTTAAAATTTACTTTCTTATTGTTCTTATATACCCGTACTCCCTTAATGGTTTCATTACCCACTGGGTTAAAATCCAAACTGCAGCTGAAAGCGAATGCTTTGCTGCCCTCTATATGCACTATCAGCGAACCCGAGTGCCAGGTCGGGGGGTACAATAGTATTATCAAATGTCCCGAAAAGGTGGTTGAATTCCAGGCTGATCTTCCATCGGTTTGTAAAATGAAAGGGATACAGGTTCACACCGAATCCGGGTGCGGAATAGGTTTTAAAATCCCCTGGTGTTCCCCCCGGCAAAACTAAATCGTAGCGGGCGTAGAGCTGGATGACCTGATTGACAAAATACCCTCCCTGAGCATAGAATCCATATTGGCTGAAGCCCTTGGCCCCCTCCGGGAATTGACCCGTCCATACCCCGGCGATCAGGGCCTGATACCCATCGCCGTTATATGAAATATCCAAATTTCCCTGAACCCCGTGGTTTCTCAATAGCCCAACGGTATGCCTTAAAAAATTAAATGAACCGCCTAAAAGAATGCCCTCAGACCTGCCCCGGCGGCCTACCAGATCGTCCCATACCGTCCAGTCATCCCCTTTAAGTGCATATTCATACCTGCCGCCCAGCATATAATCAGACTGATCTGATTGGGTCACCGCCCGGTTCCATCCGTAAAGGCCGTTGGAAAGGGAGGCCCACCAGCGCGCCCTGTTTTTGGGTCTTCGGTATACCAGGATTCCAAAAGAGGTCCCTAAGGCGAAGGCGGCATCGTTGGCGGAACATTGCATGGCCAGGATATTGGAGGGGTCCATCCAATCCTCCCGTGAGGAGGCCACAAATTGATTGCCCACGGTAATGATATAATCCTGGTTGATGGCATAGGCCAGGTAAACCTGCTGCAAGTTGAAGTCGCCGTCGGCTCCGATATTTGTCACAAGGTTAAAATTGAATTTGTCGGAATACTTGCCGGTAAAGAAGATGCGCGTCCGATTAATGGTGAATCCCTTTTCAACACTGGGCACGGAATCAGGGGTGTTGTTCTTGTACACGGTAGTATATCTGGGTGTAGTCCATACACCGAAATTCAATCTGTAATGTCCCTTCCTGCTATCCTGTATATAGAATCCGTTGGTAGCGGTAGAATCAAATCCGGCATGGCCCATACTGCGATAATCCTGTTTGGCCAGGGAGTCGTAGGCAATATCTTTTTCTGTTATTTGGGCCGATACATACATAACCCCACCTAATGTTATAAGAATACAGATGTATATTCTTGATGGTAAAAATCTATTCACTAACGCTACCATGGGGAAATTGATCAGCAAACTCTAAAAGCCTTTTGGTATCCATTTTTTCGATTTTGAGAATGACATATTGCAGTGAATAAAGGGTGTTCAAAAGGCCTGATAATTCTGCCTGGTCCTTCACGCTCACTGAGAGGTAACTCTGTGCATGTTTACTGTTGCAAACGATACTCATTCTCGAAGCATCGAAAATTGGAAATGTATCATCGACAAGGATTCCATCCACGGTAATACCATAGCTGGCTGTTTCGTAAAATTTTGACGTTCCCATCCCTCGGTTACATGATTCGCTAAGTTGTCCAAACTAGGGAGAAACTTCTGGATAATCAATTGACTAAAGTCAACCATAGGTCAAGAAAGCAGCAAGGGTTGAAGGATCATCTGAATATCCGGTAGATTGATCATCTGTCGGTAGCGCTATTTGGTATTTTGGCTGCAAAAGTTTGCAAATGGCAAAACCAGGTCCCTGACAAAAATTCTCAACTCCTGAGATTTTGCTTGTTTAAAGGAATGCCTTCAGGTCCACCAAATTCCAATTATTTCAGTTGTGTTATTTCAACCAACAAGATGGATCCTACCAAATACATCTTATTGCTCACAGCATTCCAGTATAGGCTGGCCTTAAAAGGAATTGAAATGGATTTAGTGTCCACGATTTTCCTGTAAAACGAAACCCCCAGGTCAGTAAATCCGGAGTTCTCGGCATAAAAGGTTTCTCCAGAGGGATCGTTCCAACTAAAGGAATAGGCGGCATGCGCCGATATTTTAAATTTGTCCTTTACCCAATTGTACTGGAGTTTAAAGTACTGGGAGTATCGCTGCTCCCCCCTGCGCAATGGAATTCCGGCCGCATCATCCTCTGGCAGCGGGGGTCTGTCCCTGCCGTACAGGAATGTAGAGGACATAAGTTCAAAATTCTTTAAAGGTTTTACTTTCACCATAAAGTCCAGTAAGCCGCGGGTTATGTCAGGCCTGAAGTCAAAAAATCCGGAAGGCGTTGGAATATTCGTAATCCCTTCAGTAAAATTGTAGTACCAGTCTGCACGAATGTAGAATTTCGGGCGATAATACATCAGGATAAGGTCCGTTTCAGTATATCCGCCATTAAAGGACGCACCCCCGTAGGCACCAAGCACGAAACTCCCTTCCTTGAAACCTGCCTGTGTTGATAAGACGGGCGCCCTGGAAGGAAGCAAACCCCTGAAGACATTCATCGTCTTAAACGCAAAGGACATATCCCAGGCAAATCCCTTATCATTGAACGGAATAATACTGTCCTGCACCAGGTTACTCTCATTCTGGGCAAACGAACTTTGAGTAACTAAGAGCAATAGAACGGTGCAAACAGCATGTCTGACGATTAATCTCATAACCTAATTTATGTAATCCTCCTTTATCCCGCCTAAACTATCGTTTTTTATCCTTCGGACATTGGCTGCGAAGTCAATAAAAAGTCAGTTTTAAGCCATTTTTCCCTTTAGTGGTTAATGGAAAGGGCAGGTTATTCCATGACAGGAGCATTAGAATGGTAGAGAATCATTTGAATGTCGCAGCTGATTTTTCTTCCAAAGCGTGGAAATATGCGATAGCCTGGCCCCGGTTTTTGACCCCGATTTTCTGGTAAAGGTTGTAGATATATGTTTTGACCGTACCCAGGGAATAGTAGAGTTTTTCGGCAATTTCTTTGTTCTGATAGCCTTCTGAAATGTATTGCAGTATTTGAATTTCCTTTTGAGTAATTACAGAAGCCCGATTCTTTTTTAAAGGTTCTTCACCTTTTCCGCCACCTTTACGGGTCCCGGCTTTTAAATTGAAACTGTGAAGTATCTCCTGAACATACGGATCTTTCGGTGAAGTGTCTGAAACCTTAGACAATAAAGCCTGCATAGGGCTTCCACAATCCGTATACACCCTGATTATGGACTCGGCCTTTGTACGTGAGAGCAATGATCTCAAGTGTTCCAATGCCCTCTCAGTTTCATTCTTCAGCGAATACCATACAATTTTTAAGGCATTCGCCTGAAAAAGCAGGATCAGGTTATTTACTTCTGCTGCAAATACTTCGAAGCTTTCCAGCAAGTCCCCGGCCCTGTTAAGGTCCTGATAAGGGTGATCGGCCATCAGGAGCTTCACTTCGGTTAATTGGGATTGGTAATAATGGTGGGTGTACGAAGTGTTTTTTTTGGGACCATCATGCCATGAATTCCAGGCCAGGGAAGCATCACCCATTCTTAGCATTAGTTCCGTTTTCAGTAAGGACTGTAAGTGCTCATAGGACCTGGAGTGAAATTGTTTTTGAAAGGCAATCATCTTTTTAAAACAGTGATCGAACCTGGTATCCTCACTTCGGGCCAAATGATATAAACACTTCAGATAAAAGCATTCAATGATCCAGGAAGGTCTTGTCACATAACTGCTTTCTATGGCTTCATTGAGGTATTCAAGCCCCTTGTCCAATTCATTGCGTTGATAAAGGGCAATCGAGCAATAGTAGTTGGCTATCAACAGTATCCCCTGATTCCGATGATTGACAGCAAGGGAGCGGGCCTTCTGGGCATTTTCTATAATGTCTTCCTGTTTCCCCCGCATAAAAGCAAACATAGCTGCAAGAGCGAAATAATTCATGTGGTAGGAGGGGTCGGTCGTTCTTAAGGTCTTTCTATAGGAATCCAAAAAGGCCTTGGCTTGATCCGACTTCCCGGAAGCATTCAATGCAAATATGTAGAATGCCATCGCATGATCGTGAAGGTAGGAACTGTTCGAATGCAGCAGTTCCATAGCTTTCTGGGAATATTGGATTACCTCGTCGATTTTCCGGTTTTGAAATAAACGGAAGCTTGAACTGGAGTAGTACTCCCCCCACAACCTTTTTGCTTCTTCCGATGCACTGGATAGGGGTGGCAAGAGATGCCGGGCACGCTCCAGGTCCTCCGACATTTGATCGTGTTTTTTGGTGAGATCGAAAAGCACAGCCCGAACCAGGAGCAGGCTCGGTTCTGTTTCTATAACCTCTCCGGGGAATAGATTGAGCAGCCTTCGGAACTGATCAAACCTTTGGTTATCGAAAAGGGAATACCGCTCCCGGTTCAAAAGGTCGATAGCCCTTGAAAAATCTCGATACTCAAGGCTCAATTGGATCGCCTCGAAAATGGAGTTCTCAGCTGCCAGAAATGAACAACCGTACCCAATGGATTTTGAAAGAGTTTCCCCGGAATATTTCTTTTTGCATCTGGTTTTCAGGAACACTTTAACCAGTTGATGGAAGCGATACCAATTATTATCGTCATCCAATGCCATAATAAACAGAGAACGGTCCAGGAGTTCCCGGATGCGGATTTCAATTTCGTCAAATGATTGATCTCCTTCGGGATGAATTGTATCGTGCACCCCTCGCAGTAGTGCCAAATTGAACCGGGGAAACAACGAAGCCATCATTAAATAATTCCTCACGGATGAATCAAGGGAAGCGAATACACCCTCTATAAGATCTCCCAGGACTTTTGTTCCCTGGACTTGGTTTTTAGCGAGTTCCAGCGTTTCACTATCTTCATTTGAGGCGAGTTCTTTCAACCACAATCGTATGGGAATGACCCACCCTTCTGTTTGGTTAAATATAACGGTAGCTGAATCCGGGGATAATTTTTTACCGGTTTGCGCCTCTGAAAGTGCCCTAATTTCCTCCTCAGTGAATTTAAGGTCTGCCATCCTGATTTCGTGCACCTTGGCATAGGCAATCAATCTTCTAAGATCCAAGGGGGGGTCATATCTTGAAATAAGGATAAATCGGTGCTGTTCAGGAAAGTGATTTAATAGTTCAGAGAAAAAATCATGCACTTGTTGATTGTCAATCTTGTGATAATCATCCAACACAAAAATGATCTCCTCCTTGATTCCTTGCAGGACATTTAAGATGGGTACGGACAATTCCGTATTCTCAGGTAATTCAAGTGTATTCCCCAGGTGACTCAATCCCAAGAACCCTTTCGGATCAAGTACACTAAGGGCTTCAATAAGGTACTGCAATAAGGTAAGCAGGTCATTGCAGTCTTCCTCTATGGCTATCCAGCAATGTGGACTGTTGGTTTCATCAAGCCATTGACTCACGAAGATACTCTTTCCATATCCGGCGGGAGCGATTACCTTCTGGACGGGTTTATTCCGACCGTTCTCCATCATCTGGATCAGCTTGGGCCGTGCAATATAACGATTGGCAACTACCGGCTTAAAGAGTCTGGTTCTTAAAATATTCATACAACAATCTAGGCATTTTATGCCAGCTGTGACAAATTGATTCGTGATTGGCCAAATCATCACCCACTTCAAAGATTATCTCAATATTGCAGGTATCATATCAGCTCAAATCAATTAATTGTAAGGTATGAATAATTGAACTTCTGAAAAAACCTACGAATATCATGCTGTTCAACACTGGAAGCACAAAAAGAGAGATAACTGCCAGGCGGCAAATGCTCTTTGATTCATTATACATGATTAATTGAGGTGATTCAGCTGAGGGAAGTTAATGATGCCGATTGGCAGTAAATTATTAATTTGGTAGCGGAGCAAGTTTAATCCACAAATTTTCCGCACAAAGCCATGGGTAAGCAGTTTAAGGAAATGCGTTGTTTGTTAAGTCTGATTATTAGCCTTACAGCCCCTTTATTCTTGTGGGGACAGTCGAGTTCGGATGAACTGTATACCATCCCGAGATCCGAAGGACCCGTGGAGATTCGCATAGGCTATAGTATCTTAAACATCTCCAACATCAATGAAAAAGAGGAAACCATCCAGTTTGACGGAGCCCTCTTCCTGAGATGGAAAGATGAGCGACTGAAATATACTCCTGCAGATTCTACATACTACGGAAAGAAGGATTTAAGAGTTCCGGAAAAAGTATATCAGGGCATATATAGTATCAACCGGCTTTACAAAGGATGGCGGCCACAACTATACTTCCTCAATGGAGTTGGAAACAAGGGTGTGAACACTCAAACCATTGCGATATGGCCGGACGGGACGGTACAGTATACTGAAGGGTTCATTGCGGAGATGGGCACTCCAATGGATCTCCGGTCCTATCCTTTTGATACCCAGGACCTTTTGCTTTATCTGCACCCAACGCCTTACACCGAGGACGAACTTGTATTTGTTCCCGACAAATCCCTTTCGAAAACCTGGGTCCAAAACCTTGGCACAGCAGAATGGGACAGAAAAGCAGAAGAAATGGCTGTAAGAACCGCCGAGATTCAGGCTCATGATGGAAGTGTCATCCCCGTTTCCGAGTTTGTTATCGCTCTGAAGATCAAGAGAAAACCCCTGCATATCCTATTTAGCATCATCCTGCCCATGGTCTTGTTAGTTTCCCTCACCTGGATTGTGTTCTGGTTGGATAAAAATCCGGTAATAGACCGAATCAACATCCTATTTATAGGCATCCTTTCAGTTGTGGCTTTTTATATGGTCATCCAGGACAACATTCCCAGGATAGATTACCTGACACTTATGGACTTTTTTGTGCTGGAAAATTTTGGCATCCTGGCTGCCTCGGTTTTAGTGAGTTTGGCCCTTGACCGTATGAAGCATTCGGGAAAAACAGCACGAGCACAGAAATTGCATCGGATATGCCGATGGGCATTTCCGGCAGGATATGTGTTCACAGCCCTGATTATTTTTCTGATTTTTTCCTGAACAAGCATAATAACATTCCTAAAGGAAGAATCACCTGGATCGCGCTCAGACCGCTGTGGTTCTGGTATTGATGCGTGGATGACACCCTCATAAAGGAGATTTCTTATAAGGGATTATCGTCCTTTAGGGGATAATGCTCCCCCTGCGGCGCCGTTCTCGATCAGGAATTAATATACGTCAGTGCAAATCAGGTAAGTGTTCTTGAAGATCTTATTGCTGACATTTATTGAATATCTGTAAAAGTTCTTCTTCGGTAAGTGAAATCACATGATGGGGGTTCGGAATAAGCTCACGTACTTCAGCCAGGGCACAATCACAATATTTCTCGGCATCGTCATCACTGATGCCTTGTTGCATCTTTCCTTCCTTGCAATGCTTTTTAAACAACTCTTCCGCCTCCTCTGTCCAGGGATGCTCAATTTTTACCAGGAGAAGTTCATCTATGCATTCAGATTGTTCGAATAGGGAAACGATTTCGGTTTGTTCCAATTCCATAGCCGACCCAACATCGGGATATTTCTCCATTGACGATTTCAAAAGACAATCACAATACTTTCCTGAATCTTCGACTCCCTCAGCCTCAAGGAATCCAGCGCAGTTCGAGTTGAATCTGGCCCTATCCTCTTCCGTCCATCCCTGCAATGCCGCTGCGGCAGTAACGGAAGGTGTTTCATTGTTTTTCTCTTGTTTGCATCCACATAGTATCAGAAATGCAAAAGCCGTTAATAAAGCAGTTGGTTTCATAATCAATATTCACTATCTATGATTTCACATCTGATCCGATCGGTCTTGATCTTTTGGCGGGAGACAAAATCCGAAATAATGTTCCCTGCGGTTGAACCATAAAAAATCACATCCCCTGTCGTACCTCCTATGGACGATCCGAGAAACTGACCTGCCGTTGCAACAATCGCCCTGTTTTCCCTCCCTCTGTGTTCCTTCTCATCGAGTCGTTCCACAGCAATGATCTCATCAATTTTTATTTTCTTACCGGCAATTGGAACCACCCGTGTGCTTCTGGCATAATCAAAAACCCGTACAACCTGTCTGTCCTTAAAAATCCCGGTAATCTTACCTTGAAAATAATGCGGATTCTTACCCTTTTTAGCATGGCCGAGAACCACCAGATCCCCAAGGAACAGCGTGTCAGTCTCAACCTCTTGCCGGTCCGCATTAAAGTGATGGACAATCAGTTCCTGAGAGTGCACAAAAGAGGACATCCAAAACAGCGTGCCCAGAGTAAACAAAACTTTCATTTTACACATAAAAATAATTCTCAAGATAAAACAATAATCGGAAGCCCACAGAGTCCCTGTTTTTCAGATGCAAATTCGAATTGAGGAATTTCCACCGGAACTATTTCACGCCAGAAACTAGGGCACCACAAAGGAAATGGCTCCAGAAGTGTTACTATTCAGGTTTGGAAAAACTGTAAAGTCAAGATCCGGATCATCATACTGATTGCTCCAAAAGGATTCGCCATAACAGATTACATAAACGGTTTGACCACCTTGAAACCCCAGTGCTTCCAAAGAGGCAGTAGTTAAGGTTAAATTATAGGGATTGATTTGTGCTCCAAACGTATCTAAAACGGCCTCATAGTTCTCATTGCTAACATTGCTTTCAGTTGAGAAGAAATATCTGATGTAGCGGGTATTGCTATTATTTGCTTCCGGGTCTAATGTCGTTGCTATAGTAATCGTGCCACTTTCTTCACTCGCTGCCAGATTCGTTATGGTTGTCGAAGAGGTTTGCCCTAATGAAGGGGTATTTGAAATAGTTGTATTCCCGTTTCTATGGCCAATGCCAAAACTCTTAAATGTGCCATATCCAGATTTTTCGTAGATCACCGTATAGGTCCCAAAAGGAACGTCAGATAAGATAAAATCTCCATTGTCATCCGTCATAGCCGTTTTGGAGGAACCCTCTAACCTAATGGTCATATCCGAGTTGTCAATTTCTGTAGTACCTTCGTCATAAAGATTTACTGAACCCCTGATATCAGCGGAAGTAGGGTCTGGCGTACTTATTTCTTCATCGCTATCGCCACCACAAGAATTGAACACCATCAATGCAAACAGTCCGAGAATTAGATATTTTAATTTCATGATTGCGTTTTTTTAAATTATTCTTTTTTTAAAAATTTCAATGTTCATGTCGTGTAACAAGCAACAAAAAGAATTTTGACCGACTAATATTTTGTTGAAAATAAATACAAATATGTGTCACTGAAATAATAACCTCAAACTCTTTTCATCCAGCCCATAGATATTTCTTATATTTAAAATAAGAATTATCATTTTGGTTCTAAAAATTATCTTTTTATCGCTTTCGTTGATCGGTAATGTAATTACCCGGGATACTCTGATGGAGGCATTTTATAATGATCGCGTCTATTACAATCTAGTTCTGGATAATGATGGGTATGTTTTGGTTTCATCCAGTGAGGGGGTGTTTCAGATTGTGGGTTCAGAACTTAAAGAAGTAAATGGAAATCGGGGTTATATCACTTTTAAAAATGGTCTCATAGTACATTCTAAATTTACGGATGAAGAAATGCATTCGAGATTCAATCATCTTTTACCAGATTACTATAAAAGCTTTAAACATTATTCACGGGAAAGGGGTGCCTTCCTATATCTTATTAGCAACAATTCACTTTTCATTTATAAAGTATCTGATTATAAGACTTACTTACCTCAACTTAGTGTTAGGGCCTTTAGTGCTAACAGTATTGGCACATATGATGGTATCTTTTGTTATGGTAAAAAAATAAGAATTCCGGACTTTACATCTGGTCACATACTCGAGCAGGACTCTACATTTTACATCTGTTATGATGGTTTGGCTATTTACAGACCAAAAAATGACAGCATACAGTTATTTAAACGTGATTTGAATGGTGAAGCAAAATTTGGCGCAAATTCTGTTGGATTTGCCCGGGATATTTTTAAGCTGAATGACGGGAGGTTTATACTGGCAACCACCAAAGGGCTTTATATTCTTAATTCATCATTCACATCCATTGAAAAAATTCTCGAAGAAGCATCAATAAATGGCGCTGAAATTGTTCATGTTGATCAACAAGCGGAAACCCTGGTAGTAGCATTTTGCATCAATAATTCATTTTACGAGTACAGTTTACGGGATGATGAATTGATAAGTCTTGCTCAATTTACCAAACCCATCGAGGATGGCTTTAAAACAGATCACAATAATCAAAAAAAATACGTCCTTTTAACAGACAGTGAGCTATTCCTGGTAACGGACCGTTCCAAGGACCGCATTGTGTTCAATGAATTCTCAAATGCATATTCGTTACTGGATTATGACAAGGACGCGGTTCTTATTACTACCATTGACGGGGCTGTTTCTATTAATTTAACCACAAATAAGGCGACGAAAATATTATCGGGTATTGAGTTCAATAAAAGAGCCGTTTTCAAAACTACAGATTCTATTAAGTTAGGTACGATTAATGGCTATGTTTCTCTCTCTATTGACCAATTAAAAGAAATGATTCGAAAAGCAGATTCATTAAATGAAGAAGAAAGAAAGAATTCACTTTTCATCACTATCATTACCATTTTGACATTGGTGTCATCAATCTTGATTGTATTTTATTTTATTTCATCACGAAGAAAACGAGATGTCGCAAACAAGATAGATTTACATCAGGTTGAAACTTTTATAGCCAATAATCTACATCAGGCAACTATTGATTCAATAACCAATCATTTTAATCTCAGTTTAAAAGAGTTATATGAATTAACGTACCCAAACAAACCAGGTAAACTCATTACCAAAAAAAGAAAAGATATGGTAAGATCTTTATTAAATCAGGATAAAGACCTGGTCTATATTTCTGAAATAACGGGATTTTCAGTTAGCTACTTAAAAAAGATTAAGAGCTCTTTAATTTGAGTCGTACAAAAGATACAGATGTGTTTCCAAATGACTTTCAACGAAATAAAATTGCTCTAGGAACACTGATAATATTCTAACTGAAGAGAGTTGAATCTGGATTCTCGATATGTTACCACAACGTAACTTATGAAATTTTAAAACCCTCTATATCAGTATTATAAATAGGGTTTAAGTGCTCGGGACGGGAATTACCTCCCGCTTCGCAGTCGGTGAGTCCCGCCCAAACGTGGTGAAATAGGAAAAGTACGCCCGCAGCGCGGGCTGGCCTTTTTTGTTACCCAATCCCTTACAACAAAGGAAATCGAAATCAAATGGAAACTACAGACGGGAATTACCTCCCGCTGCGCAGTCGGTGAGTCCCGCCCAAACGTGGTGAAATAGGAAAAGTACGCCCGCAGCGCGGGCTGGCCTTTTTTGTTTGTCACCTATTCGCTCAGGCAAGCCTGGCTCTGGATACAAACAAAAAAGCCAGTGCCTTCGGCACTGACTTTTCCTCTTATCCGTACTCGGGACGGGACTTGAACCCGTACGGCCGCGATGGCCATTGGATTTTAAGTCCAACGTGTCTACCAATTCCACCACCCGAGCGGAAACAAAAAAACGCTGACAGGCAGCGTTTCTGTCGAGCGAAAAACGGGATTCGAACCCGCGACCTCCACCTTGGCAAGGTGGCGCTCTACCAACTGAGCTATTTTCGCAAAGTAAAAGATCGAACCGCCCTTACGAACGGGAAGCAAATTTAAAACAATTCCTGCAATTGCCAAGAATTTTTCAACCCCAAAACACGTCTTTAATATTCACCGGAAAGACGGATTACCATCAAAGCAAGCACACGGACATCTCAGAGGCCGGCATGGGACTTGCTTTTTAATTCCGAAACATCGACATGGAGTTGACCAAACATTAATGGGAGCCCGGGTAATCTATGCCAGTGAAGCCGCAAGCGCTTCGGCGGCAGCCTCACCAGAAGCCATGGCTGCGTTCAGGGATCCGTTTAATAAATAGTCCCCTGCCAGAAAGAGGTTATCGAAGTCCAGACTCTGAACCTCCACAGGTTTCATCTTAAGATCTCCTCTTTTGGGAAGCGCTCTTTCAACCGCATAATGCTTCAAAAAGGATTTCGTTTTTATCCCGCAATAACGTTCCAGGTCCTCGCTTACCCTTTGAATTAATTCCGCCTTGGATAAAGCGTGTTTCTTTACCACGGTAACCGAGAGTACCGGACACCCCTCAGCGTTCTGGCCAAATGGGAAGTACAGGTTGTTTATCAGGGCATCCGGGTCAGCTACCAGGGCAATGACACCTTCCTCGAACGTCCTTTTGGACACGTTGAAATAAAGGTTGTCACAGCGCTCCCAGGCTACGCCGGATTCACGGAGCTCCCCCGTTTCAGGGTTAAAGGGAACCGTAATCAGCGTGGCCCGACTGGGCAGTTTTTCTCCTCCTTTCAAAATCACCGCTCCCGATGTCACCTGCTGTACCGGCTGATTGTACCTTATGGTTGTTCTATTCAGCCCAGCTACGAGCTGTGCCGCGATCGCCCCGATACCTGAGTCCGGAATCGCTGCATAACCCTCACTGAACATTTTAAAGGTAAACTCAAACATACGCGATGAGGTACTCAGTGCCTCTTCCAGGAAAATACCGCCAAAAAAGGGTTTAAAAAAGGTTCGGATAACCTGATCTGAAAACCCATAGGCCTCCAGATATTGAAGTGTCGTCTGTTCGGGCGTTGCAAAGATTTCATCGACAGACTTTTGCTTCAGCCCTGATGAAAGTCTAAATATCTTCCACTTGTCCTTTAAGGTGCCCACTTTGGAATTCAGGGTAGGCAGTAAACTGGAAAAATTCCTGAGCGGATCTCCAATGCGTTGAGGCGTTCCCGTATTAAAAACAAGGGCTCCCGGAAGAAACCTTCTCAAATTTAGCTTATCAAAATCCAGGTGCCTGCGGGCCTGCGGATAGGCCGTAAGCAAAACCTGAAATCCATGATCGTAAACGACTCCGCTTTCTGTATCTGACTTAACCCGGCCCCCGGGCCTATCCGAGCTTTCAAGGATGACCGGGGCATACCCCTTTTTCTCAAGGGTCCGGGCCGCGACGAGACCACTTATACCTGTCCCTACGATATAGATTTGATCAGCAGTAGTATTCATAAACACATTGGAAATTCAAAAAATGGAACGAGTTCAAAAATAATGAAAATCACGTGGAGGCCTTTTGAATGATTAGAAGGTCGTAGTATGGTATGCCCGAATGACAATTTGAAACAGGAAATATGGAATTCCTTTGTGACCTCCTTCATCGACCCGCCTGAATCACTTCGGGTCCAGTTCCATGAGTTCAATTTTGCGGAATTCCGTGGGATGGCTTTCCGCCTGAATCGCAATATACCCCGAGGTCATTGGTTTCCCTTCTATATATACCTTTGAATCATATCCGCTGATCGCCCCTCCACCCATTACAGGATGGGAATAAGTGAGCACTGTGTCTCCTTCCACAAGGTGATGGATTACAGAATCTCTGTACACAATTACTTCTGCAGTAACCCAACCATCCCCCCTATAGGTTTTTGAACGCGAATCGATACAGTGCGCTTCCCGCAATTCGCCCTGCATCACAACATTGGATCCCGGGGTGCATAAATTCATGGTAGATCGCTCGCCTTCCGGGGCACCTCCGAGTAATTGGGCTTCCAGGGATATGGGAAAATCCTGATCCACTCCCATACTCTGAGCAGACTGGCTGTGCAACATCAATCCGTTATTTCGTAAGGCCCAGCCCGGGCCATCGGGAACCTGATCCCCCACAAACCGATATTCAACCCTCAGCCGATAGCTCGAAAACGGATGCTGGTAAAACAGGTGCCCAAATTCTTCATTAAAGGTGTCATAATCGTCATAAGAGACCTTGAGCAATCCATTTTCTACCCGGAAGGTATTCCTGTAGTTTACCCCTAACTCGAAGCCCCGTATTTTTATATCCCATCCGGTAAGGTCCTTTCCGTTAAAAAGCGGTACCCATTGAGCTTCCACTTCTGCTTCCTTCTGAAAATTCCGGCAGCCAAACAGGAGAATAACCGCCATCAAAGCTGTAAAATATCCGCGATAGGTTGTCTTCATTTTTTCGTATCAGATGTCTGTTTGCCTTCGTCTTTATGCTCCTCGATTTCACGGGCCCTTGATAGTGCAGAGGCGACCAGCCCGGCCGGAACCGTGACGATTCCCACCCCGATGATCAGCACAAAAAATGTAAATATTTTGCCTCCGATCGTAACCGGGAATACATCCCCGTAGCCAACAGTAGTCAGGGTGACAATGGCCCACCAGAAGCTGTGGAATATTGAGGCAAAGGAATCCGGTTGGGCCTCGTTCTCAAAAAAGTAAATCCCGGCAGAAGTCAGGTAGATCAGGATCAGGGTAATGATAAAAAACAGGACGATTTCCTCTTTGACCAGATGTGCAGCCACATGGAAGCGCTTCAGGGCCTTGTTGTAACGAACGAGCTTAAATGCCCGGAACAGCCTTAGAATCCTGAAGGAACGCAGGGCCCTGAGGTCCAGGGTCGTACTAAGGTAAAACGGCAGGATGGCCAAAAGGTCCACGATGCCGTAAAAACTAAAGATATATTTCAGGGGCTTCTTGGCCACGTAGATCCTCAGGACATATTCGATGGTAAACACCACGACACAGAACAATTCAAAATTATAGAGAAAATGCCGGGCCTGATCTGATAGATCAGGGAGGGTTTCCACGGCAAACCCAATTAGGGAGAGCATGATCAGCCCCTGTATGATGTTGTCGAATATCCGGCCTTTACGGGTCGTGTTGTCCTCCAGTATATTCCAGAGCCAGGTTCTCATATTTCGGACGGTGTTTTAACTGCTTAAAGGTATTTGACCCTTGGGGAAAAATCAAATAACCCTGTCAGAAAGGTATTCAGAATTTCCTGTACGTACTTCCCAGGAACGCATTGGCTTCCTCCTCCTGGAAACGTGCCGACTTCGCATCCCAGTTCAGGGTCTTCCCGGGAAACCTGCCGGCAATTACGCCGAGCAGAATGGTTTCTGTGAGCCGGGCAGAATAGGAAAACGGCGCTGAACATTCGTCTTTACCCAGGCAGGCATCCACAAATTCATGGTAGTGTTTCCTTCCTTCACTTTCGTAATCCCGAACAGGCTGACCGAGCTTGAAGCGTTCGACATCTATATCGACATAGCTCCCATCGACAATATGGCGGGGGAGCATTTCAAAATGAGGCAGATAGAGCCTTCCGGTTTCTCCAATAAACATAGCACCCTGATCGTGAAGCGGCTCCTCCTCAGGTAATTTCAGGTCGGGATGGGAGTCAGGAGCTCCTGGGCCGTCGGACCAAATCCAGGTAAGGGATTCGCCCGTATACGCTGTGCCCGGGAATTCATAGGTAACTTCATTGCGCTCCGGATGCCCAAAGCCATTTGGAGGACGGCAATTATTTGTGATCGTTTTCGGGACATCCAGGGCAAGTGCATTGTACGGGGTATCGAAAATATGAACGCCCATATCCCCGAGGGTACCACAGCCATAGTCCAGAAGCTTCCTCCAGTTTCCAGGGTGATAAAAATTCTTTTTAAAAGGCCGCCTAGAGGCAGTTCCCAACCATAGGTTCCAGTCCAGGTTTGCGGGCACGGCATCAGACCCTTCTGGAGCTGGCCCATCGAAGCCCCAGTTTTTCGGAGACCAGGCCCGTACCGTATGTACTTTTCCAATAATACCGGACTGAATGAGCAAAGTCGCCAGCTTATAATCGTAAAAAGAATGTACCTGAATTCCCATCTGGGTTGTGAGGTTTTTTGCTTCAGCCAGCTTTTTCATGGCGCGCACCTCCTCTACCCTATGGGCCAGCGGCTTTTGACAATACACGGCTTTGTCGAGTTCCATGGCCAGCAGGGAAGCCGGGGCATGCGTGTGGTCCGGGGTGGAAACGATGACCGCGTCAATACCATCCCCCATTTCGGTGAGCATAATGCGGTAATCCGAAAATGTCCGTGCGTCAGGGTAGCTTTCGGCTGCTGCTTTCAGGTATTCGGAATCCACATCGCACAGGGCCACCACATCCACCATATTGTGAGAAGCGATGGCTTTGAGATCCTCACCCCCCATATTCCCAACCCCGATATGAGCGGTCCTAAGGCGCCTTTGGTATCCCGTCTCTAAAGCCCCTAGGAGCTGTGGCGCCAGTAAAACTCCAAATGCCCCAAGACTGCTTTTCTTTAAAAATTCCCTTTTTTTCATATCTTATCTTACGCTGCTTTTAACTCTTAATTATGGTACATCCGGTATAGGTCTCTTTGCCTCAGCAGGAGCCGTCACTGTATCTCGTGGTGCCACAAGGCTGTCCTGTACTTTTGGTTCCTTTTGGAAATATAGGGTATCCAAACGCTTTTCAAAACTATAGATGTCTTCAATGTCCATATTCTCAGTGATTGAATCCCTCAGCATCCGGAACCGCCGGCGCTCTTCCTCGGTAAACTCATCATCGTCGTAATCCAGGGCCTCCAGGTCTTTTTCCCGCCTGCCCATCTTGATCTTCAGACTGTCACTAGTACCTGTGATTTTTATGGGTATTCCGATAAGGCCAAAAGGAGGAAGCCCCAGGCGCATTTGTAGGTCCATGTCCCCGTCAAGGGTAGTCTGTCCTTCCAGCCGGAGGCGGAAGGGTTTCACCTTAAATTTAAAGCGCTTCAGCTCCAGCAGATTGTCATCAATATTAGAATGCACCGTAATTTCCTTCATTTTCGGGTCTTTGAGCGCACCCAGCCGGGTTTCCCTGGAAACGGTTCCAAAGAATTTATAATTCTTAAACTGTACGTCGTGCACCGTAAGGGTCCCCCCGCCTTCAAGAGACGGCAATATGGGGTTCATGCGCTGGTCCATACTACCCCTGATTTCATAATCCAGTGAAATGATGCCGCTGGCGTTCTGGGCAGCCGGCACGAGGTCGGTAAAGAGCTCTATTTCATCATAGGCGCGATGTACATCCAGATTCTGCCCCTGAAGATTGTAGTTAAAAAGGGCCCTGTCGTTTCCTTCAGGCTTGTAAAACCCTTTCATCGTTGCCGTACCCCCAACCATATTCATACGGGTATCATTGAACACGAAGCCACCTTCTGTGACACTGATCTGGCCGCGTAATTCCGTAATATCCAGCTTAAAATGCCTGAGGGTATCGATATCCGCATTCAGTTTAAAGTTGATGTTGGCAGGTACCTGCAGCACCCCTGAAATGTCGTCCCTCGTTCCAAGCGAATCTGTCTGGGTCTGGGCCAGGGTTTCCGGGGGTACTTCTTTTTTGGGTATGAGCGCATCCAGGTCTACAAACTCCGACTTAAAGTCAAAATCGCCAAGCAGTATCCCATCGGGCACCAATAGATAACTGAGATAATTGGTAAAATACCCATTGAGGAGGGAAGAATTACCTGCATATTTTATCTGGAATTCAGAAAACTCCAGCTTATCCAATTGAAAAGTAAAGTCCCCGGAGACGATTTCCAGTGGATTCGGAAGTTCCTGGACATTGAGTGCCACATTTTCCAGAAAGAGTTTGCCCGAATTCGACGCTACTTTCAGGTCGGAACTACCCGGTTCCGGCCCGGGTACCATATGGCCTTTGAAGCGGGCATCCAGGCGGACAAACCCATTGGCCCTTGAGATATAAGGCAGGGGAGCGACCTGGCTGAAGCTGTTTAAATCCAGAGATCCCCTGGCCTGGATGTCGTAATCCAGCATCTCAAAATTTTTCAATTCCGCTTTGAGCTCAAAAGGATTGTCCTCAAAGTTGAACGACAGGTTTTTGAGCATTACTGAAGTCCCGTCAAGGGCGCCATCGGTATTCTCCAAAACAAAATCAATAGAAATGTCCTCTATGGGGTCCGGAAAAGTGGTTTGAAGGTAGCCGTCCTTTACGATGAATTCTGCATCCGTTATCGGGAAATGGGTATTGACCTTATCATATACCCCTTCGGCCGTTATATCCGCATTAAGGTGACCCCCAAAATTGATGCCGGGCAGTTGCAGGGTCTCCTGAAGCAGGTGCAGGTTGAGCTGGGCATGCAAACGTGTTTTAAGGTCAAGGGAATCCTTGTGCCCCTTGGCATAAAAATTTCCCCTGGAAAAGTCTTCGGCCAGGATGAAGGACAAGGTATCGGCCTCGATTTCAAAAACACCATTGTCCAGGGAGCCATTGAAATCCAGAAAGATCTGTTCGACGGGCACCGGGGCGTCCCGGTACTTCAACTTCCCGTCCCTGAAATTTATTTCCACGGCCATCCGGGATGCTTCCGCGGTATCCCTGACCACATTATTAAGCCCGCTCAGATGGATTTTGGCATCCAGGAGCCCGTCGATATCTGCCTTATCCCTCCAGCTGACATACCTGGCCGGAAGGAGGGAAATGATCTCCTTTAAGTGGCTGCCTTCGGTACTCAGGTCTACCTTATAGCTATACCCATCGGGGTCGAAATCAAGGTTACCGGAATAATTCAGTGCCAGTTCATTAATCACCAGGTCGTTTTTCTCAAATAAAAGGGAAACATCATTGTCGTTATAGACGGTGGTTAAATTAGCCTTTAAAGGTTTACCCTTCAGGTACTTCACATCCTCAAAAGTGACGTCCACACTGTCGATGTCCAGGTGTGACCCCAGTTGGAGCTTTCCCTCTATAAAACTCCCTGCCCCGTCGTAGTCAAGGGCGTGTGTCCGGATATCTAATTTCCGGAGCGCATCCGTATAGGCGATTGCCGTATTGTTAATGCGGATTCGGTCCAGGTAAACCTCAGTCCCGGATTCCGAAAGGCTGTCCTGATCCTTGGACTCCGGGCTGGTGAAAACCGAATAATTCTGCCGTCCGAAACGATCTGTTTTGAAAAACACATTCCCATTATTGAGTTCGATCTCCTTGATATCCACCTGATCCGTAAAAAGCAATCTCCAGATCCCTATGGTAAACACAAGGGTCTCGGCCTTTATAAAGGGTTGTTCTGCAAAGGGACCGGAGCCCCTTAGCTCTACCTCATCCATTGACAGTGTCAGGAAGGGAAAGTGATGAAAAAATGTGGCACGGGTATCCTTAAATCGAAGTTCACTGCTGAGGTAATCCGAAGTTAGGTCAGTGACTTTCTGGGAGATCCAATTGTGAAAAAGGACCGGGAATAAGACCATGGCCAAAAGCCAGAATACGAAGATTCCTCCAGCTATTTTTCCCGATAAAACCCACCTCTTTTTACTCGAATGCTCCGTCATAAAAATGCGCATGCAAATCCCTGAAAAATCAATAGGAGAAGATATTAAAAATATTACATACTGGATATACTATGGGCTATTTTACCGAATATCACCCGGGCTTCGAGCTGTTGAAAAACGATTTTATCCTTAGCGGGGCGCCACATCTGAGAGATGGACGAGCGCCTTTTTGTGGTACGTATTATAATAATTCTATCTATGATTTTTATCATAAGAGAGGGACGTACTTTGCCCTACTTTCGCTATAACAATCACTCTTCGCTACATCGGCCTTTGGGCCTAAATACTCTTGTAAACACATTATATTAAACCTTACCGATATGAAAAATGTAGTCACTTTCTTATTCTTGTTATGTATTGCCCCCCTTGGGTTTTCTCAGGCCGGGCATATCATGCAGGGTGTCGGATCTGTAAACATGTCCATGGGTGGGGCTGCCACCGGGCAACCCCTTGACATTTCAGGGGCACTTCAATGGAATCCTGCAGCAATCACCGCTTTTGACCAGGACCAGGTGCGCCTGGATATTGGCTTGTTCTTTTCTTCACCCGAGTTGAGCTCTACGGTACCCGAATTTGATTCCTCAGGGCAACCAACCGGGAGATTAATCAGTGGAACAACCAAGGACGACAGGGGGATGTCCCCGCTGCCCGCCCTTTCCTATAAAATCGGATCGGAATCGCGCCACCACTTTGGGTTTTCTGCCTTTGGCATCAGTGGTTTTGGGGTAACCTTCCCCGAGAGCAGCACCAACCCCATCAACATGCCCCAGGAAATGGGCGGTTTTGGACGGGTCGAATCGAATTACAGCCTCTTTCAGGTAGGTGCCGCCTATGCGTATGAACTCTCCGAAAAATTTTCCATCGGGGTACAGCCCACCTTTAATTTCGGCTCCCTGGATCTGATGCCCAATCCGACGGCAAATCCTACCCAGGCAGGGTATCCAAGCACGGATGGTGCATCCAGCGCCTTTGGCTTCGGCGCCCAGTTTGGCGTATTCTACGATTCCGGATCTGGGTTTAAAGCCGGTGCGGCTTACAAAACCACACAGACCTTCGGCGACTTTGAGTTCGACAACGTTTATCTGGATGGCACTACTGGCACGAATAAATTTAATCTCGACTATCCTTCCATCCTCTCTTTTGGTGTCGGGTATACCACAGGTGTTTTTGACCTGGCCCTCGACTATCGCCTGGTCAATTATGAAAACACAGATGGTTTTTCAGCTGTAGGCTGGACGGAAACGGCCTCTGTTGCTGGTTTCGGATGGAAAAACATGAATATCATCTCGGCAGGGGTACAGTACAGCGGCATCAACCGACTCCCCTTACGACTGGGCTACACCTACAGCTCTAACCCTATAGAGGATCAACTCGCCTTTTACAGTGTCCCCGCCACGGCTATTATTAAGAATGCCTTTCAATTTGGGTTGGGATACGAGGTAAGTGATCGCTTTGAGATTGACGGGGTGTTCCATTTCGGTTCCTCCGGGGACGCCACAGCCGGCCCACTGCTCAACCCTCAGTTTGCACAAAACTTTCCACCTTATGGCGCCATTCCGGGCAGTGAAGTGTCCTACGACATGACAACCTTTATGTTTATGTTTGGTGCACAGTACAGTTGGTAGATTTCAACAACTTACTTCAAACCAAAGACCCCGCAGTTTGCGGGGTCTTTTCTTTTCCAAATCAATTTACAAGGAATATGTACCTTTAGTTTTTAGGTTCAACCTGCTGATGAAAACAAAAATCCGGAAAAGGTTAATTGCCCTGGTTGTGCTGCCCGTGCTTATTTTCACGGGGTGTTACTACATCATTGAATTCTCTTCTGCCGACCGCATTTACAGGGATATAGACACTGTTCCGTATAACAAGGTAGGGTTGGTGCTGGGCACCGCCCGCCACCAGGTTGGAGGGGGGGTCAATCCTTATTACAAATTCCGGATTGAGGCTGCCTTACAACTCTTTAAGGCAGGAAAGGTATCCTACATTCTGGTGAGTGGGGATAACGGCAGTATTTACTACAACGAACCCAATACCATTAAAAAGGACCTGATAGCAGGAGGAATCCCCGAAAACCGTATTTTTCTGGATTATGCAGGTTTTAGAACCCTGGATTCGATGATCCGGGCGAATATTGTATTTGGCCTTGATTCCGTCACGGTAATCTCCCAGGAATTCCACAACGAACGCGCCCTTTTTATCGCGTCAAAAAAAAATTTATACGCCATTGGTTTCAGTGCTGCTGACATCAGCGGGTCCCCGGGAATGAAAGTGCAATTCAGGGAGTATTTTGCCAGGGTGAAAGTGTTTTTGGATCTGATATTCAATACTGAACCTAAATACTATGGAAATCGCATTGTAATAGAATGAAGCGGGAAAATCCAATCTGTTAAACCGAAGAGGTATGCAAAAGTTCAAGACCCTATTGAGGAACTTAGGTCCCGGATTGCTCTTTGCCAGTATGGCAATTGGGACCTCCCATCTGGTCCTGTCCACCAAAGCCGGGGCTACCTACGGCTGGATTATGGTCATACCCATTCTGCTGGCAAATCTACTGAAGTACCCTTTTTTTGAATATGGAATCCGCTATACCAATGTTACGGGCAGAAGCCTTATAGAAGGCTATTCCAGGAGGGGGAAAGGATACATGTGGGTCTATGCCGTCATTACCCTTTTCACCACATTTACCATTCTGGCGGCCCTTTATGTGGTCACCGCAGGCCTGCTTGCCAATCTCTTTTCGATTAAGGCCGTATCCGTAAGCGGTATTGCACTCGGTCTTTTCCTCTTTATTTCCGTCGTCCTGATCATCGGCAGGTATAAAATGCTGGAGACGACTTTGAAATTTGTGATCACCATTCTATTCGTCGCACTGTTGGTCACTACTTTGATGGTGTTGTATAAACCATCGGTCGAGGCTGTACCGGGCTTTGAAACTCCTCCCCTTTTCGACTCCGTAGGAATACTGTTTTTAATCAGCCTGATCGGATGGATGCCCACAGCCGTTGAAGCGAGCAGTTGGATCAGCTTGTGGAGTTTGGAAAAATATAAGTCCCAGGGGAGCAAACCCTCACTGAAAGAGGCCCTGCAGGAGTTTAATACGGGGTATATTACTACCGCCCTGCTCGCTGTATTTTTCCTGATTATCGGGTACCGCACCCTCTATGGCACACAAACGGTATTAAGCGGAGAGGCCGTCACTTTTGCAGATCAGGTGGTTTCCCTTTTTACAATCCATATCGGGGATTGGGCATACCTCTTTATTGCCGTATCCGCTTTTGCCACGATGTTCAGCACCTGCATGACAGCCCATGATGCGATTGCCCGCGTAAGTGTGGATGTCCTGGAATATCTGAGGCCGGACCGCAAGCGCTATGTCAAGAAGTGGCATTATGCGGCCGCCGTCCTTATCCTTACCGCAGTGAATTATATCGTATTGTCTGCTTTTAGCGCGAATATGGGAACGCTTGTTGCCCTGGCGACCTTTATCTCTTTTGTACTTGCGCCGCTTGTAGGGTATATGAACCTCAAAAATGTGTGTAGTGAGGATCTCCCTGTTGAATTTCATCCCGGAAAGGGATTGCAGCTATTGACCTATTTGGGAATTGTATTCCTGACCTTTTTCTCCGTGTATTACCTCTGGATGGTCCTCGCATAATTCACTGTTAATTAACTGGAATTATGTGTTTTAACATTCCTAATTTGATTTGCACTTCTTTTCTTTCAACCTTTGCCGTTCAAAATAATTGTATGAAGGTTCTTCGAATTCAACGAAAAACAAAAATTGAAAAGCGATTCACACCCCAAATGGGACAGCTATTTACACCGGTGACCTATATCCGTAAAACGCTCCTTGGAATTCCCATTGAAACACTCTACAAGTATCGACAAACGTATTACGGGGAGATCAAAGATTGCAGGGAGTGCCTCCTGCACGTTTAAACCCGGGCTTATAAAGTATCGTAATTCAGGACCACGAAGGGGTATCTTTCGTTCTGTAGGTGAAGCATGTCCAGGCAATATACTCCGTCTGTACAATTGTTGATGATCTGTGTCTCACCAAAGCCCTTGACCTCGGCAAATACTTCAGGACTCACTCCTTTGGATAGGAGGTACTCCTGAATGGCGGCTGCACGATCTTCGGATAATTTCAGATTGGTTCGCGCGTACCCGCGGCTATCGGTATGCGCCTCGATACGCAGGCGCAATTCGGGAAATTTCTGCAATTCAATGGCTGCTTTGTCCAGGACAGCCGCAATTTCAGGGGTGATCGTTTTACGATTGCGCTCGAAGTGGAAGCCCTCCATTTTAAACAGGGTCCTGCTGGCTTGTTTAACAACGACTGCATCAAGGGGTGTCAGCTTTATGTTCAGGGGTTCGCCCAACTCAAAGGCACCTCCATCATCACCTCCAAAGGTGAGCGTCTCGTAACGCTCTTTACCAATTATAACCTGCACCGATTCCCGCCAGGGAATCTCAAGGCGAAAACTACCATCCTCGCCGGAATAGGTCTCTTTCAATACTGTGCTGTCCGATTCAATCAGCTGTATACGCGCTTTTTCAACCCCAAAACCAGATAGGTCCTGTATTGTACCCCAGATTCCAAATGTCTTTAATCCGGGTTTCTGTTCGGTGTGAAAGGCGTAGATATCATCGTTGCCCATCCCTCCGGGGCGGTTTGATGCAAAATAGCCCTCATATCCCCCATCACCGGCATTTCTAACGATAAAACCAAAGTCATCTTTATTGGAATTTATCCCAGGCCCCAGGTTTACAGGAATGCTGAAGAATTCATCGCTTTGAATTTCGGATTTATAAATATCCATCCCCCCTGTACCGTAAAAAATATCCGATGAAAAATAAAGGCTTCCCTCGAATATAAACGGCGCAATCTCATTTCCCGGAGTATTGATTTGCGGGCCCAGGTTAATGGGTTCAGACATGATTTGTCCATTATTGGAATAGACATAATACAGGTCAGTCCCCCCATAGCCATTTGCAAAATCCGCTGCAAAAAATAGCTTTCCCGAAGACTCATCGAAGAACGGGTAATAGAATGATGTACTCAGGTCCCGAAATAAGGGCTGGAATGAACCATCCTTATCGGATCGGCAAATGGCTAATGCATTCTTGCCATTTGGATCAAATGCGAGGACATCCTCTTCCATATTGGACTGCACAAAAAATATCTCCTTCAGGGATTCGCTGTAGTACGGTGTCGCCTGGTGATATTCAATCTGGGGAATCCAGGTTAGCGGACTGGGCCGGACCGATACGTTTTTGTCTGTTATGGAAACACTATAAATGTTCAGATAAGACTCACCAGAAGGCCCGTAGATTTCCTTGGTCTCCGAGGGCCTGCCCGAGGTAAATAATATCCGGTCATCCCCGTAGAAGGATGGGGCAAAATCAGACTGCGGACTATTCATATTTGGCTTGAAAATGGCATACTGTCCTATCTGAAGCTCTGCATCGGCCAGGGTTTCATAATTAAAATCAGCGTTCACCACAAGTTCCTCAGATACCTGGTCTTTTCGTGTGTTCAGAAATGCCTTTGCCCTATCGGGTCCCGAAGTCTTGGAAAGGGACTGCAGCATGGTATTAAATTGGGCATTGGTCATCAGACTGTCCTTCTTGTAGACTTCCATAAAAACAGCTGAAGCCCTGTCGTAGCGCCCGGTCCGGAAATAGGAGTCCGCCAGGTTCAATTCCTGCTCCGTACTTAACCCTTTCTTTGCCTTCTCCTTTTCATAGGCTTCGACTGCCTGGCCATAGGCGTATTCATAATAATATAGATCTGCTTTGGAATCCTTTTGGGCCCAAAGGAACCCGAAAGCCAGTAGAAAAATTGCAGTAATGAAATTCCTCTTTCTCATATCATTGCATTAAAAGAAACGCGGACTATCAATCTGTTTCCCTTTAATTTTATTTCCATCCTTATCCCTTGGCCCATCGCCACCTCTTCCGAGGTAAAACTTTACGATTGCTTCATGGGACCCACTGTTAAATCCTCCCAGGCCATTCGTATTGTAATCATAGGAGTATCCGATATAAATACTGTTATTCACCTGGAATCCCGCCAAACCACTGATGGCGTTGTCAAAGCGGTACGCCGCTCCAAGAGTGAATGAATCGTTCAGTAAAAAATTCAGGGAGGCATTTCCGTTGATCGGAGCCCCATTAATATAATTCACCAGGAACGCGGGTTTGAATTTAAGGTTGTCATTGAGGTTGAATACATATCCCCCAATGAAATTAAATTGGAGTTGCTCTGCGACAACCTGGGCCACCTTATCACTGTAGAGGCCATCGGTCAGGAAATTCGGGGTGGACACCCCAACATACCAGTCTTTGTGGTAGAGAAAAACACCTGCACCAATCGTCGGGGCAAACTCGTTGATGGTTTCAGCACCCAAAATAGGTTCTCCCGGATTCTCAAAAGTTCCCTTTGAAAAATCTACATTTAAAAAACTACCTCCGGCATCCAGACCAAAGGATAAAAAGACATCGTATTCAAACTCCACCTGAAAGGAATAGGAAACATCCACATAGGTTTGGGTCGTTGGGCCTAACTGGTCGTTGACAGCATTGAATCCGAGTCCGTGTTTTTTGTTGTTCAGAGGATAATTCACGCCGAATCGTATCGTCCGGGGTGCCCCCGGAATATCGATCCACTGGGAACGGTAGAGCAGGTTTATATCCGGAGTTTCAACGGTTCCCACGTAAGCAGGGTTAAAGCTCCCGATATTATACATGTACTGCGTATAAAAGGGTTCCCGCTGCGCCCAGGCAGAATTTGTAAAAGCCACGAGTCCCAGAAGAGCCAGAAGGACCTTGTGGAATGGTGGAACTTTGAATACGAATCCCATTTTCTTCATACTATCGGATTAATTGAATCCAGCCTTTAGCTACTTCGCGATCCGGCCCGAGGTCCAAAATATAATAATACGTCCCCTTGGGTGCCTCCTTACCCCTGTAGGTTCCATCCCATACCTGATCATTAATCATGTTGGATGCCTCAAAGACTTGTTGCCCGTACCTGTTAAATATCTTTATGGAATTATCCGGAAACTGGGCGATATCCCGAACGATGAGAAAATCATTGATACCATCGCCATTGGGTGAGAATTGATTGAATACAAATCCGGGATCGGCCTCTACCGCCTCGTTTACAATAACCGCTATGCTGTCCTGGTAATTGCCTGCCTGACCATCCGGTGCTTCTGGGCTAAGAATCCGGGCTGTATTTGAAAAATCGCCGGGTCCGGGTACATCAACCCTTATGCGAAGTTCAGCCTGTTCCCCCGGAGCAATGGAATCGATACTCCATATGCCCGAAACAGGATCATAGGTATTGCCCGCCTGGGGAGTTATGAAGTGAAAGAGATACTCAAAACCACTCTGGTCAACAGGGAGGATAAGATCTTCCACACGGATGTTCCGGGCTGTTACCGAAGGGGATTCGTTGCGAACAATTATCGCAAAAACGACCCCTGAACCGGCAAGGGGTGCCACTCGCTCGCGCAGAAATAATCCGCCATCAACGGAGGCGTATTTTTCAAGGACCAGGTCCTCTCCCTCTCCCTGAGCAATCTGCAGTTCTACAGTGCTTTGGTCATTATCCGGATTGGTGTCGTCCGGGGTTGAAGTAAGCAACTCAGCTGTATTGGTAAATACGCCGCTGTCCAGGACGGATACTTGTATTTCCAGAGTAACCACCTCCTGAGAATTCAGCGTTGCAATGAGCCAGACTCCTGTCCCGGGGTCGTATTCCCCAAGGGATGCCGTATGCGAAATATAAGAGAACCCGGTTTCCAGGAGGTCACCCACCTGTATATCGGTTACGGGTCCTGAACTAAAGTTTTCCACCCGGACGGTAAAGGTCACCTCCTGACCGATTTCCACCTCGAGATTGTCTGCCGTTTTTGTGACCCCCAGGTCCACACATGTAGGACTGTCCGCATTGGGCACACATGGGTTTTCATTTGCCGGATCCTGCTGGTCATTGACCAGGTCGCCATCGGTATCCAAAACATTTGAATCCAGGGCATCGATAAATTCGTCCCCGTCTTCATTCAGCGGGTTCGAAATATCTGGCCCCACTTCAATCCCGTCATCCAGGCCATCTTCATCAGTATCAGGATTGTTCGGGTCTGTACCCAGTGAAACCTCTATCCCATCCAAGAGTCCGTCCCCATCTGTATCGATATCACAGTTGTTCACAGATATACTAACCTCTGCAGATTCATCCACACAGGGCGCTTCGGCCACATTGGTGGTGTATCTGAAACCATAATCGCCATCCGGCAGGCCTGCAAAATTCACCAGGTTGCCCGAGGTAATTGTCAGAGCTCCGTTTGAGGGGTCCTGACCTTCAATAATTTCCCAGGTTCCGGGATCAGCTCCGGTGAGGCGATCATCGAGATCCAGGGTTGTGGGTCCGTTATTCGGATCGTTGCAGGAGGAGCTATTGGCCGGCGTTCCCGCACTCACGAGTGGTGAAATAAGGGCGACGACCTCCACCCGGGGTGAACTACAGTTATTGGCCGAAGCCTCCACCCAGTAGGAAGTCGTATTCTGTAATTCCAGAGTCGTAAAACTGGGACCTGTAAAAACAGGGGTTCCACCTGTTGCCTGGGAATACCACACTAAGTCCGGGGCGGTGGTGGTATTTGGGGTTTCCCCCGTAGCCGAGAGGACAACTGTAGAAGGACCACAGCTTTCGGCACCCGTTGTAGAAGTCACTATTGGAGTTGGATTACGCACAAGCGTAATTTCCAGGGTCGGACTGGCGCACTGGTTTGTGCTGTCAAAGAAAAAACCGTAATAAGTTCCCGGATTCGGGTTACTTACTTCACTCGCGGACAAATGCCCCGACAGCACCAATGGATCCGGGTTCCGGCTCCAGATCAATGTAGTTCCGGAAGGAGGGGTTGAAGAAGTATATGTATTTAAATTCGGGAGGGTGTCCTCAGCACAGAACCCCGTTGGAACATCCGTATTGAGCACCGGGGCCGAATTTCCGGCCTCACAGGGATCGCAGACCACGACCTGAACCGTCACATTTTCAAAATCATCGGGGCAGGGAGCTGTACCTGTTACGGTATATCGGAAAACATAGTCCCCCGTATTCAATCCGGAAAAGTTTACAACATTGCCTGGTCCTATCGTTACGTTCTCGGGCCCGCTGACTACGGTCCAGGTTCCTCCGGAATCCTGATCGGTTAGTGTACCGTCCAAATTAACCGTCGTAGAGCCAAATTCATCATCGGTACACGCCTGCACGTTTGCCGCTGTACCGGCATTGGGCGGATCGCTAATGGTTGCCACGACTTCTTCCCGGGCTGAAATACATCCGTTGGCAGAAGCTTCGACCCAATAAGAAGTTGTTGTACTGATCGCAGGAGTGGAGAACGATTCGCCCGTGCCCAGTGGGGATCCCCCAGAAGCCGATGCGAACCAGGTGAGAACCGGGTTGGCGGCCGTACCGGCAATATCGCCGGTAGCGCCCAGAACAACACTGCCCGGGCCGCAGTTGGATCCATCCGTAGTTGTCTCGATCGTCGGGATTGGGTTTACTTCAATGACCACGGTTACCGTAGGGCTGGCACAATTGTTTAAATCGTCATAATAAAAGCCATAATACGTATTGGCCGTAGGGTTTGCCACCTCGCTGGGCGATAGATGGAATAACTCGATTTCCGGGTCACTGAATTCACTCCAGGTCAGTGCAGATCCTGCCGGCGCATTATCGACTACATAGGTGTTTAGGGAAGGTATAACTTCACCATCGCAAAATTGTGTGTCCCCACCTGTCAGAGCTGGGGCGGTATTTCCAGCCTGGCACCCGTCGTCATTGAGGATGGTTCCCCTGGCAATGGTATTTCCACCGCCAGCTCCGTTGATACGCCTTAGTTCAACCGTAAATGTTTCATCGGGTTCTACAATGAGCTCCCCGATGACCTGTACAACTACCTCCACCCCTGTAGCACCCTGGGCAATTGTAAAAGGTTCGTCATTCAGGCGTATATAATCTACATTGGCTATGGCATTATCACCGGCCCGCGAGAGGGCATCTACTTCAAAGTCAATTTGCTCTGTTGCGATCCCCCCATTATCCACGCTTACCTGGAAACGAAAAGGGGTTGTTCCCGTATCTCCTTCATCCGCCTGAAAATCGGCTACGCTAATGGAAGGCGTGTCGTCATTCTCAATCGTTCCCAGTGCAGTGTTTCCGTTGATTACCGCATTGGCAGAAGGATTACTTATAGTGACTGTAAAAGTTTCATCTAATTCCGGTTTGGTGTCCCCAATTCCCTCAATAGTAACATTAACCCTGTCTGTCCCAGCCGGGATTGTTGCTGTACCATTGATCTGTGGGAGATAATCGTTATCTGCTACGGTGGCCGTTCCATCTGCGGTTGAAAAGTTAAACGTAATATCCTCCAAAGCATCCTCGCCTCCGTCTGTCCGCACCGAAAAATTAAAATCCCTTGTGCCTGAATCACCCTCCGTCTGGCTTCGATCGCGAATACTAATGGAATGAACATCGTCATTTTCGATAGTCCCCTGAGCGGAATTCACGTTTATAACAGCATTGGCAGAAGGATTACTTATAGCGACCGAGAAAGTTTCATCTAATTCCGGTTTGGTATCCCCTACTCCCTCAATGGTCACGGTAACCTGGTTGGTTCCTGCCAGTAAGGTTGCTGAAACATTTGATTGTGGATTATAATCATTATCTCCTGTTGTAGCCGTTCCATCAGAGGTGCTGTAGGAAAAGGTGATGTCCTCTAGAGCATCCTCTCCACCGTCCGTTTGAACTGAAAAATTAAAGTTCCTCGTTCCGGTATCCCCTTCAGATTGGCTTACTCCAAGGATGCTAATTGCCTGTTGATCGTCATTTTCAATCGTCCCGAGGGCTGAAGCGACATTGATTACGGCATTCGCAGACGGATTGTTGATCGTTAAGGTGAAGGTCTCGTCGATTTCTGGTTTGACATCTCCAATTCCCTCTATCGTGATAGTAACCCTGTCTGTCCCTGCAGGGATTGTTGCAGTACCGTTGATCTGTGGGATATAATCATTGTCTGCAACTGTTGCAGTTCCGTCTGAGGTTGAATAGTTAAACGTAATATCTTCAACCGCATCCTCTCCTCCATCTATGCGTACCTCAAAATTGAAATCCCGGGTACCTGAATCTAGTTCTGTCCTGCTCTCTTCCCTCAGGCTTATCGAATGTGCATCATCGTTCTCAATAGTCCCCGTTCCCGTACCGTTGGCAATGTTTCCCTCGCTCAGGTTGCTGATCTCAACAAAAAAGTTTTCATCGGTCTCGACCTCCAGATCTCCATTAACGACAACAATGACCTCTGTACTCGTCTCACCGGCTAAAATGGTAAAATTCTCATTGTTTAACCTGTCATAATCCCCGCTGCCCTCTGTGGCAGAACCATTGCTCGTGTTAACTTCAAAATCAATATTGTTTACAGCAGGCGCTCCCCCGTCGATACTAACGGTGAATATAAAATCTGTGGTGCCTGAGTTTCCTTCGATCCGGCTGACATCATCGATACTGATATCCTGGCCAAAAGTGATAAAACCGGTCAGTAGAAACAGGAATGAGGAAAACCTCGCGCATTTCAAAAAAATGCCGGGCAAACCGTTTCGGAAAGATGTAATACAGTTCATAGCCTGCAGGGTTATTACCTTCAGTCTTGTAGGAAATTATGTTCAGATCGGGTAATCAAAAATCAATATTACTAAAATTTACATGCGATGGCCAATTTCCCGGCCAAATCAAATGGATTTTGGGATAAAACACCATCAAACACCCTTTTCAGGGATTTCAACGGAACGTGACGGGACCTCAGAATCAACTTTCCGAACCAGGCCCTGGAGTACTTTCCCAGGACCAACTTCATTGAACTCGGTAGCGCCGTCAGCGATCATTTGCCGAATACTTTGAGTCCATTTAACAGGCGCGGTAAGCTGGGCTATAAGGTTTTTCTTAATTTCTGTGATATCTGTTACCGCAGTGGTAGTGACATTTTGATAGACCGGACAAATCGGAGTTGAAAAGGTTGTTTCTTCAATTGCAGCAGCGAGCTCTTCCCTTGCCGGTTGCATGAGCGGAGAATGAAACGCCCCGCCAACCGGCAACACCAAAGCTCGTCGGGCCCCGGCCTCCTTTAACTTATCACAGGCTTGATTTATCGCCTCTAATTCCCCGGAAATCACAAGTTGTCCCGGGCAGTTATAGTTGGCTGGGACTACAATACCAGGAGTTTGTGCACAGACAGATTCCACGACCTCATCTTCAAGACCGAGCACTGCTGCCATGGTTCCCGGTTGCGCTTCACAAGCCTTTTGCATGGCGTCAGCCCTTTGTGAAACAAGTTTTAAACCGTCCTCAAAAGAAATCGTTCCATTGGAAACCAGTGCCGAAAACTCACCAAGGGAGTGCCCGGCTACCATGTCCGGGGTAAACGCCTCGCCGAGTACTTTGCTTAAAATTACGGAATGTAGAAATATTGCTGGCTGGGTAACTCGAGTTTGCCGGAGTTCTTCCGCCTCGCCTTCGAACATGATATCCGTTATGGAAAATCCAAGAATTCTGTTGGCGTCTTCAAAAAGCTTTTGAGCTTCAGGGTATGCTTCGTACAGGTCCTTGCCCATACCGCTGAACTGTGCTCCCTGACCAGGAAATATGTATGCTTTCATGTCGATTCGTTGGTTCCTCGCAAATGTAATAAATCCCTTACTTATTACTTCTGATTTAACGGGGTTTCATTCCTGGTCGAAATATTGGAAATACAGGGGGTGTCTTTTGAAAGGTGGCGAATTAGCACTATGGTAGACACATTGGGTCCCCCCTGCTTGAAGATACGCGCCTGGCCTGCAAAAAACCATCGCTCCGCAATTCGGGCTGGGTGGAACAAATACCCCCGTCCCTGCAATCCTGTGACCTACTTGTCCTGTAAAAGCTGTTTGAATTTGCCCTTTGTCTTCCGGATTTTTACGGCAACAACCTTATATTCAGGACACATGGCCTCCGAATCGTGTACATCACTGGTAATGTTGTTTACCATGATATCGGGGAAATGGAAGGTTGTACTCAGGACACCTGGTTTTACTTCATCGGTAATTCTCGCTTTCACATCCACCTTGCCCCTGGGGGATTCCAGACAGACAAAATCTCCGTCCGCAATTCGATTGGCGCTTGCATCCTCCGGATGGATCATTAAATAATCACTGGTCAGAATCTGTTCGTTGGCGGTTCTCCGTGTCATGGCACCACAATTGTAGTGTTCCAACTCCCGATTGGTCGTCAGGATATACGGATAGTCCTGACCGTGGTCCTTTATTTCCTGTGACTCCTCCCAGGAATGGAATTCAAAGTATCCCAGGCCGCGTTTAAAGTCCTTTTCGTGTAAAATCTTGGTGTCCGTACCATCAGGGCTAACAGGCCATTGCAGACCATTGTCCCCAAGTCGGTCCCATCGGATTCCAGCAAAAAACGGGACGATCTGGGAAATTTCATCGAGCATGCCATCCGGCGTATAATCTGGTTGCGGATAGCCCATCCGATTCATGATTTCGACAATAATCTGCCCGTCCGGTTTGCTTCCCGGAATCGGCTCAACTACCTGTCTGACAGCCTGGACACGTCGTTCCCCATTGGTAAAGGTTCCGCTTTTTTCCAGGAAGGAGGCCCCGGGAAGAATAACATCCGCGTATTTGGCCGTTTCCGTCATAAAAAGCTCCTGCACAATGACCAATTCTGTCGCCTGGAGCGCTCGGATTACTTTCTGGGTATTCGGATCTGTCTGCACCACGTCTTCTCCGATGATCCACAAGGATTTAAGTTTCCCTTCAAGGGCAGCTTCAAACATCTCCGGGATCTTATAGCCAATATGCAGGGGTAGTTCACTGCCGTAGAATTGGTTATAGCGCTGATTGACCTCAGGTTTTGTCACATCGAGGTATCCAGCGCCCTGATGGGGTTGGACCCCCATATCCGCACTTCCCTGTACATTGTTCTGGCCCCTCAGTGGATTCACCCCCACGCCCCGGCGACCAATATTTCCGGTAAGCATGGCCAAATCTGCAATCTGCATCACGGTAAAGGTTCCCTGCGAGTGTTCGGTAACCCCCAACCCGTGGAAGGACATCGCATTGGCAGCAGAAGCATAGGCTATCGCAGCAGCCCGCACTTCTTCTCTCGGGACTCCTGAAACCGCCTCGAGTTTATCCAGATCAATGGAGAGGAGTTCTTCGATAAACTCAGAATACCCTTCCGTCCTCCTTTCGACAAAATCCGCATCGACAAGGCCCTCTTTAACGATGTAGAACATCATCATATTAAGTACGGCAACATTCGTGCCCGGACGGAGCGCAAGGTGATGTGTGGCATAACGCGCAAGCTCAGTCCGTCGCGGATCGATCACGATTGAAACATTATCGGATTTCATGGCGAATTGCTTGAGTTTGGCCCCCGTAACCGGGTGTGCGTCCGTCGGATTCGCTCCAATGACCATAATGCAGTTTGTATATTTTAAATCTTCAATCGAATTGGTAGCCGCTCCCGTTCCAAAAGTGCGTTGCATACCCAGGGCTGTCGGGGAATGGCATACCCGGGCACAACCATCAATATTGTTGGTCTGCAGTACGGCCCTATAAAATTTCTGCATCAGGTAATTTTCCTCATTGGTGCAACGTGAGGAGGAAATTCCCGCAAGGCTATCGGGCCCGAAGGTATCCTTATAGTGCTTAAATTTTTCCGCGATATAGCTGTAGGCCTCATCCCAACTGACCTTTTCAAAGACTCCTTCCCTTTTGATCATAGGGGAGTCCAGGCGCTCGGGATGATTGTAAAACTTAAAGGCAAACCTGCCCTTGAGGCAGGTGTGACCCTGATTCACCTCGGCATCGTAAGGTGCGGTTATTGCAAGGATTTCACCGTTTGTGGATGCAATGTCCAAGTTGCATCCCACCCCGCAATACGTGCAGACGGTTCGGGTATGCTCGGTAGCCTGAACGGATTTGGATTGGAAAATGTCTGAAATGGCCGAGGTTGGACATGCCTGAGAGCAAGCCCCGCAGCTTACGCAATCCGATTCCATAAAACTCTGCCCCATCCCTTTTACGATATGGGAATCAAAACCCCGTCCGGCCATACTGAGCACAAATTCCCCCTGTACCTCATCACAGGCGCGAACACAGCGATAGCAGTTTATACATTTACTCAAATCTGAGGTCATGTACGGATGGCTGAGGTCTTTTGTCTTTTGCAGGTGGTTTTCACCTTCAGGGTAGCGGACATCGCGAATCCCCACCTGTGCTGCGACGGTTTGCAGTTCGCAATTCCCATTCACCTCGCAGGTCAGGCAATCCAGCGGATGATCTGTCAGGACCAGTTCAATAATGTTTTTACGGAGTTTCTGAATCGCCGGCGTACTCGTATAAATGTATTGTCCTTCCGCTACGGGTGTATGGCAGGAAGCCATCGTTTTTACCGGACCTCCCTCCTCCAGGGCAACCTCAACACTGCATACCCTGCAAGCGCCAAAAGGATCGAGATTTGGAGCATCGCAAAGTGTGGGAACCAGGGATGCGTCGGCTTCCCTTCGAATAAAGGAAAGGACCGTTTCTCCGGGTTTAATGGGATGGGCTATATCATTTATAAAGGCGGTCTTCATAACTCACAATTAGTTGAAATACGATTTTAATTCAGCGTTGAAATACTGCATGATATTCTTAACGGGAAGGGGTATTCCACCCCCGTGGGCACAAAGTGAACCTTCCGTCAGGGTCGTTAAAAGATCGTTGAAGAGTTCACGGTCTATCGTATACCCCCCGTCAATTGCTTTCGTTGCCATTTCATACCCTCGTTGTGTACCCAGGCGGCATGGAAAACATTTTCCACAACTCTCGTAGGCGGCAAAATCAAACAGGTGCTGAATGTAACGGATCATGGGATAGTCCTCCGGGATACTCACCACAGAGGCATGCCCTAAAAGGAATCCCCCACTGGCAAAAGACTCAAAGTCCAGGGTTAAGGTATCGAGTTTTTCTATCGGCACTACGCCCCCAAGGGGGCCACCGATCTGAAGTGCTTTTACCGGAGACCTGAATCCCCCTCCCAGTTGCTCCACTACATGAGTCATCGGGGTGCCCATAACCACTTCGTACACCCCGGGACGGTTAAAATAACTGTCCAGGCAGACCAGTTTGGTCCCCGAGGATTTCTCGGTTCCTATTTCTTTCCATGCCCCTCCCCCCTGACGCATAATAAAATGCAGGGCAGCAAGGGTCTCTACATTGTTCACTACGGTAGGCTTGTTAAAAAGTCCTTTCTGGGCAGGATACGGCGGGCGGACCCGAACCTCAGGGCGCTGCCCCTCAATAGAATTGATCAGGGCTGTCTCCTCTCCACAGATATAGGATCCCTGGGCCTGAATGATTTTAAATTCAAAATCATATCCGCTTCCCAGGATATTCTTACCAGCCAGTCCGGAATTATTTAATTCATCAATAGCATCCTGTGAAATAGTTACTGCTTCAGGGTATTCTGCCCGTATGTAAAGGATTCCGTGATGGGCACCTGTCACAAAACCGCTGACGAGCATCCCAAAAAGGACGGAGTGCGGTTGTTGCTCCAGTAAATACCGGTCTGAATAGGCACCGGGATCCCCTTCATCAGCATTGCAGATAATAAATTTCACAGCGCTTTGCGCCTTTTTACAGAACTCGAGTTTCAGCCCTATTGGAAACCCGGCTCCTCCCCGGCCCCGCAGGTTGGAAGTTTTGATCTCTTCCAGGACTGCCTCAGGATTGGATTCGAGAACCTTTTTCCAGGGGGCATAAAAGGTGTTTAAATCGCTGAAGGGTTCGGTGAGTATCGCTTTTTCTGAAGCTTCCACATGGTACCGATCCAAAGCGATTGAATTTGGGTCTTGAACAATCTTACCAAGGCTGGTGATCGCATTGCCTGAATAATTTTTACCTCGAAAATGGAATGCCGCATTCTCATGACAGCGACCCAGGCAAGTCATGTGTCCTATTTCTTCGGGTTTAAATTCCGATTTGAGTTTCTCCAATACGGCCGGCTGGGTCCCGGCGCATTCGCAGGCCGTACCATTGCAGACATATACCCGCTTTCCTTTGTTCTCGGGTTTTAAAAAGTCGTAAAAAGAGGCCGTGCCATACGCATTGGCCTTGCCTACCAGAAAGGCATCTGCCAATCGGGCCATCTCTTCATTATCCGGAGTTCCGTCGGGTCGGGCGAGGTTTCCAAGTTCATCGAAGAAATTGGATTCCAAACCTTTTCTGCCCAGAAGTTCGCTTAGGTTTTCAGACATTCCTTAAGGGGATTTCGTGTTGATAGTGTGTGCTCTTGTATTGTCAATCCTATTTGGGGTGGAATAGCAGGTGGCCCGTCCATCCCGACAAAAGCCGAGTAAGGTGATTCCAAATTCCTTTGCGTAATCCACAGCAAGGGATGACGGGGCGGATACTGCCGCCATAAATGGAATTCCGGCCTTAAATGCCTTTATGGTTATTTCATAGGATATGCGTCCGCTTACCGTCATTGCCTTAGCCTCACTAAGTCGATCTTCGAGCAATAATTGTCCTACCACCTTGTCCACCGCATTGTGCCGCCCAATGTCTTCCCGGGCTACAATCAATTGGCCCTTTCGATCAAAAAGAGCTGCTGCATGCGTTCCCCCGGATTGCATAAAATCATGCTGCTTTTTATTCATCTGGTCAAACATATCCGTAAATTTTTCTGCCGAAAAAGACACATCTGACGCCAGGGCCGGACCAAAGTCCTGTGACCCCAACTCCGTTTTCCCGCATATCCCGCAGGAGGACACGGATAAAAGGCTTCTGCTGTTGGTGTAACCGCTGCCCAGAAATTGTTCCGGAATTTCGACATGGGCCACCGTTACCACTCCACCTTCCTTTTCAGTACCCAGTTTTACCTCGGGATGGAATCCGGGTGTATTGACGATGTCCTCGTTGTGAAGTATTCCCCGGACAAGTTCGGGATCTGCTCCCGGAGTCCTCATGGAAAGCGTAAAAGGTTTCCCGTTAATATTGATTTGAAGGGCCTCTTCAATGGTAAGTGCATCGACCACGGGGTTGATCCCCTGATAATCAAATTTCCTGCCCTGGTACTCGCGGGTAGCCATACTTCATTCAATTTAGGTGGCCTGGGATCGCAAATCGCAACACCCTGCCTTCACTAAATATACTTTATTTTCATCGAATTCGGAGAAGGATGTGGCCTGCTCAGCCATTTACAGGGCAGCGTCCGAACCAGGAGTTTTAAACCAGGACGCATACTTCACATAACTGGCAGCGATACGCTGTACTTCACCCTGGCTTAGCTCAGGGCTGATTTCCTTTATCTTTCTGGCGGGTGTCCCGGCGTAAATGGATCCTTCAGGAACGACAGTCCCTTTGGTTAGTACGGCTCCGGCTGCGATAATACTATTGCTTCCGACCACGCAGTGATCCATGATGATGCTGCCCATACCCACCAGCACATTGTCCTTTAATGTACAGCCATGCACTATGGCATTGTGTGCGATAGAGACGTTATTGCCGATTTCGGTCGGTGCCGTTTTATAGGTACAGTGAATGATCGCCCCATCCTGCACGTTTACACGGTTACCCATTTTGATGTAATGGACATCGCCGCGAATGACCGCATTATACCATATGCTGCATTCATCTCCCATTACGACATCCCCGACCACAGTGGCGTTTTCAGCAATAAAGCAATCCTTTCCAAAAACAGGAGCTTTCCCAAGTACTTCCCGAATTACCGGCATAAATGTTCTGTTTAGTGTTCTCAAAATAAGAGAAACCCGGCACGCTTTCCAAAAAAGTTCACGCGATTAAGGGAGCTGCAAACCACTTTTGGGGGAAAATGAATCAATAGTTCACGGCCGGACACTTGCAGTCGTAACGCTTGGCAGTGAGCTGGCCAAAGTCGTAACCAAGGGTAATCTGGTGAAATCCCCCATTGTCCAGTCGAATTTCCCCGGACTGGTATGAATAATTATATCCAATCATAAAATCCCCCACATTCAAACCCACTAATGGCGTGAACAATTGTAGCCTTTGTTCCCCTGAGGAACCATCGGTCAGAAATTGTGCCCCACTGAAACTGCGTCGGTATGAAAGTCCCGCCCAAACGGTTCCAAAGCCGACCTGCCGGTACACTTTGGCATTAAAATCTATGGTACGCTCTTCTGTAAAATCGGCGACCTGAAACAAGATTGAAGGCTCAAATTGCCATTTATCCCTGTCAAAGACGTATCCTACCGAAAACAAGTATCGCCTGAGATTATCAAATTCAATGGCCGTGTATAAGTCCCTGCCGCTTCCTAAAAGATTCAGCACACTTGCATGTGCATAAAACTCCATATAGCTGTAGGAGACCCCTAAATCCACATTGAAATACCCAACACTGTTACGTCCCCCGGTTATTATGGGATCTGCAATTATGGAACGAAACTCGGTTTCATCCAGGCTGCTTTGAATAAATCCTGCACTCATACCAAATGAAAGCTGGTTGAGAATGCGGTAATCCCCACCAAAAGGCAGATGATGTGCATAGGTAAGCTTAAGGCCCGTTTGGGAGTGGTATCCATTGGCATCATTAAATACAATCGCCCCTACCCCGCTTCGGGAATCCGGAATTCTGTAATGAAAACTGAGGGTTTGAAGATTGGGGGCTTCTTCCACGCTAAACCATTGTTGCCGCGCAGTAAGCCTTATTTTTCCACCTTCGCCAATTCCGGCCATCGACGGATAGACCAAATAATAATTATCTGTGAGGTAGTCAAAATAGACGGGGATACCTTCCTGAGCCCGCAAAGCCGTGGT
Source organism: Robiginitalea aurantiaca (assembly GCF_030380815.1). GTDB lineage: Bacteria > Bacteroidota > Bacteroidia > Flavobacteriales > Flavobacteriaceae > Robiginitalea > Robiginitalea aurantiaca. Next base: position 727,898 of record NZ_JAUDUY010000001.1, on the reverse strand, counting down.
CCCGAAAGCCAGGAGACTCAGCGTCAGAAAGAGGAAGCGTTTTATGTATGAGAGCCAGCTAGCCAGTTCGAAGTAGATTTAATATAGGTTATAACGGCTCACATTGCACCTTAGTATGTTCAGGGTTACGATGAAAATAGTTTATTTTTGGAGAAAATTCAGGCTATGGAAGAATACGTGATTACGGTAAGGGAGACCAACCAACCTACTATCCTTAAATTCGAAGCGAACCAACCTCTTGTAAGCCAGGGAAATTACGAGTTCAAGAATATCGACGAAGCCAAGGAATCCCCATTAGCACAGCAGTTGTTCCACCTCCCTTTTATCAAAACGGTTTATGTCTCCGGTGATTTTATCGCCATGGAGCGTTACGATATTGTTCAGTGGGAGGATGTAAAGGATGATGTTGCCCAGCAGCTCGTAGAATACCTGAATGCAGGTGGAGCAGTCGTCAATGAAGCCAAAAAGCCGACGCGGGAAGCCATCACGGTTTATGCAGAAGTTACCCCCAATCCGGGTGTGATGAAATTTGTAGCCAACAAAAAGCTCGTCCCGGCCGTTTTTGAGTTCAAGAATATCGATGAGGCCAAAGACTCTCCCCTCGCCAGAAAACTCTTTGAATTTCCCTTTGTGAAGGAAGTCTTTATGGATCTGAATTATATTTCGGTTTCCAAATACGAGGTTGCAGACTGGAATGAAGTGACCATGGAACTCCGGGAAATGATTCGGGACTTTCTGGCCGAAGGCGGACAGGTGCTTTCCCCGGGAGCCACTCCCACGCAAAATGGAACAGACAGCAGTACCATGTCCTCAAACCCCGATTTGGATCCCACATCTCAGGAAATTATCGGCATCCTGGAAGAATATGTAAAACCCGCAGTTGCAAGTGATGGGGGGAATATCGTATTTCAGTCTTATGATGAGGACAGCAAAAAAGTACATGTAATCCTTCAGGGAGCCTGCAGTGGGTGTCCTTCTTCCACTTTTACCTTAAAAAATGGCATACAGACAATGTTGCAGAACATGATGGGAGACAAAGTGGCTGAAGTAGTGGCGATAAATGGCTGACAGCAAAGAAAAGGGTTGGTTTTCCCTATGATTTTTTGTACTTTATAAGTCACCTAAAATCAAAAGTGTTATGTCAGTTTTAAAAGTTATTGAGATTCTCGGGAATTCGGAAAAAGGATGGGAAGATGCGGCCGCACAAGCTGTAGCTCATGCCTCAAAATCCGTGTCCCATATCCGCTCTGTAAACATACAAAACCAGAGTGCAACCGTAAAAGACGGAAAGATTCACGAATACCGCGTAAACGTCAAGATTTCCTTCGAAGTAAAGTAAACAAGTCTTCACAGTTTTAGAAAGCGCCCGAAAACGGGCGCTTTTTTAATGAATCCCGCATGAATTCAAAAGAACCCAACGCACTAATCCACGAAACCAGTCCTTACCTGCTTCAACACGCTTACAATCCCGTTCAATGGGAAGGCTGGCATGACACGACCCTGGATCACGCGCAACGATCCGGTAAATTAATCCTGATCAGCATAGGTTATGCGGCCTGCCACTGGTGTCATGTCATGGAACACGAGTGCTTTGAAGATCCGGAAGTGGCAGATGTGATGAATGCGCATTTTATCCCCATCAAGGTAGATCGGGAGGAAAGACCCGATGTGGATCAGATCTATATGGACGCCCTTCAGATCATGAGCGGAAATGGCGGATGGCCATTGAATATCGTTGCCTTGCCTGATGGCAGACCCTTCTGGGGGGCGACCTACGTCCCGAAGAAAGACTGGATAGGCGTGCTGATGCAGTTGGCGAAGCTCTATCGCGAAGACCCCGGCAAAATCATCGAATACGCTTCAGATCTTACTTCCGCCCTGTCCCGGATTAACAGTGTAACCGAAAACCCGTCAGAAGACCAGGCAGCCAGCATCGAAAAACTTGAAGTTTGGGTGAATTCATGGAAAAAAGGTTTTGATCTTAACTATGGGGGTAAATTGGGTTCTCCAAAATTTATGACCCCTGCCCTCTATGAGTTCCTCATGCACTGGGAAACGCATAAAAAGGATCAGGAAGTTGAACAACACGTTCGCACCACCCTGGAAGGAATGGCTTATGGCGGGATTTATGACCAGATCGGGGGAGGGTTTTCGAGATACTCGGTCGACCCGAGGTGGCATATTCCCCATTTTGAAAAAATGTTATACGACAACGCCCAGTTGCTCAGTCTCTACGCTTCCGGGTATGCGCGCTTTGGCGATCCCGAATTTAAAGAAATAGTGCGGCAGACAGTTCGGTTTATGGTTCGGGAATTAGGGCATCCTGAAGGCGGGTTTTACGCTTCCCTGGATGCCGATAGCCTCGATGAAGCGGGTGATTTGGAAGAAGGTGCCTTTTACACCTGGTCCGAGCAGGAGTTGAGGGACATCTGTAAAGAGGACTTTTCCTGGGTGAAAGAGTATTACAACATCAACGATTTTGGTCACTGGGAAAAAGGGCGCTATGTCCTGGTTCGAAAAACCTCGGAACTGGAATTTGCAGGAAAAAGAGATTGGGAACCCGAGGAAATGCACCAAAAGTTATCACGTGTTAAGGAGTCCCTGATGGCTTATCGGGAGTTAAGGCCCCGCCCGCGCCTGGACGATAAATTGATCACCTCATGGAACGGTTTGGCGCTCTCCGGGCTTTGTGATGCCTACAGATACTGTGGCCTGGACGACGCTTTGGAACGCGCACAGAAATTAGCCGCTTTTATTGAAAATAACCTGACGACGCCTGATGGTGGGTTGTTGCATTCTTTCAAAGCTGGCGGGGTTCCTGTAAATGGCTATCTCGAAGACTTTGCCGCCGTAATTCAGGGCTATATCAAATTGTATTCCGTCAGCCGGGATGGCTATTGGATGGATCGTGCCAAAATACTCAGCGAATACGCCCTGAAGTTTTATTCCGACCCCGAAAAACCCTTGCTGTATTTCAGTTCCAGTAAAGACCGTGCCCTGATACGAAGGACTGTGGAGGTGAATGACAGTGTTATCCCATCTTCCAACTCGGTCATGGCCAAAAACCTCATGCTTTTGGGAGCGTTCTTCTCAGAGACTGTCTATATGGAGCGTGCATCCTCCATGCTGGAATCCATGGCCGGGGCTATGGATCGCTATCCTGGCCAATACAGCAACTGGATACATTTGGCCCTTTGGCTTAAAGCCCCGTTCTTCGAGGTGGTCATCACAGGTCCTGAGGCATTTGACAGACTGGAGTTGCTTCAGTCCCATTACCTGCCCAATACGTTTCTGGCAGCTTCAGAAAACAAATCTCCATATCCCTTATTCCGTCAGCGGGAGCACCAAACTGAGACGCGTTTCTTTTTATGCCGACGGGGTTCCTGCATGCAGCCCCTGACTTCCCTTGAAGCGGTACGCTCCGAACTGCAAAAAGGATAACACGGGTTCCCTTCTGATTTTGTCAATAATTAATTAATTTTGCAACCTTAAAATCGATAACGAAGCATTACAGTCAGAGCTATGGGAGATTTAAACGGATACCAGGAATTCCTATCGAAGGCAAAGGATTTGGTTTGGGAATTTACGCCCAACTTAATTACGGCCACATTAACCCTTATTATAGGTCTTTGGGTTATAAGAATAATCGGAAAACTGGTAAAGAAGTTCTTCGATAAGGCAGATTACGATGAGACGCTGGAAACCTTCATCGAAAGCCTGATCAAGGCTATTTTGAAAATACTGCTTTTTGTCCTGGTCGTTACCCAACTCGGAGTCCAGTCTTCATCCCTTGTAGCCATGGTTGGGGCCGCAGGTTTGGCAATTGGGCTTGCACTCCAGGGTTCTCTAGCCAATTTCGCAGGGGGTGTACTTATCCTTCTCTTCAAACCTTTTAAGATCGGAGACTTTATATCGGCTCAGGGTGTGGACGGAACGGTTAAGGAGATCTCTATTTTTACGACAAAAATCAACACTTTTGGAAACCAGGTCGCCATTATCCCGAATGGCCAACTCTCCAATAACAACATCATTAATTACAACGCAGAATCGACCCGAAGAGACAAAATTGATGTAGGTATCGGATACGGCTCAAACATAAAAAAGGCAAAGGATATCCTTCTGGATATCTGTGCCTCTGACAAACGAATCTTAAAGAATCCCGCACCGGAGGTATACGTGGGGGAACTGGCGGATAGTTCTGTAAATCTGACCCTGCGTTTCTGGGCGAATAATCCCGACTTCTGGGGTGCACATTTTGCGGTAATAGAAACCCTGAAGGAACGTTTTGATGCGGAAGGCATCGAGATTCCGTTCCCACAGCGGGATGTCCATATGAAGACTACTTCAGAGGTTTAGCGTTTTTTTTCTGGAGGATAAAGTCCTTTAGGTAAAAGGGCTCAAAATAGGCCACATCCTCGAAAAGACCGGCTTCAAACCGACGCTTGGCGAGCAGGCCAACCTCCTGAGACCGCGGTTGTATTTCTGTGTGGAAATGGAAATTGGGATGTTTGAGTAAATCCCGGCATTTATCAACTCCGTTTCCAAGCAGGTGCACCGGCCCTTGTTCCACCCATTTAGAGAAGGACTCCGAAGTGATCACTTCCGCTCTTGTTGGCTCAATTTGTGTATGCTTTGTATCGAAAACGGCCACATAAGCCTCCATGCGACGGGCGTCCAGCATAGGGATAAGCACCCCTGAGGCATCCTGAAATTGACAGGCCATACTTTTTAGGGTTTCGACGGCTATCAGGGGAATTCCCAATGCGAAACAGAGCCCCTTGGCGGCTGCAACCCCAATCCTCAGTCCGGTGTAGGATCCGGGACCTTTGCTAACCGCTATCGCCTGAAGATCGGATCCTTTCAGACCCGCTTCAGCCAGGGCTTCATCCATAAACACATGTAATAGTTCCCCATGTGTATACGATGGGGAGGGGTCTTCCCGAAGGGCTAGTAAGACATCTCCATCGTAAATACTCACGGAGCAATTCGTGGAAGCCGTTTCAAGGCTGAGGATTCGCGCCATAGGATACAAAGATAACCACCCACCTCTAAAAAAGAGGCAGGTCGTCAGACTAGTGGTTCAAAGTTTTAATTAAGTGTAATCGGGAGCCCGAAGTAGAACTCAACCAGCTTAATTCTGAAGATATAATCGTATTTGGTCCGGATGACTTCAGCGGCCGCATTATCCACTCTTGCCTGGGCAACACCAAAATCGAATGCATTCAGCAGCCCTACATCATAACGTTCCTTGGCATAATCATAGGAGAGCTGCCGGGCTTCAAGTGTCTTAACGGCAGCTTCGTAATTTTTGGCCGAATTTTTCACGTCTACATAGGCCTGGTTAATATTTGTCTCGAGTTCAAGTTTATCCAGTTCGTACTGAAGTTCCGCTTGTTTTAAGTTGATGCGGGATCTCTTTACGGAATTTCGGGTACTGAGTCCATTGAAAATCGGAACACTGATTCGCGCCCCATAGAAGATACCGTCATTGAGCCAGAGCTGCCTCCCGAAACTTACATTTTCACCTGTTGTAGGATCCCTGAATTCAGAAGAGTACCTGGTGGAATAATTAAAAAAGGCGTCAAGAGTTGGGATATAAGCTCCCCCGGCAATTCTTAAATCCTTCTCGGCCAACTCTACATTGGTTTCAGATAGTTTAATGTCATTCCTAAATGTCAGTGCTTTGGCATAGATCTCTTTAGGAGAGTTGTTTAAAATATCAGAGGGGGGGACATCGTAATCTTCGTCCGCTATGTCAAAATTTTCGTAATCTGTAATCTGCAAAAGCTGGGCGAGTGAAATTCTGGACAAAATAACCTGATTTTCCCCATTGATAATCTGTTGTTCCTGGGTTGCAGCCGTGGCCTGAATTTCAAGCAGATCCCCCTGGGGCAACACCCCTTCCTGAACCTGAACTTCAGTCCGCTTTAGGTCTTGTTCAGTAACCGCGTACTGCGCTCTGGAAACCTTTAGGGTTTCTTTATTGGAAAGCACCTGCAGATAGGCTAAGGCGACATTTATCCGGATATCATCTTTTAAATCATCAAGTCTGTACTGGCTTGCCAAAGCATTCAGATTCGCCCGCCTTATGGCATTGAGGTTTCGCAACCCGTCAAAAAGGTTCACCGAAGCAGTGGTATTCCCGGTAGCCGTCTGAATGGTTGTATTGGTTGGCTGGTTCGATACGGGGTCAAAAGTAAGACCTGTGTTTCCCCCTGCCTGCAACTGACCATTTACACTTGGCAACAAACCTCCAATGGCATCGGACTTATCGATCTTTGCATCCTCAAGGCCAAGTTCAAACTGCTGAATCGTCAGGTTGTTATCTATGGCGTAGTACACGCATTCTTCCAGCGTCCATTTCCGCATCTGCCCGGTTACCATGCCTATACTGAGCAGGCAAAGTGCAGTAATGATTCTAATTTTCATGATTCGTTTTTTGATAGTTATTATAATTGGTTATTCAGGAGTGCTCATCCCGTTTACGATTCTTCGCCTTCCTCTTCTTCGCCTTCCTCTTCACCTCTTTTGATCGGCTCGGTTTTGTTCCAGACCTTCACTTCATCCTCCATCTCAAGACCGGAGATTACCTCGACATTTACCCCATCCGAAATTCCGATTTCAATTTCACGTCGTTCAAACTGCTGGTCTCCGGTAGCAACCTCAACGTAAGGCTTGTCAGTCTCCCTGTCAAACTGCAGAAGCGCTTCGGGGATAACCATGATATCTTCTTTTTTCTCCAGTGTCAGGGAGGCATTCGCGCTATACCCCGCCCTGATAAGGATGGAGTCATTCACTGCTACATCTCCTTCAATCTTGAATTTTACAGCTCCTGATTCCTCCACTCCTTTTGGCGCGATGAACTTCAGGGTAGCGTCGAATTTCTCATCTCCCAATGCTCCCAGGCTTATTTCCAGTGGCATCCCCACCTGAAGTTTCCCAACCTCACCTTCATCCACCTGTCCTTCGAAAATCATTTTACTCAGGTCCGCTATGGTCGCAACCGTAGTACCGTCGTTAAAGTTATTGGCAAGGATTACCTGATCCCCGACTTCAACAGGGATCTCCAAAATTGTCCCGTTGACCGTTGCCTGTATATTCGTATTCGCATTAGTTGCACCACCAGCCGAACCTTTCAGAATAATCTGGTAATCCACCTTTGAATTTTTCAATTCCTGTTCCGCCTGATCGTATCGCAATTGAAGATCTACAAATGCCTGATTGGCGATCACGCCCCGATCGTAGAGTTTCTTATTCCGATCGTACTCTATTTTAATCGTATTCAGGGCGAGTTCCGCGTTTCGAACACGACCTCTTGCCTGATTCAGCGCCTGCTCATTCGGCACTACCCGTATGGTTGCGATAAGGTCACCAATGTTTACATTATCACCCTCTTCTTTCATGATCTTATCGATAATACCTGTGATCTGAGGCTTGATTTCAATCTCCTCCTGGGGGATTACCTTCCCCGTTGCGACCGTCTTCCGCTCAATAGTCGATGTGAACGGCTTCGTGGTCTCATAGGTAATGGCAGACTTGCTATTGGTCTTTATAAAATAGGTTGCAGCCCACATGGCGCCAAGCACCAGAATTCCTATTAATCCGTATTTAACAAACTTATTCATCTCTATAGTTGGTGTTAATAATGGTTTTCAAATTGTATTTATTCTTCACGCAAAGCGTCAATAGGTTTTATACTTACAGCGCGCTGGGCTGGAATTAGACCAATCAGCGTCCCTAAAACAACCATAACCAGCAAAGCCCCGATAACCAGTGGGATCGGAACGGTCGGATTCGTATAGGGGAAATCTGAATTGTCCTTAGTCAGATTGTTAATCAGGTTTAAAACGCCTGCCCCGAGGATAATCCCAATAATACCCGCCAACAATGTCAGAAATACGGATTCCAGGATGATCAGGGATCGCACTTCTCCAGGCGTAGCCCCCAAAGCCCTTCGGATTCCGAGTTCTTTGGTACGTTCCTTGACAGAAATCAACAGGATATTTCCAATACCAATGACCCCGGCCAGTATGGTTGCCAGGCCCACAATGAGGGACAAAAAGGTTATCCCTTTGGCAAAGCCCATGATCCGCCCGAAGGCTTCTCCCAGGTTAAAAGATCCTATGGCGCGTTCGTCATCGGGGTGAATCTGATGGATGCGCTTCAGAACACGCTTTACATCCTTTTCGACCTGTACAACATCTGCATCGTCATAGGCTGCAATTGTAAAGTACTGGGCCCGATCCCCTGTATTGTATAATTTCCGAAAGGTGGCATAGGGCATAATGATATCCCCATCCGTTCCGAAAGGGGTTGTCTGACTGAATTTCGCCACCCCAATCACCTTAAAATAGACTCCGTCTATCCGGATATACTGCCCGATGGGATCTTCATCCTCTTCGAAGAGTTCTTGTTGGGTGCGCTCGCCAATTACCACTACCTTTCGCTGAAGGTTCATATCCTCTTCATTGATAAACCGTCCGTTGTCAAAAATCTTCTGGGTAGCCATTTTGGCAATCTCGGGGAAGTATCCGTAAATTGGGTAATTATTTGATTTGAGATTATTGACCACCTGGGCCCCTTCACCGCCAAACACACCAATGGTGTTTACAGGAGCGATATACTCAATGTCCGGCACACTATTCCTGAGCTTTTCTGCGTCACCCACTTTCAGGCTGATGCTCCTTCCAATCTTGTAGCCTGCATAGGGAATGCTAGTGCGCTGCGACCAGGCAAACAAACTATTCTTGGCTACTGTTTCAAAGTTTCGCTCAAAACCATTGTCGAGACCTTTTGAAGCGCCTGCCAGGGCGATATAAATAAAAATCCCCCACAACACCCCAATTACGGTAATAATTGTCCGTGTCTTGTTTTTTCCGATAGAACCGAAAATTTCCTGCCAGGTATTTTTATCAAATAAAAATTTCATTATTCGTTTCTTAAGGCCACGATTGGTTTGATTCTGGCTGCCCGTCGCGCAGGGATATATCCGGCGAGTGCTCCAAAAAAGATCAGTATGATCGTTGCAAATATGGCTACCCCCGTACTGATGTATGGATTTGTGATGAAATAATCCTCTTTTAGGGTATTTCCGATCCATTTCAGCACCCCAATTCCGATGAGCATTCCCGTAAACCCGGAGACGGTTGTGATAAAAATGGACTCGAGGAGAATACTGCCTATAACCCTTTTTGGGGTCGCTCCAATGGCTTTGCGGATTCCAATTTCTTTGGTGCGTTCTTTTACTACATAGACCATGATGTTACTGATCCCTATGATTCCCGCGATGATCGTACCGAAGGCTACAACAGATACAATGAGTTGTAAAACCCCTGCGAAATCCTGATTTTGCTTGAGGTTTTCGGCCACATTCCGCACAAAAAACCCATTCTGATCATCGGGGCTGATAAACTTCTTATCCTTGAGAAACCGAACCAGGTTCTTCTCCAAAGCAACCGCCCCGGTATATCCCAATTCAGGTTTAAACTGAATGACGATCTGGTTGATCTTATCTGTATTTTTTTCGATCAATTGTCTGGTGGTGTACGGGATGTAGATTTGTCGTTCTTCATTATCCCCTCCTTCATCCTGGAACACGCCTACTACCTTGAAGACACTGCCGCCAATATCTATGAACTTTCCAATCGCATTTCGCCCGTTGAAAAGGTCCACCTCCACCAACCTGCCAATAACTGCATTCCGGGTGCGCTCCTCTACATCCCGCTGGTTGATATAGCGACCCTGCATGATAATGGTTTTCTCAGCAAACTGCTGACCCCAATCCACTCCGATGGTTGTGTAGTCGTTTGATTCCTCACCGTAGGTAGTGGTAGCCGTTCTGAAAATTCTAGGTGAGATATACTCTACAAACATCGGGAAAGTCTCCTCGATATCCTTCAGATCTGAGTTATCGAACTCGATGGTCCGGTTGGACTTATAGCCTTTATAAGGTATTGAGGTACGTCCTGGAAAAACGTAGATTACGTTGGTGGCATCTTGAGAAAAGAACTCGTCAAAAGTATTGACCAGCCCATTGCCCATCCCGAAGAGGGTGATGAATATCAATATACCCAACGACACGGTAAAGCCCGACAAAAATGTCCGAAGCTTGTTCTTGCGTATCGTTACGAATATTTCCCTCCAGGTATCCCTACTGAACATATTGCGAAGCTCTTACCTGCTCAATTTTTTTATCCTCTACAATTACGCCGTCTTTAAGGTGAACGATTCGCTTGCACATGTGAGCGATATCATCTTCGTGCGTAACGACAAGGATTGTGTTTCCGAGATCGTTAATTTTCTGTATCAGGTCCATGATCTCATAGGAGGTGGTACTATCCAGTGCACCCGTTAACTCATCTGCCAGAAGTACTTTTGGTTCTGCCGCCATGGCCCGGGCGACAGCGACCCGCTGTTTCTGACCTCCGGAAAGCTCGCTGGGCAGGTGATGGGACCATTCTTTTAGACCAACTTGTTCAAGGTATTTAAGAGCCTTTTCCTGACGTTCTTTCCGCCCAACACCCTGGTAATACAATGGGAGGGCAACGTTTTCTAAGGCAGTCTTATAATTAATCAGGTTAAAGGACTGGAAAATAAATCCCAGGAATTTGTTCCTGTAATTCGCCGCTTTGGTCTCATTGAGGTTCTTGATCGGAAGACCATCCAAAAGGTATTCTCCGGAATCCGCTACATCCAGCATTCCAAGAATATTGAGTAAGGTGGACTTTCCTGACCCGGAAGATCCCATAATGGCGACCAGTTCTCCTGCTTCAACATTAAAATCAATTCCCTTTAAAACATGCAGGGAATTACTGCCCATTTGATAGGACTTGTGAAGATCTTTAATTTCAATCATGGTTAGTTAGCACTTTAAACGGCTATGGTAGTTAGACCGCGAAGTTGTTAAAATGTTACAAGGGCGAAACAAAATTTTATGTTAAAACAGGGGTTACGCTCCGGATTCCTCAGGTGCCAGCGCATTCCATACCTTAATGGCATCCTCTTCACCCAGGCCTGAAATCACCTCTACATAAATCCCATCGCTCACGCCAAGCTCAAGATCCCGGCGCTCGAATTGCTGGTCGGAGACCATCACTTCCACAAAAGGCTTCTTGGTAACCTCATCGAACTGTACAAGGGCTTCCTTGATGGCAATCACACTATCTGCACGATCCAGAATGATGGAGGCATTCGCACTGAGACCCGCGCGGATAAAAATATCCTCCTGCTTGGTGAGGGTTCCCTTAATCTCGAACTGAATGGCGCCATTTTCGGCCTTCCCTTTTGGTGCTATATAATCAAGTACGGCCGGGAACACCTTGTCTTCAAGGGCTCCTACGGTTATCTCCAAAGGCAGGTCCTCTTCAATTTTCCCTACTTCAGACTCGTCAACCTTCCCTTCAAAAATCATTTTGTCTACATCCGCAATGGCAGCTATAGTCGTCCCTTCATTAAAATTGTTGGCTTCGATAACCTGATTCCCAACTTCGACAGGCACTTCCAATACCATTCCACTCACCGTGGCGCGTATCAGTGTATTCGCCGCACTGCTTAACCCACGCGTCGTTCCGGTCAGTACGATATCGTATCGTTTGTTTGCCGCAGAGAGCGCCTGTTTCGCCTGATCATAAGAGACCTGTGCCCGGTCCATATCGGCCTGGGAAATAACGCCCCTGTCGAAAAGTTGTTTTTGACGCTGATAATTACGCTGCTGATCCGCAAGCGTGATTTTGGCGTCTTCAATGGCATTTTTGGAGTCGTTCAGCGCATTGAGATTCGGAACAACCTTGATTTTGGCAATCAGATCACCCGATTTAACCGAATCTCCGCCTTCCACATAAATCTCTTCGATGACCCCTGAGATATTTGGCTTTATAAGTACCTCTTCAAGGGGAAGTATACTCCCTGTGGCCACTGTTTTCTTAACAATGTCCTGGCGCGAAGGCGTTTCTGTTTCATAAACTACGGGGTCCTCGGCATTTTTCTGATAGAGATAATACATTGCACCTGAAAAAGTAACCAGTATTAAAATCAGGATGATAAGGGTGACAGATTTTTTCATTACAGTTGGTATTTAGCAGTCAATTTTTGATCGATTTGATTAATTATTCGGTTCTCAGGGCATCAATTGGTTTAACCCTAATGGCGCTTTGGGCAGGGATAAAACCTGCAAACAAACCTGAGATTATAAGAATGGTAAGCGCTATCATTATAACCCCGAGGTTGACACTCGGATTGGCAAACATATCCACGGGCCCATTCATGTCCAGAATGGCGTTAATTCCGTAGATGAAAAGTGCTCCTACGCTGATGCCCGCCATTCCCGAAATGAGGGTGAGAAAGATGGATTCCAGCAGGATTTGCTTTCTGATACTCCAGGGGTCCTCTCCCAAAGCCCGTCGTATACCTATTTCTTTGGTTCGTTCCTTAACCACGATTAACATGATGTTACTGACCCCGATAATCCCTGACAGCAAAACAAGGATACCCACGAAATAGGCGATAAACCGCATCGCCCCGAATAAGCTTTCCACGCGATTGAATTGTTCAAAAAGGTCAAAATATCCTATTGCCCGCTGATCCTCCGGGTGTACCCGATGCTGTCCTTTTAAAAAGCTGACGATATCCTCCTTCATCGAAGTAATAGAGGTTTCATCTTTCGCGGTAATAGCCATCCAACCCACGTTATCTGCCCGGTTAAACGCCTGAGAAAATGCCGTAAAGGGAACAAAGATCTGCTTCTGTGATTCCTCTCCATTTCCGTCATTGGAACTTTTTCTATAGGTCCCTACAACCACAAAATTCACCCCCTGGATTTTGATATAACTCCCCAGAATCGTTTCCCCGGGATCATATAATTCCCGTACGACTCCCTGGCCAATAACCGCCACTTTTCGTTTTTCCTCAATGTCATTGTGATTCACGAACCTACCCCGGGTAATCATCATGGGTTCCTGCTCTATGAATTCAGGGTAATCCCCGTAGACATTATAAGCCCCTGTGCGGATACCACGCACTACATTATTCGTTCCCTGAAAGCCCCCCAGCTGGTTCCTGGGCGAAATAAAACGCAATTGCGGGAAGTTCTCGCGCAACAGGCTGACATCCCTAATCTTAAAATTGAAGTCCCGGTCTTTTGGCAAGCCATCGTACGCCTTGGTAGTGCTCCGGGTCCAGATGAACATCGTATTGGTGGCGATATTGTCAAAATCCGATCGGATCCCGTTTTCCAATCCTTTACCTGCGGCGAGCAGAATAATGAGGATCAGAATACCCCAAAAAACACCAAAAGCAGTGAGTACCGTACGGAACCAATTTTTGGTCAGTACTTCCAGGATTTCTTTCCAACGATCTCTGTTAAACATAATTTAGTTCTATTCTGTTTCAGCCTGCCAATGCTTATTCATCCCTCAGGGCCGTAATCACCTGAACATTTGCGGCACGCCATGCCGGGAAAAATCCGGCTACCGTTCCTGATAACACAAGGACAAAAACAGTGGTTAGGGCAACATTGAGGTCCACAGAGGGATTCATAATATAGTCGACCTCAACATGAGGCCCGATGAGTTCCAAAAGCAACATGCTGAATATCAGGCCCAGAAATCCAGAAAATGCAGTGATAAAAACAGCTTCGTGCAGAATCATCCCGATTATGGACCAGGGTTTTGCCCCCAGGGCTTTACGGATTCCGATTTCCCGGGTTCGCTCCTTAACCACAATGAGCATAATGTTACTTACACCCACCACTCCGGCTATAATGGTACATATCCCAACAAACCAGAAAAAGAACTTAATATTACCCGTCAGGGAGTAATAGCGTTTTGCCTCCTCGAGTGCACTCCAGACTTCAAGCGCACTATCGTCCTCCGGATGTACGGTATGGACTTGCGAGAGGTATTCCTTGAGTTCATCCTTGAATACAACGGCCTGTGCCACGGCCTGATCAAAATTCTCTGCCATGGGAAGGGTATATGACATATTACTTATCCTGTCTCCTCCATTAAAAACCCTCTGGGCAGTCGTCAATGGAATGTACAGGGTTTCTTCTTCCCTTTCGCGTTGCTCTTTAAAAACACCCACGATCTTAAAAGGGATGCCAGAAATATCTACATATTCTCCAATAGGTGAATCCAGGTGTCCGAAAACGTCCTTTTTGATCTTATTCCCGATGACAATAACCTTTGACGTATTCACCAGGTCGCTGTAACTAATAAAACGACCTTCTGAAACCCTTGAGTTTTCAATAAACTGAAAATCTTCATGAACACCTCTCACCCCATAGACCAATGCCTCGTTGCCGTAGGTTACGGAAACATCGCGGACAAAAATCCGGGCAGAATTATATTCGATCCTCGCTGTATTCTGCTCGTTCCATTTACTGTAGTTCTCATTTCTCAGTTGAATTCTGCGGCCTGGATTGAGCCCTTTAAATTCTTTAGATGTAACTCCGGGCCAAACCCAAACCGATGTAGAGGCATCCTGTTCAAATTCGTGGGCAATGCCATTGCGCATACCCTGTCCGAACCCCAATAGAATTACAAGAATGAAGATTCCTGAGGCAACCGATAATCCGGTAAGAAAAGTCCGCAGTTTATTTTTTCGAATCGTTTCGAAGATCTCCTGCCATCTTTCGAGATCAAACATGGTGGGTTGGTGTTTTGATTGATGATGCTTTGCCAGTCGGGCTATCTAATAGACTAACAAGACTTGGATTTGTTACAACGCGACGTCCTAAAAAGTGTTAATTTTTAAGATTTCATCTTGCGGTAGACAATAAATATCAGCGCCCCTACCAGGATGTAAGGGATTGCCATGAGGTAAACAATGCCATTATTGATACCCTCTGCGACCGTATTATCCCCATTGCTCTCAAGGACCGCCCGGCACATCGCGCATTGGCCGCTGACTTCTTGCAGCCCGAGCACGGAAAACAAGAGAAGGGAAAACAGGGTATATCGAATCTTTTTACTCGGCATCAGTAGGCATAATAAGGTGAGATCATCAAATAGACAACAACGCCGGAGATCGCCACATAGAGCCATATCGGAAATGTAATCCGGGCCATTTTGCGGTGCCCGGCAAAATCCCTGAGATAGGCTTTGGCATAGGTGCGGAGTACCAGGGGAATCACTATGATGGACAAAAGGATATGGCTTATCAGAATAAAGAAATAGACATAGCGCAGCCAATCATCACCTCCATAAGAGGTGGAGTCTGAAGTCATATGATACGCTACATACATCATTAGAAAAAGCAGGGAGAGGCCAATACAGGTAGTCATCAACCTTTGATGCAATTGCTGCCGTCCATTTTTAATAGCCCAGAGGGCTGCTAACAAAAGAATGGCTGTGACCCCATTGATACTCGCATAAATGGGGGGAAGAAAACCCAGAGGTTCAACTCCAGGGATGCGCACTTCAAAAAGGATAACAACGACCAGGGGAATCGCTATGGACAAAACCGTAATCCATCGATTCAATTGCCGTTCTTTTTGCCTGGCCTTATTTTCTGTCATTTTCCTCCAGTAATTTACGTATGTCTTCTTTGAGCAGGCTGATCTGCTCGGTCTCTCCCGCGTCATTGGCTCCTCGGGCTTCAGGGATAGAACCTCTGTAATACACAATGGGGTTCCCGTAGTCATCTACCCTGGAACGAATATAGCCTTCCCGGTCGATCAGGGCAAAAAGACCTGAATGCTCGAAGCCCCCGGGAACCTCAGGCATTTGCTGCGCATAGATGTTGAATCCTGCGTTGGCCAGTTCGTATATTACCTCGGGATCTCCGGTCAACAAATGCCAGTCCATGTCCGTAATCCCATATTTTCCTGCGTATTCCTTAAGCACCCTTGGGGTATCGTAAACCGGATTGATGGTAAACGATGCAACTCCGAAGTCTTCAAATTCGCGAAACTCTTCCTGAAGTTGAACCAGGTTCTTGTTCATTACCGGACAGATGGTCGGACAGGTTGTAAAAAAGAACTCGGCAATATAAACCTTGCCAAGGTAGTCCTGATCTGTGACCAGAAGGCTGTCCTGGTTGAGCAGGGCAAAGGAAGGGACTTTTCGCTTTTCCCCATTTAGTTCGATATAGGCAAGGGATTTGTCTTCAGGATCCGTACTGATTCTATCGTGTTCCACAACGTCTCCATCCTGAAGCCTTTGAACAACCTTGGGTACAAAAATAATCCCGAATATCAGGATAATCAGGCCCACCCATATGTAATTGTATTTTTTCTTCAACGTAACGTATTTCAATTTTTTTCGCCCAGGCGGGAATTTGGTTCTCCTACTGCCTTTCGGCCAAATTCTTCTTCAATGCAAGCCGGTATTCCGCCAGGATGATTTTGACATCATCCTTCATTTTGTTATTAAGATCGGCCACTGAGCTTGTATTAAAACCGTATTTCGTGCCAATATCGTCGTCTGCATTCCTGCCCCTTAGTTTGCGATCTTTATCGATAATAAAAACATAGGGGGTACCTCCGGTGGCATCCAGTTCCAAATCGGTCTGCAGACTCTCAAAAAGCTCCTGAATATCCTCCCGGGACCCGTATACGAATTCCCAGTTGCCAATATCTACCAATGCGCCCAATTCCTTCTTCAGATTCGAGACAAATTCCTCCTGACCCAAAGGTACGACCATGACCACCTGAAAATCGGTGAACTCATAAAACGGCTTATAAATCTTTTGGTTCAGATTGAAGGCATTGCCTTCCCGTGTAGCCGATTCAGATCCCGAAAAACATAAAATTGTGATTTTTCCTTCCAGTCGGGCCTCTGTCTGAAATCCATCCAGTTCCCCAACCTCTTCGGTGAGCACCGGAAGCCTCCCAAAATTAGTCACACCTGAGGCAAAGAACATGTAGACCACCAGGGGAAGGACAAAAAGCACAATAAGGACTACCGTTTTCTTCATGACTTCAGCACTGTACAAAAATAAAAAAGACGGTTGTGAAACCGTCTTTATAGAGTGTTAATTCGGATTAGAAATCCCATTTCACAAATCCGTCCCTAAAGACCGTATAGATGTAGTCCGCTTCGAAAAGCAGGATAAAGATAAGGTATGCGACAAGAAAGATGGGCGTCCAGACGACAGCGCGCTGAAGTGTACTCTTCTCATCTCTGAGGTGCATAAAATCCCATGCGATATAGTAGGCCTTTACCAAAGTGAGAATGATGAATATCCAGTTGAGTAATTTCATACCCAAAAAGGAATTAGCCGTTAGAATTGCAGGTTTGGTGATCCCAAGTGCGACCTCAATAGCGGTTACTATGGAAAGGAAAACCAGTACTCCCCAGATCTTACTGGTATTGGAGCGGAATTTTACGAGTCCCCTGAAAATTTCTAATTTATGTTCGTGCGCCATGCGTCTCGCTTTAAAAAATTAAACCAGATAAAAGAAAGTAAATACAAATACCCAGACAAGGTCTACAAAGTGCCAATAGAGCCCTACCTTTTCGACCATTTCATAATGACCCCGGCGTTCGTATGTTCCCAGAATGACATTAAAGAAGATAATGATATTGATCACCACTCCTGAAAAAACGTGAAAGCCGTGGAAACCTGTAATAAAGAAAAAGAAATCGGCAAAAAGACGACTTCCGTATTCGTTACGGACAAGGTTTGCCCCCTCTACCACATACTTGGCATCTTTGATACGATCCAGTGTTTCCGGACGACTCAACAGGGTTTTCTCTCCCTCAGCCGTGATCTGTTCCGTGCGGATTAAGATATTTGGGTTCGCCCGCAGACCTTCAGCAACTTCATTAACAGTGAAGGTAGGCAAGGAAGATTCATCCGCAAACCACAGTCCTTTCGCGCTTTCGTGTTGGGTCCGTTCGCCCGGAATCGTCGCAGCGAAGTCGGCTATTGCCGCACGCTCACCAGTTTCCGCATTCACAAACTGCAGGATACGGCCCCCTTTTGTTTCTACGGCTCCGTAATCACCCCGAATAAAAGTAGCCCATTCCCAAGCCTGTGAACCGACGAAGATCGCACCCCCGATAATGGTCAGGAACATATAAATGATCACCTTATTCTTCATCATCCGGTGTCCGGCATCAACAGCCAGCACCATAGTAACAGAGGACATGATAAGAACAAAAGTCATAAACGCCACATAGTACATGGGGAAATTCCCATGGAAAAAGGGAACGTGGGTAAATACCTCATCGGCTATGGGCCATGTTTCTATAAACTTAAACCGGGAAAATCCATAGGCTGCGAGGAATCCTGAAAAGGTCAGGGCATCAGAAACGATGAAAAACCACATCATCAATTTTCCATAACTGGCATTCAGGGGGCGGTTTCCACCTCCCCATACCGGCTCATCAGCACCCGTTGTTACCGTAGTATCCATATATTTTGTGATCGAGTTATGAGAATTTTAGCAAAAATACATTTTTTTAGGCGTTAGAAAAGCAGAATTGCCAGACAAAATTGACATCCATTCTTTTAACGAAAAAAATAGAAAAACAGTACGAGGTAGACCCACAGGGCATCGAGGAAATGCCAGAAGGTAATACCCAACTCCATTCCCAGCATGTTGCCCGGTCCGTATAAACCCCTGATTTGTTTGAACAGCACCACGAGGAGCGATATCATTCCGGCCACTACGTGCAAAATATGAATAGCAGCAATCAGAAAAATGTATGACAGGGTAATGTTGCTCGTCGGTCCCGTAAAATAATACCCCATCCCGATCATTTCTGAAAAGCCAAAGAATTGGGATATGATAAATAAAACACCCAGCAATAGGGTGATCAATAACCAGATCGTTCCTTTTTTCTGTTGATTCCTTGAGACCTCCCGCTTCCCCAACCAATAGGTAAGGCTGCTCAACAGGATTAGCACCGTACTTACCCAGAAAGGTCCTGGTAAGGTGTAATCCGTCATCCAGTCATCCCGGGCACTACTAACGATATACGCGCTTGTCCAGCCCGCAAAACTCATGATAAGGCTAACGATGCCAAACCAGAGCATCATCCTTTTTGCCCGCCCCGTTTTCTCCTCCAAAGTTCCTTCTGTCAGGTTTTCACTCATGATAAAAATTTGTCGACAACGTATATTATTTGAATAAGCGTAATGTAGGTGACACTGCTAAGCATAAGCTTGCGCGCAGAAGCGCGGTCACGCAATTCGTAGAGCCTTAGCGCAAACCACAACATGACCAGCCCCGCCAAAAAAATCAGTACAGCTGCGGGAACCGAAAGATGCAGCCTCCCGGTTATCCCGAATACGGGAACTATCGAGATGATCATCATCCAAAGCGTATACATTATAATCTGCAGGGCTGTCCCTGTATCTTTCTTTCCGGTAGGCAACATTTTAAACCCGCCCCGCCTGTAGTCATCATCCAGCATCCAGCCAAGCGCCCAGAAATGGGGGAATTGCCAGAAAAACTGTATCATAAACAAGGTCCCGGGTTCAATTCCAAAATCGTTTGTTGCCGCCACCCACCCAAGCATAAAAGGAATTGCCCCCGGGAAGGCACCTGCAAATACAGATAAGGGGGTGATCGTTTTCAAGGGGGTGTACACACAGGTATAGAGAAAAATAGAAAGTGTCCCGAAAAGGGCCGTTTTGGGATTGAGGAGGTAAAGCAGGACGATACCCGCCACTGTCATCACAATGGCTATAGTCATAGCCTGAGCTACTGACATCCGGCCTGAGGGGATGGGCCTGTTTTTAGTCCGGTGCATCAGGGCATCCAAATTGCGTTCTATGACCTGGTTATAGGCATTAGATGCTCCAACCATGCAATACCCCCCAACTGCCAGAAGAAGCAAGGGAAGGAACCGGATTTCATCCGCCCCGAGGAAGTAGCCCGCCACTGCCGAAAACACCACACTTACCGCAAGTCTGGCTTTGGTGATCTCTTTGAAATCAGAAAAGGCGACTTGAATTTGATTGGGCTGTATTGCGCCGGCGACAGGTTTCATTCACTCCAATTATGGCCCGCAAAGATACGGACCAACGAACTTCTTTCCAACGAAAGACAGGAATAAGCCCCGATGTCTCGACTTAGTGCCAGGGCCAAACAAAAACCCTGTTTGGGGAATGGAGAAAGGCCAAAAAAAAACCCCGGATTACCGGGGTTTATCTAAGCCTTCTTTTGGATTACTGTAATTTAAAAGTAATCGGAATACTGAAAGGTACACGTACTGCCCTTCCGCGCTGACGCCCAGGGGTCATCTTAGGCAATTTTTCTATAATGCGGCGCGCCTCTGCTTCTAAGTTTTTATCTGGTCCTCTTAAACGAATGTTTCCGATGGAGCCGTCTTTCTGAATGGTAAACATTACAGCCACACGTCCCTGAACACCCATTTCCTGTGCAATTTCAGGATACCGGAAATTCTTGCGGATATGCTTTTGCATCATTTCGTTAAAACAAGCCTTTTTGTCTCCGGCGCTTTCACACCCGGGAAAAACAGGCACATCCTCAATTACTGCAAAAGGTACTTCTACATCCTCTTCTACTTCTTCAACTTCAATATCATCAACTTCGATAATTTCTTCCTCCTGACTGGTCTCAGTGGATTCTATCACAGTTTCTTCAACCTCTTCCTCATCTTCTACTACCTCGATTACCTCAGGTGCTGCAGGTGGTGGTGGAGGTGGTGGCGTTTTGATTTGTTCGGTCATTGGAACCTCTTCATCGAGCATGTCTTCCACATTGAGCGAAATGTCGTAATCATTCTGCTCATCATAGGTTTTCCACTCAAAAGCGCCCCAGACCAACAATAGTACAACCAAAAGTCCCAACACGAAATACAGACTGCTATTTCGGTTAAGATCGGCTTTTGGATTCTTTTTCTGTTCCATGAGTCTCCTTGATTTAATGTTCGCTAATTTAACTATATTTTTATCAAATAAGCAATTAATCCTCCCAATAAAATACGCTCACGTTCCTGAAAAGAAGGAGTGAGAGGCCTGCACCAAATGCGATTCCGAGAATGTTAGCACCGATGTCCCACCATTCCGCGCTTCGGCCCTGTTCGCTTATCCCTTGAAGCACTTCAATAATCATACCATAAATAATCAGTCCGGCGCCCATAAAAAGGAGGGCCTTACCCCTTCGCAATCGAAACTGCATCCGCTCTCTCATAAAAAGGGCTCCAAGGGTCATGGCTACCGCATAAAATGTAAAATGCACCCATTTATCCAAATAGGGTATCGGGGGTGTTTTTACGCTGAGATTATCTGATGGGAGTAGACAAAGGACTGTGAGCATGATCATCCAAAAGAGAAAGAGCATGCTGTACCGGGCTTTTTCAGCCACCGATTATTTCTTTATATGCCGCTGCATCGAGAAGATCTTCCAATTCTGAAGGATCGGACATTCTGATCCGAACCATCCACCCCGCACCATATGGGTCTTCATTAACTTTCTCCGGCTCTTCCTCCAGGTCCTCGTTAAACGCTATGATCTCTCCACTGACGGGCAGGAATAAATCTGATACCGTCTTAACCGCTTCGACCGTACCAAAGACTTCTTCTTTGTCCAGGGTCTCATCTACGGTTTCTACTTCAACATAAACGATATCCCCGAGTTCACCCTGAGCAAAATCGGTGATTCCTACGGTAGCGACGTCGCCGTCAACCTGAATCCATTCGTGGTCTTTGGTATACTTAAGTTCGGCAGGTACATTCATTATAAACTAAATTTAGCTAGACAGACAAATGTAGTTTTTCATCCTATACGTGCCAACTTTCTCCTTAAAAAAGGTGACAGACCCTAAAGTAGAGCATCCGTGAGGGATGCATTCCGTAAGAAGAAAATCTCTAGTTTCCGAAATTGTACCTGAGGGTAAATCCTGTATTGATGGTGGTCTGCGGGAAGGCTGTGGATACGGCAAACTTGGAGAAGTTGTGGTCGTAGAAGAACAGCGCATTCAGGTTCTTGGTTAGGGCGTAATCTATAGTAAACTTGATGGAAAGCAGGTTTTGGCCTGAGGTCACCTGGTTGTTATTCAGATCCAGATTCCGGATGATGGTAATGTTATCCCTCAGACTCAAATCGGCTTTAAAATTTATATCTCCTTTAAGCCGTGTCCTTTCTCCCCCGATGCGGGTGACAAAATTCACGTCCTGAATACGATATCCGAGTCCTATAGTGTATTCTTCTCCATTGATTTCGGTGAGCAAATTATTATCAAAGGACAGGGCGAGTGCGCGGTCCGTTCGTACTTCGGCCAATACACTTAAACTATTCTGCATCTCGAAGTCCACCCGGATCAAGGGGTTAAACGCATCGTTCAGTACTACATTATTAATAATGTTTTCAGGCAGAAGATCCCCGGTTTCCGGGTTGATGGGCTCCTCGCCGATTCCGATCAAACGGTCGCGTTCCAGGTTGGTCTGGAAGGAATTTACACTGTAGGCTGCCCGATATCCATGACTCAGGGAAAAACGTTTAAATTTCTTCCGGAACCACTTATTTTTCATCAGTCCGGTGTACTTAATGTTCCAGTTTGGCAGCGGAACGTTCCGGAAAATCCCAAGATTCACACTTTCGGCGTCCGCTCCGGTATAGGCCGCAAAAAAGGAGGGCAAAAGGACATCCTGGCTCGTTTTGCCAAACAAATTTGGATATCCCTCCTCATCTCTTCCGGAATCCGGAAGGTTACTTTGCTCCTGAAGTCGCTCGGCAACGGTAAGCCTGTTCTCCTTGAATGTCTCAAAGGTGGCGGAGTCAAATTCATCGCTACTTGAAAAAGCAGTTCCGATCATAATTGTAGAGATACTGAAGGTTCCCAGGGTGTTTGGGGTAAGTTCAATATACTCCCCATCCTCAATACGGAAGTTCTCCCGACGGGTACTTGCAAACTGCCGTTCGGCAAGGAGGTCAATGGTGAGTTCGGGCACCGGAAGGGCCGTGGCGGTTATATTGAGTTGCTTGTTCGTTCTGCGGATGAATTGCTGATTGAATTCCTGGAAATCCGTAAGCCAGCCTTTGCGGGCTGCTTCAAACCGAACGTCTGCCTGGCTTCCAAATACAAAGCCTATCGTAGGTTTGGTCGTACCGATAAATCCAACGGATTGGGTATACCCGGGCAGGACGGATCCGTTGTTTTCCAGGTAGTTTATATTCAAACGTTTGACCATTGTAAGAATATCGATTCCCACATTGGCCAGCTTCGACGTTTTCTTCGGTGTCTTTGGAGCTTCCCCTTCGTTTCCATCCCCCGGCCTTCCCCTGGGGGCCGCAATCTGGGCGGTCGCCTTTCCCGATCGCTTTTTAAGTCCGATCCGGTCGTAAAGCCGCTGCATGGTCAGGGTTGCCGTGATGTTATGGGTATTTGCATTTTGAACGGAATTTATGGAAGGCAGGATGAGCTCTTCCTCCGGAATACCGGGGTTCTGCTCCTTTGCGACCGCGAGGTTAAGGGCATCTCCGCCTCGCTGCCATTCAAAATTACTCGTGTAGGTATATTGTGAATTGATGAAGTCCAGAATGGGAATTTTACTGAACGGGATTTCGTAATTCAATTGCATTTGCTGGGCGTGCCGATTGGCCTCCCCTGTATCGAAAAACCCATTCCATACATTCAATTCCTGATCGATTTCCGAAAAGGGATTCCCAGGCTCTGCATAGTAATTCCGGATAATATTGTTGTTCGCAGCCGTAAGATTGACCCTCAAGGACTTGGAGATTGCGTAATTCAGGGTGTATTGCCAGTTAAAAAGATAATTCCGCTGCTGTAAGAGCGGTAATTCCAGGCTTTCGACTCCAGGCTCCAAAACGTCCCTGAACCGTTGCTGATTGAATTGCCGGTTGACATCGGACTGCACAGAAACACTGGTCGGAAGCAGATTCAGATTAAAATCCTTCAGCCATTGCCAGTAACTACCGTTGAGGATAGAGTCGTTTTTGGCAAAAGGTTCTACCGTGGCCGGTTTAAAATTATGGTTGTACAACATGCCGGCACGAACGCTCTGGTCCTTGAGTTCAGCTACTTGAAAATCCCGGTGATTCGTCTCATTATAGCTGTAGTTAAAGGTGAAATTTTCGATATCGAAGAAGTTGGCCTCAGCCTCATCAGAACGGTTTTTTCGAACCCCTATAAAGTTGACGCTCGTCCTCTTGGTGTAGTCCTCTGCCTGCTCCCGAATCGCCTCGGCCTCTTCAGCCGTGTCTGCGGCATCAATCCGGTCTTCAAGTTTCAGGTCGTCGTAAACAGGGTCGAATTCAGGAGTGATCAGTTCTTCTGAAATACCGTAGTTGAAAGGGATTTGCAGGCCCCATTGTCCTGGGAAGAGCTTGCCGATTTCCACATTGGTTACCACTCCGTAGGCAACGGCATCTTCCCTTAATCGTTCATTGGGGCGCTGATCGATAGCTCCGAATCCGGAGGTAGAAGTACTTCCTGTGGCCGATACATTTGCAAAATCTGCCATGTTCGCATCCAGGGAAGCTACAGCTGCCCACCCTCCATCATTGTCGAGCCCCGCGAGTCTTAACTCGTTAAACCAAACTTCAGTTCTAAGCGGAATAACATCGATGTTTTTAATACCTACCATGACACTTCTGATGCTACCCAAAGATGGATTCCCACGAATCCCAATTCGAACCCTACCCGGTTCACGGGGGGCAAATTCATCGACTATAACAGCTTCTCCATCCCGTATTTCGTAAAACGTGATATCTCCGAGGGATTGATCAGATACCCCTTTGGACTTAACCTTGTTCATGTCATCCAGGGCCACGTCGAGTTCGTTTATGGCTGGCCAGATTTCTTCCGAAGATCTTGCGGAGAAATCCGTAAAGGACAGGGGCACTTCCAGTTGATAGAAATTCTCCGTAAAATCGGTTCCAATCCTCAGGAAGGCTACCGCAGATTCGTTATCCTCATACGGGTCAGATTCGTTCAACTTCTCTGCATGATGGAACATCTTAATACGTTTGTACTGTCTCAGGTCGATATTTACATTTTTAAAGACTCCCCTTGAATCCTGAGATTCCAGATCTTCGACCACAAGAGAAAGCGATTGTTCGTTCTGTCGGACGATCGTGTTGTTGTTGTTCAACTGCTCCCGAAAAACTCCGGGGGGCAACACATAGGGTATTGGAATACGCGCATTATTCTCCTCGACATTCACGGTATTCACATCCAGGGTGGTAACATCATCCTCAGGGGGATCAACATTGGTCTGCAGGCTACGGGTATAGGTCCTCCAATCGCCGCGAACCAGATCAAGAGTAGCAAACCGCAATACCAGGGGGTCCTGAAAACCGGTGAGGTACATTCGCATAAAACTGATAGACCGAAAATCCGTAATACCGCCTACGGCATCCGAGAAGTCGCTCAGCGGTATCTTATATTGGATCCAGCGATAATTCAGCTGTGTCCCGTTGGGCAAATTGGTGGTGAGGCCTTCGCGAATGTCCGTTACATAGCGATCCTCCACCGAAATACCCGGACGAATCGGTATGCGGTATTCGTAATAACTGTTTACCGTGTTCATCGTCAAATCCCGGTCTATGTCCTCGACATCGGGAAGTGTGGTATTTCCCCGGTCTGTATCGGTTACCGCCACAGGAGAATTCCCCTGCGTATTGTTGAAGTCGAGGTAGCGCTCCAGGACGCTTCCATCCCGATTGAGATAATACACATAATTATCCAGGGCCGGATCCTCTGGCGGACCATTATACCCGATACCCGCTTCGGACAAATCATCCAGGCCGTCTAAACCAATATCCTGGAGTACCCGGTTGGGTTCCAGGGCATCGAAAGCGTACACCAGGGCCTGAGTTGAAGGAACCTGACCCCAAGCCGTTGGGGTCACCAGGTCATTGGAATCTACGCCTGGCAGACCATTTTCATATTGTTTTCGCCCATCGGGCAAGATGTCCTCCGTAATGTTCCCCAGATTGATTACGAGTTCTCCAGGCCCCGTAGCCGCCCCGTCCACAAAAGGATCGAGCACCCAGAACTGAACAAATTCCACATTGGATTGCTCAAAATTCGTACTGCTCAGGGAGCGCATGATACCCCCCCATTTTTCCCCGGGAGCCTCGCCTTCAAAATTCGGATTGGCATTGTACGGCCCTTTGAGATCCGGATAAAAAGCCATATCAAGGGTATTCTGTACCGTTGTTTGCCCCTGTGCAATATCTACCTGTGGGAACACTTCATCCACGAATATCCTTCGCGTTAGGTTGGTGCTGAGGTCGTTATCGGTAATGCCCGAAGGACGCTGATTTGTGTAAAATATGGGGTCTATGGTATACCAGGCAAGCTTGGCTCGTTCAAAGCCGGCTTCGAGATCCTGCTCTCCCCCATCGAGAAACTCCAGGGGGGTACTGGCCAGGGACCACCCGAGAAAGCCCCGTATGTCAATCAGGGCCTGGGCCCCTTCAAAATCATCGAGATAGGTAGTTGTCTCTCCCTGGAAATCTGCATTTTTTGGAGAATTGGGTTGTAAAAAGGCTACTTCTCCCCTTACGGAAACATTGGAGGGGACGTCTGTATCCACATTGGGAAGCATATTGGCCAGACGTGTCAGAAATGGCACCTCTGTGGAATAGTTTCCATAAAAGTCGAAAACAGAATTATTGACAGGCTCCACGCCGTAATTGGCCTTTTGTGTCAGTGGGCGTTCGTTGAGGTTCAGGAGTGTTCCTCCCAGAACAAAATTCTCATTGAACTGGTGTTCCAGATTTATCCCTGTAAACCTTCGGGTCTGCTGTCCGAAGACCGCATTGTTTTCTACTGAAATATTGATGGGGACATTTGAGGCCTGCAGACTTGGATCCAGGATCTGTACAGTTCCTGCCTGATAGTTGACCGTGTAGTCGATCCCTTCCTGCAACTGCCGGCCACCCGCCGTTACACGCACAGAACCCTGAGGCACGTTAAAAGCCCCAATGGGTATGCCTCCTCCGCTTTGGGATTTATACTGCCCTTTGAGCCGGAACCTGTTCTTTTCAGCATCTTCAAGGGAGGCAGCCTTGGTCTGGATGTACATGTTCCGAAATACGTACTTCTGTTGGTTTGGATTGTACCCCTGATCATCCGGGACATCGTAAACGCCTCCCCCCAGGAGTTCGAACAGGTATTCCCCAAAGGGCTCCACCTTCGTGAAAATGATAAGACCATTCTGGGTGTTTACCGTGATCCCCGGGACAAAATCAAAGAAACCATCCCCGCCAGGCTGAACATCGTTATAAACGTTGAGGCGATCCAGGTTAAAAACATCCAGAAGTATTCGCTCTTCGAGGGGTTTCGGAGTAGTAGGCCACCCATCATCCGGATCAACAGGGGTAATGTAATTCCGGGGCGTTGGGTCATTGTAGAGAATATTCATTCTGAAATCCTCCTGGGCGAGTTGAAATGCCCCTGTGGCGTAAATATTTTTCATCATCAAATCCCAGATAGGATCGGAGACATTGGTGATATTACTTTTTAACAGTTTTACCACCAGGGTGTTGTTGTTTACCTGTACGGCCCCTGCTCCCGGATCAACCGTTGTTGCGTCTATTGACCCGTTTGCGAATTCTCCTACCTGAAACACCTCGCCGTTAAAAGTGTATTGAAAAGCCACCCCGAGGACCTCGTCATTACTCAGTCTTTGGTTCAGGGAAATATACCCCAATTGGGTATCGAAGGAATAATCCCTTATAGGTTCCAGCTTGCGCGCATTTTCGAGAATGGCATAGTCAAAACCCTCGTTGGCGGTATAGCCGCCAGGGATCTGAAATGCATTTTTAACCGTGGCAATATCGCGGACATCACCTGTTAGTACGCCCCCATTATCGATCTGACCGGGGTCATATGCATTGGCGGGATTTCGCGGCAGGTCAGGATTTGTACCACTAATATCAAAAAACCCGGGGGGATCACCTCCCAGACGCCCAATCCGGGTAATCTCAGGAGCGGTTTCCCCTAAATCCTGAATGGCGACCAGATTTCGCACATTCTGAGTTTGCTGGCTCCGGTTGGTTACCCAGACTTCAAGTCGGGTAATCTGTACCTGGCTCCGGATAAATGGATAGTCTTCGAGGGCCACATCGTATCGATCCCTGAAATACTGGGCCAGGAAAAAGTGCCGGTCTTCATCGTAATCAAGGGCAGTTAGTTCGTACTCATTCAGGGTACCACCACCCTGAGCGACCACTGTGTTGTTTTGAGAGCGTTGTTCGGAGAACACCGCAGTTACCGTGGTTCTTCCAAATTGTAGTTGTGTTTTTACACCGAACAGACTTTGAGCCCCGGTTACCAGGGAACTGTTCAGTGGCATATTCACATTACCCACTTCGATCTTTTGGATGATGTCATCTTCCGTAGGCGTATAATCCAATTTGATCAGATTCTGAAAATCAAAGGTAGCTTCCGTGTCGTACTGGGCAGACACCTGAAGTCGTTCCCCGATTTTACCCAGCATACTCAGACTGATCCTCTGGTCGAAATCAAAGGCGAGGTTGGTTCTGTTTCGTGGCGAAAGGGCCGGGTTGTCATTTTTTTGCCATATGATGCCCAGATCCATGGCAACAGAACCCTGGGGTATCACTTCTATCGAATTTCCACCGAAAATGGTTTCAAAAAAGCTGCTGTTGACATAGAAATTTGGAAGGAGGTTCTTACGGGCCTCTTCACTACCTTCTTTTTTACCCGTAAATGCATCCATCTTCTGTTTGAAGTAGGATTTCATATCCGATTGACGGACCATTTCCAGATACTGTTCGGGGGTGAGGATTATTGGGTAGGAAATATCATACTCCCCCACGGATTCCGTGTAGATATACCTGTCCAGTTTTGGATCATAGGTATATTTGGAGACGATGCTTTCCGGATTCTCCATACGCATCCTACCCAGGTCAACTCCGGTTTTAACAGAATCTGCCTCAGTTGGTGCGACTTCCTGTCCACGAACCATCCCAAGGGAGGTCACCAACAGAAAAGTCAGGAAGAATAACGGTTTGCAAAAGGATCTGAAAAATTTAGATGCCCCTGTTTTCAAACGTTTTACAAATTTTTAAGCGCACTCTTGATAATACCCTCTACGCTTAGTGCAGGATCTTGGCGTAAAACTGTATCTACGGTCTTTTCCGCCGCCTTACGGGCGAAACCAAGAACCTCTAATGCAGATAACGCTTCATCCTTATTTGTATTGCCTGATTCAGGGGAAACTTCGTCCAGATCGTAAACTTTGAGAACCTTGTCTCTCAAGTCCAGAATCAGACGTTGAGCTGTTTTGGCACCGATGCCTTTTACCGCCTGTATTGCAGGTACATTTTCGCTTACGATTGCGTCGCGAATTTGAGCAGGAGTCATCGAGGAAAGCATGGTACGTGCAGTGGAGGTGCCAACGCCGGAAACCGAGATGAGTAATTTGAATATTTCGCGTTCCGCCTCACTGTAAAAAC
Organism: Robiginitalea aurantiaca; assembly: GCF_030380815.1. GTDB lineage: Bacteria > Bacteroidota > Bacteroidia > Flavobacteriales > Flavobacteriaceae > Robiginitalea > Robiginitalea aurantiaca. The sequence continues at coordinate 698,530 of NZ_JAUDUY010000001.1, read as the reverse complement.
CAAAGAGAATATGTGCATCTTCCCGAACCTGCAGATAGGTCAGGATCCTGAGATTCTCCTGGTCGGGAATTGCGGAAAAGGTATTGAGTGAAATATTTAAAAAGTAGCCTACCCCGGCACATTCAACGACAACATGAGTAGGTTGCTTTTCAATTAATTTTCCGGTAAGGTGATGAATCATGGTTGTTTGGGTTGAGTTATTCTTAGTTTACAAAGCAGTTCATGAATTCTTAAGATGTGCCTGTTTCCGCTTTTCACGCTCCTGTGCATCGATTACGGCTACGGCGGTCATATTGACCATTTCCTCTACGGATGCACCCATTGGAATCACGTGTACGGCCCTGCGAAGCCCCAGCATGATGGGCCCTATAGCCTCTGCCCCATAGAGTTCCTTCAACAGTTTATAGGTAATGTTAGCCGACTCCAGGTTTGGGAAAATTAACGTATTGACTTTCCGGTCGACCAATTTTGAAAATGGGAATTGATTCTGATTCATTTCGCGATTCAGCGCGTAATCTGCCTGAATCTCTCCATCAACCTGCAATACGGGATCCTGTTCGTGGAGCAGTTCTACCGCCCTTCTTACTTTCCGGGCATTCGGGTGATCTGAGGAGCCGAAATTGGTGTAGGATAACAGGGCCAGGACAGGCTCAAATCCAAAAGCTACCGCCAGGTTTGCAGTCATACGGGCAATAGCTGCAAGTTCCTCAGCAGTCGGATCGATAATTATGGAGGTGTCCGCTAAAAAATAGGGTCCCTTTGGCGTAATCATGATGTGGACCGTTGCCGCCCGCGCAACTTCTGCCGCCCGTCCGATTACTTCAAAAATCGGCTTGACCACTGTCGAATAGGCTCGGGTATATCCTGAAATCATCCCGTCTGCATCCCCTTCCAATACCATCATGGCCCCGAAGTAATTCCTATGCCGCATTTTTAAATTTGCCCCGTACAGGGTGGTACCTCTTCGTTTGCGACCAATCCAATACCGCTCTGCATAATGTTCGCGCTTTTCAAGCGATTCTATTCCGAAATTATCGATAATGGGAATGTCTGCATCAAACTCCAGTTCCGTCATCAGATTTTCAATAAGCGTCCGATTTCCGAGCAGGATGGGATGAGCTATTCCCTCTTCATATGCGATTTGTGCGGTTTTAAGGACGTCTAACTGGTCCGCCTCAGCAAAAACGATGCGTTTTGGATTGCCCTTAGCCCTATTCATAAGCATGCGCATCACCTTCTTTTCATCCCCGGAGCGAACTAACAATTCGGCTTCGTAACGATTCCAGTCCGTAATCGGTTCCTTAGCTACACCACTTTCCATAGCTGCCCTGGCAACAGCGGGAGGTATTTCAGAAATCAATCTGGGATCAAAGGGTTTTGGAATGATGTAGTCACGGCTAAACGCCAGTCTGGTTTCCCCATAAACGATATTCACCTGTTCGGGTACGGGTTGTTTCGCCAGATTCGCCAGGGCTTTTACAGCAGCCATTTTCATCTCCTCGTTGATCTTTGTCGCCCGCACATCCAGCGCACCCCTGAAAATAAATGGAAAACCCAGGACATTGTTTACCTGATTGGGATGATCGGAACGTCCCGTAGCCATAATGATATCCTTCCGGGTCTTTATAGCGAGGTCGTAACTGATTTCAGGGTCGGGATTCGCCATTGCAAAGACAATGGGGTTATCAGCCATGGACTCCAGCATTTCAGCCGTCATTATATCCGCGACCGAGAGTCCAATAAATACATCTGCTCCCACAAGGGCTTCATCCAGGGTGTCTAATTCCATCTCTGTTGCGAATTCCTGTTTCTCAGGTGTCAGGTTTTCCCGATCCTTTCGAATAACCCCTTTACTATCCAGCATGAGGATATTCTCTCCCTTTGCACCGAATGCCTTGTAGAGTCGGGTGCAGGAAACGGCTGCAGCACCCGCACCGCTGATGACAATCCGCACCTTGTCAATTTCCTTTCCGGCGAGTTCGAGGGCATTCAAGAGGGCCGCAGCAGAAATAATGGCTGTACCATGTTGATCGTCGTGCATTACGGGGATGTCCAGTTCCTCCTTAAGGCGCCTTTCTATTTCAAAAGCCTCGGGGGCTTTTATGTCCTCGAGGTTGATCCCGCCAAATGTCGGAGCCATCGTCTTGACGGTTTCGACAAAAGTATCCACGTCCTTTGTATCCAGCTCGATATCGATCCCATCGATATCCGCGAAAATCTTGAACAGCAAACATTTACCTTCCATAACTGGTTTGGAAGCTTCGGGACCAATATCTCCAAGGCCCAAAACGGCCGTGCCATTGGAGATTACTGCGACAATATTTCCCTTTGCCGTGTATTTGTAGACCTGGTCTTTATCCTTGTGTATTTCCTTGCAGGGCTCCGCCACTCCGGGAGAATAGGCGAGCGCCAGATCCCGTTGCGTACTGTAAGGTTTAGTTGGGACAACCTTTATTTTACCGGGTTGGGGTTTGGCGTGATAAATAAGGGCCTGTCGCCTTTTTGTTTCTTTGCTCATCAGATGGGTTTGAATTACAAAAATAAGGGGATTATCCCTTTGACAATATCCCAGGGCCACTTCCTGATAGAAAACATATAAACAGTGCAGTAAAAGCAGCCCTGATTCCCGATTAGGCTGGCGGGTTGTGGTCAATGGAACCGACTGATTTTGGTATGCAGTCTATAGACCTAAATTTACATTGGGTGGGTGGGGGATTCCCGAAATGTACAACACTACCAATATTTAAACTGCCCTAATGACAGTGATTTTCGGCTATTTAAACGGAAAATCGGGACGGTCCAGGTAAGGCTTAAAAAAACGATTGTTTCGAATATAGGAGGTATTGGAATACCCGGATGCCCGTAAATCCTCAAGAATGTCTATCATTTTATCGGGCCTGTTGAGTCGCGCCAAATCCTCAGCCATCCGAATCTTAAAACGCCCATTGTCCGGAAATAGAACGGTCAATAACTCGTTGCAATACAACGAACGTTCAACCTCCTCATTTCTGCGAAAGCCCTCTGAGGCTTCAATGGGCATTGCAAAAAGTTGATTTACTATCCGTGCATACATATTATTTTCAGCCACAATCTCGGATTCACCATATTTTTTTTCAAGGACCTGCATTTGCTGTGACCACCATTTAATATTGACCGAGAGCGGATTTTTATCAAGCTCTGAACGAAAGCGTTCTGAATACTGCTTTCGCAAACGATCTTCAGTCTCCCTGACCTCCTCAAAGGCCTTCTCCTCTTTTTTGAAATCCTTGCTTTTTTCGATTTGGCTGAGTCTTTCGGAGGTATCGTCCGCATCCGTGAGGGAAGGGTATTGCTGCTTAAGTTGGCGGTACTCCCAGCGACTTTCATAAAACCTTCCCGAAGCATACAGCGTATCGGCAATATTTTTGTCTGTTTCGTAAGCATTCAAAACCAACGATGTGTCCAGATTACCTACATCCTGTGCCTCCATAATCATCCAATCAATGGCGCGCTGAAGATGAGCTCGTGGAGGCCAGCTATGTACACCATCATAAAAGAATAACCTGTGTGGCACCTGAATGCGATCCAGCCAGTCACCCGCCTTCCAAATCTCCTGGTAATTCATATCCTTTGTACCTACAATTCCGGTAAATGCAAAAGATACTCCGGGTAACGGCATCTGTCCTGCATTAGGGGAGAATGCCGCTCCACATGCTATCACTCCGCGAATCTGCCCACTTAAAACGGCGAGCGTTGTTGCCAATCGGGCCCCACCACTAAAACCAGCTACAAAAATCATTTCGGGATCTATGGAGAACCGGGTCAACACATCTGAAAAAAGGCTGCCGGCCTGTTCAAAATTCTTCTCATAGGGACCATTTCGGCTCACATTGGAACAAACAACAATCCAACCCCGGGAACCCGCCGCTTCACGAAAAGTGTCCACACCCAGGGATCCCCTGGCAGCCGGGTCAAAAACAAAAAGTACCGGAGTAGGGACAGAGGGCTGGTAGTTCTCGGGAAGGTATAGGGAGTAACTATCTCCTGAAGAATCCTTCAGATGTACTGTGTCAATTACTTTCCCGGTCGGCCATGCGCTTTCAACCTGAGCAAAAAGCGTAGGTGTGGATAAAAAAAATATCCACATAAGGCAAATGGCGAAAATCCGCACAGGATTCAGATGTTCCTTTTCCATAAGGCTGAAGTTGGAATAGGGGTAGTTCTTTATAATGATAAAAGCCTAATTACATCGATTGCCACCTTAAAGAAGGTCTGGGATTCAAGCAATTCCTTCTTTCAGGGTTATGACATTCTGAAAGGAATATGCAGTAACGAAATATAAATTAGTTCCGGGGGCGGGGGCATACCCCCTACCCCTTGTATTACCAACTTTAAACTACCAGAACCATATGACAATCGCAGCGGTAAGGATCAGCAAAATCACTGCGAGATAACGGTAGTTCTGATACCATGGAAGGGCTTTTAATTCCTCTGTTTCAGATGTAAAAAGCTCTTTTTTATAGGTGTATTCCGCTATCTTTTCAATATCGGGCCTGGCCGTGGATAAACTAACTACAACATGGATCAGCACACTGATCACAAACAAAATATTTGCCTTCGCCAGGAAATGGAAATCATTGAGATACGGCCATAGATCAAAAGACGCGGATAAAATCATTAACAAGGCGAAAATCCCTCCTACTATGAGGCTTACAAAGGCGCCACTTGCATTCGCGCGCTTCCAGAACAGGCCCAGGATAAATGCGGAAACAACCGGGGGGCTCGTAAAGGCTATAACAAGTTGAAGGTACCCCCAAAGGGAATCACTTACCTTTTCGATAAAGGGCACCCATGCGGAGGCAAGGACCACTAATACAAGGGTGGAAATCTGTCCGGCCCTGACCAATTGTTTACTGGTCAGATGGGGTTTGAATTCCCTGATAAAGTCCATAGTAATTAATGTGGAAGCCGAGTTAAACGTTGCGGAAACAGAAGACATCATCGCGGCGAGCAAACCAGCCACAACTAATCCCAGGATTCCCGTGGGCAGAAGCTGGAAGAGCAATACCGGATAGGTCAGATTTGGACAGTCGGAAAGGTTTTCGCACATTCCGCCGGTTGCCAGCGGATAGTTAAGGTTGGAAATGTCCAGATTATTGAAAAGCAACAGGGCCAATAAGCCCGGTACCACCATAATAAAGATAACAGGGAGTTTGAGGAAGCCGGCAAAAAGAGCCCCCCACCTGCCGTGATTCAGATCTTTGGCACCTAATACACGCTGGACCATAAACTGGTTATTTGCCCAGAAGTAAAAGCCGAGGAGCGCAACACCTGAAATCAGTCCCCACCAGGGCATGAACTCATCATTGTTAGGACGCACCAAACTGAAGACCTCACCGGAGTTCTGGGGAATGTACTTCCCTTCAGCTGCCCTGTCACCGAAATTAACCTCTCCTGAAGCAAGCATCACATCCAGGCGGTCCATCATGGTTTGCCACCCTCCCCCGAGTTCCTCAAAAGCAAAATACGTCAGCAGACAAGAACCTATAATGAGTAAAATGGCTTGTATCACTTCGGTTTGAATAACCGAATTCAGTCCTCCGGGGATTGTGTACGCCGCTGCGGCCACGGCCAGGATAATGATGATCACCGTTGAGCTTGTTTCCGGGAAGAGCAACTTAAGGACAATGCTTCCCACATATAGGCCGGCAGCGGTATCCACCATTACATTGCCAATTATCGTAATCAGCGAGAAGTAATACCTGGAGCGTTTGTCGTAACGCCGTTGCAAAAATTCAGGCATGGTATATACCCCCGATTTCAAATAAAAGGGCAGGAAAAAAATGGAAAAGAAGATTAGAATAACAACGGCGTACCATTCGTAGTTATAGACGTTTATATTGGTCTGAAAACCATCGGAAGCCAGGCCTACAAGGGTTGAACTGGATATGTTGGCGGAAAAGAGGGCAATACCCACAATGGGCCAGGTCATTGTCCTACCCCCTAGAAAATAGTCCTCAGAACTGCTTCTTTTGGATTTTGAAATACCATAGATAATGATGCCCACCAGGTAGACAACTATGACTACCAGGTCCAGTGTTCCTAATCCGCCCATAAAAAAGATTTAGTTTGTTTCGTTTAGTCAGTTTACCAGAACAGCCCAATTGGTGATGCCTCCAGCGACCTCAATATAACAACTTTAAGATTCTTGAAGAAATATCATAAGATAGTCCGCCCACAAGATGTGCCCTTTCGATTGCCTGCCCTACCCGCTTCCTTCTGTTCCTGAGGACTTAACGTAGGAAATATTGCGCTTTAATCCAGAGAATTTTGTGCGCTTAACTGCTGATTTTTGAAAAACACGCTTAAAGACCTCCTCGGTGAGTTCTTCCCATTCCCGCCTGTCATTTTGGAGCAGGGCAGCATTTGGCTCAAAGGCAGGTTCGCGATGCGGTTTTGAAAAGCGGTTCCAGGGGCATACATCCTGACAGATGTCACACCCAAATACCCAGTCGTCAAAGTTCGCTCCCAGATCCGAAGGAAATTCATTTTTTAGCTCAATGGTAAAATAGGAAATACACCTGCTCCCATCCACCACATAGGGCTGTACGATCGCCCCGGTTGGACACGCATCCAGACATGCCGTACAGGTCCCGCAATGATCGGTAACAGGACCGTCGTAATCCAGTTCCAGATCCAAGATCAATTCGGCAATAAAATAGAATGAACCTACTTCCTTTGTAAGCAAATTAGAGTGTTTCCCAATCCAACCCAGTCCGCTTCGGGCAGCCCACGCTTTGTCCAGGACCGGTGCCGAATCTACAAAGACCCGCCCGTGGACTTCCCCAATTTCCTGTTGAATAAAGCCGTGCAACGACCGGAGTTTAGCCTTAATTACGTTGTGATAGTCTTCTCCATAGGCATATTTTGAGATTTTATAGGAGTCTTCCCGCTGTTTGGTTGTCGGGTAATAATTGTAGAGCAGGGAAATTACAGATTTAGCCCCAGGGACCAGTTTACGGGGGTCCAGGCGTTTGTCGAAATGGTTTTCCATATACGCCATCTCCCCGTGCATGTTATTTTTAAGCCAGGCCTCAAGACGCGGCGCTTCTTCCCTGAGAAAAGTAGCTTCAGAGATACCGCAGGAAAGAAAGCCAAGGCGATCCGCCTCGGCTTTAATTAGCTGGGTATTGCGATGTCTGGCATCCATACCCACAAGGTACATTTATTCAGGCTTGATAATCTGGTTGATGTGTAAAAAGTTGTCCGGATCGCACTTGGATCTGGCCTTTCAAAGCCTTTGCTGATATTCCCCATAGGAGTTCTCTGCCCGCCCTGCTCCTACTTCCATCATGAAATTCACATAGGCGCCTTTATTTATCCCAAAAAGTTTCTGGGGCCTTATGGCAGGACTTGTATGGATTTGAAAAATCAGCGGGAATGCAATTCCACTAACACTTTCCCGGGTTTCAGCGAAATCAGCGGGTTCAGATGCAGGGATTCAACAGGAGTAGTGATCCGGTAATTTTTAACAAGCCAGCCAATGGCCAATACCATCTCATTCATGGCAAAAATATTCCCAATACACATTCTCGGACCCGCTCCAAAGGGAAAATAGAACCCGGTATACGCCTTCTTCTTTCCTGGCGCGAAGCGCTCAGGCATAAAAGCATCCGGTCGTTCCCAAAGATCAGGGCTTCGATGCAATTCAAAGATGCTGAGCAACCAGGTTGTCCCTTTGGCATAGGTATTCCCTTCAACCTTTTGTTCGCAGACCGATACGCGGTCGATGACATAAACAGGAGGATACAGGCGCATCGCTTCTTCTATACACTGCTGGGCGTATACCAGATTCCGGATCAGGTGCATTTTATCCTGGCCTTCAAAGTCAAGTGCCCTGACTTCTTCAAACAAGCGCTCCTGAATTTCCGGATGGGACGCCAGAAGAAATACGGTAAAGCTCAGGGCATTTGCGGTGGTCTCATGCCCTGCTGTAAACAGGATGATTAATTCATCGATGAGTTGATTTCTGGGCATAGCACCTCCATCTTCATAACGGGCATCGAGCAACATGTCCAGAAGGTCACCGCGACTTGTGCCAGAAGACTCCCGTTCTTCGATCAGTGTATCCAGTATTTGCCTTGCTTCTGTCGAAAGGCCAAGGTGATGCCCAATTCGCCCTGAGAGCGTAAACCACCATTTCAGGTAGGGTTGTCGCATCTCGCGGATAAGCATTTTCTGGTTGTCTTCGGTGATCTCCTGCAGCCGATTCATATCCGCCCTGAAATCCCCCGCCCTGAAAAGAGACTGGGCGACAACCTGAAAGGCAAGATCACTCATCTTCGGAAGGATATCCATTACTTCCCGAACTGGCAGATCTAATAATTCGTTCCGGATCGCCCGGTACATCAGGTCGAGTAATCCCTGTAACTGTTCTTTATGAAATGCAGGCTGAATCATCTTTCGGTGCTTCCTCCAGAAGTCGCCTTCACTGGTCAGAATTCCATGTCCAATATATTTGGCCAGATCCCGGGTCTGTAGCTCTGATTTGGCATAATTACGCTGTTTTTTCTGAAGGATCGTCCGAATGGTCTCAGGATCCCGGGTAAAAACAATTCGTCTGCCGGGCCCGATGGTGACTTTAAAAGTATGTCCGTACTCCTGGAACTTTTCATGATGAAATGGCAGGGGATTCCTCAAGATGCGCTTTCGGTTCCTGAAAACCTCCCATTGAGACACTACATGAATGGGCTTGGAGGGACTGGCTGATTTGTCAGAGGTACTTCTTGAAAGGTCTTTCTCTCGATTAGCCATTTAGAAAGGATTCAAAATAAGCCGGGTTGGTCACTTCCTCGAATCTTTCCCAGGTGGCGGTATGCAAGTTCTGTCACTTCCCTTCCCCTTGGGGTCCGCATCAGGAATCCCTGTTGGATCAGAAAGGGCTCATAGACCTCTTCAATGGTTTCTGCATTTTCAGAAACGGCTGTAGCAATGGTGTTCAGTCCGACAGGGCCCCCTTTGAATTTGTCGATGATGGTGGACAGAATTTTGTTATCCATTTCATCCAGACCGTATGTATCTACATTTAGTGCCTGCAGGCCATATCTGGAGATCTCCAAATCGATTTTGCCATTTCCCTTGATCTGTGCAAAGTCGCGAATGCGCCTTAGAAGTGCGTTGCAGATTCTTGGGGTCCCCCTGCTTCTTCCTGCAATTTCAATGGCAGCCTCCTGGGTTATGGGAACTTTGAGGATGTCTGCAGAGCGCTCCACGATGGTGGACAATAGTTCGGTATCGTAATATTCCAAACGGCTGTTGATTCCAAAACGCGCCCGCATGGGAGCGGTCAGCAATCCGGAGCGCGTGGTAGCCCCGACAAGGGTAAATGGACTCAGGTGTATTTGTACCGAACGGGCGTTTGGCCCCGATTCGATCATGATATCTATCTTAAAATCCTCCATGGCCGAATAGAGGTACTCCTCAACAATGGGGCTCAGTCGATGAATTTCATCTATGAAGAGTACATCCCGCTCCTCCAGATTGGTGAGCAAACCTGCCAGGTCCCCGGGTTTATCCAGCACCGGACCTGAAGAGACCTTTAACCCCACACCCAGTTCATTGGCAAGAATATGTGCAAGGGTGGTTTTCCCAAGACCCGGAGGTCCGTGAAGCAGAGTATGATCCAGTGCTTCTTGTCGCATATTGGCTGCCTGAACAAAAATCTGCAGGTTTTCAAGAACTTTCCGCTGTCCGGTAAAATCGTCAAAAGAGACAGGTCTTAAGGCTCTCTCGATATCGAGCTCCTCCTGAGAAAGGTGGTCTGCTGAAGGGTCCAGATGTTCATTCATAATAGCACAAAGATAGGTAAACTGAAGACTTCCCAGGGTTCAGGCCCTCACCAATTTTATTGGAATACTTTGATATTTATCATGTTTTTAATGCCCAATGTTCCGCTTCTTTGTATTTTGCTAGAAGGCCCGGAGCCTTAAGAATACTGATGACTATTAACCGCCAAAAGCACTCAATCTATGGCAGCATTTAACCTCTCCCAATATGGGATACATGTAGAAAAAATACACAGAAATAGCAGCGTTCCTGTCCTCTATGAGATCGGATTGCGCAGGGAAGCGGGAACCGCGATCTCCGATGTTGGAGCCCTGCTGGTTTATTCTGGTGAAAAAACAGGTCGAAGCCCAAAGGATAAGCGTATTGTTCGGAATCCGGAATCAGAAAAAAACATCGACTGGGGCCCTATTAATATCGGATTGGATGAACACACCTATTTTGTAAACCGGGAACGCGCCATAGATTATCTCAATATCTGCGAACGGCTCTTTGTCGTAGATGCCTACGCCGGCTGGGATCCAAAATACCGAATCAAGGTTCGCATTGTGTGTACCAGGGCGTATCACTCCCTTTTCATGCAAAATATGCTGATCATGCCAACAGCGGCCGAATTGGCTGATTTCGGCACCCCGGATTATGTCATATTCAACGCAGGAGGTTTCCCCGCCAACAGCTACACCTCCGAAATGACCTCAAAAACATCTGTCGATGTTAATTTGGAAAACAAAGAAATTGTCATCCTGGGGACACAGTATGCCGGGGAGATGAAAAAAGGAATTTTCGGTGTCATGAATTACCTCATGCCTCTTGAAGGGGTATTGCCAATGCACTGCTCTGCCAATGTTGGGGCCGAGGGGGATGTCTCCCTTCTTTTCGGGCTCTCAGGAACCGGAAAAACAACCCTAAGCGCGGATCCAAAGCGGAAACTCATCGGAGATGATGAGCATTGCTGGACAGATGAAGGCACTTTTAATATTGAAGGAGGGTGTTACGCCAAAGCGATCGACCTTTCTGCTGAAAGCGAGCCGGACATTTTTAATGCCATCCGGTTTGGCACCGTACTGGAAAATGTCGTGTACGATAAAAGTACCCGGAGTGTAGATTATTCGGACACTTCGATCACACAGAACACCCGGGCTTCTTATCCGATCCATCATATTGAAAATGTTCAGATCCCATGTGTTGCCGGGCATCCTAAAAACATCATATTCCTGACCTGTGACGCCTTTGGCGTGCTTCCTCCTGTGAGTAAACTAACCCCAGAGCAGGCGAGCTATCATTTTATTTCAGGCTATACGGCAAAAGTAGCCGGTACAGAAATGGGGGTTACGGAACCTCAGGCCACGTTCAGTGCTTGCTTCGGGGCCGCCTTTATGATGTGGCACCCCAATAAATACGCTGAATTACTCGCGGACAAAATGAAGCAGCATTCAGTCAATGCCTGGTTGATCAATACGGGATGGACAGGCGGGGGTCATGGTGTAGGTTCCCGTATCAAACTCAAATATACCCGAGCTATGATAGATGCGATCCACCGTGGGGATTTTGACGGAGTTTCCTATACAAAAGATGCTGAATTCGGTTTTGATATTCCTCAAAGCTGTCCTGAAGTACCTGCTGAAGTACTCAATCCAAAATCCACCTGGACGGATAAAAACAGCTATGACACAACCAAAGCTAAATTGATTGGTTTATTCAAGGAGAATTTCAAAAAGTTTGAAGCCGGTGTCAATTCAGAAATCCTGAAGGCCGGACCAAACTCCTGACCTGGTTTTCTTTAACGACAAAACCCTGCTTTCAATATGAAAGCAGGGTTTTTTAATATTTATATGACACGTTTTATTGAGAGGACTTATGAAGTTCTGCAGTGTCATAAAAACCCAGAATTTCGATTTTGGGTTGTCCGTAGACATAGAGTTTCGATTTATCCCGGCCTTCATAAGACAATTGGGTAAGCGCATTGATGCGCGCCTGGGAGGACGTATTGAGAAAAGCCATTATGCTGCCTACCTCCATGCCTTCAGCTTTTAGGGAAGCATTGTCCGTCATGGAGAGTGTCAGGGATTTACCCGTACCCTCCAAAACGGCCGTAGCACGCCCGGAGAGTGTTATATCCATTGCACTATCGGTGCTGTAGATAAACGATTTGGTTTGGTCTGCCAATGTAATATGAAGCGAATCTGAAGCTATATTGAGGTCCGAAGTGGCATTTCCGCTCATTTGCAGTTTTACTAATCCCGCGCTAATCGTTAAAGAGGTTTCGCTGCCTTCCATAAGCATGAGATCCAGCTGATTTACCTCGATGGTCTGCTCCGCTACTGCGCTCCCCTGGGCAACGCGAATTGTCCTGAGATCCTGATAGGTAAGGGTTAAGTCCAGCTTTTTACTTCCTGTAATGGTATAAAACGTCGAAATATTCAGGGTGTCCCCGTCTTGTTCAAATCTCAAGATATCGATGAGGTTGTCGTCCGCTTCAATTCGGACGGCCTCCTTGTTTCCCGGCTCAAGCCGCACTTCAAGACCATCGGTAATGCTCAGGTGTGCAAACTCGTTTAAAGGTTTGTCCACGGTTATGACACTTCGATTACCCTTTATCTTAGGTTTACGCTGGCCAAATCCTGTACCTGATAGCAGAAGGGCTATCACCAATATTCCGAAACGCATGCAATACTTCATTGTCATTAACCTAGATTCTGATTAAAGATATACAAATCCTTAAAACCCATATAGCAGAAAGTAAAAAGCCCGCTGATGCGGGCTTTTTTAATCCTATACAGCGCTAATGCTGCAATTCTTCTTCGTTCTCCTGTAAAGGCACATCCTGTGGGACAAAGTCCTGTCCAGGCAAGATATAATCGCCATTCTCAAAAGTCTTGCTATAATCATAACTCCAGCGATGTACTTCAGGAATTGCACCCGGCCAGTTGCCATGTATATGTTCCTGAGGTGCCGTCCACTCCAGTGTGGTTGCATTCCATGGATTCTGAGGTCCACGCGCTCCGTAGAAAATACTGCGGACAAAATTATAAACAAAGATCAGCTGTGCCAGAGCAGTAATAATTGCAAATACGGTCATCAATACCTGAACATCAACGAGTTCATCGAACATTGGGAACGCGGTATTCTGATAGTACCTCCTTGGAACTCCAGCCATTCCCACGAAATGCATGGGAAAGAATACCCCATAGGAACCTACGGCAGTAATCCAGAAATGCACATACCCGAGGTTCTTGCTCATCATTCGTCCCTGGAACATTTTAGGGAACCAGTGATAGACTCCTGCAAAAAGCCCGTAAAGCGCAGATATACCCATCACAAGGTGAAAGTGCGCCACGACAAAATACGTGTCGTGGACATTGATATCGAGTGTACTGTCCCCCAGTATTATACCCGTTAAACCACCGGTGATGAAAGTAGAAACCATCCCGATAGAAAATAACATTCCCGGGTTGAGCTGCAGATTTCCTTTCCACAAGGTAGTAATCCAGTTAAACGCCTTTACGGCTGATGGTATCGCGATAAGAAGCGTTGTAAAGGTAAATACAGATCCGAGGAAAGGATTCATTCCGGAAATAAACATATGGTGTCCCCAAACGATGGTCGAGAGAAACGCAATAGCCAAAATGGAAGCGATCATTGCGCGGTATCCAAAGATTGGTTTACGAGCGTTCACAGACATTACTTCGGACACAATACCCATGGCCGGAAGAATAACAATATAGACCTCAGGGTGCCCAAGGAACCAGAACAGGTGTTCAAACAGTACGGGAGACCCGCCCTGATAATGCAAGACCTCTCCCTGAATAAAGATATCCGAAAGGAAAAATGACGTTCCGAAACTTCGGTCCATAATGAGTAAGAGCGCTGCAGAAAGCAAAACCGGAAATGAGATCACACCGATAATTGCTGTAACAAAAAATGCCCAGATCGTCAATGGGAGCCGTGTCATGGACATCCCTTTGGTTCGTAAATTGATTACCGTTACGATGTAATTCAAAGAACCCAGAAGGGACGAAGCGATAAAAATGGCCATGGAGACCAACCACAGGGTCATTCCCATCCCAGAGCCCGGTTGGGCCATAGGCAATGCGCTCAATGGAGGATAAATCGTCCAACCCGCAGCAGCAGGCCCTGCTTCAACAAAGAGCGAGATTACCATAATCACACTGGATAGGAAAAACATCCAGTAAGACAACATGTTCAAAAAGCCGGAAGCCATATCCCGTGCACCTATCTGAAGGGGTATAAGCAGGTTACTAAAGGTACCGCTCAGTCCAGCTGTTAGAACAAAGAATACCATGATTGTTCCGTGTATGGTCACAAGGGCCAGATAGATATCCGCATCCATCACTCCATCAGGAGCCCACTTACCGAGTACTGCCTCAAAAATGGGGAAAGACTCGCCGGGCCACGCCAGTTGCATCCTGAATAAAAGGGACATGGCGATTCCAATGAATCCCATGATCAAACCTGTAATCAGATATTGTTTCGAGATCATCTTGTGATCCTGACTGAAAATATATTTGGTTACAAAAGTTTCTTTGTGATGGTGCCCGTGGTCATGAGCGTGGTCATCGGTCAATGCATGTGCTTGTACTGACATAATCTTTTTTTTTATTCTTTTTCTTGCAATTCTTTTTTAGGGCTGCATGGAAGCCATCGTCTGATTAAACGTCTGTTGGCCCTCCAGCCATGCCTGGTACTCTTCTTCAGTCTCAACAATAATCTTCATCTGCATATTGTAGTGAGACTTACCGCAAATTTTATTACATAGCAATACATAATCAAACTCCCATGGGTCGGAATTCGGTTCCCCCATTGCTGCTTTTTCTGCCCTCAGTATGTTTGTCCTTTTGACTTTTTCAATAGTCTCCGGACGTTGTCTCATCTCAGCCGTGGTAACCGTTGGCGTAAAAGAGAACTCGGTAATCATTCCCGGCACACAATTCATCTGTGCCCGAAAGTGTGGCATGTAAGCGGAATGAAGCACATCCTGAGACCGGAATTTAAAATTGACCTTCCTTCCTACGGGCAAATGAAGTTCTTTGACAATAACATCATCGGAGGCATTCGGATCGGATTCATCCAGCCCGAGAATATTCGCGCGATCGATATCAATCAGTCTTACATTGGCCTCTCCCAGCACATTGTCCGCCCCGCCATAACGAGCTGTCCAGTTAAACTGCTGGGCATACAATTCAACAATCAGGGGATCGTCATCCTCGTTGATATCCATAATATTGGTCCAGGTGTATAAACCCCATAGGATCAAACCTGCCAAAACAATTACGGGAATAATAGTCCAGATAAACTCCAGCGTATTATTATCGGCAAAGAACAATGCCTTGGTTCCCTTTTTACCACGGTATTTATAAGCGTAATAATGCAATAACGCCTGAGTGATAAACTGAACAATAAAAATAATAACAAATGACCATAACAACAAGGAGTCGTATTCCGCCCCGTGCTCGCTCGAAGATTCCGGCAGGATGTACTTTCCATACTTCCAGAAACTAAAGATGGTGATTCCGTAAATAAAAATGAGGAATGCGAACATCAGATAGCCGTTGTAACGGTTATCCTCATCTGTGGCCACCTCTGCATTTGCCGATTTAGCCCTTACCTGGGACAATTCAAAAATCTTGGTCATCTGCCAGACGGCAATGCCCACTAAAACTAAAACCGCTATCGTCAATACTGCTGTCATCGTGTGAACGGATATGATTCGCTATCGCTTATTTTAATAATGAAACTGCCTGCTTTCCTCAATATAAGGATTGCGGGTAGGCTGTAATGGGGCTTTGGTCAACGCCCTGAATACCCAGAAAAGGAACGCACCTCCAAAAAAGAGAACGGCTCCGATCTCGGGAATACCAATATACCACTGATCTCCCACTGTTGCCGGCATGACCATGTTGTACACATCCAGGTAATGGCCCATCAGGACAACGATACCTGCCATGATCACAAACCAGTTAAGGCGTTTGTAATCACTGTTCATGAGTACCAATAAGGGGAATGCAAAATTCATCACCAGCATACCCCAAAAAGGCAGGGAGTAATTCTCTATTCGCGTTACGTAATAGGTAACTTCTTCAGGGATGTTCGCATACCAGATCAACATGAACTGGCTGAACCAGAGATAGGTCCAGAAAATACTGATACCAAACATAAATTTAGCCAAATCGTGTATGTGGCTATCATTTACATCAGGCAGATACCCTCTTGATTTCAGGTAGATTGTAACCATGGCGATAACCGTGATTCCCGAAACGAACATACTGGCGAAAACATACCATCCGAAAAGGGTACTGAACCAGTGCGGATCCAAACTCATGATCCAATCCCAGGACATCATGGATTCACTAACCAGATAGAAAACCAGGAATCCGGCAGACCATCTGAAGTTCTTTACGAAATTAGAATTATCATCTGCGGCGTCCTGAGCCAGGGACAACCTTCTGGATATCTCTCTGTAGGCGATCCATCCTCCAAGGTAAATCGCAGCGCGTACCAGGAAGAAAGTAGGATTCAGGTAACCTGCTTTGCCTTGCAAAAGCTCGTCATGGGCAACCGTTTCCGCATCCATCCATACAAACAGGTGGTTCATATGAAGTACAGAAAGTACAAGGAAAACAAAGAGCAGAACTCCGCCAGGTACCAGCCAAGCCGTAATTCCCTCCATAACCCTGAACAGCATTGGAGACCATCCCGCCTGTGAGGCCCTCTGCACGCCGTAAAAGGCAAGAACACCCAGGGAAATCATAAAGAAAAAGAACAGGGCGACGTAAGTGGCCGACCAGGGGCGATTCTGTAACTGGTGCAACAAATGCTCGTCGTGATCCGAGGCATGGGCATCATCTGCGTGAGCAGCAGTTCCTGTAGCTTCATGGGTCACTTCACCATGACCTCCTCCATGTCCGTCATCATGTGCAGCAACCATGGATTTTGCTTCTTCAACCGTAGAAGGTGCGGAAACAAAACCTATCCCCATTCCCACGAGCCCTAGAGCCATAAGAATCAGGGATCCTATTTTAAGTCTGTTTGAGAAGGTATACATCTGCAATCGCTATCTATTTGGTTAGGTCTTCTTTTAATTTCATGACGTACTCAGCCACCTGCCAGCGCTCCTCGTGGTTAAGCTGATTCGCATATGAACCCATTGAGTTCAGGCCGTAGTACATTACATGATAGGTGCTCCCTGGCGTGATATTCCGAGCGGCATCGCTGTAAGAAGGGACACCGAGGATCTTTTCCCGCTGCACCAACCAGCCTTTACCATCTCCTTTGGCGCCATGGCAAATCGCGCAATAAATATCATAGAGTTCTTTACCCACGGCGAGGTTGTCCTCACGCATGAGCGAATCCAGCGGACTTGCAACCATTGCGGACATTTCCTTACCCTCAGGGGTGTTCTCCAGGGCATAAGGGACTAATCCCCTTGAGATCGTGTGCTCCACGGGCGTCATGGCTTCAGAACCATTAGGTAACCAATCCACCTGCTCGTAGGTTTCATAGCCGACAGATTCATACATATTGGGCATGTACTGGTAGTTCGGCTGATTCTCATCCTGGCAGGATGCCAGACCGAGTATCGCTACAAGTACCCCAGCTGAAATAAGTAAGTTCTTCATCCTTCGATTTTACTTTTCTAAACTGTTGATTTCCACAGCTCCCGTTTCCTTTAGGAGGGCCGTCAGATCCGTTTCGTTACCATGTACCTCAATTTCCATGATAAAATGGTCGTCAGTACTCCGGACATCAGGATTTTCAGCCTTTTTGAACGGCCATAAGCGGCTTCTCAGATAAAAGGTAATAACCATGAGGTGGGCTGCAAAAAAAACAGTCAATTCAAACATGATTGGCATAAAGGCCGGCATATTCTCAATATAGCTGAAACTGGGCTTTCCACCGATGTCCTGTGGCCAGTCCTGAATCATGATATAGTTCATCATGACAATGGCAACAGTAAGCCCCAAACAACCATACATAAATGAGGTGATCGCTATCCGTGTCGGAGCGAGTCCCATGGCCTTGTCCAGTCCGTGGACCGGAAACGGACAATACACCTCTTCGATATGATGCCGGGCTGCCTTTACCTTTTTGACTGCCTGCATCAGCACGTCATCGTCATTGTAATAAGCGTGAATAACTTTTGATGCCATAGTCTTAAGAATTGTCGTCCATTAATCGTTTTGCCTGGCCAGCCCAGTCATCTCTCAGCGCCCTTCCGGGGAAAGATTCTGTAAGTGCATCCAGTAGCTCGTATTCCCGCTCAGTCATCCGGCTCACCTGTCTGAAGGTGTAAATGCCGATTTCATTCAGGGTTTGTTCCATTTGCGGGCCCACTCCCTTAATCTTCTTAAGGTCATCAGCCGTTTCGGTGTTCGCATCAAAGGCTCCAATGGCTTTAAGAAGGCTATCAGCTTTATCCGAGGTTCCCTCAGAAAGTGCTTCTTTTTCAGTCGTATTCACCTTCGCTGCGGTTGCAGGCAGGGTATAAAGCGGCTTACCCGCGTCCCTGAGTTTTTTGTAACGCTCTCCTGAAGACTTCAGAATCGACTTCACCTCGGCCTGAGCAATCACGGGGAATGTACGTGCATATAACAGAAAGAGCACAAAGAAGAATCCTATGGTACCGATAAAGATCCCAATATCGACGAAGGTCGGAGAGAACATCGTCCATGAGGATGGGAGGTAATCGCGATGCAGGGAGGTTACGATAATCACAAAACGCTCAAACCACATCCCGATATTTACCACTATCGAAATAATAAAGGAAATAAGAATGCTCGTCCGGATTTTTTTAAACCACATGACCTGAGGTGAGACCACGTTACAGGTCATCATGAGTGCATAGGCCCACCAATAAGGACCAGTAGCCCTGTTCAAAAAGGCATATTGTTCGTACTCAACCCCTGAATACCAGGCGATAAACAATTCGGTAATATAGGCACAACCTACGATGGACCCCGTAATCATGATCACGATATTCATCAATTCTATGTGCTGTACAGTAATATAATCCTCGAGGTTACTCACCTTTCGCATGATAATCAAAAGGGTGTTCACCATGGCAAAGCCGGAAAAGATAGCCCCTGCCACAAAGTAAGGTGGAAAGATCGTCGTATGCCATCCGGGGATCACCGAAGTAGCAAAGTCAAAAGATACAATGGTGTGAACCGAGAGTACAAGAGGGGTTGCCAAACCGGCAAGTACCAAAGACACCTCTTCAAAGCGCTGCCAGTCTTTCGCGCGCCCGGACCAGCCAAAACTTACGAGACCATAAATTTTCTTTTGGAAAGGTTTTACGGCACGGTCCCTGATCATCGCAAAATCAGGCAATAGTCCTGTCCACCAAAAGACGAGGGAAACCGAAAGATAGGTTGAAATCGCAAATACGTCCCAAAGCAGGGGCGAATTGAAGTTCACCCAAAGTGAGCCAAATTGGTTCGGAATGGGCAATACCCAGTACGCAAGCCAGGGACGCCCCATGTGGATGATCGGGAAGAGTCCGGCCTGAATTACCGAGAAAATTGTCATCGCCTCCGCAGACCGGTTGATGGCCATACGCCATTTCTGACGGAAAAGGAGTAATACCGCTGAAATCAATGTTCCGGCGTGGCCAATACCTACCCACCACACAAAGTTGGTAATGTCCCAGGCCCAATTAACCGTCCGGTTCAGACCCCAGGTTCCAATCCCGGTGGAAATAGTATAAATAATACAACCAACCCCCCAAAGGAATGCGGCCAGGGCAATGGAAAAAACAATCCACCATTGCTTGTTGGCTCTGCCCTCAACCGGGGCAGCGATGTCCACAGATACTTCGTGGTAGCCTTTGTCGCCCAGTACAAGGGGTTTACGTATAGGTGCTTCGTAATGCGACGCCATATTTATTTATCGTTTCTTAGGTTGTTATGCTTCGTTTGAGTTACGGACTTTGACGTGATAAAACACGTTGGGTTTTGTTCCCACGTGCTCGAGCAGGTGGTACATCCGGTCATCTTCCTTGAGCTTGGAGACTTCGCTTTCCGGATTGTTGATATCTCCGAAAACGATCGCTCCGCTGTCGCATGCATTTGAACATGCCGTCTGGAACTCTTCATCCTTAACCTCACGACCTTCTCTTTTTGCATCGAGAATGGACTTCTGAGACATCTGAATACACCAGGAGCATTTCTCCATTACCCCTCGTGAACGGACATTGACATCCGGGTTCAAAACCATTTTCCCCAGATCGTTATTCATGTGGTAATCAAACTCGTCATTGTTATTGTAGAGGAACCAGTTAAAGCGTCTCACCTTGTATGGACAGTTGTTCGCACAGTAGCGCGTTCCCACACAACGGTTGTAGGCCATATGGTTATGCCCCTGACGACTGTGAACCGTAGCAGCCACCGGACAAACTGTCTCACATGGTGCGTGGTTACAGTGCTGGCACATTACAGGCTGGAAAGCAACCTGTGGGTTCGCCGCAGGATCTTCCATTTCCTCAAAACTACTCTTGGATTCCATAGCTCCGGAAATAGCATCTTTCTTCTCGTTATCTCCTTCAAAGGTATCCTCGGAAGAATAGTAACGGTCAATACGAAGCCAGTGCATATCCCTGGACAGGCGAATTTCCTTTTTACCGACAACAGGGACATTGTTCTCTGCACTACATGCTATGACACATGCCCCGCATCCCGTACAGGAATTCAGGTCGATAGACATATTAAAATGATGCCCGATAGAACGGTCAAAGCCCTCCCAGAGATCCACCGTATTGGCGGGAACCTCCTGGTGATCCAAAGAAACCTGTGGTACATGGTTCCATTCCGAAGCCGGCTTCGTCTTGAAATCCTCCAGGGTGGTTTCCTTTATGATATCGCCCCGCCCCATAAGGGTTTTGTGAAGCTGGATACATGCAAATTCATGCATGCCCGGCGCCTTTTCAATAGTTGCGCCCTGGGCTGAATTAAAATTCTGATACAGGGGAAAGGCGTTTACACCTACCTGCATTTCACTTTTCATACCCGAAAGTCTTCCATATCCCAGGGCCAAACCGACGGTCCCTTCGGCCTGTCCCGGCTGGATGATAACAGGAACACCGTTGAGGGTGGTACCCTCAACTGTAACATTTACGTAGCTGCCGTCTAAACCACCGTTCGCTACATTCTCATTGACCAAACCAAGTTCGTTGGCGTCTTTTTTGGATACAGTCAGGTAGTTATCCCAGGAGACCCTGGTAATGGGATCGGGAAATTCCTGAAGCCATGGGTTACCGGACTGGCGGCCGTCGCCCAGTCCTATTTTAGGATACAATACAAGGCTCATTCCAGAATCTGTAGCCGCGGAAAGCCTTTGGACAGAAGCGGACAAAGAAGGAGCGTCCATAACTTCTGAATCCACGTTTTCGCCTTCTGCCTTGTCCGCACCCTGCATCGGCATAAGCGGATCGCTGTAGAGTGTGGCGTACTCTGCGCGGTACACCCCATCATGGAGGGCTTTGTTCCAGTCAGCACCTGCAAGGACACCTTCTGACCAACTATCTTTTACAAACTCGTAATACGTCTGTTCTGATCCCATCCATTTCAGGAGGTTTTGCTGAAACTGACGTGTATCAAATAATTCCCGAATCACGGGCTGCATCAGCCCGAAGTGGTCCTTTTTAAACTCGACATCACCCCAGGATTCAAGAAAGTGGTTTGCAGAAGCGACATAAGTTGTGAGCTCTGAAGTCTCATCCCTGTTTGTGGTACTGGTAATAGACAATTCAACCCCGGAAAGGGCTTCTTTGAACGCCGTAGCATTGGGGAGGGAATACGCGGGATTGACTCCATCCATAATCAGCGCACCTACCCGGCCGTTTTGCATATCCGAGATAAGCGCATTGAGTTTTTCAGTACTGCCGCTTCTGATATATCGGGGCGCATTGGGCTCGAAAGCTTCACTTCCCAACATTTCATTAATGGCGAGTACAAGGGCCTGAGCGTCTGTGTCATCCAAACCTGTGACGACAACCGCTTTGCGTTTATTTCCGGAAATCCCCTGAACAACATTATCGAGGGCGCGTGAGGCCGAATCCGAAAGTGTACCTGAAGCAGAAGTACCGCTGAGTTTGGCATAAAGATGCGCCAAAGCTACTTTCTGACCCGCCGGGCTTACCGGAACACGTTTGTCCGCATTGGCCCCCGTAAGTGTCATGATGGATTCGAACTGTACATGCCGCGACATCTTTCCGTTCTTAGGAACACGGCCGCTTGAATAGCCACTGCTATATCCGCCACCCTGCCAGTCTCCCAGGAAGTCGGCTCCAAAGGAAACGATCAGTTCGGCTTTTGAAAAGTCGTAATCAGCAAGTGCCCGCTCCCCGTATTTAGTCTGATAGGCGTCCAGAGCTGCACTGGATGAAACAGCGTCATAGGTGACGTGATTGACATTCTCATACACTTCTGAGAATTGCTGAATCAATCGATTGGTCGACGGACTTGCATAAGTCTGAGTCAAAAGGGCAATTTGCTTGCCCGAGGCACTGATCGAACTCAGTTTTGATTTTACGCCTGCATCAAGTTCGTCCCATTCAACGGGATTTCCACCTGAGAGGGGACCCTGCAAACGGGTACTGTCATACAATGAGAGTACAGATGCCTGAATCCTTGCATTGGTACCACCAAGTACTTTGGCTTCCTTATTGCCTTCAATTTTTATCGGCCGGGCCTCCCTTGTCTTAACGAGAATGCTCGCAAAATCAAACCCATCCGCAATTGTGGTAGCATAGTAGTTCGCAATACCCGGTATAATACGCTCGGGTTGGAACACATAAGGGATGGATTTATGAACGGGCCCTTCACAAGCCGCCAGAGTTGCCGCAGCCGTACTGAAGCCGACATACTTGAGGAAATCGCGCCGTGAGGTTTCGCTAGAAGCTAATTGCTCCTTATCGCCCAGAAACTCATCGACGGGTATAGATTCTGTGAATTCGTTCTGTTTAAGCGTCTCAACAATGGAATCGTTCGGCTTGAGTTCCGCCTCACTTTTCCAATACTTTTTGTTTGATGCCATACGATTATAGTAAATAACTCCAGTTTGTTAATAGTGACACTTACCGCATTCCAGACCTCCCATTTGGGCAGCCGTTACCTTCTCTACGCCGTATTTCTTTGCAAGCTCCTGATGAATCTTGTCATAGTACTCATTGCCCTCCATCTGTACATTGGTTTCCCTGTGGCAATTGATACACCATCCCATGGTAAGGGGGGAGTACTGGTACATAATTTCCATTTCTTCTACAGGACCATGACAGGTCTGGCATTCGATATTACCGACGGATACGTGCTGTGCATGGTTGAAATATGCGAAATCCGGAAGATTGTGAATTCGAACCCATTCCACAGGTTGCGATTCTCCCGTATATTTCTGGTTCTCTTCATCCCAGCCCACGGCTTTGTAAAGTTTCTTAATCTCGTTTGTATAGAACTCGTTGGTGTACCCGTTGGCCAGATCCTCTGCGGACGGCCCTTCGGGATTCCCCTTGTACTCGTAGATTGACTTGTGACAATTCATACAAATATTCAGGGAAGGAATGCCGGAGTGTTTGGATACCCGGGCAGATGAATGACAGTACTTACATTCAATTTTATTGTCTCCGGCGTGTATTTTGTGCGAATAGTGGATGGGCTGGATCGGGGCATAACCCTGGTTAACCCCTACCTGCATCATCCATCCATAGGCAAAATAGGCCGACGACAGCAGCAAAAGAATTGCTGTTACAAGGACTAAGAACTGATTCTGAGCAAAAGCTTTCCAAATAGGAAGGCGCTTCTCCGCTTTCTCCCGCTCTAACACCACACCATTGGCCTCAGCAATGCGTCTGAGGGTTTGATTCACCAAAATAAGCATCATCACCAAAAGGGCAAAGACAAGGGCCAGCGCTCCGAGAAGCAGTTCATTTGAAACCCCTCCGGATCCGGCTTCCTCACCAGCTCCGGCTGCAGGAGTTGCGGCGGCTACTGGAGCGGGCGGTGGGGCCTCTGTGTAAGCGATAATATCATTGATATCCTGATCCGAGAGGGTAGGAAATGCCGTCATAGCGGCCTGATTGTACTCCTCATAGATCCGGTTTGCATACGCATCGCCTGAGGCTATCATTCCCGGGCTGTTCTTGATCCAGGAGTAGATCCAGTCACAGTCCAGACCTTCTTCCTCAATGAGGCGCGTTGCAGCATTGGCGAGAGCTGGGCCGGTCATTTTGCGATTCAGGGCATGACAAGCCGCACAATTCTGATTAAACAATTGCTTCCCTTTGGCAACATCCCCTGGCCCGCAAGGCCCTTCCCCTCCGGCCTCAGCGGCTTCGGTCTGCTCTGCTTCTGCAACAGCAGCCTCTTCCTGGGCGCGTAATGAAGGTGAAAAGAGGAAAGAAATAACTAAACAAAAACCAAAAAGAGCGGTTAACTGATGGCGGTTGAAAACCTTTTTCATGAGCGGCTGTTCAATATTTTTTCCTGTGATTAACAAGGATCTGGAGACTAGCTTCTTAAGATACAAAAAACGGTTTCCGATCACTGTTTTTTCAGGTGTTTTGATTTATTTGTACGAATCGAATCCAGGATGCAAATTAGGCACTAACACCCGGATTTCACAAGGTCCAAATTGTCGACAAAAATACGACATAGACTTTATTTGGGAAATCTTAAAGGATTCTGAATTTATAATTTATAATTATTCTAAATAATGCTTTTATCCATGACCGAAATGCTTAATGGATTACCTTTGAATACGTTACAATACAATTGATTTTACACGATGTACAAGCTTCTTTTTATTTCACTTTTTACCGTGTGCTTTACGCTAAATCTTCAGGCGCAACAAGGGTCGGTTTCCATTGAACAGGATCCTCAGATAAAAAAGCTTCTGGACATTTACAAACAAGGGAAGGCCAATGCCCTTTACTACACTATTCAAATTGGTTTTGGGTCTTACGATGAGGCCGAAGAACTCAAACAGGAAGCTGAAATAGAATTTCCTGAGTACGATCCAAAAATTGTATTTGATTCTCCCACATACCGGGTCCAGGTTGGTCAATTCACGGATCGCCTTGAGGCGGAAAAGAAATTCCTTGAAGTACGTCAGCGTTTTCCAGGGGCGCTCCTATTAAGGCCGGAAAGTGGAAACCGGTAGCTCTTAAGCGGGCACAATCCGCAAATTCCGTTACAAATTCAGAAGGCTTTAGTAAACAACACAATGTCCTTATTAGCAGATACCTGCCCTGGGGCAATTCGATAAGAATCCATATTCCTTATCAGGATATAAAAATGAGAATCCCGGACTCCAAATGGAATCCGGGATTCAATCCTAATCGATTTTCAGTTGCCTATAGAGTCTTTTTCACTGCAACTTCCTGGAAGGCTTCAATAATATCCCCTTCCTTTATGTCATTATAATTCTTAACCTGCATCCCGCAGTCGTATCCCTTGGAAACCTCTTTTACATCGTCCTTAAATCGCTTAAGGGAAGCCAGCAATCCTGTGTAGATCACGACTCCGTCACGAATCAGGCGAATATTAGAGTTCCTGAAGATCTTACCACTGATGACCATACATCCGGCAATAGTTCCCACCTTCGAGATTTTAAAGGTCTCACGAATCTCTGCAGTACCAGTTATCTCTTCTTTGATCTCTGGCGAAAGCATACCTTCCATGGCATCCTTAAGATCATTGATGGCGTCGTAAATAATGGAGTATGTTCGGATATCGATTTCTTCCTTATCCGCAATATCCCTGGCGTTACCCATAGGCCGGACATTAAATCCGATTATAATCGCATCAGAGGCTGAGGCCAGAAGTACATCTGACTCGGTGATTGCACCGACTCCCTTATGGATGATATTGACCTGAATCTCATCCGTAGACAACTTCTGGAAAGAATCCGAGAGGGCCTCTACGGAACCATCCACATCCCCTTTGAGGATAATATTGAGCTCCTTAAAGTCACCCAGAGCAATACGCCTTCCAATTTCGTCAAGCGTAATATGGCGTTGCGTTCGCACCGACTGCTCGCGCAGCAACTGGCTCCGCTTGGCTGCAATTTGTTTGGCTTCACGCTCATCTTCGAGCACGTTGAACTTATCACCTGCCTGAGGTGCTCCATCGAGTCCGAGAATGGAAATCGGTGTAGAAGGACCTGCCTCCTTGACTTCCTTACCGCGCTCGTCCTGCATGGCCTTAACCTTACCACTACTGGTACCGGCAAGTACATAATCCCCTATTTTCAAAGTCCCGGCCTGCACCAAAACAGTTGAAACATACCCCCGACCTTTATCGAGAAATGCTTCCACTACGGTACCGGAAGCTAATTTATCCGGATTGGCTTTCAGCTCCAGCAATTCAGCCTCAAGCAAGACTTTTTCCAGGAGTTCTTTAATCCCGGCTCCCGTCTTGGCTGAAATATCCTGGGATTGGATTTTACCTCCCCAATCCTCTACCAGGAGGTTCATTCCGGCAAGGCCTTCCTTAATTTTATCCGGATTCGCCGTGGGCCTGTCTATTTTGTTGATCGCAAAAACAATGGGCACTCCAGCCGCCTGGGCATGGCTGATTGCCTCCCGCGTCTGCGGCATAATATCATCGTCAGCGGCGATAACAATTATTGCAATATCTGTAACCTGAGCCCCCCTGGCACGCATGGCCGTAAAGGCCTCGTGACCCGGAGTATCCAGGAATGAAATTTTTTCTCCGTTGTCCAGCATTACGCCGTAGGCACCAATGTGCTGGGTAATACCACCGCTTTCTCCGGCGATTACATTCTCTTCACGAATATAATCCAGAAGGGATGTTTTCCCGTGATCGACGTGCCCCATAACCGTAACGATGGGCGCCCTAGGTTTTAAATCTTCCGGGGCATCCACCTCTTCTTCGATGGACTCTTCAATGTCTGCGGTAACGAATTCCACTTCGTAGCCGAACTCCTCTGCTACAATAGCAAGCGTTTCCGCATCCAGGCGCTGGTTCATGGTTACCATGATCCCCAGCGACATACACGCAGAAATAATGTCAGTAGTGGAAACATTCATCATCGTAGCTACCTCCTGGGCAGTAACAAACTCAGTAACCTTCAGGATTTTGCTGTCCAACTCCTGCTGAGCAAGATCCATTTCAGTTTGCTGGCGGTGCTGGTCTCTTTTATCCCGGCGGTACTTGGCTCCTTTACCTTTCTTGGATTTACCCTGAAGTTTTTCAAGGGTTTCCCGCACCTGCTTTTGCACTTCTTCCTCCGTAGGCTCCACTTTCATGGTCGAAGACCTCTGGCCTTTCGATCCGGGACCACGGCCTCTTCCAGCATCTGATTTGCTTACAATACGGCGGCGACGGCGCTTTCGATCCGTCTTGTCGTCCTTTTTCTCTTCCTTTTTCTTCTTTGGCTTCTCAAATTTGGACAGATCTATCTTATCCTTGATTTTAGGGCCTGATAGTTTCTGATACTCGGTCTCGTGCTTAACAGGTTCATCAGACTCCTCGGTTTCAGGAGTCTCCGGTGCCTTCACCTCCGGTTCAGGCTCCTTGACTGTTTCGGTTTTCTCAGCTGCCTTAACCGGCTCTGCCACCTCCGGCACTTCTTCTTTTTTGGGGGCTTCTGCCACGGGTTCCGCAGCAGGCTCGGCTACTTTTTCCTCAGGTTTTTCAACCTCCTTTTCGGGTTTAGGGGCTGCGGATTTCTTGGGTTTATCCAAGTCGATTTTACCCACGGTCTTCAGGCCGCTAAGTTCAGCTTTTGCCTTGACCACCTCGGGTTGGGCCCGCTTTTCTCTGGCCAAACGCTTTTCCTCCAGCTCCTGTTCCAATTGTAAACGCAGGGCTTCTTTTTCCTTTCGCTTCTCCTCACTAACTTCCTTGGAGGCAACCTTTTTGCTTTTGTCCGTCTGGAATTCTTCCAGCAAGACCTGGTATATCTCATTGGATATTTTGGTCGTGGGGCGTGCATCCACCTCGTGACCCTCGGCGTTGAGGTAATCCACTGCCCGGTCCAATGAAATATTGAGTTCTCTCAGGACTTTGTTAAGCCTTATGGTCGCATTCTCTGCCATAAATTTTACGCTCTCTGTTTACTGTATTTATATGCTAATATATAGCTTAATCTTCAAATTCTTCCTTGAGGATACGGACCACATCTGAAATGGTCTCCTCCTCTAAATCGGTTCTTTTCACCAGATCATCCACATCCTGTTCCAGCACACTTCGTGCAGTATCCAGTCCGATTTTTCTAAATTCTGCAATTACCCAATCTTCAATTTCATCGGAAAATTCGGTAAGCTCTACATCTTCTTCAACGCCTTCGCGGAATACGTCGATCTCATAGCCGGTCAGCTTTCCTGCGAGTCGGATATTATGTCCACCCCGGCCAATGGCTTTGGAAACCTCTTCAGGTTTAAGGTATACCTGGGCCGTCATATTCTCATCGTTGAGTTTGACCATGGAGACCCTTGCAGGACTCAGTGCCCGGGTAACCATCAACTGGGGGTTATTGGTCCAGTTCAGTACGTCGATGTTTTCATTTCCGAGTTCCCGAACAATCCCATGGATTCGGGATCCCTTCATTCCGACACACGCCCCAACCGGGTCGATCCTGTCATCGTAGGAATCTACAGCGACCTTGGCTTTCTCCCCGGGAATACGAACTACTTTCTTCACGGAAATCAATCCATCAAAAACCTCTGGGATTTCCTGATGGAACAACTGCTCAAGGAAAATAGGCGAGGTCCGTGACATGATGATCAGCGGCTTATTGCCTTTGAGCTCCACACTTTCGATGATACCTCTGACATTGTCTCCCTTCCTGAAAAAATCAGAGGGAATCTGCTTTTCTTTGGGCATGAGGATTTCATTCCCCTCATCATCCAGAAGGATGATAGCTCTGTGTCGTATGTGGTGAACCTCTGCGGTGTAAATCTCCCCTTCCAGGTCCTTGAATTGCTTGTAAATCGTCGTGTTATCGTGCTCGTGGATTTTGGCAATCAAATTCTGACGCAGGGCTAAAATAGCCCGCCGACCGAGGTCTTTTAATTTTACTTCTTCAGAAACGTCCTCGCCAATCTCAAAATCCGGCTCGATTTTCCTTGCCTCGGTAAGCGTAATCTCTTCATTGGGCTCCTCCACTTCTCCATCGGGAACCACAGTGCGGTTCCTCCATATTTCTAAATCGCCCTTGTCCGGATTGATAATTATATCAAAATTATCGTCCGATCCAAATTTCCGTTTCAAGGCTCCGCGGAACACTTCCTCCAAAATTGCCATCAGGGTTACACGGTCGATAAATTTATCGTCCTTGAATTCCGAAAATGACTCGATCAATGCAAGATTTTCCATTTCTTACGCTACACTTAGAATTTTAAAACAACTTTTGCTTTTTCAATTTCGGAAAACGGAATTACCTCCTCTTTCCGAACCGTATGTTTCCCCTTGCCTATTGGCTTGGGCTCCCTAGTCTTCCAACTAAGGGTTATATCACTGGCGCTCACAGCCTCCAGCGTTCCTTTTACCTCCAATTCTTCAGTTTTTACCTCAAGGGTTCTGCCGAGATTCTTGCGGTATTGTCTCGGAAGTTCCAAAGGAGCCGTAGCTCCTGCCGAACTCACCTCCAGAGAGAAATCGAATTCCTCCCTGTCGAGCTGATGTTCCACAGCCCTGCTAATTTCAATACAATCCTGAAGATTAACTCCTGAATCACCATCCAATATAATACGGATGCTTTGGTCGCTTTCAACCTTCAGGGAAATCGGAAACAGGTCAGGCCGCTTCTCAAAGGCCTCTTTGAGGAGCATTTCTACACGCTGCTGCAAACGACTGCCAGTCATTTAATTCTTCTTAAAATAGTGGTAATAAAAGAGGGGACTTTTGTCCCCTCATGAATACCAATAATTCTTTCAGTGGCGCAAATATAAGACTTTTTTTGATTTCTTCATGTTTCGATCCCATAAAACAATTCCAATGCCTGTTCCGGCGTTATTTCT
This sequence comes from Robiginitalea aurantiaca, assembly GCF_030380815.1. Classification (GTDB taxonomy): domain Bacteria; phylum Bacteroidota; class Bacteroidia; order Flavobacteriales; family Flavobacteriaceae; genus Robiginitalea; species Robiginitalea aurantiaca. The sequence continues at coordinate 668,715 of NZ_JAUDUY010000001.1, read as the reverse complement.
AAATCCGACTACCTTTAGTCCTGAATTCACCCATCCCATTTATGGAAATTTTCTCTTCGTATAATTTGATCATTGAAGCGTGTCTTATCCTGATCCTGTCCTTCTGGTTTAACCATCTGGCCAAGCGAACAAACATCCCTGCCGTCCTCATGTTAATAGGCCTGGGCCTGGTTCTGCAGTATGCGATGAAGAACTTTGTACAGCAGTTGCCCGATTTTTTCCCGATCCTGGAAGTCCTCGGGATTATCGGACTTATCATGATCGTTCTCGAGGCGGCACTTGAACTCGAATTGCGAAAAGACAAAATCTGGCCTATTCTGAAAGCCATGGCGGTTGCTGCCCTGGGTTTACTGGCTTCTGCCTGGGTCGCTGCCTGGATCCTCCACACCCTCATCCCTGGCATGGAGATGGCAAATGCGTGGATTTACGCCACGCCCCTCTCCATTCTTTCAAGTGCCATTATCATACCCAGCGTTGGGGGGCTTACTGCAGCAAAAAAGGAATTTCACGTTTATGAAAGCACCTTTTCCGACATCATGGGGATTGTACTCTTCTACTTCCTTGAGGGGCAACTCAACCCCACGGAAGCCCAAAGCCCGGGGATTTTTGCCGGAAGCCTGGCGCTAACCGTTGTCGTAGCCCTTATCGCCAGTTACATCCTGATTATAATCTTTCAGCAAATCCGCTCACAGGCCAAGCAATTCCTTCTTATTGCCGTCCTCTTATTACTCTATGCCCTGGGGAAAAAATTACATCTTTCCTCCCTGATCATTATCCTTGTATTCGGTCTGGTTATCGCTAATATGAAGTTGTTTTTCTTCGGTCCGTTAAAGCGCTTTTTAAAAGAGGAAAGGGCGAAGCAAATCTATCACGAATTGCATATCATTACTTTGGAATCCGCTTTTGTGGTGCGGACGTTCTTTTTTGTAGTCTTTGGAATCACGATCGTGCTCTCATCCCTTTTTAGTGTTAAAGTGCTGCTTGTGAGCCTCCTTATTCTCATATCCATTTACGCCATTCGGTTTGCCCTATTGCGAACGTTTGTCGGTGCGGATATCCGACCCCAGCTCTTTATTGCCCCAAGGGGCCTTATTACGATTTTATTGTTTTATGCAATCCCGGCTGAGGCAGTCGTCCCTGGGTTTGAACCGGGGATCTTACTCTTCCTTATAATAGGTACCAGTCTTATAATGACCTGGGCGCTGATTCGCAATAAAAAGAAACCCGCCACACTGATCGACGAACTTGAAGACGAATTCGAATTAAGGGAGGCCGCTTATGAGGAGGATGAGGACCCTGACCTGTAAGCGCTAGCGTATACCTATGAAGGACCTGCTCGGATAGCCAATTCAATCCTTTAAGGCGCAATTCCCCCCATACTCCGCGAACATCTCCCGATCCCATCTGGAGCAGTTGTTATGAATGAATTTCGTACATTTCAGGAACTACCCAAAAAAAGAACACTCTAATGACAAAAATGCACCTTACCGCCCGCTTTAAAATCCAGGAAGGAAACGCTGAAACGTTTCGAAAAATCGCATCTCAATGCATTAACGCGGTTCGCGAAAAAGAAATGAATGCGGGATGTGAGCGCTATGATTGGTACTATAACGATGACTACTCCATTTGCGATGTCCTGGAGACCTATGCAAATCCAGAGGCGTTTTTTAATCACATGGGGAATGTCGGAGCTCACCTTCAGGAGCTCTTTGCTATTTCCGAGTTTTCGGGGAATATCTACGGTGCGGTCCCGGACAGCCTTAAAAAGGCCCTGGAAGGCATGGATATCACCTATTTAGAACTCGAAGCGGGAATGTAGGGAGAAGCTCTGCTTCGGGTAATCCATAGCACCTTAAATGCATAAAAAAACCCCGGTCTTTATGATCGGGGTTTTGAGTTGGCCTACCAGGACTCGAACCTGGAATGACTGAACCAAAATCAGTAGTGTTGCCAATTACACCATAGGCCAGTTCCATAGAGCGTGCAAATTTAAAATAAACTTTGATTAGGCCAAACAATTTTCAGCTGTTTTAACCACGCCTTGGGGTGAGAGGGCTGTTAAAGCTTTATCAAAAAGAAAGCCGCATCTGACCATTAATTACTAAATTCGCCCCGTACCCGTTAATACTTCGACTACATGGTTGCCAAAAATTTTGAAAGATGGAACACCCTTGCAGGGTGGTTTGTTTTTTTTATAGCCCTTGTAACATATATCCTGACAGTAGAACCTACCGGGAGTTTCTGGGATGCCGGGGAATACATTTCCACATCGGCAAAACTGCAGGTAGCCCATCCGCCCGGAGCGCCATTTTTCCAAATGATGGGGGCATTCTTTGCCATGTTCGCCACTCAGGCGGACAACGTAGCTCTGATGGTCAACCTGATGTCCGGGGTTTCCAGTGCTTTTGCCATCCTGTTTATGTTCTGGACGCTGACAAATTTGGCAGGGAAACTGGTCGTTTCGGAGCATCCGATGTCCAACTCCAAAGCAATTGCGATACTTGGAACCGGCCTGGTAGGAAGCCTCACCCTTACGTTTTCCGACAGCTTCTGGTTTAACGCAGTAGAAACAGAGGTATACGCAATGGCCAGCCTGGTCATGTCCCTTCTGTTCTGGCTGGGACTTAAATGGACGGACAATCTGGATACACCCAGAGGCAACCGGTGGCTTATTCTCATTTCATTTGTAGTCGGGCTGACTTTTGGCATCCAGTTTATGGGATTCCTGGCAATTCCATCCATTGGCCTGCTGTACTACTTTAAGAAATACAAAGAAACTACCGTCAAAAACTTTCTTCTGGCCAATATTGCCGTAGTTGCTGTACTCTTTCTGGTGTATAAATTTTCACTCACTTATGTGCTGAAAGTCTTCGGATGGAGTGAAGTGTTTTTTATCAATGAAGTCGGGCTTCCCTTTAATTCGGGAACGCTCATAATGGGGGTGGTTTTTGCCGCGGCCTTCTACTTTGGCTTGCGCTATACCCGAAATAATAATTTCCTGACCGCCAACACCCTTATTTTATGCGGGCTCTTTCTCTTTCTCGGTTTTTCTTCCTGGCTGATGCTCCCTATTCGGGCCAATGCCAACACGGTGATCAATGAAAACAACCCCGAAGATGCGCGGGCACTTCTCGCCTACTACAACAGGGAACAGTATCCCGGAGTCGACAGCCCGGTATATGGCGCCTATTTTTCAGATCTCTTTGCGTCTCCCGGGGAAAATCGGGATGACAAACCGAAGTACGAAAGGGATGAGGCCCTTGGAAAATACGTCGTGGTCAATAAGTACAAAGAAGCCCTGCCCGGCCCCAATTCAGATCATATGGGATTGCTGCCCAGAATGTGGAGTGATCAGCACGCAGAAAACTATATTAAGTATTTCGGGCCGCTTGAGTTTAGCCTGAAATCCAATAATGATGAGCTTCGCCAGGCCGCCCAGCAAGTTCGCGCTGGTGTGGAGAGCGGGGAGATTGAGGCGGATCAGTACATTAGTTTTTTAAGGCGCTTTGGGGAATTCCTGGAGGTTCATCCACCATCGCTATGGCAGAACGTCCAGTATATGCTCAGCTTTCAGTTCGGGTACATGTACTGGCGTTATTTTATGTGGAATTTTAGCGGGAAACAGGACGACATGCAGGGGCGCTATAACGGACAGGGTGAATGGCTGAGCGGAATAGGGTTTATCGACGCAATCCGGCTGGGAAGCCAGGACAACCTGCCTCAGGACAAACTGGACAACAAAGGGCGCAACACCTATTTCTTCTTACCGCTCCTGCTGGGAATCATAGGACTGGTTTTTCAGATTTCAAGAAACCCGAAGCAATTCTGGGTCCTTTTTGTCTTTTTTCTCTTCACCGGTCTGGCCATTCAATTTTACACCAACCCTTATATATTTCAACCCCGTGAACGGGATTATTCCCTCGTAGGTTCCTTCTATATTTTTGCAATGTGGGCGGGAATGGGAGTACTGGCGCTCTATGAGGAGTTTAAAAAATGGGTTTCACCAAAAGTCCTGGCACCTGCGGTAACCCTGATATGCCTGCTGGCCGTACCGGTTCTCATGGCCTCTCAAAACTGGGATGACCACGACCGTTCCGGACGCTATACCGCGAGGTCAGCTGCCATGACTTATCTGGACAGCTGCCAGGAGGATGCCGGCTCCATGTTGTTTACCATTGGGGACAATGATACATTTCCACTGTGGTACGTACAGGAAATAGAGAACTACCGGACAGATGTCCGCGTTATTTGTACAAGCCTTTTTGCGACAGACTGGTACGTAGACCAGATGAAACACAAGGCTTATGAAAGTGAGCCTATCCCCTCTCAGCTCACCCATGATCTCTATCGGTATGGCAATCGCGATGTGATCTACCTTCAAAAGATTACAGAAAATCGCTGGGATATCAAGGACTTTATGAATTGGATCGGCAGCAACCGGCCCGAGACGAAACTCAAATATTATCTGGATAAAAATGGGGCAGATCTCAGGGAATACCCAGAAAGCACCCTGGACCTGGTCTACTATCCCACGGATAAAATCCGGGTACCCGTCAATAAGGAAAATGTGTTGAAAAGCGGCCTGGTCAAGGAAAAAGATTCAGCCCTGATCGTCGATTATATAGATATCGACCTTCCCGGAGCCATGGCTAAAAACCGCATCATGATGCTGGATATACTCGCCAACAACGACTGGGAACGACCGATTTATTTCTCGGGAGGGAGTTTCGACGATGCCGAGTACCTGTGGATGAAAGAGTACCTCCAACTCGATGGGATGGCCTATAAGTTGGTACCCATACGCACTAAGAACCGCAGTCCGTTCGAGATGGGAAGGATCGATACCGAACTGATGTATGATAAGGTAATGAACTGGGATTGGGGTAATTCAGGAAGTTCAGAGATCTACCACGATCCGCAAACCCGCTCTCAGGGCCTTTCCCTAAGAAGCAATCTCGCCCGGCTTACCGAGGAATTGATTCGCGAGAACAAAATAGACAAAGCGAGGGACGTCATCGATTTAGCCATGACCAACATGCCCCTGGAGTATTACGGTTTCTACACTTTTGCCGAACCCTTTCTGGATGGCTATTACAAAACAGGGGAAACCGTGAAGGCCAGGGAATTATTTGGAAAGCTTCGTAATATCTACAAGGACCGTCTGGAGTACTATGAGAATGTGCCCCTGGATCAACAGTACGACCAGATCGAGGATATATTGGCAGATATGGAAGCCTACAAACGCGTTATTGATATCGCCATTGAAAACGACGACCGTGAACTGGCGGAAAAAGAAACCGTCATATTCAACGATCAGCTCGATAAATTCGGGTTCTATCAGGATACCTTCCTCGACCAGCTGCCCGAGGTTCCAGGTTCGGATGTCCCGCCCGCAGCAATCCAGGACAGTATCCGCCAGGATGCGCTTGACACTGAAATGCCCGACACTAGTGCTGTCCCCGAGAATCCGGGAGAATAATTCCCTGATCTGAGGTTTTTCAAAAAGGCTGTAAAAGAAATCAGATGTACTCGTTGAGGATGCCGATCAGGGTATTGGCATCCTGCTCTCCGCTTTGACGCCAAACCATCTCTCCTCTCTTGTAGATCATTAAGGTAGGGAGTCCCTTAACCCTAAGGGCCTGCGAAAGCTCTTTATTCTTGTCAACATCGATCTTAATCACTTTGCCCTTGTCTCCGAGGGCAGCCGCTACATCCCTGAGTACGGGATGCATCGCTGTGGATTGTTCATTCCACTCAGCGTAGAAATCCAGTAAAACAGGCCGTTCCTGATCGATGAGTTCCCCGAATTTAGACATATGACACGCGTTGGATTTAAAGTCAAATGTAACAAAATTTGTGAAATGCCGGTTTAACCCACCCGAATTCAGGAGGTTGACCACAACATTTTAAGCCTTCCCGGTTTTCCGAAGCCGGATCACTGTGATTTCAGGCCATATACCAACTCTTCCCGGATATCCAAGAAATCCGAAACCCCGGTTGACGTTTATAAATTGCCCGAGCTCCTCGTATATCCCGGCCCAGTATTTATATCTCCATTTCACCGGACTCCATTTTACCCAACCGGGGATTTCAATACCGAATTGCATTCCGTGGGTATGTCCGCTTAATGTGAGATGGTAATGCAAGTCGTCATGGATCACTTTGTCTTCCCAGTGCGACGGATCATGACTCAATAAAATTTTAAAATCCGCAGGGGCTATGCCTTCTGAAGCCTTTTTGAGGTCCCCGGCTTTTTTAAAGCCGCCGCGTCCCCAGTTTTCAACTCCGATCAGCGCTATTTTACCCCCACCCTTTTTCAGATAGCGGTTTTCGTTCAGGAGCAGGTCAAAACCCATCTGCCGTTGCAACGCTTTTAAATCCTCTAGGTTCTGTGCCTTAGCCTCCTCTGTATCCCAGGGGATATAGTCCCCGTAGTCGTGATTCCCCAGTACGGAGTACTTCCCATCCGGAGCTTCAAGGGTAGCGAATAAATCTGCCCAGGGTTCCATTTCACTGGTCTTGTTGTTGACCAGATCCCCGGTAAAAAGGATGACATCACTTTTTTGCTTATTGATCAGAGAAACCCCGTATTCTATTTTTTTACGATTGTCAAAACTCCCGCTGTGCACATCGGAAATCTGTGTAATGGTGTAATTGTGAAATTCCTCAGGAAGGTCTTTGAACTCAAGATCATAATTCAATACCCTGAAGCGGTATTTCCCCCTGTACATCCCGTAAAGCAGGGCTCCGAAAGGAAGGGAAGCAAGTCCAAGGGCTATGAGGCTCAAAAATCGCCTTCGCTCCGGTAGGGAAAATTCTCTTTCATCTCCAAAAAGCCTGCGGTACCCGCCAATCAGCAGGCGGTAAATATCTTCCGAAAAGAGGAAAAAAATCGTGATCAGATTAAAGGTTATGATGGCGATCAGAAACCCAAAGGCGTAACTTTTGGGTCGATTGAGCACCCTGCCGGTTTCATCGCCTACTGTAAACTGATAAATAAAATTTCCCAGGATCAGGAGCGCCAGAATCATGTAGAGGTAATACATCCAGGGGTAACGCGTAGCGGAGCGGAGCGCCTGAAGGGTGTACAAGCCCATGGCCAGATATACGATGACAAAGAGAATCCAACGGAGCATAAACTTTTTTTGTAAAGATACTTTTTTATCGCTGTTCCTTAGCTATTTTAAGTCTGATCGCAGCTGTGCAATAAGCGCTTCAATCAACTCCGCGTCCGGCAATAAGGGAATCCCCTCTCGGAGTAACCCGGGTGTATTCAGGGGTAAATCCACTGAAGCCTCCTCAGGGAATTTGGATATAGCACTCAGATGCACCGCCTCAAATCCTTTATTCAGGAAAGCGTCCAGGTTCGATAGACGGATGCCTCCCCCGGGCATGATGCCACATTCTGCACTTTTAACCAAGGCTTGCAGTCGCGGCAGCCCTTCTTCGGCTGACCTGGCATGGCCACTGGTCAATAGGGTCTGTACCCCCAAAGATTGGAGGTCTAACAAAGCCTGTTTCCAATCCGGGATTCGATCAAATGCCCGATGGAACGTCAAGTGCAGCTCTCCTGTTGCTTCTGCAAGCAGGCGCATCCGGTCATGGTCTAACTGGTTGTCAGACTTCAGGCACCCGGTCACAATCCCCTCGAAACCAAGTTTCCGACAATAGGCAATATCCGCCAGCATTTGCGCAAAAGTGGCTTCAGTGTAGGTGAAATCCCCACTTCGCGGGCGGATTAGCACATGTACCGGGATTTGAACCGCATCCCGGACAGCCTGTAACAATCCCGGTGAAGGAGTGATCCCGCCAACTGCCAGTTCCGCGCATAGTTCGAGGCGATCCGCCCCGGCCTGTTCCGCAATTTTTGCTGCATCGGCTGAGGTCACACATATTTCTACCTTCATTCCCTATCTTTAATTTTCTAAATGTAATTCCTTCAAACCATGCACCGAAGAAAATTCCTAAAGAATTCCGCCCTTAGCTCTGCCGCAGTCTTAGGGACCGCTCCGTTAATTTCATGTGCAGAAAGGACTAAAACAGAATCCGGGACCAGCACGACGAATAGCCCGGTAGTGATCTGCACCTGGGATTTTGGAAATGCTACTGAAAAAGCCTGGTCTGTCCTCAGTGAAGGCGGGAATGCCCTGGACGCAGCAGAACTGGGGGTTATGGTGGAAGAAGCAGATCCCAGCAACCAGACCGTGGGTCTGGGAGGCCGTCCGGACCGCGATGGTGTTGTAACACTGGACGCCTGTATCATGGATTCCAAGAGCAATTGCGGTGCGGTCATGGGACTCGAAGGGTATGTTCATCCTGTTTCCGTGGCCCGGAAGGTAATGGAAAAAACACCCCACGTTATTCTCGTTGGGGATGGAGCTGCCCAATTTGCCCGCGAACAGGGTTTCCCCCAGACGAACCTGCTGACCGAACGCTCAGAAAAGGAATGGATTGAATGGAAAAAAACCGCTGAGTACACCCCGATTATCAATATCGAGAACCACGATACTATTGGCATGCTCACCCTGGATGTAAACGGCGATCTGGCCGGGGCCTGCACGACCAGTGGAATGGCATATAAACTCCGGGGTCGCGTCGGGGATTCACCTGTAATCGGCGCCGGACTTTATGTGGACCCGGAAATCGGTGCGGCCACAGCAACAGGAATGGGGGAAGAAGTCATTCGCACCGTGGGAAGCTTCCTAATCGTAGAGCTGATGCGACAGGGGAAAAGCCCGGAGGAAGCCTGCCGGGAAGGCGTACACCGCATTCTGAAGAAAAACGCCGGCAAAACGGATTTCCAGATCGGCTTTATCGCCTTAAATAAAAATGGCGAAACCGGGGGATATTGCATTCATCCCAGTTTCAGTTACCGCCAGTACGATGCACAGGGACATCGAAACACCCCGGTAAACAGTTACCTGAAATCCTGAGAATCTTAGTAGTTTTGAAACCTTTGAAGCCACTACCTTATGTCTGAAAAAAAACGCCTGTTCCTGTTGGATGCCTATGCCCTGATCTTCAGGGGGTATTACGCCCTGATCAAAAACCCCAGGATCAATTCCAAGGGAATGGATACCTCCGCCATAATGGGGTTTATGAATTCCCTGTTCGATGTAATCCGCAGGGAAAAACCGGATCACCTGGCCGTTTGTTTCGACAAGGATGGGAGCACAGAGCGTACAGAACTCTTCGCGGATTACAAGGCAAACCGTCTTGAAACCCCGGATGCCATACGCATCGCTGTGCCCTGGATACAGGATATCCTCAAGGCCATGCACATCCCATGCATCGAAGTTTCGGGTTTGGAGGCTGACGACATTATCGGCACCCTGGCCAAGCAGGCTGAAAAAGAGGGATACCTTGTTTATATGGTTACACCGGACAAGGATTTTGGACAACTCGTTTCGGAGAATATTTTTATGTACCGTCCCTCTCGGATGGGGAACGGAATTGAAATCTGGGGGATTCCTGAAATTCAAAAGCGCTTTGGGGTCGAACGGCCGGAACAGGTCATCGACTACCTCGGGATGATGGGTGACAGCAGTGACAACATACCGGGACTCCCCGGAGTTGGAGATAAAACAGCTAAGAAATTTCTGACCCAATTCGGATCACTTGAAGGACTTCTTGAAAACACGGATCAGCTCAAGGGAAAAATGAGGGAGAAAGTAGAAGAAAATGCAGAACTCGGCCGGCTTTCCAAAAAACTCGCTACCATTTGTGTGGATTGTGAAGTGACGTTCGACGAGAAGGATTATGAATTGAGCCTTCCGGATAGCCAGAAGGTACAGCAACTCTTTGAAGAGCTGGAATTTCGAAGACTGAAGGATCAATTTGTAAAATTGTTTTCTTCTGAGGAACCTCAGACCCAAAGCCCTGTAAGCAGTACAGCTACGCCACAGAAAAATCAACAGGAGGCAGGGAGTGGTCAGTTTTCCCTGTTTGGAGGGGATTCGGAATCTACCACTGTTGAAGCATACACAGGTCGCAAAACAATTTCGGATGTATCCCATTTGTATCAACCCATTGAAGGTTCGATGGGGCTTCGCTTGTTTATGCAGCGACTGCTGGAACAGAATCGCGTCTGTTTTGACACTGAAACGACTTCCCTGGACCCCCTTGAGGCCGAGTTGGTCGGAATTGCCTTTAGCTGGGAGGCACACAAGGGATTTTATATTCCTTTTCCCGAGGACAGGTCCCAGGCGGATGAGTTGCTCGAAGTCCTGCGCCCTTTTTTCGAAAGTGAAGCCATCGAAAAAGTGGGTCAAAATCTGAAATACGACATAAAGGTCCTGCATAAATACGGCGTTGTTGTCAATGGCCCCCTCTTCGACACAATGCTCGCCCACTACCTGATTAATCCGGATATGAGGCACAATATGGATGTGCTGGCGGAAACGTATCTGGATTACAGCCCCGTTCCCATTACGGACCTCATTGGCAAAAAAGGAAAGAACCAGCTCAGCATGAGGGACATCCCGGTGGAACAAATAGCGGAATACGCTGTGGAAGATGCAGATATTACGCTTCAATTGGCTGAAGCCTTTGAACCCGAATTGAAATCCGCTGGCTCCGAATCGCTCTTCAGGGATATTGAAATGCCCCTGCTACGCGTTCTGGCAGCAATGGAACTGGAGGGAATAAACCTGAATTCAGAATTCTTAAAAGAACTCTCATCAGATCTGGATCGGGATATTGCTTCCCTTGAAAAATCCATTTACAACGCTGCCGGGGAAACCTTTAATATCGGGTCTCCCAAACAATTGGGAGAAATTCTGTTTAACAAGCTAAAACTGGTCGCAAAACCGAAGAAAACAAGGACGGGACAGTACTCCACGGCAGAGGATGTCCTCGCCGTCCTTTCCAAGGACCACGCCATAATCCGGGATGTGCTGGAATACCGGGGCTTGGCCAAACTAAAAAGCACCTATGTAGACGCCCTTCCCGATCAGGTTGCCCCTTCAACCGGACGTGTACATACAGACTACATGCAGGCAGTGGCGGCCACAGGACGATTGAGCAGTAATAACCCGAATCTGCAGAATATCCCGATCCGGACCGAGCGCGGTCGGGAAATCCGAAAGGCCTTTATTCCCAGAAATTCGGATTACAAGCTGCTGGCTGCTGATTACTCCCAGATCGAATTGAGGATCATTGCTGCCCTGAGTGATGAAACCACCATGATTGAATCCTTCAAAAGAGGTGAGGATATTCATTCGGCAACGGCGGCCAAGGTTTTTCAGGTTCCCCTCGAAGCCGTAACGCGGGAACAGCGATCTAACGCCAAAACAGTAAATTTTGGAATCATCTATGGGGTGTCTGCATTCGGGTTAAGCAATCAAACGGACCTTAGCCGGACCGAAGCCAAAGAGCTCATCGATACCTATTATAAGACTTACCCTAAACTGAGAACCTATATCAGCGAACAAATCGATTTTGCAAGGGAGCACGGATATGTTCAAACCATCCTGGGTCGCAGGAGGTATTTAAAGGACATAAATGGCAGTAATGCCATAGTTCGTGGGGCGGCAGAGCGAAACGCAATAAATGCCCCGATTCAGGGCAGTGCGGCCGACATCATAAAGATCGCCATGATTCGCATTCATCAGAAATTACAGGAGGGGCAATACAAGACCAAAATGTTGCTGCAAGTTCACGATGAACTCGTTTTTGATGTCCATAAGGCGGAAATGGATGAGGTCACTGCGCTGATCAAGGGTGAAATGGAGAACGCCTATAAGCTTTCAGTCCCTCTTACCGTTGATATTGGGGTGGGGGATAATTGGCTTCAAGCACATTAATTGACTTTATCCCAGGTTTAACGCCTTTCAAAAGTAAGGGAGCCCGAAACCTCGAGATCATCGAATTCATCACCTTCGATAGCCACTGTAAGCCGATCCCCGGAGAGCGTCGCGTCCACAGAGGTAGATAACCCGTTTGAATCGGTTATGGTCAACTGCCCATTTTCAAATTCATAGGTAGCGCTTTCGGAGTCACTTTCTGTCGGACATTCAATGCTTAAAATTCCGGTAAACAGACCTGAAAGATCGAGATAGTCGATAGAAGTTTTAAGTGTGGCATCATTATTTTCCTCCAGGATCATGGTAATTAGAAAACAATCCTGAGCGGCCAGCAGGTTAAACAAATCTGCAAGGCCCTGTTCTTCCTGTGAGGCCGAATCGAGTTGCAATGTTACGGCGTCCCAGGTACCGACGATGGTTGTGGAGCCAGATTCTTCGCCATCATCCGAAGAGCATGATAGCAGCAAAACAATTAAAAAGCTGGAAATAAGTAGCCTTAGTTTCATAATGCAAAAGGAATGGTATTCCTTTTAAACGTCCTTCAGCCTGTTTTAGTATTCGCAAATCTCTTAAAAGGCAAAGCGGTACGTAGCTTTTAAGAGAATGGTGTTTCTGGGGATTGCATTCCCGAATATATTGGATTCCAAACCACTCAGCAGGGGATCCCCGGGATCTCCGGAAGTGGTCAGGTCCTGGGACCAAACCAGAAATAGTTCGGATCCTGGGATATACTCCCATCTCACTACCAGATTCGACCGAAACTGGACAAACGAAAAATCGGGGTTGCCAAAACTGAAATCGGCTTGGCCATCGCCATTTTCATCCACGCTGTATACCTCATCGGCAAGGGCAATTTCATCCGGACCGTACTGTCGGATCCGGTTTTCAAATCGATCTGCCAAAGGATCTGTAACCGTTTTGAAATCGGAATAGAGGCCATTCGAAATAAAAGGCTGACCCCAGTATTGTATGGTAAGGTTTGGATTGATGGTGTAATTCAACCTCAGCGACATCGAAAAAGTCTCCTGTGATATGGTCCCATTCAGATACCTCGGCGATCCCTCAACCTCCAGGTTATCCACAAACTGCAACTGATCTTCATTTCGGGTAAAGCTGGGAAATACGGATAATTGAAGTGCATTTGTGGGCTGGTAAGAAAATCCCGCTTCGATAGAATACCGCCAATAGGAATTATCGGCCGCCTTACGTCCATTGTGAAAAACTCTGAAGCGCAATTTCTTCCTCGAATCCGTATTGATTCCATTCCAGAAACTCAGCTCAGGTGAAATCCGGAGTCGCGGACCACCCCGAAGCGCAAAATTAGAATACTGCAGGGGGGCATAGTTGAAGCCGATGTTCGTAAACCAGTTATTGGTCCAGTTCTGAAAACTATTCGTATTAAACCGGATGTTGTTGAGATACCCCCCAAAGTCCCAAACCGCCCAATGATTGTAATTGATCCCCACCCGGCGGAACGTCTTGTCCGGTTTCAGGCTCTGATAGGCCACCCAGGTGTAATGCCGGATATCGTCTGCTTGTCTCTGAAAACCTATGTCATTGAGTTCGAGCTCAGGCGATCGCCAGGTCCCGCCACTCTCGAATCGCCAGTGACCGTTCCCCACCTTTCCGATTTGCGCATTCCCCCCGGTACCGCTCAGGGAGGTGCGCTCCGGATCCACCTCAACATGAGAAGCCCCCACCCTTTGAAACAAATGGGCAATACTTTCCTGTGTCCTGAGAATAGCCTCCTCACTTCCCAAAACATGACTCCAGACCATACTGCCGCCCACATACCAGTCCCGGTTGTTCCATTGATGTTTAAAATCCAGGCCTCCTGAATAGGCTGCGGTATGAAGGAAATCCAGAGACATGGGTAACGCCTCCCGGTTGGTTGCCGTAACAATAGTCCCTACATAGGTGTCACCCTCATTAAAATCCTTTTGCACCCTTCCTGCCAAGTAATTGGTTAATGGCTCGACGACTTCCTGTCTTCGTTCGCCTCCGGAATCAATTGTGGCTATCCTTCGCGCCGTCAGGCTTTCAAGCAGGCCAACCGACCAGCCCGTGCGTGTTTTACCGCTGAATTTCGCAGCCCCGAGTATGGGAGTGCTATCGGGCACGTCCGCATATGCCCCCGATTCAAGATCGGGGTAGCCCTGTGGCGTACGCCCGATCCTACGGGAATAAAACACATTGTCTGAACCAAATGTATTTCCGGCAATGGATGGCGAAACCGGCAATTCGAAGATGTTTTTATTCTCCACAAAAAACGGGCGTTGCTCCCGAAAGAAGATCTGAAATCCATCCAGGGCAATTGCCGAAGGGTCGGCTTCTACCTGCCCAAAATCCGGGTTTATGGTGAGGTCGAGTGTGAGATCGTTGGTGATCCCAATTTTTGCATCAAGACCTGCCGTAAGGTCCATATCACTCCCGTCCTCAAATGGGTTACCCTCCTCAGCTTCGTAACTGCTGCTGCGTACTACCGTATAGGGCTGAACCTCGAACTGGTTTTGGGGCTCCAGGTTTTTGAGTCCGTGCAATTCACCAAATTCGCTTACCCAACCCGGTTGATCAATCGGCTTGCGCTGCCAGAGGGAGCGTTCCTCTTCTCTGAAAAACCTACGGGTGGATTGCAATCCCCAAACCTGATCCGGGGCATCGCTGAATTTTAATTGACTTAAGGGGATACGGATTTCAGCGGTCCAACCTTCACTGTCGATCTTAGTTTTGGTATACCAAATGGGATTCCAGCTCGAGTCCCAGTTATTCCCGTTGTTCGAAACAAATTCATCCCCTTTGACCCCGGCAGCCGTAATCGAAAAGGAAAAAGCAGAACGCTTGTCGTTATAACTATCTATGTTGACCTCCACCCAATCTCCGGCAAAACCATCCCTCCTGGAAAGCCTTCTCTCAATTTTATCGGGCTCGGGGTCATAACATCTGAAAGCCAGATACAGATTTTTAGCATCGTACAAGATCTTAAACCTGGTCTGTACACTCGGATCCGTATTCTCATCGGGCTGGAATTCAATATAATCCCCGCCCCAGTCCACCTTGTCCCAAATCGCATCTGATAGTTCCCCGTCTATTTCAGGGGCCTCATCCATGAGAATGCCCGTTGTGATGTATTTCTTTTTAACCACTACACGGGTCGTATCCTCTAAGGAAGATAGATCAGCAGGCGAGGAAAAATCAGTCTCGCCGGCATCTTGTGCGGTCAAAAATCCTGAAATCAGCAAACTCAGGATCAGGAAGGCTCGTTTATTCATCAGTAAATACTGAGGTGGGTTACGCTATAAGGACTGGGGGCCATATGGATTGTTACACCCCGGGGAATACTTTAACAATGGAACTCCGGGTGGGCTCCGGCTCCGTTTTATGGCCACCTATGGGGTGCACTTCAGGATCAATAATAATTTGAATGCAATTTGAAAAAATATGATCTTTGCACGTTTGTTATTCAACATTATAATTGTACATTTGCAGCCCGTTTATCGGACTTGAAGTGTTTAATTTAATATACGAGTAGTGGATACACTGAGCTACAAAACTAAATCGGCTAACAGAAAGACCGTAACCAAGGAATGGATACTGGTCGATGCCGATGGTCAGACCCTCGGGCGTCTTGCATCGAAAGTTGCAGTAATGCTAAGGGGTAAACATAAAACGAATTTCACTCCCCACGTGGACTGCGGAGACAATGTAGTTGTCATCAATGCAGAAAAAGTGACACTTTCCGGAAATAAATGGGAAGACAAAAAATACATCCGTTACACGGGTTATCCAGGAGGGCAGCGTTCGCGAAGCGCCCGGGATCTTATGGACAAGAATCCTACAGCCCTTGTGGAAAAAGCCGTTAAAGGAATGCTTCCTAAAAACCGCCTTGGGGCAGATCTTTTCAGAAACCTCTATGTTTATGAGGGACCTGAGCACAATCAGGAGGCACAGAAACCAAAGCAAATCAACTTAAACGACCTTAAATAATGGAGGTAATTCACAAAATCGGAAGAAGGAAGACGGCTGTCGCCCGGGTTTATCTCTCTGATGGAAAAGGCAATATCACTGTGAACAACCGGGATCTTGCAGATTATTTTCCTACAGCAACCCTTCAGTACAAGGTTCAGCAGCCTTTTGCCCTTACCGAAAATGAAAAGGCATTCGATGTACGCATTAATGTATACGGAGGTGGAATCACAGGACAGGCAGAAGCAGTTCGTCTGGCAATTTCCAGGGCCCTTTGTGAGTTGGATGAGGAAAACAGGACAGCACTGAAACCGGAAGGTTTGCTTACTCGTGACCCGAGAATGGTTGAGCGTAAGAAATTCGGTCAGAAGAAGGCCCGTAAGAAATTCCAGTTCTCCAAACGTTAGAAAATTACCATCCTTCCGGTACTCCCGGAAGGATATTGTTTTATATCCCTGTTTTGCAGGAAACTATTAACCCTGTTCCTTGATAAGTTCTCTTCGGAGAAACTAGTACAGCCCGGAAAACAACCTTTATTAAAGGACCCGGAGCCGATTTGGTTTAGCATCTAAACGACAAAGGCATGTCTAAGGCGAAAAACGCCGCGGAATACCACTTTGTTGTTGCGCTTACAAAGAACGTAAACTAAATTATGAAGCATGGCTACTAAAGCTGAAGTAAAAGATCTTTTAGAAGCTGGGGTGCATTTTGGACACCTCACCCGTAAATGGAACCCGAACATGGCGCCTTATATCTACATGGAGCGCAATGGGATCCACGTTATCAACCTTTACAAAACCGTTGCTAAACTGGATGAAGCTTCGGAAGCACTCAAAAAAATTGCTGCTTCCGGAAGAAAAATTCTGTTTGTCGCAACCAAGAAACAGGCTAAGGACATTGTAGCTGAAAAGGTTTCCGCTGTAAACATGCCTTACATTACCGAGCGCTGGCCCGGTGGTATGCTGACCAATTTTGTCACCATTCGAAAGGCGGTTAAGAAAATGACCTCTATTGACCGTATGAAAAAGGACGGCACCTTTGATACACTATCTAAAAAAGAGCGGCTTCAGGTAGAGCGTCTTCGTGCTAAACTCGAAAAAAACCTCGGATCTATCAGCGATATGACACGTCTTCCGGGAGCGATCTTTGTCGTGGATACCATGCGGGAGCACATCGCCGTAAAAGAAGCAGAGAAGCTGAACATCCCCATTTTTGCAATGGTGGATACGAATTCTGACCCTAAGCCTATCGATTACGTTATCCCGTCTAATGATGATGCTTCAAAATCTATCGACATTATCATGACTGCGGTTACCGGGGCTATTTCTGAAGGTCTTGCCGAGCGGAAATCGGAAAAGTCAGCTGAAAAAGAAGGAAAGGACGCGGATGTTGCAAAAGCTCCAAAAGAGACTGTAGCAGCTGAAACAAGCAGCATTCCCGAAGAAAAGGCGGCTGCTCCTGAAAAACAGGCTGAAGTAGCTGAAGAGGTAGTAGTTGTTGAAGTAGAAGTGAAAACTGAAGCCCCTGCATCAGAGGCCAAGAAAGAAGCTTCAAAAACTTCGGATGCTGCGGATCTGACCAAGATTGAGGGTGTGGGACCTAAAACTGCAGAGGCGTTGTCTAATGCAGGATTAGATTCATATGAGGCGCTCTCAGGTTCTGACCCGGAGCGGATCAAAGAAATCCTTGCCGAAGCGAGTTCAAGACTGGCACACCTCGACCCGGGAAGCTGGCCAAAGCAGGCTAAGATGGCTGCAGAAGGCAAGTGGGACGAGCTGAAAGAATGGCAGGATAAAGTTAAAGGAGGGGTTGAGTAAGCCCATCCGCGGAACAACACTTAAATGGTTAAACGGAATCTACGGATTCCACAAATACTAAGGAAATGGGAAAGATTACCGCCGCTGAGGTAAATAAATTAAGGAAGACTACCGGAGCCGGAATGATGGATTGTAAAAATGCCCTGGTGGAAGCCGAAGGCGATTTTGAAAAAGCCATTGAAATTCTCCGAAAAAAAGGACAAAAAGTGGCTGCAAAAAGAGCTGACAGGGAATCCTCTGAAGGAGCAGCAATTGCAAAAGTAAATGAGGCCCACAATAAAGGGGTGATCATTTCACTGAATTGCGAAACCGATTTTGTCGCTAAAAACGAAAGCTTTGTATCCCTTGCCAACTCCCTTGCGGACCTGGCATTAAATTATGATTCCAAGGAAGCCTTTTTGGCTGCAGATTTCAACGGGCTTTCTGTACAGGAAAAACTTCTTGAACAAACCGGGGTTATTGGTGAGAAAATTGAGATAGGTGGTTTTAACCTCCTGACTGCTCCCTTTGTCGGATCCTACATTCATGCGGGGAATAAGATAGCTACACTTGTTGGTTTATCCGAAGCCGTCGACAATGCAGCTTCCGTGGCCAAAGATGTAGCCATGCAGGCCGCCGCAATGAACCCTGTTGCCCTGAATGAAAAAGAGGTAAATCAGGAGGTCATCGATAAAGAAATCGAGATTGCCAAGGACCAGTTGCGTCAGGAAGGAAAGCCAGAAGCAATGCTGGATAAAATTGCTCAGGGAAAACTGAAGCGTTTTTTCAAAGACAATACCCTGGTCAATCAGGACTTTATCAAAGACAGCAAAATGAGCGTTGCTGATTATGTCAAATCAGAATCGCCCAATCTTGAGGTAACCAGCTTTGCACGTGTAGCGCTGGGATAACCTTTTTGTCGCAGATTGAAATTTTAAAAGCGCCCGCTATCCGGGCGCTTTTTTTATTATTTTTTCTGCGGCATCTTTTGAATATTGGCTCTCATATTTTTGATTATTTTTGTCAGGATTCAATCCCATTTTATGCACTATAAAAGGATACTTTTAAAACTTAGCGGAGAAGCCCTAATGGGTGATCAGCAATACGGTATTGACCCTAACCGTCTCGATGCCTATGCAGATGAGATTAAGAAGGTGAGCGAAAATGGCGTCGAGGTGGCCATAGTTATCGGGGGAGGAAATATTTTTCGGGGAGTATCCGGGGCCAGTGCAGGAATGGACAGGGTTCAGGGAGATCACATGGGCATGCTGGCAACCGTTATTAACGGTCTTGCACTTCAGTCAGCTTTGGAGAATAAAGGGGTGGATACCCGCCTTCAGTCCGCCATCAAAATTAATGAAGTTGCCGAGCCTTTTATCCGCAGAAGAGCCATGAGACATCTGGAAAAAGGAAGGGTTGTGATTTTCGGAGGCGGCACAGGGAATCCTTATTTTACCACGGATTCCGCTGCAGTTCTAAGGGCAATTGAGATAGAGGCAGATGTTATTTTAAAGGGAACACGGGTAGATGGCATCTATACCAGTGACCCGGAAAAAGATAAGTCTGCGACTAAATTTGATAAAATAAGTTTTGAAGACGTGTTGCGAAAGGGCCTTAAGGTAATGGATACCACTGCCTTTACCCTGAGTCAGGAGAATGAATTACCCATTGTCGTATTTGACATGAATACCCATGGGAATTTATTGCGAATCGTATCCGGGGAAAACATCGGAACCGTCGTGAATTTGTAGCCGTTTAAAGATAATTTCGCATAAGTAAAGACCTATGAACGAAGACGTTAAATTTATTCTTGAAACCACAAAAGAACACATGGGGAATGCCATTTCCCATCTAGAAAAGGAACTGGTGAAAATTCGGGCCGGGAAGGCAAGCCCATCCATGCTTTCCTCCGTCATGGTAGAGTATTACGGCAACATGACACCCCTTTCTCAGATGTCAAACATCAACACCCCAGATGGACGTACCCTTTCTGTACAGCCCTGGGAAAAACAAATGATTCCCCAGATTGAGACGGCCATTATGAATTCCAACCTTGGATTCAACCCTATGAATAATGGGGAAATGGTAATCATCAATGTCCCGCCACTTACCGAGGAGCGCAGAATACAACTCGTCAAACAGGCAAAGGCAGAGGCCGAGGATGCCAAAGTGAGTATTAGAAGTGCACGTCAGGAAGCCAATAAGGAGGTTAAGGCCCTTGAGGTTTCTGAAGATCTCGAGAAAAATGCTGAAATCGACATTCAGGAACTCACCGATGTGTACTCCCGAAAAGTCGAACAGATTCTGGAAGTGAAGGAAGCCGAGATCATGAAAGTCTAAACACCGTGAAAAACCTCCCCAGGAGGTTTTTTTAATTGGTGTGGCTTCAAAATACCTGAAAGGCGCCTGTTACCTTAATACCAGACGCTCTTCTGTACTTCGAATCAGGACAATCCGCGACTGCTTCACGGCATGGGCAACGATAGAAACTCATTTGACCTGTTTATCACAGTTTAATTCAGTTAAAATCCAGCTTGTAGCTGCAGATTGGGTACACTGAAGATGATTTTCTACCTTTGCCCCCGAAATTAAGACATGGTAGCTAAACTCACACAGGGATTTTGGGATAAGACGGCCCGGATTATCTTAAGAAACCGGATTCTGATTCTCCTATTAATTGTAGCTGCCACAGTAGGTCTTGCAACCCAATGGCAGTATATGAGGTTTGCGACCTCTGAAGTGAATCTGCTGCCTGACGGGCACCCTGAAAACCTTCAGTACCAGGAATTTCTTTCGCAGTTCGGAGAAGAGGGAAACACCATTGTCCTCGGTGTACGGGACGAGGCCATGGGGGACCCGGATACCTTCCACAAATGGAATATCCTCAGCCGGCAGCTCGAGGCCTTTCCAGAGGTAGACTTCGTGCTCTCGACCCAAAACCTCCAGCTGTTGATGCGAGATAAGGACAAAGATGAGTTTGTCTTAAAACCTTTGATCAACTCGGATAGCGTGCTCAGCAAGAAAGCCCTGGACAGCTTGTCCACCATATTGTTTGAGGATCTGCCGTTTTACGAAAAGTTATTGTTCAACAAGGAGACCAAGACGATCCGAACAGTGGTCTATCTGGATAAGGATCTGATCAACACCTCTGTGCGCAAGGACTTTGTCCTGAAAGACCTCAAAACACTTATTTCCGATTTTGAAGCAGAGAGCGGATTGGATGTCCGTGTTTCGGGAATGCCCTACATACGTACGATGAATGCCCAAAACATCATCGATGAAATTGGCAGCTTTATCCTGGCGGCTCTCTTAGTCACCTCTCTGATTTTCTTTTTCTTTTTTCGCTCCTTTCGCGCCACATTCATCTCAATCTGCGTAGTGGTTATCGGGGTGATGTGGGCCTTTGGAACACTGGGTTTACTCCGGTATGAGATCACGGTCCTCACGGCTCTGATACCTCCTGTAATTATTGTTATAGGTATCCCCAACTGTATTTTCCTGATCAATAAGTATCAACAGGAAGTCAACAAACACGGGAACCAGGCAAAATCCCTCCAACGGGTCATTACCAAAATCGGGAATGCGACCCTGATGACCAACGTGACAACTGCAGCAGGGTTCGCTACCTTCATCATTACAGACAGTACGCTGCTGACGGAATTCGGGATTGTGGCCTCCCTGAATATCCTGGGCATTTTTATTCTATCCCTGCTCATCATTCCTATTGTGTATAGTTTTATGCCCTTGCCTAAAACCAAGCACCTGAAACACCTGAACAAAAAATGGATCGATGGTTTTGTCAACTGGATGGAACGGATGGTTCGCCACCATCGCATCGCGGTGTATTTTGTATCCATTGCACTGCTCGTGGCAAGTGTGATCGGGATTTATCAAATTGAAATATCGGGCAGTCCCATTGAGGACATGCCCAAAAAGAGTGAGTTTGTAGAAGACATCCGGTTTTTTGAATCGGAATTCGATGGGATTATGCCTGTAGAGGTTGTAATCAATACCAACCAGCGAAATGGGGTCCTCAAACCGGCAACCCTCAGAAGAATGGATCAGCTCGATGCCTATATTGAAGAAACACCTGAGCTCTCCCGGCCGGTCTCTGTGGTCAATCTGGTAAAATACTCGAAACAGGCGTTTTATAATGGTATTCCGAAATACTATCAACTACCCACTTCTCAGGAGAGTAACTTTATCCTCAATATCGCACGCAAATCGAAGGATAACGGTAACCTTTTAAAAAGCTTTGTGGACAGCTCGGGGCAGGTTGCGCGAATGACTACCTACATGCGGGATGTCAAAACCGACCGGATGGAGGACATCGAAGCGGGACTCCTGCAAGAGATTTCCAAGGTATTCCCTGCAGACAGATACGATGTTTTCCTTACCGGTAAAGCCCTGTTATTCCTCAAAGGCACAAAATACCTGGTCCGCAACCTTCTGATGTCCCTGGGACTGGCCATTCTGCTGATTGCGTTGTTTATTGCCTACTTGTTTCGCTCCTTTCGGATGATCGTAATCTCACTGATTCCGAACGTACTGCCCCTGATCATTACAGCGGGAATCATGGGTTTTGTAGGCGTTCCCATAAAGCCGTCTACCATTTTGGTATTCAGCATCGCCTTTGGGATATCCGTGGACGACACCATTCACTTCCTGGCTAAATACAGGCAGGAACTGGCTACGCATCACTGGCGGATCCAAAAATCGGTATATGCCTCCCTGAGGGAAACCGGAGTGAGTATGTTCTACACATCCATTGTACTTTTCTTTGGGTTTTCTGTTTTTATTATTTCGAATTTCGGGGGTACGGTTGCACTCGGGGCCCTCGTTTCGGCCACCCTGCTTTTTGCCATGCTCGCGAATCTGATTCTCCTGCCATCCCTCCTGCTTTCCCTTGAGAAAAGCATCGCCAACAAAAAGACCCTGAAAGAACCTCAAATCGATATTCTTGTCGAGGAGCCGGCATCCAAAAAAGGGAAGCCCGCAAAATAAAAGACCCGCTTCAAGAGGTTTTTAAAGGCGGGAATTGAACCAGCAGTTTGGCGCAATACTGTATCTTTGTCCTGTATAAAGTAGAGGAATTACCCTATGAAGAACTCCACTGTAAAAGCAGTATTGCAGGATCCGAAATTGCTACAGGAAATACAGATTTCCGGATGGGTACGCACCTTCAGAAGCAATCGGTTTATTGCCCTCAACGATGGATCAACCCTCAAAAACCTGCAATGCGTTGTCGATTTTGAAGCGTTGGATCCCGATCTTTTGAAAAGGATAAACACAGGGGCTGCCCTAAGAGTCATGGGTACACTGGTGGAGAGTCAGGGCCGTGGCCAAAACGTAGAGCTTCAGGTAAAAGAACTGGAAGTTCTTGGCGATGCACACCCGGATCAATATCCGATTCAGCCCAAGAAACACTCCATGGAATTCCTGCGTGAACAGGCTCATTTAAGAATTCGGACCAATACTTTCGGAGCGGTAATGCGGGTTAAATCCGCACTTTCGTTTGCGGTTCACCAATATTTTACCTCCAATGGGTTTTACAATTTCCACGCCCCGATCATCACGGGTTCCGATGCGGAGGGAGCCGGGGAAATGTTCCGGGTGAGCACCCTGGATCCGAAAGACCCGCCCCTTACGGAAGATGGAGGCGTCGATTTTTCGAAGGACTTCTTCGGGAAGGAAACCAACCTGACGGTTTCCGGCCAGCTCGAGGCAGAAGCATATGCAATGGGTATGGGCAAGGTGTATACCTTTGGCCCTACTTTCCGGGCAGAAAATTCAAATACTTCGAGGCACCTGGCAGAATTTTGGATGATCGAACCCGAAATGGCATTCTATGACCTTGATGCCAATATGGACCTCGCCGAAGACTTTATACAATACGTGGTTCGCTATGTCCTCGAAAATTGTATGGAGGACCTGGAGTTTTTGGAGAAACGCCTCGCAGATGAAGAAAAAACAAAGCCACAGGCGGAGCGGTCGGAGATGGCACTGATCGAAAAACTTCGTTTCGTTACTGATCAGCCCTTTAAACGGGTTACCTACACGGAGGCTATTGAGATCCTGCGAAACAGCAAGCCCAATAAGAAAAAGCGATTTACATACCCTATAGATGCCTGGGGCGCTGACTTACAAAGTGAACACGAGCGTTACCTGGTTGAAAAACATTTTAAATGCCCCGTTATTCTGTTCAATTACCCGGCGACAATAAAGGCGTTCTACATGCGCCTGAATGAAGACGGAAAGACAGTCAGGGCGATGGATATCCTTTTTCCCGGAATAGGAGAAATTGTGGGGGGATCGCAGCGGGAGGAACGACTTGATGTCCTGGTGGAAAAAATGCGGCAATTGGGAGTGGACGAAAAGGAACTCTGGTGGTACCTCGATCTGCGAAAATTCGGTACTGCCGTTCACAGTGGTTTTGGCCTTGGTTTTGAACGCCTGGTCCAGTTTACCACGGGTATGGGAAATATACGAGACGTAATACCCTTTCCGCGTACGCCACAAAACGCTGAATTTTAAAGTATTAATCAAGAATACGAACACGGATTAATCCATGCTCAAGCAACATTTACAATTTAAGCTTTCCCAGAAGTTGTCGCCACAGCAGATACAGCTTATGAAGCTTATACAGCTGCCTACACAGGCATTTGAGCAGCGGCTGAAACAGGAGCTGGAAGAAAATCCGGCTCTCGAATCCGGACGGGTTGAATCGGAAAACTCAGATGAGGAATTTCAGGATTCGTATGAAACTGGGAGCGAAAATGAGGTCATCGATACGGAGGATATAAATATTGACGACTACCTCAGTGATGATGAGATTCCGGAATACCGAACACGTAGCAGCAATTATGGGGAAGAAACGGACAAACAGGTACCCTACGCTGCAGGTGTTTCTTTCAATCAATATTTACTCAGCCAGTTAAACACAGAATACCTGGACGATGAGGAATGGCAGATCGCAGAATTCCTCGTGGGCAGTGTGGACGAAAGCGGTTACATACGTCGTCCGATCGCTGATATCATGGACGACCTCGCCTTTACCCAGAATATCTTTACCGACGAGCAAACAATCCTGAAAGTCCTGCGGAAAGTACAGGACCTGGATCCGCCAGGGGTGGCTGCGCGTTCCCTGGATGAATGCCTCCTGCTTCAACTCGATCGGAAGGAGCCCACCCCGGCCGTTGAAACCGCCCGCGCCATCCTTGAGAAGTCCTTTGATCCCTTCACAAAAAAACACTACAAGAAACTCATGCAGCGGCATGACATTAGTGAAGATACCCTGAAGGAAGCCATACGCGAAATAGAAAAGCTCAACCCCAAGCCCGGAGGATCCTATTCGGGGGGCAACAAAATCATTGAGCATGTAGTTCCGGATTTTACCATACGCATCGTGGACGGCGAACTGGAGATGAGCCTGAATGGACGAAACGCCCCGGAACTCCATGTGTCAAGAGGGTATTCGGACATGCTTGCGGGATATAAGAGCTCCAAGGAAAAGTCACGGAGCCAGAAGGATGCCGTTATGTTCATAAAGCAAAAACTGGATGCCGCCAAATGGTTTATAGACGCGATCAAACAGCGACAACAGACGCTCTTCACGACCATGAATGCGATTATGAACTACCAGAAAGAGTATTTTCTTACCGGGGACGAACGCAATCTCAAACCGATGATCCTGAAAGATATCGCGGATGAGATCGGAATGGATGTCTCCACAGTTTCCCGTGTGGCCAACAGTAAGTACGTGGATACGCCTTATGGAACCAAGCTAATCAAAGAATTCTTTTCGGAATCCGTAAAGAATGTAGAAGGTGAGGACGTCTCGACCCGGGAGATCAAAAAGATCCTGGAAACAGTTGTCAGCAAGGAGGACAAACGCAAACCCCTGACCGATGACCGACTGGCTGGCATCCTGAAAGAAAAGGGATATCCAATCGCCAGAAGAACTGTTGCTAAATACCGGGAACAACTGGGAATTCCGGTGGCCCGATTGCGTAAAGAAATCTGATGCGCCTATTTAGTAAATTTATTAGCTTCCTTTTTCATCCGATGTTGATTCCCACCTATGGAAGCATTTTTTATTTTATGGTTTCACCTAAGTACAGTCCGATAGAACTGAAGTTAGGTAACTTAATTCCCATTTTTATCCTTACTGTACTCATCCCGCTTGGCAGTCTTATGATTCTGAAGCAGGTTGGCATGATTCGATCGAGAATCCTGTCTTCAGCGGAAGAGCGTATCTACCCGTTGCTTATTTTCCTGGCACTAGTACTTATGATTTTGTTGAGGGTGATTCCCAACAATTATTCCGTTGAACTCTATTATTTCTTTATGGGTATTGCGCTTACCACGGCCTCATGTTTGTTGCTGGCCCTGTTGGGTAAAGTTGTAAGCCTGCATATGGCCGGGATCGGCACGCTCTTGATGTTTATGGTAATCCTGAGTTTTCACTTTGAAAGAAACATTGTTGTTGCCATTAGCTTATGTACACTGGCGACCGGACTTCTGGCATCGGCCCGTTTGTTTCTGAATCGTCACGGAAGGGCTGGAGTACTCACTGGATGGCTTATCGGCATGGTAGCTCAACTTATCCTAATCCAATTTTGGTTATAGTAGTCCGGGACACAGGGAGCCCGGTTCAATACAGTTCTCCTCACATTATAGGATGAAAAAGATCAACCCGATACGGAGGGGCACCATGTTGAGTTGCTGACCGTCCGGTCCATTTACCCCGTCATCGAAAATTTTGTTTAATCCATAGTAGAGGTGCAGATTAAACGTATTGTACCCCACATTCATAGAAAGCCCGTAGGTGAAGTTTTGGGTATCCGGATTATTGAAACTATCCGTGCCATCATTACCTACGAACTTTGATCGCGATCCGAAGACATATCCAAATTTTACACCTCCGTAGATCCTCCAGAACTTATAGGTGGTCCGTGTAGAGTTCCGCCAACGGAATTCCAGAGGGACTTCAAGAAGGTGGGTTTCGAGTTTATTTCTTTTGTAACTACCCCGATCATCCAGGATAACATATTCAATACCATCCCCGGTCTGAAGGGCCCTTAAGTTTGAATAGTAAGAATTGAACCCATATCCCAGTCCGATCCCCAGGGCAAAAGTACAGGACGGATTAAGTGGGATGTCTCTGATAAATCCACCCTGAAGGCCATAAGACAGGCCATTTTGTGAAACGTCTTCAGGGAAGTCCAGCAGGAGGTTAAACGAAATCCCCATATAGAACTGATCTTCCCGATAACGCTCGTCCAATGGCACCTCTATAGGCTCCTGTCCCTGAAGAACGAGGAAGGACAGGCAGAAAAGAAATACCATCCAGTGTTTCATAGTCATTATCTACCATAAAAAAACGCCTCAGGATATGAAGCGTTTTTAACCAATCTTGTTTGAAAAATACTATTGTAGGTTACGGAACGCATCCCCTTCAAAAGTCGTATAATTTATCTTGAGTGCATTCACTTCCCTGAGCTGTTGCTTAATATCCGAAATTAAACCCATGTTCGCATTTTTGTCAACTTTCAATGCTGTGGTCAAAACATTCTGCAATTCCTGAGGCTTCTTGGCCCGCTCCTGCAAAATGTAATCCCCCACTTCGGAGACGTTTGCAAACTTATCGTTCAGCTGAATTTTTGGTTCCGTACCAAAGACCTTTTGATATTGACTCGTCGGCTTGCCAACATAGATGTAAATAACCCTGTCCTTTTTCTCCAGTTTCTTAATCTCACTGGCATTGGGCAGAATATTATCTACCATCAGGGAACTATCCTTCATGACCGTTACAGTCATAAAGAAGAAAAGAAGCATAAAGACAATGTCTGGCAATGACGCCGTGGAAACTGCCGGTAAATCTCCGTCCTTCTTTTTATTAAACTTCGCCATGGATAACGTATTAGTTAGTACTTGTCTGTGCCTCAGATAACTTCTGAGGGAACAAGTCCTGAATTTGTTTTACTTTATCTTTTAACTCCTCCCGAACGCTCGAGGGGGTCTCCGGATTGAGATACTCGGCTTCCATCTCTGTGAACTTCCGATTGAATAGTCGTTGAGCCTCTCTATTTCTCAAATCATTGTAGGCCCCCACGAGCTCATTCTGAACCGTGATGTACGTAGAGTATTTTGTCTCCCTATCGTTCTTAAGTGATATAATCGCTTTAGATGGATTATCCGAAGAGCTTTCATCGCGCGCGCCCTTACAATAATTACAGGTACCATCTCCCCCGTTGTCGAGGAACTCCATTGCTGCATTTCTGAGGTTTTTCAGATCGAGTAACTCTTCCTCAACAAGCAATTGACCATTTTTATTGATGTTCACCGTGAAGATATTCTTCTGCTTAATGACAACATTGTCTTCTGGCGGCTCCATAGGCGGCAGCATACGGTCCAAACCAGCGTCTGTCTCAATAGTTGTCGTTACCAGGAAAAATATCAGCAGCAGGAAGGCGATATCTGCCATGGATCCTGCATTTACTTCCGGTGGTCCTCCTCTTCTGGGCATAATCCTAGTTATTAATTACTTAAACATTTTTTTCACTCCGCCCCATATCATGGATGCAACAGCTATAATCACCAGAAGGAAAAATACATTCAATCCGGTTCCGATATTCTTTACAACAGATTCAGTCGTTGTAATTCCGCGACCTGCCATAGTTTCCACAGTACCATCGCCTCCGTCGGATAATACATAGGATAGAGCGATTACGACCAGGAAAGCCGCCAGACCGATCAGAGTTCTTTTAAGACCCTGTGGATTGGCAAACATATGTTTGAGTGCAAAAAACACGCTAAACAGAACAGCTACGGCTAACAGGAAGTAAACGATCATGAACATCCAATGGACAGCTCCACTATTTACGGCCTCACTTACAGGCGCATCAGAGCTCGGAAGCTGCAACCATAGGATAAATGCCGCTGCGCCTAGAACTGCCAATGCAATTTTTACATACTTATTCATAAAATGGGTGTATTAAGGTCCGTCTTATTTCTTGTGATCTACCAGCATATCGATCAGCGTGATCGAAGAATCCTCCATATCGTTAACGATACTGTCAATTTTAGCAATGATATAGTTATAGAAAATTTGAAGGATAATCGCCGTGATAAGTCCGAATACCGTTGTCAAAAGTGCTACCTGGATATCACCCGCAATCAACGAAGCACTCAGGTTACCAACAGCGCTAATCTTCTGGAAGGCCTGGATCATACCAATTACCGTTCCCATGAACCCAAGCATGGGTGCAATCGCGATAAAGAGGGATAGCCAGGAAACGTTTTTCTCTAACTGGCCCATTTGTACCCCACCGTAGGCGACAACAGCTTTTTCAGCAGATTCGATGCTGTCCCCGGCACGGTCGAGACCCTGGTAATAAATTGAGGCAACAGGTCCTCTTGTATTACGGCAAACTTCCTTAGCAGCTTCGATACCACCTGTAGTCAGGGCATCCTCAACTTGTTGCTTTAATTTTGTAGAATTAGTGCTTGCAAGGTTTAAGTAAATAATCCTTTCAATAGCTACTGCAAGACCGAGGATCAAACACAAAAGCACAATCCCCATAAATCCGGCACCTCCTTGTATAAATTGCTCCTTAAGAACCTGCGTGAAGCCGCGATCCTCAGCAGCTGCTGCTGCCTCATCCTGAAGCATATAAGTAGCTGTGGCCAGGGTTGAGGACATATTCGAAGGAATTACATTCGCATTTGCGCTTACCGTATTTGCACTGAAGACAAATAGCCCAGCCATGGCCAGGATGGAGAATAATTTTTTCATTTTTTCAAACTTAAATTTAGATTAGTTATAGGGCTAAAGATATAAAAAAAATAGAACTAAAAAATTAAATTAAACCTTCCTTTACTTAGGAAAACATAAAAAAACCAGGGCTTTTGAATCAAATTAAGTAAGGTTGGTAAAAAACCTTGAACAATCCGCAGGCCCTTCTTTTTTTATTGCAGAGAGGAAGGGATTCGAACCCTCGATGCACTTTTGGTGCATACACACTTTCCAGGCGTGCGCCTTCGACCACTCGGCCACCTCTCTAATTCCCGGAAAAACGGGTTGGCCAAATAACAAAAAAAATAGGTATATAGAAAATTAAACCGGGAATTTTAAGTCATTTCTCCTCTGAGGGATGTCTCAAAAATCGTTTTAAAGGATTTTGGAGCGACCTTCCGGCCGAGCATATACATCAGCTTAGTAAGCGCTGCTTCGGTGGTAATATCTTTCCCGTCTATGATTCCCATTTCCTCCAGCGCGGCACTTGTAGCGTACTTACCCATCAATACGCTGCCTCCCGGACACTGTGTAACATTGACTATATGAAGGCCTCTGGAAACCGCAGTGCGGAGCGCTTCGATAAACCAGGGTTCTGTGCTTGCATTACCGGCCCCATAGGATTCGAGTACCAATGCCTTCATCTGTGGATTTCCCAACAGACCATTTACCCATGAGGGATGGATACCCGGGAATAATTTCAACAGACCGATACGGTTATCCAGCTCAGTATGCAGGCGTAATGTTTTATGTGGGGTAGACCTCCACAGGTATTCCTGTTTAATTTTCAGGTGCACCCCTGAAATTCCAAGGGTGGGGAAATTTGGAGAGTCAAAGGCCTGAAATTGTTCAGAACTCATTTTTGTTGTGCGGTTTCCCCTGTAGAGTTTGTTCTCAAAATAAAGGCATACTTCCTGTACAACGGGCCGGCCTTCCTGCCGGAGCGCGGCAATCTGAACAGAGGTGATCAGGTTCTCCTTGGCATCGGTCCGCAGGTCACCAATAGGCAGCTGGGATCCCGTAAATACAATTGGTTTCGAAAGGTTTTCAAGGAGAAAACTCAGGGCGGATGCGGTATAGCTCATCGTATCACTCCCGTGAAGGACGACAAAGCCGTTATAGTCCTCATAGTGCTCACCAATAAGATTGGCGAGCAACTGCCAATGCCCCGTATTCATATCCGAAGAGTCGATTGGGTTGGGGAAAGATATGGTCTCAATCGCACACTCCAGCTGGTATAGTTCTGGGATTTGTTCCAGCAACTTCCCAAAATCAAAAGCCTTCAGATGGCCCGATGCATAATCCTGGACCATACCTATCGTACCGCCGGTGTAGATCAGGAGAATTTTGGGCGTTTCTTTCACAGTTCAGGTATTTATGGCCTCAAAGCAGGATGGATATTCAGCATCCGAAAACCGCCATGGCGTTTTGTGTTGTTATTGCTGCAATCTCAGCTTCGGTTGTGTTGTATACCTCGGCAAGGCGACGCGAAACATAACGAATATATGCGCTTTCATTACGCTTTCCCCGAAAAGGCGCCGGGCTAAGATAAGGAGCGTCGGTTTCCAGGACAACATGTTCCAGAGGGATGTGCTGCAAAAATTGGTCCAGCCCGCCATTCTTGAATGTTATCACCCCCCCAATACCCAATTTCATGTTCAGCGAAATTGCGCGTCTTGCCTGGGCTTCGGATCCCGTAAAACAATGAAAGATACCAAACAGGCGATCGTCCTTCTCATCATCGAGCACCTCAAATATTTCGTCAAACGCCTCCCTGCAATGAATCACAATCGGGAGATTGTGCTTTTTTGCCAGCCCTATCTGATACCTGAAAGCCCGGATCTGATCGGCCAGCGTGGATTGATCCCAATAAAGATCAATCCCTATTTCACCAACGGCGACATATCCGCCCTCCTCCAATTCTGCTTCAACACGCTCGAGTTCCTTTTCATAATCGGCCTTAACATGCGTAGGATGCAGCCCGGCCATTAAGGAAATGAATTCCGGATATCGCTCTCTAAGCGCTTTCATCGAAGCGATATAAGAGGCGTCTATTGCCGGGAGGAAAAAACGACTGATTCCGGCCTCTCGTGCCCTCTGAATGACCGCTTCCCGATCTTCTTCAAAGGCCTCTGAGTATAAATGCGTGTGGGTATCGACAAACTGCATAGGACAAAAATAGGGTTATCTTTGCCAAAAAGAGCGCATGTCCTCCCTTAAAAAATACCTGAAGCGTAAAGGCTTTGTTTCGATAAAGCTCTCCCGCACTCAAACCGATCATTTCGAGGTAAAAGCAATCCTTAACGGGGTTAGCGGAAGTTTTATCCTGGATACCGGAGCTTCCAATACCTGCGTTGGCCTGGATAAAGCCGAAAGATTCGGATTGGTCTCCGAGCCCACGGATATCAAGGCGGCAGGAGCAGGTTCCAGCGAGTTGGAAGCCCGGATTTCCCCGAAAAACCTATTTCAACTTGGTAAGTGGAAAAAGAAAAAGCTGCCTGTTGTACTCCTGGACCTCAGCCATGTGAATTTGGCACTTACCTCCAGGGAATCGGAGGCCGTGGATGGGATTATTGGCGCTGATGTCCTCAGAAAAGGAAGAGCTGTTATCGACTACAAAAAGAAAATGCTTTTTCTCAAAAAATAAGACCCCAACCCTAAACGAAAAATGAGGTCAATTATCGAGAATATGTTGGAATTACAAACATTACTTCGGACCTTTGTTTCTTTTTTGGCCTATACATTCCACCCTCGAACTCAGAGCGTAATGCGGAAATTTATATTCATATTCTTTACTGTAAGCGCCTTCATCGGCCTGCAATCCTGCGCGCCGGAAGAAGACAATTACATCAATTTGGATGACCCTGACCAATTGAGTCAAGCCCTGAGCCAACAGCTTGAAAATTTATACGGAACAACCTCAATACTCCTGCTTCCCAACAGCCGGGATTACGAGAGTATTCCAAGTGACCCTAAAAATCCCCTCACGGATTCAAAGGTACTCCTTGGCCAATTGCTTTTCCATGAAACAGCGATGGGCATCAACCCCGTTCGTGAGCAAGGCATGCAGACCTATTCCTGTGCGAGTTGCCATCATGCCAAGGCGGGATTTCAAAGCGGTACAAAGCAAGGTATTGGAGAAGGAGGGTCCGGATTTGGATTCTTCGGGGAGGGAAGAGTTCCCGACAATTTATACCTGAGTACAGAACTCGACGTTCAACCCATACGCACCCCTACGGTATTAAATACTGCATTTCAGGAAGTCATGCTATGGAATGGGCAGTTTGGAGCAACCGGAGTGAATGAAGGAACGGAAGCTTCCTGGGAACCGGGAACCCCAAAAGAAAGCAATACCCTGGGATTTCAGGGTGTTGAAACCCAAGCCATAGCCGGACTTGGTGTCCATAGACTGCGCTGTGATCCTCAAATGATCGAAAATATGCCAGCCTACAAGGCCTTATTTGATGAAGCTTTCAGCGACTCTGATCCATCAGAAAGGTATTCAGATTTAAACGCAGCCAAGGCAATTGCTGCTTACGAGAGAACTGTGCTTTCGAATGAAGCCCCTTTTCAGGAGTGGTTAAAAGGGGATCGGGATGCGATGAATAAGGAGCAAATTGAGGGCGCCATCCTATTCTTTGGCAAGGCCGAATGTTACCAATGTCATTCCGGACCTTCGCTGAGCAGTATGTCTTTTCATGCCCTTGGGATGAATGATTTTGTAACGGGTGACATTATCGGCCTTGTCGATGAAAACACCAAAAAAGGAAGGGGAGGTTTTACAAATAAAGCCTCTGACATGTATGCGTTTAAAACACCTACCCTTTACAATTTAAAAGGGCTTAATTTCCTGGGGCACGGGGGAAGTTTCTCTTCAGTAAAAGATATTCTTCATTACAAAAACGATGGAATACCAGAAAATAAGGAAGTGCCAATTTCGGATCTCTCACCGAATTTCTACCCTTTAGGCCTGACAGATACCGAAGTAAAAGCGCTTACTGCGTTTGTCGAAGACGCGTTGTTTGATCCCAATTTAGAACGCTATGTGCCCGATGCGCTTCCCTCTGGCTTATGCTTCCCGGTAGCGGATCCGCTTTCGAGTGAACAATTGGACTGCAATTAAGGAAGTTGAAGGTAATAATTAAAAAAGCCCGGCAAAATTGCCGGGCTTTTTAGCTTTTTCAAATAGATGTCCTATAATTCCAAAGCCTTTTCAATTGCGCCATCCATTAGATGTTCCACTGGATTCTCTATGGCTTCCTTGACAGCTACCAGGAACCCTACAGATTCCTTTCCATCGATAATTCGGTGGTCGTAGGACAAGGCCACGTACATTACCGGGGCGGCTACGATGGCGCCATTCTTCACTACAGGTCGTTCCACAATGTTATGCATGCCCAGGATTCCACTTTGAGGGGGATTGATTATGGGTGTGGATAACATGGAGCCAAAAACGCCCCCATTGGATATGGTAAAGGTCCCACCGGTCATTTCATCTACAGTGATTTCACCATCCCTCGCCCGGATTGCCAGCCGCTTTACCTCAGCTTCCACTCCTCTGAACGTGAGGTTTTCTGCGTTTCTGATCACAGGAACCATCAGGCCCTTGGGCCCGGAAACAGCAATACTGATATCACAGAAATCATAGGTGATCATCTCCTTACCGTCGATCATGGAATTCACCGCGGGATACATTTGTAACCCCCGAATAACGGCTTTGGTATAAAAAGACATAAAGCCCAGACTCACTCCGTGCTTTTCTTTAAAAGCTTCCTTGTATTGAGCCCGCAATTCGAAAACCGCCGACATATCCACTTCATTGAAGGTAGTGAGCATGGCCGTTTCATTTTTTGCGGACACCAGTCGTTCGGCTACCTTTCTCCTGAGCATGGATAGCTTGCTTCTGCTTTCACCTCTGGAACCTCCTCCCGGAGTACCCATGGAAGGAACGGCACTCACGGCATCTTCCTTGAGAATACGACCTCCTTTACCCGAACCCTTAACCGAAGAAGGATCAATATCCTTTTCCTGAAGGATCTTGCGGGCAGCCGGAGAGGGCACCCCTGTGGCGTGCGTCGCAGGCTCCGACTGCTTTACGGCTTGTTTTTCCGGGGTTTCCGATGGTGTTTTCGTCCCTTTCTCCTCCTCAGCTTCCTTAGCTTCTTTAGGATCTCCTGACGGTTTCGCGGCACTGGTATCGA
The DNA here is from genome assembly GCF_030380815.1 of Robiginitalea aurantiaca. Lineage (GTDB taxonomy): Bacteria > Bacteroidota > Bacteroidia > Flavobacteriales > Flavobacteriaceae > Robiginitalea > Robiginitalea aurantiaca. The sequence goes on along the minus strand of NZ_JAUDUY010000001.1, from coordinate 634,154 downwards.
TAAGACAAACCACTTCACCTACATTTACAGCATCCCCTTCTTCCGCTTTGAGCGTAATAATACCGCTTTCTTCCGCGGGGAGCTCAAGCGTGGCTTTATCGGAATCCACCTCTGCGATGGCCTGGTCCTTTTCTACATAGTCTCCATCACTGACCAACCATTCGGCAATCTCGACCTCGGTAATAGATTCCCCTGGTGAGGGGACTTTCATTTCTAAAATCATGCAGTGCAGTATTTAGTAATTTATTCGATACGTTTTATAAAATCTTCCTTTACAGGTATATACCCTTCCCTGGGTGTTCCGTTGACTAAAATACGATTAAACAACAGGCGTGCGCCTGTTGCCTGATGAATGTCTCGCGTATTCTGAAGTTGCATATGGAGGTGCGGTTCTGTGGTATTACCTGAATTTCCACATTGAGCAAGCACCTGCCCTTTAACGACCTTGTCTCCTTTCCCCACCCGAACTGAACCCTGCTTTAAATGGCACATGAGAATAAATTCTCCGGCAACTGTTTTCAGAACCACGGTATTCCCGGTCAAAAAAATCGGATTTGTTTCTCCAGGGACATTATCAGGAACCCCATCCACCGCCATTTCCACGACCGCATCACAGGGAGCCAATATATCCGCTCCAAATGCAAAATAACTTTCATTCTTAAGCGGATCCCCTTCATAAGAAGCTCCATTGGCAACTTTGAGGATATCGTATGCAAATTGTTGGTTCTTATCAGCCATGTGATAGTTCTCGGCCTCCGTTTCTCCACCCCAATAGACGAACCACTCCCCATTAAAGGGAAGGTCCATGGGCGTGGTGTTGCGATCCAGTTTTGAATCCTGTACATGGGGTTTTACATACATCCCACTAATCTGTTTGGCTGTATCCGGAGTAAGGTGAGTATCAGGTATTCCGCCCTCAAAAGTATTTTTGTGTATATGGGCTTCTGCAACCCGATCATACTGAACATCTTCAGCCTGAGCATCTGCAGTCTGAAGTATCCCAATACTTAAAAGGAGAAGCCAACACTTCATTTTGTCTCAGCCGTTTTCAAAGTCGTTAAGGACTGGTTGTCCTTTTCCTTATCAAAGACGTAGTCGATGACCTGTTGGTGCCGCAATTTTGATCGCACAGCGCTTCCGGCTGCCGGAGAGGCATAAAACCTGCGGGAAGCCACCCGAAACTCCCTGGCCTCCGGGAAGTGCATCAATAAGTGGCTCCATGCACCCATATTCCTGGGTTCTTCCTGGGCCCAAACTACATCATCCGCATTTTTATATTTGGATATAATACCGCGCATTTGCTCCGTAGGTACCGGAAAAAGTTGCTCCAGGCGAACAAGGGCTACATCCGACCTTTCTCGTTTTTCCCGCTCCGCCATCAGATCGTAATAGAACTTTCCGGTACAGAAAACGAGGGATTTTACAGTATCTGCACTTACAGCATCGTCATCAATAACCTCCTTAAAACTCCCTTCAGCCAGGTCGGCTACTGTAGAAACGCATTTCGGATGACGCAGGAGGCTCTTTGGTGTAAAGACGATAAGGGGCTTGCGATAACCTACGAGCATCTGACGCCTGAGCAGGTGAAATAAACTAGCGGGGGTACTGCAATCTGCTACAAACATGTTGTCCCGCGCACAGAGCTGAAGATAGCGCTCCATGCGTGCAGAGGAATGTTCGGCCCCCTGGCCTTCATACCCGTGGGGCAGCAACATGACCAACCCGTTTTGCAATTTCCATTTATCTTCGGCTGAAGAAATATACTGGTCGATCATAATTTGGGCCCCATTGCTGAAATCTCCGAATTGGGCTTCCCATATTGTAAGGGTGTTAGGACTGGCCATGGCATACCCATAATCAAATCCGACAACACCGTATTCTGAGAGCAGGGAGTTGTAAATTTGAAAGTGGCCCTGTTTTTCCCCGATCTGATTCAGAAGCAGTACTTCCTCTTCGCTCTCCTCAACTTTCAGCACAGCATGTCGATGCGAAAACGTTCCCCGCTCCACATCCTGTCCTGAAATCCGCACTCCAAAACCTTGGTCCAGTAGCGTGCCATAAGCCAGGAGTTCCCCCATGGCCCAGTCCAGTTTATCGGTTTCGAAGAACATCTTTTGCCTGTCCTTTATCAGTCGCTCGATCTTGCGGAGGAACTTCTTTCCTTTTGGAAGCTCGGTTATTGCTTTTGCAATATCTTCGAGTCGCTCGCGGGGAAATGTGGTATCCACGGCATCCATCATCGCTTCTTCCCCTACCCGTACAAAACCACTCCATTCATCCTGCATGAATGGCTTAATGACCGTCTTCTCTTCCTTGCGGCTATCTTCGAGTTCTTCTTCAAGACTTTCTTTATACTGCTTTTCCAATGCGGCTACATGCCTGGAATCGATAACGCCCTCCGCAATCAGTTTTTCTGCATAAATATCCCGGGGATTTTTATGGCTGGAAATCATCTTGTATAATTTGGGCTGGGTGAATCTGGGTTCATCCCCTTCATTATGTCCGTATTTGCGATACCCGAGCAGATCGAGAAAGACATCACTGCGGAAACGCATCCGGTATTCCAGGGCGAACAGCGAAGCGTGTACTACGGACTCCGCGTCATCGGCATTCACGTGAAGTACGGGTGAAAGGGTCACCTTTCCGACGTCCGTACAATAGGTGGAGGTACGCCCATCGAGGTAATTTGTTGTAAAACCAATCTGATTGTTAACTACGATATGGATTGTGCCGTCTGTGCGATATCCATCCAGGCCAGCCATTTGAACAACTTCATACACTACGCCCTGTCCGGCAATGGCTGCATCCCCATGGACCAAAATGGGAAGCACCTTTGAAAAATCTTCCGGGTAATGGGTATCCTGTTTTGCCCTGGCAATTCCCTCAACTACAGGACCCACAGTCTCAAGGTGGGAGGGGTTTGGCGCAATGTTCATATTGATCCGTTCCCCTGAAGAAGTCATGCGTTCAGAGGTCCAGCCCAGGTGGTATTTCACGTCTCCGTCAAAGATTTCCTGTTCGTAGTCCTTCCCGTCGAATTCGCTGAAAATATCCCGCGCAGCTTTCCCAAATATATTGGTCAGGACGTTAAGTCGTCCCCTGTGCGCCATTCCCATTGTGAATTGCCGAACACCGAGTTCAGCGGCCCGTTCCACAATGGCGTCAAGAGCCGGAATAAGGCTTTCATTGCCCTCCAGGGAAAACCGTTTCTGCCCTACGTATTTCGTGTGCAAAAAACCCTCAAAAGACACTGCCTCGTTTAACTTAAAAAGAATATGTTTTTTCTGCGAAGGAGTGAATTCCCGGTGGTTGTCATTTTCGTTGAGCCAATTCTGAATCCAGGCTACCCGTTCGGGTTTTCGGATATACATATATTCCACACCAATCGAATCGCAATAGATCCGTTGCAGATGCTGGATAATATCGCTCAGGGAGTTGGGGCCAATACCCAGTATTTCACCCGCGTTAAAAACGGTGTCGAGGTCCTTTGCCTCAAGCCCAAAATTTTCAATTCCGAGCTCCGGAGTATATTTTCTTCGTTCGCGAACCGGATTGGTTTCTGTAAACAGATGCCCCCTGCTCCGATAGCCATCGATCAACCGAATTACCTGAAATTCCTTCTGTACGGACTCCGGCATGCGCACAGATTCGCCCACACCTGTGTGCACTAAGCCTTGTTCTGAATCAATACCTATTTCTTCAAGGGCACTCTCCATTCCGAAATCGAAACCCTGAAAAAATGCACGCCAGCTCGGTTCAACCCGATCGGGATTTGCGAGATACTGGTCGTACATGTCTGAAAAAAAAGCAGTGTGAGCCGCATTCAAAAAGGAGTACTTATCCATACAAAAGCCTTGCGTTTTCCCGTATTGAAAATAAGATCAAAAATACAATTTTTCACATGTAATCCCTTAACTTTACGGGTAATTCCTTAAAACTTAAGCCTTGAAATACTCAAGAAACCCTTTGTCCAGAGTCCTTGTGATTGCAATTCTTCTGATCGGCCTGTCATTTTCGTTAAAGGCTCAGAGCACATATTCAAATTCGGATGAGTTTTGGTCCAAGGTCCGTTTCGGAGGGGGGCTGGGCCTTTCTTTTGGAAATGACAGGGTCTTTATTGGGGTCACCCCTTCAGCCATATACCAGGCCAATGATTTTATAGCTTTTGGGGTTGGCCTGAATTATACCTACTCCAAGACCGGAGATTTCAATTACAACGCCTTTGGAGGGAGCCTTCTCGCCCTGGCCAATCCGGTAGCTGCCCTTCAGCTTTCGGCAGAGTTTGAACAACTTTATGTGAATGAATCAGCTCCTTTTTTCAAGGATTCATACTGGTTACCCGCCCTGTACCTGGGTGTGGGGTATGGCGCAGGTCCTGTTACCGTAGGGATTCGATACGATGTGCTCTATGACGATCGAAGAAGCCTGTATTCCACGCCCTGGCTTCCTTTTGTCCGGGTATATTTTTAAGCTTCCCCTGCCCCATCAAAACGCTTGCGCAATTGCAATTTCTGCCATTCCCTGTTCAGGACCATTCTGGTTAAATGCCCTGCTGCATCCACCGCATCGGCGGGCTCAATCGAGCTAAAATCCCTTTCAGGCACATCCATGGCATACATGAGTGTAAGATGTTGATCGAAAGATTCCATCAGCAGCCGATACATATGCTCCTTTAAAACTGAAAAAACTTCGGAAAGGTCCATTTCGGTAACCATCCTCTCTCCCAACGGATAGTGCAACCCTGCACGCTCATAGTCCTTTCTGAGTTGCTCCATAAGACGCTGAAGCATTCCCGATTCACGCGCCTTTTCAAGTATGTTCAGGGCATCTTCCAGGCCTTCAGGCGATGTCTTGGAATTCTCAGACAAAATCGAAGCTGTTATTGCTTATAGACCTTCCCGTCCTTCATGACAAAACGGACCGACTTCAGCACGCTGACATCTTTGAGGGGATCGCCTTGAACCGCAATAATATCAGCGAGAAAACCCGCCTTGAGCTGACCGAGTTCCTCACCCATCCCAAGCAAATTGGCATTGGTAATCGTGGCAGCACGAAGGGCCTCGTCTGCCGGCATTCCCGCTTCAACCATATACTCGAACTCCTGCGCATTAGTGCCGTGGGGGAAGACCCCGGCATCCGTGCCAAAGGCTATAGGCACCCCTTTTTTATATGCCCTTGCGAAGGTATTCTGAATCTGAGGTCCGATCTCCCTTGCCTTTTGTGCCACAACCGGGGGGAAAAACCCGGGAATTTCAGCGTTTTTCGCCGCTTCCTTCCCGGCAGAAATCGTCGGTACCATATATACCCCTTCCTCTTTCATCAGTTCCATTGTAGATTCGCTCATCAGCGTGCCGTGTTCTATGGTTTGAATACCCCCTTCAATGGCTCTTCGCATTCCCTCATCTCCATGGGCATGTGCAGCAGTAAGCATGCCATAGTCCTTTGCTGTTTCGGTTATGGCCCGAATTTCCTCTACGGTAAACTGAGGGTTCTGACCATTCTTGGCAACACTTAATACACCCCCTGTGGCCGTTATTTTAATAACATCTGCCCCTTCTTTATAGCGCTGGCGAACGGCTTTGCGCCCGTCCTCAGGAGAATTCACAACGCCTTCCGCCGGACCGGGATCTCCCATCAGTTCCATGCTCCTCCCGTTGGTTGGATCAGCATGTCCTCCTGTGGTCGCAATAGCCTTGCCCGCAGTAAATAATCTCGGACCCGGGGTTCGACCATCAGAAATAGCTTTGCTAAGGGCAATATTTACCCCGGAACCCCCAAGATCCCGAACCGTGGTGAAACCAGCCATCAGTGTACGGCGCGCATATACGGCAGACTCAAAAGCCACATCCGCGGGATTCATCGTAAACCTTTTAATATAGGTGGTGGGACTAAACTCACTTTCTATATGAACATGCATATCTATTAACCCCGGGAGGACGGTTAAAGCTCTTAAATCAAGGACTGAATCTGCGGCCGCACCTTGCTGATAGCCATCCAGCAGTTCGAGTATCCTGTTCCCCTCGAGCACGAGGGTTTTTTCTTTTAGCATCTTCCCTGAAGACACCTCAAGAAGTTGCCCGCATTGAACATAAGTCTTCTGGGCAAGGGATGTAAATCCGATGCAAAAAAGCAATAAAGTGATGGTGTATTTCATAAGGGTCGGTTTTTTTGTCAGTTTTCTTTTCGCACTTTTTGTTCCCACTCCCAGGCGGAACGCATGGCATCATCCAGGGTAGATTGCGCATGCCAACCAAGTACATTATTGGCTTTTTTTGTATCGGCATAAGCGCTGATAATATCCCCGGGCCTTCTACCTACAATCTTGTAATTTAAAGGCACTCCGCTAACACGTTCAAAACTCTGAATCACCTCCATTACGGAGCTTCCGGTACCGGTCCCAACATTGAAGACCTCATAATTGGCAGCGTTCTTACCGTTTAAGAGTCTCTCCATTGCAATGAGGTGTGCCTTTGCGAGGTCCACAACGTGAATGTAATCGCGAATACAAGTGCCATCGGGCGTAGGATAGTCATCTCCAAAAACCGACAGTTCCTTCCTCAACCCCATAGCTGTTTGGGTGATAAAAGGCACAAGATTCTGTGGAACCCCAATGGGTAACTCACCGATATGGGCAGATGGATGCGCTCCGATCGGATTAAAATAGCGAAGGGAGATTGCCTGAAGCTCTGGATTTACACAACAAGTGTCACGGATAATCTCTTCCCCTATTTGCTTGGTATTGCCATAGGGGGATTCCGCAGGCTGAACCGGGGCATTTTCATCGATGGGCATGGTTTCAGCCTGTCCGTAGACGGTACAGGACGAGCTGAAAATAAAATGGGCCCGCTGTTTTTCAGTGAGTTCCTGCAGCAGATATACCAGTGTCGACAAGTTGTTTTCATAATACAGGAGCGGATTTTCAACACTTTCCCCAACAGCCTTTGAAGCGGCAAAATGTATAATCCCTTCCAGATTCGGGTATTGCCTGAAAAAAGTACGGACGCTGTCCCGGTTTCTAAGGTCAAACTTTTCAAAATGGGGGCGGACACCCGTAATACGCTCAATTCCATCAAGGACACTTTCCGAGGCATTAGAACAATTGTCAACAATGATGACTTCGTACCCTGCCTGTTGTAGTTCTACTGTAGTATGGGACCCGATAAACCCAAGCCCGCCGGTAACAGCAATTTGCATAGAGGAAATGTTAAATGAATACTATTATTTGGGTTGTAAGAGGCATTTCGAAATCAACCTCCCATAAATTCAAGTACGGCCCGGGTAATGTGCTGTATTTGCTCATCATCGAGTTCGGTGTGCATCGGGAGGGAAATCACTTCCTTACACAACTGGTTTGTCACCGGAAAATCACCTTCGGCATACCGTTTGTCCAAATACGCCTTTTGCCTGTGGAGGGGAATCGGATAGTAAATCCCGAAAGGAATCCCGGAAGCCGCAAGATGTTCGGCCAACCCGTCCCGTTTACCGCCGCCAATCCGCAGGGTGTACTGATGAAAAACATGACAATCACAAGTATCACAAATCCCTTCACATTCCCGGACAGTGGTAGGAATAGTAATTTCAGGATGGTTGCGAAACGCTGAATTATAAGCCCGGGCTGCTTCCCTTCTTTTTTCGCAGTATCGATCCAAATGGGGCAATTTAGCGCGGAGAACCGCGGCCTGCAGCGAATCCAATCGAGAATTCACTCCCACCACATCGTGATGATATCTCTCATACATGCCGTGGTTTACAATACCGCGAATTATATGGGCCAAATCATCGTCATTGGTAAAAATGGCCCCGCCATCCCCGTAACATCCAAGGTTTTTAGAAGGAAAAAAAGAGGTCGCCCCAACGTCTCCCAGCGCACCGGCCTTTTGAAGTCTTCCATCGCCGAAGCGGTAATTGGCACCAATTGCCTGTGCATTGTCCTCGATAACATAAATGTCGTGTTCCTTTGCAATCTCCATGATTTCTTCCATGGGGGCACACTGACCAAACAAATGGACCGGAACTATGGCCTTTGTCTTTGTAGTGATTGCCTTGCGAATAGCTTCGGGATCAATATTGAAAGTATGCGGATCTACATCTACCAAAACAGGCGTAAGTTGCAACAGCGCAATTACTTCTGCAGTAGCTGCAAACGTAAAATCTGCCGTTATAACTTCGTCCCCGGGTTTCAGCCCGAGGCCCATCATTGCGATCTGCAGGGCATCCGTCCCGTTTGCACAGGGAATCACATGCTTGACACCCAAATAATTTTCAAGGTCCTTTTGAAACCCATGAACCTCTGGTCCGTTGATGAAAGAAGCGTTTTCGAGAATTTGCGAAAACGAATCCAAAACTTCTGTTTTGATGTCCTGATACTGAGTGACCAGATCCACCATTTGTATTTTACGCATCGAAGAAAATTTGTTCTAACAAACTTACAAAAATAGGGGCTGGCAGCAACGAATTGTCGAAAGAAGCGTATTTTTGAAGTAAACCCGGGGACAGGTGTATCTTCTTTATGATTTAGCGGTTCTAATTTCCTGGAACATCCTTAAACTCATTGCGCTTTTCAACCCTGGCATACGGAAGTTTGTCGTTGGCCGGAAAAACACACTCCCCTATTTACAGCGGATGCGGGATCCGCAGAAGCCTTTGATCTGGATGCACACCGCCTCCCTGGGCGAATTTGAACAAGGGGCACCCGTATTGGAGAAACTATGTGCGGCCTATCCCGAATATCAATTCCTGATCACCTTCTTTTCCCCCTCGGGCTACGAAATAAAAAAAGACAAACTGAACCCGCATCTGGTTACATATTTGCCTATGGACGGCAGCAGGAACTGTGCTAAATTCCTTTCCATTGTCCGCCCTGAGGTTGCGCTTTTTGTGAAGTACGAGGTATGGCCGGGAATGTATCGGCAAATGGCCCGCCAAAAAATCCCAATCCTGCTTATCTCTGCCATTTTCCGAAAAAGACAGGCATATTTCAAATGGTATGGCGGCCTGCTTCGGGGCGCTCTAAGGCGGGTTACTCACTTTTACGTCCAGGACACCCGTTCTGAAAAAAGATTGAAATCTCTTGGTATAAATGCTGTAACAGTAAGCGGGGATACGCGGTTTGATCGGGTTCTGGAAATCAGCTCCAACGCCAAACCGCTTGCTTTTATGAAAACCTTTAAGGGCAAGCGAAGCTGTTTTGTAGCTGGAAGCAGTTGGCCTGTGGACCATCGAATGATCGCACCCTATATCAATCAGGCCGCAGAAGGACAGTGTTTTGTCCTTGCACCACACAAAATTGATTTAAAAACCATAGAACACCTTGAGCAGCTTATTGAGAAAAAGACCATTCGCTACTCCGACATGAACCAGGGTGACCTGGAAGATGCTTGTGTACTTATCCTCGATACCATTGGCCTGCTTTCCAGGACATACCCGTATGCTGAAATCGCCTATGTCGGCGGGGGTTTTGGTACCGGACTCCACAATACCCTTGAACCCGCCGTCTATGGCCTTCCCATTCTTATCGGACCCGGGTATCACGGATTCCTTGAAGCAGAACAACTCGTAAGGGCCGGAGGAATTCGCGTAGTCCAAAATACGGGGGATTTTGAAGCAGAGGTCAGCGCCTTATTTAAGGCTCCGGAATTGAGAAGCGACATTGGGAAAATCAATGAAGCCTATATCCAGGAAAAAAAGGGGGCCAGTGATGCGATTCTCAAGGGGGTCCAATCCTTACTGGGCTGATCGGCAGTTCCCGCCAAGGGAATTTTTCCTAGATTTAGAGACCCAACTAAACCCAATTCGGAATGAACCCCAAAATACTACGCATATCGCTGATTGCCGCCCTCGCCGGATTTCTTTTCGGTTTTGATACCGTTGTCATCAGCGGAGCCGAAAAAAAACTTCAGGCACTTTGGGAAACCTCGGATGCCTTTCACGGCACGGTAGTCATCGGGATGGCACTCTTCGGGACGGTAATCGGAGCCATTTTCGGCGGGATTCCCACAAACCGGATTGGTCGAAAAAATACGCTCTTCTGGATCGGTGTCCTCTACACACTTTCGGCTATTGGATCTGCCCTGTCCAATGACCCCATAACTTTTGGGATATTCCGCTTCCTCGGTGGCCTTGGAATAGGGGCTTCCACGGTGGCTGCACCAACTTATATTTCAGAAATCGCCCCAGCCCGGCAACGGGGGCGTTTAGTAGGCCTGTACCAGTTTAATATTGTTTTCGGGATCCTTATTGCATTTTTTTCCAACTACCTCCTCAACGGTATCGGAGAAAACGACTGGCGTTGGATGGTAGGTGTGGAAGCCATCCCTGCATTTATTTATACCGTTTTCGCTCTTGGATTACCAAAAAGTCCAAGATGGCTCCTCACCAGGGGGGAAAGCGAAAAGGCCTCCGAAGTCCTGGATCGGATTGGGTCCGAACTCACCCTGGAGCGCCTTCAGGAAGTAATGGTCCGGCCAGCGTCCACTCAGGCTAAGCCTGAGCACATTTTTATGGGGAAATACCGCTTCCCCTTGATTCTGGCATTTTTGATCGCTTTCTTTAATCAGTTTTCCGGTATAAATGCCTTTTTGTACTATGCTCCCAGGATCTTTGAAGAGGCGGGTCTGGGTGAAAATACAGCCCTGCTGAGCAGTATCGGGATTGGGTTTACCAACCTGGTATTTACCTTACTTGGGATTTACCTGATAGACCGCCTGGGGCGAAGACAATTGATGTATATCGGTTCCGTAGGCTATATTATTTCCCTTGGATTGGTTGCTGCAGCGTTTATCCTTGAATGGTCCGGGATTATGGTACCCATTTTCCTATTCCTTTTTATTGCGGCCCATGCCATCGGACAGGGCACGGTGATTTGGGTCTTTATCTCTGAGATTTTTCCCAACCACCTCAGAGGTTCCGGACAGTCCTTTGGGACCTCTGTCCACTGGATCCTGGCCTGGCTTATCCCTTCCTCCATCCCCTTTCTGTTCAGTTGGATAGGTCCGGGACCCGTCTTTGGGTTTTTTGCCTTCACGATGCTACTTCAACTTTTCTTTGTGCATTTCATGATGCCGGAAACCAAAGGAATTTCCCTTGAAGATCTAAGTAAGACTCTGACTCGCGGCAAAAGCTGAAAACACAGCCCATTAAAGATCGGAGCTGACATTTTGTATGTATTCTCCTTCAAGCAATTGCGCAAGTGAGCGCATTATGGAGGGAATTCCCCGCTTGATCGATTTCGGCAGCGCAGAATCAGGGAATGCCCTGTTTTTTAGTACATTGTAGCAAACTATATGAAAATGGCTTTAAATTTTACAGTGGGAACCCGTTTGCTCAACGGCTTCCTGAGCGTAATGATTTTTATGTTGATTTTGGTTCTTGGAGTAGTACTCATCACCATGCTTCTGGCACTGATGGGTATCGTTTAGGATTTTTCCTGGACGCCCCGGGACTAAAAACAATAAACTAAGGGCAGTAGCCCGACTCATAAACCCTTCATACGAAGGGTTTTTTTATTGCCCGCAAACAGGCAGGTCTCTCCTTTACGGGACTTTATTAACCCTTGTAGTCTGCTATGTCCCTTGAGAAAAGCCAGGGCGCAAATCCCGATACTCTTCGATTGGATCGGTTACAGGCCTGTTTCGGATTTATTGATTTTACAATGGCGATTGGCCTTCCCTCTGCGATTTGTATTTTACCTCAAACAAAGGTCATTCCTCTTCATTTCCCATCCGGGAATTCAACATGGGTAAAGAAAGAAGGTTTCGCACTGCAGCCAGGACCTGAAAATGCCCAGTCAGGGTAATTACCTGCATTGATCCGTTTCGACTGGTCCGCTTTTCAGGGTTTCTGCAGTTGATAAATTTCCTTCAAAAAGATCTTCAAAGTCCTGTTTTATTCGTATTTTAAGGGAAATCAACATGAAAATGGAACGAGATATTCAATTCGGTATCCGTTTACTTAACGGCTTTTTGAAGGCAATGATTTTCGTCCTGGTACTGGTTCTTGGAGCCGTGCTTATTACAATGCTTCTGGCGCTTTTAGGGGTGGTTTAACCCATTCCTGATTCCGCCCCTTCTGAAAGAATAAATACGGGCTGAAGGCCTGCGACAAAAGACCTCCACCCGGAGGTTTTGTTTTGCCTGTACTCAAAAGATCTGCCTTTCTCCTGGAACAGGCCTAGAGATTTAAAAACTACTGTGGAGCCTGCGGATCACCATCCCAGGGATGTGCTGCTTTTCTGAGTCGATCCATGATTGCGATACCTATTCCCTCCTCGGGAACGGCTTCAGCAAGGATCACTGCAACATCTGACTCCTGCAACTCGTGCATGACTGAAAAAATCTTTGTGGCGCACTCTGTCAGATCACCTGCAGGTGAAAGTGTAAAGGCCTTCTTGAACGCTGCGGGAATCTCACCCTGAAAACTGATATACCCAGCCTCAGAAGGCACAATACTGGAAAGCATTTCTGGTTCAAACAAATAAAATGGTTTGGATGGGCTATAATGGGACTCCAGCATTCCGGGAGCCTCAGGACTCCCGACCCTCGCGCGTTTTAACGATTCGGGAAGTACTTTTACCAGCTCATCCCGGGTAATTCCTCCGGGTCTCAGAATTTGAAATCCATCAGGTTCTAAACGGATAATCGTGGACTCCAATCCTATGCGGGTAGCTCCCCCATCCAGAATATAGTCGGCCTCCGGCAAATGATGTTTTACATGGGCTGCTTTCGTTGGACTCAGCCGGCCAAATTTGTTTGCACTGGGGGCCGCTATCGGGCAGCCTGATTCCCGAATCAAATCCAGAGCCATGGGGTGATCCGGCATACGAATACCTACTGAGGGCAAACCGGAAGTCACGATATCCGGGACCTGTTCGGTCTTTGGCAAGACCAGCGTAAGAGGTCCGGGCCAAAACGCTTCAGCGAGTTTCCAAATTCGGGGATCTTCAGACGAGCTAAGCACCTTAAGCTGCTCCATATCTGCAATGTGCACGATGAGCGGATCAAAAGAAGGGCGCTCTTTTAATTCGAAAATCCGTGCCACTGCTCTTGGATTCAGGGCATTGGCACCAAGTCCATACACCGTTTCAGTGGGAAAGGCCACTACCCCTCCTTTTTGTATGATCCCAGCTGCAGTCTCTATTGCGGTCATGCCCTAAACTTTGAAACAAAAATAAGTCATTACAGACTATGGGCGGGCCGGAGAATCTGGTTTATTTCCCCACTACAAAAACTTCAGGGAGTGCGCTCACTGTAGGGCATAAAAAAACCCGCCTAACAGACGGGTCTTCAGATGTACAGGTGGGGAGACTCGAACTCCCAAGCCTTGCGGCACTAATACCTGAAACTAGCGTGTCTACCAATTCCACCACACCTGCATCAACCCTACAAAAGTACAAAACAGGTGACAATTTTACTAATATAATTATACCTCAAAAGAGGGCCTGAGTAATTGGAATCAGGGCTTTTCAATAGCTCTGGGCCCGATGATCTGCAGCTGGATACTTTCCAGATACCCCGCGATTCATTACCTTCAGAAACCAGACTTAACAAAGTGTATTACCTGTGGCCGGCAGTGGAGTTTATTTGGCTAAACCACCTGAATAAAGGCAGGAGCAGCAAAGGAACTTTCAGGCTCCTGGGGTTCCTGGAATTAATCAATTAAAGCCAATTCCCGATAAACGAATGTAGAAATGGAAATCGAGAAAGTGAATATCAATGAGAAACTAGGCTTGTTTAGCGCGTACTGGTCCCCTAAAATCATTGGCGAGCTCAATGGACAATTCGTAAAGATCGCAAAGTTTAAAGGGGAATTCATGATGCACAAACACCCGGGGGAAGATGAACTGTTTTATGTAATCGAAGGCGAGCTGTTTATCGAATTGATCTCTGAGACCCTGCATCTGAAAAAAGGGGAATTTGTCATTATCCCCAAAGGAACAGATCACAAACCCTACGCCCCGGAGGAGGCCTGTGTCCTGCTCTTTGAACCCGCATCAACCTCGAATACCGGGGACTCCAAAAATCACCTTACGATTAAGGATTTGGATCGGATTTAAGCAGCCGTTCTTAGCACAAGTCGTAAATACCAAACGGGGTATTATCTCATAAAAACTAACAATCCGGTTTAAATCCATGATCTCATTTTTCCGAAACCTCCGTAAAAAGTTTCTATCCCAAAACCACTTTAGTAAATACCTGCTCTACGCGATTGGCGAAATTGCCCTTGTAATGGTTGGGATACTGCTGGCCCTGCAGGTCAATAACTGGAATGAAAGTAAAAGAGAGCGTCACCGTGAAGTCAGTTTGCTCAAGGAGTTAAAACTTAACCTTGAAACAAATATCGAGAATCTGGAAAAAGATATCGCCATTCAGCAAAAGGGCTCCAATTACATTAACCGTATGATTGATATTATCGATCACAAAGAACCCTATACAGATTCTGTTCCGATTTTTATAACAAGGGGAAGCTATGTTCCGGATGTCATCCTCACTGCCTCGGCTTTCGAAACACTTAAATCCTCCGGGCTTGAACTCATTGAATCGGATACCCTGAGACAGCGGGTTATTGAACTCTTCGAGGTCACCTATCCATACCTCATGCAGGAAACGAGGCGTTTGGAGGATCAACTATGGCCAGCAGTTGTTATACCCCTGATGCAAAAGCATTTCAGAACCGTAAACAACATGTATGTACCTGTGGATTACCAGGCCTTGATTCACGATCAGGAGTTCCTGAATATGTGGACCTTCAGGGGCGCCTTGCGCGTATCTTCGACCCTGAGAAAAAGAGAATCTGCAGAAGAAACAGGGCGGGTAATTACATTGATCGAAAAAGAGTTAGCAAAAAAACCCTGAAGCCCGGGAACAAAAGATAAGTCAAGCGTTTATTTTAGTATTTTTCATGAGCCAATTTAAGGATGGAACCCAATACGGATTTACTTTATGTATTTCCCGCACCAGCACAATAAGTGTGATAAGAACTTACATCCAGCCAAATAAACCGATATTCCCGAATGATTATCATCAAGGAATTCAAAAGGCGGCACTTTAACGTTGGCCCGGGGGCAAACCTCAGCCCTGATTTAGCGATTAAAGATTGAATCAGAATTTAGAACATATTTGCACGAGGGCGTTTACGAAAATCGGGGAGGCGCTATAAAAATGGAATTGAAATAAGCACTATGAAATCAAATTACCTGTTACGTATTCTCTTGTTGTTCATCACCCTTGCTCCAGTAGCTGTATCTGCGCAGGTTTATGCCAAAAACGGCATGGTCGTATCGAGCAATAAAATTGCCTCTGAAGTAGGAGTTGCTATTCTGAAAAAAGGAGGTAATGCCATTGATGCATCTGTAGCTACTGCCTTTGCACTTGCCGTTACCCACCCCACAGCCGGGAATATAGGTGGTGGTGGGTTTCTGGTCTTTATGGATTCAACAGGGACTACAACCACCTTTGACTTTCGGGAAAAAGCCCCTTTGAAAGCCACAGCAGACATGTTCTTGGACGCTGACGGGGAACTGCAGAGCGGGACCAATCTCTTCGGTTCTGAATCGACCAACAACCACATTGGCCTGAAGTCCGTAGGGGTACCCGGTACGGTGGCCGGCCTGTATTTGGCACATCAAAAGCATGGCGTACTTCCCTGGCCGGATTTGGTACAACCCGCCATAGACCTTGCCAAAAATGGTTTTGAACTCCCCTGGAGCCTTGCAAGAGCAGGAGCCTATTTTGAGGCAAATTCCCCAGTCCCCTTTTTGCAAAACTACTTTAAGAATCAGGATGGCGTCATGACGCAATTCGGCGAGGTCTGGAGGCAACCCGAACTGGCAAAAACCCTTATCGAAATTCGGGATCACGGCCATGACGGCTTCTATAAAGGGATAGTTGCTCAGGAGATTGCCCGGTTTATGAAGGATAACGGAGGGCTTATCTCCCTGGAGGACCTGCAGCGGTATACTGCTGTGGAGCGCAAGCCGATTAAAGGCACTTTTAAATCTTATGATATTTATTCCATGGCCCCACCGAGTTCAGGAGGGG
Source organism: Robiginitalea aurantiaca (assembly GCF_030380815.1). GTDB lineage: Bacteria > Bacteroidota > Bacteroidia > Flavobacteriales > Flavobacteriaceae > Robiginitalea > Robiginitalea aurantiaca. The sequence goes on along the minus strand of NZ_JAUDUY010000001.1, from coordinate 618,120 downwards.
TAGCGCTCATTGAAATGATGAACCTCATGGAACAGGCCAGTTTGGATTCCCTGGAATTCAACTCAAAGGCCTACGTCCATCTCCTGGCCGAAGTCATGCGAAGGGCTTTTGCAGACAGGGCGGAACATATGGGAGATCCTGATTTTAATTTGGATACGCCAATAGCGAAACTCACATCTAAAGAATTTGCCAGGCAGCGTTTTGAGAATATCGATATGTCGAAGGCCTCTGTAAGTGATTCCACCAAGTTTGGACAGATATATGATGGAAGCAGTACGACACACTTCTCCGTGGCAGACAAGGACGGTAATGCCGTTTCTTTAACGTATACCCTGGAATACCCCTATGGCTCCGGAATGGGATCCGAAAAGCTGGGGTTTATATTTAACAATGAAATGGGTGACTTTAATCCCAAGCCGAACTTTACTACCGGTGACGGCCTGATTGGGACACCTCCAAATATCATTCAGCCTGAAAAAAGGATGCTTTCGAGTATGACCCCAACCATTGTAGCCAAAGACGGGAAGCCCTATCTCATTATTGGGAGTCCGGGGGGTAAAACCATCATAAATACCGTGTTTCAAACCGTACTGAAGGTGTTGGCTTACGACATGCCTGTGGATAAGGCCATTGAATCCATGAAAATTCACCATCAATGGCTGCCAGACCAGATTCGATACGAAAAGCTGTTGCTTTCCCCGGACACCCGGAAAGCCCTTGAAGCCATGAATCACACCCTGACCCCGACCAATTCTCTGGGCGAATTGATGGGCATTCAAATCGATGCCGAAAACAAGATCCTGATTGGGGCTTCCGATTCTTCCAGCCCTGAAGGCGCTGCCATCGGATATTGAGTTATGCCGCACCGCGTTCAGTAACCTGTCGCTATATTATCTAAAGGATTCCCTTCTGTCAAAGCCTGGGCATCAAGGGTTGCCCTAAAAAAACAGAATAGCTTTTTAAGGCCCAAGGTGGCCAATAGAGCCGATACTCTTAACTTTTTGACCGTATTTCTTTTCTAATTTTCGATAACCATATTTTCGATCAGGTCCCGTACTGCTTTAACCGAAATTTTATCCAGATAATCCTTGCCTAAAAAGAATCGCTCTTTTACATTTTCCAGATTCGAAAGGCCGGTGGACCAAAGGGTGTATCCCTGTTCAAAATGGAAACCCGAACGCAATTCTAGAATTTCAATGGGAAACAAGCCGGGCAAAACGGTTATGTTATCGAAGTGTTTTTCATATCGTGTCGTCTCCCTGGGGTGCATTTTAAGGATGATATTCATCTCTGGAGGCACCCTGGAAAGGACATCTTTATAAATCGCTATTTTTTCTGCCTCATCCCTGATCATTTTATCTTCCGACAAGGGCTGGGTTAAAATCAGCGCAGTGTTATCTCCTTCAACCTTAAATGAATCTGCTGGCAGGAAAACTTCAAATATTTCCTGTTTGGTTTCTGCATCCAATCCGGCCACTTCTTTTTTGATATTCAGCTCGACCGCTTTTTTTTGCAAAGCCGAAGGCAATCGGTCTGGGAACTGGGCATACAACGTCTTGACTTCCCTGTCGAAACCCCCTCCTATCGGGGTTTTGGTTATAAAGGACTTGATATACTGTTCTATCGGGCTGTGACGTTGTCGGTAGGTACGTGCACCGTCCTCGATCATACTAATACCCTTTTGGCCGAATTCATAAATAAAATAGCTTTTCGAAGAATCGGTATCACAGAGGAAGAGGTCCGAGCTCTGAATAAATTCCTTTTCCTTCTTTAGTATTGGGTGTTTAGCCTCCAGGTACGGGATGAGTTTTTTTCGCCTTCTAAATGCATAATTGAACTTTCCCAAATCAGCCACATGATCTTTCCGTTCTGAAATAATATGTACATCCCGGAAAAAACTTTTCTTCAGATTCGGAATCAACGATTCTATCATAGGCGTACTCTCGACCAAAAAAAGAAGATTATCACCTCTATTGGTTTTCTTATCAGGACTATTTTTCAAAATGTGTAAAAAAGCCAAATAGATGTGGTAAATCGTTGAACCCACATAGGTCCGCCTCACAGAATTCATAAGAATTTAACTTGAGATGAAATACAAAAAACTACTTTTATAAAAATAGCATAAATTAAAGGATCGTCAGTGATCACGGTAAGTGTCATAGTGAGTACCTATAACAAGCCCGACTGGTTGAAAAAAGTTTTATGGGGCTTTAATTGTCAGACCTACAAGGATTTTGAACTCGTCATCGCAGATGATGGATCCGGAGAGGAAACACATCGACTAATCGATACGATGCGCGCAAAGGTTTCCTACGAAATCAAGCATGTGTGGCAGGAAGACGATGGATTCCAGAAATGCAGAATTTTAAATAAAGCCATTCAGGCCTGTACGGCCGAGTATATTATCATGACCGATGGGGATTGTATCCCGCGCAAAGATTTTGTTCAGGTACACTACATCAATAAAGAACCGGCCTATTTTATTTCCGGGGGGTATTATATGTTGCCCATGAACATTTCCAGTGCGATAACCCTGGAGGATATTGAAAAGCAAAACTGTTTCGACATCAAATGGTTGAAGGAGTTGGGCATTCCTAAAACCTTTAAAAACAACAAGCTTAAAGCCCGCGGATTTATATCCACGATTTTCAATACGTTTACGCCTACAAAGGCCAGCTGGAACGGGCACAACTCCTCCGGATGGAAGAAAGACATCTGTAATGTCAACGGTTTTGACGAGCGAATGCAGTACGGGGGTGAGGATCGGGAATTCGGCGAACGCCTCTTAAATTTCGGGGTTAAATCAAAACAACTCAGGTACAGCGCCGTTTGTGTGCATTTGGATCATGAACGCGGGTATTTCACCCCTGAAGCCCTCGCCAGGAACCAGGCCATTCGAAAAGAAGTGCGGAAAAACAAAAGTGTATGGACGAATCACGGCATCGTCAAGAAGTAGCCCAGCAAAGAGAACAGGGTCTCAGGGCTATCCCTTTGCGCATAGCAAGTCGGGCCGAACTCCTCACCCAAATCAAATGATCATAAAAAAGGCCTCCCAAAAAGGAGGCCTTATTCTTTTGTACAGGCGGAGAGACTCGAACTCTCACACCTTGCGGCACTAGATCCTAAGTCTAGCGTGTCTACCAATTCCACCACGCCTGCAAAAGGACTGCAAAGATAATGTTATTTTAAAATTGTCAAAGAGTGACCGATTATTTTGTTGTCATGGTCTCCACACCTTTCCAATTATCCTCAATCTCCTGGGTGATGAGCTGGGCCGCCCGGTTCAGGAATAATTTAGCGGGCTGGTCTGCCGTATTGTGCTTAAAGATCTGCTGGAAGGTTACCGCAGCCATGGCAAATTCCTTATCCAGGAAAAGCGTCATGGCATCATCGAAGGTCTTCAGGTTGGTCAGTTTGTGTTCCCGAAGGTCATCGGCATCTCCATTGATGCACTCGTAGAGATCGATGGGCTGTTTTTTTCCTTTTGGCTGAACCCGGCCGAGGTACCTGAAATCGAATTGTTCCGGCTCCGTTAGGTTTGCCTTGCATTCCTGGGTCAGCAAAATGGACGTCCCAAAATGCTTGGAAAGGCCTTCAATCCGCGCAGCGGTATTCACGGTATCTGATATAATGGCGGCATCCAGGCGTTCATTGTCACCGGTAATCCCCATAATCAGCTTCCCGCTTTGCATGCCTACCCCAATGTGTACCGGGAGGCGATTCCTCTGGGCCCGTTCCTTGTTGTACTCCTGCAATTCCCTGTGCATCTCCACCGAAGCCGTTAGTGCGCCCTGGGAGCCTTCAGTAAAGAGGGCCATAAAGCCATCACCCAGATACTGCATGATAAAGCCTCCGTTCTTACGGATAATGGGGCCCATGCGGTTGTTAAAGCCGTTGACGAATAAAAAATTATCCGTAGGGCTAAGCCCTTCCGAGATCGTGGTAAAGCCCCGTATGTCCACAAAAACAACGGTAACCTCGCGCTCCACAAGATCCCCAAGAAACACCTCAGTGATCTTAGCCTTACCCAGGGATTTTATAAACTCAGAGGGGACGAATTTCTGGCTTACATCGTGGATTTTCCGGATAGCCTCTTCCCTGTCCTGTACTTCCTTCAGGCCTTTCTGATAAAGGTGGGCACTTTCGATGGCCGTGGCGGACTGAAGCGAAATAGTAGTCAGCAATTTGAGTTCTGCTGCCGTATACTCCACCTCTTCCTCATGGCCGAGAATAACCATCCCAAAGGTGCGGTGCTTTACTTTTAAAGGCGCATACATGACCGTCTTCAGGTGGTTCAAAGCTGGGTTCCTGGCTATGCGATCTGCGGGGACAATCGCGGATACACCCCGAGTGATCAATTCCTTGAGCACATCTTTCTGTTCCTCGATAAAGGACTGGCTTTTCGGGTTCTCTCCCAGGCGGGCGACCTGCCTGACGGTATCCTTTTCCGGATCGTACATCAGGAAGAGGGCGTGGGTGGTATCTATGATCTGTGAGGCCTCCTCCAGGGTGACCTTAGCGATGGATTCCGCATCGATTTTCTCCGATATCAGTTCGCTTAAATCGTAGATCATATTGATCTCCCGATACAGCCCGAGGACTTCTTTCCCAATTTTCTTTTTCTCCCATTCCTTTTGAAAGAGGAGGTTCAAGGTGTCAAATATGAGCATGGCCTTGTCTGAGGAATATCGAAACCGACCGAGTACCTTGTCCTCGTGCGTTAGATCCCGGGAGTGTTCAAAGACCTCCTCCGAACCCCAGAGCAAATGCCCGTCAACCGTTTCAAAAGCGCAAGCGGCCCCTGAGCTGTCGCATAGCCTTCCCAGGATTTCCCTGGCGGACTTATCCCTTTTGAGAATATGCTTTAAAGCGCGATCTGCGGTGGATAGACTCATTTATGAATTTACACGTTTAGGATTTCTTCGGCGATTGAAAGCATCTCATCCGGGTCAAAAGGTTTTGTCATATACTTATTGGCGCCCATATCCAGACCTTTTTGGCGGTCCACTTCCTGTCCTTTTGCTGTAAGCAGGATGATGTAGGTATCCGTGATATTGAGTTCTTTCTTTACCTTATAGCAGACTTCCATCCCATTCATTTTGGGCATCATCACATCGAGAAAGACCAGATTGGGCCGCTCTTCCTGAATAATCCTGAGGGCATCCGCCCCATTGTCTGCAAAGAGTAGCTCCACTCCTTCATCCTCCAAATCTTCCAGGGTTTGTTCGATAAGCATTCTTATATGGGCCTCATCGTCGACTATCAATAATTTTTTATCCATGGGATCTTATTGCATTTAAAAATTTATGATTGAATTCCCTTTACTGGTACACGAAGAACATGACGTTTTCCATGCCCTCCTGAAACTTGAGTTCCTTAATGGCTTTCTTCTCGAGTTTATCAAGGGATTTGAGCATGATAATGTCCGGCTTCATTTCCGATGCCATCTCCATGAGTTTATCCGGGTTGGCCTCCATCACTTTGTAACCCCTAGCAGTAAGCACATCCGTCAGGGATTTTACCGTTGAGGCATCTTCATCAACTACCAGGACCCGCTTTTTGGATACACCCTGTTCCAAAAGTTCATCGACTTCGTGAAAGAGCTTTTCCGTATCGATGGGTTTGGTCAGGTAGCGGTCCACTCCGATGCGGAAGCCTCGTTCCTTATCCTGAACGATCGAAAGGATTATAATAGGAATATCCATGGTCGCCGGGTCATTTTTCAATACGGCAGCCACATCAAAACCATTGATCTCGGGCATCATCACATCGAGAATAATCAGGTCGGGTTTGCTCAGACGAACGGCATCGAGGGCTGCCTTTCCGTTGGCTGCCTCTTCTACCTGATAACCGGCGTCCGAGAGTTCCTGTCGCAGCAATGACCGTATGGGGGTATCGTCATCTACAACCAATATGGTTGGGGAATCCTCCAGAGTTTTACTCGAAGAATGTTTGATCTGTGTTTTCAGGCTGCTAAGGATCCGATCCAGTTTAATGGGCTGATCACTATCCTGCCCCATAGCGGGAACAGAGAAAAAGAACGTACTGCCCACATTGGGCTCACTGTTCATCCAGATAATGCCTCCGTGGTGTTCGATGATTTCCCTGCAAATAGGCAAGCCAAGCCCGGTTCCCTTGGGCTTGTCGGTTAGGGTATCCCCTGCCTGTCGGAACCGTTCAAAAATCTTGTGCTTGTCCTCTTCAGCAATACCTACTCCCGTATCCTGCACCTCAACAATCACCTGGTTGTTGTCCTTGTAAGCCTCAATGACCACGGAGCCCTTGTCGGTGAATTTAACAGCATTGGACAGCAGGTTGATCACTACCTGTATCAGTTTGTCTTCATCCCCGCTGATCAGGGGAAGGTTATCCGGAACATTTTTTTGAAGCTTCAGGTCCTTTTGCTCAAACAAGGCTGACGTTGCCGAAACCGCGCGACCGATAACATCCTGCATAAAGACGGGCTTCATATTCCACTCCATACGGCCGGATTCTATTTTCGCAAGATCCAGGACGTCGTTAATCAGGCTGGTCAGCCGCTCCCCTTCTGAGACCACCACATCCAGGTTTTCACTCACCTGTTTCATGGTCTTTTTAATTTTCTGATCCTCCACATTCACAGCCGGGAAAACCTTATCTACAAGTCGCTTACGAATGATTTTGGCAAACCCAAGCACTGAGGTGAGCGGAGTTCTTAGCTCATGGCTTACCGTTGATAAAAAGGCGCTCTTGGCCTCATTGGCCTCCTCTGCTTTTGCCTTAGCCACCTTGGCCTCCTCAAAGAGCTCTGCATTGTGCAGGGCCACCCCTACATTAATCGCCAGGGTACTCAGGAGCTTTTTATCCTCCTCATTGAATCGGCTTTCCTGTTGGGTGCTCTGCACGCTGAGGACCCCGATAATATCGTCTTCAACAGGGATAGGTACCCCAAGGTAGGAGATCGCCTGTTTCCCTGTTTGTTCAATGCCGTGTTTCTGGTACTCCGCCATGATATCCACATCGCGGTTGATCAGTAAGGACTCCCCGGACTGAATGATCCTGGAGGTTAAGCCCTCCCCAAGTTTGAAGGGAGGCATATTATCCCCATCCTGATAGGGGAAATTGATCATGTTTGTTTCATGGTCGAGAATCGCCAGGTAAGTGATGTCCGAATTAAAAACATCCTTCATCTTAGTTCCTACCAACTGAATAAGCTCCTCGAGTTCCAATTTGTCGTTCAGTGCTTTGGTCACGGAATTCACCGTGGCCAACTCATTGAGGCGCTGCTGTACTTCTTTGGTGCGCACCTCAACCTTATCTTCAAGTGCTTTTCGCTGATTGACCAGGATACGCGTTCTGGCTCGTACGATAAAATACAACAAGGCCAGGGCCCCAAGGGCATAGAGGGCATAGGCCCACCAGGTGCGATACCAGGGCGGAGTGATTGAGAAGGGTACGGAAGCTGCTTCAGACTCCTCACCGTAGATATTCTTAGCCTTGACACTAAAAGTATAGCTGCCCGGAGGCAGGTTGATATATTCCCTTGACGTTTGTAAGGTCCAATCAGACCATTTGGCGTCAAAACCAGTGAGTTGGGTGCTGTATAGCATTTCCTTCTGCCCGATATATAAAGGTGCTGCGTATCCGAAGTTGACAGAATTATTCTCAGCCGAGATAGTTATATCTTCAGGGATGGCAATATTCCCGGAATAGATAATAGAATCCCCTGCCACTGCAATACTCCGGATGTCCGTGTGGAAATCGGGAATACTCGGTGTTTCCAGATTGCCCTCATAGCGGATGGCTCCGTCCGGGCCAGAAAACCATATAACCCTTGAGCCGTCTTCCCTGACATCTTCAGAGTATATCGTAAAAATGTTATTGTTCTGGATTCCCCTGAACGTCTCTGTATTGGTCACCTGGTACTCCCCATCGATTTTCTCGGCAACCATAATTCCACTACCTGCATTGAAGATAATTTTACCATCAGAAGTCTTACTTGGGGGTGAGCCAGGGCGATCCCAATCTAAATACTTATCAAAGAAAAATTTTCGCTCTTCAAAACGATCCGTTTCAGGATTGTATCCAAAGGTTTTTTCAACCTCACCTGAGAAAATATACATTTCCTCTTCAATAAAATTAACACCTATCCCAGCGTCCGGAAGCCCGTTTTCCGGGGTATATCTTTTATACTCTGAGGCCTCCAGATCTATTTTTCCGTCCACAAAGGCGGGGATCAGCTTAACCATAATTCCTTCTTCCCCAGTGTCCGTCCACCAGGTTCCATCACTATTCTCCTCAATATTCCCGGAACCAGAAATCAATTTCGCGGTGGAGGATTCTTCTACAAATTGGTTCACCTTTTCATCGAAGTAAAAACTTTTTAACCCTTGCTGGTGGTCTACCAGGATCCGGCTGGAATCTGATTTTGACTGGTTGATAATACGGGCCCTGAAATCGTAGTTGTTATCCGCACGGACCATCTCAATAGTAGTCCCCTTGATTTCAAACATCCCGACACCGTTGGTACAGGCATATAATCGGTTCCGGAATTCCAAAAAATTCCCCACCTGCCCGTTGGTACCCGGTATAACTTTAACCTGCTTGGAACCCGGTTCCAGATAGGCTACCCCATTATTGGTGGCGAAATAAAGAATCTCATTAAACTTGCGGGTTGTGAAAACTACAGTATTCAGACCCATATTGCCATCCACGGCTGTAAAAGTAGAATTCAGGTTAACACTGGATATCCCATTAAATAAAGTCATCCATAACACCCCCCGGGAATCTACATAAGTATATGTAGTACTGCCGTCTTGCAAACCATTCTCAGGAGTGTACTTTTGGATGTATTTCCCATCGTGATCCATGAGATAAGCCCCACTGCCAAAAGTATTGAACAAATAACTCCCATCATCTAAAGCCAGTCCGGGAAGATATAAAAGCCCGTTTATTTCATCATCGATTTCAGTTTTAAAGGGGGTAAACGTTTTACCGTCATAAAGGAAAAAACCCTGGGTTCGCGTACCAATGAGCATCTTGTCGTCATACGGTAGCATTGTATAGATACGTTCACTGGCAAACTGTTCGCCTCCCGGTACAATCTCAAAGGTGTCTTCATCGGTCAGAACGCACAATCCGCGATCCCAAATACGAAGATAGTAGACGTCGTTTACAATGGCCCCTACGTGATATCCCTGCTCAGAGGTGATAACTTTAATGGTTTCCCCGTCCCACACGTAGAGTTTAAACTCGGTCCTGAAGATGATCCGACCTTTATAAAAATCAATTTCCCATACGTCGGCAAAAATCCGATGTTCCTCGGGTATTTTATCCAATAGGGAGACATATCCCACTTCCCCTTTTGCTCCCGTGGTCAGATATCCAAAATCCCCGCCGCCACCAATATAGATGGTCCCCTTGTCATCTTTGGCCATGCTTCGACTCGACCCATTAATTTCTATATGGCGCCAATTCACTCCATCAAACTGAAGGGGTCCCCCCTGGTTCGCGAAGTACATAATCCCATTGCTGTCTTCTGTTGCCCACCAGTTTATGGGAGCTCTACCGTATTCCTGGTATTTGTAATTGGTAATGAGGGGTCTCCCGATCTGCTCCTGAGACGTTCCGGCGGCAAGGCAAAAAGCAAAAAACCCAAACAGGCCCAGCTTGAGGCCCGAAAGGGAAGGAATCCGAAAATTTTGCATAGTGTTGGGTTGTGTGTGTGTGGGTCGTGGTGGTTATTTGATTAGAAAAATACGAAAAAGTCCTGAATAATAGGACATTGGGCAGGTGCGATAAAAAACTTCTTTTTTGTATGTTTGAGATTGTCTAAAAAATTGCAATGAATCAACCGCATACCTATTGCTCCGAAAACAAGGAGCGCTTTCTTCAGGAACTCATTGAATTGCTAAAACTACCATCCGTAAGTGCCGATTCGGCTTTTTCCCAGGATGTGCTCAATACGGCTGAAGCCGTTTCGGAGTACCTCAGGGCAGCGGGATGCGATGGAGTTGAAATATGTGAAACCAAGGGATATCCTATTGTTTATGGTGAGAAACTGATCGATCCGTCCCTGCCTACAATTCTTGTATATGGGCACTACGACGTGCAGCCACCAGACCCCGTAGAACTTTGGAATTCTCCGCCTTTTGAACCGGTAATCCAAAAAACGGCGCTCCACCCGGATGGAGCCATCTATGCGCGCGGCGCCAGCGATGACAAAGGTCAGATGTTCATGCACATCAAGGCGCTTGAATGTATGGTCCGAACCGGGACCCTGCCCTGCAATGTAAAATTCATGATAGAAGGAGAGGAAGAGGTAGGCAGTTCAAGTCTGGAAGCCTTCCTGATGGAAAACCGTGAAAAACTGGAAAACGACATCATCCTGATTTCAGATACAGGGATCATCGCCAATGATGTTCCTTCGGTTACCACAGGGCTGAGAGGGCTTTGCTATGTGGAAGTAACCGTTACGGGCCCGAACCGGGATTTGCACTCCGGACTATATGGAGGGGCCGTGGCGAACCCCATCAACATACTGGCAGAAATGATCGCTTCCCTTCACGATGAGGACAATCGGGTTGCCATTCCGGGTTTTTACGATGATGTCGAGGAACTCAGCGACAACGAGCGCAGACTGATGGCAGAAGCACCTTTTGATTTGGAGGCGTATAAAAATGCTCTGAATATCGAGGCGGTCCATGGTGAAGCGGGATATGTTACCAATGAACGGAATTCAATTCGACCCACCCTTGATGTGAATGGGATCTGGGGCGGTTATATCGGGGAGGGAGCCAAAACGGTTATTCCCAGCCAGGCCCATGCCAAAATTTCCATGAGACTGGTGCCCCACCAGGACTGGAATAAAATCACTGTGCTTTTTACCGATCACTTCAAAAGTCTGGCTCCGGCCGGGGTCAAAGTCGAAGTGCGGCCCCACCATGGAGGACAGGCCTACGTGATGCCCATAGAACATATCGGGTATAAGGCTGCAAGCAGCGCGTATGAAACTACTTTTGGCAAACCTGCTATTCCGCATCGCGGTGGGGGGAGCATCCCCATTGTACCCATGTTCGAAAATATCCTTGGAACCAAAACGGTGCTTATGGGCTTTGGGCTGGACAGTGATGCCATTCATTCCCCCAACGAACACTACGGGGTTTGGAATTTTCTTAAGGGCATTGAAACCATCCCCTATTTCTACAAATACTACACAGAGCTTTCACAAAATCAAGAGGTCTGAACCCCATAATTTTTTCGCAAAGGACGGATTTCAGGAATTTTTCCGTAACAAAAACGGAAAGGTTGCGTTCTAATAGGTAGATCAAAAAACGAACACTATTATGATACGCAACTTCTTTGTGCTCTGTTCCGGTGCGGACAGGGCCCTGCTCGACACGTGCTCCGAGGGCGAACAAAATAAATATGCCGGCATTGGAGCCACCGTCTTTTTTACTGCCCTAATGGCGTTTATCGCCGCATCTTATGCCCTTTATACCGTCTTTGATTCCGTTTATCTGGCGATTCCATTTGGGCTGGTCTGGGGACTTTTGATTTTTAACCTGGACCGTTTTATTGTCTCGACCATCCGGAAACGGGACAGCTTCTGGAAAGAAATGCTTCAGGCAAGTCCGAGGATTCTGCTTGCCGTTATTATTGCCGTGGTTATTTCAAAGCCCCTGGAATTGAAAATTTTCGAAAAAGAAATCAATCAGGTATTGCTCGAGGAGAAAAACCAGATGACCCTGGATAACCAACAGCAGCTGGCCCTTCAGTTCACGCCGACTATTGAGCAGAAGAAAGCGGAAATTGCCGGACTCAAACAGGAAATCAGCCTGAAGGAGGCCGCCACAGATACGCTGTACGAAACCTATATTTCTGAAGCCGAGGGAAGGAAAGGCACACTCCTCATTGGGAAAGGACCGGTTTATGCCGAGAAGCGGGAAAAGCACGATGCCTCCCTTGCCGAACTCAAAGCCCTGAAAGAGGCCAATACCGGACGTATCTCCGAGATTGAAGCCGAAATCGAAACGCTTGAACTGGGGTATACCGAGGCGGTTTCGACTTCTCAGCCCGTTATTGATGGTTTCGATGGCCTTATGGCGCGTATCGATGCCCTGGGCAAACTTCCCTGGTTTCCCTCCTTTTTTATCTTTCTGTTGTTCCTGGCCATAGAAACAGCGCCCATCCTGGTAAAACTGATGACGCCAAAAGGCCCCTATGATTACAAGCTGGAGGATGAAGAAACTACCGTGGCCTCCTGGGTAGCCCAGAAAGTAGACCAGCGTAAGAAGCTCCTGGAGACCGACCGGGCATTAAATGAAAAGGTCTATGGTGAAATCGCAGAGGAAGAAGCCGTATTTGCATACAAAAAGCAGAAGGCGGAAGAATTGATGCGTTTACAGGCAGAGCGGTTTCAGGAGATGCAGGTAAAAGGGATGTAGGTTAGATGATGGGGTTCCTGAGGAATTAGAGGTTTATGTAGAGGGTTTCATAAATGGGGGCGTTGCCCCCTCCCCCTATAAACAATTTAACAACCTTAGCCGCAATTTCCAAACAGGGGATTTCTCCCACCTTATATTTTATCACCTTCCGCGTCATCTTCCACAACACCCAGTTTACGCAACAGGAAAGAAGCATTCATATTTGAACAAACTCCGGGTTTCAACAGGTAATCGAAATGCAGGACTCCTTCACGGATATCCGCATCGAAAAAGAAATTCTGCACTTCAGGGATTCGGGTAGCGACTTCACAGAGGCTGAGGTCATGTGTAGCAATCAGGCCAGTGGCCTGCAGTTTAAGTAACCGCTCCAAAAACTCTTGTGAACCCCTGGCCTTATCCTTGCTGTTGGTGCCTTTGAGGATTTCATCAAGAATCACAAAATAAGGCCGCTCCCTAAGGTGATCCACAATTATTTTTAGCCGCTTGAGTTCGGCAAAAAAGTAAGACTCATGACGGGAAAGGGAATCCGAAGTACGCATACTGGTGATTATGGGTATTGGCGTATAGACCATCCGCCTGGCACGTACCGGGAGTCCCATATTAGCCATGACAAGGCTTAAACCCACGGCCCTTAGGAAGGTGCTTTTTCCTGCCATATTCGCTCCGGTAATCACCATAAAGTGCCCATTCTGCAATTGAAAATCATTGTAAACCGGAGTCTCAAAAAGCAAAGGATGAGCAAGGTAGGTTGTCTGAATACATACCTTCTGTTTCTCCTGAACAATTGGATAGGTATACGTCGGGTGGTTAAAGGAAAAGTTGGCAAGACTACAGCTGGCATCAAAATGGGCGAGTGCCTGAAACCAATATTCAACAGCGTCACCATGCTCAGCTATCCAGTCCTCCACAGCCCTTGCCTGCCGGATATCCCAGAGAAAAAATGCATTCCCAAAAAGGGCTATAATCAGGTTATTTCGCTGGTCCAGGGCTCCGATTATCCGGCTGAACTTTCGAAGTTTGGCAGAAACAGGTTGCCCGGATCCCAATAAGGCCTTCTGGGCTTGCCTGAGCCCTTCAGAATGATACGTTTCACCTTCAATCTGGCTCACTAACCGCCTGTACTGGCTGAAGGTTTCCTGCATTTTACCCGTAGCTTGTGCCAATTCTCCAATCTTTTTAATAAAAGGTAAACTGATCATCAGTCCGATAAAAAAGAGTGCGATCAAAACTCCCAGGGGCAGAATCCCGAATACAGTGAGAACTGCAGAAAATAATGAGATGCTGGAAAATGCGGCAGGCAGGAACCCGGACCATGAGGGCATCTTTGGTTCATGTTCTGAAAACCACTTGGCAAGGGCTGAAGTTGAAAACGGGGTTTGAATAAGGCGGGCGGTAGCGATATAGTTCTGGCGCCAGTCCACACTCTGGGTAAGTTCCTGAATGGCTTCCTGTTTTTGGACTATTCCATGAAACTCATTGGCGGAAAGCCAGGTCGCCAGGAGTTCCTGCCCGGCCGGAAGTGCACTTCGATTGAGGTACTGAAAAAAGGAGCTCGGGCCAAATAAATCCAAGTCATCAGAATAAGGATGTCCAGGTTTCGCAAACTGAGATCCGTCTTTAAAGGCACTGAAATCTCCGTTGAGCACTTTAAGCTCTTCCTGGTTGATCTCAATTAATTGTTTCAGTCTGGACGCTTCATATTTTAAATCCTGATGCCGGGAGACCAGGTAGGCAAAAATGCCCAAAAAGGCAACCGCAACCACTCCATAAAAAGCTTGCCCATTCAGCCCGAGATATGCGCACACCCCAATGGTTGCAAACACAAAAAGGCGGATTCCCGAAGAAATCCGCAGCCTGCGTTTTTGTCGCCGGGCCCCGTCGATATACCGAGCCGTGTTTTTGTCGTATAAACTCTTGGGATCCGTCATTCTAAATTTTCGAGGGCCGACAGGGACTTCTTTGGCAGGGAGGCAACGATAAGTGCATATGAATGGTCGATGAGTTCCCGGATTAAATTTTCGGGGAGCTCCTCCAGGTAAATCGTGTTCCAGTTTGCCTTGCTCATGTGATATCCGGGGATAATGCGTCCATCGTAACGCTCACGCAGTTCAATGGCTCGCTCTGGATCGCACTTCAGATTCGCCTGGGACGGAAGTCGATCCAGGGCGGTTAGGGCGAACATTTTACCCATAACCTTGAATACCAGAACATCCTGACCAAAAGGGAATCCCTCGGTTACACCTTTTTTTGCTAAACAATAATCTCTGAAGGCCTCAATATGCACGGCTCTAATTTTTAAGGATTCAGGGTTTCAGACCTTGGGCATCGTAAACGACAAAACGCTCCAAAAGGTGTTTCGTCTGTTCGATAAATTTTAAGTGGGCCGCTTCGGTCTGATAGGCCTTTTGGGCCTCAGCGGACTCAAAAGTGACGATCATCGCAAAGGTAAACGAATCATCGACCACCTCACGGGTAGCCTTGGGCGGGGCACCCAGAAAATTGGTCTGAGTATATCGGGAATCCTTGAACAAATTGCGAAGGGCAACATCAAACACCTTACGATCCTGCACATTCTCAGGGTTTTTAAGCCAGAAATAGACCACATGGGTATAGGTAGGGTCAAAGGCCCGTTCGTCCTTGAGATCCTGTGCCAGGATGGCAACAGGCATAAGAAGAATCAGGTATAAACATAGTTTGGTTCGCATGTTCAGTTTGTGCTTTTTGATTCTCCTCTCTCGGCCTTGGTGTAACTTTTTGCCGAGGGATTGAGCAATTGTTCAACCGGGCCATCTAATTTGAGGGCTTCATAATCGAGTTTCCAACCAAGGGTTTCCACAATTTTCTCCATAAACAGAATGGCCTCAAGCATCTCGTGATTGGCAGTTTCCATAAGGCCGCTTTCGGGGATCTTCTCACGTATACGCAATTTCGCCTCCTTGTTCATACTCGTCATATCGTCAGGTGTAAAGGCATTGAATATATCATTCCGGATGTCGTAAAATTCCAATTCCGGCTCAATGGACAGGATTTCCGGAGGGGGAAAATTTCCCAGGATAATCTTCTTGCGCTCCGGGTCTGCTGAAACTTTTAGTTTTTTGAAATCGTATCCGATATTGGCTTTTGCGTTGATTACAATGAGTGCCTTTTTCTTGCTACTGAAGAGGTTCATAAAATGTCCTTTCCGGTTCTCATACCGGTAAATTTCCGCAAAATCCCCTTCTACGGAAATCAGTTTACAAACGGATCGTACTTTCTCCAACAGGACCGAGGATTGTTGAATTGTAAGCTCCTTCTGCTTTTTAATATTCAGCAGGGAATACCCCCAGTACATGAGCAGTGCCCCAATAAGTAAACCTAATGCTAATTCAGCCATCAAATTTGAATTTTAGTGCAATCACAAGGCCAGATTTTCCGGTGGCCCTTCCCGGGGTTTGTCCTGACCTATTCCATTTTTGGTTTCAGGGGAAACAGAATTGGCCTGCTCGGGCTGGCATCATTTTCAAAGGCGGCCATTTGCAGATTTAAAAGGTACATCCCATCCGGCACCTCATCCGGAACATATATCAATTCAGTTATTGTTGCGCCGGGTCTTGGGGCTTTCGGAATGTCCCAAAACGCTTTGTGAGCAGCAAGTAACCCCCCATCCTCTTCCCTGTCTACAGAAGGAAGGTCAAGCAACAAATGCAGCACCCCTTTCTGGCACAACCAGGATGCCGCATCGGCTTCCAGATAGGGTGGATTCGATCCGGAGTATTCCTTGTTCTGTTTGGATTCCGGGTTTGGAAGGGTTCGAAGGATTACAGCCTCGGGAAGTGTTTCTGCTAAAACCTGCCGGAGCCCGGAGCGGGTCACAATCCGATCTTCCTGTTTCACTTCAGGGGTAACACTAACCAATTGCGCCAGCATCCATGGTGGCGGAGGATGTGAAAGAATCGATTCCTCTTCCGCTGTAATATGCCCCATACACTCCGTATGGGTTCCATGCGCATGAGGATTAAAAGCAATATCATTAAAGTTCACCGGGGCTCCTGCCTTTACGCTCCCGATAAAATCGCCCTGTTGAAAGGGTTTAACACTGGGGTAATCAACCCACCAGCAACGCACGCCCCGGCCTCCGCCCTGAATCGGGATTGAAACATCCACCCCCTTGCTCAGGTCTGCTTCCCAGGATGCACTGTCTAATGTGATTTTCACTTTCATAACCCTCGGCTCGCGGCGATTTTACTTCAAATTAATCATAAATAAATCACTTGCAATCCCATCAGCTAAAAATTTCCCTTTCCCAGCCGTGTATAGCGTTTCCTCATCCAGAAATAAGAACTGATCCCGAAGATAAGGTGCGGCCTGTTCGAGCAGATACGCCTGGTACACCTCCCCGAATTGCTCGCGGATCTTTTCAAGGGAAACACCCCAGCGGCTTCGCAGACCAGTCATTACCGCCTCGTTGTAACGATCTCTGATGGTAAGCTCTTCCACCTCAGCGGGTAGTTCTCCTTTCTCCAGGGTTCGGACATAACTCAGGTTGTTTGAGGGGTTCCACCACCGGCGGGCTCCGTCAAAGGAATGGGCCGCCGGACCGATGCCCAGATAATATTCCCCCTGCCAGTAGGCCGAGTTATTGCGCGAGTAAAACCCATTGCGCGCGAAATTTGAAGTTTCATAGTGGTCGTACCCAAGATCGGTAAGGGTATCCACCAGGTGGTTGAACTGTTCCTGCGTGGCCCCTTCATCAACATCATCGGACACGCCTTTATCTATAAAGGACCGAAGCGCCGTCCGCGGCTCTACCGTTAGTGCATAGGCGGAAATATGAGGTGGATTAAACCGGAGGGCCTCATTGAGGTTGGCCGCCCACTGTTGCATGCTGCTTCCAGGAATGCCGTAGATCAGGTCCAGGGAGTAGTTTTCAAACAAATGCGCAGTCAGTTCCAGGGATTCCAAAGCCTGTTGGGGGGTATGGGCCCGGTTCATCCAGGTCAGTTCTTTTGCGTTAAAGGATTGAATGCCAAGGCTAAGCCGGTTAACCGGGGATTTTGCCAGCTCGCGCAGTTTATCGTCATTCAGGTCATCCGGATTGGCCTCAAGGGTAATCTCGGCCCCGGGGGTTAATCCATATAATTGCCTGGCAAGCTCAATAAAATGTTCAATTTCTTCTACCGTCAATATCGAAGGTGTTCCACCGCCAAAATACAAGGTTTTTAAAGGACCCTGCCACCCCTCCCTCGCATAATGGTGCAATTCTTTTTTCATCGCCTGAAGGACTGCATCCTTGTGTTTCAGGGAGGTTGAAAAATGAAAATTACAGTAATGGCAAGCCTGTTTGCAAAAAGGAATATGGAAGTAAATGCCGCTCATAGGCTTGTTTAAGGATCAGGTATTGGGAAAGCCATATGTGTACTTTCCCGATACAAAAACCCCTCGTTATTTAGAAGGGTAAAAATAGGGATTTCAGGAGGAAGCGGGAGGAATTGTGATTGTTCTTTGCAGGCGAAGTGGTTATCTTAATCACGGGTGGGTGGGGGCCCTACCCATTCTCAAGTTTCAATAATCTCTTCAAATCGAATTTCAAACCCCAACCCCCAAAGATCCCCCTACTTCTTAAGCCGGCCCTCGTTTTGTTTTATGAACGAATCCCAGCCGGTATATTTTTTGCCGATCTCGGGATTTCCCTTGTTGTAAAAATGACATACAGCTGCAGCCAGACCGTCCGTGCAATCGAGGTTTTTGGGGAGCGCTTGCAAACCCAGGGTAGTTTGTAGCATCCTGGCGACCTGTTCCTTACTGGCATTTCCATTTCCGGTAATGGACATTTTGATCTTTTTTGGCAGGTATTCTGTAATGGGGATCTGGCGGGAAAGCCCGGCGGCCATAGCAACACCCTGGGCACGACCCAACTTGAGCATGGATTGCACATTCTTACCGAAAAATGGAGCCTCTATAGCTATCTCATCCGGGTGATAGGTATCGATCAGTTCCAAGGTGCGATCAAAAATGAGTTTTAATTTGGTAAAGTGATCCTTGTACTTACTGAGAAGGAGCTCATTCATCTGAATGAATTCCATCTCCTTCCCGCGGACACGGATTACTCCAAATCCCATAATAGTTGTGCCGGGATCAATCCCCAGGATAATGAGTTCTGATGGCTTGGGTTTAGTCATCTGTTTGTAGTACGAGGGGGATTCGGAAGCGAGCACTTACAGGAATACCTCGTTTTATGGCCGGTTCTAATTTAGGTAGACTTCTCAGGCTTTTGGAGACAATGCGTTCAAACTCGGGGTTTTCTTTGCTGAAATCCGGGTTTTTATCCATGGACACTACTGAGATCCTTCCCTGATGATCCACCATAAAATCCACATATAACGTATCGGCAAGTGCCTGACCGGACTGAAATTCAAAATCCTGAAGGGACATCGCCAGGTGCATAACCAGATTCTGTTCAAAACAATTCTGTTGTTCCGGCTTGGATGCTGTTTCCTCACATGCGGCAAACAGCGGGTACTGGTCAACTTCATTCCAGTCGATGGCACTCAGTTCCTCTTCCACCAACTGCCGGGTCTTGGTTTCAGGGGAAGCAAAGAATTCACAGGAGGAAAGACACAAAGCCAGGACTACACTATATAAACCAACCGAACTCTTCATGGATTTGCTATACGGCCGGAAATTACAATTTTTTTCAGGGAATTAAGAGATGAAAACACCCCGGGCTCCATAAACCCGGTCAGACTCATTGTCCGCGCAGCGTGAGAAGGCATATGCCTATGGCAAGGCCGCGAAAAGATATGTAACTTTGAGTGGTTATAGGCAACATATAGCGGTCAGACCTCATGGATATTCTATTATTGGTTCTCGGTTTCTTCTGCGTAATCCTCGGGGTTTTCGGTAGTTTTTTACCTGTACTTCCCGGCCCACCCGTCAGTTGGATCGGACTCTTACTCCTTTTTCTGACTTCAGCTGTACCCAATGACTGGTGGCTGATTGGCATCACTGGATTAGTTGCTTTGAGCGTGGTCGCACTGGATTATTGGATACCCGCTGCAGGGACCCGTAGATTTGGGGGTAGCCGGGCCGGTATGATAGGCACCACCATTGGCCTGCTTGTCTCTATCGTTTTTCCTGTCCTCGGGCTTGCCGGTATCGTGATCTGGCCATTCGTGGGAGCTGTGGTCGGTGAACTGATCAATAAAACCAGCCACAAACAGGCACTAAGGGCGGCTTTTGGTTCCTTTGTGGGGTTCCTTACAGGCACCTTCCTGAAATTCGTGGTCTCTATGGTCCTGCTCGGGATCTTCCTCTTCAGGTTCTGGGATTACCGCACTGAATTCTTTCCTTTCCTCAACGGGTAGGCGCTTTCAATCCCCGCCCTCGCAGGGGTCCCTTTCATCCCTTAACCGGGCTTACTGGTGTGGTCTTTCTCGATATTCAATGTCGGGACCCGTACTACTTCAATGGTTGTCGAAGCCAATACGACTTTCCCATCCGTTTCTTCTATAGCCTTTAAGATCAGTTCATTGAGAAGGTGTTTTGTATACCTCCTTTTCTTGTAATCCACGATATACCTCAGGTTAAACTGAACCCAGTTATCGGTCATGGTAAGGGCCAGGGTGGGTGCCACCTGGGCATCTTCGATATAATAACGCTCCACTACGCGTTTCCAATCCGATATCGAATTTTTCACGTATCCCGACAATTGCTCCGAGGCAATCCCCACGATCAGCTCCTTGGCGAGTTCAATATCGGATCCGTACCTCACGGGTATATTGAACTCATCCCAGATAAAGGGAAAATCCCTCGAGTAATTATAAACAGGACCTTTAAAGACAAAGGCGTTGCTTAATTTGACAATCCGGCCACTATAATTGTCGCTGCTAACCCACTCCCCGATCTCCATCATAGTCGTATAAATACTGTCAATATCTATGACATCCCCCTTGATGCCGTTGATCTCAATCCGATCCCCGGGTTTATACACCTGAATAAAAAAGATGTAGACGGAACCTGCAATACTCAGTATCAGTTCCTGAAGGGTGATGGTGATCCCGGCTGTCAGCAAACCAATTGCCAATGCGAAGTCCTTTATGTTTCCAGTGAAGTACGAAATGGACAACAACAGGATAAAAACATATCCTGTAACTTCAATGACCTTTTGGGACTTATACCTGGCATCTGTGTTTGGCTGGTTTTTCCGGATGAGTTTCCTTAAAAACTGAACAAACCCAATGATCACGACCACCCAGACGAAGTATCTGATCAGGGCCACGGATGTCGGATGGTCTGCCATCCACGATTTGATTTGTTCAATCCAATCCAAAATTCCGGTATTAAAATCGGTTTGGCGAATTCTGAAACCTTCAAAGGGCACAATCGACCCCTGTTGGGAAGGAACAGTTCTCGCCTTTTAATTCTCTTTCAATTTAGGGAAATTCCATCAGTTGATCAGCTTATTTACCAGCAGATTGGACATATAGATTTGTTTGAGGTTTAGGGGCCTTGCCAGCCCTGGAACCAATCCACCCCCTTTAACCCTACTTTGAACAAGCGGGGCCGGGCATGCAAAAAATCCCTGTAGTTGCCTTGGCGAGGGAACCTTTTATTACCTGATCCCCTCAGGCGAACATCATGGCAATATCCCCTTTCGATTGCGCCCATTCCGAATTAAGTTCTTAAATTCATCTTTATATTTAGGCCATCTACCCCGACATTATTGCAAGGCAGGTGAGACACGCTTAAACCTTTGATTTAAAGCGAATAAACCCTAATAGATTCACCCTTAATAATTTATTATTTAAGTATAGACTATGCACAAAAAGACTGCGGAATTCGCCTACGGGGAGGACCACCTGACAGCGGGAAAGGCACTTGAAATTGCCCGTGGCAGGCTAAAGGGCATTCTGACCCCTACCGCACGTGAAAAGGTACGGGCCAGCGCTGAGATCGTCGCAAAAATCGTTTCAAAAGGGGAACCTGTTTATGGAATCAATACAGGATTCGGGCCATTATGCACGACGCGCATTTCGGCTAAGGATACAGAAACCCTGCAGGTTAACATCCTGAAAAGTCATAGTGTGGGCGTAGGCCGGTCCATCGATCCGGAGATCGCCAGACTGATGCTTATTCTTAAAATACACGCTCTGGCAAAGGGCTATTCCGGGGTGCAGGAATCCACCCTGGACCGCATATTGTGGCACATTGAGATGGAAATCACCCCCCGGGTTCCTTCACAGGGATCGGTGGGTGCCTCCGGAGATCTTGCACCCCTCGCTCATTTGTTTCTTCCTCTTATAGGATTGGGCGAAGTAGACTCAGATGGGAAACGGCTCCCTTCAGGGGAAGTTTTGGATGAAAAGGGTCTACCCCCTATCTCACTTGGACCCAAAGAGGGCCTTGCGCTGATCAACGGGACACAATTTATCGCGGCCCACGCAGTCGCAGTTCTTGAAAAAATGCATGCGAGCTTATCCCAGGCAGATATCATTGGGGCAATGATGATTGAAGGCCTGCAGGGGTCCGTCAGGCCGTTCCACAAAAAGCTGCACAAAGTGCGCCCCTTTAAAGGCAATTTACACGTAGCTGAACGAATACGAAGGCTTCTAAAAGGCTCAGAAATTCTTGAGGACCACGTGAATTGCGAACGCGTACAGGATCCGTATTCCCTTCGTTGCATCCCTCAGGTTCACGGGGCATCCCGGAACGCCTGGTTGCATCTAAAAGAGCTCCTCGAGGTCGAACTCAATGCCATCACCGACAATCCGGTGATTTTTGATGAGGACCTGGCAATCAGCGGGGGGAATTTCCATGGACAGCCTCTGGCCATGGCCCTGGACTACGCCTGTATGGCAGCCTCCGAAATCGGGAATATTTCAGATCGTCGCATTTACCTCGCCTTAGAGGGCAACAATACCGACCTGCCCCAGTTGCTGATGAAAGATACCGGTTTGAATTCGGGCTATATGATCCTTCAGTACACCTCCGCGGCCCTGGCAAGTGAAAACAAAGGCCTATGCCATCCGGCAAGCACGGACAGCATCCCGACCTCCATGGGACAGGAAGATCATGTCAGTATGGGGTCTATAAGTGGACGCAAGGCTCTGAGGGTCATTAAGAATGTAGAAAAGATATTGGCAATTGAACTGCTCACAGCAGCACAGGCCTTTGAATTCCGGAAGCCTTTGAAATCCGGATGGTTTTTAGACCAAGTACATCAGTTGGTTCGCACAAAGGTGTCTTTTGCAACCGAAGACCGCGTGTTTGCCACGGATATTGAAGCGGGTATTGAACTCATCCGAAACAAAGCCCTCATTCGCCTTTTGGATTCTGTTTCAGAAAAACAAAAAGTATCTTTAAGAACACCTCTTTATGAGGTTTTTGAAACTTTTTAACCCATGATGGAACCAGATACGAATTCAAACACGGCTTCAGTCCTGATTGGGCCCTTCGCGCAGCTTGTAACCATGGACACCCTGCCCCTCAAGGGTAGCCTTTCCGATGGGCAGCTCACCGTTATGGAGGATGCGGGAATCCTGATCGAGGGTGGGACTATTGTAGAAACCGGACCTTTTGATCGGCTTGTAAAAGAAGTGCATTCTGATAAGGTCAGGACCGTTGAACTGCCAGCACACAGTATAGGGTTACCCGGATTTGTCGATGCGCATACCCACAGTTGTTTTGCCGGGAGTCGGGCGCAGGACTACGCCCTGAGAAACAGTGGGTCCAGCTATCTGGAAATCGCTCAGGCCGGCGGGGGAATTTGGGATACTGTGGAACAGACCCGAAAAGCTGATCCGGAGTTTCTGGAGTCACTTCTCCTGGAGCGCATCCAGGGTTTTATGCAATCAGGTATCACAACCCTGGAAGTGAAAAGTGGATATGGCCTCAGCATTTCCGAAGAATTGAAAATGCTCAGAGTGATCCGGTCAGCCGCTGAAAAAACCGCCATGGATTTAATTCCCACCTGTCTGGCTGCCCACACCTTCCCCAGGGACTTCAAGGGAAAGCCGGCGGACTACCTTGAGATCATTGTAAAAGAGCTTCTGCCAATCCTGATAGGCGAACGCCTGACCACCCGCCTGGATGCATTTGTTGAGCAAAGCGCCTTTAGTCCGGAAGAAATCATCCCTTACCTCAGAGCAGGTAAAGAAATGGGATTTGACCTGACCCTTCACGCCGATCAGTTTTCAGCCGGGGGCAGCGATGTTGCCATTTCGTGCGGGGCTATAAGTGCCGACCATTTAGAGGCCAGCGGTCCCAAAGAAATACAGGCACTCGCCAATAGTGAGGTAATTGCCACGGCCCTTCCCGGAGCGAGTCTCGGGCTGGGATGTGGCTTCACTCCGGCCCGTGCCCTCCTCGACGCCGGGGCCTGCCTGGCAATCGCCAGCGATTATAATCCCGGGTCCGCACCAATGGGTGATTTGCTTACCCAGGCTTCAATTCTGGGAGCGTTTGAAAAGCTGTCTAATGCCGAAGTGCTCGCTGGGATTACCTTCAGGGCCGCTGCTGCTCTGGGCCTGAGTGACCGCGGGCGCCTGGTTCCGGGACAAAAAGCGGATATCGCTATTTTCCATGCTAAGCACTATAACGAAATTCCTTACCATCAGGGAAAACTACGCCCGTCACAAGTGGTGAAAAATGGCAATTTTATCCTGAATCAAACGCGTTAAAATGAAATCAAATACCAGTACTTTATCTTTTAGCCAACAGATCCAAGAGGGGATTCCTACTGAGCTCCCACCCGCCCGTGAGCGCAACCCCGAATACTCTCATGCCCCGGTTCGCAAGGATATCCTGTCCGAATCCGAAAAGAAACTCGCCCTCAAAAATGCCCTTCGCTATTTTCCGTCTGCATGGCACCCTGTCCTGGCTCCGGAATTCCTGGAGGAATTAAAGCAGTTTGGTCGCATTTATGCCTATAGGTTTAAACCCGACTACCCTATGTATGCCCGCCCCATTTCAGAATACCCGGCAAAAACCCGGGAAGGGGCTGCAATAATGCTGATGATACAGAATAACCTGGATCCCAAGGTAGCCCAACACCCGGATGAATTAATTACCTATGGCGGTAATGGAGCCGTATTTCAGAATTGGGGCCAGTACCTGCTTACAATGAAATACCTTTCGGAACTTTCCGAAACTCAAACCCTGCATATGTATTCCGGACACCCCATGGGCCTGTTTCCATCAACTCCGGAAGCACCTCGTGTGGTGGTTACCAATGGAATGATGATCCCGAATTATTCCACATCCGACGATTGGGAGCGCTACAATGCCCTTGGCGTTACCCAATACGGTCAAATGACCGCAGGGTCCTATATGTACATCGGACCACAGGGAATCGTTCACGGGACAGCCATAACGGTCTTAAATGCCTTCCGGAGGGTCCTTCCCAAGGATGAATCCATTAAAGGACAGGTCTTTTTAACCGCAGGACTTGGAGGTATGAGCGGGGCACAACCCAAGGCCGGGAATATCGCAGGCTGTATCACAGTATGTGCTGAAGTAAATGCCATGGCCGCACAGAAACGCTTCGATCAGGGATGGGTGGACATGCTGTTTACAGATATGGATAAGCTCGTAGACCGCACCAAAAAAGCCATAGCCGGGAAGGAAACGATTTCCCTGGCCTACGTCGGTAATGTCGTACATGTCTGGGAACGCTTCGCAGATGAAAAGATCCATATCGCGCTGGGAAGTGACCAGACTTCCCTGCACAATCCTTGGTCCGGCGGGTATTACCCGGCAAATCTAAGCTTTGAGGAAGCCAACACCATGATGGCAAATGATCCCGAGGGTTTTCAAAAAGAAGTACAGGAATCCCTGAGGCGACATGTGACAGCCATCAATCGCCACACCGCCAAGGGCACCTATTTTTTTGATTACGGGAATGCATTCCTGCTCGAAGCTTCCCGGGCAGGAGCAGATGTGATGGCCGACAATGGCGTGGATTTCCGGTATCCCTCCTATGTACAGGACATCCTTGGGCCTCTTTGTTTTGACTATGGTTTTGGGCCGTTCAGATGGGTCTGTGCATCGGGAAAACCCGAGGATCTCAAAGCAACAGACCGGATTGCCCTGGAAGTAATGACAAAACAGCTTGAAAATGCTCCAGAAGGCATCAGGCAGCAGTTACAGGATAACATCCTCTGGATTAAAGAGGCTGAAGAAAATAAACTCGTGGTCGGGTCCCAGGCCCGAATTCTCTATGCTGACAGTGAAGGAAGGATAGCGATTGCGAAGGCATTTAATACAGCTATTGCTGCGGGAAAACTATCGGGTCCGGTTGTTTTGGGCCGGGATCATCACGATGTAAGCGGCACGGACAGCCCGTACAGGGAGACGAGTAATATTTTTGACGGGAGCCGGTTTACTGCAGACATGGCTGTGCACAATGTCATTGGAGACAGTTTCCGCGGAGCGACCTGGGTATCGATACACAATGGTGGAGGCGTTGGCTGGGGGGAGGTCATAAACGGAGGCTTTGGCCTTCTGCTCGATGGAAGCGAAGCGGCGGAAGGCCGTCTGAAGAACATGCTGTTTTTCGATGTGAATAACGGAATTGCCCGAAGAAGCTGGGCGCGGAATCCACATGCCATGACAGCCCTAAAAAGGGAAATGGAACGGACCCCGGAATTAAAAATCACTTTCCCGAACCTCGTCGACGAATCCCTTTTCCAGAACCTGTTTTAATAACAAACTATGCATTCAACCTATCGCGCGCCTGAGCTTTCCATTTGGAAGGGAAGACCCTCCGCAGACCGGGCCTACCTCCACGAAAACATTCAGGCGCTCGACCTCAGCAATGCACCCATTCTAAAACAAACGACCCTTCAGCCAGTGCTGATTGGATACTCCTGTGATGCCGGAGTGTCCCGAAATCTGGGGCGGGCCGGGGCTGCAGCAGGTCCGCAGGCCTTAAGAGGCGTATTGGGGCGACTTCCGCTTTTAAAGGACGGTCCCGGCTTTCTATGGGATGCCGGGGATTTTACCTGTCCTGACGGGAATATGGAACAGACGCAGGAAGGGTTTTCAAAAGGCATCGAACTCCTAATTCAGCATGGCTATTTTCCTTTGGGAATCGGTGGAGGACACGACATCGCCTACGCTCATTACAGCGGTCTTGCTGCGGGACTCAAGGAAGGCACCCGAATAGGAATCCTTAATCTGGATGCGCATCTGGACCTGAGACAACCAGATCCGCTTCCGCACTCCGGAAGTCCTTTTCTGCAAATCGCTAAATTAGGTTCGGATGCTCCAACGGATTTCCGGTATTGTTGTCTCGGGGTACGCCCTGATGCAAATCCTCAGGAACTGTGGGAACGGGCTTCAGAACTCAATGCTACCCTAATTGGCAGAGATGAACTAAAACCCTCGACCCTACCGGGGGTCCTTGATAAAATCAGGACATTTTTGGATGCACTGGACGCCCTTTACCTCACCATTGACCTGGACGGTTTTGCCTCTGCTTACGCCCCGGGAGTGAGTGCGCCTTCCCCGTTGGGCTTTACGCCTGAAATAGCCTTTCAGGTACTGGATGTTGTACTCGAAAGCAACAAGCTGATCAGTGTGGATATCGCTGAACTCAACCCGGAATACGACAGGGATTCACAAACAGCGGTCCTGGCATCAGGGATTATCCATAGGATTCTCCATTACCCGGATTTATTCTAACCAGGAGCGGTAGTATTTTCCATCATCAAGACCCAGGGCGGCCTGAGTGACCTGCAGCGGTTTGAAGGTGTCGACCATTACGGCGAGTTCCTCGGTTCCTTTTTTTCCAATACTGCCTTCATAGGTTCCGGGATGCGGGCCATGGGGGATTCCTGCCGGATGCAGCGAAATGTAACCCTGGTCAATCCCTTTTCGGCTCATAAAATCTCCATCCACATAGTACAATACCTCATCCGAATCGATGTTGGAATGATTGTAGGGTGCTGGAATGGCCTGTGGGTGATAATCGTAAAGACGGGGAACAAAGGAGCAAACGACAAAAGCGCTGGTCTCAAAGGTCTGGTGTACAGGAGGTGGTTGGTGCACCCTCCCGGTTATGGGTTCAAAATCGTGGATGGAGAAGCCATAGGGATAATTATATCCATCCCAGCCTACCACATCGAAAGGATGTGTAGCGTAAACCATATGATGGAGCTGACCTTGTTTTTTCACCTTAATCAGAAAATCCCCGGTTTCGTCGTACGCCTGCAAATTCTGAGGCAATTTGAAATCCCTTTCACAAAAAGGAGAATGCTCGAGATGCTGTCCAAACCAATTCCGATAGCGTTTGGGCGTATACAGGGGATGATAGGACTCCACAACAAAAAGGCGGTTGTCCGGGCCGTCAAAATGGATCTGATAAATCATCCCGCGTGGGATCAACAGGTAGTCTCCGTATTCAAAAGGAATTTCTCCCAACAGTGTTTTTAAAACACCACTGCCCTTGTGTACAAAGAGAAGTTCATCTGCATCTGCATTCTTATAAAAATAATCCGTCTGGGATTTTCTGGGGGCTGCGAGGCCAACGGTGACGTCCGTATTAAAGAGCAGCACACTGCGGCTCTCCAGGTAGTCATCCTTGGGAGCGAGTTCCAATCCTTTAAAGAGTCGGGAGTGCATATTGTATTCCACCGCTGCCTTTGGCGCTACGTCCAGAGTTTCACCGATCTCCTTTACCTGAGTGGGCCTGTGGATGTGGTAAAGCAGGCTGGACATCCCATCAAATCCTATGGTTCCAAAGAGTTGCTCGTAATACAGGCTATCATCTTTTTTTCGAAAGGTCGTATGGCGTTTATGGGGTATTTTCCCAAGTTTGTGGTATAGTGGCATAATAAATACGGGCTTTTATCAATGCCTTAAAATTACGATATTTTGACCTCAGCCCCGCATACCTCCACAAAAAAAGCCTCCCTTTACGGAAAGCCTTTCATCGGCGCGACAGTTTGTCGCAGACCTGATTTCCCTCTCGGGAAATACAACACAACGCGGTAAAGATAAGAAAGCTTTTTCAGTCCGCCTTAAAACCCATTCGTTTTTCCTCTTTTAGTGGAATTCAATCACGGATATCCAGGCTTCCGGTTTAGGGTTATTTTAACAGGGCAAGCACTTCATATTGCGTAATTTGCAAATAAAAATGAAAATTTCTGCTATGAGCTGGGTGGGTATAACCACCTTTTTCCTGCTGATGCTTACCATTGGCGCTGCAATGGGATTCGCCTTCTCCTGGATTTTTTACGCCACGGTATTCGGCCAGGGCCTGGTCATCATTATGGTCTACAAGGTACTTACAGATTCTTATGCGACCTCAAAGACTTTCGAAGATTTCTATGAGGATCGGCCGATCCCAAGGGAAGAATACCCAAGGGGAGATCAGGGCTGAACGGGAGGCAGTACAAGCATTGGGACATTTGTATGGAATGCCACCCTTTTAACCACAGGCTCGCGTAGCCATTCATCTACCAGATGGTGGTCGTTGCGAATCATAATCAGCATCTCAACTGAGGAACTTTCCAGATAGTCTTCGATGGCCTGGGCCTTACTCGACTGGTGTTTACACCACCTCATCCGGGGCGCTGCCCTTTCGAGTTCTAAAAAGAGCTGATGTTTGTGAAGTTCCTGAAATCCGGTTAAGGATGCCGGGCTGCCAATGTGCATTACTTCCAGTTGCGCATCCAACTTGTTTTGAAATTCCAGGATAGCTTCAATTTGGTCCGAAGAATACGGGACTCCAAAATCCGTAACCAGTCCGATTTTTATGGCATCCCGAAATCTTGCGGCTCTGGGGATTACCAAAACAGGTCGATCCGATGCAGCCCTTAAAATACGAACGGTATTGCTGCCCAGGAAAACTTCCTTGATACCCGACGCGCCAGTGGTGCCCGATACGATCATGTCAATCGGATAATGGGCAACCTGCTCTTTCACTTCTTCAGAAAGGAGGTTGAAAGAGGATACGCTATGAAATTCATGATGGGAATACATCTCCTGTGCCGACAGCGATTCAATAAGATTTCGCAAACCCTCTTCAGAGGCCATTTGCATGGCATCCTCAGCCTGATTCCCTCCATGAGCAAGGGCCATTACACGACTGTGAACAAAGTCTGGGGTATAGGTGTTGAGAAAATGAAATGCGCACCGTTCTCCTTTATAAAAGGAAAGGGCGTAATTCACTGCGTTCAGTGCAGTGCCTGAAAAGTCGGTCGGTATAAGAATATGATGCATACCCATTTGAATCTACACATGTAAAAGTAGTTTCTCAAATAGGGAGAAAGTATGATATCGATCATCTTTTCGAAAAAAGCCTGAAAATTCTTTGATGTAATGAACTGCAGCCTTAGTAAATTCAGAAGCCGTCGGCCAGATCCTGAAGCTTTCGCGCTTCCAGGATCGCCATGCGCTTTCCGGAAGTTTTGATCAATCCTTTTTTCTTAAACTCAGAAAGGATTCGAATACAGGATTCGGTCGCAGTACCCACAACATTTGCGATGTCCTCCCTTGATAATACCAGGGCGAGGTACCCTTCCTTATCTTCACCGAAATTGTTCTTCATATAGATGAGGGCTTCGGCTATGCGCTCCTTGACCGTCTTTTGGGACATATTTACGATGACGTCATCGGCTTCCTTGAGGTCGTGGGCCATATGACGAAGCACCTCATAGGTGAAGTCAGGATTTTTATGCAATGTACTGATGATAGCCTCCTTTGGGATAAAACACATTTCCATATCACTGACCGCAGTTGCGCTCAGGTTGGAATTTTCCTCGGCAACTACTGAACGCTGCCCGAGTACTTCTCCCTTGGAGGCGAGTTTTACAATCTGGTCTTTGCCGTTCGGGCTAAGTTTTGCCAATTTGGAAACCCCTCCCCGGACACAGTAAATACCATTGAGTTTTTCCCCTTCGTCGAAAATGACTTCCCCTTTTTTGACCTTGCGGGAAACTTTGGAGTCGCTGACTGCTTTCAACTCCTCCTTGCTCATTGCCCGTAAGGCGTTGAATTTTCGAACAATACAATTCTCACAACGCTCCTCCATTGGAATGGTCGATTTTCTTTAATAAAAGTAGCTAAAATTTGAATACTTTAAAAGCTGACAAGTGTCATCTTTTCTCCTTTAACATTCCGTCACCTTTGCGGGATTGTAAGCTTTTTATAATTTCAAAGCGTATAAGCGCCCTAAAATGACTGACACTTCTTGTTTTCATTGCGGACTTCCATGTGAGGCGGAGGAAATACGGTTCGACGAAAAATCCTTCTGTTGCAACGGTTGCAAGACGGTCTATGCCATATTCAGAGATAACGACCTGAGTTACTATTACGAACTCGAAGGTGCCCCGGGCAAAACCCCCGAACCCCTGCATGGTAAGTTTGACTTCCTGGATGACCCGCTAATTGCAGAGCGCCTTCTGGAGTTTCAGGATGGTTCCCATTCTGTGATCACCTTCAACATTCCTCACATCCATTGCAGTTCCTGTATTTGGATCCTCGAAAACCTGAGTCGTTTAAATTCAGGGGTTTACAGCAGCCAGGTAGATTTTCCGCGGAAAGAAGCCCGCATCCACTTCAATCCGGATCATATCAGTCTAAAAGAATTGGTAGGCCTGTTAAATGCCATTGGATATGAACCCTCTATAACCCTTGAGCAGTACGAGGGGGAATCGGAAAAAGTGGACCGTAAACTGATCTACCAGTTAGGTATCGCGGGTTTTGCCTTTGGAAATATCATGTTTCTCTCCTTCCCGGAATACTTCGAAAGCGGGGAATTCTGGCTTGAAAAATACAAAGGCCTTTTCCACTGGATTATGTTCGCGTTTTCCCTCCCCGTGGTTTTCTATTCAGGTTCGGGATATCTGACCTCGGCCTACAAAAGCCTGCGCTCAGGGATGCTCAACATCGACGTTCCCATCGCCCTGGGAATCCTCGTATTGTTTATTCGCAGTACCGTTGAGATCTCCTTTGATCTCGGGCAGGGATTTTTTGACAGCCTTTCCGGACTGGTTTTTTTCCTCCTTCTCGGGAAATTCTTCCAACAGCGGACCTATTCCTTTTTATCATTTGAGCGGGATTACCGTTCTTATTTTCCGATTGCGGTCACCCGTCTAAAAGCGGATGCGTCAGAAGAAAACATCCCAGTCCACCAGGTTGAAACCGGAGATCGGTTACTGATTAAAAGCGGCTCGCTTATCCCAGCAGATTCTATCCTGCTCAAGGGCGAGGGAAAATTAGATTACAGCTTTGTAACCGGGGAGGCAAGAGCCGTCTCCAAACAAAGCGGAGACCGGCTATATGCCGGTGGAAAGCAGTTAAAGGGAGCCATCGAGATCGAAGTACTCAAACCCGTTTCCCAAAGCTACCTGACAGAGCTCTGGAGCGATGCCGCCTTCTCCAAAAACCACAGGACGGCCTTTCGGAATCTCACTGACCGCATTGGAAAAAGATTTACAGTAGCCGTGCTTTCCATCGCCTTTTTGGCTGCAGCTATCTGGCTCTTTATTGATCCCTCCCGTGCTCTGAATGTACTTACCGCTGTACTGATTATTGCCTGTCCCTGCGCCATTGCTCTTGCAGCCCCTTTCACCCTGGGGAACCTGCTGAGAATCTTCGGAAAAAAAGGTTTCTACGTCAAGGATACGGAGAGTCTGGAACGCATGGCGCTGGTAGACACGGTTATTTTTGACAAAACCGGCACGCTGACCACTACCCGGAAGAACAGCATCGACTATACCGGTATCGAACTCACAGAAGCCGAGGCGATTTTATTAAAAAACACACTCAGGGCATCCGGCCACCCTCTGAGTCAGACGCTGTATCAGCAATTGGCATCCTATAATATTGTTCCCCTGGACGGGTTTGAAGAACACCTTGGGGAAGGCCTTGAAGGCAGGTTGGCAGATGAACATATCCGGGTAGGCTCCAGTCAGTTCGTCACTGGAATGCCCTCACTTGAAACAGGGGGATCTGAAGTTCACGTCAGTTCCAACGACACCTATAAAGGGCGGTTTGTCATTCGCAACAGCTACAGGAAAGGGGCGGGCAAACTCTTTGAAGATCTGAGCAAAGTCTATGCCCTGGCGGTACTCTCCGGGGATAACGAATCAGAGAAAGCATACCTGGAAGACCTGCTGCCTCCCCTGACTCCTATGTATTTCAATCAGAAACCGAAAGAAAAACTCCAGTTTGTCCGGGAATTACAGCAGGACGGAAAGGAAGTCCTGATGGTGGGGGATGGCCTGAATGATGCCGGGGCCCTTGCACAGAGCAAGGTCGGTATCGCCATCAGTGAGGATGCAAACCTCTTTACCCCGGCCTGTGACGGCATCCTCGACAGCAGGCAGTTTGCCAAACTCAATGTATTTCTGGAAACCACGAAAAAAGCGATGAAGATCATCTACATGAGTTTTGGGTTTTCCCTCATGTACAACGTGGTGGGGTTGTATTTTGCGGTTACCGGACAACTTGAACCCGTAATTGCCGCCATCCTCATGCCGTTGAGTTCGATCAGCATTGTCGGATTTACCACCCTGGCCACGAATTGGATCAGCAGAAAAATTCTTTAACATTTGAACACTGATATTTATCATATTTTTAACTTTACAAAGCGTCTAGTTTTACGACCAAATTCCGCCTGGGTATGAGCGTTATTTATATGTTGCTGGCTATCAGTATCTTGGTGGCCTTAATCTTTTTTATAGCCTTTATTATTTCTGTCAGGAGCGGTCAGTATGACGACTCCTACACCCCTTCTGTGCGCATGCTTTTTGAAGATGAGCTGCTCGAGAAGGAACCTGATGCGCAAAATTTCAACCAACTGGATAAACCAAAATAAAAATTGATCTATGGAGATTCAGCAATTTCACTATGACAACAAAATCGTACAGAAATTCCTGTATGCCACGCTGCTTTGGGGTGTTGTCGGGATGCTGGTAGGGCTGCTACTGGCATTTATGTTTATTTTCCCAAACCTCACGGATGGGATTTCCTGGCTGAGCTTTGGGCGCCTTCGCCCCTTGCACACCAATGCAGTTATTTTTGCCTTTGTCGGTAATGCCTTGTTTGCAGGGGTTTACTATTCGACCCAGAGACTCCTCAAAGCGCGTATGTTCAGCGACTGGATGAGTAACTTTAACTTCTGGGGATGGCAGGCCATTATTGTGGCGGCTGCGATTACACTTCCTTTAGGGTATACGTCTTCAAAAGAATACGCTGAACTCGAATGGCCAATCGATTTGGCGATTGCAGTAGTATGGGTCATTTTCGGCTGGAACTTCATCGGGACCATGCTCAAGCGCCGGCAGCGCCACCTCTATGTGGCTATCTGGTTCTATCTGGCAACCATTGTAACGGTTGCAGTACTCCATATTTTTAACAGCCTGGCGCTCCCTGTGAGTGCGATGAAAAGTTATTCAGTATATGCTGGTGTACAAGATGCACTGGTACAATGGTGGTATGGTCACAATGCAGTTGCCTTTTTCCTGACCACGCCATTCCTGGGGCTGATGTATTATTTCGTTCCCAAGGCGGCAAACCGTCCTATCTATTCGTACAGACTCTCCATAGTTCACTTCTGGTCCCTCATATTTATCTATATCTGGGCCGGACCCCACCATTTACTCTATTCCGCCTTGCCAGACTGGGCACAAAACCTTGGGGTTACCTTTTCTATTATGCTCATCGCCCCTTCCTGGGGAGGTATGATCAACGGGCTGCTTACCCTTAGGGGTGCCTGGGACAAAGTACGGACGAGTCCGGTGCTGAAGTTTATGGTTGTGGCTATTACCGGTTATGGTATGGCCACCTTCGAAGGCCCGATGCTCTCGCTTAAGAACATCAATGCCATTGCTCACTTTAGTGACTGGATTATTGCCCACGTCCACGTCGGAGCGCTCGCATGGAACGGGTTCCTTACTTTCGGGATGATTTACTGGCTGGTGCCGAGAATGTTTAAAACCCGACTGCACTCTACGGGCATGGCCAACTTCCATTTCTGGATTGGCACCCTTGGGATCATCCTCTATGCCCTGCCCATGTACGTCGCCGGGTTTACGCAGGCCCTGATGTGGAAAGAATTCAACCCTGACGGTACCCTGGTTTATGGAAACTTCCTGGAAACTGTAAATGAAATCATGCCCATGTACTGGATGCGTGCCATTGGAGGTTCCATGTACCTGGTAGGGATGCTGGTAATGCTCTACAATATCATTGTAACGATACGCTCGGGCAGCAAGTTGGAAGATGAACTTGCCGAGGCTCCCGCACTTTCCAGAATCGGAGGAAGAAGAAAAGCCGGAGAAAAATATCACACCTGGCTGGAGCGCAGACCGATTCAGCTCACACTCCTGGCCACAGTGGCGATCCTTATCGGTGGTGTTATTCAGATCATCCCAACCTTGCTGGTGAAATCGAATATCCCAACCATCACAAGTGTCACCCCCTATACGCCCCTTGAACTCGAAGGTCGCGACCTGTATATCCGAGAGGGCTGTGTAGGCTGTCACTCCCAAATGGTGCGTCCCTTCCGGAGCGAAGTCGAGCGTTACGGGGAATACGCCAAGGCTGGTGAATTTGTGTACGACCACCCTTTCCTATGGGGAAGTAAACGGACCGGGCCCGATCTGCTACGGGTTGGCGGAAAGTACTCCGACAACTGGCACCTGAACCATTTTTACGATCCGCAAAGCACTTCATCTGGTTCGATAATGCCATCCTACAAATGGCTTATCCGAAACCGTCACGACCGAAGTGGCACTGTGGACAAAATGAAGACCATGGTTACCCTGGGCGTACCCTACACAGAAGAGGATATCGCCGGGGCGCAGGAATCCATGGCTGCACAGGCCGCACAGATCGAAAAGAACCTCTACGCCGATCCTGAATTTGTAAGGAGTTACGAGGAGGAGAAAACCTATGCCCAGCAGAATGGGGAGGAATTCATCGAAATGAAAGACCGGGAAATCGTCGCGATGATTGCCTACCTGCAGCGCCTGGGGACCGATATTAAGATTCAACAGAACACGGAGGTCGCCTCTGAAAACCGCTAAGCCATGATGAAAATTGTAAAACACCATTTGGAAAGCATCGAAGGGATTGCGACCTATCCGATGATTTCACTCCTGATATTCTTCGTCTTTTTTACCCTCCTCTTTTGGTGGGTCTTTACCACCTCAAAAGAGCGGATCAAGGAACTTGAAGAAATGCCACTAGACGACCAACACCAAAAACCTTTTGACCAATGAGAAATTCAACGCCCGCCTGGGTACGGGTTCCCGTGCTGTTTTTCACGATTTTCCTCCTGATGGAGTACTTTATCGACTCAGGAGATCAGCCGGCCTTTATCGCGTATCCGATGACTGTATACTTCCTGATACTGGTTCTGATGCTGCTAATCGCAATTGAACTGATCCTGAAGTCCATAGAAAACATCATGTACCAGACGCTTTCAGAGGAGGCCAAAGCCCGCTACCGGGAATCCAAAAGCCAGGGATGGGAATGGGCATGGGGTAAACGCGTCTATCAGAAACTCCTGGGTTCCCGGCCTATAGAGGAAGAAGGGGAAATCATCCTGGATCACAATTACGACGGAATTCGGGAACTCGACAACCGGTTACCACCTTGGTGGATTTACCTTTTTTACATCACCATCGTTTTCGGCGTGGTGTACCTGGTCCGGTTTCACGTTTTTAATGATTATGATCAGGATACGGAGTTCGAGCAGGAAATGGCCCAGGCGAGAATTGCGATCGAAGAATACAAGAAAACGGCTAAAGATCTTGTGGATGTCAATACTGTGGAACTACTCACTGAAGCCTCAGACCTGAAAGCAGGCGAAGTCATCTTTCAGGGAAATTGTGCGGTTTGCCATATGAATGACGGAGGCGGGGGAATTGGCCCCAACCTGACAGATGAGTACTGGATCCTCGGTGGAGGCATCCGAAATGTCTTTAACACCGTTTCTGAAGGTGGCAGGTCCGGGAAAGGAATGGTCGCCTGGAAAACCTCCCTAAAGCCCAGCGAAATGGCGCAGGTATCCAGCTATATCCTGTCGATGCAAGGAACGACCCCTGCAAATCCCAAAGACCCGGAAGGCGAAATCTGGATCGATGAGAATGCCGCCGCAGAAGAAGCGGAGGTACAAACAGACTCTACTATGGCAGATACCCCTATGGAAACGGAAGCCCTGAATCCTCTTGAACAAGAGGAATAAAACCACCTGAAAAAGGTGCGATGAAGTTGTCAACATATGGAATCAAACGAAAATTTCCGGGATTCAATAAGCACCATTTCAGAAGAAGGCAAACGGTCCTGGATTTTTCCTAAAAAACCGAGTGGCAAATTCTACACCTATCGAAAATACGTAAGTTATGTCTTGCTGATTTTTCTGTTTGCCGCTCCTTTTGTCAAGGTGAATGGCAACCAGTTCCTCATGTTCAACGTGCTGGAACGCAAGTTTAATATTTTTGGTTTTCCATTCTGGCCGCAGGATTTTCACCTCTTTGTCATCTCCATGATTATTGGGGTGATCTTTATCGCCCTTTTTACCGTGGCTTTCGGCCGGATTTTTTGCGGGTGGATGTGTCCTCAGACCATTTTTATGGAAATGGTTTTTCGCAGGATCGAATACTGGATTGACGGGGATCGGGGGGCGCAGATTCGCCTGGACAGGGCACCCTGGAATGCTCAGAAAATTCGGAAACGGCTGCTGAAGTGGAGTATCTTTTTTATTATTTCCTTTCTGATCGCCAATGTCTTTCTCGCTTACCTTATAGGGAGTGATGAACTCATCGCATACATTAAGGAGGGCCCTTTACAACATACCGGAACCCTTACCGCCCTCCTCATTTTTACGGCAGTCTTCTATTTTGTATTTGTATGGTTCCGGGAGCAGGTCTGCATTATAGCCTGTCCCTACGGACGCATGCAGGGCGTGCTTTTGGATGACAAATCGGTTGTCGTGGCCTATGACTACAAAAGGGGTGAAGGCGAAAACGGCCGAAAGAAATTCCGGAAGAACGAGGATCGGTCCGCAATGGGTCATGGAGACTGCATCGATTGCCTTCAGTGTGTACATGTTTGCCCAACGGGAATCGATATCCGTAACGGAACACAACTCGAGTGCGTCAATTGTACCGCATGCATCGACGAATGCGATACCATTATGGAAAAAGTAGGTTACCCCAAAGGACTCATCCGCTATGCCAGTGAGGTTGAAATCTCGGACAAAGTGCCTTTCCGGTTTACACCCCGGATGAAGGGATACGCCGCCGTACTGATGGTACTGATGAGTGTTCTAATTGGGATGCTGTTTCTTAGAAATGACCTGGAAGCCACGGTTCTGCGGCTTCCTGGCCAGCTCTATGAGCGTAAGGACAATAATATGATCAGCAATGTTTACACCTTTAAACTGATCAATAAAACGAGTCGGTCCATCCCGGACATCAATTTTAAACTCCTCTCACACAATGGGACCATCACCTTTGTTAAGGGATCGGGTTTTGATGTTCCGGCTCAGGAATTGTCTGAAGGAACCTTATTTATTGAGATCAATAACGCAGCCCTGAGTGGGGATAAAGATAAAGTAGAAATAGGGGTTTACAGTGGTGATGAACTCGTTGAGACGACCACCGCGCGCTTTTTAGCGCCCCATTCATACCGATAAAACAACACATTATGAAATTCAATTGGGGAACCGGAATTGTCCTGGCTTTTGTGGCCTTTATCATCTTCATTTTGTATTTCGTCGTGCTCTCGTTCCGGGATCCGGAATCCAATCACGATCTGGTTACAGAGGATTACTACAAACAGGAACTGAAGTACCAGCAGGATATCGATGCCGCCCGAAACCTATATGAAACCGGAGCCCGGATTCAAGTAGCTAAAACCTCTGAGGGTATCCGCATCGGATTCCCAGAGGCGTTTGAGCCGGAAAAAATAATAGGAACTGTATCCCTGTACAGACCGTCCAATAAGCAGTTGGACTTCAAAACTCCAATTCAATTATCCGAAAGACAATTGCTCATACCCAAGAGTCGCTTGTTGGATGGTCGCTGGGATATTCGCATCGAATGGAATTATAAAGGGAAACCGTATCTCTTTCAGCACAAAATGACATATAGCCAGGATTAAAGTCCTGCCGACCCCACAGAGGCGGCAGGCATAAAAATCGCTATGCTTGGAGCAGCATTAATTTTGGGATTACTGGGAAGCCTGCATTGCATCGGAATGTGCGGGCCCATAGCCTTTATGCTTCCCCTAAACCGGAAAAACCGGCTGAAAGGAGGCCTGCAACTGGGTCTATATCATTTTGGTCGCCTGCTTGCCTATGCCCTGATCGGCTTTGTTTTTGGGCTTATCGGGAAAGGGCTTTTTCTCTTTGGTTTTCAACAGAAACTTTCAATTGTCCTTGGGGCGGTAATGATCTTACTGGTGCTCATTCCCGGTAATTCGTTCCGGAAATGGAAGCCAGCCATGCCCGTATATCGACTTCTTGGAAAATTGCAGTCCGCTATGGGCTCCAAACTCAGGGAAGGAAATCCGGATGCTTTTCTGAGCATAGGATTCCTAAATGGATTCCTTCCCTGCGGCCTGGTCTATATGGCCCTTGTCGGCGCTATGGCCATGGCCTCTGCTCCCATGGGCGCCCTGTATATGATGGTTTTTGGACTGGGAACCATACCCCTGATGAGTGGGGCGGCCCTGATGGGGAAGCTTTTTAAGACCAAAATCCCCGCCGTGCGGAAGTTAATTCCCGTTTTTGTCGTGCTGATCGGGCTTCTCTTTATTCTTAGAGGTATGGGGTTAGGAATTCCGTATGTTTCCCCAAAACAACCTCAAAACCAGGTAACCACAACCATGGAGTGCGAACCTTAAATATCTTAAGCATTATACTGTATATCAAACTGTTAGTCATGAAAAAATCCTGGATTTCTTTTCTGGTTTTAGTAATACTGATTTCCTGCAGGCAGGAAACCGAAAAAGCAATTGTGGAAACAGAACCCACGGGTGTACATAATCGGGCTTACCAATGGGGGCAAATGGCCCTGGAAGCCACTGCCCTGGACACGGAGCGCTTTACACCCCGACCCACAGTTACTTCCCGATATCTCGGGTTAATCTTTACGGCCGTATTCGATGCCTGGTCCCGATACGATTCCACAGCCATTCCGGTATACCTTCAAACGGTAGAACGCCGTCCCGAAGGTGAACACACCCGCTCCAACAAGGAAATTGCTATCAGCTACGCGGCTTTCCGGACACTCAATGAATACTACTATGCGGATACAACCCTTTTCCGGGAATACATGCTCGAACTGGGACTGGATCCGGATGACATGGGCACTGACCCAAAAACTCCCGCAGGAATTGGCAATCTTGCGGCATTATCGGTGATAGAAGCCCGGAAAAATGACGGCGCAAATCAATATGGGGAAGCCCCCGGTTCTGATGGTGTCCCCTATTCTGACTATACGGGATATACACCCGTAAACTCCCCGGACAGCAATGTGGATATCAACCGATGGCAACCCAAGTATTTCACCAATGCCGAGGGCGAAAAATTTGCTCCGGGTTGCCTGACGCCCTATTGGCAAAATGTAAGGCCAATCACTCTTGACTCTGCCAGCCAGTTTCGGCCAGGACCTCCCCCAATGGTCGGTTCTGAACAACTTGAACGGGAAGTGGCGGAAGTAATAGAGATCCAGGCCAGTCTTACAGATACGGACAAGGCACTTGTAGAATTTATGCGGGATGGGCCAAAGTCCGTTCAGCAGGCCGGCCACTGGCTGAAATTTGCCCAGGACGTTTCCCGCAGGGATGCCCACTCCCTTGATGAAGATGTAAAAATGTACTTTCTGAACCAGATTACCGCCATGGATGCCTTTATCGCATCCTGGGATTCAAAAATGTATTACGATTATGCGCGCCCGTATGCCCTGGTCCACCAATACTACCAGGACAAGGTTATTCAGGCCTGGGGAGGTCCTGGTAAAGGTATGATCAGTATGCCTGGAGAGCAGTGGCGGCCTTATTCGCCGGATGTGTTTCTTTGTCCGCCATTTCCAAGTTATACCTCGGGCCACAGTACAGTTAGCGGAGCCTGTGCCGAGGCCCTGCGCCTGTTTACGGAAGACGATTACTTCGGTGAATCCGTAAAACTGGTCCCTGGCGCATTGACCGAGCTGGATCCCATACACTATGGGGATACAGTCACCCTGAAATTCCCAACCTTCACCGAAACTGCTGAAATGGCGGGAAAATCACGTGTGATGGGCGGTTACCATATCGAAGCTGACAATGTTGCCGGCCTTGAACTCGGGCGAGACGTTGCCCAAAACGCCTGGAAGTTTTATCAAAAACACCTGGGACTCCCCTCGGGCTCGTAACCTGCAAGGATACCCTTAAGAACCTAAAAAATAGCCCTATGAATATCGTATCCCTGGAAACCGCTGCTTCCTATGTGAAATCCGGAAACCGAATCTTCATTCAGGGAGCCGCCATGACCCCAAACACCCTTGTCAACGCTATTTGCAGCCGGTATGAGGAATTGGAGGAGGTCGAGGTGATTTCCATCCACACGGATGGTGTGGTCAATTACGCACTGCCCCCGTATAATAAGGCATTTAAAATCAATTCATGCTTTGTCGGAGGCAACGTTCGAAAGGCTGTCAATACAAACCAGGGGGACTACATCCCTATTTTTCTCAGCGAGATTCACTGGCTGTTCAGAAGAAACCTACTCCCGCTCGATGTTGCCGTAGTACAGGTATCTCCACCCGATAAACACGGGTATTGTTCCCTGGGTGTTTCCGTGGACATTACCCTGCCGGCCGTACAGACTGCAAAAAAAGTAATTGCCCAATTGAACCCCAGGGTACCGAGAACGCATGGGGACGGGATAATACACATCAGTCAGATCGATGCATTGGTGGAAATGGATAATCCCATTCATACCTATCCACAGGGTGAGATTTCAGAAACCGAAGCAAAAATCGGGGCACATGTCGCCTCCCTGATCGAAAACGGGGCGACCCTTCAGATGGGGATTGGGAGCATCCCGAATGCCGTGCTGAAAAACCTCAGCGGGCACAAAAACCTGGGCGTACATACCGAAATGTTTTCCGATGGTTTGCTTCCGCTGATTAAACAAGGGGTTATTACAGGTTCCGAAAAGGAGATTAAAACCAATAAAATTGTAACCTGTTTTGCCGCTGGTTCTCAAGAGCTCTACGACTTTATCGATGACAATCCCCTGGTGCATTTTAAAGAAGCGGGGTATACGAATGATACTACCATCATCCGGCGTAATCCAAAGGTAACGGCTATTAACAGTGCCATTGAAATCGACCTTACCGGGCAGGTATGTGCAGACACTATAGGGACCTATCAATATTCAGGAGTCGGCGGACAGATGGATTTTATAAGGGGGGCCTCCCTTTCCCCGGGCGGAAAACCGATCATAGCCCTCACCTCCGTTACCAACAAGGGCATTTCCAAGATCACCCCATTGCTTAAGCCGGGCGCAGGGGTTACCACAACACGGGCACACGTACACTATGTAGCTACAGAATTCGGGGTGGTAAACCTCTTCGGGAAGAACCTTCAGGAACGCGCCCGGAAACTGATTTCAATCGCACACCCGGACCACAGGGAAGCCCTTGAAGCTGAGGCTCACAAGCGATTTGGATAACCCAAAATCGAAAAAAAAGGGGCTGCACCTGCAGCCCCTTTGTTACTCATTCGATGAATTTTCTACAATTTAAAGGTGATCACTGGAATCGGTGAGTGGTTGGCAATATCTTCTCCGATACTTCCCATAAAGAAATGGGAGATCCCTTTGCGCCCATGGGTTGGGATACCCACCAGATCGGCATGGTTACTTTCACAGTAATTCAACACGCCGCGTTCTACGCTATAATCGCAGTACTTGTCTACCTGAAGTCCCGTATTGGCAAGATCCTGGAACTTTGAAATCTGCTGATTCATATCCCCATCACTGAGGAAATTGTCCCCGGGAGTATTGATGTAGACCACTTTGAATTCGGCGCCTAATTTATCGGCAAACTCCTTTGCTTTTTTAAAGGCGGGCAGTGTTTCTTCTTTAAAATCGCAGGCAAAGACGAAAGTGTCGATCTTAAATCCAGGTCTTGGTTTTTTGACAACGATCACAGGAACATCTGAATTCCGAACCACGCGTTCGGCGTTGGAACCGATAAAGATTTCCTGAAGTCCGTCTGTTCCATGTGACCCCATAACGATCAGGTCTGCCTTATTGCTTTCAGCTACATCGTTAACTTCTGAAAAGACTTTGTAGTGCTTGATTACCGGGGTCACCTTGATGTCCTTCAAATAGTCTTTTTGCAAAAACTCCCCCAGTCGCTTTTCAGCTACTTTAAGTAAAAAAACCGTTTGTTCCGGATGATAGGCCTCGGAGGAGGAA
The DNA here is from genome assembly GCF_030380815.1 of Robiginitalea aurantiaca. Taxonomy (GTDB): domain Bacteria; phylum Bacteroidota; class Bacteroidia; order Flavobacteriales; family Flavobacteriaceae; genus Robiginitalea; species Robiginitalea aurantiaca. Next base: position 575,289 of record NZ_JAUDUY010000001.1, on the reverse strand, counting down.
ATCATCGCGTAATTCAGTTCGAGCATATGCAGGACGATTATCTCCGAATCGTGTTTTTTAGCCAGCGAAGATGCTACTTCGAGGGCATACTCGGATTGTTGGGAGAAATCGACGGGTACGATAATTGTTTTCATGGTGTAGTGATTAGGGTTAAACGGTCATTGAAAATAACCTTGTTTCGGGTACTTTATTGTGCAAATGCAGGTCAAAGGCCATACAGATGTTGCGGATAAAGACCCTGCCGGGCTCCGTTACCTCAACGGTATCCGGCTTTAAGATGAGGAGCCCATCTGCTTCGGGCTCCGAAAGTCGCTCCCGGATTTCGGCAATGCGCTCCGCTGAAAGGCCTTTATCCCATCGGGTCTTAAAACGGCACATCAGATCCAGGATATGCCTGCGGACCAGCTGGTCTTCTTCAGAAAGCAGGTGTCCGCGAAACACCGGAATTATCCCTGAGGATACCAGATGTTCGTATTCTTCGATACTCTTTACATTCTGTGCAAATCCGTACCAGCTGTCACTGATACTCGAAACCCCAAGTCCAACCATCATCTGCGTTCGTGAAACCGTATATCCCATAAAATTACGATGCAACCCCCCATTGATCATAGACTGGTAAAGGCTATCCGTCTCCAGGGCATAGTGATCCATCCCAATTTCCTGATAGCCAGCAGCTCCCAAGATTTCCTTACCGAGTTCGTATTGCCGGCGCTTTTCATCGGGGGAGGGCAGGTCGGAATCCTGAAACCCGCGCTGTCCATTTCCCTTGAGCCAGGGAACATGTGCATAACTGTAAAAAGCCAGGCGATCGGGCCGTATCTCTGCGGTTTTTTGAAGGGTTTCTTCTACGTGTGAAGCCTTCTGAAAAGGGAGGCCATAGATAATATCATGGCCGACTGAAGTAAAACCTTCCTCCCTGGAAATTTTTGTGATTTCAGCCACCTGCTCATAGGTCTGAATCCTGTGAATCGCGCGCTGAACGGTCTCATTATAGTCCTGCACCCCATAGGACACCCTTCTGAAGCCCGCCTGATACAGTACCTTTAGGTGCTCCCGGGTTGTGTTTGCAGGATGGCCTTCAAAACTGTATTCCCATTCTTCGGGTCGCTCTGCGTACCTGAAGATACCTTCAAGAAGCATTTTGAGGTTTTCCGGGGAGAAAAAGGTAGGTGTGCCCCCGCCAAGGTGTAATTCCCGGATTACCGGCCTTTTGCCAAAGAGCTTCCGATAGAGTTCCCATTCTTTTAAAAGGGAACTGATATAGGGTACCTCCACGGAATGCCTGCGGGTAATCCGCTTATGACATCCGCAAAACGTACACATACTCTCACAAAAAGGCAGGTGAATATACAGGCTGATCCCCGTTTTCTCATTGCTTTCCGAAAAAGCCCGGACGACACTTTCCTTCCAGGCCTTTCCGGTGAAAGAGTCCACATCCCAGTACGGGACGGTAGGATAACTCGTATACCTCGGACCAGGCACGTTGTATTTGGCAACTAAATCACACATTCTAAAGCTGTTTCATACAAATCTAAAGCTAGGGCACCGGGCAGCACATGATAAAAATCAGTTTTGCCTCGCTACCACTTGTCCGTAATCCACTCATGTGGGGTGCGATTCATCCAACGTCCCCGGGTAAAATCGGGAAAGGCCTGAGAGGATCCGTTTTCCGCAATAGACAATTCTGAGAGGGGTGTTACGGCACTCCAGGCTGCTGCGTCATAGACATCTATTGGAGGGGCAACCTTTCTTTTTGCCGATTCCACAAAGGCGTGCAGTACAAAGAAATCCATTCCTCCATGGCCGGAACCCGAAGCGAACTCCCCGTACTTCTGCCAAAGCGGATGATCGTATTTATCCAGCCAGGGGCCGGCCTCGTCCCAGCGATGGGGCTCAGAGATCCCCTCGATGTACATGCGGCTTCCATCCACTTCCCAGAGACCCTTGGCCCCCTGTACCCGAAACCCCAGGGAATAGGGTCTGGGAAGGTTGCAGTCATGGGTGATGATGATGGTCTCTCCCCGGGCGGTCTCCAGGGTAGAAGTGATGACATCTCCCTGTTTGAATTTAAGGGCTGCGTTGGGGTGGTCCGCCCCTCCTTCTTTTACAATGTGATTGTGCAGTCCAACGGCCTTGGTGGCATTTGAGGTAAGGCTGACCAGGCGATTCCCCCGGTTGATATCTGCCATCACGGCCACGGGGCCAAGGCCATGGGTCGGATAGACATCGGCATTGCGATGCAGTGAATAGGCCGTCCTCCATTTGGCTTCTGAAGTGGCCTTATCACCGAACTCCACGCCTCCGCCATAGGGTTGCTTACCATTGTTGAATTTCACTTCCCGCAAATCGTGCTGATACCCGCATCTAAAATGGATGAGTTCCCCGAAAACCCCTTCCCGTACCATACGTAGTACGGCAAGAATATCCCGTCTATAGTTTACATTTTCGAGCAGCATCAGGTGTGTTCCGGTGGCTTCGTGCGTATTGACCAAATCCCAGCACTCCTCCATGGTGGTAGCCGCTGAGACCTCCAGACCCGCATACTTTCCGGCCTTCATGGCATCGACTGCCATGGGGGTATGCCAGTCCCAGGGGGTGGAGATGATCACCGCATCCACATTGCTTAACGCCAGCAGGTCCCTGTAGGAATACGGATGGTCACCAAAGGTCAATGCCTTCTCCTTTCCCGACTTTTCTAAAAGCCCGGTGCAAAGACGGATTCGTTCCGGGTCGGTATCGCAAAGGGCCGTAATTTCAACGTCCTCCCGCAGCAGTAAATTATTGAGATGGTTGGTTCCTCTAAGGCCTACACCAATAAGACCTACCCGCAATGGGGTTTCGGCCAATTCGCCGGAAAAGGCGTGATTCGTGAGGGGTAGCAGGCCCAGGGCAGAAGTCGTAAGGGCCATTTTCCCAAGGAAGGAGCGTCTGGATTGCATCAGCGTTAATTTTAGGGTTCATTCCGGATACGGAAGGTAGGAAATCCCATGCGGATCTCCGGTTTTCAATCTCAAAATAGTACTTTTATGGGCGCTAAAAAAACAGATATATGACTTTACTTCTGATGGCCGCTGGCCGGGGAAGCCGATATGGCAAACTCAAACAATTTGATGACATGGGGCCCAATGGTGAATTTCTAATGGAATTCAGTATTCACGATGCCATTACAAACGGCTTTGAGCACATTGTTGTCATCACCCAGAAAGACAATGTGGACTACCTCCGCGAGTACCTCAGTGAGCGACTGCCATCCGGGGTAAGCCTTGACGTACTGGCCCAGGAACTTACAGACCTGCCTGCCGGCAGCCAGTTTGCCGGGGAGCGACCTAAACCCTGGGGGACAGCCCATGCGGTATGGACCGCCAGAAATGTGATTTCCAACCCCTTTGCAGTGATCAATGCGGATGACTACTATGGGCAGGCCGCCTATTCACATGCAGCCGACTTCATAAAGAAAACAGATAGCGATGAAGCTTTTGGTATTGTAGCCTATACCCTGAAAGACACCCTCTCTCCTTACGGATCGGTCTCCAGAGGAGTGTGCAGTCAGGAAGGAAAATCACTTCTATCCGTGGACGAACGCCTTGAGATAGCCGAAAGTGATGGACAAATCAAGGATTCAGACAGTGGCCTGAATTTTAGCGGAGAGGAGTTGGTGAGTATGAATTTCTGGGTTTGCCAGCCTTCCATTTTCCCAAAAATAGAAGCGGATTTCAAAGCATTCCTCAATACACTTGAAGATCCCGCCAAAGGGGAAATCTACCTCCCGTTTGTCATACAGGACATGCTGAGGACCGGCTCTGCCCAGGTTGAGGTCATCCCTTCAGAAAGTAAATGGTTCGGGATAACCTATGCGGCTGACAAGGAGAAAGCGATGGCCGAACTGGCCCGTCTTTCGAGTGCTGGAAAATATCCTGCACCCCTCTGGAAAAACACCTAAGCCCTCCAAGATAATGGATGAATTTCAGCCCCTTCAAATACTACATCAATTTGGAGTTTCCGGGCCTGGGATTCGTCTGGAACGCCTCACACAGGGCCTGATCAACGATACTTTCCGGGTGCATAATCCAGAAGGGGACGCCCTTGTACTGCAACGGATAAACCGATCGGTCTTTCCGGATCCTGAAAGCCTGATGGACAACCTGGAACGGGTGCTACCGGCTCTTAAAGGTGCTGGTTATCGATCTCTTGAGCTCCTAAAATACTCAGAAGAAAGGCGCTTTTTAATTGATTCCGAAGGATCCCTTTGGCGTATTTTTTTATACATACCTCATTCAAAAAGTTATGAAAATCCCGCCAATCCAGAAATGGCGCGGGAAGCGGGCAGGATCGTAGCGACATTTCACAGGTTGGTATCGGAAATATCCCCGGATGACCTGCACACCACCCTCCCCGGATTTCACGATATCGAGAAGCGGTATGCACAGTTGCAAACTTCCCTTCAGGAAGCCGACGCTGATCGGCTCACAGAGGCCGATTCCCTGTTAAAACAGGCGGAATCCTTATATGCGTTTTGCAGACAGATTCCATTTGCAAACCTGCCTTTGCGGGTGTGTCACAACGATACGAAATTGAGCAATATCCTATTTGATACGCGCACCGGAAAGGCACTCTGCCTGATTGATCTCGATACCCTGATGCCCGGCAACCTGCTCTTCGACTTCGGGGATACTGCCAGGGGAATGTTGTTTCCGGAAACCAATAGCGGGATAATCCCTGCAAAAGGCAAGGCTGATCTTCAGCTATTTGAAAACTATTTGAAAGGATGGAAAGAAGGTGGGCTGGAAATGCAGCCCTTCGAGCTTCAATGGCTTTGCCATGGCGTGGTGCTTATGCCCGCCCTTCATGGAATTCGCGCACTTTCCGATTATTTGTCCGGAGATCGGTATTACAAGGTTGCCTACCCGAAACAAAACAGGGACAGGGCCGAACGGCTGCTCGGTACTGCCGATTCCGCACGCAGGACCCTGGACCAGATGCAGCAACGGGTACAAAACCTGCTGACCTGACTATTTAAATGCGCTGATACCGGTGATGTCCCAGCCTGTAATCAGAAGGTGAATGTCATGGGTTCCCTCATAGGTAATGACGGATTCCAGGTTCATCATGTGCCTCATTATCGGATATTCTCCGGTAATACCCATTCCGCCGAGGATCTGCCGGGCTTCCCGGGCAATTGAGATGGCCATATCCACATTATTGCGCTTCGCCATGGAAATCTGTGCGGTAGTTGCCCTGCCTTCATTCTTCAATTGTCCCAGACGGAAGGCGAGCAATTGCGCTTTGGTGATTTCCGTAACCATCTCCGCAAGCTTTTTCTGCTGCAGCTGTGTTCCTGCAATCGGTTTATCGAACTGAACGCGTTGTCCGGCGTACCGCAGGGCAGTATCGTAACAGTCCATGGCAGCACCAATTGCACCCCAGGCAATACCATACCGGGCTGAATCCAGGCATCCCAGCGGAGCACCCAGACCGCTCTTGCCCGGAAGCAGGTTCTCTTTGGGAACTTTGACGTTATCGAAAATCAATTCCCCCGTAGCCGAAGCTCTCAGGGACCATTTGTTATGGGTTTCCGGGGTTGAAAACCCTTCCATCCCACGCTCCACGATCAGGCCGTGGATTCGTCCTTCTTCATTCTTGGCCCAAACCACAGCAATGTCTGCAAAGGGGGCATTTGATATCCACAGTTTTGCCCCATTGAGCAGATAATGATCTCCTTTATCACTGAAATTGGTGGTCATTCCCCCGGGGTTGGACCCATGATCCGGCTCGGTAAGGCCAAAACATCCCATCATTTCACCACTTGCCAGGGATGGAAGGTATTTTTTTCGCTGTTCCTCGGTTCCGTATGCATAGATAGGGTACATGACCAATGAGGACTGTACGGAAGCTGTAGAGCGAACCCCACTGTCTCCCCGTTCGATTTCCTGCATGATGAGTCCATAGCTGATCTGATCCAACCCCGCTCCGCCGTACTCCGGTGGAATATAAGGTCCAAAAGCGCCGATTTCGGCAAGCCCACCGATTATTTGAGAAGGGAATTCCGCCTTCTGGGCATATTCCTCAATAATCGGAGAGACATCCCGCTTGACCCAGCTTCGGGCAGCGTCCCTTACAAGTTTGTGCTCCTCTGATAATAGGTCGTCGAGTAGATAATAATCCGGGGCTTCAAAAAGATCTGGTTTCATCCTGCATTGTTTGTGTCAAAGGTAGCTAAAGCCGCCAAAGAAACCAATACAGAAAGGTGGAATCCGATCTTGGAAAGGGAGGTTCCGCAATATGAAAATCCGGTTGTAATTCCAGGGAGAAAGACGCCTTCTAGACGGATTTACCTGCGGCAATCTCAGCGCACTTCGGCGCGCTCTCCGTTCCCCCGGAATTCTCAAAAGGGAAAATGCCTCCCTCATTTTCAGACGGATATGACTGATGTCTGCTATGCCTTACTGAGAAATTCGGCCAGAAGTGAATGAAAGTGATGAACGCCCTGTTCCCGGCTGGGTGAAAAACGCCCGGCCTGGTAATAATGTGAACGAATGCCCTTGTGGACTCCCTCCACTACCTCTTCATCTTCCATCTCTACCTTATCCAGACCAGAACCCGCCCCGAGATCCAATTTGGAAACATCGTACACATAGCTCTTAAAGGATACCTTGGTGCGGTTGGGACCCAGGGGTTGCACCAGGTTCATAGAAAGCCCCCAGGGGTAGAAATTGAACATGGTATTCGGGAAGACCCAGTAGTAGTAGGCCGCAACCTTTTTACCTGAATCCGGATGCCCCGGAGGGAGGTCGAAAACCATATCTGAATCTCCGGCATATCCGATTTGCAGGTTCATATGCTTATAAAGGACCGTTTCGTAGTCTCCATAGTCCAGGACGGCATTGAGATCGTCGTGTACAAAGGGAATGTGAAATCCTTCGAGGTAGTTGTCACAGTAAAGTGCCCAATGGGCATTGATATAATACTCCTTGTGGCGCGAAGGGTCTTCTATAAATTGCTCCATGGGCAAAAATCCAACCCGCTCCTTCATGGCATCGATGACTTCCTGAAAATCAAACTCCGGATTCATCCCTGCAAAGAGCAGGGGCCCCCATTTACGAAGGGGAAAGGCCGGCAAATTGTCGCAGGCTGTCGGGAAATTCTCCGTTTGGGAAAATTCGGGCATGTGTTCAAAAGCACCACTTAAATCGAAGCGGCGACCGTGATATCCGCAAATCAATTTCCGTGAGTTTCCGGCCGCTCCCACCACAAGGTTACCCCTGTGGGTACACACATTGCTCAAACAATGTAAATCCCCTGAGGCATCCCGGGTAAGGACCATGGGCTCATCGAGAAAACCCTCCAATAACACAAAAGGAACAACAGCACCCGCTGATTCCAGTCCTCTGTCATCCCCTATCCATTGCCAGGTCCTGTAAAAAACCCACTCCCGAAGGGCTTCGAAAACCTCCGGGTCCCTGTAAAAAGTTGCCGGCAGGGTGGCTGCCTTTCGGATATCCGGATTGATTGTAAAATTCATGGCCATGGCGTAGATTTATTTGTACATTTAAAAATATGCAATTCTTTTTGGTAAACCTGCTTTTTGATGGCCTCTGATTCCGGGAAGCAGACCCTGGGCATTTGGATGACCACTGCCCTGGTTATTGGAAACATGATTGGCGCAGGTATTTTTATGATGCCTGCAGCCCTTGCTGGTTTTGGGGGAATCAGTATTCTCGGATGGTTGGTTTCATCCGTCGGCGCGATCTTACTGGCCCGGGTTTTCAGTGCCCTGACTAAAATGATCCCAAAAAGCCATGGAGGGCCCTACGCTTTTGCAAGGGCCGGGTTCGGGGACTACATCGGTTTTCTGGTTGCCTGGGGATACTGGATTTCGATCTGGATCGCCAATGCTGCAATTACCATTGCGTTTGTCAGTGCGATGAGCGTTTTTTTTCCGATTTTCAAAACCGACCCACTTGTAGGGGTAGCCGTTTCCCTGGCGACAATCTGGGGCCTGACCTGGGTGAATTCCCGGGGGGTCAGGTCGAGCGGAAAACTTCAGGTCGTGACAACGATCCTCAAACTGGCACCCATTGTTATTATTATTATAGGGGGTTTCTTTTACTTTGACCCTTCCAATTTTGTCCCCTTTAATACCAGTGAGGGATCTTCTCTTGAAGCCATTGCCGCGACGGGGGCACTTACTTTCTTTTCTTTTCTAGGGGTTGAAAGCGCTACCGTACCCTCAGATAAAGTCCGCAATCCCAGGAAAACCATTCCAAGGGCCACCATGCTCGGCACCCTGATCACCACGGCGGTCTACGTATTGAGTACGGTTGTGATCATGGGGATGATCCCCTCCGCAGATCTCGCAGTTTCTGCTGCACCTTTTGCCGACGCCATGCGTATTATGAGTGGAGGTTTGGGAGAAGGTATTCTGGCTGCCGGTGTTGCCATTGCCTCCTTTGGCGCCCTGAACGGATGGATCTTTATTCAGAGTCAGATCGCGGAAGCCACAGCCGCAGACGGACTTTTTCCGGAGATATTCCGAAAAGAAAATCGTCATGGAGTCCCTTTTTGGGGTATGGCCATCGGAAGTTCCCTCAGTTGTGGCGTCGTTCTGATGAACTATACGGATGGCCTGGTGGAACAGTTTAGCTTTATGATCCTGCTCTCCACCTTCTGTACCCTGATTCCTTACCTGTTCGCATCGGCCTCATTTGTCGTCCTGTCCCTGCAAAATTCGAAGCGGAACCAATCCCTTGCCGGAATCTTTACACTGGGGAGCCTCACCTTTGCCTTTTCACTTTGGGCGATTTACGGAGCCGGGGAAGCCTCGGTTTTATGGGGATTTATACTTTTGATGCTCGGAACTCCCGTCTATGTCTATATGAAATGGAAAAACAACCCTGACGAATGAAACCAAAACTATTAACCGCGCAGTCCGAATACCTGCCTCTGGCTTCTGTTTTTATCAGACCCGTGGAACACGCCTTCCAAGATACCGCTACCCTGGATTCCTCCTGGGAAACCCTGAACTACCTCTCCAGGCCAGATTATGAAGTAGCATTGGCCCAGTACAGCCTATTTAAAAAAATCCTCGGGGCATCGGCTTCGGAAGTCCTGGATATGCCAAAAGGGGATGGCCTTTCTTTGGACTGTCTCTACTGCCGGGATGCCTCTATTGCGACGGATCACGGGATGATTCTATGTCGGATGGGGAAGCCAGCCCGAAGTATGGAACCTGCGGACCATAAAGCCTTTTTTCAAGCCCGTGGAATCCCTATTCTTGGAGCGATTGAAGCCCCGGGAACACTGGAAGGTGGAGATGTTGCCTGGCTGGACGAAGGCACCCTGGCCGTTGGCCACACCTATCGGACCAATATTTCGGGTATCGAGCAATTAAAGGCCCTCTTAAACCCCCTTGGGATAACTGTAATCACGGCTGAACTCCCGCATTTCAGAGGTCCCTCGGACGTGTTTCACCTGATGTCAATCCTCAGCCCGGTAGATCGCGACCTGGCGGTGGTCTACTCCCCGCTTATGCCCATTGCCTTTCGAAACATTTTACTCGAGCGCGGGTTTAAACTGGTCGAGGTTCCCGAAAATGAATACGACACCATGGGCTGCAACGTCCTTGCCCTTGGCCCGCGGAAATGTCTTATGGTTGAAGGAAATCCCCAGACCGAAGCAGCCCTGAGGGCGGCAGGGGCAGAAGTCATCACCTATGCCGGTAGTGAGATAAGCGTCAAAGGAGGTGGGGGGCCGACCTGTCTGACACGACCGTATTACCGAAGAGCCTGAATTACATCTTTAAATAAAATTCCCGGGTAAGTTCGGTGTATTCGGGCGTATACTGATGCCGCTCCAATTCAATGGTAAGTGTGTTTTCAATGCAGGGTTCCTCCTGACGGGAGAGTTCCAGGAGGATGCGCTTTACAGAGGCTTGCGGATTCCCTTTCACCCTTGTGCGCCTTCTGGGAAATAGACCGCGACGTTGCGCCTTCTTTAAAAAAGAAGCCTCCGCATTTACCGGGAGGATGAGCGCAAAACGACCTTCGGGTGCCAGGAGGCGGACGACCCCATCTATGAGTGTTTCAAATGGCAGGGCTGAGGCTTGTCTCGCCTGATCACGGGCGGGATTCCCACTACCAACCTGCTCCTGGAAGAAAGGTGGATTACTCACAATCAATGCATAGGGCTCTTCAATTTCAGAAGCGAATTCGGCAAACCCTGTATGGTAACAAAAAAGGCGGTCGGCCCAGGGGGAAGCTTCAAAATTTTCCACGCATTCTTCAAAGGCTTCAGCATCGGCCTCCACGGCATCTATGATTTCGGCCCCGGAGCGCTGGGCCAGCATCAGGGCAATAAGACCTGTGCCTGCCCCAATATCCAGAATGGCATCCGGGTTATGTTCAAGGGAAGCCCAGGCCCCAACAAGCACGCCGTCCGTTCCCACCTTCATGGCGCCGCGATCCTGGCGGATGCTGAATGCTTTAAAACGAAAATCAGGATTCATCAAGTGCTTTTTTACCGGTGGAATCAACACCGGAATCAGGAGTCAGGATTCCCCAAGGTACAGATCGATCAAACCTTCCGGAGTTTGGATATGAATAATGCGATCCTGACGGTCAACCTTTTTGATGAAATTGTCGTTCACCGGGATCAGCACTTCCTTTCCGTCCTTGTCTGCCATAAAAAGGGGTTGGGCTGCCTGGTCATTGACGCCTTTGATCTCTCCCACATCCCCGTGGTGTTGATCCACAAGCCGGAAACCAACCACCTCGTGATAGTAAAACTGGTTCCCGGTAAGTTCTGGCAGCAGTGCCAGAGGAAGGTAGAGCTGCGCACCCATCAGGCGCTCCGCAGCCTCTTCAGAGCTTACATCCTCCAGAGCAAGGCGCAGCAGGTTGGTCTTATGCAACTGGCATCTGCGAATAAAAAAAGGAATCAGATTGTTTCCGAGGGAAACAAAAACTGATTCCAGTTCTTCGTACTGTCCGGGGTCGTCTGAATCCAATTTGGCCAGCAATTCCCCTTTGAATCCATACTTGGAGACGATCTTACCTAAGTAAAAGCAGTCCTCCTTTTGCATGGGTTATCGGTACTATTTCTTTTCGGCCTCTTCCGCGTCAGGAGCTTTCTCCTCAGAAGTTTCAGCAGCAGCTTCGGGTGCTTTTTCTTCAGGAGCTTCAGTTGCAGCCTCTGGAGCTTTTTCTTCAGTAGCTTCAGCTGCTGGTTCAGCAGCAGTTTCTACTTCTGCAGCCTCAGGAGCCGCCTCTACAGCAGGAGTTGCTTCTGCTTCGGCCTCGGGAGCCGCTTCAGCTTCTGCTTCGGCTTGGGCCTCTGCTGTGGCCTGAGCGCGCTTCTCGCTTACTTCTTTCTCAGCTTCCAGCGCTTTCGCTCTGGCCGCTGCTTTTTCTTTCTCAAGTCCCTGAGACTTGTCAGCTACTTTCTTAGTCTTTTCTTCTAACCAGGCCTGGAATTTCTCCTCTGCCTGTTCCTCGGTAAGGGCTCCTTTACGAACACCTCCTTTAAGGTGGTGCTTCATTAGCACTCCTTTATAGGAGAGTATACGACGCGCCGTTTCTGTAGGCTGTGCCCCATGGTCCAACCAGGTCACTGAAGCATCGACATTCACGTCAATAGTGGCAGGATTTGTGTTGGGGTTGTAACTTCCGAGTTTTTCGAGGTAGCGACCATCCCTTTTGGAACGGACATCTGCGGCAACGATCCAGTAAATAGGTTTCCCTTTCTTACCGTGTCTCTGTAATCTGATTTTTACGGGCATATCACATTAATTTGTAGGGTTCCCGACCCTGGTTATTAATTCTGTTTAACGTTAGGGTAATGGCTTCACGCCCTTCCCTGCTTCTTTAAGCGGGTGCAAATATACGTTTCTTTCCCTATTGTTTATGCTGATTTTTAAAATTTTTGAAGGGTTTTTGCCCGACTTGACAGCCCAAAATTGTTAAAATAATACAAAAAAGTGTTAAATACTTGATTTTCAATATTTTATCTATTATCATATAAGGGAAGATACTGAGAGTCAGTTATCTACTATTAATTAAAAATGACGAGAGATTAATGAAGTACACAGAAAAGATTACCAATCGCCTAAATGATTTATTAGAAAAAACGTATGATGCTGAGAAAGGCTACAAACTTGCGGCTGATGAAGTTAAAGATCCCTACGTCAAAGAATTTCTAAACGATAAAGTAAAACAGCGCCGCGCTTTCGGGTTTGAACTGAAAGCTGAAATTATGGAGTACGGCCAGTTACCTGAAAAAGGAGGTAGTTTTAAAGGAGACTTGCACAGGGTATGGATGAGACTTAAACCCCTGATGGGATCTGACAAAACAGAGCAAATCCTCGAAGAAGTAGCACGCGGAGAGAACGCCAGCTTAGAAGAATACAACGACATTCTCAAAAGTTCAGAAACCCGTCTTCCACCCACCACAGAACGCCTGCTGATTCAACAGCGGGATGCCATCCAGGCCGCATTGAATACATCCAAAATGTACGAGGAACTGCACTCCTAAACAGTGGCAATGTTTGAAGAAAGACCCATTCACCCAGAATGGGTCTTTTTTTGGTTAATAACTCCTAAAAACTCCCTTTCCATAGCCGGCTACATTTCTATATTTTTAACCGCTCCAAATTTCTGAAAGCTGTCCATGTACCTAATTTTTGATACAGAAACCACTGGCCTCCCAAAACGTTGGGATGCCCCCATTAGCGATACCGAAAACTGGCCGCGATGTGTGCAGATCGCATGGCAGCTGCACGATGAGATGGGCGTGCTTTTGGAACATTACGACGCTCTGGTTAAGCCTGAGGGCTTTAACATCCCTTACGATGCAGAGCAAATCCATGGAATTTCGACTGATCTGGCAACAGAAGACGGAAAACCCCTTCAGGAAATACTGCAGGATTTTGAGTCGGTCCTTGCAAAAACGAAGTTTCTGGTCGGACAAAATGTAGGATTTGACATCAATGTGATGGGAGCTGAATTCTTTCGCAATTCAGGAGCAAATCCCCTGGAGTCGCTCCCCGTCCTGGATACCTGTACGGAGGATACCGCCACGCTCTGCCAACTCCCCGGAGGAAGGGGTGGGAAGTTCAAACTCCCGACGCTCACTGAACTCCACGCCCATCTTTTTGGGAAACCTTTCGATGAGGCCCACAATGCAAGTGCTGACGTGGAAGCCACTTCCCGTTGTTTTCTGGAACTCCTTAGAAGAAAATCCTTTAAAGTCGAAGTCCTGGATCAGGGACCCGACTACCTCCAGCGTTTCGGGCAGGCCAACCCAGATGTAATTGGTCCTTTCGGCTTAAAACACCGAAACCTGAAAAAGGCCTCCGAGGCCCTGGCGCGAAAAACGGCCGCTCCAGAATCAGGACTCAGCCAGGCTGAGATACGGGAAAATGAAGAAACCCTGGAGGAAGTGCCCTTTGCACACCTGCACAACCACTCTCAGTTTTCTGTATTGCAGTCCACCATTCAGATCAAAGATCTCGTTGCCGCCGCTACCCGGCTGGAAATGCCCGCCGTCGCCCTGACCGACCACGCCAATATGATGGGCGCCTTTCATTTTGTCAAAGAGGTCAATGCTTTTAACAAGAGTCTTGAAGCAGAGCCGGAAGAAACGCGCAGGGATCCGATCACCCCCATCCTCGGGTGTGAATTCTTTGTCTGCGAAGACCGCCACAATAAATCCGTGAAGGATTACGGCTACCAGATCGTAATGCTCGCCAAGAACAAAAACGGATATCACAACCTGGCGAAAATGTCATCCATCGCCTATACCGAAGGATTCTACTACGTCCCCAGGATCGACCGGGAGGTTGTCAAACAGTACAAGGATGACCTGATTGTGCTTACGGGAAACCTCTACGGAGAGGTGCCGTCTAAAATCCTCAACCAGGGCGAAAAGCAGGCTGAAGAAGCCCTGCTTTGGTGGAAAGAGACATTCGGAGACGATTTATATGTAGAGCTGATGCGCCACGGACAGGAAGATGAAGACCGGGCCAATACGACGCTTATCTCCCTGGCCAAAAAGCACGGAATCTCCCTTGTGGCCACCAACAACACCTACTACTGCGCGAAAGAAGACGCCGAGGCACACGACATATTGCTATGTGTAAAGGAAGGAGAAAAACAGGCCACCCCAGTGGGCAGGGGACGCGGTTATCGTTTCGGATTACCGAATCAGGAATACTACTTTAAGTCTCAGCAGGAGATGAAGGAGCTCTTCCGGGACCTCCCTGAAAGCATCGTTTCCATTCAGGAGATTATCGACAAGATTACCCCATTTGGGCTGGCCCGCGATGTATTGCTTCCAAATTTTGAAATCCCGGAGTCTTTTGCTGTGGCTGAAGATTTGGCAGATGGCGGAAAACGGGGTGAAAATGCCTACTTGAGACATTTAACCCTCAAAGGGGCTGAAAAACGGTATGGAGAAATCAACTCAGAGCTGCAGGAACGTCTGGATTTTGAGCTAAAAACCATCGAAAACTCAGGCTATCCGGGATATTTCCTGATTGTGGAGGACTTTATTCGCGAAGCGCGGAATATGGGGGTATCCGTAGGACCGGGAAGGGGTTCTGCCGCAGGATCTGTTGTGGCTTATTGCCTCGGGATTACGAACATCGACCCCTTAAAGTACGATTTACTCTTTGAGCGGTTCCTCAACCCGGACCGTGTCTCCATGCCGGATATCGACATCGACTTCGACGATGAAGGGCGCTCGCGGGTCATGGATTACGTCATCGATAAGTACGGCTCCAATCAGGTTGCCCAAATCATTACCTATGGCACCATGGCAGCCAAATCGTCTATCAGGGATACGGCTAGGGTTCTCGACCTGCCCCTCGGGGACGCAGATCGCATCGCCAAACTGATCCCGAACATGTCTAAGCTCGGTAAGATCTTTGGCAAGGAAAAGGCGGAGTTAAAAAAGAAGTTCCGGGCAGATGAATTCGAAAAAGTCAATGAACTGTTGGGTATTTCTGAAGGGGATGACCTGGAAGCACAGACGGTGAACATGGCACGGGTCCTGGAAGGCTCCCTTAGAAATACGGGAATTCACGCCTGTGGAGTGATTATAACCCCGGATGACATCACGAATTTTGTACCCGTTGCCACGGCCAAGGATTCGGACCTTTACGTCACCCAATTCGACAACTCTGTTGTTGAAAGTGCCGGGCTCCTGAAAATGGATTTTCTCGGGCTTAAGACGCTGACCCTGATTAAGGATACGGTTAAAATCGTTAAGGCACGACAGGGAATTGATCTGGTTCCCGATGATTTCCCGCTTGATGATGCCGAGACTTACGAACTTTTCCAGAGGGGTGAGACCATCGGTATTTTCCAGTACGAATCCCCCGGGATGCAGAAGTATCTCAAGGAGTTAAAACCCTCGGTGTTCGATGACCTGATTGCCATGAATGCGCTCTATCGGCCAGGACCTATGGAGTACATTCCCAGCTTTGTCCTGAGAAAACACGGGGAAGAAGAGATTACCTATGACCTTCCGGAGATGGAGGAGTACCTGAAAGAGACCTATGGAATTACGGTTTATCAGGAACAGGTGATGTTGCTTTCCCAAAAACTGGCTGGTTTTACCAAAGGCGAGGCTGACGTGCTTCGAAAGGCGATGGGGAAAAAGATTTTTGCCCTGCTTCAGAAATTAAAACCGCAGTTCCTTGACGGAGGCGAAGAACGGGGCCACCCAAGGGAAATCCTAGAGAAAATCTGGAAAGACTGGGAAGCTTTTGCCTCCTATGCCTTTAACAAGAGCCATTCCACCTGCTATGCGTACATCGCATATCAGACAGCTTACCTCAAAGCGCACTACCCTGCCGAATACATGGCGGCAGTGCTTTCGAATAACATGAACGACATCAAACAGGTGACCTTCTTTATGGAGGAATGCCGGCGGATGGGACTCGATGTACTCGGGCCGGATGTCAACGAATCCTTTTACAAATTTGCCGTAAACCGGGAAAATCAGATCCGATTTGGAATGGGAGCCATAAAAGGCGTAGGCCGCTCCGCTGTGGAAACCATCGTAGAGAATCGCAAAAAAGACGGTCCGTATCAATCGGTTTTTGACCTTACGAAGCGGCTAGACCTCAGGGCAGCAAACAAAAAGGCCTTTGAAAATCTCGTGCTGGCAGGTGGTCTGGACTCTTTGGGCAATGCCCACCGGGCTCAGTACTTTTCAGCAGGGAATGACGGGATTACTTTCCTGGAAAAGGTCATCCGTTTCGGTGCGAAATTCCAGGAAAGCGAAAACTCCGCCCAGGTAAGCCTGTTCGGAGGTGCCAGCGAGGTACAGATTGAAGAGCCTGAAATTCCACCTTGTGAGTCCTGGGGCACTCTTGAGACCCTTAAACGCGAGAAAGAAGTCGTCGGTATTTATATATCCGGACACCCTCTGGATGACTTTAAAACGGAGATAAATTCGTTTTGCAATGCAGACATCAGTTCCTTCCAGAATATGGAATCCTTTGTAAACCGGGAATTATCGGTGGCCGGAATTATCACCGATGTGCAGCACCGCATATCCCGTAATGGTAAGGGCTGGGCTGCCTTTACCCTCGAGGATTATTCGGACAGCTTCGAATTCCGGATTTTTGGGGAGGAGTACCTTAAGTTTCGCCACTTCCTTACCATCAATTCCTTTTTATACCTGAAGATCTTTGTGCGCGAAGGCTGGGTAAATCGGGATACCGGTAAGAAGGGAGATCCCAGGTTGCAATTCAACCAATGCCTGTTGCTACAGGATGTCATGGAGTCTTTTGCGAAAAAACTGACGATTCAGCTTGATATTGCAAAGTTGCACGAACAACGGATTCAACAATTGCAGGATACCCTGGGCGCTTTTAAAGGGAAACATCCTTTGAATTTTGTGGTCTATGAGATGGAAGAAGCGATCAAAGTAAACCTGAGTAGTCGCAAGCAGAAAGTGCAAATCAGCTCGGAGTTATTACACCAGCTCGCAGAACAGGAAATCCATTTTAAACTGAACTAGGTCCGGAAAGCCAACCGCCTAACGGTAAAGGCATTCAGTATAAGCACACTCAATAGGGGCATAGCGAAAATGAATGTCCACCCTGTAAGGAAGCAGGTATAGAATTGACTAAATTTGCAGTAATCTAAATTTTAACAAAATGGCTTTAGAAATAACAGATGCCTCATTCGAGGAAGTAGTCCTGAAAAGTGATAAACCTGTTGTAGTTGACTTTTGGGCAGCCTGGTGTGGTCCCTGCCGTATGGTAGGTCCGATCATCGAGGAGTTGAGCACAGAATACGACGGAAAAGCAGTTGTAGGAAAGGTTGACGTGGATGCCAACCAGCAATTCGCTGCTAAATTCGGAATACGCAACATCCCAACTGTCCTTGTATTTAAGGATGGGGAGATCGTAAATCGTCAGGTGGGCGTGAGTCCTAAGAAAGTATATGCAGACGCTATCGACGCGGTCCTGTAAAGTGAACCCAATCGCAATACAAACCCGGCTCTGGCCGGGTTTTTTTATACCTACCCCCGTGGGAGTTTCGTATCTTTAGGCCATGGATCTGCAATCGGAACTCTACAAAGCTTCCCTATTTGAAAACCTCCCCCTGCTCGTAAAACAGGTGGTGGAAGGGTATATCAGCGGCATTCATAAAAGCCCGTTTCACGGATATTCCGCTGAGTTTGCAGAGCATAAGATTTACAACACCGGGGAGAGCACCAAGCACATCGACTGGAAACTCTTCGCGCGCACAGATAAACTCTACACCAAGAAATACGAGGAGGAGACAAATCTGCGCTGCCACCTGATTCTGGATAGCTCATCCTCCATGTACTACCCGCCCGTGGCAAAGCCTGATCTGGATCACCTGAACAAAATCGGATTTGCGGTCCTGGCCGCCGGGGCACTGATGCAACTGCTCAAGAAGCAACGGGACTCGGCAGGATTGAGCATTTTCTCGGACAGTTATCAATTCTACGCCCCCGAAAAAGGGAGTGAAAGGCATTATTATATGCTGATGAATGCCCTGAATGAAATTGCCGTACAACCTGCAGAAAACAAGGGTACGGAGCTCTATACCTACCTCCACCTGATTGCCGAGAAACTCAAACGCCGGAGCCTTGTCGTACTTTTTTCAGACCTGTTTCAGAACCAGGTAGACGACGAGCGGCTCTTTGAGGCCCTGCGACATCTGAAGTACAATAAACACGAGGTGCTGCTCTTCCACCTAACCGACAAGCGAACCGAACTGGATTTCGCATTCGACAATACCCCGAGGCGCTTTACCGATGTGGAAACCGGAGCCCACATAGACCTCTACCCCGAACGTATAAAAGAGTCTTACCAGGAGGTTCTGGAGGCCTACCTGAAATCCCTGAAACTGATCTGTGCCAAATACGATATCAAATACGTCCCGGTAGACATCGCAGACCCATTTACCCGGGTGATGAATACGTTTCTGGTGGAACGCCAACGATTTGGATAAAGAACTTATCTAAATATGGGATTTTTGTTTGCCGGATTCAAATAGTGCCTTATATTTGCCCACGCTTTACTACAAAGCTGTAACAATTTCCTCAAACTAACTGTTGTTAGTACCCCAGGGTTGGAAAATTGGTCTGGTAGTTCAGTTGGTTAGAATACCTGCCTGTCACGCAGGGGGTCGCGGGTTCGAGTCCCGTCCAGACCGCAAACACTGGAAGCCTTCGCATAAAATGCGAGGGCTTTTTCATTTTAAGACCTATTTTTCGGATGTACACAATGATTTTGACCATAAATTAAAGACCTTTAGCGCAGACATCTCAGAAAAGGAAATACGCTTGGCTGCTTTTCTCAGAATGAACTTGACTACCAAAGAAATTGCAGCAACCCTAAATGTTTTACCTGCTAGTATTTTAAAGTCAAAATACCGTTTAAAGAAGAAACTTGGATTGGACAAGGAAACAGATTTGACCAGCTTCCTAAACTCCTTATGAAAATTACGATGGTCCTATCTATAGCAGGTTTATAGCCGGCTTGATCTGGCAACTACTACCCATTGTTGGCCTTTCATTATTCTGTTTCTTTTTTAAGAATATAGTAAGCACTTGGCCCCACCAATCGATACTCATTATTCTTAATAATTATGCTGGTATTGTCATCTATCCACGTATTGTTGCCAATGTAAACATCTAAGGTATCGGCCTTTTCGTCCCGTTCTGATTGGATGGTCAAACCATTCGAAATTGATTTCACCTCTATGGAAAATTCAGGGGCCCCTCTCACAGCACCTGTGTATTTTCCATCTAACATTTTAGTATCAAAATCCAACGCTACACTTTGGGGGGTAACCTTATCGAGTAACTTCCAGGTAATTTCATCTGCGAAGAAACTGGCGCCTTTGGGCCCCGTTGTATTTACCAGACAAATCAGGTATAAATCTTCCTCTGGATAATATCTAGTGTCGGTTAAGAAGCCATTTATACCGCCTCCATGCCCAATTCTTTGATTTCCAAAATCTGAATAGTTTACGAGCGCCTTTGCATATAATACATTGGAGCCATCTTTTAAATGACCTGGAGTAACAAGAGATTGATATAGGGTTTCAGATAATACGCTACCTTGATGTAAAGCTGTCATCCAGGTGAGTAAATCTTCAGTTGTACTACAAAGTGAACCCGCTGCATACGGCCATGTATGATTTAAGTATCCTTTTTGTTTAAGGCCTTCAGGAGTGAAGTCATAACCGTAAACTTTATTTTTCATGACTTCTGATGTTGAACAGTATGAAGTATTGTCCATACCTAAAGGTTCAAAGAATACCTCTTCTAAATACGATGCGTATGTCTGTCCGGTTACTTTTTCAATAATTAACCCCAGAAAAAAGTAAGCTGAATTATTATAAATCAAGGCCTCGCCTGGTTCGAACATAAAGTCTTTTGATTCTACCAATCGAACTAATGAATCTCTTGGTTGATCCTGAATTGATAAAACCCAAAATTCAGGAATCTCTGTATAACTTGGAATACCAGAAGTATGGTTAAGTAAATTATCAATTGTAACTGTTCGTCCTTTTGTATCAAAATCTAAATATTGTGTAAAGTCATCCTCTAGAGAGAGTTTATTGGTTTGAACTAATTTTAGAATCGCTGCTGCCGTAAACTGCTTGGTGACGGAACCAATTTCAAAAATCCCGCCGTTTGGTACAGGAGCAGAAAGCTCTAAACTTGCATAACCATATGATTTCTTTAGTAAGGTTTCCCCGTTTCGATGGACTAAAATTGCTGCACCCGCAATTTGCGAACTATCTACACTCGCCTGGAATAGTGAATCTGTAAATGACTCTAACGGTGTTGTCTTTGAAATCTCAGGTTTTTCTTGACAACTTGTCGCAAGAAGTACTATAGCAATTGGTACTAGTAAGTTTTTTATCATGATCAATCATTTTCGTAATTAAGGTTAACGTATGTATAAAGTGCGTAATGCACAATTAACCACTAAAAGTCTAAGATAGTCAATCGGCTTTCGGTATCCCATCTTCTATTTCCTTTACTTCTTCGTCCATACACTCCTCAAAAAAATCATATTCAGTTATGATCTTTTTGTTTCTTCGATAACGAATCTTGAAAATATTTCGTGGGATGGGTGATTTCGCCAATTTCCGCCGACCCTCCTTGCGAACTTCGTTTTTTTGGACTTGTATTTTTTTTGTATCCGTATTTTAAACGATTGATTTTTATGGGATTGACATAGGATTTTTAGGCTTTTGCGGATAACTTGAACTATTCCTAATTCCTAAAAAACCACACCTTGGATTCACTCAAAACCAACCGTAGAAAATGGCTTAAAACTTCTGCCCTGACCGTAGGGGGAATCGTAGCCGCTCCCTATTTGGGGTTTTCAAAAACACCTTCCGTTCCCTTAACCCTGGACAGCGATGGCAATGCCATTTACAATGCCTTCTTTAAGGAGTTTATTCCTGACAATTTAAGGGAGTTTCCTGTTTACAGTGCCAAATTAAACGCCAATGAAAATCCTTACGGGGCATCACCTATGGCCCTTGAAGCCCTTAAAAATTCGGCCTTTGGCAGTAACCGGTATGCCTGGAAGGAGCTCTACCAGCTCGTGGACAAGATTGCCGCGTTTGAAGAGGTTACTCCAGAGAATATCATGATGGGGCCTGGCTCTTCGGATCTGCTCGAAAAAACAGCTATGGTCCTCTTTATGAACGGTGGGAATGTCATCTCCGCAGATCCGGCATACATGTCACTGATTCGGGTGGCAGAGGCAGCAGGCGGTACCTGGAAACCCGTCCCTTTGAAAAAAGACTGGTCTCACGACCTCGAGGCCATGGAAAAAGCGATAGACTCCGAAACAAAATTGATCTATATCTGCAATCCGAATAATCCAACCGGAACCATTACCGATAGCGAAGCCCTCCTGGATTTCTGTTCCCGTGTTTCTGAAAAGGTTCCCGTTTTTATAGACGAAGCCTATTTGTGGTTCTTGGAAGATGGGGCCAGACAGAGTATGGTTTCCCTGGTAAAAGAAGGTAAAGATGTGATTGTCGCCCGAACGTTTTCTAAAATTCACGGGATGGCAGGCCTGCGGGTGGGATATGCCGTGGCTCAGGAAGACACCTTAAACAAACTTCAAAAAATAACACGGGCCGGAATGGGCATTACCCATCCCTCCGTATACGCAGCCATGGCTGCAATGGATGATACGGAGTTCTTACAAAAATCAAGAACCTTAAATGCCACTGCCCGGAATTATACCTTTAGCAGCCTGCAGGAAATAGGTTTCGAACCGGTACCCTCCCATACCAGTTTTATGATTTTTCCCATCGACATGGAGGGCAAAGAATTCCTGAATAAAATGACCCAGCAAAAAGTTGGGGTACGGGCCTTTCAGTTCCTGGATCAGAAGTGGTGTCGCGTCAGCATCGGAACCATGGACGAAATGCAGTTATTTATCCAAGCTATAAATAAGGTATTGGTCTAGGTGTATGCAGGCAGGTTTCGAAAAAACGCTGGTCTTCCTGGTCTTTATATTATTGGGGGTCTTGTTAAAAGCCAAGTTCAAATCCCCTTCGGAAGTCAATGGTATTAAGAAAATTATCTTAAATCTGGCATTGCCAGCGACAATCTTTATTGCCCTGCTGGGGATGGAGGTAAAAACAAACCTCTTGTTACTTCCACTGATGGCCCTGGCGTTTAACCTCGTTCTTTTTGCCACCATGCCCCTTTTACTTCCTTTGGTGGGGATTCTAAAAGACACATCATCCTACCGCACGGCCATGCTTTTATTACCCTCCCTGGCTCCGGGATTGTCGTGCTTTCCGTTTGTTCTGGAGTTTTTAGGGGAAACGTATCTGGCCAAAGCCGCCATGGCGGATTTAGGTAACAAGGTTTTTGTCCTGATTATACTTTACATGGTGGCTATGAGATGGTATTATGCCCGAAATCTCAATGCCAATACCGGAAGTAAAGCAAAAATTGCGTCCCTGCTCAAAACCCTGGTGACGGAACCCGTAAATTTGTTTATCGGGTTTGCACTTCTCCTTTTGTTCCTGGGGTATTCAATGGATTCCCTGCCTTTTGTCATCCGGAACAGTCTTTCAAAATTGAGTTTTATTATGACGCCTTTAGTGTTACTCTTTATCGGCCTGGCTATAAGAATCAAAAGGAAACAATTCTTCCAAATCTTTTCCCTTTTGGCCATACGGGCCGGTATGGTCTTTTTTCTGGTTGCCCTTTGGGTATCTTGGGTCCGGATACCCCTTCAGGAAGATCTCCTCCTGATGTTGTCTTTCGGCCTGAGTGCCTGTAGTTTCTGGCCCTTCGCTCACTTGTCCGTTGTTGAGGGCCTTGAAACAGAGAAAGAGACCAAAACCTTCAACAGCACCTACGCCATAGGTATCCTTGCCCTTTCTTTTCCTTTCTCCACCCTGCTGATATTAGGGGTACTTAACAGCGGGGCCTTATTCACTTCAAGCAGCAATATTTGGTTATCCTCTTTTTTGCTTTTTGGCATTGGAACCTTATTTCCCATGCTCAAAATAATGGTCAGGAAAGTGAAAAATCTCCGGATTACCAATCCCAAACTGGAATCCACAAAACCGGAGCAGGCCTGACGTCCTAGGCTCAATGCACCGACTTCCAAATAAAGTGAGGAAATCAATCCCTTCCTGAAAATGGGCAGTGGGCAGTGGCCGTAGGCAGAAAGGATTAGACTGCCATCTCGACTGGGGTAACCCCTGGAACTTTATCTTATGACATCAATTGTCAATCGGCTTTCAATATCGCATCTTCTATTTCCTTTACTGTTCCATCAATACCCACCAAATAGTTTTCATAAGCGCCCAAAAGGTCTTCATTTAATCGATAATTTGTCTTTAAAATTTTCCTGGGTATCGGCGATTTTGCCAGGGTTTCTAATACTGCCATGGCCGCTTCATCCTTTTGAATGCTGCCTAAACCCTCTGCATATATGAACTCATAGGTGTTCTCTTCGAAACGCCAGAAATCATCTGATTTAACAACCGAATCCTCATAATCGTCTTCTAAAGCTTTTATCAATGGAATCCAGTGGTCATAATAGGATTTAATACGTTTTACAACTTTTGCATGTTCTCCATATTGAGTGATCCCCGAATCCTTTAAGAGATCGAAGCCGCTCATACGCCAATGGGCATAATAACTGTAGACTTGCAGACTTTGTTCCAGGCTGTCACGGGTAAACCCGCTGTAATCCTCCTGACTTAAAAATGATTTTATTCTTTCATTATCTTCTTTCGCGTATCCCATAATCTCCTTTACGATTAGCGCATCTTCTTTCATATCAGATGCAATGCTCAGAAGGATATTCCTTAACTCCTGTTGGTCTTTTCGCACCTCATTCCAGGTATTGACCTGCAGGGCCAGCAGGATGCCGATCATGACAAGGACAATCTCCCCCAGGGCATAGCGGAAGTATTTCAGGGGTTTGTTCTGATCGGCCAGTTGTTTGCGGATTTTTCGAAAGAAGTTGATCATGAGAAGGTCGTTAGTTTTTCAGAAGGTACGACAATAGAATCCCCCTGAGGCACCTCACTCCGTTCGAAAAGCAATTCCTTCTTGAAAGTGGGCAGTGGGCAGTGGCAGTAGGCAGAAGGGTTAAGAATCCCTTCTCGGCTGATTTAACCCTTGTCCACTCCTCATACCAGAAGAATAGTCAGTCGACCACCCGTAGCACATCTTCTATTTCCTTTACTTCTTCGTCTATATACTCCCCAAACCAATCATATTGGGACATCATCTTTTTGTTATTTCGAAAACTAGTCTTTAAGATATTCCGTGGAATGGGTGATTTTAGAAGCCTGGTTAATGCCGTTAGGGCAGCCTCATCACTTTGTTGTGAGCGTAATTCGTTCCCTTTAATGAATTCATAGGTATTCTGTTCAAGAAGCCAGAACTGCTCGGACTCTTGTACAGATCGCCTAATGTCTTCTTCGTAACTCTTAATTTCTGGAATCAATAAATCATAATAGACTTTAATCTCTGTTACAGCGTCTGCATATCTTCCAAACTCCGTGATTCCAGAATCCCTCAACATGTAGTAACTATTCATCCGATAGTCAATAAGAATATACCATATTTCCAGGCTTTGTTCCAGGCTGTCACGGGTAAACCCGCTGTAATCCTCATGGTTTAGAAACGATTTAATTCTTTCATTATCTTCCTTGTGGGATTCACTTGCCCACTTCATGTTCTGAGCATCTACTTTCATATCTGCTGTGATACTCTGAAGGATGTTCTTTAACTCCTGTTGGTCTTTTCGCGCCTCATTCCAGTTGTTCACCTGAAGGGCAAGCAGGATACCGATCATTACAAGGACAATCTCCCCAAGGGCATAGCGGAAGTATTTCAGGGGTTTGTTCTGATCGGCCAGTTGTTTGCGAATTTTACGAAAGAAGTTGATCATGAGAAGTTGATTAGTTTTTCAGAAGGTACGACAATAGAATCCCCCCGGCGCACCTCCCTTCGCCAGAGGGTTAAGCGTAGCTTTTAAACTCCGTTCAATGAAAACAATTAAGCTCTTCAAAGGAATGGTTTTGAAAACCTACTAAAGACGGTTTGGTAGATTGATCCTCAGATCGCAACCTATAGCATAATTAGTCCAGTCAATACTACAACTGAGTGTACGAAATTCGGATAGGAATAAAGAATGGTTGCCGCTTAAGGATGCAAATAAGTTTGTAAAAATTCGTTTGCAGATACCCTTTACCTCCTTATTTGGCTCATAATATTTTTTTGGGCTCAACTACTATTTAACATCCTCAATCCTAAAAAACAAGAACACTTCATCAGGAATTTATCGGATACGTCGAATCTATTTGTAGCCTACTCAAACGTTTTCGTAAAATTGGATTTGTAAAACCTTTCTGATGAAAAATCAACAAAAAAGCTCAACCGATTTCATTATCTCTTTGGATAAGATTGGGATTCAAGATTTGCCCAAAGTCGGTGGCAAAAATGCCTCCCTGGGCGAAATGATCAAAAACCTAAGCGATAAAAGTATTAGGGTACCCAATGGGTTCGCCGTTACGGTAGATGCCTTCGATGCTTTTATCCAGGAAAACAAGTTAAAAGGAAAAATAGAAAAATCCCTTGCCGGCGTTGATGTATCAGACATTGTCAGTTTGAGAAAAACCGGTTCTGAAATACGCAAACAGATTTCGAATGGCAGGTTTCCGGTTTCTGTCGAAAAAGTGATTCTGAATTCGTATTATGAGCTATCGGAGCTCTATGGCCAGGATGCTACAGATATCGCAGTACGCTCTTCAGCCACGGCCGAGGACTTGCCAGATGCATCCTTTGCGGGTCAGCAGTCCACCTATCTCAATATACGGGGTGGAGAAATGCTCCTAACGGCCATTCGCAGTTGCTTTGCTTCCCTTTTTACGGACAGGGCGATCTCCTACCGTTCGTCCCGGGGATTTGATCATTTTTCGGTAAAGCTTTCTGTATGTGTTCAAAAAATGGTCAGATCCGATTTAGGGGCATCTGGGGTAGCCTTCTCCCTGGATACGGAAAGCGGTTTTAAGGATATTATTCTGATCAATGGGGCCTATGGACTTGGTGAACTGGTCGTTGGAGGAGAAATTGTACCCGATGAATTCCTGGTATTCAAACCCTGTCTGTCACAGGGTTTCAGTTCCATTATCGAGAAGAAAATTGGCAAAAAGTGCCACAAAATGGTTTATGGGAACAAACCTTTTGAAACTGTACGAAAAGTGAGGGTGGACAAAGAGCAGCAAAGGAATTTCTGTCTGGATGATATACAAATACTCAAGCTGGCAAAATGGGTTCAGGAAATCGAGGACCACTATTCTTCAGTGCATGGTAAATGGTGTCCTATGGATATTGAATGGGCGATTGATGGTCTGACCAACGAACTATATATCGTACAGGCAAGGCCCGAAACCATCCATTCCCAAAATCACAAAGACATTATCACCGAGTATGAAATCGCAGATAAAACTGTTTTAAATGACTTACTTATAGAAGGAGTTGCGGTTGGTGACAAGGTGGGCACCGGTGCCGTTCGCCGGATCTTCACCCTCGATGGCCGCGATGGAAGTTCGGATGAGACGGAATTCAAAGAAGGAGAAATTTTGGTGACTGAAATGACGGATCCCGATTGGGAACCGTTAATGAAAAAAGCCTCTGCGATCATAACAGAAAAGGGAGGAAGAACATGCCATGCCGCAATTGTAGCAAGGGAAATGGGGGTTCCTGCAGTAGTAGGCGCCGTAGGTGCGGGAAATTTAATGGAAGATGGCCAACAAGTAACGGTATCCTGCGCCGAAGGGAGTGTCGGCAAGGTGTATAAGGGTAAAATTGATTTCAAAAAGAAAGAAACTGCTTACTCCGATTTTCCATCGATTGAAACCCCTATAATGATGAACGTGGGTTCTCCCGAACTCGCATTCCAATATAGCAAGATTCCAAACTCGGGCGTCGGGCTTGCCAGACAGGAATTTATTATAAACAACCATATAAAAGTACACCCCCTGGCATTGTTGAAACACCGGGACCTGAAAGATCGGGCTCTATCCGAAACCATTTCTGATTTAATGGCAGGATACGCATCGGAGAAAGATTTTTATGTCAACAAACTTGCTCAGGGTGTGGCAAAAATCGCAGCTGCTTTCTACCCTAAAAAGGTGATTACCAGGCTCTCTGACTTTAAGTCCAATGAGTATTTCAACCTCTTGGGAGGCAAATATTTTGAACCCGATGAAGAAAATCCCATGATAGGTTGGCGGGGGGCTTCCAGATACTATTCCGAAGCATTTCGGGAGGCATTTAACTGGGAATGCCAGGCACTAAAAAAAGCCCGTGAAGAATTTGGATTGACCAATATTACCATCATGGTGCCGTTCTGCAGAACCCCTCAGGAGTTAGAAAAGGTTGTAACCATCATGGCCGAAAATGGCCTTATTCGTGGAAAGAATGGACTGGAAATTTACCTTATGGCCGAATTACCTTCGAACATCATTTTAGCCGATCAGTTCGCCCAAATGATTGACGGTTTCTCCATTGGATCCAATGATTTAACTCAACTTGCCCTGGGATTGGACAGGGATTCGAGTTTGGTCGCCCATCTTTACGATGAACGAAATGATGCCGTAAAGGGATTGATCAAAACCCTTTTGGCTACGGCAAAAAAACATGGTAAAAAAGTGGGGATCTGTGGGCAGGGTCCATCTGATTTCCCCGATTTTTCAGAGTTTTTGGTCAGTGAAGGCATCAATTCTGTTTCTGTAACCCCGGATTCTGTTCTGAAAACACTGAAGGTTATCCAAAAAGTGGAAGAGGCGAAAGTGCATGCGCAATTGGTATAAATCGGTAAATCCTACCGTTCGTCATTTTCTCAATGTCTGAGTGACATATTTTAATTAATTTAAGGAGCGAAATAAAGACTTATGAATTTATATTTCAATCCTAAAAAAGTATTTTACAATCTATTGATATTTATATTCATATTACTGATATGCAATATAATAGCAGTCGCCTTGAAAGTATTAGGCATTAATGGTGTTTTTAAGAATATTATTTATTTCTTCGATTTTGATCACGAAGGAAATTTACCCACATTTTATTCCTCTTTAGCCCTTCTTTCAAGTGGTCTTTTACTTTTTATCATTTCCTATTTTCATAAAACGAATAGGCTGGAGCACTTTCAATGGAAAGGGTTAGCTTTCATTTTTGTGTTTTTATCTATTGATGAAATTACAATGATTCATGAACAGCTATGGATGCCTACTCATAAACTATTTAATACTACAGGCCTACTCTACTATGCCTGGTACATTCCCTATGGTATCCTGTTATTAATTTTGCTTTTTATTTATTCCAAATTTTTGATGAGGTTACCGAAAAAAATAAGGTGGCTATTTATTTTATCCGGATTTGTTTTTGTTTTTGGAGCTATTGGAATCGAGTCAGTAAGTGGGTATTATGATGAGTTGCACGGTCAGGAAAACCTTGTCTTTTACATTATTTGCACAGTAGAAGAACTTTTTGAAATGGTTGGAGTGGCTATTTTTATTTATGCGCTTTTACTATACATTTCAGATACGATTGAGCATATAGATTTAAAAAGCACAGAATTGTTGAACTAACATATGTAGCATCTTCTTATATCTATCTTAGGTGTCCTAGTTGGAGCATAGAAAAACTGGTCTTTAGATCTTTGGAATTCTGAGTAGGATCTATGGTGACTTGGTTTTTACATTAGATATGGAATTTACTTTACCCTCTATGAATAACGAAATTGTCGGATATGGTTCATTTTTTCACGAGATTCCTTTGTCCGAAGTAGAGTCTTTACCAAAAATAGAATTTGATGCTGAGTACGAATTATTCTACTCGGGTCGCAATGCCATTAAGTATATCTTCTCCAGGATTGAAGCCTACAGGCCCATTGAAACAATCTGGATCCCCTATTATTATTGTCCTTTCGTAAAGGCATGGCTGGAGCACAACTTCAACAATATTGAGTACTACACTTTGGACTCTTTTGATCACGGAACCGAAATTAACTGGTCGGAATTCAGGAATGCCAATGATGTGCTTATTGTGAACAATTACTGGGGAATCAAAACAAGCCGCATTCCCGGTGGGCAAAGACCCGTAGTCATTGAAGATCATTCCCATGGCTGGCTTAGCAAAGGATGCCTGGAGAGTACGGCAGACTTCTGTATTGCGTCCCTGCGCAAAACCGTACCCCTGCCCTTAGGGGGGATCGCCTGGAAACCAAAATTGAGTGCCTCCGCAATTCCCCTTGGAGAAAATCGGAATGAAGTTGGAGTTGATGACAAAGGCATGGAACTTTGCTGGGAAACGCTTGCAGAGGCCATGCGCAGTAAAAGGCAATGCCGTAGTGTCTCTGAAAAAAGCGCGTACCTCAACCTGCATTCAAAAGGCGAGGCAATATTGCAAATTCATTTTGATGTATTACCTGTGGCCTCAGATAAGAAGGGGGTACTGGAAAATTACGCATTCAGGGATTATAATTCCGTAAAAGCAAAGAATTTCAAAATTCTGGCACCAAAAATAGATGAGAACTCCTTCTTCAAAATACTCCAAAATGGCAGCTATACCCCTTTTGGATTATTATTGGCTTTTAAAGATCGGGATGGCTTTCAGGAGTTAAAAAAATATCTGATATCCCATTCTATTTATCCGGCAGAACTTTGGCCGGATACCGTGAATTCCGGGGGCTATAAATACCTGATGAACATTCACATCGATCTGAGATATTCAGAAAATGACATGACTTATATTGCGGGTTGTATTAATTCCTGGATACAGCAGTACTCGCAGGTTCTCCATTAAAGGGTGCGCCAGATTCTTGTTTCCTTCCAAACAGCACCATTTCTTTAAGGTGATTGCCGGCGCTCTTATAAGTTAATTAAATAGCACACCCTAGAATATCGGCAGAGGAGTATAGAGGGGATTCCAACTAAATTCTTCATAACGCCCTTCAATGGCTATGGCTCCCATATGTTCGGCGTCTACTTCAAAACTCATCACGACAAAATCCGAAGCCTTACCGAGAATTCCGGATTCCAGTTCATGAAATCCATCTGTAGCAGGAATTTGAGCAAAATCGTCGTCGATTCCTTTTCCTGTGGCCTTTAGCACGGCCTCCTTTCGGGTCCAGAATTCGTAAAATTGTCTTTCTGTGTCTGCAGCAAAATCCAGTACCTGCCGCTCTTTTGGATTGAAAATTTTTACTTTGATATCCGAAAAATCAAATTCCCTGTTTACCCTTTCTACATCGACACCTACAGGTTTGTCGCCAATCGCTATCAGGGCGTATTGGCCGGAATGAGAGACATTAAAAAAAACATCAGGATGCGAGGACAGAACAGGCTTCTTATTATGGCCCGTATCGATTCGGATATCGGAAAGGTTGGTGCCGGTAGTTTTCGAAAGGGCCATTTTCAGAAAGGCCCGGCAAATGATAAACCGGTTTTTGTCTTTTAAAAAGTGATATCTATGAGCCCTCTGCAATTCGTCATCATCCAAAATGCCCAAAAACGTGGCAATTGCGCTGTAATACTTTTTTAATTCAACCTTAAATAAAAGGATTCCGGATCCCCCGTCTTGTTTCAGCTTCTTTTTGCCAGATTCTGTTATTTCGGTCGATTGACAAAACAGGCTACTCAATGCGATCAGAATTATAATTGTCCAGGACGTATTGAAGTTGCTTGGCAAACGCGTCGACATTTGGAGGAGCAAACATGTCGATATGATTTCCCGGGACCATGTGTTTGCGAATGCCTTTTCTTGCAATTTTTTTCCATCCTAGAAAATTGGAATCGTGCACAAAATTGATTTCTTCTGAGGACCTGAATATATCTAAAACGATATCCTGAGGTTCGATGGTATAACGATGTGTAGCCAGATTGTGCATTGAATCCATTTTATAAGAGCGATTGTGCTGCATTTCATGCTGCTTCTCCCTGCCTACTTTTAACCTTAAAAATACTCCCGAGACCGATTGGTAGGTCAATTGAATTCTGCGTTTAAAATTCTTCTTACTGCTGAACATATTCAAAATCATAAAGAAGATCTTTCCAATCAGATAGAGTAAGGAGACAATCTTTTTCATTAATGGATTCCTGAAGTAGTACATCGGGAATACATAGGCATCAAACATTGACAGGTTTTTGACCTGTTTACCCTGGGCCCTTAATTGTCGTGACATTTCATAGGCGACAATACCTCCCATTGAAAATCCGGCAAGGGCATAGGGTCCCTCAGGATGCGCCGCTTGAATTTCAGAAATGTAATGTGCGGCCATTTCTTCAATGGTATCAAAGGGTTCCGAAACTCCGTCCAACCCTTTGGGTTGTAATGCATATACCGGTTGCTCAACGTCCAAAAGTTTCGCCAAATCGTTAAAAATAAAGACGTTGTGATGAGCCCCGTGGACAATATACAAAGGCACCTTCGTGCCTTTCGGTTTTAAGGGTACGAGGGAATCCCAGGTGACGAACGCACTGTCCATGTAGGCAGCCAGCTTTTTAACTGAAGGATTTTCAAGCAGGGCCACCAGGGGTAATCTATTCCCGGTCTCTTTCTCAAGTTGGGTCATTACCCTAACCGCAATTAATGAATGCCCTCCAAGCTCAAAAAAGTCACCATTGACATCGATTGGATCAATTTTCAAGTGCTCCTGCCATATGGCGGCAATGATTTTTTCAGATATCGTCTCGGGATTTTCAAATGCTGCTTTTTCTAATTTTTTCCCGTAAAGACTTTGCAGGGCCTTACGGTCAATTTTGCCATTAAGTGTTGTTGGAAACGCCTCTACAAAAATGAATTGTTGTGGCACCATATGGGCAGGCAATTGTTGGCTAAGGATATCCTTATATCCTTTGACCTGATCGGAATCCGGACTTCCCAAGCCCGTTGGAATCAGGTTGGCAACCAATCTGCCCTCATTAAAAATCACCACAGAAGATTGTACTCCTTCCAGTGCATCAAGGGCTTGCTCTATTTCACCCAGCTCAATGCGGTGTCCCCTTATTTTTACCTGTTGATCAATCCGGCCAAGGCACTGGACTTCTCCGGAAGGTAGCAGTTTGGCCAAATCCCCGGTTCGATAAAGAACATTGCCAACTTCCGGACTAAAAGGGTTTGCAATAAACTTTTCCGCGGTCAGCACCGGTCTTTTCCAATATCCCGTGGCAACACCATCCCCGGCAATACAAAGCTCTCCGATTTTACCTGGTTCCACCAACTGGGTGTACTCATTGACAATATAAAGCTGGGTGTTTGCAATAGGACGACCTACGGTAATTAAATCGTCTGACTTCAAAACCTGTTTGACCGCAGACCAAATGGTGGTTTCTGTAGGTCCGTACATATTCCATAGCTCCTCTACCCTTTCCAATATGCTTTTGGCCAAAGACATCGGTAGTGCTTCTCCCCCACAGAGTGCTTTGATAGGCAATGGTTTTTGCCACCCGGCATCCAGCAGCATTTGCCACGTGGTAGGAGTCGCTTGCATCACGGTTATTTCCTCCTCCTTCATTACATCCATTAAGAGTCGGCTATCTCTGGAGTTCTCTTCACTTGTCAATACCACCGTGGCCCCTTTTAAGAGTGGCATAAACAATTCAAGGCCAGCAATATCAAAGGAAATGGTCGTTATTGAAAGTAACCTGTCGGTTTCTTCAATACCCGGTTCCCGTTGCATGCTATGCAAGAAATTGACCAGGTTCCCATGGGTGACGGGAACCCCCTTTGGCTTACCGGTTGAACCAGAGGTGTATAATATATATGCTAACTCCTTATTGTCAACTTTGACAGGCGGTGGAGTATCGGGATATTTTGGAAGGTCGGGTAAAATATCCTCTATCAGCAAAGACCTGGCTTCAGATTCAATGGATGATGCCACCTTTCTGGAGGTAATTAAATTCGCAGCCCCTGAATCCTCCAACATGAATTCCAAACGCCTGGCAGGGTAATCAGGATCCAAAGGAAGATATGCGGCACCACATTTCATTATGGCGATAAGCGTTTGGACAAGTTCTATCGACCGGGGCAACAAAACTGCCACATAATCACCAGTACCAACGCCCTGCGAAGCGAGGTAATTCGCCAGTTGATTTGCACTTTTTTCAAGCTTTACATAAGAAAGCGCATCATTCCCAAATTTCAACGCCTGATTTTGGGGAGTTTTAAGTGCCTGTGCTGCAAGAAGTTCATGCAAGGGAAGTTGGGGATAATCAGCACCGGTGTTGTTCAAAACTTCGTAGGCCGAGGTGTCTACTTTGATTAAATCCCCAATAGCCCTTCCCGGATCAGCCACAATACCCTGTAAGACTTCTTTAAAAGAAGTCATCATTTGGGCGATAGTCGTGGGTTTAAAAAGGGAACTGTTGTAGGACCACTCCAAAATAAACGCATCTTCCCGTCCCGTGGCATTTAAAAAAAGTTCAAAGGTCTCAAAAGCCCTGGGATTGCTCTTCAGCTCAAAGTCCAGACCGTCAAAAGCAACGGCGCTGTCCATTCCCATATCTATGTTGAATGTAACCGGCACCAGGGGAACTCTGGAAGGATCTCTTGAAATGGGGAGCTTCTGAAGCAATTGCCCGAAACTAAACTGCTGATGCTCATAGGCATCAAAAATTGCAGACTTTCTATTTTGCAAATATTCCGTAAACGGGGTATCGGGATATATCCTGGTGCGCAAAGGAAGTAAATTCACGCAATGCCCAACCAATTGGGTCATTCCCGTAAGGGATTGGCCGGCCGCTGGCAAACCCAATACCAAATCCTGTTGTCCGGTAATTCGATTCAGAAAAACCTCAAATGCCGCCATCAAGGTGACCACAAGGCTCGCGCCGGACTTTATACCCACTTTTTTCAAATCGGCTATCAGGTCACTTTCAACTTCAAAATCCAATCGATGGCTTTTAAAAGTCCGAACCTGGGGTCGCGGGAAATCTGTTGGAAGGCTTACTTCGGGTACTGATTCTTTATATTGATTAAGCCAAAATTTTTCAGTTTTAATAAATTCCGGACTGCTAATAAACGCTAGCTCGGCATCAGCATAGGATCCAAAAGTATCGTGTTGGGGAAAAACAGGAGATTCTCCTGAAAGAGAAGCGGAATAGATTTTTCCCAATTCCTCCAGAATTATTCCCATAGACCACCCGTCGCATATGATATGATGTGCAGTGATTACCAGATGGTGTTCCTGCCCGGAAAGCTTGAGCAACCCTATCTTGAGCAACGGCCCTTTTATCAGGTCAAAAACGTTATTGGCATCCTTGGACAAATACTCTTTAACCGCAGTTTCCTGATCCCCCGTATTTAGATCAGAGAGGTCCTGAAAGGCGAAATCTGCAGGGAGTTCTTCAAACACCGTCATAAAGCGTCCATCGGCGCTAAAGGTGGCACGGAGGGCATCATGGCGCAGGATAAGTCTATCAATGGCATCCTCAAGGACCTCCCTGTTTAGGTCTCCTTTTAAAACAAGGGAAATCGACTCGTTGTACGCCCTGTTGGCATCTTTTCCACCAAACATACAGGCCGTCCATATTTCGGACTGAGCTTGAACAATGGGAATAACCTTTTCAATGACGGGACCCGTAAATGGGTTGAAAGTTATTACATCTTGCATAGCAGATTTAGTTGCTGTATAAATAGATTTTATCAGGCCTGCCGAACCTTATTTTTCGTTCTTCGCAATACACCTCCCGCTACGGAAAGATAGGCACCTACCATTTTAGCAACAGCAGCATTGGTTTTATTGTCCACTTTTGTTGTTACCTCCATTTTAAACCTCTCCCAATTAGAGGTATTTAAAGAATCTAATGCAACGGAAATTGTTACCGTTAAAGATTTAGCAGTATGCCACCAACCATTCGGAATGAAAAGTGTTTCTCCGGGACCTACTGTGAAGGTAATAGGAGTAATATTAGCGCAAAGAGGGTACTTTTCCAGATCTACATTCTTAATATCCGGCACTTCAGAAACCCATGAATTATTTTCTTTAGGGTATACATAAGGGGTCTGATCTGGTGGAATTACAGTAAATTCCTTTACCCCGTACAACTGCGTTATAAAGGCATGCAAGCCTAAATAATCGTAATGCACATATGGAAATTGTCCTCCCGGGCTGCCGAGGAATATTTCATATGTGTCGGCATTTCCTAATAGGGGTTCCACCATTGGATTATGGCACCAATCTGGCTTTGCATACATAAATCTTGGTGATATGTCAGGTATCAATTCCGGATAATCCCTGTCAATTTGAAGTTTACAGGGATAAGGCGCCGGATTATCCATAGTAGATTCTTCCATTATCTCAATAAAATCTTTGAGGTTATACTCCTGACCTTGCACCTCTACTTTTCGATTGCCATATTCGGACTTAAAAAATTCCGGGGTAAATTTTTCTTTTGCGGTCCATTCCTTACAGGCATCTCCAATGACCACAGGGTAATCACCAAACAGGTGATCCTTTGCAAATTCCTCATAGGACATACCGTATTTCTTCTCAACGGATAGTACGCCATTGTTAACTAATTCAACAACCTTGGTAGCCATAAAATGTTTTTTAAAGTTTAATTTTTGTGAAGGACCCATTCTTCCCTTTATCCTTTATAAACCAGGCAGGGTTACCCGCTTCATCAATTCCCAAACGCGCGCCCGGTACAGGCGGTTCATTTAAAGCTTTAACTGTTGAGATTCCATTTGAAATTGGATCAGCATTAACTTCATCTGATTTCAAAATGGATGCCGCCATTAGTTCTTCAATGCTGCCCATAAACGCATTTTTGAGTCTACTTATGTCTTCTGCATTAAAAGAAGTGGTCATAAAACATGGGAAACCATCCCAGATATGAATACCCTTTTCCCTGAGTAAAACAAAAAGCAATTCGGAATACGGAATATCCTCAAGGAATTTCAATCGCCACAAAGACCCAAAATAGCAAATTTCCATGGGCAACTTACGCTTTTTAAACTCGGCATTGAGGTCATTGGCATAGTTCTCGGTTAGGGTATTAAGTTGGTTTTGCAGGGCGTCCCCTTTCTCCCGCATACGCAGTAATGACGCTTTCGCAGCTGCGAGTGCCAATGGGTGTCTTACAAAAGTACCTGCAAAATAGGTGACACCCTTTTCAGGATAAGACTGGTCCCCGAATCGCCAGAATCCACCGTCCAAAGCGTCCATATAATCACTGTCACCTGTAATAGCTCCAATGGAAATACCTCCACCGATTACCTTACCGTAAGTGGCTACATCTGCCTTGATATCAAACAGGGCTTGCGCCCCTCCAGGGTGCATTCTGAAACCGGTAATAACTTCATCGAAGATGAGCACCGTTTCAGAGGCTTTTGTTATCGCTCGAACCTCTCTCAGGAATTCAACAGGGCGAAACTCAGGTCTCCGGCTTTGGACGGGTTCAACAAGAACGGCGGCCAGTTCATGAGCTCTTTCTCTGATTATTCGAAGACTTTCATCGGTTCCGTACTCCAGTACCAGAACGTTCTGAACGGAATCAGATAGAATGCCTGCCGCGGCAGGAAAAGTCTTTAATTTTTTAGATCCCCTGACCAACGCCTCATCATTGATACCGTGGTATGCGCCTTTAAAAGATACTATCAATGAGCGACCCGTAACGGTTCGGGCAATCCGGACAGCTCCCAGGACCGCCTCGGAACCTGTATTACACAGGGCAGCCCGTTCATGGCCGGTAAACTCGCAAAGCAGCTCGCACACCTCCCCGGCCATAGGATGCTGTGGACCCACTTCGTACCCCTGTTCTATCTGGGCATGCAAAACCTCTTTTATGAAATCAGGTTGGTGTCCAAACAAACACGATCCGAATCCATTTAAGGCATCTATATATTCATTGCCATCCAAATCCCAAAGTCGGTTACCAGCGGATTTTTCTATAACAATAGGATAAACCAATTCTTTTGTCCCCGGCTTAAAACCGGTCACAACCCTCGGATCGGCCATGTGGGCACGATGTTTTTGAGCATATTCCTTGCTCAGGGCTGTTTTGGTGTTATACCGCCGAACCAGCTCCTGCAGAAACGCTTCATGCTCTGATTCCACTACTTTGGTTTGCCTTTCAATTCTGGGAGAAGCCCCAAATGGCTTTTTCAGTTCTGCCTTTTCTTCTTCAGTCAATGAATCTTCATTTACATCAACGGTTGAGTTTTTCCCTAAATCTGAGTTGTCATTTGTACCTACTGCTGGTGAAGGCATTGCTCCTTCATTCGGGGGGATCACATTTCCAGTCTGCACTGGCCCATTGCTCTGCAACAGGTTAATCTGTTGACCTAATAGCTGTAGTTGCTGGGCAATAAGACCCAGAGCTGAATGATCATAATTGGCATTCAGTGGCTGTTGGGGCATTTGCACGGGGTTCGCAAAGCCTGGATTTCCGGTAACAGGTGTGCGTACAGGAGCAGGACTACTTTCAGGCTCAGGAGCAAAGCGCTCCTCAGGAAGGGTTTTGTCCAGATAACTGGCCAAAAGCTCAGGACTGTTTAAGTCATCACTCAACTGCCGAAACGTAATGGCTGTTTCAAATTCTTTTTTACAAGTGGTCGCCATTTGGGTAAGCACCAAAGAATCTAGCCCGAGTTCCAGAAAGCTATATTGTGAATCTCCTGATTCTATCTCTATTCCTGAAATCTCTGAAATTATATCTGAAATTTTTTGTAGGATAATGTCTTTTCTCATAATCGAATTCATTTGAAGGGCCTTAACTGCATCAGGCTGTTCCTGCCCAAGGGCAATTTCTGAAGTTGCATTGGGAATTGACTCGTAAACTTTTGTAGAAGAATTTGCGCCTGCAAGGTTAAGTTCCGGAGGATCGATCCAGCAGGTCTTCCGGTTAAAAACGTAGGAAGGAAGCATAACTTTCTGCCTGGACTGACCCTTATAAAATGCATTCCAATCCGGTTCTATACCTTTTAGCCACAACTGGCCCAGTCCCGTCAGTACGGTATGATAGGCATTTTCACCTGCTTTCGGAACTGTTAAACTTGTAATTGGCACCAGGGATTTCCCACCTTTCTTCTGCCTGGCCAGAGTCGATAGGGCACGACCGGGTCCGACTTCCAGCAAAGTGACACTTTCATCTAAATCAATGATGGTATCCAAAGCGTCTGAAAAGCGAACAGCTTCGCGTAAATGATCTGTCCAGTACCTCGGGTCAGTGGCTTCCTCCTGACTGAGAAACTTACCCGTTACTGTTGAAATAATAGGTAACTGAGGAGGGCTTAAAGCAATTTTTTTAACCTCATTTTCAAACACTTCCAATATAGGCTCCATCATTGTAGAATGAAAGGCATGGCTCGTGGCAAGCAACATGTTGGCAATCCCCCCTGCCTTTAAATCCTGGGCAAACTGCTCGATTTCTTCATCTGGCCCGGATACCACGCATAAGTTATCCGAATTAATGGCAGCCATGGACAAGCCCTCAGGTAGTAGATCAAAAATGTCTTCTGCAGAGGCCCTTACCGAGAGCATGCTGCCGCCGGGAAGCTCGCTGACGAGTTTCCCCCTCAGGGTTATTAACTTCAGTGCATCGGGAAGTGTGAAAACTCCTGCCAGATGTGCAGCGACAAACTCACCGATACTATGGCCACATACAAAGGTGGGCTCAATGGACCAACTGTACCACAATTGTGCAAGGGCATACTCAATAATAAATAATGCTGGCTGGGTATATCGGGTGTCTTTTAATTTGTTCTCAGCTTCGGGCGAAGGGGTATCCGGAAAAATCACTTCTCTGATATCCATTTTGAATCCTTCCATAATAAGGGCAGCACACCTGTCTACAGCCTCTCTGAAAACAATTTCCTTTTCGTACAGCTCTCTTCCCATTTGCAGAAACTGGGAGCCCTGACCTGGAAAAAGGAATCCCAGTTCACTGGAAATCTGCCTCAGTGTACCGGAGTTTATTTGCTTACTTGCTTCAGCCAGTAATTCTTCTTGAGCTCCAGTGAGGCTGGAGGCAACCAAAAAACGCTTCTGGTTAAAAACATCCCTTGTCAATGAAAGTGAATAAGCAATATCTGCCAAAGGCGTTCCGTTTACTCCGGTCAGGTAATTCCCTAGGGCTTTTTGGTATCCCTCAAGACTGTTTTGAGATTTGGCAGACCATGTCAGGAGTTGTACAGGTCGCCCTTGATCTGTTTGCCTGACCTTATTTTCATATTCTTCAACCACTATATGGACATTGGTGCCCCCAACCCCAAATGAACTAATGCCTGCTTTTCGCTTTGTTTCAGAGTCCCATGGTCTGAGGATATTGTTCACAAAGAATGGCTTGTTGTCAAAATCGATCAGTGGATTGGGTCTTGAATAGCCAAGTGAAGGCGGGATTTGACGGTGCCGAAACGCGAGAACGGTTTTAATAAAACCGGCTACCCCTGCTGCCGAGGTCAGATGTCCCATATTACTCTTAATGGAACCAATGGCACAGAAATTATTTTTAGTTTGTTCGCCAAAGGCCATTTCAAGCCCCTCAATCTCGATGGGATCGCCTACAGGGGTTGCAGTACCATGGGCTTCTATATAACTAATTTCAGATGGGGAAACATCAGCATCCTCCATGGCCATACGGATCGCATCAGCCTGGCCCTTTACACTGGGAGCCGTAAAACTTCCCTTATCACCCCCATCATTATTGATGCCTACACCTTTGATGAGCCCATAGATAGTATCGCCATCCGCTTCAGCCTGTTCGAGATTTTTTAGTAAAACCACTCCGGCGCCATCACTGAAAAGTGTACCGCTGCCATCAGCATCAAAAGGTTTGCAATGCCCATCCTTGCTTTTTATGGATCCTTCCTGGTATAGGTGACCACTGTTCATCGGGGAAGTAACACTTGCTGCGCCCGCCAAAGCAATATCGCACTGCCCATTTCTCAATGCCTCCGTAGCCTCAGCAATGGCCAGTAATGAGGTGGAACAAGCCGAATGAACACTTACAGCCGGCCCCTTGAGATTCAGGTGGTATGAGGTCCGGGTGGCTATATAGTCCTTTTCATTAACCGTATTTGCCTGGAATTCACCGACTTTTTCAATTACATCTGTGTTAGGTAGTACGTTATTTATATAATACGTATTGAGTCCACAACCTGCATAAACACCTACACGGCCTTTGTAATGTCTGGGCAAATAACCACTCTGTTCCAGTACCTCCCAGGAGATTTCCATAAAAAGCCTTTGCTGAGGGTCCATAACCGATGCGACCATTGGATTTAACCCGAAAAAGCTGGCGTCAAATTCTTTTGCGGAAGGCAGAATTCCCCGAGCTCCGACATAAAGTGGGTCATTGCGCAAGGTTTCTGGAATAGCCTTGTCCAATTCCTCTTTTGAGAAAAATGAAATGGTTTCCTTGCCTTCTTTCAATACATTCCATAATTCCCCAATTGTACTGGCACCGGGAAATCTTCCGGCCATTCCAATAATAGCGACATCTCTGTTGGAATTAGAAACTTTACCTTTTTTAAGGCGTACTTCAGGTTCTGATGGCTTCGCAGGTGTCAGGTAATCCGATATTCCGGCTATGTTTGGAAACTGGTAGAGTTTGGTTACAGGCAACGTATAGTTGAACTCCTTTAACAGGAGGGCCACCACTTTTTGAGCCAGTAAGGAAGTGCCCCCTAATTCAAAAAAGTTATCGTCAATACCGATTTCAGGAATTTGCAGAATATCGATCCAGGTTTTAGCTATGTTCTTTTGAATTTTCGTAACTGGTTTTCTCAATGGTGGGAATGAACCAGGCCTTTCAAATTGAGGTGCCGGCAACTTCTTCCTGTCAATTTTACCACTTGACGTTTTACGAAATCCCTCTACCCGCATATAATATGAAGGGACCATATAATCCGGGAGCAACATTGAAACCTTCTGACGAATACCGGCAATATCGAAGTCCTTCTTACTGGACTCCATATATGCAACCAGTTGGGTTTGCCCTCCTAAATGGTTTGAAGCTACTACTACCGTCTGCCGAATCCCCTCCAATGAGTTGATGGCCAATTCTACTTCCGCAAGTTCTATTCTATGTCCGCTAATCTTGACCTGATCGTCCCTGCGCCCGAGAAATTCAATAGTTCCATCCGCCAGATACTTCGCAACATCTCCCGTCCTGTATATGCGAATCTTTCCTTTATCAGGAGACTTCCAGTGGATAAATTTTTCATCTGTCAACACCTTGTTATTTAGGTACCCATGGGCTAAACAGCGTCCTGCAATACAAAGTTCCCCCGCATTTCCCTCGGGCAACAGATTCAGATTTTCATCAAGGATATAGACAGAGGTATTGGTTATAGGTTTACCAATCGTAGGTAACGCTGGCCATTCGGAAGGTTGACCCTCCAATTTGAGTTCTGTTACCACATGGCATTCCGTTGGTCCATATTGATTGAAGAGGACGCAGTCATTTAATCTTGAGAAAAAGTGACGCACCTGAGAAGTGACTTTCAGTTGTTCCCCGGCGGTCATTAC
Organism: Robiginitalea aurantiaca; assembly: GCF_030380815.1. GTDB lineage: Bacteria > Bacteroidota > Bacteroidia > Flavobacteriales > Flavobacteriaceae > Robiginitalea > Robiginitalea aurantiaca. The sequence continues at coordinate 533,750 of NZ_JAUDUY010000001.1, read as the reverse complement.
TTCTTTCAACGCCGTAGGGTATGTTTCGGTGCTCAAGGCTGCTTCAGCTAAGGCTTGTAGCGCCACGAAGGGCAAAAACAGCCTATTGACCTCCTGCTCTTTTAAAAAGTTTAAAAGGGCAGCCATATCAAGCCTTAGTACCTCATCTATCAGCACGAGTGTACCCCCTGTGCTCAATGTGGAAAAAATCTCCTGAAAGGAGACATCAAAACTCAAAGGTGCAAATTGCAGTGTCCTTGTCCCTTCATGACAATTAGAGTTGTTGTTCTGCCAGTTAATGAGATTTACCGTCGCTTCCTCACCCATGCATACCCCTTTAGGTTCGCCCGTGGACCCTGAGGTATAGAGAATGTAGGTAATCAAATCCTTCTTTTTCAATTCCGTGGACTCAATACTATGTGGCTGACTGGATTCCTTTACGGACAAGGGTTTCAGGCCCGCTGAGGCGACATTATGCGCATCTTGTTCCGTAGTCAGGCAAAAAGAAAGTTGTGAATTATCAATTATACTTTGAAGTCTTTTCTCGGGATATCCAAAATCAATTGGAAGATAGGTTTTGCCTGCTTTCAACACTCCAAGCACAAAGATAATTTGCTCGATGGACCGAGTAGTCGGGATGCCTATAAAATCCTCATCCCCGGCACTGCTTAAAACCGCATTGCAAACCTTTAATGCCTCATGTTCTGTCTGCTTGTAAGTTAATTCAGCATCTTGACTTACAATACAGCGTTCATCAGGAAATAATCTTGCCGCTCTTTCAAAAAGGAGATAGAGTTGATTTGGCTTACTCATTTTTCTTGCAGTTTTATTGAAAATTGGCCGAGCTTCCTAAATGGTAGCGTCAGTACTATAGCCCAGTTGTCTTACCACTTCCTTTTTTTTCGATTGACCACTTTATTTCTTCAAAATGAAAATGACGGGAATAGGGTTCTGGTCGTGTGTTTAAAATTTTAATAATGAGCCAGTTAAATTTCGGAAAAAATTTAACCAGGATACACAAAAATAGATAAGATGTTTCTTTTATCGTACGAGTGCATTGTGCCATTATGTATTTTCAACACATTCTGCCATATATTCAGATAATTCATTAGCCCTTAATCAAATATGGATGTTTTACAGAATACCAGAGTCCAAAAATGGAATTGGGCAACTCCCGCAATCCTGATTAGGGCAATCCATCACCATTGTGTTAAAAGGGGGATTTCACTAGTCACTCAGGAAAAGATTACCGGTTTCTCTTGCTGCGATATTTTGGGAAAAACCCTGTGCTTGCTGAATCCAGCGTTATTTCAGAGATTGGAATTTCCGGTAATGCCATGCCGACCAACTCCCTGTAAACTTCTAAATTCACTATTTTTCGCCCGCTTAAGAAGCTTGGATCCTCATCGAAGCGAAAAAACTTTTTCTTGTATTGATACAGGCTATCATGCTCCTTTAGCCCGCCTCCAATCACGTAATACTTGAATCCGTTCAAATACATCCAATTTATCGCTTCCATCTTCAGGAAATCATTCGGCCTGAGCTTAAAAAATTCCCCCAGGGTCCCGCCAAAATAGGAAAATACCGTGTCCTCGGATATCAGAAATAACTCGGTCGAGATGGCTCTGCCGTCCTTATAAACCATCCCGATAGTGCAACCATCGGAATTATTCTTAACAAATTCCTGAAAATAGGCCAGGTCGTGATAAAACGATTCGGCTGCGTCATTGCGATCCATCGTACTGATATAGATTTCGTAGAATTCTGAAACCTGTTTAGGAGATATGCTTCCATGAAACATAGAGAACCTGAGGTTGTTCTTGTAGGCGTTTCGAACCTTGTTTTTTGTTTTTGACTGGAGGTTATCCCATATTACCTCTTTTTCCCGTATGACCCCCCGAACATTGTACAGGGTATGGGCAACACTTCCGGAATAACAAAGATGGTTCCCCTGAAAATGAAAGCGAATAAATTCTGAGACTATATTATTATCGCGGTACCAATCATCTGCCAACCTCCAGAATGCAGTGGCAACCTTTTCCTCTATAGCCTCTTTAAATATTGGCCCGGCGTATCCCCAGGGACTTATAACATCAAAATATGCTGTTCTCTGATTGCCAATACTGATCCGCCTTTTATAAAAAGGCATTAACACCAAAGGCTCCTCATTGACGCTATATACAAAATACATCAATTGGGAATCCTCGAGGATTCCTACATTTATTAATTCATACCGAAGATAGGGCCAGTTATTGCCTACGGCTTTAAGGATATCCTTGTATTGATCGACAGCTTCTGAAGAGGAAATTTCATAAACATTTAATTCCTCCATTTTTAGTGATTCAATTTGCTTCTGCTTAAACATTAAAACCGCACATTATTAAAAATTACAGCTGTAAAGACTCCCTCTATGGGTAAGTAAACTTATGGGTTCCTAATTGCTCTTTGGAAAGGAACTCATCGGACTTGTCCCTCTTATTATAAGGCAATAATCTTTGCTGTTTCAGTGGTCAAGGTCCAAAAACAAACTACTTTGGAAGACAATAATGAACGTAAACAATTGAGAAAAGCACACAAACCCTTAAAAACTCCTCATACCTTTAGATAGGAGCTTAGGTCCAGTTTGTTTCCTCTCCCATTTTATCACAAAATAATGGTTAATCCTTTATCGGTCAACTCAGCCACGCTTTGGCTTCAAAAATAAAAACAAATCATTCTCGAATAGAAATAAAATTGTCGAATAGCTTAAATTGTCACTTAATTACACTATTTGTGGACTGAATTATTAAGAATCGGTTTGAGTAGCCTATACGAATTCATAGCCTTCCACTTATATATTGGAGCTATACCCGCATTGACTACATCAGATGTTTCTTGATCAAAACACCAGCACCCCTTTGAATATGAAGAACAGATTAAAAAGTCTTCTAATTAGAAGCCTCACGGCAACCTTAGGAAATTTCCTTGTGTTCATTCAACCTAAAAAGGCACGTGAACTTGCCAAAAACAGAATCACTCTGGTTCATAAGAATAAAAAGCATATGAGCATCGCCGAAAGGTTAATGCGGGCCGCACTTGTAAGAAAGCTGGAAAAAATAGACGATTACAATACTATAGCAGAATCGAATCGCGATTTTTGGATCAATAATGCCACCGAATTATTTGAAGAAACAGAAGACGGATTTGAAACTAATTTCTTGCCAAAAAGTACGTTTATTTTCGATTTACTTAAAAATGAAATAGCTGACCAAACTGAATCATTTGACACTCTTGTAGAAATAGGAACAGGAAATGGAAATACGCTAAACTATCTCAGTTCAGCATTTCCTGCTCTTAAACGGCTTATCGGCATCGATCTAAGCCCTGACCAGATTGAAATTAACAAACGGAAATTCAAAGGTAATAATAGGCTTGAGTTTGTTGCTGAAGATGCCATGGAATGGGTTAAAGAACACGGTCATGGAAATACTATATTCTTCTCAAATGAGTCTTTAGAGTATTTTCTCGAAACCCAGTTACAAGGGTTCTTAAACGAAGTCAACCAATTGGGCAAAATCATCTTTATAACTATTGAGCCTAACGGTCATTATCATGACTTATCAACAACTCCCCATTCGCAACTTTACGGAAATGAGCCCTCTTTTTCGCATAACTATCCCTTGCTATTTAAAAACGCTGGCTTTAAATTATGGCATTTCTCTCAAAAACCCTGGATAGGGGGATTTGATATGCAAACTTTTGTGGGTGCCAAAAATTTCTAAATCAAGGTACTTTCTGGAATCACAAAAGCAGCAGGTTTCCGCACTTAAAGCTTCCAGCCTACTGTTCCCTTAGCAGCCGCATCAATTCCTCGGCTGCCACCTGCCCTTTTAGTTTGAGAAAATCCCTGGGGGTATCATCCCCCAATTCAAAGACAATGGCAGGCATTTCGTGGTTTACGAAGAAATATGTGCGGGAAACCATCGTGGGGTCCAATTGTGCTGAGGCACTGATATTCGTTTTTTTCTGGGGCAGCCTCTGGCTTATGGCCTGTATCCAATCAAACACAATTTTCCCTTTATCCCCTGTGGCCACCGTGTCAAGTGGATAGTAAATATCATCCCAGGTGGAGTGAAAGTCCACTCCAAAAACGAAGTCGTAGTCGGCGTCTTTTGTCCTCAGGAAATCACGGACGCTCCGTGTTTCAGGCTGATTGAAATTCTGCCAGTCGCGGTTCAGGTCAATACCCCCCATATTGTGTCTCCAATGCCCGTTGTCCACACCGTCCGGATTCATAAGAGGCGCCACAAATACCGCATGGCTGTTCCTGAACTCCCTGGCCTCGGGCGAATCCCCTGAGAGTGTTTCAATAAAGGACTTCATCGCCAGAAAACCCGTAACTTCTGGCGGATGTTGCCGGGCAATGACCATCAGAGCCTTCTTCGCTTTCCCATTCTCTTTGATCTCCATTAAATGGAGCGGTCTGTTTTCCCTGGTAAAGCCGATAGGATCCGAACTGATATAGGATTTTTGGCTGAGGGAATCGATCCATGATTTTACCCTGGAAGAAGTATAAAGTTCCTGTGCGGCGACAATTATGGGCTCCGTAGTTACCGCAAGGGTAATATCAGCAGATTCGGGCGCAGCCTTAATCCCGAATTCACCCTCGCCCGGATTTATTGCCTTAAAAAAGAGGCTGTCCAAAGGTTTAAAGTTTACCCCGTCACTACTGATTTTCGGATAATACCTGCTACGGGAATTTTGATAACTCAGTCGAACCGTAATTTCCCTGGGGGCAGTCGTCCAAACCTTAAAGGCATACCAGGGGCTGACATTTATAGGCGTGTTCTCTGCAGTTATCCAGACCGTATAATGATCATTGCCGTCATAGGCTACCCCGTTGAGGCGTCCGCCATCAAAATCATTGGTAAAAAAAGTAGTGCTGTCATTAAATGCCCATATCCCCTTCCATTGTCTCTGAACAGGACGATCCACTGTGGGCACGATCGAATTTGGGCCCTGGCCCTGATATCCGGAGGTTGCCGGGGCTTGATCTTCTTCCAGTGCCTTCTCAGTATTCTTGCACGAAACCAGGGTCACTGCAAGCAGGGCCAGTACCATTTTGAAAAAATAATTTCCCATTGTATTTAGATCTGTCGCCTGAGGGTTCTTAGAACGAACTTCTGGCGCTTCCTTTGTAACTAAATCCATAGACAGGGGTTTCCGATAGCTCTGTGAGGTGAAGATAAAAAAAGTTGCCTGCCCCGCACTTTCAAAGGGCAAAATACCCGTAGCGCGATGGTCTAAAATCACAACTCGTTTCCAGGGTGAGATGGTCGCTACCAGCGAAATGGTTTTATACCAATCCCAAATTCTACCCAATCTGCCGCAAATCCTATGGTCTTAAGCCCTACCTGGGCATAGGCCCATTTGTTCAGGTCATATCGAATAGCAGGTCTGAGAAAAAGGGCGTCCTTTCCCAATTTCTCTGTAATATAGGTACCCCCGTGGACCAGGGTAGTGATCCTCCAGAACATAAAGTCATATCCAGCGTGGATTCCTATAAGGCTGTTCTTCCCATTCCCTTCAGGGTACGTTTCCTTTAGGCTATTGTCCACAAAATAATCCAGGCCTGCGGAAACGCTGTGCATGTTATTGAATTTATGCTGATAATCCAGCACGAGCGAAAAGGTACCATAGCGGGTATCGGTACCGGCTCCCTCCTCTGTCTGTACCGTGCCAAGGGCAGTATAAAGGTTCACACTCTGGTTTTCTGGGACCTTTTCGTTGGGTTTTTTGGTTGAGCGAAGGTACCGGCTCTGAAGTTTATCCTGCGGGTAGCCTTCACGGTCCACCCGGTGCTGGTCAGCATTGTAATGGTAGCGCATCCCTACATTGATTCCGAACATATTTAGCCCCCAGTTTGGGGTAAAACTGCGTCCATTGCTGAAATGGGAGAAATCAAGGCCATAAGTGATATCCATTTCCGGGGTCCATTGGTAAGCCCAACCAAAATTCAGGTTAAAATATACTGCCATCCGGGCTCCAATGGCATCATTAAGCGGATTATTTTCAGGATCAAAAGGTTCCAGGTTGTAGGTAAGGCCCAAAGAAGGTTCAATGTTGAATTGATTCCTTCTGGAGGGCTTGCTTATCGGGAAATTTATAAATCCAAACAAGGCATTGGGATTTCCAAAGACATCTGGGTCTCCCAAAAACCCGGCATACGCCCCCACCCCATATGAGGGATAACCATATTTACCCCAAATATCTTCATCCCGGCTCTGCCAGGCAAAACGGACCTCCAATGCACCATAACCCGATTCCAATTTGGAGGTAAGAGTTTCGCCACCATACATGTGGCCACCGGTGTGGCCGCGTACTTCAAGGGTTCTAAAGCGCCCCTGGTTATCAGATTCAGTTCCGGTTTTGGTATACAGGGGATTTTGAGCAAACAAACCAATTGCCGCGCAAAATGTCAGGGCGAACAGAAGTCCCTTTTTCATAAATTATCCTTTAAGGTAAGCGAATGTAGGCCATTTTAAGCACTCCCTTTTATGATCTTTATCACTTATCGTGGTAATGTCCAGAATTGTATTGGTCTGTGGAAGAAGCAGAGGATACCCATAATAGAAATGTTTCTCAACTTATATTGTCCCTTTTTTAAGGTCAACCTTCAAAATCACAAAACCAGAATCCCCTGCCCGACACTGTGATATCGAGGAATGTTCAGCGAATTCAGTTACGAAAATATGTGTAATGAGCATTTGCACAGGATCTGGCATGTAACGTACTCCCGAACCAAAACCTCAAATCCCTATCTTCGGGTCAACGCCCATCATAGCATAATACCTCCCCTATGATAAGATCAGAAAAAATTAAAATAGAAGATCTGGAATTCGACTATCGCGTCTGTGGAGACAAACAGAACGAACTGGTCGTCTTTCTCCATGGGTTTCCGGAAACCTCCATTATGTGGGCCGAACTCATGCCTGAAATCGCGGCCCTCGGTTTCTATTGCATAGCCCCGGACATGAGGGGTTACAGCAAAAACGCCTGTCCTAAAGGGGTGAAAAACTACACCATTACCAGGATTGGGGATGACATCCTGAGTATCGCCGAGCGTTTAAGAGGCGATAAATTTCACCTGGTAGGCCATGACTGGGGCGCTGCCATTGGATGGGACATCACTTATCGCCATCCCGAAAGAATCCTCAGTTGGACATCTCTGTCCATACCCCACAGCAGGGCCTTTGGAAAAGCCCTGAAAGAGGACAAAGCCCAAAAAAAGATGAGTCGGTACATCGGGTTTTTTTTACTCCCCGTACTCCCTGAGATCATCATCCGAAGGAATGATTTTAAGGCATTCCGGAAATTATGGAAACGCAGCCCTCCCGAAGTCCAGGAAAATTATTTGTCAGTATTCAGAAGAAAGCAATCGCTGACAGCCGCCTTAAATTACTACAGGGCCAATATCCGAAAAGGCCGCAAGCCAATTGGGGACGTTCAAACACCTACCCTATTTGTATGGGGAAACAGAGATTTCGCTATCGGGGCATTCGGGGCCAGAATGACCGAAAACTATGTAAAAGGCGATTATACGTATTTAGAGGTAGACGGGGGGCACTGGCTGGTTCAGTCCAATTTTAGTGAAGTAAAAGACGCCATCAGCCAACACTTGTCAAAATACAGAACCCTGCCGGATAGATCTTAAATACCAATGGGCATAAAATTAAATACCTTTAAAACATACCTTAAAACAGTGAAAAGCTTTTGAGCTCCATGATTCTCCTTTCCTCATTTTTGGACTGCATTTGGCAGAGAAAGTTCAGAAAAACGGGCAAAAGGTGACTGTATTTCTATATATCCATGGGGATAAACTCATGAAACCGGGTGCCTATACCCTGGTATTCCACGAGGAAAACCCGCCATTGTTACTCAAAGACGGGATGGCAGACGGGTGTAATGTTAGGGTTTGTCCGCACTGCATGATGGCGCACAAGGTAGAAGCCGAGGGTCTCCGTGATGGAATTCAGGTCATGGATAATGACCTATTGATTGAGAAAATCAGAAAAAATCCGACGGTCTTTACTTACTGAGTCCCGGAGTGTTTCGGGCAATTCTCGCAAGCGCACTTCTCCCCATCACAAGTGCACTCGCCATCGGCGTGCATTTTACAGGTCATAGCCGTTTCTTTGGAAACCGGCTTTAGATCCATTTTACATACCGGACATGTACCCGGCTCGCCATAGGTCTTGCCATCCTCACAATCCATTGGACATTGGTAGTGGGCTTCAGCCATTAATTGGCTTTCGGTATCCCCGGTCTGGACTTCCGTTTCTGTGGACTTCGTCTCTGCCTTCTTTTCCTCTTTGCAGGAGGTGGCTGTGAAAAGCAATGTTAAAAAAACAACTAGCAGGCTTTTGAAAATTTTCATGGAAAATGTCTTTTGTTCAAATTTATATGTAAAAAGTGAAAGAAGTGTGTTGTAATTATCTTATTTCACCGGCCACCTATTCTGAGGGAACGGTCTTGTAACTTCCGAGCATTCTTTCCAATTGATCTTCCTTTAGAAAGAAGCCACCCATAGACCCGTTTTCGTAATAAATTGTGACTTTCATTGGCTGGCCTACCCTGCCCGGTCGGGAGGTAAGAATCAAGCCTTCCCCCACACTTAAACGCTGTTTCACCGTTGTATAACCATCCTTGAAGACATGATACAGGTAATTTAATTCCATCTCAGAGGCGTAGAAGTCCAGGGATTTGATCTTATCCCGGGAATGGAGCTCATCCTTATACCATAATTTGTAGTACCCTGGTTTATCCGATATCCGAATAAATTCCAAATAGGGTAAAGAAATTTGCGGGTCCCCCGAGGAGCCCACAATAACCCGATGTTCCTTTTTTACTTCCCCGATTTGACCAAAAGTCTGGGAGGTCAGAAAAAGCAGGAGAACAACAAGCAGGAGTTGTAGTCCCTTTTTATTCCATGTCCGTTTTGTGGTCATTCCTTCTCCATATTTACTGTTCTGATCAGCGTACCCCTCGCTACCCTTTAACCCCAACGATTTCCTGTCTGTTAGCGCGATGCGTCCTGCAAAACAGATCCCGGATCCTGGGAAATAAGCTCCCCAGCTAAGGCAGTTTCCCGCCCGATTATGGGCTGAGGCTATCCCTTAAAACAACCTCAACTGGAAATAGAGGGAGATTAAAATAGGGTTTCCTGACTAATAATTAAAGAAATTCAATGCTTTTTAGGAAATCTGCGACTTTAGCCTAAGGCCTTCAATCGCTTCTCAAATCGATAGGTTAAGGCTTTTGGAATGTCCTGTTATTTGAGTAAGATCGCACTCAAATAGGTTGTCAGGAGGTGATTGCGATTTTCAGGCACACTGCATAACTTGGGTATGCGGGGCGGGGGCGACCCCCCAAGCGTCCCCCAATCCGACTCAATGCTCAACCGAAATCCCGGCAGCGGCGAATACCCTGTATATAAACTGAATTTCAGCCTCGTCGACCTTTCCGTCGGCATTCGCTGCCTCGGTCATGCTCCGCATCAAAAATGCTTTCTTCTGCTCGGACATTACCCTGATAACCGAAATGGCTTGTATCGCTTCTACTTCCCTGGCCTGAAGAATCTGCTCTGTATCAAATTCCAAAACCTCCGCCAACTTACTCAGATAATCCAGTTCACCGATATGGAGTATGTCATCCATTCGAATTACTTCATCAACCGCCTTCAAAATGGCGAGTTTCTCAATTGCATTAAATTCCATAGCAGCAGAAATTTCGTTTATGATTCTTACGATTTAAAGGATCGCTCATTCGGAAAACCAAGGCAAAAGGTACTAATTAATTCCATTGTAAGCGCACTTCCTTTAAGGTCTTTAAGTTCATCCGGATTCAGGAATCAAGCCAAATTACATTAATAATACTTATGTTTTAAATTAAAAACATAAATAAAAATATATGAATAATTCATTCGATATTTGCTCCGTAAACCACAAATTAATCCTATGAATTACAACACTCAGACTACTGAAAGGCCGAAAGTGAAAGGCGCTACTAACTCCGATGCAAAAACCGCAATTACGGTTTCCTATGGGGATGGGATCGGTCCGGAGATCATGGAAGCCACCCTGCGTATTCTGGATGCGGCTGGAGCCCGCCTTGACATCGATACCATTGAGGTAGGCGAGAAGGTCTATAAATCAGGCGTGACTACAGGAATCTCAGATGCTGCCTGGGATGCCGTACGCAAAAACAAAATCTTCTTCAAAGGCCCCATCACCACGCCTCAGGGAGGCGGGTATAAAAGTCTGAATGTCACCCTTAGAAAAACCCTGGGCCTGTATGCCAATGTACGGCCCTGCAATAGTTACTACCCTTTTGTGGATACGCGTCATCCGGACATGGATGTTGTGATTATCAGGGAAAATGAAGAGGACCTCTACGCGGGAATCGAGCACAGGCAAACCGATGAGGTGGTACAGTGCCTAAAATTAATCACACGCCCGGGATGTGAGCGAATCATCCGTTATGCCTTTGAATATGCGATGAGTCAGGGACGTAAAAAAGTGACCTGTATGACCAAGGATAACATAATGAAACAAACCGATGGCCTCTTCCACAAGGTGTTTCGTGAGATTGCCCCCGAATATCCGCAGATCCAAAGCGAGCATCTTATCGTCGATATCGGGACTGCCCTGGTGGCGGATTCTCCTGAGCGTTTTGACGTAGTTGTGATGCCAAACCTTTACGGAGATATCGTCTCTGATGTTACCAGCCAGATTTCAGGCTCCGTGGGCCTTGGAGGCTCAGCCAATATCGGAAGTAGCTGTGCCATGTTCGAAGCCATCCACGGATCTGCTCCGGACATTGCAGGCCAGGACATCGCCAATCCTTCGGGTCTTATCCAGGCTTCTGTGATGTTGTTAAAACACATCGGGCAACCTGAAATTGCCGAAAAAGTTCAGAATGCCTGGCTCAAAACACTCGAACAGGGCATTCACACTACAGACATTTATCGCAAGAGTCAAAGTAAGGAGCGAGTGGGCACCAGAGCTTTTGCCGATGCCGTTATCGCCAATTTGGGCAAAAATCCCGAATTCATGAGTCCTGCAAATTACAACGGCTTTAAAGCTATTTCCCTTCCGGAATACAAGAGAAAGGCCACCTCTAAAAAGGAACTCAAAGGGGTGGATGTATTTGTTGACTGGAGAGGAAAAGATCCGGACGATCTGGCGGCAAAACTTCAGGTAATTGAGAACCCGGCCCTCAAGTTATCAATGATAACCAATCGCGGGGTCAAAGTCTGGCCGAATGGTTTTGACGAAACCTTCTGCACGGATCACTGGCGTTGTCGTTTCAGCGCTTCAGAGGGTGTACAGGCTCGAAAAGAAGATATTATCGAGGTCCTTCAAAAAGCTGTTATATCAAATGTCGATATTATCAAAACTGAAAACCTCTATGAATTCGATGGCGTTCGCGGGTATTCCCTCGGGCAGGGGCAGTAAGTGTGGCTCCAATCACCCTCGAAAAACACCTCCCATGCCCGGGAGGTGTTTTTAGTTATCCATGTATCATCCCTGTACTGTAGAGCCAGATAAAAACAGAAAGCAAAAGAAAAGCGAATGCCGGCAAGGCCTTTTTGATCGGATCTTTTACTTTCAAATGCATCCAAATAGCCCCCGTCATAAGGAATCCCATGGCCGCTGAGGCCGGGATGGCCAGCATCGGATACCAGATAGAAACGATGAGTCCGATGGCAGAAAGCACCTTTAGGACGCCAATCATGTACATCATGGTTTCAGAAAGGCCGTATACTTTGAACTCCTCTTTCATGGTCAGGGCGTCCCCACCCCTCCATTGGGTTCCCCGGTTAGCTCTGAAGAACCAGACGTTGACGATACTTACAAAAAGAATGATTTTTGCCGCAGTTACGAAATCTTCCATGACCAGAAGTTTTCACTTAAGATAAGGATAAAAATGGATTTTTTAAGGGATTCGGTTTTTCTGTATTATGCCGGCGGATTGTACCTTTAATAAAATCCTGGAATGAATTCAGATCAGAACGTACTTGGAAAACCCCTTAAAGCATGTTGCCTGGCTCCCCTAACCGGTTTCTACAGGGATGGGCTGTGCCGGACAGGTCCTTCCGATACAGGGACACATGTGGTTTGTGCTGTAATGACAGCAGAATTCCTGAAGTTTACAGCCCGTAGGGGCAATGATTTAAGTACCCCAATCCCATATTATAATTTCCCCGGGCTTAAGCCTGGGGACCGATGGTGTCTTTGTGTCAGCAGATGGCGGGAGGCCTATAATGAAGGTTTTGCCCCTCCCGTGATCCTGGAGGGAACGCATATAAAAGCACTCAAAACAGTGCCCTTTGAATGGCTTTTGGAGTACAAGTATACCGAGGCTTCCGAGAATTCATAATTTCAATCCGAATGCCAGATCCCCTGCATCGCCAATCCCGGGTATAATGTACCCTTTTGGACTCAGCGTATCGTCTATAGCTGCAATCCACAGATGGGTTTGCTCAGGAAATACCTCCGAGACATGAGCGACCCCTTTCTTGGAACCTATAACGGAGAGGATGTGTATCTGGGCTGGCTCCCCATGGGCCCTCAGGGCCTTCAGTACATTTTCCAGGGTCTTGCCCGTGGCCAGCATGGGATCCGTCAAAACCAGTGTTTTCCCGTTGAGGTCAGGGGCTGCCAGGTATTTTACAACTACCTCAAAATCATCACCCCCTTTTGGATGGTGGCGGTATGCTGAAATAAACGCATTTTCGGCCCGGTCAAAATAATTGAGAAGACCCTGATGTAAAGGAAGTCCGGCCCGGAGGACTGAACAAAGGACAAGAGGGGAAACCGGGACCGGCATCGTGGTAGTTCCCAGGGGTGTTTGCACGGTACGCGTCTGGTAATCCAGGGTTTTACTTAGCTCATAGCACAGGACCTCTCCTACGCGTTCAATATTGCGCCGAAAGCGCATGGGGTCTTTCTGAATATCGGTATCCCGGATCTCGGAAATAAACTGATTCAATATTGAATCGTCCGTTGACAAATCGTGTGTTAGCATTGGATTGAGATGTTATGGGCTTATTCTAAACACTGAATTTCATATGTGACAGAGTTACCTCTGAGTCAACAGTTCTGAATGAAAATCTCAAATCTCATCGAAATCAATGCCGATGCGTCTGAAGATTCTGTAAATGATTTTAAGCTCATCCTCCCCTACCCGGCCATCTGAGTTTGCAGCTTCATTGAGCATGATCGCCAGGGCTTCTTTCTTCGCCATAGGCATAGCTTCCAGAATACCCATGGCCTCTTCAACCTCGACCTTACGGGCCTCTCTAAAGAGTTCTGCGCTGAATCCGACGACGTTGGAGAGCTGGGAGACAAAAATGGCCTCGCCTTCATAAACATTGTCATCAGCCAGAATCACCTGATCGATTGCTTTGAGAATCCCGAGCTTCTCAGCTAAATTGAACTCCACGGTTGGTTGGTTTTTCTTGGTTGGGCATGCATTACGGCGCCTTCAAAGGCACTTCTTTTGCCTGAAAAGAAGCTCTTAAGGTGCCTTATAAATTCTCAAAATCGACCCCGCCAAGGGTAAAAATGTTGTGGATTGTCCTGAGTTCTTCTTCCTGAACCCGTCCATCCGCATTAGCCGCCTGATTCAACATCATGGCGAGCACTTCTTTTTTCGAATCCGGCATGCCTTTGATAATCTCAATAGCTGCATCCAGGGTCATATTACGGGCCTGATCAAACAGGGCGCGATCAAACTTGACGACTTTTGAAAGCTGGGCAAGAAAAAAAGACTCCCCCTCATAAATCTTATCGTCTGTTCGAATGACCTGATCAATGGCCTTAATGACCCCTAATTTTTCCTGTTGGTTAAACTCCATGACCGTTACATTTTGGTTTGTTGCACGTTACCTCTTAAAGAAATGGTCCCGGAGGGAAGACACCCCTTTCCAGAAGTATGCGGTATCTCATACTCGATATTAATCAAAATAAACACATGGTACAAGGACCTGGGTCAGTTATTCCTTAAAAATACTCCTTGGGGTTTCGGGAACCCTCCTGCTTTTGTACTTTGGAATCCAAGAATCGGAAGATATGTCGAATGTCACAGCTGAAAACCAACGTGTCCGTATAGCCGCTCCTGGTAGAATTAACCTTATCGGGGAGCACACAGACTACAACGATGGTTATGTGCTCCCTGCGGCCATAGGTCAGCATATGGAATTTGAGATTGAGAAAAACGGGGACCAGGCGCTTTGCCGGATCTCGAGCGAGGCCCTTCAAAAAACCATGCAGGCAAATTTAAATCACCTTAAACCCGGGGAGGGGTGGGAAAACTATATTCTGGGCGTTCTCAGCGAAATTTCAAAATACTCCGGGAAACTCAGAGGATTCGATGCCAACTTCAGATCTGATATCCCACAGGGCTCCGGGCTAAGTTCTTCTGCCGCATTGGAATGCGGGATGGCTTATGGCCTCAATGCGCTTTTTGAGCTCGGACTCCCATCTCTGGATCTCATTCGTCTTTCACAAGAGGCGGAGCACCGGTTCGTCGGAACCCAGTGTGGTATTATGGACCAGTTTGCCTGTGTAATGGGCCGGAAAAACCAGTTTATACTGCTGGATTGCCGAAACCTGGAATACCGGTATATTCCAGCTGCCCTTGGCGCGTATAGCCTGCTTCTGATCAGCAGCGGGGTTAAACATTCCCTGGCAGATAGTGCATATAACGAGCGCCGCGCCGAATGCCTTAAAGGAGTGGCTCATTTACAAAAAACGTATCCGAAGATTGAATCTCTCAGGGATGCATCCCTGGAACATCTGGAATGCCTCCGGCATACGGTGTCGGATACTGTATCCCAACGGTGTCGTTTTGTTATTGAAGAAAATGCGAGGGTCCTGAAGGCGGCGGAAGCCCTGGAGCATTCCGACATGGAAACCCTGGGCGCATTGTTATCCGATTCCCACAAGGGGTTGCGGGACGACTATCAGGTGAGTTGCCGGGAGGTAGATTTTCTGGTGGATACCGCCCTATCCTTTCCAGAGGTTCTGGGAGCGCGGATTATGGGTGGGGGTTTTGGAGGCTGCAGCCTTAACCTGGTCCGTACGGATGCGGTTGAAAGGGTCAGTGAGCAGCTGTGTATGGCCTATCGTCAATCCTTTGGGAGGGAGGCGGAACCCCTGGAGGTCCGGATCTCAGACGGGGTGCGTTTGCTCTGATGACGCTGCCCGAGCAGACGCGTGCTGGTTTTGATTTCGGCATACCGCGGATCGGAAATGTATTCCTGTTTTTCCATCTTCACCACTTCGAGACTCAGAAACCCAAACTCGCTGACTACCTTCCCGAAGAGCCGGTAAATACCTTTCCCCCGAAAAGGATATTTGGCAGCGACCGGAGGAAAATGCACGGTGTCAAAGACCGCTCCCTGCTGGTCGATAAAGGTGGCGAAATACATCTTCTTCCCGCTATGCGTGCTGGTATTTTTTACCGTTACCAAATAACCGTACATATCGATTATCCTTCCGAGAAAACCAGGCAGATCCCGACTGCCATGGGAATTCACTGCCTTATCGGCCAGGAGCTCAAAGGGGCTGCAAAGACAAAAACCCAGTAACTCAAGCTCGGTAAAGGCATCTTCAAGGGAAGTGGCGTGCAGGCGAGGTAGTTCATAACGGGAATGCTGAGGCGGGAAAAGCCTTGGGTGCTCCCGGATCGTTCCTTTGGAAAGGATCATATGGGCCCGCCAGAGTAACTGGTGCTTTTCACTCCCCGTGCTTCGGAAGGCATCTATCCGGATCAGAATACTCAGCTGTTCAATGGAGATGGGCACCCGATCCAGGAAATCTTCCAGGCTGGTAAAGCTCCCCCCTGCCATGCGGGCAGCGATCAGCCTCTCGATAACCCGGGACTCCAGATCCTTCAAAAACATCAGTCCGAGGTAAATCTCCACCCCTTCGATACGGGTTAGCCCCACAGAGCGGTTAATACAGGGCGCATGAATAGTTGCCCCCAGCATCCGGGCCTCGTGAATGTAGTGTTCTGCCCGATAAAACCCGCCCCCGTTATTGAGGACTGCAACCATATATTCCAACGGATGATACGCCCTGAGAAACAGGCTCTGATAGCTCTCTACTGCATAGGAAGCCGAATGCCCCTTGGCAAAGGCATATCCCGCAAAACTGGCCACTTGTTGCCATATTTCTGAAATCAGGGACTCGGCATATCCCTTTTTGCGGCAGTTGGCGATAAATGTCGCTTTGACGCGTTCAAATTCCTCCCGGGAGCGGAACTTCCCGCTCATCCCCCTGCGAAGCACATCGGCTTCCCCAAGGCTGAGCCCGGCAAAATAATGGGCGACTTTTATGACATCCTCCTGATACACCATCACCCCGTAGGTATCCGGCATAATCTCCAGCAGTACCGGGTGGGCCTGCCTGATCCGCTCCGGATTTCGGTGGCGCATGATGTACTCCCGCATCATCCCGCTTTTAGCTACTCCCGGGCGTATGATGGAACTGGCCGCTACAAGGCCCAGATAATTGTCTACCTCCAGCTTGCGCAAAAGCATCCGCATGGCCGGGGATTCCACATAAAAACACCCCATACACTGAGCGGATTTAATCATTTGATTGATCCGGGAATCCCGTTTGATGGTGGGAATGTCGTGGATATCAATCCGCTGGAAGGCATCGGGTTGGTTCTCGCGGATAATTTCCAGCGCTTCTTCAATTTTGGCAAGCCCGCGCTGACCCAGGATATCAAATTTGTACAACCCCACATCCTCGGCAATCACCATGTCGAACTGAGTAGTCGGAAACCCCTTGGGAGGCAAATGGGTAGCCGAAAAATAATGGATGGGCTTCTCGCTGATCAGAATCCCGCCGGCATGGATGCTCAGGTAGTTTGGCATCCCCCTGATGAGTTCGCCGTAGCGGAGCACCAGACGGGCTACCTCATCGAGGCGGGAATCCGGATACTGTCCCTGGCACAATAAATCGATCTCCGCCTTGGGAAGCCCGAAAACCTTTCCCAACTCCCGGATGATCCCGCGTTGGCGGAAGGTAACATAGGTTCCCAGGAGTGTGACGTGTTTAAAGCGTTCAAAAATATACCGGGTAATGGCCTCCCGGTCCTTCCAGGAAAAATCGATATCAAAATCTGGTGGGTTGGCCCGGAACAGGTTGATAAACCGCTCAAAATACAGGTCGAGCTCAATGGGATCCACATCGGTAATGCGAAGCAGATAGGCCACAATACTGTTTGCACCACTGCCGCGCCCCACATAGAAAAAACCCCTGCGACGGGCCTCACTGACAATATCCCAGTTGATCAGAAAATAGGAAACAAACCCTTTTTTAATGATCAGGTCCAGCTCCTTTTCAAGGCGGGCGCGTACCTCCGGCCCCGGATTTTTATACCGGTACGGCATCCCCTCCTGGCACAACCGCTCCAACAGACGGATATCTGAAGTTTCACTCCCCGTATAGGTCTGGAGGTTCTGAGGCCGGCGCTGGCTGGAAAAATCAAATCGAATCTCGCAGGCCTGCATCAGCCGTTCTGTATTTTCGAGAATAAAGGAAAAATCGGAGAATGCAGCTGCAAGGTTCTCCAGGGGGTACATACAATCTTCAGGGGAGGCCTGTTCGGTTTCCGGGAGCTTGCTCAGCAACACATTGTTGTCTATTGCCCTGAGCAGCCGATGAGCGTTGAAGTCGCGTTTGTTTCGGAACGTTACCGGCTGCAAAACCACCAGTTTTTCACGGTATTCTATAAGACGGCTGAAAGGGAGGCGGCGTAAGTCCCGAAGGGAAATCCCTATAAATTCATGGGGGGCAAAAGTCTTGATCTCTTCCAGCAAGACCTTTTCAAAAGGATAGATCACATAAGCGTTTGAAAAGGCCGGAGCCCGTTCCGGAAAGGGGCGTTTCCCGTGAAGGTGGTGGGAGAGAAACCGGTTTAATTCCAGATAGCCCTCATTGTTTCGGGCAATAGCCACAAAACAGCAGGAGGTTCCGTTTCTGAAATCGATCCCCAACAGGGGGTGTATATTAAACTCCGAAGCCCGGCGTACAAAATTCAACCCCGCCGAAGTATTGTTGATATCGGTCAGGGCCAGGCGGGTAATCCCGTTTTCCCGGGCCATACTGAGCAGGGCTTCCTCGGAATACGTCCCGTAGCGAAGACTGTAATAGGTATGACAGTTGAGGTACATCTGACTGGGTTTATACTGAGTTTTAACCGATTTTAACTGAGGTAACTACCTGTGTTATTCTTTGCTTTTCCTTACCTGCGCGATTGTATTGCTGCGCGAGTACCTGAAAATAAATCCCTCCCGCCGCAGCAACCGATCATCTGCCAAATTCCGTTTATCCGTGCATTGTGGGCTGTGCTTAAATAAGCATTCCGCAGACGGGAAACCCGGCTCCAAACTACTCCTGCAACCTCAGCTCAAATCTCAAAACACACTGAAAAAACAACCGCTTAACGTTGCTCCTACTGCTTGCGGTGCGCCAGCACAACAGGGGGGTCCCCGTTAAATGGGTTATGCATACGACCAATGGTGCGGGCCCCCAGGCCAGAGGCCCGGATCACACTCTTATCGCCGTAACGCTCACGCATCCGGTCCATCGCAGCATAGAGGTTCAGGATTTCCTCCTGATCGTCAAAAAGGTCAATTTGGTAATTGCCCGGCACCAGGTGGGTGAAGCGCACCCCGATAAGCCGAACCAGCAAACGCCGGCCGTACAATTTTTTAAAAAGGCCCTGCACCATAGGAATTAGCTTGTGGTCTGCACTCGTATAGGGGATGCGCACCTGCTTGGAATAGGTATTGAAATCTGAATATCGGATTCTGACAGCGACACATCCGGTGAGTTTTCCACCGCGCCTAAGCTGGAAAGAAAGGTTTTCCGTCATGGCGGTAAGGATTCCCCGAAGTCGGTGTACATCGATGGTATCCCGGTCAAAAGTGCGTTCGGTGGAAATAGATTTACGTTCGCAAAAAGGGACTACCGGCCGGTTGTCAATGCCATTGGCCCGCTTCCAGATTACGGTCCCGTTGGCTCCGAGTACGCGCTGCATAACATCCATGGGCATCTGCTGTATGGTACTGACCTGCCTCAGGCCGAGATTGCGCAGGGTCTGATAGGTCTTATCCCCCACCATGGGGATTTTCTTGATGGAAAGGGGGGCTAGAAATGGTTTTTCATATCCGGAGTCGACCAGGAGTTGATTATTTGGTTTGGCCTCCCCCGTAGCTACCTTGGAAACCACCTTATTTACCGAAAGGCCAAAAGAAATCGGCAGGCCGGTATCCCGGATAATCCGCTGGCGGAGTTCGGTAGCATAGCGGTAACAGCCAAAAAACCGGTCCATCCCTGAAAGATCTGCATAGAATTCATCGATGCTCGCCTTTTCAAACAAAGGGGTTTGCTCCTTGATAATGGAAGTCACCTCATCTGAATGTGAGCTGTAGGTTCCGGCATTTCCGCGAATCACGACAGCTTCCGGACAGAGTTCCCTGGCCATACGCATGGGCATCCCTGAATGGATGCCATATCCCCTGGCTTCATAACTGCAGGCTGCGACTACCCCCCGGTCACTGAGCCCACCCACCAAAATAGGTCGGTTTTTCAGTCGACTGTCCAGTTTTCGCTCCACAGAGACGAAAAACGTGTCGAGGTCCAGATGAAGAATGGTCTTTTGCATCTCAGGTTTAAAAAAACAAGGGATGCTAATTTATGGATTATTTCCTTTTTTTTGGATTTATTCCTTATTCTGTTTTGTTAAAATTTGACCTTGTGAAGGCAGGCCCCTGAAAAGGAGGGTATTGCTACACAAACGCAAAACCAGTCAGCATTCTGAAAAAGAACGCATACAAAACGATAAGTATGAGGGTAAAACTAAACCAGGCAAACAGCTTCAAAGAATGTCTGATCAGGTAATTCCCCAAATTCCGGAAAGCCTCCGAATAAATTTCTCTAAGTATGTATATTGTTTTCATAACATCTGCTTTAATATACAGATGTGCAGAAGGCATGCCAGGGCTGGGAATCGCCCTTTATTTTGGATCAAATTCAGGTAATATCAGTTGAATGACAGCATATTAGACCGGATTCCGCACAAAAAGCATGTCCGCTTACCGGCAGCTGTATTATCCCGAAACCATACCGGCACTTATGCCACTTTCAAAATTGCTTATCGAAAAGGGAGCTCAGCCTGAGTAAGGTTAATCAGGACCTGGCAAAGGCGCAAAAGGTGAAATCCTGTACCGACCCCGAAGGTGTGCTGTGCCCCACATTCAAACACCGCAACGGTTTAAAGAAAGGACTCATTTGATGCTGCAATTCAGCAATGGAATACCGTTGCACTTCCAGTCCACTGCATTTTAAAGGGCCTTGATCCGAGAAGGTCCCGACAACCAGATGCCCTTCGTCCTGAATTCCGGATACCGCATTCCGGATATAGGCAGTCCGCTGTTCGGGCTCTGTGAGAAAATGAAAAACTGCCCGGTCGTGCCACAAGGCATATGGGCGTTCCGGGATAAACGAGGTGGCATCAGCCTCAATCCAGTGAATCCTCTGAGCCCGTTCCCCCAAACGCTTTTTAGCGCGATCTATGGCCGCGCCCGAAATATCGAGCACGGTAATATCCGTATACCCAAGATCCAGTAAATGATCTGCAAGCAGACTATCACCTCCCCCCACATCGATCACAGGGGCCTCCCTTGAAATTTGCAAAATGGAAAATAGTTCCAGTGAAACCTCGGGTACCGGCTGGTACCAACTAACTGTCTCCAGCGGCTTGGTGTTGTAAATCTCCTCCCAGTGCCGCTTGCGCTCCTGCTTATTCATATACACATTGGTATGGCCGTGGATTTAAGGCAATTCGCTTTCGGCAGTTTCCTGTTCAGGAGCCTGGACAACCACGTAATCGTACTGTATTTTCCAGCCCTCAGGGTACTTTTTCCAGAACACCAGGTAATCCCCCACCAACTGCATGGAAGGTATCGGGCTTTGCGAATTCGCTTCAAAAGTTTGGACTCCCCTGCCCCGCTCTACGGCGTGGTCACCCAAAAATTGAAAATCGAGAATTTCCAGTTCCAGATTCCAGTCCCCGAGCTCCGCAGCATCCTTTTGGGCCTGAACCCAGGCATCTCGTCCTATTATGGGGGGTTGGCCAGAAATCAATTGTACGACATCTTCAGCAAAGTAATTACCAGCTTCCTTGAACTTTCCCTGTCGCGTAAGTAGGGGGACCAATTTATTAGCCTCTTCAATGGCTGCAAGGGCTTCTTTTTCTGCCCGTTGCATTTCTATGGCTTTCTTTTCAGCTTCAAAGTTCGCCTGTTCTTCATTTTTACATCCGAGTAATAGCATAGCCACCAGGGCAATTCCAATTATATTTTTCATATCAGCATTTGTTGGACGATCATCGCATGGTTTTGCGAAGACCTGTTGTTTCCTTCTCCCAATGTATGTAAATCCCGGAAACCAACCAAGTCAATCTGTTCCAGAACAGGTCTTTGGATGACCCTTCGAGAATGACAGCTTTTGCATTTGGCGTCCTGTGGTATGGTGAGAGAGCGTATTGGAAATAAAAAAAGGGATAACCAAAAAGGCCATCCCTGCAGATTTACTGTTGCACTTTATGTTAGGTTTTGAAGTGAATCTTCACTCCTTTATCCATTATTGAAAAGGAAACCCAGTGTATACACGGTATATAAATGCGTACAAGACGATCAGGAACATGATAAAACTGAATATGGCAAAGACTTTGAAATAGCGCTTTACAATATAGTTGCTTATGTTCCGGAACGCATTGATGTAAATTTCTTTTATAAGCGATAACGTATTCATGATTTTTGATTTGGATTCACCCCAAAACTATGGCGAACCCCAAAATCACACCTGGGAAGTCGATGAGTAACCTGGATTACAGGCCAGTTGACCAGGACCGTGCATTTCGTCGATGAAGTCCTTCAAAACATAGGGGTGTAGGAGTTTCCTTTCAATCGGTAAACGGGTAGTTCCCCCGCCCAACAACCCCAAGACATCCTTATTTTGACCCGGATATCAATAAGGTCCATTCAAAATCCCGTTGAGAAAAGCCGGGTATCCCATGGAAATCTCTTCTGTAAATCCTTCTGGCATTACCCATTTTCGCAAAAGAGGCTCCGGGAGGCTCAAAGGCTGCCTCCTGGGCCACTCAAAGCCCAAAGTAAACCACTGCCTTCCCTCCAGGCCAAGTTGTGTATATTCCACCTGTACCGACTCCGCGCGTGGCGAACCTGGGGGTTCATAGTGTATTTCGCCATCCGTTACTCCCGCCATAGTTACCCATCGCTTTTTGGCTACGGATATCCATGAGGCTTCGGAATGTTCTGGTAAATGAGGGAACATCCTTTCCTGCCCCAGTTCAAATCCGAGCTTTTCCCAGCATTCTATATTCCCGTGTATTCCAGAAATCGCCCCTGTTTCTGAACCTTTGCTTCGGAATTTGATCTCCAATCGCCCCTGGCGTAATTTTATTCCCAAATCTTCCCTGCCGGGCAGGAGCAGGTAAGTATCCGTTCTGGATTCCACAGCGTATTGCTCAGGTTGCAGTCCCTGGAATATGGCCTTTAAACCTGGGCGATCCTCCTCAAAAAACCATCGGATTTCGAGGGTTTGTACATTTGGGATTCCTGTTCTGTACATTTGATTCTGACGTGTGGTTGAATTTGTATGAATGTACTGATAACGTAAGATAATAACCCCTGATCAAACTCTTTAGCTGCATCAGGCACTTAAAAAGAAAAAACCGGACCTCAACAGATCCGGTTTTTTTTCAAAACACTTAAAACATTAAGCTTCGCAACTCACGCAGTCTTTCTTCTGCCGAAATTTCTGTGCGGCATTCATACTGTGTTGATAGTACAGCGATTTCAGACCGAGTTTCCATGCAGACACATGAATTTTATTGATCTCTTTGACCGGAGTATCGGGGTGTACAAGAATATTGACCGACTGTCCCTGGTCGATATGGTTCTGACGGTTGGCAGCCTGATAAATAATAGCCAGCTGATCGATTTCGGCATAGGTACGGAATACATCTTTTTCCTCCTGAGTCAGAAAATCGAGATGTTGAACAGATCCGTCCTGATCTCGGATACTTCTCCAGACTTCAGTCGTATTCCTTCCCTTTTCCTCCAGCAGATCCATCAGGAATGGATTCTTAATCGTCGTTTTGATCTTTGCAATGTCCTTGACATAGATGTTGGACCAGATCGGCTCAATTCCCTGGGATACCTGTCCAAGGATAAACGCAGACGAAGTGGTCGGGGCTATCGCATTGAGCGTAGCATTCCTTCTTCCGTATCCTTTAAGTACCGCCGGTTCTCCAAGAAGTTCTGCCAGGTCTTTTGAGGCCTTGTACGAACGCTCTTTAATGGTACGGAAAACTTCACTGTTCAGGTCATATGCCTCCTGGCTGTCAAAAGAAAATCTTTTGGACTGCAACAGAGAGTGCCATCCCAGAGCTCCAAGGCCCAATGCCCGGTTCTCTTTGGAAAAGTTATACGCCCGCTCCATAAACAGGAAGGTCTGGCGATCTTCCAGATCTTCTGAATCCCTGTAGCTCTCAAGCTTCTCAATGAACTCGCTCAAAACAGCATCCAGGAAGCACACCATAGTCTCAACAGCATCTGTATTCTTCCATTTGTCGTAATACAGCAGGTTTATGGATGAAAGGACACATACGAAAGACCATTTTTCGTTGGAAGGAAGCATGATCTCTGTACACAGGTTACTGGCGTAAATCTCATGATTTTTTTCCTGGTAGACTTCCGGGGCTCCATTATTGGCATGATCCCGGAAAAAGATATATGGGTATCCCATTTCACCCCGACGTTGGAGGACTTTCGCCCAGATCGAACGCTTATCGGTATCCCCGTCAATCATTTCCTGCATCCACTCATCACCCACGGTTACCCCGTGTGTCAGTTGCTGAATGCTGTTTCCTTCAGTCCCGATTTCCAAAAATTCGTGAATGTCCGGGTGCTCTATTGGCAAATATGGCGAGAAACGACCCCTGCGAACAGAACCCTGGCTTACCACATCCACCATTTTGTCAAAAAGCTGCATGATATGCACAGCTCCTGAAGCGTATCCGTTGTTTTTTACGGGTGCCCCGCGATGGCGGATCTTTCCAAAATATCCGGAAGTCCCCCCTCCGAGTTTGGACATCATCCCCACCTCGGACTGGGTGTACAGGATGTTACCCATATCGTCATCAATGTGCGATCCAAAACAACTGATAGGAAGGCCGCGGCGTTTTCCAAAATTAGACCAGACCGGTGAGGCCAGGGAAAAATACCCCTCACCCATGTACTTGTAAAATTTATCCGAAAAACCGGGGATCTGTAAAATTTCCTCAGCCCGGTCTGCAATCTCCCGAATACGCGTTTCTGCCGATACACCTTCCGGCAAGTACCCGGAGGCCAGAAATTGACGGCTGTGATCTGTCAGCCAATTAAAAGCAGGTTCCTCGGAATTCCGAACCTCCTGCAGGGATTCCTTTCGAGCGTGGATTAATTCTTCAACCACGGGGGTTTTCGTTTTCTTTAAGTCTTCAGATACGTTGGATTGAGTGTTCTCGCTCATAGTTAAAATAAGTCTTCGCTGGTTATACTTTGTGTTCTCTTGCTATAGTTGATGGATCGCTTCACGAAGAAATCTCCGTGCTTGGTACCTATGATTTCATCGTCGAACCACTCAGTTTCCTGTAGTAGATTCTCGTCGACTTCGAATACCTTATCAATACCGATACTCTCCAGGGATTGGTTGAAACGGTTTTTGATAAACTCTTCGATGACGGCTTTTGGGAGGAATTCGAGCTCACCGGCCTCGAAAATCCATTCGACCACCTTGCTCTCTGCCTCGTAGGCATCTTCGCAAACTTCCCGGATCATCTGCTTGTAGTCATCGCTGAACCATTCCGGATTCTCATCCTGGAAGATCTTGATCAGATCAATGCCAAAATCGCCGTGAATCTGCTCTTCCTTGGATGTGGCCTCAACGGCATTTGAAATCCCTTTAAGCATGTTCCGGTGCTTGTTAAAAGCCATGATGATCAGGAACTGGGAAAAGAGCGACACGTGTTCTATAAACAGGGAGAAGAGGAGGATAGATTCCGCGTAATCCTGTTTTTCTTCGCTCTTTGCATTTTTAAGGGCCGTCTCAAGATAGTGGACCCGCTTCATGATTACCGGCTTTTTCTTCAGCGTATTGAATTCGTGGTTTAGCCCAAGGATTTCGAGCAGGTGGGAATACGCATCGTGGTGCCTGACTTCACTCTCGGCAAAAGTTGCCCCCACAGCCCCGATTTCCGGTTTTGGCATGCGGTGGTAGATATCGCCCCAAAAGGTCTTTACGGCAACCTCAATCTGAGAAATGGCCAGTAAGGTGTTTTTGATAGCACTGCGTTCCACATCGCTGAGCCGGGTTTTGAAATCCTGGATATCGCTGGTGAAATTAAATTCGGTGTGAATCCAGTACGAGTGGCGAATGGCGTCGACGTATTGGTACAAATGCGGGTATTCATACGGCTTGAGATTGATGCGTTTCTCAAAAACGTCTGACTTGCGTTTGCGCGTTTGTTCATTTCTGTAGATAATGTAAGCCTTAGCCACATCGTGGAACGTACTACCCATCAGTTTGTCCTCCACAATGTCCTGAACCTGTTCAACCGTCGGAGTGTAGTCAGGATCTTCTTCCTTCCTCAACAACAGGCTCTCATACACTTGCATGGAAATGATTTCGGCATCTTTTCGGGAACCATTCCCGACTGCCTCCATCGCCTTTTCGATGGCGTTCGTGATTTTTTCAAGCACGAATGGGCTTGTACTGTAATCGCGTTTGATAACTTGGGTAATCTGCATCGTTTAAGCTTTAATAAATTGATTTTCAGTTACTTATACAAAATGTGCTTTCTAAAAAACAGCGCAAAAAAATTTCCGATCTACATGTGAATGCAATTAGGAAATCTAAATGAAAGATGGGATGTGCTAATCTTCAGTGTAAAGTTCAAATTTTGTTCAGTAAAAATTGCAACCCTTCCTAAGAACTATTCAACAGTTTTATTAACGATTCAAATTCTACTTTAAATGCAGGGCGAAAACCACTGATAACAAGTGGTTACAGGTTGATAAAATCTTAAATTATCGGGCTTTGAAATGGAGTTTCTTAACAATAATCTGACATAAACCTTTCAATTTCGTCATCGAGACGTGTCCAAAAATGTCAATTTCATAACGATCTCCTTAAAAAACTAAGGGCGATCTCCCCAGGACGATCAATTCGGTGGTAAGACAGGCGTTAGTTATGACCGAAATCCCTGAAATAAAAGGTTATTCGAAACATTTACACCGCAATTTCTACTTTCCAAAAGCAGTATTATTCAGGAATCAAATTTTAAAATTTCTTTAAAGTCAGGACTCAGAATGTTAAACTGTTGCTAAGAACTGAAACATCCGCCAAAGTTGGTCGTCTATTAAAGTGACATCAATCATCAATCAAAAAACAATCTGAATCATGTTTAACAAGGTAAGTCACATCTTGTTCCCGGCAATCAAAATTTATGGATTGAGCGCCAATCTCCACGAGGCTCTTTTCAGTTTGATTACCACCATGGAAATCAATGCGGTTGCGCTGACCTACACAATTGCTGTTGAAGGGCTTTTCATTTTCCTGAAGACTTCCAATTTCGACGTCCCTGAGTGGATGGAGGCAATGGAAGAACTTTTTTAAAGGGTCTTCCCGGAGTTATGACACTGAAATTGAAGCTACTTCACAGCCCGGTTCGGGCTCAGGTTTCCTGCAGGCGGCCTGCCAGGCGATTGACACGCAGGTATTTTTACGCTGCGAACAGGCCTATCCATGGTAAAATCTTCAATGGTCTCGCTTTGAACCTTTCGGGAATTAACGCAAATTCCGAACGTCTGTAAACACCATTTACAGTTATGTAGAGTGGATTAACTTCCCGCCTTTTGTCGATTGAGGCGTTCCATTTCTTTTCTGAATCGAAGGATCATAAAACTATCCAATTCCTGCCCGATACTGTCGCGCATGGTCTGCCAGTTTGTTCCGTCCATCTCAGAGGTATGGGAGCGAATTCTCTCGAACCTTTCCAGATTGGCTCGATTTGCCTGCCACGCCGCTTCTGTACTCTCGCGATGTTTCAGATCCTGCAGATATATTCCAATGCCAAAACCGGCTATAACCAGGATCAGAATACCAATAAATTGCTTTTTAGTACTAATCAAAACCAAGATTTCTTATTGCTCAATAAACCTTAATATCAAATGAAAGGTAATTACAAATTAGTGAATTACCACACGGGCTGTAAGAAATTACGACGAAGTGAGGTAAAATAAAGACATACGTTCAACCCAAACAGCCCTATAAACCATCCCACAGCTTTGAACATGGTCCGAATCCAGAAAAAGATGTACCTTGAATTAAGAATAGCATAAGAAATAATGGCTTTAAAGATTTTGATACCTGTGAAACAGTAACCGGATCAATAGCCAACCCAATACAATTTTTGTATGACCCATTGCTTACCGCTTTGCCAAATGAAATTGGAAATTGCAAAGCCCTTCCTCTTACTTACCATCGTATTTCTAATGTATCAAAATGCCTGTTCCCAGGATTTGGAACCCAGGCGCTGGACCCCGATCCCCCTGGGCACTCATGTACTGGGGGCTGGGTATTCCTACAGCTCGGGAGATGTGTTCTTTGATCCGCTATTAGAAATTGAAGATGTTAAAGTCAGGGCCCATTCTGTGGTCGCCAAATTTGTACAGCCCATTAAAATTGCCAACAAATTGGGAACTGTCAGCCTACTGGTCCCTTTTAGCACCGCAGATTGGACTGGTTTATTAAGCGGGGATCCCGCCGCAGTAAGCCGAACGGGATTTGCAGACCCGAGAATCAGAGCTTCGCTGATCTTAACGGGGCCTCCAGCAGGTAACGCCGCTGAAATACAAAAATTCCGACTTGAAAATACGGTGTATACCAGTTTTGGCGTATCTCTGGCGGTATCGGTCCCGATAGGGGAATACTTTGAAGATAAATTGATAAACCTCGGCGGTAATCGATTTGTATTCAGACCCCAGGCCGGAATGATACATACCTGGGGCGAATGGTCATTTGAATTAACAGGTTCTGTTTTTATGTACACACGGAACCCTGATTTTTTTAATAATTCAGAGCGCAGGCAGCGGCCTACATATACACTTCAGTCCCATTTGGTAAAACAATTTAAAAAGGGTGCCTGGCTGTCGCTTAGTGCGGGATATGGTTTCGGGGGCGAATCCATTATCAATGGACAAGCTGCCGGGGATTTCCGATCCAATTTATTGGTTTCTGCCTCCTATAGTTTCTTAATCGCAAAAAGGCAGGGCCTGAAGCTGACCTACGTACACACAGAA
The DNA here is from genome assembly GCF_030380815.1 of Robiginitalea aurantiaca. Classification (GTDB taxonomy): domain Bacteria; phylum Bacteroidota; class Bacteroidia; order Flavobacteriales; family Flavobacteriaceae; genus Robiginitalea; species Robiginitalea aurantiaca. Next base: position 505,279 of record NZ_JAUDUY010000001.1, on the reverse strand, counting down.
GCCCTCGAAAACATAGGTGCAGATACCGACAACTTCATACTGGCCTGGTTTATCAGCTTGAATTAAGCGTGCGGCCAAAAATGAATTTCCGGACCTTTTTTGTGTTTTGATCAGGGAATCGGATAGTTACTGAATCGTTCTTGACACATCCTCTGGGAAGACTTCAGGCGGAACAGGAAATCCAACATTTTTGTAAATCTCCAGATACCTGGGATCCTTTCTTATGGGGGCAAAAAGCGGCTCTGTCCTCAACCAGATCATTTCAACATCATAGCGTTCGAAAGACCGTTGGAGCCACGTTATGGAATTTTCGTATTCCCCTGTGTGAGCATAATATTTAGCCAAATTCCAGGCCGGTGATCCGGAATTCTGATTACGATATTGTTCAAGCAGGCTATCAAGAATTTCCTTTTCAGCATTTGTATCTCCACTTACATTATAATTGACTGCCATCAGAAACAAGATGGTAGGGGAATTGTCATTATAAATAAACCTAATGCGCTTTAATGCTTCCTGCGATTTGCTGTAGTCACCTAAATAATAATATGTAATGGCAGCCTCTCTTAGAAAAGTATAGTTGTCATTAAATAGATCAAAATTTTGATCCAATACCCTGGTAGATTCATTTAACCTGCCTAGAAAAAATAACGCGTTAGCCAAATATGCCTGGCAGACACCACAAGCCGGATAGCGATCCGCCCGAAGTTCAGCGGTTTGCAAGGCTTCTTCAAACCTGCCCGTATTGAACTCATAGAGGGTTTTCATCAGATAGCTATTGTCATCAAAGCCTTCCAGGTATTCTTTTTCCATTAAATCGAAATCCCATTCAAAGAAGTAGGAATTCGTCCGCATTCTTTGTTTTGCCCATCTGAGATCGCCCTCATCTTTAGACATTTCCAAGACTTTTTCAACATATTTTTTAGAAGATCTCCAGGAATACCTTTGCTCATTAACCCCATTGAAAACCCCGCCGTACATATAACTATTAGAAAGGGACTTGTAAGCCTGAATGAACGTCGAATCCAGTTCAATAGCCTTGCTGAAAAACTCAATAGAACGGGCAATACCTTGTTGAGATCCTTTTCTTTCCTGATACAAACCTTTCAAATAATATTCATAGGCCTCTGTGCTTTCTGTTGGTAATTGTTTTTCAAAGAGTACGGTATCCACGCCCACTTCCTTATCCATTTTTTCGACAACTCTTCGAGTAACCTCGTTTTGGAGTGTGAATATTTCCTCGGTATCCCAGTTGGTCGTAAAAACTTCTTTCCAGTAATATTCATTGGTTTGGCAATCAAGCAATTGAACCTTCACGCGTATTTTGTCGCCAGACAATTGTATGCTCCCATCCAATATGAACCTAACATCCAGAGAATCCGAAATCTGTTTAAGGTCAAGATCCGAATATTTATATTTTAGCGTCTGACGAAAAGCGATCACTTTATCCAGCTCTTCTATATCCTCGAGATTGGTGGTGATTTCATCTGCAATCCCGTCACTGACGTATTCCAAACTGGAATCCCCGCTCCAATTTTTAAATGGCAATACTGCTACAGATCTCTCGATAGAATCCTCCTTTGCAACTAACGTTAGAATTTCAGAATTTCCCCTTTCCGATATAGTGAATTGATCGTAAATCATTATGAGCACTGCAATTGAAAGCAGCGAAATAATCGCTGCATTTAACCTGCGGGTCTTTTTGCGTCTTTCCGTTAAGGGATTTTGGACCCTTTCAGTTTTTCTGATCCCCTCAGGAGTGACATCGTAGATCCAGGCAAAAATGAGGATAGCCGGAAAACCGACGATTAAAATAATGAGGATGACCTTTTGAATGAAAGGGGGAATTTCAAAAATGGGCAAAAGGTCAGCGGTTATCTGGGCAATAATCCATGCCGCTGCGATATAGGCAATGGCGGTCTTAAAGACTTTTCGCCTTTTTAACTCTTCAAAGTAGTTCTTGAAGTCCATATCCTATTGAATTGGCGGTCGGATTCAAATGATAAATAATAACCTATCAATGTAATGAAGACCTGAGAAACTTAAAATGATAAATATCAATGACCTAGGTAATGACAAATATTCCTGACATTTGAGGAAATCTCCCGGCCTAGTGATCAAAATCAATAATTTCTGTAACTTGATAAGTATAGCAGTAAACCCATGCTCCGTTTTTTTCGCCAAATTCGTCAAAGACTCCTGAATGACCACAAATTCAGTAAGTATATACTGTATGCCGTTGGGGAGATTTTACTGGTGGTGATTGGTATTTTGATTGCGCTGCAGGTAAATAATTGGAACGAACATCGGAAGCTAACCGAACAGAAATATTCCATGCTTGCGGAATTGAAATCCGATCTGGAAGAAACATTAAGTGACCTTCAAATTGGCAAATCCCTGAATGAAAGCACTATAGAGAATTATCGGATTATTCTTGCCGCCATAGACAATAACGAACCCCATTCGGATAAAATTGACAGGGCGAGCTTTTTCATCAACGCTTTTCATGTGCCCCGATTCAGGCGAACCACCTACGAAAGCCTCAAAAGCAATACCGAAATCTTATCCAATGACTCCCTGAAAAAAACAATTTCTGATCTGTATGACCGAAGATTCACATATTTGACTGAGGATCATCTGAAAATAGAATGGGCCATCTTTAATCAGCAAACACTGCTTTATGGAAATAAATACCTCAGGTATAAAGACAGTGATGTTCCCATGGTTTATCCGGTTGATTTAGAAAAAATGAAATCTGATACGGGTTTTATCAACTATCTCTACGGATTGATAGGTTTACGCAAATACGGCATAGGGATTTATATTAGTACCATAAACGGGATAGAAGAAGTGATCACAGCTATAGAAAAAGAGATGAAAAACCTCGAAAAATGATTCGCTTCTTCCGCCAAATACGTCAAAGTCTTCTGAGTGATCACAAGTTCAGCAAGTATGTATTGTATGCCGTTGGGGAGATATTGTTAGTGGTGATTGGCATATTGATAGCGCTCTGGGTGAACGACTGGAATGAAGGGCGCAAAGACCAGGATAAAAGAACCGCTTTGCTCGCCTCGCTTTCGGTTGAATTCAATGCAAATTTGAAGCAATTGGATAGCGTGATGTACTACAATAGCCGCGTCATCGAAGCCGCGAATAAAATTGTTACCCTAAGGCCCGACCAGGCAATTCCCCCAGTGTACGATACCCTCCGCGAATGGGTCGCGAATACCACCTGGCTCTGGACCTATAACCCCCAAAACGGGGCACTTAGGTCTGGGATTTCCTCCGGAGATGTGCATCTTATTAAAAACGATTCCCTAATCAACTTGTTATTCAGTTGGGAGGATGTGGTTGCCGACGCAGGTGAAAATGAAAAAAGGCATATAGAAGTTCAGCTCAGGGCCGGCTCCATTGTTAATCCTTATGTCAGGAGCCTCAGTTCCTCTGGACTTAGCTATTATGATCTCCCCGAAAGCGATTTTCCTTCCGATTTCCATGGCCTGATGCTGGATCCATTGTTTGAGGATTACATCGCAGAAGTATACATCCATACTTTTGATGCACAAGATGAACTCAAGCTGGTTCGGCAACAAAATGTCAAAATCATTCAGATCCTTGAACGAGAACTTAACCGCTTCAAATGAAGCCCTTCTTTCGCCAAATCCGACAAAGACTCCTGACTCATTTGAGAAGTCATTCCGGAGTGTTCTCAATTTGGGATAAGGTGGTTACTTCATATTGATCCCCCAATTCATAGCGGCGAAGACTGATGATGAAATAGGGTTTTATGTAATATTTGGTTTCAGGCTTTAGTCCAATAACCATGAAATCGTAGGTAAGGGACGATCTGCCATAATCAATTCCGTCCCCGAGGTTCGGGTCCGGCTCTGTGGAGAGCACGATCCCGGTGCCAAACCCTACATTCAGTCGTTCACAGGGTGGTGGTGTAACCACTCCATAGGCATTGAATGAGGTAGAAGTTACTTCTGACACTTCCAAAACAGAAAATTTTGAAGCTTCATCACCGCAATCATCCTCATTGGTACATGAAATACCTGAGCCCAATATAAAGATAAGGAGTGCCGAAACTTGAAGGGTTCTATGAAATTTCATCGATCAACATAAAGCATTAGGTTCGCGTACGTTTTACCCGGATTCAGCCGGTTGCATTCAGGAGTACAGTCGTTCATAATGCCTATCCTTCCTTCACCCCATACCTGAATACTGTAATACCTGTCTTCAGAGGAGGTGTCCTGGATTGAAAAAGTGCCCTCTGAACCTACTGCGGAAGTCCTCCTTACGATGAGTTCACATCCCAAAATCTCACATTTCCTATGACCATATAAAATGACAGTCAGGTCATCAAAGGACTGATTATCGCCTGTTAAAAAAACCACACCTTCAAAGATGGTGGTCTGGGCTTCGTCTTCCTTGGAACATCCTGAAAATATAAAGGACAGGAGTGCTATAATTATTATTGAGATTTGCTTCATGGCTTAAATGATCTGCGACCAAAAGTATAGCTTCCAACCTCATGGACTGTCCGGAATTATCATCCGAGCAATATACAGGACAAATGTTGAAACAAGTAGCTTCCCAAGACTTGATCAGCCCCTCATTTCAAAAGGCATGCTTCGGATGAAAAACGTCTGGCTAAGTGCAAGAACCGCTACAGGCAGGAAGGGTGGTTTGAACAACCTTTTTCGAAGGCAGCACTGATTGGGAAATACAACTATACCGGAATTCCGTGTACATGCACCAGGCTTTGTCCAAATCCTCCATTAATGAGGACTGGCCGGACCGCTTCCTTGAGGGATTCGTATGTTTTCAACAATTTCCTGTACTTCCCCTGGGGGTGCAGGAGTGAGTTTCGAGATAATAATTGAAACCACAAAATTGACAAGCATTGCCACGCTGCCAAAACCTTCGGGTGAAATCCCGAACCACCATTGGTCCTTACCGGGCAGAACCTCATCAAACCAGCCCAGTCTGTATTTTATCATATACAGCATCATTAAGGTAATCCCCACGACCATGCCGGCAATGGCTCCCTCTTTATTCATCCTTTTATAAAAGATGCCCAAAATGATCGCGGGAAAGAAGGAGGCTGCCGCCAACCCAAAGGCCAGGGCTACGGTTGCAGCGACAAATCCGGGAGGGTTGATGCCAAAGTAACCAGCCACGCAAACCGCCACTATTGCCGAAATCCGGGCGGCGATCAATTCGCCATTCTCTGATATGTTCGGATTGATTATTTTCTTGATCAAATCGTGAGAAATGGAGGAAGAAATAACCAACAAAAGTCCGGCAGCTGTTGATAATGCAGCGGCCAGAGCACCGGCGGCTACCAAAGCGACAATCCAGTCTGGCAGGCGGGCAATTTCCGGATTTGCCAGAACCATTATATCGTTATCCACAACCAATTCATTTTTTGATACATCGGCCACATAATTGATTATCCCGTCCTCATTTTTATCGTCAAAGACAATTAACCCTGTGGTTTCCCATTTTTTGAACCATTCCGGAACCGAGCTATAAGGTTGCCTGGAAACGGTTTCAATCATATTTGTTCTCGCAAAAACAGCCACGGCAGGAGCCGTAGAATATAGGATAACGATCAGAAGCAAGGCGATTCCTGCAGATTTCCGGGCGTCCTTCACTCGCTTAACCGTGAAGAACCGAACGATCACATGGGGCAGTCCGGCCGTACCCACCATGAGCGCCAAGGTGATTGCAAAGACATCTGTCACCGATTTTGACCCTTCAGTATACTCGGCAAAACCCAGATCTGTACTCAAACCATCCAATTTATCCAACAAATACGCGCCGGACCCATCGGCCATTTGGCTTCCAAATCCAAGTTGCGGAATGGGGTTGCCCGTCATCTGAATCGAGATAAAAATAGCAGGCACCATAAATGCGAAAATGAGCACACAATACTGGGCCACCTGGGTATAGGTAATCCCCTTCATACCTCCCAAAACGGCATAGAACAAGACAATGAGCATTCCTATGATGACGCCTGTGTTAATGTCAACTTCTAAAAAACGGGAAAAAACAAGGCCAACGCCGCGCATTTGCCCGGCTACATAGGTAAAAGAAACCAGCAAAGCGCACAGTACACCTACAATACGAGCGATGTCCGAATAATAGCGCTCACCAATAAAGTCAGGCACCGTAAATTTGCCAAATTTGCGCAGGTAGGGCGCTAAAAGCAGTGCCAGGAGCACATAACCGCCCGTCCATCCCATTAAATACACCGCCCCATCATATCCTGCAAAAGAAATAATACCTGCCATCGAAATAAAGGATGCGGCACTCATCCAATCAGCTGCCGTAGCCATTCCATTGGCCAATGGGGATACCCCGGATCCTGCCACGTAAAACTCTTTGGTAGAGCCTGCTCTCGACCAAATAGCGATACTTATATACAAGGCAAAAGTTACTCCCACCAGAATGTACGTCCAATTCTGAACCCCAATCCCTTCGACCATCAGGCTATGAATCATACCCATATTTTTTGTCGAGTTTGTTCATCAGGCGTACATAGATAAATATCAAAATCACAAAGACATACATAGAGCCTTGCTGGGCAAACCAAAAGCCCAGTTTAAACCCCCCAATTTTTATGTCGTCCAGAACATCTTTAAACAAGATACCCGCACCAAAGGAAACCCCAAACCATATGGTTAACAGGATGAAGAGATACCTGAGGTTTTCTTTCCAATATGCCTTTGCCTTTTTAGCCATTAAATAAATTCTATAATTTAAGTCCAAGCTTTAATGCTAAGACCTATTCCCGAATCTCTGATAGGCGCTTGGGTGTTCTTTTTTTCTCAGCTCAAAAGATAGTAAAATCAACTTAGTCCAATCATTTTCATGTAACTTTAAAGGACTGGATCCAATGATATATGAAAAGACAGGATGGATGATACCCAGAGTTCGGTTCCACGCTACTTAAATGAACTACACTAATGCTCCGCTTCTTCCGCCAAATACGTCAAAGACTTATTACAGATAACAAATTCAGCAAATACCTGCTGTATGCTGTTGGGGAGATTTTACTTGTGGTGATTGGGATACTGATTGCTTTTCAGGTTGACAACTGGAACGAGCAAAGGAAGATTCGTCTGGAGGGAATTTCCCTTCTGGAGGACCTTAAATCTGATTTGGAATTTTCCCGTACAGAACTAGAATATACCATAAATACAAATCAGCAATATCTTGATGGTTATCGTCGCATTCATTATTATCTGGAAAATGACCTTGCCTATAATACAGAACTGGATTCGGCTTTCGGCAACTTAGATGTGTGGAGTATACCCCTGTTTTCCACAACAACCTATGAGACCCTCAAAACAAAAGGAATAGATATTATCGCAAACGACAGTCTTAAACAACAGATCATCGAAGTCCATAATTTTAATATACAATCACTTTTGGACGATACAGGCCTTTGGGAATGGTCTTTTAGCCAGAATACCACCCAAAGAATCATGGTTGGTAATGTTCGGAGGAGTATTGACTCTGATATCGCAAGGCCAAATGATTTTGAACGCCTTCGAACAAATGAGGAATTTATGAATTTCCTCAGCATCCTGATTAATATCAGAGAAGACCATATTGACTATGCAAAGATGACCCATTCCGCTATTAAAGACCTTATAGATCATATTGAAGAAGAACTCCAAACTAACAAACTCGAATAAATGCTCCGCTTCTTCCGCCAAATACGACATCGCCTCCTTACTGACAATAAGTTCAGTAAATACCTGCTTTATGCAGTTGGGGAGATTTTGTTGGTGGTGATTGGGATCCTGATTGCCTTGCAGATCAATACCTGGAATGACAACCGTATGCAGGAAAAAGAGGCGAAGACCTTTTATCAGAATATCATTCAGCAACTGCTCGAAGACCGTCAGAATATCGAAGGACAAATCGCCTACAATAACAAGAACAAGTCGCAGTTCCACTATGCCATAACACTAATCGGGGAAAATAACCGAAGTGGCCGGGACAGCCTCTGTATAATAACCGAAAAGCTCGTAGATTACTCTGATTTTGACCGAAAGGGCAACATTTATGAAACTATGGTAAACAGTGGGGATGTTAAGCTGCTGAAGAACGAGGAGATCAAAAAACGTCTTCGCAGGTTGGAAGAAACCTATCTGTACGTCAACCGGATGGAAACGATCCATTACGATGCCATTATGCAGATGATCCCGGAAATATCCAGTGTCGTTAATATTTCATCCAAAGAAATAATCGACGAGAACAGGTTGTACAACCCTAGGCTTCAAAATCAGTTTGCATTATCACTACGGGTAATCAATGAGAAAGAGCAGGTGTACCTCCGTGCTCTTGATGAAATACATGACCTGGTTTCAATGATCGGGGAAGAACTAGAACACTATTGACATGATCCGCTTCTTCCGCCAAATACGCCAAAGACTAATTACTGATAACAAGTTCAGTAAGTACCTGCTCTATGCCATTGGGGAGATCCTGTTGGTGGTAATTGGGATTTTGATTGCTTTGCAGGTGGATAATTGGAATGAAGAAAGAAAAAATGATGAAAAAATCACGACTATTCTATCAGACATCATGGACGAGCTAATCTTAGACATCAATAGTAGTACTGACCTGATGAAATATTATGCCTTAAGGGATTCTACTATTTTTTTAGTGCTAACTAATCAATTAACAATGGATGATTATGAGGCAAATAAAATCCCTCATTTATACAATGCTTCTAGAACTCTCACAAGCTTCACTCCAAGAAAGGATACTTATCTTGTATTGAACCAGAATTTAGATATTGTTCCTGACAGTTATAAGGATTTACTAGGGGAACTAAGTGAATTGTATAATAGGTATTATAGGATCGTCGAAGATCAGAACCAAGTATTACAGGACTTATTAGCGGAGACCACCCGTATAAGAAGTCAATATTATGCTTGGCATTCCAGTAATAGTCCAGATAGCCAAAAAAGTCGCATTGAATTTATGCTCAATGATTTTAGGTACAAAAATGAAGTTATGGATTATCGGGATATCGCAATATATAATCAGTTAAATTGGACTATCCGATATAGGCAAAAAGCGATAGAGTGCTTCAAAAATATAGCTAAAGCACTCGATAATTCAGGCTACGACGATAGCTTTGTGTTCAACCAAGAAGTTTCAAAAATTCTAATTGGTGACTGGAAGGTAGTTGGGGAGCCTGAAACCATTATATCTTTTTTTGATGATGATAAACGACTTTATTATAAGGATAATATTAACTCTGGCAGACACGAAGTCTTTTGGCTACCCCCCTACAAAATATTGAGTGACGATCTTCTCTATGGTAGTATAATAAAAGATGGTAATAAACACTTCTTAATGTTCAATAGTTTTGATTTGCAGAAAGTGGATGAGTAACATTGAACAACTAACCAACCTATGCTCCGCTTCTTCCGCCAAATACGACAACGACTTCTCACTGACAATAAGTTCAGCAAATACCTGCTGTATGCGGTTGGGGAGATCTTGCTGGTGGTGATTGGAATTTTGATTGCGTTGCAGGTCGACAGGTGGAATGAACTTAGAAAAGATCGTGAACTTGAAAGCAACCTTTTAATCGGACTAAGAGATGACCTTTCAAATGATATTGAACAAATTCAGGGCAGGGTAAATGAGTCACATCTCGACTTACTGCGGACTATTGGTCGATTCGATTCTGTGACTCAATTAGAAGATCTAGACTTACACTATATGGATTCTTTGTTTTATAGTCGCTGTATTCGGCCCAGGAATACTTTTTTTCCACAAAATGGTACCTACCAATCAATCATTAACAACGGTAATTCAAACATCATTCGAAACAATGAATTGTTAAAGGGGATACAGATAATCTATGACCGACTGTATGTAGCTCTAATATCACATGGAGATCGATTGGATATGTTCAATGATCAATTCCGCTATAACATGGTAAAGTCACGGGCCTTAGATTCTATGAATAGAATTCTATTCTTTAAGCAGCCATCAACATTAAATGAATTAAGACATTGGCTAGAGAGGAATGTACACTACAACCGCAATGTTAACGATGATTCCAGATATATTGCGAATATCATTGAAGAGATAGATAGAGAATTAGGGACGATCAACTAGCCAGCATTGATTGTCCTCAGCGTAAACAGCCTTTCTCAGCCGTAGCCACCAAGTTTATATCCGATGCCATATTCAGCCGTCAGGTAAGTGTTGTAGTGGATTCTAAGGACAGATATGGCCGTTCTATTGGTTGGGTGTACTATGATGATAAATGCCTTAACGAAGAGCTTCTAAAGGCTGGATTAGCATGGCATTTCAGAAGGTATTCAAAGGATGAGAAATTACAAGCTCTGGAAGATGAAGCTAGAGCAAATAAGGTTGGTCTTTGGCAGGATAGTAAGCCTATTCCTCCTTGGGACTGGAGACGGGGTGTTCGAGAATGACCTCCTCATTATTATCACATACTTTAGGAAAAGGCCTTAAAAAGACAACCCCGACACCTCAACGGGGGAAGTCTATGAAAACAATCAAATACTTCAAAGGAATGGCTGAAGACTGCAATTTCATTTCATAAATATCCAACAGCTTCATCCATACTGTATCTGTTGAACGGAGTTATCGGTTTTATGTCTATTGTAATACATTTTCACACAAAATGGTGTTATCCCCTGTAATCCGAAAAAGCCTTCGTTTAAACGTATATAATTATGTTACAGGACGTTAAATGATGTTAAACATGATTTTTGTCACATTTCCTAATTACTGGTAATAATATTTTTGTCGCTGATAAATTTTGAATTTAAAAAGTCGCTGATGAATAATGTATATAGATTTTTTGCAATAGGATTAATTTCCATATTAACGATTTTTACTCTTTCTTCCTGTTCTAAAGAGGAAATGGAGGTTGATGAACCAATAGTGAGCGATAGTTACTATGTTAAATATACCATATCTGGTAGTGGCATCTATGGCCGTTTTAGTAATTGGTCAGCCACCACCCCAGATGGCGGCTATTATAATAGTGGTTATCAAACAAGAAGTTGGAATGAAACATTCGGGCCTGTGGATAAGGGGTTCAATTGTTCAGTAGGGATAGGCTATTATCAAGGTGGGACCCCCACGATTAAAATTTATGTTTCAAAGAATAATGAACCCTTTGCCTTAAAAGCAAACGTTACTGGTGCATCAGCATCGTATGAGATAAACTAAGCCCTATTATAGATCTAAATAAGATGTTTAAACTTAGGAAATCATTAGAAATACTACTGCTGGTATTGATGGCTACGTTTTCTAACGAAATATTGGCTCAGGACCAAGAATATGAATATGCTGTTGTTTATGCCGAGGAAAGAGATTTTGCGAATGGCTACAGAGTGACAGTGGACTTAGGAGAAACACCTGAACAAATAAAACTTGGAGAGGAGTATTCTGAAATTTTAGACAAAAAGAAATCACTTGCAGCTGTTATCAATTTCATGGCGCATCATAGATTTGATTTTGTCCAGGCGGTAACTACAAGTTCGTCTTATCAAGGTACCGGAAGTACTGATGGCCCTGTATTCTTCTTTAGAAGGAAATTGTAGACATTTCCTTCATTAACATTCTTGTAAACAATAATAAATCGCCTTCTACATGGGCTACTATTGCTTTAATAGGTGTTCCAGTTCTTGCATTAGCAATTTTAGATGGTTTCGTTAGAAACAATGTGGGTGATGGGGGCTTTGGTCTTAATTCTTAAGTCTGATAAAATCAAAATCCGTATGGTATTTTAATCGCCCTGGATGATATTAAATATCGGTTGGATGTCCTGCTCCACCTGGATCTCCTTATTCTCTTTGGGTTTACCCTATCGGTAATTAAAGTATAAGCGCACTGCCCAAGGCTTACCGTCCTCCAAACCTTCCTTTAGCGCTTCAAAGGCTGTCGGCTCAAGTGGGGTTAGCTTTTCAATAAGTTCCTGCTCCTCTGCTTTGGGCTTTCTTCCAGCACCTTTTCTATGTCCTCCGTGTCTTGTACTCATTTGAAATAAATTGATTAATCTATTCTAAAAACAATAAAACCTTAGGAGTGTTTAAAATGGATTTTAGCCGATTATTTATTTCATATCATATGGTCTAATTGATTATACTCTTAGGTACTGAAAATAGGGGGATAAACGTAAAATGGCTTGATACCTCCTTAGAAAAGCACTCTGGCCGAATCTACCATTCTGGGTTCAGAATTTTAGGAGGGAATTATCAAGGTCGTGGTCACTCAGCGGTCACTCACTAAAATAAAAACCCCTAACAATTAGCATGTTAAGGGCTTTATAGTGTACCTCGGGTGGGAACACAACTATGATAAAATAAGAAAACAAAAGAAAGTTAACAGTTTGTTTTTTAGTTATTTAACTGTTTTATGATTCTTATTCTATCTTATATTTTCCTATTTTAGTACAAAGTTTTTGTACTATGCTTGTACTGGAATTCAATCCTAATTTATCACATAAATGGCCGTATATCTGAAGGAGCGAAAGCTTGCCAATGGCAGAAAGAGATATTTTTTGCACATAGTGAATAATGGAGAGCATTCGTATGAATGGTTATTCACAGTGGATCAAAATGATGACAAGATTCAAAAGAGAAGGTTAGCCCAAACCATCAAGGCACAAAGGGAACTGGAAATTGAATCTCAGGGGACTAATTTTAGGCCCAAACACAGAAAGAAGATCTTTTTGTACAAGTACTTGGACAAATATTTGGAAGAATACAAAAAGGCTGACAAAAGAATAATTGCCGGGACTATTAATAAATTCAAAGAATTCATTGGAAACCGCAATCAGAAACTAAGTGGGTTAACAGAAAGGCAAATGGAAGGCTATAAACACTTCCTTCTTCACGATGCAGGTTTGTCGGGAGAAACACCGTACAACTACTGGAATAGGATTAAGAAAATACTAAGAAGGGCTTCTCGGGAACACTATCTGGATGATTCTATCTTCAGAAATATTCGGTGGGAAAAGAAAAAGAGTAATGACACTTTAACGAAAGAAATTCTAACCGAATCAGAAATTGAGACCCTTAAGAATACGCCTTGTGGAAACGAGATTGTAAAAAGGGCTTTTCTTTTCTCATGCTACACTGGACTCGGTTATGCTGAAATCAAAAATCTTTCCTGGGAAAAAATAAAAAATGGAAGGCTCCGCTTATTCAGGGAGAAATCAGAGAAAGCCATAAATATTAAGTTGTCACCTTCTGCACTCGAATTGGCTGGAAAACCATCACAGGGACTGGTTTTTGATTTAAGACGTAATGGTAAGTTTTTAAGTGAAACGGCAATCAAAAAAAACCTCATCAGCTGGATGAAAAAGGCTGAAATCGATAAAAACATTACCTTTTATTGTGCGAGGCATACCTTCGCCATTCGATTGCTTAATAATGGCGCAAACCTTAAGACTGTGGCAGATGCATTAGGCCATAGTAATACTCGCCTAACAGTCAAGTATTTGAATTACACCGACAAGCAAAAAGATAGCATTACTGCAAATCTCAATTAATAACTATGAGCATACTTGGGGAAGCTTATCTTGATCTGAGCAATTTAGTAGACAACTACTTCAACGATCTTGATCGATTTAGTGTATCACAACCGAATAAAACGGAGCGCGATTATTTAATCCTTCTAAGAAGCAGGTATGAAATGCAATTGGATTTTCTACAAATGATCAAACCTAACCCCTTTGTAATCCATCAAGATTTCAATTTCAGCCTTCTCTTATTAAGAATACAGATGAAATATTATGAACATAAAAACGTATTTCCAAAAAATCAACGAGATGATATATTGAATATTTGTTTTGGGGATTTAAAGAATCCAAATTTTAATGACATAGAATATAATGAGCTTATCTCAAAGACAAAGGATATAATTGAATCTATCGAGGAGAAATTAGCCAGAACAACATTGAATGCAGGTGGCTACGATAAATACTTGTTGGACAAATACATTTGGGAAGACAAGCAGAAAAAATTTATTGACCTAGATCGAAAGTTTCGTGATCGTTGGAACAGAGATAATAAAAGTAAGAAGTATCTGATCCATTACCTTCATCACCTTATAAACAACGGCTTTTTTCAAGAAAAAATTAATGGTAGTAAAGCAAAAGCATTTCAGTATAAACAATTCCTTAGCCTCCTCTACTTCAATAATAAAACGGCATTAAGTGATGCCTACAAGAAGTATTTCAAAAACATTACAAAAACAAACAACGAGGTGAGCTCCTTTTTGGGTCTTTAACACCCCTTTTCATACACTCATTTTAGTGTATGTTTCTGATTATCTTTCTGTTGTAATCCCCCGATTTCTTTCCTCTTCTCTTTCTTTCTTATTTCGTCCTAACCTTTCTTATCCGGAATGTGAATCTAATCCGGATCCGAAAACAAAATTGAAAACAGGATGGAAAAAGAAATTTTAACGGTAGATGAAGCAGCTTCATTTACCGGATTTAGTAAAAGTCATATTTACAAACTAGTCCATTATAGAAGGATCGACCATTACAAGCCTAATGGAAAGAATATCTTCTTCCGAAAAGAGGACTTGGAAGCTTACCTACTCCAAGGCAAAAGAGAGGCCAAATCCAAAGAGGAAATACAATCTATTGCGGCTAACTGGTCCTTCGAAAATGAATAAAGAATCAATCAGAAATATCTGACAAAGATTTTGATAATGGGGTTGTCTGAACTAAGCAAATCAATAGATAAGGAAATGAGTGGAATTATATCTGGATTTCCAACAAATATTTTTCCTGATGAAATACAAGCATTAATTGAAAATGCCAGTAAAACGGTTGGCTTTAACCCTGACTTTTTGAGTGCAGGAATCTTATCCGTGGTTGCTACTGCCACTGGCAATACCCTATCAATCTTTAATGGCAGTTATTATGCGAAACCAATTCTATGGCTATCAATTATCGGAAGACCTGGCACAGGTAAAAGTCATCCATTACAATTTGCTAAAAAACCAATTGAAAAAATGGATAGCAAGTCATTTCGAGAATACCAAGCCGAACTTAAGGAATATGAAAAGCAAGAAAAGGACAAAAGCAAAAGGAAACCTTATTATTCAAAATTTATCCTCAAGGACTTTACACCTGAAAAGCTGGCGGAGGCTTTACAATACAATGATAAGGGTATCCTGATTTTTCAGGATGAGCTTATGCGATGGATCAATTCCTTCGATAGATACAAAAAAGGTGGTGATCAACAAATGTATTTAGATATGTTTAATGGTTCTGAACTAACCGTAGACCGTGTAACTAAAGAGCCTATTCGAATAGAAGAGACTAATGTTAATATTCTAGGCGGTATGCAACCTGAAATACTTAAGTCTTTTGTTGGAAATAACAGAAGGGTTGATGGCTTTTTGGACAGGTTTCTATTTGTATATCCGGATAATCTCAAGCCCATCTTATTTACAGGAAATGATATCGCATCCGAGCATGTGGAGAACTATTTTAGGCTTATTGACAATATAATGACATTTACAAAGAGTGTTGTCCATGTAAATTCTGAGACTATTAAAGTCTTTACAGACTGGCAACATACCAAGGCCAAGGAAGCTTTTAATGATCACATTGAGAGAGCCATCCAGTCCAAGCTTGAAACATATTTATGGAGACTTGCTTTAATAATAGAAGTAATGAGCTGTGCTAATGAATGCAAAGACCCCGAAATTCTTAGTCAAAACAGCCTTGAAAAGGCTATACAGTTGGTTGAATATTTTAGACATAATACTTTGAAAGTCCATGATCGTATTATGACCCTAAATCCTCTTGAAGGTCTTACAAGGAAACAATTAGACATATATGAAAAACTTCCTCAAAACTTTAAGAGGTCGGACGTCCTAGAGCTTTTTGAGTCAAATGGTTTTTCAATAAGCTCAGCTGATAGGTTTCTGAAGAAGGATGAATTATTCTTCAATCGAAATACAAAGCTTGAGCTTAATCAGGGCGAATATCAAAAAAAGATAAAGACCTAACGCAAGAGTGATAATTATGACAAAAAGAAATCAAAGCGTTAAGAGACAATATTTTATGAGCTCATTTTTTTTCATGAGGAATGTAACATTTGTCAATTTTTTCATGAGTTATAATCGTTTAATTTTCTTCAAGACCGTTGGACTATTGGGTGTTTGTCAGGATTGTCAGGATTACAAACATTAAAACTCAAAAAATGTATCCCGAACTAAAATTCGATCGAAATAGAAAGAGAGTTAAGTTTTGTCCTTGTGGTAAGCATAATCGAGATGGAAAGTTTTCACCTTATTTTGGATATGATAACAAAGGATATTGCTTTTCATGTGGAGAAACTTTCTTGCCTAACCAAAACACCTCCTATTCTAAACCCAAAGAAATAGTATTTGCAAAACCTAGACATATTGATTATCACGACCGTGAATTAATATCCAAGTATGGCCGAAACTTTAAGAAGAATAACTTCATTCAATTCTTAAAAACTGTCTTTTCTGTAGACCAGGTAAGCAATCTAATACAGATGTACTGCTTGGGTACAATTGACAAGTGGGATGGGGCCAACATTTTTTGGCAAATAGATAATTATAATCATGTGAGGCATGGTAAAGTCATGCTTTATGATCACGTATCTGGAAAACGTAAAAAGACCAATGAAGGAAGAGCATATATCACCAGTATTCGTAGCCTTTTAGAGTTGCATGATTTTAACCTTGAACAATGTTTGTTTGGCCTTCATTTAGTTAATGAAACCAAAGCCGATAGAATTGCTTTAGTAGAAGGAGAGAAAACAGCTTGTATAATGAGCGTATTCAAACCTGATTATTTATGGCTGGCAACCGGGAGTAAACAGGGTTTTAAATATAAAATGCTTAAATCCATCAAAGACTGGGATATTGTCGCATTCCCTGACAAGGGTGAGTATCATGTCTGGGTTGATATAGCATCAGAGCTCAATTCTAAAGGATTTAATATTAAAGTGAGTAAATGGTTGGAGGATCAACACTACTACCCAAAAGGAACTGATTTGGCAGATGTTTATTTAGATGAGGTAATAAAAACTGATAAATCTAGACCAACTGTATCTTTCAAAGAAGTTGAAAAAAATAACGAGGAGAGCATAAAACTTATACCTACAAAAACAGAAAGTGACGTGTGGAAATTGGCTGCTAAAAACCCTAATATCTTGAATTTAATTTCAGCATTTGATCTCACAGACCCTAACGGAAGAGAAATTAGAGAATCTTTAGAAGATGTTTGAAAAATATATATTTAGAATATACCCTTCCAAAAGTGTAGCAACTCCAAAATTGGCCCAAAGTTTTTTCTGACTTACCCTTTACGGAATCCGAAATTAAAGGAACAAAAAAAAGAGGGTTCCTTAAATTTTCGACCAAGGTGAATGCTTTCATAGCGACCTCTCATCTTGCATTGAAACAACGGCTTAGGTGATAAATATCATAATATTTGAATTGGCACTATCTTACCTTGAAAGGTCAATTCAATAGTTATGTTCCACTTCATGCATAAAATTCGTCAAGGTCTTTTGACTGAAAATAGATTCACCAAATACCTTTTATATGCCATTGTGGAGATTCTCATTGTAATCATAGGTATTCTGATTGCCATTGAATTGGATAACTGGAATGAAGCTCGACAATCAAGAATTGACGAAATTGAAGTCTACAAAGAAATAAGGCAGGATTTACAATTATCCTTAAAGGAATTGGAGTTGGGGATGAACAGTCACCTAGTTGGTATGATGGTAACCATTGATCTTATAGATTACCTAAAAAGCGGAAAATCTGAACATCCAATAAGTTCAACTAGAATACAGTTCTACCCTAAGATCGATAAGGATCATCAATTCTTTCCGGGAGTTTCGGGTTTTGAAGCCCTAAATTCTGTTGGTTTAAAAACACTGACCAATGACAAATTAAGGCGCGATATTACAAATCTTTACCAATTGGATTTTAGGAAAATAGTAGCAATGGGCAGAGATAATAGTTCTGCGAGGAGTTTTGAGTTCCTTACACCGCTTATTCAACAATATATTGACCTTTCAGATTCTGCAATTAATATAACCCCCCCAGTTATTAATGAATTGGATTTCCCTCCGGATAGTATCATGATACATGAGATAAAATTGGTCAAGTTGGATGAAATGCGACGAGATCGAGAGTTGCTTCTCGGTTTACAGAATGCAGTTGAGTTCAGGCAATTAAAAGCCGGAAGCTACCTGGTGATTATTGAAAAGGTTAGGACCTTAATTGAAGCTATTGATATTGAAGTGGATAAATTGGAGGATCAGAAGTCTTTTGGTCATTCTTCATAACTCTAAATTGTTCAAATTGTCTGGAGTGCACCCGTAAATTTATTAGCCTGTACCATCGAATTTCATTAAATCTTGTTGCATTATTCGCAGCGTATTACGGATTTTAACACAAATAGTGTAATCTCAAACAACTGCTAATTCCAAGGAGTTTGATTATCAATCAGTTATGTTTTTATTTGACATAATAAAGATTATGTTTCAACGATTTCAATTAGAAAATCCTGGCCCTGCGTCCATAGTTTTTCTATTGTTATTCAATTGCTTTATGATAATTCCAGGTTGGTTTTTCATAGAATCAAAAAATTTCTAAAAACCATCTTTTTCAAGAGCAACCGGCCCTACCCCTGGTTAAAAGCATTAGCAATAATTACTGATTTCATTAAAAGTAACCCAAAAGAGAAGCCATAATTCTTCATTAGTATTACTAATTATCCAATTTTTTTCTCTCATAGATTGCCACATCACGTCTGGAATCATATTTAAGCATATAAGCATATTCCTCCCAACCAGGCTCAAAATAGTCGGAGACAATGAATTCCGGAATGCCAGATTTATTTTGAAGTACAACCCAGGCCAATGGTCCGTCTCCTTCCCTAAAGTCAGTCCAGTTGAACCCAAATCCTGTCCCGGGTTGAATGATAGCCAGGGCTTTAGGGTGTTTGTTGTTTGTCCAATATAGTGCCTGAGATGTAGCCACCCCCTCTCCACCAATATAAATTATACTAAATTGCTTTGCGCCATGGTCCTCATCATATTCAGGCAATCTTTCATATACTGCCCAATGAGCAAACGGGTCTTTGATAACAGATTTATGCCGGTAATAATCACTCATATCAAATCCCGGGGGAAGTTCCATTTGCCATCCCGATGGAATGAGCTCAGACATCCTTAAATCCCGACTGGCCAAAAGCTCATATCCTTTGAAACCCTTATTTAATTCCTCCAATAAGGCCGCCTTACCAGTTGCATAATCACAATAAATGAAACTATTTATCTTCTTTGAAAAATGTTTGACAACACCTCCATCAAAAGCCGAAGCTGGATAGTATAGAGAGCCATCTAACAATTCAGCAATGGGAACAGGCTGATTTAAGATTCCTTGTTTGGTTAGTCTTGCGATATTATTCATAATCTCGATTTTACCTTAATCCATTTTAGTATATGTATGCTTGCCAGATATGTGTGTAATCAGATTATGGAATTTATCATTGACGTATTTCTTTAATTTTCCAGGGTTCTCAATAGTTACATCTCCGAGTTGTGACATTATGAACTTTACCAGATCATAATTTGGCACCAAATAGTATTTTACTAAAGTAAAGCCCATTGCTTCTTTAGTATCCAGTTTCTTCAGATGGATTACATCGTCCTCTATAATTTCCTGAGAGGAATGCATGGGTTTTGACTTGAGATAATTAAGATAGAAATCTGAAACCCTGAGTTGGATAATTTCTGGTTGTATGTCTCCTTTCTTAAAATATCCGGGCAATGGCATAGCTGCCCCAAGGCGACTTTTAAAAAATGAAATTTCCTTTTCTAAATCGGGAAGCAAATTCCAGTCATATTTATCAAGTTGCTTAAGATCTCTAATACGATCTATACCATAGGTTCTGTATTTTTTTCGATGGATGTCATAACCGTGCAGGTGCCATTTTCCCTGATATTCCTTTAGTATAACTGGACAGACTTCCTTTTTTGATGGATCAGATGTATAGGGATGATGCTCGAACTCAATTGTTCTGCAATTATTAATACTCTCGAGAAGTAATGGAACCCATTGAATTCCTCTTTGGACAGGGGCACTAGCCACAATTTCAGAATTGGCTAATTCTGGCGTTTCCGAGATCCGAAGGTGATTCTCTATTTTTTCCAGGATCTCATTTTCATAATCATCTATGATTCGATAGATGCGCTTTCTATTGTCAAAACCACGCATGACTTCATAACCTAGCCTTTCCATGAATTCCACATTCCTGTCAACTGTTTTTTCATCTATTCCAGAATCATTACGGTCCTGCCAGAGCTCTACAAGTTCCTGCTTTGTGTGCGCTTTTAAGGCCAGGCGATTTTTCAGGAATAAAAGAAGCTCAACATTCGGGTTTCTCATAAAAAGGAGTTAGTCGTTTTGTTGTCCAAGGTGCAGTCTAGATTTGTACCTGTATTCTACAACGAAAAACCATGAAGAAGATTGTTTATGTAAGCATTGATAGAATTATTGCTGAGATAGAGCATAAATTGATGTTACAGGTTTGTGAGTGTCTGCAAATGCAACCTACCAAAAACGATATAAGTGTATATGATATAGTACCACCTGTCAGTGGAGGACTGGAGGCGGTCCACTCCTTACTAAAGATACCTCAGTTTGATGTGTATTTTATTTCGACGCCATACTGGCCAGATGATGTTGCCTGGGGCGATCGAAAATTTTGGGCAGAAAGGTTGTTCGATAAACAGGATATTGAAAAAAGGTTGATCCTTTGTCACGAAAAGCAATTGCTTATTGGCGATTACCTGATCGATGATAGCTGGATGAATGGATCCATTAAATTTATGGGACAGTGGATTGCAATCGGAGTGGATTCCAAATTTCCTACATGGGATGAGGTGTTGCTACATTTAATCAAAGATCAAGTTTAAGAAATTTCATTTTATTAGACACTTGTTGTCTAACCTGGCGATTATGTTTGCAACGCACAAAAACGAATAATATGGCTAAAATTATTTACATCGATTTGGATGGAGTTATTGCTGATTTTGAAAAAGGTAAGGAGAGTCACCCACTATCAGGACAGACCCCATTTATAGGAAGGCCTGATAGGCTTCCGGGGCTCTATGAAAATCTTCCTCCCATTGATGGGGCTATTGAAGCTGTGAATACATTATTAGATACGGATCACTTTGATGTGTATTTTCTTTCTACCGCCCCCTGGGACAACCCAGAGGCATGGATGCACAAGAGATTATGGATAGACAAGCATTTTGAAACCAAAAAGATTCGAAAACGTTTGATTCTATCCCATCATAAACAGTTGCTCATTGGAGATTATCTAATTGATGATCGAAGATTTAACGGGGCTCAAGAGTTTACGGGTGAGTGGATTCATTTCGGGAGTGATAAGTACTCCGGATGGGAGGCTGTGATCGAATACTTAATAAATGAATGATATCAAACTATGATTATGCGCTTATGTACTGCCTTATCATATGATTGGAACAAAATTTAAAACAGGTTATTATGGAAATTATGCTTGGGATTGTTCTTTATATAAGTCTTGGAATGTTATGGCTGAAAGTAATATTTCGGTTAGATGATATTTTAGAGGTAGAAGAGGCTGAGTGGTGTCTCACCACAAAAATTACCACAGTTGTACTCTGGCCCATTCTCGTGGTGACTTTTGTCAAGGGATTTATTGAAAACCACTATCTATAAAAAAGAGTGTATGGAAATCACTGGGAAAATGTTTCTGGAATATAAATCTACAACGGAGGGACCTTTAGATAAAGTTGTAGACCTCCCACAAGGAGTATTCGTTGATGAGGATTATGGAGAAGAATATATTCAGTACCAAGTCTTTACTAAGCAGCGGTATGAAGTGACTATAAAACTGAAAAATACCCAGAAAGGCTTAGTTGTTTCATTCGATTTTTTCTATCCCAATTTTCCGGTGCAAGATGGTATTTCATATTACATCAACGGCCCGTTTGATGGAGAAGAGTTAGTTGTGCAATCTGGTAATGATATCTATTCTATGAATACTCGAAATCTACTCTTGAATAAAAATGAATTGATTCTTAAAGGAGGGTTTATTGTTTTTGAATGGGCTAAGAATATCTTTCATGAATGGAGATTTCTGATGGTATTTGAAGATGAAGCATTACATGAACATTTCAGCAATGAAAATGTGGAATGGGTGATTTAATGTTATTTAATCCCTCAACGTTTAATAAGAAACTTGACAAAGTAATTAAAGACTAAATACGATGCCATTAGAACAAACCTTAGAAAATTTTTATCCCGGACAAATTATCTCACCCAATAGTTTGGATGAAATTCCTGAAAACAATTACATGGTATACATTCTTGTGTTGGATGATACTCCGATCGTTTTAGGACTTGGAAAGCGAAACAGAGCAAGAATAATTTTTGATAACTCGAATAATACCACGCTACATAATTTTAAATCAATGCTTGTTAGGCTTTATCATCTTTACGGTGGTGGACCTTTTAGTAGATATATAATTGTTTTTGACAATAGAAATGAAGCAGCACAGGCAGAGAACCATTTACATTATCTGGTTGGAGGGAACAACATAAACCTCCCTCAAGATATTATGGATCATTTATTTCAGGGGCTACCTGAAGAAGCAACATCTAAATTGTTGTTGAAACTTGCATTAGCGTCCAGTTACAGCGGTCTATCAGATTTATATAAGTGGAGACAGAAAAGCCTCATAAATGATTTCGATTGGAACGAAATTTCTAACAGATTGCCTCTTGACTTACTTAATTGGAATGTGTAGAACAACCAAAACAGTAGGCTTTCCTGTACCATCCAAATACATTTGTAATGCAATTCCCATTCACCTTTTTTCTTACTGAAATCTCTAAGCCTAAAGATCTGAGAAAGGGCTTCACTCGAAAACGAAAAAACCCCTTTTCCATCTCTGATGCCCGCATCAATGATTTATATGATAAGTACTTTTCTACGCTATCTCCCAATAATGAATCACTCCGTTTTGAAGTAGAAAGTACAGACTTTGAGCAAATAGTATACCTCCTACGGGTACACTTTCAACTCTGGATTGAAATTGATGGTTACCAAATAACCATCTACCAGGATTTCCCGGAACGGTTCAGGATCATCAAAGACGTCGATACAGAAAACCATCCCCATACGCCTATATCGATCCCAAAAGGGACCATTATGGAACTTTCAGAAAACGCGTATGGTGTGGTAAATTACAGCAATGGGATTCCCCTGACAGGGAAGATCTTAACAGAAGCTGAAGGTGTTACAATCGCCCAAAATCCCTTTCTGCAGATCAACTATCCTTTTATTGAAGGCCTGCATTAACCACTAAGCCCTTACTCTTAAACTTTAGAATAGCCTTTCTCTGAAATCGAATTTCAGGTGGACATTTAATGTCTAACCTCGCCCGTAGGTTTGCAAGACTAAAATCCACTTATATGAGAAATAGTTTAGAGTTTAATAAGTATGAGTATCAAGATTCTATTCATGAATTGGTGATTAAGAAGATGAGGGGGATTGATGAGAATGGGAATTTGTTTGATAGGTATTTGAAGTCTAATTATATCGATGGTGTATTAAAAGAAGGAAAAAAATATAGTGATTATTTGATTCTTCGTTCTACCGGGATTTTTATGGTTGATGGGGGAGCAGTTGAGGAGATATTTAATATGGATATTCCATATTGGGAGAAGAAGGTGAGAACGTTGATTCATGGGTATAAAGAATTGTGCTTAGGTGTTTTAGGAGGTATTGCTATGCGAAGTATTTTTTGGGATTTGTGTGTGGCCAATTTTATTCGAAGGGAATTTGATTTAAATAGAAGTGTGGTAGAAGGTACTGTTGGATATGATAAGTTTTTGGAATATGTGGAATCCACAGAAGATTGGGATCAGTATAAAGAGTATGATATTCTTCCGAATGGGTATGAAGAAACGGTAGTGGGTGCCATACATCTCCTGAGAATTCAGAAAAGTCAATCCTGGATGGCGGTAGTTATAGCCAGTAGTTTGAAGATGCTCATTCAAAATATTCTGGAGGAAACTCGTTATTATAAAGAGGATGCTTCCTGGATATTTGATTATAAGAAGTTTAAAGAAGAATTAAAGGATGAAGATTATTGGTAATTGTATGGAGTATAATTTAAATGAAGTAGTCTGGTTTCAAAAAACAGACACAGAGTATGGAGGATTGTCCAATATGAAGGGAAAGATCTTCCCTATGAATGTCAATGGGCACCTGTTTCACACCTCGGAGGCCTTGTATCAAGCCTGCCGCTTCCCAGATTATCCGGAGATTCAGAGAGAGATCATGGGCCATCCGAGTCCTATGACGGCAAAGATGAAATCTAAAAAGTATCGGAACACCCATACCCGTAATGATTTTGAAGAAGTCAAAGAAGATATCATGTGGTGGTGTTTACGGGTTAAGATGGCCCACCATCCCGTTGCAATGGGGGCCCTTTTAAGAAGGTCGGGAAGCAAGCCTATTGTGGAGGTTAGTCACAAGGATCGATTTTGGGGTACCGTGAGATCTAAGGAGAATGAAAATCTGGTTGTGGGAGATAATGTACTAGGTAAATTACTAATAAGATTAAGAGCTTATTATTTCCAAAACCAGGGATCTTCAAAATTGCTCAGGGTGCCTCCCCTTGAAATATCAAATTTTAAATTGCTGGGGCAACCTATTGAAGAGGTAGATTGTTTTAGAGGGCTGCGTAGAGAGTAAAACCGGTTCAATAATAAAAAAAGAAAACATGATATATACATTAAATGACCCTATGATTTCCTCTCTTAAAAGAGGTGAATTTGCAATACCTGATTTGAATTGGGATACTGAATTGCCCTTGATTGTTGGAGGCGATGGTTCTGTTCAGGCTATGGCGACTAATATGGAAGCAAATGGTTATGCCATTCTCATTGATGAAGTAAGACAAAATGTTGGTTATCAGTTTGGGCCGAATGAGGTAATCCGGTTGATTCAAGAAGAAATACAAAACAATGATGTTGAATCATTGACAGATGATCAGTTGGAAAAAATCTTTCATTTGATTCAGCTGTGGGGTGGAAAAAGTGCCCGACAGTTTTACTTTCAAAACACAATTTTAAATGTGGATGCATACAGGGACTTTATACGTTCCATCATCATTGATTCTGAAGAAAATGATCCAGAGGAAACATTGGATTGTATTATGAACAGTCTTGAAACGCTCATTTCAGCCACGGATCAATTTAATATTTCATTCGCCACAAAACATGTGAACCTATGGCAGTATTATGGAGGCTCTCACATGGTTCTGCCCATCTATGACAATATAATGGCCTTAAATGTGATGGGTAGATTCTCAATAAATAAAAAGGATCGAAAACTAGTTCCACTTACTACCAACAGGTTCAAAGATTTAAGGCATTATTGGACAAATATGAAGCTGGCAGCAGATGAATTAGGTATAGATATATCCACATTAGAACGTAATTTATTTAACTTTTTCAGATCTGGAACCCCCGAAAGTTGGCCAAGATTTGTAAACATCAAATTTGACTGATATGAGTTTGAAACCTTACCAAGGAAAATATATCATTGGAAACGAAAGACCCTATAAAATTAGTAGATCTAAGATTGAGAATTTTATAAAGTGTCCAAGATGTTTCTATCTGGATCGGCGTTTGAAGATTGGGCAACCTTCAGGGCCACCTTTCACCATAAATTCAGCAGTGGACAATTTGCTGAAAAACGAATTTGATCGCTATAGGGCTATACAAGAACCTCATCCTTATATGATTCGGCTTGGCCTGAACGCAGTTCCTTTTCAGCACGAAAAATTAGATGACTGGCGTGAGAACTTTAAAGGTGTTAGTTATATTGATATGAATCATAACTTTCACTTGCACGGAGCCGTGGATGATATTTGGCAGGATACCAAGACGGGTGAATTAATTGTAGTAGAATACAAGGCAACTAGTAAAAGTGCTGAGATCACGCTTGATGCGGATTGGCAGTTCAGCTACAAAAGGCAAATTGAAATTTATCAATTTTTGCTCCGCCAAAATGGATTTGAGGTTTCAAATACTAGCTATTTTGTTTATTGTAATGGGATAAGGGATAAATCTGCCTTTGATGAATGCATGGAATTTCAAGTCTCCCTGATTCCCTATGTTGGGGATGATTCCTGGTTACAGGATGCCCTGAGTAATATTTATGACACGTTGAACCAAGATAAAATTCCAGGGTATACAGAAGAATGTGCATATTGTGAATATCAGCGGAAACTGGATACCCTCATATAAAAATCATTTATTCTATCTCTATAGAATATGTGCCATCTCCCGAAATCTGCAATAGGCATTTGCCAACTTCATTTCTCTTGGACTCTTACAATCAGCTTCAAATATTTTAGGGCTAGCTACCATTATGAAAAGTACTTTGGCGCGGGAAATCGCAACATTTAAACGATTTGGGCTATATAGAAATTCCATGCCTCGAGGAGCCTCTAATGGGCTTGAACTTGCAACTGAATAAATTACTATAGGAGCTTCTTGCCCTTGAAATTTATCCACCGTTCCAATTTCGACATTAGGAATCTCTTTTTTTAGAAGATTTACTTGAGCATTGTATGGACTGATAATCTTCAGGTCTTCTTTGGAAATTGTTTTTTCATTTTCCTCTACAGAAACATAACCTATGGATCCGCTACACAATTGATTTACTAATTCTGTGATAAGCCTTACCTCTTCAGAAGATGAGGATGAGTTTCCTTCGTGATCTACCTCCAAAAGACTCAATCCAACCTTATATTTTAGATTACCTGATAAGCTTTGTTCTCCTAAATGAGGTTCAGTAATTAAGCGGTTTTGATAAAAGAGCTCAGAAACGATATCATTTATTGCCGGGTGCATCCGCCAGGTGGTTTCTAAAAATATTCCTTGATCCATTTGGATAGTTTGATTTCCATCGAGAATATGCTCCAAGGCGCTTACTTGAGTACCTGCTGGATGAACTCCTTGTTGAGGTTGCTGCAACTGATTAGGGTCTCCTAAAAGAATCATATTAGAAGCACATTGCGATAAAGCAATTGTATCGATTAAAGCTAACTGCCCTGCCTCATCAACAACCATATAATCAACACTTTCATAGAACTCTTCACGAGCCCACATAAAGCTAGTGCCGGCAATGATCTGATAATCATTTAAATTTTCCGAAATATCATTATTGTTATCGGACACTGCCCAAGGTACCGTATCGTCTGACCCTCCCTTTTGAATAATATTCAATTGAATATCCTCTGATATTGCCAGTTCATTTGTCTTAGCCACAAGATTGGTTATTACCTTGTGGCTCATTGCGGTTACACCTATTTTCTTCCCTTTTTTTACTAACTCCAGGATCAAATGACTTCCCGTATAGCTTTTCCCCGAACCAGGCGGCCCTTGAATGGCAAGATAATCCCCATTTAGGCCTTTGATTATTTCTATGGCGAAGTCAATGTTATTTTGATTTGATTCTTGAACATGAATATGGGGAGCATTTCTTAGAAGTAAATTACGCCCCAATAAATATTGATGATCCTTGGAATCAATAGAATTCTCCGCGACCCATTGAGCTAAGCGAATAATACTTTCCTCTTTCTCTGTGGGATTTATCCTTTGTAATTGAATTAAACCAGAAGGATGATCCAGCTGCTGAAATTTTGGACCCTTCTTTATTTCCAATATTCCATTATCCTTATCCACGGAGTGTATGGTTCCTACGCTTTCACCATCTGTATTTTTAATGGCTTCCTCCTTTATGTCAACTTCTTGCGGAGGGAAAGTGTATACATCAACCCGGCTACGTTTCTCCTGATAACTCTTCCCCGAATAACTCAGAAAGCTTATTGCCTTTCTTTCATCCAGCAGTTCCTCTGGATCGAGCTCAATAAGTCGAAAATATTCCCACCATAATGCTTTTTCCTCCCGTCTATACCAATCTAAAAAATGCGCTAGGATATATCTTCCTTGCTCAACCGCAGATCGATCCTGTTCAGAAATTGGCATGTTTTGCATTAGGTTAATGAAAAGGGGCTCAATCCGTTCCTGGTGTTCGGTGATTTTGTCACTAGCAATTCCTTCTGCGAGCTCAGGCCGGGTAATTTCTAGCCCTTGTTCAATTAGTTCATTTCTTAAGCTCTCCAACCACTTTTGTAATTCAATTAGAGCATGGCAATCATCTTTGTTGTACTGCTCTATTATCCACAAATCAAATTCCGATGCTTCTCCTTCTCGTTTTATTTCTAATAAATATTCAAAGCTTGTTTTGGGAATTGATACTTTCCTTAGATCCATTTTACGCTCATACCCAAAAAACTTCTCCAGATCTTTCAAAGAATAACGTTCCACACTTGCAATAAGGGATTGACGTAGAATTCTATACAAATCAACAAATGACTTGGACCTGAGTAACTCATCTACCTCGTTTTCTCGTGAAGCATATTTACCCATGATGCGCTTAAATGCGCTGGGTTCGTAAGGTGCATAGTGGTATATATGCATCTTAGGATGACTTCCTTTTAACTCATGTATCCAATCAATAAACTTCTCAAAATTGGCAAGTTCCTGCTCTTCATTTGTTGCCCAAAGGGAGGTGTAATCTCCTTCGTATATATAACCAATTAAATATTCCAATCCGTTTGGCTCCACCATACGCGCACCTTCTAAATCCAAATAAACATCATGTTCATTAGGTTCAGGAAGATTGTAAAACCCCCTTCCCTCTTCAATTGGCAGAAAATCATGTAAAGGTTTAAACCCTTTTTCACGACTTTCATATTGAATTTTTGCCTGGTTACGAAGTTTATTAAATGTAGCCAGACTACCATTTTCAGGGCTAATCGGCAGAGGATTTGGCATTGAAGCTAATTTGGCTAAAGTATTTAGATTGTTTTTACCTAACTCTACCATTTGGGGTTTCCCCATGCCTGCTACAAATGTTAAATGATCATCGTTCCGGCGCTGAGCATTACATTTCTTCCACCATTTGCATATTTCGCAATGAGATACCGGATCGGGATATGTCTCAGAATCGACCAGCAATGAACCTTCCAAACTTTGCTGAACAAGCCTTATATATGCTGCAAAATCATGATAACGAAAGATTTCTTCCCCATTGGGTTTTATGACTCCCATAAATTCCGGATCAATTCCCTGAATCTCTGACAACCGTTGCGTATAAAGACCTACCTGAAGAATTGTGCTAGCTCTGGTATTTGTTGCTAGTTTAGTATCCCAAACTTGATAAGACCAATCCCCTAGATCACTCGGCTTTTCTACCTTTATTAAGAAATCTGCCCAACCTGACCATTTCTTGGATTTCAATCGAGCCTGATAAATTATATCATAACCATTAGCAATGGCGTCCATTGTTTTCTTCTCAGCATCGATTTCTCCGTACTCAATTTCCATAACACTAAGGCCTTGTGATTTGAGTTGGTTAAGATATTCTTGTTCAAAGGCTATACCTCTGTCAATAAGCCGGGTCAAGCTTGGGTTATTATAAATCTCAGGCGGATCTATATCACCTCTGACTTCTTTTTTATTAAGCTCGGTTAAATGCCTACAACTAATATGATTTGCAAGATCTGAAGGAGAGTATAAAATTTGATTTTCTCGAATTTTCATAGTAGCGGTTAGGTGAAATTTTGTGCTTAAATAAATTAATTTAGAATTCCTTTGAATATGATTCTGCTTTTTGGGGGCTTAATCGTTTTTGTTTAACCTTTAGATAGTTTATGAATTCTTCGAGATTTCATTTGTGCCGTTGGAAATTGATAATTATTACCTTTTCTCTCAACTAAGACATCAACTTTATATTTTCCATTTCCGATTACTTGCCTTAAATTATTCTTGATATAATCGAAGGAACATCGATAGATTTCATCTGTTTTCTGATCTTTTCCATCGTGGTCATAAACCATACTAGCAGAAAATGCT
Organism: Robiginitalea aurantiaca; assembly: GCF_030380815.1. Classification (GTDB taxonomy): domain Bacteria; phylum Bacteroidota; class Bacteroidia; order Flavobacteriales; family Flavobacteriaceae; genus Robiginitalea; species Robiginitalea aurantiaca. The sequence goes on along the minus strand of NZ_JAUDUY010000001.1, from coordinate 475,189 downwards.
TTTAAGCTAGATTTTGCTTTTATTTCGATTTCTCCAGCTTTTACGCAACTAATTGCATATAGGATTTCCCAATCGGAGAAACCTCCGTATTTTGTTCTATTCAAGGATTCAGATCGAATATGTACTCCTTTGGTATATCCAACTTTGACAAGTTTACCTTCTCTGGTACCGGCTATATAAACAATTCCTGGTTTATCATTACGCTTTTGAAATGCTATGTGAGCCGTGTTGCATTGGGCGCAATGACCTGCTCTTGTTCTTAAAGTATGCCCAGCTTTATTGCAGGGGGATACATTATAGGCTATAATTTTTCCAGTAGCTTTCATCCGCGGTCTATATTCAGACTTTTTCAGACCCTTAGCGTCAAATGTTTGACTGACTTCAATACCCTGCTTTTTTAAAAATTGTAATTGTGATTTTGATAATCCTCTCATCTAACTCTGATTAAATTGACGTTCTAGCTCACTTATAAAACGGGCATTAGTTTTTGATATTTCATTTGATCTGATGTCCTTAGAACATGACTAAGTCTTTTTTAGCTCTGGCAATGGCAGTATAAGTGTAGCGGAGGTAGAGCATATAAAATGAGTGTAATAGGACTATATCCCACAAAGTTGTCAGAGAAATTTATAGGAACTCGGCTGTTTTTTCCCTTGTAAGGGGTTCTACAGGCTCCTTGGGCTGTAGGTTTTCTTTTATATGTTTGTATTCATCCTCTGGACAACCTAATTTTTCAAGGAATAATTCCATTGAACCTGGCAGATCTTCAAATTTTATACTTCTTATCTTACTTTCTTTTTTTTACTTTTTCATCCAACCAAAAAAATGGCCTCAATAAAATCCCCGCAACAATCATAAAAAGAGCATTACATATTGCAATGATTATTCCTCCTAAAATCATCTCTACTATAAACAGACTAATCATCATAACTTAAATTTATTTAACTTGAATTGATTCCTGCTCATCAATGTTCCAGGAAACAAATACACTACATCTTCTTTTTTATTCATCATCAAAATATCCTTTGGCCATATCATACCATTTTTCTTGAATGGGATGATTTAATTCCTCTGATACTTCTATAAGTACTTGGTACAATATTTTCGTATTAAGTTCTGCGGAGAAATCTTCAAATCCGAACCCTGAACATCCATCTAAACTTACTATCACATGAATCTTATCTATTCTATTCATTCCTGGAATAAATTAAAACTCTCCCCAGTGGCTTTTTTATGCTTTCCCAGAGTTGCATAAACTGCTCGGCACCTTTTGTAACCCTCTGTCTCCAAAAAGTATTCCTCAGAATCTGCAGGGGGTCAATACGATATGTATAAAGAGTTTGCAAAAAATTGTGACGTTCTATATACATAATGATTCTGTCCATTATCCCATCTGGGGGCATAGGATAAGAGAGATTAGCTTTAAGGAATATCCTAAAGTCGGCGTAAGTTTCTGCTTCATATATTTTCATTTGTTTGAGTTTAGTTTTTGTTGTCCCAGGAAGCGAATATAGCAACAACACGCAATAGCTCTTTTTCCCTGCATTTATTACAATCATCTACTAGTCTTTGTTCCCTTACCGGGTCATTATCTGCTAATTCTGCTAAAATAACCGTAAGCATTGCTTTTATGGAGCATTGGGTTTCTACAAGTTCAGACAACATTAAAGGTAAAGTAGTCTTTGTACTTTTGAATATCTCGTTTAAATCCACTGGTATAATTTTTTTGATTAACTATTTGCTTAAATTTTGCATTTCAGATTTGCTCAAAAAAGCGTTACAAATTCTCAGATCATTTAAAATCCCGTCTTGGATGTCGTATAACATTCCAAAATTGTAGCCATAAACTATATAATTGTAAGGCTCCTTCGCCCTGGAGTGTTTATATTGAAACTCATAAACGGTCATATCCTTTCCATAAACACAGGCAATACATTTACTGGCTCTGGTTATAATTTCCCCGACAATTATGGTTCCCTCGTAGGGTTTTTGCCAACTACGTAACATCTCCGCATAAGCACTAAGAAATTCTTTTACTTCAACTAGTTTCAGGATATTATAATTGAGTACTACTCTCAGGACTTCACCATAAGACAATGATCTTAATGCTATGTCCATTTCATGCAGAAAGGTTTTGGTGCTTTCCTTAGTGAAATAATCGGAAAGGATATTTTTTTCGGTTTTGACTACTCTGTTTTTCATGTTAATTTGATTTTGGATTTCGGTTTTAAATGAGATGATTATTAGTTCCTGACATATGTCTTGTTGCCTTTGGAATTGATGTAATAAGTGCCCCCCCTGGATCCTGTATATAATGTTCTGCCGGAGGATATCCCGGGGACTTTATAAGAAGGCTGTGTATACACCGGACTATATGTTTCAATGGGTAGCGACGGCAGCGGAGCCGGCCTTATGCTGGGCATCTCTAAAGAAGGGGTCGGAGGAACATACGTATTTGTATTATAAGTACTATAGCCATGAGAAGGCGTATAGTTCGAATTATAATTCGTATTGTCCGGGGTTCTTCTATACGTTGAGGAGCTATAAGAGCTTCTTTCCCTGGCGGTCTTGAGCCGGTGCAGGCGAACCGGTAACAACTGCATGTTGTAAGGGGAATCACTACCTCCCTTCGAAAGGGGTATAATGTGGTCCACTTCATAGTCATCCGGTGCTTTTGAGTACCCGAGCTTTTTCAAAAATGCCTGTTTATTGGCCTGGCTCCTCTTAACCTTAGGCTTTCCGGTAGTTGAATAGTATTGGCCATAGTAGTATTCGGTTTTCCCTACGTGATAAGTAGCCTGACCAAAGCCATTCCAGGTCAAAAAAAACAAAAGGGCAGCTACATTTAATAAGGTCTTTTGATATTTCATGATGTTTGTTTTCGGTATTTTCATCTTAAGTAATATTTAACTGATTAATTAGGGTTGATTCTTTATCGGCTACGCCAAGAGGTTTTCATTAAAAGCACTCAGATTATTATGCGTAAGTCTGTTGTGCTCCTGAATGGTTTGGTCTATATCCCGGCAGATGAGATAAGCTTCCTTTTTCAGGAAATACGCCATGAGCACTTGAATCGTATCAATGCCGTATGTCATCAAGATCTTGTGGTAATTCTGTGCCCGGGTGTGCCTCACAATGCTTTCAAGGGGACCTCCGGCATAAACGGACCTCGGTTCTAAGAACGATCTGAGGTCGGAGCAGATCGCATAGAATGGGCTATTGTAATCCTCTGACAGAAGTCCCGATAATCTATTTTGGTCAATACCCGGGATCAGGTCCGGATATTTATGGGCCATTTCCTGCATACGTAGTAAAAGCTCATTTTCTATGTCATTAAGTTCATCCTGATCCAGGATTGTTGATGTGAGAACAAAAGTGTCGATGTTCATAGCAAAAGGGCTCCATTGCAGGGCTTCTTCCAAACTGCTAATAGGCCCGCAGTGATCGCCCCATTCAGATGTTATAGCGTAGTTGCCTTGGTACAAATAAATCCAGGCACACATGGGGGCCGAATATTGCAGAAAGTCTCCTGTGTATTCAATCTTCAAGACTTCTTCCCCTTCATCAATAAATTGTTGTAATACTATTTTGCTCAGTGAATTAAAATACATGTTCAGTTACTTTTAGGTTCAAAATAAGATCTTGGGTAATGGTACAGAGTATCCGCACAGTTAATACCCACTCTTTTTTTATAAAATGTTTAAAAGGCGTAATCAGGGTTTTTGCTGACCATTTATTTGATTATGGATCCGGAAAAACATTATGCTTTCCGGTTAGACTGATCATATCGTCTTTCAGAAGAACAGGACTTTTTCCAAACCGTTTCAGAAATATTTTACGCAATGCGAGGAGCTTTAAGGCTTGCGCATGTACACCTACAATACCAATCTGGACTTCTCTGTTATATTGAGCCAACAAAGAGTCGTTAGATAGTAATTCAAACTTTTTAAAGTACTCTTTAAAACTCTCAGGGTCGCCTGGACGAGAAATAAACAGATATTTCATAACACATCTTTTTTGAGGTTTGATGCATCATGATCAGAATGTAAATAGTGTAGAGATCATTTGTTTTGACTGACTGTCCACATTCTGAACCACCGTGGCTTTTGTGCTCGGTTGGTACGCCTAAAGCGTTCCTGATGTAATTATGACGCTAGAATACAAACTTTTTGCAGCTCTGTCAAAACAGTTCGTTATGTTGAGATTTTATTTCGATCAAATGAGAAATCAAGTGCAATAAAGAGGATTTAAGATCTTCAAATAATCCTCTTCGGACAATACCGGATATTATCGGGAAAAATTAAAGCAAGTATTTTGTATGACTTAACTGTTCAATTATTGTTGAACTAATTAAATAAGTTATATCTCATTTGTTATAGAAAAAAATTAAGATCTTTTTTTGAACAACTAACTGTCCGTCTTTCTGGATAAGAAGATTTCTAATGTTTTTGTAGCCGCCTCAATTTTTTTGTTTCCAAATCCTTTAAGACGTTCACTGGCCTTGTTACTTTTTTCTTTCAATAGATGATTCTGGAAATTACTTACTATTGTATCGTTATCAACAAAAATTACCGTGTTATCATTACTGGCTTTTTCATAAGATTCCATAATAACATCTAACCAATCTGGATGATCTTGAAACTCTGATTGAATTAAGGATTCAAAACTATTTTCTGATTTTATCTCCTCTTTAGCATCTTTAAAAGAAATTTGACTTTGAGCTTTTTGTTTTTCAGAGCCCGGTGTATCAGAATAATCCCAGTTCACGGTTTTAAGAGGTCTCTCAGAAACATCCTCAGAGTTCAGGTATTTATCTATTTTGACTGATGATAAGGAAGACTGTCCGGAAAGGGATGCTGAAAACTCTGCTAATGTCGTCGGTAAATCAAGATTTGCAGCAATTGGGGCCAGCTGCACTTTTGAAAGATTGGCATATCCGTATAAAATCCCCCAAATCATATATGCATAACGGAAATTGAAAAATTTATTTTTAACCATGTAATCATGGAGTTTCTCAATGTCAGAATGCCTGGAAAGGACAAACGCTAATGCTTGTAGTGATATTTTATCCGTTTCACTTATTTTGAATGGTAAGCCTACGGTTGTAATTCCTTTATACAAATTCTGCAAGTAACGATGGTCATCTTCTCCATGATTCTCAATTGTTTTAACAGTCTTGCCAATTTTCGTCAATATTGACTTTAGATTTTGTGATATTTCATCTGAACTGGAAATTTCCACATATTGGATTAGTTCGCAGAGAATGACATTCAGGTAATCGTTTTCAATTTTGTTTAGATCAGAAAAATTGAATTCCAGACTTTCTTGAAAATCAGAAGCCTTAAAAGGAATTTCGTCATAAACATTCTCTCTTGCGTGCTGATTTTCAATTTCATTAAATTTTTTCTGAATCATCGTTTTATCGGTATTCAGACGTTCTTTTAGCTGGTTTAGTTTATATTGACTTGGTTGATTTAAAAATTCGGTGGCAAAAGAATTTAAAATGTCCAGCAAATCACTAATAGAGAGTACTTCCGGATGCTTGGTCTTTAAAAAATTTTCAACTAGTTGATAAAGGCTGATTCCTCCTTCCTTATAACTATGTTCCTTTATGAATTGGATTTCTACATCATTTAAACTGAAAGATTCACTGATTTCATTCTCTAAACTATTGTTCTCAATGGTGGAAAGAAGTGTTTTAATTTTCTGCTGAAGACCTCTTAGTTCATTTATCTCCCGCTGTATATTTCTCTCGGAATCATGAGGTAATTTATTTATCTTACCATGACTAAATTGAGAGAATTCGTTAATGAGAACTGAAAATGTATTTATGAATTCCCGAAAATAATTTTTACTCTCGATTAATTCTGGAGATGTTTCCCTGATCCATCCGGCCGCATAACCATAAACTAACCCCTTTATTCTATTATTATTTCTCTCTCGTTCTAATTCATCATATGGAAAGGTGCTTATATCTTGGATATTATTAATGATAGATTCGCTCCACTTTATTTTGTCAATTTGAGTTTCTCCAAGAAGATAAATCCTGTTTTGATATTCATTACTGTTCTTTACCTCCAGGCTCCGTTTCGTTCCTGCAATAAGCTTTTTCCTCTCTTCGAGGGTATTGACAACAAAAAAGCATTCAATCCAGTTTATGTAAACCACCTTTGGAATCCTGTATAGTACAAGATCACCAAATTTAAAAACTGAATTCTCTTCTATATATTTCTTTGGAATTCCTATATACAATGGAAATTCTTCACGCTCAGTTCCGTATATTTCAAATTCGGGTATTTTGGAATATGCCAGGAGAGAATTAAGAAAAGGGTTTGCCTCAACCGACTCTGATCTTTTAAATCCAAACCCCCGCTTCTCATAAAAGGCTCTTGGTGATATTGATTCGGAAGCCAGAATGTTGTTAAAATTCAGGCTATTTGTTGGTATAAAGAAGTAAGATTCCATAGCAATAGTTTAAAAGGGTAAATCATCTTCTTCCTCAGGAGTCTGAGAATAACCCATGGGCTCCTCATTTTTTTGAAATAAATTGTCTGGAATCTCTTGAAGAAAAGGGGGCAATAATCCTGAAAAAAGCACAATAAGATCCTGATAGGTTCTTGTCATCGCCACGTACAATGGCTTTTTCTGTTTTAATGTAATATTATCTGAAGAACAATAGGGTATAAACACTGCTTCAAATTGAAGTCCCTTGGCACTGTGATAAGTCATTAGCTTAGGATTATCACTATGAAAATTCAAATTAAACTTTGTATTGTCTGGCCAGGAAATATCATACTTGGATTCAACTCGAAACTGTTTGTTGCTAAAAAACTTATCTGCATATTTAACATGTTTATTATCAGGAAACAAAATACCTACATCCGTATACCCTTCCGAATCAATTATTTCCATTATTTTTTCAAGCTGATCATCCTGAGAATCGGTTTTGATTAATAAAGGCTTGTTTTGTCCCTCTTGGGTACATCTGCTTTCGATGTTATCTCCATCAGTATTTAAATACTGTGCTACGCGTGCAATCTTTTTTTTCAAACGATGGTTTCGCACCAAATTCTCCATAGGTAGTTGAGTGTGAAACGCAACCTGCTCCATTGTCATTAAATTATCTTTAAGTCCCGAATAAATTTGTTGGGCAGAATCACCAAACAAAATGAAAGCCTTATTAGCTGCCCGCTGCATTTCCAGTAATTCATCTTTACTGAAATCCTGAACTTCATCTATAATTATGTAATCTGCTCCGGCCTTGGAAAGATTATGTTTCCATTTATAATAATGAACAACACGACTGTGCTCTAAACCAACCTCATCAACTCCGTCATTAATGAATTGTCTGAGTGCTTTAGTATAGACTATAAAGTAATAACTTCCTATTTCTGTATCCTCTATTTCTCGAGCCTTCCATAAAGCCAGGACAGTCTTTCCGGACCCGGCACATCCTTTGACTACAAAAGAATTATTAATTTTCTTTTGGATTATAGGAATCTGAAAATCATCTAATTCAGATTCATTAATAAACCAAGCTTCCTTTGACATAATGTATATAATTTTAAACCCAAATCCCTGAAGTGTAATATTCTATGTTCTCATACACTAATCAGGTAAAATAGAAATACGTGTCAGAATAATTAAAACATATTAAATGCAAATCCGTTTCTGGTCTCAAATAAAGTACCAATCCATATTTTTCCCTCTAATCAAAATATTCTTTGTTTTCTTCAATCCATTGAGATAAAATATCATTCGCTTTGCTTTCAAAAAAACTCTTGCTGAGTGGTTTGTCGTTTTCGACAATAAATTTTCCCGTCAACTTCAAATTTTTCCTTATTGTTACCGGACTTTGTTTTATATCCCAACCTTTTGAAGAATGTGGTCTTGGACCAAAAATTAGATAATCGTATTTATTCCCTTTAATATGATTCAGCACCGGAATACTTTTAATCTTTTCGTAATTCGTTGCAGCAACGTGGATATTGCTCTTTGGCAGCTGAACATTTAATTTTTCTTCAAACACATTTTGAAATATTTTTCTGATATCGGCACGGGTAAGTGAACTGTGACCAAGAACATATAAATTCAGTTCTTTAATTAGCTCATCCGGGGTCGATTTAGTAGTTGACTCGGGTAAATCAAGGTTTTTGGCATTAATTATCTGAATATTTTTCTGATACTCTCTTTTGGCTTCTGTCAGCTCTTCCCGGGATTTTCTTTCTACTTCTTCAATGCGTTCTTTATAATACTCTTTTTGCTTTTCCAGATCTTCCTGGAGACGCTGGATTGAGTTTTCACTTTCATTTATAACCCTCTCCTTTTCAGAAAGTTTCAGATTCAATTCATTCAGCTCTTCATAATTTAAGTTTTTCTTATTTATCAGGCCGGATATATCCACCGATAAATTCTTGCTTATCGTAGAGAAATGTTTCAACATTTTATTTGATTCTTCCTGTGTTCTGGTCATCAAATTTTCTAATGAAGAAAGTTGCTCTTTAAAATATTCTTTGTCTTTTTCCAGAACATTTCTCTGATTATTCAGTATTTCCCTTATTTCCTCCAAATATCTTTTCTCCGCAGTCAAAAGATCATTAAACCCATTACTTACTTCTTTCGATTCCTTTTCCTGGGGTTCTGGAGGGCTGACTTTTTCAGATTCCTGGAAAATTTTACGAAGCAAATCCTTTGGAGGTTTGATAAGTTTCTTTTCATCAGCAAAAGGAAGTCTGAATAATGTTGTGTAATAATTACCATCTGAGGCGGGATGCTTGGGATTAGTGTAGAATTTAATTGGTTCGAGGTCATTACTTCTAAGACGGTTTACAACCTCTTTCAAAGCCTCCTCTGAAGCATCACTTATGCACAAGTAGGGATAATAACGTTCAATGTCATAATAGAGTTTCATTGAGCTACATATAATATATTAATAGTAATTAATTTGATTTTACTGTATTGTCACTAAATCATTGTTTTGGTAAATATTTACTTATCTTATCTCGTTCCTCATTTGACATCTGTCCAAATGGCTTTCTTCCCTGCACCTGGAACAGAACATGAGTTACTTTATCAGATCCTAAGGAGAAACTACTTCTCAACAAAGGTTTTCGACCATTTAAATCCAATTGTTCCCAAGAATTTAACTCTGGAAATTTGATTTTATTTTCAAAACCGCTGGAAGCTGAGTAAAGAACAATCTCCGGAGCTAATATTTGAATAAGTTTATGCCATGTTCTGACCCCAAAACTTTCCAGTTTACTTCGATTTAACTCGGATAACTTTGACCACGTGGGATCAGTTGCAAAGGGACTACCAATGTCTGTGTGTAATGCAGTATTAACACCATTATAAAAGGAAGCATTAAATGAGTTTAATATTCTTTCAAAACTTGGGTTGAACCATTTTTTGTAAGGGTTTTGCCTGAAATATTCGTTATATGAGTTAATCAGACTCGAAACTGTTCCCCGGTACGAAGGAAAGCGATACCCCGGAGAAGCCACGGAATAACTTGTTGGAATGAATTCTGCTAAAGATGGATTTAATGCAACGGTAACAATTTTTCTTTCAGACTTAAGATATCTCTTGTAATTACCAAACCAAAGAACAGGAACCGAGTTGGTGATTATAAAATCTTCATTTTTTATCCGTGCAAACTCCGAAACTACATCCTTAATTAAGTCTTTTAGAGCAAAACTTGATTCCAATATGATTTAAAATTTTTATTATAAGTCATTTAATATAGGAATTAATTAAAAATTTTAATTCTGAATTACAAATTCATGATGAGTTATATGTTAGTAAAATAATGACAAAAAAATCTACTGAAGTCATATTATTTTTTAACTCTTAATATATTGTCGTGAATAAAAATTGGCCTGCTCTATCATGGATATCCTAAAAATAGCTGAGAAACTCAATGATCATATTCTTAAGGATAAGTATGCTGATGGTGCTGCTGCTTTCACCCACTATACAAATGATTTGAATGATAAAGCTCAAATTATCTACCGCGAAAACTCATATGAATTTGTTCGCGATGTTGCAGAAGAAATTGGGTACAAGGAGGAGTTAGACACCGATCATATAAAACTTATTATAGATGAATATCTGAAAAACCATAAATTTCAACCTTCTTTTCCCTCTCGGCAAAATTCAGATTTCACCTTTATAGACCTGTTTGCAGGAATAGGAGGTTTTCGTCTTGCCATGCAAAAACATGGCGGTAAGTCTGTTTTTTCATCAGAATGGGACCGATATTCAAAGAAGACATATCTGGCCAATTATGGAGAACTTCCTTTCGGAGATATTACTAAAATTGATGAGGAGTCAATCCCTGATCATGAAATCCTGCTAGCCGGTTTTCCCTGTCAACCTTTCAGTTTAGCAGGAGTATCTAAAAAAAATAGTTTGGGCCGTAACCACGGATTCCTGGATGAAACTCAGGGCACTTTGTTTTTTGATATTGCAAGAATTATTAAGGAAAAGAGGCCTAAAGCATTTATTCTTGAAAATGTAAAAAACCTGAGGTCTCATGATAAAGGCAGAACATTTGCCGTTATATTGGAAACGCTCGATAAACTTAATTATCAGGTTTCAGCGGATATTCTTGATGCCAAATACTATGTGCCTCAGCACAGGGAAAGAATATTCATTGTTGGCTTTGACAGGAATACGGTCAGCGCGGATGTGAAATTTTCATTCCCGGAACAGGATAGTGATCCGGTCCAGCTCATTGATTCGGATGTCTTGTCACCAGTGGTGGATAAAAAATATACCCTGTCTGATAAACTATGGGGTTACCTGAAGGCATATGCCGAGAAGCATCGGAAGAAAGGAAACGGTTTTGGATTTGGCATGGCAGATCCATATGGGGTTACTAGGACGCTTAGTGCACGCTATCATAAAGACGGATCAGAGATTCTTGTTTCTCAGGGCAACAAAAAGAACCCAAGAAGACTTACCCCGGAAGAGTGCAGAAGGCTTATGGGTTTTCCTGAAAACTTTAAAATAAAAGGTACGGGTGTGTCTGACACCCAGCTGTATCGTCAGTTTGGTAATTCAGTAGCTGTTCCTGTGGTAGAAGCTGTGGCCGGTCGGGTTATAGAACACATGAAGAATAATCTTATTACATCAGAAAATATGCGTGAGACTGAGGTGAACGAGCCAATTGTAGAAGATTCAGAACACAGATTTACGGCCTGATCTTTTCAACTCACTTATTAATTGATTCAGGCGTTCCTCGCGAAAACCAGGTTTAAGTTCACATTCCCAGACGGTAATGACACTCCAGCCCTGATCACTTAGGGCTTTTTTATTTTTTATATCCCTCTCCTTATTTGACCGTAATTTTACCTCCCACCATTCTTTTCTTGTATCGGGTAGTTTAAAATATTTGCAGTCCTGATGTGCATGCCAGAAGCAACCGTGAACGAATAACACGGTCTTATATTTTTTAAAAACAAGATCAGGGTTTCCCGGAAGTTCTTTTTTATGAAGACGATAGCGAAAACCATGGCCATGAAGAAATTTCCGAACGATCATTTCGGGCTTTGAGTCCTTTGAGCCGATTTTGCTCATGTTATATGAACGTGTTAACTTATCGTGAACATCCATAGTGTAAATATTAGTAAATCCAATCAACATACAAGATTAATTATGTAGATTTTAGGAGTAAATCAACATTGCATAAAATTCATGGAAATACTCACCCGAGCTATAAATTCTGTACAAAAATCAAAACTGGCATTCAGTAAGTTCATTACAGCAAATGATGTTGGGGATACAGGCAGCCATCAATATGGATTTCATATACATAAGGGTGCATGGAATCTTTTATTTGATAAACCAGGAGAGAAAGGGAGCAATAAAGATCGATTTGTGACCATAAATTGGCAGAATGAATTTGAGACTGACAGCAGGTTTATTTACTATGGAGTAAAGACACGGAATGAATACAGGATAACGAGATTTGGCAAGGGATTTCCTTTTCTTGGGCCAGATAATGTTGGAGATTTGCTGATTCTATCTAAGATTGAAGAAGACTATTATGAGGCCTTTGTTCTCTCATCAGATGAGGAAATTGAAAATTTTTTTGAGGCTTTTAATATTTCTTCTAATGAGACCAATGCGATTATTCCAAAACAAGGAGTATTTACGGATTTGTTTGGACTCGAGAATTGCTTCATAGATTATATAAGAAATTTAAATGTTGATTTTCCTAATACCTTCGAACTGGCAGATGCCGCCAGAAATTGCTATGTAAATACTTTTGGGTTAAATGGAGATAAGATTAAGAATAATCCGGACAGAATTGTTATTAACTGGCTTGAAGCCGAATATGATCTTTTCAAACTAATAGAAAACGATAGATATTCTCATCTTATTAAGAAGCCATTTTCATCTGTTGAAGAGCTTGTAATTATTGCTAATTCAATCCTGAACAGACGAAAGAGCCGCGCCGGTAAATCCCTTGAACATCACTTAGAGAAAATATTTAAGGTCTCCAATCTGGAATTCGAAACCCAGGTAATTACTGAAAACAATGAGAAGCCGGATTTTATATTTCCCGGAGGAGATGCCTACCAGAATATAAATTTTAATACCTCTAAACTTAAGATGCTTGCATGCAAGACCACATGCAAGGACAGGTGGCGTCAGGTTCTTAATGAAGCCGACAGAATTCCGGTCAAACATTTATTTACCCTGCAACAGGGCATATCCGAAAATCAGCTTGATCAAATGAAAAAATACGGTGTGAAATTGGTTGTCCCTAAGGAATATAAAAAAAGCTTTCCAGTCAAACACCGACCTGATTTACTAACCTTATCTGATTTCATAAACGAAATCCGAGGTGTTCAATCTGTTTAATTGGTTCACTACAAACGTCTATTATTTGAATTTTTTGACAGAAATAAGAATGTTTATACATGACCTATAACCTAATATTAAAACAGGAAAATAGGGAGGTCCAAAGAGTAAAAATTTGTAGTTTAACCTTCAGAGACAAGGACATCTTTTTCATTATACGAATTCAGAAGACTTTCTATATTCTTTTTAATTTCTTCTTTGGGAATCATTGAAAGTAAGGAAACTCCTCCCAGGTTATTTAAATCTCTCAAAAGCACCTGTATTGTTTTACTGGTATTATATCCAAACGAATCACGGTTTTCAGCATAGGTTTCAAGTATTGCGAACCGAACATTTTCATACGTTCCCATGGTACGCTCCAAAATGGAAGTTATAAAATCTTGTGATTCGCACATGGCCTTTGTATGCATCCATTTCCTGTCCGGATCCGATTCAGCTTTCTGAACAGTAAGGTGGGCGATCCACCACAAACGTGCAACACCATTTCTTGCTCTGATAGCCTGGGAATTTCCACGATAAAAAAACCGGTCATTAATTTTTCCAAAACTTATAGTCGTATCTTTCATCCATCGGTCCACCACATATTTATGGCAAAACTCATGTGTCATACGCGTCCAGAGACGTTCATCATTTGCCTCAAATGGTGTGAGGCCTTCAAAGGCAGTGTAGATTATTCTGGCATTTTCAAAATCATAAGAACCCTTCCCGTCAGTCTTGAGATTCAAGCGTAATCCGTCACTTTCAAATCCCTCCCGAATAAATAAGTCATCATCAAGTGAATATTCACCAGACTTTATCTTTTCCAATCCAAGTCTGTTTATAAGTGATTCAAAATTTCTGGGATGCTTATGATAATCCTCTTTAACATTGTCATACTCATCTTTTAGCCTGCGGAACAATTGATCACAGGATTCTTGTGAAAGTTTTTTGATTTTCATAAATATTAACTTAACTCTTTAAAGAAGGCCTTAAGTATAGGCAACTGATAATCTGATGTTTTTTCCCCTATTAGATTTTTTAGATAAAGCTGCGCACATTCAAATGCACTATAATTCCTGTTGGCAAAATCAGGGAATTCCTGATTTAAGAAATCCGCCCAGTTATAACTATCTATCAATTCTTCAAACCTGTCATCCTCTGAAGCTGATTTCATTACCTGGAAAGCCTGAGTAAGGGCCGGCAGAATGATAAGATTAAGAAATGTGAGTTTCTTGTTTACGGACAACGTTTTTATTATATCCAGGTTTCCTTCAGAGTAAGGATAGTATACAGTTATTTTCTGGTCCTCTGTATCAAAATACATCGGAAGATCCGGTTCATTCCTACGTGCAAATTCGAAAAGACCTGAAGCTCCCTGTATGTATGAATCCTTAAGTGTAATCCGCTGTGAACCCGCGAATCCCAAGATATTTCCTTTCTTGACCTTGAATATACCATGGTTCTCTCCAAGGAAATAATCAGGATTAAAAGACTGATCTGTATATTCATTAATATCCGTAAGGGCGACCAGAAAAACTTCAATATTTAAAGCATTTGCAAAATTACTAACCGGAAGTATTATGTGCTTTCTGTCATATTCTGTATGACTGTAAAGTGTTGAAGGACAAACAATTTTATAAACCGTAGTTACCATTCCATTATCATACAACTTTGCGATGTAATCATTTGTAATGGTAACGCTTTCTTCAACAAGATGCAGCTCATCTTCTGAAATATATACTTTTGGCTGAACTTCAAAGAGTCCTTCTGTAAAATCCTCAGGTAGTCCCAGGGCAGGGTAGGGTAAGGAAAAATTTTTATCAGTTATCATTCGAAATCAATTATATTAAGTGCACTTCTGGTATTTTCTTCCATAACTATATCATAAACAAGAGGCTTGTCATCAGTAGCCATTAGTCCTTTAATGCGGTATGATTTAACCTCATTTTTCTTGTTAAAAATCGGTTCAATATCATGATTACCCTTTTGTGAGTTAACAGAAATCAGTTTAGAGCTCATGGGGGTATCCTTTTTACCTGAGTCACCGTGCTGACCAATCAGCATATCAAATGAATCCAGATTTTCACCCGAATGGACGACCAATTTATAATGATTACGCCCAGCAGAACTATGGTCTACAAACGACCTGACCTTTACTATTTGCCTTAGTCTTCTATTGGTTTTATCAGTTGAGCTGCCTGCTCCTCCTCCTTCACTTCTTTTTTTGCGTTTACCTGAGCGGGATCCCTCACCTCCTTCACCTGTTCCGACGCCACGGCCTTCACCAGTTCCCTGGTCAACGTCTTCAAGGTTGTTTATCTGGGAGTTGCGCGTGGAAGAATTGAAGTTAATCTCAATATCCAATTTCGGAACATGTTTTCTGAAACTCTCCTTTTCAGTTTCTTTTTGTTCTCCGCTGCCACTTCCGGTTTTTATTCCGAAAAGACTTCCAAATAACTCATCAATAAAATCAACATTAGTTACTTCCTGTGTATACTTGGATTTAAGTTCCCGTATAATCCTAAGTCTGAATTCCCTTAAATCCTGAATAACCTTTTTCCCATCCGATACAGTGACATTCCTGACCTCTTTTTTTGCAATCAAATCAGGTAGAAACTGATCATGCTTATGTGGTTCCATGGCCCCAAGTATCTCATTACCTCTTTCATTATTACAATACATAACTCCTGCCACACTTACCGGCAAACCTCCCCGAACAGGTATTGTCTGAATTTTCATTCCATCTCTTAGAAAAACTATTCTGTTCGGTAAATTATCGTCACCATTAGCTTCCATTAAATAGTACTCGACCTCTCCGATTTTATGAATTTCTTCGGTTTCATGTATCTGTGCCAATCTGTGAGCACGAATAAAGTGAATTGGATTTTCATCAGAGGTATCATCTTTAAACAGCTCTTCTACTTCCCTTTCAAAATTTTCGAAAGAAAGTTTATAATCATTTAAATGAACCTCAAGTAAGTCCTTTTCAAATAGTAGCCAGTAGTTTGTCAGGAATGCCCTTTTTACGTTATCAACCCAGTCATCACCTGTCTCAGCTGCCAAAACAAACTGACTCAGCCCCGGTTCATCTCTGCGAAACACCTCAGGTATTTCATCATAGTTGTCAACCAGGGATACGTTATCACCTGATTTTCTTCCATAATATATTCTGTTCTGACGCTTAACACCTGTTTCATCTTTATAATGCCCCAGCTTACTAATTCCTTTAAACTTAAACTCATTCCTAGTATTCAGAGAACTGTAAATGACTGTCTGTATAGCAGAATATCCGAATACAGAATTCTTACCTATGCCATGATTTCCAAGTGAATCTGATCCGGATTTCTTTGAAACATTTTCATCATTGACACAAGCTTTGAACGTACCTTCAGTGTCATCTCCCTCTAATCCGGATGTATTAAAGTCTTCAAAAGCAAAAACACTTAGAGTTTTTCCTTTAAGATGTTTTTTAGCCGTTTTGAAAAAATTTTTGAACTGATCTCCCTTACTGTTCCAATAAGCCTCCATCATGTTCAGCTTTTGTTCAAAATCATGGAAGTTTGGAAAATCAGATTTATCCATTTCGAATGACCGTACTCTGATACGTAATTTGGCTTTTCTGTCTGGCCTCGCATCCAGTGAATTTTGCGTTAATTCCTTTACTAGAGAATCATGAACATCACCTGAAAAAGTGAGTATTGCAGCTGTTCTGGGACCTTCATCAGAATTAACATCTAATTCCTTATAAGAGTAAAATTCCGGTTGTGCCATAAGATTGGTTTAAAATTTAAATTCTGAATTGTTTTTCATCAGACCCTTTTCAAAAGATTTCTTCAGAAGTTCAAGCCGTGATTTAATAGCCCCATACATTTTATCCACATCCTCTTCACTATACATATAATTATATGTATTAGAGCATTTTTCTAGACTATCGAGAGCTTTCAGTACTTTATTTACTCTGGGGCCTGCAACTCTCACGAAACGATCTCTGTTCTCCTTTGACATTTCTTTTATTTACATATAGCATGCAATATAGAAAATAAATGCTTATTATACACATATTTATGCTTATATGTTCAAATAAATCGATTAAATGAGTTCAGCCTAGAATATATCTACGAAATATGTTTTAAAATATGACTGTTTTTACAAAGTAATATTCCGATTTCTAGGTTTGCTTTATCGTTCCTTTGGCAAATTTTAAGTAGATTAATCATAAATAATGATAATTAATTCAGCTGTTCAAGCGTAATCTTGATTTTTAATATTTACTTTTTCTTTAATTAATAAAACCTTTGGCAAGAAGTCACTCTTATACAATTACAATTGAAAATAATTATTCAGAAAAAGAAGGGATAAAATTTCTTCTGGAATCTGACCAAAACTTCATTAATCCTGATAAGGAAAGTCGAAAATTAATAATGAATCTACTGAATATCGACAAAAAATATTCAAGGGCCTTTGATCTTGTTCTGATACCAGGACATACTAATCTTGAAAAGATTATTCAGTTAGATGATCCAGCCGACGTGATCTTAGTTGAGCTCAAAACAACGAAAAAGAGGTTGGTAAATAATCCCAGAGGTTTCTTTTTTGGTGCAACGGAAAATGAATTCAATCTTGCACGAAAATTAAAATCCCAATATTTATTTTGTTTTGTTTCTCTGCACTCTGAATCCAGAAGCTACAAACTTCTGTCACTTGAAGAACTGAATAATATTATCAAGACTAAGAGAATTCAATATCAAATAAATCTAAAAAACTGATTTTAAATTGTGACCCGGAGCGGATTAACTTCACTTGATGTTTGGAAAGCAATTATACTTTATGGGCTAAACAATGCTACTTATAAAATGGGCTTGGCCCAGACCCTACTTCAATTAACAAGTCAGGATAAAACGGAAGTGAGCTGGATAGAACTTAGCCAGACCTTTTTTGAAAACTATCTAGAAAGAATTAACAATTCCAATTTGCCTCAGCAGGCTAACCCTTCCAGAAGGACAGTTATGGAAAGAATCGTCAATTCATACAATTTAGGCGAAATAAACAGATATCAGGCGATTGAAAGAGTAGGTCAAGAGGCTTTTAATGATGTTATACCAAGATTTCACAATATCTGGCGACATGCTAATCTTTTGAACGAGAAATTTTATCATTTCGATTTCGGAAAGAAGTTATACTTAAGAGATGAAATCCATCTGATTAATGAAAGGGAGCAAAAGGTTCTTATGGATGAGGTGGAAACAAGATGGAGTCTTCTTGAGGGAGCCTTCAAACTCAGCCATGAGAATTGGGATCTGGCTAACGATATCAGAGAGATCTATCTTTCACAGGGATCTTCCAAAAGAATCAATCTGACAGACAATATACCTTTTCTTTCAGCATATCAGGGTAATTGTTGTTTCTACTGTGGAGAAGAAATTAAAGATAGTGATATTCATGTCGATCATGTTTTACCCCGTCAATTTATTCAGCATGATGAGGTGTGGAATCTTGTTCTGAGTCATAGTCTTTGTAACCTAAATAAAGATGATGCACTGGTAGGTCCACATTACGTTGCAAAACTTATTATGAGAAATGAAAATATCATGGGAAGTAATCATCCATGGAAGTATAAGATTTCTGGAGCACTTGGTTCAAACAAGAAAGCAAGGAATAAATCTTTGAAAAATCATTATGAAAATGCCAAAATAGTTCTAAATCATCGTTATTGGGAGTCCAGCCCTTCATATAATAGAGAGAATGATTTATTCTTTAAAAGACTAATAACCAATCTCAATAATCCATGAGTGTATTCTCTTCTCTAAATAATAGGACAAAAGTATTTACAGGTAATCATTTCTTCATAATAAGGGACGGATTCCCTGTTTCACCAGGACATTTATTGATTATAAGTAATCGGGAAGTTCAGGATTACTTTGAATTAAAAGAGGATGAAAAACTCGAACTGATAAAAATGATTGACCGATGTAAAACATTAATTGAGTCCGAATTTAATCCTGATGGATATAACTTGGGAATGAATTGTGGCAAGGCGGCCGGTCAGACGGTAATGCATTTTCATTTTCATGTGATTCCGAGGTATAACGGAGATATGGATAATCCAAGAGGAGGAATAAGGCATTGTGTTGACGGAAAGGGATATTATTAACTAATACGAGTATAAGTTTTACAACAGCTCCAATAGATTTACAATTTCAGATATGTTATACGCATTCATTTCATACCTTTAATTTTATAGATTCGAGAAATGAAAAAGTATCACCTGGTCATAGAAACTTTGAAGAAATTCCGTGATGATCGGGATTGGAAAAAATTTCATGACACCAAAAATTTGGCTTCGGCCATTTCCATAGAGGCGGCTGAATTAAACGAACTTTTTCTTTGGAAAACTATTGGCGAGTGCGAAGAAGAAACAGATCTTGAAAAACTAAAGGAAGAACTGGCAGATGTTCTGGCCTTTTCATTTTTACTTGCCGACAAACACAATCTGGATCCATTTCAAATAGTCCTCGATAAGATTAAACTTAATGCCCAAAAGTATCCCGTAGAAAAAGCAAAAGGCACGGCAAAAAAGTATACAGATCTATGATTAATGATTTCAGTAGTTCCATTGAAATCTATTCTTATAAATTCTCGCAAAAAGGATCAAAGGAATTTTTCCTGAATCCTTTTATGGCTAATTCCTGGCCCGTTGTTTACATCATAAAGAATGACGCTAGCCGTGAGGCATATATAGGGGAGTCTACGAACGCCATTAACAGGATGAAGAACCATTTATCCAACAATGATCGAAAGCGCTTAAATGAAGTGGTTGTAATTGGTTGTGATAAGTTTAATAAATCAGCTGTCCTGGATATTGAGTCATTACTTATTGGCTACATGGATGCGGATAAGAACTATACCCTACAGAACGGAAATGCAGGTATGGTTGATCATAATTATTATCAAAAGTCTATTTATCGGAATTTATTCAAAGAGGTTTGGGAAATGCTTCGTTATAAGAAGTTTGCCAAAAATCCTATAGATCGTCTTGACAACTCTGATTTCTTTAAATATAGCCCATATAAAAGCTTAACAGTAGACCAGCATAATTCACTGCTGGAAATACTGAACCAAATCAACGCCAAAGAAAGGAACACCATTTTTATAGAAGGCAGTGCAGGAACTGGTAAAACGGTACTAGCGGTGTACTTAATGAAGTTAATAACTACAGATATCCAAGATCATAATATTGACGATTCCGATGAAATATACTCAGAACAACTAAGCCGAGTAATAGAGTTTAAAAAGAAATATCCCCAACCAAAGGCAGCATTAGTCGTTCCAATGACCTCTTTAAGAAATACCCTTAAAAAAGTATTTAGAGGGGTAAAAGGGCTTGCTGCAAATATGGTCATCGGTCCTACAGAAGTTTCCCGAAATGAATATGATATTCTTCTTGTAGATGAAGCACACCGTTTGAGGCAAAGGATTGGACTTACAAGCTATGGCAGCTTTGATCAGGCAAATAAATTGCTTGGCTTTGATAAGTACCAGGGGACAGAGTTGGATTGGATATTAAAACAGTCCAAAAACCAGATATTCTTTTACGATGAAGATCAATCTATAAAGCCAACTGACATAGATAAGGAACGGTTTCAAAACTTAAAAACCAGGCACGACCAAAACATCACTCTGGTTTCTCAGCTCAGAGTAAAAGGAGGAACTGATTATATCAATTTCGTGGATGATCTTTTACATTGTCGATTAGAAGATGGAGATGGACCATTTGAAAGTGAGCACTACGAATTGAAGATATACTCTTCATTAAAGGAAATGCATAAAAATCTTCTAGAAAAGGAAAAGCAATATGGTCTTTGCAGAATGTTAGCAGGATATTCTTGGCCATGGGAATCAAAGAATAATGAGAGTGCTTATGACATTGAGATCGATGGAATGAAATTTAAATGGAATACTACCAACAACGATTGGATCAATTCCGAAAATGCGATAAACGAAATTGGCTGTATCCACACTTCGCAAGGTTATGATCTAAATTACTGCGGCATCATTTTCGGGAATGAAATAAAATATAATCCTGAGACCAATGAAATTGAAATTGATGCTTCAGAGTATTATGACAAAAAAGGGAAACAAGGAATAAAGAGCCCTGAGGTCTTGAAGGAGTATATCATCAATATTTATAAGACCATGATGTTGAGGGGTATCAAAGGAACCTATATTTATGTTTATGATGAAAACTTAAGAGAATCTTTTAGTCAAATTATAGATTAAACAGACAAGCTCCTCGAATTATAATTAGAGTGGTTGCAAATATCCTCTAGTCGAAACATTTAATTGTCTTTTGGAATAATTTCTCTCCTAGTTTGGGGCCATTTAAGTCATCAATATAAATCTCTCTATACTCCATTAAATGTTCTTTCATTCTTACCTTAAATTCATCGTTTTGAAAAAAAAGATGATAAATACGGAAGTTTTCCAAGTAACACAGTATCAGATTTCAAGAGCTTTGAAAT
Organism: Robiginitalea aurantiaca; assembly: GCF_030380815.1. GTDB lineage: Bacteria > Bacteroidota > Bacteroidia > Flavobacteriales > Flavobacteriaceae > Robiginitalea > Robiginitalea aurantiaca. Next base: position 453,821 of record NZ_JAUDUY010000001.1, on the reverse strand, counting down.
TCTGGGACCTACTGATTAAATATTTAATGCTCTCAGGATTTAAAGTAGGTCATAAACAGTACTATGGAACTGTAGCTATCAAAGAGGGTATTGAATTACCAGTAAGGGTAAGGGAGAAATGTCGTAGAGTTCGCATAAATGACAATAAATGGGGATTTTCAGAGCTTGTACCTACAGGTACATTAATTTTTAAATTAGATACTTTACGTTCAAAAGAGTGGGAAGACACAAAAAACAAACCTCTGGAACAGAAGATACCCATCATTGTAAAATACCTGGAAAAAAAAGTTCAGGAAGAGATAAAATTAAAAGCTGAAATTAAAAGGAGGAATCAGGTATATGAGGCAACAAAGAAGGCTCAGGAAGAATTACAACTCAGAAAACAGGTTGAAGAAAAACGATTAAAAGATTTAATTTCAGAATGTGAAAATTGGAATAAGGCTAATCAGCTAAGAAATTACATAAATGCTGTCAGAATTAGCGACTTTAAAAAACGATTTAATTCACCTTTAGAAAAGAGAAACTGGTTGGAGTGGGTCAATAAAAAAGTTGATGAAATTGATCCTCTGATGGGCGGTTAAGTATTATTTATAATCTGATTCTAACATTAAAAAGAAAAACGCATGAAGAGAAACCTGTATACTAAAGATGAAATTACTTTGTGCACCTATATAGCGCGACTCGGAAGAAATGAATTTGATGAACATGATATTCACAAACTGAAAAAAAGATCTGTTGCATCAATAAAAATGAAAATTCAGAATATAGCTTCAATGCTCGACGAAGAAGGCTACCCAACTGATAATAATGTGTCCAAATTAACAGGAAAACCCCCTGGAGAAAAAGGAAGAAGAACAAATTGGGATATTGTGCGGAATCTCACTGTTTTGAATAAGCAAGAATTCCTGAGTCTTTGCCAAAGAATTATCAATATTTGAGATAGTCCCCTGTTCCTTATCCATTACAAGTAAAATTTTTTTTGTACTATTCTTGTACTATATAAAACATAAAACCCTCCTTAACAAATAGTTAGGAGGGTTTTTAAGTACCTCGGGTGGGAATCGAACCCACACGATATTGCTATCACTGGATTTTGAATCCAGCGCGTCTACCAATTCCGCCACCGAGGCATAATGGGTTTGCAAAACTAAAAAATAATTTCATTCACAGACCCAAAATCCCCCCGAATATGCTTTAGCAACTCAAATAATTGTCTAAATTTGCACCTCCTTTGAAATGAGGGAGTTCGCGAACGATTAACATCACTTAAAGGCAATGTCCTACACGGTACCGGAACCAAAAATATTCGCCTGCACGCAAAGCAGGGCCCTGGGAGAAGCCATCGCTAAATCCTATGGTGCGGAATTGGGTAAAGTTATCATCTCCCGTTACAGCGACGGAGAGTTCCAGCCTTCCTATGAAGAATCCATTCGAGGAGCCCGAATTTTTGTCATAGGCTCTACGCATCCCGGCCCGGAAAACCTCATGGAAATGCTCTTGATGCTGGATGCTGCAAAAAGGGCTTCAGCCCGTCATATTACTGCCGTTATGCCTTACTTCGGATGGGCGCGACAGGATCGAAAAGACAAACCCAGAGTTCCAATCGCGAGTAAGTTGGTCGCAAAAATGCTGGAAGCAGCCGGGGCAACGCGAATTATAACCATGGACCTGCATGCAGACCAGATTCAGGGCTTCTTTGAAAAACCGGTTGACCACCTGTATGGTTCAACCCTCTTTTTACCCTATGTGGAGCAACTAAAATTAGACAACCTGACTATTGCCTCCCCAGACATGGGAGGTTCAAAGCGGGCATACGCTTACTCCAAGGCATTAAGAAGCGATGTCGTCATTTGTTACAAACAACGCTCAAAAGCCAATCAGATTTCACATATGGAATTGATTGGGGAGGTAGAAGGTAAAAACGTCGTTTTGGTAGATGATATGGTCGATACCGCAGGAACCCTTACCCGGGCAGCTGACCTGATGATAGAGCGCGGGGCACTAAGCGTTCGGGCCATTACGACCCATGGACTGCTTTCTGGAAACGCCATCGAAAAAATCGAAAATTCAAAGCTGGAACAGCTCATTATCACGGATTCCATTCCGGTAGATACGACCAGTGAAAAAATAAAAGTATTGAGTTGTGCGGATTTATTCGCAGACGTGATGCACCGGGTGCATCACAACACCTCAATATCTTCAAAGTTTATACTTTAGAATTTTAATTAAACATCATAATGAAATCAATTACAATCAAAGGATCAGAAAGAGAAAGCGTGGGCAAGAAATCGACCAAAGCCTTACGTAATGCTGGAAAGGTTCCTTGCGTGATATACGGAGGGGAAGCACCATTGCACTTTTCAGCAGATGAATTGTCGTTCAAAGATTTGGTGTACACTCCAAGCGCCCATACGGTGATTGTCAAGATGGAAGACGGCACCAAAGTACGGGCCGTTATGCAGGATATCCAGTTTCATCCGGTAACGGATCGAATCCTGCATGTGGATTTCTATCAGTTGTTCGACGATAAACCAGTTACTATGGAGATACCTGTTCGCCTGCTTGGGAATTCCCCCGGGGTGCGAAACGGTGGACGTTTGTTATTCCGCAAAAGAAAATTGGTTATCCGTGCCCTGCCTGATAATCTGCCTGACTTTTTCAACGTGGATATTTCAAAACTGAAAATCGGAGATAACATTTCCGTTGAATCCCTGAAGAATGATGATTTTGCCATCCTCCACCCGGATGGTACGGTCGTTGTGCAGGTTAAATCAGCTCGTACAGCCATTGTGGTTGATGAAGACGAAGACGAAGAAGGTGCAGAAGAAGGTGCAGAAGAAACTGCAGCTGAGGCCCCTGCCGAAGAATCTAACGAATAGTTCGTTTAAGCTTAACTATGAAAGCACTCTTACCTGTCCTGGTGAGGGTGCTTTTTGTATTTTAGTCAAAATCGTGAATAGTGTATACCTGGTTGAGAAAATGGGTTTTCCAAAAGCAGCCTGAACCCGAAGCGATTGATCCCATGAAGAAATATCTGATTGCCGGCCTTGGTAATATCGGTAGTGAATACGTCGGTACGCGACATAATATCGGATTTCAAATCCTGGATCACCTTGCGCAGGATGCCTCTGTTGATTTTGAACCCGATCGGCTGGGGGAAGTCGCGCGGATCAAGAAGAAAGGGCGCATCCTGATTTGCCTGAAACCGTCCACCTATATGAACCGCAGCGGAAAGGCGGTTCGCTACTGGATGGAGAAGGAAAAGATTCCACGGGAAAATCTACTCGTTGTTACGGATGACCTAAACCTGCCCTTCGGAACACTGAGACTCAAAACCAAAGGCAGTGACGGAGGCCACAACGGATTAAAGGATATTCAAACTGTGCTGGGCCATACCTCTTATTGCCGATTCCGTTTCGGTATTGGTTCGGATTTTGACCGGGGCAGACAGGTGGATTATGTGCTGGGAACCTGGAGTGATACTGAACTCGAGACTATGCCTGAGCGGCTGAAACGGAGTACAGAACTCATTCATTCCTTTGTCTTCGCCGGTACAGCCATTACCATGAACACCTTTAACGGCACCTGACTACAACACCCGGAAAGAATTCAGGCTGGAAAGTGAACTATTGCCCTGAGCGTCCAGGGTCAGGATTTGCCAGTAATATACCTGTCCGCTGATTACCGGTACGAGGAGGGATTCCGAATCCGGGCCCAGTGTAGCCACGGAAGACAGCGCCTCGGCATCCGTCCCCAGAAATACCTCACAGGACTCCTGGTCATTTTCGGGATCCGCGAGTTCCCATCCCAGGAGTACATTTCCATTCTGATCGGAAAACAGGGAGCTCCCTTCTTCCGGCTGAAGTATTCTGGCAGGGAAAGGTGGATAGGAGATCGAAGCTCCTGCATTGTAAAACTGCCAAAGGCTACTGGCCGTTTCTTCCCCGCTGGACTGATTGATCGCCCTTACCTGCCAGGAATAGGGTGCGCCTTTCTCCAGGACGAGGTTTGTACTCAGTGATGACGTTACCCGCCGCTGACTCGTAGCAGAACCCAGAAGGGTGACCTGAATCTCGTACCGGCTGGCATTGGTGGCCGCTTCCCAGGTAAAGGTGACCTCACTTCGATCTCCCGACTGGGGTACTCCTGTTACACAAAGCGAATTATTTTCAGGAAAGACCAGCTTCACCGCCCCGGGGGTAGTATTTGAAGATCCGTCTTTACTGCAGGCAACCAAAACGATCAACCCGAATAGGATGAGCAGGCACTTTTTCATTTCCTGAATACTTTACGTGAAAAAATCAAACCCCCTTGCTGTATTTCAAAAAGGTACAGGCCTGTAGGCAGGCCTCCCAGATTCAAACGCACCTTGCCCGATTCCGGAGGTAATTGCAGGTTTCGAACCAATATTCCCGAGGCATTGAAAACTTGAATACGCACAGGAGTATCGGCCTGAGGTACACGAATCTCCACCTGGTCCGTAAAAGGGTTGGGGGCAATCAATGGACCCGTCGTTCGAAAATACGTCTCTTCAAATGCGCCTTTACACGCCGGAACACCTTCCACAACTAAACGGTTTAAACCCGTTTTCAGGCTGAGGGTCAGCAAGGGGCCTTTAACCTCCTGTCGCTCCCCATTCAACGTAACCACAAAAAATTCCGACCCTTCAAGGAGTAAGGAAACAGAGGATAAATCTGGCGCCGGATTTGAGAACACACTAATCGGATCCGGGCTGTCGATACGGACTTGAAAACACTGCGATTCATAGGTATTGGAGCCATCCGTACCTTTTAGGCAGACCTCATAAGATCCTGCTGCCAGATTTCCGAGTTCATAATTCCTGACAAAGCTGTCGCTGATATCTGTTCCGCTACCCTTAACAGTCACACTGTAATCAAAGTCTGAAAGGGCTTCAACACCGATCCGCCCATCTGAGGATCCGATACACTCCTCGCTGAATAGTGTAATGTTGAATTGTGAATCAGGGAAGCGAAAGACCTCACACCCGTTCGCATCCACTTCTGCCCCTTCAGGGGTTCCAAGGCAAAGATCATCCCCATCGTCATAAACCCCATCGCCGTCGGCATCTGGTCGCAAGGCGCCTTCCACACATAATTCCAGGGAGAAACCGTTTAAACTTCCCCCATCCGCCGGGGCCGTATCTTCAATAGTGAGCACCCACTCCCCAAAACTGGACTCCCCTGAAAAGGCGCCGAAAGAACCAAGAGGCCGGACAATACCGGATATGGCCGGGTTGTTACCGCAAATAAACGGTGGGGCTTCAGAGTCAAAAATGGCTGAGATATCATTTGCTTCACCGCATGAATTGGATAGAATGTTTACGGTAGTGCCGGAGGGAGAGGTTAGATTGATCACTAAATCCGACACAAAGGAATGTTCAATATCCAGGGTGACGCGTACGCCAAGGACAGGTCGGTCATCGGCTATCGCAATGACAGACGAAATTGTTGGTGTACCCACAGAACTTATCGTTATCGGCAGGTTGGGTGCATCGGCGATTCTGCACTCAGAGGTTATCGTAGTGAAACTAAAAGGGGCTGAAAATGTCCCTTCTCCACATTCGGTAACCGAACGTATCCGCCAGAAGTATTGCGTATTGTCCTCCAGCAGCCCGGGCTGATACCTGTTGCGGTATACCCGTATGGCTGCGATAGGATCGCTAAACGAAGGCTCGGTAGCCAGTTCGAGATCATAGGCGGAAATCAGAGGATCCTGTTCCCATTGCAAAACGGGTTGCAGGTTAACATCCAAAGCAGCGTCCTCCGGGAAACTGAGTACCGGCTCGCCAATTACGGGATCCGAAATACGCAAGGTCAGGGGAACGCTGATTGAAGTTTCCCCCTCCACACCCCGTACTTCAAAGGGGTAGATCCCGGGGGGTGCCAAATCGGTATCCGTAATCGAAAGCTGTATTAAAGTCCCATCCGCCTGGGCCGTGTCCATAGACAGGGCAGCTGTAACCTCAGTTGGAAGGCCACTAACCTCCAGTGCTACAGGGTCACTGAAACCTCCGAAAGTTTGGTATGCAAAGTCAAAAACTGCCTCCCCACCCTGGCAAATTTCCTGCTGAAGCCCATCGAAATAAAGTAAAAATGGCTGCTCATTCAATTCAAAATCACTGCTGTTGACCGCAAAGAAAATATTGTCTGATGCCCGCACCATAAACCTTCCAAGTGGGGTGAAAATTCTGGGGATCTGTACTTTGGCAGATCCCAGATTAGGCAATTGTTCTGCAATTTTAATGGGAAAACTAAGACCCCCGTCTGCGGAAAGGTAGATATCGACCAATTGTGAATTGATTGGGCCTCCATCCGTTTGGGCGACATCCCAGTTTACCGACTGCACACTACCCATGGAATAAGATTGAGGTGTGCCCTGGGAAAGCACGCGAAAAGGCCCTGCCTCTTCTTCCACAACCACCTTTACAAGGTCTGAATTTAACTGGCCACCGCCGGCTGCATTATCGCGGACAGTCAGGGCAAAATTGAATTCACGCTCAACGGTTGCCACGGTTTCCCATGCCGATCCGGTCTCCGGATTTGTCTGCGTGAGGTCCCCTGTAATGACCCTGCTGAGTCTTGGGAAATACCGAAGGGAATCCACAGTGGGCCTGAGGGATCTGAAATTGGATCCGGCTGCATTTTCAGGTCCAAAATTCGTGTTGCTGACCACTCCGTCATCTATTTGTTCCCAGGCATAGGTGAGGATATCCCCGGCATCCGGATCTGTGGCCGTACCCGCCAGCACAAATGCCGTACCCAAAGGAATATGGTAATCAGGAAGGGGGGTGATCTCCGGAGGGGTATTGGTCAAAGGCGTTGTTGTTGCACATGTTGCAGATACCACATACTGACTGATCTGCAGCACGCTGTAGTAGTGAAAATAATCATCGCCTGAAGGTTGTACGTCGTTTTGCTGCGTGATTCCGGCATACCCCATAATTGTCGTCCCGCTCCCGGGTTCTGCCTGTACTCCGGTTCCCTCACTCTGGAAAGACCAGGTATGATTCGCGCCAAACTGATGCCCCATCTCGTGGGCGACAAAATCGAGATCAAACCGATCCCCTTCAGGATTGGGCGTAGACGCAAATGCACTTCCCTTTCTTGTATCGTTGCAGACCGACCCTATAAATCCTGCATTTCCGTTTTCTGCCCCCTGATGAAAGAGATGTCCGATATCGTAGCCCTCGGGGCCAATGCGCTCTGTAAGTACGGCCTGTACTTCCGCACTAAAATTTCCTCCAAACGGATCGGTATTAGGGTCTGTATAGATGACCTGATCCGTATCTGGAATCAGTTCGAGTCCAATGGCCAGATCGCGCTCAAATACTTCGTTGACGCGGGTAACGGTGGCGTTGATTGCCGCAAGGGCATCCGCAACTGTTCCTCCATGGTATTCTGCGTATTCTCCTGTAGTCGCCACGGCGAGCCGATAAGTCCTCAACAACTGGTCATCTACAAGTTTAGCTGCACTGGCTTCCGGCAAGCTCTTTGAGGTTTTTGAATCTGTTTTGCATTTCCATCCATCGAGAGCCGGCTCGAGCTCTTCCCTTGAAAATAAAAGGTAGGTATCCCGTCTGCCGGGATCGGGTTCTAAATACAGGGTGCTGGAGGTTTTCGTATTTACAATCATCCCCTGCAAGCCTTTATGAGAAAGGCTAAAGCGGATATGCATAGGTTGCCCATCCAGGGCATAACCGATATACGAGCGAATACCGGGGTATCGTTCCTGCAGGGCTTCAGCCATAACAGATCGCTCAGAAACTTTGAATTTTAAAGGCTTACCATTGGTTGTTGGAAATGTGAGTACGACGGATGTCTGGTTGGGGGACTGCAATTTCTGCAACTCCTCCCGGAGTATGGACTCCCGTAGTGAGTACGCCCGACCCGCCTCATTTTTTATGCCTTGTCCGGACAATGTAGCCCGGTCTGGACTCATTTGGCGTTGCTCCCAGTAAACACCGGCCTCCTGTGCGAGGGACGTAATGCAGAAAAAAAATAAGGGAATTGAAAGAACAAGACGTAACTTTGTCTTCATCAACCGGCATTTGACCACCAAAAATACGCTTTTTTATTATTTTTACTTGTGTTAACCTATCAAGGTCTTACCCGTTACGACAATCCAAACCCAAGCGTGGTTACCATTGGAACCTTTGATGGGGTGCATATTGGTCATCGGAAAATTCTTGAAAAAGTCATCACTGACGGTCGGTTAATGGGCCTACAGTCGGTTCTCCTTACATTTTTTCCGCATCCCAGGATGGTGTTGCAAAAGGACAGCGACATAAAATTACTCAACACCATCGAAGAAAAGTCCGCGATCCTTAGAGATCTGGGGTTGGATGTCCTTGTGGTCCATCCGTTTACCATGGATTTTTCACGAATGACTGCAACGGATTTTGTGCGCAGGATTCTCGTGGAAAAACTAAAGGTTAAAAAAGTAATTATCGGTTATGACCATCGCTTCGGGAGAAACCGGAATGCCAGTATCCATGATCTCAGGAGCTTTGGAAACCTTTTCGAATTTGAAGTCGATGAAATACCGGCCCAGGAAATCGATGCGGTCTCGGTGAGTTCCACTAAAATCCGAAGAGCCCTGGAAGACGGGGATCTGGATACGGCAAAGGCCTATTTGGGATATCCCTATATGTTAACTGGTACGGTTCAAAAAGGGAAAGGCCTCGGTCGTGATCTCGGATTTCCAACGGCAAATCTGAACATTAGCGCCCCTTATAAATTAATCCCATCCTCAGGAGTATATGTGATTAGGTCCCTGATTGGGGGTAATACGCACTACGGGATGATGAATATTGGCACAAACCCCACGGTAGATGGTAGTCAACAGCATATCGAAGTACATCTGTTCGACTTCGATAAGGACCTGTATGGACAAAGCCTGCAAGTCGACCTGCTGCATCGCATACGGGATGAGGTGAAATTTGATTCCCTGGAAGCGCTTAAATTTCAATTAGGGCAGGATCGAAAACAGGCACTCGCCCTAATCCAGGCATCATGATTTCCAGATTGCTCTTTTCCCGAATGGACAATAGTCCACTCATCATTTTCAGGATTTTTTTCGGGATCCTCATCAGCCTCGAGAGTTTTGGAGCGATCCTGACCGGGTGGGTGGACCGAACCCTGGTCGAGCCTGATTTTACATTTACCTTTATCGGCTTTGAGTGGCTTCAACCCCTGCCAGGTCATGGCATGTACTTTTATTACATCCTCATGGGGTTAACAGGTGTTATGGTGACTGTGGGATACCGGTATCGCTTCAGTATTATCGCTTTTACCCTCTTATGGACGGGAACCTACCTGATGCAGAAAACCTCCTACAACAATCACTACTATCTTCTGGTTCTGCTCTCCCTACTGATGTGTTTCTTCCCCGCTCACCGCTCCCACAGCTTGGATTGCAGAAGAGACCCGGACCTCTGCTCGGACCAGATGTATACGGGGGTCAAGTGGGTTATCATCTTCCAGCTTTTCATCGTCTATACCTACGCAGCAATCGCCAAACTTTACGCAGACTGGTTTGATTTCACCATTATTGCCCAACTCATGGAATCCCGTAAGGACTTTTTTATCATCGGCCCCGTGTTGCAATATCCTTTGATCCATAAGGTCATTGGCGTATTCGGGATCCTTTTTGATTTTCTCGTGATTCCACTTTTGCTTTTTAAGCCTACGCGGAAATTTGCGTTTTTCGCGTCGATCTTTTTCCATCTTTTCAATTCGATCATTTTCCACATTGGAATTTTTCCATACCTCTCGCTGGCCTTCTGTGTCTTCTTCTTTGAACCCGAAACCATCAGGCGGATCTTTTTTAAACATAAGGCTGTTCCGGTACTCTTGCCTTATGCCCCTCCCCCCTATGCCCCATGGATTAAAGGGGTTATGGGAGTATATTTCACATTCCAGCTTTTACTTCCCATTAGGCACCATGTGATTCCCGGGGATGTCCTCTGGACGGAGGAAGGGCACCGCATGAGCTGGAGGATGATGCTGAGATCCCGAAGCGGAAACATGCAATTCCGGGTAGTGGACAAAGCCACGGGAGCTGGGGAACTAATCCGGCTCAACCAATGGCTGACTCCAAAGCAAAAGAGGAAAGTCCAGTCGCATCCCGACTTCGCCTGGCAGTTTGCCCAGCGACTCAAAAAGCACTATGCAGCCCAAGGAGCGGAGATAGGCGTATATGTAGTGGGCAACGTCAGGGTTAACCGACGGGACCCCGCCCCCTTTATCGACCCGAAAACGGACCTGGCAGCTGAGCCCTGGGATCACTTCCGCCACCATACCTGGATTTTACCCTCACCCTACACCAAATAGGACCTCTAAGGCCTCCTGACCAGCAGGCATTTCTGCTTTATCAATTGTTAGATTGTTCCTACCTTTACCCCGTTTAATTCACTACTATGCTTCCACTATATACCCTGAGGGATAATGCCGATACCATTGCCGCAGCCATGGATAAACGCGGTTTGGATGCCCGACCCATCCTGTCTAAGATCCTCAATCTGGATCAGGAACGCCGGAATTTGCAGACCCACCTGGACCAGACCCTGGCAGAAGCCAATTCAGCCTCCAGGGAAATCGGACAGCTTTATAAAAGCGGTAAAGCCGAGGAAGCCAATGCGCTCAAAGAAACTTCATCCCGTTTAAAGGTTCAGTCCAAGGAACTGCAGGAAGCGTTATCGGCAGCCGCGGACGCTTTACAAGAATCCCTTTACCTGTTGCCTAACATTCCTCACGACCTCGTTCCCGCAGGACAGGATGAGTCTGACAATGAAGTGATCCACCAATGGGGCGATATCCCCGGTCTTGAAGCCAACGCCCTTCCACACTGGGAACTCGCGCGGAAATTCGATTTGATCGATTTTGAACTCGGCGTTAAGATTACAGGAGCGGGTTTTCCCGTTTACAAAGGAAAAGGCGCCCGGTTACAACGCGCCCTGATTTCCTATTTTCTGGACTATAACACCAAAGCCGGATACCAGGAATTACAGGTTCCCCATTTGGTAAATGAGGCTTCCGGATACGGCACGGGCCAACTCCCGGACAAAGAGGGTCAAATGTACCAGGTGACCGAAGACAATCTGTACCTGATCCCGACGGCAGAGGTACCCGTGACCAATATTTTCAGGGATGTAATCCTGGACAAGGCTGACCTTCCCATCCGGTATACAGCCTACACCCCTTGTTTTAGAAGGGAAGCGGGAAGTTACGGAGCCCATGTTCGCGGCCTGAACCGCCTTCACCAGTTCGACAAAGTGGAAATTGTTCGGGTGGAAGATCCTGCGAATTCCTACGATGCCCTGGACGGTATGGTAACCCACGTTAAGGGGCTTTTAGAGTCCCTCAACCTTCCGTATCGCATACTGCGGTTGTGCGGTGGGGACCTGGGTTTCACCTCCGCCCTGACCTATGATTTTGAGGTGTATTCCGCCGCCCAGGAACGGTGGCTGGAGGTTAGTTCCGTTTCTAATTTTGAGGCTTTTCAGGCCAATCGTCTCAAGCTGCGTTACCGGGAAGGAAATGATAAACCACAGTTGGCACATACCCTAAATGGGAGTGCCCTGGCCCTGCCGCGTATCCTAGCAGGGCTTTTGGAAAACTATCAGGAAGGCGGAGGGATCAGGATTCCAGAGGTGCTCGTGCCCTATACAGGCTTCGACAAGATTTCCTGAACCGGAAGGCAAAGGTCCAACCGCTGACCCCTGATTTGCTTTAGACTTCCTTAACGTCCGAAAGGGATACAAGTTTGTATCTTTGAAGAAACACCCTGCTTTGAAAATCCTCTTTCCGATACTTATTTTTCTTTTTTTCGGCATCCCCCTAATGGGGCAACAGGATTTTCTTGCCCAGCAATACTACAACGATGGGGATTTTGACAAGGCGGTGGTCTTCTATGAAAAGTTGGTGGAAAGCAACCCCCGTCGACTCGATTTTGCGGATCAGTTGGTCCGATGTTATCAGCAGCTGGAACAATACGACAAGGCCATCGCGTTTTTGGAAGGTCGGATCAGGTCGGGGACTGCCCATCCCACCGTTTATATCGACATGGGGTACACTTACGACCTCATGGGTATTCCCGATAAGCGGGAGGAAGCCTACCAAAAAGCCAAAGATCTCCTGGAGTCCAATCCGGACTACGGCTATGTCCTGGGGTTTAAATTCCAGCAATACACCCTGCTGGACAATGCACTTTGGGCCTATAAACGCTCGATGGAGTTGAATCCGGAGCTCGATTACAACACCCAGATCGCCCGGATTTACGGAGAACAGGGAGAGGTAGGCAAGATGTATGAGGCATACATGGATTTGCTCTCCGAACGGGAAGCCATTAAGCCCAATGTTCTAAGAGTGCTTCAGAGCTTTGTAACTTCTGATCCACAGAATGAAAACAACCTTTTACTCCGGAAAACACTGCTTACCCGCGCCCAGAAAGATCCAAATCCCCTTTGGAATGAGTTGCTCAGCTGGCTATTTATCGAACAGGGGCAATTGAGCAGTGCTTTGGGTCAGGAAAAGGCTATTTACAGACGGAGCGAAGGAGGAAATCTGGATCGCATCATCAGTTTGGGAAGGCTGGCTGAAGATCGTTCTGATCTCGAAGCCGCCCGGGATGCCTTTGAGTTTATTGAAAGTGAAAGTGGTGATCCGCTCACACAATTGAATGCCAAGCTCCACCTTATCGATATAAGCCTTTTGGAGGATGACTCTCCAAATCTGGACCGGACCCGGAGAGCATACGAGTCACTCCTGGAACAGTACGGATACGATGCCGCTTCCATTCAGCTGCAAATCAGTTATGCGAACTTCCTCGCTTTTCGGATGGATCAGGCCGATGAGGCCATTGAAATCCTGAAAAAAAGCCTGGAACAACCCTTATCGGAATACACAGAAGGGTACGTAAAATTAAACCTTGGGGATATCCTTGTCTATACCCGGCGTTTCAACGAAGCGCTGATCTTGTTTACACAGGTCCAGAAGGGCCTCAAAAACGATGTCATGGCGCAACAGGCCCGATTTAAAGTCGCCCAGACAAGTTTTTATAAAGGAGACTTTGATTGGGCTCTAACCCAGTTAAAGGTGCTTCGGAACTCTACCTCCCAACTCATCGCCAATGATGCCATGCAGCTAAGCCTGATTATTTCAGATAATTCCATCGAAGATTCCACCCAAACCGCGCTTCGAAAATACGCGCGGGCAGACCTGCTTTCCTATCAGAAAAAACAACCGGAGGCCCTGGAAGTACTCGAAGAACTATTGATATCCCATAAAGGTGAGCGCATTGAAGATGAAGCCCTGCTGATGCAGGGAAAACTCCTTGAAGAGACCAACGACTTCTCAGGAGCGCGCCTGAGTTACCTCAAAATAACAGAATTTTTCGGTACGGACATCCTCGCTGATGATGCCCATTTTGCCCTGGCCGAACTCTATCGAATCAAACTCGATGAACCGGAGAAGGCTATGGAACATTACAGGGAGATCATTTTCCGTTTCCAGGACAGTTACTATTTCCCCCAGGCGCGGAAGGAATTCAGAATCCTCAGGGGGGATCCGGTCAACTAACATTTTAAGCCCAGACAAATGTATATCTATAATGTGACCATCAATGTAGATCCTTCCATTCACGCGGCATGGCTCGAATGGATGAAGCAGGACCATATTCCAGGCATGCTGGATACCGGTAAATTTACCGAAGCCCGAATCTGCCGGGTTCTCGTAGAAGAAGAAACCGGAGGGGTTACCTATGCGGTCCAATACCGGGCAGATACCCGGGAGAAACTCGACGCCTACTACCAGGAAGATGCGGCCAGGATGCGGCAGGATGGATTTGATCGGTTTGGAGAGGCCTTTGTCGCTTTTCGTACCGAACTTGAAATTATCAGCGAACACGAATGAAGCATAGACAGAACCCACAGAGGCAGGGCAAAGGCCATAAGGGCGGCCATCAGCGCTCTGAGGTTCGGCCGAAAAAGCATCTCGGCCAGCATTTCCTTAAAGATGTCTCAATTGCCGAGCGTATTGCTGCTACCCTTCAACTCACAGAGACCACAAATGTTCTTGAAATCGGACCCGGTACGGGCGTACTGACCGATTTCCTCCTGAAAAGGGACATACACTTGATTGCCGTGGAACTGGACCGGGAATCCGTGGCCTACCTGGAGACACGGTACATTCCCGAACTCCCGTCAGATGTCAGGAGTCGGTTTCTTGAAGTGGTCGAAGCCGATTTCCTTAAAATGCCACTGGCATCGCTTTTCCAGGGAGCGCCCTTTGTCATAACCGGAAATTTTCCCTACAACATCTCAACGCAGATCGTATTCCGCCTTTTGGAATACCGGGACCGGATTCCCGAATTCAGCGGTATGTTTCAAAAAGAAGTGGCTGAGCGCATTTGTTCAGGTCCGGGCAGCAAAGTCTACGGTATCCTCTCTGTTCTCGTCCAGGCGTTTTACGAAGCTGAATACCTCTTTTCCGTGCCCCCTGAAGTTTTTGATCCGCCCCCGGCGGTTTCCTCCGGGGTCCTTTACCTAAAGCGCCGGGAGGACTGGCGTCTCCCCTGCAGTGAAAAAGCCTTCTTCCACGTGGTCAAATCCGCCTTTAACCAAAGACGCAAGACCCTGCGCAATAGCCTGAAAAGCCTGAATCTCTCAGAGAATCTAAAAGAAGATGCTATCTTTGACAGACGCCCGGAACAATTAAGCGTCCCGGAGTTTATCACCCTGTCAAAGCGAATCTCGGATGACGCCATTTAAGCTTACCGAAGAGCTACTCACGACCATTGAGCAGCATATTGAGAACCAGGACAATACTGCCCTGCATACCATGATGGCTGATTATCACTATGCAGATATTGCTGAGGTGATCAATGAGTTAGACGAGGATCAGGCTACGTATCTCATCAAATTGCTTGAGAGCGAACAAACCTCGGATGTGCTTACCGAACTGGATGAAGATGTACGGGAAGCCATTCTTGGAAACCTCTCTTCCAAGGAAATTGCTGTTGAATTGGAGGAACTGGATACGGATGATGCAGCCGATATCGTGGGGGAATTGCCCAAAGATATTGTGCAGGAAGTCATCTCTGAGATCTCCGACAGGAAACACGCACGCGACATTGTCGATTTGCTTCGGTATGACGAGAATTCTGCCGGAGGCCTTATGGCCAAGGAGCTGGTGAAGGTCAATGAGAACTGGAATGTGCTGAATTGCGTCAAAGAGATGCGCCAGCAGGCCGAAAGTGTAACCCGGGTACACTCCATTTATGTGGTGGACGATGAAGGAATCCTCAAAGGGCGCCTGTCCCTGAAAGATTTGCTGACCGCATCGATGACAGCCCATATCCGCGACGTTTATATCCCCAAAGTGGATTCTGTAAACGTGAATGAAAAGCCGGAAGAAGTCGCTAAAATAATGTCCAAATACGACCTCGAGGCCATTCCGGTAGTGGATGAGATCGGTCGGTTGGTGGGTCGGATCACCATTGACGATATTGTGGATGTGATCCGGGAAGAAGCCGAAAAGGACTATCAACTTGCGGCCGGTATCTCACAGGATGTGGAAGCGGACGACAGTATCTGGGATCTGACCCGTGCCCGTTTGCCCTGGTTGTTTCTGGGCTTGATCGGGGGTGTAGGTGCTGCCGGCATCATGGGTGGATTTGAATCGATGATCAGCAAACACGCCATCCTTTTTTTCTTTACGCCGCTTATCGCGGCCATGGCGGGGAATGTCGGAGTCCAGTCGAGCGCCATTATCGTTCAGGGACTGGCTAATGACGATCTCAAAGGAAGTATTTCGGACAGACTGATTAAAGAACTCCTGCTGGCAACCCTGAACGGGCTGATCCTCGCAGCGGTGCTTTTGCTGTTTACCTGGGCGTGGAAAGGCGACTTTCCAACCGCCCTGGCCATATCAATTTCGCTTATTGCAGTGATTATTGTTGCCGGAATCATCGGCACCTTTATCCCGCTTTTTTTGCATAAGAGGGGTATAGATCCTGCCATCGCCACGGGCCCTTTCATCACGACCAGTAATGATATTTTTGGAATCCTGATTTATTTCTGGATTGCGAAGTCGGTCCTTGGCATCTGATATTACAAAATGTTCAATTCAATACCCGCATATCTAAAAACATGAAGGTACTCCACCTGGACGAAAACCACCCGTTGCTCATAGCGGAATTCGAAAAACTTGGGTTTGAAAACCACCTGGATTATTCGGGTTCCCGAGATGAGATTCTCACTAAAATCGAAGGGTTTGATGGTCTTGTGCTGCGCAGCCGCCTGCCCATTGACTCCGAATTGCTCGATCGTGCCACCAATCTCAAATTCATTGGCCGCGTGGGAGCCGGACTAGAGAATATCGATGTTGATTACGCCCGTGAAAAAGGAATTTTCCTGGCTGCCGCCCCTGAGGGAAACAGGGATGCCGTCGGAGAACACACCCTGGGAATGCTGCTTGCCCTTTTCAACAAACTCGCAACCGCAGACAGGGAAGTGCGAAAGGGAATCTGGAGACGGGAAGCCAACAGAGGCCTTGAAGTCGGTGGGAAAACCATAGGTATTGTGGGCTACGGAAATATGGGTAAAGCGTTTGCCCGGCGCCTGAGAGGATTTGGGGCGGAAGTAATCTGTTATGATATTTTGGGCGGCGTTGGAAATGAGGATGCCCGGCAGGTCGGCATCCTTGAATTCCGTAAAAAGGCCGATGTGGTGAGTCTTCATGTTCCTCAAACGCCGGAGACTAAAGGCATGGTAAATTCAGAATTTATCGACGCCTTCCATAAGCCTTTCTGGCTCCTCAATACCGCACGCGGTACTTGTGTGGTTACGGATCACCTTGTAGACGCCCTGAAAAATGGAAAGATACTCGGGGCAGGGCTCGATGTGCTGGAATACGAAAAGACCTCCTTTGAATCCCTGTTTAAAGATTCCGAAATGCCATCGGCTTTCCAATACCTTTTAGAGGCTCCGAATGTCCTGCTCAGCCCCCATGTGGCAGGGTGGACCATTGAAAGCAAAGAAAAACTGGCCCAAACGATTATTGATAAGATTAAATCACATTTTCCGTATCTTACTGAAAAATAGTCCAGCAATAGTCCGGACATCTTTTTCATGAAGTACGAAGCCGATTCTCCGGAAGCCTATATCGACCTTTTGCCTGAAGACCGACAGGAGCCCATAAGGCGCCTGCGCAAGTGCATTCTCAGCAATCTGCCGGAAGGCTTCGAAGAAACCATGAGTTATGGTATGATCGGATACGTTGTGCCGCATTCAAAGTATCCCGCGGGGTATCACTGCAATCCGGAACTCCCCCTTCCTTTTTTGAATATTGCTTCACAAAAGAATTTCATCGCATTCTATCACAGCGGGATTTACGCAGATCCGGAACTCAAGGCATGGTTTGTCGAGGCCTACAGGGAACGGGTACCCACAAAACTGGATATGGGCAAAAGTTGTATCCGATTTAAGAAGCCCGAGCACATTCCCTATGAATTGCTCGGAGCCCTCTGCAGAAAAATTAGTGTGTCGGATTGGATTCAGCTCTATGAAGAAAAAATCAGCAGATAACGCTATTTTAAATCCTAAAGACCAAGTTTCAGAAACCTTTATTCCTTTTTCTTTCTTCTGGGTGTTTACGTGGTTTGCTCTCGCCTTTTTTATGGTGACCCCAATCTGCGGTCAGTCAAAAAGTCATCCGATTTTCGACGGGGACACCCTGTTTCATAACCTTTCGCAGCGATGGGAACTCGATTCCGAAAACTACAGGGGTAACTTCAGATTCACACCCTATAAACCTACCTATATCCTGCTGGGTCGCTGGACCTCAGATGTCAATAAAATGCCGACGAGCCTGAATCCGGAATATTCCGTTGAAACTCCAATTGCACTGAATTCAACTGAACTGAAATTTCAGATCAGTTTTAAAACGAAAATAGTACGAGGGCTGTTTTTCAACAATCTCGACATTTGGGCTGCCTATACCCAAAAATCGCACTGGCAGGTATACAACGCAGATCTCTCCCGCCCTTTTCGGGAAACAAACTATGAACCTGAACTCATCTTAAACTATGGCATGAACATCCCCTTCCTTGGTTTTGACATCCGAATGGCCGGGTTGGCCCTGACGCATCAATCCAATGGCCGGTCCCTCCCGCTTTCCAGAAGTTGGAACCGGATTGTCTTTCACCTTGGTATGGAACGGGAATACTGGCAAATTTACCTCAAACCATGGATTCGGTTGAATGATACGGATGACGAAAATCCGAAAATCACCGATTACTACGGAAGAATGGAGGCGATCGTTTCCCATCAGTTTGGCAAAAATCTAATTACCATGGAGGCAACACATTCCCTCAGAACCGGAGCAAATAACAGGGGAAGTATTCGGTTGGGGTGGTCTTTTCCAATCGATGGCTACCTTAGGGGGCGTCTGGAAGTATTCGAAGGCTATGGCGAAACCCTCATCGATTACAACCACCGGCAATTCACCATTGGCCTGGGGGTTTCTATTGTTGAATGGCGATAGGGGAGTCGGCAAGTGAAATGCAATTATGAACTGATATAAAATCGAAACAGATGAAAAACAGGGTTACAGGGCTCGGCGGGTTCTTTTTTAAGACCGCTGATCCAAAAAAAACAAAAGAGTGGTATCGAAAACATCTGGGTATCCCGGCAGGTGACTACGGCTGGTCTTTCTTATGGCAGGATGCAGACGGAAACCCCGGACGGACGGAGTGGAGTCCGATGAAAGAGGACACGCCCTATTTCAAACCAAGTGAGAAGCAATTTATGATGAACTTCAGAGTGGCCGACCTGGAGGGTCTTTTAGCGGTACTCAAAGAAGAAGGAGTCGAAATCATCGGGGAAATGGAGACCTATTCCTATGGGAAATTCGGCTGGATTATGGATCCCGAAGGAAACAAAATAGAACTCTGGGAGCCCAGAGAGGAGGGCTTTTAAATACAGCTTAATTTTTCTAACTTGTAGGGGATACGCAACTAAGGAAAAACTACTATGGCTGAAGACAAAAATAATTTGGGCGACAAGGCAGAGGACGCCTTTGACAAAGCCTCGGAAAAAGCAGGTGAATTTGCCGATGAAACCGGCAAGGAGGCCGCTAAACTGAGTAAAGAAGCAAAAGAAAAAGCCCGTAAAATTGCCGAAAAAGCCAAGGAAAAGGCCAAAGAGTTTGCCGAGGAGACTGAGGAACTGAGGGAAGAAGCGAAAGAGAAAGCCAAGGAATTCGGCGAAAAAGCAAAAGAGAAAGCAAAAGAATTCAGGGAGGAAACCAAAGAAACTGCAGGTGATTTCAAAGAAGAAGCCAAAAAAACGGCTGAAGAATTCAACGAAGGTCTTAAATCTGTCACCGAGGGGGAAAACAAGAAAATACTGGCAGGTGTTTTAGCCATTGTTCTGGGGTGGGCAGGTATCCATAAATTTATCCTCGGCTATCAGAAAGAAGGAGTTATCATGCTGGTCATTTCTATAATAGGGATGGTTCTCAGTTGTGTTGGAATCGGTGTTTTTCTGATTTGGGCTACCTGTCTGGTAGGCCTGGTAGAAGGCATTATCTATCTCACAAAATCTGACGAGGATTTTTACAATACCTATCAGGTAGGCAGAAAACCCTGGTTTTAAGTTTGGCAAACCAGGGGTGGTCAGGAGCTTGAATTTCCCTCATTCAGTTTCCGCTCCAATTCAGACTGAAACTCTTCCATCACAGGTTTTACAGTGCTTTCAGGAAGGTCGGATATCTTTATGTACATCAGGCCATCGACTGCATTGTTAAAGAGGGGGTCTACGTTAAAAGCCACAACCCGGGCATTTTGCTTGATGTACTTTTTGATGAGCACCGGAAGTCGGAGAGACCCGGGCTCGACTTCATCGATAAGCTTATCAAATTTATTCAGGTCAGCTTTTGTTTCATCAAAAACAAACTCTTTGTCGGCATCGTTGAGTTTTACCTTGAATTCTTTTTTAGGCCGGATATATTGTGCTACATAGGGATCCCAGTAATGCGACTTCATAAACTCAATCATAAGAGATTTCGAAAAATTCGAAAACTGGTTGCTGATACTCACCCCCCCAATCAGGTATTCGTGTTCAGGAAACCTAAGGGTGGTATGCACAATCCCTTTCCATAGCAGGAATAAGGGCATGGGGCGTTGCTGGTATTCCGAAACGATATACGCACGGCCCATTTCGATAGAACGCTGCATCATCGGATACAATTCCGGCTCCAGGCGAAAGAGCTCCTGAAGGTAAAACCCGTCGATACCGTATTTTCGGAATATTTCCGATCCCATCCCCATACGGTAAGCCCCCACGATCTGCTTGTCGGTGTCATCCCAAAGGAACAGATGGTGATAATACTCGTCGTATCGGTCCAGATCCACCGATTTGTTGGTGCCCTCGCCTATGGCGCGAAAGGTCACCTCCCGCTGCCTTCCAATTTCCTGAAGGATAAAGGGCATGTCCTTTTTCTGGGCCAGGAAAACCTCATAGTTCTTACTCTGCAACAAACGGCATTCCTTTTCCCTAAGCTTTTCGATCTCTCCTTCTATAACCTCAGTTCGCACAGCAGAAGCGATTTTGCGTGGCGCCTTTGGAATCTTTATTGTTGAGGGCAATTGGTCTATGAGCCGTTCCTTCTCGTAAGCGTTGGCCAAAATATAGGTTTTTCGCCTTAAGAGTTCGGCAAAATCCTCCAGGGTTTCCTGTTCCTGTTGTACTTCAGGGGATATAGGTTGTCCGATTCTGACCTTAATGCTCCTGTTGTGCTGGGTAGCCAGTTCTGACGGCAATTTTGCCGTCCTGAAGAGTTCATTGAAACGGGAAAGGTGATAGAATAATCGGCTGTTTCGGGCGTGAAAATAGATCGGAACTACGGGCACACCTGCCTTTCGGATAAGCTTTACAGCAGCTTCTTCCCAGGGTTTGTCCACGATGAGCTTGCCATCTCTGTAAGTGGAAACCTCTCCGGCAGGGAATATTCCAAGCGGATGCCCATTAGCCAGGTGTTCCATCGCCTTTTTGAAACCCATGACAGAGCTCTTTACGTCCTTATGGTTTTCAAAGGGATTCACCGGGAGGATGAACGGGCTCAAAGGCTCAATGCGCTGTAAGAGGAAATTAGCAATGATCTTGTAGTCGTCCCTTTTGGAGAGGAGGAGTTTTAAAAGCAGGATCCCGTCAATCCCGCCTAAGGGATGGTTGCTTATGGTGATAAAGGCTCCCTCCTTTGGAAGGCGCTTAAAATCCTCCTCAGGAATCTCAAAATCAATCTCGTAATACTCCAGAATCGCATCGAGAAACTCAGGCCCGGGAAGATGCTTATATTTTGAATAGACCCTGTTGATGCTACTCATCCGGGTAAGCTTCATAAGAGTCCACCCCATTGCGGTCCCCAAGGGACCATAACGATCCAGCTGAACAGCACGCGCCACTTCTTTAGCAGTAACCAGGCTCATACACTATGGGATTGAATCGTTAAAGATAAAAAAAGAACCTCCCGGAATCAGGATTTTATCACATATTGTACAGTTTCCTTACCTCGCTGTTCCAGCAATACATCACCCCCGTTTAAAATGGACTCGATCGCCCGGGTGTCAAAATGCCTTATGGTATAAAGGGATACTCCTTCCTGGTGTTTTACGCGGTATTTCCCCTTGAGGTGTTGAAGCAATTCAGGGAGCCGGCCAAACCTGTTGTCAAAACACACCGAAAAGCTAATGGCCGAATTTTGGATCAGGTCTACCTTCATTTTATAATCGTGGAGGAGTTTAAAGATCTCACTGATATTATCCTCAACTATGAATGAAAAATCAAGGGATGAGAGCTTCATCAACACCTGGTCCTTTTTAAGGATAAAGCATGGCGTCCTGGGTTCTATTGCCATTCCCTTACCGACCTGGGTTCCCGGATCTGATGGCTTTATAAAGGATTTCACATGCAATGGGATTTCCTTGCGCTGCAAAGGCTGAAGCGTTTTGGGGTGTATGACCGTTGCCCCGTAAAAAGCGAGTTCTATGGCCTCCCGGTACGAAATGCGGTTTAGCAATCGGGTTTCCTTAAAATAGCGGGGGTCCGCATTTAAAACCCCGGGGACATCCTTCCAGATCGTCACGGATTCCGCATTGAGGCAATAAGCAATTATTGCAGCCGTGTAATCGGATCCCTCCCGGCCGAGGGTCGTGGTGAAATTATTCTCATCACTGCCCAGGAAACCCTGAGTTACATACAGTTCCCTGGATCCGGCCAGTCCTGATATGGCCTCCTGCGTTTTTTTCCAGTCTACACTGACATCGCGGTAATTGGCATCCGTCTTTATATAGCGGCGGATATCCAGAAGGGAATTCGCGATCCCTTCCTGGTTCAGGTATTCACTGATAATCAGGGTGGAAAGCAATTCTCCATACCCCACTACCTGATCGTAGACAAAGGCGTATTTCGGCGACTTATTCCAGGCGAGAAAGCCCCGGACTTCATTAAAAAGCGCTTTGAGCTTAAGATAGACGGGGTGGCTTTCTGAAGGAAACAATTCCCGAAGAATCTCAAGGTGGAATGCCTCTACGGACTCAAGTGCAGCGGTAACGGCATCCTTCTCATCAAAATATGCGTCCACAACAGCTTCCATGGCATTGGTCATTTTACCCATGGCCGAGACGACTAGGAATGTTTTGTCTGTTCCGGTCGCCTGAAGTACCCGGGCCAGGTTCCGGACACCTTCAGCATCCTTTACGGAGGCCCCGCCAAATTTATAAATCCGCATATTGTTCTAAATAAGTATCAATCCCCCGGGTATCGAGTTGTACCAGGTTCCAATCCGTGAGTATCCTTCCGCCTCTAGCTTTGTAGAAGTCGATGGCAGGATCATTCCAGTCGAGTACTTCCCAACTGGCACGTCTGGCTCCATTGTCCCGAGCGTATCGAATCACCTCTGTGAGTAATGCACCACCCAGTCCCCGGCCGCGGGCCGATTCTGTGACGATCAGATCCTCAAGGTGAATGACCAAGCCCTTCCAGGTTGAATATCTTGGATAACACAGGGCCATGGCCAGTATCTTTCCCTGGTCCTCCCCTACAAAACATTGAAATCGGGGTGTTGGCCCGAAACCATCCCGTTCCAGGTCTGCTTTACTGATCTCAACGGCATGGGGTTCCCTTTCAAAGACAGCCAGTTCCCGGATCAATTCCAAAACAGCCCCCATATCTTCCGGCCGGGCCGGTCGTATTGTAAATTCATTCATAGCTTGCAAATAAAACAATAAGTCCTAAATCTGTCCGTTCTGACGGTAACGAAAACGTTCTAGTTTCACAAATTAAGCGATATTTGTGGTGATTAAAACCCATCCTTAGCCAATGCAGCAAAAGAAAAAAACCCTCGGTGAGTTTATTATCGAGAATCAGAGCGAATTTAAATTTTCCTCCGGAGAACTTTCAAAACTCATCAACGCCATTCGTCTGGCTGCAAAAGTAGTCAACCACGAGGTAAACAAGGCGGGGTTAATCGACATTCTCGGCGCTGCCGGCGACACCAATATTCAGGGTGAAAATCAACAAAAACTGGATGTACTGGCCAATGAACGTTTTATACAAACGCTAAAAAACCGGGAAATAGTCTGTGGGATTGCCTCTGAGGAAGAAGATGATTTTATCGCTATCAACAGTCTGGACAATCAGCATCAGAACAAATATGTTGTCCTGATAGATCCGCTTGATGGTTCATCCAATATCGATGTGAATGTATCGGTTGGGACTATTTTCTCAATTTACAGAAGGGTCACACCCATTGGCAGTCCGGTAACCCTTGAGGACTTTCTGCAACCGGGAATCAATCAGGTAGCGGCCGGGTATATCGTATATGGAACCTCCACGATGCTGGTCTATACAACAGGTCACGGTGTTAACGGGTTTACGCTGAATCCGGCCATCGGCACCTTTTACTTATCGAATCCGGACATGCAGTTTCCGGAGTCCGGGAACATTTATTCGGTGAATGAAGGGAATTACATCCATTTCCCCCAGGGTGTAAAAGACTATATTAAATACTGCCAGATGGAAGAAGGGGATCGGCCCTACACCTCAAGGTATATCGGGTCGCTGGTTTCCGATTTCCACCGGAACATGATCAAAGGAGGGATTTATATGTATCCTAAAAGCAGTGTCAATTCTGAGGGGAAACTCCGTTTGCTCTACGAGTGCAACCCCATGGCTTTTCTGGCCGAGCAGGCAAATGGAAAGGCCTCTGATGGTTTTGGCAGGATTATGGAGATCCAGCCTACAGAACTTCATCAGCGGGTACCCTTTTTCTGCGGGAGTCGTTTAATGGTAGAGAAGGCGGAGGAATTTATGGCAGCCGGACAATAACTACTTTTCCATCAGGTACAGATAATCTTCAAAAGGGATCCGACCCCTGAAAATATTCGTGGATTTTTCCACAAGTTCACTGACTTTATTCGACGGGAATCCCAACCCTATGGCATAACGCTCAACCATTCCTATCTGATCCCCTTCGATATCGTTATCCGCGAAAATAATCGTGAAGAAATCGTGAAGGCGTTTCAGGCGCTCTTCCATATCCAAAGGGCTTTCGATCGGGTACTTATTCTCTTTCTTCATCACCTCCTTGTACTCCGCATCAGTAATGCTTAATTTGTCCGCAAACCGATCAAGAATAGCCTTTTCTTCCGGGTTAATCTCTCCGTCTACAGCTGCAAGGGAAGCCATTGCCGCAAAGTGTGCAAGGTTTCTTCGGCTCTCACTATTTTTATATAGGTCTATAATTGGCATAGGAATATTTTAAAACAAATATACCTTTTTTCGGTACCTAAACCAGAGGCAAACACATCTATTGTAGCATCTTCTGATCTTCGCTCCAGCACCCCGATATAGTGAATAATACGTAACTTCGGGCTGCTATGAGGAAACCGTTATTAGAATTCACGGATCGGGGAATCTACTGTGCCGCAGCGGATGTTTATCTGGATCCCTGGAAACCGGTCAAAAAAGCCCTGATCTCGCATGGCCACTCAGACCACAGCCGTCCGGGCCATGGGCAGTATATCACCCATAAACGGAATATCCCAATAATCACCCATCGCCTTGGAGCCCTGAACGCAAAGGGTGTCGAATGGGATGAACCCATACACATAAGAGGGGTCCGGTTTAGCTTTCATCCTTCCGGACACATCGTAGGTGCCTCCCAGATTCGGGTGGAATACCAGGGAGAGGTCTGGGTTTTTTCAGGAGACTATAAAACTGAAGACGACGGGCTTTCGACGCCTTTTGAACCCATACGGTGCCATACGTTTATCACCGAGTGCACCTTCGGGCTTCCTGCATTCTCCTGGGAGCCTCAGGCTGCTGTAATGGAAAGTATAAACACCTGGTGGAACGAGGTCCGGTCCGCAGGAAGGACGGCTGTCCTTTTTGCGTATTCCCTGGGTAAGGCACAACGCCTGCTTGCACACCTGGATCAAAGCATTGGCACTGTTTTTACCCATGGGGCCATCGAAAACATGACCGGGGTTGTCCGGCAGATCAAAACCCTGCCCCCAACCCGCCTTATCACAAGGAAGACAACCAAAAAAGACCTTCAGGGGAATTTGGTGCTTGCACCCCCTAGTGCGCATGGAAGTACATGGCTGCGAAAAATGACGCCTTATGAAACAGCTTCTGCCAGCGGATGGATGGCCTTTAGGGGTGCCCGCAGGCGCCGGGCAGTTGACCGGGGTTTTGTATTGAGCGATCATTGCGACTGGTCCGGGCTGCTTAAAAGCATCCGGGCAACAGGGGCGGAACGCGTAATTTGCACCCATGGATATACAGAGATTTTTGCGCGTTATCTCAGGGAAAAAGGGTTTGATGCCAGAACCGAAGCTACCCAATACGAGGGGGAAGTAGCAGAATTAGCAAAGTCCGAATAAAAGATCGAGTATGGAGGCTTTTGCAAATCTTGTCAGACAACTCGATACCAATACCCGAACCAATGCGAAAGTCGCCGCCCTGGCCGAGTATTTCCGCACGGCTCCGGATTCAGATAAGGTCTGGACGATTGCCATTCTCTCACACCGCAGACCGCCACGCCCTGTCAATACGAGCCTGCTCCGGGATTGGGCTGCAGAGCTGGCCGGGATTCCCGACTGGCTTTTTGAGGAGAGTTATCATATTGTGGGGGACCTTGCCGAAACCATAGCCCTGATCGTTCCTTCGGAAACTGCCACCCATAACCCTCCCCTTTCAATCAGCGCCTGTCTGGGTCATTTTCCTGCCTTAAAGCAGTATTCAGAAGCCGAAAAGAAAGCCTATGTCTTGCAGCACTGGCCGGGGATGACATACTATCAGCGATTTGTATTTACCAAACTCTTCACCGGAGGTTTCCGAATCGGGATCAGCCAGAAGTTGATGACCAGATCCCTTTCACAGGCTACTGGGATCGACGAGGAATTACTGGCATATCGCCTGATGGGGAACTGGGATCCGGCCCGCATCTCCTTTAAACAGCTGGTACTCGAACCTCAACAGGAAGAACAGCACTCCAAACCTTTTCCCTTTTACCTGGCGTACCCGCTGGAAGATAAACCGGAAAGTCTGGGATCGCCCTCAGATTGGATTATGGAGCATAAATGGGATGGAATACGGGCACAGCTCATCGTCAGAAATAAAATGCTTTTCCTGTGGAGTCGTGGCGAAGAATTGGTGACCGAACAGTACCCTGAACTTCAGGTTTTGACCGAAGCACTTCCGGATGGCAGTGTCCTGGATGGCGAGCTTCTGCCCTATCCCAACGGTACCGTGGGTAGTTTTAAGGACCTACAGAAACGCCTGGGACGCAAAAAGGTAAGCCCCCGCCTCATGAAGGATATTCCGGTAATCCTAAGGGCGTATGATTTGCTTGAATGGCAGGGCCAGGACATCCGAAGCAAGCCGTTTGACTACCGAAGGGAAAAGTTGAAACTGCTTTTGGATCAGCTTCGCGCAACCGGTAAAGACTACCCCCTGGACGAGTCCGAGGTGTTGACCCTATCCACGTGGGATGATGCAAGACAGGAACGGGAGCGATCGCGGGAAAAGCACTCAGAGGGCCTTATGCTGAAACGCAGGGATGCCGCGTATCGGACAGGTCGCAAAAAGGGGGACTGGTGGAAATGGAAAATGGACCCCTACACCATAGACGCGGTACTCACCTACGCCATGCGGGGCCATGGACGCCGGAGTAATCTCTTCACCGATTATACCTTTGCCCTCTGGGACGAAAATGAAAAGGGGGAACAGGAACTGGTCACCTTTGCCAAGGCGTATTCCGGGCTCACCGATGCAGAACTGAGACAAGTGGACGCCTGGATTAAAAAAAACACACTGGACCGGTTTGGTCCGGTGCGCTCGGTGACCCCCCACCATGTCTTTGAAATCGCCTTTGAGGGTATTGCCCATTCCAAGCGTCATAAAAGCGGGGTGGCAACCCGGTTTCCACGTATCCTGCGCTGGCGAAAAGACAAATCTCCAGAGGAGGCCAATTCCCTTTCCGATCTTAAACAGTTGATACCCTGAGTATGGCGGAGCGGAGCAAAAACGACATTTGGATTTCAAAGGCTACCGATTGGTTCGGGAATCAGGGATGGACTCCCTTTGCCTTCCAACGTCAGACCTGGAGTGCTTTTCTGAACAATAAAAACGGGTTGTTAAACGCTCCGACAGGCAGTGGAAAAACCTATGCACTCTGGTTTCCAATTTTACTGGAGTACCTTCGGAAGGAGGAGGAGCGCCCGGGCTCGAGTTCCTCCGGGCTCAAAGCCGTATGGATTACGCCCCTTCGCGCCCTGTCCGAGGAAATCCGGCAATCTGCAGAGCGCATTATTTCCGATTTGGGAATTCCCTTTACAGTAGGGATCCGGACAGGAGATACCTCCCAGGCAGAACGGGCCCGCCAACGGAAAAAAATGCCGGATCTATTGATTACCACCCCCGAAAGCCTGCAACTCTTATTGGCCTCAAAAGGATATGCCAGGATCTTCGGGAAGTGCTTTGCGGTTGTGGTCGATGAGTGGCATGAACTCCTGGGAAGCAAAAGGGGGGTTCAAATGGAACTGGCACTGTCCCGCCTGAAAGGCGTTTCTCCGGGAATGAAAATCTGGGGGATTTCAGCCACGATTGGAAATCTGGAACAGGCAAGAGAAGTATTGCTCGGACCCGGATCCGAGGCACTGGAAAATTCCATCCTTATCAGGGCGAATTTAAATAAGCGGATTACAGTCCGAAGCATTCTGCCCGAGACTATGGATACGTTTCCCTGGAGGGGCCATCTGGGATTGCATTTACTGGACTCCGTAATGGAAGTGCTCAGGTCCAGCCAGACGACACTGATCTTTACCAACACCCGGAGTCAATGCGAAATTTGGTTCCAGAAGCTGCTTGAACGCTACCCTGAACTGGCCGGGGAAATTGCCATGCATCACGGCAGCATAAATAAAGATACCCGTCTGTGGGTGGAACAGGCCATTCGAAACAACCGCCTGAAGGCAGTGGTTTGTACTTCCAGCCTGGACCTCGGCGTAGACTTTGCGCCTGTGGAAAGGGTCATTCAGATTGGCGGGCCGAAAGGAGTAGCCCGTTTTTTACAACGTGCCGGCCGCAGCGGGCACAGGCCCGGAGAAGAAAGCCTGATTTACTTCCTCCCAACCCACGCCATTGAACTTATTGAGGCTTCCGCCTTAAAGAAAACCGTCAAAGGAGAGGGGATTGAAGACCGCATCCCTTACCTGAACAGTTTCGACGTCCTGGTTCAATACCTCACTACCCTTGCCGTTTCAGATGGCTTTTTCCCCGAACAGATTTTTATGGAAGTACAGGGGACCTTCTGCTATCAGGCCATGACCAGGGACCAGTGGGAATGGCTTTTGAAATTTCTGGTACTGGGCAGTCAAAGCCTCAACACATACGATGAATACAAAAAAGTGGAAGTGCTGGAGGACGGTCGTTTTAAAGTCACCAACCGGGGTGTCGCCATGAGGCACCGCTTCCAGATCGGAACTATCGTAGGGGATGCGGACCTTACGGTCAGGTATCAGAAAGGGGGTTATATCGGTACGGTTGAAGAGTGGTTTGCATCACAGTTGCAGAGTGGAGATGTCTTTACCTTTGCAGGCCGAAACCTGGAGTTCCTTCGGATTCGGGAAATGCAGGTTCTGGTTCGCAAATCCAATAAAAAAACATCCCGTGTCCCCAGTTGGATGGGAGGACGACTTACACTTTCTGCCCAGATGTCAGAATTGCTGAGGCAGGAACTTTATTCAGCCTCCCTTCCGGCCAGTGATCAGAGCGAAGAAATCCGGAGCTTAAAACAACTTTTTGACCGGCAGCGTCAGGAAAGCATCGTCCCGGGACCTGAAGACTTTTTGATTGAAACCTTTAAGACATCAGATGGCTATCACCATATTTTCTATCCGTTTGAAGGGCGCTTTGTTCATGAAGCCCTGGCGAGTTTGCTCAGTTACCGCATCTCCCTGCTTTCCCCGATCACCTTTTCACTTGCCTATAACGACTATGGCTTTGAACTCCTTTCGGACCGCGAACTGGATATGCAAATGGTTCTGGACAATGACCTTTTTTCACCTGAATACCTTATGGACGACCTGCAAAAGAGCCTGAATTCTACTGAGATGGCCCGTCGTAAATTCAGGGACATCGCCGTGATCAGCGGACTTGTATTTTCCGGATATCCGAAAAAGGGCATAAAGCTCAAACACCTTCAAAGCAGCTCTCAGTTATTGTTTGAGGTATTCAGGGACTACGAGCCTGACAATCTTCTGTTTCAACAAGCCTTCCGGGAAACCTTTGAACATCAGTTGGAAGAAGGGCGTCTTCGGTTGGCCCTGGAACGCATACAGTCCCAGAAGCACATATGGAAATCCTGTACAAAGCCCACCCCATTTTCATTTCCGATCATTACAGACAGGCTGAGGGAAAAGCTCTCCAGTGAAAAACTGGCAGATCGAATCCGGCGAATGACCCAGAAACTCTCACGCTGATGGCAATGAAAATCTTTTGATCACAAATCGGATTTGGTACCTTTGAACCCATGACCCAAACTGTTGACTTCGGGGGAGAAACGTTGCACCTGCATCCTTGGGGCGCCTTGTACAGGGAAGCAGCGGATCAACTTCTCGTCAGCGATCTTCATCTTGGAAAAATCAGCCATTTCCGCAAACACGGGGCGGCAGTTCCCCTTAAAGCAACAGCCAGGAATTTCGAACGCCTCGATGACCTGCTCGATGAGTTTCAGCCCGAATCCATCGCCTTTTTAGGAGACCTTTTTCATTCCTACAGAAACCGGGAATGGGATGATTTTGCGGCCTGGGTCAAGACTTGCGGCACCAGGCTGATTCTGATTGAGGGCAACCACGACATACTCGGGCCACTCCCTTTCGAGAAATTAGGGATACAGGTTTGCGCTACCCTCCAATCCGGGCCCTTTACCTATACACATCATCCGCTCCAGGATTTTGAAGGGTATAATATCGCAGGACACATCCATCCTGCCGTCCGTCTCACAGGAGAAGGAAGACAATCACTTCGGGTACCGTGCTTCCATTTCAGAAATCGGCAATTGATCCTTCCGGCTTTCGGGGCCTTCACCGGCAGTCACCTGATGAAGATCCGGTCAGGAGATCGCATTTATGCCCTGGCAGGGGATGCCATTTTCCCTCTTGAAGCAGCTTCTTTAAAGAATTCATAACACAATACGGGGGGGTTATATCCTGCGAATTGCGGTCTATCTTTTGTCCGAGCCAGATTTGCCTCGTATTTTTGCACAAAATTTACCATCCTTGAGCCTGGAGTATATCCGTGAGCGTTTTAAAAAAGATCCTGCCTTTGATAAATTGCAGGAATCCCTTGCCCCGTCCCAGGCCAGAATCAGCCTTGAGGGCATTACGGGCTCTGCGCTTTCATTTCTGATCTCAGAACATTTCAAGGCATGTGAAATGCCTTTTTTGCTGGTGCTCAATGACAAGGAGGAAGCCGCATATTACCTCAACGACCTCGAAGGGCTTTTAGATCGTGAAACCGTACTCTTCTATCCCGGGAGTTATCGCCGTCCGTATGATATCGAAGCGACAGATAATGCCAATGTCCTTTTGAGGGCAGAAGTCCTGAGCCGTATCAATTCCCGCAGAAAACCTGCCCTGATTGTAACCTACCCCGATGCCCTTTTTGAAAAGGTGGTCACCCGAAAGGAACTCGAGAAAAATACACTGAAGATTTCAACCGGAGACGCATTGTCTTTGGATTTCCTGAATGAAACCCTTTTTGAATACCACTTTAAAAGGGTGGATTTTGTGACAGAACCCGGGGAGTTTTCGGTTCGGGGTGGGATTTTAGATGTTTTTTCGTTTTCCCATGATGAGCCGTATCGTTTGGAATTTTTTGGAGATGAAATTGAAAGCATCCGCAGTTTTGACGTCGAGACACAATTATCTACCGAACGCGTAAAGAAAATTTCGGTCATCCCGAATGTGACCGACAAATTAATTCATGAATCCAGGGTGAGTTTCCTGGAATACATCTCCGGGAATACCGTTGTCATTTTAAAGAATCCGGCCCTGTGTCATGGCCGCCTGGATCAGCTTTTTAAGAAGGCGGAAGCTGCCTTTGAAAAGTTGCCCGGAGTATTGGAACACGCCAGCCCGGAGGCGCTTTTTCTGGATGGGGAAAACTTCCGAAACACCGTAGGGAAATTTCGTGAAATCAGCCTGGAGGGCACTGAGACGAACACTCAGGATGGCGTCGTAACAATCGATATCCCGACACGTCCGCAACCTGCATTTAACAAACATTTCGACCTGCTGCTGGCCGCACTCCAGGAAAACAGGGAGAGCGGGATGCGCAACTTTATCTTTTGTGCCAGTGAGCAACAGGCCCGCCGCTTCCACGATATTTTTGATGAAATCGGCCAGGATTTACCCTATACCACCCTTGTTCATCCCCTCTATCAGGGCTTTGAGTCCGAGACCTTGGGAATTTGCTGCTATACCGACCACCAAATCTTTGAACGCTATCATCGCTTCCACCTTCGAAATGGATACGCTAAAAAACAGTCCATTACGCTAAAAGAACTCAACAAACTGGAGGTCGGAGATTACGTCACGCATATCGATCACGGGATCGGGACCTTTGGGGGGCTGCAAAAAATCGAAGTGGAGGGCAAACAACAAGAGGCCATTAAACTGATTTACGGTGACCGCGATATCCTCTATGTCAGCATTCACTCCCTCCATAAAATCGCAAAATACAATGGAAAGGACGGCGCGAAACCCAAGATTTACAAACTCGGTTCGGCGGCATGGAAAAAACTGAAACAGAAGACAAAAAGCAGGGTTAAGAAAATTGCTTTTGACCTGATTCAGGTTTATGCCAAACGCCGTCTGAAAAAGGGTTTTCAGTACGGTCCCGACAGTTACCTCCAGCACGAACTCGAGGCTTCATTTCTGTATGAAGACACCCCGGACCAGAGTACGGCCACCGAGGCGATCAAAAAAGATATGGAAAGTGCCCAGCCTATGGATCGCCTCGTTTGCGGGGATGTGGGCTTTGGAAAAACAGAGGTGGCCATCCGTGCAGCTTTCAAGGCTGTGGACAATGGCAAACAGGTAGCCATTCTCGTTCCAACGACTATTCTGGCCTTCCAGCACTACCGCACCCTTAGCGAACGCCTGAAGGAGATGCCGGTCAGCGTCGATTACCTCAACCGGTTCCGCTCGGCCAAAGAGCGAAAGCAGGTCCTCGAGGGACTTTCAAGCGGGTCCCTGGATATTGTGATCGGCACCCACCAACTCGTCAGTAAATCCGTATCCATTAAAGATCTCGGTTTGCTTATTGTGGATGAAGAACAAAAGTTCGGAGTTGGGGTCAAAGACAAACTCAAAGCCCTCAAAGAAAATGTAGATGTACTGACCCTTACGGCCACACCCATCCCAAGAACACTGCAATTCAGTCTGATGGCAGCTCGCGATTTATCTGTGATTAACACGCCACCCCCCAATCGCTATCCCATTGAGAGTCGGGTAATACGGCTTCATGAGCCCACAATCCGCGACGCGATTTCATATGAACTGCAAAGGGGCGGCCAGGTGTTTTTCGTTCATAACCGAATCGAAAATATCAAGGAGGTGGCCGGAATGTTGCAGCGCCTGGTTCCGGATGCAAAAATTGGCATTGGACACGGGCAGATGGAAGGGCGGAAACTCGAAGCCCTCATGCTCAATTTTATGAACGGGGGATTTGACGTCCTGGTGGCAACCACCATTATCGAAAGCGGGCTGGATGTGACAAATGCCAATACCATTCTCATCAATAATGCAAATAATTTTGGCCTGAGCGATCTTCACCAAATGCGGGGACGCGTTGGCCGAAGCAACAAAAAAGCGTTTTGTTACTTCATTACTCCCCCATACGAAGTGATGACGCCTGAAGCGCGAAAGCGGATTGAAGCTCTGGAGCAGTTTACAGAGTTGGGAAGCGGGTTTAACATTGCGATGAAAGATCTGGAAATTCGCGGCGCTGGTGATCTACTGGGAGGTGAGCAAAGTGGTTTTATAAACGAAATCGGATTCGAAACCTATCAGAAAATCCTGGCGGAAGCCGTCGATGAATTAAAGGAGGAAGAATTCAAAGAGCTCTACCAGGATGAGAACAAAGCGCGCGGGCCCTATGTAAAAGAGGTACAGGTCGATACGGACTTTGAATTGCTGTTCCCGGATGACTTTGTCAATTCGGTTTCGGAACGTTTAAGCCTCTACACCGAATTAAATGAGGTTACAGGTCCCGAGGCCCTGGAGGCATTCCGGACCCGCTTGCAGGATCGGTTTGGACACCTTCCCGAGCAGGCTTCAGATTTACTGGATTCGGTTCGTCTAAAGTGGATGGCAGCCGAATTGGGGATCGAGAAACTGGTGCTGAAAAAAGGAAGCTTAATCGGGTATTTTATCGCAGATCAGCAGTCGGAGTTTTATCAGACCGAACGCTTTGGTAAAATCCTTGGATACATTCAGCAGCATCCCGGGAAAGGCCGCTTAAAAGAAAAGCAAACCCGGAAAGGACTCCGGCTACTCCTTTCGGCCACCGGTATTCACTCAATTGAGGAGGCTCTAAATATCATGGAACCCCTTTCTTCAGAAACTGCAGTACCCACGGCCTGAAGCATACGAATCCTTTCCTCATACAAATTGGCGCTACTTCGGGATCCCTATAAGCCTGACCCCTCCTGACAATTGAGGCGAATTACCTATCTTTATTTTCTTTGAAACCAAAAATAATGATGCGACTTTTCTACCTATTACTCGCCCTTGGATTTTTGACCTCCGGCGGGTATGCCCAACAAGTGGATTCCCTTTACATGGTGCAGAATTTTGACCTGAATGAATACCGCATCCCAATGCGGGACGGGGTCGAATTGTTTACTGTGGTCTACACCCCGAAAGAAACAGATGAAGATGTACCCATTTTAATGAACCGAACCTGTTACAACGCATCGAATTATACAGATTATAAGGTCAGTAGATACCCCTCCTCCTATCTGGTGCGCGACGGCTACATCCTCGTCTACCAGGATGTCCGTGGCAGGTACATGAGCGATGGGACTTTTGATAATATGCGGCCGAATATTCCCGGGAATGACCCTGAGAATAAAACGGATATCGATGAGAGTTCAGACACCTGGGACACCATAGAATGGCTGATAAATAACATCCCCAACAACAATGGCAAAGTGGGCATGTACGGGATTTCATATCCTGGATTTTATACAGCGGCTGCCCTTCCGGATGCGCATCCCGCGCTTAAGGCTTCCTCGCCCCAGGCCCCCATATCCGATTTTTTCTTCGATGACTTTCACCATCAGGGCGCCTATCTTCAGAGTTATACTGCCGCCTTTGCGGTCTTTGGATATCAGAAAGAAGAGC
The DNA here is from genome assembly GCF_030380815.1 of Robiginitalea aurantiaca. GTDB lineage: Bacteria > Bacteroidota > Bacteroidia > Flavobacteriales > Flavobacteriaceae > Robiginitalea > Robiginitalea aurantiaca. Next base: position 418,826 of record NZ_JAUDUY010000001.1, on the reverse strand, counting down.
GGACCAGAAAACCCTGGTATATGGATAAAATCAAGCGGTTTTATGATAACCCTGCCGCGGACGGTTACGACTTCCACCTGAGTCTTGGGCCCCTGAAAAACATTACGGAAGCCTATCATTCGGACAATTTTTTCTGGAATCAGATTATCGCACATCCCAACTATGACGCATTCTGGCAGGAGCGTAACATCCTGCCGCATCTTAAAGGAATTGACCATGCAGTACTTACTGTGGGAGGGTGGTTCGACGCAGAGGACCTCTACGGGCCGTTAAACATCTACAAACGGATCGAATCTGAAAATCCAAAAGCTCAAAATACAATCGTTATGGGGCCCTGGGACCATGGAGGATGGGCCAGGGAACGCGGAAAAACCACGCATAACCACATTTATTTCGGCGATAGTATTTCAACCCATTATCAGAAAGAGGTAGAGCGACGTTTCTTTAATCATCACCTCAAAGGCACAGATGAAACACCCCTGCCGGAAGCCTATATGTTTGACACCGGCACCAAGGAATGGAAGAGCTTTGAACAATGGCCTCCGGAGTCCATCCCTCCTGTATCCCTTTATTTCGGAGCGAACGGGACCCTTGCCCTGAATAAGCCTCAGGATGAAAAAGCGGTTTTTGAGTACATAAGTGACCCGGCCAAGCCCGTTCCGTACACCTCACAGACTGAGGGCCTCACTTTTACACCCAGGCGTTTTATGAGTGACGATCAGCGGCAGGCTTCCCGCAGGCCGGACGTACTGACCTTTGTCACTCCCCCGCTTGCAGATCCTGAAACCATTGCAGGGGAAATCATGGCAAGACTAAAAGTTTCCATGACCGGTACTGATGCAGATTTTATCGTAAAGCTCATAGATGTCTATCCACAGGATCATCCTAAATATGACCACAACCCGGATAATATTGTCATGGGGGGGTATCAGCAGTTGGTCCGTTCTGAAGTTTTCCGAGGGCGTTTCCGCAACAGTTTTGAAACCCCGGAACCCTTTGTGCCAGGAGAGGTGAGCGATGTGAATTTCCGTCTTCAGGACGTTTTACACACCTTTAAAAAAGGCCATCGGATCATGATTCAGATTCACAGCACCTGGTTTCCTTATATCGACAGGAATCCTCAGAAATATGTGGACAACATCTACGAAGCAGACGCATCGGATTTTATTAAATCGACGATTCGAGTCTATGGGAATTCGGTGATCGAGGCAGGGGGTAAGGTAGGAGATACTCCTGCCATTATGGAACTCGAAGGATACATCAAAGGATAAGGCCTTTTCCCGGACCTTTCTTATTTCCGCTCAAATTACAGGGATTTAAGGTTCTTGATGACAGAAAAAGCCTGCTCTACCTGATCTTCATCTATTAGGATTGTAAACTCGTTTGTTGTTGAAATCACTTCGTACAGTACAATACCTTCCCAGGCGAGTCTTTGGAAAATAAAGTAATAAATTCCGGGGACCGAAACATTTTCGGGAGGTAGTTTTACGGTAATCGAAGACAGATTCTCGACTTTCTGAGTCAACCTTTCCTCCCTGAAATACTCCTCAACAACCCCCCCAAGACGCTTACTGAGTACAATGTTCAATTCATCCACACCCCGGGAAGACGTGTAAAAAACATCCTGGTGGGAATCGATGGCCTCCAGCAATCGCATTTGGTTCTGCAATATGGTATCCGAAACCCGAAAGGTGTAATCGGTCAGGGAAGAGCGGACTGTGATCTCCCCAATGGCCTTCATAACTTTGAGCACCCGGTAGGTCGCCCGAAATTCTAACTGATCCGAAAGTCGGGTAAGCGCCATTACAACGGCGCCGTTACGCACCTCCCTTTTAAGCTGTGCTTCGATCTCCGGTTGAATTTGACGCGACAACGCGGTTAGATTGATAATTCCCTGAGCGAGTGCGAATTGCAGAAAGGGTTTACGCTGGACGTATTCTGCCACAAAACCGGCAATTGTTTTCATGTCTTTTCCTTCAAATGTAACAAATAGTTACAGATACAACAATTTTAGAAATAATAGAACGCATTCTCCAGGTGTTTCAGGCGAAAACCCCCTTGCACGCCCCAGATTTGAATGATATCGAACCTGACTTCCACATCCAGGCCCCGTTGACGTACAAAATGATCGGCCGCTTTGACCAGTCGCTTTATTTTTAAGGGGGAAACTGTATGGGAAAGAGGTTCGTAAAACCCATGGGTACGGGTCTTCACTTCGACCACTGCCAGAATTCCGCCTTTAAGGGCAAGGATGTCGATTTCCGCCTTTCGAAAACGAAAATTCCTGAAGCAGATCTGATATCCCTGCGCTGTGAGAAAGGCCGCAGCAGCCTCTTCGCCAGCCATACCCTGCCTGTAGTGCGCGGCCCGCTCATTTTCTTTCATTTTCATATAAACAGACTGCTTAACTATGAAAAAAGTGCAGTTCAACGAAAAAAACTGTTATTCACCGCAAAAACATAGCGATGCACATAACTTTGCCGCGCCTTTTATCGAAAAACCCACTGTTGGAATACTATCGTCATATGGGTGGCGTTTAAAAGAAGCCCCTAACACTAAGAACCTGCTTAAGCCTGCTATGTCGATGGAGTATTTCGTGAATTGTAATACGGCTCCGCTGGCTCCTTACTCCGCTCCCCTGGATCGGTTGAGGGTTCAGCACCTCTACAGAAGAGCCGGTTTCGGAGCCTCAGTCCAAACTGTCGAGCAGGCCTCGGGACAAACCGCTGATCAGCTTGTTGATTCCCTTATTGACCGGGCCCTGAACCTTCCTCCCATACCAGCCCCTGATTGGGCGACCTGGAACCGGGATAATTATCCTTCGGACGGTGATCTGGCGCGGGGTGTAATTCGTACACAGATAGATGTCCTCGGACTGGATTACACCCGAGGCCTGATGACCAATAATTTAAGGGATCGCCTGAGTTTTTTCTGGTCCAACCATTTCGTCACCGAAATCGATGTTTACGAGAGTCCGGCATTCTTATATGAATACGTCAATTGCCTGCAGCGGAATGCATTGGGTAATTTTAAGACATTTGTAAGTGAGATAGGACTCACAAATGCCATGCTCTACTATCTCGATGGGGCGTTTAACAACGGGCGCAATCCGAATGAGAACTACGCAAGGGAGTTATACGAACTCTTTACCCTTGGTGAAGGAAACGGGTATACTGAAGAAGACGTAATCGAAACTGCAAAAGCCCTTTCCGGATATACGGAGCGGGGGGAAGTCCGCTGGACTCCGGTAACCTTTGATGTAACTGCTTTTGATGCTGGTCCCAAAACCATTCTCGGACAAACCGGGAACTGGGGGTATGCCGATGTAATCGACATCCTGTTTCAGGAGCGCCCTCAAGAAATCGCGCGGTTTATTTGCCAAAAGCTCTATGAGTTTTTCGTGCACCCGGACTCCAATGATTCAGCTGGAAATGCACAGACCATTATTGCCGGAATGGCCGGAACCTTTATATCGAACAATTTTGAACTAGCCCCTGTATTGTCCGAGCTCTTCAAGAGTCAGCATTTTTTCGATGACAATGCCGTTGGGGTGATCATCAAAAGCCCCTTTGATCTCTATTTAAACTTCATCAATGAATCCGGTTTTACGTGCACAGATTCAAATCTGTCCTTTGCCCGTGAATCTTCAAGGTTGCTGGGGCAGGAGCTCTTTGACCCGATAGACGTGGCGGGATGGCAGCGTAACCGAAGCTGGATCAATACAAATTTTATGATCGGACGCTGGCTGACCAGTGAAGTCCTGATCCAGGGTTTCTTTCAGGAGAATCCGGAACAATTTCGCGCCCTGGCCATGCAGGCAGTGGGAGCGGCCAATAGTAATACAAGTAACCCCGAAACCGTGGTACGGGCCCTGGTGGACAAATTTTTGCCCAAGGGCCTGCTTACCCCTCAGGAATTTGAGAACGCCATGTCTGTATTTAAGATAGAGGATGTCCCTGAGAATTACTACGGTCCGGATTACGTCGATGGCGGCCTGAGTCTGTGGATGCTGGCCGTAAGCATGGAAGCCCCACAACAAGTATTTCTGCTCATGATGCATCTGAGCCGTCAACCTGAATTCCAGTTAAAATAAACCTACTGCTATGTGCAATCCTCATAATCCCATCCCGCCGAAAGAACGTGCAAATCACGATCAGGAGCATACCTTCTGGAGTCGACGTTCTTTCCTGCAGGCCCTGGGAATTGCCGGATCGGGGTCTTTGATGCTGGGAGGGAATATCCTCTCAGCCTCATCCCCTTCACCATTGACTTCAGCCATTGCCAATGCCGAAGGAGATGGGATCCTGATTCTCATCCGACTCTCGGGCGGGAATGATGGTCTGAGCACGGTTATACCTATTGAGCAATACGACAGTTATGCCAATGCACGTCCCAATATTTATATTCCGGAAAGTAAAATTATCAAGCTGACCGATGAATTCGGAATTCCCTCCTATATGCAGGCCCTTGAGAGCCTTTGGGGTGAAGGGCAGTTTAAGGCAGTTCACGGCGTTGGATATGAAAACCAGAGCCTCTCCCACTTTACCGGTTCGGATATCTACGCCAATACAGATCTGACAACAACGGGTTTTAATGGGTTGAATACAGGATGGATGGGCCGCTATTTTGAAAACATCTATCCGGAATACCTCATTAACCCTCCGGCTTCACCTGCAGCGGTACAGATCGGCAACTTCGGGAACCTCGTTTTTGAAGGGGAGGAAACCAACTATGCCTTTGTGACTTCCAATATTGATCAATTGGAAGAAATTGCCGAATCCGGGGTACAATATAGTATGGACCCACAGCTCTTCGGAGATTGTATGTACAGCGATCAAATTCGCTTCCTCAGAGGGGTCGCCAATACGACTTACGAATACTCCGGGGTCATCCACGATGCATATGAGCGCGGGCAGAACGAAGTGGAATACCAGGATAATAATTTTGCACGTCAACTGGCCCTGCTGGCCAGGCTGATCAAAGGGAACCTCGGAACCAAAGTCTATATGATTTCCATGGGTGGTTTCGATACCCACGGGAACCAACCCCTGGCACACGAACGCCTGATGACCAACCTTTCAATCGCGATCAATAATTTTTACGAAGACCTGACCTTTACCCAGCAAGATGACAAGGTCCTGAGTATGACCTTTTCAGAATTCGGCAGGCGAATTTTTGAGAATGGCTCCAACGGGACAGATCACGGGAAAGCAGCTCCTACACTCTTTTTTGGCTCCGGTCTTCAGGGAAGTGCCTTTGTAGGCGAACATCCTTCTCTTGATAGTCCCAATAATCGCGGAAATCTGGAATACACCATGGACTTTCGCGACCTTTACGCCACGGTACTGGCAGAGTGGCTGTGCGTTCCCATCCCGCTTGTGGAACAGCATTTACTCGATCACCCGTATACCCCGGTCAATCTAGGGTTCAATTGCAGTGGCGTGGAGTTCCCGGACATCGCTTATGACGATCAACCGCATACACCCCCCACCTCAGGATCGGATCCCGACCCTTTACCAACGCTCCCGGATGGAGATCCCGCAGACGGAATTGTTCACATGCCATTTTACCCTACGGAGTCCAATCCGCACATTCACCTTGAAATGCCCTTTTCAGCCCATGTGGATGTTACCTTATTTAACATCCTGGGACAGAAGGTCGCCACGCTATACAACGAAATGCTCATGGGAGGCAGCCTGGATATTAATGTACGCGATCGGGTTCCAAGGCATTTGGCAACCGGTAAATACATTTACAGAATCAGTGTCAGGGACCAGAAAATGGCCAAGTCACTAATGGTATCCTAAGGCCGTTATTCTTATAGTTAATGCCCTCGGACACTGGGCGCCCCTGATATTTATATCTGTCCGGTGTCCCGAGGGCTTTTCTTTTCCTGCCAGCTTGTACCCCCCTTTTAAATTTGGTTATTTTTGTGGTCAATAGCATATGCCCATGACCAACCGAGAAGGTTCCTTTAAACGAACAACTGTTACCGCCGCCCTTCCTTATACCAATGGCCCGATCCACATCGGCCACCTTGCAGGGGTATACGTCCCTGCTGATATATATTGTCGGTTCCTTCGCTTAACCGACCGTGAAGTCCTCTTTGTCTGTGGAAGTGACGAACACGGGGCAGCCATTCCCATGAAGGCCAAAAAGGAAGGGGTCTCCCCGAAAGAATTGATCGACAAGTACCATAACATGATCAAAACTTCTTTCGAGACGTTCGGAATCACATTTGACAACTATTCCCGCACCTCCTCGGAAATCCATCATAAAACCGCATCGGAGTATTTCAAACGCCTTTACGACCAGGGTGATTTTCTCGAGGAATCCCGGGATCAACTCTACGATGCGGAGGCTGAACAATTCCTGGCAGACCGCTTTGTTACGGGTACCTGCCCGAAATGCGGGTATGAAGAAGCCTATGGAGACCAATGTGAAAATTGTGGTTCTTCCCTGAATGCAACAGATTTAATCAATCCTAAATCCGTCATTACCGGCGCCTCTCCGGTACTCAAAGAAACCCGGCACTGGTACCTGCCCCTGGACCAGTACGAAGGGTTTTTGACCGACTGGATCCTCAAAGGGCATAAAAAAGACTGGAAACCGAATGTCTATGGGCAATGCAAGTCCTGGATCGATGATGGGTTAAAGCCTCGTGCGGTTACCCGCGATCTGGATTGGGGTATTCCCGTACCCGTTCCGGGAGGGGAAGGCAAGGTCCTCTATGTGTGGTTTGACGCCCCAATCGGATATATTTCTGCTACGCGCGAATGGGCCGAAAGGGAAGGAAAGGACTGGGAACCCTACTGGAAGGATTCACAAACCCGACTGCTTCATTTTATTGGCAAGGATAATATTGTATTCCATTGCATCATCTTCCCAAGTATGCTCAAGGCACATGGGGAGTATATTTTACCAGACAATGTTCCCGCAAATGAATTCTTAAATCTGGAAGGAAGAAAACTGTCCACTTCCCGCAATTGGGCGGTTTGGCTGCATGAATACCTGTTGGATTTTCCCGATATGCAGGATGTCCTCAGATATGTGCTCACTGCCAATGCCCCTGAAACCAAAGACAATGATTTTACATGGAAGGACTTTCAGGCCCGGAACAACAATGAACTGGTCGCTATTTTTGGGAATTTTGTAAATCGGGTTGTCGTTCTAACCCATAAATATTTTAAGGGTGTTGTACCTGCAGGAGATAACCTTAACGAAACAGATAAGAGCGTACTGAAGGAACTTTCCGCTTTTCCGAATCGCATCTCAGATAGCGTGGAGCGGTTTCGTTTTCGCGAGGGCCTTCAGGAACTGATGAGCCTCGCACGCCTGGGCAACAAATACCTTGCGGATGAAGAGCCCTGGAAAAAGATTAAACAAGACCCGCAGCGGGTGGAAGCCATCCTCAATACTGCCATGCAAATAGCCGCTGCCCTGGCGGTTTTGTCTGAACCCTTCCTCCCCTTTACAGGTGAAAAGTTAAGGCGTATCCTGAATTTTTCGCGCCTGGAAAATGCACCTTCCTGGACAAGCCTTGGGAAAAATACCGAACTCTTGCCTGTAGGCCATATTATTGAACCCGCCGAACTCCTGTTCCGGAAAATCGAAGACGCCGAAGTACAGCAGCAACTCGACAAACTATTGCAGACCAAAAAAGAAAATGAAATGACGGATTCACCCATACTTCCTCAAAAAGACACCATTGATTACGAGACGTTTTCAAAACTCGACCTCAGGGTTGGGACAATTCTCTCTGCAGAAAAAATGCCAAAGACCAAAAAACTCATCGTAATGCAAGTGGATACGGGTCTGGATACCCGGACTATTATCTCCGGTATTGCCGAACACTACGAACCTGAATCCCTAATCGGCAAAAAGGTTACGGTCCTTGTAAATCTGGCACCGAGACCCCTTAGGGGGGTGGAAAGTCAGGGGATGCTGCTCCTGGCAGAAAATCCTGATGGGAAACTCACTTTTGTCACCCCTGAAGATGAGGCGTCCGCCAATGGATCGCCGATTACCTGAGAGCATGGCCGTGGTTAAGAGTTCAATGGATAGCGACCTTTGCTTACCTGAACAAGTCTGTCCTGATCAAGGGAGAAGAACTGGGCGTTATAGCCTTCGCGATCGGCAGTTTTTATGTGATCCCCCCAGAAAATAATTCAAACCCCCAGTAAAGAAAGGCCTTGCTGAAAGTAGCATATCATCCCATTTACAAACATCCATTGCCGGATGGCCATCGTTTTCCGATGCACAAATACGATCTGCTGCCACAGCAATTACTCCATGAAGGCACCTGTACCCCGGATAATTTTTTTGAACCCGGCATGCCTTCCCAGGCAGACATTCTAAGGGCTCATGATCCCGGGTATGTCAGGGCGCTCAGGGAGGGAGAACTTACGGCCCGTCAGATGCGCAAAGTCGGTTTCCCCTGGAGTCCGGAGCTGGTCCAAAGAGAACTCAGGATTGCCCAGGGGACCATTGAAGGTTGCCATTTCGCACTCCAATACGGAGTATCCATGAATATCGCAGGAGGTACCCACCACGCCTATTCCGACCGGGGAGAGGCCTTCTGTATGCTCAACGATCAGGCCATTGGGGCCCACTACCTGCTGGCTAACAATCTTGCAAACCGTATATTAATTCTCGACCTGGATGTGCACCAGGGAAACGGAACTGCTGAAATCTTTTCCAATGTTGAACAGGTCTTCACCTTTTCCATGCATGGCAAGGCAAATTACCCCTTCAAAAAAGAAGTTTCGGATCTGGATATCGCTCTGGACCGCGGGACACCGGACAGGGTCTATCTCGAAAAACTAAGTGCCTCCCTCAGCTTTCTGCTGGATACCGTAAATCCTGATTTCATTTTCTATCTCAGTGGCGTGGATATTCTGGAGACGGACAAATTGGGAACGCTTGGCCTCAGTCTCGAAGGATGCCGCCGGAGGGATGAAATGGTATTTCGCTGGAGTCATAGGCACCAAATACCTGTTCAATGCAGTATGGGAGGAGGGTATTCCCCTCAACTGAGAACCATTGTCAGTGCGCACGCAGCCACTTATCAAATGGCGAATCAAATCTATTTTTGAATGCGGAACAGTCTTCCTGGACCGTCGAAATACGCTATTTTCCACGGAGGCCAAAATCCCAGGCAGGAAATCTTTTTGTTCCAATAAATCCTCCCAGTTTTTTACACCATCATAAGTTCAGCTCAGCAGCTTTTTGTAATTTTATAAAAAATCATATCCATGTTAAATAAGCGTTTAGAGAAGGCATTGAATGCCCAGATACGAATAGAAGCTGAATCCTCTCAGGTATATCTTTCAATGGCCTCCTGGGCTGAAATAAAAGGGCTTGAGGGTATTGCCCAATTTATGTACAAACATTCCGATGAGGAGCGGATGCATATGCTCAAACTCGTTAAGTTCGTTAATGAGCGTGGCGGACATGCCATTGTCTCCGATCTCAATGCCCCAAAAAATGACTTTGGGGATTTCCAGTCCATGTTCAAGGAATTGCTCGAGCACGAAATATTCGTGTCACAGAGCATCAACGATTTAGTCCATATTTCACTCGAGGAAAAAGACTACGCAACACATAATTTCTTGCAATGGTATGTGGCGGAACAAATTGAAGAAGAGGCACTTGCCCGGACAATTCTCGATAAAATAAACCTGATTGGCAACGACAAAGGCGGGCTTTACCTCTTTGATCGGGACGTACAGCAAATAGCCGTTGAAAGCGCAGCGGGAGAGCCTGGAGCCTGATGTGTTAAATTTTATTTAGATTAAATATAAATTAATAGATTTGTAGGAGTAATTGTGCTCCTATGGGGAAAAAGAAGGGGAAATCCGGGGAAAAGCAACTGAAGCTAAAAGAGAAGCGTCTTAAAGAACTTTCAAAGACCTTTTGTACCCCCAAAGGGTGTAAATCCAAATGCTGTAAGAAATTTAAGAAATGTGAGAGCAAGCGCTGCAAGAAATGCCCGTGCAACGACCTGCTTGCAGAACTGCAGCAACAACTGAGCTTTCATCAAGTGGCCTGATAGCCCGATTTCCTTTGTTAATCCGGCTTGTTCTGAGTCGGCAAATAAGAAACCTGCCACCCCCTACCCCGTTTCACCTCGCTAAAGGTCATATACGGGTGCGAATCATCAGCATCAAATTGCAGATATAACGATGCCTGACGCAAGTAGTAATCCCCATGCCCACAGGCTCCCTTACAGACCTCTGTATGTTTCAGGTAGGCTATTTTTTTAGCCTTTCTGTAGGCCTGGTATTGCCTCAGGTTCGTTTGGCTGAGCTCCTGCTCGAATCTCCTCTGGTCGTTCCAGAAATCAATCTCGTCAGTCTGATGCGAAAAGCGAAGTTGGTGCTCATATTCTGCATCCCGGCTGGCCTGTTCCATATAGAACCATTCCATTTCCGTATACTCAGCCCAATTTGTTACGGGGCTGCGCTCCTGAGCCCAGGCAGGGAAAAAGGCCGTGCTCAACACCAGAAATGGCAATATGATTAATTTTGGGTTCACAGGGAGTAGTTCTGATTATATGACGATTTCGTTCTCAAGAAGTTACAACCCCATATCCCTAATTCATAAAAAAAGGGCCTAAAAGCCCTTTTTATCGATCAAAGCCCGACTGTGGCTACTTGCCGAGCATCAATAATTCGCTGCAACGCACTTCTGTCGTGTATTTACGCTCGCCTTCGGCAGTGTCATATGACCTGTGAACGAGCTTTCCCTCTACTGCGACTTCTTTGCCCTTAACCAAATAACTCTCTACGATATCAGCCGTTTTTCCCCAGGCGACAACCTGATGCCATTGGGTATCTGTGACCTTTTCTCCTTTGCCATTCCTGTAGGTTTCATTTGTCGCTACTGAAAATCGGGCCATCTTACTCCCGCTCTCCAACACCTGTACTTCCGGATCCTGACCGAGATTCCCAATCAACAGGACTTTGTTTCTCAATGCATTCATAAAAATTGTGATTTTAAGGTTGCTTCAAAGGTCTGGCCCTATCCTGCGATTCCACAGCAGGGAATGAATATCCATATTGCCTGTTTGTGTATCTTTAGGGGCATTAACCAACCCGAAACCGATGAAAAACTACCTCCTGGTCCTTACCTTGTTTATGTTCCTCGTTCAGGGGATCCACGCCCAGAACACAGAGGCAATTGTCCAACAAATTCAAAACGAAGCCACTGAGAATTCACAGCTGGAAAACCTGGCGCATGAACTCATGGACGTGGTAGGGCCCCGGCTTGTAGGGACACCGCAAATGAAAAAAGCCCATGATTGGGCGGTTAAAACCTTTTCTCAGTGGGGCATTCAGGCCGAGAATCAACAATGGGGAACATGGAGAGGCTGGGAACGAGGCATCTGCCATATAGACCTGGTAGCCCCACGTGTTGTGACTTTGCATGGAAGGCAGTTGGCCTGGAGCCCCTCGACCTCATCCAAAGGGATTACCGCAGGTGTAGTGATTCTCCCAACAGTGGCGGATTCTCTGGCTTTTGTACGCTGGCTTCCGCAGGTGAAAGGAAAATGGGTTTGCGTGTCCATGCCTCAGATGACCGGGCGTCCGGATTACAATTGGGAGGAATTTGCCACAGAAACCTCCTTCGAGAACATGAAGCAGCAACGCGAAGCACAGGAAAAAAATTGGAATCAGAATATAAGGAACACCGGATATACATCCAGGAATATCAATGAGGCACTGGAAGCCGCCGGGGCAGCCGGAATTATCCAATCCAGATGGTCCAAAGCCTTTGGGGCTAACAAAATTTTCAGTGCAAGCACGGAGAAAATCCCGGTTCTTGATCTTTCCCTTGAGGATTACGGCATGCTTTACCGTCTGGCCGCAAATGGCGATCAACCGGAAGTCCGGGCAGTGGCGGAGTCCAAAGAGTTAGGTCGGGTCCCCACTTTTAACACCATTGCGACCATAAAAGGAACCGAATTGCCGGAGGAATATATCGTGCTCTCCGCACATTTTGATTCCTGGGACGGGGGTACCGGTGCTACGGATAATGGTACCGGAACATTAACCATGATGGAGGCAGCCCGTATCCTTAAAAAGGTCTACCCAAACCCCCGCCGAACAATAATCATAGGTCTTTGGGGCAGTGAAGAACAGGGCCTCAACGGATCCAGGGCATATGTGGAAGACCATCCTGAGGTTGTGGAAAATCTTCAGGCCCTTTTTAATCAGGATAATGGCACTGGTCGTGTCGTGCGGATTTCAGGACAGGGATTCCTGCATGCTTACGATTATTTGGGGCGTTGGCTTTCTGCGGTTCCCGAAGACATTACACAGCATATCGAAACAACCTTCCCCGGGAATCCGGGCAGGGGAGGCTCAGATTACGCCTCTTTTGTCGCAAAGGGTGCTCCCGCTTTCTCCCTCTCATCCCTAAGCTGGAGTTACTGGAATTACACCTGGCATACCAATCTGGATACCTACGATAAAATCGTCTTCGACGATGTCCGCAACAATGCAATTCTTACGGCTGTCTTGACCTATATGGCTGCCGAGGATCCGGAACACACCTCCAGGGAAAAGGCAGTGCTTTCCATAGATCCCAGGACTGGAGAGCAACGCGAATGGCCGACCCCAAGGGAGCCCAACAGGGAAGGTGGAAAAAATTAATCGCGGAATAATCAAACCTCCAGAAACCGCTTTACAACATACTGTATGAAATCATTGACATTTATACTTGCAGGGGTACTTTTGCTATCCTCCTGCCGGGAAGGGGCAAAAACGCCGGAAGTTGTGGCGTCTGCCTCAATTGAAGTTGAAAATGAAGGTCTGGCTGCAGATCGGCTGGCACGCATTGACCGGATGTTGGAGGGCGCTATCAAAGACGGGGAAATCCCGGGAGGGGTAGCCCTTATTGCCCGAAATGGAAAAGTCGTTTACCTTAAAGCCTTTGGGGAATCCAATGCTGAAACAGGAGAGGCATTCGAGGAAGATGATATCTTCAGGATCGCATCTCAAACCAAAGCCGTTACAAGTACGGCAGTGATGATGCTCTGGGAAGAAGGCCATTTTCGCCTGGATGACCCCATCTCCAAGTACATACCGGAATTCAAAAGTACGGGCGTGCTCGACACCTTTAATGAGCGTGATAGCAGTTTTACGACCAAACCGGCCACTAGCCCGATTACCATTCGCCGCCTGCTGAACCATACATCCGGGATTGGATATGGCATGATTGATGGAGATCCCAGAATGCGTAAAATATTTGCCAAAGCAGGTGTTGTGGACGCCTTCACGGCTGAAGCAGTCACTCTGGAGGAAAATATTTCCAAAATTGCAGGCACACCACTGCATCACGAACCCGGGAAAGGCTGGACCTATAGCGAAGGGCTCGATGTCCTGGGAAGGTTCGTCGAAATTGTATCGGGAATGCCGTTTGATCAGTTCCTTAAGACCCGGATTTTTGATCCGCTCGGGATGGAAGACACCTGGTTCTACCTCCCCGAGGAGAAGGCTGCAAGGCTTGTACCTGTGCAACACAAAGAAAATGGGCAATGGAAAAGGTTCCAGACCGATGTTTTTGACATCGATTATCCCATTAAAGGTGCTAAAAGCTTTTTCTCTGGAGGAGCAGGGCTTTCGAGCACTGCAAAAGACTACTTTATCTTCCTTCAAATGATGCTCAACAAAGGGGAATACAACGGGACAAGGCTCCTTAGCCGGACAACGGTGGAAACCATGATGGCCAATCAGATCGGGGAACTCTGGAAGGGCGGCTCCAAAGATTTCAATCTCGCCTTTGCCGTAGTCAACCCAAGTGGGGTCGCTTTTGGTGGTGAAGGGGGTCCGGGTACTTTTGACTGGGGAGGATACTTCAACACTCAGTACTTTGCGGATCCGGGAGAACAACTTGTAGGCATCCTGATGAAACAGACCCAGGGGAGCTCTGGAGATCAAACTGGGTGGAAATTCAGGCAGATGGTTTTTGCATCTATAGCTGACTAAATATAAACACGCATATTAAATTCAAGTACCAATCAAATGAAAAAATACCTTTTTAGCTCGTTGATGATCCTGTTGGTCTTCGGTTCTGTTTATTCTCAACGCAGAAAGCAGAAGGCACCACAGCCCGTTCTTTCCGATACCCTCTATAACGGGGTAAAATGGCGAAACATTGGTCCTTTTCGCGGCGGAAGATCCGTAGCAGTATCCGGAGTAGTCGACCAGCCCGGAACTTATTATATGGGCAGTACCGGCGGCGGAATCTGGAAAACCTCAGATGACGGTATGCATTGGACAAATGTTTCCGATGGCTTCTTCAAAACAGGGACGGTGGGCGCCATTGCGGTTTCACAGAGCAATTCAAATGTGGTTTTGGTTGGTATGGGCGAACATGCAGCCCGGGGGGTAATGACCTCCATGGGCGATGGACTCTACCTCTCCAGGGATGCGGGAAAGACCTGGAAGCATATTGGCCTCGATGACAGCAGGCATATTTCGGATGTGATTATCCACCCTACGGATGAAAACCGCTTTTATGTTTCCGTACAGGGGGCCCAGTACGGTCCATCTGAAACCCGGGGGATCTATCGCACGATGGACGGCGGACAAACCTGGGAAAAAACCCTTTTTGTTAACGCTACCACGGGAGCTTCTTCCCTTTCGATGGATCCGAACAACCCTTTGGTCCTCTATGCCGCCATGTGGGACCACCAAAGGTATCCATGGACCATGAAATCCGGCGGACCGGGTTCTGGTCTTTACAAATCCTCGGACGGCGGAAGCACATGGGAGCAGCTTAAAGAGGGTTTGCCGGAAGTCCTGGGCAAATCCGGGATTTCGGCTTCGGGAGCCCGGGAAGGACTTGCGTTTGCGGTTTTGGAAGCAGAAGGGGATAAGGCTGGGGTTTACCGGTCTGATGACGGCGGCAAAAAATGGCGACAGGTAAACAAAGACCGCATTAACATTACCCGGTCCTGGTACTATATGGAGATCTTCGCAGATCCGCAGAATGCCGAAATCGTCTATGTGCTCAATGCACCCGTAACCCGGTCGATTGACGGAGGTAAGACCTTTCAGCGCCTTTCCACGCCCCATGGCGACAACCACGATCTATGGATACATCCAAAAGACAATCAACGGATGATCAATGCAAACGATGGAGGCGCAAACGTTTCGAATAACGGGGGGAAAAGCTGGAGTACGCAGCAAAACCAGCCCACTGCTCAATTCTACAGAGTCATTACAGACAATCAATTCCCATATTATGTCTATGGGGGGCAGCAGGATAATTCTGCCATAGCCATTCGCAGCCGTACCAATGACGGGGGTGTAGACTGGAAAGACTGGTTCTCCGTTGCGGGGTGCGAAAGTGCCTACCTCGCCTTCGATCCGGATAACCCCGAAATTATCTTTGGGGGCTGCTACCAGGGTATTATTGAAAAATGGGTAAAAGCCACCCAGGAGGGTAAACCCATTAAGGAATATCCGGAACTCTCCCTTGGAAATGCCCCTGAGGACTTTAAATACCGCTACAACTGGAACGCCCCTATAATTGCAGATCCCCACGATCCCTCTGTTATTTATCACGCCGGGAACGTGGTCTTCCGGTCGGAAGATGCGGGGCAATCCTGGAGTGTTATCAGTCCGGATCTAACCCGGAATGATCCTGAAAAACAAGGCCCGGGAGGGATTCCCTTTACCAATGAGGCTGCAGGGGGTGAAAACTACAATACCCTGATGTACCTGGTCGCCTCCCCTCATGAAAAAGGCGTATTATGGGCCGGAAGTGACGACGGTCTAATCCATTTGACCCGCAATGGAGGGGAATCCTGGGAAAATGTAACCCCAGCGGGAATGAAAGAAGGAATTGTCAACAGTATTGAGGTTTCTCCTCACGATCCCGGTACCGCCTATGCAACCTTAATGAGGTATAAGTTTATGGATCTGAACTCCTATGTCTACAGGACCAGGAACTATGGGGAGAGTTGGGAACTCATCGTCAATGGCCTCAACGATCCGCATGGTTTTGTGCGGGTTGTTCGGGAGGATCCCAATCGGGAAGGCCTTCTTTATGCCGGAACTGAAACGGGATTATATGTCTCCCTGGATTCGGGTGGATTTTGGCAACCTTTCCAGCTTAACCTCCCCGTTGTGCCGATCAACGATCTCACCTTTCGCCACAATGACCTGGTGGCCGCTACAGCAGGGCGTTCGTTCTGGATTCTCGACGATCTCTCTTTCCTGCAACAATCAAAAGCAACTGATGCCGCCCTATTTTTAGCAAAACCACGTGACACTTATCTCTTTACCGGAGGTCATTCTGAGAATCCATCACCGGGTCTGGGACAAAATCCGAAATCCGGTGTCATCCTGGATTATTACCTTGCCGCTGTTTCTGATTCCGCAACGGTAACCCTGGAAATTCTCAATGAGGGACAGGTCATTCGGTCGTATACCAATCAGCCTGTCAAGGATTTTAAGTCCTGGCCCGGAGGCCCTCCTAAACCGCAAATACTTCCTGCAAAACCAGGGTACAACAGATTTGTATGGGATTTTCGAAGGGAAACGCTTCCCGCTGTGGAGAATGTTTTTGTGATGGGGGATTACAGAGGGTCTCAGGTTGCTCCCGGATCTTATACCGCCAGGTTAACCCAGGATGGCATGACTACGGAAAACACCTTCCGGATTCTTCCTCATCCAAAAGTAAAGGCAACTCCGGCTGCTTATGCGGCTCAGCAGGAAGCCCTCCTTAAGATTGACGCTGCGATCCGGGACATGCACGGAGCTGTAGGTCAGTTGCGGAGCGTTAAATCTCAACTCGAATCGCATCAAACCCTTTTGAAGGATAATGCGAAGGCTGAAGAATTACTCAAAAAGGGCGCTGCCCTGCAGGAGGACATTTCAACCTGGGAAGAAAACCTGATACAGCCCAAGCAAAAAACGTTTCAGGACGTCATCAACTTCAACAACCAACTCAATGCAGAACTGATGGAACTCCGGTCGTATATCGATGTTGCAGAACCTGAAATGACCCAGGGCGCCAAAGAACGCCTTGCGGATCTTCTCGGGGAGTGGGGCCAGTTCTCAAGGGAACGGGATCAGATTGTAAATACCGGGATGTCAGAATACAACACCCTGTATCGACAACTGGAACTACCTGCCCTGATCATGGGGGAGAATTAAACCTCAGGTACCTGACAAAAAGCGGCCCGGAATCACTGATTGATTCCGGGCCGCTTTCTTATATCCTTCTGACTGCGCGCCAGGGTATGATTCTATTTCCAGTTATGTGAACTGAGTTTGAGTGCCGCAATTACGATATCTTTCCGACTGATCTGGCCTACAAGCAAGCCGTCCTGCAATACCGGAAGGCGCCTTCGATTGTTCTTGTGAAAAACACCTGCTGCATCAAATATCGACATATCGTGAGGTATGGTCTCCACATCCTTGGTCATGAATTTCTCTACATTCTTGTCCATGATGGGCTGATTGAAATACCTGCTCTCAGAGATTTGCTTCATACAATCCGCCTCTGAGATAATCCCTGCCAGAAAACCGTTGTCATCCAATACCGGACCACCTGAGATGCTGTGTTTTGCAAAAGCTTCCATAACCTCGAGAATAGATTGTTCCGGATGGAAGGTTATAAGTTTCTTAGACATATAATCCGAAACCAGAATAGGGGCATCGTACTCTTTTTTTGATCCCTCCTTGGCCCTGCGACCTTGAAAGCTTTTTATTCCCATGACTTTAGGTTATTAGAATGGTTCTAATTAAATATACCAAATTATGCCAGATTTCCTAAAAATATGTGCAGAAATACCCCTTACTTGCGGAAATTCTTACATTTAAGATTAAAGTCGTCCAATGAAACCTACAACTGCCGTCCTTACCTTTTTACTTCTTCTGGGCTTGAGCTACTGGTCCTTTGAAGGTAGTATGCCTTCCACCAGACCTGATATGGATTTGCCGGAAACGGCCTTCTCCACGGACCGTGCCATGGAACACGTTACAGAACTTTCCAAAGAACCTCATGCTGTGGGATTTCCAGCCCATGCAAAAGTCCGGCGATACCTCCTGTCACAACTGAAATCCCTGGGGCTCACACCCGAGTTGCAGAGCGGATATATCGCAGGCGATAAGGGTTCGGTAAGCCTTTCGCAAAATATCCTGGCCAGAATTCCGGGAACCGGAAAAGGCAAAGCCCTTTTACTGCTTTCCCATTACGACAGCCAGCCGCATTCTTCATTCGGGGCAAGTGATGCAGGCAGTGGGGTGGCTACAATTCTCGAGGGAATCCGCGCCTTTCGGACTACCGGTAAGACACCGGCAAACGATATTATTATTCTTTTTACGGATTCCGAAGAAATCGGCCTGAACGGAGCAGAATTATTTGTCAATGCCCATCCCTGGGTTAAGGATGTCGGTCTAGTGCTCAATTTTGAAGCCCGGGGTAGTGGCGGGCCTTCGTATATGCTGATTGAAACCAACCGGGGAAATGCCAAAATGATCGAAGGGTTTCAGCAGGCAAATCCTGAGTTTCCGGTTGCCAATTCGCTTGCATACAGTGTTTACAAAATGCTCCCAAACGACACCGATCTTACCGTTTTTCGGGAAGATGGAGATATTGAGGGCTTTAATTTCGCCTTTATTGATGATCATTTTGACTATCACACGGCCATGGATATCCAACCCCGACTGGATCCGAAAACCCTGGCGCATCAAGGGTCCTATCTCATGCCATTGCTCGAGTACTTTAGTGACGCCGATCTGGATCAGATGAAAAGCCTGAATGAGGAAGTCTATTTCAATGTTCCCATTTTCAAGCTTATTTCATACCCATTTGAATGGATTTGGCCCATGACGGCTGTTGCTTTTTTAATGTTCCTTCTCATTCTGGCCTATGGCCTCAAAAAAAAGCGTCTCGGATTCAAAGGCATGGTAACCGGCCTGCTCCCATTGCTAATCACCTTGCTGATTAACGGGGGAATCGGATATTACTTCTGGCCGTTGCTCAAAAGCATCTATCCCCAATATTCAGATATACTCCACGGTTTTACCTACAATGGATACTTCTATATTGCAGCGCTGGCATCCCTGGCACTGGCGATTTGTTTCTGGGTGTATTCGCGCTTCCGGGAAATTCCCTTACGCGAGTTGCTCGCCGCCCCGGTTTTAGCATGGCTCATACTTTGTGCCTTACTATGCCAGTACCTCCCGGGAGCAGCCTTCTTTATTATCCCTGTCTACGGGATCTTACTGGCATGGATGATCCTGATTTCGCAAGAGAGGCCAAATCCGTATCTCCTTGTGGTGCTTTGTATCCCTGCGCTCTGGATTTTCAGTCCGTTCGTGAAGATGTTTCCCGTCGGACTGGGGTTAAAAATGAGTGTTGCCACCAGCCTGCTGATGACCCTTATCTTTTACCTCATCCTTCCCGTTTGCGGAAAATATGCCAAAAAGAGTCAATTTGCCCTGGCAGCTCTGATCGTCTTTGCAGGCCTGTTTATGGGA
Organism: Robiginitalea aurantiaca; assembly: GCF_030380815.1. GTDB lineage: Bacteria > Bacteroidota > Bacteroidia > Flavobacteriales > Flavobacteriaceae > Robiginitalea > Robiginitalea aurantiaca. The sequence continues at coordinate 399,324 of NZ_JAUDUY010000001.1, read as the reverse complement.
GCGCATCTCAACAGTGGGTTTTCAGAAGACCGGCCGAAACCCACCAGTTTGTTGTACGTCAAAAACCTCGATAGGGATAATGCCTACTGGGCAACCTATGAAAATTCCCCCTCTGAGTGGACAAAAGCCTATCTGGGGGATCAGCCCGTAACCCCTGACCCAAACGAACTAAAAACCCTCAGCAGCAAATACAGTACAGGGTTTACCTATACAAAGGCCGCACCTGATAAACCCATCCCGGCACCTGAAATTACTGTTGACCAGGATACCCTGATAGATGGCAACCGGCATCTGGGTCTGACCATATCACCGGGGCGTGATGTCAATCGGCTGGAAGTATTTACCAATGAGATACCCGTGTTGGAAGCTTCTGTAAATGGCGCAGCCCTCTCGGAATACTACCTCAAAAACCGAAGTAGAAGTCGCTTGTTTACGCATTACATCAGTAATAACTCACCTTCGGTACTTAAACTCGTGATCCCCGCAGGTTCCCCTTTGGAATTGACCCTATACGAAGCCTCAAACAATCTATTGAACAGTCCCGGTTTCAGTATTCCGCCTCGTCCGGCTGATCAGATTCCAATGCCTTTTGTCCTCAACGATGCCATAGTACTGATAAAAACACTCCGGTTTGAGTAAACAAATTGGCGTCCTTGGATGTGGATGGCTGGGAACTCCCCTGGCTTTACGGCTAATCCAAAAAGGATTTCAGGTCAGGGGAAGCACAACCCGCACGGAAAAAGTAACCGCACTGAAAAAAAGCGGGATCGAGGCAAGTAAAATCCGGTTGGGGGAGTCAGAGATTGAAGGCGAAATCAAAAGCTTTCTCAAGGGGCTGGACTGCCTCATATTGAACATCCCACCCGGGCTCCGTGCTAATTGTCAGGGCGATTTTGTCGCAATCATCCAGCTGTTGGAAGCGCACCTTCTTGAGGCCGGGATTCCCCATCTGATTTTTGTGAGCAGCACTTCAGTTTATGGGAACACTTCGGGTGAGGTCTGCGAGACCAACCTCCCGCTTCCGGAGTCGGAAACCGGTAAACAACTGGTTGCGATTGAAAACCTGCTCCTTGCCAATACCTTAAGGAAAACCCAGATCGTGAGGCCCGGAGGGCTTTTAGGATCGGACCGTCACCCCGTTTTCACCCTAAGCGGGAGATCATTTCATTCGGGCGGCAATGACAGGGTAAACCTCATCCGCCTGGAGGATTTGCTCAACATTCTGGGCCTGCTGATCTCGACAGGTTCGGAATCGGGCACATACAATGCAGTGTACCCGGACCACCCTACAAAAAGGGATTTTTACACCCGGGAGGCTTCCTATTTTGGCATTGCTCCCCCCTCCTATTCCGGATTACCTGGACCTCCAAAAGGGAAAAAAGTCCTTTGCCCGGCGCTGCAAGCCCTCGGATATCGCTTCTCACAATCTATCTGGACCGCAGCATTGCATTCCGGATCCGGGGATCCGCAAAAGAGCACGGAATGACCTAAATTCAACGCTTGGCTTGAGGTCAGGGCATTCAAAGCCCTTATCCTAAAAAAATAATGTAGTTTTGCGCTCTGGAAATAATCGAATAGTCATGAAAAAAATTGTTCTTGTTATCTGTATCGCACTTGTTATTCCTATGGGAATACAGGCTCAGGAAGATCTTAAGAAACATTACCAGGCATTTTACAAGCAGAATCTCGAGCAGGGGGATGTACAGGGTGTCATCAATGCACTGACCCATCTCAATATTCTTGATCCTTCCCAGGAACGTCGGGATACCCTGGCCCTGGTATACAGCAACAACAACCAGCACATGCAGGCCCTGAACCTGACGGGGATTGAAGTAAATCCCCAGGATTCAGATCTCGCCTTGCAGGTAAAGGCCATTTCCCTAAAAGCCCTTAATCAGCCAAAACGCGCCGCAGAACATTTTAAGCTGATGTTTGAAAGGGGTCCAAATCCGTATGTAGCCTATGAATTAGCAGATCTCATGATACAGGCCGGAGACAGTCAGGGATCGCTTTCGAAAATCGAGTATGGCATTGCGAATGCTACCGATGAGATGAAATACGCATTTTACGAACGTCAGCAGCCCTACGAAGTCCCTTTAAAAGCTGCATTTGTACACCTAAAAGGACTCGCACAGTACAATATTGACAAGAATAACATCGATGAGGCAATCGCCAGTTTTGACGAGGCCCTGAAAATGGCCCCTAATTTTAACCTTGCCAGCCTGAGCAAACAAGCTTTGGAATCAAGGAAGGTCACAGAAGAATAAGCGGCTCTCTTCTTTCACAGGTTACCGTGAATGACTTTTATTTCTCTATTTCGGCTAACAAGTCGCGAAAGCCCAGGGCTACTCCATTGGTCCATCCGAATCCATCCTGTGTTGGATATTCACCCCCACCAGACAAAAGTGTGGTATCCTCAACATTGTACTTTTCCATCATTTTGCCGGTTTCCCGGTAAACCCTTTCATTCAGGGCGAGCCAGCGTTGCATGATCTCCCCGGCCTGCTCGGTATACCCATATTTTAGAAGCCCCTGAACAGCCATCCATTGGAGGGGTGCCCACCCGTTTGGAGCATCCCACTGCTGTCCTGTTAAACGAAGGGTGGTCACCAGGCCTCCGGGCTTGAGAAAATCCACTGCCAGCCGTTCCGCGATCTTAGCGGCCTGTGCCTTGCTGGCTATACCAAAGTAAAGTGGATAGACCCCCGCAAGGGTAAGCTCCCCACAACGACTATTGCTGACAAAATTGAAGTCCTTGTAAAAATTGGTCTCTTTATCCCACATGGTTTTATTGATAACCGATTTACGGCGTTGTGCCCGGGCACTATACGCAGCAGCAGCCTGCTTATCGCCTCTTTTCCGGGAACCTTCCGCCAGTTGAAGTTCCATGGAATAAAGCAGAGCGTTTAAATCCACAGGTAGTAAATGCGCCGTTTCGGTAGAGGCGAATTCGCCCTCCCGGGCGTACCAGCGACTGCTAAAATCCCAACCGGAGGCTGCCGCCGCCCTCAAATGCATGTAGAGGTCACTTTTCGCTTCAGCCTGAAAATTATTAGCCAGCTTTACGTCTTCCCCATAAGACTCAGGTCTCGGAGTTCGGGCGCTATCCCAATACCTGTTTAAAAACATGTTCTCACCAATTCGGACAACGCTGTTGGCAGCTGAACCCACTTTCAGGGAATCTTCTCCCTTCATCCAGTACTCGTATTCCTTTTCGATCTGTTCAAAATACGTATCGGTCAGGGCGGGATCCTTTTGGCTCAGCAGTGTAACCATTTGCGAGAAAAAGGGAGGTTGAGATCGGGTGAGGTAATAATCCCTTGTACCGTTTGGGATAAATCCAATCGAATCGATCAGATGTGCAAAATTAGCCAGCATGTCCCTGGCGATTCCCATTTGGTTATCAGATACCAGCCCAATCATGGTAAAGTAGCTGTCCCAGTAGTAGATTTCTTTAAAACGCCCCCCGGGAACTATATAGGGATAAGGCAGGGGAACACGGGAAGAATTTGGATTTATGGTATCCGGACCACGGCCAAGTACATCCCACATGGCACTAATATGGGAATACATATCCCTGCTCATATCGGTTTTAAAAGAAACTGCAGTTTGAGAGGGTTCTTTAAAATGGGCATCTACAAATTCCTGAAGGTCGAATCCCGGTCGTTCGCGTTCAGTCAGATAGTGATTCGCCAATGTCTTGAAATCGGTGTCTCTTTCAAGATCCACAAAAGTCTTGGAGTCCTCAAACAGGTGGGCAAGCTGAACGTCCTTAAAGAGTTGTGTTTCGTAAAAAGTATCTGCCGTATCGGTTATTTCAGGCCTTGTCCCGCACTGTACTAAAGCCATTGAGGTCAGGAATAACCAAAGGATTACCACTCTTATTTTCATAGATCAATGGGGATTAATTCGTACGCCGTGTTAAAAGCGATTTTTTCAAAGTACTATCCTTATCCTTTTTGAGCGAGATCGCTCCCTCAACTTCTTCATTGGGTATGGTCATGGAAAGTACGTAATGCGCTATTTTCCATTTACCCCCTTCTTTTACAAGGACTCCTGAGCCTCTGCAAAGTTGCATCCACGTATCAAGCAGCTCGTCAAACCAGGCTGCTTCACCTGTTTCACTGAAATATATATGGCGTTCGACGGGTGTGAAAGCCCAGGCCTTGCCCTGATCAAAATAGGGTTTGGAAAACGCCATAAACTCCTGCTTATCCCAGTGTTCCGTCGCATCTGTACCCACGAAGACCGAAGAGGTACTCATGCACCCGAAATACGTGTCAAAATCTGCCGAGGCGGCAGCCTGATGCCATGTATTAAGCAAGTTCTCAATAGCCATTTTATCGCTCTGTTGAGCGCAGACACTCGTTATAAGAAATAGACCCAGAAGGGTTAAAAGTTTAGTCATCTTCAAATAAGTCAGGGGTAAGGTTATTCCTTACGATTACATTGAACTGCTGTCGCATGGCATTATAGGCATCCATAAGTTCGGAAACGGGTTCCTGATAATCCTGCCGATAGTAATTTGCCGCCTCTAATTTCCCGAGACAGGTCCGCAATACTTTCTGCCGGCTTCTTACCGATGGCTTTTCGAAGGGAAGCGGGAAGGCGTTTTTCTCGAGCTGCTCGCAAATCTGATTCAATTCTTCAAGCAACAATTCGAGCTGCTCCTGATTGCGAACATCGCGCAATGCGGACAATCGATCCTCTAGGGACATATATTGCGGCCAGGCATCGAGGACTTCCCTTGCACGTGGATCCAATTGAACCAGATCGGGCAAAGTCTTGATTTCCGCCTCAAGAACTGTGGATGAATCTTCCGGTCCGGATTGTTCTGGAGACCTGCAGCTCCCCAGAATGAGCAAACACAGTCCAAAAAAAACGAATTTGGTCATAAGGCTAATGTACAAATTTTAAGAACAGTTATATTTACCTACACTTATAACAACACTTCGTTTTTATGTCGAAAAAAATTCTGATTCTGGGGGCTTGCGGGCAAATAGGCACCGAGTTAACAGTTGCGCTTCGCGCCCGCTATGGTTCGGAATCTGTAATTGCAAGTGATATCAGGGAGGGAACTGCTGAACTTATGGAGTCCGGGCCTTTTGTAAAGCTGGATGTGATGGATAGGGAATCCCTTCAAAATTTTTTAAAAGAAACCCCGATTTCCGAGGTCTATCTCATGGCAGCTATGCTTAGTGCTAATGCGGAAAAATCTCCAGCCAGGGCATGGGAACTGAACATGAATTCGCTCTTACACCTGCTCGAACTCGGGAGGGAAAATTTGTATTCCAAGATTTTCTGGCCTTCAAGTATTGCCGTTTTCGGGCCGAGTACGCCTAAAAAAAACACCCCGCAGGCTACTGTAATGGAACCCACAACCGTCTATGGTATCAGCAAGCAGGCGGGAGAAGGGTGGGCTTCCTATTACTACCGAAAATTCGGGGTGGATGTGCGGAGTATACGGTATCCGGGTTTGATAAGCTGGAAAACCAAACCGGGAGGCGGTACTACCGATTACGCCGTGGAAATCTTTCACGAGGCCCTCGAAAAGGGAAGCTACAATTGCTTTCTGGAGGCCGATACCGCTCTGCCTATGATGTATATGTCCGATGCCATTGAAGCGACGCTGAAACTTATGGATGCCCCGGCTACTGCCTTAAGCGTCCGGACTTCTTATAATTTGGGCGGGATTAGTTTTACCCCTGCTGAATTGGCCAATAGTATCAGGACCTACATCCCTGACTTTGAAATCAGTTATGAGCCTGACTTCCGCCAGGAGATCGCCGATTCCTGGCCGGAGAGTGTCGATGATTCTAAGGCCCGTGAAGATTGGGGATGGGAACCTCGTTATGATCTTGACAGGACCGCCCGGGAAATGCTTCTAAACCTGAAGGAAAACTCCTAAGGTTGTATAAATACCCGAAGTCGCAATCCTGGTTTCAGCCGGAACGACCTCTTTTCCTGAGGCACTCACAATACGTTCTGCAATCGGGAAGTCGACTTTAACCCTTTACCTCGCGCCTTGAATTCCAAAGGAAAGCTTCGTTGCCAGGGCAAGGGCGTTTTTCATGACTTCTGTGGCTTCACAAACCCATGCGGAGCCAATTCTATCGAATTCTGGTTATTCCTCATCCTCTTTTGGAATGTCGATATCCGGAATTGCTTCCGGGTCATCTTCGCTGAAGTCACTGTAATCATCCTCGTTATAATTCGCCATGGTATGTTCGAGCTTGGCGCTGATCTTAACGAGGTATTTGGTGTCCTGGGTAACAACCTCGACAGCTTCCACTCTTTCCCCATGCGCATTCCGAAAGGTAATGATGTGGTCATCATCATAACCATCAGGGTATTCATCCACAAGAAGTTTAAGTACCTCTGGGGTAAGTTTTTTGAAATCTACGATAACACGTTTGAGACCGTCCATATTCACATCTTCAAAAGATAAGCAAAAATCAGAGGAGCAACAATAGTTGCATCGCTTTCTATGATAAATTTAGGGGTATCTATCCCGAGTTTCCCCCACGTAATCTTTTCATTGGGAACAGCCCCCGAGTAGGAACCATAACTGGTTGTGCTATCACTGATTTGACAGAAATAACTCCAGAAAGGGGTATCTTCCTGTTCCAGATCCTGGTAGAGCATGGGCACTACGCAGATAGGGAAATCCCCCGCAATCCCCCCGCCAATTTGAAAAAACCCAATGCCGTTTTTTGAATTTGCCATATACCATTCTGCGAGATAGGTCATGTATTCGATGCCCGAACGCATGGTTTGGGGCGATAGTTCCCCTTTAATGACATAAGAGGCAAAGATATTTCCCAGGGTACTGTCTTCCCACCCCGGGCATACAAGGGGTAGGTTTTTTTCTGCCGCGGCATACATCCAGGAGTCTTTGAGGTCGATCTCATAATACGGTTCCAAAACACCTGAAAGCAGTAACTTGTAGAGAAATTCGTGCGGGAAATAACGCTCACCAGCCTGGTCTGCTTCTTTCCAAATTTCAAAAATATGTTTCTGAAGCCGTCGAAAAGCCTCCTCCTCCGGAATACAAGTATCCGTAACCCGGTTTAATCCATTTTCGAGTAACTGCCACTCTTGTTCCGGACTCAATTCTCTGTAGTTCGGCAATCGCTTATAGTGCGAATGTGCCACCAGGTTCATGACATCCTCTTCCAGATTTGCCCCGGTACATGAAATGATATGCACTTTGTCCTGACGGATCATTTCTGAAAAAATCTTTCCCAATTCGGCTGTGCTCATGGCCCCTGCCATACTTACAAGCATACGGGATCCCTTGTTCAACTGAAGCTCGTAACCCCTCGCTGCATCGAGAAGGGCAGCCGCATTGAAATGTTTAAAATATCGGGTTATAAATTCGGATACGGGAGCTTCAGTAGGCATCGTCTTCAAATTTTGAAGTGAAGTTTCTGTTTTGGTCTTCGAAGTCGTCCAGGGATTCATCATCAAAATCCAGTTTTGATTCCTGTTCCCGATATTTATAGCTCAACATTTTGTAGAAAAGTTTGGCCGCAAGGAAGTCCGGGGACTTGTCGGCTGGGTTCGGGCAGAGTTCTACCATGTCAAACCCTACGACGTTCTTCTCATTAAAAACCTTGCTAAGAAACTCCAGCGTTTCGTACCACAGAAGTCCTCCGGGTTCAGGGGTTCCTGTTGAGGGCATAATTGAAGGATCAAGCGCATCGAGGTCGAATGTGATGTAAACCTGATCGGTTAAAAGATCCACCACCTTATCCATCCAGAATTCATCCAAAGCCAATTCATGGGCAAAAAATGTCTTTTCGGGATCCATGTAGGTTTTCTCTATGGCATCCATACTTCGGATACCTACCTGAATCAGGTTGGTGGATTGAGAGGCCTCGTGCATGGCACAAGCATGGTTATAAGCACTACCCATATAGGTTTTTCTCAAATCAGCATGCGCATCGATGTGGAGGACGGTCAGGTTATCATAACACTCGTTAAAGGCGCGAATCGCCCCAATGGAGACCGAGTGTTCACCTCCTAAAAGGGTCACAAAGTGATTCCGTTTAATATAGTCCTTTACCGTCTTGTGAACCCGATTGACGAGAACTTCAGGGTCCTCCTCCCCAGAAATGGCTTCCACGAGGTGTATCCCCTGTTTGTATACTTCCGTGTCGGTTTCAATATCGTAAAGTTCCATGTTTTCAGCGGCTTCTAAAAAGGCCTCCGGACCTTTATCTGAACCTTTACCCCAGGTAGATGTACCGTCAAAAGGAACGGGTATCAGTACTACCTGAGCAGTTTCTAACTGACCAAACTCCACAGGGATTCCCGCGAAAGTTGCTTTACTTCTCATTTTAGTATGGGTTTGTTTGAGTGAATCGATTCTTCAGCACTATAAACTGCGTGTTCCGCGGTGTCATTATCAGCTGCGTATCCGAGGATTTCAAGGTTTTCCGCTGCACTTTGCTGGTCTCTGAAAAGGGATACGTGAAACCGCCCGTCCGCGTCTTTATCAATAAGCAAGTGCTTGGGATACGGGATCAGGCAGTGTTGAAGGCCTCCATAGCCCCCTATGGTTTCCTGATACGCACCCGTATTGAAAAAGGCAATATAAAGAGGTTGTGCAGGATTGAATTTCGGCAGGTAGATGGCATTCAAATCCTGTTGGCTGTTGTAATAATCATCGCTATCGCAGGTAAGCCCCCCTAATAGCACCCGTTCGTAGGTATCGTTCCACCTGTTGACAGGTAGCATGATGAAGCGTCGGTTGATAGCCCAGGAATCAGGCAGCGTGGTGATAAAAGAAGAGTCGATCATGTTCCATTTCTCACGATCGTTCTGTTGTTTCTGATACAGAACCTGATAAATGGCTCCTCCGCTCTCTCCAACAGTGAAACTCCCGAATTCTGTAAAAATATTTGGGACATCAACCTCAGCTTCCTCACATGCCAGGTTGATCTGATTGATTATTTCATCTACCATATACTGGTAATCGTACTCAAAAGAGAGGGAATTCTTTGTTGGAAATCCCCCACCGATATTCAAGCTGTCCAGGCTGGGACAATGCTTTTTTAAACGGACATATACCTTCAGGCACTTAAGCAGTTCATTCCAGTAATAGGCTGTATCCCGGATTCCGGTATTGATGAAAAAGTGAAGCATTTTCAACTCCACATTTGGATTGTCGTTGAGGTGTTTATCGTAAAAAGGGACGATGTCTTTATAACCAATACCTAAACGAGAGGTATAAAATTCAAATTTGGGCTCCTCCTCCGAAGCAATTCGAATTCCAACCTGAAACCGATCCTTAACACGGCTGGTCAATAAACCGATCTCTTCATAATTGTCGAGGATGGGAATGCAATTCCGCTGTCCGCCATTAATCAGGTTTGCGATATTCTCAATATAGGCATCCCTCTTAAATCCATTGCAAATAACGTAGGTGTCCGCATCTATCAAGCCATCGCGCTTGAGCCGCTCCACAATCTTAATATCGAAGGCCGATGAGGTTTCAATATGGATGTCATTCTTAAGAGCTTCTTCCAACACGTATCGAAAATGCGAGCTCTTCGTACAATAGCAATAATAGTATTTTCCTTTATACCCATATTTCTCAATAGCTGAGTCAAACCATTTTTTGGCCCGGCCAATATTTTCGGAGATCTTCGGTAAATAGGTGAATTTCAACGGACTTCCATATTGCGCAACCAGATCGCTCAGGTTGAGTCCGTGGAACAAGAGGTTTGAATTTTCCAGGGAGAACTCCTCTGTAGGAAATTCAAAGGTCTGTTCAATCAGGTCCTTGAATTTGACGTTCATTCTTCCAGTTTTAATTTGCGCAAAGTGGGATCAATGAAACTTCTTACCTCAGGAGTCAGAGGTTCTAGAATCACAGATAAAAAAGCGGATAGTTGTCCAAAGTAGTTCCTGAATCGGAATTCCTTTAGATGTAAGTGACCAGGAGTTAGCTCTAAATTTTGGTCGCCATTTTCAAAGGCCGCTACGGGACATGACTCCTTTAGTCCCCGTAACCCAAACATAAAAACACCTTTCATTATGCTCAGCCATAAACCAGGACAAAACTGGTTTACAAATGCAAATGAAATCATTTTTAGCTAGAATAAAAGAGATTTCAGAAAAATATTGATTTAGCCTAAAGCATTATATTTCATAGAATTAACCTCTCTTTTAAAGAAAAAATGATGGAAGGGCAGAATTCTGTACTTTAGCAATACTTCAAAACGCTTAATTTTCGAACAGATGAAAAAAATTTACACTGCTTTATTGCTGGCATTGCCCTTATTGATGTTCGGCCAGATTGCCCCGGGTGTTTACAAGGCTACTGAAATCCTCGAAAACGGGAAGCGCAATTACCTGCTATTGATTACGGAATCCTATTTGGTACATTCCGTATACGATTCTAACCCTGCAAAATTTGGGTCTACCCTCGGTGGGTTTTATACCGTAGAAGAAGACAGCCTTAAGGCAGCCCTTGAGTTCAATTCCGAATTTGAAAAGAACGGAGCACGGGAATTTCGGGCGACTTTCGGCTTTCAGAGTGGCCAGTTGATTCTTAACGAGGATGCCTCACGACCCTACATCAGACAGCCAGAGGTAAATCAACCCCTGGACGGACTATGGCTATTCGCCACCAGGGGCCCGGATACTGGTCAGGAACGAAGGGGAGACAACGTACCCAGAAAGACACTCAAATTTTTGACTAACGGACACTTCCAATGGATTGCCTACAATGTTAAGACAATGGATTTCAGAGGTACCGGAGGGGGTAAATACGCGGCGCTTGATGGGGTGTATACCGAGGTTATTGAATTCTTTTCAAGGGATGATTCCCGCGTAGGCGCTGAACTCAGCTTTGAATTTGAACGAAAAGGTGACGATTGGCACCACAAAGGCAAAAACAGCAAAGGCGAACCGATGTACGAGATCTGGTCGGTTCGCAAATAAACCTGTTGAATTGGGTTAGCTTTATCGTCTGTTGATATCTGATTTGCCTCCGCTTTTCTCAAGCAATCTGATGGATTGTATTTCGATACCCTTGTCCAGGGGTTTTAGCATGTCGTACATATTCAGTGCCACGACACTGGCCCCATGCATGGCTTCAACCTCTACCCCTGTCTTGTAATTTGTCTTCACGGTAACCGTAATTACAATCTCCAGATCGTTAATCTCATAAGATATACTGGTGGCCTCAATGGGGATGGGATGGCAATCGGGAAGAAGGTCGGGTGTTTTTTTTACACCGAGTAAACCGGCAGCTTTACTCATCTCAAAAACATCGCCCTTGGGAACGCGACCCTGCTCAATGGCCTCCAGGGTTTCCTTTTTCGAGAGCACAATCCTGGCCTGAGCTATTGCAGTCCTCAGCGTTACAGCTTTGTGGGTAATATCGACCATATTCAGCGGTTTATTTTCCAGGAATATTCGTCATTCCCAAAACACTCTTTACCAAAGACCGGCAACTTCTTTTTGATCTCTTCCACTACCTGATGAAGGGCCTCAAACACCTCCTTGCGGTGTGGGGATGAAACGAACACAAAAAGGCAGATTTCGCCAACGGGCACCTTACCCAAACTATGGTAGATATGCATGCAACTCAATTCAAATTTTTCAAAGGCCGCCTCGCGTATTTCAATGATTTTCTCTACGGCCATCGCTTCATAAGCGGTGTACTCAATAGCCTCCACAGTTTTGCCTTCAATCTCATCGGCCCGTACCTGACCCAGAAATATATCATGGGCACCAATATGGGTCTTACTTTGGTGTTTTGCTATTGCGTTAGCAATAAACTCAGGGCTAATCGGGCCCGGTACAAACAGGTTTATTTTTTTCTTAGTTTTCATTCTGCAATCCTTTCTTAACGAAGATACCAAAGATTTTAAAAAGTATTTTTAAATTCGCAGACCTTTGCGGGCCCTGTAGTTCAATGGATAGAATAGAAGTTTCCTAAACTTTAGATCCAAGTTCGATTCTTGGCGGGGCTACGAATAAATACAAAAACACCCGGGCAATTGCCCGGGTGTTCAATTTTCGACAAATCTAAAGCGCATGCGAGCCTGAACCCACCCAATCACATAATGTGAATGTCAAGGCGATAATTCTAACAAACCTTTCTATCTTTGCAGCCCTTTGGCTCCGTAGTACAATGGATAGTATGTGGGTTTCCGGTACCCAAGATCTAGGTTCGATTCCTGGCGGGGCTACGAATAAATACAAAAACACCCGCGCTGTGCGCGGGTGTTTTATTTTTTAATGGACTATGTTATACTAGTCATAAACCTCCACAATCATCTCCACTTCCACAGCAATTCCCCTGGGCAGGGAACCCATTCCCACAGCTGCCCGGGCGTGTTTCCCCCGCTCGCCGAAGACTTCAACCATAAGGTCAGAAAATCCATTTACGACCTCAGGCTGATTCCCGAAATCAGGGGTTGCATTTACCATTCCCAACACTTTAACCAGCCGCTTTACTTTGTTCAGGTTCCCGAGTTCAGCCTTCAAAACGGCCAACTGGTTGATACCTGCGATACGTGCGGCCTCGTACCCCTGCTCCACGGTCAGGTCTGCCCCTACTTTCCCGGTGATGTACGTACCATCGGTTTTTTTGGGTCCTTTTCCCGCAAGAAAAATGAGATTCCCAACGCGTACTGCATTGACGTAATTGGCTACCGGGTTCGAAGCTTTGGGAAGTTCGATTCCGATATCCTTGAGTTTGGCTTCCGGATTGTATGAAGCTTCAGGCGTATCCTGGGCCCATAACGGTGAGCTCCCCATGGAAATCAGTACCGTGAATAGCGCTATTCCAAGGAGGGGGGTTAATCGAGTATTCATAAGATTTTGATTTTATTGCTCTTAAAGATACAAAGCTCCGTTACAAATCAAACTGTAAAACAGCGTTTCCCCATGCTTTTTTGCCTCACCATTATTCCAATCGAATAAGAAGCTGTTTTCAGGAATGAGGCTTGAGGATCCCGGCAATTTTCAATTCCTCAAGAATATGATCTTCAAGCAGGTTACAAGCTTCCAGTTTTTTGATATCCTCCTGAATTACTCCGCGCAGATCAGCATTTGATTCATTCTTCTCACCCGCTAAACTCTCGTACTTTTCTATCGCCAATCGGACCTTCCCATCCAATAAATCACAATGAGCCTCATTACAGCGTAAAGCAGGGAGTTCCATATCCTCCGCCCTGGCCCGGACAAGTAGTTTTCGCGCCATTTCCGTCCCTCCTATACAAAGCTCAAGCCACGCCATATTGTTCAGAGCCAGCACAAAAGGTTTTCGAAGCGCCCTGTTTTGGGGAAAAGTTTGCTGAAAGTCCTCCAGGGTTTTCAATATCTTCTCCTGATACCCAGCCTTTTCATTCAGGTCCAGTGTACTGTCGATCTCCTGATCCCACAGGCGAATTTTTTCCATCGTATCGAGGGTTTGAATCCCTTCGGCATCGACTCCATTGAAGTATGTTTGAAAGAACTTGAAATCGTTCTTCATATTGACAACCGAAGGGGTCTCCGGGAGCACTTTTAGCGCCACTTTTAAATCTGCCAGCAATTCCAATCCCCTTTCGCGATACTGGAGGTCTTTGTCAACCTCCAGCTTGCGCTGAAACAGCTCAAGGAGGTTTAAAGCGGTTACACAATAATCTGCTCCGAAGGCTTCAGGCTCCTCGTCAATTAACCGTTTCCGCAACTCAAGTGCTCTTATCAAATCTGAAGAGGCGTGTTTCCACTGTTCGGTTTCCAGGGCATAAATTCCCGAGTTGTGGTATGCCGTAGCCAGGTAATGCAAGTACTTGCCAGGACTTTGTTCAGACAAATTTTCGTAGAGGGATTTGGCTTTCTGACCCATGAGCAAAGCTTCAGAAGGCTTGTTCATCTTGTCTGAATATACGATTCCAAGGCTGGCATAGGTAGCGGCTAAATAGGGTAAAAAAACATCGGGCTTCTCCTGGCTGAGCCATTGATATTCTTCAAGAACATTTTTATAATGCCCCAGTGCCTTTTCATATTCCTCGAGCTGGATATTGGAGACTGCGAGGTTGTTCAGACAGGCAGCCACCAATGGGCGGTATTTCGACGGATTTGCAGTCACCCCCTCAAGATAGAGATCCAGGGCTTTCCTGTAATTTGTTTGGGCATCGTATGCATTGAATTCATCCATGTAAATTGCCCCGAGTTGATAATGTGCCAGGGCCACCATATCCGTACCCAATACGTCAGCGTTCTCCCGATGCAACTCCAGGGCTGCCTTGTAGTCCTTTTTAGAAAACCAGTATTTCTTTTTCAGATAATACGCCTCCCCTCTTGCCATGTAGGAATGGGCAAGATGGGTGTAAAAATGTCCGTTAACTCCTGCGCGAATTTTGTAAATCTCAATCGACTGGTCGAAATACTCGATGGCCCCATCGGGATTTTGTGGCAGGGCCAGCCTGCCGAGATTATTCAGGGCAAGGGCTCGTTGTTCCTGGATATCCGGTTCCGGAGCGTTGGCCATTTCAAGAAGTTGCAAGAATCCGGAAGTCGCCTCTCCTCGCGCCCCGGTTAACTCCTTTATTCTCGCAATGGTATTTCGAAGTTGCAGCTCCACAACCTCGCTGGTCGCAGTTTCCAGAGCAACTTCAAAATACGGGAGTGCCTCTTCAGGCCTGTTGGATTGCAATAGCCCTTCTGCCCGCCGTAGGGTATCATCAAAGTTGCTCATAAACAGTCCATTTTTTCCGACTTATTATAGCGCTCGCCGGCCTGCCTGCAGAAATCGACATAGGCCAAACGTGAGATTTCATGGTATTCCAGGGAATCATCCCTGGAGGTTTCCTTCTGCATATCGATTAGTTTAATTCCCTTCTCCCGTAATTTCGGGACAGCTTGCGATATGGCAAAAGCTGCCGCTCCGGGAACCTCGCCCAGGGCGTACTCCCCAAAACAGAGATGGCCCAGACAAACACCGAAAAAACCTCCAACCAGTGTTCTGTTCAGCCATACCTCCTGGGCATGGATGAGTTCCTTTTCGGACAATTCCATGAAAATACGAAACATGCGTTCCGACAACCAGGAAGGTCCCATGGCATCTTTGTCATTATAACGCTTCTGACAAAGTCGGAGCAAAGCCTCAAAATTCGTGTTTACCGTAGTTGAAAACATTGTATTCCCCTCCTTGACCCATTCCGGGGCTTGATCCGTTTCAAGGACAAGTCGCGGATCGGGAGACCACCATCTGATATGCTTCATGGGGTGATGCCAGTAAAAGACGCCGCTTTGATAACCGCTCAGTAACTGGGCTGCATTCATATCCCCTCCTACCGCTAGAAGCCCGTCCAGATCTGCAAAATGAGCAGGGGGAAAACCGGTTTCACCTTTTTTAAGTTCAAAATAGGGCATCGGAAGTTGAGTTATGTTGAGGAATCCCCGGGGTCCAGCTCATCGAGCTCCCCCAGCTGTCGCAATACCTCGAAGGTTTTCACCGCCTCTTCTTCATTGACCACCGCAATTGCAGCCCCTACATGCACCATAACATAATCCCCTGTTTCAGCCTGTGGAACCAGGGTGAGGTTTACTTCTTTTACCACCCCGTCAAAAGAAACTTTCCCCAAACGGAAGGTTTCATCAAGGGTCTGTGTGATTTCAATAAGTTTTCCGGGGATTGAAAGACACATCTGTTTACGATTTTTTCGGCTTTACCTGGGTTCTGAGCCAGTCGTACCAGGCATTCATTCCTTCGCCTGTCGTAGCCGAGACTTCAAAAAACTTCAGGTTTGGATTTACCTGTAGGGCGTAGTCTTTGACTTTCCCCACATCGAATGTGAGGTAGGGAAGCAGGTCAATTTTGTTGATAATGCATATGTCTGAGGTATGGAACATGTCCGGATATTTCAGGGGTTTGTCCTCCCCTTCCGTTGTGCTTATAATCACAACCCTTTTCTTTTCGCCCAGGTCAAACATTGAGGGACATACAAGATTGCCGACGTTTTCGATCATCAACACCCCATCTGGCTTCATCTGGAGCTGTTTTACAGCCTCGAAAACCATATCACTTTCCAGGTGACATCCTTTTCCCGTATTGATCTGGATTACCGGAACATCCAGGGCAGCTATACGGTTTGCATCATTGACCGTTTGCTGATCTCCTTCAATTACGTAGAAATCCAGCGACTCCTTCATCTCTTTCAAAGTGCGTTCCAGCAAAGACGTTTTGCCGGATCCCGGGGAACTGACCAGGTTGAGCGGAAGAATATTCAAGGCTTCGAAATAGCCTCGGTTACGGGCAGCCATTACCTGGTTGTGATGTAAAACATCCTGCTCTACTTCCAGAATTTTCTTGTTTGGAGCCAGGGTAATCCCTGCCTGATCGTGGTGATGGCCATGGTCGTGAGAATGATCGTGGTCATGGTGATGGTGATGCCCGTGATCGTGAGAATGATCATGGTCATGAGAATGATCGTGGTCATGGTGATGGTGATGGCCGTGATCGTGAGAATGATCATGATCATGAGAATGTGTATGTCCATGATTTGTCATACCGGGCGTGAGGATTCTGACGCCTCCTTCTTCACTGCCGCATCCGCAAGTTCCGCACATAATTAATACTTCTAAGGTTCTATTAAACTACTTCAAGGGCTTTTACCCTTAATTCCTTTCCTTTCAGAATAGCTTTTAAGTTACTCCTGCAATTGGGGCAGGAATCGTAATATTTAGCAACTTCAAAAAGTGTATCGCAATCCATACAGCGCGCCTGGCCCCGAATCACATCAACCTGTCTTTCTGCACGTTCGAGCACTGTATCCCTTACAGCTACCGGCCAAACAAAGTCAAGGGCCCCAAATTCTATGCCCGCCAGGGTACCGATCTCGAGTTCTATACGCTCCACCTTTGTGGCCCCGGCCTTCCTGGTCTCGGACTCAGCGATCTTAACGATCCCCATCGCAATGGATAACTCGTGCATTGTTCGGGCAGAATTACAGATTTCTATCAATATTAGTTGAAATAAAAATCACAAAGCCTGACAAAAATCATGTTATTTCTCTTTTAGGTGTCATATGTTTAAGGTACGACTACCTACACTTTTTAATTCTAATTAACTGGCAATCAGATGGCTTTTGAAAGAAACACTCAGGAAACCTATTATGACAGCATCATAAAACAGGGGTATAGCCGAAGGGACTTCATGAAATTCGCGACCTATATCGCCGCGTACATGGGGCTTGAAACAACAATGATTGGCCAGGTGGCCAAGTCTTTAGAAACGACATTCCGAATTCCCGTCATCTGGGAACATTTCCAGGAATGTACTTGTTGCAGCGAATCCTTTATCCGTTCCGACCACCCGATTGTTTCGGATATCATTCTGGATAAAATCTCGCTGGATTATACACTCACCCTTATGGCGGCCTCCGGGCATCAGGCGGAAGCGGCAAAACACGCCACCATGGAAAAACACAAAGGGGAATACATCCTTTGTGTGGAAGGTTCCGTGCCCCTTGGGGATGATGGGAATTACTGTTGTATCGCAGGTCGATCTGCTAAGGACATTCTGATAGAAGCCGCTGAAGGAGCCAAGGCGATTATCGCCTGGGGTAGTTGTGCCTGTAATGGATGCGTTCAGGCCGCCTACCCGAATCCGACAAAAGCGACCCCCATACACAAGATTATTAAAGACAAGCCAATTATCAAGGTTCCGGGGTGCCCGCCTATCGGTGAGGTCATGGCCGGGATTATCGTCCACCTGATCACCTTTGATCGCTTACCCGAACTCGATAATATCGGACGTCCCAAGGCCTTTTATGCCAAGCGGGTCCACGATTCCTGCTACAGGCGGCCGTATTACGATGCGGGTCTGTTTGCCGAATCCTTTGACGACCAGAATGCCAAAGAAGGGTACTGCCTTTATAAAGTAGGATGCCGGGGACCCATGACGTATAATTCCTGTGGTACCATCCGCTGGAATAACGGGGTGAGTTTCCCGATACAGTCCGGACATGGTTGTATTGGATGCAGTGAAGAGGATTTCTGGGACAATGGCCCCTTTTACGAACGCCTTACAGGGCTGGCCGGCTTTGGCATAGAAAGTTCTGCAGATACCATTGGCAAAGTGGCTGCAGGAGTACTGGCCGGTGGTCTGGCTGCACACGCCATTGCCGCAAATGTCACCAAGCGAAAAGAGCTTTCAGATCGCATCAGGCGTGGCAAGGCAAATGAGAAAAAATTTGAATCATAGATTTCCCATAAATCCACAATCATGGCAAATAGAATAGTTGTAGACCCCATCACCCGTATCGAAGGACATTTGCGAATCGAGGTTGAGGTGAAAGACGGTAAAATAACAGACGCCTACAGTTCGAGTCCAATGGTTCGCGGCCTGGAGACCATCGTCAAAGGGAGAGATCCGAGAGATGTCTGGGCTTTTGTGCAAAGAGCCTGTGGGGTTTGTACCACGGTTCACGCCCTGGCGTCGGTCCGGTCCGTAGAAGACGCCCTGGGAATTAATATTCCGCCAAACGCGGAGATGGTTCGCAATATTATGGAGGGCACCCTCTACATGCACGACCATGTAGTGCACTTCTATCACCTGCACGCCCTGGACTGGGTTGACGTGGTCAATGCCCTGAAAGCAGACCCCGCAGCTACCTCCACGCTGGCACAGAGTATATCGAGCTGGCCAAAAAGTTCTCCCGGGTATTTCTCCGACATTAAAAAGCGCATCACACGATTTGTCGAAAGTGGTCAGTTGGGAATCTTCGCCAATGGGTATTGGGGACACCCCCAGATGAAACTGCCTCCTGAAGTTAACCTGCTTGCTGTTGCACATTATCTGGAAGCGCTTGAATGGCAAAAGGAAATTGTAAAAGTGCATACGATCTTCGGCGGTAAGAACCCACACCCCAACTACCTTGTCGGGGGTATGGCTTGTGCGATCAATGAAGATAGTCCCGGAGGTCTGAATGCAGAACGCCTGGCCTATGTAGGGCGCCTGATTAAAGAAGGTCAGGAATTTGTGGAACAGGTCTATCTCCCGGATTTAATGGCTATCGCTTCTTTTTATAAGGATTGGGGGAGCATCGGAAGAGGCTTCGGAAACTATATGGCCTATGGAGATTTTCCGACGAACGGCTATGCGGATGTTTCAAACTTTAAATTCCCTCCGGGAATCATCCTGGACCGGGACCTTTCCAAAGTACACGAAGTGGACCATCGCAATGACGACATCGAAGAGTTTGTAAACAATTCGTGGTACGATCCCTATGCCGAAGGCGCAGAAACAGGAAGACATCCCTGGGATGGGGAAACCAATATCAACTACAGCGGTCCGAAACCGCCCTATGAATCCCTGGACGTCAGCCAGAAGTACAGTTTTATTAAGACACCCCGATGGAAAGGAAAGCCTATGGAAGTCGGACCCCTGGCCAGGCTTCTTGTGGGCTATGCCCGTGGAAACAGTGAGATTCAGGAATTGGTAAATGGGGCACTGAAACAATTGGATGTGCCTGTAGACGCCCTATTCTCAACCCTGGGCCGGACAGCAGCCAGAGGCTTGGAAACCCGTTTGGTAGCCCAGTGGACTCAGGATTTCTATGCGACCCTGCTCAACAATATTAAAAACGGCGATTCCAGGATGGCCAATACCGAATTGTGGGAGCCCACTTCATGGCCGGCTTCCGCCAAAGGGGTTGGGTTCTCTGAAGCGCCCAGAGGTGCCCTTGCGCACTGGATTCGAATAGAAGATGGAAAAACGGCGAATTACCAGTTGGTGGTTCCCTCTACCTGGAACGCTTCTCCCCGAGACCCCAAAGGTCAGCGTTCCGCATATGAATCCACCTTACTGGATACTCCGGTCGCCGATCCGGAACTCCCATTGGAAATCATTCGGACCATTCACTCTTTTGACCCCTGTATCGCCTGTGCCGTGCATTTGTACGACGAACATGGAAAACACCTTTCCCAGGTGCAAAATATATCGAGCTGTGACATTTAAAAACTGAATCCCATGCGATCCAAGAATTATAAACGCGTCTATGTCTGGGAACTTCCGGTGAGGATTTTCCACTGGATCAATGTGCTTTGCATAACTGTCCTGGCAACCACAGGGTTTATTATTGCAGATCCTCCTGCCATACTTTCGGGAGCAGAGGCGAGTGAGTCTTATTGGTTTGGGACCGTGCGTTTTATTCACTTTGCCACAGCCTATATCTTCTTTTTTAATATGCTCCTGCGTATTTACTGGGCTTTTGTCGGGAATCGCTTTGCCAACTGGAAAGCCTTTTTGCCTTTCAGCAGAAAGATGCGCAAGAATATCCTGCACGTCCTGAAAATAGATATCCTCCTGATGCACGATAAAACAAACGATGTCCGTAATATCAGTGTGGGTCATAACTCCGTGGCCGCCCTCTCCTATGTGGCCTTATTTATCGTGGCCGTTGTTCAGGTAATTACAGGTTTCGGCCTGTACGCCGATAATTCCGGGTGGTGGTTGCCAGACTTATTCAGTTGGGTAGTGCCTCTTTTCGGTGGGGATTTTATGGTTCGTACCATACACCATGTGGCCACCTGGTTCTTTATTTTATTCACTTTGATACACGTGTACCTCGTCTTTTATCACGACTGGCTGGAAGGCCGGGGGGAAGTATCCTCAATGTTCGGAGGCTATAAATTTGTGCAGGAGGATCGTCTGACCACGGAAGATATTGAAGACCTGAATGAAAACTCAGAGGAAATGGAAAGCACCCCGGCAGAAACGAGCCCATCCTCCTGAACCTAAACTAAGCGTTGAATTCCTTATGAAAAATACATCAGAAACCCCCCAAGGTATCAGCAGTGACAGTTTTTACTTTGAGAAAGACAAATCAGGAAGCATCCTGGTCCTCGGGGTAGGCAATTATCTCATGGGGGATGAAAGTATTGGGGTGCGCCTTATTGAATCACTTTCTCAGCGCCCCATCCCTGAATACCTCGATCTCCTCGACGGAGGAACGGGGGGGTTCCTGTTACTCGATCGCTTTCAGGCCTATGGCACAGTCATTTTTGTAGATGCCACCATGGATGGAAAACCGGCGGGAACTGTTAGTTTGCTTCGACCAAAATTTGCTTCTGACTTCCCAAAAGCACTAAGTGTTCATGATGTAGGCCTTAAAGACATGATCGAAGCCGTTTATCTCATGGACCATCAACCTGATTTGTATCTCATTACAATCTCTATAGACCATATAAATCCGATGAGTGTTGCGGTTTCCCCTGAGGTCCTGAATGCACTTCCGGAAGCCATTGACAAAACCCTGAGCCTGGCACAAACGCTTCATAAACAAGCGATTTCAGTTGGAGACCACCTTTAGAATACGAATCCAGGGGCGGGTACAGGGGGTCGGATTCCGACCCTTTGTATATCGTGAAGCCATTACCCTTGGGCTGGTCGGCAGGGTATCCAACAATGAAGCAGGTGTGGAAGTAGTGGTTTCAGGAGACCGGAAAAAACTCGAAACTTTTTACCGAAGAATTACCCTGCATGCCCCACCCATATCCCGTGTCGTTAACTGTAGTTTTGATGAAATTCCTTTTGAAGCCGCAGCCGACTTTAGCATTGATGCTTCGTCAAAAAACAGGCAGCTCAACCTACAACTCACCCCGGATTTTGCGCTGTGCCCGGACTGCTTTCAGGACCTCATAAACCCAGAAAACAGGCGGTTTGGATATCCCTTTATCAGCTGTACGAACTGCGGTCCGAGATGGGCGCTGACCAGAACTTTTCCCTTTGAACGGGAGCATACCAGCATGCAGTTTTTCCCGATGTGTACTCAGTGTACGGAAGAATATTCGAATCCCACCGACCGCCGCTTTCATTCTCAGACCAACAGTTGCCACACCTGTGGCATTTCCTATTGGATTGCAGACGCCCAGGGCCTTGAAATTCCTCTGACAGATGAATCTGTATTTCAACAACTCGCCAGGCTTCTATCTGTGGGGAAGATCATTGCCCTGAAAAACACCTCCGGATACCTTTTGTGCTGCGATGCGACTTCGGCTGGAAGCATTAAAGCATTAAGGGCCAAAAAGCAACGGCCAAAGAAACCTTTCGCGGTCCTGTACCCTTCTCTGGAACATTTGGAGGATGCCCTCCCTATTGGTGATGCGGAACGACAGGCACTTCAGTCCCCCGAACGCCCAATTGTCCTGCTCCCCACAACCCACTACCACGGAAATGCCCGCCTGTCTGAAATTGCACCCGGACTAAACCAATTGGGTGTGATGTTGCCCTATACCGGTATCCTCTCCCTCTTGTCCCGGGCCTTTCGCAAACCCCTGATCGCGACCAGCGGCAATATTCACGGAGCACCCATCTGTTTTACCGAATCGGACGCGCGGAAAAAACTAGCCGGGACCGCAGATTATTTTTTCGAACACAACCTTGAAATCATTCATCCACAGGACGACTCTGTTATGCGATTCGCCTCAGGAGGAACGATCCCCATTCTCCTGAGAAGGGCAAGGGGACTCGCACCCAACTTCAGCAAGCCTGTCCAAAGTGATCGAGCCACCGGTTTAATGGCCCTGGGAGCGCAACTTAAAAGCAGTATTGGGTTTATTCCGAATGATTTTATCTACATCAGCGAATACCTGGGGAACCTCGAAAATTATGATGTTTATGAGCGATTTACTAAAATGGTTTCCGGGTTCATCAGCCTTTTTGACAAACAACCCACTGCCCTGCTTACCGATTCCCATCCGGATTATCTCAGCACACAGTACGGGAAGGATTTGTCGGCAGAACTGGGGATCCCCTGCCACCAAATCCAACACCATAAAGCCCATTTTTCAGCTGTTTTGGGTGAAAATGACCTTTTCTCCTCCCCCGAGCCCATACTGGGTGTCGTTTGGGATGGAACAGGATATGGTGAAGACGGACAGATTTGGGGCGGAGAGTTTTTCAGGTATGCCAAAGGGAGCATCAGCCGTGTTGGGCAACTTGAATATTTTGACTGGCTTGCTGGTGATGCCATGTCCAGAAACCCACAACTCTCCCTGTTTTCATTACTCGATGGAGATGAGGGCTCCATAAAGGATAGATTTAGCCCACAGGCGTGGAAACTCTATACCCAAATAAAGCCTGCGAACACCCTGAAAACCTCCTCAATGGGAAGGTTATTTGACGGAGTATCCGCACTGCTCGGTATTTGTGACCTGAATACCTTTGAAGGGGAAGCAGCCATGTTGCTGGAGGCAGCCTCATCCGGCTATGATATGGAGAGGGCTAATTCCCTTGTTTCACTGGACGCCCAGGGGAATATCCCCGTCAGAAAACTGATCCGGGAAATAAAATCCCAACTGGAGATAAGCGGGGACACCTGTCAGGTTGCCGGGGATTTTATTTTCACGCTGGCAAAGCTTATCTTAGAGAAGGCAGAACTGGAGTCTGTTGCCAAAATCGCTTTTAGTGGCGGGGTTTTTCAAAATGCCCTTCTGGTGCATCTGATCCGGCATCTGAACCCCGGCACTTTTGAACTCTATTTCCATCGTGAACTAAGCCCTAATGATGAAAATATCCCCTTTGGGCAACTGATGTACCACTTACACTGTCATTCATGAAATATCTAACGGAATACCGGAATCTCGAGGCCACCCAGAAGGTATTGGAGCAAATACAGAAAGCGGTCACACGACCCTGGAACATCATGGAAATTTGCGGAGGCCAAACACATAGCCTTGTACGTAACGGATTGCTCGATTTACTACCTGAAGGGATTCAGATGATTCACGGTCCGGGTTGTCCGGTCTGCGTTACGCCCATGGAATTAATAGACCTGGCAGTGACCCTTATGGAAAGGGGGGTTATTTTATGTTCCTTTGGCGATATGGTGCGCGTGCCCGGAAGCGGTTTGAGCCTGCAGGAAGCCAAATCCAAAGGGGGGGACCTGAGAATCCTTTATTCTCCCCTCGAAGCTGTCCGGATTGCGCGTGAAAATCCGGAGCGGGAAGTCGTATTCTTTGCCGTTGGATTTGAAACTACGGCCCCTGCAAATGCGCTCTCCGTGCTTCAGGCTGAAAAAGAGGGCCTTTCCAACTATTCCATTCTGGTGTCCCATGTACTGGTTCCACCAGCCATGGAGGGAATTCTCGGTGATCCTTTTTGTGCCATCGACGGCTTTCTGGGCGCAGGTCATGTCTGTGCCATTATGGGCTATTCGCAGTACCACCCGATAGCTGCGAAATACAAGATTCCGATTGTAATCACCGGTTTTGAACCCCTGGATCTTGCGGAGGGCATTTACAAAGCCGTGCTCCAGCTCGAAAAAGGAGAATATCGTGTTGAAAACCAATATAAGCGGGCCGTAACCGAAGCTGGAAACCTGGCGGCTCAAAAAGTGATTCATCAGGTGTTTGAAATCGGGGACCGTCAATGGAGGGGAATCGGCTCCATTCCCAATAGCGGCTATGTTCTTCGACCCCAATACCGGGGTTATGACGCGGCGGAAAGATTCCAACTGGAAGAAAAAGGGGATACGGAAAATGGGGAATGTATGGCAGGGGCTATACTGACCGGACAAAAGAAACCACATGAGTGTCCTCATTTTGGAAAAAAATGTACTCCCCGCAACCCCCTCGGAGCCCCTATGGTTTCTTCAGAGGGCGCCTGTGCCGCGTATTATCATTTTGCAAGCACCACCTAAATCCCATAAAAAATGAGTCCCAAACCTAACCTACCCGATTCCATTCAACTAGCCCACGGCAGTGGCGGATTGATGACGCGGGAGTTACTTGACGAAATTGTTTTTACCACCTTTAAGAATCCCTATCTCGAGCAAAAACACGACGGGGCAATCGTTCCGCTTACGGGTCCGGTTGTTATTTCTACAGACAGTTTTGTAGTATCTCCCATATTTTTCCGGGGTGGTGATATAGGTGAACTGGCGGTCAATGGAACGGTGAATGATGTTGCCATGTGCGGGGGCATTCCCAGGTATTTAAGCCTGGGCTTTATCATCGAAGAAGGCCTGTTGACAACCGACTTTCTTAAAATTGTTGAATCCATCAAACGCGCTGCCGATGCTGCGGGCGTTCAGGTCGTTACGGGCGACACCAAGGTCGTCGAAAGCGGCAAAGGAGATAAAATCTTTATCAATACTACCGGTATTGGAAGTCCCCATCCGAACGGACAAATCGCCATGGAGCGCATTGCGGAAGGGGATCAGATCCTGGTAAGTGGTCCTATAGCTGCCCATGGAATGGCCATCCTCTCTGAGCGGGAAGGCCTGGAGTTTGAATCGGAGATCCAAAGCGACACAACCAATCTGAACCATCTGGTAGATGATCTGCTAAAAGCCTTCGGGGGTGCGATCCATCTGTTTCGGGATCCAACAAGAGGTGGCGTATCCGGGGTTTGTTCTGAAATTGCGCAGGATAGCGGGCGGGGCGTACTTTTGAGGGAGACCGATTTTCCAATTCACCATCAGGTCGCAGCAGCCTGCGAAATCCTGGGCCTGGATCCTTTGTACGTAGCCAATGAAGGTATTCTCTGCGCTGTAGTTGATGGAGCGGTTGCCCCTGAGGTACTCGCCTTTATGCAGGCGCATCCCAAAGGTTCAGGATCGGCATGCATCGGGAGTATCGTACCCGATCATCCAGGTAAAGTGGTCATGGAGAGCAGTATTGGCGGGAAGCGTATCGTCACGCCCCTGATCGGCGAGCAGTTACCGCGCATTTGTTAATTGCTAAACATCCAGTAGACTCCGATGACGATGGCAAAAAGTCCCCCGGCCACGCGGATTCCCCTGAAAAAAAGGGGATTATGCCAGTTCGTGGCCAATTCCGATACCCTGCCAAGAACCAGCGTAAATACGGTCATTGCCAGTACTGTCCCTGTTCCAAAGCCAATGATATATACAACGGCTTCGTCCTGGGAATCAAAACTGAGGACCGGCAGAAATAATAGAAAGTGAGCTATCCCCGCAAGCCCGTGTAAAAATCCGATGGAAAAGGCGGCTGCCTGATGATTCTTTGGCTCCTGTTTATGCACGTGCGAATGCGTATCTGTACTGCTATGGCTGTGCGGGTGTTTATGCAGGTAGGGGGATTCCCCGTCGTGTATATGCGTATGGGAATGGATTCCCCCTTTTATAAAAACCGAGTAGAGTGCCCAGATTCCAATAAGTACAAGGACAAGGCCTACCAGTTGTTCGCTATAGGCCGAGATCGCTTCTACGGGAATTGCTTCCCTGAACAAGAGGAATAAAAGTCCGATGACCACCATTCCTGTAAGATGTGCCAAACCCCAAATCAGGCCAATTTTCCATGCCTTTTTTTTTCGGGCTATGGCAAAAGGTGTGACCGCTGCCAGGTGGTCCGGTCCGGAAATCACATGGAGCATTGAAGCCAACAAACCCGATGTAAATGCGAAAATCATTCTGAAGTACTACATACCTTACCTCTAATGTAGTCGAATAAAATGAGAATTCCGTCTTCAAAAAACGGATTGAAAAAGAAAACAGAGCGTTTCAATTTTCAATCCGCTATTCCTATTTAAGTTTTGGATCCCAGCCCTTCGGGGACGTCAAATATTCAAGTGCTTACCGCGATCAAATGAGGCTGTTCCGGAGGTGTATTTCAGGATCAGGCATCACTTTCTTCGAACTGAAAAACTTCTTCAATGGTTCGCTCAAAGAGACCCGCGATCCGGAATGCCGTTGGCAAACTGGGGTCGAACTTTTCCTTTTCAATCGCGTTGATCGTCTGTCGGGAGACCCCAATGGCATCCGCTAAATCTTCCTGTGTCCATTTCTTTTCCGCGCGCAGGACCCGTATTCTATTTTTCATGTTACGGCTTTAAGAGGGGTTACAAATACCTTTTACGGTTGAAGACCAATGCGACCATATAGAATAACCCCATAAATACTACCAGGAAACTTATTTCCGCATCCCAAGGGATTAGATTGGTTGAATCCATGATGCTATAGGCAATCCCCACAATCAGGGTAAACCCCAGGGTTAATGCCATGGCTTCGAGCTGCACCTTTTTTTCGAGTTCATCGCAGTCCTCGAGAAACTGACGGTTCGCCAGTACCATCCCGATCCCAATCCCCAGGTTCAATACGATAGACAAAGCTGTCAGTAGGGAATTCCCTTCCCAAAGGAAAAGGCTGCCGAAGGTGGCTAAGGCCGTTGAAAGAGTCCAGGCCAGGGTCCAGACGGCAAGCCTGCTGATATTTTTCTTTTTTGCTGATTTTGTATTCATAACGAAGGTTTTCATTGTAAACTACTTTTGTCTTTTTGTAAAGTTTATTTGACAAATATAGAAATTATTTTTTAAATGTCAAGTAAGCTTTACAAAAAAATGGAATATGTCCTTTCTGTACTACCTGAACAAACCCTGCGCTCGTTCTTCCGGAGCTGGCAAGGGTTATGCACCCATTGCTTTATATCTTAATGCAGAGTTCGTTTTCGGGGCAATTCCGGCAGAGAGGTTACACCGGTCCTCGGGAAACCGCCTTAGCAGAGGACAGGCTATCGACCTTTTCTCCCAATGTTCGGACCGAAAGGTATCGATCTGAAATGCTATCACAACTCCATAAACAGTGCGTTCTCCCCGGGTATCCCAAGCCTTGGGGTTGGGGTTGTCCGGCTTTAAGTAATCCGGTAATGCCCGGGCTTATCCTTCGAAGAATTCTTCAGGGGTCAATCCACCGTATTTCTGATGGTATAAATCGGCCAGTCGCCGCATGAGGTAATCCACGAGGTCATCTTCCTTAACACCCCGATTGTACTTTTCATATACGGGTTCAAACTCTTCCTTCAGGAAAAAGTCAAGATCGTCGGACCCATATCTGTTGAAGGCATTCCATGACCTCAGTCCATTTAGCATCTCCCGATGGGCGAGAAATCGTTTCTGAGAGGTTTCGAATTCCTTTTGAAGGCGGATATTGTTTTGTTCTTCGATAGATCGGGATTCCCTGTAGAGTTCCTGATAACTTCTGGCTACTTCTTTATCGGCTTCCATGGCCTCTGAAATGAGCCGGAAATACGCACGACTTACAAGAACAGGATAGCGCTGTACAAAGTCAGGGGATGCTTCTGTGGTTTCCCTTGGATCGAATTCCGGGACTGCAAAGTAGGTGGGATTTTCAGCCGGGGCCCTGGGCGGTTCATTCAAAGCGGTCTCCCAGCGCTCTGAATCCACGACTTCTTCCCAGGCATGTGTATAGCTTTCCGTACCCGGCTGCACCGATGAACATGCACCGAATAACAACCCTAGCACTGCCATAAAGCCGTACAATCTGCCTTTGTAAAAAATCATTTTCATATAGTGTTCACCCCGAAATAACAGTATTCTCCCGTGGCCCCAAAAACCTTGAGCCTAAGTGCCTTAATTCCTCGTTAAAACACCAAATGCATCCCTCCGGACACTTATCACACCCCGGTAACGGAGGCAGCTATTTATCCAGATAAAGGGGCCCTATCCCCAATTCGTAAAATTCCCGGTTCAGGCCTTCGATGTCCTCGCTCATGAGCAATTCGGCCTCCCGTTTGAGGCCGACCCACTCTTTGTCGAGCCTGTCGAGGGTGGCCTTAGTCCCAGTATTGATCCTTGGAATCCCACTATCCCCGTGATTAAGAGCTGTGAGGTACTCGGCTGTAAACCCGTTGACGTAGTTCTCCACGTCATCATATGCCTTTGAAAGGCGCTGTACCATCTTCGCATCCCACGCCTTCACCTTCACCAGGGTCCGCTTAGCCTCTTCTGTGACTTCCGTATAGGGCGTTGTTTCCATATGCGAAATCATCTGGTTCATACGCCCCTGCAAGGCAAACATCGTGTTTGTCATTTCGGTCATCTCCCGATACCTGGCTTCCGCCTGCTTCATCGTAACCTCGTAGTCCGTCCAGGTCTCCTGAGTAGTGGGTATATGCGGGTTTGGCAATATCGAAGCTTTTGTTTCAGTCTGAAAATCCCCGTGTTTTAAAGTCAGGGTATAAGTGCCCGGCATGGCTCTTCGACCCCTGAAACTACCTTCGATATACGCCTCAGGTATGCCTGGCAACCCGGAGTGCCTAAGGTCCCAAACAAAACGGTTCAGCCCTTCCTTGCGCGGAAGCAGTGGAGCTTTTGAGGGCGCTCCTTCATAGGAGCGGTACTTCGAACCGGGAACCGTCGTAAAACTCCGAACCAATGCTCCGTCAGCATCCCGGATCTCCAGGCGTACTTCAAGTGAATCGGCTAACTCCGGGAGGGCGTAATAAACAACCATTCCACTGGCCGGATTCACCCCCTCAAAGGAATTTGTGCCTTTGGGAACAGAAGAATTCATACTGCTGTACCAATTGGGGTAAATCACATCCTCAGGCTTGTAGATCTTGGTTTCTCCAGGATTGCCATCGTACTGCCGCAGAAGTGGCAGGTCGTCGAAGATCCAAAAAGACCGGCCCTGGGTGGCAATAATGATATCGTCGTGGGCCAGCTTTAAATCGGTGATCGGGACCACAGGAAGGTTGGATTTCAAAGACTCCCAGCGCTTACCGCCATTAAATGAAATATAAAGGCCGGTTTCCGTTCCACATACCAAAAGATCCTTTCGCTTTGGGTCTTCCCGTACTACACGTGTGAAAGCTCCGTAGGGAATCCCCTCGCTGATTTTTTGCCAGGAGCTGCCGTAGTTCGTGCTCTTGTAAAGTGAAGGTGCAAAGTCATTGAATTTGTAACGGGTCGTGGCGATATAGACCGTACCGGGATCATGAGGCGATACCTCTATGGCATTGATCAGGGATTCAGGCAGGCCTTTCGGCGTGACATTCTCCCAGTTTGCCCCATTATCGCGGGTGATGTGCAGCAGGCCATCATCACTTCCCGTATAAAATACCCCTGCCTCATGTGGTGATTCGATGATATAACTAAGGGTTCCGTAATTTTCTGCTCCGACCGCCTCGTTTGTGTAGGGTCCTCCGCCATTGCCCTGCTTATCATCCTGATCGCGGGTGAGGTCCGGGGACATTTCTTCCCAGGAATTCCCTTCATCTCTCGTTCGCAGTACTTTTTGCGCGGCATGGTAATATGTATTTGGC
This sequence comes from Robiginitalea aurantiaca, assembly GCF_030380815.1. GTDB lineage: Bacteria > Bacteroidota > Bacteroidia > Flavobacteriales > Flavobacteriaceae > Robiginitalea > Robiginitalea aurantiaca. Next base: position 369,285 of record NZ_JAUDUY010000001.1, on the reverse strand, counting down.
TCATGTACCGACTTTATGATGGGTGCATTCCAGTTGAAGAGGTATTTCATCTCTCTTGCCGGGAGCCCGAGGTACAAATTAGGCTCGATCATCACCTTTGTCCCTGTTTTTGCCTTAACGTTTAACAGGTTTACGGTCCCCAGGTAGCTCCCCCCCATTACTTTTTCCGGGTTATCCGGATCAAAGGCAAGAAAAGCGCTTTCCCCTCCAGCAGAGGGCTCCCAGTGCTCCCGTCCAATTCCGGAAGTCCCCATTCCGATACTGGAAATTTTCACTGAAGTATTGTCCTGCTGACCCCCATAAAGGTTGTAGGGAAATTGATTGTCCACGGCAACCCTGTAAAACTGGGCTGTAGGCATATTGTCGACCCTCGACCAGGATTTACCCTTGTCAAAAGTGATTTCCGCTCCTCCATCATCCGATATGACCATATTGTCTGAATCGTCAGGGTTAATCCAGAGATCGTGATAGTCCCCGTGATGGGTGGGAATTTCCTCCCAGGACTTCCCTCCATCGATGGACCGGTAGGTTGAAGCACTCATCACATAAATGGTGTGCTCGTTATTCGGATCAGGGGCAATTTCAATATAATACCACGCCCGCTGGATCAGCCGGTGATCTCCGCTAACACGACTCCAGTTATCTCCGGCATTCGAGGAAACAAAGAGGCCGCCCTTCTCCTTATGTGTGTCGCTTTCAACAAGGGCGTAAACACGATCCGGGTTTGCCCTGGATACGGCTACAGCCATCTTTCCTTTCTCTTCAGGCAGGCCCTTGTGAATCTGGAACCAGGTTTCTCCCCCATCCGTGGACTTGTACATCCCGCTTCCCGGACCCCCGCTGATTACTTTCCAGGGTTTGCGGATATGCTCCCACATGGCCGCATAGAGGACCATGGGATTGTGCATGTCGATGGAGAGATCACTGCACCCGGTGAGATCGTTGACAAAAAGTACATTCTTCCAGGTGTTTCCGCCATCTGTGGACTTATAAATACCACGCTCCTGTGTGGGTCCGTGAAGGGCGCCCTGGGCGGCGACCCAAATGATATCCGGATTGTCCGGGTGAATGACAATACGCGAGATATGCCGGGTATTCTCCAGTCCCATATGCCGCCATGTTTTACCCGCATCTGTGGATTTGTAGACCCCATCTCCATAGGATGTGGTCACCCCTCTTGGGGCATGTTCGCCCATACCTACATAGACTGTATTCGGATGACTTTCCGATACAGATACCACGCCGACAGAACCCGTTTTAAAATACCCGTCCGAAATATTATGCCAATGTTGTCCGGCATCCGTGGTTTTCCATAAGCCACCACCTGTAGTGCCCATGTAATAGGTCAAGGGATCACCTACAACACCTGAAGAACCGGTAGATCGGCCTCCGCGAAAGGGGCCAATATTTCGAAATTTAGCAGGTTCCATAAAAGTGCTCAGGTCCTGAGCAGTGCTATAAAACACGGTGCAAAACGAAAGGATGAGGAGTAAAAATCTGTTCATTGGGTTGGTTTTAATGTCTGTCTTCTAAATGTAAGTTTTTGTAAACAGATAGAAAATTCCTAAACGGGAAATCTGCATTGTCATGTGCCTTTTTGTACCTTAATCCACATGAGTCCCTTAAACGGGCTTTTTGAAGTTCAAATTCTATAACCAACCGAGCGCACTTATGATACGTCGTTTTATCCCTTTCGTAGTCCTTACAATTTCGCTTCTGGCCTTCCCCAGAGCAGCTGCCCAGACAAAAACCGCTGTACTTAATGACATGATTTTAAAAGGAATTGACGACTGGCATATCCCGGGCATGACGGCCATTGTCGTCAAGGAGGGCGAAGTGGTTTTCAGCGAAGTTTACGGGGTGACTAATATTGAAACCAAGACCCCCGTCAATGGCGAAACCCTCTTTAATATGGGCTCAACTACAAAGGCGATTGTAGCCATGGCCCTAGGCATCCTTGTGGACCAGGGTAAACTGAATTGGGATGACAGGGTTAGAATGCACTTGCCGGAATTTCAACTATCAGACCCCTGTATTACGGAAGAGGCCCGTGTAAAAGACCTTTTGACACATAACCTGGGGATTGAAGGGGCGGACTTGCTTTGGTTTCTCGACAGTGTTTCGACGGCTCAAACGCTCAGGCGGTTCGCCATGGCAGAAAAAGTGTACCCGATTCGGGGAGGCTTCCAATACAACAATCTGATGTACGTCGCTGCCGGGGAGGTCATCAGAGCTGTTTCGGGAATGCAGTGGTCCGAATTTGTCGAACTCCATATTTTTAAACCCCTTGAGATGCATCGGACGGTCGCCAGGGCAGCGGATATTTTCGATGCAGGAAACTATGTCACGCCATATTTTTATGACCCCGAAGATGGATATACTGAGGTCGCACATAATCTTTCCGATCAAATAGGGGCGGCGGGGATGATCTGGACGAGCGCGGATGATATAGAACACTATTTACAGATGCTTATCGGCAAGGGGGTATACAAAGGAAAAACCCTCTTAAAACCCGAAACTTTCCAGTATCTGTTTAAGCCTCATGCCTTAATCCCGGAACAGGACTTCTACCCTACGCGTATATTGACAAACCCAGCGTGGACCACATATGGTTTAGGGTGGTTCCAGCACGATTACAGAGGAGAAAAACTAGACTTTCACACGGGGAGTATTGGAGGGCTCGTGGCAATAGCAGGGATCCTTCACGAGAAAAACACAGCGGTTTATTTCATGGCAAACCGCGACCACGCTGAGCTCCGACATGCTTTTATGTACAAAGCCCTGGATCTTTGGGCGTTCGATGACCGACAACGCGATTGGAACGGTGAAATTTTCGAATTGTATGAAGGGATACGCAAGGATAATTTGAAGCGGGAGCAGACCCAGGTTAAAAACAGGGTTGAAAACACCAGGACCAGCAAACCCCTCACGGAGTACCCGGGAGCGTATTCCCACCCTATGCTGGGAACTGCCGTTGTTCAAAATACGGCTAATGGACTCCAGGTGCGCTTTAACGATTTCAAGACCTACGAGCTGGAGCACTGGCACTACGACACCTTCCGCGCTTCTAACAAGGATGATTTCAGGAGTCAGCCCGTATTCACCTTTATCATGGGTGCTTCAGGCGCACTCACGGGCATGGAAGCCTTTGGGGAAACCTTTAAAAAAACGACGCCTTAACCCCTGCATCATGGCTTTCAGATGGCTTATTGTATTGCTATTTTCCGCACTAACCCTTCAGGGGCAACAACTTGCCGACACCCTGTATACACCCTCCCTGCCTCGACCGCTTTACGAAGCGGGAAAAGGTCCTTTGATATTGATTGATGAAGGGCATCATAATTTCCACACCCGCCAGGGGCGTTATACCGCTTTTGCCGGACTCCTTGAAAGGGACGGATACCGGGTGGAGAGCGCTTTAGGGTACTTTCAGGAGCAAACCCTGGACGAGGCCCGGATTTTGGTTATTTCCAATGCCTTGCACAAAAGCAATGTTTCGGATTGGTTTCTGCCCAATCCTTCTGCATTTACACCGGAAGAAATCGAATATCTAAACCGCTGGGTCAAAGGCGGGGGACGCTTATTTTTAATCGCCGATCACATGCCACTGGCAGGGGCGGCTTCTGATCTGGCAGCGTCCTTCGGATTCGAGTTCACCAATGGATTTGTATTTGAAAGTAATGGCAAGGTCCCTTCGGTATTCTCCCTGGATCAACAGACCCTTCAGCCCAGCAGTATAACAAAGGGCCGGACCCCAATGGAATCTGTCACTGAGGTGGCTACATTTACAGGACAGGCCTTTAAGATTCCCGAAAATGCACAATCCGTGCTCACCTTTTCTGAAAACTTTACAAACCTGCTCCCGGACACGGCCTGGGTCTTTACGGACAAAACGCCGCGGATACCTGCACAAGGTTGGCATCAGGGAGCCTTTATGGCATACGGACAGGGGAAACTTGTCGTCTTTGGAGAGGCAGCCATGTTCTCGGCTCAACTCGCCGGACCTGAAAAAAGGAAAATGGGAATGAATCACCCCAGGGCAACACAGAATTACCAACTCTTACTGAATATCATTCATTGGCTGGACGATCAGCTCTGACCCGTAAAATTCGGTAGCTTCCCTTTCTGAAAGCGTTTATAAAATTCGAGAGTCGGATTATTCCGAAGGTATCGAAATCGTAATATTCCGGTATTCAACGGGACCGTGATCCCCCTGCAACAGGATGGGACCGGGCTCTGCTTCACGACTATTCAGCGCCCCACCGGTAATACCCGGGATAATTTGGTTGTGGATGATGGTTTTACCATTGGCAACTACGGTAACGCGACGTCCAACCAGCGTGATGTCATACGACTGCCACTCCCCGGCCTTTTTGGCGACATTTTCATTTGGACTTAAAAAACCATAAACGCCTCCCAGATAAATGGAGGCTGGTTCTTTGCCATAGCTGTCTTCCACCTGCACTTCATATCTCCCCCGGAGATATACACCGGAATTGGACTTTTCGGGATATTTAAACTCAATATGCAGTTTAAAATCCTTAAAGGTGTCTGTGGTCATCAGATTTACCCCTGAGGCAGGACTGGTCAGGATACCGTCTTTCACAAACCACTGATTTTCTTTGTCGGTTTGTTGGGCTGTCCAACCCTCAAGGCTTCCTTTTGCTAAAAGGGATCTGGGTGCGGACCAGTTTTCGGGAGACGGGTAGAGTAAAGCAGGTGCCCGATTGCCCCTGAACTTTCGGGCGTTTCCCATATGATCCAGGATCGTTCCCGCTATGGAATTCCCGGTCACGGTTCCGGTAAGATGCATATCGTGATTCCCAGACCATTGGGGTGGGATGCTGAAACTAATCATTCCTTCCCTGTCATATACTTCAGAAATAGGACGGGCGCTGCCACCGGATGCTACAAAATATCCTACCAGGGCTTTTGTTCCTGAGAGTTTTACCTCCAGCCAGGAAGGCAACCATATTTCTCCGTATTGCACTTCAAGATTCCATCGACCAATAGCCGGGGAGTCAGCCGGATCCTGAGCATTCAGATCAGGAAAACATAAAAGTGAAAAAGTAAGCGCCAAAAGGCCCGTGTAGAAATTTCGGTACATTGTATGTGTTTTGTTAGGGCTTAAAAATACTAAATTTCCAGTGCATTAGGGACCTGTCATGGGCACCAATCCGCTAATGCGATTCGTGCTTATGGTAACTTTTAGGTATTCAGAATGAACGAAAAAATCACTTTTACTCCCGCAAGTACCCGGGATGACATTCAGGGGATCACCCGATTGGCCGAAATTATCTGGCGGGAACACTACATTCCCATTATCGGCAAACCGCAAGTGGATTATATGCTCGAGCACTTTCAATCCGGGAAAGCAATTCAGGAACAACTCGAGAGGGGTGTTTTTTACTTTAGCATACGTGTTGGAGCACAAAGTGCAGGTTATCTGGCGTTTGAAAAAAGGGAGCAAACACTGTTTTTAAGCAAAATATACCTTTTGGATTCATTTCGGGGAAAGGGAATTGGAAAACGCGCCATGGCTTTTGTTGAAGAAAAGGCACATGCTTTGAATTGTCATAGCATCACGCTAACCGTAAACAAATATAACGATCGGTCTATCAATGCGTATTCCACAATGGGCTTTAAAATTACAGGAGGGGAAATTACCGATATCGGAGGTGGCTTCGCAATGGATGATTATCGCATGGAAAAAGAACTCTAAATTAAGCCTATCGGTTTATTTTAAAATTTTCAAGCTTGATGTCATCCACACCTACATTGTCAAAAGGATATTCAATCTGATCCTGTATGTTGTAAAGGGAGATAAGTATAAATTCGGTTGCGACCACGATAAAATAAACAACCCAGTCATTATTTGTCGCTCCTATATTGTAGACAATTGTAGGGGCGTATATAAAAGGGAATACATAAATAAACACCAGACAGTAGGCCTTTAGGGCGATGGGTGTCCTGTGGATATTGATGGCGTGGACATTTTCAAATCCCTCAACCAAATCATTCATATACCTGAAGATTCGATCCCTTATCCGGCCGGGGATATCATCCCTTAAATGTATAACGAATTCCTGCAATTCATCCATAGCAGCATCTACAGCTGCTGTTTCATCCGTACTTTTCCGAAGATGCCTTACGGTCTCCTCACTGATATGCTCAAGGATGTCTTCCAGCTTCTTTCGATCCTTTTCTGTAAGGGAGAAACTCAACTGCAGGTAAAAGAAAATTGTCTTAAGCGCTGCCCGGTACTGACTGAGGTGCTGCAGGGCTTTTTCTCGTCTTCGAAAGGCGCCCCGGATATTGAATACAAGCGGGAAAACAATGGCGATACTCAGCAGGGTCAGATCCACATTGTAGCCAAGATTAAAATGGATCGACAGGTAGGTAACCAGAACCGATATGAATAAAACGGCGAACGTTTTGCCGTTTATTACAGAAGTATAGAGTCTAATAGGCTTATTTTTAGTAATTTAATGCAAACTAAAAACCAAGATAGTGAAAAATCAAATCTTAGCGCTCATTGTACTCCAGTTTTTCATTTTCTCAGACCTGGCCACAGGGCAGGAAATGGCCCAAAAAAGCCCGGATAACGAGACTACCGTTCTCTTTCAGGATGAAACTCCGCTGTCAGTCGTTCTCAGATATTCCGATAAGGAAATGAGACGTGATACGGATGACAGCACATATCTGAAAACCCAGCTCGCCTATCAAAATTCCTCGGGGCAATGGGACTCCCTTGAAATTCGGCTCAGGGCCCGTGGTAACTGGAGGCGAAAAAACTGCTTTCTGACCCCTGTAAAAATGCGCATCCAAAAATCGGAAATGAAGGGCACCGAATTCGAAGGCAACAAAGAATTAAAACTGGTCCTGCCATGCAGAAACTCCGATCAGGGTCACGACTATGTCCTTAAAGAATACATGGCCTATAAACTCTTTGAGGTCATAAGCCCGTATCACTTCAAAACCCGTAGGTTACAAATAGCCTATTCAGACCTCAAAGGAAAAAAAGACAAGACCTATGATCTTGAAGGGTTTGTAATTGAAGATATCAGCGAAGTGGCTGAGCGGTGTAAAGCCAAACGCCTGAAGAGAACGGTGCACCCGTTGCAACAGGATGACCGCACCTCCATCGAAAATGATTTTTTCCAATTCATGATCGGAAATACTGATTATTCATCAGCCTATCAGCACAATGAAAAACTGATTTTTGTCGAGGGAATGAATGCCATTCCCGTACCCTATGATTTCGACATGTCGGGCCTTGTGGATGCAAATTATGCTGTTGTTTCACAGGTCCAGGGAGAAACATTGAACATCACGGATGTCAGAACCCGCCTCTACAGGGGTTTTAAACGCAATCCCGCCCTTTACGAAGAGGTTCGGCAAGAATACCTCAGTAAAAAACCAGAATTTATGAAGGTGGTCGACGACCTGGAACCCAGCTTTAAAAGCGAGAAAGATTTTGAGGATGCCAAATCCTATATCCTTGAGTTCTTTGATATCCTCCAGGACAAATCAAAATTTAACAGCAGAATCCTGAACAAGGCGCGGACCAAATAGATTGATTGTGTTCTGGAGTAATCCCGCTCAGATTAACGCAGTACCTCACTTAAAGAAGCACCCGTCATCCCACCAGCCTCCCTGAGGTTCATGATCCGAAGCAAGGTAGGGGCGATATCTACGGGATGCACTTTACGCGAGGAAGTTCCCTTAGGAATTCCTTTCCCATACCAAAGGAGGGGAACGTGCGTATCGTAGTCATAGCCCGAGCCATGTCCGGCTCCCCGCACCTTGGTAACCGGGGTTCGGTAATCCGATGTGGGCATTACGCCATAATCATAAACAAGTATAACGTCTCCGGAGCGATCCGGATAATATCCCTTTTTAACCATTTCAATCTGTCCTGTAGTATCGCCCGATGTATTGAGGTCATCAGGTGTAAGGGCAAAGCGAACCCCGGGTTGTTCCTTCATAAAATCGGCAACGCTTTGTCTTATCTCCTCAAGGGATTGCCCCTTTTCCTTAATTAAGTCGTGATCCAGATAAATCTGATTGTTTCCGAAATAGGAAATCCATTTAAAAGCACCGTATTGCTGATTCAGCGAAAAGGACAACGCCTGATTGAACTGGGGAATTACTGCGAGGTCAGCCGGTTGATTATTCGCCCTCAGGTAAGACACCACAGGTTGAACCCCGTGATCAGAGGTCAGAAAAACAACATAATTATCTTCCCCTACTTCTTTGTCCAGGGTTTCCAACAACTCCGCTATATCTCTATCCAGCCTGAGATAAATATCCTGGACTTCCACTGACTGAGGGCCAAATGTATGCCCCGCCACATCCGGCGTAGAGAAACTCACACATAGCATATCGACGTCCTCATCCTTTCCCAATTCTTCCGATTTCAAGGCTTCAACGGCAAATTCCGTGGTAATTGTGTTGCCATAGGGGGTAACCCACAACACCTGATAATAACGCGGATCTCCTTCATAAAGCGCACGCATGCCCTTGAGATCATAAGGAAAGGTGGGGGTTTCCTTACCTCTCAGAATACGCTCATGTGGGTTGTCGTCCGGGGCGCTTGCAGTATACTCTTTTAACGGAAGAAGTGTTTTCCAGGTTCTGTTGAGATACTTATTGGCCTTGTCTTTATTGTTGAAACTGATAACCCAGGATGGCAATTCATCCATATAATAAGAACTGCTTACAAAATGTCCAGGGCTGGTTTCCCAGTCCTGCCAATAGGCGGCGTTGGCCTTCTTACCCCCGGGAAGTATAGCACCCCTGTCCTTTAAGGATACACTGATCACCTTGGACCTGGAATCCGATTGCTCCCGAAGAAGATCAGAAATTGTACTTGTTTCCAGTCGGGCGGGCGAGTATCCGGAATAATTCTCCACTACGGATCCCACAATCCGCACGGTAGTGTCGCCTACATTACTCACCAGCCCCTTAGAATTTCTTTCATACCAGGTGTTCTCTATAATACCGTGCACACTTGGTGTGGCCCCGGTATAAATCGAGGCATGACCGGCCGCAGTTACTGTTGGCACATAGTTATAATGCGTATTCTCAAAACTGTAGCCATCCCTCATAAGTCGTTTAAACCCGCCGTCCCCAAAATTCGCCTCGTATTTCTCAAGGAAATCAAAACGCATCTGATCAACGATAACTCCTACCACAAGTTTCGGTGGCTCGCAAGTCTTTTCTTGTGCAAAACCAAGGAAAGAGCAGAGCAACATTGCCGTCCAATTCCATTTTAAAATCATTGATCTGTGGTATTTAAGTCGGGTTACAAAAATTATTATAGCAGGTCTTAAAATACGATTTGTTTTATTTCGGGCCGCATTTTATGGGCATTTTTGGCATTCATGCCAAATGATATATATCATAAACCCTGCCAATCCCTTTTATTACCTTGAAGGATAATCCCAAAAAATGAGCACTGAACATTCAACAGACAAGGCTTCCTGGGCCATTGGTGGCTGCACACTTATAGGGCTGGGTGTTGGCCTTGTTTTTTTAAAAACATCCATTCTATGGTTTGTCGCCTCTCTGCTCATAGGAATCGGGGTTGGCCTGCTGATCATTGGGGTGCTTTCAGCAATAAAAAAGCCATAATAATGTCCCCGTTCGCCTATGCTGTCAATACTCAAAAAATTGAGAAGGTCCTCCGTCTCAAGCGGAAGAGTCAATGGATATTTACTCTATGCATTGGGCGAGATTATACTCATTGTGATTGGTATCCTGATTGCCCTTCAGATTGACCGATGGAACGACCAGAACCTGCAACGCTCCGAAGCCATCGCAGTTTACGAGTCCATAAGCCAGCAAATAATGGAGGATCGCAATAAGTTGGGCGAAGCGAAGACTAAAAACCTCATGTTCTCGAAGGCGTATGAGCGTGCCAATGAGATAATTGAGTTGCGGGATATTTCGAAAGCCGACTCCCTGGCACTCTATTCAGTATTGCTCTCTCAATATTCCGATTTTTATCGGGACGCTCCTATTTACAACACCCTGGCGGTAAGCGGTCAATTAAAACTCCTTAAAAACAAGGAGATTACCCGCGATTTACAAATGTTAGACCTGACCTATAACACGGTAAATAAGTCAGAATCTATCCATTGGGACATTATTATCAATGAACTTTCTCCCGAACTCAGATCGGTAGTCAATTACAACACCATGAAGCCCGTGAAAATCGATCGGCTTTACGGCGTTGAGCTCCAGAATATTTTTATAGAGAGTATCTACCTGACCAAGATCAAAGATGCATTATACGGTCAGGCCATTGCGGAAATAGATTCAATCCTGTCCGGAATTAAGCGGGAACTCAAACCAATATAGATCAAAATCCTATTCCTCTTTGAGTGTAGGATAGGTCACCCCCAACTGTTCCAGATAGGAATCATACTTGGTTTCATCGTAATAAAGGGGCTCTAGCTTTGGACGGAACTCGCTCATTATGGCCGTATTGAGTTCTATTGGCGGTGGATCGTCAGCACTGATCATCGGACGGTATACCGTTTCCTTTTTCTGGACATTCTCAAAATAGTCCCTGGCCTGAGAGAGCAATTCAGGTTGGGTGAGAAAATCCATGACGGTCATCGCCACGACCTTAGCCCCAGCTGTTGCACCTTTATGCGCTATAGGCGTCGCCATTGCTATGGCGTTGGACCAGTGATGTCCCTGAAGCCCGGGCACATTGGATGGAAACCGAAGTGTAACGGTAGGCACGGTCCAGGAAACATCCCCAATATCATCCGAACCCCCGCTTACGGGTCGTTCTACAGGTTTTCTCAGTTCGGAGAGTTCCGTGGAAAGGCCCGTAGTGTCCTTGGAATTTACCGCTTTCTGTACTGCCCTGGCCAATTCCTGATCCGCCTCCGACCATTCCGGAAGTCCAACCTGCTGTATATTGCTGTACATGGTTTCTGCAATCACTTTATTAAAATGCCTGGGCCATGCAGCCCCGACCACACGAGAAGTCATTTCGGTATCTGTCATCATGGCTGCGCCCTCCGCAATATTATTTGCGTCCTCGTACATCTCCATAATTCCCTCATAGGTCACATCTCTGAGATAAAACCAAATAGAAGCTTTTGAGGGGACGACATTTGGCTGATCGCCTGCATCGGTAAATATGGAATGTGACCGCTTTAACGGATGCAGGTGTTCTCTTTTGTAGTTCCACCCGATATTCATCAATTCTGCAGCGTCCAAAGCGGACCTTCCGCGCCAGGGCGCTCCTGCCGAATGAGCCGCCTCACCCTCAAAACTGTATTCCACAGAAATCAGTCCGGTACCCGTGGCCTGTCCCCAGGAAACCGCCAAATTACTACTGACATGGGTGAAAATACACATGTCTACCCCTTCAAAAAGTCCGTCCCTTACAAACCATGCCTTAGAACCCAGGAGCTCCTCGGCAATGCCCGGCCAAACCACAAGGGTTCCTCCAATATTATTTTCCTCCATCAATTCCTGCACAGAAAGGGCAGCGGTAATGTTGAGAGGCACTCCTGAATTATGTCCTTCTCCATGTCCTGGAGCTCCTTCAATAATCGGTTTGTGATAGGCAACCCCGGGATACTGCGAAGCTTTTGGGATGCAGTCCACATCGCTGCCAAGGGCGATCACCGGACCTTCACCGTTAGACCATTTGGCAAACCAGGCCGTCGGAATACCCGAAACACCATAGGTGATTTCAAAACCTGCCTTTTCGAGAATACCTGTCAGGTATTTGGAAGTTTCCACCTCGTGAAAACCGAGTTCTGCAAAACTAAACACCTTGTCCACCATTACCTGTGTTTGTTTGTGGCGCTGGTCAACAGATTGGGCTACTGCCTCCTTTTGTTTGCGGATGGCTGACTTTGAGAATCCTTTCTGAGCATAGGCCTCAGGGCAAAAGACCAGTATAAACAACAGAAGCGAAACGACAATTCGGAATTTGGTTGGAATCATAGGAGTTGGTTTAGAGGTTTAATTTACAAATTAATCCGATGTACCAAAGAATTCTACTCCCTGTATAACCTATTGGATGTGACAAAGATCATGTATGCCTCAAAGGGGAATCCTTATTTTTAGGCTACTTTAAAATATCACAGGCTTCGGATCCTGCCAGATATCAGAAGAAATAGTATCTTTAAATCGATGTCGCAAATAATTTCCATGCTGCTATCAACCCTGCTGCTTTTGCAGAGTGCACATCTTTCCGTCAAAGATCTGGCACAGCTGGATGACCTTCTGGAACACGCAGCCTATCATCAACAGACTTTCGGCGACTCCTTCCTGACCTTTCTGGACAAACACTACGGCAGTCAGAAAGCAGATCACGAGAAAAACCACCAGGAAGAACAGCACGATCATGAAAAACTGCCCTTTCAACAGGTCCCCCATCAGGTCCTGAGCCAGACGCACTTTTTTATCAGTCAGCATTTTAGCTGGGACACGCCACTGGAGCGTAAAGAATCCCAATCACATAAGTACCACTACTTGCTTCAAACCTCCGGAGTCTTCTCTGCAGGGGTTTTTCAGCCACCCCGCCTTTCCTGATTGCATTCGGTTTTTTCATTACCCGGGTACCATACAATGCCCGTGCAACGCATGTTTCTTTATCTGAACAGCTATGCTTTCATCTATCATACATTTTAGTCTTCGCAATAAATTTGCCGTACTGTTGCTGACCTTTGTCATCGCGGCCGGAGGGCTGTTTTCCCTGTGGAATATCCCCATCGGCGCCGTTCCGGATATCACCAACAACCAGGTTCAGGTCATTACAACTTCCAGGAACCTCTCCACCCAGGATATGGAGCGTTTTATCACCTATCCGGTGGAACTCGAAATGGCGAACCTTCCGGGAGTTCAGGAAATCCGTTCTGTCTCCAAATTCGGGTTGTCCGTAGTAACCATTGTCTTCGAAGACGATATGGGCACCTACCTGCCCAGACAACTGATCGCAGAAAAAATCCAGGTAGCCAGGGAGAAAATTCCCGAAGGTTTTGGAACACCTCAAATGGGTCCTATCAGCACAGGTCTCGGTGAAATCTACCAGTACACTCTGGACGTAAAGCCCGGGTTTAAAGACCGGTACGACGCCATGGATTTACGGACGATCCAGGATTGGATTGTTAAACGCCAACTCGCTGGCATCCCCGGGGTCGTGGAGGTAAACACATGGGGCGGCCATCTGAAACAGTATGAAATAGCCATCAGATCATCCCAGCTAAGGGCTATGGATATTACGGCCGGGGAACTAATTGAAGCCCTTGAAAAAGGGAATAGCGTGGCTGGGGGAGGGTATATAGAAAAAGTAAATCAGGCGTATTTTATCCGTGGGGAAGGCCTTATCGGCACCCTTGAGGATATTGAGAACACCGTAGTAAAAACCGTGGATGGCACTCCGGTTTTTGTGCGGGATGTTGGTGTGGTGGGCTATGGTAGTGCGACGCGTTTTGGGGCAATCACAGGAAATGGGGAAGGCGAGAAAGTGCTGGGGCAGGTAATGATGCTCAAAGGCGCCGATTCCAAAGAAGTTATCAATGCCGTTAAAGAGCGGGTAGCAGTGATTTCGAAGTCATTGCCCGAAGGGGTATACATCAATGCTTTCCTGGAACGCAGTGAACTCATCAGCCGAACTACCTTTACCATTACCGAGAACCTGGTCCTGGGATGTCTGATCGTGATTTTTGTGGTGGTCCTGCTGCTGGGTAATTTCCGTTCAGGGATGGTTGTGGCCTCGGTAATCCCACTAAGCCTGCTTTTTGCCCTTAGTATGATGTACCTGACCGGGGTGGATGCTAACCTGATGAGTCTCGGGGCGATCGACTTTGGAATCATTATCGACGGGGCTGTTATTATCGTGGAATTTATCGCGTTTCAGATCAATACAAAAAAGTCAGAGCTCTTATCGCTCAAGGATAAAGAACGACGGGACCTGAAGGACAAGATCACCCTGGAAGGCGCATCGAAATTGATGAATTCTGCCGTCTTCGGACAACTTATTATTCTGATTGTGTTTATCCCGATCCTTTCTCTGAGCGGGGTGGAAGGAAAAATGTTCCGGCCGATGGCGATGACCTTTAGTTTTGCACTGGTTGGAGCCATGATTCTTTGTTTTACCTATGTCCCTGTCATGTCCTCCTGGTTCATTAAACCTGTAAAAAACCCGGAGAAGAATATCTCCCTTCGGCTTATTGGTAAGCTCAACGAATTTTATGTTCCCGTAATCCGGTGGGCTCTGGCACATAAAGGCCCTGTCCTCGGCATGGCAGCTGTACTGCTGGTATCGGCTGGTTTTATTTTCGCGCGGATGGGAGGAGAATTCATTCCAACCCTCGATGAGGGGGATTTTGTTATCCAACCCGTCCTGAAAACGGGGACGAGCCTGAGCAAGACCATTGAAACCACTACGCAAATCGAAAATATACTGATTGCAGAATTCCCGGAAGTGGATCAGGTGGTCACCCGTATTGGGGCTGCTGAAGTCCCGACCGATCCCATGAGTATGGAGGAAAGCGATGTCATCATCACCCTGAAACCAAAAAAAGAATGGGTCTCAGCAGACTCAAAAGATGAACTGGCGGGTAAATTCAAAGAAGCCCTGGAGGTAATTCCCGGGATGGAAGTGGAATTTACACAGCCCATCGAAATGCGATTCAATGAGCTGATTACCGGGGTAAGGGCTGATATAGCCGTAAAAATATTCGGGGAAGACCTGAGCGTACTGGCCCGAAAAGGGGAGGAAATCAGAAAATTGGCCGAGCAGGTACCCGGTGCCGCCGATATTACTGTCGAAAAAGTAGAAGGGCTCCCACAAATGCGAGTCGTTTATAACCGGTCCAAGATCTCCCGCTATGGTTTGCACATCTCCGAAGTAAACGAACTGATTTCGATGGCCTTTGGCGGGCAGATAGTTGGGAATGTCTTCGAAGGTGAAAAAAGGTTCGATATGGTGGTCCGCCTGAATCCCGAGAATCGAAGGGATCTTACAGATCTTCAGAACCTGTTTATAGACCTGCCCGGAGGTGGAAAACTTCCGCTTAGTGAGGTGGCGGAGGTCAGTTATCAGCAGGGCGCAGCAAAAATTTCAAGGGATGACACCCGTAGGCGTATTGTAGTGGGGATCAATGTTCGGGATCGGGACCTTCAATCGGTTGTGGATGAATTGCGAAGCCTGGTGGAAGCCCAGATTCAGTTACCGCCAGGGTATACAATTACCTATGGTGGGCAGTTCGAAAACCTTCAAACAGCCAAATCGCGTCTGGCCATAGCGGTTCCCATCTCACTAATCCTAATATTTGTCCTGTTGTATTTCGCATTCAAATCCTTACGGGACACCCTGATAATCTTTTCAGCCATTCCCCTTTCAGCCGTAGGAGGCGTACTCTTGTTGTGGTTGCGCGACATGCCCTTTAGCATTTCGGCAGGCGTTGGGTTTATCGCCCTGTTCGGAATTGCAGTCCTCAATGGAATTGTGCTTATCGAACACTTTAAAGAACTAAAAACAGCTTCTTTTGAAAACCTGGAAGCCCTTATTACCCAGGGAGCACAAGATCGAATGCGGGCCGTGCTCCTAACGGCCTCCGCGGCAGCTCTTGGATTTCTACCTATGGCGGTTTCAACCAGTTCAGGGGCCGAAGTTCAGAGGCCTCTGGCGACTGTTGTTATTGGCGGCCTGATTACTTCTACCCTGCTTACACTGGTCGTCCTTCCCGTACTATACGCCCTGTTCAGCAAGGTAAAAAACACCGCTTTGCCCAACGGACCGTCTGCCAAAACGCTTGGAATTGCTGTACTTCTGTTAATGCTGGGCCTTCCCATTCAGGCACAGGAAAAACAGCTTGGCCTGAAAGAACTCCTTGAACTTGCAGGAAGTAACAATCCCGGGATTCGCGCAGCGGAGAAACAAATGGAAGCCGCAGATGCCCGAAGGGGTACCGCCCTGGATTTCGGCAAAACGGAATTCTTTTACAACCGGGATGAAGCCAACAGGATTGAAAACCTCGCACTGAATGTCTTTGGGGTCAAACAGGAGTTTGATTTCCCCACGGTGTACGGTGCGCGACGGCAAGTCCAGAACTACCTGGCAGCGGGCGAAAAAAATGGGATGGAAATCCGGAAAAAGGAGGTTTTTCTTGAAGTGAGCAGTACCTACAATCGCTATTTGATCGCTGTGAAAACTTCTGACATCTACCGCCGGCTGGATAGTTTGTACAACGAATTTGAACGTGCGGCCTCCCGGCGCTTTGAGCTCGGGGCAACGAATTACCTGGAAAAGATCACTGCAACATCAAAATCACGTGAGATACGCATTCAACTGGAAGAAGTCCTCACCCAGGCCGGTGTCCTGGAAAATCAAATTCAGAATTTAGTACAGGCGGAAGGCCAATTATCCCTGGCGACTCCCCCGCCTTTAAGGATGATGCTCGAGGTACCTGTCGTGGATTCCCTGCCTGAGATCACCCGATACGAAAATCAGCAGCTCGCCCTTGAGAAACAATTTCGCCTTGAGCAACAGCAACTGTTACCGGCGTTTTACCTCCAATACTTACAGGGAGATAATGGAAGGACGGAGGATTGGTTCAGGGGGTATTCCATCGGCCTTAAAATCCCACTCCTGTTCAACGGCCAGTCCTCCCGCATCCGAACCGCAAGGCTTACTGCAGATGCCTTTAATGAGGAGCAGCGGGAATACGAACTACGGGTTCAAACAAAACTCGAAAGACTGCGTGATGAGCTCGAACAACAGGAAAAGGCGTTGCGATATTATGAAGAAGAAGGACTCGACCTCTCCGAGGCGATTATACGCACAGCCGAAAGCAGCTATCGAAATGGTGAAATCGACTTCTTTCAATATATACTGAGTCTGGAAAATGGCTATGAAATAAGCCTGGAGTATTTAAAACAACTGGAACTGTATAACGAGATTGTTTTGCAAATCAATTATTTAACCTTTTAATCTATCTCAATGAAACCGAAATATTCTTCTTTCATTATAGGGCTGGTCCTGGTGTTTGTGTTCTCCTGTAAAGAACAGAATGGGAAGGCTGAGGTTGAAGCAGGCACGAAAGCATCTCCTGGAATTGTAACCCTGAGCAAAGAGCAGTTTGAGGCCAATAATATGGCTGTAGGCAGGGTTTCCGAAATGAGATTCCCCGAAGTTATACAGGTTAGCGGCACCATTGACGTCCCTCCGGAAAATCGGGCAGTGATTAGCGCCGTTTATGGCGGTTTTGTAAAAAAAACGAGCCTGTTGATCGGTGATCAGGTTCGGAAAGGCGACGTGGTTGCGGTATTGGAGAATCCGGAATTTCTAACCTTGCAACAGGACTACCTGATGGTCCGGGAACAATTGCCCTATCTTAAATCTGAATTTGAGAGACAGCAAACCCTGTTCGAGGAACAGATCAGTTCAGAAAAATTATTCCTTCAGGCCCAGAGTACCTATCGCAGTACCCTTGCCCGGAAAAGCGGACTGGAAAAACAACTCGCCCTGCTCGGACTCAACCCGGAAAGAATCACACCTGCTGAACTGCGTTCTGAAGTTGGGGTTACTGCTCCCATCAGTGGAAAAGTAACTCAGGTGAATATCAGTACAGGCAGCTACGCTTCCAGGGCCTCAGAAATGCTCGAAATCGTAAATCCGGAACATCTGCATCTGGAACTCAGTGTATTTGAACAGGATATTGGGAAGGTCCAAAAGGGGCAACCCATTCGTTTTCGAATTCCCGAAGTTTCCAATACGGAATACGAAGGCACCGTTTACCTGGTTGGTAGCAGTATTGATAAAAACCGTACAGTAAAAGTTCATGGACATCTCAAAGATGAAAGCGATACCTCTCTGATGGTAGGCATGTTTGTACAGGCTGATATCTGGGTTACACCCGGTACGGTTACTGAAAACGAGACCCTTAAGTATATGGCCCTGCCCGCTGAAGCCATTGGATCCGGTACTTCCGGCTCCTTTGTTCTGGTTCAGGAAGCATCATCCGAAACGATCTACAGCTTTCGGAAGGAGGCTGTGAAAACAGGGCCGACAACAGGGGGATTTACAGCCATAACAGATCCTGGCAACCTTAAGGATACAGACCTGGTCCTGATTAAAGGCACCTTCCTTATCCCGGATATGGAATAACTATTTTGAAAGGGCATACAGCCGGTTTCAGTCAGGTTCACCAGCGATCCGTACTGTTTTAAATATTCGCTACTTTAGCAAAAAAGCAATATCATATGGCGGACCGGACTAGGAATCCAGTCGTGCAGATCGCCTTGCTTGGTCTGCTCATTTTTCTCGCATTGTTCATTATTTACGGCCCCCGGGAGCCTTCAGAATCGGATCGGGTTATCGTGGTGGACGAATCGGACGTCGCTCAGTTAATTGCCGGATGGCAACGCACATGGAACCGCCTTCCCACCCGGGAAGAACTGCAGGGTATTTTGCAAAATCATGTTAAGGACGAAGTCCTATATCAGGAAGCACTGAATGAAGGGCTCGACCGGAACAGTGCAGTGGTAAAGCGGGCCTTGATTTCCCAGATGGACCTGATGGCAGAAGGTCAGGGAGAAAAGCGGAATATTGGGGACGCCGACATTGAGGCATATTATAATTTGCGGTCAGACCAGTATGTCAGTCCTGCGGAAATCAGTTTTAAGCAGGTTTATTTTTCAGAAGAAGCAGAACGGGAGATGCTGGAAAATCTGTGTGCCAACTGGAATAGTAATATGGTTGATTTTGAAACGGCGAGGGCCGCCGGGAAAGCAACCATGCTTGCTCCACAGGTTCTTGAATTGAGGTCCGACCTGATAGACCGTGAATTTGGAGAAGGGTTTGCCTCCCGCCTTCTGGAACTGGAATCCGGGCGCTGGCACGGCCCTGTCCCCTCGACCTTTGGATGGCATCTGGTTTATCTCGACACCCTTATCCCCTCAAGAAGGCTCGCCTTAAGCGAAGTTCGTGATGATATCCTGCAGCAATTGGAATACGAGGATAAGGAGGCTGCTAAAGAACAATTCTACACCGAACTCATGCAACAGTACGACATTACGTACAAGGGTATGGCGAAAGAACTGGTGAATGAATAACAGCTGTATCCAAAGACTCAAAAAAGGAGTCTTCCTGCTTCTTATGCTCACTGGCTTTACCGCATCAGCGGATATCGTGTATCCGGCACGGTTACAACTTGTGGAGACAGAGCCGGGAGTCTTTGAAGTGCTCTATGTATTGCCTGTGATCCAGGGTAAAATCGTAAAGGCACAAGCGATTTTTCCGGGATTCTGCGCACCTGTCACAGAACCTGAAATCTCAGTAGACGCCTATCAAAAAAAGACGCGCTGGAAAATACAATGTGGGGGAAATTCCCTCGCCGGGCAGCAAATTGGAATAGAAGGATTGCTGGGCAGCCAGATAGACATTATCCTTGAAGTAACCACCCTGGACGGAAGGATCTACAAGAGCACCCTCAGCCCTGCACGGGCCTTCTACACGATACCCGAAGCTCCCGGGTTAAAGAGTTTTCTGAGGATCGGAACCCTCAGCGCAACAAGGTATACGCTTATCACATGGGGATTATTTCTAATGGTCCTCGCCTATTTTTTATCGCGTGAAGGCGGTCGCTCAGCAGTACCCTTGCTTGCCTTGAGCACGGGGCTGAGCCTGGGATATTTCCTGAGTTGGAATGAATGGCTGCTGGCACCTGCATGGGCTGGGACAGTCATTTCACTTCTGGTAACGGCTGCACTGGCCTCTGAATCTGTTACCAAAAATCAGCCCCCGTCCGGAAAAATTCTCCATCCTGTCCTTTTAAGTCTTGGAGCTGTGGTTGCCGGCGCCGGGTTCGGCAATGAAAAACTCCTTTCGGGTTATACACAAGGGGAAGAGATAATCCTTTTGTGTTTTGCTTTTCTCGGGTTTCTGGGAGGCGCCTGGTTACTGGTGCGTATTGCCAGCCAACTCTTTCGCGTCCTGGATTTACAGGTAGCGGATTTCAGAATTCCTGCCGCCAAACTATTGACAGCAGTTGCCTTCGGAATCCTGGCTTGGGAACTCAGTCTTTTCTGGAATGTTCCCTCCATGTTGCCTTCCATACCCTTTAGCCTGCTTTCCCTTGTTTTGGTTTTGGCGATTTGGAGCTATCACTCCCAAAGCATCGTTCCTGCAGTGCTTGTTCTGCCGGGTCTCATATTGGGTTATGCGGCGGGAATCTACGGTTATTTACTCCCGTATTCCTGGGCTTTCCTCTTGGGCCTGCAAAGCTTCCTCCTCATTCTCATCGTATTCAGAAAATCAATTTCCCCCGTTTTGGCAAGAGGAGTACTTCTGGCAATTGGAATCGCCGGGGGTAATTATTTGCAGTTCTTCGCCTCGGATTCCTTGTCCTATCCCATTGCGCGTTCAGTCTTTTTTATGCTCTTGCTCGCCGTTTTTACGCTTGTACTGAGTTTGTTTTTGGAGCGGATACAAAATCCTGCTGTAAAACGTCAAGTTCTTAAAACCTCAGCCATAGCCGTTTTGGTTACTTGCCTCCTGCTCAGCTTTGTATTCCTGCAGCAGACGTACGAATATTCGATTTCCCCACTGCTTTCATCGGGATTCCTTCCCATTCCCATTGCTTCTGTTTTCGCATTGATTCTGGCGTTCTTATTCTGGCCAAGACGTCGAAAAATCCTGGATCAAATGCAGGTTAAGCACAAGGCTCCCATTTTTTCGGTAATTCTGCTTTTCCTTTCAATCTATTTATTGCCCCTCCAAATCAAAATAGTAAACCCATGGTATACCGCAGACCAAATAAAGCCAGAGGTCGTGCATGATATCCTTGAGAACAAGCTCCTCAATACCTATACTGCCTTTAACATAGCGGATGAAGAAATTCTGTTTGAAAGGTTAAACGAAAATCTTGAAGCAGGCTTGCTCGATCATATTTACCTGGACAGCCGGCGCCGTTTAAATATGGGGCTTCGGGAGGGATCAAAAGTTACCGTTAAGGAGGTAACCCTCGGGGATTTGGGAGCTCCCCTTTCTGAGGGCAACCCGGATAATGGCTTGAGGTATCCCGCTACCTGGACCGTCACCGCTCAGGTAAAACACCTGAAGCACATCCATTACAGGAAGAACAAATACACTGGCACAATTGCATTAAAATCCATTGACAAGGCATGGAAAATTTCGGAAATAACACTGATCTCGGAGGACCGGCAGGTCATCGCCTCGAGCAGGCTGTAATTCGCTGCCAGGACCTCGAGTTCTCTTACGAACCGGGGGGGTTCAGCCTGTCGGTCCCCCAACTGGAAATTTCACGCGGGAAGAAGGTTGCGCTTACCGGCCCGAGCGGATGTGGTAAAACCACCCTAATTCACCTGTTTGCAGGAATCCTTAAATCCGGGAGCGGCATCCTTGAAGTAGATGGGCTGGAACTGGCCAATTACAGCGATCGCGATTTAAAAGACTTTAGAATCCTCAGGCTTGGCCTGATTTTTCAACAATTCGAATTGTTGCAATACCTGAATTGCTTTCAAAACATTTTGCTGCCGTTTCGCTTGAATCCGGTCTTAGAACTGGAGGAGTCTCATCGAAACAGTGCCCTGGAGCTCTTGGAGAAAGTAGGGTTAAAGGATAAGGTCAAAAGATACCCCAAGGCACTCTCCCAGGGAGAGCGACAGCGCGTTGCCGTATGCAGGGCCCTGATTACGAAACCCTCCCTGTTGCTTTGTGACGAGCCTACGGCGAATCTGGATCCGGACAACAGGGATCGAATCCTCAAAATTCTATTTGATTACTGCGATAAGGAAAAATCCTCTATGATCGTGGTAACCCACGACCACGAAATCCTGGATCGTTTTGACCAGATCCTGGATATACGGGAAATTCTACCAAAAACCACTCCGGTTCCATGAAACAGATTTTCTTTCTTGCCTGGAGCTACATAAAATACTATTGGGTTAAATCCCTTTTTCTTCTTTTGGCGATTAGTCTGGTCATATTTATCCCTCTGGCACTGGACCTTCTGGCAGAACAAGGGTCTGAAAAACTAAGGGAACGGGCGGTTGCCACCCCTCTTGTCCTGGGAACCCGTGGAAGTGCCACGGAACTCTGCCTTAGCAGCCTCTATTTTAAAGCGTCCAAACTCGAAGGCATTGCATTCAGCCAGATGAAAGCCCTGCAACAGGATGGGTTGGCGCGCACCATCCCGCTCCAATTGGAATACAAAGTAAAGGATCAACCCATAGTGGGGACAACCCAGGAGTATTTTGCATTCAGGGAATTGCGATTTGCAGAAGGAAGGCCTATGGCCCTGCTTGGCGAATGTGTCCTGGGTGCTAAAGCCGCCCGGGTCCTGAATGTGAAAGTTGGCGGGTACGTGATCTCCTCTCCGGCAGGAGCCTTTGATGTTGCCGGTAGTTTTCCATTAAAAATGAGCGTAGTGGGCATTCTGGACCCCACCCAGACACCTGATGACGATGCGGTATTCACCGACGTGAAAACGACCTGGGTGATTTCAGGAAAGGCGCATGGGCACCAGGATCTGGATGTACAAACTGCCGATAGTCTGTTACTTACCCGATCTTCGAAGGGCGTCGTTGCGAGCCCGGCCGTACTCTCTTACACCGAAATCACCCCAGAAAACATCGGATCATTCCATTTTCATGGCAACCCGGATGCGTATCAGATCAGTGCCGTCATTGCAATTCCAGAGGACAAAAAATCGGAGTTAATGCTCAGGGGGCGCTACCAGCAGGGCGACAGAGACGTACAACTCGTCGTACCTGAACAAGTAATCGATGAATTGGTGGGTACGGTGGTGACCATTCGAAACCTGCTGGTGATCGCGGCATTTTCTATTGGGATGGCCACCCTTTTGATTACCACCCTGGTATTTCTGTTATCGATACAGCTCAGGAGACGGGAATTGACCACGATGAACTATATAGGCGCAGCGCGCGGGGTCATTCGAGGAATCTTATTGACTGAAATAATCCTCGTTATTGGAATAAGTCTTCTCCTGGCACTTTTTTACACTTTGATCTTGCATCAGTTAGGAATACCTTTATTGGAAAATTATCTGGATTGAAATGAAAAAACCTCTATTTGTACTTTTCTCCATGCTTATTGGGCTGGCCTGTAAGAACGACGTAAAACCGGGTTCTGATGATGGCACGCCTGCAAAAACATCCAGAAAAACAGTGGTCTATGTCTCCAACTATCCTCTGTACTATTTTGCACAGCGCATCGGGGGTAGTGCGTTGGATTTGCGTTTTCCCGCCGGGAATGCTGAAAACCCTTCAGACTGGATGCCTTCTGCCGAAGAGGTAAGTGCAATGCAGGATGCAGATCTTATCCTGCTCAATGGAGCCACCTATGAAGGCTGGCTTATGAATGTGAGCTTACCCGACTCCCTGATGATCGATACCTCTGTTGACTTTACTTCCCGGCTGCTGCCCAGCGGAGCAACCTTTACCCACAGTCACGGGGCGGATGGCGAACACAGCCATGAAGGTGTTGCCAGCAAAACCTGGCTGGACCTGGAACTGGCTGCCAAACAAGCGGAAGCAACCAGCCGGTCCCTTATGCGCAAATCCCCTGGCCAGGTGGAATTGTTTAAAGCCAATGCCGAAACCCTGGTTGGGGAGCTCCTCGAGCTCGACCGGGAATATAAGGCCCTGTCGGAGAAGGGATCGTTTCCCAAACCTGCATTTTCCAAACCCATTTTTCAATACCTGGCGCATGGCTACGGCCTGGAAGGTCCATCCCTCGGATGGGAGTCAGACACCGCTCTGGACCACGACAAGCTGCACGAGATTGGTCACCTCCGAAAAGATCCGGGCATTCAGGTACTCATCTGGGCAGACCGGCCGCAGGAAGCTACGGTGAATAAATTAAAAGAGAGTGGGATTCAATCCGTCATCCTTAACCCATTAGATACGCAGCCCGAAAGCGGTGATTTTTTGACGGGCATGTTATCGAATCTTCAGGCCTTAAAATCAGTTATACCTCAAGGTTAAATAGCCGAAAAAGCAGGCGAAACCTGCTTAATAAGGGTGCATTTTAGGAATCTTTACAAATACTCCGGCTTCTAACCCACATCAGGGGCTGGGGTTTTATATCTTACCTCTCCAACCGTGTCTACACTTGAAGCTTCTAATTCAAAAATGCTCTTTTCATGCTGATCAGATTCTGTAACCGTCTCCAAAAACACGGGGCCGGTATTCCATTTCGATATGCTACCACACTTTTTGCCCTGCTCCTGTCCATCTCCTGTCAGGAAACTGCTAAAACCAGGGATGACGCTATGGAAGCAGCTGATTCAGTGGCAGAAACCGCAGAAATAGAGGTAACGCGTTATCCATTGAAAAAAGTATTCTGGGGAGATACGCACCACCATACGGCAATTTCAGGAGACGCCTTTGGGGGAGGCACCCGAATGACACCCGAAGACTCGTATAGAATGGCCATTGGTGAAGCCGTAAAAACGAATTCAGGCCAGGAATTTAAGATGCGTCGCCCCCTGGATTTTCTTTGTATCACCGATCACGCTGAGGGCTTTGGGGTCTTTATAGAGATAGACCGGGGAAATGAAATCCTTATGCAGGATTCCATTGCACGCAGATGGAATCAAATGTTAAAAGGTGGTAAAGAAGAAGCTATGCAGCTTGCCGTGGAAATACCTTCTGCACTCGCAAATAATAGGCTCCCGGAACCGGTTACAAACCCTGAAACAGCCATACCCCTGATGCAGGCGAGTTGGAAAGACCACACAGCTACGGCCGAAAAATACAATAAGCCCGGGGAATTTACAGCATTTATTGCCTGGGAATGGACATCGGTACCCACGGGCAACAACCTGCACCGAAATGTGATCTTAAGGGATGATAAAACAAGGGCTGACCAGATTATTCCCTTTTCGGCCTTGCAGAGTGAGGATGCGGAGAAACTATGGGAGTTTATGGAATCATATGAGGCCAAAACCGGTGGTAAGGCCCTTGCGATTCCACATAATGGAAACATCTCCGGCGGCCTGATGTTTGCTCCCCTTACGATATCCGGAGAGCCCCTCAACAGAGAATACGCTGAAGCGCGCTCCCGATGGGAACCCTTGTTTGAGGTAATGCAGATCAAAGGAGCCAGTGAAACCCATCCCTCCCTCTCTACAGAGGACGAGTTCGCCGATTTTGGGATACAAGGGTGGGATAATGGAAATCTGACTCTTGATATTCTTCAGACCCCGGAACAGCGAAAATATCAATATGCGAGACAGGCTTACCTCAATGGGCTTGAGTACGAAGAGCGTTTTGGCGCAAATCCCTATAAGTTTGGTTTGGTAGGTGCCTCAGACACGCATACCGGTGTTCCGCATCACGATGAAGACATGTTCTGGGGCAAACATGCCACCAATGAGCCAATGCCTGAACGGGCCATGGAAGTGGTTAAAAAACTCAATGGGGTTAGCCGCTATGGATACGGATATACCTCCGCCGGCTATACAGCTGTTTACGCAGAAGCGAATACCCGTGCAGATCTCTGGGACGGGATGAAACGCAAAGAAGCCTACGGCACCTCCGGTACCCGGATAGAATTAAGGGTTTTTGGAGGATTTGATTTTGTAACAGAGGATTTGGGCACAATCCTGGAATCCGGATATGGCAAAGGGGTTCCCATGGGAGGGGATTTAAAAGATGCTGTGGCAGGAAAAAGGATTGCTTTTATGATCCATGCCAAAAAAGATCCGAACTGGGCCAATCTCGATCGAATTCAGGTCGTAAAAGGCTGGTTGGAAAATGGCAAAAAAATGGAAAAGGTCTACGATGTCGCCTGGAGTGGGGACCGTAAACCTGACGCCAAAGGTAAAATCGCTTCCGTAGGCAATACGGTCGACCTGACAGATGGTAGTTTTACCAATACCATAGGGGAACCAGAGCTCAGCGTTTTATGGTATGACCCGGATTTTGATCCTGAACTGGCGGCATTCTACTACGTTCGCGTCCTGGAAATTCCCTCTCCTACCTGGATTCTCTACGACAAGGTAAAATACGGTATCTCGGATGTAGCTGACGATGCGCCACTGGTTCAACAGGAACGCGCATGGAGCTCACCTATATGGTATTCACCAAGGTAAATTCAGAAACATCTCATAAACGTAAACACAAATCAGAAAGTAACACAACCCATGAAACACATCTGCTATTTCGCATTGCCTTTGATTTTGGCTCTTGTACTTTTTTCATGCAAAAGTGATTCCGAAAAAAAACCAGAAGCTTCCGAAATGACTACGGAATCAGCTTCTGAAGGTAGTGGTAACGTCCAGGTTAACCCTCTTAAAGAAGCCTATTTCGGAGAAACCCACCTGCATACATCAGCCTCTATGGACGCCTATATAGGTGGAAACCGGGTTTCAACTGAAGAAGCCTATCGCTTTGCGCGTGGAGAGGAAGTTATGATTAACGGCAGTCCGATGAAGCTAAAACGCCCCCTTGATTTCGCGGCAATTTCGGACCACGCGGAATACCTTGGGGAGACTTACACGCTTATGAACCCCGGGACTCCCGGGTATGATGACCCTATAGCAACGCAGATGCGGGAGGTGGATAACCTTGAAGACGGCCTGGCTCTGTTTGTAAAATATGTGGTCACGCCAAACCGGACCGGATCAAAACCCCACCCGGATTTCTGGCAGGGAGTCGAATCTGTGAAATCCCAATGGCGTAAAAACTTCGAAGCAACCGAAAAATTCAACGACCCAGGAAAGTTTACGACCATCCACGCCTATGAGTGGTCCTCGGCCCCAAAGGCGGGAAACTTGCATCGGAATGTCCTTTTCAGGGATACCGTAGTGCCGGAAGTCCCTTTCAGCGCAGTGGAAGGCCGGGATCCCCAGCAGCTCTGGGAATGGATGAAAGAACAAAAAGCAAAAGGCAGCAAATTATTTGCCATCCCCCACAATTCCAATGGCAGTAAAGGGCTGATGTTCCCGGATAAAGACCTTTCCGGCAACCCGGTGGACGCCGATTACATCCGAACGCGCAACGAAATGGAACCCCTCATTGAGATGATGCAGATCAAAGGGAATTCCGAAGTTTATCCAAAATTCTGGCCGAATGATGAATTTGCAAATTTTGAAACTGCAGAGTCCATTCAGAACTATAGCGACCGGACCTTTGAGGAACGGAACTTTGTGCGGTACGGCCTCAAACGGGGATTAAAGTATCAGGAAGATTTTACCATGAACCCCTTCAAATACGGATTCGCAGGCGGAACAGATAACCATAATGGAGCTCCTTCCAATGTGGAAGAAGACAACTACAGTGTTGGAAGCCATGGGCTTGCGGACCAAACGGCTGAAGCAAGGGTTAACAATGCCATAGATGGTTGGGCAACTGCCTACGATATCAACCCGGGAGCGCTTACCGGCGTGTGGGCCGATTCCAATACCCGTGGGGCTATCTGGGATGCCATGAAAAACAAGGAGACCTTTACCACGAGCGGACCCCGCATCAAAGTTCGGATGTTTGCAGGGTACGGCCTTGCGGACCGTTATGATTCCTACCAGGGCATGGTGGAAGCAGGACTGGCCAATGCCACCCCTATGGGTGGAGACTTACCGGTGAGTTCAGGAGATGCACCTAAAATAATGGTGTGGGCCCAAAAAGATCCGATCGGGCCCAATCTGGACCGGATCCAGATTATAAAGGGCTGGGTTGAAAACGGAAAAATGATGGAAAAGATATATAATGTGGCCCTTTCAGATAACCGGAGCGTACAGGCAGATGGTTCCGTGGAACCCCTCGATGCCCCCGTAAACATGGAAACCGGAGCCTTTACAACGGATAAGGGCGCACCCGAGCTCACCGCTGTCTGGGAAGACCCGGATTTTAATCCCGCCCAGCAGGCCTTCTATTACACTCGGGTGATTCAACTGCCCACGGCCCGCTGGACCCTTTGGGATGAGATCCGGGAAGGCGTAACTTTTCCGGAGTCCGTCGCAAGGACCCTCCAGGAACGGGCATGGGGATCCCCGGTATGGTATACTCCAAATTAACATCAATGTAGTGCTTATGAGGACCCGAATCAAGGAATTCACTCTTCTCTTACTTGCATGCTATGCCGCACAGGTTTCAGCCCAGGCCGAACCCCCCACGACCTGGTTGATGCCGCCCAAGGACCTCTGGGCATTCAGTTACCAGTACCTCGATCTGGAATCGAACATAACCCCTTCCTCGGACGTCGTATTGGCAAATGGTGTTATTGAAGCCTATGTGAATGCCATCCCGATCGTCCGCAGTTTTGCCATTGGGAATAATATTGCCCAGGTCTTCGTCGTTCCGACATTCGGGAATCTCACGGCTTCTGTGAATATTAGCGACATCCCCGGATTCGGAGACCTTGAGATCGAACCGAATGAGTTCGAGATCATCGATAAAACAGGCATGATGGATTCCCAGGTGAATTTTCGGATGGGACTGCACAACGCACCTGCACTGAATATCATAGAGTTCAGCCAATGGGAACGAAAGTTCCAGGTGTACGGATTTCTCGGGGTTACGGTCCCCACAGGAGAATACACTTCCGGGCGGCGGATCAACCTGGGGGCGAACCGCTGGGCTTTTCGCATCGGGGCCCCTATGGTAGTGCCCCTTAATCAGAATAAGAAAAAACCTGCCGACCTGGAAATACATCCGAATCTCACCTTTTTCACAAACAACAATGACCCATTTGTCGGTGAGACCAAAACGCAAAAAGCTTTATTTAAACTAAATGCCACAGTTACAAAAAGCTTTACCCCAAAATTCTATGCCGCCCTCGGTGCAGGTTATCAGTACGGAGGTATAACCAAAATTGACGACCTCCCCAAGGGACTGCGCATCGAACAATTTGGCGCTGGGGTGACAGGGGGCTATACTATTGCCTCGATCATTAAGGTTCAGGCTTCATTGGCCCAGATCTTTTTTAATAAACGCAACGGATTAATGGCCCGGTTTCAAACCACGGTCATCCTGCCATCCAAATCCGATCGAGAACGTATCAAACAAGCCTCAAGTGCATCAGTCAACTGAGCCTTAACAGAACCTGGATCCCAGGCGCTGACATTTAATACTTTGATCAAAAATGTTCAGTACTTTAAAAAAGAAATCATCTCTAACTAAATTTTAAACCCTATGAAATCACTGAAAATCCTTTCAATTCTCGTTTTTCTTTTAGCGTTCCAACCTGGCTTTGCACAGCTCGGGAGCATAATCCCGAAACCTGATCTGCTTAAAGCCCTGGATGATACCGCGGACCTCGGTTTCTCGAAAGATAAAAATGACAAACTCATCGAGCAGAATGAATCCTTTGTGAACGATTTGTTCGGGATTGTCGACAGCGATAAATCTGAAGATGAAAAGAAGAGTGCCCTGCAACTGCTCAAAAAAGACAACGACTCCAAACTGGAGAACCTCCTCGGGATCGACGGCGCCAATAAGTACCACAAAAAAATGAAGAAGACCCTCCGGCCGTATAAGCGCAAGATGAAGCTTTTGAAGTTTGCCCTGTAGGTGAACCCCATCGGTCGAAACCGGAAAATGCAAAAACAGCGGCCGAAAACGACACAAACCCGCTGGCTTTTATCACCAAATTGCAGTTTCAACCCAACTATACCTTCCTGGTCGGGGTGGTGACTAGCTGTCACTGATCAGCCGGATCAGCCAGCCGACAAAAACCGTCGGGCTGCCTTTTATCAAAAGTGCGGATCCCTCAAAAATCTATACGATTTACCGTCTGGAAGTACCTGTGGTGAGCCGGACCCTGGGGGCGCCAATCCCCTGAACGCTTCAGGGCTCAGCGATATCGTCCCCTAGCGAAAAAGCAGTTGTGAAAAAATCGAGAGGTACTCGCGCCAAAGGTGCCATACGTGCCCGCCTTCGGTTTCGTGGTACTCATAGGGCATTTTCATCCCATTCAGGCGCTTGCGGTAGGCAGTTACTTCATCATATAAAAAGTCATCTTTTCCGATGCCAATCCAATAGAGCTCATAGACATTATCCCTTTGTGCCTTCAGGGTTTCGTCCATGTTCCGGAAAGCGGGGTCCTCTTCATTGTTCCGCGGCATAATGGCCGGGGAAAACAACCCGATATAATCGAAAGTCTCCGGGTAATAACGCGAGATATGCAGGCTGTGGAAGCCCCCCATTGAAAGGCCTGCGATGGCGCGGTGTTCCTTGCCGGCCTTCGCCCTGTAATTGGATTGGACAAAATCGATGATGTCGCCAAAAGAAGTGATGTAATCCCCCTGCATCATCCCCGGGCGCATGAACGCCGGTTGTACCAAAGGCCCGGTGGCATGGCCTGGTGCCGCCTCATCACCGGGATTGCCATTGGGCATCACCACGATCATCGGCTGCGCCTTACCGGATGCGATCAGGTTATCCAGGATCTGGGTAGCTCGGCCAAGGTCTGACCATGCCTCCTCATCCCCCCCTGCCCCGTGCAACAGGTATAGCACTGGGTACTCCTGCCCGGAAACTTCATATCCGGGAGGTGTATAAATAGTCATACGTCGCTTCATGCCCAGGCCTGGGGAGTCGTACCAGCGCTTGTGAACGGTGCCATGGGACACCGGTTGCACACTGTAAAGGCCGCCCGGATCGCCGGGTACAATAAATAGGTTGAATACCGAGGCCACGTCACGGATCGTATGGGCATTGGCCGGGTCGAGTGTCCGTACCCCATCCACGAGGAAATGGTACCAGTAGATTTCAGAAGGCAGAGGCCCGGTGGTATAGGTCCACACCCCTTCAGCCCCTCTTTCCATGGCTGCGGCAGCCCTGTCGGACCCATCCTGGGGCATCCAGTCCCCGGTTAATTTAGCCTCCCGGATTTCAGGGGCATTCAGCCGGAAGGTTACCCGCCCGTCCTTCCCCACCTCGGGGGAAACCAGGTCCTGGGTGGACAGGCTTTCCTGGGCAGGGGCCTGAAAAATTCCACTGACTATCATCAGCATACTGAAATAGAAATACTTTTTCATCCGTATGATTCTTTGGGTATTATTTGCGTTGTCTTTAATTCCTCCCGTATTTGGCTACCCTTTCATCCTGGATAACACCATCCCAGTTCAGGCCAAAGGCAAAATCGTAGACATTCCCTTCCGCATCCACATAGGGAATCATGTCGTGAGGGACATCCTCCAATTGTTTTTCCACTGTGGCCATGTTCTCAGGCATTTGCATCGGGAGCAGGCCCGAGGGCTCCGAGGTCCCCGACACCATTTCCATAAGGGCTTCCACCTGCACCCCAAAATCTGTGAGGATCGCATCCACTGAGGGTTCAATATCGGAAAACACCATAGGATTGGTTACCGTAACAACCAGGATCACAGGCTTGTCTCCCATGGCCTTCCGGGTTTGGAAAAGGGTTTCAAGGTCGGGAAAGCTGTTGGACCTGCTTGTTTTACCCAGATAGGAACGGTCAGTGATCTCAGGGTCGATAACAGGGTCCCCGGCGGCAATACTTTTCTGCCGGGCATCGGTGGCGGTATAATCCCTCAACTGGAGGCTGATGGGTACATAACCATTACCCCCTGCTTCCCGGTCTTCGCGGCTATACCCATTGCTTAAAGGGCTTTTGATAAAGACCATGGCAAAGTCTGCCTCGTCCGGATCGAGAGTCGTGTTGTAAAACTTCTCCACCATGGACCGATCCACCGGGTCTTCCTGGTGTTCAGGGGTTGGCTGTCCAAAGAAATTGACCCCGGCCGGGACCGTTCTTTTAGGAATATACACCTTCTTTCCCTTTGCGATGGGGAGGACACCCATCCTGTTCTTAAGCATTACGATAGACTTCAATTGTGCCTGGTAACCTGCCTCCATAAATTCTGGTTTCCCGATTTCCTTAACGGAGACCTCGGGTTCCAGGTAGGGATTCTCAAACAACCCCACCTGAAAAATGTTTTTTAGCAGCCGTAACGCAGACCTTTCGATACGCGCACGCATCTCCTGCTCCCCGTACTTCTCAGCCAGCATCCCGAAGGCCTCCAGGACCGGACCTTTCTCATTGTTCCCCCCGAACTGGTCCACGCCGGCCTCCAGCGCTTTAAAATGCCTTTCGGTCACACTAAGGGCCTCCACTCCCCAGGGCTTTCCACCAAAGACTTCAGGACGGGGTCCTTCATCCCGCGTAATGAGCCAGTCTGTGCAAACAACACCATCGTATCCGTACTGTTCCCTGAGCAAATCCGAAATGATGTATTTACTGAAGCCATTCCCTACATTCTCACTATAAACGGTGTCCTGCCCATAGGAGATCGTGTAATAAGGCATCACGGCAGAGGCGGTAGCTGTTTTGCCTTTCAGGTTAAAAGCACCCTCCACAAAAGGTTTTAAATGCTCCTGAAAATTTCCCCCCGGGTACACGGCAAACTTCCCGTAGGCAAAATGACCATCCCTTCCGCCTTCCTCAGGACCCCCACTGGGCCAATGCTTTACCATGGCGTTTACACTTTCGGCACCCCAGCCACCATCTTCGCCGGTTCCCTGAAATCCATCGACATAGGCCTGTGCCATCTCCGTTGCCAACATCGGATCTCCTCCAAAAGTCCCATAAAACCGATTCCATCTGGGCTCTGTAGCCAGGTCAATCTGAGGGGAAAGGGCTGTAGTGATCCCCAGGGCCCTGTATTCTCGTGAAGCGATGGCCCCGAACTGCCGGGTTATGGCGGGGTCAAAGGTGGCCGACAACCCAATTTGCTCGGGCCATTGCGATATGGTACCGCCCGAACCGGCGTTGTATTCAGCATCCTTACGGGCCCCGTTCCTGGGATCCGAACTATTGTTGGCCGGGATCCCGAATCCGATGGATTCGGCAAGGGCTTGCACATTGTTGTTCCAGCGGGCAGCAACTCCGGGGTTTTCAACGGAGGTAATCAGCACGTGTCGCAGGTGGTCCTCAGTAAGAAATTGCTGCTGCTGGTCCGTCAGGGCGAAAGGAACTGTATCCGCTTCCTGAAAGGGCTTCCCATTGTAGGTTCCGGCTCTGTAGCCTTCGGAATCTGCCGGAATAGCCTGGTGCCGGCTGTAAAGCATCAGTCCTGCTATTTCCTCCAGTGTAAGCCTGGATGCCAGGTCCTGGGCCCGCGCACCTGCAGGTTGTCGCCAGTCCTCGTACACCTCCAGCTCCCCGTTCTTATTGAGGTCCTTAAAAGGTAGTCCATTGCGTTCCAAAATTGTGACCCCGGAGCTTGCCGAATACCCCAGGGTAGGGCCGTCAGCAACTTCCAGGAACCGCATGGTATCCCCATGGGTTCTTTCGGTCCATTGTTTATTTGGTGTGCAGGAAATAATAAACAGGGGAAAAAGCAGAAAACAGTTTCTGAACTTGTGCATGGTCTGGAAAATTTTAAGAGCTAAAAATATGACCCATAGGAATTAAAAACATTGATCTGGATCAGAAAACACCAATTTGGAGGAATACAATATCTTTACCTTTAAAACTCCCTGTGAACACTGCTGAATACACTTTGGCCAAAAAATTCCTAGGTTCCGACATACCTATAAACGAGGATGAACTTCAGGCATTCGCCGATCTTATAGAACGAAGAAGTCTCCGAAAAAAGGAACACCTCTTGCAACAGGGGGAAATCAGCAGGCACTTTATCCTGGTAGAATCGGGAATGCTAAGGCAATACTATTATAAAAACGGGAAAGAAGTAACCGAACATTTTGCAGTAGAAGGAAAGCCAATCTGGTGTATTGAAAGCCTTTTCCGGGAAGCCCCCACCGAACTCATGGTAGAGGTCCTGGAGGATGGAATTTTCGGACTGGTCCCCTATGGCTCCTTTAAAAATCTGGCACAAAAATACCCGGGGTTATTCCAAATTCTGATCCGAATGTTAGAGGGTTCGCTGGTCCAGTCACAGCAAAAAGCAGATTCCTGGAAATTTGAATCCGCCCGAGACCGCTATGAGCGGTTCCTAAGGGAGTATCCGGAGGCATCCAAAAGAGCTTCCATCAACCATATTGCTTCCTATTTATTGCTGAGTCCTGAGACCCTAAGCCGCGTACGTGCCGGAAAACTGTAGGGAAATATGCCAGATTATCTGGGTTTCAGCATCAATTCCGAATCCGCATACTTCAGGATTGAATCCCTGGAATAATATAATGGAAAATATCCGTCTTCTCCCCACATTCTATAGAGGTTGTCGTAATACGGGCTGTCGGGATTCCCGGATTGTCCCGGGCTGTTTATCCCAAGGGCTTTATCCCATTCTCCAACAGGAACAATGATTCGAAAAGTAGCGCCGCTGGACTGGTTGTAATTATTCCCAGTAGACCCGGGAGTATATCCATTGCCGCCCCTGGGAAGGGACGGGAGGTCCAGTTCAGAACGGAGGGAATCTGACACAGACGCACTCAATGCATGTTTTAATTCGATATGCTTAAGGTCGTATTGCCCATATTGCCACCCATCCATTTGTGGTCCCAGCCGATCCGCCAGGAATGCCACGGCCTCCTCGAAGGCCTGCCTCAGGAATTCATCCCGCTTTGCCCGGGTCCCGAAGTGCTCCCCCGGGTTATCGATCCACTCCAGAATACGTTCCAGTTGCAGGCCCTGAATAAATGTTTTTGCCTCATCCGGAACGAATTCGCGATGGGCCTTTTCCTTAATCGCATTTTCCCAGGACACATAGATGGCAGCCGGAACTGAATTTGCTGTGAGTCTAAAATCCCACCCTTCAAAATAAGTCATGGCCTCCTTCTCACGCCCCTCCAGTCCAAGATTTTCCAGATAGGGAACAAGTCTTCGGGCAGGCAGGGATAAATAATCTGTCTGTAAATCCTTCATAGCATTCATGGTCAATTTTTCACCGCCGTCAAGGATTTCGTCGATGCGCTGCCCCCGAAAGGAATCGGCCCAGGTATATCCGATAGCCTCCCACCGCGTATAAGACTCCGGGGTGACATTCTCATTGGCAGTAGCGATAAATCCGGATGGGGGGTTAAAGGCATTGGGTTTTTCCACAATGGGCAAATACCCTTCCCATTCAAAACGCCCATCCCCCGGAACGGGAACCATCCCCGAAAAATTGGTCCGTACCGGAGCAATTCCAACTGCCTGCCACCCAATATTCCCGTCAGCATCTGCCCAAATCATATTCTCTCCCGGGATATGGCTGTAATTACACGCTTCGCGGAATTCCTCCCAACTTTTTGCCTGGTCCATCCTTAAGGAAGCCAGGTACGGAGACCCTCCTGGTTCCAGCCAGGCACAGCGGACGGCATATGCCAGATTGCGCTCTAAATCCTCATAAACAATCGGGCCATGCCTGCTGTATTTCATTTGAGCTGTGTAATTCTCTTGACCCTTTACAGGGATTTCCTCCTGTATCACCTCCATATCGAGCCAATTGCCTTTATAGCGGTATTGATTCGGGTTTTCAGGGTTTGTTTCATAGACATAGAGATCTTCTCCATCTGTCCGGAATACGGTAAGTCCCCATGCCCCGTATCCGTTATGGCCTATGGATACCCCGGGGATTTCCGGTTCCCCACCGCCAATAACATCCCAGCCCGGGGCGGACAGGTGGATCATGTATCGAAGGGAAGGCACCGTGATCGTGCGGTGCGGGTCGTTAGCCATCAGGGGTTTACCATTGGTCATAAGTTCTCCCCGCACCACCCAGTTATTGCTACCCAGGGAAAGACTGTCCGGCTTTTTGTGCCCCTGCTCAAGTAAAGCCATGGCGGTTTGAGAACTCCTGTAGGCCTCTACAACATCGGATGCCTGATAGGATACCGGTTTGCGATAGGCATTGTAGAGCTCCAGAATGTTTTCCGAAAGAGTTGTGGAATCAATACGGCCGTGCAGAGACAAATCGGGGGATTTAGGATGGAACCACATCAGGGATTTTACCTTTTCCGCTCCAAGGTTGGCAACAGCCCGACCCACAGACAATTCCTCATTAATATTTCCAAGAAGACCCTGATGGCGTGAGATAACGACTTCAGGAGTCCATTTCTGCGGGAGAATTCCAAGTGCTTTGAACTCCACTGGCAGCGAATCTGGAGAATTCAGTACTTCTTCAATATAGGCATTCACCCCATCTGTATAGGCATTAATTATTTCAGATCCGTCTTCGTGGTAGTAATTAAATTCCTCCTCCAGATCCCCCCTGTACTTGAACAGTCGGGTCCCAATGTCCCTTTTTAATTCGCGCTCGCCCAGGATTTCGGCAACCGTCCCGGTGGCCTGCCTTCTCCATATCTCAAACTGGAATAGCCGGTCTTTTGCCGCCAGGTAGCCCTGGGTAAAAAACAAGTCGTGCTGGTTCTCGGCGTAGATGTGGTTGATCCCGTAAGGGTCGCGTATAACTTCTACCGGTTGCGATATCCCGGGAATCAACAAAGCGTCTCCTGTCGACCTTCCACAGGAGATTAATAATAAAACGGAAAGTACAATTAAAGCTGATTTCATTATGGGTTGGTTTCTCAAAATTATACAGATTGCAGACGCGTATTCGGCAGAGGGGTTATCAAGATTCGGGGTTGGCGAATCCGCTGAACTACATTTAATTAAACTTCAGGACGCGTTAAACCTAAAAAGACGGGGTTGATAGTGTCCCGTAAAAACAATCTCCTTTCAGAACCGAAATACCAGGCCGAGCAAGGGGCCATTGGTAGCAGCATCATATGAAAAGGCGTTAATCCCATCAATTTCGTTATCATACCTTGTATAGAGGTACTTGTATTGCAGCATCACCGTGAACAAGTCTGAAAACTGATATCCCACTCCCGGTTGAAGATTGTACGCAATGTCTGATCCAAGTCCAAATCCGCCAATATCCCCTCTGAATCCGGCAGTAAAGCGTTCGGTAACATTGAAGTAAATACGTCCGCCGAATACGGGGTCCACCCAGTCCTGATCCCTGCTTATCCTGGTTATATCAAGGCCCTGTAAATTCAGGTTCAAACCGAGGTTCCAGTATCGGATGCCGCCATAAAAATCGACCCAGCCCCATCTCTTTTTAAATTTTCTGCTCCCAAATACCTCAAATATGGTCTGTTTAAACGTGATGTCACCGCTTACCTCGCTTTCGGCTTTAAAATCTTCTCCCAATTTTAAGTACGAAATGTCTACCAACAATCCCCAGTCTCCCTTATATACTTCTCCATGGAGCATAAAAGCAAACTGCAGCTTCTCCAGGATATCTTTGAAGTTTAAATCCACCTGGCTGGAGGCCGAATTACCAAGGGCCGCATCCCCATTGACGCTGGCCATAAACAAATATGGGGCCACGACAAATTCCCAGTCGTTCTGCTGGGCAGCATTGGGCATCTGGCTGAATCCTTTACCACAACAAAGAAGTAAAAGGCATCCGAAAAACCCGCGAATTGATATTTTCATAGCTCTGGATTTCAAAATATTGATTATCCTCCAACCTCGATTTCCTGTCCCTGTATGGCCAATTCAATGGGAAACGTATATTCCGAAGACCGATTAAACTCCTGAAACATCCGGGTTCTTTCTGTATCGGAGTGGGCGGGGTCATGGTGGAACATAACGAGGTGTTTGGCATTTACCCGAGAACAAAATTCAGCCGCCATCTCCAACGAACTGTGCCCCCATCCCACTTTGCTCCCATACTCTTTTATACTGTACTGAGAATCATGAATAAGAAGATCGGCATTCAATGCCAATCCAAATCCGGAAACCCATTCATCCTCAGGGTATAAATGATCTTTCCCGATAACGGGTTCATGATCCGGGAGATAAGCCAAAATTTTGGACCCATATTGTACCCGAAAGCCCAAAGTCGGGCCCGGATGGCTTATAAATTCAGTTGAAATCTGAAATTTCCCAAAGGTAAAAGAGGTTTCGGAAAGTTCATGAATTATAAGTTTAGATGGGATATCCCTAAGCGGGATCGGAAAGAGAGGAGGCGAAAGAAATCGATTTAAACGGGTCTGTAAAGGCTCGCAACTGCCTCCGGGACCCCAGATATGCACTTCTTTATTGGGGTTAAACAGGGGTTTACAAAACGCCAGGCCCTGAACGTGATCCATGTGAAGGTGTGTGAGGAAAATATCGATTCGCTCACCCGTATACCCATCTTCAAAGTCAACCCCGAGTATTCCGGTTCCCGCATCCAAGATCATTCGATCGTTACCGGCAATAATCTCGATGCAGGGTGTATTTCCTCCAAACTTCTGATTCTCAACTGAAGATGTCGGATAGGCCCCCCGGGTACCGTGTAATTTGACCCTCATAAGTGTAATTCATTGTCCCAAAATATGGCCATAGCTCCTGAAAACACCTCTGATCGGCCGATAATAGGGATGGATGTAACTGAGATACGTGTAGACTTATTCTCAAGACTATTGATCCAAAAGGTCCTGTGGGCAGGTAATTCTGTCTTAATGGTTTGTACCAGTGGCAAGCCCTCAGGGGGTATTGGATTTCCTTCTTCATCATGTGGATTAAATGAAGTCCCCCAATCTCCCACGGACATTTGACCGGTATCTTCAAATTTTTTGCCCAGCACCTGTTCAGCGGGCGTATTGTAGAACAGGAGATTCCCCTTTGGATCCACAATGAAAACAGGTACGGAAAGGCAATCTGCTAATTGCCTGCTGAGGATTAATTCTATGGCGTGACCAGACATCTAGACTTATGGATTAGTTGCTAGGTTATTAAAGATATTAAAATTAACGACAGGAACCCCGAAATACGCACAGGAATCCCCTAATCATTAAGGGTAAATACGTTGTTTTTTGTCATAATCATACATTGAATCTCCTGATAGGCAAGGCGCTGCAATTATATATCAGGCAGGATATAATCCGTTCCCAAGAAAGTGTTTAAGGCTGCATCTTCTGTGCATCAGGCCTGGATACCTCTCGCGATACTATTTTTTTTGCGGAAAGCGGCCAAGACGTGAGCTCTTGCATTTGAGGTATGCGAGAATAATTGTAGCTTTCTGAAAAATTTAAGAATGGAAGAAAAAAAACCTACAATTCAAATCTCCAAAACCGGAAAAGTTACTGTTTTAAACGCTCAGGATATCGTCCTTCTCGATGCAGATGGCAATGCCATTCCAAAGCGAAACCGTTTTTCCCTTTGTAATTGCGGAAAGACAGCAGACGCCCCATTCTGCGACGGTTCCCACAATAATTGATCTCCTAAAGA
Source organism: Robiginitalea aurantiaca (assembly GCF_030380815.1). Classification (GTDB taxonomy): domain Bacteria; phylum Bacteroidota; class Bacteroidia; order Flavobacteriales; family Flavobacteriaceae; genus Robiginitalea; species Robiginitalea aurantiaca. Next base: position 330,125 of record NZ_JAUDUY010000001.1, on the reverse strand, counting down.
CCTACCCGCTATTGAAAGGCAGGTGATCAGGTGTTCTGCCTTTTGGATTGGGATCAGGAGGGACCTCAAGTGGTATTGTCTTTGGGCGTGTTATCCTTAGACAGTGGGTTTTCCTTTTGATTGGAGATGAATCTGTGTTTATGAAGTCTCACAGGCGCGTTCTTACTTCCGTTGTTACTATGCGGTTGCGTTAAAGTCGTGCCGGCTTAAACCCTTCATGAACAATGGTTTATGCTTGATGGCGCCCTCATTTTCGACACCCGCATTAGCAGTGCAAACCGACTCCGGCAGATCTTCCTAAGCAGACCTCCAGAACTCATCGAATACCTCCTGGAAAATACAGAGCCCGGGCTCTGTGAAGAGCCGTATTTTTTAACCCGGCGGACTTGTGGGGACTGTACGACCCCGGGTTCGCATATCGCGCCTGAATTTTAGGAAGAATAAATTGTAAATTTTGAAGCGTTCCCTGTCTTTATAGTGCTATTTTAACAGAATATGGGCTACAATTATCAGATGTCCGAAAATAATTTATAACTTATGAGCCAGCTAAATTTTAAACACAAATACTATGAAGTTTATAGACCATGAAATTGACCTTTACTGGATCCATATTCAGTCCGGAGGCACCAGTTCTAACAAGAAAATCTATCCACAGGCGCTGATACGATGTTACAATGGGGATGATCTCGTAATGCAGGCCAATTTCTTTAAGGATGGGACAAAATTTCCTGAAAACCACTACGACAAGCGAAACAAACTGGTCTATCTCCGTTATCCACTTTCGATGTATCCCAATATCCTGGATCTGCTTCGAAATGAAAAGCCTATTTACATCAGATACTCCATTGAATTGAAACAAGGCTTCATCCGAACTGGGAAAGAACCCGTTGGAGAAGGAGATTACGATGCCGATTTCGTTAACAACTAAATCAGCGTTTATCTCAATATAGCACACTGCCTCATTGCTTTATTCAGTCAATAAGAGCGCGTTGCCGTGTTAAGACATTACAGATGGAAACAATAAAAGGGAAGCCTGGGCTTCCCTTTATTTATTTAGGTGGTTTTGATTTCCTATTGCTGCGAGCCGCCCGGGTTCATTCCCTTTTTTAACAAGGTTAGGGATTATCGGCCACCTGTGTTTCTAGGTAGTAGCCCGTACTTTTCGGGAAGACACCCCCAGGCCCATTCTGGAAGCGGGTGTTGAAGGGGTAGCCTTAGAGGGTAACTCCATTCCAGAGAGCCACATATCGAGTACTTTTAAGGAATCCGGGGCAATAATCCGGGTATCGATTTTCATTTCAGAGGTCTCCGTCTTAAGGATGTAGTCTCCTTCGAATCTTTCAATATCCCTAACCTCATCCAAATTGATGGTTTTACTCAAAAGCCTGTTTTTAGAAATCGAGCGGCCCTGGAGGGTGAGATACTGGTTGTGGCGTTCAAAAAAATAGGAAGCAACATACAAACCGGATAGCATGAGCCATCCGACCCCGACCCACCGGCTGTCATTGGAAGCAAGCCATGCAATAGCGAAAAGGAAGCATATGATGCTATGAATATGGTTGGTTCTGAGTCTTTTCTTGGAGTAGTATATCTTCATATATGCTTTTGGGCCATCCTAAAATAATGAATCTTTTTAAACCTCAGAAATTAATCCGTCCTTCTTACGGTCATTTCAGGGGACAAACACTGAACCTCCTTTCCCGGGGGTCTACTGAATGGTGTTGATCACGCTACCGCATGCGAGCATGGCATCGCCGTAATACGGATTTCGAACTTCTTTTTCCGCACTAAGCCAAATCGCCCCTTTGTTATTATTAGCCATGGGGCAGGTCTGCACGAATAAGGTTTGAGAACTGCTGCCTGTAACCTGAAGGATGGGTATGAGCGATTCATTGAGTTCCACGAAAAATGCCCGCTGGGATTCCAGCGAATCCGAATTGCCGATAGCCTTTAATTGCTTCAGCGTATTAGAGAGATGGAATTTTTCTGTTTCGCCCATGCCCGTCCTCTGGATTAAATCCAACCGCTCGGCCATCGCAAGAGCCTCGTCTTTGCATTTGCCGGCATCTCCCTTTACAAGGGCATCCTTCATTTCCAGATAAAGGGGTATAATCTCTATAAAGTCCCTTTGCAAATCTTTGGAAAACGACATCTCCTGTTTATCGCTAGGAAAATCCAGCTCATTTCCGGAATTCGGACCGGAATCGCCCTCAGGTTTGGTCTCCGCAGGTCCTGCCTGGTCGTTCATCATGGACTTTTTGCCCTTTAATTGTGCCGTTGCATCAACGGTAAAAGCTCCCTGGGTGACTATTTCAGCTCCAGACTCCAATCCGGAAAGCACGATATACCCTCCCTTGATGGCATCTCCTACCTCAATTTCGCGCATCTCAAATACCGGAGTACTCGAATCTGTTTTTACATAGACCACGGAACGTTCCCCTGTCCAGAGCACAGCACTCTCAGGGATAACTATGCGATCTTCCTTCAAAGCCCTGTTTAGCTTCAGATTGCCCGTCACAAACATTCCGGGTTTGAGTTTACCATCGGGATTCTTTAAGTCAGCCCTGATCTCAACAGTCCGGGTGGATGCGTTTAAAACCGGATTGATAAACGATATTTGGCCCTGTAAAGGTGTATTTGGATAGGCTTTGGAAATAATCTCAATACGCTGACCCTCTTTAATCAGTGGAACCTGGTTTTCATACCCATCAAAAACCGCCCATACCGTTTTCAGATTTGCAATTCTGAACAGGGGCGTTCCTTTGTCGACATAATCCCCTGCTTTTACCATTATTTCGGAAACCGTACCGGATACCGTTGCATAAATGGGAAAGTATTCCTGCACCTTTCCGGATTTTTCAATTTCTGAGATCTGCTTATCCGAGAGTTTCCAGAGTTTGAGTTTGTTTCGAACGGCGGAATACAATTCTGGCTGAGTGGTCTTTAAACCTGCAGCCGTAATCAGTTCCTGCTGGGCAGAAACCAGCTCAGGAGCGTAAAGGGTTGCCAGCTTTTGTCCGTTTCTCACCTCTTCACCTTCAAAATTCACAAAAAGGGCTTCTATTCGGCCTTTGAAGTAGGATGCCTGCGTCCCCTCGGCTTTTGCATTTGCTTCGATAGTCCCCGAAAGTTTCAAAGAATTGTCAGTGGACCCGTTACTCCCTACAACGGTCGTCTGTATATCAGCCAACGCCAGGGCATTTTTCGTCATACGAAACTGGCCGGGACTTAGTTCGTTGTCCACTGTTTCGGAAGGAATCAGGTCCATGCCACAAATGGGGCAATCCCCGGGTTCGGGTTGCAGGATCTGAGGGTGCATTGAGCATGTCCAAAGCTCCCCGGATTGTGCCTCCAGATTATGGTCATGCGCTCCGCCCGCAGAACTATCGGATGTATCCGCAAAAAACAAATATCCGGCAAAAAGTCCGCAGACAGCGGCAAGTACGATGTAAAGACTCGTTTTTTTCATCTGTATTGCATATAAAATTTTAAAATTTACTGTGTTCCTCCTGCCCTGATTTACGGGACTTACCCATGCTCCGAATTGAAGGAGAACTTATAAACCAAAGGGTAAAACCACTTAAAACAGTGATCAGTCCCAGAACTGAAAACGCCCTCAATACCATGGTGTTGAAATCATCGCGTCCCTGGTAATCCATTGTATGGGTCATCCATAAAAAGTCGAACCACCTCCAACTCCGATGACGAACCGTTTGAAAAGTCCCGTTTTCGATAGCTATATATACTTTGATTGCCTCTTGGGAAGCATATGTGATTTCATAAGCCGGCAAGGGTTTACCCCTATATTCGGAATGTGGCCCTGCTTTCTCTATTCGCTTAACTCCCGCCACTTCCAATTCGGATCGCATATAGTGCTCTGCCACTTTTAACGCTTCTTGTTCCGTAACACCGTCTTTACGCTCTCCCGTCCTGGCATGGAATAGATCGGCTTCATTGATCCAATAATAAGGTACCCCTCCTATATCGATAAGCTGAAGAGAGGTAATGGCATCGTTTGTTTGCAGATCTTCAGTTCCCAACAATCCTGTAAAAGGAGTAAGAGATACCGATTCCTTTATAAAATGGTCTCCATGGATCTCATCAATATCGGTCCAGCTAAAATACAGACCACTAAGGGTCCATATCAGGAATTGAATTCCTAAGAATAGTCCCAGATAGCGATGTGCTTTTCGGATTTTTTGGGCTGTTTTTCTTTTGACCATATCTTTTTAATCGATATTAATATTCCTTAGCCTGAGGGCATTTACGATCACGGAGACCGAACTAAAACTCATCGCAACTGCAGCGATCATCGGGGAGAGTACAATTCCAAAAAACGGGAAAAGGACCCCTGCAGCAACGGGTACGCCCAGTGTATTGTATATCAGGGCAAAGAACAGGTTCTGTTTGATGTTTTTCATCACGGCTTCACTGAGGTTACGGGCCTTCACAATACCGTGTAAATCTCCCTTGACCAATGTAATGGATGCACTCTCAATAGCGACATCCGTACCGGTTCCCATGGCGATACCCACATCGCTTTTCGCCAATGCAGGAGCATCGTTGATCCCGTCACCAGCCATAGCAACTATGCACCCTTCCCGTTGAAGTCTTTCGACTTCCCAGAGCTTATCTTCCGGGAGCATTCCTGCCTTGAAACCCTTAATGTTGAGTTCTGTTGCGACTGCCTGCGCGGTTTGTGGATTGTCCCCGGTGAGCATAAATACTTCGATCCCCTTTTCCTGAAGGGTTTTCAGGGCTCTTTTACTGGTCTCTTTGATACTATCACTCAGAACTATAAAACCAACCCCTTTTTGGCCTATCGATAGATAGGATACGGTTTTTCCTGCTTCCTGAAATCCCAAAGCCTTCTTTTTCAGCTCATCCGAAACAATGCTACCAGCGTAGGCCATCATTTTTTCGTTACCCAGAGAGACGGTTTTCCCGTCAATGATTCCTTCTACACCCATACCCGCTAGGGCATTAAAGCCTTCAGTATTTAAAAGTGTTGCTTTTTGGCGCTGCCCATAAGTCAAGGTTGCGGCAGCAAGCGGGTGCTCACTAAATTGATTCAGGGATACGATATAGCTGAGTAAATCCCTGTCGGAAAGATCGGCCTCTGCGCTTACTACTTTTTCCACGGATGGTTTCCCTTCCGTAAGGGTACCCGTCTTGTCGACGATCAGGGTGCTGACCTGGTTCATTTTTTCCAGGGCCCCGGCATTTCGGATCAGGACGCCGTTCTGGGCCCCCTTACCCACCCCTACCATGACGGACATTGGGGTAGCCAGGCCTAAGGCACAGGGACAGGCGATAATCAATACGGCTATGGCATTGACTAAGGCGTATACATAGGTGGGTTCCGGGCCCCAAACAGCCCAAATGGCAAATGTGATCAGGGCAATAAGGACAACGGCCGGTACGAAGTACGCCGAAACAGTATCCGCCAGTTTCTGGATCGGAGCTTTACTGCGACTGGCCTCGTTTACCATCCGGATGATCTGCGAGAGCAGGGTATCGGATCCGATCTTTTCAGCCTTCATCATAAAAGACTGGTTCCCGTTTAGGGTCCCCGCCGAAACCGTATCGCCGGCAGACTTTATAACAGGGATTGGTTCTCCGGTAATCATGGCTTCATCCACAGAAGTAGTTCCTTCTATAACCCTGCCATCTACCGGGATTTTATCCCCGGGTTTTACCCGCAGGAGGTCTCCAACCTGAATTTGGTCAATACTGATTTCCTCAGTTTCCCCATCGCGTACCCGGATCGCCCTATTGGGAGTCAGTTTCAACAACTCTTTAACAGCTGAATTTGTTTTGCTGTGGGCCCGGGCCTCCAGTACCTGCCCCAACAGGACAAGGGTCAGGATGACGGTGGCTGCCTCAAAATAGACATGAACATTGCCGGTTTCAGTTCTGAACTGCGACGGAAAAAAATCGGGGAAAAACATTCCAAAAACACTGAAAATCCAGGCAACCCCGGCCCCGATTCCAATTAAGGTAAACATGTTCAGATTCCTGGTCTTTATAGAACGGTAGGCCCGCTGAAAAAACATCCAGGCCGCATAGAAAACCACAGGAACGGAAAGGACAAGCTGCACCCAATTCCACGACTCCTGATCCATTAGCCGGTAAAGCGGATTATCCGACAGCATCTCAGACATGGCTATTACAAAAACAGGCAGGGTAAAGGCAAGGGCGATCCAGAATTTCCTGAGTAGTATACCATAGGTTTTTTCCTCTGATGTAGGTTCCGGTTGCAGGGAAACCAGTGCCATTCCGCATACCGGGCAGCTCCCTGCTTCCTTCTCAATTACTTCCGGATGCATGGGACAGGTCCAATGTTCTGTGGTCGGACTGAAGGACCTTTGTTCTTCAACGAGATCCATCCCACAGACCGGACAGTCCCCGGGGTTGTCATAGGTTTTGTCTCCTTCGCAATGCATCGGACAGTAAAACGTCCCTGTCCCCTTTCCTCCCGCTTGGACTGCCTCTGGCCTATGGACACCCATAGGAGTACCCTGAAGGTGAATGCTATATCGGCCCCCATCCTCACCCAGGGCTTTCTGGAATATCTTCAGGGGGATATCGGATTGCATTTCTATGGTTGTTTCCCCATTTTCCAGATCTACGGATACGGAAGACACGCCTTCCACCTCTGAAAGCGTATCCGCAACATGGTTCCGACACCCGTTGCAGGTCATTCCCTGAATCTGAAAGGTTCGTTTCATTTATTCCAATTCAACTGTGCTAAACTAAATTCATTTCGCGACTTTACGCTAATCTGATACCCTTAATCTTTTAATTCGCCAGGTAATTGACGATCGCCATTTGAGCATAATAATTTTTGACCGCCTCAATCTTATTGATCTGGAACTTCAATTGCAATTCCTGAATATCCAGGACATCGTTAAAATCAATGGTTCCCGTCTCGTAATTCCGGATCAGGATTTCCTCTGCATCCATTGCGCGCTGGAGATTTTTCAGCTGGGTTTCACTCCTTATGCGGGCGGCTTCACTGCTGTTAATCGCCGTATTTAAAGCCGTTTCCAAAATGTTCCTGCGATTCGTTTTTTGAGCATTGATCTCCTGTTGCCGTAATTCGTTCTGCAAGGAACGCGACTTGTATTTGGAATTGAATATGGGGATGGAAAGGGTGACCATTGGCATCAGGACATCCTTTCCATTATCACTGAAATCGATATCGTTCCGCTCCGCCACGGGAATATAATCCAGTCCAAATCCAAGGTTGGGTTGGTTCTCCTTCTGGTTCAAGGCTTCTGATTGTGTTACAGATTCATAAAGTCCATCGTATTTTTCAAGTTCCGGATGTACATCGAGACGCGTTTCCTCAAGCCGGAAATCAGCGTCGATTTCCAAAGTATCCACCAGGGTAACTTCCATGTCAGGATCCCGGTTCAGGAGTTGATTGAACTGCCCTGTTTCTGAACTAAACTCACGCTGGAGAATATCCCTTTGTTCCTGTAATTCATTTTGACGGATCTGAAGCCTGAGTACATCAACCGCAGAAGCATTGCCCACTTCCACGGAGGTCAGGGCCAGGCGTTCATACGTTTTCAGCAACTGAATATTCTGGTCCAGTACCTTCTGTTTTTCTTTCAGGGCGTAGAGGGCGTAATACGACTGGGATACGGCCAGCCTGAGCTTTCGTTTTACAATTGCGATATCGAGATAATCCAACTCGGCCAGGGAGCTCGCATAGTTCTCCCTTGCAGTAACAGTCCCGAACCACGGCAACATCTGACGGATGGTAAACCGAGCCTTCTGGGTACCCGTACGCGTTTCGGGCTCGCTCACAAAAATGCCGGCCCCCAGCTCCATATTGGGCAAGGTATTTGCCTGCTCCACAGCTTCTTTTGAAATGTTATACCTTATTTCAAAGGCCTGTATTTCAGGATTATTTGCCTCACTTTCGGCTATATAGGTCTGCAGGGTTTGTCCGTTCACCAATCCTGTTGCAAACAGGGCTGCCAGGGTGTATATCAATTTCTTCATCCGTTCGCTTTTTTGAGTTGCCACTCGTTTTTCCAACTGTACAATACCGGTACTACCAGTAGGGTGATCAGGGCTATGAACATCCCTCCAAAGGATGGGATGGCCATAGGAATCATGATGTCACTACCCCGCCCTGTAGAGGTCAATACAGGTAGAAGCGCCAGCAAGGTCGTCGCTGTGGTCATCAGGCAGGGGCGGATCCGCTTTTCTCCAGCCTCAACGACCGAGGCTCGAATCGACTCCAGGGTTTTAGGTTTGTTCCGTTCAAAAGTCTGCTTCAGATAAGTCGCCATAATCACGCCGTCGTCAGTGGCGATTCCAAAGAGGGCGATAAACCCAACCCATACCGCCACACTTAAATTGATGGTATGTATTTGAAAGAGGTCCCTCAGGTTTTCTCCAAAAAAGTCAAAGTTTAAAAACCACTCCTGTCCGTAGAACCAGATCATCAGAAAGCCACCCCCAAAGGCAACAGCAATACCCGTAAACACCATTAAGGAGGTCGCTGCCGAACGAAACTGAAAATATAGGATCAGGAAGATGATCAGCAATGCCAGAGGGACCACGACCGAGAGTGTTTTTTCTGCCCGGATCTGGTTTTCATACGTCCCTGTGAATTTGTAACTGATTCCCTGAGGAACGATCAGTTCCCCTGAGTTTATTTTTTGCTCAATGAGGTCTTGTGCACTTTCCACAACATTCACTTCAGCGAAGTCTTCCTGTTTGTCAAATAACACATACCCTACCAGGAAAGTATCTTCACTCTTAATCGCCTGCGGGCCTTTTTCATAACGAATGGTAACCAGTTCCTTAAGGGGAATCGGGCTGCCTCCGGCAACGGGGACATAGATATTTTCAATGTCTGCGGGATTTTCCCGGAGTTCACGGGGGTATCGAACCCGAACCCCATAACGCTCTCTTCCCTCTAAGGTCTGGGTAAGAGTCATACCACCAATGGCCACTTCGAGAACCTGTTGCACGTCTTCTATTTTAATACCATACCGGGCCAGAGCATCCCTGTCGATATCGATAAGCAAATAGGGTTTACCTACAATCCGGTCGGCGAAAACAGCTTCCGGCTTCACACCGTTAACTTCTTTCAGAATCGATTCCAGCTCCACGCCAAAAGCCTCAATGTCCTCTAAGTTCTGGCCCTTAACCTTTATTCCCATCGGGGCGCGCATCCCGGTTTGCAACATTACCAACCGCGTTTCGATAGGCTGCAATTTTGGTGCGGAAGTTACACCCGGTAAACGGGTTGCGTTGACGATCTCTTTCCATATGTCATCAGGGGATTCAATCCCGGGCCGCCATAAGCGAAAGTAGGCCCCGGAAGCATCCTCTATGAGGTCCTCATAGGAAACCTGGGCAAAGGCCTCGAGATCGTAATCCCGATTCGTCCGGGCTGCGTTTTCAGATACTGTATTTGGATTCAGCAACCTTTCGCCGCTCTTCAGTACAAACAGTCCATCCGCATCGATTTGAAAGCGTCGGCGCTCCCCTTCTGCATTCCGCATGTATTCGGTTTTGTACTGAATCATATTCTCGTACATGGAAAGGGGGGCGGGGTCCAGGGCGGATTCTGTCCTGCCGGCCTTCCCTACCACTGTTTCAATTTCAGGAATGCTGGCCACGGCCATGTCGAGTTGTTGGAGGACGCGCTTGTTCTCAGCAACCCCTGAGTGGGGAAGCGATGTGGGCATCAGCAGAAACGACCCTTCGTTGAGGGCAGGCATAAACTCTTTCCCGGAGTTGCGCATAATGACAAATCCTAAAATGACGATGGCCAAGGGAATGCATAAAAAGGCCACCTTATTGCGCAACGCCCATCTCAGGATTTGGCTGTAGTACTTTCTGAAAGTCCAGAAAACAGCAAGCAGGCCAAAGCATATCAGCCCAACAAAAATCAGGTTTATTGCGATACTGCGATCAAAGCCCAGAGGCCTCCAGTAGGTAGCCAGTAGAAAAACGATAGCTACCACTGAAATGACCATATTACAAAGAGCTGCCTGTTTTTCAGAGAGTGAAAATCCCTTGAACAGGCGTCCTGCCAATTCTGCATTTTTTAAGGGCTTGACAATACCGAATGCCATTAAAACCAGGCCGAGCCAATATCCATACCCAAGGGCTACGAGACCAGTTACAATAAGGAGTATACTCAGTACATATCCCAAAACACTCTTACTCTGTTTTTTCCGAAAGAGAAAAGCGGCGAAGGGAGGAATCAGGAACAGGGCGACGATAATAGATGCCGTAAGCGCAAAGGTTTTGGTAAAGGCCAGGGGGCGGAACAGTTTGCCTTCAGATCCAATCATTGTAAAGACCGGAATAAAACTGATAATGGTCGTCATCACCGCAGTAACAATGGCCCCCGAAACTTCCGAGGCGGCGTTATAAACAACTGTGTTTACAGGGAGTTTGTCCTTGTTCTCCTCGAGATGGCGAATGATGTTCTCCGAGAGTATGACTCCCACATCAACCATGGTACCAATGGCAATAGCAATTCCTGAAAGCGCCACGATATTTGCGTCCACCCCAAAGACCTTCATCGCGATAAATACCATTAACACGGCCACCGGAAGCAGTCCGGATATCAGGATAGATGCCCGTATATTAAACACCATTATTACGATAACAAGGATGGTAATCAGTATTTCCAGGGTCAGTGCTTCGTTTAGGGTGCCCAGGGTTTCCTGAATGAGTTCTGTCCGGTCGTAAAAAGGAACTACAGTGAGTTTAGACATACGGCCATCGGCCAGTTGCCGGGTAGGCAGTCCGGCGCTGAGTTCTTGAATCTTTTCTTTGACATTCTCAATAACCTCAAGTGGATTGGCCCCATATCTGGCGACTACAACACCCCCAACTACTTCTGCACCTTCTTTGTCGAGGATGCCCCTCCGGGCAGCCGGGCCCAAAGTGACATTCGCAATGTCCCCTATGCGCAACGATGTAAACTTATCTGAAGTAACCACCGCGTTCTTGATGTCATCCAGGGACTCGATATAGCCAAGACCCCTTACCAGATACTCGGCCTTGTTGATTTCAAGGGTTTGGGCCCCGATATCCCGATTGCTCTGTTTTACTGCATCAACCACCTCTTGAAGCTCAATGCCGTATTGCCTGAGGAGTTCAGGGTCTACATCGATCTGATATTCCTGTACATACCCCCCAATTGAGGCTACTTCGGAAACCCCTGCTGCCGCAGAGAGGGCATACTTCACATAGTAATCCTGAAGACTCCGCAGTTCCTGCAGATCCCAGCCCCCGGTGACATTTCCATCCTCATCCCGGCCTTCCAGGGTATACCAGAAAATCTGACCTAATCCCGTAGCATCCGGACCTAAGGCAGGCCTGACCCCTTCTGGCAGGAGATTGCCGGGCAGTGAATTCAATTTCTCCAGGATACGGCTTCGGCTCCAGTAAAATTCTACGTCCTCCTCGAAGATGATATAGATGCTGGAAAAACCAAACATTGAGGAACTTCGAACCGTCTTCACGCCAGGCACGCCAAGTAATGATGTTGTAAGGGGGTAAGTAATCTGATCTTCTATGTCCTGGGGGGAGCGACCGGGCCAGTTCGTAAAAACGATTTGCTGATTCTCCCCTAAGTCGGGAATCGCATCCACAGCAACGGGATTCCTGGGCAGAAAACCCGTATCCCAATTAAAGGGCGCATTTACCGTACCCCAGCCCACAAAGAGCAGGAGTAACAAGACAGCCACTAGTTTATTCTCGATAAGAAATTTTATGCCTTTATTCAGCATGGGAAATGATGATTAAACCATTAGAAAGTGTGTAAACAAACTACCCAACGAATAGGATAGCCCCTAACGGCACAGGCCATCAGGATTGTAATTCCATGGTTTAAAAATCAAATAAGGAAGGTCTGATCCAGGATCTGAACGTCCCGTATCAGCGGTGGTGGGGAATAATCTTTGAAGAATATTGCATTCTCTGCAGTGCCTTCGTACAGGCCAACGTATGAGATGGCCAACGAGGTAACAAACACCTGTTGATCAAAAGAAAGCTGGTCAAAAGAAAGTTTGAGATCCTGTTGTCCTTCAACCACAAATTCCACATCGGAGCAGCAGTCTGTCTTCATTGCCATCATCTCGCACGAGCTCGAAGATGCTTCGGATTCGGCCTTCATCATGCAGGTATCCCCGCTTTCAAAAAGGCTAAAATCCACGAGGTGGTCTCCACAAAAGTGCATCCCCACCGAAAATGATAAGGTGGAAAACAGCACCAAAAGTGCCATACAGAGGGATGCTATTTTACGTACTACTTCTTTCATTTATAGTACAAAGCTATGAAATCTTGAGGTTTATGGCGTCTATTGAACAAAATTTCAACATGAATTCGCGCATCTTTCAATCCGAAAGGACGCCCCATAACCAATAACTTTCTGGTATTAAACCGTGAAATAAGCCATTTTATTGTACTGGCCGATGCACACAGGATCAAGCCAATACCGGTGTTCCTATTTGCAAATCCACCAAAATGTAGTGCAATCTAAAAGCGAGCCACGCCTTTCGCAAATCATGGCCCGCCCTGATCTTATTTTAGTTTCCCTTTATATAAGGTGCTCCGGCCTGTTCAAGTTTACGGGCAAGTGCCGGTACCATCTGGTCTGATATCCGGGTCATCTCCGGTTTCAATTCACCCAACATTTCCCGTGCTATGGCCAGACTTTTTCTGTGTAAAGGTGTCGGGCCATAGGTCGTAGCCAAGCCGCGACTGGCTACCCCCAAATGGGATTGGGCTGAAGGCGGGTTGCGTTCCCCGATCTCATTTCGGGCCGGACTCCCTTCGGCTTTGATTTCAAGCGTGCGCAGGGCTTTCTCCAACTCCTGTACATCTGAGGCCAGGCCCGCAGGGGATCCCGTCACCAGTGGAAGTGCTTTCTGGAATCCTTTCAACGCGGTTTCCGCCTGATCGTATTGATCACTGAGCATCTCAAAATCGCGCTGTAATCCTGTGAGTTCCTGCCTGTATTCATTATAACTCGCATAGTCCATGCCTTTCAGTGTCCCTTCTTGTACGGGCTTCACTTCAAATTGAACTTCATTGCCCATTGGGGTAACTGTACCCTCCTTTTCAAGTGCAAGGGATGCGGTATACATCCCCGGGACACCCAGGGGTCCGCGATTCCACCAGCCACCGCCACCGCCGGATCGATCTGGATCTATGGCGCGGGTACTGGCATGGCGCAGGTCCCAGGCCAAGCGATGGGTTCCCTTTTCCGCTTTTTGCTGCAGATGCCGGATGACATTGCCCTGGGCATCCTTAATGGTAATCCATACCCGGGCCGGTTGTTCGCTATTCTCCTGGTCCAAAGCGTCATAGCCCGGAAACGGAATATCCATTCCTTTCTCATTGGCTTCTTTTTCCGCTTTTTTACGTGCCTGTTTGGCCGTGGTGAACTCATCTTTGAGGTAATAGGTGAAAACCGCCCCAAAATCCGGGTTGTCGGCGATATAGTAATCCGCCCCAGTATTTCCCAGGTTACTTCGCGGAACATACCATTTAGCTGTTCGCGGAGCGAATAACATTCCCTGAGAGTCGAGGGCTTCGGGTGTCATATTTCGAAGGGCACTGTAATCGTCCAACACAAAGAAGCCACGGCCAAAAGAGGCAGCTACTAAATCGTTCTCCCGTTTTTGGATCACCAGGTCCCTGAATCCCATATTCGGGGTGCCCGGTAATTTTTGCCAGTTTGCTCCTCCATCCAGAGAAGTATACACCCCAAACTCAGTAGCCAGGAAGAAAAGGTTTGGATCTACGTGGTCCTGAACGATTCGCCAGAGTAGTGTGCGCTCAGGCAGGTTTGAGGACATGGACCTCCAGGTTTTGCCCTTATCGGTACTCTTGAAAAGGTACGGGTTAAAATCCCCTTCCTTGTGATTGTCCAGCACAACATAAACGGTATTGGCGTCGTGTAAATCCGCTTTGATATCGTTTACAAAACTGCGCTCCGGAAGTCCCAATCGCGTGACCGGGATGCGATCCCAATCGTCACCTCCGTTAGCACTAACGGCGATAAAGCCGTCGTCAGTACCCGCGTAAAGCACTCCCTCCTGAACGGGGGATTCACTCAGGGAAGTAATCGTATTGTAGTTGGACATGGCCCCGACATCCCAGGCATTATCCCAGGATTGCTGCCGGCCCATAATCGGTAATGACAGACGCTCTTCATTTCGTGTCAGGTCCCCTGAAATGGGTTGCCAGTCGTCACCCCGGCTTTCAGATTTCCATACGCGGTAGGAGGCAAAATAAAGCCGTGCGGGATCGTGTGGGGATACTAAAATAGGGGCATCCCAATTGAACCTTTCGTGAGGTTCACCTTTGCGCGCCTGAGGTTGTATAAAAACCTGCTCCCCGGTCGCCAGGTCCACACGATGCAGGCCGCCCTGCTGGGTTTCGGCGTAGATGATATTGTCGTACTCGGGGTCTGTGGCAGATTGGTGTCCGTCCGCGAAGAGGGTTTTATACCAGTGTTTATTGCTGATGCCTTCACGCTCATCCGTAGCGGAAGGTCCCCCGGCCGACCCGTTATCCTGTGTACCCCCGAAAATATGGTAAAAAGGTTCTGCATTGTTCACGGCAACCTTGTAAAACTGGGTCAGGGGAAGGTTCTTGTGATATTTCCAGGTTTCTGCCAGGTCAAAACTCTCATAGATACCCGCATCTGTGCCCAACATCAGGTAATCCGGGTCGTCCTTTTTAAAAACCAGGGCGTGGTTGTCGGAGTGTTTATCCTCTTCTTTGAGTTGCACAAAGGTTTTGCCCCCATCGTCAGAGGTGAGTACACGGACATTCATCAGATACAAGCGATCAAACTTATGCGGGCTCGCGTACAATTCCTGGTAGTAATGCGGGCCGGTAGCGCCGGACACTGTATTGGACATCTTTTTCCAGGAGGCCCCCCGGTCTTCAGAGCGAAATACGCCTCCCGTAGTGCGGTCCAGTTCAATGGCGGCGTAGATCACGTCCGGCTGCTGGGGTGAAATGGCGATACCGATCTTCCCCATATTCGATTTAGGAAGACCTGTAGAGAGTTTTGTCCAGGTTTCCCCTCCGTCAGTAGAACGGTGAATCCCCGATCCGGGACCTCCTCCCATGAGTGCTGCCACAGTCCGGTGGCGATCCCAGGTCGCTGCATAAAGCACCTGTGGATCCCTGGGGTCCATAATCAGGTCCGTAGCCCCAGTCCACTCGTCGTTACCGAGCACCCGGTTCCAGGTGAGTCCACCGTCCGTTGTTTTGTAAACCCCGCGTTCCCCTCCTTTGTTCCAAAGGGGTCCCTGAGCCGCTACCCAAACCACGTCGCTGTTATCCGGATGAACCAGGATGCGCGCAATGTGCTGGGTGTTTTTCAGCCCAAGATTCTCCCAGGTTTTACCGCCATCCGGCGACCGGTAAACCCCATCGCCATATGCCACGTGTCGTCCGCCGACATCTTCCCCGGATCCGACCCAAATGGTCGCGGGATTGCTGGGGTCTATCGTGACACAACCTGTGGAATAGGATTTCTGTGTGTCGAACAAGGGGGTCCAGGTGGTTCCTGAATTCACGGTTTTCCAAACGCCTCCCGATCCTACGGCAACATACCAGACATTGTCATTCTCGGGGTGTACAGCGATATCCGCGATGCGACCAGAAAGAAAAGCAGGCCCGATGTTCCGGAATTTAAAAGCCTGAAGGGGAAGTCCTGCCTTGGTTTGCTCGGGATTATCCTTTTTTTTGCGCTGTGCATTTAAAGGAGTTCCGAGAAATGTAAACAGAAGACTGAGGAGTAAAAGGGGGAGAATTTTTTTCATGATTGGATTTGATATTTTCAATTCCATAAAAATAGCAAAATAAATAGTCCTGCCAGAGTTACTTCAGAACCTTATTGCTATAAATCCTCCACCTGGCCGGATTCTGGCTTTTAAAATATTGCTTTGATCAGGCTTTAGTTTTCTAATTTAATCGTATTATTGCGATATACCAATAAAGTTGTAATGGGCTTAACTAAAAGTGAAATATTTACCGAAGGGCAAAATCGGATTGCTACAATTGCAAAAGCCCTCGGGCATCCGGCACGAGTAGCCATTGTTCAACATCTGTTTAAAGCGGAGTCCTGTATCTGCGGAGAGCTGGTAAGCGAGATCGGGTTAGCACAGCCGACCATTTCCCAACATTTAAAAGAATTGAAGCAAGTTGGTCTGATTAAAGGCAATATCGAAGGCACCAGTGTGTGCTACTGTATTGACGTCCATGCCTGGGAATCGATCAAAGAGGTCCTCATTGGGTTTCTGGATCAGGACGTTGCCCCCGGGGATTTGTGTTGCTAAAGGCAGTGCGCATCCCAACCCTTTTAATGCCTTGCTGGCTAAAGTCTGAAAGAAATTTCAAATTCTACAACCTATAAACCGATGAAGATGCCATTGAAGACGTTTCCTGAAATTAAGGAGGTCATACAGGGTCTTAAACCTGAAAATCTTAGCATTGAACGCAAGGCCTTATTGCAGCCCCTGATCGGGTTTATCCGCCATAAGATAGAAGACTCCAAACACATCCGCTTGAATTTTATCTGCACCCACAATTCCCGCAGAAGTCACTTGTCCCAGGTATGGGCCCAAACAATGGCCGCATATTGCGATATTGAGAATGTCTTTTGTTACTCAGGGGGTACAGAGGCTACGGCACTTTTCCCTATGGTGGCGGAAACACTCAGCGCTAAAGGGTTTCAGATCGAAACACTCTCAAAGGATACCAATCCTGTGTACAGCATCAAATTCGGGGCTGACGCCCATCCGGTAATCGGGTTTTCTAAGCGGTTTGATGACCATTTCAATCCGCAATCAGAATTCGCAGCGGTGATGACGTGTACCCAGGCAGATGAAGGTTGTCCTTTTATTCCCGGAGCTGAAATTCGCATCTCATTACCCTATGAAGACCCCAAAACCTCTGACAATACGCCGCTACAACAAGAAATGTATCGTGAACGAAGTCTGCAAATTGCAACCGAACTATTTTATGTTTTCTCCAAAATCAAGGCTTAACCATGACTGAAAAGAAACTCAGTTTCCTGGATCGAAACCTAACCCTCTGGATCTTTATTGCTATGGCTCTAGGGGTTGGTATTGGATATTTCCTGCCCACTTTTCCTGAGATCATTAATTCTTTTAGTGTGGGAACCACCAACATTCCTATCGCCATCGGCCTGATTCTGATGATGTACCCCCCATTGGCCAAGGCAAACTACGCCCTTTTGCCGAAGGTCTTTCGCAACACAAAGGTTTTGACCATATCCCTGATCTTAAACTGGATCATCGGACCCGTATTGATGTTTATTCTGGCTATTGTTTTTTTACAGGACTATCCAGAGTATATGGTTGGCCTTATCCTGATCGGCCTGGCCCGTTGCATTGCAATGGTCTTGGTATGGAATGACCTCGCTGAGGGAAGCAGCGAATACGGCGCAGGCCTGGTTGCTTTAAACAGCATTTTTCAGGTCTTTGCCTATAGTTTCTACGCCTGGATCTTTATAACGATACTTCCCCCTTATTTTGGGTTTGAGGGAGCTATCGTCGACATTTCCATAGGCACCATTGCCGAAAGTGTCGCCATCTATCTGGGGATTCCCTTTTTAATGGGCATTTTAAGCCGTCTGATCCTGGTCAGGATCAAAGGAGCGCAGTGGTATACCGAAAAATTCATCCCGGCAATTTCCCCCATAACCCTGGTTGCACTCCTCTTTACCATCGTAGTCATGTTTTCCCTCAAGGGAGAGCTTATTGTAACAATTCCCCGGGATGTTCTGATCATTGCAATCCCCTTATTGATCTACTTCATACTTATGTTCCTGATCGGTTTTTTCCTGAGCAGGGCAATCGGTGCGGACTACGATAAAACGGCGTCGGTTGCCTTTACGGCAGCTGGGAACAACTTTGAGTTGGCTATTGCTGTCGCTATTGCAGTTTTCGGATTAAATTCGGGCCAGGCGTTTGCCGGGGTTATCGGACCCCTGGTGGAAGTTCCTGCGCTGATACTTTTGGTCCGTGTCTCTTTCTGGCTGCGGAAGAAATACTTTCTCCAATGATATCCGGATAGCTTTGAACCTTCCCGTTTGACCTCGCTTTCCACATTCCTTATAAATCCCACTTTCGCGCTCAAAGCGAAATACCCATCCTGAAATCGAGGAAGTTGGCTACATGCCCATGTGCTTTTAAGTTAATGCCCGCGCTAAAGGTCTTGTCAAATCTATACACCAGTCCATACCGCTGATACACCTGCGGATGCTCGGGATTGGGGTTGCTGAGATAGACCCCGAACTGTTGACTGAACAGGAACTTCCCCAATAAGAACTCATGTCCGGCAGCTAGTCCGGCCTTTACCGAATTAGGCTTTTTACCCATAGTCTCCAGCACATAGCCCGTTCCGTTGTCATACATAAACTCACCTCCGAGCGTATAGGCATTGACCCTTGCAAATTGCCTGCTCCACTTGACCTCCAACCCGGGGGAAAACAGGAACAGATTCTCCCGCGGCTCCTCATAGGCGACAAAAAGTGTAAAATCCCATCTTTTTTGGGGCGGACCCAGGGCCCTCCAGTCGATATTCGCCCTTTCCCTGAACTCAAATTCATTTAAATAATAGGCCATTCCAATTCCCAAAGAAGGCCAGTTAATCCCCTTATTGGGTTGCCTGATGCCCCCGTTAGAAATGTGGTTGTACATCAGACTGGCATTCAATAACCATCGGGATTTAATCCTGAAATGCACGCTTCCCCCCAATTGCAGGGGAAATCCCAGGTAGGTACTATAGCTTAAATTATTGGGGTTTTGAATGGAGTCATAAGGACTGTTTTGATAGGACAACCCAAAGCCCGCCCGAATGGAATAATTTATGCGTCCTTTCGTATTAAATACAGGTTCGATGTAAAAAAGCCCCGTCAGCCCCTGTCCAAGTACTTCTTTGTTATCATACCCCCAGTAGGTGAGTGCAACGCCCAGTTTAGGGTAACACAGACAGCTTTCCCAGGCTTGCTGTGATATTTTATGCCACGCCAGATCCAATTCAATTCCGGTCGGATACGAATCTTCAATGGGTCTCAGATCCCTGCTGTGAATCAGTACGGATCCTTTGTGAATCTTGAGTCCCAGCATCTTCACTGCTTTCAGCGAATCATTGGAATTCTGAGCAAATGACCAAGTTGCTGAAAAGAGAAATACGACACAAAAAACATGGAATAATATCCAAGAGGGCCTCATCCGAAAATATATTGATAATCGAAATATACAGGATTTCCTTCTTCCTGAACAGGCTTTCTGAAACCAGGTTAGAATTGGATTAGGCTCCCGTTAAACTCCAAGAGAATCTGAAGGCTTCCTGGAAATGTATTTGTGGATCGCGCTAGGAAACGGATGTCATCAATTCCTTTTGGATGACCTCTTCAAGAACGTGCTTGGGCAGTGCCCCGGCCTGCATCATCGGTTGCTTATCCATAGGGATAAACAAAATACTGGGGATACTGCGGATCTGAAAGACTGCTGCCAGTTCCTGCTCTACCTGTGTATCCACCTTATAGATAATAATATCCGGGTTTTCATCGCTCAATTGCTCCAGAATAGGTGCAACCATCTTGCACGGCCCGCACCAATCTGCATAAAAGTCAATGATGGCAGGTTTGTCCCCTTTATATTTCCACTCTTTTTCAGTGGTGTAATCAAAGATTTCTTCTTTGAATTTTTGAGCATTAAGTTTTACAGTAGGCATGCTATTTCATTTTTAAAGTACAAAGGTATTCAGAGAAATCCACAGATCATGTAACCCATGTTACCCAGCAAACAGCTTTTAATATATCCCTCAGGATTTCCTTGCGTCATACGTTTTGCCCGTTTTCTGGCCATACCTCTGCAGGGAGCGGAATGAGATGTAGTACTTGTAAATGTTACTAACATACTGCCCGGTTTCCCTTCCGATCTCCTTTGCTGCAATTAGCTCCACCTGCCCGAACCATTCATTTGGATTAAGGCCCTGTTGAGCAGCTTTTTTGCGAATTTGATTCATTCTTCCCGGGCCCATGTTGTATGCCGCCAGGCTCAACAACATGGCATTAAACGGATCGATTTCCGGACTGTCAAAATACCGGCTTCTTATAAAGTCCAGGTATTTGGCGGCAGCGTGAATGTTGTTATCCAAATCGTAGACATTGTCAATACCTACATTGGGGTCAGCGGCAGTACTGGGTTTGATCTGCATAATCCCAACAGCCCCTGCCGGGCTTCTCTTTGAGTTATCAAGCTGGGATTCCTGATATCCCTGGGCAGCGAGCAAAAGCCAGTCCCAATTGAATTTCGCTCCGTATTTTATGAACAAAGCCCTTATTTCCGCGAAACGCTCCACCGTTTCCGGTGCATTGGCCTTTTTGAGATAATTGGTATTCTCAAGAAATTTCTTTAAAAGTATATTGCCCGTAAGGGAGCCTTGCCGGTGCTGCTTTATAAATACATCTACAGCCGTTTTTAGATTGGGACTCCCACTGCGCATCGCCCATCCGATTTTTCCTTCGGTTTTTATGGCCAGATCCTCATGTACCCTGATATCAGGAAGTATTTGACTCCAAAGCCTGGTTGCAAAATTATTCGATATCGTGATCGGAATCATCCCGGCATTGACCATCTCCAGGATATCGTCATCTTCCAGATGTTCATCAACAGGCACCACATGGATCGCAGGTTTCCCGGCCTTGCTAAGGGAGTCGTTGAAAACCTTCAGATGTTCATAGTAACTGCTGGATCGCCTGATGTAAACCGTATCCCCCAGGATATCTTCAAAATTGGTAATGGGCCCCGCCGCAGGGCCCGAAACGACCAGTTCACGCCAGTTGTCCACGGAGGGGATTGAAAAATCGAATTCCGTTTTACGGCTCTCTGTAATAACCAGGTTTGCCGCAGCGAGATCCCCATACCCTTCGTTCAGGGAAGGCAGGATACGGTCACGGGTCATGGGAATAAAAATCACCCGGACATAACCAGGAGTCCCTGGTCTCTTGCCAAGTTGTTCGTTGAGGTTTTTTTCAAATAACGTGAGGGCTTCATATATAATACCTCCCCTTTTGGTGCCATTGATAAAGTAACTGCTGCGATTATAGGGTACAAGGGCGCGAATTTGGCCCCGCTCGATCATTCCGTCCAGGTCACCAATCCATTGTTCACTGAGCCCCAATATTTCATCAGTCTCATTAAATTCAGGGTCCTCCAGAGCTTCTATTACCTCTGTTGCCGGAGCGTTCTCCTGTTTCGGTTTATCCTTGCAGGAAGCCAAGCTCAAAAGGATAACAGCGAAAAGAGTGAGGTACTTAAGGTTATGATCCGCTTTACACATAATGCTGTTTTTTCAAATGTAACTCTTTCTGAATCAGAATGTATCGTCTGCTGGGTTGGCGTCCGATCAATGAGTGCCGGATAACTTTATATTCTCAGATATTGGATTCAACTACCTCCTATCGGGGGTTGTACCAGACTGGGGAGGTATAGGCCCGTTCTTGTATGCTGGCCGGTACATCTTCCGGTCTTTTGACACCAAACACCTTGGCATCGATGGTGGTCCAGCGGGGGGTCGGAATTTCGAGCACCCTTATGTAATAGAATGCAGGTTCCTCCGGGCTGAATTCAGGGTCCGACCAGAAGGCCTGTAAAAAGGGGCTTCCGATGGAGTTGTCATAAGAAGCTTCCTGAATTTTTTAATCTTCTCCTTGGAGTCCTCATGGGTTTACCTTTTTAAAATAAACCCTTAAAATACGTCTTCAAAAATCTTTGCCAAATGACCAAAATCATGGCAATCAACTTAGTAAGGCGATGACCTGCATGTTTATTCAGCCCGAATTGAACTTTGCCGGATTTTTCCAAAGGATTCTTAAATGCAACAATAAGCGAGGGAGTTTCGAATTCGGTACTTTGACAGGATATGAGGCATTAGTGGGTTTACCTCTGTTGCTGAATTAAAATTTCAATCCGAACAAAGGACTCTGGAATCGGAACCCGCATCGAAATCAATTGCGGGCAGTCAGTACGTTAAAGGTGGCCGGGTCTCTGCAGTAATTTGCAGGGGCTAGGGGTTGTCAAAATAACCACTTGATGTCACGAAAACCGCAGCATCATCCATGCGAAGTATGTCCTGAAGGGCCGCAGCTTTATCAGTTGCCATGTCATAGTACGCTTTATTGATCTTGTATCCCATGGCGTATCCGAGAAGATTGGGATGCTTGCTTTTGTCTGTGTTCACCCCAAGCCAGTAATCCCTGTTTTGTCCTTCCTTCTCGAGATCTTTTAAAAACTCGTTTTTCAGCTGCTTTTCATCTTCTTCGATAAATTCCAGAGCCTCCGTTTGGGTAATGTCCCCAAGGACCAGGGAAGTGACAAATTCGGCCCCTCCCTCCCTTAAACACATCCCAAGTAAGTTGTCCGGCTTGGCATAGAGTGCCGCATACTTGGGAAGACCCATGGCCATAGCCTCCTGGAAATGGGCCAATTCATGAACCATTAACTTCTTGAGTTTCGGCAAATTATCGGCCGGGCGGGTAACGGTAATGAGTTGTCCTACCCCGGAAGCCTGCCCTATCCCTCTGTTAGCCCCGACCAGGAGGTATGTCGGCGGGTACATGGCGTTGGGCAAAACAGTGCTGAAGTCCTTCATGAGGTCCTTATAGACTTGCTCTATCGCGGAAATTTTATCCAGGAAGGCGGGGAGCAGGGCATAGCGCTCCGGGTTCGCCAGCATGGCATCCCTCATGAGTTCCGGAGTGAGCTTATGCCGGCGTATGTATTCTTTGAGGCCTTCAGAACCGCGATCGAAATACAAGGTTTGCAAAACCTGCAGGGTATCCGGGTTTGTTGCCAGTTCGGCGTAAGCCTCCATAAAATGTTCCAGATCCGAATAAATGAGATTTGCCTCAGCAGGTGTCCTTGGATAATTAGGTTGGGCTGAGACCTTCAGGCAAAGGAACAGGCACAGACCCCACAGGATCGGTGTGGTGTTCTTGAGTAAATTCAGTGTGTTCATCTTAAATGGTTGGGCTGGTTTTCAAAAATTAAGACGAGCTGCGGGTGGATTTGTTACAATTCATATGAAGTCCCATTAGTATCCAAACGCATCCCTGCCTACCCCTGGTAAATACCGGTTAACATCCAAACTCATGGAATGATTCACAACATCCTGACGCACCAGAGATCTGCAGGTAAAGGCAATGTGAGATCAGGCCTGTCTTCACCAGGAATTCTAGATAAGCATTCCGTCGAATAATTGCCAAAAAGCAGTTCTACAATTCCTCCACAAGTTGAATATTATTACCACACGTATCATTAAAAACGGCAACTTTTACCGTGCCCATTTCAGTCGGTTTTACACTAAAAGATACACCGAGCTTTGTGAGGCGTTCGTATTCGGAAGCCACGTCCTGAACATCGAATTGTGTCCAGGGAATCCCAGCTTTCATTAAGGCATCCTGATATACCCTGGAAGGTTCAAAATGGTTGGGCGCTGGCTCCAATAGTATTTCTGGCCCGTCCTGCCACTCTTCTGAGACCAGGGTCAGCCATCGATTCCCCCCACCCAGGGGAATGTCCTTCTTTTTCAGGAAACCTAACTTCTCAGTATAAAACTTTAAGGCATTTTCCTGGTCAAGGACCGGAATGCTAATCAAGGTTACTTTCATTTTCTTCGGTTTTTTTTATTAATCCAAATGATATAGTCTGCGCGCAGGGTGAGACTAAATTGTCTGCCACTGAACTTGCAGATGCAGTATAAGATGCGATGACTTACTATTGTTCCGCCCTCTTGAAATAAAGGGTTACCGGTTTCAGCAATATCTGATTTCCTGACCGTATGGGTTTCAGAATGTTTCCGTAATTAAGTGTCAAATTGAATTCCTGAAATTCCGTGTTCAAAAAAAACTGTGCAGTTGTCCCATTGTCCTTCCAGTTCAATTTCGATTCCGTAATGTCAATTTCGATCAATGCTCCATTCCCTTGTACTACCCCATCCTTTGTTTCGGTCAGATACGCCTGGAAAGTTTTTATATTTTCATCCATTGGCTGGGTAAACTCAATCTGGACTGCATTGTCTGCCAGGGATATCGATTGTGTTTTATCTCCGTTTTTTACAGCAGGCTGAACAACTTTACCCTCTTGTTCTTTACACCATTTTAGAAGGGGCAAATAAATATCCTCAATTTTTCCGGATTTATTTTTTTGCATCAGTTCCACCACCTTTTTTGCGAAGAATTCGGAGGCTATAAAACCTCTTTGGACATTTACGTAGTGATAAGGTAGCGTTACCGCATCGGCATATTCGGGAAATTCTTCTTTGACAAAAGCGTCATAGACCGCCCACGTAATATATTCGTTAAAAGAATCTATGCCCATATAGCCCGATTCTTTATCCCAAATTGTTTTGTTATAATATTTTTCGATCTGCTTTTCAAACGTGTCGGAAATCGGGTTCAGGTAGCCGTGGTCCATTTCGGTGAACAGGGAATGGTTTGCAATGATTCGGGTTGTCATATCCACATTTTTGTCCCCTAAAATCAACTCCTTGCTGATGTTCGGGAAATCGGCTGTTGTCAGGCTGTCGATATCTCTGTGGCAGTTCTGACCCCCGACCAAAGGCGAAATCACGATTTTGTATTTCACCTGGTCTTCGAAAGTTTTTCCGGCAATTTTTTCAAGGTAAGCTTTGGACCTGTTGACGAAATAGTATTCTTTATAATTGGCGATAATCTGGTCGTAGAAACCCCTATTGTCTCTATAAAATTTTCTGAAGTTCGATTCTTCAACGAAATCGTTAACCAGGTGGATATTTTTGTCGAATTCGGGATAACTGAAGGATTGGAACTCGAAATCTCGTTTCAACTGGTTTTCGTCGTCGAAGGAAAAGGCATAGGCATCCGTTCTGAATCCGAGAAATTTTTCCCATTTTTTTCGCGAATAGTTTACGCTGTCCAGGAGTGGGTGGTCCTTAACGGGTTCAAAATATTCCATAACCCGGTCGTAATAAGGTGGAATTTTTTGTACATCCCATCTGTCCGTTTGTCCATATTGCGTCAGCGCCAAAACGATATTGGAAAGTTCATAACTCTCAGGCAGTTCAATCGTGACATTTTTCTGTCCCTTGAGGCCGAACGTCAAAAGCAATGCAAGTGTGATGATAAGGTATTTCATAATGCTTAAACCCGTATTCTTTAAACTTTTGATTTTGGTCGGCGGGCTCTATTTGATCCATATGGCCAGCCTGAAGTACGCATTTAAAGTTAGTGTTTCTTTAAAGAATCCCATGGTCCTTGAATGCTTTGTAGAAATATAAATATGCACCTCAACGAGGCACATTTGGTAAGATCTCAATTAAAAATTTTACTACCTTTTGGAAATGCCAAGTACAATTCCCTACATGTTTAGAAATCTCAGTAAGGTCTTTTTTACTGTGCTATTGTCCGTGCCTTTTTGCTGTATTGGCCAGACCGGGGATCGGGAGCCCAATTTTTCGGACTCCACAAGAATCCAGATTGCACCTTACGGGAGCTTTCGAGGCCATATAGCCGTCCTGAGGGAACAGGCTGAAATTCAGGAGAATGCCTCGCGTATAGGGTTTGAATTTTCGGTTTACAAGAGCAATATTCGCTATTTTACGGGAGTAGAACTGGCTATTAACCTCTTTAGGAGTGCCCAACTTTTCAATGCGGATGCCAATACCAATAGTGGATTCATCAAGTTTGATGAGACCCAGAACCTACAGGTTTTTTCGACCCGCTTAGGGTATCTGGGTGCTGATTTCGGGGAATACGGGATCCTGAGGATTGGCAAACAATGGAGTGTCTATTACGACATCACAGGATATACCGACAGGTTCAATGTGTTCGGGGGACAAGGTAGTGCAACCTACGTGGCAAGCTCCGACGGAGGAGAAACAGGTACCGGCAGGGCAAACCAGGCGCTGACTTACCGCAATAAAATCGGACCCTTACACCTCGGAGGCCAATTACAAATGCGTTCCATATCCAATGGCTTCCTTTTCGACGGGTTCGCGTTGAGTGCCCAATTAGACATCCTGCAAGGGCTAAAGGCGGGGGCGGCCTACAACAAAAGCTATTTTGATGATTTTCTAATTGAAAACACCCTTGGATTCGGAAACCAACCGGAATACCTCGCCTTAGGAGTCTCCTACAACTCCGACCACCTTCTTCTCGGAGCTGTCTACGCAAATCATACGAATGGGGACCTGACCCGATCGGTTGTGGAGGAAGAATTGGTGGCGGTGGTCTTTGATGCAAAGGGCTTTGAACTATTCGGTAAATTCATCCAGCCAAAATATTCCATTCTAGCAGGGTTCAACGGCTACTTCCCGGATGTTGAAGGCCTCCCAATAAGCGACGATTCCAAGCGTCTATTTTACATGATCGGGGCGGAGTACAAACCTTCCCGCTTTGCTTATTTATATTCTGAGTACCGCTTTGGAACAGGCGTCAACTCCTTTGGGGTTACTGCCCCGGATGTATTCACGCTGGGGATCCGTCTGGACCTTCAGCGCTCATGGGAAAAGATCCTCTAAAGTATTTTGTGGTGTTGCCATTGTGTTTATTAAACAATGGAATCCCCTGGATACTTAAACAAAAAAGAGAAAGGAAAACTCCTTTTATTGCTTCAATTTTTGAGCCACACCATCGTAGTACTCCCGGGTGAGTTTCTCTGTCCACATAGTAGGCTCACTCCCGTATACCGCGATATAGGAAACCTCAGACCCGGCAGATGAAGTATGCCAGTGCTCAACATCTTTTTCACACTTTATAACATCTCCCTTCCTGAGGATGATGGGTTCCTTGCCCCTTTCCTGATAGTAGCCCTCTCCTTCAAGGATGATGACTACCTGGGGTGTGGCGTGTTTATGCCAATCCAGGGTTGAATTTGCACTAAAAGTGGCCTGGGTGATGTTGTAGTTAAAATCCCCTCCCGCTTCGACCAGGAAATTCAACCAGGCTTCCCCAATATGGTGAGTATTGGGCGCCTTCATGCCTTCGGACAATGTAGATTTTACAGAATAGCCGGAATTCTGGGCATAAATAGACAGAGGCAGTAATACGAATAATAACGCTAAGTGTTTCATTTATTCAGGTTTATTCATTCTTGCTCGAACATCGATAATGACTTCAGTAGTATTTATTGTAATCAAATATAGCCCTTTATTCAAGGCTACTCAGCCCTTCTGCACTTTATGAATTTGATAATAACAATAGGAAATGATGCTGACGTATTTTTCGTATTTTCAATGGATTCAAATCCAAAGCCCAATCCATGACGTATCCCAGTATTTTTAATGATGTGGTCGGGCCGGTAATGCGGGGGCCGTCCAGCTCACACTGTGCGGCTTCACTCAGGATCGGCAGGATTTGCCATGACCTGATGGACGGGAAGATCTCGGAGATCGAAATTGATTTTGATACCCACGGGTCCCTGGCAACCACCCATAAAGACCAGGGGTCCGATATGGGGCTTTTTGGCGGGTTCCTGGGCTGGGAGGCCCATGATGAGCGCCTGGTGGACTCAGAAAGGCATCTCAAGGCAGCCCGGATTGCAGTCAGGATCAACATTATCGATTTCCAGGCCGAGCATCCCAACACCTATAGGATTACCCTGAAAAACCCCTGGGAAACGCACCAGGTGGTTGCCCTTTCCACGGGGGGCGGTATGATCGAGGTGATCGAAATTGATAAAACGGAGGTTTCCCTGGCCGGCGACAGCTTCGTAACATTGATTTACACAGGGGATCCCGACAGCGTCTCCCAATACCTGAAGCGGTCGACAAATGTGAATGGCATTCAAACGCATAACGGGGCATCCTGTTTTGTGCTGGTGACCACCCTGGTTCCCATGGATGATTCCCTCTTACAGGAACTGAGCCAGTTGGAAGGTGTCAAATCCATCAAACAGCTCAATCCGGTTTTGCCCATCCTCGCTGCGAAAGATATCCGGGTGCCCTTTATCACCACCGCAGAAATGCTGGCCTACAACAAGGGAAAAAACCTGTCCCTTTGGCAACTGGCTGCCCGATATGAGAGCATACGGGGGAACATCTCCGAGGAAGCGGTCTTCTCCAAAATGGACGAAATTCGGATTATTATGAGGGATGCGGTCGAAACCGGCCTCAAAGGCACCGAGTTCGAAGACCGGATTCTGGGTCCCCAATCTGTGAAGTTCAAGGCCATGATGGAAGACAAGAAGCTGGTGGACGGGGAAGTGCTCAACAGGATCATTATGCACGTTTCAGCTATTATGGAAGTCAAAAGCTCCATGGGCGTGATTGTAGCGGCCCCTACAGCGGGGTCCTGCGGGGCGATGCCCGGGGCTATTTTGGGCGTGGCCGATGCCCTTGGCCTTTCGGAGGAAGAAACGGTAAAAGCCTTACTGATCGCCGGCCTGATCGGGGTGTTTATCAGTGCCCATGCCACCTTTGCAGCCGAATTGGGGGGCTGTCAGGCCGAGTGCGGAGCCGGGGCAACCATGGCGGCTGCCTCCCTGGTTTATCTGGGCGGAGGCACTTTGCCACAGAGCCTATCAGCGGCTTCCATGGCGCTGCAAAGTTCACTGGGGCTCATCTGTGACCCGATCGGGAACCGGGTAGAGGCACCTTGCCTGAACCGCAATGTGATGGCTGCCTCCAATGCACTTTCATGTGCCAATATGGCCCTGGCGGATTACGACCACCTGATCCCCCTAGACGAGGTGATCGAAACTATGTACGAAGTGGGCAAAAGCATCCCAAACACCCTAAGGTGCACCAATCTGGGCGGGCTTTCCATTACCAAAACAGCCAAAGAAATCGAGCAGCGACTAGGGCAAAAACAATTCTTCAAAAGCTGTTAACGTTCAATGGCAGTATGATCTATAGAAGCCCTCTTCATCCCTTACCCTAACTGGTATTTCGACAGATTACATTCCTCTTGGGCTCGAGCCTTGTTTCAAATAAAAAAGCCATCTAAACTAGATGGCTTTTGAAGCTCCCCCTCTTGGGCTCGAACCAAGGACCCTCTGATTAACAGCCTCGGCCAGGGAGGTATTGATAATTACAAAATCCTTCATATAATTCTCATTTTCTGATATTTACATAATATTTGTCATCAATTGAATCCAAATGATATCACCAAATTGTTTGCAAATTGTTTGCAATTTTTTTCACTACCTTCTGGTTTGTGAAGACATTTTTAAGCCTTTTACAAGATACGAGAAGGAAGAAAAAAGACGGGTCCTATCCCATAGTTTTTCGCCTCACCCACCATCGAAAAACCACTTCGATCACCACGGGATTTTCAGTACATCCTGCCTATTGGGATGTTCGAAAATCAGAGATCAAAACCTCCTGGCCTGGTTCTCGCCACGTGAGCCGGATAAACAATTTATTGCTCAAGGAGAAAACACGAATGGTGGATGTTTTAAACAAGCTATTCGACCGGGGAGTGTTGGATTATATGTCTATCAATCAGGTGCGCGAACGGATCTCTCGTAAAAAGAATTTTGACTCCTTCCTGGCATTTGGCGATGAGAAAGTTGAGGAGCTCAATGCCTCGCAACGATTCGGTACTGCCCGGTCCTATGCAGGACTTATTGGGATACTTCGTGTATTTAGCAAGGGAAGGGACATTCGATTTAACGAGATCAATTACGATTTCCTCAGGAAGTTCGAGCAATTCCATCTTTCCAAGGAAGGCAATACACTAAACGGGGTGGCCTCCTATATGCGTGTATTGAAAGCCATCTACAACAGAGGCATCAAGGAAGGGTATATTGAAAGAGAGGCCTATCCATTTTTTCATTACAAGATCCGAATGACTCCAACTGCCAAGAGGGCATTGGATGCCGAAAGTCTTAGCAAGATCATGGCACTCAAAGTAGAAGTGGGAACAAAACTCTTCCATTACAGGAATTATTTTTTGATCTCCTATATGCTCTATGGAATGTCCTTTGTAGATATGTGCTTCCTGAAAATAGAGAATATTGTAGAAGGTCGTATTCTGGTGAGGCGTAAAAAGACCTCGAAACACTACAACATAAAGATTACGGACGCTTTGTGGGAGTTGCTCGAATACTATGTAGACGGAAAATCTGAGAGAGAATTCATCCTGCCCGTAATTAATCGGGCTTCCCTGAAAGATCAGTACAAGGATATCGACTGGGAGCGCCACCGCTACAACAGAGGTTTGAAAGAAATAGCCGCACTGTGTGGGATACGGCATAGACTGACCACCTATGTCTCACGGCACAGCTTTGCGACCCATGCCATGCTTCAAAACATCCCCCTGCAGGCTATTTCAGCGATGCTGGGTCATAGCAAACTGAATACGACACAAATCTATCTTAAATCACTTCCAACGGACGTTCTGGATGCATATAATGAAAAGCTGGTGGATGCAATTTAGACTAGCGCAGTAGTTTTCAACGTGTTCGTGTATGGTTAGTTGCGTTGGCTAGCAACTAAATTAGTAAAAGAAAACGAACCAGAGGAAATTCCGAAGGAATTTCCAAGTAGGCGAGAACCTAGCAATTAAATATACACGTTGTTAGGCGCTGTGTTTTTATTTACATTTTTTCTTTAATTGCTTTTTTCCAAAAGTAAATTCCAAAAACACAAGTAACAATTGTAAACATAATTCCATTTTCTCCAAGCCAATGTTCTGTTCCTTCAATTTTTGTTGTTAAAGGAGGCATTATTTTTTGTATATAAACATTACTTACTGCGTGGAAAATTACTGCTGGCCAGAGACTTTTAGATTTAAAAGTATAGTATGTCATAGTAAACGACATAAAAATACAAGTAGTCAAAAAGGCTAAAAATTCCAATATTGCATTATTACTATAGTAAACGAACAACGGCCAATGCCAAGCTGCCCAAATAATTCCACTAAAAACAGAAACACTTGTAAAAGAAAGCACTTTTCTTAATTCATAAATAAAAAAACCTCTCCATCCAATTTCTTCTCCTAAAGTGGTTGCGGCTGATCTAATAACTTCAACAGTTCCTAACAAGAGTATGGCTATTACTACAATAGGTATGGTGTCTAAAGTTCCTATTCCCATTAATTGAAGTTCTTTAGCCCATTCAGTAATAACATCTGCATTTGCTAAATTTCCAAATCCAAAAATCCAGATGAGTATATAGGTAATTATACCAGCTAAAGCTGGAATAAAATAAGACAATCGAATGTATTTCCAATCTCCCCAATTCCAATTTAGAGATGAAATCTTACGACCTTTTATTTTTAAGGTAATAAATGCAGCAATTGCAGGACACCACATTATAGCTCCAACATATATTCGTGATGGATATAAATTAACTATGGCATAATGAAAAGGTGAAGTAAGAAGAATAACGATTGCAAGAAATAGAAAGATTGTTTTCCAAGTTTCTTTTCGTTCCGATAAATTTTCTGGCATAAGGTTTTAATAATGGTTTGTTTATGGAAGACGAAGAGATTATGGTTTTGTTACATTGCGCCTAACGGTCTCGTATATGAGCCATCCCGTCCCGACAGCTGTCGGGAGCTATCGGAATAATGGCTTATATACATTGTTACCTGCTGGCTAATTTTCATTCTTAATATAGTTTTCTACCGATAGTAGTAAGGAATCTAAATCCTTTCGGCTAAAGTACCTGCCATTGGTAAATACCGCTTCAATTTCCTGTGTATTCTTTATATCCTCAAGTGGATTTTTATTCAGTAAAACCAGATCTGCAATTTTACCTTTTTCAATGCTACCTATTGTATCTGTAGTATTCTGATACTTTGCCGGGTTTATGGTTGCGGATTGCAGCGCTTGCAAAGGAGTCAAGCCAGCATTTTGAAGGCTTAAGATCTCGTCATGCAGGCTGAATCCACAGACAAGCCCGACTTCACCCACGTCAGACCCGGCCAGAATGCCTACCCCGGCTCTTTGCATTTCAAACACCAATCGTTTTCGCATTTCTTCTACCTCCGGGATAAAAGGACTGCGAAATTCTCGCATGACCGGCTCATATTCATCTTTAAAAAAATCGTATTCTTCCTTGGGCATATACTTCATTCTAGGGTCTAGTTTCCAGTCTTCTGCCCCATCGAAATAGATTTCCAAATGCTGTAAAGTGGGTACAAACCAGGTATTGTTTCTTATGAATTTCTCATAGAGTTCATGACATTTTTGTGAGTTAAATGATTTTACCAACTCGTACATCAATTCATTCACGTTTTTTGCGTTCCAATAGCCCAATTCACCCTGCTGATTGGTGAATAAATGGATTACTCTGGCCCTAACTTCTTCATGTTCAATGTCCGAACACTCCATAAACAAAGGAATTTCGGTGTGTTCAATACTTTTCTGTCCGGCATCGGAGGCTATGGAGGGACTAATAGTAAGGGGTACATGGCCGGCAAATTCGAGGTCCAGTCTTTTCGCTTCATCGGTAAGGCCGAAATAGGCCTCAGATGTCAACACATCGTATATCTTGATAAAATCGACATCACGGTCTTTAAGCAATCTGGCCAGTTGTCTTCCATGCTCCTCGGTCTTGGGTTTAAGCACCGTAGATTCACCCTTTAAAGTTCCATTAATATAGTCACTTGCTAAAATGGTTTTGGGACCCAGTAACTTTCCTTCTTTGATTTCCTTCTGCAATATTCTGTACTGAGCAATAGTCATATCCGGATCTCCACACGGCGGATTAAGGCAATCTGCGGCCATTATCCTAATACCGGTAATGCCATTGGCAATAAAAAGAGGATAACCGGCATTCCTGATATCAGACTCATTGAATAAATGAGCATGCATGTCCCAGAGACCTGGGATAAGGTACTTTCCGCTTCCATCGACTAATTTGCCAATACCAGATAAGCTAATACTATCTGTTTGAATGATGGTTTTGATTTTATTCCCACTAATGATTACAGTCCTATTTTCATGTAGTTCACCAGTTTTTACATCGACTATGTTTACTTTCTGAATGGCGAAGTCATTCTGGCCAATTCTAACTTGATTTGATTGGCAACTCATTAAAAGTGCAATAGTGAAAACAGACAGAATGGCTAGGTGCTTCATTGGATATTTTGCTTGCAGGTAACGTATGTGTATAGTGCATTATGCACTATATATCCTTTATAGGCCTAAGATAGCAAATCGTCAATACCTTTGAAGGAATGCTCAGCTACATGTGTATAAATCTCAGTGGTCTTACTTGAATTATGTCCCAATAGCACCTGGATTTTCCGAAGATCTACCCCTTTGTCCAGCAAATGAGTGGCAAAACTATGCCGTAGCATATGCGGAGTTACGTGTTTACGAATTCCCGCCCTTACCCCTGCCCTGCTCACAACCTTTAAAACACTGCTAGCCGAATATGGACCTCCATTTGGGCCTTCAAACAGGTAATGATCCGGGTTATAGCGGTGGAGGTATTCCATCAGTTCAGGGATCAGTGTTTCACTGAGAATAGAATACCTATCCTTGTTGCCCTTCCCCTTATGAATCCGTACCATCTTGCGGTTAAAATCAAGGTCTGCAGGCATTAATGCCAACAATTCAGCCCGCCTTAATCCTGAAGAATACAGTAGGCCAAGTATACAGCGATGCTTGAGATTGCCAACCTGGGCAAGGAGGCTGTGAACATCGGCTACCGACAGAATTTCGGGCAGCTTCTTCCTTTTCCGGGGTCGTTCGATACTGTAAAAGCGATTGGGCATACCCAGAACCACCTCATAATAAAACTTAATGCTATTTACTGCTTGGTTGATGTAAGAGGTAGATCTGTTCGAGCGGGAGAGGTGAAGTAAATAATCCCGTATGTCATTCTCATCGATTTGAGCCAGCGATATTCCTTCGAAAAAGCGCATGAACTTCTCGAAACAGGCTATATAGATCCTGGCTGTGTTTTTGGAGTATTGCTTTAGTTCCAGTTTATCCAAATAATTCTGTGGGCATATACTCGGACGACTCACAGGCGTAGGATGCTCGGTTTGTTTGAACTTTTCTGAATTGTTTTTGGTTGGGAGAGGCCGGGAACCAAAGAAGTAATTCCCATTTACCCAGGCGATGCCTTTGAAAGTTTTAAAAATCAAAGCAATGTTATCTCGACTGTTGGGAATGAAATACATGCCGAATTCATCCGACCACCCCACCTCGGGCAATCGTTCCACAAGGGCAACAAGTACACGGTCCGCTCTGAATTGAAGCCCTATGGAACGTTTATCCCCAACTAAAATATGTTTTAGTGTAATGCTCTTTTCTAACATGGATGGATATATCCATAAAATTTAATCGCTTGCACTGCAATAACTCTGCAACAGAAATGTGGATTTGTCCACCCTCGAATATCAAAATATAGCGTTGTAGGAGCGTAAGCGGATAAAGCAAGAGGGTAACCGGCTACCGCCGGTTACTAAATCATAATCCGCTTATTTTCTGTTTGTTACAATGTAATATGCAATCCTGAGAACCTCGTTTTTATGACAAAAGCGCCTTAACGTGCTGATTATCAGCAAATAATTATGATAAAAAATGGATTTTTCTCTAAATGATTGCCTTCGCAAGCAGGCAAGTTTTGGTAAGATTTGGGTTAAAAAAGTGCTCTTGAATTGACTCGGGGAATGATACGGCAAAGCCTTGGAGAACAAGAAAAAAGGGGTGAAACTGTTAAAATTTGGGGTGTTTGCAAAATGTTTGCAAATGAAAAAAGCTTCAGAAGTCTGAGACTCGCTGAAGCTTTATGTTTACTGGGCTCCCCCTCTTGGGCTCGAACCAAGGACCCTCTGATTAACAGTCAGATGCTCTAACCAACTGAGCTAAGGAGGAATGTCTCCATTTGGAGGACGCAAATATAAATGTTTCTAAACAACTGCCCAACAAAAAAAACGGGATAATTAATTCGTAAAGGCCTTGTAAATATCATTTCCGTTGGCAAAGACTACCAGGGCTAGTAGAATGAAAAACCCAGCCATTTGGGCATACTCCATAAATTTATCACTCGGCTTTCGTCCTGAGACCATCTCATAGAGCAAAAACATCACGTGGCCCCCGTCCAGTGCCGGGATCGGCAGGAGATTTAAAACCGCCAGCATTATGGATAAAAACGCGGTTATACTCCAAAACTGCTGCCAGCTCCAGGTGTCCGGGAAAATATCGAAAATGGCCTTAAAACCACCCACACCTTTGTATGCCCCGGTACTCGGGGTAAAGATTTTCTTCAGTTGCAGCCAATAGCCGCCGAGCTGGTTGCTGAACTTTTTAGCCCCAACGGAAAAACTCTCCAAAAATCCGTATTTCTTCTGTACGATCTGGAAATAGCCCATTTCCTCGAACTGCTTATAGGTACCCCCGGGTTGTATCCCCAGTTTTCCATCTTCGCTTACATTCAGGGTCAGATCCACCGGCTGGCCATCCCGCATCACTACGGCCGGAACTTCCAGCCCTTTGTTTTCCTTAAGCGCAACAATGGCCTCGTCGTAATAGGAAATTTCCGTTTGGTTGAGGCGTTTGAGTATATCCCCTTTTTCCAATCCGGCCTGGGCATTGTGAGAGGAATCCGGTACATTCCCTACCAGAAAGGGTACACGCAGTTCAAAAAAACTAAGGTCGTCTCCTGTGCTGAGCTTGCCTAGAAAATCTACGGGCAGTTCAATGGTGATCGGTTGCCCATCCCGTTCAACGGTAAAACGCTCGGCTGTGATCATATTGCGGCGAAGGTCCGAGTAATTCTCGTAGGCAACCCCGTCAATCGAAACGAGTTTATCCCCTGTCTTAACGCCGAGTTCTGTAAAAACCGGGTTGGTCACCCAGTACCCATCCTTAATGCTTTCTGTAGAAATATCGGCATCGCCGTAGTAAAAGGAGGCGAAAATATAGATGAGCAGAGCTACAATAAAGTTAACCGTCACCCCTCCCAACATGATAATCAAACGCTGCCAGGCCGGCTTTGAGCGAAACTCCCAAGGTTTTGGAGGTTCGTTCATCGCCTCGGTATCCATGCTCTCATCGATCATTCCGGAGATTTTGACATATCCCCCCAGAGGCAGCCAACCGATACCATAAACCGTATCCCCGATCTTCTTTTTAAAAAGGGAAAACTTTACATCAAAAAAGAGGTAGAATTTCTCGACCCTTGTTTTAAAGGCTTTTGCAGGAAGGAAATGCCCCAGCTCGTGCAGCACAATCAACAGAGAAAGGCTGAGCAGGAACATTGATGCTTGGATAACAATGGCAGACATAAAACGCTTGAATCGATTAAAAACGAACAAAATTACGCTTTTGAGGGCGCTTTTAAAAAGAAAATAGACACCCGTTGTCTTCTTTAAGAAAGATTTAGCAGCAGTACCTGTCTTCGCAGTTGATAGAGACAGCAGCGCAATGTACCTTTGTGCAAACATCAGGCACGTATGCGGGCTTTCTTCGCCAGGTTTAAAATTTTTGGTTTGGTAATGCTTGGGATTTCTGCGGTGATCATTGTGCTTTTCTACAATGCCCTGCAGCCCAAAGAGGTATTGCCTGTCTATCAACCTGCAGATTTTAACCCGGAACTCGTTGCCCCTGAGCTTTCCCACGTTAAGAAATACCACACCATAGCCGATTTCTCACTTGTCAATCAGAACGGGGACACCGTTACCCAAAAAGATTACGAAGGAAAAATTTACATAGCCGATTTCTTTTTTACCACTTGCCTGACCATCTGCCCGATCATGACGGATAACATGGAGTACCTGCAGCAGCAGATCGCAGACGATCCGGAAGTGCAGCTGCTCTCACATTCCGTTACACCCGAAATAGATTCAGTTGCCCGGCTGAAAGAATACGCAATTGAAAAAGGGGTTATCGATTCCAAATGGAACCTGGTCACCGGCGATAAAAAGCAGATTTATGAACTGGCCCGAAAATCGTACCTCGCTGTTAAAACAGATGGGGACGGCGGCCCCTTTGACATGATTCATACCGAAAATTTTATCCTGGTGGATAAGGACAAACGCATTCGCGGGACATACGATGGCACCAAAAAGGCGGAAATGGAACGGCTTCTTGAGGATCTTAAGATCCTGAAAAACAGCAATCAATAGTAATTGTGACTGGCTTTTTGACTTTAAAAGCCTGCAAATTCGCAAATTCATGTATTTTTGTCCTTAATTAAAATCAATCTAAATAAGCTTTGGTTTTCACAGTAGCACATCTCAAAAGGGGCGAAAAAGGAATTATCAAGGAATTCCGGCAAGATGTGCTGCCAATCAAACTACTCGAATTGGGGTGTTTGCCGGGTAACCAGGTGGAACTTATTCAGATTGCCCCCCTGAAAGATCCGATCTACATTAATGTCAATGGTTCGCATATAGCCATACGTCGCTCGGTGGCCCTGCAGATTGAACTCGAACCCATCGCAGGCCATGAGTAAGGACATCAAAGTAGCCCTCATTGGAAACCCCAATACTGGAAAAACATCCGTATTCAACACCCTGACCGGCCTGAAGCAAAAGGTGGGAAACTATCCGGGAATTACGGTGGAGAAAAAGATAGGGCTCTGCAAACTCTCCCGTGGCGTTAAAGCACATATCCTGGATCTCCCGGGAACCTACAGCCTGAATACGACCTCACTCGATGAAAGTGTAGCCGTTGAATTACTGCTAAATAAAAACGCCCCTGATTTTCCTGATGTAGCCGTTGTGGTCAGCGATGTGGAAAACCTGAAGCGGAACCTTCTGCTGTTTACCCAGATTAAGGACCTTAAAATTCCTTCAATCCTGGCAATCAATATGGCCGACAGGATGGATTATAAGGGCATCAGCCTGGATATCCCGAAAATGGAGAAGCTGCTCAATACCAAAATAGCCCTTTTGAGTACCCGCAAGAATACCGGGATCGAAGAATTAAAAACCCTAATTGAAAAATATAAGGAGCTCCCAAAATCGGAGAATCTCGACATCTCGGTAATCGACCCATCTTATTTTAAACGGCTGAAAAATGCCTTTCCGGGCGAGGACCTTTACAAGTTATGGGTGGTGATTACCCAGGACGTCAATTTTACCCCCCTTGATAAAAAGGATATTCAGTCCCAATCTCCTTTTGAGATCAAGTCTGGTGCCGAATTGAAAAGACTCCAGCATAAAGAAACCATCCTGAGATATCAGTATATCAACGGGATCCTCAAGGAAACCTATAGCGTGGATCGGCAGGCAGCCAAGGGCTGGCGGGCCGGCCTCGACAAAATCCTTACCCATAAAATATTCGGATATCTGATCTTCTTTGTTATTCTGCTTACGATATTTCAGGCCATTTATGACTGGAGCAGCGTTCCGATGGATTTTATTGACGAGCAATTTGCCGCGGCCAGTGAATGGGTCAAAAACACCTTGCCTCCTGGTGTTTTTACGAATCTCATCGCCGAAGGGGTAGTTGCAGGTATTGGGGGTATTGTCATTTTCATCCCCCAAATTGCCTTTTTATTCTTTTTTATTGCCATCCTGGAAGAATCGGGATACATGAGCCGGGTGGTCTTCCTGATGGACCGGCTGATGCGGCCTTTCGGGCTGAGCGGGAAAAGTGTGGTTCCACTAATCTCGGGAACTGCCTGCGCCATTCCGGCCGTAATGGCAACCCGAAACATCGAAAACTGGAAAGAACGCCTGATTACCATTCTGGTAGTTCCCTTTACAACCTGTTCCGCCCGGCTGCCGGTATATCTGATCATCATTGCCCTGGTGATTCCCGAGGGTCGCTTAATGGGGCTGAGTTATCAGGCCTTAACCCTTATGTCGCTGTACTTGCTGGGGTTTGCCGCCTCGATCCTCGCGGCAAAAGTGCTTCACCAGATCCTCAAAGTCAGGAGCCGGAGTTTCTTTATGGTAGAAATGCCCAATTACAAATGGCCGCTTTGGAAAAATGTCTTTTACACCGTTGTGGAGAAGACAAAGAGTTTTGTGTACGGGGCGGGTAAAATCATCCTGGCCATTTCGATCGTATTATGGTTTCTGGGTTCCAACGGGTTTTCCGATGAATTTAAGAATGCAGAGCAAATCGTTACCGAAAGGGTGGCACAGGAAGGGCTTTCCCCGAATAGTCAGGCTTTCGTTTCAAACAAATTGGAGGAGTTCACAGCAACGATGCCTATGAATATTACCGCGGATGGCAGCCTCACACCAAGTGCAGCCGTTCAGGATTCCCTTTCCATACTCCAGGCCGATCTCAGGACCCGGGTCATCAATCAGGAAATTGCCAGTTACCGCCTGGAACATTCCTTTATTGGGAAAATGGGAAAATTTATTGAGCCCGTCGTACGCCCGCTCGGATATGACTGGAAAATAGGAATTGCGGTCCTTACTTCCTTTGCAGCACGAGAAGTTTTTGTGGGAACGCTGGCCACGATTTACAGCGTAGGCAATGACGAGGAAGAAACCATAAAAAATAGGATGTCAGCAGAAGTTAAAGCCGATGGACAGCCACTTTTTAACCTGGCCTCCGGGGTGTCGTTAATGCTTTTCTACGCCTTCGCAATGCAGTGTATGAGTACACTGGCTATTGTTAAACGTGAAACGAATAGCTGGAAATGGCCCTTGCTTCAGTTGGGCTTTATGACCATCATTGCGTATCTTACTGCTTTAACCGCTTACCAATTACTCTCGTAATGTCCTGGAATTGGCAATACTTTTTCATGTATCTGACCCTGGCGGTCTCCGTAGGCTATTTATGCTACAAATTCATTTGGCCACAGGTGCGAAAAACCAAAAAGGCAGGTCCTTCCAAAAGCTGTGGCGGCTCGGATTGCGGATGTCACTAAGGCCGCATCAGTTTCCTGTTCAAAAGAAATTGGCAATAAAATGGTAGCCAAGCAAGGCCCAACCTGCAAGCAGCAACAAACCTCCCAATGGCGTTATAGGGCCCAGAAACCGCCATTTTTTTCCAAACGCCTCACTGAGTACAAGTCCGTATATGCTAAAGGAGAACAAAAGTATGCCAATCAAAAAGGCCTTCACAATATAGCTCTCTAAGTCCGAAGTGAATGAGAGGTTGAAACTCAGCACAAGCAATAAGACCGCGTGTAGCAGCTGATAGCGCACCCCGGTATCAAAGGCCTGCAATTGAGATTCGCTTAATTTCCCTTTCAAATAATGCGCGCCAAAAGCGCCGAATAAAACCCCTAGAAACCCCAGCAGGGATCCCATTACCTGGGTTAGTAAAATATTTTCCATCAGAATTGGTGCATTGGAGGTTCACTTAAAATCTGCCCATAAATATAACTGATCCTATTGTTGCCTCCCTTGGTCATTATGAATACCTTGTAAAAAAATTTCGATGATGAAAAAAGTGCTTATCCTGCTCCTTTCAGGTTCTTTCCTGCTTTCCTGTGGAAATTCCAAGAAGGTCGCCTCTGGCGATGATGTCGATATCGAAAAAACACTGGATGACGCGAATGCAGCTGTACTTCCACTGGTGACCCGAATACAGAAACTACCCGGGGTAACCCTCAGAGGTGGTGTCCCGGTATTTATCAAAAACTCCAATACGACTTCCGGACGTCCGCCATACCCGCTTTATGTGGTCGATGGACTGATTGTTGGGAATTCCTTCAGATCTGTGGAGAATATCGTTCAGCCTGTGGATGTAGCCGATATCAAAGCGCTTACAGGCTCTAACGCCTCGGTTTACGGCACCAGGGGAGCCAACGGGGTTATCGAAATAACCACGAAAAAAGGGAATTAAGCCCACGTGTTTGAATCCATAAAGAAATCATTTTTGGATTACTCCCGGTCGTAAAAAAACTGTTCCCAAACGATCTTTCCATCTGCTACCCGATAAACCGCAAGCTCTGAAGACTTAGAACGCTGCTGGGAGGGTTTATGTGTGGTATCCATTTCAAAGCGAACTGTAAACCAATTATCCGCAACAATCGGATCGGATACCTCAACGTGGTGTACGTCAAAAGTTTCTGCCCACCAGTCCCCTTTCTTTTTAAGGCCTTCCATGCCTTCTATATGCCCCATTTCGGAGTCATCCCCTGTTTCTATACTGACAATCGCCGGGCTGTATAGCTCCATATAGGCTTTTTCCCATTCTCCTTTGCGACAGCAATCCACCAGGGTGCTCGCTATTTGATCTGTGTTCATTATACTCGGTTTTTAGGTTTGCAATAAGATACAAGAAATTCAAGTACATCCCAAAGTGCTCACTGAGTAAAGATCCATGGGAATATTTGATGCTGATTCTTGAAACCCGCCCCTATTTTAACTACTTTTCATCTCGATCCAATTTACACCTCCTATGAAATTAAGTATCACATTCCTGATCCTTTTCTGCTGTTTTTCACTTTGTGCCCAACAGACGCGTTTGCTGCGCCAGCCAACACTTTCAAAATCCGAAATCGTATTTGTTTATGCTAATGACCTTTGGAAAACGAATATTTCAGGAGGCAGAGCGGTGCGCCTCACATCCAATGAGGGTTATGAATCCAATCCCCATTTTAGTCCGGATGGGTCAATGGTAGCTTTTACGGGTCAATATGATGGGAATACAGATGTTTTCGTAGTTCCCGCCACGGGTGGAGAACCCAAACGATTGACCTGGCATCCCGGGGCCGATATCGTTCAGGGTTGGACACCTGATGGAAAGGTTTTGTTTCGCTCTCAAAGGAAGGCACACCCCACCCAAATGAGCAAGTTATATCTCATAGGACTCGAAGGGGGGCTGCCACAGCCCACTCCTCTCCCCAGGGCGGCCTACGGAGCATTCTCCCCTGACGGCACACATATCGCTTATACTCCGATTACCTCCTGGGATCCGGAATGGCGAAATTATCGGGGAGGCCAGGCCATGCCCATATGGATTGTCGATATGAAGACCATGGAACTGGAACGGACCCCGCAGAAGGATAAAGAACGCCATTTGGATCCTGTCTGGTACGGCGGGAAGGTTTACTATATCTCAGAACGGGACTACGCCGCCAACATCTGGTCTTATGACCCCACATCGAAAACGGAGACGCAACACACCTTCCACAAAAAGTTCGATGTAAAAAGCCTCGATGACGGGCCATCGGGCATCGTATATGAACAGGGCGGTTACCTGCATATTCTGAATCCGGAAACGGGTAGTACGCAACAGGTCAGCATCACCGTGGAAGGAGATATGAATTTTGCGCGTCCCAGGTGGGAAACGGTAGATGGTAGTGACCTGCAGAATCCACGCCTGAGCCCTAACGGAAAACGCGCCTTGTTCGAACATCGGGGAGAGGTATTCAGTATACCGGTAGACAAAGGCAGCTGGAGGAATCTGACAAAATCCTCAGGCATTGCAGATCGTGCTCCGGTCTGGTCACCTGGAGGTTCAAGCGTCGCCTGGTTCCGGGATGCCAAGGGAGAATATGAACTGGTGGTTGCCGACCAGAAAGGCGGTATTGAGCGAAGCTATGCCCTCCCGGACCCTACATTTTATTTCCGGCCGACCTGGTCTCCGGATGAAAAGTATATCGCCTATACCGACACCCACTACAACATATGGGTGATCGACCTGGCTGATGGTAAAACCCTAAAGATCGCCACGGATGGGTATGCACATCCGAATCGGGCAATGAATCCGGTCTGGTCGCCCGATAGCAAATGGATCGCCTATGCCAAACAGCTCGACAGTCATTTCAAGGCCATCTTTGCTTATAATATTACGAGCGGGAATACGGTGCAGCTCACCGATGGTATGGCAGATGCACTTAGTCCTTCCTGGGATGCCGGAGGGGAATACCTTTACTTTCTTGCCAGTACAGATTATGCCCTCCAATCCGGATGGCTGGACATGAGTTCCCTGAACATCCCTTTTTCCAGAAGCCTATACGCCATTGTTCTGTCCGGGAAAGGTTCGGCTCCGAATCTCCCAAAAAGCGATGAAGCAGAGATCGCTTCCTCAGATGAAGACACCGAATCGAAAACTGCCAAAGCAGGGGAATCCGGGGATGGTGAAAAAAAGATTACCGTCACCCTGGATCCGGAGGGAATTCAAAGCCGAATCGTCGGTCTTCCCCTGCCGGCCCGGAATTACACAGCCCTGGTGGCAGGTCCGGAAAACAGCATTTTTATAAGCGAGAACATTCCTAACAATACGGGTTTGACCCTTCATAAATACGATGTTGAAAAATTGGAGGCCAACGCATTTGCAGAAGGCGTCCAAAGCTTTGTGGTTTCGGACTCCAGAGATAACATCCTGTTCCGACAAAACTCCGACTGGAAAGTCGGACAGACAAAGAATAAGGACGCCACCGATGCCAAACCCCTTAAAGTTTCCATACAACTTCAAATAAGGCCAACCGAAGAGTACCGTCAGATTTTCCGGGAGGGCTGGCGTTATATGCGTGATTTCCTTTATGTTGACAATGTACACGGCGCTCCCTGGGATGCCGTTTATCAGTGGTATTCCCCATGGGTGGAACACGTACGCCACAGGACAGACCTCAATTACCTGGTCGATATACTGAGTGGGGAAGTCGCCATAGGACATTCCTATGTGTCCGGAGGTGACCAACCGGATGTAGACCGGGTCCCTGTAGGCTTACTGGGATGTGATTTTAAAGTTGATCAGGAACGGTATCGCCTGGATCGCATCTATTCTGGCGAACAATGGAATCCGGACCTGTATGCACCCCTCGCCCTCCCCGGTCTCAATGTTTCTGAAGGGGACTATATTATCGCTGTAGATGGAACGGAGCTTACTGCCGGGATGAACCCGTACGCTTTGCTGGAACAAACTGCAGGACGGGAAATCTACCTGACCGTCAGTGCCTCAGCGGACGGGAAATCCCCAAGGGAAATCGTGGTCAAACCGGTCACCAGTGAATACGGGCTTCGAACGTTCGATTGGGTAGAGGGAAATCGGCGTAAGGTAGACAGTATCTCCGGAGGACAGCTCGCCTATGTGTATGTTCCCAATACCTCCTCGCAAGGCTTTGAGTATTTCAATCGGTACTATTTCTCCCAACAGGACAAGAAAGGGGTGATCATCGATGAACGCAATAATGGAGGGGGGTTTGCTGCAGATTATATGATCGACATTATGGACCGGGAGCTCTTTGGATACTTTAACAGCAAAACCGAGAGCAACCGACCCTGGACAACCCCAATGGCGGGAATTTGGGGGCCGAAAGTAATGTTGATCAATGAACGGGCGGGCTCCGGAGGGGACTTGCTTCCCTATATGTTTCATGCGAAAGAACTCGGACCCCTGATCGGCACGCGGACCTGGGGAGGTCTGGTCGGGACATGGGACACCCCACCTTTTATCGATGGCGGCAGAATGGTCGCCCCCAGAGGCGGTTTCTTTGATGTAGATGGAAAATGGGCTGTCGAAGGAGAAGGCGTCGCGCCGGATATTGAAGTCATACAGGAACCCGCCGCAGTGATCAAAGGCCATGATCCTCAATTGGAGCGCGGAATTTCAGAGGCGTTAAGACTTTTGGAAACCCAACGTTTTGAAATGTCAAAGGAACCCGCAGCCCCTATGCGTTGGAAAAGACCCGTGGGTTTTGACCCGAACGATCCTGAGAAGG
Source organism: Robiginitalea aurantiaca (assembly GCF_030380815.1). Classification (GTDB taxonomy): domain Bacteria; phylum Bacteroidota; class Bacteroidia; order Flavobacteriales; family Flavobacteriaceae; genus Robiginitalea; species Robiginitalea aurantiaca. Next base: position 285,551 of record NZ_JAUDUY010000001.1, on the reverse strand, counting down.
ATTAAGCCGGCGGTTATTCGAGGGTTATTTCTATAAGGGTATCCTCCCTGAACCTAACGAGGCACTCCTTGAATCCGGGTGGGCCAAATGTCTTTAATCTGGCATTTGAAAACCCCAGGGGTTCTTTGGGAATCCCAATAAAATTGGTGTCCAGTTCATCGTTTCCATTTTCGTCGTGAAAAATGGCCAGGGCATAGTCACCATAGGGCAGATCCGCTATTATCAGATGCGTTGTGCCCTCCAAGGCAGGAGCCTCCTCTGTACGATAGACGTGTTCGAACTTTAAAAACGTCTTTTCTTCCTTGTAAAGTGCAACCAGGATATCCCCATCTGATGAAGACACATCATGAACCCGCACTTCAAGGGTAGCGGTCTGGGCTGAGAGAAAAAAGGGCAGGCTCAGGATAGCCCAAAAAAGTTGTGATCTCATAATGGAATATGCAGACTCAAAGCTAAGGATTCTTGTGTTGCGTTTTCCCAACAACTTCCCAAAAATAGACCCTTATTCATCAATGGGTTCCGTTCCATTTGTTTTGCGAAGCAGGAGTTCATACATCGCCCGCGTTTCAAGAGAATCTGGGAAATTCAAATACAAACTCAGGGAATCCCGATAGCTGATTTTGAGTTTGGGCTGCCTGAGGTCATCGACAAAAACCAAAATCGGACGCTCCGGATAAAGAGAATCCTTAAAGCGTCCTTTCTCTCTGGCCCAGAACGAAAACCCATGATCCCGCTCCATCTGGGGAATTTGATCTTTCCACGACATGCTGTCGATTTCGCTGAAACCAATTTCTTCATAATAAAACCCTGAAAGCAATTGCACCCGGTCCTCCTTAATGCGTTTCCAGTTTCGCGCATGGGCCGCAAATGCGAGCACACTTAGGATCACAGAAAAGATAATCAACAGGTTGAGCAGCCAGTGGCGTTTTGGTCGGGACATTAGTCGTTCGCTGGGGTTCGGTATTTGTCCATCCAGGCAAGGGTATGGGCGACTTTGCTTATCAGGTTGCTGGGGCGGTTTGCAATCCCATGGCTGGCTTCCGGAATTTCGACCAGTACGGTCTCTATCTTTCGCAATTTAAGGGCGTGATAGAGTTGTTTTGCCTCGCTCGGTGGTGTCCTGAGGTCATTCATCCCTACCATTACCATCGTTGGGGTTTTGACATTGCCTACCAGGGAAAGGGGTGAAAATTTCCAATACCCCTCAAAGTTTTCCCAGGGCTGGCCCGGGTACCTGCTATTGGCATAGCCAAAGTAATTGTCCGCGACAAGGGTCTTACTGATCCAGTTCATAACGGGTTTGGCGACCACAGCAGCCTCAAAACGATCATTCTTCCCGATAATCCAGGCGGTCATAATGCCCCCTGCACTTCCCCCGGTGACAAACAACTGATCTTCATGGGCAATGCCCTTGGCTATACAGGCATCCACACCATCCATGACATCCTGGTAGTCATCTCCCGGGTAATTATTATAGAGCAGGTTTGCAAATTCCTCTCCATAACTGGTACTTCCCCTTGGGTTGGGGTAAAAAACAATATAGCCGGCTGCCGCATATAACTGGATCTCAGCCGTAAACCGATCTCCGTAATTCGATATCGGGCCGCCGTGGTTTTCAACTAAAAAAGGATATTTTTTATTCGCATCGTAATCAGGCGGGTAGACGATCCACCCCTGAATTTCTCTTCCATCGAAGGTGGAAGTATACCATAGCTCCTCTACCTTGCCGAGTTTACGCTGGTCGAGCAATCCCCTGTTGAGTTGGGTGATCCGCTTTGCTGCTTTATCCTTGAGTCCAAGTACAGCAATGTCGGCCGGGAACTCCGGTCGGGTAAAGGTGTACGCCAGTGTACCGTCCGTGCTGACGCTAAAACTACCGCCCCCATACGGTCTGCCAATGGAGGTGCCTCCCAGATTGTCTGCGCGCTTTTGCACTTCTCCGGAGAGGGCAATATATCCGATCTTGGAATTTCCCTTGTCGTCATAGGTAAAATAGACCCCCTTGCTTTTCGAATCCCAGATCACATTGCTCACATTGCGGTCCAGGGATTGCGTCAGGCTGCGCTTGCCGGAGCCATCTGAATTCATGATCCTGAGTTCGGAAGTCTGATGCGCCTGCACGCGGTCTGTATACCCGGTGTAGGCAATATATTTACCGTCCGGAGATGACACGCCTCCCCGATCCGGCCCCTGACTGTCTGTAAGGGCCACAATTCCTCCGGTTTCCAGGTCCAGGCTATAGATTTCACTGTTTCGAAAATCGTATTCCCATGCTTCTGAACGGTTCCCGCTAAAATAGATTTTAGTTCCATCCGGAGACCAGGAAATCGGGCCCCTGTGGTTGTAATCCTCTGAGGTAACCTGACGTGCAGCTCCACCCTCAGAAGGAATCAGAAAAATATGGGTAAACCCGGGAGGAATATAGCCCCGTCCGTCGGCCTCATGGTAAAGCCGATCCGTAATTCTCGGCGCCCCGGCCCATTTTGCATTCTTGGGCTTGGCCGGAAGTTTTGCGATCACCGGGGGTTTTTGGGGAACATTCATGGTGAAGGCAAGCTGTGTCCCGTCCGGAGACCAACTCAGGGATCCCGGACCCGCTGGAAGCTGTGTCAGACGGGCAAATTTTCCGGACTCCAACCAGTAGATATAAATTTCAGATCCCTCGTCAGTTGCGCTCACAAATGCCAGGCGATCTCCATCCGGGGACCACGTGGGCCTGCTTTCCGAGACTTCTCTAGAGGTCATTTTCTGATGGCCTGTGCCATCTGTGCGAATCATCCAGAGGTTTCCCACAGCACGATCTTTCAGGATATCAAAACCCATACGGCGGTACACAATCCAATCGCCTTGCGGCCTAATCTGAGGATCGGAAGCGTATTGCAAATCGAAGACATCTAGGTATTCAAAGGCCTTATCCTGTGCCTTGCCCTGAAAACTGAGAAGAAGCATCAGGAGGGTAAGGAATACTGAGTATAAAGGTTTCATACTGTTTTGTGTTTTGAGCATTAAAGATACGCAAACCGCAAAGTAATTCAGGAATGGGAAGTATGGCTGAATTTTTAGCAGAAAGGCCTCTTTGTGGATTGGCACCTGTTAAAAAGAAGGGACTGAGTTATTTGTTGTATTTTTAAAAGTCCCCCAATGTATTTCGTTACCTAACTAAAAACAACACCGATGAAAAAAATCAAAATCTTAATCGTATTGTCCGCTTTATGCTTTGGCATGCAGGGCTATTCCCAGGATGACCTGGCCCAGAAAAGTATTGATGGAATGTTACAGATGGCACAGGGACAGATTGCTGCCCTTGCAAATGCTTTTGACGATGCCCAGTTAGACTGGAGACCTGCCCCGGGGATACGCTCTACAGGCGAAACCATCCTGCATGTGGCATCTGCAAATTATTACCTGGCCATGAAACTGGGTTTCCCACCTCCGGAAGGCGTAGATATCATGACCATGGAGTCCATAACAGGTCGAGAAAACATCATGAAAGCTTATAATGCTTCAACTGTATTTATTCGGGAAAAAATGAAGGAAATAGATTCCGGGAGCCTCGGCGAAGAGGTGGATCTGGGATTTGCCAAAATGAACCGGCTTTCTGCCTTGTTGGTCGTATTGGAACACACCGGGGAACACAAAGGACAATTAATTGCATATGCCCGTTCCAACGGAGTTACACCACCCTGGAGTCAGTCGCAGTAGCATGCCTGAGATTGTGTCTCAGACTTCTTTAAGGGGTATTACCCAAGGCCTACGTCCAGGGCCATCATGATGATAAACCCCCCGATAAAACCCATGGTGGCGATATCGGTATACTTGTCTTGCTGGGTTTCCGGAATCACCTCCTCCACTACCACAAATATCATGGCCCCGGCGGCAAATGAGAGTGCATAGGGCAGGATAGGCTGAAACGTCAGGACTGCCCAGGCTCCCAATACCCCTGCAATGGGTTCCACAAGTGCAGATGCCTGGCCGTACATAAAGCTCTTTCTGCGACTGAGACCAAAGCGCCTCAGGGGCATGGCTACCGCAAAGCCTTCCGGAAAATTCTGCAGACCGATACCCAGGGCAAGGGCAACCGCCGCGCCAATGGACGCGCCTTCAAAACCAGCCGCCACTCCACCAAAAAGCACCCCCACAGCCAAACCTTCCGGTATGTTGTGAAGGGTTATTGCCAGAGTGAGCAGCGTGGTCCTTCTCCAGGGTGTCGATATCCCCTCACTTTCCTTAAAGTTGATATGAAGGTGGGGCAGTACTTTGTCAAGGCCAAAAATAAATAGGGCCCCGAGAAGGAATCCAACGGCCGCCGGAATGACCTTTTGGAATCCCTCGCCCGGGGTCATTTCAATTCCCGGTGCAAGCAGGCTCCAAAAACTCGCAGCAACCATAACACCCCCGGTAAACCCGAGCATCCCATCGAGCACGGCCCTGTTCATGGTCTTAAAGAAAAAGACGAGTCCTGCGCCGGCAGCAGTCAGACCCCAGGTAAAGAGCGTGGCGTATAATGCAGCCCGAATCGGGCTTATCGTTTCAAAGTAATCAATAACAGTCTGCATTATTCCGGTTTTGGTTTAACATAGAGATTGGCGGCTATCTGATGTGAAATCTGCAGCTTTCGGTCCCCAATTTTAATATGCATAGAGCGATCAAAACTCTCAAGTTCCAGAATTTCGATGGGTTTTCCCAGTTCAATTTGATGTTTATCGAGGAATTTAAGGAATTGGGAAGAAGAGTCCTTTACGCCTACACATATCCCGGAACTCCCCGGCAGCATGGCACTCAGTAGTTTTTTCTCCCGTGTTTTAAACCGTCCGTTTTTATCGGGAATGGGGTCGCCATGGGGATCGAAGTCCGGAAAATTCAAAAGGGCATCGAGCCGGTCCACGAGCATTTCACTCTCAATATGTTCAAGCTGCTCGGCGATGTCGTGAACCTCATCCCAGGCAAAGCCGAGTTTATCAACCAGGAAGACTTCCCAAAGCCGGTGTTTGCGAATCACCCTCAACGCCTGGGCCGTACCCTTTTCCGTTAGTCGAACCCCCTGGTATTTCTTATAGTGCAAGAGTTCCTTCTCCGAGAGCCGCTTGATCATGTCGGTAACCGACGATGGTTTGGTGTCCATTTTTTCTGCAAGGGCCGAGGTAGCGATCGAATGCTGCCCGCCCTGACTCAGATGGTAGATGCCTTTGATATAATTTTCCTCTGAATTCGTCATGATTTCCATCAATACTTCAAAATTACATTTTTATTTACAAAAACATATTTTTAGATTTGTCTAAATTTTTATTTACTCTCATAAAAATGTTGCTGCTCAGACCTGTATTCATTCTCTTCGCGATTTGTGCATGTGTGGTCCAGGGACTTTCACAAGAGACTGGCACCCCGGTTTCAGGTCGTGTTACATCTAAAGGCATAGGCGTCCCGTTTGCCTCGGTCTTTTTGGGCAATGGGGTAAAAGGCGTCCTGACCGATGAAGAAGGTTTATATCAAATGCGCGTGCCTGACGGGAGTTGGCCAGTCACAGTGCGTTCCCAGGGATTCCGAACCCTTGCCAAAGAGATTCTGGTTCAAGGCCAATCGTCAATCAGACTGGACTTTGAGCTTATTGAGGATGCCCTGGGCCTTGACGAGGTTGTAATCAGTGCCACGCGTAACCGGGTGGAACGCAAGAGCACTCCGGTTGTGGTCTCTACCCTCAAACCCAGACTCCTGAATGCCACCCAGTCGATCTCTGTCGCCGATGGGCTGAGTTACGCCCCAGGAGTACGGGTAGAAACAAATTGCCAGAACTGCGGTTTTACCCAGGTGCGGCTCAACGGACTTGATGGGAGTTATACCCAAATCCTTTTAAACAGTCGGCCGGTGTTTTCTTCCCTCCTCGGGGTCTATGGTCTGGAGCAGATCCCGAGTAACAGTATCGAGAGGGTTGAAGTGGTCCGAAGCGGAGGTTCTGCGCTTTTCGGCTCCAACGCCATCGCGGGTACAGTGAATATCATCACAAAAGATCCCATCCTCAACACCTGGGAGATTGGGAGTACCCTGGCGCTGATCAATGGCCAGCAGCCGGACCGTATCCTTACCTTCAATTCGTCAAACGTGGCGGATGACCTGAAAAGCGGCTTCACGCTTTTCGGGAATTATCGCAACAGGGATCCCTACGACGCAAATAATGACGGATTCACTGAGGTTGTAAAACTTCGCAACACCACCATCGGCGCCAAAGCCTTTCTCAGGCCGTCGGATCGAAGTCGCATCTCATTGAACATCAATGTGATTCAGGAATACCGCCGGGGAGGAGACCGGCTTGACCTCGCCCCTCAGTTCACGGATATTACCGAGGAACTGGATCACGATACTTTTATCGCTGGTGCCGACTATGAAGTAAGCAGCAAGGATAATTCAGCGCTCTTCCAGTTATATACATCAGCTTCCTACACCGGGCGCGACAGCTATTACGGGGGCCTGGGCGGATCGCGCACCCCACAGGACAGCGCCCTTGCCAATAATGCTTTCGGAAACACCAAGGACCTGGCATGGGTCAGCGGAGTACAACACACCAAAACCCTGGGCAATTCGGATGTATTGACTCTCGGCGCAGAATTCATCCATACCGAAACCGAGGACCAGATCCCCGGCTATAACCGCCTGATCGACCAAAGTGTTAATTCCCTCGGGGGTTATGCCCAATACGAATGGAAACCCAACGATCGGTTTATCGGCCTGCTCGGAGCCCGGCTGGACCATGTAAATGTGGATGGGGACTATACGGTGGGGACCATAGCGCGGGAGGTCGACCTGAACCAGACCGCATTTTCACCCAGATTAACGATTTCCTACCAATTGCTTAAAAACCTCAGGCTACGCGGCGGATACGCCAGGGGGTTCCGCGCCCCCCAGGCCTTCAACGAAGACCTTCACATTTCGAGCGTTGGGGGGGAGCCTCAATTCGTCATTCTCTCCGATGACCTGGAGACCGAATACTCCAACGCCTTTACGGCTTCTCTGAACTACACCCGTACCAAGGGGCTGCTCCAAATGGATTTCCTCCTGGAGGGATTCTACACTGCGCTTGAAGGCCCTTTTACCCTTGTGAGCACCGGGGCTGTCCTGCCTAACGGGTCCATCCTTGAAGAGGTTCGCAACGGAGCCCCCGCCCGGGTTTACGGAACAAATTTTGAGTTGGGAATCTCACCGGATCCCCAGTGGCAGTTTCAGCTTGGGGGTACCCTGCAAGACACAAAATACGATGAACCCCAGCTCCTTTTTGAAACCGATGGATCCCCTGGTGAAACCGATATTTTTATTACTGAATTTGTAAGGGTTCCAAAACTCTATGGGTATCTGAACGGTTCATGGATTCCGGGAGAAGCTTTTAACCTCGATGTTACCGGGACCTATACCGGACCCATGACGGTTCCGAGGGTGGTCAGCGAAACCGGGTTTCTTCAGCTAAATGAAGTACAATCCTTCTTTGACCTAAACCTGAAACTGGAATCCCATGTTGATTTCACGGAAAACTTTATGGTTACCTTTTTTGCCGGAGTACGAAACCTCTTCAATAGCTATCAGAACGATTTTGATACGGGTCCCAAAAGAGATTCCGATTACATCTATGGTCCTGCAGCCCCGAGGACATACTTCTTTGGCCTGAAGTTTGGGAAGATGCATTGAGGCCCTAAAAAGATGCCGTATGAAAATTGGTTTATTTTTGGCCAGGCTGTTTAAGCCTGTCTTATTTTAGGATTTAATACTGGAAATGTTGCGTCAGAACCTGCTCATTCTTATTTTGATTTCCTCCCTGTTTGCTTGTACTGCAGTTCAGGCTCAGAAACAGGGCGTGCACTGGTTAACCTTTGCCCAACTTGAAGATTCCCTGGCCGTAAAACCCAAAAAAGTCTTTATAGATTTCTACGCCGACTGGTGTGCCTACTGTAAAAAAATGGACGAAGCCGCCTTCCGTGACAGGGAGGTGGTTACTTCCCTGAACAACTACTACTACGCGGTCCGTATGAATGCGGAATCGCGGGACACCATAATTTTTGGAGGGGTTCACTACGTGAATAGGGAGTATGGGAAGAAACGCAACCCGGTTCACGAAATCCCAAAATTGCTGGCCTCGAGGGAAGGGATTCCGTTTACACTTCCGGCCCTTGTCGTCCTGGATGCATCGTTTCGGGTCCAAAACCGGTATTTTGAATACCTTTCACCTGAGGAAATGCGCAAAATCCTTCACTAATTTCCCAGACAAAGAAATCGCTTTTTGATGCAACCTGCTGCTGCCAAGGCAGTTCTCCATTTACCGTGTTATTCAACACGCAGACACCCTCCCGAGGGGTGCAATGCATCCGGTACCGTCCTGCCACCTACTCACTTTGAATTTGTACATTTATCCCGGAGCTAAAGATTCAATGACCGAATACGACTATATCATTATTGGCGGAGGTGCTTCTGGTCTGCTTTTGGCGGATGCCCTGGGTTCAGACCCTTATTTCAGGGAAAAACGCATCGCAATCTTTGAAAAGGAACCCCAAAAAGGCAATGACAGAACATGGTGTTTCTGGGAACCGGAGGCCGGGCGTTTTGACGCCCTGCTGCATAGAAAATGGAGCGTACTTCGTTTTCGGGGACCTGAGTATGACCGAAGCATCCCGATGCAGCACTACACCTATAAAATGCTCAGGGGTTCGGATTTTTACAGGGAATACCACAGCAGAATAGCCCGTTATCCGAATGTCGAGGTCCGTTTTGAAACAGTCACCTCCTTGAAAGATACCGGGCAGGTGGCCCGACTTTCCACTGAGAAAGGCGATTATTGTGCGCCCAGGGTATTCAGCAGCGTTTCCTTTTTACCATCAGAGCATCTGATGCAACCCTATCCACTGCTTCAGCAGCATTTCCTCGGATGGTTTATCCGTACCAAAGAGGCCATCTTCGATCCGGATGCCGCCACCTTTATGGATTTCTCAATTCCTCAGAAGGGCAACACCCGCTTTATGTATATCCTTCCTTTCAGCCCAACCGAAGCCCTGGTGGAATACACCCTGTTTTCGGAAACCCTTTTGGCGAAAGATGAATACGAAGAGGCCCTCAAATCCTATATACATTCCGACCTGGGCTGTGAGGAGTACGAAATCCTGGAGACCGAGCAGGGCAGTATTCCTATGACGGTGAATAAATTCAACAAAGCGGATAGTGCGCATATAACGCATATTGGAATTGCAGGGGGGTGGGCCAAACCCAGTACGGGCTACACCTTCTGGAATACGAGCCAGAAAGTCCCCAAACTCGTTGACGCCCTCAAAAAAGACAAGTCGCTGAAAATGTCCCAAAATTCGAAATTCTGGTATTATGACCGACTCCTTCTGGATGTGTTGACCCGGGAAAATGCCGAGGGAAGCAAGGTGTTTTTATCGCTTTTCCGAAATCTCAACCCGGAGATAATCCTGAAATTTCTCAACGAGGAAACGAATCTGGCGGAAGATTTCCGGATTATCAATAACTCCCCCAAGGCTATGTTTATCCGTGCTTTTTTAAAAGCCTTGCTCAGAAGTTCCTATTGAGCAGCCACTCACCAAATTCTTTGAGGATGGATATCCGATCTTCGGGCAGTTTCAGGGATTCCAATTGTTGAAATGCCTCATTGGTATACATTCGGATCATATCGCGGGCGGCATCTGCGGAGCCACTGGATTTAAAAATCTGGGTCACGCGCTGCACCTTTGCCTGTGGATCCCTCGTTTTAATCGAATAAAGGTCCCTGAGTTCACGGGCCTCCTCATCAGAGGCCAGTTCGAGGGCCTTGAGGTATAAGAACGTCTTTTTATTTTCAATGATATCACCCCCAACCTGCTTGCCAAAAGTCTCCGGATCCCCATAGACATCGAGGTAGTCGTCCTGCAACTGAAAGGCAAGACCCAATTGTATCCCAAACATATACATAGCCTCCTGATCGGCTGGAGAAGCACCTCCAACCAAAGCGCCCATTCTAAGGGCACAACCCAGGAGAACCGCGGTTTTGAATTCAATCATTTTGAGGTACTGGTCAATCCCAACCTGATCAAGTGTTTCGTAATCCATGTCAAACCGCTGCCCTTCACAAACCTCCAGTGCCGTTTTGGAAAAGAAGTTCATCATGGGCTTAAATTCCTCCGGCGGATAGGCTTCAAGTTGGCGATAGGCCTCGATCAGCATGGCATCACCTGAGAGGATGGCCGTATTGGTGTCCCATTTTTCATGTACGGTCATTTTTCCCCTTCTTAAAGGGGCTGCATCCATAATATCGTCGTGGATTAGGGTAAAGTTGTGGAAAATCTCAACGGCGGTGGCAGCGGGAAGCGCTTCCTCAACCCCAGCACCATAGAGATCGGCACTGAGCAGCACAAGTACAGGACGGATACGCTTCCCTCCAATATCGAGTATGTACTGTATGGGACTGTATAGGTCCTTTGGCGTTTCCGGTAAATCGACTTGTGAAAGATGGGCCAGAAAAGTCTGCCTGTAAGCGGTGATAGAGTCAGTCATGGTTCAAAATTATGACAAACAGGGGTCTTCTGACAGGAAAAGCGCATTAAAAATTACCCCTCCCTTTCGAAAATGTTAAATTATTGTAAAACTATGGAAACTTTTGTGGTATCTAAAGTTTCCATAGTACATTAGCCCGGTGAAAGATAAAATACGCGATACCGCTACGGAACTCTTCCTGAATCTAGGATTCAAGAGTGTTACCATGGATGATCTTGCGGAAGAAATGGGTATTTCCAAAAAAACGATCTACTCCCATTTCAAGAACAAAACCCAGTTGGTACGGGAATGTACACTCGGATTATTTCATAAAATTTCCAGTGGCATCAATTGCATTTGCCAGGAAGACAAAAATCCCATTGAGGAGCTTTATGAGATTAAGCGGTTTGCTTTGCTCAATCTGAAAAATGAGAAGTCCTCACCCCAATATCAGCTTAAAAAATATTACCCCCAGATCTACACAACGCTTCATCAAAAACAATTTGAGGTCTACAAGGATTGTGTGCGCACCAACATTCTAAAGGGTATCGAGCGGGGTTTCTACCGTGAAAACCTGGATGTGGATTTTGTGACCAGGATTTATTTTGCAGGAATGACGAGCCTGAAAGACGAAACGCTTTTTCCACAACAACATTTCCCTATGAAAAAGCGGATGAATGATTATCTGGAATATCACCTCAGGGGTATTGCAACTCCCGAAGGAAGAAACATACTGAAAACCATAATAAACTCAAACCAGGATTAAATGCGACATCACCTTTTATTCCTACTGGCTTTTTTGACTTATTTCACCGCCCTGGCTCAGGACGCGCCCACCCAATTTACACTGGAGGAGGCCATCCAATACGCCCTGGTAAATAATTACAGTGCTATCAATGCCAGCAGGGACATGGACGACGCGGAGAAGCAAAAGTGGGAGACCATTGCCACGGGGCTGCCTCAAATCGATGGAAGCGTAAGCTACCAGGACCAGATCAAACAACCCATATCACTTATCCCGGGAGACTTTCTTCCCGGAGGGGAACCGGGGACTTTTGTACCCATTATATTCGGACCTCCGAGGAGCACCACGGCTACGGCAACCCTGAGACAGCAGATCTTCGATGGCTCCTATATCGTAGGCCTTCAGGCTACAAAAGCCTTTTTGAGTTACAGTAAAAACAACAAGGAGAAAACAGATCAGGAAGTGCGGAAATCTGTGGTGGAATCCTTTGGCAATGTTCTTCTTGCCCAGGAGAGTACGGCTATCCTAAACCGGAACATTGCAGCGGTTGAGAAGAACCTTTATGAAACAGAAAAGCTGTACGAAAACGGCCTGGGGGAAGAAGAGAATGTGGAACAACTTCAGATCACCCTGGCAACCCTAAAGAATGCCCTCAACAGCAACGAGCGCCTGGAGACCATTACCCTTCAAATGCTCAACGTAGTGATGGGACTGCCCCTGGATCATCCTACCAAACTCACCCAAAGCCTTGATGAACTGGTGTATCAGGAAACACAGCCCGACCTTATCAACCAGGAATTCAACCTTGAAAACAACACGGACTACAAACTGGTGCTCAACCTCAATGAACAGCGCTATTTTGAATGGAAATTAGCGCGAAGCCGGGCATTGCCTACCCTGAATGCTTTTATCAATTATGGATATACGGGGTTCGGAGATCCGATAACAGTTGTCGGGACAGATGCGCAGGACTTCACTTCCTCCATCCTCGGGTTTGACCTGAACATACCGATTTTCAGTTCCCTTAAGAGAAGTGCTTCCACCCAACGTGCAAAAATTGCACTCGAGCAGGCAAAGACCCAACTTGAAGAGACCGAGCAAATGCTGAAACTGCAGCACGACAGGGCGAAAAGCGATTACATTTTATCGATTGAGTCTTACAAAACGAGCAAGGAGAACCTCTCCCTGGCCGAACGCATCGAAAAGAAAAATGAAATAAAGTACTCCGAGGGGATCGCTTCGAGTTTCGACCTGCGCCAGGCTCAGTCTCAGTTGTACACCGCTCAGGGGGAATACCTCAACGCCATGATCGATGTGATCAACAAGAAAACAGCTCTTGAGAATATTCTGAACCCCTATGGAACACCAGAACAATAAATACTAAAAGCTCCTTATAACTACAATCACTCAGCCATGAATAAATCAATATTCCTTCCTCTTCTCGCCCTGATATTTGCAGCATGTGGCGGTGGGTCCACTACCTCAGTAGACGACGTGCTGGCGGGTGGAACCCTGGAAGAAATCAAAGCAAAACAGCAGACGCTCAATGAACAACAACGCGAAATCGCCTCTTCACTAAGGCGATTGGATTCTGCAATCCAATCCAAGGAAACCCTGAGAAATGTACCCCTTGTGAGTACCCTTGAATTGAAGAAAACAGCCTTTGAGCACTATCTGGATTTGCAGGGAAATGTCCAAACCAAACAAAATGTACTCCTTTATCCGGAAATGGCAGGTACGCTTGTTAAGGTCTACGTTAAAGAAGGGCAGCCCGTTCGAAAGGGTCAGATCCTTGCCAAAATAGACGATGGGGGAATGTCTTCCGGTCTGGAACAGCTTCGTACCCAGGCTTCGCTCGCCCAAACCACCTACGAGCGCCAAAAACGCTTATGGGAGCAGAATATCGGGTCGGAAATCCAATACCTCCAGACCAAGACGAATTATGAAGCAACGGTACAGTCGGTGCGGCAGGCCGAAGCCCAATTGGCCAAATCCACCATTACTGCGCCCTTTAGCGGAATTGTAGACGATGTCCTGGTGGATGAAGGAAGTACGGTCAACCCAGCGGGCGGAACGCCCATTATCCGCCTTGTAAACCTCTCCGACATGTATGTTGAAGTTGACGTTCCTGAGAGTTACCTCAGGGAAGTGACAGAAGGCAAACGCGTTGAATTGTATATCCCGGTCCTGGGGGACAGCATGATTTCAAAGGTGCGCCAGACCGGTAATTTCATCAACCCGGCCAACCGTACCTTTAAAGTTGAAATTTCTGTGCCTAACAACAATGGGCAAATCAAACCTAACCTTACCGTTCGGGTTAAGATAAACGACTACTCCAACACAGAAGCCGTTTTGGTGCCTCCCGGGGTAATTTCCGAAAATTCCGCTGGACAGCAATACGTCTATGTGGCTTCGGAAATCGGGGAAGACAAACTTGCTAAAGCTGAAAAAAGAGTGATTACCACAGGGCTATCCCAAAATAATCGCGTTGAAGTACTCAGTGGTATCGAGGCCGGAGAGTTCATCATACTCGAGGGTGCCCGGCGGGTTCGGGAAGGGCAGAAAATTGAAATAATCGAGCAGATATGAGCAGACTAAAAAAGAATGCAGACAAGGAATTCGCCCTATCATCCTGGGCGATAGACAATCCTTCGGTGGTCTATGTCATGATCGCAATCTTTTTCCTGATGGGAGTGTCGGCTTATTTTGCCATGCCGCGGGAAGATTTTCCCGAAGTCGAGGAAACTAAGATTTACGTGAGCACCCCCTACCCGGGGAACACCGCTGAAGATGTGGAGCGGCTCCTTACCGACCCGCTTGAAGACAGGCTAAAGAACCTGAGCAACGTCGTTGAAATTACCTCGACCTCCCAGGAGGATTATTCCATGATTGTTGTGGAATTCGACGAGGACATCACTGTGGAAAACGCCAAGCAAAGGGTGAAGGATGAAGTCGATGGGGAAAAAGCCGGGGAGGACTGGCCGATCTTCAATGGGGCAAAGGTGGAGCCCAATGTGTTCGACCTTAATCTATCCGAGTCATTCCCCATAATGAATGTCAATATAACCGGGGATTACCCTGTAGACAAACTGAAGGAATATGCGGAGTTCCTGGAAGATGACATCGAAGATCTTCCTGAAATAAAGGGTGTCGATATCCGGGGGGCACAGGACAAAGAGGTGGAAGTAGCCGTTGATATTTACAAGATGATGGCTGCCAAAGTCAGTTTTCAGGATATTCTGGGCGCGATTGCCAATGGAAATATGACCATGTCTGCCGGGAATTTAAAGACTTCCGGCCAAAGGCGTACCATTCGCGTCGTGGGTGAAATCAATACCCCCCAGGACCTGGAGAACTTTGTGGTAAAGTCCGAAAATGGATCTGCAATTTATCTCAAGGATGTCGCTACAGTGCGTTTTCACGAAGAGGACAAAACGACCTATGCCCGGGAGCGGGGAGAAAGCGTAGTGATGCTGGACGTCAAAAAGCGCTCCGGGAAAAACGCGATCTCGGCCGGGGAAAAAATTCGTGAGATCGTTGCGGAAGCCCAGCAGACCTACCTCCCTGCTGACATCAGTGTTTCCTTTGCCAATGACTCCTCCAGCAAAACGCTCAACCAGGTGGACGACCTGGTAAACAATATTATTTTCGGGATTATCCTGGTGGTAACCGTCCTGATGTTTTTCCTGGGGTTCCGGAATGCACTCTTTGTGGGTTTTGCCATTCCGATGTCCATGTTTATGTCCTTTATGATCCTCTCCGCCATGGGATACACCCTGAATACCATGATCCTTTTTGGACTCATTATGGGTCTGGGGATGCTTGTGGATAACGGTGTGGTGGTCGTTGAGAATGTCTACCGCTTAATGGAAGAGGAAGGCATGCCAAGGATACAGGCGGCTAAAAAAGGTATCGGAGAAATTGCAATACCTATCATTATCTCCACCGTTACAACAGTTGCGGCCTTTGTTCCTCTGGGCATGTGGCCCGGTATTATGGGCGAGTTTATGATCTTTTTCCCCATTACACTTTCAGTGGTTCTGGGCTCATCACTATTTGTGGCCATATTTATGAACTCCATGCTGGTTTCCCAGTTTATGGAAATTGGCGAAAAAGAACTCAGCCGCAAACAACTCATTCGCCTGACCATTTTACTTGTCGGAATGGGTACGTTCATGTTTGTTGTCGGGGGTGCGGTCAGAGGCCTGGGAACCGTCCTTTTCGTAACGGCGGTATTGTTTTGGCTCTACAAATACGTCATTAAAAAGTCAGCGAATCGCTTCCAGCAAAGAACGCTGAAGAAGATGGAGAATTTGTACGAAAAACAATTAAAACAGGCACTAAGGGGCAAAAATGTGTACTGGTATTTCGGGGCCATGGTCATCTTATTGCTGGCGGCTTTTATGAGTTTTGGGGCTTCGTTGGGCAGTGGTCGGACCAAGGTCGAATTCTTCCCGGACAATACCCCGAACCAGATCATTGTGTACATCGAATATCCCCAGGGTACGTCCATTGAAAAAACAAATGAAATCACCAAAGCCATTGAGAGCAGGGTGTACAATATTGTCGACAGGGACACTTTTATGAAGGGTGATAAAAACCTGCTCGTAGAGTCCTCCGTTTCCCAGGTAGGAAAGGGTGCAGAAAACCCATTCACCGAAGGGGGCTCTGCAGCCGAAATGCCCCACCGGGGCAAGATGACCCTTTCCATGAGGGAATTCAAATATCGGGAAGGCAAAAACAGTGAACAGCTTCGCAAAGAGATTCAGGAAGGTCTGAGAGGGATTTATCCCGGAGTGACCATCAGTGTTGAAAAGGATGCCGTAGGTCCGCCTGCGGGTTATCCGATCAACATTGAACTGGAAGGACAGAATTACGATACGCTGATCAATGTAGCGGAGCGTATGCGCAGCTTTATCAACAGCAAGAGCATCGCCGGAATCGAGGAGCTCAAAATCGATGTCAACAAGAGTAAACCCGCCATGGAAGTTGTTGTGGACCGGGAAAAGGCAGGCGAATTAGGGGTCTCTGTAGGGCAGGTAGGGCAACAACTCAGGCAATCCCTTTTCGGAGATAAAGCCGGGATTTATAAAAAAGATGGGGAGGACTACGATATAAACGTTCGTTTTAATGAAGACCTCCGCTATAACACGAGTGCTTTATTTAACCAGAAGATGATCTTCAGGGATCCGGCCAATGGCCAGATCAAGGAAGTTCCGGTTTCTGCAGTGGCCAGCCAGCGCAACACCTCATCCTTTAGTGCTATTAAACACCGGGATGCCAAAAGAGTGGTTACCGTGTATTCCGCCCTCCAGCCAGGGTTTACCGATGCCGGCGCCATAGTTTCGGATATTCAGGATGTCATGCCCGAATTCGAAGGTATTCCGGCGGGGGTTAAAGTGGACTATACCGGCCAGATTGAAGAGCAAAATAAGCAGATGGAATTCCTGATGGGGGCCTTCTTTTCAGGTCTTGGACTGATTATGCTTATCCTGATTTTCCAGTTTGGGGGTATCTCTAAACCGGCTATTATCATGATCGCAATATTCCTGAGCTTTATTGGCGTATTCGGCGGATTGATGCTTACAGGATGGCCCTTTGTCATCATGATGACCATGATGGGAATCATTGCCCTTGCAGGGATTGTAGTAAACAATGGAGTGGTCCTCCTGGATTACACCCAAATCCTGATCGACCGGAAAAAAGTGGCACTTGGCCTGGAAGACAAGGACTTGCTTACCCTTGATGAGGTGTCTGAAGCAATTGTCCGCGGGGGGAAAGCACGTCTGCGGCCCGTTTTGCTGACTGCCATCACCACAGTTTTGGGTCTGATCCCGCTGGCTATTGG
This sequence comes from Robiginitalea aurantiaca, assembly GCF_030380815.1. Lineage (GTDB taxonomy): Bacteria > Bacteroidota > Bacteroidia > Flavobacteriales > Flavobacteriaceae > Robiginitalea > Robiginitalea aurantiaca. The sequence goes on along the minus strand of NZ_JAUDUY010000001.1, from coordinate 268,458 downwards.
GTTAAACATCAATTTCTTTTCGCTCTTTTCATCCTTTGATTCCCAGCTTTACATCGGTGGGGATAATGTGATTTTCTGGGGGCCTCTGGCCTGGACCGTTATTTTCGGGCTTATTGTGGCAACCTTCCTTACATTGATTATCGTACCGGTACTCTTCAATATCACCTACCGCATCAAGATAGCTATAGGCGGGAAAAAATCAAGGACAGAGCGATCCGAACAGACGCTGAGCAAAGCCGCTTAAACTTCAGAATCAAAAAGCGCTGATCTTAAGGGGAAGAATCCGACAAATGTTGGGCACTTCCCCCTTTGCATTGTACCTTTGCCGCCATAATCAAAGGACTATGTACCGTACTCATACCTGTGGTGAATTAACCGAAACCCAAATTGGGCAAAACGTACAACTGGCCGGATGGGTCCAGAAAGTGCGGGATAAAGGATTTGTCATCTGGATCGACCTGCGCGACCGTTACGGCATTACACAGCTGGTTTTCGACCAGGACCGAACCTCGGAATCCCTGCTCGAAAAAGCCCGGGAGGCAGGCCGGGAATTTGTACTTCAGGTACGTGGAGAGGTTATCGAACGCGCCTCAAAAAACCCGAAAATGCCCACGGGAAATATCGAAGTCCTCGTTTCGGAATTTACAGTATTAAACGCCTCCCATACCCCTCCTTTTACCATTGAAGATGCTACGGATGGCGGAGAAGAACTCCGTATGAAATACCGGTACCTGGACATTCGCCGTACCCCGGTTAAAAACAACCTCATCTTCCGTTCCAGGGTAACCATGGAGGTCAGAAATTATCTGGCAGGAAAAGGGTTTATTGAAGTAGAAACCCCCTACCTGATTAAATCCACTCCCGAGGGTGCCCGGGATTTTGTCGTCCCCAGCAGGATGAACGAAGGCGAATTTTACGCCCTGCCTCAGTCTCCTCAAACCTTTAAACAGCTCCTTATGGTTGGGGGCATGGACAAGTATTTTCAAATCGTGAAATGCTTCCGGGATGAGGATCTACGGGCAGATCGTCAACCCGAATTCACCCAGATAGACTGTGAAATGGCGTTTGTGGAACAGGAGGATATCCTCGATACCTTTGGAGGGCTTACCCTCCATCTGCTGGAGGAGATTCACGGGATTCGCCTCGAAGAAATACCGAGAATGACATATGACGAGGCGGTGAAGCGCTATGGCAGCGACAAGCCGGATATTCGCTTTGGTATGGAATTCGGGGAGTTAAATGCAGTGGCCCAACAAGGATCATTCAAAATATTCAATGAGGCCGAACTTGTCGTTGGGCTTGCAGTTCCGGGCGGGAATAGCTACAGCAGAAAACAAATTGATGCCCTTACCGACTGGGTCCGACGCCCACAGGTAGGTGCCAGCGGGATGGTCTATGTCCGCTGCAATGAAGATGGCACTTTTAAATCCTCAGTGGATAAGTTTTATACGGCCGAGGACCTCAGCAAATGGGCTGAAATTACCGGGGCTGAAAAAGGGGACCTCATCCTCGTACTGTCCGGTGAAACGCATGCGGTTAGAACGCAGTTGAGTATGTTGCGCATGGAGCTCGCCCAACAATTAGGGCTTCGAAAACCCGGCGAATTTGCCCCTTTATGGGTGCTGGATTTCCCCTTGCTTGAAAAGGATGAGGAAACCGGGAGATTTCACGCCATGCACCACCCTTTTACCGCTCCAAAACCCGGACAGATGGAGCTTCTGGATACAGATCCGGCTGCCGTTAGGGCAAACGCCTATGATCTGGTTCTGAATGGAAATGAAATTGGAGGTGGTTCCATACGGATTCACGACCGTACAACACAAGAAATTATGTTCAGGCATCTGGGTTTCAGCCCGGAAGAGGCAAGAAAACAATTCGGGTTTCTCATGGATGCTTTCCAGTACGGAGCGCCTCCCCATGGGGGCATCGCCTTTGGTCTGGACCGGCTGGTAGCCATTCTCGGCGGGCAGGAATCCATCCGGGATTTTATCGCATTCCCAAAGAACAATAGCGGCAGGGATGTCATGATTGATGCGCCGGCTTCAATCGCTTCAGACCAGCTGGATGAACTCCACCTGCAGCTTAAGAAATAAGTCCGGGCTTGCTGTAGGTTCCCTTTAGGCAAAAAAATCAATCGTATCTTCGAAGGTATGAGCCATGGTCCGTATTATCGCCGTCTCTTAGCCAGGTTTCACAAATGGCGTTACCGGCATATTTCGCACAGAACATTCACACAACTGATGAGCGTTCTGGTCGGATTTCTGGCTGGACTGGCCTCGGTCACGCTTAAAAACACCACCTACTTTATCGAATCATCCCTGAACCGGGGAGTGCTTTTTCTCAGTTCTGAAGTATACTTCGTTCTGCCCGTTCTGGGCCTTACCCTGGTCTATCTCTACGTGAAATTCGTACACAGGGAGAAACTGGAACACGCCATTTCTTCCATCCTCTTCGCCCTATCGCGTCAGAAAGGGGTAATCTCGGCCAAAAAGATCATAACCCCTTTGGTCACAGCCCCATTGACTGTAGGCTTCGGGGGGTCTGTCGGTCTGCTTGGGCCGGCGGTCGCAACAGGAGCGGCATTGAGCTCCAACGTCTCCCGCCTGATGCACATCAATTCAAAGGACAGGTCCCTGCTAATCGCCTGTGCCTCGGCTGGCGCCATAGCTTCGATCTTCCAGGCCCCCATTGCCGCGATCATTTTTGCCGTTGAAGTTTTTAGCCTGGACCTGACAATGCTTTCCATGTTACCGCTCCTGCTCGCTTCAATTTCCGGAGTGCTGACCTCTTACTTCTTTCTCGGGGATGAAACCCTGTTTAATTTTGCGGTGGAAGAAGCATTTATGGTAGAAGACACCGTCTATTATATCCTGCTCGGGATGGGGACAGCGGTCGCCTCGGTATACTTCACTAAGATGTACTTCCGAATTATCGATTTTTTTAAGCGTTTTAAGAGCCCCAAATACAAATTACTGGTGGGCGGACTCGGTATTGGGGTAATGCTCTACTTCATTCCTCCGCTATACGGGGAGGGTTTTGGATTTATCAACAGCCTGCTCGAAGGGGATCACCTCAAGGCTCTTGGTACAACCCCCTTTGATGCGTACACCGACCAAATCTGGGTGGTAATCGGCCTGCTTTTTGGCATTACCATATTTAAGGCGATCGCCATGACCACAACTTTTGCAGCCGGGGGAGCCGGGGGTATTTTTATCCCAACCATGGTCATGGGAAGTGCACTGGGCAATGTGGTTGCCAAGGTCCTCAACAATTCAGGGCTCGGGATTACCGTAAGCGAAGCCAACTTTACCCTTGTCGGCATGGCCGGCCTGATTGCCGGGGTACTTCACGCCCCCCTGACGGCCATCTTCCTCATTGCAGAAATTACTGGAGGTTACGACCTCTTCGTCCCGTTGATGATCTCCGCCGCCATGTCCTATCTGATTGCCAAAAACACCCTGGACCACAGTATTTACACGCGTCAACTCGCTGCCATTGGCGCCCTGATTTCACATGACAAAGACCAAACGGTTTTAAGTATGATGGAGCTCGATGACGTAATTGAAACCGACTTCAGGGCCGTGCACCAGGAGATGACCCTAGGTGAAATGCTTCACCAATCCGTGGCCAAATCCACGCGAAACATCTTCCCGGTCACAGATAAGGACGGGAAGCTCAAAGGAATTGTACTGTTGGACGACGTACGGGAATTTATGTTCGATATGAGTATGTACGATAAAATAGCCGTGGATTCTTTTATGCAGGCTGCGCCTGAGTTGATTTTCTACGGGACGGATACCATGCAGGAAGTAATGCGCAAATTCCACGAAAGCGGGGCCTGGAATCTCCCGGTCATCAAGGAAGGACGGTATCTCGGTTTTGTTTCCAAATCCAAACTGCTCACGGCTTACCGCAGAAAGTTGATTAACTTTGCTCCCTGATAATGCGGCAAAAAATAAGATACCTCATGTTACTCATCGTCCTGGCGTCCCTGGGGAGCATTATCTATGGCTTTACCCTCCTTGAGGAGGCTCCTGTAACTGGAAATAAGTGCATTGGGTTCGGGGTTGTCGGCATCTTTCTTCTCGCCATGCCCATCTTCCTGATTTTCGAGAGTCGGGGTAAAAAAATGAAGGATTACATGCTAACGGATGAAAACATCCGCAAAATGAAAGACCCGAAAAAAGAAAGCTAGCAACCTATTTTTCCAAAGGGATTTATACAAAAATCTGTAACTTCGCAGTTAGTTATTAATATTTATTTTTTTTACAATGACTGGTACAGTTAAATTTTTCAACGAATCCAAAGGTTACGGATTCATCACAAACGATGATACCGGAAGGGATATCTTCGTTCATGCCACAGCCCTTGATGGATTGCAACTCAATCAGGGAGACAAAGTAGAATATCAAGAAACAGAAGGCCGTAAAGGTATCGTCGCCTCAGACGTTCACGTTATCGGATAAGCTTATTTTATTTTGAATCGTTCAAAGCACTGTACCCTCTGGGTACGGTGCTTTTTTTTAAACCTGGAAACCGAATCTAATTAAGATTGCGTTTTTCGATAAAAAAGCGCTTTAACAGACTGGACGCCTCGTGTTCCAAAATACCTCCAACCACTTCCGATTTCGGGTGCAACTTTCCACCCAGGGCGGAAAAGCCCCGCTGCGGATCGTAGGCCCCAAAGACGATTTTCGAAATCTGACTCCAGTACAAGGCTCCGGCACACATTTGACAGGGCTCAAGGGTGATATAAAGGGTGCAATTATGCAGGTATTTCCCTCCGAGGAAATTTGCAGCCGCAGTGATCGCCTGCATCTCGGCATGGGCTGTAACGTCACCCAGTTGTTCGGTAAGGTTATGCGCCCTGGCAATAATCCGACCGCTAATAGTGATGACCGCGCCCACAGGAACCTCTCCTTTTTCAAAAGCGGTCTCCGCCTCCTGAAGGGCCTTTTTCATAAAATAGGTGTCGTCCAGACTGAATTCCATAGAGTGTAAAAATACAATTTCTCTCAAATGCCTGCAGGCCTCAACAAATGGAATTTCCATTACCTTTACCGCCGCTTATGAAGTTGCTATCTGAAATAAATAGCCCTGAAGATCTCAGGAAATTATCCGAGAACCAGCTCCCGGATCTGGCCAGGGAATTACGCCGGTTTATTATCGATGTAGTTTCGGTAAAAGAAGGCCATTTGGGTGCTTCCCTCGGGGTAATTGAGCTCACAATTGCACTTCACTACGTATTTAATACCCCTGAAGACCGGCTTATTTGGGATGTAGGCCATCAGGCCTACGGGCATAAAATACTCACCGGGAGACGGGATCAATTTGACAGTATCCGCCAAAAGGAGGGCTTGAGCGGTTTCCCGAAAAGGGATGAAAGCATTTTCGACGCATTCGGAACGGGTCATGCCTCCACTTCTATTTCGGCCCTTTTGGGGATGGCGTTAGCCGCTCGTTTGAGCGGAGCCCCAAACCGGGAACACATTGCGGTCATCGGAGATGCCTCCATCGCAGGGGGAATGGCTTTTGAAGCCCTTAACCACGCGGGGGTAGCTGAGGCAAACCTTCTGGTCATCCTGAACGACAATGCAATCGGAATCGATCCAAGCGTGGGTGCGCTGAAGACCTTTTTGAATCGGAAAAAACAGGGGATGCCTGGGGAAGGTAATCTCTTTGAGTCGCTGAACCTCAACTATTCGGGACCTGTGGACGGACACGACCTGCCTGCCGTTCTCCAGGAACTCAAAAGGCTTAAGGGAAAGCCAGGACCCCGGCTCTTACACCTGATCACCACCAAAGGGAAAGGCCTCCGCCAAGCTGAAGAAAACCAGGTTACCTACCATGCCCCGGGAAGGTTCGACAAGACAACCGGCGAACTTATCCGAGGGGAAAAGGACAAAGAAATCGGACCAAAATACCAGGATATCTTCGGCCATACGCTTGTCGCCCTGGCTGCACAGAACCCAAAGATCGTGGGAATTACCCCTGCAATGCCAACGGGCAGTTCGATGAAATTCATGATGGATGCCTTTCCCGATCGCGCCTTTGACGTGGGCATAGCTGAGCAACATGCCGTTACCCTGGCTGCGGGCATGGCATGTGAAGGACTCATCCCCTATTGCGCGATTTATTCTACGTTTCTACAAAGGGGCTATGATCAGGTCATCCACGATGTTGCCCTTCAAAACCTCCCTGTAATCTTTTGCCTGGACCGGGCAGGACTGGTCGGAAAAGATGGGGCAACACACCATGGTGTTTTTGATATCGCATACCTCAGGTGCATCCCTAACATAACCGTGATGGCACCGATGAACGGTGTTGAATTGCGCAATATGCTATACACCGCCCAGCGCGAAGCAAGGGGACCCATGGCTATCCGGTATCCGAGAGGATACAGTGATCATCCGGATTGGGAGCACCCTTTTGAAACCATACCTCTTGGGAAGGCGCGCAAGCTCAAATCCGGAAATCGGATTGCGATATTGAGTTTTGGCACCCTTGGGCAAGAGGTAACCCGTGCGCTTGACAGGGTGGATACTCCCGAGGCGTTCGGACATTTTGATTTCCGGTTTGCCAAACCTTTGGACACCGATATGTTGAAGGAAATAGCCTCTAGGTATGAAAGAATCGTAACCCTGGAAGATGGGTGTTTATCCGGAGGGTTTGGAAGCGCCGTCCTGGAATACATAAGTGACAAAGGGTATGCTATCCCCGTTTCGCGTTTAGGGATCGCGGAAGATTTCATTTCCCATGGAAGTCCCCAAGAATTATATCGGGAACAGGGTCTGGATACCGAAGGATTAATTCGCAGTTTAAACGGTTTTTAGCATGTGGAAAGTGACTGATTACCTGCCTGTTTGGGTCATACTTGTAATGCTTTGGAATCCCTTTTCTGCACTTGGACAGGAAACCCTTCCGGATCAAGCCCGGGATACCAGCCAAATAGACACCATTGTCATTCGGGCAGAACAAACCCCAATTGTTATTATTCCAAGAGGGGTCTCCCTGACGAACCCGAGGATTTCATTCAATCAATCCAAGCCCCTGACCAAGCGTCAAAAAAAATTCCGTGTCCCGTCTTTTTGGGAAATAATCAATGAGTTTGACCTGCAATTGAGCGAAGTAGCCTTTGTAAATTGGAATGCAGGGGGGGATAATGCCGTTTCAGCCCTGGGAAAATTCCTTTTTGAACGGAATTACAAATTCCGATACTTTCAATGGGATAACAGCCTGGAGATGCGTTTTGGATGGAACGCCCAGGAAGGCAGGCAATGGCGCAAAACCGATGATGCCATCCGGCTGAGTAGTACGCTCGGATACCGAAACGACACAATCAGTAACTGGTACTACTCTGCCAAGGCAAATTTCAACACTCAGTTTGCAAACGGGTATAAATATCCGGATCGCTCATCACCTATCTCGCGTTTTATGGCCCCGGGTTATTTATTCATGGGAGGGGGAGTCTCTTATATTATGGAGGAGAAAGTATTCAATTTATACCTGTCGCCCCTTACTTTTAAGAGCACTTTTGTGCTGGATGAAGACCTTGCTAATCAAGGGGCTTTTGGAGTGCAGCCAGCGGTTCTGGACGCTGCCGGAAACGTTATTGTCCCGGGTGAAAAGCTCTATGAGGAACTGGGCATTCTGATCACCCATAAATGGGAGTTCCTTTTGGCCAAAAACATTACCTACAACCACAATCTGGCACTATACACTGATTACATCAACAATTTTGGAAACATCGATATTGACTGGCAGGTAACCCTGAAATTCAAGGTAAATGAGTTTATAAGCGCAACACTGCTCGCCCATGTCATTTATGACGATGACATTCTTTTTGACCGTGTAGTAGGAGATGACGGGACCGTTTTAGACCCGGGGGTACCCCGTATCCAGCTTCGGCAGCAACTCGGGATTGGGGTAACCTACAGATTCTGATCCTGAAGCTGTTTTCCGGTTATTTTATTGTGTATGTGTACGGCTCCCCGGTCCGAAAGGGAAGCCACAAATGAGCATGCCTGAAGGAGGGCCGCGTATACAGAGGTGGCTTCGGGCTGACCTTTTTCGATTGGAAGCATGCTGAGGATGAGCTTGTCATAAGAAGACACCTTCCCGTTGAGTTTGCCCACCATTGCCTTTGTGCTCACATCCAGAATGTCCGAAAGGATTTTGTAGCCTGCGACTTCCTTTTCCACCACTTCGGGCGCCTGATAAATCCGGTCAACGCTTAAATTAATGATGTCCTCGATCTGCGCCTTATACCGGCTTTTATCCAGGAGGGCTACATTGAATTCCCCTTTGAGAATCGCCTCTTCCTCCTCCATAAAAATCCGTACTGCGTCCTGAACAAGCGTGCCTATGGCGATTGCGCGCAAATACCCGATTCGGTCGGGCATATGGGGAATGCCCCTGTACTTCTCAGTGTTTATGCGGTCCTTTACAAGTTTTATAAGGTATTCCAGGGCGTATTCTTCGGGGATGAGGCCCAGGTTAATGCCATCTTCAAAGTCAATAATGGTGTAACAGATATCATCGGCCGCCTCCACCAGATACGTCAGCGGGTGCCGGCAAAATCCGATACCTCCTTTGAGGTCCATCGATTTAAGCCCGAGTTCTTCTGCAATTTCACAAAAGGTGGATACCTCACTCTGAAAGACCCCAAATTTTTTGGTAGCAATAGGTCCTCCTTTTTGATGTGGCAAGGATTCCTTTGGATACTTGGTAAAGGCACCCAGGGTAGCATAACTGAGTCGTAAGCCGCCGGGGATTCCCTGACGGTTGGCCGACAGCAGCCGAAATCCGTGAGCGTTTCCTTCAAAACGCAGCAGATCCGCATATTCTTTGGCGGTAAGCGAATCTTTAAACTCCCGACCCGGCCCGATATCAAAAAAACTTCCAATCGCCTGTTCCCCGCTATGTCCAAAGGGTGGGTTTCCTATGTCGTGAGACAGGGCGGCAGCGGCAACAATCGCCCCAAAATCGTTAAACCGATACCCGTGTATCTGGGCAAGCTGCGGGTGCTTCTCCAGGATCTGGGCCCCGGCAAGGCGTCCAAGGCTGCGCCCTACTACGGAGACCTCGAGGCTATGGGTAAGGCGGGTATGGACAAAATCGGTTTTGGAAAGTGGAATTACCTGGGTTTTATCCTGAAGGCTCCTGAAGTAGGGAGAAAAAATAATCCGGTCGTAGTCTACTTCAAACCCCAGGCGGGTCTCGTCCTGTTCGTTTCTCAGTCTTTTATGTGTATCTCCCTCACGCCTGAGCGAAAGGAGCTTTTCCCATTGCATCATACCCTTTTCGATAAGCCCACAATATACCCATTTTTCGGAGTCTCCCCCAAGGTCTTTTGTAATCTGGTAACACAGTCTTAACCTGATAACCTTGCCCTAACATTATCACAAACTGGATTTAATTTGAGGTTAACAGGTCCTTCACAAGTGTATGCGTTCTTTGCACCCGAATATGAAAATTGAATAATGAGATTAGCTCTATTCGTTTTATTTGTTTTTGCATCACTCTTCGGTTACTCCCAGGACACTGGATCGGTTGGCGGGAAACTCATCGACAAGGAGATGAACGATGACCCAATGCCTTTTGCGAATGTTCTGATCAAGGGCACTACAAAGGGTACCACTTCAGATTTCGACGGACTCTACGAAATCGGGGGACTCGAACCCGGTACGTATACTGTCGTATTCAGTTTTCTAGGATATCAAACGGTTGAACTGGATGTTACCATTGAAGCCGGAAAAGTAAGTGAACTCAATGTCCCAATGTACGCCACAGAGGGGGTTTCATTGGATGAAGTTGTCATTACAACTTCAGCAGCCAAGGATTCAGAGGTTGCATTGTTGCTCGACCAAAAAAAGGCGACCGTTATTCAGGAGGCAATAAGCGCGGAAGCCCTGGAACTGAAAGGGATAAACGATGCAGCCACAGCCGTTTCGCAGATTTCGGGAATCTCAAAACAACAAGGCTCCAATAACGTCTACGTCCGCGGGCTGGGAGATCGTTACCAAAATACCACCATGAACGGGCTTTCCCTGCCATCGAATGATGTAAACAAAAAGAATATCGACCTGAATTTATTCAATTCCGGAATCATGGACAATGTTGCCGTGAGCAAGGCGTACTCTTCTTCCTTTTATTCTGATTTTGCAGCCGGAAATGTAAACATTGACTCTAAGGAGTATACGGGCGATGGGTACGTAAAAATCACCCTTGGCAGTGGTTTGAATACAAATGCCTCAGGCCTGGACTTCGTTCGTTCTGAAGGTCCGAGCGCCTATGGTTTTTACAACCGGTACGACAGCAATCCCTTTAATGTTGTCCTGGCCCATGGTGTTGACCCCCAGAGTGCCTGGGATCCCATAAACCTCAACGGATCATTCGAGGCTGGAAATTCCTGGAATATCGGGGAGGAATCCCGGTTGAGCTACTTTATTTCAGGAGCCTTTAACAGCAATTATACGTTCCTCGAGGGACCCGCCGCCGACTTTACAAATGTTCTTAAGGTCAATTTTCCGGCAGTAAACGAATACGCCTATAATACCAATACGACTGCATTAGGGAATCTGACCTACCGGATCAATCCGCAAAACAAGGTAAGCTTTACCAGCCTGTTTATTAACAGCGCATCAGATCGGGTAGGGTATTTTGGGATAAACGGGGAAGGAACCAACAGGGACGCTATCATCACTACGGACGAAGGATTCTATGTCATGAATGTCCAGTTCAATCAGGACATGATTTTTGTAAATCAGCTGAACGGGACCCACAGCTTTGACGACAAGTTGACCTTTGACTGGGGAGTTGGTTTCAACAATGTATATTCGGATGAGCCGGATCGAAAGCGAATCACCCTGGAGAACTACCAGTTATCCCTGGACGATGACCCGAATACCAATCCAGTTTTCTACACCAATATTCCTTTTGACAATCAGCGATTCTTTCAGAGTATTGAAGACGTTGAGCTAAATAGCTTTATGACCCTTGGGTATAAGGCATCTGAAACCCTATCCCTGGATTTCGGTTACAACGGGCGTACGAAAGAGCGTCGATTTAACAGTATTCGTTATGGATACCGTATCGTAGATCGGGACAGCACCCCGATTACCGATGTCAATAATTTCAATGACATCTTCAATGTTCGTAACATAAATATCCCAAGTGGATCCGGTCTTTGGGATCTTATTGTCCTGAACCCGATCTCAAATGAAGTTGGCAATGTCAACAGACCCGGGCTTCCCGAAAATGTCTATCAGGGGAACCTGGATATACACGCAGGGTATATCAATGCCCAGTGGACCCCTACTGAAAAATGGCTGGTTGTCCCCGGAATTCGCATGGAATCCTATTCCCAAAGCGTAGTATACGATGTGATCAATATCCGTCCGGATGACCCTGGATTCCGGGATGTCTATGAGAATATTTTTGTCCCCTCCCTCAATGTCCGTTATGCGCTCAACGAAGACACAAATCTGAGGTTCGGCTTTAGTAAAACAGCCTCCTTTCCGGAATTCAAGGAAGCGGCCCCTTTTGTTTACGAGTCGGTGACCCAGCGCGTAGGAGGTAACCCGGATCTTCTCGGAGGATTGGACGGCAATGGTGCCACTTATTCCGATGTTTACAATTACGACTTAAAGTACGAGTGGTTTATGGACAGGGGTGAAATCTTGTCTCTTGCCGCTTTTGCCAAAACGATTAAGAACCCCGTGAACCGGGTTGTAGCTGCCGACGCCACAGGAACCCAAAGGTATTTCAGGACTGGGGATCAGGCTAATATTCTGGGTGTTGAACTGGAGGCAAGGAAAAACCTCCTCTTGGATTCTAACGACAACCCAATACTTTCCTTTGGCCTGAACGCCTCATATGCCTACACCAATCAGGATCTGAGAGATGTCCCTGCCGGAGACCAGAACACATTCGGAACCTCCTTTGACCGCGATTCGGATCAGTTGGAAGGAGCTTCCCCCTTTATTATCAATACGGATTTAAATTACAGTCCTGATTTTGAAAATTGGCAACCTAAGGCCACACTGGCTTTCTCCTATTTTTCGGATCGGATATTTTCCCTTGGGGCGGGGAGCCTGGGAAATATTGTCGAACAGGCCGTACCCACCCTGAACTTTATACTCCGCAATGAAATCGGTGAACATTTTGAAGTCAATTTTAGTGCCAAAAACCTATTAAATCCAGATGTTTCTCTGGTGCGTGAGAATACCGGAATCGGCGATGTGGTTATTCGCCAATACAATTTAGGGGTAAACCTTGGGCTTACCTTCGCTTACAAATTCTAATTCAATAAAACTTTAAAAAAATGAAGAAGACATTATTAACATTGGGAATTGCAGCCGGCTTGCTGGCTTCTTGTGAGAGTAAGGATACTCCGGATATTGTCATAAACGACAACAGTACGGTTAACAATACCGTAATTAATGGTCCAGGCTCCGGAAATCCGGGTGAGGATGTTGTTGGCCTCAGTGGGGTTTATACTGAGGATCTCACGCTGGACGCGGATACCGAATACCTCGTAACAGGACCTGTCCTGATGGCCAATGGTACAACATTGACAATCCCTGCCGGTAAAACCATAAGGGCTCAACCGGTTGGAGTCAATGCTTATATCGCCATTCAACAGGGCGCGCGGATAAATGCCGTTGGTTCTTCGAATGCCCCCATTGTATTCACATCAAACGCAAGTACGCCAGGGGCCGGAGACTGGGGCGGGTTAGTCATTTGCGGATTGGCCCCAATCAACTCAACAGCCGATGGATCTGATGATACAGCTACCTCCGAAGTTGGGAACCTTTCCTATGGCGGAAATGTCCCCTCTGATAATTCAGGTATCCTTCAGTACGTGCGCATCGAATATGCCGGGGGTGCCATTGATGGGAATGCCGAGCTGAACGGGTTGTCACTCTACGCCGTTGGAAATGGAACCACCATTGATCACCTGCAAGTTTTTGAAGGGTCTGATGATGGGGTTGAATTCTTTGGAGGAACCGTCAATGTGAGCCAGGTGGCCATTGTGAACTCAGAGGATGACTCAATTGACTGGACCGAGGGTTATATCGGAACCCTTAACGACGTCTATGTCCAGCACGGAACCAACCACGATAAAGCTTTTGAGTGCGATGGGTACAATGTTGATTTCAGCAATGAGGGCGGCTATTTCTCTGCTCCAAACATCAACAACGTCACTGTTATCGCCAACGACCCCAGCGAGGCTATACGCCTAAGGGCAGGGACTCAGGGACTTTTCACTAATGTTGTGGTCATCAACTTTGAGGAGGCCTTTGACCTTGACGGGGACACAGGGAATAACCCAACCGGGCAGGGCGTATTGGATGGAGACCTTCGGGTCACAGATGTAACCTTTACCAATGTTACTACAAAATTGAAAAACGATACCGGATATACTTTTGACGAATCAGATTTTATATTCGGAGATGGTAATGGTACCGGGACTGATGTGTCTTCCTGGGGTGCAGGATGGACCGTGGGGATAAATCAATAGAATGGGAGAACATAAAAAAAAGCCGCATTTGAAATGCGGCTTTTTTTTATTCCCTTAATTAATTATTTATTGTTCAAGGCCAGTTTCTCCCCATCCTGCCACTCTCGGACAGCTGCGATGGTGTTAGCGTTATAATCAACTTCCCTTAAGATCTCATTATTCCAGAAAAACCATTTCCCGTCTTTTTTACCGAAGTTATACGAGCCCATGGCTACCTTATTACCCGATTCATCAAAACTTTCCCATTTCCCATGCAGAAGACCGTTTAAATCATATGTCCCTGTTTGGCTTATGGTTCCATTGTCGTGAAAGTAGACTACCTCGATAAGATTTTTATCTTCTAACAAACTAACCTCCCTTTCCTGTTGTGCATAAAACATGAAAGGAGAAAGCAGAAAAATTATAATAAGAGTCCTCATAGTTCAAACTTAATAGGTTAAATATACTTTATTTTTAACCTTAATTCAACTTTTGCTTAACCTTTTCTTTACATTAGAACGTAAGTATTTGATTATTAGTATTTAAGATTTGTTTATGTGTATTGAAGGAGCGATTTTTTTCCTGAAACTTTATGATTACTTAATATTCGGTTTACCATTATATCACCTTAGTACCCGAGTTTTGAGGGTGTTTAAACACACCATGTATTTCATATAAGATCTAGTTTTTGTCGACTTTAATTGTATGAATACGTTAAACTGCCTTGGCCAAGGCAGTTTTTTTATGTCCTGTAGCGACTTATGATAATCCTTTCGTAACATTTTATTAACACTATTTTCGCTCCTTTGCATCAGACAAAAACTAATCTTAATGAAGTCATTATTTCGATTGGCGCTTCTGCTGATCCTGTTTTCTTCCAGCAGTTTAGCTCAGGAAGGGAACGCACCCGTCTTTGGAAAAGGACTCTTCAATCTCGTAGGAAAGGATAGCAGTTGGGCCATGAAAATTGGGCTTCGTATGCAGTTCCTGGCTTCTACTTCATGGCTGGAACTGGAAAACGATGATGCCTTCTTATTAGAACCCCAAAGCAATTTCCTGATCCGAAGGTCGCGACTTAAATTCGACGGCTTTGCTTTTACACCTAAACTGGAATACAAAATAGAGTTAGGGCTCTCCAACAGGGATATGTCCGGCACATCGGTATTCACAGGAAATACACCGCGGTTTTTAATGGATGCGGTGGTGAAATGGAATTTTTATGAAAATTTTGTTTTGTGGGCCGGACAGACCAAATTACCCGGTAACGTCGAGCGTGTCGTTTCTTCAGGTAACCTGCAACTGGTCGATCGCTCCCTTTTAAATGCACAGTTTAATATTGATCGCGATATTGGTTTTCAACTTCGGCACCATATTGATCTGACGGATACCTTTGTCATAAGGGAAATATTTGCTTTTTCCCAGGGTGAGGGCCGGAACGTCACCACCGGAAACCTCGGAGGACATCAATATACCGGACGGATAGAGCTTCTCCCCTTTGGCCTTTTCGCAAAAAAAGGAGACTATTTTGAAAGTGATCTCGAAAGGGAAAAACATCCCAAATTAATGCTTGCAACATCCTACGATTACAATGACAATGCGGTGAGGAACCGCAGTAATTTGGGTATATACATGATTACCGATGACGGCTTTCACGAAACCCCGATTCAAACGCTTTTTGTGGATGCCATGTTTAAATACCGTGGGTTTTCTTTAATGGCTGAATACGCCTCCCGTACGGCAGATGATCCGATTGCATTAAATTCTGACGGCACTCCGACGGGTATCGTGGTGCAAGTAGGGAATTCCGTAAACTTTCAGTCGGGGTATCTTTTCAAAAACAATTGGGAAGTGGCAGGGAGGTACACGTATGTAAACCTGGATGAGAGCATTACGGGAAAAGGTCCTCAAAGTCAGTATACACTTGGATTTTCTAAGTATTTTGTAGGGCATAAGTTAAAAGTACAGACCGATGTGAATTACCTGGATCTGGATGACGACACGGGAACCGTATTGTGGCGGCTTCAATTCGATCTGCACTTTTAAAAAATAACTTTTAGGTAACACCCGGCTCGGGTTTTGAAGAGATCTTTGTACATTGTATTTTCAATCTTATGGACAATATTTATCTACTGATGATTATCGCTTTGGCCGTACTGGCCATAGCAGACCTTGTAGTAGGCGTAAGCAATGATGCCGTAAATTTCCTCAATTCGGCAGTAGGCTCTAAAGCCATTTCTTTCCGCACGATCATGATCGTGGCCAGCCTTGGGATTGCCTTTGGTGCGATCTTCTCAAGCGGAATGATGGAAGTGGCTCGAAAAGGTATCTTCAATCCCGGGGAATTCTATTTTGACGAAATCATGTTCATCTTCATGGCCGTCATGATCACGGACATACTGCTGCTCGATTTCTTCAATACCCTTGGCATGCCCACTTCTACGACGGTTTCCATAGTCTTTGAATTACTGGGGGCTGCTGTTGCCATGTCTTTTATCAAAATCGCGGCCGAGGGCGGTGCATTTGGCGATGTGGTGAACTACATCAACACAGCTAAGGCCACGGAAATCATCCTGGGTATTCTTTTGTCTGTGGTAGTTGCATTTACAATCGGTGCCGTGGTTCAATGGGTGTCGCGATTGCTACTCTCATATGACTTTGAGAAAAAAGCAAAATGGGTTGCCGCCTGTTTCGGAGGAATTGCCCTTTCTGCCATTACCTATTTCATTTTTATGAAGGGGATAAAAGGTACGCCCTTTGCCGGCGAAACCTATGAGATCATTGGCGGTATGAAGATCTCGGAATTCCTTGAAGCCCAGGTAGTATCAATTATCGGGATAAGTGTGGTTTTCTGGTCTATCCTCTCCTACTTACTGACCGCGCTTTTTAAAGTAAACATCTATAAACTGATTATTGCCGTCGGTACATTTGCATTGGCTCTTGCATTTGCCGGTAACGATTTGGTCAACTTTATCGGAGTGCCGATCGCCGCCTACCAGTCCTATGAAGCCTGGAGTGCATCGGGTATCGCAGCAAGTGAATTCAGCATGTCGGTCCTGACTGAAAAGGTGCCAACACCAACGCTCCTGCTTTTCATTTCTGGAATTGTGATGGTCATTACCCTCTGGCTTTCGAAAAAAGCGCGTTATGTGGCTGACACGGAAATCAACCTGGCGCGTGAAGGGGAAGCCAAAGAGCGTTTCGAACCCAATATCCTCTCCAGAAATCTTGTTCGGTTTACCATAATGATGGGGACCTATACACGTACGGTCCTGCCTGAAGCCGTACAGAAAAAAATCAGTAGCCGCTTCGAAAAACCGGTTATCAAACTGAACCAGGGGAAAGTTCACGAATTACCCGCTTTTGATATGGTGCGGGCTGCGGTCAATCTTATGGTGGCAGGAATCCTAATCTCCATTGCGACTTCCTATAAATTACCCCTTTCCACAACCTATGTCACCTTTATGGTGGCCATGGGAACTTCTCTTGCTGACAAGGCTTGGGGAAGTGAAAGCGCGGTTTACCGGGTTGCCGGGGTCCTCAATGTTATCGGAGGCTGGTTCATGACGGCTCTTATCGCCTTTATCGCTTCGGGGACCATATTAACAATAATTAGTTTCGGTAAGGCGACCGCAATTGGAATTCTTTTGTTCGTCGCTATTCTTTTAATAGCCCGTAACTATATTTCCCATAGAAAGAAAAGCCAGGAGCTACGGGCCGAAGATGGTCTCAGACGTACCGAAAGCAGCCATATAATTGGGGTCATTTCAGAAAGTGCGAGCAATATTTCCAAAGTAGTCAAACGAAGCAATAAGATCTTTTCAAATTCTATAAACGGGCTCTCTAAAATGAATTTGGAACAGCTCAATAAGAATAAGAAACAGGGCGCTAAGCTCAGCGCTGAAATTGATGACCTGAGAGATAGTATATTCTATTTTATCAAAAACCTGGATGAGGCAAGCCTGGGTGCGAGTAATTTCTATATCAACATTCTCGGATACCTCCAGGATATGGCTCAATCCCTTGAGTATATTGGCAAGGTCAGCCATAACCATGTAAATAACAATCACAAAAAGCTGAAATACAACCAGATCAAAGAGCTGAATGAAATCGATACGCTCCTGGAAGAAGTTTTAAACAGCACACGAGAGGTTTTTGATAATGAAGATTTTGATAAACTCAGCGCAATCATCGATCGAAAACAGGAACTTTTTGGATTGCTATCCCAAAAAATAGAAAAGCAGGTGGCCCGTACGCGGACAGAGGAATCAAGCCCAAAGAACACTACCCTGTATTTTTCTTTGCTGTTAGAGACTAAAGATTTTGTAACTGCGACGATGAATCTTCTGGAGCAGTACCAGGAGGCTTATGAAGGGACAGATAATCAGAATCCGTTGCCCAATTCGCCCATTAGTTCTTAACGCTCTAATTCAGTAACATTACAAAGGAAGTGCACTTGAATATGGTTCTTGCATGCCAGTTCCTGTCAAGGCTGTATCCTCCTGATCCCCGTAGAGAATTACCGCTACCTCCACGAGATTTTCAATAATACTGTTGAGGTTATCGTGATCATTGACCAGTGAGGACGCCATTTCCGGGGTGATTTTATTTTTCCGAATTAACTTATCGATTCCGAGATTGCCTTCCCGTCTGCTTTCGAGAGCCTGCTCGGACAACTTAGCGAGTTTCCGCTGGTATTCATTTCTATCGGCATCTTCCCGGTAACCCTGTATAACTCTGAACACCTTGACCATCTTCTTTCTGAAGCCGTCGTATTCGTTCAGCATCACCTGATGAGGCTCCCGGAGATAGTGATTCACATTACGGCTGAGCTCGTTGGAATCCCTGATTATTTCAACTATTTTGCGATTTGCATTTTTCAGTTCCGAAATCCGCTGGTGCTGGGACTCACTTAATTCCAAATCACTCTGGGCATGCACAGCGAAGGCTATGATTTCGCTGTAGATGCGCTTTACCTTAATCAAATAAAGCTCCCGGACATCGACCTGCAGATCTTCCCTGGACTTGTGTACCACTTTCTTTGGCTTTCTTTCCGAAAGGATATCCTTTCGGTGAAGGCTAAGGGCATGGGCGACAATTTCAAAAACGGCATGTTCAAAAAGATACCGGGTTTCCCGCTCCAGTGCAACAAGGGCGGTCTCCGGATAATTCAGAGCCTCATTGCTCAGGAACTTAGGTTCCTCCATCGGCCTTTCCGGTTGCACTTTTTCCGGAACGATCAAGCTTACCAACTTCGCCATGGGGTTGATGAACCAGATCATTACAAACGTATTCGCCACGTTGAAAAAGGTGTGGAAAAGGGCGATGCCAACCGGAACAGCAGCCTGATCCGTGTAGGGAGAACCGGAACCCAAACGCTCTGTAACCCAGGCGACGCCCTGGAGGAACGGATAGAATACCGCAAGCATCCATAGGACCCCTAAAACATTGAACAGCAAATGAGCAAGGGCTGTCTGTTTTGCCCTGAAATTGCCTACCATAGCGGCGATATTCGCCGTAATGGTTGTCCCGATATTTTCCCCCAGGACCATTGCAGCCGCTGCTTCAAAGGGAATCCAGCCTTTTGCGGCCATTAGCAGCGTCAACGCCATAGTTGCACTGGAGGACTGAATCAGGACCGTCAATACGGTCCCAACCAAAAGAAAAAGCAGGACTGATCCTATTCCGTGCTGGGTATACCGCTGTAAAAAAGAGAGGACCTCAGGGGTTTTCTCAATATCCGGCATGTTTTCCTTTAGGAATTCAAGTCCGATAAACAGTAATCCAAACCCCACGATAAAGCTACCCCAATACTCCCAGTTCTTATTCTTAAAGAAGGTGAGTCCTACCCCAAGCCCTACAAGGGGAAGGGCGATACTGCTCATGCTAACCTTAAACCCGAGCAAGGTGATCAGCCAGGCCGTTATGGTTGTCCCAATATTGGCTCCCATAATCACACTCAAAGATTCGGTTAATGTCAACAGGGAAGCATTGGCAAAACTCACCACCATGAGTGTCGTGGCAGAAGATGATTGAATTACAGAGGTGATCAGAAAACCGGTAAGGACCCCGAAAAAACGGTTCGAGGTCAGGCCTGCCAAGATGGACCGCATTCGGTCTCCAGCGAGTTTAGTCAGGGCGTCACTCATGGCTTTCATACCAAAGAGGAAAAGGCCAAGGGCCCCAACCAACTGTAAGATATCTGTGAATCCGTATGTCATTCCTTCAGCGGCAAACAGGCTTTTTGTTTATATTATGTCAATTTAACGTTAGAGTAATGTAAATTTATTAAACTCGTGGAAAATAATCCGAGAAATAAATCCCATGCGAAACCTCCTGATCCTGTCCTGCTTCCTCTTTTGCTTTTTTATTGGCAAAAGCCAGGATTTAACTGCTGAAGACCTTTTGACCAAAAGTATTGCCTACCACGATCCCGATGGGGTTTGGGGATCCATGAATGGCGTTTTCACGGTTCGTATGGATACCCCGGACCGACCCGCCCGCATAAGCGAGATCACTATCAACCAGGAATCAGGTCTGTTTCGGCTGTACGTAGAACAGAATGGAGCTACAAAAACCTATGAAGTTTCAGGATCAAAATGTACACTGTTGCTGAACGGAAAGGAGACTTTTTCGGATGCTGAGGCTGAAGAACAAGGCCTGAATTGTGAACGGGCTCGTATGTATCGTGATTATTATTCGTACCTCTACGGACTCCCCATGAAATTAAGGGATAAAGGCACAAAACTCGATCCTGCTGTACAAAAGAAGACCTTTAAGGGCAAAGCGTATCTGGTTTTAAAAGTCACCTACGATGAAGCCGTGGGTAAGGATATTTGGTATTTCTATTTTGACCCTGTTACCTACGCGATGGAAGTCTATCAATTTTTCCACGATGAATCCAAAAATGACGGAGAATATATTCTGCTAAAAGAAATACAAAATGTCTCCGGGATCAAAATGCCCAAAGTTAGGGCATGGTACTACAATAAGGATGACAAGTATCTCGGGACAGATACCCTGATGAATTCCGAAAAAACGGAATAGTCTTATAGCCTGCTTTTTTAGGTAGCATCTTTAAAGATGACAGAGAATACTTCATCCTTGAAGGGGGTTTCCTATTAAATATAAAATCACTTGCTGGGTTGAGAGGTTGGAATGTAAACCTCGAAGGCCGACCCCCCAGAACTGACATCTCACAGGATTTATCGTGCATTTCATCGATTATCCCCCATAAAACATACAACTACAAAGGTTTTTAAAGTAGCTTTAATTAAACTGCATTAGGGCAAATGTCTTCAGAATTCCTAGAAAAAACCTATCTGACAACGCATGAACTGGCGATAGGAACCTTCAACTTTTATGAGCACGTAATTGTAGGGCAGATTCGGGAAGGAATGCAAATCTCAATAGACAATGTCCTCCCCTTGCTCGCCCTGAGTTGGGAAGCTTACCAAAACACCTCAATGGTCTATATTTCGGACCGTAAGTACTCCTATTCTCTGGATCCTACCATGTACTATGAAGTCAAAAAACTGATTCCCTATATGAAGGGTTATGCCTGGGTCGTCCATAACGATTTTAACCGGCAGGTGGCTGAAATCGAGGCGCGATTTCTTCAATGCCCCAATGCGATCCACTCATCCATGTCCGATGCCTTAAAATGGTCCCTGAAAATACTTGAGGATAGCTCCGCGGTATAAATTATACCGTTTTAAACGCTCTAGCGATCTCCATCCGTTTCCAGAAGTTCATACCCCTGATTGATCCCCTTTTCCATGGCGGGAACTCCGCGATCCATCCAGGCGGGAATCGGGTCTCCTTTTAAATAGTGATCAAAGAATTGTGCCATCCGGATGTTAAAGTCCTTTCGGTTCTGCATTTTTAAAGGCCAGTGGGGCTCCCCGTTATAGTTCAGAAACCATGAAGGTTTTCCGAGCCTTCGCAGACTTACAAAAAACTCGATTCCCTGATACCAGGGTACATGACCATCAGCATCGTTGTGCATAATCAGCAAGGGAGTATTGATTTTATCGATGTTGAAAATAGGTGAATTCTCCAGGTAGCGCATAGGGTATTCCCAGGGAGTACCTCCTATCCGGCTCTGCGTATGTTCATACTGAAATTGCCGGCTAAGGCCCGTCCACCAGCGGATGCCACCATAGGCGCTGATCATATTAGGCACAGGCGCACCGGCTTCCGCAGCTTTGAATAAATCCGTTTTGGTTACCAGATACGCGATCTGATAGCCTCCCCAGCTATGGCCCTGTACCCCTATATTTTCACTGTCTACAAACCCTTTTTCTATAAGGGCCGTCACCCCGGGAATAACACAATTGTAGGCACTCTCCCCCGGATACCCAATCCGATAATGCACATCCGGGTTAAAAATCAGATACCCACGGCTGGCGTAAAAGGAATAATTGATTGTGGAACGACCCGGAGAAGGAGCCCTGTGACGGTGTAAGCCGTCTGAGCTTCTCTCATAAAAATTGACAATCATGGGATACTTCTTTGAAGGATCAAAGCCCTCTGGCTTTACGAGCATTCCGTCCAATTGCTGTCCGTCCAGTGAAGTCCATGATACCTGCTCAATGGTACCCCAGCGATATGCATCCTGCTGTGGATTCGCCTTACTGATCTGTACCGGATTTTTAAAATCTGCGCCGCCGACCCACAGGTCCGGGAACACTTCAAAGGATTCTTTGGTAAACATATAGGTGTCCGCTCCTTCTGCTTTAACCGGATAACCGAACCGAAAGGGGCCCTTGAAGAGTTGTTCTGCCGAATTGCGTTTTGGATCGAAGCTCGCATACCCACTGCTTTTATCCCTTTCATCAAAGGTGGTCAGTATCCAAGACTCCCTGGAGTCTATAAAGCGCTGTTCAGGATCCTGCCAAACGTATCGGTATACCGTTTTGTTTTCCCTCCCCTTGGTGAGTCGCTGCGCTGCACCCGTATCTGGATCGAACTTCCACAGATCGTATCTGTCGTAAAGGATCAGGGCCTTATCTTTTTCGGTCCATCCTGCGAATCCATAATCCCTCGGAAGGCTTGGACTGTCGTGAAGCTCATTGTAAAAAACCTTGCCGCGGGTCAGGTCCAGGCGTTTGTCTGTCCCGATATTATACGTAAACCAGGTACTGTCTGTACGCTGATACCCAAAAATATAATCGCCCCCGGGACTTAAATCTACGCGTCCTGAAATGCCTTGTAGCACCTCTTTCCGGGCGCCGCTGGCCACATTTACCACAGCGTAATCCCTGGTAGTTCTTCCCGTCCATTGACGCTCCAGATCATAGGGGGTACTCGTACTGACCAGGGCATAAGGTGCATTCCCTTCATCCCCCAGTTCAATGTCGGGATATGCCTCAGTGGCCAATGGATAAACCTTTCGGGACGGTAAATTAATAGCAGCGGTATAACTCGAAATTGTATCGTTTTTCAGCTGCAATTCCTGAACCGTGTAAAGGCGGGGTTCATCATAGGTCCAAACTTCCACATTCACAATTTCTTCCTCGAGCAGGGAGGTATCCCTTATAATCCCCGGCCTGGCCAGGCCAAAATACATTTTGGAATCGTCTTCTGAGAAGTGAACTTTGGCATATTTAGAAGGCAGTAAGCCCGAAGTTTCCATTCCGGGTCCGGCAATTACTTCCGCAGCTTCGAGCCCATCATTCCAATAATACAAACGGGTTGGGCGGACCTGTACTTTGGTCGTATCTTCATCGGTCACAAAACCGAAGTGTTTTCCGGAATCCGAAAACCCCATTTGTTTGTACTCCGCCTTTTTGGAGGAGTGCAGCAATCTGAGTCGTTCCTTTTCGAGATCCAAAACATAAATACCCGTATCCGATGAATCATTCTCACCCGTAGTAGTAAATGCGAGGCGTTTTGCTTCCCTGGCAAGCACATAATCGGTGACGAACTTAAACGTATCATGACGCCCGGTCTCCAACTCCCAAACCACAAGGTGGTATCCGTTTTTCGCACTGGGTTTTTTCTTTTTCTTCTTTGATTTCCCGGAGTTGGTACTGTCTTTATCTTTCTTTTTGACCTCCTTTTCAGGGGCTACCTGAAAGACTACGTACTCCGACCATTTCTCAGGGACTTTGAAAGAGCGTACCCCTGGTAGTTTTGTCAGGGCACCTTTTTTGAGATCGTAGATCCCAAGGCTGTCCTTGGGGAGGTCATCCTTCTTTACTTTTCGCCTTTTCAGAGCCGCAACACTGTCCTTCCAGGCACGAATGGCAAATACCGCAAACTTTGAATCGTGAGTAAACGCTCCATCGCCAGCCCTGTCATACTCAAAAACCGGGTTTCCGTCAGACTTTTTGATCTTTAGGTACTGGTCCTTCTCCCCTTCTTCCAGACTGTACATGACAAAGGAGCCATCTGTGGAGATTTGCTCGTTTTCGATACTGTTCCAAATCTCAAAGTCAGCGTGATCGAGAATTTTCTTCTGGCCTGACAGCATGCCACAAAACATGAGAAAAACGGGGATAATTTTGGAGTTCATTAGCTCGGTTTATGAATTTGTCAAATATACTACTTCTGTACACTTGAGCCAGACTGGGAAAAGGACTGGGATCGGGAATTTACCGGTAGAAGTTCATCTCGTCCATATACCTCCAGACCGACTCTGGAAGCAATGGCCTGATGTTCTTTCCGGCCTTGTGTTCCCTGCGGATAAACGTCGAAGAAATCTCCATCACCGGGGCGGCAACCCTGTGGATTTTCGGATGATCTTTTAAGGCCTCAGCGATTTTTTGGCCCGAAATCCTGGGATAGACATAAAGCTGGTAGTACTCCAGAATGGCTTCGTAATTTTTCCATTTATGAAACCCATTCAGATTATCCTCTCCCATAATTAATGCAAACTGACGGGAATCCCCATAACGCTCCTGCAAATGGGTCAGCGTGTCGATGGTATAGTTTGGCTGGGGCAACTTAAACTCAATATCGCAGGGTTCGAGTTTCGGATATTCCTGGGTGGCTTCGAGAACCATTTGATAGCGATGATGGTCGCCGAGGAGCGTCTGTTTTGCCTTGAACGGACTTTTAGGGGTGACCACAAACCAAACGTGGTCGAGATCTGAGAACTCCGCCATATGGTTGGCGATAATCAGATGACCTATATGAATCGGGTTAAAGGTTCCAAAAAATAAGCCGGTCTTTTTCATTATGAATCCACCCTGTTTATTCTGCCGGGGTCTTTCCGGTATCTTCCTGGGCGTTTTTTATGAAATCTGCCACGAGTTCATAGGACTCCTTCAGGGCGGTCTCCAGGTCGTGATTGTAGATGATTTCATCAAACTGGGGTGCCGTCGCCAATTCTATGGAGGCTTTGGCGATACGCATGTTGATCTTATCATCACTTTCGGTGCTCCGTTTTTTCAAACGGATCTTAAGCTCGTCCACACTCGGTGGCTTGACAAAAACAGCCAGAGTGCGCTCCGGAAATTTACGCTTAATACGCAGTCCGCCTGCCACATCTATGTCGAAGATCACGTTTTTTCCTTCAGCCCACAGGCGTTCTATTTCTGTTTTCAGGGTTCCGTAGAAATTGTCTCGGTAGACTTCCTCCCACTCCAGAAAATCTCCATTTTTGATGTGATTCTTGAACTCGGTAATACTGATAAAGTAATAGTGTTCCCCATGTTTCTCTTTAGGCCTCCGCGGTCTTGAAGTCGCCGAGACCGAAAACGCCAGGTTGAGTTCGGGAATCGAGAGCAAGTGCCGAACGATAGTTGTTTTCCCACTTCCGGAAGGAGCTGAAAACACGATAAGTTTACCTCCCCTGTTCACAGCACATTCAACATTTGTTCCTTGATCTTTTCGAGCTCATCTTTCATTTGAACTACCAGTCGCTGCATGGTTGCGTCATTGGCTTTTGAGCCTATGGTATTGATCTCCCGGCCGATTTCCTGGGAGATAAACCCCAGCTTTTTTCCATTGGAAGCCTCGGAGTTCATGGTGTTAAGGAAGTATTCCAAATGCTTGTTCAGCCGGACCTTCTCCTCTGTAATATCGTATTTCTCCAGGTAGTAAATAAGTTCCTGTTCAAAACGGTTCGGATCTGCGGCCTCCTGTAGATCGGCCACTGCTTTTTCCAGTCGCTCCCGAACAGCACTCAAACGCTCCGTATCCCGGGCTACGACCTCTTTAAGCAATTCCTGAAGGTTTTCTATCCTCTGGTTAAAGTCCGCTTCAAGGGTTAACCCTTCCTCCGACCTGAAAACGATAAGGGCTTCCAGGGCCTTTGACACAGCCTCTTGAATTTGGGCAAATTCCTTCGGGTCCAGTTCCTCGCGTTCTGTCTTCAAAGTATCGGGAAGACGCAGTGCCATTTCGAGCAACCTGAGCTCTTCACCCTGACTAATCTCACCTAACTGCGCCATATAGTCTCGTACCACACTCTGATTGATCCGGGTAGACGCCTCTTCCCCATTAGATTCTACATAAAGTGAAAAGTCGATCTTTCCCCGGTTAAGGGCCTGAGCTATCGTGTTCCTTAACTCCAGTTCTTTTTCGCGGTACACCTGTGGCACTCTGGCGTTGATGTCGAGACTTTTACTGTTCAGGGATTTTACTTCTACCGTAATCTTTTTTCCGGGCAGCTGAAGCACATGCTTCCCGAAACCGGTCATGGATTGGATCATACCTTTTGGGGCTATTTTGCCAAAGGTAGTAAAATTTGAAAAGGGGGAATGCGTTGAATCCACGGGGCCTGCAAGGCTTTAAATCTTACAAGTGACGGGCAATTCTCCTGCCCGATGGCGTTTCTCAAATCAACGCTCGTGGGGCAAAAAGACGTATTTCATATCCCTAGGGAGTTCATCCAGGACCGTATAGCGTTCTCTCGAAGGGTAGGTCTTACCGTCCCTGTCCTCAAAAACGGCTTCGATTTCATACTTTATGATATTCCATCCCGCCCGGAACTCGAGATCGTACTCCTGCGTATTGCTATACATTTCCTCCTGATTTATGGCATAGGATTCAAAAGTACAGCTGCCTTTAATAGAAGCCGGCTTCGCTACGTAATACCAGTCGACAAAATATCCGGTCTTAAACTCATTACTCATTATATTTTTTATGGACTTCGCAAATTCATCGGAACTGGCTGCGATAAGATAGCCGAACAATCGCTCCTGTTCCATGTCCCCCAGGGCGAACATCCCGAGGGTAGACAAGGCGCTAACCGGCTGATCGGTATCGGTGAATTCCATATTTTCAGAGCTGCACCCAAAGGCCCGGTCCAGCTTTATAAGTGAGGTTGAAAAATCAGAAGAAGATTCCTTTTTGGAGGCTTCAAGTTGCTTTTTTACAACGGAAAGGTAATCCGCATTCAGGGGAATAGCGAAGGTGCCGTCCGATGCAACAGAACCCAAAATCACAGGTGCTCTTAGCCCCCCAATCACATCTCCATTACCGTTACTCCAATCTGCGATCTGGCCGCTGATGGCCTCCTGGGCAAACATTATCCCCCCGGAAAAGATAAGGGCGATAAGTAAAATAATACGGTTTTTCAAATGAAAATAAATTAGGCTTTTGATAATTATTCCGGAACGAAAACAAATTCTACCCCGGGAGGCATTTCGGAAATTGTGCTGTAGTGATCCTTTTCAATATATGTCTTTCCATCCTTATCGGCAAATACTTTCTGCACCTCATACTTGACCAGATTCCAGCCTTTTTTGAAGTCGAGATCATATTCTGCCGTGCGTTCGTACATCTCACCGCTCAAGGTGCCGGAGTTTACAATACACGTTCCTTTAACGCTCCCGGCTTCATCCACATAATACCAGTCTAATGAATACCCTTCCTTAAAAATATACGATCCGAGCTTCCTGAAGGCGGTTACAAATTCCAAGGAAGAGGCTGGCATCATATCGCCGTATCTCTTTTGTTTTTCCATACTGCCAAGTATAAAAAACCCCATAGTGGACAGGGAAGTAAAGTGCTGGTCTCCATTGACTACTTCCACGGTACCCCCATTACACGTATAAGCCTTTTCAAGGGTCATCATAGAAGACTTCCACTTGTTGGATTCATCTGCATTTTCAGCTTCCATCTGTTGTTTTACCTCACTGAGGAAGTCAGGTTTTAGTATGATTTCCAAGGCGCCTTTGTCATCTATAGTGCCTACAATAGTGGGTGTAATCATTCCGGTAAAAACGCTACCAGACCCGTTGTCCCAGTTGGGGATGCTTCCTGTGATTGCCTCCTGGGCAACCAGGATCCCGCCGGAGATGATGAAGGCGGCCACCAAAAAAATTACTCTTTTCATAATGATGTCGTTTTAATTTGGATTACCGGCCTCCTAAACTCTGATAATCCGCTTTTGAAATCGTTCTGGGTGCCCGCTCAAGACGGGTACAAACCATTTTTGCATCCAGTTCATTTTTGGTTTTGTCCTCGATTACCATCTCCATAATCATACCAGATTTGTTCCCGTCACGTATCCACTCCATGTCAAAACTGTCTGGAAAGTGCTCGTTCTTTTTATACATGTCGCCAAAACCTACCTCTGATTCAAAGGTTGTGTATACCGTAGTTTTGTATTGTGCATCCTCCATTTCAAACCCCTTGCAGTCATACCCCATAATGGTCTTCCCGGGAATTTCTTTAATCTCATAGCCCTCCTGGGGTGAAAATTCCTCGCCTTCCAAGGATTCAGCAGGGATTTTAGATGCTGTCATAAACTGCATTTCCTGATTATTCATAAACATCAGGGTCATCATCTTCTCGGCATCGAAGACCATTAGGATTGCTGTTTCGTCCTGCTCGATATTCATACCCCAATAAGGAGCTCCTTCTTTGAGCAAGTACTCCATTGGAAAAGGCTCTTCCACTTTATCTGTGGTGATGGTGAGCTCATAAACCCATTCAAAGTCATAGGTGTCCGCAATATCATTGGGATCCACAGGATCCCCTCCTATAGGAAATCCAGCGCTTTCCCCAACCCCACCTTCGAGTAATTCATCAAAGGCCTTGTCCATAAGTTTATCCGCCTCGCCTGCAGCCTTCGCCGCAATTTTCTCCGTTACGGCTTGTTCCACCCGGTTCTCTACTTTCTGCTTTAGTTTTTTAAGGAATTGTGCCTGCATACTGCTGCCCACAAACAAGAGCGCCATTAGGAGGCCTACTTTTCTGGTCGTTTTCATTTCGGTAGTGTTTTAAAAATAGCAGCCTTAGAGAGGGGAACTCTGGAGTCAATGGCTGGTTAGAAACTCATCGCTAGATCTTAAGGAAAATACAAAATAAAAAAGGCAAGTATTGAATGGATTGTAGGGAGAAGCCAGATTGGTGTGTATGTAGCAGGGTATGCTGTATAACCCGTAAACACTACCCATGAGAAACATTTTATTTCGGGAGCAAACAAACTGAATCTCAATAACCTACAGTTTTATAAATCCCGTAAAATCGGTCATTGCGAAGTCGAAAAATCTGCTGAAAAAAGCCGTCTCGGAGCTGATACTCAAAGCTCGCGCACCCAGATGTTCCGATAACTGACCCGGCTGTTATCCCCATGGTCCTGAAGCCGGATCGGCCCTTTTCCATGAGGTGGGTTTTTCGGCCATCCAATGTAAGGGGTGGTCCCTTTAATCTCGATATGGTCCTGTACCAACACACCATTATGCATAACAGTGATCGTTCCAGATACAATCTTATTACCTGCCTGGTCGAACTCGGGAGGATGGTAAATAATATCATAAGTATTCCACGCTCCACTGGGCACAGAAGCCATGGCCAATGGAATGTGTTGCTTATAAAAAGACGCTACCTGTCCATTTACATAAGTATCATTGTCATTATTGTCCAGAACCTGCACTTCGTACATGTTGTTGAGGAAAACCCCGCTGTTTCCACGGCTCTGGCCGGAACCTTCTATTTCTGCAGGAGACCTCCATTCAATATGGAGCTGAATTGCTCCAAAATTCTGTTTCGTCTGAATATCGCCTGTTTTATCATTGACAGTCATACTGCCGTCCTCATTCAAATGCCAGACAACTTCGGTGCTGTCGCGGGTCATTACCCAGTTTTCAAAGCCCGTGCCGTCAAAGAGCACAATGGCGTCGGCTGGGGCGCCATCCTGACTGTACGGGGCAACTACCGGCGGTACAGGCTGGTAGACTTCGGTTTCTTCAGGGGTTGTCGGTTCCACGCCCTGATACTCCGGATACGTAATTCCCTGAGGGGTTGCCGGAGGCGGTGCTTCCTGACCACAGCCCATCAGCAGGATCCCGATCGAAAGAAGGTAGAAGTTCCTTTTCATGTTCCTATAAAGATTTGATCCTTATGTTGCGATAGGCCACGACATCACCGTGATCCTGCAAACCGATTTTTCCGGTTTGGAATTTTCCAAATCCCTCCCATCCCTTAAATTTTGATTTTTCAACCATGGCATCCCAGGCATCGTTCCCCAGGGGAAAACTCAGGATTTCCTCCCCATTGAGCACAACCTTCCCTTTATTGGTGGTGTAATTTACTGTAATTTCACATTGATTCCACTCCCCGGGGGGATTCGTGACGTCCGTTGCCGGCGCCACCATATCATAAAGTGCCCCGGCCTGATGGGTGTCCCCGTTGGAAGCGTCCGGATGGCCCCCATTGTCCAACACCTGGATTTCAGGTCCGGTCTCGTAGGGTTGTCCGTATTTCGGATCTTCCATAATTCCCCAGAAGATCCCGGAATTCCCTCCTTCAGAGATCCTCCATTCGAGGGAGAGCACAAAATTTGTGTAGTCTTTTCGACTGACCAGGTTATAACTTTCTCCTTCAGGTCCGTTCTCGGGGGGGTAAAAAACCATGGCCCCGTCTTCAATTTTCCAGGTAGCCGGCACATCCTCTGACCTGTATCCTTTCCAGGAATCCATAGAGGTGCCATCAAACAGGATTTCCCATTCTTCGGCAGCGGGTGATGTCGTTTGTTTGTCTTGCTCCATCTCAGGATTGTCCTTGGACGGCTTCTCCTTGCATGCCGAAATTATTAGTAAAAGCATGCAGGTAATAATAGTGGCTGTTCTCATAAATCAGGGTTTTGTCCGAGTATTTTCCGGAGCATTTCTTTATCGACGGCTCCCCCGGCGAAGTCGTCAAACGTTTTTTCGGTTGCTTCGATAATATGGTCCTGTATAAACCGAGCTCCTTCGCGGGCTCCCTGCTCCGGGGACTTAATACAGCACTCCCATTCCATGACGGCCCAAACATCGCAACCATACTGGGTGAGCTTGGAAAAAATGGTTTTAAAATCGATTTGTCCATCCCCCAGGGACCTGTAGCGTCCGGCCCGATCTCCCCAGTCGTTATAGCCTCCAAAGGCGCCTTTTTTGCCCGTAGGGTTAAATTCAGAGTCTTTAACATGAAAGGATCTGATAAATTCGTGGTAGTAATCGATATATTCAATATAGTCGAGTTGTTGCAGGACAAAATGACTTGGGTCGTAGAGGATATTAACCCTTGGATGATTCCCTGTGGCCGCCAAAAAACGCTCAAAGGTATCCCCGTCATGAAGATCTTCCCCCGGATGTATCTCGTAGCATACATCCACACCCTCTGCGTCAAAATGGTCCAGAATGGGCTTCCAGCGCCTGGCCAGTTCTTCAAACCCCATCTCCACAAGACCGGGAGGTCGCTGTGGCCAGGGATGCCAGGTATGCCAAAGTAAAGCCCCTGAGAACGTGGCGTGTGCCTTTAACCCGAGGCGTCGGCTCGCAGTGGCCGCCTTTTTAACAACATCTACGGCCCACTCGGTTCGGGCCTTTGGATTATTCTTGACCGCATCCGGGGCGAAATTATCAAACATCAGGTCATAGGCGGGATGTACCGCCACGAGTTGCCCTTGTAAATGAGTTGACAGCTCTGTAATTTCAAGGCCATAGGAATTGATTTTTCCTTTGAGTTCATCGCAGTAGGTCTGGCTTTCAGCTGCCTTATCCAAATCGATAAGAAAAGACTCCCATGTCGGGATTTGAATCCCCTTATACCCAAGGTCAGCAGCCCATTTACACATCCCGTCCAGGGAGTTAAAGGGCGCTTTACTATCTACAAATTGTGCCAGGAACACAGCCGGGCCTTTAATCGTTTTCATAAATACCACAAAATTTGTTAGCTGTTTTTGCCCATCAGGTTTTGCTATAATATCCTATATTTAACAGATGCTTCGGCTAAAAGAAACGCGCTGTCGGGGCTGGTTATAAATATAGAAAATACAAAAGAATTCATGCCTTCTCATATCGACAACTCTTCAGAATCTTTTGACGCCATTGTAATCGGAACTGGAATCACAGGTGGCTGGGCAGCCAAAGAGCTCTGCGAAAAAGGCTTGAAAACCCTCGTCCTTGAACGCGGTCCGATGGTAAAACACATTACGGATTATCCTACGATGAATCTCGATACCTGGGACCTGCCCAATGGGAATCAATTCTCCAGAGAAGATCGGAA
Organism: Robiginitalea aurantiaca; assembly: GCF_030380815.1. Classification (GTDB taxonomy): domain Bacteria; phylum Bacteroidota; class Bacteroidia; order Flavobacteriales; family Flavobacteriaceae; genus Robiginitalea; species Robiginitalea aurantiaca. The sequence goes on along the minus strand of NZ_JAUDUY010000001.1, from coordinate 236,510 downwards.
AAACTATGAGAAACAATTGAGAGTGGGTTGGGCGCCCAATCCGGCCATTGCCCATTTCTTTGTAAATGACCGGGAACACCCCTATCAGGAAACCAAAAGATTTGATTGGATACGGGGCTATCAGGTAGGGGGACGCTCCCTGACCTGGGGGCGGCAGAGTTACCGGTGGAGCGACCTCGATTTTGAAGCCAACCTCAAAGAAGGGATTGGCGTGGACTGGCCGGTCAGATATAAGGATATTGCGCCCTGGTATGATAAGGTTGAATCCTATATAGGTGTCAGTGGAGAGGCCCTGGGGCTTGACCACCTCCCGGATGGGAAATTTCAACCCCCAATGGAGCTTACCTGTCCTGAAAAAGAACTCAGGGAAACCCTGTCTGAAAAATTCGAAGACGGCCGCGTGCTGACCATCGGAAGGGCAGCCCACATCACGGATAAAACAAATGTTCCCGAAGGGCGGAATCCCTGCCAGTTCCGCGACCGGTGCTGGAGGGGATGTCCGTTTGGGGGCTATTTCAGCAGCAATTCTTCTACCCTTCCTGCGGCGGAGCGAACCGGAAATATGACCCTCCGCCCCCATTCAATTGTCCATGAAATCATATACGATGACGGGTCTGGACGGGCCGCAGGTGTTCGGATCGTAGATGCCGAAACGCAGGAGGCCTATACCTTCAATGCCAGCGTCATCTTTCTTTGTGCCTCCGCTATGGCGTCTGTTGGGATTTTATTGCAGTCGAAATCTGAAAGGTTTCCAGAGGGGATCGGGAACAATCACGACCAGTTGGGGCGCTATATTATGGACCACCATTACCAGTTGGGGGCAAATGCGAAAGTCCCAGGCCATCTGAACACCTATTATAAGGGACGGAGGCCCAATGGTTTTTATATCCCGCGTTTTGTCAACCTTAAGGGGCAGCAGAAAAGGGATTACCTGCGTGGCTTCGGGTATCAGGGGGGAGCCTCAAGGGGTGACTGGTCTGAGGCAGTCGCTGAACTGGGATATGGCGCAGACCTTAAATCAAAGGTGCTCACCCCGGGTAATTGGCAAATAGGGGCCACAGGATTTGGTGAAATGCTGCCCTATTGGGAAAACCGCGTTACCCTGAGCGCAACTGAAAGAGACCAATGGGGGCTGCCCCAACTGGATTTCGATGTTGCCTTTAAGGAAAACGAATACAAAATGCGGGAAGATATCCTCAGGGAAATAGCAGCGATGTTCGAGGCTGCCGGTTTTAAGGAGGTTCAAACCTACGAACGGGAAACGGGTCCGGGATTGGGAATCCACGAAATGGGTGGGGCCCGTATGGGACATGATGCCCGTACATCCGTAGTGAACAAACACAACCAGGTACACGAAGTTCCCAATATTTACGTTACTGATGGGGCCTTTATGACCTCCTCATCCTGCGTCAATCCTTCTCTTACGTATATGGCCTTTACGGCAAGAGCTGCAGATCACGCGGCGCAACAGTTTAAAAAAGGAGCATTCAACTAATCGAATCAACGCTTATGAGTCATTCGTCTGTATCTGAATTATGGGAAGCATTTATCGCAGACCATCCCGAATACCAATCTCAGCCCCATCCGCCCGCCGATCATTTCGGAGACTCGGAAGAGATTGCTGCATCCTGTATTGAACTGGTGCTTTCAGGGAAGAAAAGGGTTACCTCACATTCCTTGCTCGGACTGCAATTTCGGAAAGAGCGCCTGCCTAAAATTGGAGACCTCAACATCATAACAGATTGGGAAGGTAAGGCCTATGGAATCACTCGAACCCTTAAGGTCCGCTTAAAACCCTTTTTCAGCATTTCCGCAGAGCACGCCCGCCTTGAAGGGGAGGGTGACGGATCACTGGAATATTGGAAAACATCACATTGGGACTACTACACCAGGGAGCTGGAAGCTTTCGGGAAGACCCCTGTGGAGAGTATGATCATCGTTTGCGAAGAATTTGAACTTATCTACAAACTGCCCTAAAAGCAAACCCGGGGTTAGCCCTGAAAAATTTGTATCTTCCTTTTTAATACTCAATCGAGCGTAACCCAGGTATTCCCGGATTTATGAGAGGCTACTGTGGCCTCAATAAAATTCAGGCCCCGCACCCCATCGGTCATCGTAGGGAACTCCCCGGCATCGAATGCTTCACCCCTTATGGCTCTGGCGACACCCCGGTAAATATTGCCCATGGCATCAAAAATCCCTTCAGGGTGTCCTGCAGGTAATTTAGTCCCGTCCAGAGATAAGTCAGAATTGTAGGCATGGCCCGGTTTATATACCTGCAAAGGTTCCGCATCGCTGAGCTTGTAGAGGAAATTCGGGCGTTCCTGCTCCCAGACCAGACCGCCTTTTTCACCGTAGATCCGGATGGCCAGACCATTCTCTTCACCCGTAGCGACCTGACTTGCACGAATGACTCCTTTTACGTGTTCATCCATGCGGATAAGCACCGTGCCGTCCACATCCATAAGGTTATCTGTATAGAGGTAATTAAAATCGCAAAGGAGGGATTTAATCTGCAGGCCTGTAGTGTATTCGATCATGTTGAAGGCGTGTACTCCAATGTCTCCCATGCAGGAGCTGATTCCCGCTTTAGCCGGATCGAGCCTCCAAACCGAAGCGCGCTTTTCAGCATCGTGAATGATCGGGTTTATCCATCCCTGATAATAGCGTGCGTCTACCTTGTGAATTTTACCCAGTGCGCCGGATTTGATCAGTTCACGCATTTGACGCACCATAGGATACCCCGTATAGGTATGGGTTACGGCAAAGACGCTTCCCGCCTTTTTATGGGTGTCCCTGAGGATTTTAGCTTCCTCATAAGTCGTGGTCATGGGTTTTTCACAAATCACATGGAATCCGTTCTCCAATAGTTTTTTAGCCATTGGAAAGTGAAGGAAGTTCGGGGTCTGAACCGAGCATACCTGTATGCGCTCTGACTCCGGCAGCTTCATTTCCTCGGCTATCAGGGTATCGAAATCCGGATAAATCCGGTCTAAGGGAATGTCGATTTCCTTTGCAAAATCCAAACTCTCCTGAAGATCCGGGCTAAACACAGCACCTGTAATTTCATAGCTGTCATACATATGGGCCGCTACCCGGTGAAGGACTCCGATGAGCGAGTCCCCGCCACCCCCAAGAATCCCAAGCCGTATTTTTTTTGGCATAATTCTAAACTTTGATGTTATTCCTTGTATTCGATTACCTCATTCTTAAAGAACAGCGCGAAAAGGACTGATACCCCCAATGCGAATATGGCAGGGAAGGTCCAGATACTGTTCCAGTCGTGGCTGTTCTCTGAAATAAGGTTCATGTCGTAAATCTTACCGGCCACCCAAAACCCGATGAGCATGCCCAAACCATAGGTTGCCAGCGTAATGAGTCCCTGAGCCGCGCTCTTGTATTTTTCTCCGGCCTTGGAATCTGTGTAAATCTGACCGGACACAAAAAAGAAATCGTAACAAATTCCGTGAAGCGCAATCCCCAGAATTAGCATAAATGCCAGATCCCCTGCATTGCCATACGCAAAAAGCGCATAGCGAATTGTCCAGGCCAGCATCCCGGCCATGATGGTTTTTTTAAATCCGAATCGCTTGAAAAAGAAGGGCAGCAGAAGCATAAACAACACTTCCGAGGCCTGTCCGATTGTCATTTTTCCAGTTGGGTTATCCACCCCAATTTCGGCCAGAAACGGATTCGCATTCTGGTAGTAAAATGCGAGCGGGATACAAATTAAGATGGAGGAGATAAAAAAGATCAGGAAATTGCGGTCCTTCAGGAGTTTCAGGGCATCCAACCCAAGGATTTCGGAAATACCCACTTTCTCCCCCCGGTCCGCGGTGGGAGGGGTTTTGGGTAGAAAAAAGCTAAACAATCCCAGTGCTGCAGAGGCGATGGCCACCATTAAAAAAGTGTTTTTTAACATCCCTTCTGCCCTCGCCCCGGGGGAGTCCCATAAAAAGACGTAGCTGATGATCAGCCCGGCCACAATCCAACCGATTGTTCCAAAGACGCGTACCAGGGAAAACTCCTTGGCCGGATCCTTCATTTGATTAAAGGAAATGGAATTCACAAGGGCCAGGGTAGGCATATAAATGATCATATAGCCCAGCACATAAGGGTAGAATCCGGCAAAATCAACCGAAGTGTACATCTGATACATTAAGACTGCTCCAAGAAGATGCAATACGCCCAGGATCCGTTCGGCATTAAAATAACGATCCGCCACAAGCCCTATGATAAATGGAGCGATTATGGCTCCCCAGGATTGTGTGGAAAATGCCATGGCAATTTCACCCCCGTCCGCTTTCAGGTTATCCCCGAGAAATGTGCCCAGGGTAACAAACCAGCCTCCCCAAATAAAGAATTCGAGAAACATCATCAGGGATAATTGAAATTTGACGGTCGGTTTCATGGAGTAGTTGGTTTATCGTTTATAGTATATGTAATCCTGTATGGGGGGGTCGATACCCTGAGCCCGGAAATCTGTCAGGATCTGTCCCCGGTGATGTGTGGAATGGTTGATGATATGAAAAAGGATATCCTGCAGGCTACTCGAGAAATGAGAACCTTCGGAATCCTCATATTTGATGCGCCGCTCCCACAGTTCTGTATTGCTGATGATTTCAAAAGAGTTGCGCTGGTTGTCGTAATGGATTTCCTCCCATGCATCCATTTCATGGTTTTGCCAGACGCCAAATTCAGACGCCCGCTCCAGAATCCGCGCATTCCAGATATGATGGGCATTGAGGATGTGGTTGAAAAGCTTCCCGCTCCTCGCGGGAACTTCTTCCAGGGCAGAACAAGCCGTAATCAGTTGTTTGTTGGAGAAATAATTATAGTCGAAAATCTGGTGGAAGAATGTCTTCATTGCGCTCTGTGGCTTAGGAGACCTGCTTCCCAGCTTTTATCAGAAGATCGCGTGTAGCGGCTATCCCCGCTTCCTCGCTGAGGTCATCGCCCTCATACTCCACTCCGATAAACCCGGTGTATCCTGCGTCTTTCACAATTTGAAGCATCTTTACATAATCGATTACGGCCTCATTCCCCGATGCATCAAAAACATTTGATTTTGCACTCACCGCTTTAGCATAAGGCATGAGTTCGGTCACTCCCTTATATCGGTCATAGGATTCCTCGCACTTATCGTCCCCGTCGGGCATTTGAACACTGTGGATACAAAAATTACCAAAGTCGGGAAGGGTTCCGCAATTTTCCATGCCCACCTCTTCCATGACTTTTGCCAGTAAGCCGGCATTCGAGGATAGGCCCCCATGGTTTTCGACCAGCACATTGATTCCCTTACCACTAGCATAGGTAGCCAGTCTGCGCAGGCCATCGACTGAATTTGGAACCCATTGTTCCGGATCACTGCTCCCGGAGAGGTTAACCCGGATGGAATGGCATCCCATTGCCTGAGCCGCATCCACCCATTTATAATGATTCTCCACTGCTGCGATTCGCTCCCCTTCATCGCTGAGGGCAAGGTCTCCCTGATCATCAATCATGATCAACAGGTTTTGAAGGCCGTATTTTCGGGCTTCCTCATTAGACTTGTCGATAAAAGCCTGCATGGCCTCGGGGGAAAAGGAGGCAGGTTTCAATTCGTCATCATATAACTGGCTCACATACTCAAGCCCACTGAAGCCCCAGGATTTTGCCTTTGCAGCAAATTCATAGGGGTCAAGGCCTTCCTCTTGTATCATTCGGTGGATGGACCATTGGGCCAGAGAGAACTTGAAGAAGGGTTCGGCTTTAACTTCAGGAGCTGCCGTATCGGCATCCATGTTTTCCTCTTTTGCTTTCTCTTTGCAGGCCATCATGCCCAATATGCCCAGGGCAATCCCGGCCTGACCACTCTTGTAAATAAAATTTCTGCGTTTCATATAAAGGGGGTATCGCTATTTCGGTTTTATAGGAAAACCCTGAAGTCTCGCCGTTCAGAGAATTCATATCGCCTCCGGTTCGGAAGCTGAAAATCCCTGTTTAAAGGGCGTTTGAATCCGAGTCATCCCGGTTTTAACAGATTTTAAATGTAGAAAATTAATTTAATATTTAATACTTTTAGAAACCAAACAAATCCTTTAATGAGTAAGTTCTTTTACAATCAGGAAGCCGAATCATATGATGCCATTGTGGTGGGCACCGGAATCAGCGGTGGCTGGGCAGCCAAAGAATTATGTGAGCAAGGTCTTAAAACACTGGTCCTTGAGCGGGGCCGAATGGTCAACCATATAGAAGATTATCCCACTGCCAACATGGACGACTGGGATTTTCCAAACAACGGACAACTATCGCGAGAAGAGAAAGCCAAACAGCTCAAACAGGCCCGTACCGGCTATACGGTACGAGCACAGCATAATTTTTGGTTCGTAGACGACCTTGTGCATCCGTATAACGAAACCAAACGCTTCGACTGGATGCGCGGCTACCATGTAGGTGGGCGCTCCATCATGTGGGGACGTCACAGTTACCGGTGGAGCGACATGGATTTTGAAGCCAATAAAAAGGATCGCATTGCCGTAGACTGGCCGGTCCGATACAGGGATATCGCACCCTGGTATGACAAGGTCGAAGCCTATATCGGTGTTACAGGGGAAAACCTGGGACTTCCACAACTCCCTGACGGGGTCTTCGAACCGATGATGGAACTCAACTGCGTAGAACAGCATGTGCGTGAAAAGGTCTCCGAGCATTTTGACGGCAGGGTGATTACCGCCGGCCGGGTTGCACATATTAATAGCGACAAACAATTCGAGGGGAAGAACCGCATGCGCTGCCAGTATCGCAACCGCTGTATACGCGGATGTCCTTTCGGGGCCTATTTCAGCAGTAATTCCTCCACACTTCCGGCTGCAGAAGCTACCGGAAATATGACCCTGAGACCCGATTCTATTGTACACGAAGTGATGTACGACCCCGACACCAAGAAGGCGACGGGCGTCAAGGTCATCGACAGGGTTACCAAAGAGACGTATGAATTCAAGGCGAAGGTAATTTTCCTCTGCGCTTCCTCAATTGCCTCTACCTCCATATTGATGCAATCCAAATCGGATCGTTTTCCGAACGGGATGGGCAACGATTCAGACCAACTCGGACGCAATATCATGGACCACCACCTGGGGGTTGGTGCCGGGGGCAGGTTTGAAGGCTTTGAAGACAAATACTATAAAGGCCGAAAACCCAACGGGATCTATGTCCCGAGGTTCCGTAATCTGGGCGGTAGTTCAAATACCGACAAGTTTATCCGCGGCTATGGATATCAGGGAGGTGCGAGCAGAGGAAATTGGGAAAATACAATCAAAGAACTTTCTCATGGAAAAGGACTCAAAGAGGAGATCCTTAAACCCGGGGGTTGGAATTTTGGGATGGGTGGCTTCGGAGAAGTCCTGCCTTATGAGGATAACCGCATGACCATGGATTATGACAACCTCGATCAATGGGGACTTCCAACAGTTACATTTGATGCCGAATTCAAAGACAACGAATGGAAGATGCGTGAAGACATGAAGGAACAGGCGGTGGATATGCTTGAAAAGGCAGGATTGAAGGACGTACAGCCATTCGACGATCCGGGAGCCCTCGGCCTGGGAATTCACGAAATGGGAACTGCACGTATGGGCAGAGACCCCAAAACATCTGTCCTCAATGGATACAATCAGATTCATGCCGTTAAGAATGTCTATGTGACCGACGGTGCTTTTATGACCTCGGCGGCCTGTGTGAATCCCTCGCTTACCTATATGGCATTTACAGCCAGAGCTGCACAACACGCAGTACAAGAACTTAAAAAAGGAAATATCTGATGGACAGAAGAATCGCATTAAAGAATATGGGGCTGGCCCTGGGATACACCGTAGCCACCCCTACCCTGATCAGCCTGATGCAAAGTTGTAAGCAGGATACCGCTCCGGAATGGATTCCGGAATTTTTCACCCCGGAAGAAGGGGCTGTTATCCGGCAGGTAGCTGACCTGATTCTTCCGAAAACCGATACCCCCTCGGCTTCAGAAGTGGGTGTACACAAATTTCTGGATCGTTATATGAATGAGGTTTCGGAGCCGGAAGAACAGCAAATGTTCCGGATGCACCTCGGAAACTTTATCAAAAAAGCGACGGAAAAAGCCGGAAAGCAGATGGGGGAATCTTTAAGTCCTGAAGAACTTGAGCCCGTTCTGGCAGAGGCCCTGAAAAAACGGGATAAGGCAGAAGAAGATCTCATAGGTGAAACCCTCCAAACCTATAATGAAGCTATTGCTCAAGGAAAGACTGCAACATTGGATGAAGACGCCTCCGCATTTGCCTTCGCCACCCAGTTCAGGGGGGCGGTAATCTGGTCTTACAAGACTTCAGAATACGTAGGGGAAGAAGTGCTCGCCTATTTGCCCGTACCCGGAGAGTACATCGGATGCGGGGATCTTGACGAACTTACAGGAGGTAAGGCCTGGTCCATTTAACAGAAGAGGTTTTTTGAAACGTCGCACCTTCATCCGCAATTCAAGTCTTGCTGCAGTTGCCTCTGCGACAATACCCGGAATTTATGGGAAGGACTCTGGGATGCCTCCCAACCCTTTCCGTTTGAATTTTGCACCCCACCTGGGAATGTTTCAGGCACATGCCGGGAAAGATCCTATGGATCAGCTCCGCTTTATGGCCGAACAGGGATTTAGGGCTTTCGAAGACAACGAAATGAAAAATCGCCCCGTATCCCTGCAGGAAAAGATGGGGCGATTCCTGTCCGATAACAAGATGCAAATGGGTGTTTTTGTTGCCCATACCATCTCTTGGTCCAAACCGCACCTGGCCTCGGGGAACCCGGAAATCAGAAAGGTTTTTTTAGATGAAATAAGCGCATCGGTCGAAGTTGCCAAACGCATCGGCGCCACCTGGATGACAGTGGTCCCCGGGCATGTGGATATGCAGCAATCCATGGCTTACCAAACTGCGCATGTTACGGACTCCTTGCGCCGAGCCGCTGAAATCCTGGAGCCGCACAACCTGATTATGGTGCTGGAGCCCCTTAATTTCAGAGATCATCCCGGGCAATTTCTCTCAGAATCCCCTCAGGCCTATGAAATCTGCAGGGCTGTAAACTCACCTTCCTGCAAAATCCTTTTCGATATCTATCACCAGCAAATTCAGGAAGGCAACCTGATCCCTAACATCGAAGCGTGCTGGGATGAAATCGCATATTTTCAAATTGGTGACAATCCCGGCCGCAAGGAACCGGGAACTGGAGAAATTAACTACAGTAACGTCTTTAAGTTTATCGAAACCAAAGGCTATTCCGGGATTTTGGGCATGGAACACGGGAATTCGAAAAGCGGCAAGGAAGGCGAACAGGCGATTATTGAAGCCTACCGGGCGGTAGACCCTTAAAATTATTCCTGTTAGGGATATCATCTTAGCTCAGAAAAAGGGACACCTGTCCGTAAAAAGCAAACTGCTGTCATTTCTGTATCCCGTAAACGTGCAAAACAAAAGAATTCCTGTTCCAAAAAAGGGAGCGTCTATACCTGATCTGACTGGTTTTGTGGATTTATAAAGTCAAACAGTACGGCCCCAAGACGCTTAAATCTATCATTGATACCGGCAAATGAATCAGGTAGTTCCCCCGAAACCTAAATTCAATCTGAGTAAACTCACAAAAGGAGTCTACCAGTTCCGATGTCAACTGCGCCCTATAAAGTTGCTATGTTAATAACAAGCTTCAGGAACCGTACTTCAATTGTTTGACTTCAAATTGTACACTAAGCCTATTTCCCAATACCTGGTGGGAGTTGCTGTGCTTTAAAATCTCCTATTACTCTAATTGATCCTCCACTTCCATCGTCTAAAACCATATCGATTTTACCCAGGATTTCGGTTGGAGCAGAAGTCAAAATAGAGATCGATCCGGAATCACTAAAATACAGGGCGGACGTATTACCTCCCATATCGGCATATCCGAATACGGTTTCAGAATTATTCATTATCCCCCGATGCTCCCTATCCACGGAATACGTCCCAGCCTCTATCCTTTCTTCCGTACCTGGAAGGGGAATCATAAAACCAAATCCCGGGCCTTCTGCGATCAGCGGGTTGACAAAATGGAGTTTAAATATCCGTGTTTCCACGGGATTGTTCTGTTGTTCTGAATACTCAAAATATACCGGGCCGCGCAACATATTACTTTTGTGGTCCACCAGGGTTTCAATCATATAATTCCCTGAGGCCAGATCAACATTCTTCCGAAAGGTCTGCGGATCGATATAGGAAATGGTAATCACCAGGATGAAGACCAAAAGAAGTGGCAATGCAAGCCTTAACCACCTGGTATTATTCATTTTCATGGATTCTGAGGTTGACTCCCATAGGCATCGGCAAGATCGACGGCAGTACCTTCTTCAGGCACTTCCGGGCTTTGCATATCGTCCTTAATATAGTTGGAAGCGGTTTGATCTTGCAGGTCATCTACCACAGGAGATTCTGTCAGTAAAGCCAAAGAGATGGCCACAACAAGGGCTAAAAAGAAAAATAAACATCTTTTCATAATCTTTTCAATTACTGCAATGTCCTGTTTTCAGTAAAACCATAACCAATCTAGGTGAATTGTTCCTATCGATTTGGGGTTTATGTATGGACCGCTTTAAAATTTGTATAAACCGCAATTTGAAATCAAAAAGAAAGTTCTATTTCCCGATAAATATGGGTCCATCCGGAGTTAGCCTTCAACTCCTTGAATTTCATTTGTTTAATTGTATGATTATTCTTCATTCAAGTGCGGTATTGACATCCCAAGTTCGATAGCTGTCCCCATTTTTGGATCTCTGCAAGAGAACAGCGGACAGTTCCGTGCATTTTTTATAAATTTCAGGAATAATACCTTGGGCCATGATTAAAGCTGTAATCGTTGACGACGAAGAAAAAGCCATTCAAAGCCTTGCCTGGGAATTAAGCCACTTTCCAAACGAGATCACCGTTGTGGCTACCTTTAACGATGCTTCAAAAGCACTTGATTACCTGCATTTAAACTCCCCGGACTGCCTTTTTCTGGATATTGAAATGCCCGCCATGGATGGGTTCCAGTTCATTCAAAAACTCCAGAATAAGGATCTGGCCATCATTATTACAACGGCTTACAATCAGTATGCCATAAAGGCCCTGAAAAACGAGGCTATAGACTATTTGCTTAAACCGATTGATGCCGATGACCTCAGGGAAACCATTGCTAAAATTCATCGGTACAAATCAAAAAACATTTCTGTTGACCGTTTGGAAAGACTCCTAACCGGGAAGCATGCACACAGTAAAAAGATTACGGTAAATACGGATGGGAAATTATTGTTCCTGGACAATGAGGACGTCTTGTATGCGGAATCAGACGGGAATTACAGCACACTTTTCCTCTCCGATGGACGAAAGATTGTATTGACCAAAAAACTTAAGGAAATAGACGAACTTTTACCCCCGGATACGTTTTTCAGGATCCACAATTCCTATATCATAAATCTGGAAAAAGTAAAGGAGTATCTGAAAACGGATGGATATGTGGTTTTGGTGTCCAATCATAAAATCCCCGTTTCCAGAAAGAAGAAATCCGATTTCTTGGATTTGATTTAAGCTGTCAACAAAAATGCTGCGTTTACCTCATCGTATCTGTTTCCTGATTTTTGGCCTCTCACTACTTGTTGGGAGCGCCCAGGATGTGCCTGACGATTTCCTCCGTGTTGTAGATAGTGTACTTACCGAAAAGCCGAAAACTTACAAAGGATTTGATGGTTTTCTCAGGCCGTACAGAAGGGATTCAGTTCTGATGACCTATTTCATTGAAAAAAGTGAAAAGGCCCTTTTTTACGATGGTTTAAGTTATAGCTATAACCAACTCGGAACTTTATATCGAAACATCTCGCAATACGGGAGGGCTATCGAATTCCATGAAAAAGCGCTGAATGCCGCCAGAGAATCCGGCAATATTGAACTTCGTATCTACAGTCTGAATATGCTCGGGGTTGTTTATCGACGCCTGGATGCCATCAAGACAGCTCTGGACTACAACCAGGAAGCCCTGCGACTGGCTGAGAGTATTGAAAATCCATCGACGGGCATACAGCGAAGCAAGAATGTATCCCTGAACAGTATTGGCAATATCTATCAGGCCCTGGAACAATATGACATTGCCCTGGAACATTACCGCCAATCATTTCGTCTCGAAGAGGCTCTGGGAAACAAGCTCGGAATGGCCATCAACCTGCAGAACAGCGGGGAATGCCTGGAGGCCCAGGGCAAGCTGGAAGAGGCGCTGCAAAGCTTCCAGAGGTCATTGCTCTTCAATACCGAAATCGACTCAGAACGCGGTAAGGCTATTTGCGGAAATAGTATTTCGCGCATTTACATAATACAGGAGCGGTATGAAGATGCCATAGAACTCCTGAATGCCAACATGCCGATGGCACTTCAAACAAAGGATCAGCATATTATCGCCCCGGCATACAACAATCTGGGATGGGCCCATCTTAAGATGGGAAACTGGAACCTGGCGGAAACCAATCTTCGAAAAGGCCTGGATATCGCTCGGGAAAATCAATTGTTAAGAGGGGTTTGCGAGAGCTATGAAAGGCTTTCGGAACTCGAATCCGAACGTGGAAATTTTAAAACCGCACTGGAATACTTCAGGGAATCGGACAAATATCGAAGGCAGGTCACGAACGATGTCAACATAAAATATGTAAATGACGTCATTTTCAGATATGAATCTGAGAAGCAGAAAGAAGTAGCTCAGAGACTCCGGCAGGAAAACGAAATCGTAAACCTCAAACTCCGGCGCAACCGCAATACGCTTTTGGTAGGGGCCCTTTTACTCGTATTGCTTTCCCTGATACTCTACACCATTTTTCGGCAGAATAAGCTCAATAACGAAAAGAAGGTCCTCGCATTGGAGCAGAGCAGGTTGCGGAGTCAAATGAACCCGCATTTTTTGTTTAATTCCCTGAATTCCATCAAACATTTTATCATCAATAACGAGCAAAAGAATGCGATCCGATACCTGAATAAATTCTCCAAGCTGGTGCGGAAAATCCTTGATGCCTCCTCCGAAAAAGACATCAGCCTTCAGGAAGAGCTCGAAACAGTGGACCTCTATATGAAAATCGAGAATACGCGATTCAACGATGAAATCGATTTTAAAATAGAGGTGGCTCCGGATATCAACCCAGCGGCCATAAAAACACCCTCTCTCGTGCTTCAACCCTTCCTGGAAAATGCGCTCTGGCACGGGTTGTCATCAAAAAAAGGGGAAAAAATAATTCGCCTTAAAGTCACCCGGAGCAGTCCTGATTATATCGAAATTACGATACGGGATAACGGGATCGGAAGGGAAGCGTCTGAGAAATTGAACCTGCAGAAAACCTTAGAGCGAAAGTCCGTCGGAATACCGATAACCCGGGAACGGCTTATAAATTTCTCAAGGGTCTATCAGAATTCATTTGATTTGTCCATAACGGATGTGATCGGTGCAGATGGCAAGGTGGCAGGCACAGAGGTCGTCCTAAGAATCCCTACCGTTTAGATGCTGATCGGCTACCTCCTCCAGCTCCTCATACCAGGCAGCACCAAACTTCCGAATCAGGGCTTCCCGAACAAATTTATAGATGGGAACTTCCAGACTTGCGCCTAAGCCGCAGGCAGGGTCGCAAATATGCCATTGATGATAATTTACGGCAGTTACCTGAGTGTATTCCCGAACCCGGACAGGGTATAAATGGCAGGAAACCGGTTTTTTCCAGGTAGTCTCCCCCGCTTTATGCGCTTTTTCAAGCCCGCATTGGGCCACTCCTTTCTCGAATACGGCGTAAGCACATTCCCTGTTGTTCACAAGGGGCGTTTCCCACTCCCCGTCGGATCCTTTAACATAAGTCCCCTGCTTTTCAATAGCCCGGATTCCCTCCGGCCTGAGATAAGGTCTTACTTTCGGATAGATCTCTTCCAGCATATCTAGTTCCTCCGATTGGAGCGGAGCCCCGGAGGTTCCCTCAACACAACACGCACCTTTGCAGGACTTGAGGTCACACACAAATGCGGTTTCAAGAATTTCTTCTGAAATAAGGGTCTTTCCAATTTGAAACATGATTTATTCAGGTAAGTTGGCTCAAAGATATCGAATCCGGACTAATGCCCGCAGACACCTAACAAAGTGCTTTTACCATCGCCCCGTGTACTGTACCTTTGCATACGGAGTTTATCAAATGGCATTTCGTTTTACAACATCTTTCCTGAGTGTTATCTTTGGTGCATCCCGATTTAAACGCAAAATCCTGCCTCCCTGCATAATGGATTCCGGGAGCCGGGTTCATGAAAGGAAGGAATAAAGGGAATACTACTGGTTTGCTGAAGAAACGATTGCACCCGTAGTTTAAAACGGCTCTTTTGAGCCCACAACTGATTAAAATGAATAGAATACTGCTTGTTGTACTACTTCTGCTCGCCTTTGCACTTATTGGTTACAATACCACAGTGCTGGATTTTGAGCGTCCTTTTGAAGGGGAAAGTTTTATCGCAATTATCTGCATTATCGCTTCCCTTTGTGCCATCGTCTTACTGCTGATCTTTAACACAGCCAGAAAAATTCAAAAGAGGATAGACGAGGAATCCTGAGTAGGGGGTCGGGTATGGTTACTCCTCTTCTGCCCCGGGCTGATCCATTTCGAGGATACGCTGGAGCATGGGATCGGCCTGCCCGAGAATCTCCGCTTTTAAATCCGGAGAGAATAACTGTTCTGCCAGAGCGGCTTTTAGGTATCGCTTTATCAGATCCTGGTGCCGGTAATAATCCAGCCTGAAATTATACCTGTCCATAAAATCAATAAAGCGCTCGAAAAGAATGTCATCGGCCCTGTACGCAGTGCGGAAATCGTCCTCTGTATAATCCGCGTAGCGCGCCCGATCTTCTTCAAGGTGTTCAAATCCGAATGAGGAGAAAAAGCCCCGGGCGTCCATGGCTGCAAGTGCCTCTTCTTCATTGCTCCCGATAGGAACGAAAACATCTGGGATAATACCACCCCCCCCGTAGACTACCTTGCCTTTAGGCGTGGTAAATTTAAGGGAATCCGCTACCCTGATACTATCGGCAGACTCCAATTCACCATTGCGGTAGCGCTGCATGTACTGGTGGTAATAGTCCTGAGTTCCATTTTGGTATTCCCGCTGGATAGAACGGCCCGTTGGGGTATAGTATCTCGACACGGTTAGCCGGACCGCAGACCCGTCTCCAAGGGCCATTTCCCTCTGTACGAGGCCTTTCCCAAAGGAACGTCTGCCGACAATGGTTCCCACGTCGTTGTCCTGCAATGCCCCTGCAATTATTTCCGAGGCAGAAGCGGATCGTTCATTGATGAGCACATAGACAGGTTTTTCCTCAAACCCGCCTTTCGATGTGGCAAAAGTTTTCTCGATTTGCCCCTTTTTGTTCTTTGTAAAAAGGATCAGCTGGCCTTTTGGAAGAAAGACGTCAGCAATATCTTCAGCCACATTCAGATACCCGCCCGGATTATCCCTCAGATCGAGTACCAGTTTCTCGGCCCCATCATCCTTCAGGTCCCGGAGGGCCTCCCGAAACTCGTCAAAAGTCGATTCGGCAAACCTGTTCATCCGGATATACCCCATGTCAGGCTTTAACATATAATAGGCATCAATACTTCGTATGGGCACATGATCCCGCTGCAAGCGCATTTTAAAAATGCGGTCCTCTGATTTCCGGTATACCGTGAGTACGACTTCGCTTCCCTCCTGGCCTTTGAGGCGGGATACAATTTCGTCATTGGCAAGCCTTAAGTCATAAAGGGTGTCCTGATCTGCCATCAGAATTTTATCTCCGGGGCGCAAACCGCGTCGCTGACTTGGACCTCCTTTAATGGTTCGGGTAACGGTTATGGTATCCCGGAACATATAAAAATTGATGCCAATGCCCACAAAATCGCCTTTCATGTTCTCTGAGACGCGCTCCATTTCATCCTTGGGAATGTATACAGAGTGGGGATCCAGTTTATCGAGGATATTATTGACTGTAACATCCACAATACTATCCGTATCCACTTCATCTACGTACTCATAGTCGATATAATCGATTAGCCTGTTGAGTTTATCCTTTTTGGAATTCGTGGTAAAGAGCTTTTCGGGGTTATCGTCAAAGTGGAGCTTGCCGCCGACAAATATGCCGAGGGCAAGGGCAAATGCCACAACTGTGGGTCCGATAAAATAGCTCTTCTTCACCTTAATTTTCTTCTATTTCCACACCCTCTTCAATTACCGGCAAATGACTCAAAACCACTCCGGCCCTTTTAAGGAACTCCAATCCTGAACCGTCCTTATATGCATACTGATACACGACCCTGTTTATGCCGGACTGGTGGATGAGTTTACTGCATTCCCGGCAGGGGGAAAGGGTGATATACAAAGTTGCTCCCACGCACGATTGGGTCGAGGCTGCCAATTTTGAAATGGCATTGGCTTCGGCGTGAAGCACATACCATTTAGTGTACCCTTCTTCATCCTCGCAAAAATTTTCAAACCCGGTCGGTGTTCCATTGTACCCGTCTGAGATGATCATTCGGTCTTTTACGACGATGGCACCAACCTGTTTGCGTTTGCAATAGGATAGCTTACCCCACTCGTGAGCCATTCTCAAATAAGCCCGGTCGTATTTTTCCTGTTTCTTACTCTTCACACTGAATTGCTAACGTGTCCTAAGGCGCTATTGTTGCGGTAATCCACTAAGATACCCGCTTTAAAAAAGCCTGACAACCTTTACAGGGTTAATTTTAAGTGAAAAAACACCCGTTTCAGAGAAAAATTAACTTGAGGGAGATAAGGGCTATTAAAATACTGAGGCCCCATACATAGTACTTCCGGGGAACTTTTATCCAATTGAGGGCAATAAAAGTCAGGGTCAGCACTGCGAGGAGTACCAGGATTTGAGCCCCTTCAATTCCAGCGGCAAAACCGAGAAGTGGCCCTGTTTTTTCATCCTCCCCCGCCATCAGCATCCTGAAGTAATTCGAAAATCCCAGCCCGTGTATCAGGCCAAAAAAGCCTGTGGTGACCAAGTCTATCTGAAAGGCTTTCCTGGAGGCATCTGCCTTATCGGATATATTCAGGTTGAAAAGGGCGGTGACCAGTATGGTTACGGGAATCAACAATTCCACCAGATCCGAATTTACTTCGACAATTCCATAAGCAGCCAGCGCCAGTGAAATACAATGGGTAGTGGTAAAGAGGGTCGCCAGCCAGAAGACTTTTTTCCACTGTACAAAGGTAAAGGGCAGGGCAAGGGCGGTCAGAAAGAGTACGTGATCGTAACCGTTCGGATCCAAAACATGGGTGAATCCCAATTCAGTATAAAACCAAAAATCATTCATTCTCTACAAATTTAATACCCGCGGCCTACAGTCCCCTTTCCTTTTGTATCCTTTCATAAGCCAGTTGTACCCTTTTGAACTTCTCTTCAGCCCCTTTTCGGATGGCTTCATCCTGGGTATTTACCCGATCCGGGTGGTACTTTTTAGCCATCTCCCTATAGGCCTTTTTGACCTCCTGATCGGTGGCCGTGCGTTCAATTTCGAGTATGGTATAGGCAGTATCAGCAGATTCTACGAACATCGCTTTGATGCTTTCAAAATCCCTTTTCCCAAGCCTGAGGTATCCTGCAATTTCCCTTAATTTATCGTATTCCGCCGGGCTGACCCTTCCATCCGCCCCGGCAATGCCGAACAGGAAATGAACCAGCTGTAAGCGAACTTCATAGCGCGTCCGCTGATTCAGCGTAGTGCAAATCCGCTGAGCCGATATCTCGCGTTTCTTAACGACTTCATTAAAGGTTCTAAAAATGGCATTTGCCTTTTCCTTCCCATAGGTGCTGAGAAAATACTGCCGGACATAGTCGAGCTCTCTCTGGCTCACGCTGCCATCCGCCTTAATCACAATTGAACAAAGTGAAATCAGGTGAAGCTCAAAATCCTGGGGGGAAACCTGAGAACGGTTCAAATCCCGGAAGACGCTTCCTCCTTTATCACTCATCGCGTCGACCAGGCTTCCCATAAAAAACCCGAGCAGGGCTCCCGGAAGCCGGAAAAGGAAGTACCCGAGTATGGCCGCAACCCATTTGATCATTTTAACAATTTTGGGCAAAGATAGAAGATTCAATATGAAATCGATACCCTTCCATACCCATTGGAAAACCTTGAAAATTCGTATGTTTTTGTACCTTTGTAAATCACTAAAATTAAAAACGCTATGTACCCAGCAGAGTTAGTTAAACCCATGCGCGATGATCTGGCCTCCGCCGGATTTGAAGAGCTATATACGGCAGAAGCCGTAGAAAACGCTATAAAGAACGAGGGAACTACCCTTGTCGTTGTGAATTCGGTTTGTGGATGTGCCGCTGCCAATGCTAGACCGGCAGCAAAAATGAGCCTTCAGAATGAAAAAACCCCTGAGCGGCTCGTAACCGTTTTTGCAGGAGTAGACCGCGAGGCCGTTGACGCTGCGCGTAACCTGATGGTTCCCTTTCCACCTTCTTCACCAAGTATGGCTCTTTTCAGGGATGGGGAACTCGTTCATATGATCGAAAGGCACCATATCGAAGGCCGTCCGGCGGAAATGATTGCCGAAAATCTTGTTCAGGCTTTTGATGAATTCTGCTAGATCGTAATCTATTTTAGAATTCTATAGTACAAACCGCTTGTTATCAGGCGGTTTTTTATTTTTGAAGGCATGGAACGAATCATTTCCTATCCTATTTCGGCCCTTTACATGGTGATCTTTGGCCTCACCCTGGTCATCTTTCATCCGATTCAATGGATCTGTTTTAATGTATTTGGATACCAGGCGCACAAACAAAGTGTCAGCGTCTTAAACCTCTGTCTGATGCGTTGTACCCACATTCTGGGTACCCGCTATAAATTCTACAACACAGAACTCCTCCCCGCTACAGGACCGACCATCGTGGTTGCGAATCATCAGAGCATGTACGACATCCCACCCATTATATGGAAGCTCAGGAGATTGCACCCCAAGTTTGTGAGCAAAAAAGAATTGGGAAGAGGTCTCCCGAGTGTCTCCTATAACCTCAGACACGGGGGTTCCGTACTTATTGATCGCAAGGATCGAAAACAGTCCCTGGGAGCCATCAAGGAACTTGGCGATTATATCGAAAGGACCGGTCGTTGTGCCGTTATCTTTCCGGAGGGCACCCGGAGCAGGGATGGAAACCCGAAGGCATTTCGAATGGTCGGCCTGAAAATGCTAACAAGGAGTGCTCCTTCCGCTCAAATTATCCCTGTCAGCATCAATAATTCGTGGAAAATACTTCGGTTTGGCAAGTTTCCATACGGCCTTGGTGCACGGCTTGAATTCACAATACACCCTCCTGTCCCGGCAGCGGGATGCACAGATAAAACACTGGAAGAAATTGAAGCCACCATTGGCTCAGCCATAAAAGTCAGCAAATGAACGATGCCGAAATTGTCGAAGAAACAATTACTTACGTCCGGGAAGCATTAAAGGACTCCGAAGGGGGACACGATTGGTTTCACATTCAGCGGGTATTTCGAAATACGCTTCTGATCGCAAAAGATGAGGAGGTAGACGTCCTGGTGGTAAGTCTGGCTGCACTGCTGCACGATATAGCCGATCCTAAATTCCACGATGGGAATGAGGAAATCGGACCGGAAAAAGCTTCCACTTTTCTGGAAAAGCTCAAAATTCCTGAAGGACAGAGGGATCACGTAATTAAAATAATCCGCCACATGTCCTTTAAAAACACCCTTGACAGCCCCAAAAATCCTTTCGATTCCAAGGAGCTCCATGTGGTTCGGGACGCAGACAGACTGGATGCCATGGGGGCCATTGGTATCGCAAGGGCTTTTAATTTTGGAGGATTCGCTGGTCGTAAACTCTATGATCCTGAGATCGCCCCCAATCCCAAAATGGACAAGGCTGCCTACAAAAAGAACACAGGCCCTACCATAAATCACTTTTACGAAAAACTCTTGTTGCTCAAAGACCTAATGCATACCAAAACGGGGAAAAGACTGGCCGAAAGGCGCCACCAGTTCATGTTGGATTTCCTGGAGGAGTTCTATAATGAATGGAATGGAAAAGCTTGAAATCAACCGCTTTTTGTATCTTTTTGACCTAAACTATTTTTAATCCTATCATAAATGCGCAGAAGAACCTTTCTCAAGAATGCAGCTGCAAGTTCAGCGGCTTTTAGTATTGTCCCCAGTTATGTGCTCGGCAAAGGACATGTTCCACCCAGCGATACCCTGTATGTTGCCGCCTTTGGTGTTGGCGGAAGGGGCAGCGGGGTCATGCAGGGACTGGATGCAACTGGAAAGGTAAAATACGTTGCCCTTTGCGATGTTGACGATCGACGCGCTTCGGGAAGTTATGAGAAATATCCGGAGGCAGCAATATACAGGGATTTCAGAAAGGTATATGACAAGCACCTCAAGGAGATCGATGCCATTATGGTCGCCACCCCGGATCACACCCATGCGACTATTGCCCTCCCTTTTATGAGGGCTAAAAAACACGCATATGTTGAAAAACCCCTTACCCATAATATCCGGGAAGCACGGCTCATGACCAAAACCGCCCAGGAGATGGGGATCGTGACACAGATGGGGAATCAGGGCGCCTCGAGTGATGATAGCCGAATCGCCAGGGAATGGGTTGAAGCCGGGGTCATCGGCTCAATAGAACGTGTGGATTGCTGGACGAATCGTCCGGTCTGGCCCCAGGGCATTCCGATCCCCAAAGACATACATTCCATTCCCGAAGGCCTGGACTGGGATTTATGGCTCGGCCCGGCAGCAATGCGCGACTACAACGACGCATACCTTCCTTTTAAATGGAGGGGATGGTGGGATTTCGGAACAGGAGCCATGGGAGATATGGGATGTCATATTATGGAAACCCCTTTTAGTGTCCTGGATCTGGGATACCCTACAGAAGCTGAAGCGAGCTGCACAACGAATTGGGTCGGGGATTTTGTGGAAGCGGATTACAGCGCCTCCTGCCCCTCCTCTTCCATTGTCCGGTTAAAATTCGACACCGAAAAACATGGAGAAGTGCGCCTTAATTGGTACGACGGAGGTATCCTGCCGGACCTGCCTGATGAATTAAAAGATGGGGAACGGATAGGAGGTACGGGTGGCGGAAGTATTTTCTACGGTTCAAAGGGAATTATGGTTTGTGATGTATATTCCAGAAACGCCCGCCTCCTGCCCTCGGAAATGATGGATTTGTTAAACCCTCCTAAACCGGTATATCCAAGGATTGCAGGGGATGTGGAAGGTCATCAGAAGAATTGGGTAGACGCCTGCATGAATGGGGGAACTACCTCCTCTGATTTCAGTCGATCCGGACCCCTGACGGAATCCGTACTCATGGGGAATTTAGCGATTCGCGCTTTCCAGAATAAAACCCTGAAACCCGGAAAAAACATAGGGGATTGGGATCCCTTTGACTACCCGGGAAGAAGAAAAATCCAGTGGGATGGCCCCAATATGCGCGTGACGAATTTTGACAAGGCGAATGAGTGGGTCAACGGGAGTTACAGAAGCGGCTGGGAACTAACCTGAAGCGCTTGCAGCCCCTAAAAGAGCGGTAACTGCCCGGTCTTGTACTGCTGATGTAAAGCCGTATTTAATTCGGGAAATTCACGATGCTTAAAATAACGTCTCCGGGCAATTCCCGCCATATGGTGCAATTGTTCAGCAACGGCTCCTTCCCCTTTTTGCCGTATACCAAATCTACTGTCATTGACAGAGCCGCCATGGCAGGATTTAATCAGTGAAAGCACTTTTTCTGCCTTATCCGGAAGTGCTTTCTGGATCCAGGATGTGAAGATATCTCCTATGGCGCCATTGAGTCGAACCACCGTTAAGCCGAATGATCGCGCGCCTACCCCAGCCACAGCCTCTGCCAATGCCATAATCTCATGGCTGTTGATTCCGGGTATAATGGGGGCGAGCATCGCATTGACCGGGATTCCCGCCTCAGACAGCAACCTAATCGTTTTTAACCGCTGGGGTGTTGTGGTTGTTCTTGGCTCAAGCAGGCTTCGGGTCTCTTTATTAAGCGAGGTCACAGAGACATGAACACCTATTAGGCGGTCTTTGTGCAGTGCCTTTAATAAATCCAGGTCCCTCAATATCATGGCGTTCTTTGTAATAATCCCAACAGGGTGTCTGTACTTTAAAAACACCTCCAGGCATGCGCGCGTAATCTCGAAGTGTTTCTCGGCGGGTTGGTAACAGTCCGTATTGCCCGAGAGCACAATGGGCGTAGCTTTCCACTTGGGCTTCCTTAAAAATGCATCCAATAGTTTTGGGGCCTCTTCCTTCACCAGGATCTTTGACTCAAAATCAATCCCCGGGCCGTATCCCCAATATTCATGGGTGTTCCGGGCGTAGCAATAGACACATCCGTGTTCACAACCCTGGTAAGGGTTCATGCTGTAACCGATTCCGATATCGGGGCTTTGCACCTGATTGACAATGGTTTTCGGAAAAATTTTCTGATAGGTCGTCTTTACCTTTTGGGGTTCCCCTTCCCTGAAAAGGTGTTCCAAATATTCAGGTGATTCTTCGTGCCTAAGTTTTTCAAAACGGTTGTTCCGCTTTTCCTGGGCACCCCGGCCTCTGTTGAGGGCATTTGAGTTCTGAATAGAAATATCGGACATTGTCCAAATATATGGATTTATTCCAATTTAAAAAATGTTGATTTAAGGTCTGAGATATGTCCCCTTAAAGCGGGTTTTGCCCTATCGCACTTTTATGGACACCAATTGTTTTCGCGATCCCTGCTTGGCATAGAATAGCAGTTTATCGCTGTCCGAGTCAACAAAGGGCATGGAAACCATAAAAGGCAGGCGTGCCTCATCGGAATCGATGATTTTCTCATAACTGAGGGAACCTTCCGAATCGAGGCGGATCACAAAAACATTTCGGCTGCGGCTATATCCCTGTTTAAAAATAAGCCTTTCCTTACCGATAAGCTGGGGTTCTTCGGTGGCGAGGCAAAGAAAGAAATACGTTTGACCGTCTTTGGAATACGAACTGTATGAGGTATACGCCCCATCACCCTGGGTGACTTCGGTTTTGTTGATGTTCCTCGCCCAAATCAGATTCCCTTCAGAATCCAGTTTTGCGCTGATTATATCGTTGTGGTGAAAGCGTTGAATTCGCACCCGGCCGCCGCTGGCATTTGCCTGCATACTCTCGGTCATAAAGAATTCCTCAGCGTTAAATAGCAGTGAGCCATCCTCAGTGAACTGGGCACCTTTAAAAACGAGGTTTTTAACGACCTTGTCGGACTCCTGCCCGAATTTATCAATCATAAATTGTTCAGAGAATGGATTGTATTTTCGTTTGAGGACCGTCAGTTTCTCCGGATCCAGGACCAAATACTGTAAGCCATTGTAGCGGTTGTCCTTTCGATCTGCATAAAACCCTGCACAAATAAGCTTGTTTCCATTCCAAAGGGGTTTGACTCCTTCTGAATATTTTCCCGGGACATCATCAAACACCTGCGTCTTTATACCCCCGTTGTGGAGCCTTAAAAGTTCGTATTGAAACTTTCGCTCCTCTGCCTTAAACCGGCGCTTTCTGAAATAGGCCTTTCCCACCAGATATACGGACGACAGATCCGGAGAAACAGCAAGTTCTTCAAAAGCGTAATTCTTCTCCTCGCTTTCCGATGAGAAATCCTTGTCCATGATCTGCTCGAGCTTATTATTGTAAACGAGTATCCGATGACTGAGTTCCTTGTTCTGGGATTGGAGGATACTTATGGCAAAAACACGGGAGTCAGGATCAGAGAGAACCGTTGTCGAAAAACCGGATTTGAAACTGCGGTTGTAATAGTTCTTCTCTATAGGCTGGTCTACATAATCTGCCTTAAGGGAAAGCAGATTCCGGACGGTAAAATTGTAGTTGCCCACCGGGCTCTGGTGCACGGTATATTGATAGGTTTGCTTTTCGGAATCATATTCCAAAAACAAAAGGTATATCTGATCATTTGCCACTAAACCATGTACAAAGTCTCCATCTTTATACTTATAGTTATATTCTTCTAAGAGCTTGAGTTCAGAATCATACCTTTCGATCAAATAGCCCTTTGGGCGCACTAAGAGGCCCGAATAATATCCTCGCACCAGGATCTTATCTGAGGAAACCGTTTCTGAAAAAGTAAGGAGGTTGGAGTATTTATACCGATCTTTATATTTATCGCCGAACTCGTAATCCAATGGCATTTCCTGCCCATTGCATACCCATAAGGTAAGGATGCCGGCAAGCAGGCAAAGATTTCGTAACATGGATGCTCAATTTAGGTCAAGCGCCCGGAAAATCTGGAGATCGTTTTTCCAGGAAAGCCCTGGTCCCCTCCTTAAAATCTTCAGTGCCAAAACAGTCGCCAAAGGCAGTTATTTCAGCCTGAAATCCGGGTTGGCTACTACTAAAACCAGCATTTACAGCTTTTATTGCATAGGAAATTGCCACCGGTGAATTTTTGAGAATCTGTTTTCCAAGCGTACGGCAAAATTCCATAAGATCCTCCTGAGGGGTGACGTGGTTCACCAGACCGTATTCCAGTGCCTTATCCGCCTTAATCATTCCTCCGGAGAGAATCATTTCCATCGCTCTTCCCCTGCCGATGAGCATAGGAAGGCGCTGGGTGCCTCCATAACCCGGAATGACTCCAAGCGAAACTTCCGGCAACCCCATTTTGGCATTTGCGCTGGCAACCCTGAAATGGCATGCCATAGCGAGTTCGAGTCCGCCTCCAAGGGCAAAGCCATTTATGGCAGCTATAACAGGGGTATTCAACTGTTCGATGCGATCAAAAAGCTGCCGCTGTCCCTCAGCGGCAAGTGCCCGGCCCTCCTCTGTGGAATAAGCGGCAAATTCAGCAATATCAGCCCCGGCTACAAAAGCTTTGGAGCCGGAACCCGTCAGAATGATAACCCGCACCTCCCGGTCATCCTCAAGGGTTGCAAGGGCACTGCCCAGTTCGGAGATGGTTTCCCGGTTCAGGGCGTTGAGTTTCTCTGGACGGTCCACGGAAATAACGGCTATTCCCGCTTCAACTTGAACGGCTACGGAATTAAAATTCATGCGACTACGGATTTATGTTTTGAAATTTGAGGTATCCGGACGGTAAAAACCGTCCCCTTTCCTGTTGTTGAGGTAAACTCAATACTGCCTTTGTACGTCTCGACGATTGTCTTAACCATGCCCAGGCCAAGGCCCATACCACTGCTCTTGGTTGTAAATTTCGGTTCAAATATTTTATCCCTGAACTCCTCTTCTATCCCCTTCCCGTTATCAGCCACAGAAATTTTGGCCATGTCATCCTCTGCGGAAACGACGACCAGGATTTTCGGATTTTCTACGTCGGGTAGCGCCTGAATCGCATTTTTAACCAGGTTTGTAATGACTCTGATCAGTTGGGTGCGATCCATTTTCACCACGAGATTATCCGCCTCGGATATAAAATGAATAAAAGGTTCATTAAAAATATCAAGGGCGAGTTTCACCACTTTTGAAACATTCAGTGTTTCGTTTTGCTGGGCGGGCATTTCTGCAAAATTCGAAAAGGCGGAGGCAATACTGCTCAGCGTATCGATTTGCTGGATCAGGGTTTTTGAAAACTCCTTCATTTTCTGACCAATCTCCGGATCAGCCGGATCGAATTTCCGCTCAAAACTCTGGACACTCAGGCGCATGGGGGTCAGTGGGTTTTTGATCTCATGGGCCACTTGTTTCGCCATTTCCCTCCAGGCCTGTTCGCGTTCGCTCCGGGCCAGCATAGCGGCGCTATGGGAAAGTTCGTCAATCATTGCATTATAGGCATCCACGAGTTGGGAAATTTCAAGGCTTGGGTCTTCGATCAGGATTTTTTCATTCGTCCGGGCCAGGCGCGTCTGATTCAACTTTTCGGAAACCGTTTGCAGGGACCGGGTAATGTATTTGGAAATAAAATAAGCAAGGGCTATCGCCAGCAGCAACATAAAGAGGTAAACAATCCCCAAACGCATGAGGAATTCTCGCAGTTCTTTATCGTAAAAGGAATTCTCTTCAAAATAAGGAAGATGTAAAATTCCAATGGGCTTAAAATGGCTGTCTGTGATATACGAATAAGAGGCCTGGTAGTTAAAGCCGGCAGCCACATTGGCTTCTATAAAATGTTTGTCCACGCTATTGCGAAGGGAATCCAGGATATGGGTTTCCAGCCGGACGGAAACGGAGTCATTGTCGAATTGGGGACGGGAACTCTTAATCAGGCGCCCCTGCAGGTCGTACAGGTTAAAGTTCGTGCCTTCAATAATGGCAATCCTGTAAATTTCATCCTTAAAAATAAGGGATAAATACTCTGAAGCAATCGGGTAAGTTGTCCGTTGAAGGGCAAAGGTAATGGCCTGTTTAATCTGGACTTCTTTCCGCCCCAATCGGTCTTCATGGTATTCTCTGGATTGCTCCTGGAACTGATAGACCGTTACCCCGGCAATTAAGACCGAGGCGATCAGCACCAATAAGATCATAGAGACAAAGATCCGGGACCGCAATGATACCTTCGAGAACAAGCTTATAGGTTTAAGGCTAAAGATAGCAATAATCGCACCAAAATTTTCTGTGTCTTCTATTGGCGAAACGAAAACTAAAGGCTGTCTTCTTTGGTCGAAATCCTGCCCGTTAACGGCCCCTGACTTTTTTATACAGCCGTATTCCCAGCATCAGGAGGACTGCGAGCACAACAAGGCCTCCCAAACCATAGAGCCATTGAAAACTGCTTTTCAGAATCGCGAGAAAGACCACGGCAAACAGGATAAGGGTTGCGCCCTCATTCCAAATACGCATGTATTGTGAAGTATAGGTAAACGTTTCCCGCTGGAACTTCAGGAACATTTGATGTGTTTTTAAATGGTAAATAAAAAGCAAGGCAATAAATCCGAGTTTGACATGCATCCAGGGTTGGGAAAGCCAGGAGGGCATGGCGACCAATAAACCCAGGGCAAACAAGGTACACAGGATGGCAGAAGGCCAGGTAATAATATACCAAAGTCTTTTTTCCATGATCCGGAACTGGCTGGAAAGCACTTCACGGGCGGCGTCGGGTTTGTCCCTGGCTTCAATATGATAAATAAACAGACGAGGCATATAAAAAAGCCCGGCAAACCAGGTAACCACAAAAATTAAATGCAGGGATTTTATGTAATTATAATACTCGGCCATTGGCGGGATTTGCCGTAAACATACATCAAGTGGCTGAAAGAATAAAATTCTCTTAGGAACAGAAATCTTCAGGAATAATCCCCGTAGAATTCCACCTAATCGCTCACTTTCCGGAAAATCCGGAACAAAAAGAATACCCCGATGGCCGGAATGACCCACCCCAGCTGATAGCTTTGTAATGGCCACCACCCCTGAAGAAATTCACTTATTTGTGGCATCCCTATGCTGCTCATAAAATCCGGAATCGAAAAGAAAAGTGTGGTAAAGACCACGGTTCTGAAGACCGTTGGCGGGGTCCATTTTCCTGGCATTATATTAAGAAGGATCAATACAATGGTCAGTGGGTAAATGAACATAAGGGCAGGAAAGGCAATTGCAATAATGTAGTCTACGGGGAATTGTCCCATCAGTACCCCCAGGAAACAACCGATAAATGCCGTAATCCTGTAGGCGAGGTTGGAATCCCCGAATCTCGACTTCATAAAATCAGCCGTCCCGGTCACAATCCCCACCGCGGTTGTAAAACAGGCGAGGGCAATCAACACACTTAAGAAAATATTGCCATTGTAGCCCAGTGCCCTCGAGCTCATTTGTTGCAACACCTCAGTTCGGCTTAAACTTTCATCCAGTTCAGCTCCCAACATGGCACCGGAAAGGATCAGGCCGGCGTACAGTACAAGGAGGCCCGTACCTGCCAACCATCCAGCGCGGGATATATAAAGAAACCGCTCTTTAACCTCCAAATCCGGCATTTCATTTCTTAGGGATATGAGGATCACGCCCCCAACGACTACGGCCCCAATCGCATCAAAAGTCTGATAGCCCTCCAGAATACCCGCCGAAAAGGGGTTTTCAAGTAGTGTTTCACCGGGTACTCCTCCTCCAAACAAGGTAATGCTTCCGATCAGGACAAGCAGGACAAGGAGGATGGTCGGTGTAAGCCATTTACCGATAAGGGGTACAATCCGCGACCGGTTAAGGACCAGAATAAACACCAAACCAAAATAGATCAGGCTGGTTCCCAGAGCTGAGATATCGAAAAAGGGGGCGACGCCCATTTCGTGAGTTACTGAAGCTGTCCTGGGGGCCGGCAGTGAAATGGAAATTGCGTAGACCAGATAGCAGAAAACCAGGCTAAATCTGGGAGAAACCTTTCGGGCAAAATCGAACATGTCGCCCTGAAGGCGGGCATGGGCCAGTATTCCCAGCATGGGGATACCCACCGCGGAAATGCTGAATCCGATCCCTGTCTGCCACCAGGAAATGCCCGAGCGCATTCCCAATTGAGGTGGAAGGATGAGATTTCCGGCACCGAAAAACAATGAGAACAAGGCCAGTGCCAGAATCCATTCAGATTTTCGTTTGATTTTTGATCTTGCCAATACTGCCGCTTTTAACGATTTGGATCCTCAGACCCAATTTAGGTTTTCCGGACAACTCTACTGCTTTTTGTCGAAAAAAAGAAGAAATTATCGGAACTATCCAATAAAACGGATGGACCGTTCGTTGGAGAATAGTCTGAACAACTAATTGAATCTAAAGTATACGAATAAACGAGGTGATTATAAGGCAATATCGAATTCCCAATCGAGCCGACAATATCCCACAAAACCTACTGCCATGAAAAAACTCTTTTGTTCCCTATTTGGACACCATTACAGCGTTTCAAAAAAAGTGACTTCCCATATCAAAGAATATTCTTGCGTGCATTGTGGCAAACAGGTAACTACTGACGCAAGTGGTAATTTGTCTCTTCTGACGCCCGAGATGAAAGAAATCAACGAAACACTGGAGAATATCTACCAAAAAAGGCATGGACAAGGATCGCATCAGTTAGCGTGATCATGACCTTTCCCAAAGGCATTCCATCCCTGTGCAGTCAGTGGAATGGAGTTCCCCCCTCTTGTAATCAGGTTTGCCCCAGAGCCTTTTTCAGTCATATGCCCGATAACCGTTAAATCAGGATTTCCCTTTATTTTCGAATAATCATCCTGGGAAATCGTAAATAACAATTCGTAATCTTCCCCTCCACTCAGAGCAGCCAGCGTGCTGTCTACCTTAAATTCCTCACAGGTACTTATCACCATCGGATCCAAAGGGATTTTATCCTCAAACAAATTACACCCAACCCCACTGGAAGTGCAGAGGTGAAGGATTTCAGAAGAAAGGCCGTCACTGATGTCGATCATCGAAGTAGGCTGCACCTGAAGTGATTCCAAAAGGGCAATGATATCTTTGCGCGCTTCGGGTTTGAGTTGTCGCTCCACGATATAGTGATACGGTTCCAAATCCGGCTGATGATTTGGGTTGACCTTAAAGACCTCCTGTTCCCTCCTGAGCACCTGAAGTCCCATATAAGCGCCTCCCAGGTCTCCACTGACAACGAGCAGGTCGTTGGCCTCTGCCCCGCTTCGGTAGGCTATTTGTTTTTCAGAATCCGTCTGCCCAATGGCAGTGACGGAAAGGATCATCCCCTTGGTGGAAGAGGTGGTGTCGCCTCCAACTACATCTATTCCATATTGTTTTGCCGCCAGGCCAATCCCCAGATAAAGTTCTTCAAGAGCTTCCAGAGGAAATCGGTTGGACACCGCCATGGAAACCGTTACCTGAGTTGGGATCAGGTTCATGGCGCAGACATCACTGAGGTTTACAACCACGGCTTTGTAACCCAGATGTTTCAATGGGGTGAAACCCAGGTCGAAATGAACGCCCTCCACCAGCATGTCAGTGGTGATCGCCATAAAATGGGACCCCAGAGAAATAATAGCAGCGTCGTCCCCAATTCCCTTGCGAGTAGAGGGTTGCAAAATGGGCAAAGCCTCGGTAAGATGTGCGATTAATTCGAACTCCCCGAGTTCTTCGAGCTGTGTCCGCTTCGAATCCTTATTGTCAAACATGCCGCAAAAATACTATCCCTGTTTGTGAAACCTCCTATTTCGGATAAAAAAACCAGATAAAACCCTCTCAGACCGCCGATTAGGGGCCAAAAATCCCCATAGGTTTTTCAAATACATCCATACGTTATAATAATGTTAGGAATGCTGTTAAAATGGGACTTACTTGCTATATTTGCTTTCTATTTAGATTAATTTCAAATAACCATGATAAAGGTTTCGGATACCGCCAGGCAAAAAGTCCTGACCCTTATGCAGGAAGAAGGTTTCGACGGCACTGTGGATTATGTGCGCGTCGGAGTTAAAAGTGGCGGGTGCAGTGGATTGTCATATGAACTCGGGTTCGATCGGGAAATCGGTGAAACCGATAAGATTTTTGAAGATAATGCGGTTCGCATTATTGTGGACAAAAAGAGTTTCCTCTATCTCGTCGGAACAACCCTGGAGTATTCCGGAGGGTTGAACGGCAAGGGGTTTGTCTTTAATAATCCGAATGCTGAACGCACCTGCGGGTGCGGGGAGAGTTTTTCCCTTTAAGCGGCGTCAGGAACAACTTAGATCAAAGGCGTCTCAAGCAGGCGTTTAATGTAATTGTGAGCACATGGCCTATACAGAAGAAGAATTAAAGAAGGAACTCGAAACCAAGGAATACGAATACGGGTTCTACACCGATATTGAATCGGATACTTTTCCCAAGGGTTTGAACGAGGAAATTGTGATCGCCATTTCCAAAAAGAAAGAAGAGCCCGAATGGATGACTGCGTGGAGGCTGGAATCTTTTCGAATCTGGAAAGAGATGGTAGAGCCGGAATGGGCAAACGTCCATTATGTCAAGCCGGATTTCCAGGCCATTTCCTATTATTCTGCTCCGAATAAAAAGCCAAAATACAATAGCCTTGATGAAGTGGATCCGGAATTGCTCGATACCTTCAGCAGGCTGGGTATTTCGCTGGATGAACAAAAGAAATTGGCCGGGGTAGCGGTCGACGTGGTGATGGATTCGGTTTCCGTGGCTACCACATTTAAGAAAACACTTGCCGAAAAGGGGATAATCTTCTGTTCCATTTCCGAAGCTATTAAAGAGCACCCGGAACTCGTTAAGAAGTACATCGGTTCGGTAGTACCCCAGAAAGACAACTTCTACGCAGCTTTAAATTCAGCGGTCTTCTCGGACGGTTCTTTCTGTTATATTCCCAAAGGTGTGCGTTGTCCGATGGAACTCTCTACTTATTTCCGGATCAACCAGGCAGGAACCGGACAATTCGAAAGAACCCTGGTCATCGCCGATAAAGGCAGTTATGTGAGTTACCTCGAAGGTTGCACAGCTCCTTCAAGAGATGAAAACCAACTGCACGCCGCAGTTGTGGAACTCATTGCCCTTGACGACGCGGAAATTAAATATTCAACGGTACAGAACTGGTTCCCGGGCGACAAAGAGGGCCGGGGCGGTGTATATAACTTCGTTACAAAACGGGGTCTTTGCGAAACCAATGCCAAGATTTCATGGACCCAGGTCGAAACGGGTTCCGCCATCACCTGGAAGTACCCTTCCTGTATCCTCAAGGGGGATAATTCCATAGGGGAATTTTATTCTATTGCCGTAACAAACAACCACCAACAGGCCGATACCGGAACCAAAATGATCCACCTGGGTAAGAATACGCGGAGTACTATTATTTCCAAGGGGATTTCCGCGGGTAAATCTCAGAACAGCTACAGAGGCCTGGTGCAGATAAATTCAAGAGCTGAAAATGCGAGGAATTTTTCACAGTGCGATTCGCTCTTAATGGGCAATGAATGTGGGGCACATACCTTTCCTTACATCGAAGCTAAAAACCAGACGGCACAGGTTGAACACGAAGCCACTACGAGCAAAATCGGGGAGGATCAGATCTTTTACTGCAATCAGAGAGGGATCGATACCGAAAAAGCGATCGCCCTGATCGTAAATGGCTTTAGTAAGGAAGTCTTGAATAAGCTGCCGATGGAATTTGCGGTAGAAGCCCAGAAACTATTAGAAATCAGTCTGGAAGGATCTGTAGGATAAAGTCTCTTCTATGAAAATACTCACTTATATCGCACTTTGGACTGTATTGCTTACGGCTTTGTTTACGGCTTGCAAGGGAACTGCTGAAGACAAAAAGGAGATCGCCCAGGCAGTGGATGAAAAACCCGAAATCCGCCTCTACACTTTCGATGGGGGCACCGTACAGGTAAACAAGCTGGAATTGTTTTCCCAGGATTCGGTGTATCGGGGAAAGTCAAAGGAATTCGCCAATGCTTTTTACGTGATTCAGCACCCCAAAGGCAACCTGATGTGGGATGCAGGTTTACCGGAGGCACTTGTTCCCATGCAGGAACCCTTTACCTCCCCCGACGGCAACTTTACGGTTTCCCGGTCAGATTCGGTTCAAAACCAGCTTGCCAAGGCGGGAATGACAATGGAAGACATCGACTACATCGCCCTGTCGCATACCCACTTTGACCACAGTGGGCACGCCGCACGCATGGAACATTCCCTCTGGCTGGTTCAAAAAGCAGAATACGATTTTATTACGAGTCCGGAAATCCAAAAATCCTATCCGAATGAATACAATGCCGTTAAAGATATCGGGGATCTCAAAAAAATCGAAGGGGACCACGATGTTTTTGGCGACGGCTCGGTGGTTATAAAATTAATGCCAGGCCATACTCCGGGGCATTCGGTACTTTATCTGGATTTAAAAGAACACGGGCCAATATTGCTTACCGGGGACCTGTATCACCTGTATGCCAACCGTAAAAACAAACGCGTCCCGATATTCAATTACGACGTGAAGCAAACATTGGAGAGCATGGATCGCTTCGAAAGGTTTGCAGAAGAAACAGGAGCTGAAGTATATCTCCAACATCAAAAAGAGGATTTTGACAAAATGCCAAAGGCACCAAATTTTTTAAACTAACTGCTATGTTAACAATAAAGAACCTGCACGCTGGTGTGGACAACAAGAAAATTCTAAAGGGGATCAATCTGGAGGTAAACCCCGGAGAAATCCACGCAATTATGGGCCCAAATGGTTCCGGGAAAAGTACGCTTGCCTCGGTTATAGCAGGTAAAGAGGATTTCGAGGTAACTCGCGGGAAAATCATATTCGAAGGAGAGGACCTGGAT
This sequence comes from Robiginitalea aurantiaca, assembly GCF_030380815.1. GTDB lineage: Bacteria > Bacteroidota > Bacteroidia > Flavobacteriales > Flavobacteriaceae > Robiginitalea > Robiginitalea aurantiaca. The sequence continues at coordinate 203,197 of NZ_JAUDUY010000001.1, read as the reverse complement.
GAAGTTGCTCCTGAAGAACGCGCTCATAAAGGCATCTTCCTTTCATTCCAATATCCGGTTGAGATCCCCGGCGTCTCGGTGACCAATTTTGTGAAGACAGCCATAAATGAAACCCGGAAAGCCAGGGGACAGGAGGACATGCCGGCCAACGAGATGCTCAAACTCCTGAAAGAGAAAGCTGAAATGCTGGAAATCGATCGCAAATTCCTTTCGCGATCCCTGAATGAAGGATTTTCAGGAGGCGAGAAAAAACGGAATGAAATCTTTCAGATGGCCATGCTGGAGCCCCGCCTTGCTGTGCTGGATGAAACAGATTCAGGCCTGGATATCGATGCCTTGAGAATCGTTGCAAACGGGGTGAATAAACTGCGAAGCAAAGACAATGCTGTGATCGTAATCACCCATTACCAGCGCTTGCTGGATTATATCGTACCGGATTTCGTACATGTGATACACGATGGTAAAATCGTTAAGTCGGGCACAAAAGATCTCGCCCTGGAACTTGAAGAAAAAGGTTACGACTGGATCAAACAGGAAGCAGTACTCTAATTCACACGGCAACTGGTGCCCATTAAATGAAGGATCAATGGAATTAAAGGATAAACTCATCGCCTCTTTTATGGCTTTTGAAAATGAGGTGGACCTCACGCATCCGGTACACGAAATACGTTCTGAGGCGCTTAGGAATTTTGAGGCAAAAGGCTTCCCGGGAAGGAAGTCCGAGGCCTGGAAATACACCTCTCTTGAACGCCTGCAGAAGATAGATTTCAGCCTGTTTCCCAGGCAGGATAATGCCCTGGAGTACCGGGATGTCAAAAAGTACTTCCTGCATGAAATAGACACCTATAAAATCGTGTTTATCGATGGGGTTTACAGTTCATACCTTTCTGAGACCACGCATGATGGAGTGGATATTTGCCTGATGAGCGCAGCCCTCACCAAGCCTATGTATAAACCCATCATCGATGTCTACTTCAATAAAGTTGCCTCCAGGGAAGATTCACTGGTGTCCTTAAATACAGCTTTCGCCAGAGAGGGTGCATTTATCTATGTCCCCAAGAACAAAGTGCCTCGCAAACCCGTCGAGATCCTTCATTTCTCAACAGGTAGTGAAACAGCTCAAATGCTTCAGCCGAGAAATTTGATCGTGACTGAAGAGAACGCGGAACTGCAGGTCATTGAAAGGCACCAAAGTCTGACCGACAACGAGGTCCTGACAAATTCCGTCACTGAAATCTATGCAGGTAAAGATGCCATTGTGGATTACTACAAGGTCCAGAATGACAGGGAAACTGCAAGCCTGATCGACAACACCTACATCGACCAGAAAGGGAAAAGTCATGTGAGTGTCCACACCTTCTCCTTTGGCGGTAAACTCACCCGAAACAACCTGAATTTCTATCAGGATGGAGAGCATATTGATTCTACCCTGAAAGGCGTAACCCTGTTGGGAGAGAAACAACACGTGGACCATCACACCCTTGTCCACCATCAGCAGCCAAATTGCGAAAGCCATCAGGATTATAAAGGAATCTACGGTCAACGTTCAACAGGGGTGTTCAACGGAAAAATCATCGTTGATAAAATCGCACAGAAAACAAATGCCTTCCAGCAGAATAACAATTTACTGATCAGCGATAAAGCCACGGTGAACACAAAACCGCAACTCGAAATCTTCGCGGATGATGTGCGTTGTTCACATGGATGTACCATTGGCCAGCTCGACAAGGAAGCGCTTTTTTACCTCCGTGCGCGGGGGATCCCTGAGAAAGAAGCTTCGGCTCTGATGATGTATGCCTTTGCCAACAATGTTCTGGAAAGCGTGCGCATTCAAGAGCTCAAACAGCGAATCAATAAATTGATCGCCCAAAAACTAGGTGTTAATCTCGGATTTGAACTTTGAGGACATCGCTTAAAAAGGGAATCCCGATAGTTTTATCCGGGGACCGAATGAGACCCTTCGAATTGTCCTCGCACCGGTTTGTTAAAAGTATCGTTACAGGATCCCTTTATTTCCGAACTTAATGCATCCCATGCTGAACGTTGCTGAAATACGAAAAGATTTTCCCATTTTAGGACGTCAGGTTCACGGACAGCCCCTGGTTTACCTGGACAATGCAGCCACTTCCCAGACGCCCCAGCAGGTGATCGATGTGATCGTAGATTACTACTCACGTTACAATGCCAATATCCACAGGGGCGTGCACAGTCTTTCACAGGAAGCTACAGATGCTTACGAAAAAGCGCGGATCACCATTCAAAAACATTTCAACATCCAGCACAGCCACGAGGTCATCATGACCTCCGGGACTACGCACGGAATCAACATGGTCGCCTCCGGATTCACCTCCTTCCTGAACCCGGGAGATGAAATTTGGGTCTCCGCTATGGAGCACCACTCCAATATTGTGCCCTGGCAAATGTTGTGTGAACGCACGGGGGCAGAGCTGCGGGTGATTCCAATGAATACCACAGGGGAGCTGGTACTGCAGCCCTTTTATGAAGAATTGTCCGAGCGGACACAATTGGTTTTCTGCAACCATATCTCAAATGCGCTGGGCACCATAAACCCTATTGAAGAAATTATTGAAGCTGCCCACGAAGTAGGCGCCGCAGTCCTTATTGACGGGGCACAGGCAGCACCCCATATTAAGGCAGACCTGCAGGCCCTTGATGTCGATTTTTACACCATATCAGCTCACAAAATATGCGGTCCGACAGGGGTTGGGGCCCTCTACGGAAAGACGGAATGGCTCGAAAAACTGCCGCCTTACCAGGGTGGAGGAGAGATGATTGCCGAGGTGAGCTTTGAAAAGACGACTTACGCCGGGCTGCCGCATAAATTTGAAGCAGGGACACCTAATATTTGCGGAGGGATTGCCTTTGGGGCTGCACTGGACTACCTCAACGCCATAGGCATGGATCGAATCGCGGCTTACGAAACGGAACTGCTGCAATACGCGACTTCAGAATTATTGAAGATCAATGGTCTGAGGATATACGGCGAAGGCACAAATAAGACTTCCGTGATCTCATTTAATCTTGAGGGCATTCATCCATACGACGTGGGAACCCTTCTCGATCAGATGGGAATTGCAGTACGCACAGGACATCATTGCGCACAGCCCATTATGGATTTTTATCAAATCCCAGGGACTGTTCGCGCGAGTTTTGCCTTCTACAATACCCTATCGGAGGTAGATAGACTGGTAGAAGGGGTTAAAAAAGCCGCCCAGATGCTTTCATGAATGCATTTCAGGAGGGAAGAAATCTGTACCCCTTGAAAATAGGCCTATCATGTCGTAATTTTGACAAAAATTATAAAGATGCAGATCGAAGCGATTCAGGAAGAAATTGTCGATGAATTTTCCATGTTTGACGATTGGATGCAGCGGTACGAATACATGATTGAACTCGGAAAATCCCTGCCCAAAATCTCGGATGAATTCAAGACAGACGACCACCTGATCAAAGGCTGTCAGAGCAAGGTTTGGGTTCATGCAGACATGGAGGATGGGAAAGTCGTTTTTACTGCCGACAGTGATGCCATAATCACAAAAGGCATCATCGGTATCCTGATCCGCGCTTTCAGCAACCAGAAACCTGCAGATATTCTCAGTGCTAAAACAGATTTTATTGACGAGATCGGACTTAAAGAGCATCTTTCCCCCACACGTGCAAACGGGCTTGTCAGCATGATCAAACAACTGAAGCTCTACGCTTTGGCTTACCAGGCTAAAATAGAATCCTGAGTAAACCTAAACCTTTAAAAAAGAATCCATGGAATCAGAAACCACAATAGACACTCAGGAACTCGGCGAAAAAATCGTAAGGGTACTCAAGACCATTTACGACCCGGAAATCCCTGTGGATATTTATGAGTTGGGATTGATCTACGATGTCTTTGTAAATGAGGACCTCGAAGTTCGGATCCTTATGACGCTAACCTCTCCGAACTGCCCGGTGGCTGAAACGCTTCCTGTAGAAGTTGAGGAAAAAGTCAAATCCCTGGATCTGGTTAAGGATGCCGAGGTGGAAATCACCTTTGACCCGCCCTGGACACAGGAATTGATGAGCGAAGAAGCCAAACTGGAACTCGGCATGCTCTGATAACTTCAGGTATGGAAAAAGAAATCGTCAACCGCGTAGCGAAAAGTAAATTAACCACCCTGGACCTGGAAACCTTCTATCCCAGGGGGCCCCGTTTTGAGATTGATTTGAGCCAGTGGCTGGATGAAGGCCTCATCTTAAGGGAAACCCCATTCCGGAATGCACTGAAAGAACATCAATGGGAATCCTATAAAGACGGGTATGTGGCAGTTCACTGCAGTACTGACGCCATTGTTCCTGTTTGGGCCTATATGTTGGCCGGTAATTACCTCAAGGGCATCGCCCGGGAAACGGTCGTCGGATCCCTTGAAGTTCTGGAAACCATTCTTTTTCGGGAAGCTCTTAGCACAATTGATCTCGAATCCCTCAAAGACCGCCCGGTAATCATCAAAGGGTGTAGCAATGTTCCGGTACCTGCCTCGGCCTATGTCTGGGCAATCCAGCGAATCCAGGAAGTTGCAAAATCCGTAATGTTCGGCGAGGCGTGTTCCTCTGTTCCTTTATTTAAAAGAACCTGAAGCAAAAATCTAATTCACTAGTTTCCCTATCTTTGAGACCGTTATGAAAAACTTTAAAAGATGAAAAAACTCGTATTCGTATTTACTTTTCTTATAGCCGGAGTATCCTCATACGGCCAGACGCTGGAAGAACTCAAAGAAGCTAAAAAAATAAAAGAAGATTCCGTCAGTGCCATTGAGGGGCGAATCGGAGATTTGGAATCTCAGATCAATGCATTTCCAGGATGGAAATTCGGCGCATTCGGAACGATCGGTGCGAGTATTTCTGAATTTAATAATTGGTATGCGCAACAGAATCCGAACAACTCCGCAGGGCGAATTGGTATCACAATAAACCCGTATGCCAAATTGGATCGGGATAAGTACTTCTGGTATACCAATGCTCAGATAAACCTGGGTTGGGTCAAATTCGACGACAAAGATGACCCGGACGATCAGAACGGGTACAGGCAATCTAATGACGTATTTAATATCACCTCACTTTTCGGGTATAACCTGACAAATAAAATAGCGGCTTCAACCTTAATGGAGTACCGCTCAACGATACTGAGTAATTTCAACGACCCCGGCTATCTCGATTTAGGGGTGGGTATCACCTGGAAGCCGATAGATGGCCTGATCATTGTCGCACACCCTGCCAACTACAACTTCGTGTTCAGCAACGACAATGCTATTTTCGAATCTTCTTTCGGTGCAAAGTTGCTGGCGAATTACAGTAAATCCATCGGGAAATTTAATTGGAAATCCCAGTTCTCAGCCTTTGCCAGTTATAAAGACAGCAACCTCTCCAACTGGACCTGGACGAATAATTTCGCCTACAAGGTATGGAGAGACATTGGCCTCGGGTTTGAATTCGGACTTCGCGACAATAAACAGGAAGCCCTTAATTATGAAATCAATACCCTGGGAAATACAGGAGCTACTTTTGACAACATCGACAACAAGCTTCAGACCTATTGGCTTTTCGGCCTGACGTATGATTTCTAGTTTTAGACGTATTCAGGCGGAGTATTATTGCTTTTAGGGATTCGCCAAGCACATGCACAACAGTTCTAAAAACAGAATGTTTCTAGGAGTGTTCATGACACTCCTTTTTGCATGCCCAGTTTTTGGCCAAAGCCAGATGGAAACGGATTCCATCCGTTGGAACAATTGGAATTTTCGTGTAAGCCCGTATATCTGGGCTATCGGCTTTAAAGGAGAGCTCGTCCGACCGCCACAACCTACTAATATTCCGGAACCTCATCCTCGAAAGCGAAGCGATTACACCCCTGGAGATACTGCTTCAGGATAATGTCGTCAAACTAACGTATTTCGGCGGGGATCTCGAAGCGGGGTACAGGGTGTTTAAAAATCCCAAGCTTGAGATTGACGCCCTGGCGGGTTTGAAATTCTTCTACTTTGGCGTGGATCTGGTATCGACTGTCGGCGGCTCCAGGGATGTCGAAGGGGCAAGAGATCGGGGCTGGATTGATCCCGTACTGGGTGCAAATATCAGGTATAATCCTTCGAAGAAATTCGGTTTTGTAGGGTATGCAGATTTCGGAATACCCGTATTCGGGACGGATGGATCTTTTCAGTTTATCGGGGCGGCACAGTACCACTTCACCAAGACCTTTTACACCTCCCTTGGGTACAGAACTTATTCCCTGGAAATTCCTGAAGAGGATGCTATTTTTAATGGTAATTTAAGAGGGTTTATTCTGCACATCGGTTTCCAATTCTAAGAATGGAAACGCAATAATTATATAACTCCCGAACTCCTAATAGGTGTCCTATGGCTCCTCCTGCGTATATTCGTCGAGGTGCTCCGGATATAAGAAATTGTTGTAAGGAAACCTGCTGATGTGGATTTTTCGAACTTCCCGGTAAACTGTTTTCCGGAATTCATCCAGGTTTTCCCTGTTCAGGGCCGAAATAAAAACCGCATTCCCCCCCATTCTGTGCATCCAGGTCTTTCGCCATTCTCCCATCGAATAATGCCTGCTCGTCCGGGGGGTTATCAGATCGTCCTCATCCAATGTTTCCGGCTTATACAGATCGATCTTATTGAAAACCATGACGGTCTGCTTATCCGCACATTTTATCTCGGAGAGGATCTGATTTACAGACGCAATATGGTCCTCAAAACTCGGATGAGAGATGTCTACGACGTGCAATAACAAATCCGCCTCCCGAACTTCATCGAGTGTACTCTTAAAACTCTCAACCAGTTGAGTTGGGAGCTTTCGGATAAATCCAACGGTATCACTCAGTAAGAAGGGCAAGTTTCCAAGCACTACTTTTCGTACCGTGGTGTCCAGGGTTGCAAAAAGTTTGTTCTCCGCAAAGACCTCACTTTTGCTGATCACGTTCATCAGCGTGGATTTCCCAACATTGGTATAGCCTACTAGGGCTACCCGGACCAGAGATCCACGGTTGCCTCTTTGGGTTTCCATCTGTTTATCAATACGGGTGAGTTTCTTCTTCAGAAGAGAAATCCGATCACGTACAATCCTGCGGTCAGTTTCTATTTCCGTTTCTCCAGGCCCCCGCATTCCGATACCCCCGCGCTGGCGTTCAAGGTGTGTCCACAAACCCGTTAGTCTTGGGAGCAGGTATTCATATTGGGCCAGCTCCACCTGGGTCCGTGCGTAGCTCGTGCTCGCGCGCTGCGCAAAAATATCCAGGATCAGCCCGGTGCGGTCCAGAATCTTCCTGCGTAGCTGTTTTTCGATATTCCGTTGTTGTACCGCACTAAGTTCATCGTCAAAGATTACGGCTCCCACATCGTTTTCCCTGACGAATTCTTCGATTTCTGCTATCTTCCCACTACCTACAAAAGTTTTTGGATTGGGGGTGTCCACACGCTGTATAAAGCGTCCTACAACTTCCCCTCCGGCGGTATAGGTTAAGAACTCGAGTTCATCCAGGTATTCCCTGAGTTTCTCTTCAGGTTGTTCCCTGTTGAGAATCCCAACAAGTACAGTACGTTCGTAAGAAATTGTCTCTTTGTCCAGCATAGAACCTCGATCTTTTACAAAGCTACGGAATCAGGATCAAGTCTTTTGTATTTTTGAATAATCCCCCTCTTAAATTTTATGCAATGAGTGACGACAGGGAAAACAACCTTTTGGTTGGCTTTTATAATCTGGAGAATTTATTTGACCCGGAAAACCAGCCGAATGTCCTCGATGACGATTTCACGCCCAATGGACATAAACATTGGACCCCGAAACGGTATGAAAAAAAATTACGGCATATTGGTAAAACCATTTCGCGTCTGGGGAGTCTGAGCAGAGTCGAGTATCCCGTCCTGATGGGGCTTGCCGAATTAGAAAACGATAAGGTGCTGGATGACCTGCTGGAAATGGAATCCATGAAGAAAAATGGCATGGACTTTATCCACCACGATTCTCCGGATGAACGCGGTATCGACAATGCACTACTCTACCACCGGGATTTTTTTGAGCCTGAGCACTGCCAGCCCATACCAGTTATAATCTACAATGATGATGGAGGTCGGGATTACACCCGCGATATCACTTACGTGCGTGGTAACCTGAATGGGGAACGTTTACACATATTCGTAAATCACTGGCCATCCCGCAGAGATGGCGCAGAGCGGACCGATTCTAAGCGAATAGCGGCAGCCACAACAATTCTATCCTTTATGGAATCCCTGGAAATGGAAGAAGAAAACCCAAATTATGTGATCATGGGGGATTTTAACGATGGTCCGGATTCCAGGAGCATCCGACACCTGATGAGTCAGAAACCGCTGTATAATCCCATGGAAACCCTGCAAAGCCCAGATAGGGGAAGTGCAAACTACAGGGGGGAGTGGTCTGTATTTGATCAGATCATACTCTCACGTTCCTTTCTGAAGACCTCTCCGGGAACCCATACCTTCGATCAGGCAGATATTTTTGACGAACATTTCCTCCAGGAATGGAAACGACCCTATAAAGGCAAACCCTTCAGAACCTTTGTGGGGAAGAAATACCTGGGGGGCTATTCAGATCACTTCCCTGTATACGTCCTTCTCCGTTATTACGACCTGCCGTAGATCTTTATATACTGTTTAGTATGTTTTAATTGTCTCTTAAAAGGGACTTCTCCCCTATACTTCAAAAAGACCTGGGCCTTATTGAAGCCGGCTAGCGCATAGCACCTGGCAATCCCTTCAAAATCCCTTGCTTCATAATATACCGATCGGACTTAGTCGTCGTCCAGATCTTGTTAAGGTGCAGGAATGCCCGGAATATAGGCCAGCATCATCAGAGAGGCATAATGCTTAAAATCGCCGAATTTCCATAAAATGGAGCAAAATGATGTATTGCTCTAATCTGAGATAAGGGTCAGCTCAAAGAAGCCCTTATTTTATGTCTTATCAAGACAGGCCCGTGTGATTTATCTTGAAGACAGGTTTATTTCAGATTTTGAAAAATCAAAGAAACCGGCAAATACATCCAACTGGTCAATGTCGCCCTCGGCAGTGCCGTTACCATTATTAATCGCATCTTTCACACGTCCCTTACCCAGGACGAAATCGTATACCACATTGCTCGGGATATTAACTACCAGATCGGCATCATCAGGAACGTACTCATAAAAGGCAGCTATGCCATTTCGTACATGAAAGCCATACTTTTCATTCCGGTCTGTAATATTAAATCCTATTTTAAAGTCGGCATCTGTTGCCTTGGAGGCGTTAATTTTTACCCGAAGGTTTTCCAGAATGGTTCCGATCCCGAATTGTTGAATAATGACAGGGTTTGCAAAATCAAACGCGCCTGATTTGTCAAGTGTTTCATCGAGTTCTTTTGCCCCTGAAAGGGCAAAATTCCTGTAATAAATATTCGACTGATCATAGCCCCATTCTTGCATCGCCTTAGCTTTCACTTTTCGCGCGTCCGAATCTTCCGGGTTAGAACGTATTAAGTGAGTAGTAATTTCCATCGCCCATCCATAGTCCCCGGCATCAATTGCCTGATTGGCAATTTTAAGGACATTGTCGCGTCCCCCCATGGCCGAAACGTAGAGTGCTGCCTTTCGCTTAAAGGAAGGGGTTGCGAGTTCGGTGGCATCGCCAGAATACCAGCCTAAATAACCATTATAAACATTTCTGACAACGTGTTCCACACTACCGTAAAACTCCTGCAACCAGGGGTCTTTTTTTAGGTTTTCAGGCAACTTTACCAGTTCTACCAATTCCTCCGGGGTTGCCCCCTGATTCATGTAATAAATAGATTGATCGTGGGTAAACTGAATGGCATCTCTGTAGTTTTGGATTCGTTCCACGATAAAGCCATTTCCAACCCATGATCTCATATGAGAATGACTGTAACTGTCACTCATCTTTGCATAGTCTAATAGGTTATCTACTCCTTTATACCACTTGACCAGGTCCCGGTATTTCGTTCCCCTCAAAGTGTAAAGATTCGGATATGATTCTCCCTGAATCGTTTCAGAACCGTGCACATGCTTTAGATCCGGAAAATAAACATCTATTTCGTCTTCTGCATCACCATAGGCCTCAAACAAAACCATTTTCACGCCAGAAACTTCTGCTTCCAGTTTTCCGGTAACAATATCTGTTGGACGGTAAAAGGAAATTTTACCCCCGGCGAAGGTAGGACCCAAACCAGCATGTACGAGCCCCTTTTCATTCTGGCCCAAATAGGTTGCCCCACCGTAAGCTGTGCGCTCTGTAAGAATAGCGCCAACCACACTGGCATCATTGGCCAGGTACTCCATGAACTGATGATGGGCGAATATTTTTACTTCACCTTTGTTGACCTGCTCTTGTGTAACTCCCATTCCCGCAGAACCAAATGAGTGATCAGGATGCCTGTGCGTATAAACCACAGCCTTAACAGGTAGTTGGATATTTGTTTCTTTCCTAAAATCACCTAGTATTCGCCCCGAAGCCTCGTCACTTTCTCCTGGGTCCACAACAATCAATCCATCATCACCCACTACAATCAACGTAGATGTCAACTGCCAGCCAGCCATTAAAAAGGCTTTATCCTTTACAGGTTCATAAATGGTTTTGGGCATTTGCTTGCCAAAAGACGTCATTCTGTCGTTTATGAATTCACTGTCTTCAGTTATGGCATAATTGTCAAACCTGGCGCGAATGGGAGCCAGATTTTTTAATATTTCTTCATCTGCATAGGGTTCAACCTCCATTTGGACATTGTGATCAATTACTTCCGGATCCAGCAAGTCACTGTCAAAAGATTGATTCTCATTACATCCCAAAATGGTAATAAAAGCAAACAGGCAAACCAATTTTTTCATCATTTATGTTTTTTTTAAAAATTACCGATAACAAACCAAAATAGTAATAAATAGGATCTTATGAAAGCACTAATCCCGACTCGCGACTCCAATCATTTATATTCAAGGGTCCTGCTGTTTAAAATAAACAAAGCCTATCCTCCCTGAATTGCAGGCTATCGGGTATTTCATACCTGAACCTGAACGATTTGGTCTTCAGTCAATAATGGCTCATTTCGCAGCCTTAAAAACACCTGTGCCACGGTGACCACATCCCTTTCGCAGTAATGGACGATACGTTCCAGATCATTTTCTTCATAAAATACCTCCCTGACCATGCTCCCGTCAATATCTTCTTTTGGGGAGGGTATTCCCAGCACGTAAGCCATGAGTTTTAAAGAGGTGTAGTGCTTAAAATCACCTAATTTCCAGAGATCGGTTTTTTAATATCTGAACTAGCAATTATTTCCATGGGAGTCAATGACCGTGTAAAAGCAAATCAATAGAGTCAAATGATTCGTACATAGAAAAAGCATGAGGTCCCTTCACCATGAAAGAAATCTCATAAATAAGAATTCATCATCTCCGTTTTTTACTTCCAAAAACTGCCCCCAATGCCATTCCTGCGATTGCTCCAATCGGTATTCCAATAATTCCAAATAAAATAGCCCCTATAGATTCTCCTCCTGTATACCCTTGGGAAAGGCCAATACTAAATCCAATAATTCCGCCGGCCAGGCCGCCTAATAATAAACCGCCAGAGGCGAATGCGCATCCATAGCCTTTATTCCTGCCCAGCTCCTGAGGATTGATATTTTGCTGTTCTGTGCGGGATGTCTGATCTGACACAGCAGTCTTGGGATATGAGCTTTGGTTTTCGGGTTGATTCGGTTCAATGCCCCTGATGTCTCCGGACCCGGGTCCATACATATTAGGACCCGCATTTCCTTCCTGAAGACACAAAATTAAAACGATTATAAACCCGATGAAGGGTATTAAAGCAAGAAATACTAACGCCCCTTGCTTCCCGGTATCATGCACTCTTCTGGTCATAATCGCCAAGGTGGGGATGAGTATAAACAGACTATATATATAAAAGAAAAATTCTCCAATAAGACTTAACGCAACAGGAATAATTAAGAGTCCAAATAGTGCGAACATCCAAAATTCTATTCGACTCGATCTGCCTTGGAAAACTGCATAGTTTTTAATTGCTTCTAAAAAATACTTCATAAAGGGCTAAAGTGGTATTTGGTAGTTGATGTGTTTTTCATTCCTGGCAACTCTTATAATTGCCAACAATGAGATTTAGCTAGTACCTACGGAACTTTTATATAACCTAAAAACTACAGCAAATATTGTAAGCACATTACATGCACAAACCACGAACCTAGTTAGCCAGAGTAATTCCCTACTATTCTTTATGAAAAATACATTACGAGCTTGCGGGAGGATTAATCTTAAATCTAAAAGATTTAGTCTTCAGTCAATAACACATCCTGGGGATGGAATACCCAGAATATACGCTAGTAACTTCAGGAAGGTGTAGTATTTAAAGTCTCCGAATTCCCAGAAGTATAATTTTTAAACACTAACTACGAAGCGTATCCTTTCTATACTGCTCTTGATTTAGCAACAGTCAAAATAAACGGTCGTTTTAGTGCCGTTTATTTATTGTTGTGAGTTTTTTAATTCTTCCAGATAGTGATGGATGTTTTGTTCTTCTCTAAAAATCGAATTTTTATAGTCTACATTATATTTTTCAAGAATCATGGAAATGTTATAACCCATTGGATAATAATATCTATTGTTAAAGATGTCCGATAGGTTTTTGTCTTTTGAAACCTCATACCCTTTAAACATATTGGTGATACCTTCCTTATCTTCTTGCGTCAAGAAAGCTGCTTCAGGAACATTTTTAGATAGATATCTTTTAACTAATGATTCAAAATATCTTGCTTGTCCTTCAATTGTGATTTCGTAATCTTCAGCAATACGAATGTCAACATCGTATTCCCTTTTTATTCTTTCAATCCTCTGATTACGAAGTGAATTATATTTATTGAGATTTTGAATTAAGTCAGCTTCATCAATCCAAATTTCCTTCAACAGCTCATTTTCTTGTTTAACGCTTTCTTTATACCACTCAAGATCTTGGTGATAAGAACCAAGGAAATTATCAGGCCCTCCAGGCATATGTTTCGACACTGTTTCGGCATATTCAAACATTTCTGGGATTGACCATTCATATGAATGAAATAGCTCGTGAATAACCATAATTGACCAATCTTGAATATCAACAAGGTCGTCTTGAAGGAATTTTTTGGTCAATTCAAAACTCTGGAAATATAAAACGGGTTGCATGTAGGCAAAGGAAGTACTGTCACTAGTCATACCATTATTAAACTTCAGGCTGGTTGTATCTGTATACGTTTCCGATAGTTTGATGACCGGTACTTTATTGAAAGATAGCTCTTGTGGTCGATCGGTAATTTTACGAATATGTTCGTTGGGGTTAAGTACGAAGGCATTTTCTTTACTGTAATATACTACCGGTGCATAAAAATCATTTTCTGCGAAGTCAGGCCAATGCTCCTGTGCTACTTCATTTTTGATGTTTATTAAATAGCTTAAATGTCTGAAATAGCTTTGGTCCATTAAGGATTTATCCTCCTCTATATTTTTTTTAGTGTCTGCACAAGACAGTGTAACGAGTAGGATGGTTGTAAATAGAATTTTCTTCATAATGTATAGTTGTGAACCTTCAAATAAACATAATTATATCTCTTTAAGTTAAGGGAAGTATTTAAATGTTTCTAAACATAAACGATCTGGTCTTCCGTCAAGAGCTCCTCATTCCGAAGCCTTAAAAACACCTGTGCCACGGTGACCACATCCCTTTCGCAGTATTTGGTAATCCGTTCCAGATCATTTTCTTCATAATATACCTCCCTGACCATGCTCCCGTCAATGTCCTCCTTGGGAGAAGGTACCCCCAATACGTAGGCCAGTAACTTCAGGGAGGTGTAATGCTTGTAATCACCAAACCGCCAGATGTCTAATTTTTAATAACTAAAAAAACAAAAATTTCAATGAAGGTGAATACTGGTGTGCATTAAATCGGATGAATTATAGACTCCAATAAAGTAAGATCAGATGTATTGTTCTTATGGCTGTTTTTGGTTTTATTACTCATTTTTTATTCTCTGGTCGTATTCCGAAAATCAATAAATAGCCTATCATCCAGAACTCACCTATTGTAGCAGGTATAGTTAGGATGCCTACCCATGAACCTGAAACACCTGCGTACCTTATGGCTGTACTAATCAAATAACCAAAACCTCCTATTATCAAAGTTCTGCCTAACCAGACAGGCATTCTTTTTGAGCTAGTAATGATGTAGCCCATAGGGATAAGCCAAAGACCAAAGAATAGGCCTCCTATATTCCAGGAGTTGGAGATCAAATTATTAAGTAAGTCAATTAATACAACTTTATCTTCCATCACTCCGGAAGACAGGCCAATTTTAATGGCAGCACCCATAGATATGGCACTAACCATAATTACAACGGCATTCACAGTTCCCCAAATTCCAGTTGCCAGGGCGGCCCACTCATTGATGTTGCGGAATAATCTGTAAAACCAGATGGCGGCTAGTGCTTGAGAGAGAATGATTGCAAATTCTAGCAGCAGGCGAAGGCGTGCAAGGGATTCTCCTTCTACCAAATTGTTAAGTGTTTGCTGGGGGTCCGCAGTATAAACCTGTTTATGAAATACCATAAATCCTAAAATGCCTGAAATGGCCAACATTAGGTACCAGATTCCAGCAGTTCTTGCTGTAGCAACTAACGGACTTTGTTTATCATTTGCAATCATAGTAATAGGTATTCGTTCTTTTGCGGATTAGATATAAATGTTATCTGTTGATCATGCAGATTCACCCCTCGGCCATTTCCATGCCTGTGAAATGATCAGGGCGAATATCAGAAGTTCTACCAGGTTGAATAAAATATAGAATGTATGCCACTCATAACCGATATTAGAAACGATAATCAGAATTGAAATACTCGCATATAGGAATGCAGTTACAAGGTTTAACCATTTATTGATTTGCGCTGTTAAAAAGACGGATAGAAATATCATCAGGGCCGGAACAATCAAAATCAGAGAGAATATCACCAATAGCCCCGGCGATGTTGGTCCCATTGGTGTTTGCATCTCTATCATTCGCTCCAGTTTACCTGGGGTCATTAGCTGAAAATAGTCGGCATAGATGTACAGGAACATCAATGAAGCCCAAAGAAAGGCTAGTTTGATTTTTATGTTGATTCTGTAATCCGTCAATGATTTAGGCCTGGAGCTTTTTGTACTCAATCTTGTTTGACTTTATAGTTGGTTTTAAGTTATGACGTTTAACGGGGAGCAATGTTACAGACTTGCTCGATTCATTTAGACCTCAGATCTCTTTTTATATTGTAGTAATTGATGATTTATTTGTGAAGAACAATTCACGGTCTGGTGGAATACTTCTAAATATAGACTATTTCGGCTTCCGTCCACAATTCCTCATTCCGCAGCCTTAAAATGATCTGGGCCACGGTAATCACATCCTGTTCGCAGTATTGAATAATGCGATCCAGGCCTTTTTTTCATAAACAAATTGCAGGGCGGCAAATTCTATCTGAATAAGATTGCCTTGTCAGGGTAGATAACAAGAATGTAGCTGTCCTAAACCTAATTATGTTTTACTCGCTTAAAAACTTAATTTTTTGACATATTTTTTAGATCGTCTTTAGCTTTTGTTACGGCATCTTCCAGATTCACTCCGTTTGTTAAAGATATCGCGAGATCCTTTGCCACCCGAGGATCTATTTCTATATCGGGACTCACTCCCTGGCCTTCGATTCTGCCTATTCGAAAAGAATAGTAATCGGCAATAGGAATTGATAGTTGCATATCCATTGGCAGATCATACATCTTTTGGGAAAGTACTTCCCCGCCAGTGGTTTCTCCTATAAGCGATACATTCTCTATATTGGCCAAGCCATCGGATGTTAACTCGGCCGCACTAAAGGCGTTATCACTGATCAAAACATACACCTGCCCATCGAAACGTGGAGCCATCGGCTGGATTTGGAGCCGGGTAAGCGGATTCTCTTGTGCGTCATTCCAGAAAGTTTGAATCGACCATCCCTGCCATGGTGTGAGGCCCAGGGTATTCTCCTTAATTGGAGGGTTTGAGTTACTGTTCCACCATTTCTGTGAAACAAATACGCCTATTTCCAGTGGATCCGAGATCAGATGGGCTATAAGTGGGATCCCGGCAAAAGTTCCCCCATCGTTATTTCTCAGGTCTACAATGAGATATTCAATGTCCCTCTTGTCAATCTCTTTATAGGCGTCTTCCACCCTTTCTTTCGTATCCACACCCATCATCGTATTTACCGTCAAAATGGCCGTATTCTCCATCCATTCCAACGACACGCTTTGATCGCCCACTCTCAGGGTATCAATGAATTTTGCTATTTCCTGAGCTGGCTGTTTCATGTTATCCAGACGCACATGCGAGAAAGGACCATTTTGCCATAACAAATTATACTCCCTAATAAACTCTTCTTTAGTTTGAGCAGTTTCTGCAAGGTTTTTCACCTCTTTTTCTAATTGCAGGTATTTATCTGTGGTTAACTCTTTGGGGTTATAATGAAAAGTGTTCATTAATACAGAAATACTATCTGCTACTTCTATTAAGTCTGCGTTTAGTGGCTTAAGTGGTTTTTCGGGAGATTTGTCCTTACAGGCATTAACTGCTGCAAAAATGAAAACTACAAGGAGTAGTTTAATCTTAGTGTAATTGGCACTCATAATCTTATATTTTTATTTTATCCAGCATTTGTTTGACATTGGCGTGATAACAATCTAATTTAAAAATGGCTTGACATATTCTTATGGCTTCGATCTTATTTTCATTCACAAGAAACCTATCGGCAAGGCTATCCCAAAACAAACAAAGCTTAAGCTAAAAGGTTTCTCATTTAAGGTTTATAGAGTCCTTTAGTTCTAATGCTGACGATATAACGATTGAGGAGGGTTGAAACGGGTATTGGATATTCATGCCCTGCCTATGATAAAAGACAAGGAGTTGTATGAAGTGTTACACTGTATTCCCTTTACTCTCTACAGGGTGGACGATGGGCAGCACCGGCTGGCTTAAAGCCTCTAAACATGAATGATTTGGTCTTCAGTCAATAATGGCTCATTTCGCAGCCTTAAAATGATCTGGGCCACGGTGACCACATCCCTTTCGCAGTAATGGACGATGCGTTCCAGGTTCTTCTCTTCATAGTAAACATCTCTTACCATGCTCCCGTCAATATCTTCTTTTGGGGAGGGTATTCCCAGCACGTAAGCCATGAGTTTTAGCGAGGTGTAGTGCTTAAAATCGTCGAATTTCCAGTGGTATAATTTCTAAAATATAAACAATCGACAGATTTATTTGTGGAGGTATGTTTGCATCTATCGGCTCAGGTTTGCACCTAAAACACTATTGGCATAGTTACATTTCTGTGTTTCCTATTGTTGCATCATTTTTCTAAATTTTCTTCTTAATCTGAAGGCATAAATTGAGGGCACTAGAGCAATCAACAAACCTATCAACAGGCCTTTTAAAACATACTTCATGGTTTGATTTGTATCAATGTCATGCCTGTGGTTCCAAAATTCCACGATTTTGCCGTTCTCAAACCGCAGGACATTGATGATCGGGATAGGTTTTGACCCGATAAATATTTTTCCTGTGAGGGTTTTGGGTTCATAACTGGCAATCCAGCGGGTAGCCACTAAATCTCCCTCTGCGATTTGAAAGTCAAACTTGGGTTTAAGATCCCCATTGGCCCAGAAAAAATCGGCGATATTCTTTTGTTCGACAGCGGGCTCTGTGACACCCTTTCGGTCCCCTATATCGTGAACTGTGTAAGTGTCAGCGACATATTTAATGTACTTATCGGTATTATTGCTGAACCAAAGGTCCTTGTAAAAATTCCCGGCAATTTCTTTGTTGATCTCAGTTTGCCCGGCCAGCGGATCCTGACTAATTGCTACGGCATTAATAGATAGACAAGAAAAAAGGATGAAGACTTTTTTATACATGATCTTTGAATTTTAAATTAACCCAAAGATGCCTCAGGTAAAGGTTATCTGGCTAATGAAAAAAGTCGAATTCCCAGTGCAAAAAGCCGGATTTCAAAAAGAAGAAGGCAGCCTCCCAAAAAACCGCTTAAACGCTGCGGTAAAATTTGAAGGATGAGAATAACCAAGTTTATAACTCAATTCAGTTACCGAATTTTTATTTTTCATTAGCTCTTCCCGGGCATACTCCATTCTAATCCGCTTTCGATATTGCAGAGGAGCCAGTCCAAAGACCAATTTGAATGATTCCTTAAACTTGGTTATACCCATATGCGCTTGCTTTGATAATTCTTCCAAAGAGGGAGTATTATCGTCAAGAGGATTCCTCAACAATGAAGAAACCTCCATAATGCGCTGGAGATCTTCAGGATGAAGTTTATCAATGCCACGTGGTCTTTGATGCTTAGATATTTTATCGAAAAAATGATCCAGGAAATTCAGGAGGTGGGCATGACAGGAAAGCTTATTATTCATGGTATTCAGAATATGAACTAGTGCTGTGCTCAATACATCATCTATATCTTCATAGGCTATATGCCGGTTTATATCAATTGATTTCCTTGTATCAGCCAAATATGATATTATAAACTCTTTATTAAATCGGATCGAAAGTACTTCTGTCTCAATTCCAGGAGGAATTAACGTATTCATTTCTAAGCCTGGTCCACAGAATAAAATACCGATGGGCAGGTTTCGCTGAAAGGATATAGTGTCATCACCAACTTTTTTTTGCTGGCTAAATTTGGAAAGATTAATATGTATCAACAACCAGTCAGAATCTATCGGATTGGTTGTGTGCATTTCTATAGGCTCTTTAAATTGAGTTGATCCGAAATGATACAGTTCTAAACAACCCGGGAACTCGATATAAATGCATTTGGCATTATTGGTGCCAATATCAGGATCAATTATGAATCCATTCTTAAGTTCTTGACCCCCCATCTTGTCTTTGAACTGACGATTAACATTATCGGATATAGAAATGTCGATTTTCATGGGTTAATAGAATTCCATAATTGAATGTAGTTAATAACCATATCTGTCATGAATAATAACTCAAGGGGAAGACGAAAATTCCTAAACATTGACGATTTGATCTTCCCTCAACAACCCCTCATTCCGCAATCTCAGGAAAACCTGCGCCACCGTAACTACATCCCTTTCGCAATACTCTACGATGCGCTCCAGGTCCTTCTCTTCATAGTACACATCTCTGACCATGCTGCCATCGATGTCTTCTTTGGGAGAAGGCACTCCCAATACATGGGCCAGTAATTTCAGGGAGGTGTAATGTTTGAAATCCCCAAACCGCCACAATTCCATGGTGTCGAGATGCGGGATCTCCCAAGGTTTTTTCCCAAACATAGACAGCTTCTGAGGCAATTCAATGCCGAGAATGATCATGCGGCGCGCCAAATACGGAAAATCAAATTCCTTTCCATTGTGCGCACACAAAAGATGTTGCCTGCCCCCGAAATGAGATTCCAATAATGCACTGAACTCCACGAGCAGTGTTTTTTCTTCACCCGTAAAACTGCGAACCCTGAAAGTTCGCCCGTCCTGGGTATGCAGAAAGAAGCCTACAGAGATGCATACTATTTTTCCGAATTCCGCCCAGATACCTGCCCTTTCATAGAACGCTTCCGGAGTGTATTCCTCCTTGCGCTGATATTGCGTCTTTAGTGCCCAAAGTTCCTGAGCCTCTTCGGGAAGCATCCCAAAATCAGATGCCAGGGGGACCGTTTCTATATCTAAAAAAAGAATATCGCCTAAAGGAATCCTCGAGATCATAGGTGTCGGATAAAGGGTTGAAGGTATCTTCTAAAACTGAATTTATACTTCGTTTAAAGGTGCGCTTTCCTGCCAAAATGGCCGTATCAGGTCAAAATTGGGGTTTCCGACCCCCTGGTCGGTATTTCAAACCCATTTTGGATTTCTGAGAGAAGAATCTCAGATATAGCGGAAGCTTTTTGCGCTAATCTGCTATATTATCCCAACAGGACACCTGATAAATCAGAAAACAAACTCCTCAGTTTGTTATTCAACTAAATAAAACAGTCTGCCTGGAAGGACTCTCATGGTTCAAAAGCCATTTTTTCCGATAAAGACCTCCGGCATAACCGGTTAGTGAGCCATCAGTTCCAATGACCCTATGGCAGGGAATCAGGATCCAAACAGGGTTTTTGGCATTGGCTCCAGCCACAGCCCGAACCGATTTAGGATCGCCCAATCGTTTTGCCAGTTCCAGATAGGAAATTCTCTGTCCAAAAGGAATTTCCAAAAGGGCAGCCCAAACTTTGCGCTGAAATGGGGTACCCTCCGGATGTAGTGGGATATCAAAGGTTTCACGAGATCCCTCAAAATACTCCCGAAGCTGCCTGCAGGCTGGTTCGAGGGCAGCTGGAACCACATGATTTGCGATCGCATCATCAGTAACACTTATTTCAGTGATTCCTTTGTGATCCCCAATGATACGGGCAGTCCCTAAAGGTGTGGGTATTGTAGCCTCGAGCATCAGCTTCTATTCAATTATCCCGGATCGCTTCGCGCGCTCTTCCCATTTACGCCTGGCCAGCAGTTGCAGGTCCTCCACATTATCACTCTCATCCATGATTTCGAGCCCGAGTAAGGTCTCTATCACATCTTCCATGGTCACGAGTCCGCTAACCGTACCGTATTCGTCTACTGCCAGGGCGATATGTTCGCGTTTGCGGATAAAAATTTCAAAAAGTTGGGGAATGGGCGTCTCCCGGTCCGTAACCAGCAAGTTCCTTTTGAGGTCCGAAAGGGGTTTGTGCCCGTTTTGTTCGATGATCGCTTCGAGCACGTTGTCCTTCAGGACAAAACCCGTGATAATATCTTCCCGCTCGCCATAGACAGGGATCCTGGAGAACCGGAGCCTGGGGTTCTCTTTGAAAAAT
The DNA here is from genome assembly GCF_030380815.1 of Robiginitalea aurantiaca. Lineage (GTDB taxonomy): Bacteria > Bacteroidota > Bacteroidia > Flavobacteriales > Flavobacteriaceae > Robiginitalea > Robiginitalea aurantiaca. Next base: position 182,199 of record NZ_JAUDUY010000001.1, on the reverse strand, counting down.
GCCTCGATGGTCTGTTTTTCAGGAGCTATTTTCATCACGGTCCGCGGGGTCATCACATCTTTGACCAATACTTCTTCGAATTGCAGCAGGTTTTTAATCACCTTGGACTCAGATTCCTCAAAAACTCCCTCTTCATGGGCAATTTCGGCCATAGCAGAGAAGTCTTCCCTGCTCAGTACACTCCCATGGTGGCTTTTACCGATCAATCGGGTAAAGAGTTGCAGCAGCCACATCAACCCGGTAATCTTAAGCAGCCATACCATCCATTTGAGGACGACGGCCGAAAAATGGGCGAGCTGCTTCCAGTACGTTGCCCCGATGGTCTTTGGAATGATTTCGGAAGCAATCAGGATTAGCATTGTCATTGCAGTGGAGACAATCCCCACCATCAGGTCCTCAGTGACCTTTACTCCAAGGATCGTGCGTTCGGCCTGCCCATATAGTTCGGCATAGGCGACCTTAGCCTGCACACCAACGAGAATGGCACCGACGGTATGCGCAATGGTATTTAGGGTAAGAATGGCAATCAGTGGCTGGTCCACGTCCTTTTTGAGATCCTCAAGGGTTTTCGCATACTGCTTACCTTCCTTTTTTTTGATGTTGATAAACGTAGGGGTGATACTCAACAGAACAGCCTCCAGGATGGAGCACAAAAAGGAGAAAAAGACAGAAACAAATGCGTAGAGCAGCAGTAATCCCATAGTGGTTTCTTATACCTCCGAAGATACAATTAATACACTAATTCCAGGACATTCACCCTGTTGGGTTGTCATCAAAGAAATCCGAATAATTCCTCTTTCCTGCTGTACCCAGCTGGTAGCGCGGATCTGGATCCCTCAAGCCTCGTTTTATATACCGTTTAGTATTTTTAAAACTGTGGTTTCTGAACTACATAGGCTTTAACCTCTCAGAAGCCCGGCCACTTCCTTTGCGAAGTACGATGCGATAAGGTCTGCACCGGCTCTTTTTATAGCAGTCAACTGTTCCAGCATTACACTGTCGTGATCCAGCCATCCGCGGTCTGCGGCTGCTTTCAACATGGCGTATTCTCCCGACACCTGATATACGGCGATCGGAACATCAAACGCTTCGCGCAAATCCCTGACAATATCCAGATAGCACAATCCCGGCTTGACCATAACAATATCAGCGCCTTCTTCAATATCGGCAGCTGTTTCCAAAAAGGCTTCACGACGATTCCCGGGATCCATCTGATACGATTTCTTATCCGTCGGAGCATCTTCGCTACTGGATGGGGCCGAATCCAGGGCGTCGCGGAACGGTCCGTAAAAAGCACTGGCGTATTTTGCGCTATAACTCATTATCCCGGTGTTTTCAAAACCCTCAGAGTCAAGGGCTTGCCGGATTCCAAGAATACGGCCATCCATCATATCACTGGGGGCTACCATATCCGCCCCTGCCTGAGCATGTGAAACACTCATGGCGCAGAGCACCTCCACAGTCGCATCGTTCAGAATCTGCCCCCTATGAGCGATCCCGTCATGTCCGTAACTGGAGAAGGGGTCCAAAGCGACATCTGTCATAACCAGCATCTGGGGACAGGCATCCTTTACCGTTTGGATCGCCCGCTGCATCAACCCTTCCGGATTCAGGGCCTCTTTGCCTGTATTATCCTTAAGCGCATCGGGGACTTTTACAAAAAGTAATACTGCTTTTAACCCCAAATCCCATAATTCTGTGGCTTCTTTGCGCAAATTATCAAGGCTTAATCTGAAATATCCCGGCATGGAGGGGATCTCCTCTTTGATTCCCTTACCCTCAACCACAAAAAGTGGTGTTAAAAAATCGTCGGGGGTTAGGCTGGTTTCCCTTACCAAAGCGCGGATGGCAGGGTTCTGTCGCAATCTTCGGTTCCTTCTAAGTAGATCCATGGCTTTTGTTAGTTAAAAATTAGTGAGTGGCAGGTACAGTTCTGCCTTCATATAGGTTACAGCGCGGCCCCCGATACGAACACGATCTCCCAGGTACTCACATTGCAGCTCACCTCCCCTAGGTGAGCGTTGCTGGGCTATCATTTTGGTTTTCGATAACCGGTTGTGCCAGTAAGGAATCAGCAGGGTATGGGCGGAGCCTGTTACAGGGTCCTCAGGAACCCCGCACCCGGGTGCGAAAAAACGCGAAACAAAATCCACACCATCCCCCGGGGCTGAGGCGATGATCCCCCTGCAATCGATCCGCTGTAACAGGGAATAGTCCGGGTTCAGGGCCTCGACATCCCCCTGTTTAGCATAAATAAGCAGGTAGTCCGTCTGCCCCCGGTAGCAGGCTTGCGGATGGGCCCCCATGGCCCCGGCCAGTCCTTCCGGAAGGACTACGGCCTCAGGAGGGTCCAAGGGAAAATTCAGGACCAGTTGGTCCTTCTCCCGGCTGACATGTAGCAAACCGCGTTCACGGCTCAAAAACTGGATTCTGTCCTCATTGACTTTTCCGGTTTCAAAGAGGACGTGGGCCGTTGCCAGGGTAGCGTGACCGCAAAGGGCCACTTCATTCTCAGGGGTAAACCACCGGATTTCATACCCGGCATCCACCGGTAAGGCAAATGCGGTTTCCGAAAGATTGTTTTCAGAGGCGATGGCCTGCATCAGATCCTCGGGCAACCAGGCATCGAGAATACAAACAGCTGCCGGATTTCCGGCAAACAATTCGGAGGCGAACGCATCCACCTGATACATTATTTGTTTTTTCATCTCTTATGCATCTAATTTCGTTAAAATGGCTTGCTTTTGCAGCGCCATAGAAAGCATAGGTGTTCGATCCCTATACCCATTCCCTGGGTGCCCTCAGGACCTCGACAAGCCCCGCTTCAGCACTCCCTTCAGCAGGGTGGTGGTCATAACGCCATTGCACGAACGGGGGCAGACTCATCAGGATGCTCTCAATACGCCCGTTGGTCTTCAACCCGAACAGCGTCCCTTTATCGTGTACCAGGTTGAATTCCACATAGCGCCCCCTGCGTATTTCCTGCCATTCCCTTTGATCTTCTGTGTACGAAAGGCCTTTCCGCCGCTGTACAATGGGAAGGTACGCCTGCAGGAAGGAATCCCCAACTCCAGTGACAAATGCCTCCCATTGTTCAATGGTCCGTTCAGGGCCTGCCTTTAAATAATCAAAAAACAAGCCCCCGATACCCCTCGCCTCTTCCCTGTGATGGTTCCAGAAATATGCATCACATTTCTGCTTGTATGCCGGGTAAAAAGAGGGGTGATGGGCATCACAGGCATCCTTGCACACCTTGTGAAAGTGGATGGCATCTTCCTCGAACAGGTAATAAGGGGTAAGGTCCTGCCCGCCACCGAACCACTGGTCAACAATCTGTCCGCCCTTGTCATACATCTCAAAATACCTCCAGTTGGCATGGACCGTGGGCACCATCGGGTTATTCGGGTGCAACACCAAACTCAGGCCACAGGCAAAAAAATCAACGTTTCCTACCTTGAAGTACTGTTGCATGCTCTCTGGCAATGGTCCGTGAACAGCGGAGATGTTTACTCCGCCTTTTTCGAAGACGCTTCCATTTTCGATGACGCGTGTCCGACCTCCACCCCCTTCAGGGCGCTGCCACAAGTCCTCACGGAACCGGGCTACTCCGTCCTCGGCCTCCAACGCGCCTGTTATCTGATCCTGTAAATCCTGTATATACTTGTAAAAACGTTCTTTAACCTCCATATTGGTCATGGTATTAATTAGAGGGGCCCCAGCCATACTTCCGATTGACCCGCTCTGCTTTTTCGATCCATTTTTTGGGTGCATCAAAACGATATCCCACAAAGAAACGCGCAAAATATACGCGGTCAAAAACCTGTATCTCGTTACCGGCCCCGTGTTCCATAAAACTATATGTCCCATTGATCCCAGCAAAAAACCGCTGGTCATTATACCCGATGGAGGCCTGAAAAACCGTTTCCAGCAACAGGTAAGCATCCGTTTCCCCATCCTGGTTGAGTATGTTGATCCCAAGGCCTGTATTATTGCCTGCCGAGAGCAAAAAGCGACTGCCCAGAACCCAGGTATAGAAATACCCGGGGGCAAGGCCAAGGTCATAGGAATTCATGGTGTTTTTCGTTCCGTCCCCTTCAAATCGATAGCGGGTGTACGAAAAAATGCCCCTGGGGATAAAACTTCCTGCACTCCGCGACTGCCATTCGTTGGGCGATTGTAGCGCCCGAAGGGAAAAATCCGGATTGAAGACATAGCCCAGCACGTTCTGGAATTTGGAGGTGGAGACCCCGGGAAAATAGATCTCCTCCTCTCCCAGGGAAGTATTAAAACCGCGCTGATCCAGGAAACTGAATTCATACGCCCATCTCCCAGGATATAGCTTGATCTGCAGGTTGAATTGCCGGGCTTTTTCAGCATCCTTATCGTTGAGGAAATTGGGGGTGAATCCAAAGCCAATTTCCAAGATGCGAAACTGGGCCACAAAAGCAAGGTGGGCACTGTACACCGGGTCGAGCCGGAGTCGGGTACCTTCATCAACACCGGGTAGTGGAAACCGGTCTTCACTGTAGTTTCGTATGAGAAAACTATTCCCAATGTAGGTCAGCTGGGTACGTGTAGTCAGTTTATCAGGATACCTGATCACTGCCGGGAGTGTATCCTTCGGCAAGGCTTTCTCCCCCGCTAGCTGGCCCTGCAAGGAGGTGAGCCCTAACAAACACACATAAATAAGCGCCCTTAACTGCATTCTTTTTTTACAACTATTGGGGTTCCAGAACCTGGCACAAGTCGGCATTTTGCCGATCTTCTTACCAGTGCCTGCCGGGACTTACTGGGAATACCCTTTCACAGCCTCGATAAAGGCGCCAGCATGTGCAACCGGAATATTTGGGAGAATCCCATGACCCAGATTGACAATATAGCGATCTTTCCCAAAGGCCCGGATCATTTCATGGACCATTTTCCGTATGGTATCAGGCGGGGACAACAGGCGGGACGGATCAAAATTTCCCTGCAACGTAATTTTACCCCCACTTAATTTCCGTGCCACTTCCGGGGCACATGTCCAGTCTACACCCAGGGCTGAAGCCCCACTTTTCGCCATGGTATCCAAGGCAAACCAACATCCTTTTCCAAATACGATGACCGGGGCCTCGGGTTTTAAAGCGGTAACAATTTGCTGCAGGTACTTCCAGGAGAACTCGGTATAGTCCTCTGGAGATAGCATGCCTCCCCAGGAATCAAATAGCTGTACCGCGTGGACTCCGGCGGCTACCTTTGCCCTGAGGTAAGCGATGGTGGTATCGGTTATTTTCTGCAGCAGGACGTGCGCTGCCTCAGGGTCGGTAAAGCAGAAGGCCTTTGCCTGATCGAAATTCTTGCTGCCCTGCCCCTGCACACAATAACAGAAAATAGTCCAGGGAGATCCGGCAAACCCGATCAAAGGCACTTCCCCGACCAATTTTTCATTTGTCATTTCAATAGCATCCATCACATACTTGAGGGAATCCTCCACATTGGGCACAAATACCTTTTCAACATCTGACCCCTTGCGGATTGGGTCTTCAAGCCATGGCCCCACCCCGGGTTTCATCTCAAAAGGAATCCCCATGGCCTGTGGGACCACGAGAATATCCGAAAACAGGATTGCTGCATCCATCCCGAATCTGCGGATGGGCTGAACGGTTATTTCCGAAGCGAGTTCAGGAGTCTGACACCTTGTAAAGAAATCGTACTTTTCTCGGATCTTTATGAACTCGGGAAGGTATCTGCCTGCCTGGCGCATCATCCAAACCGGGGGCCGTGTTACGGTCTCACCTTTGAGCGCCCTTAAGAAAAGATCATTTTTTAAAACTTCCGGCATGGTATTTTAATGATTTAAAAGGTTTGTTTCAGCAACAACCTCCGCTATCAAACCTTCGATAGTAGGGGTTTTAGCTATTATAATCCGATTGGTATGTTTCCGAAGTGCCTCAGCCGTGGTCTCTCCGATACAGTAGCCCATGGCACCTTGAATGTTGTTATTTCTGGTAAAACTCTCCACACCGCTCGGGCTAAAAAAGAGGACCGCCTCAAATTCGCGGTTGAACGCCTTTTGGTTTAGGATTGTCTTGTAGTTGATGGCTTCCTTCCATTGAACCCCCAGGCGATCCAGGGCATCTGGAATCCGATCCAGTCTTCTGTCGCCGCAGTAATAAATAAAGGAGTCCTTTGCATACCCTTTCTGAATCAATCTGGCCAGGTATTCCGCTGTCGGGGCTTCTTCGAGAACAGTACAGCCTCGCTCCCTGAGCATCCCCACGGCACGACTTCCTACGCAGAGGCATCGGATTCCCGAAAAATCTTCCTTCGGGAAGCTGCGTAAAAATGCCTTTACCGCATTTTTACTTGTGAATATAAGTGTCTGATCCCCGGGTTCTATGGGCGTCTGCTGCATCTCTATGGAAATTGCATCGTATTGGACCACCATCCAGCCGGCAGATTCCAATTGCTCAACCTGCTCCTTTGATAGCACTTTGGTGGACAACAAGTGTCTCATCCGGAATGCGTATTGCGGATAGCCTCCGTGATCTGCCGTCCTCCTGACCCGAGAATTTCCAGTGCACATTGCGATCCAAACCCTTCGATTTGCGCCAAATCCACTTCCTTTTCCAGGATTACCTTTTCTCTGCCATCCAGAGAAAAGACACCGCCTCTGAAATTGACCTTTCCTCCCTCCGGGGTGGCCAGAGCCCCTATTGGAGCCGTACATCCTCCCTCCAGGGTCCTGAGAAATTCGCGCTCCACCGAGGTGCAGAGTGCGCTTGTGCTGTGATTCAATTCCCGGGAGGCCTCAAGGGCGTGGGCATCTCCTTTCCGCGCCACAACCAACATGGCTCCCTGGGCAGGGGCTGGAAGCATCCAGTCCAGTGTTGCATGCGCATTGGGCAGGAGTCCGATGCGCTGAAGCCCTGCTGCGGCAAAAATGGCCGCATTCCAGGGATTTTCGTTCAATTTACGCAGGCGGGAATTCACATTTCCTCTCAGGTCCACAATTTGGTGTTGGGGATACCTGTTGAGCCATTGTGCCTTTCGCCTGAGACTTCCGGTAGCCACTACACCTTCTGCCTGTAGAAAGTCGAGTCCTTTATGAACAACGATGTCCATTGGATTCGCGCGCTCAGGGACAGCAGCCTGTACAATCCCATCGGGCAGGGCTGTAGGCACATCCTTCATAGAATGCACGACCAGGTCTACTTCTGACTTTAAAAGTGCGATGTCCAGCGTTTTGGTAAAAATGCCGGTGATACCAAGTTCGTAAAGTGGCTTATCGAGCACCAGGTCACCCGTGGATTTGACCGGTACTAATTCAGCCCGATGTCCGGCTCGTGTCAAAAAATCGAGGACCGTCTGAGCTTGCCAGAGTGCCAGTTCGCTATCACGCGTACCTATTCGGAGCACTTTGCTCATGTATTTTCGATTTCTAGCTGAAAGACTTTCCGGATCAGTTCAAGGCTTTCATCCGTGTCAATTTCCGAATCCTTTAAGTGGTTGGCAAACTGCCGTGTGATTTTATGGATAATCCGATCGGAAACGGCCTCCGCCTGACCCTTATTGAAATCAACGATTTTCCGGGATTGAAAATCGAGCTCTTCTTCCTTGAGGTGTTCCAATTTTTGTTTTAACGCCCTGATTACCGGAGCGTATCTGCGGCTTTCCAACCACTGGTTGAAATCCGCATGCACTTCCTTTAGAATGGCTTCAGCTGTTGGAATGTGCTTTTTACGGGTTTCCAAAGTACTGTCGGTAATCTGGGAAAACTGGTCCATATGCACAAGGGTCGTTTCCGGGCATTGGGCAACTTCCGGACTGACGTTAATCGGCACCGACAAATCGAGTACCCAGCGCTCACGGCCCTCCGGTATCAATTCCGGGGTAATGGTAGGAGCATTGGCACCTGTGGCCACAATAATAATATCAGCGACCTCTATAGCCTCCGACAAGTCATCAATTGGATGGACTTTCAGGTTGAATTTTCCGCCCACAGCTTCGGCTTTCTCCCAGGTACGGTTAATAAGGGTGATATTCGGGTTATGGGTATGCTTAATAAGGTTCTCACAGGTATTTCTGCCGATCTTCCCGGTTCCGAAAAGGAGAATACTGCGACTCTTGATTTCGGGAACCCTGGCCAAAAGGTATTGCACCGCAGCAAATGCCACCGATGTTGCCCCAGAGCTAATACCCGTTTCATTCTTGATCCGCTTACTCGCCTGTATCACTGAATTGCAGAGCCGCTCTAAAAATGGATTTCCCAAGCCGTGTTTTCGGGAAACTTTAAAAGCACTTTTAAGTTGGCTGATGATTTCGAAGTCCCCTAGGATCTGACTCTCGAGGCCAGCACCGACTCTGAAAAGATGGGAAATAGCATCTTGGTTTTCATAGACATATCCCACTTCCTCAAATTCCTTTTCCGTACCCTCACTGTGATGACAAAGAAGACGGATCAAATGCTGAGGTGTAGATGCAAAACCATAAAGCTCTGTTCGGTTACACGTACTGGTAACCAGCATCCCGTCGATCCCCTCTTCACTGGCTTGTTGCAGAAGCGCTTCCACAGCAGAGGTGTCCAAAGAAAATTTTCCCCTTAGAAACGCATCCGCTTTTTGGAAGTTCAGCCCTACTGCAATAAAGCGGTGGTGCCTTGAAATATGATACTTCTTCATAATTCTGAGGCAAAAATATAAGGAATAGTTCGACAAAAATAACGCTATAAGGTCATAAAATACCGTTACGGGATTAAAGTAGGCCCATTCTGGGGTTATACAGTCAAAATCCATATTTTTGTCGAATCAATGGCCTTTTGCGGTACAACAGTTTAGAAAGATTCTAAATAATAATTGAATTTTAGCATGTCTGAAGATCAAAAAAATGTCGCCAGCGGTTCGTTCGATGAATTACAGATTTCACCGGATTTTGTGCTGCTAAAAGCCATCAATGAAGAGGCTTTTCCCGCTCGTCTTCAGCGGGAGGTAGATCAGCGGTTTATCCAATTCCATTTCAATCTGAAAGGGCATGCCCAGTTCGTGTATCACAAAGGACATTACGTGCTGGAATTGCCTGAAAACCAATCTCTTTTGTTGTATAACCCCGAGACAGAACTCCCTTTGCATACTGTTCTCAGTCCGGGCAGCTCCATGATTTCGATTCTGATGAGCATTCGAAAATTCCACGCCTTATTTACTTCGGAAGCGGATTATATTCCTTTTTTGAGCAGCGAAAACAGGGACAAAAAATACTACAAACAAAATCCCGTATCCCCATCTCAGGCCATCATACTCAGTCAGCTGTGGAATGAACAAATACACCCATCGGTAAAAGGGCTTTACTGCAAAGGGAAAATTTATGAGTTGCTATCCCTTTATTTTAACCGCAACACTGAAACCTCAGCCGAACAGTGCCCCTTCCTGATGGATGAAGAAAATGTGCAGCGCATACGCCAGGCAAAAGAAATTGTTATTGAGCGAATGGCTGAGCCGCCCGGCCTGAAAGAGTTGGCGGCAGAAATCGGGTTAAGCCTTAAAAAACTCAAAGAAGGTTTCAAACAAATCTATGGGGATTCTGTGTATAGCTTTTTGTTTGATTATAAGATGGAGGTCGCCCGTAAAATGCTTGAAAGCGGGAAATTCAATGTAAACGAGGTGGGTTTGAAAGTCGGGTATAGCACGGCAAGTCACTTTATCGCTGCCTTCAAAAAGAAATATCATACGACCCCCAAGCAATATTTGTTATCCATGGCACAGGAGCGGACGTAAAACTGATTTTTGGTGTAAATTGTAACCCAAAATTTTGGCATTATGATCGCATCCCTGAGACCTGTAACCTCTTTTTTACTCCTTTTACTTTGCTCTGCCGTGTTTCCTGCAATGAGTCTGGCACAACAGCCAGAAGGAACTGCATCCGCCTCCAAACCGGAGGTACTGGTCTATACAAACACCAATGGTTTTCGGCATACTTCCATTGAATTCGGCCTGGCGACCCTGGGCAGGCTCGCGGAACAGGAAGGGGTGCTCATGGATCACACTGAGGATTCCCTTCAATTCAATTCAAAAAACCTCTCAAAATACCAATTGGTCGTTTTTCTCAGTACCACAGGAGATGTGCTTGCAGCAGAACAGGAAAAGGCTTTCCGGTCTTTTGTTGAAGGTGGTGGAGCCTTTATGGGCATACACGCTGCAACTGACACAGAATACGATTGGCCCTGGTACGGCGCATTGGTCGGAGCCTATTTTGAAAGTCACCCGGACCAGCAGGAGGCCGTTTTAAATGTCGAAGACCGAACACATCCCGCTACTGCACATATGCCGAAAACCTGGAAACACCATGACGAATGGTATAACTTCAAAAATATCAACCCCGACCTCCACGTACTGATCCGACTCGACGAGGCGAGCTATGAAGGGGGTAAGAACGGGGTAAATCACCCCATCGCATGGTATCATGAAAACGCCGGGGGCAGGGTTTTCTACACAGGCATGGGACACACGGAGGCTACCTTTAAAAACCCTTTATTCATAGAACATTTGCGTGGGGGGCTTCGCTATTGCCTGGGCATGGACTAAGGGTTATTTCCACAAACTGCCCAGGGCCGAATATATCAGCATAAGTCCGGAAAGCAGCATAAACAACAGAAGTAAGATCCGGAACCCCCCTATTGAGATTCGGCTAAGGATCTTCTTGCCGATAATATTACCGAAGATCGCCCCGACACCCAGGGCAATCCCGTAGCCCCAATACGATCCTTCGAGTAACCCAAAGAAGGTGTATCCGCTGAGCTGTCCAAGCCCCATAAAAAAGGAATTTGCCGTCTTGGTTCCTATGAGTTCTTCCTTTTCAAGTCCTGCATTCATATAAAATGGATTGAGGACAGGACCCATGGCCCCTACCAAAGTGCCCAGAAAAGAAATAACAAAGCCAAGGGGGGCAAAACCCACAATGGGCATAGTAAAAGAGCGGGCTCGTTTGCCGAACTTATATTGAAACAAGGTGCTTACCAGAAACCCGCCGATTATTAGCTGTAAAAATGCGATTTTCAGCGTCCCGAACATCCAGGCACCTGCCCAGGCTCCCAGAAGGGCCGGAAGCACATAATATCCGCAAATTCGCCAGTTTATGTGTTTCCAATACAAAACCAGGCGCGAAGGTCTGCCAATGAGGTTTCCCAGGTTCAGTACCGGAGCCGTGTGCTGGGTACCGATTAGGATATTGACCAATGGCAATAAAATAAGGGCTCCCCCTCCCCCGGCAAGGGTGGAAAAAACAAATCCGATAATCCCCAGGGCGAACAACATCGCCAGGATACCCGGATCTGTTTCTGAAATCATGGTCTGGAACCATTCCATTAGCGGCAATTTACTTCATAACTACTCTTGAAAATCCAGGGGGCGAATGACTATGATACCCGTATTTCCCTTAATGCCCTTCAGGTAATCAGACAAGGGAACTTTGGACACTTCAACAGCTCCTCTTGTGGAGGCATGTAAAAGATGGATCCGTCCATCGGCCTTTCTCAATGCCAGTCCGGTATGTGTGACATCCAGGCCCTCAACCGAAGTGGCAAGGGCGATAATATCTCCATCGCGAATCTGATCTTCAACTTTGGACACGGACTCCGCCGGCAAAACAAAAAAATCTTCTGCACTCAGCTCTGCTTCGTGCTCCCGGATACGCTCCAGGTTTTTTTCTGATGCCAGGGCGGGGTACAACTCCGGGTGGGATCCCATAAAGTTGATTTTCTTCTGTACCGGGAGTCCTCCAAGGCCCTCAGTAATATCCAGGACGAGGCCCTTTTCTGAATTGTTCCGAATCCAATCCGTAAAGTAATGCAGGCGGGAAGGATAGCCCATGAGAATGCCATCCCGGTATCTCAGTTGCTCGAGGTGCTTCAGATAGGTGTCCCAATCTTTTTGTCCATTGCGTGCCATCCCGCCAATGGCCAGGGCATTCTCCACAAAAGTCGTACAGTCCAGCCCCCTCAGGTTCACAATGAGCCTTTCTTGATTTTCGATCTCCAGGGTGCCGGCCTCATATGGCGTATTCAACAATAGTTTTCCTGTAGCCGCGACAGCCTGCCCAATTTCTATCGATTCTTCAGGAGGAAGTTCGTATATGATCTGTTTGAAAATATCCTGGTCTTCAGGTTCAAAAGAAATTTTGTCCGTTTGGGACCACCCTATCCCATGGGCTAAAAAACCAATTAGAAGTAACCGGAGCGTCAAGAGTGTTTGTTGCTTGCCCATAAACCAAAATCTCATCCGTCTAAGTTGAAAATTATTCCCCGGCTTTTAGGTCCTCGCCCATATTTTTGAGCATAAGGCGTGTGTGCGAAATGCTCTCCGGATAGTTCTTCTGAAGAAACGCAATGAGTTTTTCCCGCACCAAAACGCGTAGTTCCCATGCCTTCCCGGAGTTATCAGCACTGACCGTAGCCCGCACCTCAACGTAATTTGCACGGGAATCCGTGACCTGAATATTGGCCACTTCCCCGTTCCATTGTTCGGATTCGGTTACAATCCGTTGCAACTCGTCGCGCAGGGCCTGAAATGGAACATTGTAATCCGTGTAGAGAAAAACAGTCCCCAATAAATCTGTCGTCGACCGAGTCCAATTCTCAAAGGGCTTCTCAATGAAATAGGTTGTAGGCAAAACCAGACAACGCTTATCCCAGATCCGAATGATCACATAGGTAAGCGTGATTTCTTCGACGCGGCCCCACTCCCCCTCAATGATTACCACGTCATCGATCCGGATCGGCTGGGACAGGGCGATCTGCACCCCGGCTATCACGGTAGCTATCAATTTCTGGGCGGAAAACCCGATAATGATCCCCGCCACACCGGCTGAGGCAAAAATACTTACTCCGATCTCTCGAATGCTTTCAAAACTCATCAGGGCAGCTCCCATCCCAAGGAGTACAAGCAAGAAAATAACAATTCGCTCCAGGATGGTGAATTGCGTATAGACTTTTCGCGCTTTGAGGTTGTCTGCCTCATCCTTGTCATACTTGGCAATCAGGATGTATTTAACCACATTGAGCAGCTTGATTAGGGCCCAGGTAAATCCAAAAATGAAAATCAGATTGCTGCTTTTCCGAAATGTAGCAGCGTAATCTTCAAGTCCGACAAGGGTTCTTAACGCAGGTAATCGAATCAAGAGCGAAAAAAGGATGAGAATAAGCGGCCAGGCTACTTTGCGTACCGTTCCTGCCGGCAGTAAGTACCTGGGGTTTTTGCCATAACGCCTCAGCAGGGATGCCACCCCCACATAGACTCCGATAAGGACCAAAAGCGTAAGGCTTACATAAAAAAGCGCGCGGATATCTGAGTTTTGAATCAACTGATCCATTCCCTTGTTTTACGGATGAAGTTAAGCAAATAATTATGCATTTTAAGAAATGCAGCAAAGGCTTAAGTATTAGTATTTCTTATTGCTCTATAGCCGAAAGACCTTCCGCTTCAATGGGATTGTTCCCTTTGAAACCGTATTTTTGTAAGGCTTCAAACAACCCAACACTAAAAGAACTTCGCTTTCATGAAAGGTGTATTACTGGTAAACCTGGGATCTCCCGACAGCCCTACCCCTAAAGATGTCAAACCCTATCTGGATGAATTTTTGATGGACGGACGGGTAATCGATGCCCCCAAGTGGTTAAGGACCATTTTGGTTAGAGGTATTATCCTGCAGACACGACCGAAGAAGTCCGCAGCGGCTTATCAAAAAATATGGTGGGATTCCGGCTCGCCCCTGATCGTAATTTCGGAACGGTTCCTCAAAAAGGTTCGTTCCCAAACCGAATTACCGGTGGCCCTTGGTATGAGATATGGCTCGGGTTCTATCGAGGAAGGTCTTGAACAGCTCAGGGCTCAGGGTGTGGATGAAGTCCTTCTTGTGCCCCTGTATCCGCATTACGCAATGAGCTCTTATGAGACAGTGGTGGTAGATGCCCTGGAGGTACAGGCACAAAAATTCCCCGATATGCAAATCACTACCCTGCCTGCATTTTACAGGAATCCAGGGTATGTTAAGGTTCTTTCCGATTCCATTAAGGACCATTTAAAGGATTTTGAATACGACCATATTCTCTTTTCCTATCACGGGATCCCGGAGCGGCATATCCGTAAATCCGACCCTACGCGTTTTCACTGTAAAATCGACGGGAAGTGTTGTTCTACGAATTCTGTCGCACACCATACGTGTTACCGACATCAGTGCTACGATACCACGGCGTTGATAACGGAGGCCCTCGGACTTCCCGAAGACAAGGTCAGCTCTTCCTTCCAAAGCCGCCTGGCCGGAGATCCGTGGCTAAAACCTTATACAGATTATGAATTCAAGCGGCTAGCAGAAGAAGGCAAAACAAGACTTGCCGTAATTACCCCGGCCTTTGTCAGTGATTGTCTGGAAACCCTGGAGGAAATCGCCATGGAAGGAAAAGAGGATTTTCTGGAAGCAGGGGGTACAGCATACATGCATATACCTTGTCTGAACGATCGGGACGATTGGGTTGCCCTTATGGGGCAATGGATTGATCAATGGGAGAAAACCGGTTCCCTTCCGGTCTGATGTGATCAATCTCGCTGCGTTGATTTGTTTTTGCAGGGGGTAGAATTATCTTGATTAACGGGAGGGTGGGGCCTTTGCTCCAAATTCATTTGAATGGCTCAAACTGAAAACCCGATGCGTTTCAAGCCAAAAACTTTTGTTTAACGATTAATCAATACCAAAACAGCATGAAATCTCATCTTACGCTATTGCTCTTTTTAGCTGGCATCATTTCGGTCTCAGCACAGGATCGAATCTCAGGAGCCCTGTTTGCCACACGCTCAGAAGTACTCGCCCAGAAGGGAATGGTGGCCACCAGCCATCCACTGGCCACTCAGATTGGCCTTGATATCCTGAAGAAAGGAGGCACTGCTATAGATGCGGCAATTGCTGCCAATGCAGCACTCGGGCTAATGGAGCCCACCGGGAGTGGTATCGGAGGGGATCTCTTCGCCATTGTCTGGGATGCAAATTCAAAAAAACTACACGGGCTCAATGCGAGTGGCAGATCTCCCAAAAACCTTAGGCTGAAGGACCTGAAGGCGAAAGGCCTGGATAAAATTCCATCTTTTGGCCCTTTGCCTGTCAGTGTTCCCGGTGCTGTGGATGGTTGGTTCGAATTGCATTCAAAATTCGGAAAACTACCTATGAAGGAGCTCCTGGCCCCCTCTATTCGATATGCGGAGGAAGGCTTCCCCCTCACGCAATTGGTCGCCTGGTATATGAACCGCACCATCCCTTTTTTCCAGAATCGCGAGTTCCCCAATATCAAAGAAACCTATATAGATCAAAATGGAGGGAAGCTTCCACAGGAAGGAAGCATCTACAAAAATCCTTTTCTCGCCAATACCTATCGCAAGATTGCAGAAGGCGGACGGGAGGCATTTTACAAGGGCGAGGTTGCCAAAACAATTGCATCCTTTATTCAAGAGCAGGGAGGATATCTCTCCGTCTCCGATCTGAACTCACATGTTTCTCAATGGGTAACTCCCTTATCCGTGAATTACAGGGGCTACGATGTTTGGGAATTACCTCCGAATGGTCAGGGGATAGCCGCATTGCAGATGCTGCAAATCTTGGAAGGATATGATTTTTCAGAAATTGAATTCGGGAGTCCCGAACACCTCCACCTGTTTACCGAAGCAAAGAAACTGGCCTTTGAGGACCGCGCAAAATACTATGCAGATCCCGATTTTGTGAACATTCCTGCAGAAACACTCCTCTCGGATGCCTATGCAGCAAAAAGAAGGGCTGCCATTGGTGAAAAGGCAGGGATCTATAACGCGGGTGAAATCAGCGCAGGTGAAACCATTTATATGACCGTTGCCGACCAGTACGGCAATATGATTTCGCTGATTCAAAGCAACTACCGTGGCATGGGATCGGGCATGGTTCCGCCAGGCCTTGGGTTTATGCTTCAGGACAGGGGGGAACTTTTCAGTCTCAAGGAAGGCCAGGCCAATACCTATGCGCCGGGGAAACGACCTTTTCACACCATCATTCCGGCATTTATTACCAAAGATGGAAATCCCTGGGTAAGTTTCGGTGTGATGGGTGGGGATTTTCAACCACAGGGACACACTCAAATTGTAATGAACCTGATCGATTTTGGCATGAACCTTCAGGAGGCCGGGGATGCGCCCCGGTGGGATCATACGGGCGGCTCCTCACCAACTGGCCAGGGCCCGGGTCTTGGCGCTGTGAGAATTGAGTCTGGGATTCCGTACCAAACCGTACGCGGCCTGATGGACCGGGGACATGAAGTTCGCTATGCGCGAGGTGTTTACGGGGGCTATCAGGCCATTTTATGGGACCCGGTTCAAAAAGTATATCACGGAGCTTCAGAAAGCAGAAAAGACGGACAAGCCGCCGGATATTAAATTTCCCCTCAGTAATTACATGATTTCAGGTCAGCTGTTCTAACATATTCATTCGCATAAATGTCTTTAATTCCCACTTAGTCCATGCCAGGCGTATCTTCAGAAGCCCTGGGTTCAAAACCCATTGGGAAACTGCTTATTCAACAAGCCGTACCAGCATCCATAGGGATCCTGGTTATGAGTTTGAATATTTTGGTGGACACCATTTTTGTAGGGAATTGGATCGGCCCCATTGCCATTGCCGCGATAAACGTCGTACTTCCGGTCTCCTTTTTTATCGCCGCTCTCGGGATGGCCATTGGCATTGGCGGCAGCAGCATTATTTCCAGGGCCCTCGGTGCAACACAAAAGGATAAAGCCCTAAAAACCTTTGGGAATCAGATCACCCTGACCCTGCTGGTTACCTGTTCCATGGTCGGGCTAGGGCTTTTATTTGTCGATTCGCTTATACCTGCTTTTGGAGGTAAAGGAGGAATTTTTGAACCTGCCAAAATATACTATACAATCGTGCTTTACGGGGTGCCGTTTCTCGCACTCTGCATGATGGGCAATACCGTAATCCGCGCTGAGGGCAAGCCTCGATTTGCAATGATCGCAATGATCATCCCTTCCGTGGGCAACCTGGTCATGGATTATTTGTTCATCTATGTTTTCGATTGGGGGATGGAAGGTGCGGCATGGGCCACAACCGGGGGATATCTACTCTGCTTTGGCTACATCTTTTGGTTTTTCCTGTCCCCTAATTCCGAACTTAAAATCAACTGGCATCACTTCGGTCTTAACCGTTATCTGCTTAAGGAAATAGGAGGGCTGGGCTTTGTAACCCTCTCCCGGCAGGCTGTAACCTCGGTGACTTACCTTCTGATGAACAATATTCTATTTGAATTGGGTGGAGAAGCTATGGTCGCAGTTTATGCCATAATAGGACGGATGCTGATGTTTGCGCTCTTTCCCGTATTCGGGGTTACCCAGGGATTCCTGCCGATAGCTGGTTATAACTATGGGGCACATAAATATGATAGGGTAAAGGAATCCATCTATACCGCAATAAAATACGCCGCCCTGGTCGCAACAATCGTCTTTGTTATTCTTATGGTTTTCCCTGGAGAAATTGCCGGGCTCTTCCTGAGTGATAATCCGGACCTTGGACCTGAGGCCCTGGCGACCAATGCCTTTGTTTTAGAGCACACTCCTTCGGCAATGCGCTGGGTCTTTGCGGCAACGCCGATCATCGCCTTGCAGTTGATAGGTGCCGCCTACTTTCAGGCGATTGGGAAAGCCATCCCCGCGCTAATTCTAACCCTTACACGACAGGGTTTCTTTTTTATTCCCCTGATCCTAATCCTTCCGGGCTATTTTGGGGAACTGGGCGTGTGGATCAGTTTTACGATCGCAGATGTTCTTGCAACGGTGGTCACCGGTTACTACCTGAAAAGAGAAATACATCGGGAGCTGAAGATGTCTTTATGAGGTCTAGAGGCCTTTATCTGGAGACAATAGTATGCCCGTCTCAATATCAGATCACTCTTTTACGGATTCCAGAATTTTCTGTTTTGGTAGGGCATCAATTTGATGTCCATTGAATCCTTTCATGGAATCAGCTGCAAACATAGCATTCCAAATCGCCTCCTCTGTAGCCTCAATAGCCGCTAGGAAAAAAGGGGACAGATAATCGTTGTGAATGCTGGTTTTCGATAGTAGAACATTCTCAGCCTCATAAGGTACTTTATTCGCTTCAGCCGTGGAAACGGCTATGACATAATCCCCGCTGCCATTTGAAGCAATACCCCCCGTTCGGGCCAGGCCCAGCATACACCGCTTGGCGAGGCGTTTTAAATTTCGGGTGTCGAGCGGTGCATCTGTAACAAGTACGATCATGCAGGATCCGTCCGTATCTTCCTTATAGCTTCCCGGGATCCGATCCAGCATCCGGGCAAGATTTTTCCCGTTTAACGTCAGAATACCACCAAAATTCGCTTGCACAAGAACCCCAATTGTATAGCCTCCTGCCTTTTCAGGGACCCTGCGCGAGGCCGTTCCGATCCCTCCCTTATAGCCGAAGGCCACCGTGCCCGTTCCCGCCCCAACATTACCCTCGGATACGGGGCCTGAGTTGGCGCCGGAAATCGCTTCGAACACATGCTCTTTCCGCACATGCCGGCCCCTTATATCATTGAGGCGACCGTCATTGGTCTCCCCGACAACCGGATTCACAGAGCGAACCTCTTCATTCCCCGGCTGTTCAAGCGTATAGCTTATAAGCGCATCCATGGCAACAGGAACACTGAGCGTGTTGGTGAGAATAATAGGGGTTTCGAGATTCCCGAGTTCTTCTACCTGACTAAATCCGGCGAGTTTGCCAAAACCGTTTCCAATATGGATCGCCGCTGGCACTTTGTCCTGAAAGAGGTTTCCGGTATGCGGAAGGATGGCCGTAACGCCCGTGCGCACGGAATCGCCGAGGATAAGGGTGGTATGGCCCACCTGAACTCCCGGCACATCTGTAATCGCGTTCATTTTTCCGGTAGGCAAAACCCCCAGTTCAATTCCGGCTTCCCGGATTCTTTTTTGCTGACTATGTATTGGTAAGGTCATAAATAACCCAATTAAAATAAGCCCTGAGATCCTTTTCATCCCTATGGAATTTGTATGAGAAAGATAGTCATTCCCAACGGGTTTTCTATGAGGTCGCCCGCATTCGGAAGGGAATCTGAAATGGCGTTGCAGGGTTATCGGCTAACTTGGAACCGGGTGGGGTGGGGCAGGCCCCTTTAAAAATTTTTCATCCAAAACAACCTTACAAAAAGCAGGACCAAAATAAATAACCATCCAATGGGATAGGCGAGTATCAGGATTCCCCAACTTTTTAAAAGGGCTGTTTCCAAATCCACTCCGCTAAAGTAATACCGGATCCATAATACGGCAGCCCCGATAAAAATAAGCAGGGCAGCGATGAGGTAATAGGTATGCTGGGGGTCCTTGTATCTATAGGTTACTGAGGCGATCAGAAAACTTCCAAAAACTACCGAAAGCGCACCCCTTAAAGGCTCTAATACTCCGAGTAAAACAAGAAGGAGTCCGGTGTAAAACCCAATTTTTAACCAGGTTCCAGGGGTCATTTCCGTTGCCATATTCCTACATTTTTTTTATCGTTACGGGATCACCGAACAGGAACGACAGCCACCGCTTCAATTTCAATAAGCCATTCGGGTAGCGCAAGTGCTTCAACCCCGACCAAGGTACTTGCAGGCATGTCTGAGTCTCCAAGAAGCTCTTTTCGAACACCTCTGAAAATATCCAGAGACTCCGGTCCGTAGTCTACGATATAAGTGTTCATTTTGACAACGTCTTTCATGTTGGCTCCTGCTTCCAGCAGAACAGCCTCCAATTGTGAAAGCGCATCCCGCATCTGGGCTTCCAGATCCGCTCCCTCCCCAATCTGTCCGGAAATATAGATGGTTTTCTGAGTGCTTGTGGTTATTGAAACAGCCTCCGAATACCCGTTGTGGGTATCTATATACACTTTTTCAAAAGTCTTCCGGGCTTCCGGGTTTTCAATCGGTTTGGGTGCTTCCTGTTGACAAGCAACAGCAAAAAAGAGCGCCAGGATACTGAGATAGAAGTTTTTCATCGGGTTTGAGGTTAGGGTCGTATTCCAATCCCGAAAAGATACAATTTTCCGGGTATTGGAGACCCTATCACCATAAGGAATGCCTGAAGACCTGAACAAGGGCGCATGTTAGTTGATTTCACTCTGTTCAATGTCTATGGGGTCGCAGTTTGTATGCGATAACATTAAGTGTCTACCAGCACTCCAAAAAAATGGGTTAAGCCTATAAGGCCAGATGGTAATACTAATTGCCGTTTACGCGATAGGTGATCCGGCGGTTGGTAATCAGGGATGTCGGAATTACGATGGAAACGTTGGCGGTATCACATAATTTGCTGGAATCCGTAAATTCCATACTACAAACAGAAGGCAGGCCGGAACCCGCATTATCCATGAATCTTCCAATCATCAATCCAGACGCCAGTGCCGTATTCAAAGGTGAATAGGCCGGAGCCAGATTAAAGGTAGTTGTGGAGCCATTGGCCGTGTAAATAATATCTCCGGTTAATTCATCGTATTCAATGGTATAGGGATTGTTTCCGGAAAGAAACCCCCCGAGGTTTTGAGTGTAGGTAGCGGGCAGGCCCGTATTACCATCGATTACCTGGACCTGAACACCCAGGTTGTTACCGCTGATATGCCAAATTCGAAAATTACCGGCAGTTACGATGTCTGCCGTGCTTTCCTGATCTCTGTACTCAAATGAAATAATAAAGCTTGTGAAATCGAAGATGTTACCGGTATTTGGAACAACTACATCAATTCCTGTACTCCCCCCTGCCCCTGAACCGATTCGAATCCCACAGGCAGTTTGAACCGCCAGGGCGTTTACTGAAGTGGCATTGGGGCCAACAGTCGCCAGGCCTAAATTCGAGGTGTCAAAGTCAAAACGTGAAACTACAGTGTTCGGAGTGCCATCATCACAGACCTGATAGGAGAAATTATCCGTCCCGCCGAAGCCAGGGTTTGGCGTGTAACTAAAACTGCCATCTGAATTTAAGGTGACGCTCCCTGAGGCAGGTCCGGATACTGGCGTGGGATTGACGGTAAGTCCTGCCGGGGCATCCGGATCCGTATCATTATTGAGAAGGCCGGGCCCTGAGGCAATATTCAAAACCGTGTTTAACCCTGTTGAATAGGCGTCATCGGCTGCAACCGGAGGACTGTTTTGCCCGTAGCCCTCCTGAATTCCAATCAAGAGTAATATCGCAAAACAGAGCCCTATGCAAGCTCTCGTCCTATGTACTATCCCAAATCTCATTAGGTTAAAAATAGGGGCCCTTTTTCCGGGATGTAAATTTTTGTTGTAAATACCCGGTTTATAGCAGTCAAGTAGCCTTTTAAAGCTTTTTTTGCCTCCCCCAATTTGCATTCAGACGTAAATGCAAATGACCTCTCCAAGGTTTGCTCAGAAAATTCTCAAAGATTTAGTACTTTCAAACACTGACTAATTCGAATCCTAATAAAATGAAAAAAATCATTCTCAGAGCGGGAATTCTTCTGCTCATCCTGGGTCTTTTGCCCCTAACCGCGGAAGGCCAGAAAAGAAAGAAAACAAAAAACGCGAACACTTATCCCGAAGCGCTGTACTCCTCCATGGAATACCGCCTGGTGGGTCCTTTCAGAGGTGGCCGGTCTGCGGCCGTTACCGGGGTGCCCGGCAAACCCAACCTTTTTTACTTTGGGGGCGCAGGCGGCGGTGTATGGCGCACGATTGATGGCGGCCGGGCTTGGGAGAATATCTCAGACGGGTATTTCGGAGGGAGTATCGGAGCGCTTGAAGTTGCTCAGAGCGACCCCAATGTCCTCTATGTAGGCGGGGGTGAAAAGACCGTTCGGGGTAACGTCTCCTCCGGCTATGGCGTTTGGAAAAGTGTGGATGCGGGTAAAACATGGGAACAGGCCGGACTAGAGAAAACCCGCCATATCCCGAGATTGAAGGTTCACCCGGACAATCACGATATCGTATATGCGGCCGTACTCGGAAACATTTATAAACCTACTGAAGACCGGGGTATTTATAAAAGTACGGATGGTGGAAAAAGCTGGCGAAAGGTCCTGTATGTAAACGACCAGGCAGGGGCTGTCGACCTCACCCTCGACCCTACGAATCCCCGTATCCTGTATGCGAGTACCTGGAGGGTGCAGCGTACCCCTTATAGCCTGAGTAGCGGAGGGGAGGGTTCCGCGCTATGGAAATCAACCGACAGCGGCGAAACCTGGAAAGAAATCTCCACCAACGATGGATTTCCTGAAGGGACTCTTGGAATCATTGGGGTAACGGTATCCCCTGTGAATTCTCAGCGGGTTTGGGCTATTGTTGAAAACAAGGACAAAGGCGGCCTATACAGGTCGGAAGACGGTGGGAAAACCTGGTCACAGGTCAATAGCGAGCGGAAACTTCGTCAACGGGCGTGGTACTATACCCGAATTTATGCGGACACTCACGATGAGGATGTTGTTTACGTACTCAATGTACGATACCACAAATCTACCGACGGAGGGAAGACTTTCAATACCTTCAATGCGCCCCACGGGGACCATCATGATTTATGGATCGCCCCGGAAGATCCGAACCGGATGATCATTGGAGACGATGGCGGGGCCCAGGTGTCCTACGACGGGGGAACTACCTGGAGCACCTATTACAATCAGCCAACTGCTCAATTCTACAGGGTAACTACGGACAATGCCCATCCTTATCGGATTTATGTTGCCCAGCAGGACAATTCTACAATCCGTATCCGCCACAGGTCCGATGGCAGGAGTATCAGTGATGAGGATTGGGAAGAAACAGCCGGAGGCGAAAGCGCCCATATTGCAGTGGATCCTGAAAATAACGACATTGTATATGGAGGCAGTTATGGGGGTTTTCTTACGCGGGTAAATCACGAAACCGGGACCGTACGTGCCATCAATGTATGGCCTGATAACCCTATGGGGTATGGAGCAGAAGGGATGAAGTATCGTTTCCAATGGAATTTTCCGATCATTTTCAGCCGGCATAACCCTAAAAAGCTCTACACCTTTTCAAACCATGTACACATGAGCACCAATGAAGGTCAGAGTTGGGAATTGTTGTCCCCCGACCTCACGCGAAACGATCCGGATAAATTGGTATCAAGCGGAGGCCCGATTACCCAGGATAATACAGGTGTGGAATACTACTGTACCATATTTGCCGCTAATGAAAGCCCGCTTAAGGAAGGACTGATGTGGGTTGGCAGCGATGACGGCTTGATTCATTTGACCCGGGACGGAGGTCAGAATTGGGAAAATGTTACGCCTTCAGGAATGCCTGAATGGAACATGATAAACAGCATTGAACCTTCGGCCTTTGATGAAGGCACTTGTTATGTAGCAGCCACGCGCTATAAACTTGGAGATTTTAAGCCCTATCTCTATAAAACTACAGATTATGGGAAAACCTGGACGCAAATTACCGATGGCATAGACGAGGAGCATTTTACCCGCGTAGTTCGGGAAGATCCCAAACGCAAAGGCTTGTTATATGCGGGGACGGAAACCGGAATGTACATCTCTTTTGACGATGGAGCCTCCTGGAACCCCTTTCAACTCAATTTGCCCATTGTTCCAATAACAGACCTCACAATTAAAGATGACAATCTGATCGTCGCTACACAGGGGCGGAGCCTCTGGATTCTGGATGATCTCACCGTGCTTCATCAACTGGAAGAGGCCAGTAAAAATGCCTCAGCCATCCTGTATAAACCCAAGGATTCGTACCGGACTAAAGGAGGTGCGGCCCGTACCCCATCCCTGACTTCTGGCCAGAACCCACCCAATGGTGTGGTGACCCATTTCTTTATGAAGGATTTTTCTGAAAAGGACAGCGTTTCAATCACGTATACCACCATGGCTGGCGATACCCTGGCGAACTACAGCACCTATTCCAAGGAAAAGGATAAAAAGCTAAAGGTTGAAAAGGGCGGCAATACCCATGTTTGGGATACCCGGGGTAAAGGGGCCGAAAGGTTGGACGGTATGATTTTATGGTGGGCAAACCTCAGCGGGGCTAAAGCGGTTCCCGGGTCTTACAAAGTCCATTTAAACACCTCAGGGGAGACCCTTACGCAGGAGTTCAAAATAATCCCGGATCCCAGGGCGGAAGTTAGTGTGGCGGATATGCAGCAGCAGTACGAATTTATCACCGAAGTCAACGGCACGGTCGACAGGGCGCATCAATCCATTAAGAAAATTCGCAATGTCAACGCCCAGCTCGATGCATTTATCAAGCAGTATAAGGGGAATGATGCCACAGCGGACCTGGTTGAGCGGGCGGAAAAAATGCAGGAAGGATTTGGGGAGATCGAGAAGGCCCTATACCAGACTCAAAACCGGAGTGGACAGGATCCACTGAACTTCCCAATACGACTCACCAATAAACTGGCGCACTTGAACAGCCTGGTAAGTCTGGATGACTTCCCGCCAACTGCTCAGGACATTGCTGTAAAGACTGAGCTCAGTGCGGAAATCAACAAACAACTCAACGCCTTTGATCGTATGGTAGATGAGGAGATTTCATCTTTCAATAAAGCGTTCAATGACCTTGAGCTGAATTATCTGTTTATTGAGGAATAGATTTTTCGGTGTTTCAATACAAAGCCCGGCCTAAATAGCCGGGCTTTTTTTGTTTGACCAGAGGGCCGAAATCTTTCCGATGCAGATCTGCGCTTTCATGTCCTCAGGCATTCATCAGGCTTTCGATTTCATCCGCCTCAATCGGGATTTCAGACATAAGGTTTACCGGAGCCCCGGATTCCTGTATGACAACATCATCTTCCAGTCGGACTCCAAACCCTTCTTCGGGGATATAGATACCCGGCTCAACCGTAAAGACCATGTCCGGTTTCATCGGGGTTTTTAATTCCCCGTAATCATGTGTGTCCAGACCGATGTGATGACTGGTCCCGTGCATAAAATACTTTTTGTATGCCGGCCATTCCGGATTTTCATTTTGTACATCCGCTTTGTCGAGAAGCCCGAGACCAAGCAACTCAGAAGTCATAATTTTACCCACTTCTTTGTGATACGCTGCCCAGATGGTGCCTGGTATCAGCATCTTTGTAGCCTCCTTCTTAACCTGTAGGACGGCCTGATATACTTCCCGCTGACGTTTTGTAAATCGTCCATTTACCGGGATGGTTCGCGTCATGTCGCTGGAATAGTTTGCATATTCCGCCCCCACATCCATCAGGATCAGATCTCCATCCTGGCACTGTTTATTGTTTTCAATATAGTGCAGGACGTTGGCGTTATTACCGGAAGCGATTATGGGCGTGTACGCGAATCCCTTGGAGCGGTTTCGTATAAATTCGTGCAGGTACTCCGCTTCAATCTCATACTCCCATACGCCGGGTTTGACAAAGCTCAGCACTCTTCGAAATCCCTTTTCCGTAATCCCGCAGGCTATTTTCATCAACTCGATTTCGGTTGATTCCTTTACCCCTCTGATTTTCTGAAGGATAGGATTGCTTTTGGCTACCTTATGGGCAGGGAACTTCGTTTTACAGGCCTTGATAAACCGGTCTTCCCGAGTCTCGGTTTCGACAGCCTGACGATAGTGCTCATTGGTGTTGAAGTATATCGTTTCGGCCTCGGTCATCAAATCAAAAAACACCTTGTCAAAGTCCTTCAGCCAATATACGGTCCGAATGCCGGAAACTTCGAAGGCCCTTTGTTTTGTAAGCTTCTCGCCTTCCCATACGGCAATGTGCTCATTGGTTTCCCGAAGAAAAAGCACTTCCCTTCGAGCCGGGTCCAGGGAGTCCGGGAAAAGGAGAAGTATACTCTCTTCCTGATCGACACCACTGAGATAGAAAATATCCCGATGCTGTTCAAACGGCATGGTGCTGTCTGCACTAACGGGATAAACGTCATTCGAATTAAAAACAGACAGGCTTTTCGGGCGCATGGCCTTCATGAACTTCTGCCGGTTACGCACAAACAAACTGGAATCTATTGGATGGTATTTCATATATCAAAACCCTTTAGGTCAAAGGTACATATCCGGCACTGAACAAAAAAGAGGCCCAATTAGGCCCCTTTAAATCTTACTGCCTGGGCAGTGCATCCTATTTAACGAAAGCTTTCTTCAGCGCTCCGAAAATTGCCATAATCACAGCTCCCCCGATAGCACCACCACCTATGCTTCCAAGAATTCCGGAGATTCCGCTTGCTCCGCCGTCCATCCCCAAAAAGCCGAGGACCCAGCCGCCGATTCCCCCTCCTAGGATCCCGGCAATCGAATTCCCGACAGTTCCAAGAGACAAATTTTTAAACAGCTTTCCTGCCACATTCCCGCCAACTGCACCTGAAATCAATTGAATAATCAAGGGTAAGGAGTCTTCCATAATCGTTAGTTTTGTTGGTTAATCCTTCCTAAATTACAAAAAAAATCAAGCCACAGCAGAAGAGGTTTGGATTTACAAGTCATTGAATTACAAGCATAACCACTATGAAACTACCTAAAGCCTTCCTTTCCTTTGTCGGAATATGTGCCTTTTTACCGCTGACAGCACAGACTCCCGCAACAACTCCTTCACAAATTCAGGAAGCACTGGAATTGCAGGAAAAAATGAAAAGCACATCCCTGGTTAAGAACCTGAGGCTTGAAAATATTGGACCTTCCATAATGAGTGGAAGGGTCGTTGACCTGGATGTAAATCCTGAGAAGCCCACGGAATTTTTTGTAGCCTATGCCTCAGGGGGGCTTTGGTATACGGAGAATAATGGAACCTCTTTTGTGCCTGTCCTCGATAAGACTCCAACCCAAAACCTGGGTGACATTGCCGTGCATTGGCCCAGTGGTACTATTTATGCTGGCACAGGTGAAAACAATGCCTCCCGCTCATCGTATGCGGGCATGGGAATGTTCAGGTCTTCGGACAAGGGTAAAACCTGGTCTTATGCCGGACTTCCGGATTCCCATCATATCGGACGTATTGTGATTGATCCGCGGAATCCGGATCATGTCGTGGTGGCGGTGCTTGGACACTTGTATTCCCCGAATGAGGAAAGGGGGATTTTCAAGACCACCGATGGAGGGAAAACATGGAGCAGAACCTTATATATCAATGAGTACACGGGCATGATCGACCTGGTGGCCGCACCGGATAACCCTGAAGTTCTGTTTGCCGCTTCCTGGGAACGCGATCGGAAAGCATGGAATTTCAAGGGCAGTGGGCCGGGCTCCGGGATATACAAAAGTTCCGATGGAGGAGATACCTGGGCCCTGATGACGCAGTCCGGGGCGGGATTCCCTACTGGAGAGGGCGTCGGAAGAATTGGCCTGGCAGCGTTTGATTCCAATACCGTTTATGCGATCCTGGACAATCAATACAGGCGTCCGGATACCTCCGATAAAAAGAACCCTTCCGAACTCCAGAAAGAAGATCTGAGAAACATTTCTGTTGCGGATTTCACAGCGCTGGACAATGCCAGATTGAATGCATTTTTGAAGTCAAATGGTTTCCCGGAAGAATACCGGGCAGATACCGTCAAAGAAATGGTCCGCAATGGCAGCATTCGCCCGGACGACCTGATCAGCTATTTTGAAGATGCCAATTCCGTCCTTTTTGATACTCCGGTGATCGGGGCCGAGGTATATAAAAGTACAGATGGAGGCCGGGCCTGGAACAAAACGCATAAAGGTTTTATTGAGGACCTCTATTACAGCTATGGCTATTTTTTCGGCCAGATTCGCGTCGCCCCATATGACCCGGACCAGATTTATATTGTTGGCGTCCCGATTCTGCGCTCAGATAATGGCGGGGCGTCTTTTACCTCTATTAACGGGGCTAACGTTCATGCCGACCACCACGCGCTTTGGGTAAACCCGGACCTCAAAGGGCACCTGGTAAACGGAAATGATGGGGGTGTAAACATCTCCTATGACTTCGGCGGAAACTGGATAAAAAACAACACCCCGACCGTTGGGCAGTTCTACGCTATAAATATAGACCATCAAAAACCTTATAACGTTTATGGCGGACTTCAGGACAATGGCGTGTGGAAAGGCCCGCATAACGCTGAGGAATCCATGCGCTGGCATCAGTCCGGCAAGTATCCCTGGGAGTCGATCATGGGGGGTGATGGCATGCAAATCCAGATCGATTCCAGAAATCCGGATATTGTCTATACCGGTTTCCAGTTCGGGAATTACTTTCGTCTCGACCTTTCCTCCGGATCCCGAACCAGGATACAACCAAAACATACACTTGGAGAATCGCCCTATCGCTTTAACTGGCAGACTCCGATTCTATTATCCCCGCATAACCAGGACATTCTGTATCTGGGCAGCAACAAACTCCACAGATCCATGAATCAGGGCTCGGACTGGCAGACAATTTCAGGGGATTTGTCCGCTGGAGGAACACGGGGGAATGTATCCTATGGAACCCTTACAACTATCTCGGAATCCCCATTGCGCTTTGGGCTCTTGTATACCGGAAGTGATGATGGTTTCCTTCAGGTAAGTCCTGACGGGGGAATCACCTGGAACCGTATTTCCGATAAATTGCCACAGAAACTCTGGGTGAGCCGTGTAGCGGCCTCAGCGCATTCAGAAGGACGCGTATACGCCGCACTGAATGGCTACAGATGGGACGATTTTACCCCCTATCTTTTTGTAAGTGAGGATTACGGGAAGTCCTGGAAGTCGATCGCCTCGGGTATTCCCGCTTCCCCGGTCAACGCGATAGTCGAGGATCCAGTAAATGAAAACCTGTTGTTTGTCGGAACAGACAACGGGCTTTATGTCTCCATGAACAGGGGGCAAATATGGAACGCCATGCAAAATGGAATGCCCCATGTGGCCGTTCACGATCTGGTCATCCAACCTGAATCAAAAGATCTGTTGGTAGGCACCCATGGGCGCAGTATCTATAAGGCCAGTATCGCCCCCCTGCAAACACTCAAAACAGATGACCTCAGCGATGCATTGATCGTTTTTGAACTTCCGAAACTCAAGCATTCCGGTAGATGGGGGAATTCCTATTCCAGCTGGAGACCCCCCAGCAGCCCAGGTCTTGACATTGTATTCTACAGTCAGAAAGGCGGAAAAACAGCCGCGAGCATACAGACTGCAGATGGGATTGTGCTGAGCGAAACGGAGCTTATGGCCGATCCCGGAATCAATGTCATTTCCTACGATGTCGCCTTCTCGGAGAAAGGAAAGAAGAACTATCTTTCCAAGTACAAGGCAAAGCTTATAGAGGCCGGAGATGGTAAAACCTATTTGCCCAAAGGCGCTTATAAAGTCATTCTTACAAATCAGCAAAAGGAGGTGTCCGAAGCCTTTACAATTGAATAGGGTCCTGCCTTCCTGAATTCACATTAATCCTTTAACAATGGAGCTTACCTTAAGTATTCCCGCCCTGCTATTTCCTGCCATATCGCTCAGTATGCTGGCGTATAACGCAAGGTATCTCGCGATTGCGGCCCTGATACGCGAACTTTACCGTCAATACCGCGCAAACGCCTCCGACAACCTTGGGAAACAGGTCAGGCAACTCCAGAGACGCCTGGAAATCATAAAGCAAATGCAAGCCGCCGCCATCCTGAGTTTTTTATTCAGCGCACTCTGTATGCTCCTTATTTACCTGCAGTGGGGTTTTTGGGCGAATCTGTTTTTCGGCCTCAGTTTGTTTTGCTTGATCATATCACTGGTTCTGAGTTTTATAGAAGTTCAATTATCTACCAGGGCTTTGGGAATTCAACTCACGGATATTGGCGGGGCGAATACAAAAAACCCGGTCCGGTGAGCCCCCTTATTTAGAACCTTTTTAATCCAGGGAGAAAGGTGGGCAAAGTTTGTTATTACAAAGCCTGTGAAGTATTTTTGTAACTGCTGTAAAACCAACTATTCATGAGCGGACTCGCTAAAACTTCGGTAGCCAGAAAAGTAGTTATGGCGCTTTCAGGGCTATTTCTCGTGCTGTTTCTGATTTTGCACGTTACCATCAACCTCACTTCGGTAATCAGCCCGGACACCTTTAACACCATGTCGCATTTTATGGGCTACAATCCCGTGGTGCAGTTCCTGATGCAACCCATTTTAATTGCAGGCGTAATCGTTCACTTTGTAATGGGTATTGTTCTCGAGATTCAGAACAGGAAGGCCCGTGCAGTTCGATACGTAAAATTCGCCGGTGGGGCCAGTGCACCCTGGGTTTCCCGGAACATGATTATCACCGGACTTGTCGTCCTCGCTTTTCTGGGGCTTCATTTTTACGATTTCTGGCTGCATGAAATGAACTATAAATTTGTTCAGGCCAATCCGGAGGACCCAACGCGATACTACGCCGAAACCGTTGAAAAATTCGCGCCCATCTGGAGAACTGTAATCTATGTGATTTCCTTTGTTTTGCTTTCCCTCCACTTGTGGCATGGGTTTGCATCATCCTTTCAAAGCATGGGAATCAACAACAAATACAGTTCTGGCATACGAAGTTTTACCCGCCTGTATGCAATTGTAGTACCGCTGATATTCATCTTTATCGCGCTGTATCATCATCTTAACCCGATAACGCATTAATTATGGGAATACTTGATTCAAAGGTCCCTTCCGGGCCCCTGGCTGAAAAATGGACAAAACACAAGAACGACATCAACCTGGTGAACCCGGCAAATAAGCGGAACATCGATGTGATCATTGTGGGAACGGGTCTTGCAGGAGCTTCAGCCGCTGCAACCATGGCGGAGTTGGGATATAACGTCAAAACATTCTGTTATCAGGACTCACCACGACGGGCGCACAGTATTGCTGCCCAGGGTGGAATTAACGCCGCTAAGAACTATCAGGGGGATGGTGATAGTCCATACCGCCTTTTTTATGATACCATCAAAGGTGGGGATTACCGCTCACGTGAGGCCAATGTATACCGCCTTGCGGAAGAATCGGTAAACATCATCGATCAGTGTGTGGCTCAGGGCGTTCCCTTTGCCAGGGAATACGGGGGCTTGCTGGACAACCGCTCTTTTGGGGGTGTTCTGGTTTCACGCACCTTTTACGCCAAAGGTCAGACCGGGCAACAACTCCTCCTCGGGGCTTATGCGGCCATGAACCGACAAATCAACCGGGGCAAAATCAAATCCTATACCCGGCATGAAATGCTGGATGTAGTCCTTGTGGACGGAAAGGCAAGGGGGATTATCGCACGGGATTTGGTCAGCGGTGAAATCGAAAGACACTCGGCCCACGCAGTTGTGATTGCATCCGGGGGATATGGCAACGTGTTCTATCTCTCCACCAATGCCATGGGAAGCAATGTGACCGCCGCATGGCGGGTACATAAGAGGGGGGCCTTTTTTGCAAATCCGTGTTTTACACAAATCCACCCCACCTGCATTCCCGTTTCAGGAGACCATCAGTCCAAACTCACGCTGATGTCTGAATCCCTTCGGAATGACGGGCGTATCTGGGTGCCTGCCAAGGCAGAGGATGCCCAGGCAATACGGGAGGGGAAACTCAAGCCGACAAAAATTGCAGAAGAAGACCGGGATTACTTCCTTGAAAGAAGATATCCAGCCTTTGGGAACCTTGTCCCAAGGGACGTAGCGTCCCGGGCAGCCAAAGAGCGATGTGATGCCGGCTTTGGGGTCAATAAAACAGGAGAGGCGGTCTATCTGGATTTCGCCGCTGCTATCCAGAGATACGGTTCGGAAAAAGCATTGACATCCGGGATTAAGAATCCGGATTCCGAGACCATTACAAAATTGGGCGAGGAGGTAATTGCGGCAAAATACGGAAACCTCTTCCAGATGTACGAAAAGATTGTAGACCAGAATCCGTACAAAACTCCCATGATGATCTACCCTGCGGTTCACTACACCATGGGTGGGGTTTGGGTAGATTACAACCTCCAAACCACCATCCCAGGCTTGTATTGTGCTGGAGAAGCGAATTTTAGCGATCACGGGGCCAACCGGCTTGGTGCCTCTGCACTGATGCAAGGTCTGGCCGATGGCTATTTCGTGCTTCCCTATACCATTGGGGACTACCTCTCGGACGATATCCGGACCGGTCCTATTTCCACGGATCACGAAGCTTTTGAGCAGGCGGAGACTGAGATCAGGGAACACCTTCAGCGTCTTCTAAACGCTAAAGGAAAGCACCCGGTGGATTACTACCACAAAAAACTGGGGAAGATAATGTGGAATAAGTGTGGTATGTCCCGAAATGCAAAAGAGCTCAAAGAAGCTATTGAAGAAATCGCTGCGCTTCGGAAAGACTTCTACGAAAACGTGAAGATCCCTGGAGGCCTCAATGAGATGAATCCGGAACTTGAAAAAGCGGGACGGGTAGCTGATTTTCTCGAACTCGGTGAGTTATTTGCAAAAGATGCACTGCAGCGCAACGAATCCTGCGGGGGTCATTTCAGGGAGGAATACCAGACACCTGAAGGGGAAGCGCTACGGGACGACAAGAATTTCAAATACGTCTCAGCCTGGGAATACAAGGGGGAACCTAAAGATGCCGTATTGCACAAGGAAGAACTTGTATTTGAAAACGTAGAACTCAAGACGAGAAGCTACAAATAGGTTGTTATTACAAGCCCTTTTCACGGGGTAAATGCTATTGAAAAAATAAAAGCTATGAAACTACTCTTGAAAATATGGCGCCAAAAGGACGGCAGCTCAAAAGGGAAATTGGTGGATTACCCCATCGATGGTATCGAAGGAGATATGTCATTTCTTGAAATGCTCGATGTCCTGAATCAGGAGCTGATTGAAAAAGGGGATGAACCCGTCGTTTTTGACCATGACTGCCGTGAAGGAATTTGCGGTTCCTGTTCCCTGATGATCAACGGCGAGCCTCATGGCCCGGACCGCCTTATTACGACCTGTCAGTTGCATATGCGGCGCTTTAATGACGGGGATACGATCGTTATTGAACCCTTTCGGGCAACTGCCTTTCCGATTATCCGGGATTTGATGGTAGATCGCACAGCTTTTGACCGCATTCAACAGGCGGGAGGTTATATATCGGTAAATACCTCTGGGAATACGGTTGACGCCAATGCCATCCCCATTGAGAAAGCAAAAGCAGATGAGTCTTTTGAAGCAGCGAGCTGCATTGGATGCGGTGCCTGTGTGGCAGCGTGTAAGAATGCAAGTGCTATGCTCTTTACCTCTGCTAAGGTCTCTCAATTCGCACTCCTGCCTCAGGGGAAAGTTGAAGCCACGGACCGGGTCCAGAATATGGTACGCCAAATGGATTTAGAAGGCTTCGGGAATTGCACAAACACCGGGGCTTGTGAAGTTGAATGTCCAAAAGGGATCTCTTTGGAAAACATTGCCAGAATGAACCGGGAATATCTCATGGCAACCGCCAAAGGATAATGCTTTAACCAATGTATTTGGAATCCCGGCCGCAAATGCGAACCGGGATTTTTTAATTTTAAGAAACAGCAACTGCGATGAGTCTGAACCTGAAATCCAAACTCCCTAATCTCGAGCAATCGATCTTCAGTAAAATGAGCCAGATGGCCGTTGCACACAAGGCCATTAACCTCTCCCAGGGATTTCCGGATTTCGAGGCAGATCCGGAATTGATCTCCCTGATGCAGCAGTCCCTCTATGGCAATTACAACCAGTATGCGCCCATGGGTGGAATCTATTCTCTCAGGGAAGCTATTGCGGCCAAAACGGAACGCTGCTATGGACAGACCTATCACCCGGAAAATGAAATCACACTGACCGCCGGGGCTACGCAGGCCATTTATACCGCCATTGCGAGCACCATTTATCCGGGGGATGAAGTTATCATCTTCAAACCTGCTTATGACTGCTACGAGCCCAGTGTTATTGCCCAGGGGGGAATTCCGGTCCTGCTTCAACTGAATTCAGATTTCCATATCGACTGGGAGGCATTCCGTAAAGCGCTGAATTCAAAAACCCGAATGGTGATCCTGAATACACCCCATAATCCGAGCGGGACCATCCTGAAAGACGCGGACCTCCTAACCCTTGAGGCCTTGCTGAAGCCCACCGATACATTGGTCTTGAGTGATGAAGTTTATGAACACCTGGTCTTCGACAACGGGCTCCATCAAAGTGTTTCTAAATACCCTGGCCTGAAAGAGCGCTCCTTTATCTGTGCCTCCTTTGGGAAAACATTCCATATTACAGGGTGGAAAATGGGCTATTGTATGGCTCCGGAAGCCCTGATGAAGGAGTTCCGAAAGATTCACGAATTTGTGGTATTCTCTGTTAACCACCCAGCCCAGCGGGCAATTGCAGAATACATGAAGGATTCCTCCAGATATGAGGCCCTCCGCGCGCTATTCCAGGAAAAAAGGGATCTATTCCTGGGGGGTATCCAGGGATCCAGATTTGCGTTTACCCCTGCCGAAGGCACCTATTTTCAATTGCTGGATTATTCTGAAATAAGTCCCCAAAGCGATCTGGATTTTGCAGAATGGCTGCTGCGCGATAAGGGCGTTGCTGCGATTCCTATCTCGGTCTTCAACCTGAACCGCCAGGACAACCATCAACTTCGGTTCTGTTTCGCAAAAAAATCTGAAACCCTCAAACGGGCCTGTGATATCCTATGCCGTCTTTAAGGGAGCGCCTTAAACACTTGCGTTACAAACGCCTCAATTTCAGAAGGCTCCAGCCAGCGCAACACCATAACCAGGTCTTGCTCAGGGGCGATTACAATAAAATTACCCCCGAAACCAGCTGCGTAATAAATGCTATCCGGCAACTCCTTCCAATGACGGTCCCCCGGTTGGTTTAACCACCACATATACCCGTAATTAGGGTTTGGTTTGGAAGGCGTGGTCGCGGCATCTATCCATCCCTCGCTGAGTATTCTATCCCCGTCCCAGACACCTCTTCCGAGGAACAACAGGCCAAATCTCGCCATATCTTCTGCGCTGATAAAAATACCTCCCCCGGAATGTCCTCCTCCGGTAACCGACTGCATTTTATAGCCATCGATAACGGTCCATGCGTGGTCATATCCATACCACCGCCAGGTAGAAGACGCCCCTATCGGATCCATCAACTCGTTTTTTAGGACCTCAGGCAATGGTTGTCTCCATAAGTGGGTCAGGGAATACGACAAAACGTTTACCCGGACATCGTTGTATTCCATTACCGTTCCCGGTTCCCGAAGGGGGCGGTTTTTCCAGTCGTCTACCCCACCTTCCCTGGGAGGTCGGTCCGCCCAGTCCTTTAAGCCCCATAAACTTCCCGACCAGTCAGAATTTTGTTGCAGCAAATGGGACCATTTAACTTTGGCATTATGGGCTCCGTCAAACGTGCCATCCCAGATATAAGAAGCGACTAAGTCAGATTCAGAGCGCAACAAACCCCGGTCTTTCGCCAGGCCGGCAGTTGTTGAAAGAAAGCTCTTAGTGACACTAAAGGTCATATCCACACGCTGAATATCCCCCCAGGACGCTACGAGATATCCATTCTTCAGAATCATTCCCGCGGGTCCTCCCCTCCGTTTAACCGGTCCGAGGATTTCGTGATAAGGCTCCCGTTCAAACCCCTTTAAAATGGCTTGTCTTAAATCTGTTGCCCCGCTGTACTCATGTGTTTGAGCATAGGTGACTGCGCGGTCCAATTCCTCCGTGTTCATCCCTAAGTCAACGGGATCCTTTTGCATCCAATCCGCGCCTCGGGGCGGGAAATAGCGGTCGCTTTGGGCGCTTGCAGTAAAAAGTGAAAATGTAAGAAGGGCTAAAAGAAATACGTTCTTAGACATAGTGTCAGGGATTAATTTATGGTTCATTCGGCTGTGGTGTTAATTCCAGGCGCATCATCCAATCCATTTGACGGTCCGATCCCACGTAGTATGGATGCTTCCCAAATGTAACAAATCCATGTTGTTTGTAGAATCGGATGGCATTGAGATTTTCTTCCCATACCCCCAGCCAAAGGTAGGTCTTCCCCTCATCGCGGGCTACCTTTTGAAAACGTCTGAGCATCCAGGATCCCAGACCTGATCCCCTGAAGTCCTTTCGGACGTAGATCCGCTCGATTTCCATCCCTTCTTCATCCCGGATCTCGGTTTGCGCCTGGCCTGTATTTATTTTTGAATACCCGGCGATCTCATCCTCAAAATTAAGAAAGAAAAAACGACTCCCGGGAGTGTTGATTTCAAGACTGAGTTGCTTCTCGTCAAAGGCACTATCCAGATATCGCTGAAAGTCGTCCGGGTTGTTAGCACTGGCGAAAGCATCTGTAAATGTTTCTATGCCGATTTCTTTCAACAGCTCCAAATGGCTGATGTCAACAGGTATGAGCCGAGGCGATTGCATTAGGGGAAAGGTATAAATAGCCTTTGAAATCTCATGGCACTTCGGCAAAAAAAAGTCCCCTGCTGATTGGCAGGGGACTTTTCTTATACTTTAAACCGCGCTAAAGCATAAATAACTTTTTGGTCAGTAGGAGAATTCCGCTTACGAAATCGTTTCGGTAAACCTGAATCTCTTCCTGCTCAGAGACTTGATTCATTTGGGGGTCCATAGCACTTCGGTTAAATTAAAAATTGGAGTTGTTTCTGAATTTCACAACTGAAAATACGTCCCTAGAACGAGGTATTTCCACAAATGTTGTGAACTGTCGGTAAATTGTAGTAAAACGTCGATTTTATGAAAGAAATCGACGGGAATTAAATCGGCATTTCCGGCACCTCATCGGGTATGACAAGTCTTCCTTCCGTAGCTTCCCGAATCTGATCTACACTTACTCCTGGAGCGCGTTCCAGAAGCAGAAATCCGTCTTTGGTAACTTCCATTACCGCCAGGTTGGTTACAATTTTACGAACACATTGCACTCCGGTAAGCGGCAAAGTGCAAGATTTAAGCAGTTTGGATTTGCCGGCCTTGTTGGTGTGCATCATAGCGACAATGATATTGTCCGCAGAAGCGACCAGGTCCATGGCACCCCCCATTCCCTTGACCATCTTTCCGGGGATTTTCCAGTTTGCGATATCTCCGTTGTCTGCGACTTCCATGGCTCCGAGAATCGTCAGGTCTACATGTTGTCCACGGATCATGGCAAAACTGAGGGCGGAATCAAAGAAAGAAGCTCCCGGGAGGGTTGTAATCGTTTGTTTTCCCGCGTTGATAATATCGGCGTCTTCCTCTCCTTCGAATGGGAAAGGTCCCATCCCCAAAACCCCATTTTCACTCTGGAATTCCACCTGTATGTCGTCCCTCACAAAATTGGCAACCAGCGTAGGGATTCCTATCCCCAGATTAACGTAATACCCGTCCCTGACTTCCCTTGCGATACGCTTTGCTATACCATTCTTATCCAGCATCTCTATTTGGTTCGTACGGTTCGTTGTTCGATGCGCTTTTCATAATTCGATCCCTGGAATATTCGTTTCACAAAAATCCCTGGCACATGAATCTGGTTTGGAGGCAATTCACCTGCCGGAACCAATTCCTCCACTTCAGCCACTGTGATTCTGGCGGCCCCACACATGCATGGATTAAAATTCCGGGCAGTACCCCTGAAGATCAGATTTCCGGCCTCATCACCTTTCCAGGCTTTTACAAAGGCGAAATCCGCCTCATATGCCCTTTCCATGACATACATTTTCCCATGAAACTCCCGGGTTTCCTTTCCTTCTGCCACCTCGGTGCCATAACCAGCGGGTGTGAAAAACGCCGGGATCCCCGCCTGGGCGGCACGGCATTTCTCTGCTAAAGTCCCCTGAGGAGTGAGTTCAACCTCGAGTTCCCCACTGAGCATTTGTCTTTCGAATTCATCATTCTCACCAACGTAGGAAGAAATCATCTTCCGGATTTGGCGTTTTTGCAGTAAAAGACCCAGGCCAAAATCATCTACACCGGCATTGTTACTGATACAGGTAAGGCCTTTGACGTTTCGTCTGACGAGTTCAGCTATGGCATTTTCGGGGATTCCACAAAGACCAAATCCGCCAAGCATCAGCGTCATCTCATCCTCAATTCCATCCAGGGCCTCCCGGACATTTGCAACAGTCTTAAGAATCATCGTGGCAATTGTTTTGAATCCGATCAATAGATATTCTGAAAGTTAAATCAGAAATCCAATTCCTCCAAATCGTCTTCCAGTTCCTGATTTTCTTCTTCCTCTTCTAAAGGTTTATTACAGTCAATGCGTATGGATAAATCCTCCGGTTCCTCAAAATCCGCCAGGGAGATTTCAAGTTCAGGCATGGCGTAATTTTGCTTCATATAAAGGCCCCATATAGGCAGGGCCATTGTAGCCCCCTGCCCATAATCAATTCTGCTAAAATGGGTGGCGCGTTCCTCTCCGCCAACCCATACCCCTGTGACCAGGTTTGGAACCATCCCAATGAACCATCCGTCACTCTGGTTTTGGGTCGTCCCCGTTTTTCCGGCGATCGGGTTGCTAAATTCATAGGGGTATCCCGTGACAACTTCCTTATAGACGTGATTCTCCTTTGCAACGGTGTGTCTGAGACGAGTCCCTGAACCTCCTTCGGTTACTCCTTTCAATAAGTCCACCATGGCGTATGCCACATCCCGACTCAGCACATCCTTGGTCTCCGGGGTGTATTCATAAAGAACGGTGCCATTTCTATCTTCAATACGCGTGACCATTACGGGTTTTACATATACCCCCTGGTTGGCAAAGGCCCCAAAAGCCCCTACCATTTCATATACACTGAATTCCGGTGTCCCCAGCGCTATTGAGGGGACTTCCGGGATTTCCCGGGTGAGGCCAAGGTTTTTCACGATACTCACCACGGGCCTTGGCCCGACCTCATCGATAAGCTGGGCGGTTACCGTATTGACTGAATTTGCCAGTGCCCGTTTCAGGGTGTAACTCTGTCCGGAATACTTGCCATTTGCGTTTTTAGGGCACCAGGGTTCAGGATTTCCGTACTTGTTGGCCTCAATACAGTATTGGGTGTCGGGAAGGGCATCACAGGGGGATTTGCGCAACTGATCGATCGCTGCGGCATAGACAAACGGTTTGAATGTAGACCCTGCCTGCCGTGAACCCTGTATTACATTGTCATATTGAAAATGGCGATAGTTAATACCGCCTACCCAGGCCTTCACGTGCCCCGTCTGAGGTTCCATGGACATCATGGCCGCCCTTAAGAAGGTCTTGTAATACCGTATGGAATCCAAAGGCGTCATCACAGTGTCCTTTTCTCTTGTAGGGGCATTCCAGTCAAAAACTGTCATTTCCGTCTGCTTGTTGAAGGAATCCCGGATTTCCTCCTCGGATTTCCCCTGCCTGGACATCGCTCTCCAGCGCTCGGAAGACTTCATTGCCCGATTGATAATCGACCGGATTTCATCTGAAGTCAGCTCCAGAAATGGCGTTGTCGGGTTACGGTCAGGGGTGTTCTGATGAAAGAATTCTGCTTGAAGCCGCTTCATGTGATCCTGCACGGCTGCTTCGGCATTTGCCTGCATCCTCGAATCGATCGTCGTATACACCTTCAGCCCGTCCAGGTAAATATTCCAGGTATCCCGCTCACCTTCCATGGCGGGTTTCGGATTTTCTGAAATCCAATTCTTAAGCCATCGCTGCAGGTACATCCTGAAATACGTCGCCAACCCTTCCCGGTGGTTTTCCGGGTTAAAGTTGATGTCCATTTTTTGAGCGATCAGCGAATCGCGCTCGGATTCCGTGATATAATTATATTTCTCCATCTGAGCCAAAACAGTATTCCGGCGTTCCAGTGTAAGTTCTTCTCTTCGGATCGGATTGTAGAGGGAGGAGTTCTTCAACATCCCCACCAACAGGGCCGATTCTTCGATTTTCAGATCCCTTGGTTCTTTACCAAAGTAGATCCGGGAGGCAGACCGGATACCATCTGCATTGTATCCAAAATCGTAGATGTTCAAATACATCGAAATGATTTCCTCCTTTGTGTAATTGCGCTCGAGGCGGGTAGCGATAACCCACTCTTTTACTTTCTGCAATACGGCTTCCACGACGTTCTTTGAGCGGACGCCTACAAATAATTGACGCGCTAACTGCTGAGAAATAGTGCTGGCTCCACCTCGTTGTCCGAGAAACATAACGGCCCGCAACGTCCCCCGGGCATCGACACCGGAATGGTCGTAATAACGGACGTCCTCGGTGGCGATCAGTGCCTGCACCAGATTTTCGGGCAACTCGGAATAAGGCACATCGGTCCGGTTATCTTCCAAAAAGAATTTACCGAGGGTTTTCCCATCCGAGGAAATGATTTCGGTGGCGAGGTTGGTCTGGGGGTTCTCAAGCCTTTCAAACGTAGGCATTTCCCCAAAGACCCCCCAGGAGGCCAAAAGGAAGATCAGGGCAATTGAAAGGACTCCTCCCAAAAAAAGAATCCAGAATGCCTTAATAAAGGGCTTGAAAGGGTTTGATTTCGTTTTTTTCTTCTTTGCCATTGTCTAAGGGTTCTTCTCGATCTGCAAGCCAATATCCAGGACTCCTGGTAAGACATCCAGTCCCTCCGCACTGCCATTTTTCCTCATGGCGTGGGAAACAGTAACAGTATATACGCCAGTATCCGGAAAAACGATGTTTTCTCTATACCAAAACTTGTTTTCCTTCACACTTCCGAAACCTGTGCCCAGCCAGTTCCCCATGGCATCGGCCATCTGATATTCCAGCGTATCCCGCTCCGATGTGCCGTCCGGGGCAGTGATTTGCGCAATGACAAAAAGGTTGTTGTAGGGATATTGCTGATCATTGCGAAGGGTGATAAACATGTCGTAAGTCTGGAGCGTATCCATTTCACTAAAGGTAAATTCCATTGTCCGATCCTTTGCCCATTGACCATTTTCAGTGGATATAAACGTGGAATAGGCAAGGTGATCCGTACAGGAAAAACAGAGTGCAAGGGCACAAAAAATGTACAGGGATCTAAGCATTTTTAGAGGTTCTTTTACGATTATTCCCTTTGTTTCGGCGCTTATTGCTCCTTCGTTTCGACTTTGGCCTGTCAAAACGCGTGAGACTATCCTGCCCTACAGGGTTCTCAAAGGTAATTTCCTTGTCGGAAAAGTTCTCCGAGGCATATTGCTCCAGACTCTGGGCCTTTTTCTTCTCCCGATTCAATTCGAGAATCGTATTGACCTGCTCCCTGCTCAGGGAGTGCCAGTTGGAGGGATCATCCTTATATGAGAACCAAAGTATCCCTTTGAAAATATCCGTCTTCTGGCAAAATGCCACTCCTTTTTCAGTTTGTAATTTGGTGTCGGATGAAGGGAAGCCCTTCAGGGCATCGAGGTAGGTATCCAGTTCGTAATTCAGGCAGCACTTCAGTTTACCGCACTGCCCTGCCAGTTTCTGGGGGTTTAGGGATAATTGTTGATATCGGGCTGCCGCGGTACTCACAGACCTGAAATCTGTCAACCAGGTGGAACAGCAGAGTTCCCGTCCACAGGAGCCAATGCCCCCAAGGCGCTGTGCCTCCTGTCTCAGGCCAATTTGCCGCATATCGATACGGATGCCAAATGCCTTGGCCATGTCTTTGATTAATTGACGAAAGTCTATCCGCTCGTCCGCGGTATAGTAAAATGTGGCTTTTGAACCATCCCCCTGAAATTCAACGTCGGAAATCTTCATTTGAAGGCCCAGGATAATGGCCATTTCGCGGGAGCGCTTTTTGATCTCTTCCTCTTTCCCTCTCACCTTAACCCATTTATCGATATCGCGTTGTGTCGCTTTTCGATAAATTTTCGGAAGCATCTCGTCCTGTCCCGCTTTTTTTTTCCGCATTTGAACCTTTACCAGTTCTCCGGTTAGCGTGACAATACCAATATCGTGGCCTGATTTTGCCTGAGTGGCAACCACATCCCCAATT
Organism: Robiginitalea aurantiaca; assembly: GCF_030380815.1. GTDB lineage: Bacteria > Bacteroidota > Bacteroidia > Flavobacteriales > Flavobacteriaceae > Robiginitalea > Robiginitalea aurantiaca. Next base: position 140,360 of record NZ_JAUDUY010000001.1, on the reverse strand, counting down.
GAAAGCGAAAGTCCCTCTGCATTCCTGTAGAATTCCTTTCTGCTGTTTTTAAACCGAACTTCCACTACATCAAACGCCTGCTGCCCAGCTGGCAGCGACATGTTGGAAAGCCAGTCAAAAACCGTAAGTTTATTACAGCCATCCGTGCCGCAGGTCCCATTGTTCCTACATCCGCGCGGCTGTCCACCCTTTCCGGTTGAACAACTGCTACACCCCATATTTTTTATCTCAATTCCACTGGTTCAAGTAAAAAACACAGTAGAAACAGGTTCATAAATCGTTTACTCGTGTAAAGATAGGATAATTTTAAGGGGAAATGAAAACTCCCATGAATCCGAAACCATAGATTTCGGACTGAGGGTGTTGCCCGAAATACATGGGTTCTGTGCCGCTACCCGCAAAGAAGACGGGTGAAATCCCAGAGAAAAACAGCCGGAGAATTCTGGGCTCACCCCCCATCAATCCACAACTACATGGACATCGGGAGATTTTTTATACTTGAGCACTTCAGACCTTCCTTTTTTAAAGATGAGATTGCTCTGGGCTTTGCCCTTTCGCAGTTTTTTCTGTTCTTCAACCGGCAGGGCTATCACATCCATACAGGCTTCAGAGCAACAGGAATTCATTTTAGCTGCGCACTTCTCACACTGTATAAACAAGAGATGGCAGCCTTCGTTCGCGCAATTGGTATGGGAGTCACAGGGATCCCCGCACTGATGGCAGTTGGATATAATGTCTTCTGAAATCCGTTCAGCCCGGCGGTGGTCAAAAACGAAATTTTTTCCCTTAAACTTGTTGTCGAGTTGTTTTTCCCGAACCTGACGGGTGTATTCAATGATGCCGCCTTCTAGCTGATAAACCTGTTTAAAACCCTTGTGCCTGTAATAGGCACTGGCTTTTTCACAGCGAATCCCCCCCGTACAGTACATAACCAGCTTTTTATCCTCTTTGGCATCCTTCAGCTGGTCCTCGATGATGTCCAGTGAATCCCTGAAGGTATCCACATCCGGGGTAATCGCATTCTCAAAGTGGCCTATTTCACTCTCGTAATGATTCCGCATATCGACCACAATGGCATCCGGGTCTTCCACCAGCGCATTGAATTGTTCAGCGCCTACGTGTATCCCTTTATCGGTAACATCAAAACTCCCATCCTCCAGCCCGTCGGCCACGATCTTGTGACGCACTTTGATCTTTAGTTTCAGAAAGGATTTATTGTCCTGCTCAATGGCGATATTCAGGCGCACATTCTCCAGAAAGCTAATGCTGTCCAAATGTTGCTTGAATCTTTCGAAGTCTTCCGCGGGAACAGAAAGCTGGGCATTAATTCCTTCTTTGGCTACGTAAATGCGACCTAAGACGTCAAGGGCGTTCCAATGAATGAATAAATAATCCCTGAAGAGGGTTGGGTTTCCGATATGTGCATATTTGTAGAAAGAGATCGTCAGCCGTTCCTTCCCGGCGGCTTCAATAAGCGCTTCCCTTTCTTCAGCACTTAGCGTATTGTACAGTTGCATGCTATACCTACGTTTTAAGTTAAAAGAAATTGATCGAGGCAAAAATAGGAAATCCGTTGGAAATCAGGGGTAAAAAAAGAGCCCTGATCGTATTTCAGGGCTCTGCCGGGACCGCAAATGCATTCTTTTTCATAGCAATTCACCGCAGGGAATTTGCGGTTTCCGGATGTATATTGCGGGCTGTTCCGGGCACTTATTCAAAAAGATACGCAAACCCCTAAAAGGTTGCTTTAGCCATTGTGATAATGCCAAAAGAAATGGTAATTTAGCCATCCACTTAAGAAAAAAACCTATGAGCAGCGATAAAGAAGCGAAGTTGAAAGCCCTTAAATTAACTCTCGATAAACTGGATAAAACCTATGGAAAAGGTGCGGTTATGAAGATGGGAGATGGTGTAATAGAGGATGTTGAGGTTATTTCCTCCGGTTCGCTGGGCCTCGATCTCGCACTCGGGGTAGGAGGTTATCCCAGAGGGAGGGTTGTCGAAATATACGGCCCTGAATCCTCAGGTAAAACAACGCTTACCTTACACGCTATTGCAGAAGCTCAGAAAGCAGGGGGTATTGCCGCTTTTATCGATGCTGAACACGCCTTTGACAGGTTCTATGCTGAAAAACTCGGGGTTGATATTGACAACCTGATCATCTCCCAGCCCGATCATGGGGAGCAGGCCCTTGAGATTGCGGATAACCTGATACGTTCCGGTGCCATTGATATCGTTATCATCGATTCCGTCGCCGCACTTACCCCAAAAAGCGAAATCGAAGGGGAAATGGGAGATTCCAAAGTGGGATTACACGCCCGCCTTATGTCCCAGGCGCTGCGAAAACTAACAGGATCCATAAGCAAGACCCATAGTACGGTTATTTTTATCAACCAGTTGCGGGAAAAAATCGGGGTTATGTTCGGTAACCCTGAAACGACCACGGGCGGTAATGCCCTGAAGTTTTACTCTTCTGTCCGGTTGGATATTCGCCGTTCCACCCAAATTAAAAATACAGATGGGGTGGTTCTTGGAAATAAGACCCGGGTTAAAGTGGTCAAGAATAAGGTTGCGCCTCCTTTTAAGATGGCTGAATTCGACATCATGTACGGAGAGGGGATTTCCAAAGTAGGGGAAATTCTGGATCTGGGTGTCGGATATGAGATCATCAAAAAAAGTGGCTCCTGGTTCAGCTATGGAGATACCAAGTTAGGACAGGGCAGGGACGCGGTTAAAACCCTTCTCAATGACAATCCTGAACTGATGGATGAGCTCGAAGGAAAAATCAAGGATGCAATCAGTGCCGTCCAGGACTGAGTTGCATCACAGACATTCCTACAGGTCTTAAGCAACCTTTAGCACAGCTCCTCATCTACTCAGTGGAGTTTAAGGGATTTTATGCCAATGAAAGCGCTTCGGAACAGACTGCTTTTTCTGCTATCCCTGGTCCTGTTTAACGGCTGTGATATCAGCAGTGACGAGGTTAGTTATCGTTTTGTAAGCCTTGTTACAGTCGCCGTGGAAATGCCTGAAACATTCAGGCTGAACGAGACCTATGAGATAGCGGTTACGGTACTCGAACCAAACGGGTGTACCGAATTTGAGGGATTTGACATTCTGCCCGAGGAGACTACGGTACGGCGCGTTGTGGCCATCGGTACAGAGCAGGACGACATGCCCTGCACGGAAGCCCTGAAAGAGGTGGAAACCAGTTTCGAATTCGTTTGTCTTTACGAGGAAACCTATGTTTTTAGGTTCTGGACAGGGAAAAACGAGGCCGGACTGGATGAGTTCATGGAAATCGAAGTTCCAGTCGTCCCATGATTTTCAGAATCCCGCATAAAATTTGTCCTCCATTTTGACAGAACAGGAACTTATTAAAAAGTGTGTAAAGGGAAACAGGGCCGCTCAGGAGGCACTGTACCAGAAGCACGCTCCTGTGCTCTATGGAATTTGCCTAAAATACTCCAGGAACAGAACGGAAGCAGAGGACAACCTGCACGATAGTTTTATGACGATTTACGAAAAGATCCATCAATATAAATCAAAAGGATCCTTCGAAGGTTGGTTAAAACGAATCACCGTGAACACCGTTCTGCAGAAATACCGGAAAAAGGAACCTTTGAAGTTGCTTTCAGATGTTCCCGATCAGTCTGAAGAACTCGAGGGAATCGAAGACTCGGATATTTCATTGGCGCTCTTGCTGAAATACATTCAGGAATTGCCCCAAAAGTACAGGCTTACATTTAACATGTACGTTCTGGACGGGTATAGCCACAAGGAGATCAGCGAGGCACTTGGTACTTCGGAAGGTACTTCCAAGTCGAATTTATCACGTGCACGGATGATCCTGCAGGAAAAGATTTTAAAAAAAAAACAGATAGCCTAACATCCAAATAATGGACGATAGAGAATTGGAAAAACTGTTCCAGGAGCAACTGGAGGATTACCGGGAAAACCCGGATCCCAGGGTTTGGAATCGCATCCACTCTTCCCTGGACAAGAAAAAACCCACTCGGGTTATCCCGCTTTGGTGGCGTTGGGGTGCTGCGGCGGCAGTACTGGCAGGAATGCTCTTTGTAATAAACCCATGGGAAGATTCCGAAAGCCGGATACCTGCTGTCACGGGTACTGAGGTTAATCAAGATGCCAGAAGTCCGGAAAAAGGGGATACCCCTGATTTGAACACACCCCCTATTACCCCGGTTCCATCCGAGGTAGTGGCCGGTAAGGATCCCGAAGATGTGCAGCCCGGGAAAGCCGAGGGAAAGCCTGGAAACCTTCCTGGAAAAAAGTCGACACGGCCTGAAATGATTTCCACAAAGGAAAATACGCCACAGGTCAAGACTTTGCTCGCCTCTGAGTCCCAAATGCAAAAATCCCCCGGTGAGGAGGAGGGAAAAGCCTCGAATTCCCTTCAATTTAACGGACAGGCGGATCTGGCAACTGCTGTGAAAAAACCCGGGAATCCGGAATTGGACAGCAAAGGGACCCTGCCGGAAAATGATGCTTTGCCTTTATTGGATTCAGACCAAAAGAATGAAAGGGAGGCTGAAGCTCTGGCATCAAAGGAAGATGGGAAAAAATCCATTTTTGAAGCCATAGAAGATGAGGATGCTGTCGCAGAACAGGCAGATAAAGGTGGCAAATGGATGGTAGGGCCCAGCCTTGCCCCCGTCTATTTCGATTCATTTGGAAACGGGTCTCCGATATCGCCCAATTTTGTGAACAATTCCAAATCGGGCTCCGTAAATATGAGTTACGGACTTCAGGTAGCCTATAAAGTATCCCCGAAGATTAGTATTCGTTCGGGAATTCACAGGGTTGACTACGGATACAACACCAATGAAGTAGGTTTTACCTCTTCTCCCTCGGCCCGTCCGAGTTCCCTTATCCGAAGTATTAGTTACTCTGAAAACTCCAAAAGCCTTGTGGTTCACAGCACGGCCGGCGGGGCCCGGGAGCCCCAGCAGCCGACAGCTGTCGACATATCGGCACCCAGCCCGGCCCGACAAGGGCAGATGGTTCAGGAATTCGGATATCTCGAAGTTCCCGTTGAAATGCAGTATACCTTAATCGATAAAAAATGGGGGCTTAATCTGATCGGAGGCATGAGTTCGCTTTTTCTGATGGACAATTCCGTTAGCCTCGAGTCCTCCGGGACTATAACCGAAGTTGGGGAGTCCAATAACATGAATTCGCTGAATTTCAGCACCAACCTCGGGTTTGGTTTATTCTATCGGCTAAATCCGCGACTGGAACTCAACCTTCTACCGATGTTTAAATACCAACTCAACACTTTTTCTCAGACAGAAGGAAGTTTCAGACCCTATTCCGTGGGTGTATACAGCGGTCTTAGTTTCCGATTCTGAGTCTAGTGACCATGCCAGGCACGATGTTTATATATACCTTTTAGTATATTAAATGGCTGGCACTAGGTTCCGTGACACGGTACATTCGGTCCTTCGACCAGGCTTTCCAAAATAACCTCCCTTACAGCATTACTCAAGACTGGGGTGTCTGACGTATTTGAGTTTTTTGTGTTAAAAAACGGATGAACCCGTGTTCTCAAAAGCCCTGGGGATCCGCTGTAAAACCGGAAAGGGAATCGGGTTTTATTGTCGTAAAACGTTATAGGGACTATCGGGATTTTGTGGGCTATCGCCATTTTGAACGCTCCGTCCTTGAATGCGTCCAGGACTACTGACTCATCCGGCACACCTCCCTCCGGGAAAATACAAATACTCAGTCCTTCATCAAGACGCCTTTGGGCACGCCTGTAGACGGCCGAACGGCTGCGACTATCCTCCCGATCCACCATAATACAAACCCGTTTATAAAAAAATCCAAAAACAGGAATATTAACCAGCTCTTTTTTTCCCACAAACACAAAAGGATTCCGACTAACCCTGAGCATTAACATGATATCCAGCATACTGGTATGGTTCGCTACGAGCATATAGCTTTCTGAGCGCTTCATGCGTTCACAATACGTTATTTTCGGAGGACACCCCATCCCATAAAGAATGACCGGGGCCCATAGATTCCGGGCAAGCCAGAAAAACTGAGGGTACGTCTTCTCAGATAAGGTGGAAGCGATGAGCAAAGGGGAAAATATAATGATTGGTATGGTAACCAGAATATAAAACCAGACTCTATACAGGGCCCGCCCTGCTTTTTTCAGAAAAGCCAGCATAGGGTCAAATGTAAGAATTTTGGGAGGGTTCTTGTAATTGCGTTACTTTTGTTTTTCTATTCAAATTTCAACCCATGCCACGGATTTTAACTGGGATTCAAAGTACCGGAACTCCCCATTTGGGAAATATTTTAGGAGCCATCATCCCCGCCATCAACATGGCGTCCAAACCCGAAAATGACTCCTTCCTCTTTATTGCAGACATGCACTCCCTTACACAAATCAAAGATGGGAAACTCCTGAGTGAAAACACCTATGCTACAGCCGCCACATGGCTTGCGTTTGGTCTTGACCCCGATAAAACGGTGTTCTATCGCCAAAGCGATGTGCCCCAGGTGACCGAGCTCTCATGGTATTTAAGTTGTTTCTTTCCGTATCAACGCCTGACCCTTGCCCATTCCTTTAAGGATAAGGCAGACAGGCTGGAAGATGTCAATGCAGGCCTTTTTACCTACCCTATGCTCATGGCTGCCGACATTCTGCTGTATGACGCCGATTTTGTTCCGGTGGGCAAAGATCAATTGCAACATCTGGAAATGACCCGGGATGTCGCCTCCAGGTTTCATGCTCAGATGGGGGAAACCTTTGTGATCCCGGAAGCCAGAGTACAGGATGAAACCATGTATATCCCCGGTACCGACGGAGAGAAAATGAGTAAAAGCAAGGGGAACCTCATCGATATTTTTCTGTCAGACAAGGCGCTGAGAAAGCAAATTATGGGTATTATAACAGACAGTACGCCCCTTGAAGATCCCAAAGATCCGGATACCGATACCGTTTTTGCCCTATATCAAATTCTGGCCGGGAAACAAGCCATAGCAGAAATGCGCTCCAATTACGCGGGTGGAAACTATGGTTACGGGCATGCGAAACAGGCGCTTTACGAATGCCTCCTGGAAAATTTTGGAGAAGCCCGGGAACGTTTTCATTATTATATGTCACATCGGGAAGAAATTGATGAAGCCCTGTTTATTGGTGCGGAAAAAGCCCAGAAAGTAGCTGATTCTGTCCTTGAAAGGGTTCGTGGAAAACTCGGGTATTGAAATTTGGCTGTTCCGACCGGGGAGTCGGTTTTACTTTGGAAGGCGAAAAAGTGAACGGGGCGCAATCCGGATAAACGGTCACTTGATTCGACCGAACACCTTTTTTGAGCCTCCCACACCTCAAATCCCTCGAAAACCGACCCGCTAGTTGGTAAATTTAGGTGTCAATTCAAACTTTTTGCCGGGAAGCGGGCGAATAATGTCTTTCATTTCCATCCCTAATAACACCACAACGGCCTCCCGGACTGTGAGTTCACAGGATATCGCAATATCATCCAGGATTTGAACTCCATTTTCACAAAGAAATTTCCAAATTCGAGCCTCCTCCGAATTCAGTTCAGGGGCGGACGCCTCTATTTTTTTCTGGGTTTTTTGTCCTGGTGTGTACCCTGATGAAACCCAGTTGAGTGTCCCTGCTAACTGTTGGACGGATTGCAGCAGGTGTGCCTTCTGTTGATCTATCAGTAAATTGCATCCGGCACTGTAGGCATCCGAAATTCTGCCAGGGACTGCAAAGACTTCCCTGTTATAGTCAAACGCCAGGTCGGCTGTAATCAGGCTTCCACCTTTCAGGCCCGACTCCACTACCACCGTAGCCGGGCTTAAACCTGCGATGATCCGATTCCTCCTTACAAAATTCATGGGCTGGGGAGTCGTCCCCAACCAAAACTCTGAGAGCAGGGCTCCTTCCTTCAGGATCTCAGAGATGTATTTAACGTGTGCTCCGGGATACACCATATCCAGACCGTGCCCCATGCAGGAAACTGTCCTGAAGCCCATTTTAATAGCCATCCTTTGTATACAGATATCCACTCCATAGGCGAGGCCACTAATAATCAACGGGTTAAAGGGTTTAATTTCTTCCAGAAGATGTTCGCAAAACCTCCGTCCATACGAAGTCATCTTCCGGGTTCCGACAACACTTAACGCGATGTTACCGGAAAACTCTAGTGGCCCTTTCTGAAACAATACCAGGGGGGCGTCCGCACATTCTTTGAGAAGTGTGGGGTAGGCCCTGCCAGACAACGGCAGGCATTGAATGCCCCTGGACTCCGCCTTTAAATACTCCTGCTCCGCTTCCTCCCTGTATTTGGAATTCAATAGGTTACCGGCCATTTTTGGTCCGACTCCGTGGATGTGAACCAACTGCTTCTGAGATTGGCTGAAAATTTTCTGTACATCTCCGAAATGCGCTGCCAATTTACGGCCGAGAACAGGGCCTATCCCCTGGACTCTTTGTAACCTGATCCACGCAAGTACTTCATTTTCTGTCATTTAAAAGGTGTGTTGTCAACAGGCGAATGGCCCCGTGTTAATAAAAGGAAGCCCTTCCTGTTGTCCAGACTGTTAAATTTTGCCATCTTTGTTTTAATGCAATTAGAAAATTACATCTCATCCCTGCTATATCGGTACCAATGTGTGGTAGTTCCGGGTTTCGGGGCATTTTTGTGCCAAATTAAATCTGCATCCCTGCAAGTTGAAAGCAATACATTCCTCCCTCCTTACAAGGAATTGTCTTTTAATTCACAGTTGCAAACCAGCGATGGACTTTTGGTGTCCCATATAGCTCAGGCAGAAGGGAAGTCTTATGAGGAAACACTGGAAAATGTACTCTCGGCCGCTAAGGATTGGAGTGAAACCCTGAAGACTGAAAAACAACTGGATTTCCCTGATCTGGGCTCCTTCAGGATGAATCAGGAAGGGCGAATTTCCTTCGAACCGACCACAAGGGTCAACTATTTAATGTCTTCATTCGGGCTAAGTCCCGTAATCGCAAATGGTGTTACGCGTGAAGTTCTCAAAGAAGAAGTACGTCAGATAGAGACAAATATTCCCTTTACAATTACGCCAGAGGCGCGTAAAGTAAAGGGGTTGAGGCCATTGTACAAATATGCAGCGGTCGTTTTGCTGGCTGTTTCAACCACCCTGAGCGGATATTCCCTCTATCAGGAAAAAATTGATTCTACGGCAATCGCATACGAAAAGGCTCAGAAAGAGGTCTCCAAAAGCATTCAGGAAGCCACTTTTTTCAGCACGCGTCCGGTGGAACTGCCATCAATAAATCTCAATGTGCATTCCAAAATTGAGCGCTCCCATCACATTATCGCCGGGGCCTACAGGATCAGGGAAAATGCAGACAAACGGATTTCCCAACTGCTTTCCCGCGGATACGATGCCCGATATCTAGGCCAAAATCGGTATGGCTTATATCAGGTTACTTATGCCAGTTTTGCGGATCCTAACCAGGCCCTAGAATTCCTGAAAAAGGTCAGGAGCGAAGATTCTGCAGATGCGTGGCTCCTCTCGATGGATTAGTTCGTGCAAAACCCGGGATAATTTCTAAAGGGAAGACGTATCTTTGCCGAAAATTTCCCAATGGAAGCGAAACGTCCCAGTGAGTCCCGGACCACAATGACCGATACGGTTTTGCCTAGTGAAACCAACCCCCTGAACAACCTTTTTGGTGGAGAACTGCTGGCCCGCATGGACCGGGCAGCGAGCATTACGGCCCGAAGACACAGTCGCCGGATAGCCGTTACTGCTTCCGTAAACCATGTGGCTTTTAACCGCTCCATTCCACTTGGAAGTGTCGTCACGGTTGAAGCGAGCATATCCAGGGCCTTCCGAACCTCAATGGAAATAGTTATTGATGTGTGGACCGAGGACCGCTTCAGCGGAGAACGCACGAAGGCTAATGAGGCTATCTATACTTTTGTAGCCGTGGATGACATCGGAATCCCTACAGAAGTTCCTCCTGTACTTCCCGAAACCGAACTGGAGCAATTACGTTTTGAGGCTGCACTGAGGCGCAAGCAACTCAGTCTGGTATTGGCGGGAAAAATGAATCCGCACGATGCCACGGAATTAAAGGCTTTATTTCAGGAGGACTAAGAACCTTTTATCACAATCGGTATATCCACTCTTCCGGATTCAGGCGGTTCGCATCGCGATAGAGATAGAATTTTAGTTGCGTCAAACCGCTGGACTTACTGGTATATATTTTACCAAGGGCGTCCTTTACCTTGACTTTATCGCCCTTTTTCACATAGAGCTCAGCCAGGTTGTAATATGTGCTGATAAAGTTCCCGTGTTTGAGTTGTACCCCTTTATTGCCCCCGGGTACCGCGAGTACCGCAATAACTTCACCTTCAAAGACGGCCCGTGCATCCGATCCTTCGTCAGCTGCGATAATTACTCCATTACTCTGGTGCTTAATTCCCGGATATACCGCATCCGCATAGACCCCGTATCCCTGTTTTTTGACTCCTTTTTCGACCGGCCAGATCAACCGGCCTTTATTGGCTGAAAAATTATTGGCAATGAGCGTAGCCTCAGGGGTTAGTGCAAATTTACCGGGACTTGTTGTGGTTTTTCCGCTCTCCCGGTTCGAGGCGGCTATGGCAGATCGGATCATATTTTCGATCTGTCGTTCAATAGCCCGGGCTTCCTTCCGTTTTTTATCTATCTCTGCCGCATACGCACTTTCGTTGCGGCGAATTGTCTTCAAAAGCGCCTGTTGGGATTCCACTTCATTGGTCAGTTCATTCTTCACGCGCCGGTTTTGGGCTATCAAAAGTTCCTTTTCCTTGCGCTGCCGGGTTAAATCATTGTTTAAAGTGCTGAGTTCTTCAGTTTTTACAAGGATCTCTTCCCCTTGTTTCTTTCGAAACTGCGTATACTGCTTCATGTATTGCAATCGCTTGAAGGCCTGAAAAAAACTGGTGGATGACATCAAAAACAATAACCGGTTCTGTTGTGAACGGTTTTCATAGGATTTACGGATCATCTGGGCGTAATCTTCCTTTAGGGCCTGCAGATCTGATCTCAATTTGCTGATTTGGCGGATATTCGTATTAATCTGCCTGTTGAGTAAATTGGACTGCTGATTGGTGATCCGGATAAGTTGTTGTTGCCTGTTGATCTTTTGATTCAGCGCGTCCATCTGATCGAGGACGCTCCCCCTCTGTTCCTTTTGGACCAAAAGCAACCTGTTGATCTCCCGTATCTCATTCTCCAGGCGCTCCTTACGTGCCTCCAGCGCCTTCTGTTCTCCGGTCTGGGCATACCCTGACAGGCCATAAATCAAGAGGCCAATAAAAAGGACGCGGGTTAAGATATTGATGCCTTCAATTCTCACTTTAGAGCCACCGGATTAAAACCTTTCGGTATTTTATAGGGAAAACGCAATTCCCTGTCCAATTCTACCTGTTTATAGTCGATTCCTATCGTAATCTTTTGATCTGCCTCGACGGCGTCAATTTGAACATAGTCGGGTAAAACCTGACCCTGTATCTCCTGATAACTCGTGTAACGCACCTCCATCAGCCGACGCTGTGCGGGTTGCGCCAGCTCCTGGGACGCTATTCGGAAGTACTGGGGCTCTATCTTCAACAGGAATTTGTACAACTCAAGAGCTGCTTTGGGCTGCAATTCGTAAGCCTTTGGTGAATACCGCAGCTCGTAATTTTGTCCTGACAGCTCCATCATGGACTGCCCTATTAAAAGGTTCTGTAATTTTTCAAAATCCACCTCAGACCCTAATATCTGATTGAGATAGGTGTAATCTCCATCAAAATATTCATTGTTCAGTTTGTTATAAAAGGAAACACGTCCTGGAGTAATCAAAACCTTTATTACGCCCAGTGGGGCGCTGAGCCAAATCACCTCGTCTTTTTTCATCCTCAGGGAAACCGTCACACTTTGAGAATCCTCACCGTCCGAGTAATCGATTCCCAGTCTTCCGCTCAAGGTCCTGAACTTTACCTCTGCGGCCTCGTGATTCCGAATAACATTTTTAACCGAAAGGCGTTCATCTACATCTGCACCGCCGACAAGCCGCGAAGAGCCACAGGCACTCAGGATAAGCAGTGTGCTCGAAACAATCGGTATAATCCATTTCTTTCTCACAATCCGGCTTTTAATTTATCCGAATACTTCTTTGCCTTTTCGGTATCGCCCAGCATAATGTAAGCCTCTGACATGGCGCTGTATATCTGTTGTCCGACTTCTGATGGTTCCAGAAGATAGCTCTCTCCTTCCTTAAGGACAGATACGGCTTGCTTTGCGCGATCCTGTCGCAACAAAGATAATCCCTTGCAGTAGTAGAACCGAGGTTGCAGGGGAAAACGCTCTATGGCACTGCTGCTTTCTTCTTCTAAAGCTTTCCAGTCTGAGGCCTTTAGTAGAACGTCCAGTCGGGATTCAAAAGCGGCAATGGAACGGCTATCTTCTGAAGGCCCTGAAGCTTCAGGCTTGTTTTCGACTGTGGCAGGAGCGCGTATGGCTTCCAACCGATTTACTTCCTGCAACAATTGCTTTGCATCCTCCTGACCGGCCAGGGGCGTCAACTGCTCCCTCGCTTTTTGATAGCGTCCTTCCGCAAGATACCATCGGGCCAGGTTCAATTTGAATTCGGGGGCGCCAAATGGCAAATCAGCCCTGTAATCGTCCACATTCTTAGACTGATGTTTAAGGGTTTGCATAAAGGAGTCTACATACCAGTATTCTGAAGGGTCCGCCCGAACAGCATCCAGGGCAAATGGCTCTGCCCTGTTATACGCCCTGGCCAGAATAAGAATTCTGGCGAGTTCGTAATCCACCACCGGATCATCTGGCCTGTACTTCTTAGCATCCAGCATCAGGGCTTCGGCCCGGTCGTAGTTCTCAATACCTTTTTGTTTCAGGGATTCAAAAAAAGCTTCCTGAAATTCATCTGTATAAGGTTCAGTGAATAAGTCTGCACTGCCTTCCTCCTGCCCGATGACCAAACCCGGTCCCAGTAGTAGCAAAAACATCCACAATATCCCCTGACATCTCATCCTCGAATTTCGCTTTCCGTTAATCGACCCCTGTACTTCCAAAGCCCCCGCTTCCGCGTTCTGTGTCCGTGAGGACCTCCACCGCTTCCCACTCAGCCTGTTCAAAGCGGCTAATTACCATTTGAGCAATTCGCTCTCCATGCGCAATGGTCACGGGCTCATTGGATACATTCACAAGAATTACGCCAATCTCTCCCCGGTAATCTGCATCTATGGTTCCCGGGCTGTTGAGCACTGTAATCCCCATTTTCGCGGCGAGACCACTTCTGGGTCTTACCTGAGCTTCATAACCCACAGGCAGTTCCATATACAACCCTGTTCCGATTACCGCCCGCTCAAGAGGCCCCAGGCGTACCGGCGCCTCGAGTTGCGCCCTGAGGTCCATTCCGGCTGAGGCTCCGGTCTGATAGGAGGGAAGCTCATTTGACGACTTGTTTATGATTCTCACTTTCATTTTCCGCGTATTAATTTGGTCAAAACCTCTTTTTCAAGTCTGTATAATATCCCCAAAAATACTAAAAGTAAAAGCAGGCCAGAGAAGAGATTCCTGTTAAATACATAGAAAGAAAGCCCGGAAAAGAGAATTGAAATAGCCATGTAGAAGAAGATCTTCCGGAGATTGTACGGTATTGGATAATATTTTCTTCCCAGGTAAAAAGACAGGATCACCATACTCCCGTAAGCCGCCAGGGTTGCCCAGGCAGATGCGTAATAACTGTATTTGGGAATAAAGAAAAAGTTGATGGCAATGGTAATGACCGCCCCTACTATGGAAATTATGGCCCCGAAGCGCGTCCTGTCGGTCACTTTGTACCAAACGGACAGGTTGTGGTAGATCCCCAGGAAAAAACTGGCTAGCAAAATAATAGGCACGATGGCCATCGCCTCCCAATAGGCTTCATCGCGGACAAATAATACCTTAAGGACATCCGCAAAAACGACCACCCCCAAAAGGATGACACTTCCCAGGACAACGAAGTAATTCGTGATCTGGGCATATGCTTTTCTCGGGTTTTCCGAATTGGAATGACTGAAGAAAAAAGGCTCAATTCCAAGTCGAAAGGCAGTGGCAAAAAGCGTCATAAACATGGCAAGGCGATAACAGGCGGCGTATTTACCCATCTCAGTTTTTGCGATGTCTTCTGGCAGAAGCTCCGTCAGCAGATATTTATCGAAGACCTCGTTGATGGTAAAGGCGATCCCGGCTATCATTACGGGAATGCCGTATTTGAGCATCCGTTTAAATAATGCCTTGTCAAACTCAAAGCGCATCTTAACGTAATTCCCACTCAGAATGAGTAATGTGATCCCGCTGGCGATCACATTTGAAATCAGGATGTAATTAACCTCAAAATCCGGCCGGTACAGGGCCTTCCAGACCCCCCCGCTTTCGCTGGCTGCCAGTTTTGGCAGTAAGAGCAGAAAAAACAGGTTAAAACCCATGTTTACGCAAATATTAGCGATTTTAACTATGGCGTAAACTGCCGGTCGCTCCATTGCTCTGAGCCGGGCAAAGGGAATTATCACAAGGGCATCCAGACATAAGATGGCAATGAAATACCCCATGTACCTCGGATCGATATTCAGAAGGTCCGAAAGGGTGTCCTTAAACAACAGAAAGCTGCACAGAAATAGCAGTGTAGAAGCAGCTATGGAGATCAGGGCAGTGGTATGCACCCGTTCCTTGTCGGGTTCTCTGCTGTAAAAACGAAAAAAAGCAGTCTCCATGCCGTAGGCGAGAAGGACATTGAAGATCGCAAACCATACAAATACAAGTGAAACCTCACCATAGAGTCCGGGAGGCATGACCGAAGAATACAGTGGAAGCAATAGGAAAGAGAGCATTCTGGGCAGCACCGTGGCAAGGCCATAAATGAACGTCTGCTTGAATAGTTTCCTGAAAAGCTTCAACTAGGCGTGGGTTAGATCTTAATCTAAATTAGGCATTTAGGGAGAGCCGGCAAAGTCAGTTCTTTGTCCGCTCCGGGTAATTCCGTCCTGTTTTTTCCACCACCCCGCTGATCTTATAGTAGTGCTTTTTTTCTGAAGACTTTACAAAATAAGACATTACGGCTTCATCCGGACCCAGTTCAAATGGGAAATCTCTCCCCTCGGGCAGTGGCTTTGGAGGTTGATTCCCAACCTCTCGCAAAGAATCGGCATGCATAATAAGGTCTGAATTTGCAAAACTTGGGGTCAAATACGTTCCGGTAATCAGGAATCCGGTTTCCGTTTCCTCACGGTTTAATTTTAGAATCCTCCCCCTGAAATAAAGAGAGTCCACATCGATTGAAGAAGGGTCGGCCGGGTTCCAGCGGGCTTGAAACCGCATTCCGGTCCCACTTTCCTCACGTCCTCCGGCCCAATACGATACCGTAGGGCGTTCTATCGAAAACGGGGGGTCTGATTCCAGTTTTTTTTGGGAGCTACAACTCATTAATCCTATCGCAGTGAATAAGATGGTAAAACAGACGGATATTCTCATAAATAACGATACTGAAGGATTGTAAAGATACCTTTCCAATTTTGATGCCAAAAATGGAAATTGCACTTTCGGTTTCCTCGGGGGGGTATGCAATCACCTTTGGGCAAATAAAAAACCCCGGCAAGACGCCAGGGTTTTTATCTTATTCCAGGACACATTAATTGTTAAGCGCCTCAGCGCCTCCAACGATCTCCAGGATTTCATTTGTAATAGCCGCCTGACGGGCCTTGTTGTAGGTAAGTGTCAGTTGGTCTTTTAAATCTCCTGCGTTATCCGTCGCTTTGTGCATTGCCGTCATACGGGCTCCGTGTTCGCCGGCATACGAATCCCTGATCGCCTTAAACAATTGCGTTTTCAGGGATTTTGGAATGAGTTGTTCTACAATTTCGGCTTCGGAGGGTTCATAAATATAATCGGCAGATCCCTGTTGTTCAGATTCAACCTCTGCCTGAATCGGCAGGAATTGCTCTGTAATTACAATCTGTGTGGCTGCATTTTTAAACCTGTTGTAAACCAGTAGAATACGATCGTAGCGCCCCTCAGTAAAATGCGCCATCAGGTCCTCTGCAATCGGAGCAACCTCTTCAAAAGTGAGGTTGTCGTATACCTTGTTGTGGTTAGACACAACGGTATGCCGCTTGCTTAAAAGATCATCTGCCTTTTTTCCAATAGTTACAAAGTCTACTTGCTTATTGCCGTATTCCCCCTGAACCAGCGAAACACTTTGTTTGACGATATTCGAGTTAAAGGCTCCACAAAGTCCCCGGTTAGAGCTTATGGAAACAATGAGTACTTTATCAACCTTTCGAACATCCGCGTAGTTGCTCGCAGTATCTGCGTCCAGATTCGCACTCAGGTTCTGAAGAAGTTCTGTCAGTTTATCTGAATACGGGCGCATAGCTGTAATGGCATCCTGTGCTTTCTTCAGCTTTGCAGCAGATACCATTTTCATGGCACTGGTAATCTGCATAGTCGAAGAGACCGATGCGATGCGATTTCGTATTTCCTTTAAATTTGGCATAGTTCCCTTTGTGGTTTCTTAGGCCTTGTATTTCGCCGCAAGATCCTTACACACTGCTGTGAGCGTATCGGTGATTTCATCTGTGAGCTTACCTTGCTTCAACAAATCGAGAACATCCCGATGTTTGGCATTCATAAACTCGATAAAATCACGCTCGAATTCCTTGATCTTTTCTACAGGCACATCGCGCAAAAGGTTCTTGGAGCCCGCATAAATAATAGCGACCTGGTCTTCAACCGTAAATGGGTCATTTTGCGCTTGTTTGAGGATCTCGACATTGCGGCGTCCCTTCTCGATAACATTCAGTGTGGCTGCATCCAGATCCGATCCGAATTTTGCAAAAGCTTCCAGTTCCCTGAACTGAGCCTGATCCAGCTTAAGTGTACCTGCTACTTTTTTCATGGACTTAATCTGGGCCGATCCTCCAACACGGGATACAGAGATGCCCACGTTAATAGCCGGCCGCACCCCCTGGTTAAAGAGATCCTGCTCCAGGAAAATCTGACCATCCGTAATGGAAATTACGTTGGTTGGAATATAGGCAGAAACGTCACCCGCCTGAGTCTCAATAATCGGAAGGGCCGTTAGGGACCCGCCTCCTTTTATTTTCCCTTTGAGGCTGTCCGGGAGATCATTCATTTTTTCTGCGATGCTTTGGTCATCAATCACCTTGGCAGCCCGCTCGAGCAGACGAGAGTGGAGGTAGAAAACATCTCCAGGATACGCTTCACGTCCCGGTGGGCGTCTTAGCAGCAGGGAAACCTCACGGTATGCCACAGCCTGCTTTGAAAGGTCATCATAGATAATTAAGGCAGGACGTCCGGTATCCCGGAAGTACTCCCCGATTGCCGCACCTGCAAAAGGCGCATATACCTGCATCGGGGCAGGGTCAGAGGCATTGGCGGCAACAATAGTAGTGTAGGCCAGGGCACCTTTATCCTCAAGCGTTTTTGCGATTCCCGCAACTGTTGAGGCTTTTTGTCCAATAGCTACATATATACAATAAACAGGTTCCCCTGCATCGTAAAATTCTTTCTGATTGATAATCGTATCAATACAAACTGTGGTTTTACCAGTCTGACGGTCTCCGATTACAAGTTCACGCTGACCCCTTCCGATAGGGATCATTGCATCAATCGCCTTTACCCCTGTCTGAAGGGGTTCATTTACGGGCTGACGGAAAATTACTCCGGGGGCTTTGCGCTCCAGGGGCATTTCGAAGAGCTCTCCGGTGATCTCGCCTTTGCCGTCAATCGGGGTTCCAAGACTGTCTACCACACGGCCGACGATGCCTTCTCCTACCTGAATGGAAGCAATTCGCTGCGTTCTTTTAACAGTTGCGCCCTCACCAATTTGACGGGATGGCCCCAGGAGGACAACCCCAACATTATCTTCTTCAAGGTTCAGAACGATTCCTTCCAGACCTCCTTCAAAGGCTACAAGTTCTCCATATTGGGCGTTGGAAAGGCCATAAACCCTGGCGATCCCATCTCCCACCTGCAGAACGGTACCCACCTCATCGAGGGTTGCCGTTGCTTCAAATCCTGATAACTCCTTCTTTAAGATTGCTGATACCTCAGCGGCTTTGATTCCTGCCATTTTAAATAGGTATAAATAGCGAATCACCATAAGGTGACCCGGTTAATAATTTTATGTGCTTAAAAGTTTTCGTTCTAATTTCTCAAGTTTCCCGGATACGCTGGCGTTATACTCCAGGTCACCTACCTTAAGAATAAATCCGCCGATCAGATCGGCATCAATTTCGTTCTCAAGGGTCACTTCCTTTCCGCTGATCTCCTCGAGTTTTTTCAAAATCTTTGCCTCCAAATCCTTATTCAGGGGGACTGCGGTAACGACCGTGGCAATTTCCTGCCCCTGCATCTGATCATAAAGGGTGATATACTGCTGAGCAACCTCTTTCAGAATGCCAATTCGCTTGTTGGATGCCAACAGGTTGAAAAGCTCAGAAGTCAACGGTTGCGAATTCTTAAACAGGGCCTTCAGCGCGCTGTTCTTGTCACTGCCGGTAAGGACCGGACTCCTCAGCACGTCTGTTAAGCTCTCATTTTGCTCGATGGTATCCAACACAAGCCGCATGTCCTTTTCCACCGCAGAGACGTTATTCTGCTCTATGGCGAGGTCCATGAGTGCCTTAGCGTACCGATATGCAGCCCGATGTTCACTCATCTTGTTATCGCAGTTTGATTTCTTCTACAAGTTGGTCCACCAGCTTCAATTGCTTATCCTTGTTCTGGAGCTGATCCTGCAGCACCTTTTCGGCAATCTCCACAGAAAGCGTGGCCACCTGGTTTTTGATATCCGCAATTGCAGCCTTCTTTTCACCTTCGATACTCAGTTGGGCCTGCTTGATAATTTTATCTCCTTCTTCCTGTGCCTGGGCTTTCGCATCAGCCACCATCTTTTCCTTGATCTCCCGAGCTTCCTTGATCATGGCTTCGCGCTCTGCGCGCGCCTCCTGTAACAGGCGTTCGTTATCTGCTGAGACATTTTGCATTTCTTTCTTTGCGTTTTCCGCAGCAGCAAGAGCATCCTTTATACCCTCCTCACGCTCAGAAACCGCACGTAATATGGGTTTCCAGGCAAATTTGCGGAGTAATAAAAGAAGCAGGACAAACAGGATAATCTGCCAAAAGAACAGCCCTATTGAAAATTCGTTAATTAATTTTTCCATGGTTTCCCGATGTTTTATGTTTTTCCATAAACCCTGGCAATCCATGCCAACCGCATGAATTGCCCGGGTATTCTAATGGCTTAGCCTGCAAAAATAGCAGCGAAACCGATTCCTTCGATAAGGGCAGCCGCGATCAACATCGCAGTCTGAATCTTACCATAGGCTTCAGGCTGGCGCGCAATGGCTTCCATTGCACGACCTCCAATCATTCCGATTCCGATACCGGCACCGATAACGGCAAGGCCTGCACCTATTACACTTGGAATTTCCATAAAACAAGTATTAAAAAATTAAACAATACAACTCAAAACACTAAAGGTGCTCTAAAACAGGCTCTTCATGATCGTGATCATGATCGTGCTCCTCAGCGGCAAAACCAAAGTAAAGCGCTGACAACATGGTGAATATATAAGCCTGCAAGAGCGCAACTAAAACTTCTATAAGCGATATGGCAAAGCTAAGGCCAAAGGACAACGGCCCTCCCACCCAACTTTTAAATATAAATATCAACCCGATCAGACTCATTAGCACAACATGTCCTGCAGTCATGTTTGCATACAGACGGATAAGAAGTGCAAACGGTTTGATAAAAATCCCCAGAACCTCAATCGGAACCAAAATAATATAAATGATCATTTTCCCATACCATGGCATCCCATCTCCGAGAGGATCAAAAATATGTTTCCAGTAATCTTTTGTCCCGGTAAAATTGGTCATTAAAAACACGATAAGGGCCAGGGCGGTGGTAACTGCAATATTACCGGTAACATTAACGCCCAGTGGAGTGAGCCCGAACATATTCAAAAACCAGATGAAGAAAAATACCGTCAATAAGAAAGGCATGTATCTCCCGTATTTTTTCTCCCCTATGTTTGGGATGGCAATATCGTCGCGTATATAAAGTACGATGGGCTCGAAAAATTTCGCCACTCCTGTCGGGACCCCGCCGCTTTTTTTATACTTCCTTGCCATGCTGGAAAAAATCCATAACAACAGAAGTCCTGTCACCATCATCATTACAACATTCTTGGTGATGGAAAGGTCAAGTGGCTTTGTATTGGTAGGATGGTCTTCGGCATCGTAAAGAATGGTTCCCTCCGCGTCCGTTTTGTAAATCTTACTGTGATAGAGCGCATAAAAATTGCCATCGACCTCGGCCACAGTTTCTCCGTGGTGGAGTTTTGAAGAAGAAAAAACTTTCAGGCCATTGTCCCAGAGGATCACAGGCAAAGGGAAGCCCCAATACACCATATTCCCCTGATCGTCAGTGTAGGATGCTAAAGAGAAGTCGTGTGAGTCCTGAAGGTGATGTTCAATGTATTCTTTGATTTCTGCCTTTGTGCCTTCGGGCCCCTTGGGTTCCCCGGAGGCCTCTTTGGCGAACAAAACCGGCCCTGAACAAAAGATAAAAACAACGACCAGGAAATTATTCACAAAGGTACTTCGCATAGCACTCGAATCTAAGGGTCTCTAAAAATCGGTGCAAATGTAAGGTATTCCTTGAAAAAGAAAAAAGCATTTACGCTTTATTTTATGCCCTCAGAAGCCCTGCTACCCGGGGTTTTCCTTTTCCAGATTTTTCAGAAGAACAGCGGCAAAATAGGTCTCCACGATAAGAGCGAGGAAGTAAGGCACAAAGAAGCTGGCGAACTCTCCCTGATCAATGGCCCCATCTGATTTGAATTCAGGATAGAAAAAAAGAAAGAACAGGAGGAACTTCAAAAAACTCCCGGCGATAAAAAGAAAGCCCAACTGTGTTTTCATCCGGTTGCGAAGACTATAAATAAGCACAACGATCCCGAAAGCCAAAACCAAATTGATCAGATAACTCCAGATCAGCATGTCCCCGTACGGGCTCAGTTCGCCGGCATTGCGTAATTGGGTATGAATGCCAAAAGAGATTGCCAGAACCAGAATCAAGAATAAAAGACAATTCCTCAGAAACCGGGTATTATTCATGGCGAATTAAGTCGTTTCAACTGCTTTAGAACCACCCAAAGCGAGATACCCACCCCGAGTATTGTACAAATTGCAGTAAAAAGCCTTTTTTCAGTTTGGTAGTGTTCGTCAAGCCAGATCCCTCCCTGTGCCGCTAAATAAATGATCACCCCCATTTCAATGGCAATTCCCGAGAGTTCTGCCGCGTGTCTGAGCGGTGATTTTTCTTTTTTTTCAGGGGGCTTTGGCACCTTGTGTTTCTTGTTTTGGGGCGGTTGTTGAAGCATCCTTAAAACCAGAAGGCCTTGAGGTGTTTCCGTTAAGGCCGTTCTTGCCTTTCATGCTACAGGATGCGTTGAAGGTGGCTCCGGGTTCAACGGACAATTTTGCGACAGTTACGGTACCTTCGATAACCGCTGTGCTTTTGAGGGAAAGCAAATCAGAAACCTGCAACTCTCCATTGAAATTTCCTTCAATATCGGCGTTGACGCATTCTACCTTACCGTGTATGTAGCCCCCTTTACCAATCACCACCTTGCCGGAAGTCTTCACATTTCCATCAAGTTTTCCGTCGATTCGAAAATCTGCTTCGGAAATGATGTCTCCTTTAATTCTGGTGTTTTTCTCAATACGATTGGGCTGCCCTCCTGATTCATTCATAGTTCTAGGTTTTTTGTTTTCAGCAAACATGGTTAATTACGATTTTGGGGTTTGTAAGTGATTGTGGTAATCGGCCAGGTTTTTGTGGACTTGTACCACTTTGTAATTGTCAGATAAAATTACAAAATTCTCGTTGGTGATTCTGTAATCCTTGTTGTTTTTAAGAAGTTCCGCGTAACCTATGGCGTAGGTTTCTGAAGGAAACCCATGGACCACGATGAATTCGGTATCCAGATTGTATATATCCCTGGACACGGTATAGGTATAACCGAGATCCTTCATCGATTCCTCGAGGCGTTTTTTGAGCTCGAGGGCCTCTTCGTGCTGGATTCGGCTAAAGGGAAATACCACCTTCCAATTCGAGGTGCCTTTTACGGTTGAGGCGTCGAAAAAATCCGTGCTTTCAAGTTTGGGTATCTGTTCTTCGACCAAAACCTGAGCTTTTTTCCCTTCAGGAGTGTTCGGGTAATTCAGGGCGATGTAGTTTAAGGCCTCCCGAAACTGCTGAAAACCTTGCAACCTTCCAATGGCATTGGCCTTCAGTAGCTCGAGCTTCGGAACTATTGGTTCTCCCGTAAACTGGTCTATGGCTTCCTCCGTGCCGGTGATCACCTCGAGATATTCCTGTGCCTTAAAGGCCTTAAAAAGAGCTGCATATCGCACCTCCTGGGTATTCTCGAGGTTGGCAAGAGAAACATTGGGGTTCGTTAGGATGGCTGCATACCGGGAATCCGGATGGTTCTCCACGATATCATGCATCATCGATTCCTGAAGCGGGCTTCCAACTTCCTGATAGATCTTGTATAGATTGTATTTCGATGGTAAAATCAGTCGCTCTTCCGGCTCGGAATTGAGTACTGCCTCCAGGCGGGCCGCGGCCAGCATGGGTTCCTTGAATTTTTCTTTGTAAATAAGGCCCAGCTGGTAATTGGCGAAGTTGCGTTCCTTTTGCAAACTATCGATCACCGCGGGATCCTCAGGAATGCGATCCGTATAATAGGCCAGGGAATACTTTTCGGAGTTCAGGGGCTCATCTTCTCTCCCTTCCGCCAGGGCATCCGCCTGATCTGTTTCTTCTGTGAGAATCCTCGACTTCGTACTCCAACGCCAATTATCCTCCAATTCCCGATTTCCCCACTGCATCCGGAATTCGTTTTTGCCATAGCCCAGACTGGTGATATTATAGAAGTAGAATTTGCCCTGATTCTCCTGCCCGCCTTCGCTCTTACTGAAAGCCTGAAAACCTGTCTGCGCCTTTTCCTGTTTTTTAAGGGCCTCTATCTCTTCTACAACTTTCAGGGAATCGATATAGGACTGGAAATAGATCTCGCGCTCGACAGATGACATGGCTGTGAGCGCCAGCACACTGTCGGCGTTTTGAACAACTGCCTCATATGCGATCACATCGTCCAGGTTTTCCCTTTTCTTAAAAACACTCCTGTACGTGCGGCTGTTCTCCGGGGTGTTCAGTAAAACACTGTCGTAGTATGCCCCTGCAGTTTTAAAACTATTTTCGTCGAAGTAATACTCGGCCAGATCCGTATAGTTTAAAGAATTGAGAAAGGGCTCATTCTCAGAGGCCCTGAGGGACCTGTTGTAATTATCCATAGCAGCTCCCTCTGCCCCGATTTTTTCGTAGTACTCCCCCAGAACGCGGTAAATCTTATCGAGATACGGCCTGTTCTCCCTGTTTTCTGCCAGATCTGTAAGGTACTCCCGAACTTCTTCGCTGTTCGTCTCATCGACCTCGAGATTCCTGACTTTCTGAAGCTGGGCGTTTACCAGGTAAACCCTTGGTATTCTCCTGTTCAGTTCAATGACCCTATCGAAAGCCATATCCGCACTATCGCGAAAGTCGAGGCGGTTAAAAAGTTGTCCCAAAATATAGTAATACCGTCCTTTTTCCTCAGGCTTCTTGGTATATGCAGCAGCTATTTTCATTTGTTGGGCAGCCGTATCCAAAGCTTTGAGGTTGATGTAAGCCTGTGCCGTAATTGCACGGGCATCTGCGTATTCCTGATCCGACAAAACATCGTATTTGAAAAGTGTCTTAAGATTTTTAAGCGCAAGCTCGTCATACCCGAGTCTCAGGTGTGTTTTCTCACGCCATATCCTCGCTTCACCCAACTTGTCGCTTCTTTCGTATTTTCGGAGCACATAGTTAAAGGCCTCCAGGGCGGGTATAAAGCGCTCATCGAAATAACGGGCCTTCCCTAGGAGCAAAAAGGCCTCATCTATTTGGGGATTGCGCTCTGTCCCACTGATCTCCATACTGTGTTTTTGTATGGCTTTGGTCGCCTTCTCTTCGGCCACTAAAAAGTTGGGGTTATTATCTTCTGAATCCAGACGGATTTCACCTGAAACCTGCATTCGTTCAACGGGGAGGATTTCCCAGTAATTATCGCGATATGTGCTGTTGAGACTTTCCCGCCCTTCTTCAAAAGACAGGCCCCCGTTATAGAGTACATTGTACCGGGTGTTCAGCGCGTGCCAGTTGCGGTTTACAAAGGCGTCTTTCTTAGTACTGCAGGCGCCTGTGAACAGGGCTATTCCTCCAATGGCGAGCAGAAAAAAATGTCGAAGCTTCAAAATTCCCGGATTCGTGTATGTAATCTTAACTACAAAACCGTTGTTTTAGTATGCCGGGGACCCCCAAATCGGGACTTTTGAAAAGAAATGCAAAGTCTTAATTCCACGCCCCTCTTCCCGAAACCAAAAGCGCTTTAAAATTTTTGCCTTTTCGGGCTTATCCGGCAAAGAAATCTTCCAATTCCTTCAGAGTCTCCGGTGAAGTCTGAATATCCCTTACT
This sequence comes from Robiginitalea aurantiaca, assembly GCF_030380815.1. GTDB lineage: Bacteria > Bacteroidota > Bacteroidia > Flavobacteriales > Flavobacteriaceae > Robiginitalea > Robiginitalea aurantiaca. The sequence continues at coordinate 115,696 of NZ_JAUDUY010000001.1, read as the reverse complement.
ACGGCACCCTTATCCAATACGACAATCCGCTCACAAACCTCAGTAACATGGACGAGGTCATGACTGGAAATCAAGGCCGTAATTTCCCGGTTTTGGGTGAGCTCCTTTATGATGCCCTTGAGTCTGATCTGGGTGGTCGGATCCAGGTTTGCGAAGGGCTCATCCAGAATGATCACTTCCGGGTTCCCGATAAAGGTCGCGGTAATGCCCACTTTTTTCTGATTCCCTTTCGAGAGGTCCCGCAGGTATTTTTTCTGGTTGAGGATTTCACCGTGGAAAAAGTCCTCGAAACTATGCATCAAGGCGTCTACTTCTGCCCTTGACTGCCCGCGTAATTCTCCGATAAAATAGAAATACTCTTCCGGAGTAAGATAGCCGATCAAAAAGCTCTCATCGATAAACGCTGCTGTAAAAGGCTTCCAGGCCTCACTTTGCTGGACGAGGACCCCGTTGTTATCTATACCTCCTGTAGTGGGCTGAATCAAATCCAGCAAGAGGCTGAAAAATGTGGTTTTCCCGGCGCCATTATTCCCGACAAGGCCAAAACTCTCGCCTTTTGGAATGATGAGCTCAGGTAAATCCAGCACAGTCTGGGATCCATATTTTTTAGTAAGTTCTTTAGCTTGAATCATGGTAAAACAATTATTATGCGGCCTTTTCGCGATAGGCGGAAAGGGTTTTGTACTTCTCCTTTTTGTAGACTTTTTCGATTTGTTTAAAGGCCAAATCCTTAAAGGCAAAGCCAATAACTCCAGCCAGGGCCACCATAAGGTAACCGGCTGTTTGATTCCAAATGCGATCCCCTATCCAGAAAATCAACAGGGGAAGAATCAATTTCGGGATGGTCAGTAAAAGGGTTTTTCCGTTGAACGCCTGCTTATCTCCGAAGGCTTTCTTATTGGTTGTAAGGTCGATTGGAGTCTTAACATAGGCCCCTCCCCATAAGACCAGATAAGAGTTTACCCCTATGTTGTAGATTGCCCCGACCAATATGGCCAAATAGGTCTTCCAGCCGAAATAAAGATAAAAGACGGCCAAAAATGTGCTGATCAACGTGGCGATAATGATGAGGTACCATTTGGAACTCAGATACTCTTTATACCTGATGTTCTGACTCATCATCAACGGGTAATAGGAGCTGTCCCAGCTCGGGACATACTGCCCGAAAGTGAACAGGAAGCCCCCGGAAGTAAAAATCCCCGCAAACACATAGGCAATTGGAAATTTCTCATACGGACCGGTAAAGAAAATCAGTCCGTAGAACAAAAACAACAAACTGACGATCACCGTGGTCCTGGAGCGCTTATTACGCCGGATTAGCTTGATGTCATTTTTGAGGAATGTGCCTAAATTCCCAAACCGGTTTAACCAGACATAATCCTCAGTTTTTCCTTCTTGTTTCTTAAGTGCAAGGCCCGCATCGAGATACATATGCCTTCTGAAATATCGGAAAGAAGCCCATATAACCATAGCCAGAAGCATCCAGGAGATCAGAGCGGTCCAGGACAAATCGTAAAAAGCATCAAAAATCGGTGCTGTATAAGTGGTAACATCAAACCAGCCGTAATATTGAGAAATACCGAGAACGGCAAGTACGACCAGCAAAGGATAGAATACGCGATCCTGGTTATTTATAAGAATATTCAGAAAGTTATTGGTTAGGAACAGGGCCATAATCCCGAGGTGCCAGCTGATTACCTGTAAGGGCGTGTAATCCTTGGTAAGCAGGATTATCGAGAAGGGGATAAAGAAAAAAGCATGCGACCAGTTAAAAAACGACAGGACCGTCTTGCCCAGGGAATACGACACTACCGAATTCTTTTTTATGGGCAGGTACAACAAGGGACGGATATTGGTGACGGGCATTTTCTGGAGCATGTACCGCATGTAGAGATCCATGACCAGGTAGTAAATCAAAAATCGGTTTACCACTCGCAAGGGGTCGCCCAACCCTGCATTTTCAATAATGAAGTAAGCTCCTATCCCTAGTGATAGAAAAACCACTATGAAATAAATCACAACAAAAACCATCAGGATCTTGAATGCCAGATTGGTGGCAAACGAGGAGGACCTGAAAAACGATTTCCACTGAAGTTTGAAAAAGTGTTTGAACATGTGTGAATAATTATGCGCTAGCCATTAGTATGAAAGGCCCTGTTTTTGTTACAAACCCGTTAAAAGTATTGAAACCAAAGGTTTTCTTCGACTTGCTTTGCTTAATTTTGCAAAAAATTTTCTTAGATGGTTCAGTTTTATCCTCTTAAAGTTTCCGAAATCACCCCATTGACACCAAATTCGGTTGACATCAGCTTCCAAATACCCGAAGCCCTCAGAGAAACTTTTGAATTTGAGTCCGGCCAGTACATTACGGTTAAGCTCCCAGTTGGGGATTCCGAGATCCGAAGGGCTTATTCCATTTCATCGAAACCCGGGGGAAACACCATCACCATTGGGGTTAAAAAAGTTCCAGGAGGAACGTTTTCCGTATATGCCAATGACACGCTTAAAGAAGGTGATGTCCTGGAGGTAATGCCGCCGCAGGGACGGTTTGTATTTGAGTCCGCAGGGCCTGCACGCCATATTATGGCTTTCGCCGCCGGGAGTGGCATCACCCCGATTATGAGTATTATTCAGACTGCCCTGGAGTCAAATTCCGAAAACCATGTGGTGTTGGTTTATGGGAATCAAAGTAAGGGGGAGGCGATGTATTATGATGCGCTTCAAGCCCTTAGCAATCAATATAACGATCGGTTTAAAGTTTATTACACCTTTAGCAGAGCACAGGAAGAAGACTGCATGTTTGGCCGTATTGAAAAGAGTACTGTAAACTTTATTGCACGGAATAAGCACAAGTCCCTGAATGTTGAAAACTACTATCTGTGCGGCCCCTTTGAGATGATTGAAGCGGTAACTAACGCACTGACTGAAAATGGGGTTCCCAAGGATCAGATACACCATGAGCTTTTTACGGAGCCGGAAGGGGAATCTCAGAGCAGCCCGGAGGCTGATGGGATGACTCACCTGGAGGTGACACTGGACGATACGGTGCACAGCGTGGAAATGGATCGAAGCAGCATTGTGCTCGACGCGCTGATCAAAGCTAAACTCGATGCCCCTTACAGCTGTCAGGGAGGCGTTTGCAGCACTTGTATTGCCCGGGTAACCGAGGGAAAGGCTACTATGGTAAAAAACCAGATACTGACCGACAGCGAACTCGAGGAGGGTCTGATCCTTACCTGCCAGGCACACGCTGAAACGGCAATCTTAAAAATCGATTACGACGACGTCTGATATTCCTCATTTTCGAGGATTCTCATGGCGTGCTCATACCCAATGGTATAGGCATTAGTAATCCCCTTTTTATCCAGAACGCCAATTTTTTCCAGTTCAACAGGTTCAAAAACCAGGTCACATTGGCGGATTTTCCCTCTGTTGATCGCGTAAATCATCAAAGCTGTCGTTCGATTGGCAAGCTGTAAAGATGTGCGCAAGTTTTTGTTTGTCAACTCCTTTACAACGGATACGTTCGAACCGATGAGATACCGGGCCTTCCCAACCAGGGGTTCCAGGGGGAAATTATTCATAATGCCTCCGTCGGCGTAGAGGGTTGAATTTATTTCAACCGGGCTGAAAATAGGCGGAAGGGCGGCGGAAGCCAGCAGGGGCGGGATCAACTCGCCTTTGTTAAAAATCACTTCCCCTCCCTTAAGCAAGTCAGTCGCTACCACAAAAAGAGGCCTGTGTAACGATTCAAAGCTGTTTTCCGGCCAAAATTCCCTGAAAATGGCATGATAGCGCTCTGTATTGAGGAGGCCGGGCTTATTAATGCTGAAAAAATTATACTTGAATAGCGGGGTTTCACTGAAAAAGGAAAGCATTTCCTGGGTGTCCTTGCCCGAGGCATAAAGGGCTCCTACCAGAGCGCCTACACTCGTGCCAGCCACCCACTTTGGCATGATCCCATGCTCTTTAAGGGCCCTGAGCACACCGATGTGCGCCATGCCCCGTACTCCTCCTCCAGAAAGTACAATACCGGATTCCTCCGTATTTTGAATCTGCATACGTCCCATACAAGGTTTCAAAGATAAAGCAGCAGAGAAAAAGGACGCTATGTTTGTTTTACACAAATGTCATGCTTTCTGACCCCCGTAGCCTCTGTCGTCCGGTCTCTAAGAGTCCCTAAATGGGAAATTTCTGTTAAATTCCCTCAATAAGGGATGTGTCATTTTGTAAGGCGCGATTTTGCTTGTAATTTGATCATCTGAACTTTCTATTTTAACAAATTTGTCCATCCAATCCACAGCCATCCTGATTTTTGCCAGAAGTGCGCGCCTTGACGCAGCGTATAAAGGCCTTTATGGAAGTGAGCGCTTCCTTGATGAGCTGACCCGACAAACCCTTCTCAAGGCCCGCCGCACTGGCCTGCCTTGTTTTCATTTTGATGAGAATTCTCAGACCGGAAACACCTTTGGAGAACGCCTGGGAAATGCGATGAAGACCCTTTATGAAAAGGGGGCGGAACACCTTATCGTAATTGGGAATGACAGCCCGGACCTTTGCACAAAAACACTTCTTGATGCCGCCCATAAACTGTCCGAAGGGAATACCGTCCTCGGCCCATCGCCAGATGGAGGCACCTACCTTATTGGAATAAGCAGGCTCCAATTCAGATTAAAGGCCTTTGTTAAACTGCCCTGGCAGCAAAGCGACCTCTTGGAGAAGTTGATCCAATGGAATATCTCTTCCGGGGGCAAACCCGTAATTCTCGATTCCAAACTAGACCTGGATACTCTGACAGATTGCAGGAACTGGGTGGGCCTGCCGGGCATACTATACAATCGGCTTCAACGGCTACTCATTGGTTTCGCCGCTCTGGCATCAATTATCAGGTCTGTTGCGGACACCCGTGTTTTCAGCATTGGCTACGCAACCCCCTTTAATAAGGGGTCCCCTTTCTAACAATCGCTTTTTTTTCGGAAGAAAAGGGTCCTGTTTGGTCCCTGCCCCATTGAGGTAACTCAAAGGGAATTCGCATTCAATTCATATTCTATATTAATTCATATATCCAATGGCATCAGATTATTACAACCCTGCCGACTTGCGAAAGTTTGGCAAAATAACAGAGTGGAGTAAAGAGCTTGGTGAAGCGTTTTTTGATTATTACGGCAAAGTCTTTGAGGAAGGGGCCCTGAGTGCCCGTGAAAAATCTCTGATTGCCCTGGCCGTATCCCATGTTGTGAAGTGTCCTTACTGCATCGATGCTTATACCAAAGATGGTCTTGAGCGGGGCATCACCAAAGAAGAAATGATGGAAGCCGTCCACGCTGGTGCAGCTATTGAAAGCGGGGCCACGCTCGTCCACGGGGTGCAAATGATGAATAAATACAACAAGCTTTCAATGTAAGCCGCAAGCTTGCAGGAATCCTAATATTATACCCTTTTAAGATGGCTACAAAATCCTTAAAGGCCAGGGAAAAAGAACTGGCAAACACCAATAAACAGTTAGAAATCTTAAGCGGACCCCTGTTTGAGTCAGGAGAACTCCCCTTTTTCAGGGATCGTTTAGAATCTTCTGGTTTTGAGGCGCTACGCCCGGGCACGCTGGAAATTCTTCAAATCAATCTGGGATATATGTGCAATCAGGTATGTGAGCACTGTCATGTTGATGCAGGACCGGATCGTAAAGAAATAATGACCCGGGAAACGATGCGGCAATGCCTTGAGGTCATCCGAACAACCGGAGCCCACACCCTCGACCTTACCGGAGGAGCCCCGGAGATGAACCCGGATTTTCGATGGTTTGTGGAACAAGCCTCAGAAGCCGGTATCCAGGATTTTATCGTCCGCTCGAATCTTACCATTATCCGGGCCAATAAGAAATACCATGATTTACCCGAATTCTTTGCAAAACACGGGGTACATGTCGTTTCTTCCTTACCCCATTATACTCGTGGGAAAACGGATAAACAACGGGGGGACGGGGTTTTTGACAAATCCATAAAAGCGCTTCAGGAATTAAACCGTGTCGGATATGGTACAGAGGGGAGCCCCTTAAAACTCGATTTGGTATACAACCCCTCAGGAGCCTTCCTGCCCGGGGACCAGAATGCGCTTGAACAGGATTTTAAAAACGCCCTTAAGGAAGACTTTGGGATCGCGTTTCATAATTTATTTACCATTACAAACCTGCCCATCGCCAGATTCCTGGATTATCTGATCGCTTCAGAAAATTATGAAGATTATATGACGGCTCTGGTAGATGCTTACAACCCCGAAGCTGTAAAAAACGTGATGTGTACCAATACGATTTCTGTCAGCTGGGATGGTTGGCTCTACGACTGCGATTTCAATCAAATGCTGGGATTAAAAGTCGCCAATAAGGTGCAGCACATTGCAGATTTTCAGGAAAACATACTCAACAATCGCGAAATAGTGATCTCGCAACATTGTTACGGATGTACTGCCGGGGCAGGGAGCAGCTGTCAGGGTGTGGTAACCTGATTTTCCCCCAAAAAGACACTATTTAAGGGAAATCCAGGCCGGCACCCTGCAGTTCACCGACCGACCGACAGGTCTGTCTCCCCCTACAAATTGGGATTACTCCATCACTATTGTGCATTTCATCGGTATTTTTGGTATTTCATCGTCAAATTTACCGCTTGGTCGACGGTTGGGGGTTATCGTAAAGAGACCGGAGAGTCTGTTTTACCTAAAACCCGAATTCATGGAAAAGAACCTGAAAAGTAGAGCTACCATCAATAGAATGCAGCAAAAAGGCCTTGAGTTGTTTTATCAAAAAGGCTATTACACTACCAGCCTTGACGATATTCTAAAAGCTTTACAACTGTCGAAGGGCGCCTTCTACTACCACTTCCAGTCAAAGGAGGATTTTATGGTTAGTATCGTTCAGCATTTGCTTTTCAGGAAGGTCTACAGTATGCTTATTGAGCCCATCGAGGGGAAAGAAGATCCCTTTCGCAATATTGAAACGTGTTTGGAAAATGCCCTTGAAATTGCAGAACACAACCCTATGGATTTTGGTTTTGTGCTCGGCAACTTCATGAATGAGTTTAATGGGAAGAATGAAAATGTTTCACGCTATCTCAACGACATATGCAAGGCATGGGAAGTCAGCCTGGTTACTGCCCTGCAAAAGGGGAAATCCGACGGTTATCTCGAACGTCATCACGACAGTGAGGGAATAGCCACATTTGTAATATCCTCGTATTTCGGCGTTCGATCCCTGATGGTTGGCGGAAACCCCAGAATGCTGCGGTACCAGTACATGCAACAGCTCAGGTGTTACTTTAAGAGCATGGCTCTAAAATCTACTTTTTAGGCCTTCCCAGCTTTAGAATTTCCGAAATCCGCTTAAAAACGCGCGTAGGCGGAATGGAATCCATCACTTCATCATAGCCCTTAGGTTGTTTATTCCCATAGACCGATGTGGGAATCGCAGGAAATTTTTCCCTGTCGGCAAGCATAGAATTTTCCGCTGGCTGCCCAAAAGGTGAAAAACCGGCATATGGGTGGGTCACTCCCCAAAGGGTAATTACGGGAAGTCCATACATGGCTGCGAGATGCCCATTCCCACTATCCATTGACACCATCAGCCTAAGGTTCGAAATAAGTGCGAGTTCGTCGGATAAGGATGCCTTTCCTGCAACAGAAACGCAATGAGAATACTCCTTTTCCCATGTGCTTAAAATGTTCGACTCCCGCTTTCCTCCTCCAAAGAGGTAAACTCTAACCTGAGGCAGACCCCCTAATAAGGCCAGAAGGTCTTTTACTTGTTCCTCCGGATAACACTTCCCCTGATGGGCGGCAAAAGGAGCAAAACCAATATTAATGGACTCCTTTTCGAGTCTGTAATCTTCGAAGGATTCTGGCCAGGCCTCGCGTTTAAGAATATCTTCCGGCCCGGGATCGGCTTTAAAACCAAGGCTTCTGAAAACATCGGCATAACGGTCATGCGTGCTCCTGAGCGGAACAAAAACTTTATGATCCCATGCGGTAAGCTGCCGTTTTTCCTTTCTCCCTTTATCCAGTCGAACAAAAGGAATTCCGGATCCAGCGAAGAGGATTTTGAGAATACGGGTCCTCAATACTGAATGTAAGTCTGCAATACTATTGAAGGGTTTCTGTTTTAGCTCCGCCCGTAAACGCCGCAAACCTGTCAGGCCCTTATGGGTGCCATTCGCATCAAATGAATGTACTTCAAGGTTGGGCACCCGCTGAAGTATGGGCTTGAAATGTGATTTTGTGACGAATAGAAAGCTCACCCCGGGATTGGAACGGGCTACAGAAAGCAATACGGGAACAGTCATCGCCACGTCCCCCAATGCCGAAAGGCGAAATACCAGAATACGCCTGCTGCTACTTCCTCCCACGCAATACGGGGTTTAACTCCTCATCGTTGTACATTTTCATCTGTTTGTAGACCTTCATGTACTTCTTTCCGTTTGCTATGTCTTCCAGCAACTGGTCAATGGCTATCGACAGGTCCTTGCGTTGCTCGAGGAGTATTTTGAGTTTATGCTGACAGGCCACCTGATGATCCTCGCTGGCATCACTTCTTTCGGCTTCTTCCCGCATGTGGTAAATCTTAAGGGCGAGAATTGATAACCGGTCCAGTGCCCAGGCCGGGCTCTCTGTATTGATTTGTGCACCTTCTGAAATGGAGACCGTTTTGTACTTGTCCAGGAAATAGCTGTCGATGTACTCCACAAGATCGGTTCGCTCCTGATTGCTGGCATCGATTTTTCGCTTTAGGACAAGGGCTTCCTTCGGGTCGATACCGGGGTCGCGGATCAGGTCTTCAAAGTGCCACTGAACGGTATCGATCCAGTTTTTCTTATACAACAAATGAGCGACATCATTAACGGGATACGGATTTTCAAATGGTTGATCTACGCGATCCTGAATATGATACTTGTCGATGCTTTCTTCGAAAATTCCAAGGGCGAAATTGCTGAACATATTGTGGACTTTAAAACAAATATACCGCTTATTTCCCTACCCATTCAAGGAAGAAAATAAGGATGGAAAAGACTGTTGCACTATACAGGATGATCTCCTTTAGGAACACTCTGCGGATAGATTCCACGTACCGTGCAACGAATACGGCGGAGGCGAAGAATGCAAAGGATATCGTGCTTATCAATCGCTCCCCGGTCAAAAAAGCAACCAGGACTGTCAGAATCCAAACAACAACCAGGAGCCTGAGTTGGATAAGCCGGCCCTGTCCGGACTTTCCCTGTTTTACAAAGGCAATAATTCCGGCTACAGTTACCAGGATCAAAAACCCCGCAATCTTAATCAATGAAAAAGCAGGTAAATTTTTAATGCCAAAATATTCCATTGAAAATGAAAAATGGTCGAAGAGAAATTCAGAATCTCCGAGAAGGTAAAACAGGGACCAGGAGATCAATCCTACCGTAATCCCGGCAGCAATAGGGATTAGCCAGAAATTAACTTTTTTGGGTGTATAGTAATAAATATATATCCAAACCAGTAGAATAAATATAAGCGTCCAGTTTACAAAAAGGCTGGATGCAAAGATCCATAGGGCTCCATCAAATATTTTCTCTTTTAAATTTTTCATCGACTTCATGCTGATAAGCCTGCGCTGAGCCAGCAAAAGGAAAAAAGCAGCAATGATAACCATAGGATCCCTAAGGGCATCCTGAAAGAGAATGACGAATTGTGCGTACAAAAGCATGGCATAGGAATCCGCAGCTGTAAGCTGGTTCCTCTGAACGATAAAGTTGACCAGAAACAGGGACAGCAAAAGACAGGACAAACTCCCGATCATCCAGAAAAAGCCAAACGAAGAGACGTTCGTATCCTTCCATTGAAGTTGGGCCAGGGAGAAAAAGACAAAAACTACTGATAAAACCAGGATGTAATTTACAGGCCTTGTTTTACCGAAAAGACTTGAAATCATCGATGGTTTTCGTAAATTCGCAAGGTAAATATAGCCAGAATGAAAGCTTTTTTTGAGGGGATAGAAAATTTATTTGTTAACGGGCTCTTTGCTCCGTTTGATTTTTTCAGAGAAATGCAGAATTGGTGGACCGCCAATTCCGTGAACTGGATCTTCGCGATCATTGGATTTATTGCGCTGATTTATTGGCTCAGACAGATCAGAATATTTGATGCGCAAGGGGAAGAAGACCACACCGTCACTGCCCATTCCTATCTCTGATTTTCAGTCTTTAGCCCGATGGGGTTTAAAGATCAAATCCTAAATCTTTGCGATAATAGGCTTGCTCAAATGTAATTTGAGACGCCTGCCCATACGCCTTTCGGAGCGCTTCTTTAAAGTCCGTTCCAAGGGCTGTAACTGCCAGGACCCTCCCTCCATTGGTCACGGTTGTGCCGTCTGAAGACCTGGCAGTTCCAGCGTGAAAAACCGTTGCGCCTTTTATTGTATCCAGGCCATGAATCGGATAACCCTTCGAATAGGATTCCGGATATCCTCCGGAAACCAACATAACCGTAACCGCTGCCTCGGGAAGCACCTCAAGATTCATGTTGCCCAGCGTTCCTTTTGCAGTAGCGGATAGGAGTTCTGCCAAATCTGTTTTGATCCGCGGGATTACAACTTCCGTCTCAGGGTCGCCCATCCGAACATTATATTCGATCACAAAGGGATCGTCTCCCACTTTGATCAAGCCTATAAAAATAAATCCTGTATACGGGATACCTTCCGATTTCAGACCCTCTACAGTCGGTTTTATTATTCGGGATTCAACCTTATCCATAAATGTTTTGTCCGCAAATGCGACAGGGGATATAGCTCCCATCCCGCCAGTATTCAGGCCTGTATCCCCCTCTCCAATACGCTTGTAATCTTTTGCGGTAGGAAGTATTTTATACGTGCTCCCATCAGTAAGCACAAAACAGCTCAACTCAATACCTGAAAGGAATTCTTCAATGACAACACGGTTTCCCGCTTCCCCAAACTTTCCTCCGACAAGCATTTCTTTTAATGCAGATTTTGCGGCTTCAATATCACTGAGGATCAGAACGCCCTTCCCCCCGGCAAGACCATCTGCTTTTAATACATAAGGAGGGGTGAGTTCTTCCAAAAAGCGATAAGCCTCATGTAGATCATTCGGACCAAAACTCCGGTAGGCAGCTGTGGGTATTTCATATCGCTCCATAAATTTCTTGGCAAATTCCTTGCTGCCCTCAAGCTGGGCGCCCGCTTTGGAGGGTCCGATTAATGGAACCTGAGACAAGGAATCACTACTCTTAAAATAATCCTGAATGCCCATTACCAAAGGAACTTCAGGACCCACAAGAACCAGGTCTATCTCTTTCGAAAGCACGGCTTCACCAATCGCCTCAAAATCCGTAACCGAAAGATCGAGGTTGTGGACAAAATCAGCTGTACCTGCATTTCCCGGTGCGACATAGAGCATATTGACACGGTCGCTTTGGTGTAACTTCCAGGCGAGGGCATGTTCACGTCCTCCAGACCCCAGTACCAGAATATTCATAGGATGGATTTTCGACAAAAATAAGTCATGACATACATAAACCTGTAGAACCCTGAGGTTTATTTTCAGTAGGTGTTCCGTTTACTGAAATCACGGTGCTCGCGCTTTTCGAGCTCCTCCCTGGAGAGGGATTTGAAGTATTCATAGGTCATCTTCATGCCTTCCTCCCTATCCACGGTTGGTTTCCAGTCCAATATCTCCCTCGCTTTAGAGATATCCGGCCTTCTTTGCAGGGGATCGTCCTGAGGCAAGGGTTTAAAGACAATTTTCTGGTCTGTACCCGTAAGTTTGATCACTTCCTCCGCAAATTCCAGGATTGAAATTTCTCCGGGGTTCCCAATATTAACGGGCAGGTTATAGTCTGAAAACAAAAGCCTGTAAATCCCCTCTATCTGATCATCAACATAGCAAAAGGAACGCGTCTGTTTTCCGTCGCCGAACACGGTAAGGTTTTCCCCGCGTAAAGCCTGACCCATAAAAGCAGGTATTACCCGTCCATCATTAAGGCGCATTCTCGGGCCATAGGTGTTGAAAATACGGGCAATCCGCGTATCCAGGCCGTGAAAACGATGATACGCCATGGTAATGGACTCCTGAAACCGCTTGGCCTCATCGTAGACGCCTCTGGGGCTAATCGTATTGACGTTTCCATAATAGTCCTCAGACTGCGGGTGTACCAAAGGGTCTCCGTATACCTCTGAGGTGCTTGCGATGAGAATCCGGGCTTGCTTCTCTTTGGCGAGACCCAGCAAATTATGGGTTCCGAGTGCTCCGACCTTCAGGGTTTGAATGGGTATTTTCAGGTAATCGATGGGGCTGGCCGGGGAGGCGAAATGAAGGATGTAATCCAGGGGCCCCGGGACATGCACAAATTTGGTGACATCGTGATGGTAGAACTCGAATTGTTCTAATTGAAAAAGGTGTTCAATGTTCTTAAGGTCCCCGGTGATCAGGTTGTCCATTGCGATAACCTGATGTCCTTCCTCAATAAAGCGATCGCAAAGATGCGATCCTAAAAACCCGGCGGCTCCGGTGATTAAAATCCGTTTCAAAACCTATGTATTAGTAGCGTGATTTCCCTCTTGACCCCTTCCGATAGAGTAATAACCGAATCCTTCTGAGCGTATTTCATCCGTATCATAAAGGTTTCTGCCATCAAAAATTACCGCATCCTGAAGTAATTCCTTCATTTTTGTAAAATCGGGGTTTCTGAAAACACCCCATTCCGTGCAGATTACCAAAGCATCGGCATTTTCAAGGGGTTGGTACATCCCATCTGCAAAGGCAATCCGATCGCCCATTTTGCGCTGGACATTCTCCATGGCTTCAGGGTCGAAGGCCGTAATTTCCGCACCCAGCGCCAGTAATTCTTCAATAATATAAAGGGCCGGAGCTTCCCTGATATCATCGGTTTCAGGCTTAAAGGCCAGACCCCAGACACCGATTTTTTTTCCTTTTAGGTCTCCTTGAAAATGCGCGAGGATCTTTGGGATCAAAATGGTCTTCTGTCTTTGATTGACATCGATGACAGACTGTAGAATCTTAAATTCATAGCCCGAATCCCTACCGGATTTATGAAGTGCCTTCACGTCTTTTGGAAAACAGGATCCTCCATATCCAATCCCGGGAAAGAGAAATCGTTTCCCAATTCGGGAATCTGTCCCTATCCCAATGCGGACCTTGTCTACATCGGCGCCCACTTTCTCACAAAAATTCGCGATCTCATTCATAAAAGTAATCTTTGTTGCAAGGAACGCATTGGCAGCGTACTTTGTGAGTTCGGCCGATTTTTCATCCATGACGATCACCGGGTTTCCGCTTCTTACAAAAGGTTTGTAGAGCTTTCCCATAAGTTCGGTTGCCCGATCAGAGCTGGATCCGATAATGATGCGTTCAGGCTTGAGAAAATCGTCTACCGCATACCCTTCCCTGAGAAATTCCGGATTGGATACGACGTCGAAATCATGTGAAGCGTGCTTCCCAATGGCCTCTTTAACTTTCTCGGAAGTACCCACAGGTACAGTGCTCTTATCGACAATTACGCGGTACCCTTTCAATAATTTTCCAATCTCCTCAGAAACCCCGAGAACATATTTTAAATCCGCAGACCCGTCTTCTTCCTCTGGGGTAGGCAAGGCGAGAAATACAATAACCCCGTGGTCCAGGCCTTCCTTAAGGGACGTTGTAAAGGTAAGCCGGCCGGCCTCGATATTCCGTTCAAAGAGCACATCGAGATGCGGTTCGTAAATAGGGACTTCTCCCGAGCGCATCCGCTTGACTTTTTCTTCGTCTATATCCACGCAGACCACTTCATTACCCGTTTCTGCCAAACAGGTACCCGTAACCAGGCCGACATATCCGGTACCGATAACCGATATTTTCATTTTTTTAATGTATTTCGGGGTTCAGCGCTTCAATATTACGCAGAACCCCATTGTTCTCCTATTATTACAACAAAACATTGCAGGTCAACCGCACTGTATTTCTCAATACGCCTTGTCATCCCCTTTAAAAACATTCAGAACGGTTTGAATAATTATTTTTATGTCGAGAAGGAAAGACCAGTTCTCGATATAAAATACATCGAATTTAGTCCGATTCTGAATGTCGCTCTCCCGTTCAATTTCGCCCCTGTATCCGCGTACCTGAGCAAGTCCTGTTATTCCGGGTTTAACAAAGTGGCGCACCATATACTTGTCAATTTTTTGGGCGAATTCATTTGTGTGTTTTATCATGTGGGGCCGGGGGCCAACTACCGACATATCTCCAAAAAGCACATTGTAGAACTGGGGCAGTTCATCGATGCTCGTTTTTCGGATAAAATTACCAATGGTAGTCACCCGCATGTCATTCTTTTTGGCCTGGAACTGATCGGCATTCTGATTCATCGCCATGGATCGGAATTTATAGCAATAAAATTCCCGGTTATCCAGGCCGGATCTTTTCTGGACAAAAAAGATTGGGCCCTTTGAATCCAGCCAAATTATAAGGCCCAACAAGGGGGTTAGCCAAATAAGTAACCCCAAAATGACGAGCAAACTAAATCCGATGTCAAAGGCGCGCTTGATAAACGCATTGATTGGATTGTGCAGTGGAATATCCCTTAAAGAAAGGATTGGAAGGTAATCGTAGTACTCTAATTTGAGCTTTTTAGAATAGATGTTCTTGTTGTCCGGGAGAAACTTGAGGGTCTTGAGGTTATTATCGGAAAAGTTGATAAAGGCAATTATTTCCTTGTTTTTTAGCTCAGAAATAGAGCAGTAGATTTCATCAATCTGGTTTGCCAGGATGTAATCAAAACAGGATTGAATATTAAACTCATTATTCGAGGGACAAAACTGTTTTTTGAATTCGTACCCAAATTCTGTCCGCTCCTTGAATACAGCAATCAATTGATCTGCCTTGCGATTCTGCCCGATAACCACAACAGTCCGCAAACTACTCTTCACCCGTTCCCGGTAACTCATCAACAGGTAGTAGTTCAGGAATTTAACTATGGAAACGGTAATGAATACCAGAACTGCATACTGGGCCAGAGCCAGCCTGCTCATGTTCGGTTGTTTGAAGAACCCTATAAAAGCATATAGGATAAGGAAGTAGAAAAAGAATTGCCTTACAATACGCTTTAATATATGAGTGACTTTGGAGTACCTGTAAACTACATAAAACTCGGTTTTAAAGGCAATAAACATCCATGCAAGACTGATGTAACTATGAAAAATAATTGCCTCCTCCAGATTGATGGGAAGGAAATAAGCCGTAAGGTTGATTATCAAAAGATCGATGACAAGTGCCATCGGGGTAATCAAATCCGAAATTTTACCTTGTGAAAATAACATCCCAATTCCTTATCATTGGCTCATTCGCTCTTTCAATACCAGCCAAATAAATTTAGTGTTTCCAATTAAATAGCGCTTCCACATTCGCCCGGGTTCCTGAAGGAACCGGTAGAACCATTCCAGACCGCTTTTCTGCATCCATATTGGGGCCCGCCTGACTTTACCGGATATTACGTCAAAACTTCCCCCTACTCCCATTATAAAATTTACCTTCTTAAGTAAATCCCTGTAACGGTATAGAAAATTCTCCTTTACAGGCGAACTGATCGCCACAAATAGTGCGTTTGCGCCGCTGTCTGCGATTTCTGTAGCGATTTGCATCTCATCTTCTTTCTTAAAATAGCCATTTCTGTATCCTGCAATAATTCCTTCCCCAAAACGCTCTTTGTAGTGATCCACGACCATGGACACAACTTCCTCGCTGGCTCCGAAAAAGTATATTTTATATCCTCTTTCCGCTGCTCTCCGGACCAGATTCTTCATAATATCAATCCCGGCGACCCGCTCTTTCAAAGGCTTGCCCAAAATCCGGGATGCCCAGACAACAGCCTGTCCATCTGCATTTATCAAGTCGCTGTTGTTTACACTTTCCCTTAGTTGTGCATCCGTCTGCATAGCCACTATCTTTCCCGCGTTGACCACCACATGATGAAGCTGGCGGTTTTCCGCAATAGCTGAATCTACAGCATCGAGGGTCTGCTCCATGGTGTAGTTGTCGATATTGGTGTTCAAAATATGAATCCTGTTCATTGGAAGGTTGAGTACTGATGTGTCTCCGCTGTTTTTTCAAGAAACCTCTGAAATTTTTTCAGGGAATATGATGAAAAAGCTTTAGGGTGTCCAAGAATTACAAAATTCCCTTGATTTGAGGTGTGTTTCACATAACGCTTAAGGGCTTTCTCCAGAAAACTGCTCTTATATCCATCCATAGAAACTACATCAATCGAAGTTCTGGTAAGTTTTTCAAAATATCCCTTGGACAACCTGATTGGCTGGCCATCCCCATAAGATTTATGGTCCGCTCCTCCAAAGAATTTTCTCCCTGCCAACTTCCAATAAAAAGAAGGAGGGACCTTGCATGCGCTAATTGGAATTTCCTTAAACTTTCCTTCGGTATCCGGATGGATTAAATCTTCTGAAAACCGATATTCTGTGGTGTAGGCCGGTACCGCACGAAAGTCAAATTGTTGATGGTCTGAAGTGTAAAATCCGCCAGGGAAAACACTGCTGTCCACAAAAATTTCCTGATTTTCCAAAGCTTTTCCAATAGGCGGAAAGGGTTGGGCACTCCAACCTCCCGCTCTATAGGCCACAGGAGCCCTCCCCGTAATCTCTTTCAGGACATCAGTATGGCTTTGCACAATATCCATTACGGATGAAGAACTAAAGGCCGAAAGCTTATACCTTTCGGTATTTATTTGCCATTGGCTGCCATCAAAAAAGGAATCCTCCCAATGTGGATGAACATGAAGCTCCACTCCATGACCTGACCTGGTCAACTGAATTAATTGCTCTTTAATTATCTCAAAGTCACGCTCGAGAATATCATATTCTTTTTTCTGACGCTTCAGGGCAAGCAGATAGCCCGAATCTACAAAGCAGGTAAATTTTATGTCAAAAGGCGCTACGATCTCCGACAACCTCCGGGTCGGATCGATCATACATTTCTCAGGGGTGCCGGTTTTGGATCCGAAAAACAGTTCGTAATCAAGGGTTATGTATATCTTCATCTACCTGATTGCTAGAAGTTACGGAACAAAGAAAAAGCGTCCCCAGGATAGCAAAATATTCAATTCCTTTTATCCTGACCATCATGGATTCTGTGAGGTTAGCCATAATAAAAGCAAAAAAGACAAAGCTAAACAATAAGTCCTTGCGAACTACGGCGAGGAAGAAAAGGTATGCCAGGGAAACCCCATAAACAAATCCTCCGATCACCCCCTGTGTGCTGAGGAATTCCAGAAATTGATTGTGGGCATTGTATTCTTCTGATGCCGCTATTTCAAAACCGTGCTTTATATAGCCTTCTTTCCTTAAAGGCCCAACCATTTGATAACCAACTCCGGTAACAGGATTTGCTTTAAAAATATCATAAGAGACTTCCCAGTGCTCTACCCTCCGGTCATTAAACGCTTTTCCTGCAGAAAAAAGCCTCGTTGTCAAATAATCACTTCCATAGTAAAATACCAAAAGACCCCCGAAAACTATCCCGAACAAAACACCGGCAATTTGCCATTTATTCTTTCGGACCCGTTGAAAAAGGATAAATATCAAAAGCAGGACCAGGATAACCAGGGCAGCCCTGCTTGCAAGCTGGAAGAGCGACACTATTAAAAAAGGAAGTACGATGCTTTTAAACGTATATGAGACGGTTTCCTCCTGGGCAAGAAAACAAATTGAAGTAAGGATAAAAAGCGATAAATACGTTGGATGCGTATCTGCTATTTCAGTGAACTGGTGCCCCAGATGCCGCCATCTGAAAAAATATGAAGCTGGCTCGTTCGATACCACCATGTCATAAATTACATTTGAATAACAGATCACAAGGGTAGTTATACACCCCCATACAAGGGATAAGAAAATATCCTTTTGATGCCTCCTAAATGTTTCCGGATCCGGAAGCATAACCAGTGGCAGGAGCAGGAAGGACCAGTATTTTTCTAAATATGAAAACCCTTCAAAAGAAAACTCCCTAAAGGCTCCAAATAGCGCTAAAAAAAAGAACCCTATTATTGGGAGGCCTCGCAGGAATAAGGCATTCCCCTTTTTATATCTTCTGTTGAGTAGATTGTCGAGAAATCCCACCAAAACGAATGCCCCCAGCAAGACATTGTTAACCTTCATGTACATTGGCAGGGTGAAAATCACCAAATACAAAAGCCACAACTTTAGAGCGTTCATCGCTTTCATACCTTGTATCCGTTTATAATCATCAATGGCCAAACACCAATATAATAAGCTATTTGTTTCCACCTGGGAAGCCGGGTGCGCCACTGTTCTTCAGGATTAATCCTGATTTGACGTTCTGACTTCATGCGATTTCCCCCAATAATGTGCGGCATACTGAATTCAGCCGGTAGCGTATCCCCAGCTGTATCCGATTCATTCAAATGATTCAATATTTTCTCAACCACATTTTCAGGATTTCTTACGAAATCCTCATACCTAACCTTGAGAACATTGGCAAAAAGCCTGCTGACGACTTCGCCGAAAGCATTTATCAGACCGTAATAGACCAGGGTGGCTAAGGGTCCTTTCGGAGTCTGAACGTTTTTTCCAAAGGATTCCACAACTCCTCTTACATCTCTGACAACATAAATTCCTTTGATATTTAATTCCCCGTTTCTGTTTAGAAGCAGGAATCGACTGATATATTTTGAAGAATCGAGCAGCCATTTCTTTTTTGTGGCTTTACTGCAAGCCCTAAGAATTTCTGTTTGGAGTTTGTCGTATCTTTTTTTTGATTTCTGACCCAAAAGATAACCGGGTATTCTGCTATGGGCTTCGGCCTTATTGAGCTCATCCTTATAATCTTGGGTCTTCAGAAGATCTGGACTCATGTCTTTTATAGCAAGGCTCCAAAATTCACACTTATCCAATGATCTGCCGCATGAACAGCGTTTGTTTTCTCCTAAATATTCCGGGAACTGATGCATTTCTCCAAGGGTATGAATGTTCTTGTGAGCATGTAATACAGCAGAAAGCAGGGTTGTCCCGCTTCTTCCAGCTCCTAAAAGATAAATCATTTCAACCATTAAAATTCCCGTTTTGAAAGTCCTTACATTATCCCCGGTCGGATTCTCAAACAATCGAATGCATATTGCTTGAAGGCCTAATCTGCTGCAGGTTCCTTTCTGTACTTCAATACTTTAGCAGGAACTCCCCCGGCTACTGCATATTCAGGAATGTCCCCCGTTACAACGGCTCCTGCTGCCAGAACGGCGTGATTGCCAATACGACATCCCGCTGTAATTACCACGTTGGCACCTATCCAGACATCATTCCCAATATAGGTATGGAAATAATCCTTGCCCTGCTCTTGAATGGGTATATCCAGACGATCAAATTTGTGATTTCGGGAATAAATTTTCACATCAGGGCCCATAATAACGTTAGAACCAATACTAACGTTGGATTGTACCATGCAGCGCGTGCCCAGTTCAGAATAATCTCCCATCGAGGAATTAGGAGCTATTTCAGCCCCGCTTTTTACACGGGGCCTTTTCCCGCAGGATCGTAAATATGAACGTACCAGAAAACTTCGAACCCTGGGAAAGAACAAAGCATAAGGACGATAATCTTCAGGGGTGTGCCTGAATAAAATGAGGTAGACGGCATATAAAATTCGCTTCATTTGGCTAATTTTCTATAGGCATTGAGGAGTTGCGAACAAACATTCTGTAAAGAGAGTTCCCGAAAAGATTTCAGTGCTCCTTTTGACAATTTGCTGTATTCGGAGTCGGAAAGATCTTTTAGAGCCCCTAATTTCTCTGCAACAGCTGCCACATCGCCCAGTGGGGTTGTATATCCATTAACACCTGGGTTTACCTGTTCTAAAAACTGAGGTATGTCAGATGTCAGGACCGGGATGCCACAATACATTGCTTCAATAGTAGCCGTTGGAAAGCCTTCATTTCTGGACATTAGAACAAAGAAACGGGCCTGGTTTAGCAATCTGCTTATTTCAGGCTGGGTTAGATTCTGTTTTATTGATATGGGATAGGACTTCGCCAAATCCTGAAGCTCTTCAATATATTCTCCCGAACCACAAAAACAGAACGTAACATCATCCCTGTCCAATTGTCGAATTGCCTGAATCAAGAGATCAATACCTTTTCGGTGTATAAAGGATCCTATCCATACAAAATCGTAACATTTTTCTACATTTTCTTCGGGTCTGAATATTCTGTCATCCACACCTACCGGAAGGACCATGCCTGTTTCAAGATGTAATTTAGCCTGAACCATTGAGGCGAGAGTTTTCCCTACGGGTATTGCGAAATCGACTGATTCCGCGAGTTTCTTTAAATGCTTTTTGTTCTTTTCAGTAACCGCCACCGTAATGTCCTTTCCGTGAAAGGTGACCACAGCCGTGGCGTTGGGATGAATCTTCTTATAAATCCAAACCAAATAGATCAGGGGGTAAAAAAAATGCAGATGAATAAGATCGTACTTTCTGAAGATAAAGGGGATAAAAAGAAAGAATGCCCGTATGTATTTTAGAATTGTACCCAACTTTCCCGTGAACCTCCTGGGCATATAGAAAATATCAACCTGCTCATCCTTCCGCATTTGGTTTCCAATCTCTTCGAATTGGTTTTTTACAAAGATACCTGCATAGGGTTTTTCTTTGCTTGGATACATGTTGGATAAAAGAAGTATCCTCATTGACTGATGGGTTTAGGTATTTCTCTATAGCAATCCCTGTGGAGAAGTTATGGTTTTTTTATTCTGAGAAACACTAAATATTACAAATACGGGGATGCTGATTAAAATATAAATGTTATTGGTCAGGGTAGGATTCGTTACAGAATAGAAAAAAAAGGCGACAAAAAGTGCCTTGGTCATCGTTTGCTGCCGGGCAGGGAACAAAGTCTTCAAGTACCTGTACAGATAATAAAACATCAGCCCATAAAGGACAATTCCAATAATCCCGTACTCTCCCAGAACAGATGCAACGCTACTGTCATATATGCCTCTTTTTTCAATGAAGAAGAGCCTGTCGGCAACTCCAAAATCTTCATATACTTTGCTCCCATCTGATAATAGAGAGCCAAATGAAGCGGCCCCTGTACCTATTGGAAAATAAAAATAAGAAATCTGGACTGCCATATTGATCATAATACCACGAATGTAATAGCTGTCCAGAGAAAAACTTCCCTGAAGGTTTATCAGTGTAATTTCCAGGATGTCTGAGAACAACAATAGCATCACCACTGAAAATGCAATCAAGAATAGAAATGACATGAAAATTTTGACATTTTTAAGGATGAATTCCCAATAAAATGCCGCGAAAAAAATAAACACCCCGATAATTGCCGTCCTGGAATCTGTAAGAGCTATGACAAAAAGGCTGCCAACGACCAATCCCCATTGTTTTGCTGAGATGAATGAACCAGATGTCCTGGCTTTACTCAACAGCGTCCCTATATACAATGCCATCAGAAAAGCCAAATGATTTGGATTCAGGAAACCCCCGTAACGCAAAGCCACAGAGGGGCGATTGTACACGGGCATATCAAAAAGGAGGTTAAAATTGCTGCCAAAAATAACATTGAGAACCAGCCCTATGATTGCCAGCAGCAGGACATTCCTGAAAAACCGTTCAATTACCTCAATACGATCCCTGAAAACCATTAAAAAAGTAAGGGTTAGCAGAAAAAATTTCAGGTTTACCAGACTTTGGATAAGAATATCAATCCAATCCCTGTTCAATCCAAAACTAAGGCTAATTACAACCGAATAGATAAAGAAACCTGCTACTAAAAGAAAGATTACATGAATCTTTTTTGAGAGCAGCATTATTAAGGAAATCAGAATTACGCCAATAACTAAAATGACCTCATCTATATAGCCTATTGCGCTTGTTTTGAGGATGCCAGAAATCGGTTTATTAAAAATGCTGAGGTACCCCATGAAAATCAGAAGGCTGCTTAAATAATTATTATACCTCAGCTTGAGCATTACGCGTGTTTTAAATAAACATATTACATCGCTCTACAAGTGATTCACGGATTTTTAGGTGGGTTTCTGGATTCTTGGGAGGCCTGTCCAGATCAATCTCATTTATTCTGTAGAAATTAATTCCCTTTAAGTGTGGAGCAGTATCATCGAACTCTTCATCCACAAGCACGTTCATATGGTTGATGACACCATCCAATCGCCTGAACTCCTGAAGGTTTGATAGTTTGCCTCCAAAAGCAAAAAGCACCGGTGTCCCCAGGGCCAAACACGGTAATGCAATATGGATTCGCGAGGTTATGACAAGTTTTGCCCCGGCCAATTTTCGGAGTATGTTCTCTGCATGGGCGAACCTCTGAGACTCTGAAGTTTTTGCGTCGTAATAACACGTTAAATGCTCAATCTGGTGCGTATTGTCCTCGGCACCCAAGGTGTTTAAATACTCCTGGACCGGAGAACTTTTCTTGAATTTCCCTGTTAGGACGTCTTTGACAAAAAGTAACTTATTGCGTTTTGCACGAAGCACTGCGTCGTCCTTAAACAGCACATCTACCAGAAGAATTTTGTCGCTTTTCTCTGGAGGATTTGCAAATAGCCGGCCATCGTAATTCAAAGTTGTTGTAAGGCATCCGCTGTAAAATGCATCAATCCCGACCTCTTTCATTCGTTTCATGCTGTCATAGTCTCGGCAACCTATCGGTTGGTGAGCTATGAAATACGAAACAATTGCCTTGTTATTGAGCATTTGCTCCGCAACTGTCTTATTCAAATGGAAGGATACGAAAAGGGGCACGATGCTATTAGAAGGCGGCCAATTTTTAGGACGATGTGTAAACCAGCCATTCATAATTATTTTCAAGGGGTCTCCCTTGTACAAATTGAGCTCGTCCCTTTCTATGAGCACATCCACCTGAGGAAGAAATTGCCGTGCAGCAATGCTTTGTATGTAATCTCCGATATTAATTTTATTAAATCGGGAAGTTTTGTAAGTAAACAGACCGTATTTCATATGTAGTAAGAAAGTATGATTGCAAAAACAAATAATAATAACAAGAAAGGAATGTAAATGCTTAAATGCAATTTCAACCTTGCTTTTGTGTCCAGATAACGATACAAGAATACTGTTCCAAACCCTATCGCCATGGATGTTGAGGTGCCAATTAAACCAAAGTTTTTAGTGAGCACTATTGAACAAATAATGGCAATAAATGCCCCAATCAGGGTGGAGATGAAAATCTTCCTTGTCGTCTGCCATTTCAGATAGAATGCCCCAAAATATGCCGAAATACTGGACAAAACTGCCGCCAGGATTAAGAAGGGAACATATTTCCAAACGATGAAATAGGTTTCCTCTACTACCAGGTGCAAAAGGGGTTTCATCACAATCGTCAGAACGATAGCCAGCGTCAGCAATGTAAGGGTAAGACGATTGAATATTTTTGAATTATAGAGGCTTTCCTCCTGATCACTGGCGATCAATTGGTCTTGCCAGGCCAAATTAAATACGCGGTTCAACAAGTAAATCACAGAAGATATTTTATAGGCGACAGCATAGATTCCGTTGAACTCTAAACCGAGTATGGCAATGATGATATAAGTGTTGGCTGAACCCACGAGCCACCAGCTCAGGGTGTTGGGTATCAAAGGGGTAGAATAGTTCAATATCGGCTTAAGTTCAACAACCTGAGGCATTTGCTTAAAATCGAGATACCTTCTCATCCCCGACGAGAAAATCAAATATGTAAAAGAAAGGAGGTTTGCGACAATAAAAGCGATAAAAACACCCTTCAAACCTAATTTCAGAACGATCAGGGTAAGCGCCAGAATAAGGATAAATACAAGACTGTATAGAATATCTCCTGCTACGTATTGAACGTTCTTTTTCAACCCGCGGACGATTTGCTTTGTGGATTGGTTAATCCCGAAAAAAAATGCCATCAAGAATATAAGTCCCCCAAATCGGAGCGGGAAAATCCATGAAATCGCAGCTACCAGGATCGCCAATATTACCAGAGAGCTCATGGTAATAAAATTAAACCCTCCGGCGATAATTCCTTTTTTCCTGACTTCATCATCCAGGGGAAGGATGACGCGGTAGATGCCATCGGCATATTGGAGGGTTGCTAAAGGAATCACAAGAAATATGGTGTTAACGACAACGTCATAAAAACCTAAATCCTCCTTTAACAAATAGAAAGTGAGAATTGGATAAATGGCGAAGTTTATGGCCCGTGAACCCAGGCTTCCAAAGGAATAAAGCAAAATATTCTTTGAAAGTGGGTTTGCACTACCGTACTTCTTCAGGTTATCAATTCCTCTTTTAAACATCAGAATGCGCGATGATCCAATTCAGCAGTGGGAAGGCCGATATAACCCAGCCCCATCATGACAACCTCAGGTGATTTCATCCGCGTGGTCTTTTAAGATATGTCCTAGGATCCGTTCACATGCTTTTCCGTCTCCATATGGGTTATGGCGGTGACCCATAGATTCGTATAGCGTATCGTCCTCTAGTAATTTAGTTGTTTCTGTCACAATCAAATCGGCATCCGTTCCCACCAATAGTACCGTCCCGGCCTTTACGGCCTCGGGTCTTTCAGTGGTTTCGCGCATTACCAGTACAGGTTTGCCCAGGCTTGGAGCTTCTTCCTGCACCCCGCCGCTATCAGTTAGGACTATATGGCTTCTGGACATAAGCCAAATAAAGGCTGGATAGGCCAAGGGGGGGATCAAATGGATGTTTTCGATGCCTCCCAGGAGTTCATAGACCGGCCCTTTGACTTTTGGGTTTAAATGGACCGGGTATACGATTTGAAGGTCCGGGTACTTTTCTGCCAATCCGCGGAGAGCCTTGCAAATCGAAATAAAACCCTCTCCGTGATTTTCCCTTCTATGGCCGGTTACCAGAAGTATTCGCCTGTCCAGATCCAAACGTTCTTTAAGGGCTTCGATCTCATCATCGGTGAATCCCTCCGAATTGACTTTTAACTGACTGAACTGCAGGGCATCTATCACTGTGTTTCCGGTAATCACAATGCTTTCGGCAGGCTTGTTCTCACGAAGGAGATTGTCGCAGGAGGTTTGCGTCGGTGCACAATGGATATCAGCAATAACACCTGCTACACTCCTGTTGATTTCCTCCGGGAATGGCGCGTGCTTATTAAAGGTCCTCAGGCCTGCTTCTACATGGCAGATTTTTGCCCCGGAATAGAAAGCCGCAATGGAAGAAGCCATGGTCGTTGTTGTATCCCCATGAACATAAACATAATCCGGTTGAAAATCGGAAAGGACAGGCTCCAGCTCTGTTATTATGGCTGCGGTCAGGCCGTGCAATGTCTGATTGGGTTTCATCAGGTCCAGGTCATAATCAGGGCTGATGTCAAAAAAATCCAGGACCTGGTCCAACATTTCCCTGTGCTGAGCGGTTACGCACACCCGGGTTTTGAAAATATCGGGGTTTTTCCTGAATTCGTGGACAAGGGGTGCCATTTTAATAGCTTCCGGACGGGTCCCAAAAATGATCAGATTTTTTATGGCCATATGCTGCTGTTGGCTAGTGAAGCAGTATGCTGTTTGTCGGTCTGACCGCAAAAGTACGATAATTCTCAGCCTTCTGAAGCTTCTCATAAGGCGCTAATCCTTCTTGCTCCAGAATCCAACCCGCAAACTCAAACCAGGTCATGGGAGTGGCATCAGTGAAGTGGGAAATCCCGTAAGACGTGCTTCCGGAAGTGATCAGTTCCAGGATATGACGGGAAAGATTTGTGGCATCCGTCGGGCATCCCCTTTGAGAATCAATGATGTTCAGATTTTCGCTCTTTCGGGCCTTATCGCGAACCGTCAGGTAAAAGTTTGGCCCATATTTCCGGGAATAGAGCCAGGATGTCCGAATGATAAAGTACCTCTGTAGGACGTCTGTTATCTCTTGCTCGCCCTGGAGTTTTGTTCTTCCATATTCGTTAATCGGATTCGGAACGTCTGAAGGAGTATATCCTCCGGGTTTCAGTCCGTCGAAAACGTAGTCTGTGGATATATGGATCAGGGTCGTATCGGATTTCTTACAGGCGTCCACCAGATGCTGAACACCCTTAACATTTACAGCATATGCCCCTTCGGGGTTTTTTTCTGCCAGATCTACCTGCGTAAAGGCCGCACAATTGATGCAATAGTCCGGATTATATTTGAAAAACGATTCTTCCACGACATCTTTACGGGTAATATCAAGCTCTGTCCGGTTCAGGAATTCAAATTCCAATTCCGGGAAATCACCCTCGAGGTCCCTTAGGCTCTTCCCCAATTGTCCGCTGGCCCCCGTTACCAGTACTCGCTTTTTATGACTGCCTGTTGTCATTAATCCGTTCTCTGTCCTGCCACTAGTCGATTATTCTTTGAGGAAGCCCGGTGGCCAGACTGTCCTGGATTTTAAATGTCGTAAGGGTTGTATCATAGATCGATTCAAACGGGATGGGCGAAACATCTCCGGTCTCGAGTGCCTTTAGAAATGCTGCTACCTCCTGTCTGTGGCCCTTGCCCGATAATTTCAATTTAATCTTTCGGTTGTTCCTGTGAAGTGACCCGCTTCTAAAGTCGTTGATAACAGCAGTAACACCTCCACCATAAATCTCGATATGTTCTTTCGGGATCGATTTATCTCCATTTGCCAGATAGATGAGATTCCCAACAGACCCGTTCTCGTACTTCAGAATAACTGATATATTATCATCTGACTGCATTTCTGCATTACTTGTATCGATACTGGATGCATAGACCTGAACCGGTCGTGAATTCGTGAAAAACTGGATCAAATCCACAAAATGGCACATCTCGCCTATGATCCTTCCTCCTCCTACTTCTTTGATTTGCGTCCAATGCTCCTTCGGAATAAATCCCGCGTTTACCCTGATATTTACAACCAACGGCTCATTTAGCCCCTCAAATTCCTTTCGGATCTCCGTGGCAAGCGTCGAGAATCGCCTGTTAAACCCAACCATGAGGATAGCGTCGGAATGCTGATACGCCTCGCGGACTAAATCGAGTTCCTCTGTATTCATTGCGAGGGGCTTTTCCACAAAAACATGCTTGTTCCGATGAAGTCCTTCAATGGCATACTTTGCATGACTACTATGTGGTGTGGCTATGAATACCGTATTGATCCTTTCTGCATCCAGCACATCGGCAGCGCTTGTAGAGGCAAATGAGAATCCGAATTTGTCCGCTGCGTTTTTAGCTGTTATGCCCTTTGTAGTCACAACTGTGTCCAGATTATACTTTTTGGCATCAATATTCGGTATAAGATAGCTCTGGGCAAAACTGCCCGCTCCGATAAAACCGATAGAGGACTTCCCTGCCACTGCATTGGTGCTGTTAATCGAAATCCTTGATGCTTTTTCACCATCAAGCCCAGGGTATTTTAACAAGATTCCAATATGGGGTTCTTTGGTATTTCCAAGTACAATATCATAGGCCTTCAAAGCCTCAGAAATATCAAATACATGAGTGACAAGTGGATCGAGGTTCAGCGCCTTTTTTGCAAGCAGTCCCAGAAAGGCCTCCATATTCCGCTGTTCAGTCCATCTCACATAGGCATAAGGATAATCCATCCCCCGCTCCTCGTAATTGACATCATAACGCCCGGGGCCATAGGAACAGGACATTTTAAGATCCAATTCCTTTCGGTAGAAGTGAGGATCACGAGGTACGTTCATCTTTACCGCCCCTACCATTACTACTTTACCTTTTTTGGCCGCTATTTCTGCCGCCAGTTCAATAGGGTCATTAGTAGGTGCTGCTGCAGTAATGATAACACTGTCAAATCCGTGTCCGTTCGTAAAGTTCGAAATGGCTGCCATTAGGTTTGGGGCATTCCGGACAGCTGCTTCGGAGGCGCCCAGTTGCTTTGCTAGCGTCACCAAATTATCTGAGAGATCAATCCCAAAAACATTGCATCCATTTGCCTTCAGCAACTGGGAAGTTAATTGTCCGAGAAGTCCCAGGCCAATTACGCATATGTTTTCACCCAATCTCGGGTTGGCCTGCCTTACTCCCTGCAATGCAATGGCTCCCAGAGTTGTAAACGCAGCCGCTTCAAAGGGTACCTCATCCGGAATTTTAGCCACAAGGTTCTGAGGGATGGCAACCACTTCTGCATGTGAGGCATAGTCTGCGCCGGCACATGCAACGCGGTCTCCTGGTTTAAAGGCTCCATTGGTGTCATTAGAAGCCAGAACTATTCCGGCGGTACTATATCCGAGCGGCTTTAAGGCATCCAGCTTGGTCCTGACTTTTTCGTAGGTCGCCCTGAGCCCTTCCTTCTTGACATTCTGAAGTACCTGGGCCACAAGATCGGGACGCTGCCTCGCCTTACCTACCAGGTTGGCCTTGGCCACCTTGACAGTGCTTCGTTCCGTGCCGGCGCTAATTAGCGAGAACTCATTGGCGACGAGCACCAT
Organism: Robiginitalea aurantiaca; assembly: GCF_030380815.1. Lineage (GTDB taxonomy): Bacteria > Bacteroidota > Bacteroidia > Flavobacteriales > Flavobacteriaceae > Robiginitalea > Robiginitalea aurantiaca. The sequence goes on along the minus strand of NZ_JAUDUY010000001.1, from coordinate 87,220 downwards.
ACCCTCCGAAATAGATGGAGGTGGCACCTCGTCGAGATATAGTTTCCCCGTCTTGAAGTTCTGAATAACTTGTTTCATAAAATTTCTTCATTAAATCGCGGCAGGGCGAGATCTTTTTCGGACAGAATCATCTTCTCTTCCTCGATCTGCCAGTCTATCTTAAGATCCGGGTCATTGTAAATGATCCCTCTTTCGGATTCAGGATTGTAGAAGGCATCGCATTTATAAGAAAATATGGTGTTGTCCTCCAGGGCCAGGAAACCGTGTGCCAGCCCTTTTGGTATAAAAATGGTTTTTCGGTTACGGGCAGAAAGCTCAGTGGAAAAATATTCTCCAAAAGTCGGGCTGTCCTTGCGGATATCGACGACAACATCGAGGACGCGTCCCGAAATTACCCTGGCGAGCTTGGCTTGCGCATGGGCTCCTGTTTGATAATGCAGTCCTCTCAGGACGAACTTCTTTGAGATCGATTGATTGTCCTGAACAAAATGTAACGGCTCCCCTAAAATAGCCAGAAATTCACGATGGTTATAAGTCTCCATAAACTCCCCCCTGTTGTCCCTGTACGACTCCGGGACAAACAAAAAGCAGCCTGCTATTGGAGCTTTGTGGATTTTCAAACCTTTTGATGAATTTAAATGCAACTCCCCTAAAGTAGTTCTTTTGATTTTCGATTTAAAAAACGAATAAATGACCCTGCCAAAAAGAGCCCCAGGAGCAGTAAGGGGAAGAAAACGATGTTCTTCTTAAATAAGGGTTTGTCAATTTTATGCGGTTTCCCAAAATTCAAAATATTTACCGGTCTGTCATTCATTTCCAATTCCATCCTTCTGATATCGGAATCTGCCAGAAGTTCGGTTTTTAATTCCAACAAGGCTGCCGCATTCATGCCTGTCAGATTCTCCATCACAATTTGTCCCTCTGATCCCGAATTGGTCTTATTGAGTTTGTCAGTGAACGCTTGTAGAAGTAGGTCAATTTGATTGATCAGGCTGTCATTAGACATCAGGCTCATCTTGTTGTTTTGTCGTTGGACTTCAACGAGGTTGTCGTAATAAGGATTGGAATTTATATACTCTAAAGTCTTTTTTGCAAATTTCTCACCTGCTACAGGATCTTTAAAATAAAATGTAATTCGTTGGTCAATCATCGCCTCATTGCGCAATTCAGATTCCAGCATCTCATTAACCGCCTCTGAGTTCTGAAATTCCATAAGGGCAGAAATAATATCATTTTCTGTATCAAGCAATCCCCTGCCTTCCGAAATCAAGGGGGTTATCTCGATTTCAAGGCCAGGTAAATCCTCAGCTTTAAAGCCAAGATTGCCAAAAAACAAACTGTCTTTCCCTTTAATGTCGGATTGGATTTCGGTCAACACGTCATATAAATAGGTTCGTGTGTCAAACGAAAAATTAATATCATCCTTGCTGGGTCTGACTAAAACATCGAGTTTGTGTTTTTCATCGACCAGCTGGTTTATCGTGAATCCTGCTATGGCGCCAATAACAGTCAATCCAACAAACCAGACAAAATTCCGCTTGACGTATTGATAAAAGGTCAATATCCCAATAAACATGGAATGGAACACTTTGTAGATCAGGTTAAAAAAATGACCTAAATCAATTTCATCGGGTGCGGCTTTATCTGCTGGGTCTGGTGTAGCCATGGTTATTTTGAATTAAAAATTTGTAGTAAGATTTTATCTGTTATCAGGTAGGTTGGTTTAACTCCCGTTTTTCCAAGGCCCCCTGAAGCCAGGGTATGGCCCGATTTTAAAGGGTTATCAGACGCGTAATAGGCATATCTGATCTTTACGTCCTGACGAATACTCTTTCTGATCTGCGATGCAGACTGAATTGCTTTTTGATAATGAACTCCTTCCATCTCCAGGCCTATTACATTCCAGGTGGATTCGTGGAAAAAGGACAGAATGTCGCGGTTTTGTAGCGAAGTGCCGAGAACCGTAACCATAGTCCCTTCATAAACCGAAAGACCATTTCCTTCAAAATCCGCTTTCGAGAGCTCATTTTTAAACGGGTAATTATCGGCTGTTCCTTCAAAAATATGCGCAGAGGGAATCATCAGGTCTCCCTTTTCACCAACCAGTATCCCGGCTTTCCCCATTACCGATATCGACCGGACATCCAGGAATTGCGGCATGTCATTTGCCTTGTAAGGTTTTAGCAGCTCGTCAATACATTCATAAGCCTGTTCTCCAAAAGCGTAATCCATTACCAGAATTACGGGCTTCTCAGATACTGGAACCTCCGGGATTTCATAGCAACAGGCATCCTTTGTCAAGCGGGCCAAATCAAAAATCTGAACATCGATATTGGCACCTGAGGTGTCGTCGATCAAGAACATTCCGTTCTTGCGGGCCATGGCCAGGATTTTGTCCTGTAATTTCCCGTTATCCTCGCTGCTAAGGGCCTCAAAAATATCGAGGTTACCTGCTTTTGGGAACTCCCTTTTCAAAGCCTTTGCGGCAAACAGCGTGTTCAGTACACTGTGCATGTTGGAACTGATTATGTGCAAAGGACGTTCCATGAGCCCATGCTTATCCAGGGCAGCCTTGATCGCATTGGCCCAGCGTTCCCCATGGATATGATGGCCGAGACCTTCCCGTAGCAAGGCGCTGAAAGTGATGGTACGCTTATTCCCTGTGGTTTCCTCATCGATAGCCTGTTTGCCGAGCCAATAGATGATTTTAAGGAATCGTTCGGGGTCTTTTTTAGTCGCGAACTTGTCGTAAACCGATTTGATCTCCACAAAGGAGCGACCCAGTATATTAGCCGTATGGGTAATGGCAATTTCTCTTTCGGATAAGGTCAGTTTGTCCTTTTTATAGGCGGCTTCGAGTTTCTCCCAGTCTCGTATTGTATTTCCGGAGTCCCCAATGAGTACCCTTTCGCCTATTTTGCCTGATTCAATAAAGAGGAAGGTTAAATGGGTGAGGATGTCGTAAATATCCGAGCGCCCGCGGGTTATTTCAATGTTCATCTGTTCCCTGTCAATCCGGTAACAGTTTCTGCGGCGCTTTGGTGGAACTATGGGCTCAAAATGGGAATCCCTATAGCCCTCATCTGCGGTGAGGTTGATGTATTTGCACTGTTCAATACCCTCTGGCAGTCGTTCCAGGACATAAATCAGTCCGTCCAGTTCTGCCTTGCTTTCCGCAATTGTTCCGTAGATTTCAGGTCGAAGTTGTAACAGCGCATTGCGCAATGTTTCCCCGGAAACACCCATCGGTTTGTAGAAGCCCCTGTTAAAGAGGTGGCGCATGGTAATGTACATGCGCTCAATAGCATTTGTCGATTCCTGGGCTCTGGTTGCTTCCATGAAAACAGATGTACCGCAAAAATACGTTTTAATTTGAGTTTAGCGAATGTCGGCTTCCTTTGTACCTCCCGAACTCAGGGGTCTGAAGCGCAAGAGCGAAGGTTTTATAGGACGTAGGCCTGAAGTGCATCCGCCAAACTTCGATCGTTGGCCAGGCGTTTGATCTTATTTTGCCCGCCCAATTTGCCTACAGACTTCATGTGTTGCTGAAAACCCCCTTTGCGGATTTGGGTAAGCCGAAGGGGTTGCAATATCTTCCCATCAATCAAATCGAAGTAGTAACTATTTTGAGTCTGAAGGCTCTGGTCCAGCACAGATTTAAAACGCGAAAGGTCTTCCGGTAACTTTTCGAACTCCACCAGCCATTCATGATAGGGCAACTGCCCTTCTTCCGGTTGTATCTGTGGTGCAACCGTAAACTCATTTACCCTGGCCCCGGTTTGCGCGATCGCTTCTTCCATGGCATACTCCACTTCCTTGGCAATAACGTGCTCCCCAAAAGCAGAGATAAAATGCTTTATGCGCCCTGTTACAATCACCCGATACGGATTCAAAGAAGTAAACTGAACGGTATCTCCAAGGTTATATGCCCAAAGCCCCGCATTTGTGGAGATTATCATGGCGTAATTGACGCCAAATTCCACCTCTCCTATCGTGAAGCGTCTGGGAGAATCGTCATAAAATGTATCGGCTTTTATAAACTCATAGAAAATCCCAGCCTGGAGAAGCAACAGAAGTCCCCGATCCTTAAACTGATCCTGATAGGCAAAAAATCCCTCGCTGGCCGGAAATAATTCGATACTATCGACCTTTCGGCCAATCAAATCCTCGAATTTACTGCGATAAGGCTCGTAATTCACCCCTCCATAAATAAACAGCTGCAGATTCGGGAATGTTATACCTACTGGTTTATTATTTCTTGCGCATATCCGCTCAAAGTACATCTGTACCCAGGACGGGATTCCCGCGATGACGGTCATATCCTCCTCAATGGTTTCATCTACAATCCTGTCAACCTTGGTCTCCCAGTCTTCAATACAGTTGGTTTCCCAGGAAGGCAGCCTGTTCTTCTGAAGGTATTTTGGCACGTAGTGCGCTGAAATCCCTGATAAACGACCTGTTTTTATTCCGTTTTTCTCATCCAGAACCGGGCTTCCCTGCAAAAAAATCATTTTCCCATCGACAAAACTGACATTGCCCGTTTTATAGATGTAATTCAGGATTGCATTGCGGGAGGCCCTCACTTGTTCTTTTATCGAAGCCTTGGTTATAGGGATATATTTCGCGCCGGAGGTCGTTCCTGAAGTTTTTGCAAAATAGAGGGGCTTGCCCGGCCAAAGCACATCGTTTTCACCCTGTAGAATTTTCTCTATATAGGGTTTGAGCACCTCGTAATCCCGGACAGGTACACGGGAGGCAAAATCCGAATAGTCTTTTATCTGACCAAAGTCGTGGTCTGAACCAAACCGGGTATCCCGCGCCTTTGCGATGAGTTTATTGAATGTGCGCTGCTGCGCTTCCACCGGGTTTCTCGCCCAGGAAGCCGTTTTTTGATGCACCCTCCACGCGAACAATTTGGCTCCAAGTGCCTTTAATGAAATCATCTTTAATTGAAATCAATGTAATTCTCAGGATCCACGGGGTTCCCATCCTTCCAGAGTTCAAAGTGTAAATGGGGTCCGGTTGTAAGCTCTCCGGTATTTCCTACGGTGGCGATAACTTCTCCAGCCCTTACAATGCTGCCCTGCTCTTTGGTGAGCGATCCATTGTGCTTATATACAGAGATCAGGTCCTGATCGTGCTTTAAAATCACTACATATCCGGTGGCTGCAGTCCATTCCGAAAAAATCACCCGCCCAGAGGCAACCGCCTTAACAGGAGTGTCCTTGACGGCTACAATATCAATGGCAAAGTGCTTATAATCCGGATCATAGTCCTGTGAAATTGTCCCCGAAAGAGGCGTGAACAATAAAATACTCCCATCGAAGGTGGGCTGTTCAAAGAGGTTGTACCGATCTTCCAGGGCCACTTCTGCCCTCAGGATACTGTCCTCCCGTATCGGACTTAAATCAATTTGGGAAGGTTCGAGTTTAATACTTTCATAAACGGAGTCCGGATTGATCTGGGACGTTTCAATATCTCCGCTCAGCACCTGGCGTATGTTTTCAATATACCTATTAGTATAATTCAATACAGCTACCAGGGAGTCGGTCTTATAGGTGAGATCCGTGGCCTGTCGTTTCAATGCAGTTGAGGAATATCCAGGAATATATTCCCGCAGGGGAGTAAACGCGATGAGCAAGGTCGTAAATCCGATGAGTCCAATAATCATAAGGGTTCCCGTGACAAAAACATTCAGCCGGCTCAGTTTAAAGGAGATCTTTTCCTCAAACGTACTTTCATTCAGGATTACAAGCCTGTATTTATGCAGGAGCTTCCGCTTAAGCTCCTTTCTTTTCTTTTTTTGCTCCATGAGTACCCTCCACAATTCCTTGATTCCGACCTCTGTTCAAGTCAATCTGAATCGGTCCGAATTATACAAACCCTTAGAATGGCTTTGCTTTTATTGATTGTCTAAAATACACCTTATACCACAATTAAAAGATTTCTATACTGATTTTTACTACCTTTACAGTCCTAAAAACTGGTGGCATGAACGCACTCGGAATATTTTTGGCTATAGGCCCCTGGCAGATCGCAGTTATTGTAGTAATCGTCCTCCTGCTTTTCGGAGGAAAGAAAATACCTGAATTAATGCGCGGTTTGGGCAGTGGTATTAAGGAGTTCAAAGACGCTTCAAGAGAAGACGATAAATTGGAAGAGAAACAAGATTAGTTCTTTTTCTTTCTTAAAACACAGAGCATCCATTGGATGCTCTCTTTGTTTCCGCAAACTTCACCCCGTTCCTTAAAGGTAGCCGCCTCAAAGCCTGAAGCTTGGCTTTCTGCTCGGACAGACCCACTATAAACCCGTATTAATACTGCATTTACAGGCTTTTACAACAAAAAATTAATCGCTTCACAGCATTGCCTTACTTTAGAATTGTATAAAGTGGATTCTTAAATTCCCACGCTGTGAACAATACTTTCTCTTTTAATTTCCAGACACTCGTTTTTTCGTGTCTATTTCTGATTTCAACCTCCTTTACACAGGATATCCTTGCCCAGGAGACGGATTTTAATGCAGCCGCCACAGCGGAGTTGGAAGTGGATCCCATAGTTGCCAAATCGGATAGCGAACCTGAAGACAAAAGAATTGAAGCGTGGAAAGAAGAGGCTGCCGGCCTCGGCATTCCTGTGTCCAGCTATTCTGATTTAAAGGGGATTCAAAAAGGGTTCTACCCTGTTCTCGCCACTTTGGCAACATCTAAAGGATCCTCAAAACTCATTCGTCGCCTCAGGCGCAACGGTATCAATCCCATTTCCTTTTTCCATCCTGAAAATGAAAATTTATATATCTGTTCGGGGAGATATGAGGCGGGCGATGATGCGATTTCAGCGGCAAAGCAGATTGCGTTGGAAGGACGGCATCGCATTGTGAGTATCCTGAGTGTGGAGGATGACGCTTATACCCCTGATGAACCTGGCACATTTGCAGCGGAAACATCTTATGAAACGAACGGTATAAATTTATCTGCTGCCCCGGTGAAGGCATCGGCCGAAAAAGCACCCAATGCAATTATCAAAAGGGCAAATCAATACTTTGACCGCATGTGGTACGCCGATGCTGCACAAATGTACGAGGAGGGGCTCGAGCGCAACCCGGAGATTAAAAGCCCTGAAATCATTCAACGGGTAGCGGATGCGCATTACTTCAATTCCGATATGGAGCGCGCAAATTTTTGGTACGAGCAATTATATCAGGTGGAGGACGAAGACCTTTCTGCAGAATATCTTTTTAAGTATTCCCAGGCCCTGAGAGGGGCCGGAAAGTACGGACGGGCCCGTCGAATACTCAAGTTATACGACAAGAAGCTCGAAGATTCTCCCATTGGACGTTACAGAAGGGACGAATTGCTCGAAAGGCAGGCGACCTTAGATAATATCCTGGACTCCGAGGATTTATTTGCCGTAAAAAACCTGAAGGTAAATTCGGAGTATTCAGAATTTGCGCCGGCGTTTTATGAAGAGGACAAAGTTGTTTACGCCTCTTCCATGGACTCTGCCTTTTTCGCGACACGCCGTTACAAATGGAATGATCAACCCTACCTGGATCTGTATGTGGCTAAGATGAATGAGGAGTCCGAAGAACTGAACGCGCCCATCAAATTCTCCAAGAGCATAAACACAAAATACCACGAGGCCGCTGTTGCCTTTTCACCGGATCACAATACGATGTATTTTACCCGAAACAATTTTGGGAAAAAGCTCAGAAGGGATAATCAGGGGGTTAATCACCTGAAACTTTATCGATCTCAAAAAATTAATGGCGAGTGGACACCCGCAGAGGAATTGCCCTTTAATGGAGAAGATTTTTCGACCGGACATCCCGCTGTCAGCCCAGATGGAAAACAACTCTTCTTTGTTTCGGATCGTCCTGGAAGCATGGGGGAAACCGATATTTTTGCGGTTGACATCAACGAGGACGGCAGCTTCTCAATTCCTCGTAACCTGGGAACAAACATCAATACGGAACAGAAAGAAATGTTCCCGTTTTTTACCGGCAGTAAATTGTACTTCTCTTCTGACGGACATACCGGAATTGGTGGTTTAGATGTCTTTCAGGCAGCATTTGATGAAGAAGAGGGCTTTCTGGAGGTTAAAAACATGGGGAAACCCATCAATAGCTCAAAAGATGATTTCTCCTTCATTGTAAGTGAAGAAACCCAAAAAGGCTACTTCGCTTCCAATCGGGACGGAGGCAAGGGAGACGACGATCTCTATTCTTTTGAACGCCTATTCCCAGAGGAGGTAAACGAAAATGCTATAGCCGGGGTCATTACGGATAAGATTACAGGAGAAACGCTTCCAGATGCAATGGTGGAACTATTGGATGAGAATAATATACTCTTGAAAGAGGTCATTTCAGATATGGACGGAAGTTTCGTCTTTGAAGACCTCGAAAGCAACACCAAATATCACCTGCGCATCCGAAAAGATACGTATGCGGAGAAAGATCAGTTCCTTCAAACCTATGAAAACGAACTGGTCACTGCGGATGTGCCCCTGAGCAAGCTGGAAGAACTCGTTACCATTGAAGCCGGAGTGAAGAAGCTCAAAACAGAAATGATCTATTTTGACTTCGATAAAAGCACCATCCGGGATGATGCCGCTCTGGAACTGGACAAACTTGTTGCTGTGATGCAGGAACACCCGGGTATGGTTATTAAAATTGAGTCCCACACAGATTCCTGGGGGCCTAAGGAGTACAACTTAAAACTCTCTGACCGCAGGGCCAAGTCTACCCGGGACTACCTGATCAGTCAGGGAATCGATGCTGAGCGCATAGAAAGCGCCATAGGGTACGGAGAGTCCCAACTGCTCAATGAATGTGATGGCAGTGTGCGATGTGGCAGGGACAAACATCACCGTAACCGGAGGTCTGAGTTCATTATCGTAGACATGTAGGAATTTTAGTGCAAAAATGGGGGCTGTATATCAAAATGGTCCTGGTGTCCGAGGTTACTTTCGTATTTCATTCTGTTTTTTTCGTGTTTCATCTGAAATTTTCAGTATTGGGCCGTTGTCTTAACATCTTTGTTGGAGAAACACCCCAAAAGAACACTTATGGAAAAATTAATACTCGTAAAAGAAATCTACATTGAAGCCTTTAGAAATTGGACAAGTTTGATCCTGACAAAGTATTTTAAAGCCTTTTCATGGTTCTGTTTTGGCCTTTGGCTGGTTACCATGTATGCATTTATCTTCAGGGTCTCTACAGGATTTGCATTTAATTGAGGCCCTTAGAATCAAAGAACAAAAAAAGCCCCGTAAAGGAGCTTTTTTTTTGCGGTAAAATGAGGTTTACTGAAAGGTAATTGTCTTCATAATTGCCTCAAGTTCAAACATGTAATCCCTTTTATTTGTTGCCGGGGCAAAAGTGAACCCTTCCACCACCAACTTTCTGTTTCGCGCTTTATCGTTGATAATATAGGTTAAAAACGGACCGGCCATTGGGTAGTTTACCACCTCCCATATGCCCCGGACCTCAACAGCTTTCATCCCGCCGACCTCTGCTGGAAAAACATAAGGCGCAAAGGCCTTTTCTGTACCCATATACGTGGTTTTACCCGGCACATCAGGGCCTGGAATAAATTTCTTCCCAATAGAATCCCGCATATGCAGAATGTCCTGAACAAATGTAGAATCCGATTCGAAGCTGTCCCCGGGCATTTCATAGACAATGATATTCATGCTCCCCTTTTGGATTTCACGGTCGATCCAGACAAAGCCTTCTTCTTCTTTGCCCACTTTGTACAGGGAGGGCAGTCGAAGGGAAACTCCAAACTTCTCAGACAACACGGTTTCTTTGCTCAGGGATCTTAAAAACCGATTTTGAGACTCCTTAAGCTCCATTCCCTTAAAGGCAGTGATTATTTGTGGAGAGGCCGATTCGATAGAAGAAATAAGCTCTGCCTCGCTTTTTCCTTTAATCACCGCCACTTTCTGGGGGGTGGCATAAAGGTCATCCTGTATCTGGGCTCCACTAACCGTATCGAGGTCAACAAAAAGTACGGCCCTTCTGTGACGGGTCGTTCCGTTAAAAACACTTCCAGGCATGTGCTCCAGATTCAGCAAAGGCTCATCCCAGGTAAGACCCAGAACAGGTGCAGCGAAATGCTCCCGAACCTTGTCTCCCACCGGACCTTCCCAGAGATCATTGTCCATGACCACCGCCAGGGTATTTATGGCTCCCAAAGAGGCTGGTTTATAATTTTTCTTTGGTTTGTTCTGGCATCCCAGTAGCAAAAAAAGGGAGCAAACGGATAAAAGTAGTATTCTCATAGGATTTCTGATTAGGGAGAACAACTGCATAACTTCAGTCGGGTTCCGGGTTTTAAATCATTACCGCGAATACCGTTCCATTCTCTTAGATTATCAACAGAAATTCCCTGATATTTTCTTGAAATCGTCCAAAGCGAATCCCCGCTTTCAACCACATGCACCTTTGTGTTCGGGTCCGCGGATCCACTACCATTGCTTTTTGGCGGGGCTGCCGGTTTACTGGTCACGGGCTTTCTTGGATATATCGTAAGTCGCTGGCCGATCCTTAGATTGTTTGACTTTAAACCGTTCCATCGTTTAATCTGACTAACCCCTACACCATAACGCTCTGCTATTTTGCCGAGATAATCCCCGCTTCGAACGCGATACCGTATCCGATCATCGGCTTCAACATAATTGGGAAGCGGTTTATCCCGCTCCGCTAGCTCCTTTTTTACCTTCTCATACAAGGCCGCCTCATTGGCAACAAATGGTCCAATGGAAGAGCCTGGTAATCGCAAGGTGTATTCCTTTCCGGAAATCCTGGGTATAATGCCCAGTTTATAAGAAGGGTTGAGTATTTGGAGTTCCTCTTTGGGCACTCCGGTAATCTCTGCGATCTGGTCAAAAGTTATAGTCTCCTTTACCAAGACGGTATCGGTTTCAAAACTATGACGTATCGGTTCAGAAGGTTTAATCCCGTGAGCCTCCGCGTATTCGAACACATACATGGTCGCCAGGAAGGCCGGAACATAGCCCGCGGTTTCACGTGGCAGGAAGCCGCGAATACTCCAGTAATTCTGATACCCTCCAGATCTTCGTATCGCTTTGTTTACATTGCCCGGTCCTGAATTGTAGGCGGCAAGCGCAAGATCCCAGTCGCCAAAGATGTCGTATAATTTGGACAGGTATCTGCTCGCGGCATCAGTGGCCATAACCGGATCGCTCCGCTCATCTACATAACTGCTCACATCCAATCCGTATAACCTGCCTGTACTGTACATAAACTGCCAAAGCCCGGTAGCTCCTACTCTAGATTTAGCAGTCGGATTCAGCGCGGACTCCACTATGGCCAGGTATTTCAATTCCAGGGGCAGGTTGTATTTATCCAGGGTTTCCTCAAACAGGGGAAAATAGTACCGGCTGGCGGAAAGCATCCGCTCCATCAACTGGCGCCTGTGGGTAAGGAAGTGTTTAATAACCCGCTCCAAAGAAGGGTTATAGCTTATGTTGAAAGGTGTTTTCTCATCGAGTAATCGCAACCTTTCCTTTATCAAATCTGTGCTGATGGAGTCTGTGCCGACCTCCATGGTATCCGAACTTACACGGTGAACTTCAGTGTACATCTCCGGAAAACTCTGGCTCGCCAATCGAAGTTCCCGCAACCAGAGACTGTCAAACTTTGCGGCCTCCGGATGGTCCCGCAACTGAGAAGTCAGGGAATCTTCTGCTTTTACCAAAGTAACCTCCTGAAGGTCCTTAATAGGATTTTCCTTTAATTGGGGAAGCACACTATCCTTCGGGGTTTCTGTAACTGCAGGCTGCTCTTGCTGGGCCACCGCCAGGTGTGCCCAAACAAGCGTTACCCCAATTATTATTTTCTTCATTAGACGCGAATGCATTGATCTGAACATGGACAACCGAAATTCGTTTTTTTTTAATTAAGAACGAAATTTTCGGTCTTAAAGTGCCCTTAATCCCTTCTGTTTTAGGCTATTCCAAAATTGCAGCAATTCCGGGAAGTGTCTTGCCTTCAAGGCTTTCGAGCATAGCGCCTCCTCCAGTGGAAACGTAACTCACCTCATCCTGGAAACCAAACTGTTTTACAGCTGCCACGGAATCGCCTCCCCCTACAAGAGAAAAGGCCCCATTCTTCGTAGCCTGGCAAACGGCTTTGCCAATTTCTATGGTTCCGGCAGCAAACGATTGCATTTCAAAAACCCCTACGGGTCCGTTCCATAAAATCGTTTTTGAATTCAGGATCACTTCTTTGAACTCCCTAAGGGTCTCCGGTCCTGCGTCGAGGCCTTGCCAACCCTTTTCAATGGCGTTGGCAGGCATAATCCGGGTTTGTGCCTCGTTGCTGAAATCATCGGCTGCAACAACATCCACGGGCAGGTGTACTGAGACTCCGAGGGCTTCGGCCTTCTGCAATATGGATAGGGCGAGGTCTGTTTTATCTGGTTCGCAAATGGAGTCTCCTACTGTTCCACCCTGGGCCAGTACAAAGGTATAAGTCATCCCGCCGCCAATGATCAGGTGATCAATTTTTTCGAGAATATTCTCGATAATCGTGATCTTACTGGAGACCTTGGCGCCACCTAATATGGCAGTTACCGGCTTCTGCCCTGTTTTCATCACCGTGTCTATCGCCTTGATCTCACCTGCAAGCAGGTAACCAAAACATTTTGCATCCGGAAAAAACTGTGCGATTACGGTTGTAGAAGCGTGGGCCCTGTGCGCGGTCCCAAACGCATCATTGACATAGATGTCTCCCCACTGCGCCAATTGTTTGGCAAAATCCGGATCTCCAGCCTCTTCCTCCTTGTGAAACCGGAGGTTTTCCAATAACAGGACCTCCCCGCTTCTGAGTTCACCTACTGCCTGTTCTGCAGACTCGCCGATACAGTCAGGAGCGAATTTAACTTCTACTCCTAAAACTTCCGAAACAGCCCTGACGATATGAGAAAGTGAAAGGTCCGGATTGCTACTTCCCTTTGGCCTCCCCAGATGGCTCATTAAGACAGCGCTCCCTCCATCTTCAAGTATCTTAATAATGGTTGGCTTAGCGGCTTCTATGCGGTTTGTGTCAGCCACATTGAAGTCGGCGTCCAGAGGAACATTAAAGTCAACCCGGATTAATGCTTTTTTGTCGCGGAAATTAAAATCGTCTATTGTGATCATGCTATCGCTAATGTTGAGGTGTCAAAAATAGTCATATTTGATGTTCCGGTCCTGTTCAGGCTCCCCTTTTTAATTTGTCTTCCATCAAAAACCTATCTTTGAAATTATGAAGTTTTCTCAAGTCCTGGGACTGAATCACCTCAAGCACCAACTCACTTCGAGTGCAGATGCGGGCCGGGTGCCGCATGCGCAGTTATTTGTAGGGCCCGAGGGTTCCGGGACACTGCCCATGGCTCTGGCATACGCACAATACCTGTTGTGTAAGAACGTCGGGGGAGAAAACGCCGGAGGAGATCAAAGCTGTAATATAAAATGCGATCATCTGAACCACCCGGATTTGCATTTTGCGTTCCCGGTCGCCACTTCAGGCAGTGTTTCCAGCCACCCGGTGAGCAACCACTACATACAAGAATGGCGGACCTTCCTTTCGGAACAGCCCTATGGGAATCTTTTCGATTGGTACCGCGCTATCGGTATTGAAAAAAAACAAGGGCAAATCGGGGTTGATGAAGCCCATGAGATTGTTCGGAAACTGAGCCTGAAATCATACGAAGGTGGCTATAAGGTGATGATCATCTGGATGGCAGATCGGATGAATAATTCGGCATCCAACAAACTGCTTAAACTCATTGAAGAGCCGCCCCAAAAAACAGTTTTGCTCATGATTGCCGAGGACGAGGGGCTTCTTCTAAAAACGTTGAAGAGCCGCTGCCAGACCATTCAGTTCCCTCCACTACCCGAAGCCGTAATAACTGAAGGGCTCATCAAGCAGGGGGCGTCAAGGGAGGAAGCGCATCAGGTGGCTCAGGAAGCAAATGGCAATTTTAACAAGGCTTTGGACCTTATGCTGCAAGACTCAGAAGACCTGATTTTTGAAAAATGGTTTGCCTTGTGGGCGCGCACTGCATTTAAAGCTAAGGGCAATAAAGCCGCCATACACGAACTCATCTTGTGGAGTGAGGAAATAGCCCGGACCGGCAGGGAAACACAAAAGAAATTTCTTTCCTATTGCCTTTCTGTTATCCGGCAGGCAATGCTATTGAACTACAATGCCCGCTCCCTGGTTTATATAAGGATGCACGATTCTGACTTCGACCTTGAGCGCTTTTCGACCTTTATTCATGAAAACAATGTCAGAGATATGGTGCGCGAGTTTGAAAATGCGCGTTATCACATCCTGCGTAACGGAAACGCCAAGATAATTTTTACGGATCTATCGATTAAGCTAACCCGATTACTGCACACGAAACGAACTCAAAAATCGAATTCATGACAATGTTTGCCGAACACCCCGCCGAAGTGCTTTTACTGGTTTTTCTAATTATCACCTTTTTTCAGAGTGGACTGGACAAAGTTCTGGACTGGAAAGGCAATCTTTCATGGCTTACCGGACATTTTGCTGAAACACCTTTCAAATCAATTGTCCCGGCATTATTCATTATCTTAACCCTTACAGAATTGGCTGCCGGGGTCCTCTCAGGTTTGGGATTAATTCAGTTGCTCCGGGACGGAGGGAAAGAACTTGCCTTCCTTGGAGCGGTATTGTCCTGTGTTGCTTTTTTGATGCTCCTTTTCGGACAGCGTATGGCAAAGGACTACGATGGAGCCCGAACCATTGCGATTTATTTTATCCCCGCCATTTTTCTGGTATTCCTCTTACAATAAAAAAGCCCGGACTGATACCAGTGCCGGGCCAAAATTTGATCTAATAGGGCTTATTCCTGTGAGTGCTCATCATTGAGTTGTTTCAGGATTTGCTCCGTAATGTCGGACGCCTTGTCACCGTAAAGAACACTTCCTCCTTCTCCACCGGTAAAAATAAACCTATAGCCGTTTGCAGCACCGTACTTTTCAATCGTTTCCCTTACCTCAGCAATAACGCTGTCCATTTTAATCTGGCCCATCCTCTGGATTTGTTGTTCTTCCTGCTGTAATTGCTGTCCCATCATTTGCCCTTTCTGCTGTAAAATTCCAAAAGCTTCCTGGGCTTTGTCCTCAGACATTTGTTGCGTAGTACTCTGGAGTTCCTGTGCCTCGAGCTGGAAAGCCTGTGAAATACTGTCCCGCTTTCTGGTAAAAGCTTCCGATTTCATTTGATAGCTGGCCTCAACCTCTTGTTTCCTTTTATAACCATCCATGAGTTTTACATTATCGACGTAAGCTATTTTGTCTTGCTGACAACTTACTAAAAGCATGAAGGCTAGAAACCCAATCCAATTTTTCATATTAGGGTGATTTTGATTTGGAGGCAAAAGTAGAAAAGCTTTTTGGCTTGTCGGCTGGATTCGGAATAATATTTGAACGCCTCAAAACTACAGCATCTAATATTTCGATAGATATTCTTTGTTCTATAGTTTTTGTCTATTTCAATTGGCTTTATACGGCGGGCTTACAAGCTTTTTATTCCCGCTTCCGCTGGGATGTGTCAAATGAGCGTCTTGAGCTTGTTAAAGGGCTTTAAAAAGCCCCTGGCCTCCTCTTAAGTATATACACATGAGATGAGAACTCCCTGCTGAAGAATCCGTAGATGTTAGAGATCATTCCCATGGCAGCTCCGGCTACGGGAGCTAACTTGCTTCCCTTATAGGTTTCGGAAAGCCATGAAATGTAAAAGGCATCGAGCCAAAGAGGTTTTACGGATTTCACTTCAAATCCATGTCGCTCAAAAATGGTTTTAATGGATGCTTTGGAAAAGTGCCAGACATGACGGGGAACATCATAGGCCGCCCAATGAGACTTGTAATGTTTTGAATCCAGGGATTTGAAATTCGGAACCGCCAGAATTAAATATCCTTCAGGTTTAAGCGTCTTCGCTATAGCTGTAATCTCTTCCTCCAGGTCGGGCAGGTGTTCAAGGACGTGCCACATAGTAATGGCATCGTATACCGCTTCCTGTTGAACAGAAATGCTGCGGTACACAGCAATGCCTTTCTCGTGTGCGCGCTCCCTTGCCAATTCGTTCGGCTCAACACCGTAGGCCTCCCAACCTCGATCCTGCGCATATTTTACAAAGCTTCCTGTTCCGGCCCCAATGTCCATGAGCGCCCCCGGGCCTTCACAATACCGAGCAACCAACTTTAGTTTACGACGCAGGTTAATGCGCTTTGCGCGTTGATAAATGCCCGACATCAGTCCGTCTGAAGTATCCGAGTGGGAAATGTAGTCCGCACTTTCGTAATACTTGTCAAGGTGGGCAGGTAATGGCTCTGTCTTGTAGCATCGGTTTTCGTCATTCCAGACCAGATGAAATTCTTCCCCGGACACAAGATGATCTACCAATTTCATTGCTTCAATATCAGACATACACAGAAAGCTTGATACAGGAAGTGTCCATTGGTTAAAAATAGAACGCGCTGGCGCACCTCATTACCTTTATATTTGAATGTTCCACGTGGAACTATCTGCCCAGAAACACCAACAATACACTGATATCACTTGGGGAAACCCCGCTGATCCGCGATGCCTGCGATATCGTAGCCGGCCTGATTTCTGAAAGCTTTTGCCTTGCTTCCATCGACAAGGAAGATAATGGCATATAGTCAAAATCCTTAGGAATACGGATGTTTTCGAGGCGTTGCAGTTTGTCCGCATTTGCCTTTTCCTTTTCAATATAACCCGCGTATTTAACCTGAATCTCTGCTTGTTCCAGCGCCTCGGGTATAAGCTTCTGCTCCTTGATGTAAGTGGAGACGCTATTAAGCATGGCCATATGGTGCATCCTAACCTTAGGTCTGGAAAAGATCTTTACCAGTTTATCACCCTGGGTTACTTTCTTGGAATCCAGGGATTCCAGAATGGGGTTTACCTCTTCAGGGACAAAGCTGGTTTTCTTAAAAAACCCAACCAACTCTTTATATTGATCTTCCTTTACTCTGACTCTTTCCAGCCGTTCTTCGCCTGCAAGACCCAGCTTAAAGGACCGCTCAGTTAGCCTGAGATCGGCATTGTCCTGTCTAAGCAGCGTTCTGTATTCCGCCCGCGAGGTAAACATCCGATACGGTTCCTCGGTTCCCTTTGTTATGAGATCATCAATCAGCACCCCGATATACGCCTCGTCTCTCCTTAAAACAAACGGCTCTTCTTCACTGACCTTAAGATGGGCATTAATTCCAGCCATTATACCTTGGGCCCCCGCCTCTTCATAACCGGTAGTGCCATTAATCTGGCCCGCGAAAAAAAGGTTTTTCACCAATTTCGTCTCAAGCGTATGTGTCAGTTGTGTGGGTGGAAAGTAATCGTATTCAATGGCGTATCCCGGTCGAAAAAACTTTACGTTCTCAAAACCCTCCACAGACCTTAGCGCCTTAAACTGAATGTCCTCGGGAAGGGAGGTTGAAAACCCATTCACGTAAACCTCAACGGTGTTCCACCCCTCAGGTTCAACAAAAATCTGATGCCGTTCCCTTTCCTTAAAGCGATCTATCTTATCTTCGATTGAAGGACAATATCGGGGACCTATACTTTGTATTCTTCCATTAAACATAGGGGACCGGCTGAACCCGTCTCTCAGGAGATCATGCACCTCTGGATTCGTATAAGTCATGTGACACTCCCGTTGGGTACTGAGCGTGGGCGTATCTAAAAAGGAGAACTTTCCAGGGCTCTCATCCCCGGGCTGCGGTATCATTTTTTGGTAGTTCAGACTCCTTCCGTCTACCCTGGGTGGAGTGCCTGTTTTCATCCTGCCTGTGTCGAAGCCCAGAGAAACAAGTTGTTCCGTTATCCCTGTAGACGCCCGTTCACCTGCCCTACCGCCGCCAAAATTCTTCAACCCGATATGGATCAGGCCATTAAGGAACGTTCCGTTGGTTAAGACTACGCTTTTCCCTCTTATTTCAAGGCCCAGAGATGTCTTGACCCCTGTAATCCGCTCCTTCTCCATGGTAATCCCCACAGCCATTTCCTGATAAAAATCCAGATTGGGTATGCGTTCCAGCGCACTTCTCCATTCTTCAGCAAAACGCATTCTGTCATTCTGTGCCCTAGGACTCCACATAGCCGGCCCCTTGCTTAGATTGAGCATTTTAAACTGTATCGCCGACCGGTCTGTAACGATTCCACTGTATCCCCCAAGCGCATCAATTTCCCTTACAATCTGACCTTTAGCTATTCCACCCATTGCAGGGTTACAGGACATTTGCCCTATAGTCTGCAAATTCATGGTAATCAGCAGTGTCCTTGATCCCATATTTGCCGCAGCTGCAGCAGCTTCGCAGCCCGCATGCCCTCCTCCGACAACAATAACATCATACATCTCCTTAAACATCGTCCAAATGTTTCACGTGGAACATCTCTATAGCCTCTGATTCCAAACTGCGCATTCTCACAATATCAGATTCAGTTTTATCATTATGTCCCATAAGATGGAACAGGCCATGCGCTATTACTCTTCTAACTTCGTCCTCGAGAGTAGCCTTAGCCTGTTCCGCATTTTCCCTTACGCGATCTATAGAAATAAACAGGTCTCCGGAGAGCCCGGGTATTTCTTCGTATTCAAACGTGATGATGTCAGTGAAATAATCGTGATCCAAATACAATTTATTCAATTTCAACAACTCCTGATCCGAAGTAAAGATCACATTCAACACACCAGCCTCAGCACCCTGTTTGGTAAGGACATTAATAATCCAATCGGTATGCCGTTGTTCATTCTTTAGTTTGAATGTCGTTTGGTAATGGTACGCTATCTCGCCCAATGAAATATTGTTTAACCCTGTTACGGTATTTGCGCCGCAAAGGTAATGCTTCTCTGTTTAAATATTCCGTCTCCTTTTCTGACTGTTTAAAAACTTCAGGTGCTGTAATCACAGGGCTGCTAAAGTCCTTGGTGGTCCTGTTACTTTCGCGACGCTCGTCTTCGCCCTGCTTGAGTGTTGCATTTTCGAGTCGCATTAACTGCTGGCGTATCCTGTTCAAACGTTCGGCCGTTTTCTGGGTTATGCCATTAGTAAGAATCTCATTTTCAAACTGTTCCATTTCCCTTGCGATCTGTTCTCCCAGTTTCCTGTCCGAATCGTTGATCATATTCTCCAGCTGTTGCTCAAGCTGTTTGCGAATTTCCTGTTGCGTCTTATATATTTCGTAATACTCCGCTAACTCCGCTTCTCCCAGGCCTTCTGACTGACCTTTGCCGTCCTTGTCCCCCTGGCCCTTTCCGCTATTACCGCCATTTTCAGATCCCTCTTTGCCCTCTCCATCTTTGGTCCCTTTTCCGGACCCCTTTGCCTCACCTTTTTCTCCCTGCTCACCCTTATCACCACCTTCCTTACCATCCGCTCCTTGTTCTCCTGCTTTGCCCTGCCCCTCTTGTTCGCCCTGCCCGCTTTTGGAACCCTCCTGTTCTCCGCCTTCCTGCATTTGTTGCCTTAACTGTTCCTGACTTTGTATGATGTCCGGAAGCTGAATGTCAGATCCCTGCCCTTTACCTTTACCCGGCATCAGGGACTCCTGCATGTTATCCAGCATTTCAGCCAAGAAAGCGGAAAGTTCATTGGCCGCCGTAAAAACATACTGTTGATAAGAGGCGCCCCTGAACCAGTTGTTCTCGGCAAATGATTCCAGTCCTTTATCTATATTGTAATAGACTTCTGTGATTTGTGTATTCACTATTTCAGATATTTCCGCTCTTCGGAGTGACAGCGCAAACAGGCTGTCGTCCACATGCTCAAAAAGCTGTCTTAACTGCTGTTGTTTCTTAATATCCCCGGAACGTCCAATCTGGTCCTGTTCTCCTTTCTGAATGCGGTTGAAAAGCGTTTCCTGTTCAACTGAAAAGACAACAAGGTTATCCAGTATTTGACGTAACATTTCAGCGTCTTCGGTAATTGTTTCCCCTCCTCCAGCCGCAGCACCCTGATTCAACGCCTCGCTCAATTCCTTAAGTTTTTTACCCGCTTCCTTTTGTTTCTTTTCAGGACCCTCGCTTTCCTTGGCCTCTTGCGGAGTGTCCCCTGATTCCGTGTCTTCTTCGCTCAGCGATTCCAGTGCCTCCTCTTGATTTTTGGTCACCGACTGCTCCTTACGGTCATCTCGCTCCCAGGGCAATGGCTTTTTTAGTTGCTGATTATCCTTCTGTAGTTCCTCCAATTCTTTCTTAAGGGTCTCAAACTCTGAATTTAATTCGCGCTGCCGTTCCTTTCGTCTTTCCCGGCCTTCCCCGGAATCCGCTTCGGCCTTTTGCTCCTCCGACAATTTGGAGAGCTTCCTGCTCAATTGCCTGCTCTTTTCCTGAACGTAATATCTCTTGGTAAGCTCCAGCAGTTGTTCCATGCTGCGTTGGCTGCCTTGCTGTCCTTTTGAAAGCTCTTCCATGCGCTCTTCCAACTCTTCTTTATCGAGTTTCTCGAGTATCTCCTTCATTTCTTCCATCAAGGCGGCGTTCTTTTTCGCCTTTTCCTCCTCGCGTTCAAGGCGTTCCTTCAGCAGCTCATTTTCAGGGGTTTCTTCATTTTCTATGCTTTCAGAAAGTTCCCTGCTGAACTTTTCCATCAAACGTTCCTGCCGGTCCTGTTTATCAAAAAATTCCTTTAAGCGCTCCGTATCATCAAAACTAAGTGCTTCTTTTTCCTTCTGGTTTTGCAGCAATTCCTTAAATTCTTTCTGAAGATCCTCGCGCTGCTTAGCTGATTTGTCCATCCCTTTGAGGAGTTCATTCTGACGTTCCAAAACCCGGGAATCCAATTCATCTGAGCTGAGTTTTGTCAATCGGAATTCGCGACTCTTTCTGCTTTTGCCACCGCGGTTCCCGTCATTATCTGTGATTTCAAAGTAGACAACATATTCTTCCTCACTGAGGAGTTCCAACCCGCTGGGAAATGTGTAATAAAATGTATGGAATGTTGTTTCCGGTATGGGGATTTCTACCATTTCGCGATCCGTCTGTAAACCTGAAGGGTATGCAAACATCTTTAACCCGGATAGGCCGTGATCATCTGAAACAACGCCTTCAAAATAGGCGATATTGGCATTTAACGAGTCTTGCTCCATTTTCATCTCAATCTCCGGGGATTCATCCCTTATCACGTCTATCTGGTAATTGAGTTTATCGAATTCCGGAATGTCCTGATTGGCTGCGCTGATACTATATGGAGTCGTTTGAAAAGGCTTCCTGGCAAACTCCGCTTTTTTTGAGGAAGTGGGCAGTTTCAGTAACGTATCCCGATCGGCATATACGACACTGTCTGCATGGATGGTATTCAATTCCCATCGGATCTCCGTTCCCTCTGGCACGGTAGCGTTTCCGCTCCCCTGAATACGTTTTGGGGGAACCCCGAGGTAATCCGGATACGTAAGGACCATTTCAAAGCCATCGATCGCAGGTACCCGTATAACATCCAAGGTATAGGTTCTTGAAGATACCCCCGCAGCCTCGAGGTAGAAATTCATCCTCTGTAAAGGGGGCTGAAAAGTGTGTTGGAAATATTCCCCTTGTCGCTCCATGATAATAGGGGATCCCTCAAGCACCAGGCGAACCTGGTCGGGCTGCACTTCTCCCGGGGTACGCAACTTCAAAATAAACGGCTGGTCCTCCCGTACCCGTAAGTCTGCAGTGAGTAGTTCAAAAGAGAATGGAGCCGGGGGCTCATAAGCCAGGTCGTAATTTACCACCCTCTTATATGAATTTATAAACTCAAGGCCATTTCCGCTAAGCCAAATAAGTCCAATTATGGCAAGCGGCAGTAAAGCATACTTTGAATACTTGTATGCCTCTTTCATCTGAACTGCAAGTTGAAAAGGAACAGGGGACAGATCCTTCGAGCGCTGTTCAATACTCGCCAGTAGAAGTTCAGACCGATCGGTATTGTCTGCAAGCTCCAACAAGTTATAAAGTTTGTCGCTCACCTCGGGAAAATGCATTCCAATAAGGCGGGATCCCTCTTTATGGGTAAGACCACGCCTGAGCCTTAACAAGTGTGCCACAGGCAGCAGGATATAGCTTACAAACAAGAACCCCAGAAGGACTATGCCCGCCACTAGCAGTACGCTCCGAAATCTCGAATCTAACCACAGCAGATACTCCAGGCCTCCGATAAACAGAAACGACAACCCTCCTAAAAAAAGAAATAGGAAAAGCCCCTTCACAAGCCTGCGCTTATAGTATCGCGAAGTAAAAGCTTCGAGTTTATCCAGTATGCGTTGGTAACTCTCCAAATTTTTTATCTTTAATACCAAGATACCCCATTGCCTTGAATTCAGGTCCTTAAAACATGTTAAAGCTAAAATGAATTCGCTAAAATACCTTGCTGCCTATACAATTCCCATCTCCGCTTTTATCGGAGTAAACATGGAAGGGTACTGGAGTTTCCTGACTCCACTTTACGCTTTTGTGGCTATTCCCCTCTTAGAGATACTCCTTGCTCAGGATGCCGGGAACCTGACGGAAAGCGCCCGCGCATCAAAACGCCTCAATCCCATATACGATCTGATGCTATTTGTGAACATCCCCATTGTCTTTGTGCTTATCTGGCTTGTTGGAACCAAAATTTCCACAGGTAGTTACGACTTCTATGAATATGTCGGTTTTGCTTTTTCCCTTGGGATTGTTCTTGGCACCAATGGGATTAACGTTGCCCACGAACTGGGTCACCGACAAGGCTCCGTACAGCGCTTTCTGGGAAAGCTGCTCCTGCTTCCAAGTTTTTACATGCATTTTTATATAGAGCACAACTTCGGCCACCATGTACATGCCGCAACCCCTGAAGATCCTGCAACCGCGAGGTACAACCAATCGGTATATCATTTTTGGGTGACAAGCGTTTTTCGCCAGTACATCAATGCCTGGCGGATTCAGCGCAACCTGTTGAAAAAAGAAAGCGCAACCTTTTTCTCTTTCAAAAACGACATGTTTTGGTACGCCATAATTCAGCTCGCCTATATTGGCCTTTTGTATGTGGTTTTTGGAGGGTTCGCCACGGCTTTCTTAATGCTCTGCGGGATCATTGGATTTCTGTTGCTGGAAACCGTTAACTATATCGAGCACTACGGCCTATTGCGTTTAAAAAGGTCATCCGGGCGTTATGAGCGGGTACAGGAAATCCATTCCTGGAACAGCAATCATGTGATCGGACGTATCGTGTTGTACGAATTGACCCGTCACAGTGATCATCATTTCAAGTCCTCAAAAAAGTATCAATTGCTCGACTATCACAACAGCTCTCCGGATATGCCGTATGGATACCCCACCTCCATGGTACTTTCCCTCATACCTCCCCTTTGGTTCCGAATTATGAACCCCAGGATTCCAAAGGAAATGAAACCCGCCTAAGTCCCTGTTGTCAATTATAACCTGGTGTCTATCTTTGCGCCTCATTCAATTGCTATGAAAAACAAGGTACGTGTCAGATTTGCGCCCAGCCCGACCGGGCCACTTCACATCGGTGGTGTCCGGACCGCCCTTTACAATTACTTGTTCGCCAAAAAACACGGAGGAGATTTTATTCTCAGAATAGAAGACACCGATCAAAACCGGTATGTTGAAGGTGCTGAAAACTATATTGCAGACTCCCTTAGCTGGCTCGGCATCCCTCCGGACGAGGCCCCTCAGATCGGTGGAGATCACGGCCCCTACCGGCAGAGTGAGCGAGTGGATTTTTATAAAACGCATATCGATCAGCTCCTTTCCTCGGGTTGGGCGTATTACGCATTTGATAGCGAGGCAGAACTGGCTTCCCTTCGCAGCGAATGCGAAGCGGCAGGAGAGACCTTTATCTACAATTGGCGCAACAGGGATGGTTTGAACAACTCCCTGACACTGTCCGAAAGTGAGACTAGCCGCCGGATAGCCGCCAATGACCCCTATGTGATCCGTTTCAGATGGCCCTTAGATACTTTTGTCCGATTTGATGACCTGATCAGGGGCAGTATCCAAATCGACGGAAACACATTAGATGACAAGGTGTTATTCAAAAGCGACGGCATGCCCACGTATCACCTGGCTAACATTGTCGATGACCATCTAATGGGCATCACCCATGTTATTCGCGGAGAAGAATGGCTGCCCTCCTTGGCGCTTCATTGCCAGCTGTATAAAGCCTTCGGGTGGGAAGCCCCTGAATTTGCCCACCTCCCCTTAATCATGAAGCCTGCAGGCAAAGGTAAACTCAGCAAACGGGATGGCGAAAAACTCGGGTTTCCTGTATTCCCCTTGCAATGGAAAGAAAGTAAAGGCTATAGGGAATCCGGGTATTTTCCTGAGGCTGTGCTGAATTTTCTGGCCCTTTTGGGATGGAACCCCGGCACAGATCAGGAGCTTTTTCAACTGCAGGAATTAGTAGATGCATTTGAACTGGATCGGGTTCAAAAATCAGGAGCCCGATTCGATCCCGAGAAGAATATATGGTTTAATCATCAACATTTGCAACTAAAGCCAGTCAGCGAACTCGTTGCGCTCTTTCGTCCTGTCCTTTCCGAAAAAGGGCTGGACGCATCCCAGTATTCCGAAGCGCACTTAGAGTCCGTGATTTCGCTTATAAAGGAACGCGCCTCTTTTGTGCGGGAATTCTGGGATCTCGGGGCCTATTTCTTTGTAGCCCCTAAAGAGTTCGAAGCAAAAGCCGTCCGGAAACAATGGAAATCGGGGACTCCCGATATTATGAGAGCACTATACGATGTCCTTAAGTCAACAGATCCATTTGGCGCTGAGCATTCTGAAAAAAATATAAAGGCCTGGATTGCCGAAAACTCCCTCGGTTTTGGAATGGTCATGCCTCCACTCCGGCTGGCCCTTGTCGGAGCACTCAAAGGCCCCCAGATTTTTGACATTATGGAACTCATCGGCAAGGACGAGACCCTGGCGAGAATTGAATTTGCCATCGATCACCTTGAGGCCGGGGTCTGAACTGTAACAAATCCCCTTTGGGAACGACTAACTATTGGTTCGGTCTTCGTATCTTACTTAGGTAACATTTCAACATAGTATAATGGGAAATATTTTCTTCTTGATTCCAGCTATTGCCCTGGGGGTTTTGGTGATGTTTGGTACATTCTTTGTCGTTAAACAACAAACCGCCGTAGTCCTTGAGCGATTCGGACGCTTTCAAAGTATTCGCCATTCCGGACTTCAATTAAAAATTCCGTTGGTCGATCGTGTTGCGGGCAGGCTCAGCCTGAAAATTCAGCAGCTGGATGTAATCGTAGAGACAAAAACCCTGGATGATGTTTTTGTCAAGCTTAAAATTTCAGTTCAGTATGTCGTTATTCGGGAAAAGGTTTATGAGGCATTCTACAAACTCGAATATCCGCATGAGCAGATAACCTCATACGTATTCGATGTTGTGCGGGCGGAAGTGCCAAAAATGAAACTGGACGACGTTTTTGTAAAAAAGGATGATATCGCTATTGCCGTTAAGGCAGAACTACAGGATGCCATGCTTGACTACGGCTATGATATAATCAAGACACTGGTTACCGATATTGATCCGGATGCCCAGGTTAAGGCTGCCATGAATCGGATCAATGCTGCAGAACGCGAAAAAATAGCCGCTCAATTCGAAGGTGATGCGGCCCGGATATTAATGGTTGAAAAAGCCAAAGCT
Organism: Robiginitalea aurantiaca; assembly: GCF_030380815.1. Taxonomy (GTDB): domain Bacteria; phylum Bacteroidota; class Bacteroidia; order Flavobacteriales; family Flavobacteriaceae; genus Robiginitalea; species Robiginitalea aurantiaca. The sequence continues at coordinate 61,521 of NZ_JAUDUY010000001.1, read as the reverse complement.
GAAGCGGAAAGTAAACGCCTGCAAGGACAGGGTATCGCGGATCAGCGAAGGGAAATTGCCCGTGGACTTGAGGAATCTGTGGAAGTCCTGAATAAGGTCGGTATAAATTCCCAGGAAGCTTCGGCTCTAATTGTGGTAACGCAACACTATGATACGCTTCAATCCATTGGGGAAGAAACCAATACCAATCTTATCCTGCTTCCCAACTCTCCCCAGGCAGCCAGTGATATGCTGAACAATATGGTGGCTTCCTTTACTGCCAGCAATCAGATTGGCGAAGCCATGAAGCATCAAAAGCCAAAGAATAAGGATTAGCCCTGCTGGACTTTTTGTCCTCCGTAAATGGGTTTTATCGGCGCAGACGGCGCAGAATAAATCCGAAGAGCCAGGTAAATAAGAACTTCTTAAGGACCCCTGACGTTAGTAAAGTGAGGACTTCGGGTGGCTGAAATTGCTCTTTTATGCTTGCGAAATCACCCTTCACCCGCTCTTTGGCTATTTGTCTTCTGAGGTCAAGGATTTTAATGTCCTTGTCCACTTCCTCAAATGAATTGTATCTCCTACCCATTAGTGATCCTCAAAATAAAACTTAGAAAAATTCTTCAAAACCCTGGAATCGAGCTTCTTTCTAAAGGCATATCCAAGTATCCCCAACGCGATATAGAAACTGCCTACGATTAGAAACCCATAGGTATAATTCTCGAGGTGGGACCCGATGACAATAGACGCTGCAAATGATAAAAAAAGGAGGGCGAGCAATCCGATGGTCCCCAGAAAAAGAACCACGGTTAAGGCAATAACTGCCCGCATCAGAAACTTAAAAGTCCTGAGTTTGTAATACTCAACCGAACTATCAATAAACTCTTTTGCAGCCTCCTGGGAATCGCTCAGGTCGCTTTTTAGTTCTTCAAAAGCCATTCCTATTTTTGGAGTTGCGCATTTTTCTTGCGGAGTTCCTCGAGTTTGGCTTCAAGGCTTGCGATGATATCATCTGCCTGATAGCTCATTTTCGAAATGGTATCCTCGAGTTTTTTCTCAAAATCTGCTTTTTGCTTTTTGGCCGATAAGCTGATTTCTTCTCTGGCTCGGGAAACGTCCCCAATTAATTCATCAGAGGCCTCACGAGCTTTCTTTTTAATTCGTTTGCGCGTCTTGCCTCCCTCATCGGGCGCATAAAGGATTCCGGCACCTGCTCCGATTGCGGCGCCCACTAGTAGCGCTAATAATACAGATCCACTGTCACTTGCCATAATTTTCAATTTTAAAATTTGTACTCTCTTTGCCCTTTTGATAAAAGGGACTATAAGATACTGATTTTTTAAGGAGGACCCCAGTAAACTCGATGGAATTATCAGTGGAATGCTATAAAATGTATTCTGCTCTCGTCTCTACTGTCCTTATTGCCTTACTGCATGCTACGAAGCAGACGCAACTGCAGGCCCGGAAGATTAGTCCATGAAGATGACCTAAACACCACATGCATAGGGGTCCAGCTAAATATACCAATATGTATTTTATTCTGTTTTGCCGACAGCGTTCAGGCCTTGTCCTCAAGCTTGGACCAGGTATCCCTTAGGGTAACCGTGCGATTGAAAACCAGATGGTTTGGCTTGCTCTCGCGATCGACACAAAAATACCCGAGTCGCTGAAACTGATATCGCGAACCGGGTTCGGCCCCTGCCAACCCGGGCTCTAATTTACCCGTCACAACTTTGAGGGAATCCGGATTGATGAACTCCGTAAAGTTTCGTCCCTGATGCTGGTCTGGCGTAGCATCGGAGAAAAGTCGGTCATAAAGCCGCACTTCTGCGTCTATGGCGTGTCCGCTTGACACCCAGTGTAAAGTGCCTTTAACCTTTCGAAGGCTTTCAGGGGTTCCACTGCCACTTTTGCTTTTTGGGTCATACGTGCAAAGAATCTCAATAATGTTTCCGTCCGGGTCCTTCCGGACCTCCTCGGCCTTAATAATGTAAGCATTCTTCAACCGAACCTCTCCCCCCAGCTTCAATCTGAAAAATTTACGGTTTGCCGACTCCCTGAAATCATCTCTTTCAATGAACAATTCCCGTGAAAATGGGATTTCCCGGAACCCGGCTTCTGGGTCTTCTGGATTATTTTCGGCCTGCAACCATTCTTCTTTTCCCTCCTCATAATTCGTGATGGTCAACTTAACCGGATCCAGAACGGCCATTACCCTTGGGGCCATTTTGTTGAGGTCCTCGCGCATATGGAAATCCAGCAGCGCCACATCCACCACGTTCTCACGTTTGGCAATCCCAATGGTGTCCGCAAAATTTCTTAGGGCGGCCGGGGTACATCCCTTTCTCCTTAATCCTGATATGGTCGGCATTCGCGGATCGTCCCATCCTTGGACAAACCCCTGTTCTACAAGTTGCAAAAGCTTCCGTTTACTCACAACCGTATGGCTCAAATTACGCCTCGCGAATTCCCGCTGTTTCGGACGGATGTTTTCAGGTGTGACCACCTGGTCGAGAAACCAGTCGTACAACTCGCGGTGCGGGGCGAACTCAAGGGTACATAAGCTATGCGAAACCTGTTCGATATAATCGCTTTCCCCATGTGTCCAATCGTATAAAGGGTAAATACACCAATCGGTATTTGTCCGGTGGTGTGCCCGGTGCAGAATTCGGTACATTACGGGGTCCCTAAGCAGCATGTTTGGGGACGCCATATCGATTTTAGCCCTTAAAACATGGGATCCTTCAGGAAAATCCCCGTCCTTCATTTTTTTAAAGAGTTCCAGGTTTTCCCCTACGGTTCGGTCCCGGTAAGGGCTGTTTACTCCGGCTTCCGTGGGTGTGCCTTTCTGTTTGGCAATCTCCTCTGACGGCTGACTGTCTACATAAGCCTTACCCTCCTTAATAAGTTTTACGGCCCAATCATAGAGTTTCTGAAAGTAATCAGACGCAAAACACTCCTGGTCCCACGTAAATCCGAGCCATGTTACGTCCTCCTTTATGGCGTCTACGAATTCCTGTTCCTCTTTTATGGGGTTCGTATCGTCAAACCTCAAATTAACCGGGGCCTCATACCGAATGCCGAGTCCAAAATTCAAACATATCGAACTCGCGTGCCCAATATGTAAATAACCATTGGGCTCCGGTGGGAATCTGAATCGCAACTGCGATTTTGGAAAGCCCTGTAATAGATCTTCTTCGACTATGTGTTCTATAAAATTCAGGGGTTTCTCCTTCTCAGTCATATCTCCATAATTAAGTCCGTAAAGGTAGAAAATTGCCCTTCAACGATAAAGTAATTCCTTTTATCCATACAAATCTCCCGGTTTCACAACAGAAACCATCACCTGTACAACAATAAATTCTTTACGGAGAGCCGTTAAACCATATTTGTTATACAAACTGCGGGAATAAAGTCTGCCAAGTAAAACGTCTGGGTTCAAGGACACTACCGATCCGACTTTCTCCAGCTTGTAGGGCAAATTAAGTCAATAAAACACAACCAAACACCAGTCTTATGCGTAGAAATCTACTTCTAGCCACGGCCCTACTGTGTGGTATGCTGGGAATCCAGTCCGGATTTTCCCAGGTGTTAAATGCCCCTCAAGCTGCCCCCAATCAAACTCCGCCCGCCGGAACAACAACATGGACCGCTGCATGCGCCTCCCCCTCCTTCAATGATTATTGGGTTGAATTTACATGGAGCCCGCCCCTGGTGAATTCCGACAATGAATTTATTCTCGAGCTTTCAGATGCTTCAGGAGATTTTAGTGCCCCCGTGGAACTTGCGCGTGATGGCACCAAAAACACAAATTTTGACTTCTATTTCCAATTTGCGGTGCCCCCCAACACAAGGGGTGAAGGGTATCGAATGCGTGTGCGCAGCACAAGCCCGGCAAACACCAGCCCGGTCTCCGCTGCCTACCCCATGTACTTTCTCGATGTTAATTCAGCCCTAACGATACGTCCGCAAGGACAAGCAGACTTCGGAGACGGAACGGCCCAGGTATGTAACGGAAATGCCATTACCCTTGAGGTATACGGATTGCCAAACGCAAATACCTATCAGTATAATTGGTACCGAAGTGGCACTTTACTATCTCAGAAAACCCCTTCGATCAGCGTTACTCAGGGAGGGATGTACAATGTTGAGATCGATTACGGGTCTTGTTCCGGTTCGGGGAATACGCTTTCAAACCTCCTCGACGTAACAACGGGTTCCAGCCTTGGTGTTGCCATAAACCCCCCTGCATCCACAGCCCTTTGTGCCGGCGAAACTGCTTTATTGGAAGCGAATATTACCGGACAAGGGTTAACATACACCTGGTTTAAGGATGGAACAGCAGTTTCCACGCCTGCTGTAGACGACTCCAGCTTTCTGGTTGATGCCAGCAGTGCAGGATTTGAAGGGGATTACCAGGTAGAAATATTTGGTGCATCCGCTTGTATTGAAAGATCCGCAGCCATTACCATAACAAACGCAGGTAATTTTACAGTGTCCCGTAACAATCCTGCGAATTTGGTTGTGCTTCCAGGTCAAACGGTAACGATGACGGCCTCTTCATCGGCTTCAGGCGTCACCTACCAGTGGTACAAAGATGGTACAGCCGTGCCTGGGGCAACATCGGCTTCACTTACAGTAAATGAATCTGAAACAGGCGTGTATTTCGCGCGCGTAAGCCTTAGTGGTGGTAGCTGCGCTTCCTCTTCAAAAGATACAGAAAGCACGTCCGTTTCTGCGCCTGCGTCACTGGAGCTGGAAATAGCCTTTGGTTCCGGTTACCTGCCATGTGAAGCCACAAGTACGGTCTTGGAAGTAGCTGAGGTCCGAGCCATTGATGCTGGAGGTAATCGTACAGTAGTTACGAGTCAGATCCTCGGCGATATGAATTTCCAATGGATGAAAGACGGAAGCCCGATTTCAGGTGCCACAGGGTCCAGCATTAGTCTCACGGACACCTCTGAAAATGGAGCCTATTCCCTTGAGGGGAGTATATCAGGTTACCTCCCAGTGTCCAATATCCTAGATGCGCTGCTCAGGCCTAACGAAACCATTGCGATTACCAGTACAGACCTCACGGTATGCGGGCCATCTGAACCCGTAACCCTAACGACAACAAGGGACCTTACCGGAGAAACCTATGATTGGTATCGCAACGGCAGTCCTTTAAATGAAAACACTCCTGCTATTGATGTAGGGCTGCCAGGGTCCTACCAATTGATCCTGGAGCGAGACGGATGCCAGGTGCAATCCAATGCCATCGTTTTAAGTCCACTGGACGAAGACCTGATCAGCCTGGTGCCCGGGGACGATATCCGATTGCCTGAGGGAACTTCACAGTCGGTATCGGCCACTGGAGGAGATAGCTACCGATGGTTCGACGAAAACAACAATGAAATTGGTGCCTCAGCAACCATTACCCTGAGTGAGGCCGGGGAATATGTTGTCATGGCTTCGATTGGAAATTGCCAGGTCTTCAGAACCCTTACGGTTTCCTATCTGGATACATTCCGCGTTCCAAATGTTATCTCGGTAAACGGAGACGGCATCAATGAGCAGTGGATTTTACCCAATTACTATTCCGGCAAAACGGATGTATTCGTAACCATTTACAACGATAAAGGGGAGGAGGTTCTGAATCAGAACAATTACCAGAACAACTGGCCCTCTTCCTCTGCTGCTTTCAGCAGACAGAATATGATCTTCTATTACCGGATCAGAAATGCGGAGAAGACTCTAAAACAAGGTACAATAACAGTCATTCGATAGATTAAAAAATGAAAAGCAGATTGGTTCTCTTTTTGGCGCTTATAGGGTTCATTTCCTTTTCGGGATATGCCCAGGAGGATAGTCCCTTCATTGTATACGACGTGCCTTCACAGAATTTATTGAAATTCAATAGGTTCCTTATCAACCCGACCTTTTCAACGGCCCGGGAGGATAAATCATATATCAACCTGCTTCACAGAAACCAGTCGGTATCTTTTGACGATAACAACCAGAGCTACTTCCTGAGTTACAGCGGTAGGATCGGCGACAGGTCAGGTGCGGGACTTAGCATATATACGCAGAGAGAAGGAACGCTGAGTAACTATGGCCTGCTTGCAAATTACGCCTATGGTGTAAAACTGAGCGATAAAAGCAACTTTACTTTTGGAGCAAACCTTTCATACTACAATAGTGGCTTCGATGAAAGCCGGGCGAATCCCATTGAGGATGATCCTTTTTTAAGCGGCTTTCAGGATAGTTCCCTTCTGACGTTCCAACCCGGATTCAACATTTCTTACGACAAGTTTGATTTTGGGGTTTATGCAGAAAATCTGCTAGACTACAACCTTAAAACCAGCGAGTCTATAACCAGTTTTAGTGAAAAGACATTTTCCGGCCATTTACAATATACCCATCAGTTTGGGGCCAACAGAGGTGTTCTTGAAGGAGGGCGTTTGATGCCCCTGGCCCGGGTAAGAAGGGTAGGAGCAGATGAATTGATTTTAGGGGGTAACCTGATTATGGATCTTCCTAAAATCGGATGGCTGCAGGGAGGCTATGATAGTTTTTACGGTGCCTCCGCCGGAATCGGATTCAATCTGAATGAAAGGCTTTCTATTGGGTATACCATGGAAAAGGGAATGTCGAACAACTTCGACAACTTCGGGTTGACCCATGAAATCTCCTTTGCGTATTCCTTCACTCCAAACCTTACAGAAGACCGGGTTATGCTGGAAGATGGTAATGAGCCTACGGACAGTTATGTGGATGCCACTGAAGTCCCTGCAGCTGATAAAACGGAGAAAGATCAGGAAATCGCTGAGCTCAGACGACGTCTTGCCGAAAACGACGCGATTCTTGCTGAATTGATGTTCAGGCAAGATTCCATGGAACAGTCCCGTCAGAGTGACCTGGAAACCCGATTCGAAAGGGTAATGCGTATGGTCCGTCAGGAAACCAGCGGATCGAGACCAGATCTGGAAGAAAGGGCAGAAACCCTCTACTTCCTGAACAATCAAAATCCCGTAGCCGATAATTCGCACGAGCCGGAAGTAAAACAGGTAAACGAAACCATCACCTCTACGCCTGAGGCCTCATCCATTGCAGAGGCTCCGAAAACCGCGCCGGTTCAAAAGGTTCAGGATTTAATCCAGAAGGTGGACAGGCCATCTCAAAACACCCCAACAGTCAAGAGCAGGAAATTCCGGGATCTTCCGGGTGTAGCCGATGGCTACTACCTGGTTGCCAATGTCTATGGCGGGACAAAGTATATGGACAAATTCATGCAGGACCTCGAATCACGGGGTTTTGAACCCGAATTCATCGACAACAAGGGCAATGGGATGAAGTACGTATACCTCAAGCGATACGAAAACTGGACTCAGGCAGAAAACGCTGCACTTACGGGTATGGAAGGAAATTATGAGGGCGCCCTTTGGGTGATGAATGTCGCCAATCGATACACAAATGAGGCCTACGCCGCAACTTCAGAAAAAATACAGACCAAGGCCGCCCAATATGACGATGGTGTACTTCGCAAGAACGTCATTGAACGCGACCAGTTGACTTCCATCGAAAGTACTGAAAAAGAATTGGCGGTTTACGGGAAGGGATCTTCTTACTATATAATCGCAAACGTCTTTTCCAATCCAAAAAATGCCAATCGGTTTGTGAGGTATCTAAACTCTAAAGGCTTAAATGCCAGCTACTTCATAAATCCGGAGAACAATTATCGCTACGTGTATCTGAAGCGACATGAAAACTGGAACAGCGCACTGATCTCTTATTACTCCAAGCTAAACGACAGTTACGATGAGAAAATGTGGATTATGCGCGTTTCCCCCGGCCTGTTAACCTAACTGAGAATACACCATTGAGACATACTTATACTTCAAATAGAGTCCTTTTTGCGTTTTTGTGCCTTTTCGGGTTTTTCTCCCTATCGGCTCAGGAGGCAGTTCCCTTTACCCCCCGCCTAAACGGAGGAAATGTTGAGATCAGGGGAGATATCCTTTTTGTGGGGAACAACATTTTGAACCGTGCGTCAGAATCCAATCCCACACAGGCGAATACCCCCTACAATGGCACAGAGAATAACAATTCCCTGTGGATGGAGTATATCGACATCGATGGGGACCCCTCTACCTTTAGTTCGAGTAGCGCGGAGCTGTCCGTACCTGATGCGAATTGCTCCCTGGTCCGATATGCAGGCCTTTACTGGGCTTCTACCTACCCCAATGAGCGGAGCACCAATGGATCTGCAGCGTTCGATGGAACACCACGGTTTGAGGACTGGAATGAAATAAAATTCAGGGTGCCCGGAGGGTCGTATGTAGACCTGGTCGCAGACAACAATCCAGATCCTGCGGGTGAAGAAGACGATATTATTTTTGACGGGTACGACCCGGTAAACATCAACAATTCCTTTAAGGATTCCCCGATTATCTGTTATAAAAACGTTACCACCCTCGTACAGGGACTGGCCGATCCAAATGGGGAATACACCGTGGCAAATATTCGGGCCACAAAGGGCAGAAGACGAGGTTCCAGTTCCGCAGGATGGGTGCTGGTCATCATCTATGAAAATCCAAATGAGACCGGAAAATTTATCTCAACCTTTGATGGATACGCGGGAGTTCAGGGAAGTGTGCCTGCCGTAGATGTAAACATCAATGGCTTTCGAACCCTCCCTCCCGGATTTCCGGTACGCGCACGGATCGGGGTTGCCGCATTGGAAGGAGACAGAAGAATTACAAATGACCGCTTCCGGATTCGGGCAAACTCCGTTGCCGGGTTCACGGACCTTACCACAGGGCTTAACCCCGCGAATAACTTCTTTAACTCTACCATTACCACCAATGGGGCCGAGGTTCCTGCCCGGACTCCATTCGGAACCAACACTCTTGGGCTTGATCTGGATGTCTTTAATCTGGATAACCCTTTCAATTCCATACTTCCCAATGATGAAACGGGGGCAACACTTCAGTTTACCTCATCAGGAGACGGATATGGTTCTTTTCTGGCCACTTTTATGGTCGAAATCATCGAGCCGGACATCGCGCTTGAAAAGCGTGTGGAAGACATCGCCGGAAACGATATCACAGGACTTGGCGTAAATCTGGGACAGACCATTGAATATGTCCTGTCCTTCCAGAATATTGGGAATGACGATGCCACAGGCTACAGCATTCGGGATGTACTACCCTTAAATGTGACCCTGGACGAGAGCAGCATGAACCTGCCTGCCGGGGTGACCTATACTTATGACCCAGTCCTGAGAGAGGTGACGTTCAGCATTCCGGATAACCTGGTTGAAGAAAATGACCCTGCTTATGATATTCGGATGCGTGTGCGCGTTGCAGAAAATTGCTTTGATTTTGTAAATGCCTGTTCAGACGAAATTCAAAACCAGGCGTATTCCACATATCGGGGCTTCCTGAACAGCGCCGAAATCACGGATGACCCCAGTGTTTCGGATTTTGACAATTGCGGATTCGCTACACCGGGTGCCACCAATTTCCTATTAGACGACCTGGCCGCCTGCGACTTCAACCGGACCGTAGAGCTTTGCGGTAATGATGTTCTTCTTATAGCAGGAACCGGTTTTGATGACTATATCTGGTATGCCGACAACAACGGGGATGGCCTGATCGATGGCGGAGATACCCTCCTTAACGACGGGGATCCTGACGGTGACCCAGGTACTTTGAGGGTGACAGATGTAGGAATTTATATTGTCGATAAGATTGTGGCTGACCCCTGTAAAGGTTTTCAGGAGATTATCACCGTTGTATTGCCAGGTGTCACCCAGACCAATCCAATCGCTGATCTTATAAATGACCCTACAAACACGGTTGAGGGGGAAATTGTAATCTGTCCAAATGACGGGGAGCCCCTTCCCAAAGTTTTCCTTTGTGGGGTAAACGATAGCGAATTGATCGAGATCAATATCCCTGATGCAACCAGCATTGTCTGGGAGCGACTGGATGAAACCAGCTGTATGGATGCCGGGGATGACTGTGCAAATAAAAATTCAGCCTGTACCTGGAACACTGTAGACTCTGGCTTTGATTTTCTGGCTTCAAGTGCCGGTAAATACCGGGTCGTGATCAACTACCAAAATGGTTGCTTCACAAGGTTCTATTTTGATGTCTTTCAAAACCTTTTAGATCCACAACATACAGTAACCGACATTGTTTGTAATACCCCTGGGAATATTACCGTTACCAACATCCCGGCCAATTACGAATTCCAGTTGCTGGATGCCACCAACGGCAGCGTCCTAGTTCCGTATTCCGCAGGGAATGGGCCGAGTTTTGATATCGCTTCAAACGGAGCTTATACCGTCGAATTCCGCCAGTCAGGTGTTGTAGACGGATGTGTGTTCCGGATTGAAGACATCGGGGTTCGCCAGCGAAATTTCCAGGTTGATCTCGCAGCAAGCGATGCGAGTTGTAACACTCTTGGAGAAATCTCTGTATCTGTTCTGGATGTGAACCCCCAGTACTATTATGAAGTTTCTCAGGGAGGCAGTCCAATAGACACTTTTGGGCCCTCCACCGATAACAATTACACCTTTGAAAACCTTGGCGCCGGCGTTTACGATATAAACGTAAGGACGGATGACGGGTGCCTCTTTAACGACCAGATCGAAATCCTCGATTCCTCCGATCTGGAGGTAACCGCTCGTGTTTCACAGAATATTACTTGCAAGGAAGGAAACATCCTCATGGATTACTCTGGAGGAAAACCCCCTGTGAGCTATGCCATTTATGAGTTTGTCGATGAGTCCGGGGTGACGCAAATCTCTTATCCCTCTCCAACGGATATTCCGGCTTCCGAGTTTCAGACCAGTGTGATTTTTGATGTCTGGGATCCGGGAACCTACACTTTTGTAGTCGTAGACCGCAACAACTGTTTTGACCTTTCGAACCCGGTTGTAATCTATTTTGAGCCGCCGGTAGAATTTGCCCCTACTACAGTCATTGATGAGCAGTGTTTTGGAGATTCCAGCGGAACCATTCAGTTTAATGTCATTGATCGAAACGGATACCAGCTAACTTATTTCCTGATAGACGAGAGCGGGGTTGAGATTGACACAAACACCTCGGGGGTGTTTACAGGATTACCACAAGGGGATTACACGGTTCGCCTGAATTTCCGAAAAGGGAGTGCTTCTTGCGAATACTTCGAATACTACTCTATTTCAGGGCCTGCTAATGCGTTAACTTTTGACGCAAACATCCTGCAGGATTACAGTTGTATTCAGGATGGGATCATCGAAGCACAAAACGTTACAGGTGGAACTGCTCCATATGAATTTAGCATTGATGGTGTCAATTTTGTAAGCGGGGCAGGGGCAGAGACATTTTCAGGGCTCGCACCCGGCACCTACACCATTACGGTAAGGGATGCCAGTGGGTGTGCTACGGTTGCGCCTCCATTGACCATCGATCCGGTTGTTCCTCCAAGTGATCTGGCATTTACGGCCACAAACCCGACCTGTCCGGCCCTGGTGTCTGATATAACAACTACTGTTACCGGTGGGGAAGCGCCGTTTTCTTTTGAGATCATTGCTCCCGGAGGTCAGGTAGCCTCCAGCACCTCAGGCAATAGCGCAACCTTTGATAATCTCGCTCCCGACACCTATACCTTCCAGGTTACTGATGCAAACGGATGTGTTTACCAGGAAAATTACACAATAGCCCCTGTTGTCCCCATTCAGGTTTCCGGGACATTAGTGAGTAATGTCAGTTGCATAGCCGGAGCAGACGGGGAGGCTCGGTTTAATGTGGGTGGATTCAGCAATTCTTACGATTACAGCATTGCCGGGCCTACAACTTTTTCCGGAACCGGCGAAACAAACACCTCCATTGACCTGACCAGCCTGACCGCAGGAACCTATGATATTACCGTAACGGATACGGATACCAATTGTTCGGACACGGCTTCCATAATCATTGAGGCCCCTGTCGCGGCCCTGACTCTGACTTTAAGTGCCACTCAGCCCAGTTGTACGGCTGGTGGAAGTATTACCCTGACAGCCAATGATGGCTGGGGGGGCTATACTTATACGCTTACCCTTCCGGATGCCAGTACCCAAACCAACAGTTCTGGGGTTTTCACCGGACTCTCCCTTGACGGAACCTACAACGCGGAAGTGACAGACGCTAATGGATGCGTCGCACCAGCCACTATAGACCTCTTGCCGGCAATACCTCCGGTCCTCGATCTCTCCGCCAATGACATCTGTTACGATGACGCTACGGGTCTAACCCTTACGGCAAACGTAACCTCCGGAGGAGATGGAAACTACCTGTATCGCCTGAATGGCGGAGCATATGGTACTGCCAATGTGTTCAGTGGCCTCGGCCCTGGAACCTATGCCGTAGACGTTAGCGACGGGAATAATTGCGTTGATTCCGCCGTGATTACCATAGATCCTGAGCTAAGCCTGACTGCAACGGCAGACCCCATCACGGCCTGTGCCACGGATACCAATGTGGTCATTTCGGCCGGTGGAGGTGATGGCAATTTTGTCTTCGCAGTTGTGGCAGACGGGACGAGCCCGGTTGCCGGGGATTTTGGAGCTTCCAATATCATTGCAGTCAATGGCGCAGGCGACTATGACGTCTATGTGCGCGACAATAATGGAGGTGCGGATTTCTGTGAAGCAAGTGTAGACCTGTTGATCACACAGGACCCGCCCCTGGTAATTACCCCAACAGCAACTGATATTCTTTGCTTTGGCGACACTACAGGTGCCCTCTCGATTGTTGCCTCTGGCGGAAACGCCCCATATCTCTTTAGTATTGATGACGGCGCTACCTACCAAACGGGGTCGGATTTCGTCAACCTGCCTGCCGGGACATACAATATTCGGGTACAGGATGCCGAAGGCTGCGAGGCCACTGACCTTATCGCCCTTACGGAGCCTGCCGCACTGGCTGCGGAAGCTGCCGTTACCCAGCAATACACCTGTCTGCAACTTGGTGAAATCACCGTAGGAAGCATCACGCCCACAAGCGGAGGTTCGGGATCCTATCAATACCGACTCAGCGGAAGCTCGTGGAGCGCCGCAACCCCTGGTGGATTTGTCTTTACGGGCCTTGCCGAGGGCGCCTACATTGTCGAGGTGCGGGACGCCAATGCAATCGGTTGTGTGCTCAGCCTCCCGGCAATGATCATTGATCCACTGCCCACAGAACCTGCTTTAAGCACAAATATTTCTTACAATTGCAGTGGAACCGGCGATATCACGGTCTCCCCATCTGATCCCTCCTACACCTATTCTCTGGACGGAGGGGCTTTCCAGGCCTCCAATAGCTTTACGGGCGTTACTCCTGGAAATCACACCATTTCCGTGAACTACGGTAGTGATTGTACCGTGGATACCACGGTTATCGTGGAGGCCGGACTGGCGTTCGAGGCTGCAGTCCTCAGCCAGACCAACCTCCTTTGTAATGGGGATGCTTCTGGTGAGATCATTTTTGAAGTAGAAAATTTCGACCTGGTCAATGGGTTTGAATACCAGGTGAACGGAGGCGGATTCTCCGCACCCCAAACCAGCAGCCCGATCACACTGAGTGGCCTGCCTGCAAACGCCTACACCCTTGAAGTGCGGGATGTACTGGACCCAAGTTGTACCGTTACACTCAATGTAACCCTTACCGAACCTACCCCGGTCGATGCCAGTGCGGTAGTGACTCAGGAAGCGACCTGTACCAATACAGGCGCCACCATTACGGCCAGTGCGACTGGTGGCACCCCAGCATACCAATACCAGCTGGAGGATTCCCTGGGCGGTATTATTGCCCCGTACCAGAACGCTCCGGTGTTCAGCGCGGTTACCGCAGGGGATTATAACATAAGAGTCCGGGATGCCAATGGTTGTGAAGATGCTGCGAATAATACAATCACAATAATCCCTCCGGAGGTTATCGCCTTTACCGTGGCGCCGACTGTCTGCTACAGCGGAAACAACGACGCCAGTATTCTGGTTACCGCGACATCCGGTAATGGAAGCTACCAGTTTAACATCAATGGAGGGCCCTGGATCTCGCCCACCCCATCTGCGGACGCATTTTACACATTTGAAAACCTTTCGGCCGGAACCTACGACATCAATGTGCGCGATGGCTATGGGTGTGTGGGTGTTCCCCAAACTATCACCATCAACCCCGAGCTTCGGGCCTCAGCCCTCCTGACGGCAGACCTGACCTGTATTGCTCCGGCAACGATTGACATTTCAGCGACAGGAGGCTCCGGAACCTATTCCTACCAATGGTCGGACAATGGAGGAGCTACATTTGCGAGCACTGGTTTTACAGGAAGTACTTTTACGACCAATTCCGCAGGAACCTATGTTTTTCTGATTACGGATACGTCTGCACCCACAGCCTGTACCGCCCTGACCAACCCTGTGGTGGTAACACCCGCCGACACACCGGTGATCACCTCTGTAACACCCGCCGACATCCTTTGTTTCGGAGACCTTACAGGTTCCCTGGACATCGTGATAGACACAAGTGTCGGGCTGCCCCCATATACCATAAATGTTTTCGAAACCAACACTTCCACAGATTACGGGACCCAGACCTCCGGCCTGCCGGCAGGCGATTATGAAGTGACGATCACCGATAGCAAGGGCTGTGTTTCTCTCCCTTTCCCGGTGAGCATTATCCAGCCTAATGCGATCTCTTACAACATTAATTTACAGCCGATTACTTGTAGTTCTTTGACAGGAACAAACCCTGGATCCATTACAGTGGAAAACCTCAGCGGAGGAACCCCGGAATACACCTACTCCCTCACGGGCAACAACGGATATTCGGCTCAGTATAACACTACCTCCGGAGGTGAAGACCATACTTTTGCCATTTTGGAATTTGGAATTTATGAGGTGGATGTAGTGGATGCCAGCGGGTGTTCCGTACTGACTACGAATATTATCGCATCCCCACCGGACGATCTCGATATCGATGTGTCTTCACTTACCGCAGACTGTTCGGTAGGTGGAACCGCTATTGTGACTGTATCTTCCGTTGTGGGCAGCGGAAACTATGAATTCGCTATCCTGGAAACTTATTCGTCTCCCTATTCCAGCGCCTACCAGTTAGCAGATACTGCGGGAGGGGACACCGCCACCTTTACAGGTCTTATCCCCGGGATCACCTACACATTCGTGGTTCATGATCTCACCACAGATTGTTACTATTTCGAAACAGCAGACACCCCGATCAACAGTCCGTCCAATATGACCGTCAGCTCCATGCTGCCGAGAAATATCACCTGTACGGGAGCTGCAGATGGTAGCATTACTTTTGATATCGCCAATTTCGATGCCGGGGCTACCCAAGTACAGTATGAAGTATATAATTTCCAATCCAATGACCCGCTTACCCCAGCCATTTCGGGAAGTGTTTCGGTAAATCCCCCAGCCGGACCGGTGACAATTCCAAGCCTCGGGCCGCTGGACCAGGGAATCTATTATGTGCTACTGACAGAAGTAGGAGGCGCGTTCAACGGATGTTCCATTGCAACCCCTGAGTTTACGATCAGCCAGTCTACGAATTTGCTGGCGGTTACTGCGGATTCTCCTCAAAACGACAATTGTGCCCCGAATGCCGGGGTGATTACGGCAATAGCCCAATTTGGGACCCCTCCGTATGAATTCCAGTATCTGCCGGATACCGATCCGGCCCCAACAGCTTCTTCCGCCGGTTGGACCAGCGCAACCATAGCTAACGTGGAGGCAGGGGACTACATTGTTTACGTGAAAGACGCCAATGGATGTATTCAGAACGACCCGGTTACGGTTATTCTTGACCCGTCACCTGTAGTTTCTTTGGCTATTGTTGACGAGTGTGTTTCTGAAGGAAATTTCGAAGTGCTTATCTCCCTTACAAACCCTGGGGTAGGCCCATACCAGCTTAGTGTGAATGGGAGCGCGTATCAGAATATCACCTTTGACGTCAGCGGTCAGTACACGGCAAGCGGACTGAGCTCAGGGCCCGGACAGGCTTTTTCAGTTCGGGATGTAAATGGCTGTATCGACACACAGTCCATCGACATCCAACCCCCTCTGCAATTTAACGCATTCCTTTCGGCCTTACTGGACTGTGAGCCCGCACCCGCGAATAATGCAGAAATTACGATAGAGGTTACCTCCGGCTCGGGGAATTATGAGTATGAGATCAGCGGGCCGGTGTCTCAGGTTCGAACCAACCTGCCTTCCCTCTCGTTTGTCTGGGATTTGGCCAGTGCTGCCGGCACTTATACCATTACTGTTTATGATGCCGGAACCTCTGTTCCCAACTGTCTTGGCTCCTTCGATGTTGAAGTGCCTCCGGCTGTATTGCCTGAGTTTACGGAAACCCACCAGGATGTAAGTTGTTTCGGTGCATCTGATGGAAGCATCACCCTTTATCCCGTGGATAACGGTGTCACTCCGATTACCTTCAGTATCAGTCCGTCCGTAGGAACCTTCAATGCTGCCACAAATACTTTTGAAAATCTTCCCGCTGGGACTTACGACATTACAGGGACTGGCACCAATAATTGTCCGTTTATACTCCCGGGCATCGTCATTGGAGAGCCCTTGGCCATAGCTGTTCCGGCCCCAACTGTCATTCCTTTTGGATGCGTTACCGGGAACAATCCCGAGAATGCCTCCATTTCTGTGGATATGGCTTCAGTAACAGGCGGCAGCGGCATTTATCCCATCATTGAATTTGTGAACGATCAGGGCACTCCCTCCACGGCTGATGATGTGGTCGTGCAGTCAGGTAATACCTGGGTGTATACCGAGTCTAATCCTGCAGGAGGAAGTTATCTCGTGTATGTTTATGACACCAACGGATGTGTTGGAACCTCTGCTGCGGTAATCCCTCCGTACGATGAACTCCAAGACCTTTCGGCTGCCATTACAAACCTGCTGACTTGTGTGCCGGGAAGCGACGGGGAAATCACCCTTACGATTACTTCCACGCTGGGTGACCTTACGCGTTTCCAATACAGCATAGACAATGGCGCAACCTACCAGGTATCCAACGTTTTCAGTGGCCTTGATGCAGGAACGTACACTTTTCTGGCCCGCCATATAGACACGGGCTGCTCCTTGTCTGTGATCGAAACCCTGTTAGATCCAAACACCTTTGACGTGGTGGCCGATGTAGTGCAAAACGCAGTATGTTTAGGCACACAGAGCGGGCAAGTTACCCTTGAGCTTGTGGATGCAACGTATTCCGGGCCTTTCGACTGGGTGATCTACGATGTGAACGGGACACCTTTAAATACCGCCGACGACATATTGGTAGACTCGGGGCTCAGTCCATCCAATGGACCTACGCCTCCAATCGCCCTTTTTGCAGGAGAGTACAGGGCAGAAGTGTCACAAACCAACGCTCCCGAATGCGTCAATTCAACACGCTTCAATATTGCCGGTCCGGACGCGGCCATTACGGCTAATGTTCTTGTGACCGACATCACCTGTCTGGGCAATGACGGCATTATTGAGATCTACAACGTCCAGGGTGGATGGGGTGGATACTCCTATTATATCGGAACCAGCGCTCCTTCGTCACCTGGGGACTATAACCCGACCAGTGCGAGGTTTGAGAACCTTTCAGCCGGCACATACCAGGCATGGGTGGTCGATCAGGAAGGGTGTGAGCAACTGATCCAGGACAACATCATCCTGACCGATCCGGATCCGATAACTGCCACAATGCAAGTTAATCAGGAAAACTGTACCAGCTTCGAGGGAGAAATCGAAGTCGTCGGCACTGCCGGCGGACAGGGCGGTAACTATACCTATCAGCTCATCCTGAATGGGTCCGATTTCGGACCGCCTCAGGCCAGCCCGATTTTTAGCGGCCTTGGCACAGGAACTTATGAAATCCGTATCTCTGACCAGTGGTCATGTACCACAGTGGTAGGCCCAGAAACCCTGTACGAGCCAATTACCCTTACAGGTACAGTAGTAAAACCCCTTGATTGTACTGCCAGCCCGGAAGGGGAAATCACTGTCAATGTGGCCGGTGGTTCTTCAAACCTGGAATTCACTGTTGTTTATCCCGACGGCATCACCACTGACACTAATAATGACGGCATTTTCACAGGGCTAGACCAGGCGGGGACATACAATTTCACGGTAACCGACCTGGACACAAATCCGGTGTGTTTGAGCACGCTAGAAATAGCTCTGGACAACCCGACCCCGGTCACCCTGGATCCCGCCACTATAGTGAATGTAAGCTGTAACGGCGGAAGCGATGGAAGTGTAAGAGTAAACCTGACTCCTACCGCTCCAGGGGTAAATGACAATCCTCCCTATACCTACATATTATATCAGGGCGGTGTGCCTATTTCGGGTCCACAGGCAGACCCCCTGTTTGATGGTCTTTCAGCAGGAACCTACGTTGTCGAGGCGATCTCAGGCCTGAATTGCAGCCTTACCCAGAATATTGATATTACAGAGCCTGCTCCGCTTTCCATAACCGCCACAGCAACCGCTTTTGCATGTGCTCCCGACAACACCGTTAACACAGCTACCATCACGGCCATTGTGCCTGGGGGGGCCGGAACAGCGCCGTACCTATATAGTATAGACGGAGTGAATTATCAGAGCGGCAATACTTTTGATGTAGTGGATAACGGATTCGCTCAAAGCATTGACGTGTTTGTCAGAGACGCCAATAACTGTCTGGCCAGCACTACGCTGACTATAGATCCTCTGAACACATTTGATGCTGGTGTTTCTCAGAATATAGCGATTAGTTGCCTCAATCCGGAAGAAGTCCTGATATCGGTAGTCGATAATGGGAATCCGGCCAACACCTATACGTTTGAGTTGTTACCCCTCGGAAACCCGAATGGAATACTGACGGCGACACCGACCAATACCTCTGCGGTGTTTGAACTTTCGGCACCCGGAAACTACGTATTCCGTGTGACGGATACTTCTACAGGCTGCTATTTCGATACTGCACCGTATAATATTGCTCCTTTTGATCTCATCTCGGTAACGGCTACTCCGGCTAGTCCTGTAATCTGTTTCGGAGACTCGAATGGAGCGGTTTCCCTGGACATTAGCGGGTATAGTGGCGCTTATTCCTTTGAGGTGTATACCGATGCAGGAGTTGCCACCGGAATCACCGGTAACAACTCCACGTCCACCAACCCGTTCACAGTGACAGGTCTTTCCGGAGGAAATTACTTTGTCCGGATTCTCCAGACAGATGCGCCTTTCTGCCAGGAAGATTCGAATGTATTTACCATTGTATCACCAGATATGGCGCTTGCGGCGGCGGTTACGGAAGTTGCGAATGTAACCTGTACCAATGACCAGGGTGAAATTCTCGTTTCGGCAGATGGGGGTTACGCCCCGTACGATATCGTCCTTGTCAATACGACAACGGGCGACACATACAGCGCCAACGATGTGATTTCCAATGTTTTTACAGGCCTGTCTGCCGGATCATTTACCGTGCAGGTGACCGACTCAGAGGGGTGTGTTGTCAACGATGCCATCGTACTTTCGGAGCCTTTGCCGATAACTGCAGACATCACTGCAACTCCTACAACACTTGCGTGTTATGGAGATGAAAACGCTATCGTTTCCGCTATTAATGTGAGTGGGGGAGAAGGCAGTTATTCCTATCAATTAAATGTGTACGACGCCTCTGGGAGCACCATTGTTTTCACCTCGGGCACCCAGCCCAGCCAAGATTTTATGAACCTTGGGGCCGGAATCTACAGCATCACAGTTACAGACGGGTGGGCGTGTGCCGTTGAAACCGCTCAAGTAGTTATTTCTGAGCCGACAGATGTAATGAGTACACTTATTCAGACAGTTCAGATGACCTGTACGGGCAACGCTGAACTATTGCTGACGGCTTCAGGAGGAAACGGACCCTACCAATACAGTACAGACGGGATTACATACTTTGCAATGTCCGGTGGGAACTCCCACACGTTTAGTGTATCCGATGGAATCTATCAGTACTACGTAAGTGATTCTAACGGGTGTGAAGCCTCAATATCGAACCAGGTAAGCGTTGAGCCCATTCCTCCTATGGTACTGGATATTGACCAAAGCGCTGCCACCATAAATTGTGCGGGCGAATCCACGGCCATGATGGTTGCTGTGGCTACGGGCGGACTTGGGAATTATCAATATGAGCTCTATGGCGACAGCGCCCTGACTGCTTTGCTGGCTGGTCCTCAGAATACAGGTGATTTTTCCGGGCTGCCTCAGGGAAGCTACTGGATACGTGCTACCAGCCTCGATTGTGAAGTGGTTTCTGACGAAATCATAATAACCGAACCAGCGCCATTGCAGATTGACCGTGAGGAGTTTACTAATGTTACTTGTTCGGGAGAGGATAACGGAACCATTACTGTGGAGGTTTCCGGAGGAACAGGAGAGATTCTCTACGCGATCAGTCCAAATTTAAACCAGTTCGATACCACAAATCAATTCTTCGATTTGGAAGCAGGCGTATACGACGTAATAGCCCAGGACGAGAATGGATGCTTTATAACCTTTGAGTTTACGATCGCGGCTCCTGAACCTGTTGTGGTTAGCGCAACTACCTTACCCGAGCTTTGCTCTGGTAGCGAAGATGGATCTGTTGAACTCACAATTTCCGGAGGAACAGCTCCATACAGCACCGCCTTTAACTCGAATAATCCTGCAGACTACGTTCTGGGACAAACATCATTCAGCGGGCTTGCCTCTGGCACCTATGTGATTTTTGTTCTCGATGCGCAGGGGTGTGAAACCAATACCATTGTGGAAATTGGAGAAGGAGTCAACCTGAACGCTGTTGTAACACCAATTTATGAGTGTACAGAAGCGCTTCCGGAGAATCGTTTAGAAGTGCTGCTGGAAGACCCATCAGTCTCTGATGAGGTAATGTACGCCCTGGACTCTACAGACCCGGCCGACATGCAACTCGATCCGGATTTTGTAAACATCGCCCCCGGGCCGCATTATCTGGCCATTTCCCACACCAATGGTTGTGTGCTGACCATTGACTTCGAGATCGAGGCGTATGAGCCCCTGGAGCTTATCCTGGAGCAGCGTAACCTGAATGAAATAACCGCTATTGCAACCGGAGGCGTTCCTGAGTATACCTTCTACTTCAACGGGGCCGATAATGGAAGTGATAATACGTATTACATAAACGAAACCGGAACTTATACCGTTATGGTAATCGACCAGAGCGGATGTATGGTAGAGGCGCAAATATTCATGGAGTTTATTGACATTGAAATCCCGAATTTCTTTACGCCAGATGGGGACGGCATGAATGATTTCTGGATTCCGGAAAACATTGAAGGCTTCCCGCAAATACTAATCAAAATTTATGATCGTTATGGTAGAGTGGTAGACGAAATTTCTTACAATTATCAGGGGTGGGATGGAAACTACAACGGAAAGGAATTGCCCACGGGGGATTACTGGTATACCATGCAACTCAATGGGGAGAATGACCCCCGGGAGTTTGTAGGACATTTTACTCTCTATCGCTAAAGAATTAAATCATATTGCATAAATGCGTCTTAAACTAGTCATATTATTACTCTTAGGGGGTGTTCTGACGTCCTTCGGACAAGAGCTGAATTCTCCCCAGCTTTCCCAGTATCTGGCGGACAATCCGTTTGTGCTTGCACCTACCTATGCCGGTATTGGTGACCACGTAAAGATCAGGGTAAACGGGCTTAGCCAGTGGGTGGGTATTCAGGACGCACCCCAGACGCAATCCCTGGCCGCAGATGCCAGGATTGGAAATCGATCTGGAGGAGGTATTTTTCTCTACAATGACAGTAATGGATATACGCGCCAACAAGGGGCGCGGCTTTCCTTTGCTCACCACCTGACACTGGATCGGTACGAAGATGAATTTCTGTCCTTCGGAATTTCCTATAATTTCAACCAGTTTCGAATCGATATTGAGGAATTTGAGAACATCACCGGAGATCCTTCGATAACAGATGACCGGTCCACGTCCAATCACAACTTTGATGTGGGGCTGATGTACCGGAAAAATAAATTTTACGCCAGCATAAACGCCTCAAACCTCCTGAATAAAGATCTCACGAGCTTTAATCCTGTTTTTGAGCCTAACCAATTGAGGAATTACTACGTGTATACCGGGTTTCGCTATTCGAAAAACAAGAATAGTCGTCTGGAAATTGAGCCCTCTGTGTTGTATAAAATATTTGAAAGTGATGGGCGGTCAGAAACCGATTTGAATATGAAGTTCCGGTTTTATGACTTTGAGGACTATTATTACACCGGCGTCAACTACCGTTTTCTCAACGACCAAATTGGAAAACCCCTTTATATAGCCCCTTTTGTAGGTCTTAAAAAAGGAAATTTCTACTTTGCCTATTCCGTGCAGATCATCTTGAATGATATCCTTGCCTATAGTTACGGTACCCACGTAATCACGATTGGTGTAGACTTGTTCCAGGGTCTTAGTAATTGTCGTTGTACTTACTAATACGGGGCTGCTACAGAAAGAGGTCGGTTGTAACGCAAAGGAAGTCTGCGGTTTTTCTCTAGATTTGCAAAAAACAAGCTCTTGGGAAAAGTACGCCTGGACAACATCAGATTATTCGCCTTCCATGGCTGTCTTAAAGAAGAAGGTGTTATTGGCTCTGACTACAGGGTAGACCTGGAAATCAGTGCGGATTTAGATAAAGCATCCCAATCGGATCGCCTTTCAGATACCGTAGATTACGTGGTTCTCCATGCGATTGTACAAGAAGAAATGGCCATTAGAAGCCACCTGTTGGAAACCGTAGGGGCCCGGATTCTGGATCGGATATTTCAGCAGGTTGACACTGTTCGTTCTGCCGAAGTTTCAATCTCTAAAATTAACCCTCCAATAGGAGGAGATGTGCAGCAAGTTACAGTGGTTCTAAGTAAATCGAGGTGAAAGTTGTTTACAATGACAGGGAAAAACACTAAATTTGCTGCTTGAAAATACTGGCATCGTGGCCGAGTGGCTAGGCACAGCTCTGCAAAAGCTTGTACAGCGGTTCGAATCCGCTCGATGCCTCACAATTTAAATAAGAACCCCGGAAAACCCGGGGTTTTTTTATTCGCGGATAAGTTCAATTCCCTGCTCGATACTTAACTGATCTTTAGGAAGAAATCCCTTGATAATCAGCACTATCCCGCATATTATCAATATGATGCCCAATACTTTTTTCACGATCAATATACGATCCCGTGTCAGCTTTCGCCTCAGTTGTTTCGCCAGGAGAATCTTAAAAAGGTCGGTGAGTAAATAGGCTCCCAGCATTGCTGAGAAAAACGTGATGATCCGATTTGGTTGGTTATCCAGGCTGGGGCCTACGATTATAATGACTCCAAGCCAAAATACAAGCACACCAATATTGATGAAATTCAATAGAAACCCTTTGACAAACAGCCCGAGATAATCGCTTTTCCGGGTTACAATCCTGGGTTTTTTTTCCTTAAAGTCGGATCTGAAAAATGTAGTTAGTCCGTAAACCAGAAGAATAACCCCTCCAAACACATACAATCCCGGTTGGTTACTCAGGTTTTCCAAAAGCTGGAAACTACTGAAATAAGCAATAACCAGGAAAAGAATATCGGCCACTACCACTCCCATGTCCAGGGCTAAACCTGCCCGAAACCCCTTGGTAGCGCTCGTTTCCAACAATACAAAGAATACAGGGCCTACCATGAAGCTCAGTAAGAAGCCAAGGGGAATAGCTGCCTGAATATCCTCAATCATCGAAGTTTACATTCGTTTTATACTGCCTCCAAAAACAGTTTTTTCATCCATTTTTGACGGGTCTCCATAAACCAGTACTTCTCCACCCGCTTTCACTGTAGCTTTTACATAATCAGAGGCAAAAATTTCAGCCAGGGAGCCGGCATTGACATTTACCGTACAAAATCCTGTTTTAAATGCCTTTCCTCTATAACTGCCACCGGTATTTATCTGAACATCCTGGTTTTTTGAGTTGCCTTCTGCCTTAATGACGCCTCCTGTGACCGCTTTTACCAGGAATTGAGTTACCTCTGCACGAACCTGTATTTCTCCTCCTTCCTGGGCTTTAACCTCAAGGACTTCCTGTTTAATCGTCCCTTCGGAGATTATCCTTGCATCTTCATTAACATCGATAACCGCAATGGGTTGCTTGTAGTACACGTCCACAAAAGTCCGGTAACCGCTAAAAATCTTTGTTACTTTCATTCTGATTTTCAAACTGCCGTCTGTAACCAGGATAGCTACATCATTCACGTTAGCCCCTCGGATTACCGCTTCATTTTTATCACTGGAGATCAAATTCACAGAGACTCCGTCAAATGCCTTTATTTCTGAAAACGAGGTAAGGGTCTGATTTACGGTTTTATCCTGAGCCCTTGCATTTTGCTGCAACAGTCCAAGTAAAGAAAGCCATAATATGAACACATTCCGGTGCATCAGTGCGTTCGCTTTGATTAGTTATGCTTTTCCAATAAGGGAGAAATCCAGGTGTCTTTTCACAAGATCGGTATTCTTAACCGTCACCTCAACCTCATCACCTAATTGATATACCTTGCCCCTTCGCTCGCCTACAAGGGCGTATTGACGATCATCAAAGGTATAATAATCATCTTTTATATCCCGAATCCGCACCATACCTTCACATTTATTCTCGATGATTTCCACGTATATACCCCATTCTGTAACCCCGGAAATCACACCTCTGAAAACCTGATCCCGATGATCTTCCATGAATTTGATCTGCATATACTTTATCGAATCCCTTTCAGCACTAACCGCGAGATACTCTCTTTGTGAAGCGTGCTTGGCCTGTTCCTCGTATTTACCCGACTCCGGTGATTTTCCCCCATCCAGATAGTGTTGTAACAGTCGATGGACCATTACATCCGGATAACGGCGAATAGGGGAAGTAAAGTGTGTGTAATACTCAAAAGCAAGGCCGTAATGTCCAATATTGTCCGTACTGTAGACCGCTTTACTCATGCTTCGAATGGTGAGGGTGTCTACCATATTTTGTTCCTTTTTACCCTTAACATTTTCGAGAAGCTGATTCAGAGAACTATTCAGCGCTTTCTTATCACGGAAATTCAGTTGGTAGCCAAAACGTTTTATCAGCCCATTGAGTGCAATTAGTTTATCCTCATTGGGTTGGTCGTGGATGCGATATACAAAAGTCTTTTCGGGTCGTTGCTTCCCGATAAACTCCGCTACTTTCCGATTGGCGAGAAGCATAAATTCTTCAATGAGCTTGTTTGCGTCCTTACTCTCTTTAAAAAAAACGCCAACAGGTTCATTTTCGGTATTCAGATTGAATTTAACCTCAACTTTATCAAAAGAAATCGCACCATGATCCATTCTTTTTTGCCTCAGTTTTTTAGCCAGGACATCAAGTCTGCAAATAGCATCCACCACCTCACCCGGTAAGGTGTACCCCTTTTCCCGTATTGAAATCGAATCGGGAATCTCACCTGACTTGCTTTCAATCACCTGCTGCGCTTCTTCATAGGCAAGGCGCTCATCTGAATGCGTTACGGTCCTGCCAAACCACTGTTTTTGTATCCTTCCCTCTGAATCCAACTCAAAAACAGCAGAAAAGGTTAGTTTATCTTCCAGGGGGCGAAGGGAACATGCATTATTGGAAAGTACCTCTGGCAACATCGGAACCACACGGTCCACCAGATAAATACTCGTCCCCCTATCATAGGCCTCCTCTTCCAGAATCGTATCGGGTTGTACATAATGGGACACATCAGCGATATGGATCCCTATCTCAATATTCCCATTTTCCAATATTCTGAAGGAAATGGCATCATCGAAATCCTTGGCATCTTTAGGGTCAATAGTAAATGTGAGAATATCCCGCATGTCCCTGCGTTTCTCAATTTCCTCTTGATGAATGCGGGTATCCAGGCTGTTCGCGTAGTGTTCCACTTCCAGGGGAAAAGAATACGGTAAACCGTATTCTGCTAAGATGGAATGCATCTCAGTATTGTGCTCTCCCGGAACTCCAAGTACTTCGGTGATACGGCCATATGGGCTATCCGCATCTTCAGGCCAGCTTTCAAATGCAACAAGCACTTTTTCTTTGTGCTGTGCGTTCGACATTTGATCCAGTGGTACAAAAAAATCCGTATACATACGTGAATCTGAAGGCCTTACAAAGGCAAAGGCCTTGTAGAGATCGACAATACCTACAAACGATGTTTTATGGCGTTCGAGAACCCGGGTGATTTTTCCTTCAGGCCGGCTACCCCTCTTTTTTTGAAACAATTGAACTTCCACAAGATCCTTATGGAAGGCTTTATTCAGATTCGGAAAACTCACAAAAATATCCTCATCGAGTTCTTCTGTGGTTATATACGCATTCCCCTGGGTGTTAACATCCACGGTCCCTACATACACTTCTGGCACAAACAATGCTTTGTATTTTCCTTTAGCAACCTCTTGAATTCGCTTTTTTTGAGCAAGCTCGGATAGCCTTCTAATCAATAGGTTTCGTCCTTCGGTATCGGTAATTTCCTGTTTGGATGCAATTTGCTTATAGTTAAACGCTTTTTTGGGCTCTGATTCCAGAACAGTAAATATTCCTTTGGTTATTTCGTTTTTAATGTGGTTTTTAGCTCTCTTATTCTTCTTCGACATCAACACTTTTGTTTGCAGCGAAATTACGAATTATTCTTGCGGCATTACTCAAACCTCTCAAATCCACAGTTATTAACTAATTGACAATCCATATAATTACATTTCGTTTTTTTTAAATTCTAAAAAGAATATTTATTATAATGATGGCTTGTGAATAGCAGGTATAAAAAATCAGCCATAAAGTTGGAATTGTAGTTATAAAGGAAGTATTGACATTGTTTAAAGAACGAAACGATCAAGTCTTCAGTCTTTTACTATCCTTATCAACAGCTATTGGAAAGTGAAATAAACAGCTTAAACTGTATAAATAAAATTGGTTTATCGGTTCATTACTGTAGTTGTGGATGTCAGTAACCCGTGAAGTCAATTTCATAAATTCTACTTGTAAAGTATTGCGGTGAATCGTAATGAAGTATTTAATTGGAGTGTGCAAGTCTAAAGCTTCATTTCTTGTTGATGATTTATAAACAATTACCCAAAGCAAAAAAACCTTGTAAGCCCCGTGTTTGGGTTTTGGATAGTTTGAAATGTTAATTACATTTTATAAAGAGGTTTCTTTCCTGGTTTGTACCTTTATATCAATTATTTAAACGAGAGAAGATGAATATTTCTATAGGGAATGACCATGCAGGTACAGAGTATAAGCTGGCCATTGTTGGATTATTGAAGTCCTTGGGACACGAGGTGATCAACCACGGAACGGATAGTTCCGACAGTGTTGATTATCCCGATTTCGTCCATCCGGTTTCAGAGGATGTGGCGAATGGAACTGCTGAGTTTGGAATCATTATTTGCGGCAGTGGCAACGGCGCAGCAATGACCGCGAATAAACACCAGGAAGTTCGGGCTGCCCTTTGCTGGAACAAGGAACTCGTTTATTTGGCAAGAACCCATAACGACGCAAACATCCTGAGTTTACCCGCTCGCTATATCGCCATTCCACAGGCGTTGGAAATGGTCAAAACATTTATGGATACGCCCTTCGAAGGAGGAAGGCACGCCAGAAGGGTAGAGAAGATACCCTGCCGTTAGATTCCATGTAAGGGCACTACGCGTAATGAAATAGCAGATGGCGCATTCACATCATCATCACAACCACCACAGCCATGATTTAAAGGGGAGAAATCTGCTTATTTCAATAATTTTGAATGTTGTCATTACCGTCGCACAGGTTATCGGCGGAATTATCTCTGGGAGCCTTGCACTTTTGTCCGATGCGCTCCACAACCTTAGTGATGTTATATCCTTGGTCATTAGCTATGTAGCCAATGCACTTTCCCGTAAACAAGCCTCTACAAATAAAACCTTTGGATACAAAAGAGCAGAAATAATTGCGGCTTTCGTCAATTCGGCAACTTTGATTATCGTCGCTGTTTTTTTGATTATTGAGGCCATTGAAAGGTTTTTTAGTCCACAGGACATTGGGACTGGGATCGTAATTGCGTTATCTGTTCTCGGGATTTTGGCAAATGGTTTCAGTGTGTTACTCTTAAAATCAGACTCGGATAAGAATATGAATATGCGTTCTGCGTATTTGCATTTGCTCACCGATATGATGGCTTCTGTTGCCGTTCTGGCGGGCGGAATCCTGATGTATTATTTTCAGTGGTACTGGATAGATCCTCTCTTGACATTGGTTATTGCCCTTTACCTTATCTACATGGGATTACAGCTGCTCAGAACCTCCACCAAGGTTTTGATGTTGTTTACTCCGGATACCATAGAGGTACAGCAAATTGTTGCGGCCATTTGTAAACTAGGACCTATTGAGAATGTACACCACGTCCATATTTGGCAGCTCAATGAAGACGAATTGCACATGGAAGCTCATATCGATTTCAAAGAGGACATAGCCTTATCGGAGTTCGATAAAATACTGGTTGAAATAGAAGCTATGGTTTTCAGTGAATTCGGAATCAACCATATCAACATTCAGCCTGAGTTTGAAAAGTGCGATAGTAAAAATTTAATTGTACAGGATTGAGATGCGATTAGAGATAAAACCTTTTGAGGCCCTTACAGTCCCTGAGCTCTACGCTTTATTGCGTCTTCGCTCTGAAATATTTGTCGTCGAACAGGAATGCGTATATCTGGACCTGGATGGCAAGGACGATCGCGCCCTGCATGTTTTGGCATGGGAAGGCGAGGACCTGGTTGGGTATTGCAGGGTATTTCGGCCTGGCGATTACTTTGAAGAAGCGAGTTTTGGAAGAGTAGCGGTTTCAACGGAGTACAGGGGCAGGGGATACGGCGTTCGCATCATGGATTTTACAATAGATCGCATAAATAAGGAAATGGGCCCAATACCTATTGCGATTTCCGCTCAGGCGTACTTAAAACGCTTCTACGAAGAACTTGGATTCGAGCCAGAAGGGGAATTGTATACTGAAGACGGCATTCCGCATCTGCGCATGGTCCTCAAACCCCACAAAAAATAAAATCCTCCTACTTCTAAGTGATTTTGATCGGCTCCTTACTCCCCAGGTTTAATTCATTCAGCATGGTGTCGGTAAACTTGTAGTGTCCGCGAAATGTGATGATCCTGAATCGGTTGGATCTCATCCTGCTCAAGGTATCCAGGAAGAGCCATTTTGATTTAAGAAGGGTAGGCTTTTCAGATTTCAGACTGAGATCAAAAAAATAAGTGATGCCGTTCTTAGAAGCAGTAATGTCAGGGGTTACAGAGTTCCCTGAACTTTTCTTAAGGTAGGATTTGGGGCTTTCATATCCCGTCATATCCGCCTTGATATTGTCAAACCCCCGGGTCTGCAGGTGCTCTATTGATTTTTTTAGGAGATCGAGATTCTCCTTTTTTTCCGTTTGTATCATGGCTTAAGATATGAAAAAAGATGACAAGATCAAAGCCGGAATACGGATTAACAAATAATTAATTATTTAAAAATCAGTCGTTTATTTCGATTATTACTGTTTTTCCCTGCCGCACAGAGGCGTCTGCAGCAAGCACGATCTTAAGGCTGTTAACAGCACTTGCAAGATGTTTCGAAAGATCCTGTTTCTCCGTGATAGCCCTTAGGAACAACTCCTGTTCTAAAAGACAGAGTCCATCGTGGTCCGGCTCATTTTCGACTTCAATAAAGGCGTCCGGATGAAGAAACCGGCCCTCCCCATCGACGATATTATAGTGTCTTTGCAGCACACCTGACTTTGTATGCCCTTCAATATCACCGGAGGCTTCTTCGGGTAAATCCGAGATAGAAACAGAACCACCGGGCCCGATAACATCTTTAATAAAAAAGGCGGTTTCACTCATCATAGGACCCCATCCGGCTTCATACCAGCCAACAGAACCATCTTCGAAGCGCACTTGCAACTGACCGTAGTTATACATCCCCTCTGGGATTTCATCCGTTAGGCGGGCACCAATGGCACTGACACTTATCGGTCGGGATTCGGTCATCAGACACATGATGTCTACATAGTGTACCCCACAATCTACAATGGGCGACATGCTTTTCATAAGTTGCTTGTGCGTGTACCACTGCAAACCCGTACTCTGTTGGTTCAGGTTCATCCGCATAACAAGGGGTTTCCCAAGTTTTTTGGCGATCTGAACAAACCGCACCCATGCAGGGTGAACCCTAAGAATATAACCTACAAGGAGTATTTTCCCCTTTTCTTTTGAAAGGGCGACCAGGGCCTCGGCTTCGGCTACAGTTGTAGCCAGAGGCTTTTCTACAAAAACATGGCAATCGGCATTCAGCGCCTCCCGAATAAGGGCCGCATGGGAGTCGGGATAGGTGTTAATGGAAACAGCGCTAGCCTCAGAATCTGCCAGAGCCTCTGTAAGGGACGAATAGGTTGGATAGCCTCCGAGTTCTTCAGACAAACGCTCTCTGCTGTCCGAATGCCTGCTGACCAGACCGACGATTTCAAACCCCTTCATTTGTTTGTAGGCGCGGGCATGACTGCTACCCATATTCCCGCAACCGACGACGATAATACCAATAGGTTCTTTCATGGTTTGAGTGCAAAGGCGATTATTTTATTCCCCTTGGGTGTTCCCAATTTCTCACCCCCACAAGCAACGGCGATATATTGGACCCCGCCGACCTCATATAAGGCAGGGGTTGCGAAACCCGGGGCGGGAAGGTGATATTCCCACAAAAGCTTTCCGGAATGGCGGTCAAAGGCACGAAAATATCCGTCCTTGGTTGCTGCGATAAACAAGAGACCATTTTCAGTAATTACCGGACCCCCATAGTTTTCTATGCCGGTAGGCGGCGCGCCTTCTGCACTGAGCCCGGGTGTGTTGCCCAAAGGAATACTCCAGAGGTATTCACCCTGATTCATGTCTATGGCGTGCAGCGTCCCCCAGGGAGGCGTTATGGCGGGCAATCCATTGGCATCCAAAAATTTGTGATATCCCCTGTGCTGATACGGTGTTTTTGATTCCGCGGACAGGTCTGCCGGGGGCTCTGACACTTCTACCTTTCCTTCTTCCTGGCCTAAAATATAACGGATAACGGACTTCCTTTCTTTTTCGGTTAACTGCGGGAATCCGGGCATCATCCCTTTTCCTCTTTGGAGCAACACTTCAATTTCCGCAAGATTTTTTCGCGTATCCAGGTCGATGAGGGAGGGATATCCACTGGCCGGTACGCCTGCGTGATCGCTCTGATGGCAAACTACACAGTACTTGTTATAGACTGTTTCTCCTGGACTTTGAGAGGTTGAAAGCTCTGTTTCCGTCATTTGCAGGAACCAGGCCATTTCGTTGGAATTAACGTAAAGAATGCCATTTTCCGGATCCGCCCCTGCGCCACCCCATTCTGCCCCTCCATCGTAGCCAGGCAGAAGCAGTACCGGATCGACCCCAGGAGGGCGATACTCCCGTCTATCTGAATTGAGTAAGAGGTTCTTCAGTTCTTCCCGATTGGGGGCATAGGGACTGATGTCCCCGGTATCCAATTCATGTGCCTGCCTGGCAAAGGGTTTTGGTTTTACCGGGATTGGCTGTGTAGGCCAGGCGGATTCTCCTGTTAGGCGGGATGCCGGGAAAGGTCGTTCCTGAATTTCGAAAAGAGGCGCACCGTTAACGCGGTTAAAAAGAAAAACATATCCCTGTTTCGTGATTTGAGCAATTGCGGGAATCTCTTCACCGCCTTGGTTTATCGTGATCAGATTTGGTGGCGCAGGGGGATCCCGATCCCAGAGATCGTGGTGTACAAGTTGATAATGCCATTTGTATGCACCCGTATTTGCATCGAGAGCCAGTAGGGTGTTTGCAAATAAATTCTGTCCCTTTCGATCCCCGCCATAGAAATCCGGGGCTGCGGAACCCGTGGGCACATAGAGCATTTCGAGCTCAGAATCAAGTGCCATCCCTGCCCAATTATTTGCGCCCCCCACTTTTTTATTCAAATACGCTTCAGGGTCTTCCCAGGTTTCATGCCCGTATTCCCCTGGATGGGGAATCGTGTGAAAAACCCATTCCAGGACGCCCGTCTTCACATTAAAGGCCATAATGTCTCCAGGAGCTGCCCCGGCAGATTCCGCCACCCTTAAGGGCATTATTATCAGGTTTTTGTGAATGGTTCCAGGCGTATTGGAGATCACAAACTTGGAACCGGCGGATTCGGGCATACCTGACCTCAGATCGATTTTCCCCCCATCTCCAAAAGAGGCAACTGGGACCCCTGTGAGGGCATTCAGAGCATAGAGACTGGGGCCTACTGTATAGAAAATGCGTTTGTCATTTCCTTCTGACCAATAGCTGACCCCCCGGCTCGTGGAATGGGCTTCTACCAGCGAATCCCCAAAGACCCAGAGGGACACTCCGGTTCGGGCGTCCAATGCAAAAGCCCGCAAAGCAGCAGTTACTCCATAAAGTATGGAATCCACAACAATCGGGTTCATTTGCATCTGCCCATAGTCCTGGAGCCCATGCTCCCACGCAACTTCTAATGCCCCCACATTTTCAGGCGTGAAGCCACTGAGGGAACTGAAATGGGAGCGACCCGCATCCCCGAGATAATTGGACCAGGCGGTGTGCGCTACCACATTGGGATCTGATGTGCTTTGTTCTTTACAGCCAAGGGATAGGAACCCCGGAATAAGGATAAGCAGAAGGAAAGCCGGCCTAAAAGAGTTCATTGAAGGAGAAATTCTCTTAAATGTAGAAAATTAGACTCAATTTCCTCCGAAAATCCGTTTGGAAGCCTCTAAAACCGAATCTCTGTAGGACAGGCCAAAACAATTCAAATGCACCAAAAGATAGTAGAGTTGGTAGAGCGTTATTCTTACTTCCATACCAGGCTGGGGCGGGCAGATTTCAAAATAGGCATCGTAAAAAGCGGAAGAGAATCCACCGAATAACCTGGACATCGCGATATCTACTTCGGAATGTCCGTAATAAACCGAAGGGTCAATGAGGTAGGGGGTGTGCTCCGTTGAAATAAGATAGTTGCCGCTCCATAAGTCACCGTGGAGGAGGGAAGGTTTTATTTCAGGCAAAAGGGCTTTAATTTTTTGGGTCATATGACCTGTCTGAGGAATCTCGTGAGCCGCCAACAGCCCCGAGGATACGGCCATATCAAACTGAACCTTCAGGCGATACCGGGCAAAAAAGACAGGCCACTCTGTTTCCCATCCATTCTTTTGTGGAAGGCGACCGATAAAGTTATCGCAGTGCCAGCCGTAGACCTCGTTTGTTACCCGGTGTAAAAAAGCCAGTCCGCGACCCAGTGATTCATGGGAGGCCCTGGATCCTTTTTGGGCCCGGACATACTCCATCAGCAGGGCAGCCCCGGAGGAGGTCCTGGCACAACCGTAAACCCGTGGAACGGGGAGACTCGCAGCTTTTTTGAGAGCCTTAAGCCCATCGGACTCAGCGCTCAGCATTTGATAGGCAAGCGGACCGCTCAGGGTTTTTACAAAGAAGTCGCCTTCGGGGGTTTTTATGGAGTAACTATCGGCTACATCGCCTCCACGCTCAGACTTGTGCCCGATGATCCGGAGGCCAAACGCTTTTTGCAGGTCTTCGACTAAACCTCCTGTGAGCATTGTCAAAGTTTAAATCGATCTCCGGACCTTGCGATCCGGAACCCCAAATCAGTTACTCTGGTCGTTTCCCGACTATCCGGGTCCAGTAGCGGGTTGGTATGATTCATATGGATGAAATAAACCCGGTTGCGGAGTGTGGGCGGCAAGGCTTCCAGGAGGGCGAGGGATTCGACGACAAATGGGTGCGGGATTTCAGCGATGTCCCGGTATCCGATTTCGGCATTGTCATAAAAAGTAGCATCGATAAAGACCAGGTCTGTAGACTTCACACGGTCGATAAGCGAGACCTCCCATTTGGCCCATTTGTCGATGTCCGGGATAAATAATGCCTTTCTTTCAGGGCCGACAATCTCGTATGCTGCGGTCTCTGAATACTCGTCCCGATGCGGGACCTGCAGGGCATTGACAGATAATCGGGGAGACAACGCCACAGATGTTTCTTCGCGGATCGGCCTCAGTTCGATATTGTTTAATTGGACCAATTGATCCCAGGGCCCATTATTGGCAATAAAGTCTGTGAACCGCGGCAGGCTGTAGACAGGAACACTTTTAGCATTCATGGATTCCCTGCCCAGATACATTAACCCGGTGTAATGACCGATATGGGCATGGGTAATGAAAATCCCATCTGGCGCCACACCCGATGGAAACGGGGCCATCTTCCGGAGCATGGCCATTTGTTCGGCAATATCCGGGGTTGCCTCGAACAGATATGTTTTTGAAGATTGGGCGTCCAGCAGTCCAAGGGAAACAACCTTTAGGTTGGGATTGGGCGCCTCGTACAAGGGGGCACAGCAAGATTTTTTACACCCCATCTGGGGTGCACCAGCATCCTGAACCGTCCCAAGCACGATCAATTCAACGTCAAAGGAACCGCCCTGGGCAGAGGGCTTTCCTTGTCCGAAAGAGGTTGCGGAAAGGAACACTATAGCAATGACCCCGGCAATCCTGTTGGGTTTCATTCTGGCTTATTGAAGGGTTTCAAGATATTTTTTGGAGTTTCCAAGGAGTTCCCGCGCAGCGAGGATGGACGGATCGTTGTCGAGATAATATTCGTACAACCCCTCCCTGTAGAAATACCGCTTGATAATCTCATCCTCCAGAAGTTTCCTGATTTCGGACGAATGCGCGTCCAGTGCCTTGAGCTTTTGTTTTTCTACCTCTGCCAGCAGGGACTTGAAATCGGACTCAATGGCATCGGTAAACACAACCTCATCCCGATGCGTAAGGGCCTCTTTCAGGGATTTTTCCGTTTGGGTTTCAAACGAAAAGTCGCTTTTTGAAACAAATTCCCGGAACGCCTTCAGGGTTTCAGGGGGAAGCTGGAACTCCGAGACATCGACATAGCTGTTCTGATACGAAAAGGCAGTAGCATAATCGAAAATCAATTGGTTCTGCTGCAGTGCTTTGATAAGGTCATTGGACCCCAGTTCCCGTACGGCGATATCCGGAAGGACTCCCCCTCCGTCTGTTACAATCCGCCCATTTCTTGTCTTGAATTCCCGGTATTTTGTGTTTCTCACAGCATTTCCCTCATTGTCCCTGTTCCAATAATCCAGGGATTGAATACACCTTCCGGAGGGTGTGTAGTACCTGCTTATGGTCACTTTAAGCTGTGTGCCATAGGTGAGCTTGAGTGGACGCTGTACCAGGCCTTTGCCAAAACTGCGGGCACCCATAACTACGGCCCGGTCCAAGTCCTGCAGACCCCCTGAAACAATTTCACTCGCTGAGGCACTTTGCCCGTTGATCAGGACTACGAGGGGGATTTCGGTATCCAAAGGCTGTTGGCGTGTCTTGTACTCCTGATTGAATTTCTTCACCTTGGACCGTGTCGTCACAATTAATTCTCCCTTTGGAACAAAGAGGTTGGTGACGTTGATCGCCTCTGAGAGCAAACCTCCGGGATTGTCCCTGAGATCGAGAATCAACTGCTCGGCGCCCTGCTCTTTGAGTTCCTCCATGGCTCGCCTGGTCTGTTCACTGGCTTTTGCGTTAAAGCGTGACAGAACAATATACCCGGTACGCTCGTCCGCCATTCTATAGAAGGGCACGGCATCGATTTCTATGGACTCCCTTTTAATTTCAGCCATACCTGTTTTTCCCTGCCTGAGGTAGGTCACTGCAACGGTTGAGTTGTCTGCCCCCTTGAGCAGTTCCCCGGCGTCTTCCTTGAAATCCGCCACGGAAATATCACCGATTTTAACGATTTCATCCCCGGCTTTCAGCCCTGCTTTGTCCGCGGGATAGCCCTTATAAGGCTCCACAATGACAAGTTTATCCTTGTAAGAACGCACCAGTGCACCAATGCCCGAATACTCCCCGGCATTGCTTATTTTAAAGGCTTCCACATCCTGTTCGTTCAGGAATTGGGTGTAGGGGTCAAGGTCGTCCAACATGCTTTTGATGGCCGTGTCCATAAGGGCTGCCGGATTGGTCTCATCCACATAATTCATGTTGAGCTCCTTAAACAAAGTTGTGAAAATCTCAACCTGTTTTGCTATTTCGAAGAAATCACTCTTGAATCCCGTGGCCGTCAGGAAGACGGTCAGGGCCAGGAGCGGAATGATCAGCTTTGATTTGAGAAGTCGCTTCATAGGTTTCAAATTTTTTTAAAACGGCCTTCATGGCCGTGGTCACCTGCCCAAAGTCCGGGATGTCTTTTCCAAGGTATAAAAATACCAGGGCAAAGGGTCTTTCCAATGTGTTAAAATAAGCCTGCCTTTCCAGCCGATACGCCTCTCTCATGAGTCGCTTGACCCGATTGCGCTGCACGGCTTTTCGAAAGTTGCGCTTCGGTACGGCAAAACCAGCCTGAACAGGAACGGCCCCCGGGAGCGGCGCCTGAAGCACATAAAGGGCAAGCGGATACGCTTTTAAACGCGTCCCATTCTCAAACACCGCTTCCCATAGCTTTTTACGGGATAGACGCTGACTCTTTGGAAACCTGTTGGAGGACATGTCCAAAAATAGCAATAAATTAGGCGTCGGCAGGAATGATAATTATCATAGATAACGCCGACACCATATGCTAAATTGCCTGAATGGGTAATCCGATCAAAAACCAAATTATATGGGGACACATACGGTTAAGCGATTAAGCAACTCAGAGGAAAGACAAAACTATTTTTACCGGTTACTTACGGATTTGGAGGCCTTGGAAAAGATGCTTCAGGAGGGTGCTTTTTCCACCGACCCTATGCACATCGGGGCTGAGCAGGAGTTTTGCCTGGTCAATGAACACTGGGAGCCTTCCGACCAGGCCGTTGAGGTTTTAGAAACGATCAATGAGGAGCATTTTACCCCCGAGCTTACCCGTTATAATCTGGAGATAAACCTGGACCCCCGACCGCTTACCGGAACCTGCTTCTCTGACATGCACCAACAATTGAACAAACTCCTCGACCACGCACAAAAGGCGGCAGAAAAGCACAAGAATAATATTATCATAACTGGAATCCTGCCGACGATTAGCACTCCCTATCTCAAGCTGGACTATATGACCCCAAAGGAGCGGTATAAAATACTGTCGGACGCGATAACCGAAGTCCGGGGTAGCAATATGGAACTACACATCAAAGGCGTGGATGAGATTAACCTGCATCACGACTCCATTATGTACGAGGGTTGCAATACGAGCTTTCAGACCCACCTGCAGATAGACCCTGATGACTTTGCAAACACCTATAATTGGGCCCAGGCGATTTCCGGTCCGGTCCTCAGCATATGTACGAACTCTCCCATGCTCATGGGGAGGGAGTTGTGGGAGGAAACGCGGATTGCACTGTTTACGCAGAGTGTCGATACCCGTAAAAGCACATTCCTTTTGAATGAACGCGAACCCCGGGTGGGTTTTGGCGCCGGCTGGGCAGAAGGAACTGCAGCGGACTTTTTTAAAGAGTCAATCGTGAGGTTCCGCAGCCTGATTTCGACGGATTTTGAGCCGGAAGACAGCCT
Organism: Robiginitalea aurantiaca; assembly: GCF_030380815.1. Classification (GTDB taxonomy): domain Bacteria; phylum Bacteroidota; class Bacteroidia; order Flavobacteriales; family Flavobacteriaceae; genus Robiginitalea; species Robiginitalea aurantiaca. The sequence goes on along the minus strand of NZ_JAUDUY010000001.1, from coordinate 23,893 downwards.
GGAACAGCTCAAAGAAGGGATAACCCCCAAGCTGTCGGCCCTAAACCTGCACAATGGCACGGTGTATCCCTGGAACCGATTGTGCTATGGAAGGACGCATGGGAAACCGCATTTGAGAATCGAAAACCGATACCTTCCCTCCGGCCCCACCACCTCAGATGAAATAGCTAATATGATGTTTTGGGTAGGGGTTATGCTCGGACGCCCTAAAGAGTGGGACAACATTCATGAACGTATGGATTTTAAGGACGCGAAAAAGAACTTTTTCAATGCCGCGAGGTATGGAATGGCCGCGCAATTTCACTGGGAAGACAAGATTATGCCGACGAAGGAATTGATTCTGCACCACTTTCTGCCGATGGCTTATAAAGGGCTTAGCCGGGCCAATGTGAGCAGGAAGGATGCGGAGCATTACCTGGGCCTTATCGAAAACCGGGTCAATTCTCAGAACGGGTCGGAATGGATGGTGAAGACATATCGGGAGCTCAGAAAAGAATACCATGCCCCTGAGGCCTTGCGCCGGCTTACGGCAACCTTGTTCGACCGCTCCTACAAAGGGTACCCGGTAGACGCCTGGAAACGGGGACGGCGTTTTGAACTCAAGGACACCAAGAAAACACGAAAGGTCGGGGATCTTATGAGCACCAAGATCATAACCGCTCAGGAGGACGACAGTGCTGCCCTGGTCCTCGGTATGATGAAATGGAACGACATTCACCACCTGCCCGTTCTGAACGACGCGAACAAACTCGTGGGGATGCTCACCTGGAAAGCCGTTGAAGTCCTCGGGGAGGACAAGCGAGTATATGATCTCAGCATTCAGGAAGTCATGAATAGAGATCCGGAATGGGTAAGCCCGGAAACCCTGATAAGCGAGGCAAAAGACATCATGAAGAAACACAATTTAGAAGGCCTTCCTGTAGTGATGGAAAACACACTAGTTGGGATTCTTACATCCAATGACATCCATTGATATGGTAAAAACCCATGCGGAACAAACAGGAGCCTTAGCGGGAGAGCGCATTCTGGGCAGCATTAACACAGGGAAACCTGGCCCTACGGTAGTCTTTTTTGGCGGAATACACGGGAACGAGCCCGCGGGCGTAGAAGCGCTTTCCGAGGTCTTTAGGACACTTCAGGAAGAAGGAATCACTTTAGATCGGGGCTCCTTAATCGGTATCCGGGGAAACCTTCCTGCCCTGATTCGAAAAGAGCGCTTTCTGGACCATGATCTCAACCGGATTTGGAGCCGGAGACGCCTTGAAAGTGTTTTGGCTAAACCTGAAGAAGAACGCTCCTGCGAAGAAAAGGAACTCGTTCTGATATACGGTTGGATACAAGAGTTGTTAAAAACCCATTCCCCCCCTTTTTATTTTATAGACCTCCACACCACTTCGAGTAAAACCAAGCCCTTTATCACCATCAATGACTCGATTATCAACAGGTTTTTTTCGAGGGAATTCCCGGTACCCGTAATCCTGGGGATCGAAGAATATCTCGAAGGACCCTTACTGAGCTACATCAATGAATTGGGTTACGTGGCCCTGGGGTTTGAATCCGGGACGCATCAGGACCCGGCAGCAGTTCGAAATGCCGTGGACTTTATCTGGCTCACCCTTTGTTATACCGAGCTATTATCGGCACACCCCGGAAAGCAAGAGAATTTTGAGCGCCTGGACCGGGCTGCGGAGTCGGACCATGATTTTTATGAAGTGTTTTATAGGCACGAGTTGTCGGAGACCCATACCTTTAAAATGAAAGATGGTTTCGAAAGCTTTCAACCCCTTCCGAAAGGAACGGTCCTCGGCTCGGACGAAGGCGGCCCGATTGAAATGCAGAAAAAAGGGATCCTCTTTATGCCGCTCTACCAGAAACAGGGAGAAGAAGGTTTTTTTCTCATTCGTAAAACCCCTGCCTGGGCCCTGAAACTTTCTGCGAAGCTCCGGAAATGGAAAATACATGAAACACTCATCCGCTTACCTGGGGTAAGCTGGGCCGATAAAGAGCACAATGCGCTTATTGTCAATCTCAACGTGGCCCGTTTCATGAACCGTCCAATCTTCCACCTCCTCGGATACCGAAGCCGTCAGCGGGATCAGACGCATCTTATCATCAGCAACCGGGAGCACAAAGCGCGGAACGAAGACTACAGAAATACCTTCTGGTTTTCAGAAGACTAAAATACTACTCGGCCTGCCAGCCATTGTTTTCAGGAGCGATGTCGGCCATCAATTGAGAAGGGTCTATCAGAATGGCCAAAATCTGGTCTTTTGGCGCATTTACCTCAATGGTGTATTCCGATTGTGCCCATGGCCAGTCTTCCAGCACTTCCCGGTCAATTCCAGGATAGGGATTTTCCTTTTCCCCATACATCATCCTCAAAGGCGCATAATAGGTTTTTTGTGAATTGTCTTTGAAAACCACCAGGACATCTATCGGCATCGGCATCAACCCGATGCGCTTCAGGGTGATGGAGGTTGCATTCCCGTTCGCCTCGACACTTTCAATCCCGTAATCAATGGTATTGGTTGTCTGGGTCCAGTCCGTGAGGTACCATTCCAGCTCCATCCCGGAGACTTTTTCAGCAGAGCGGATAAAATCATTCGGGGTCGGATGCTTAAACTTGAAATCGTTGTAATACCTCTTCAGGGTAGCAATAAGCTTGTCCTGCCCGATAATATATCCAAGCTGTGCCAGAAAAACAGCTCCTTTGCTGTAGGCTGAGATCCCATACCCGGAATTAAAACTATACCTGTCCGCATGCGTCGCCATGGGTTGCTCCCTGCCTGAAGTCGCCAAAGACAGGTATCCATTGTAGGAACCCGAAAACGGATTTTCGTTGTCGCGAGCCATGATTTGGTTCATACACAGGGATGAAATAAATGAAGTAAATCCTTCATCCATCCATTCGTGCCGTGATTCATTGGTTGCCAGCACGTGCTGAAACCAGGAGTGGGCCATTTCGTGAACCATTACCCCTACAAGGCTTTCAAAGCTCCGCTCCCCGGTAATCAGCGTACTCATGGCATATTCCATGCCCCCGTCTCCTCCCTGCACCACAGAATACTGCTCATAAGGGTACGGGCCGATGTTCTTGTTAAAAAAGTCCATGGCTTCGGCTGTTTTTGGTTGCAGGTTTTTCCAATTTTCCAGAAGCTCAGGCTTGTTCTTATAAAAGAAATGGAGGTCGGGACCATTGGGCATCGGATAGATGTCGTGGATGTATTCCGGATCTGCCCCCCACATAAAATCATGTACGTTCGGCGCTTTGAAATGCCAGGTCAGTGTCTTGCCTTTCTGACGGGATACTTTTGACCCTGGTTTCTCGTATCCGTGTCCGATTTCCTGAGGGTTCTGCAAATACCCGGTTCCTCCAACCACGTATTCCTTGTCAAGGGTTAGTTTTACATCGAAGTCGGCCCATACCCCGTGGAATTCCCTGGCGATATACGGATCTGCATGCCACCCTTCAAAATCGTATTCGGCCATTTTGGGGTACCACTGACTCATTGAAAGGGCAACTCCTTCACTGCTGTTGCGGCCGGAACGACGGATCTGAAGCGGAACCTGACCTTCGAAGGCCATCTCAAAAGTTGTTTTACCTCCTGGAAGAATCGGCGCATTCAGCGGAACGACCAGTACGGTGCCCTCCAGGGTACCCTCCACGGGAACCCCATCCTGCTTTAGAGCAGATGCTCTGAGATAACCGATTTCCTCCGGACTAAGTGCCGCGATCCTGCTCCTTCCTTCTGTGGTCATCCTCCGATCGGGGTCTTCTACGCTTTGCAGACGCATATCCATTTCACTTCCAGGCTGAAAGGCATTGAAATACATGTGGTAGAATACCCGGTTAAGGGTATCCGGAGAATTATTGGTGTAGACCAGTGTTTGGGCCCCGGTGTATTGGAACGTCTCGACATCCATGGACACCTCCATGTCGTAATCGGCATGTTGTTGCCAGTAAGCGTGGTTTCCCTGTGCCTGGAGTCCAAAGACCCCTGCAAGGAATAGAATACAAATAAGTCTCATGTGATAGGAATTATAATGATATTTTGCCTCTGGAGACCTGGTCTGCCAGCAGCAAGGCGTTATAGGCATTAGCAATTTTTCCGGTGCGGGAAATGGCTTTCAGGGGTTTTTTAGCCGACTCATCTCCGGCGACATTCACCTCTATGCTTATCGGGACCCCGGACTGCATAATGATCTTTTTGACCTGAGAGGCTGACAGCTTGGGATACCTCGAAAGGATCAGTGCCGCAATACCACTGACGGCAGGGGCCGCCATGGAGGTGCCTCCCTGAAACTCGTATTCATTCCCGGGCATGGTGGAGTAGATCCCGCCCCCAGGGGCAAAGATGTCCACGTTGCTGAGTCCGTAATTTGAAAAGGCGGACACCATTTCAGGACCATAGGTGTCGTTAAGGGAACCGATAGTGATTACGTTGTCTGCCATTTCAGGCCCGGTGAACACCTGGTCGTTAGGGTAGTTCGCGTTGGCCGCATCATCCAGGTCCAACCCGTCGTTCCCGGCGGCGTGGACAAAGAGCACGTCTTTCTCGGCGGCGTATTTGATCGCCTCATAAACCCACTCCTTATTCGGGGAAAACGATTTTCCAAAACTTGCATTGATAATACGGGCCCCGTTGTCCACAGCGTAGCGGATTCCCAGGGCGATGTCTTTATCGTACTCGTCCCCGTCAGGAACGGCGCGGATGCTCATGATTTGAACGTGGTCAGCCACCCCGTCCACACCGAGGCCATTACCGCGTTCGGCAGCGATAATTCCCGCAACATGCGACCCGTGTGACTCATCTTCGGACCGGTTCATGGGGTTCCCGTTCCCATAACCCCTGCTGTTGATGTCATAAGGTTTGTCCCCGACTACCGTACGGCCGTCAAAATCCTTGTTGAGGTGGTATTTTACCTGCCCGTCAAAATATTTTACCCCTTCCTGAATCTGTCCTTTGATCACATCGATGGGGGCGCCATAGCCGAGCATCTGCTGGAGCACGCCCACATTTTGTTGCAGCCCTGCATCGGAGGGGATGCCCGCAAGGTCTTCCGCGGTGTAGGTGCTTTTACCGAGGTATTTTTTTACCGCCTCATCCGAGGTCTCAAGCGTACTGAAGAGCTGGTCATACCGCGCCTTGTTCGCTTTGGCTTCTTCCAATTCCTTGTTCAGGGTTGAAAGGGCTTTTGCCTGCATTTGAGAATCACCCAGATTCAGCCGAACAATACGGGTGTATTCCAGATTCTCATGCAGGGACTCTCCCAGAAAGTTATACCCGTGGACATCATCCACAAAGCCATTGTTGTCATCGTCTTTGTCATTTCCGGCAACTTCATCTTTGTTGGTCCAGAGCACGCCATCTAAATCTTCGTGTTTCAGGTCGATACCGGAATCCAGAACCGCAACGATAACTTTTTCCTGAACTTTCAGGTTTGGAAGAAGCTCTTCATAGGCCCGTTCCACACTCATCCCGGGGATGGTATCTGTAAGCAGGTCTGCATGGCCCCACCTTTTAGCCTCTGCCTCGTCGAGTTCGGCAACTTTCACCGGAAGGCTTTCGGTATTTTCAATCGGGGTTCCTACCAATGCCTTTGAACCACACCCGGCCAGGGTGATGGAGGTAACCAGTAAGAAGGATACGGATTTTAGATAATTCAGGAAGGATACTTTCATAATCAGACAATTCATTTTGGCTAAAATACTATCATGCGATCAAATATTCTCTTAAAGAACTCAAAACTTGTACCCTTGAGGAAATTGGCGGCCTTTAACAAGAGGCTAAAAAAGGGCGTCAAAACGGAATGTTTTATCCAGTCGCGGCCCCTTTTCCGTCTGCCTGAGGGTACAGCACTCGTTATGGGCATCGTGCTCCATAAACAACACGTATTCCTTTTCGGTTGCCTGTTTAAGAAAAACAGCTTTTTCCTCCATAGTCTTCAAGGGGCGGGTATCGTAACCCATGACATAGGGGAGTGGTATGTGACCTGCCGTTGGGATGAGGTCGGCCATAAAAACCAGCGTCTTTCCCCCGTATTCAATATGGGGGATCATCTGTTTGTCTGTATGCCCGTCAACAAAAAGAATCCCGAAACCGAGCGGGCTTTTTTGCAGGAAGGCGCCTGAACCCCGCGAAATAAATTTTAATTGTCCGGAGTCCTGCATCGGAAGGATGTTCTCCTTTAAGAAAGAGGCCTTCTCGCGCGCATTGGGCTGGGTCGCCCACTTCCAGTGCGCTTCATTGGTCCAGAAAATGGCATTTTTAAAGGCGGGCTCATATCCGGTCCGGTCTTTATTCCACTGAATACTCCCACCGCAATGGTCAAAATGAAGATGGGTAAGGAAGACATCGGTAATATCATCCCGGTGGAACCCCAGCTTTTTAAGGGAGGCATCCAGGGAGTGGTTGCCCCATCTGTGATAATGGCTGAAGAACTTTTCGGATTGCTTGTTTCCAAGGCCGGCGTCGATAAGGATCAGCCGGCCCCCATCCTCGATCAGCAGGCTGCGCGCTGCGATATCGATCAGGTTGTTTTCATCCGCAGGATTGGTCCGTGTCCACAGGACCTTGGGTACCACACCAAACATGGCGCCACCATCCAGCTTGAAATTTCCGGTTTCAACAGGGTAAAGAGTCATAAATCATAAAATATGGCCTAAAATACAAATTCACCCAAAGGATACCTCTATTCTTAAAACAATTGAAACTCCGGGTGGTAGGATGTTCTTAAATCCCTATTTTTGAAATTCACCTTGTTTGAAAGGAAAACGGATGATTGAACTGGCGGGTATAGTAATCTTGGGGATCGTAGCCCAATGGGTAGCTTGGAGAATGAAGCTGCCGGCCATATTGCCTTTGATCCTGATAGGACTCCTTGTGGGGCCGCTCTCAACCCTGTACACCAAGGACGGGAGCAAACTCATAGAACCCGTTTACAACGGCACAAACGGCTTATTCCCTGGCGAGCTCCTCTACCATTTTGTTTCGCTTGCGATAAGTATTATCCTTTTTGAGGGAGGTCTGACCCTGAAACGCTCAGAAGTTGAAAATGTAGGGCCAACGATCACTAAATTGATCACCCTGGGGTCGGCAGTTACTTTTTTTGGGGCAGGCATCGCCGCACATTTTATTTTTGATCTCAGCTGGCAGATTTCATTCCTGTTCAGTTCGCTGATAATTGTAACCGGACCGACAGTAATTACCCCCATCCTCAGGAATATCCCCCTTAAAAAGGACGTTTCTGCAATCCTTAAATGGGAGGGGATTCTGATAGACCCTATCGGGGCCCTGGTTGCGGTTTTGGTCTTTGAGTTCATCAGCGTTGGAGAGGGGCAGGAATACACTCAGACCGCCCTTATTGAATTTGGTAAAATCCTCCTCTTCGGATTCACATTCGGATTCACATTTGCCCATGGCCTGGCCTTTGCCATAAAAAAGAATTTGATCCCCCACTACCTGCTCAATGTGGTCTCCCTTTCGGTGGTTTTGCTGGTCTATATCGAGTCGGATATTTTCGCACATGAATCGGGTCTGCTTGCCGTTGTGGTAATGGGGCTTGTGATGGGCAACCTCAACCTGCCGAACATCAAGGAGCTCCTGTATTTTAAGGAATCCCTGAGTGTGTTGCTGATTTCAATTTTATTTATCCTGCTTGCGGCCCATATCGATTTGGCAGACCTGCAGCTCATCTATTCGTGGAACACGGTCATCCTGTTTGCGATTATCGTTTTTCTCATACGGCCTATTGCCGTTTTTCTGAGTTCCCATGGATCGGATTTAAACCTTTCAGAAAAAATCTTTATCAGCTGGGTGGGCCCAAGGGGGATCGTCGCTGCCGGTATTGCCTCTCTGTTTGGGTCCAAACTTATAGCCCGGGGGGAGCCCGGGGCAGAATTTATTACCCCTCTCGTTTTTACCGTCGTGCTGGGAACCGTACTCCTGAATGCCACCACGGCCCGCCCCTTCGCCAAACTTATAGGGGTTTTCCTCACGAAATCGGAAGGCATCCTGATCATTGGGGCCTCCAAAGCCTCTAGGCTGATCGGGAAGTACCTGAAACGCAATAACCGGCATGTCGTTTTAATCGACAGCAACCAGGGCAATATAGACAAGGCCAAAAAACTCGGCCTTGAAGCCTTTTCAGCAAATATTTATTCGGACAACCTGGGCGACAACATTGAACTCAATGATGTGGGATACCTCATTGCCATGACTGCCAACCCGGACATCAACAATTACGCAATCGAAAAGTTCAGGGATGAGTTTGGGGAAAATGGTTCCTTCAGAATCGTGGGCAGTGAGGAAATCAACAGCCCTGAAAGCCACGACAACCAAAGCCTGTTTTCAACTACCGATGATTTTGTTCGGTTTATGGACGCCGTTCGATTTAACCCTGCGATTCACGAATTGGAGTTGCGCGACTACGCCCATTACGAGGAATTATCTCAGAAGGCACGGGCAGACGATGCCATTGTGCAATTGTTTATAAAGTCCCCCGATGGGCAGCTGCACATTATCCCATCCTTTTTCCGGGATTCGGGAACGATTACCGACGGGTACAAACTGGTCTATATGGGACGGTCCCTGGGCGAAGGCGAAAAACAAGACACAAAAGTGAAGACGCTTCCGGAAACGGCTGGTTAAATCAACCCCGGGAGCGCTAATCGTTTAGCTTGAGAACAGCCATAAAAGCCTGTTGCGGGATCTCAACATTACCTACCTGCCGCATCCGCTTCTTTCCCTTCTTTTGCTTTTCGAGCAGCTTTCGTTTTCTGGAGATATCCCCCCCGTAGCATTTGGCGGTAACATCTTTACGCAGGGCTTTAATCGTTTCCCTGGAGATGATCTTAGCGCCAATAGCCGCCTGTATCGGAATGTCAAATTGCTGACGCGGGATCAGTTCCTTGAGCTTTTCGCACATTTTTTTACCGATGTGGTAGGCATTGTCGGCATGCACCAATGCGGAAAGGGCATCCACCATCTGGGCGTTGAGCAGGATATCCACCCGGACCAGTTTGGAAACCCGCATCCCGATTGGGGCGTAATCAAAAGAGGCGTATCCCTTGGACACGGTCTTCAGACGGTCGTAGAAATCAAAGACTATTTCCGCCAGGGGCATATCAAAGTTCAGTTCCACACGATCCTGGGTGAGATAGGTCTGATTCGTTATTTGTCCGCGTTTCTCAATACAAAGCGACATGACGTTCCCTACAAAATCAGCTTTGGTGATTATCGAAGCCTTGATATAGGGCTCCTCTACACGGTCCAGGGAGGAAGGGTCCGGCAGGTCGGAGGGGTTGTTAACGATGATAATGGCATCAGGGTTCTTCCTGGAATACGCGTGATAACTCACGTTGGGGACGGTCGTAATTACCGTCATATTGAATTCGCGTTCCAGGCGCTCCTGAATGATTTCCATATGCAGCATGCCGAGGAAGCCGCAGCGGAATCCGAATCCGAGGGCCGCACTGCTCTCCGGGGCGAAAACCAGGGAGGCGTCATTGAGCTGCAGCTTCTCCATAGAAGCCCTGAGCTCTTCAAAATCTTCTGTGTCTACAGGATAAATCCCGGCAAAGACCATAGGCTTTACGTCTTCAAAGCCTGAAATAATTTTTTGGGTCGGATTTGCCGCATCAGTAATGGTATCCCCCACCTTCACTTCGCGAGCATCCTTTATTCCCGTAATCAAATAGCCCACATCGCCTGTGGAAATCACTTGCTTTGGATGCTGTTTTAGCTTTAGGGTTCCCACTTCGTCCGCGGAATACGTTTTCTCAGTGGCCACAAACTTAATCCGCTGCCCTTTCCTGATTTCTCCATCGATGACCCGGAAATAGGTCTCCACCCCGCGGAAGGGATTGTAAACAGAATCGAATACCAGGGCACGAAGGGGCTCTGAAGGATCTCCCTGGGGGGCAGGGATCCGCTCTATTATCGCCTTGAGGATGTCTTTGATTCCGATACCTGTTTTGGCGCTGGCGGGAATCACTTCTTCAGGCCGGCAGCCGAGTAATTCCACGATGTCATCGGTAACCTCCTCCGGGTTTGCACTCGGCAGGTCCACCTTGTTGAGGACGGGAATGATCTCCAGGTCATTTTCAAGGGCCAGGTACAGGTTAGAAATGGTTTGCGCCTGAATACTCTGGGCTGCGTCCACTACCAGTAAGGCGCCTTCACAGGCCGCAATGGACCGGGAGACTTCATAGGAAAAGTCCACGTGACCAGGAGTGTCAATCAGGTTAAGGATGTAAGTTTCACCTTCAAATGGATATTCCATCTGAATCGCGTGGCTCTTTATGGTTATCCCCCGTTCGCGCTCAAGGTCCATATTGTCCAGCAGTTGATCCTGCTTTTCCCGTTCCGTTACCGAACCCGTTGCATCGAGCAAGCGATCGGCAAGGGTGCTCTTCCCGTGATCGATATGGGCAATAATGCAGAAATTCCGAATGTTTTTCATGCGCAAAAATAGGGTGCAAAGATAGCGGAAATACGGCTTAATCCTGCCACTCGGCGATAAACAAATTGGTATCCCTTGTACCCCCGTTGTTTCGGTTGCTGGAAAAAATCAAATGTTTGCCGTCGTTGGAGAAAACCGGAAAAGCGTCAAAGGTCTTTCCGTGGGTGACCCGCTCTATGCCGGTGCCATCCGTATTGATCATATAGAGGTTAAACGGAAATCCGCCTTCGGCCTCAAAATTACTGGAGAAGAGAATCTTATCTCCGTCCGGATGAAAGAAAGGACTCCAGTTGGCATTGCCCAGGTAGGTGAGTTGTCTCAACTCGCTCCCATCGGCATTGCAAATGAATAATTCCATATTGGTGGGTTGCACCAGGCCGCGCTCCAGCAGGCCTTTGTATTCGGCGATTTCTGCATCGGTTTTCGGGCGGGAAGACCGAAAAATGATTTGGGTGCCATCCGGAGAAAAGAAAGCGCCACCGTCGTAGCCCAGTTCATCCGTGATCTGCTTAACACCGCTGCCATCCAGGTTCATGGTATAAAGCTCAAGGTCCCCGCTGCGGTCTGATGTAAAAACGATTTTATCACCTTGAGGCGAAACGGTTGCCTCTGCATCGTAACCGGGCTCATCGGTGAGCTGGGCCGTGATGTTCCCTTCCAGGTCCGCCACAAAAATGTCGAAGGAATCGTAGACGGGCCAGACATAATTACCGTTTTCCCGCAACGGGACTTCCGGACAGGCTTCGTCCCGAAGGTGGGTTGAAGCATAGACGATGTGCTGGTTATCCGGCAGGAAATAGCCACAGGTGGTTCTCCCCATGCCTGTGCTCAGCATGGGAGGCGCCTTATCCGAAAAGGTCTCGCCAACGTTCATCAAAAACATCTGATCGCAATTAACGCCCCAGGCGTCATAATTGGATTGAAAAATCACCTTGCTGTCGTCGAAACTCCAGTACGCCTCGGCATTGTCCCCCCCGAAGGTTATTTGGCGAATGGAAGAAAAGTGTTTTTCGCCCGGGTATATCAGGGTGTCGGACGCATTGGCCATAGGGCTTTCTGAAGGGGCCTGCTGGGTTTCCCCGGTTTTTGGGTCGCCTTTACAATTGGTCAGAAGTATTCCCAACAGGACAAAATAAAAGATTCTCATAGGTTGTGTACTTTTGACAAAAGTATAAGCTAGTTATGAAGATCAGCACATTTTTGTTGGGAATTCTTTTATTGGGGCTTTCCTGTAAGGATAAGGAATTGCCAAACATCTCCATGGAGGAGGATGTTCGTATTTTGGCCAGTGATTCATTGAAAGGGCGTGAAACGGGCAGCGAAGGCGCGCAAATGGCCGCCGAATACCTGGAGGGACGAATTAAGGCCCTAGGATTAAAACCCATTACTTCAGAAGGGGACTTCGACCAGGAATTCAGCTTTAAACCGAGGCGCGATCCGCATTCTGAGATTGAATTCGGATCAGTTAGCGACAGCAGCCTGAACGCCCAGAATGTACTCGGCCTGATTGACAACGGCGGAAAACGCACGGTAATCCTCGGCGCCCATTTTGACCATTTAGGCTTGGGCGGGGAAGGTTCGCTCTACAGGGGTGAGCCTGCAATCCACAATGGTGCCGACGACAACGCCAGTGGGGTAGCGGTACTCCTGAAGCTGGCAAAAATGCTCAAAGAGTGGCCGGAGGCCAGGGATAATTACCTGATCATCTTCTTCTCCGGGGAGGAAATGGGTCTTTTAGGTTCCAACTATTTCGCCAAAAATCCGGAGCTCAATCTGGAGGAAGTGCCCTATATGATCAATCTGGACATGGTGGGCCGCCTCAGGGACGAGAAAACGCTGTCGGTAAGCGGTACAGGGACTACCCCGGTCTGGAGTCAACTACTCAATAGCCTGAACCCGGGCTTTGAACTCGTGCTGAGTGAGTCCGGAGTGGGCCCCTCAGACCACACTTCCTTTTACCTGCAGGACATTCCTGTTCTGCACTTCTTCACCGGGCAACACGAAGACTATCACAAACCCTCGGATGATGCCGAGCTCCTGAATTATGAAGGGATGGATTTGATCGCCACCTACATCCTGGACCTGGCAAAGGCCATGGAAAAACAGGAAGAGGTTGCCTTTAGAACCACAAAAAATGAAAGCGAGGAAGTTCCCCGTTTTAAGGTTGCCTTGGGGGTGATCCCGGATTACCTGTTCTCCGGGGAAGGGATGCGCATCGATGGTGTCAGTGAAGACAAGCCCGCCCAGAAGGCCGGCCTTAAGAAAGGGGACGTGGTCATACAGATGGGCGACAGTACTGTCGTGGACATGATGAGCTATATGCGTGCACTTTCCGTCTTCGAATCCGGGGATGAAACCACCGTTGTGGTGGAGCGGGATGGGGAGAAAGTAAGCGCCAGGATTGTATTTTAAGACCTGACAGGCCTTCCCGGCAGGGCTTGAAAATCAGAATGCCGCGCGCTGCTGATGTGTATATTGCGTTTTCCTGTGAGGCACAATTGTAAGCACCGCCGGGACTTTTGTAGGAAAAATGTTATAGATTTAGCTCTGGCCATTCAAAACGTGAAGCTCAAAATCCTACTTATCGTTGGGTTGTTCCCCCTGCTGCTGACCAGCCAAAGCTTTCAAATCTCAGGATCCGTAAAGGATACGGACGGGATTGGGCTTCCCCTGGCCAATGTCCTGCTTTTAAGGGCATCGGACAGTGTACAGGTGAAAGGCACTTCCGCAGATGACCTGGGCCGTTTCACCCTCAAAAACATCGCTCCGGACCTCTATTTTTTAAAGGCCACCTATTTTGGATATCAGTCCGTACTGGTCCCACTGGAAGTGCAGGGCGACATCCGAATAGGCGCCCTGATCATGGAAGAAGACGGGACGGAACTGGATGAAGTTGTCGTTACGGGACAGCGACCCACAGTTGAGCGCCTGTCCGACAGGGTGGTTTTCAAGGTTGAAAACACCGTTATAAGTGAAGGGAGTACATGGGACATCCTTAGAAATGCCCCCGGGGTAATTCCCGTACAGGACAACCTGGAGATTCGCGGGCAGAGTGCCACAGTCTATATAAACGACCGGAAGGTCCAGTTGTCGCAGGCCGAAATACTCGACCTCCTCAAAGGCCTCGATGGCAATGTCATTTCCGCAGTAGAAGTTATCCCGGTTCCCCCGGCGAGTTTTGAGGCTGCTGACGGGCCGGTGCTCAACATCCGAACCCGGCAGAATATCGTCCCCGGGTATAAAGGGAGCGTCCGGGCACAATACATTCAGGCTGTTTTCCCCAAGTATGCTTTTGGGACCAGCCATTACTACAAATCAGGCAAATTCGGGGTTTTTGCGAATTACTCCATAAGTCCAAGGAAGGAATTCAGAGAATCTGAAAACAACATCAATTTTATCGATGACCAGAACACGGTGTTTTCGCGCTGGAAGACGGATACAGACCGGACCTCCCGCACACAGGCACAGCAGCTCAACCTCATCCTGGATTACGACATTTCCGACCGGGATCAGCTAAACTTTACCTCCAACCTCACGTTTTCCCCGAATAAGACCTATGGTTACCAAATTGAAACCGTGATGCGCAACGGCCAGGGCGTCGTGGATTCCACGCTGAACACGCTTCAGGATACCAAGGAAGACCAGGTGAATACCTCTTACGACCTGAACTACACCCGCAAACTTAAAAAGGAGGGAGCCTTGCTTAAGGCAAACGGGCATTACACCTATTATGAAGAGAAAAGTGCTCAGGACGGCCTAACGAGTTACTTCGATCCTGCTGGCGTCCTGCTTCGGGACTTTCTCTTTAACACCGATGCCAAACAGAACATCGACATCTTTACGGGCCAGGCAGATTTTTACACCCCCATTTCCTCAGGCAGCTTCGAGGCAGGGATTAAGACCTCGGTGATCCGGTCGAGGAACCGGATCGATTACCTTGTGGGAGAGGACAACCAGCGTTCCTTTGATATTGCCCTTTCGGACCGCTTTAACTATGACGAGGAGGTTTATGCCGCTTACGCGAGCCTGAATAAGACCTGGGATCCCTGGACGATGAAGGTAGGTTTGCGGGCTGAACAGACCGAGGTCGAAGGCCGGTCCCTGACCCTGGAAGAAGTGAACCTGCAGAGCTACCTGGAGTTTTTCCCCTCCCTATATGTCTCAAGGGACCTCACAGAGGACCAGAGCATGGCTTTTAGCTACAGCAGGAGGCTGACCCGCCCAAATTATGCCGACCTGAATCCGTTTCGTTTCTTCCTGAATGAAAATGACTTTGTTGAGGGGAATCCGAATCTGGTGCCTGCCTTCAGCCACGAATTCAACCTGAACTGGACCCTGAATGACACCTTTTTTGTGGATCTTTATTACCGGGACAATGGCAGATACCTGAGCACCATCAGCTTTCAGGACAATGAAAACCTGACCCTCAGGCAGACCAAGCAGAATGTAGAGAGCGCCGTTTCTTACGGCCTGGATTTTACCATTTCCACCTCGATTACCCCTTTCTGGTATCTCTACTCCTATAATTCTGTGTTTTACGAAGACAACACCTTTTTTGCGGAAGAGAGCGACATCGAAACAGCTACCAACAAAGTGACGGGGTTTTACGGGTATTTAAACAATTCCCTGACGCTTTCAAAGGACGGTAGTTTAACCGGAGAAGTCAGCCTGCTCTATCTGAACAGGTTTTTGGACGGCGCCTCCGTGATGTCGGAAACGATCACCCTTAACCTGGGGTTGCGAAAAACGCTCTGGGAGGACCGGGCCATTATCTCCCTCACCGCAGAAGACTTGCTCGGCAGGGCAAATGCGACCTTTACCACACGGTACGCCAATCAGGACCACACCTATTTTGCCCGTCCGGAAACCCAGTTCGTCCGCCTCGGTTTCACCTATAAATTTGGGAACTTCCGTTTGCAAAACCGGGATTCGGATCTGGATAAGGACGAGCTCCAACGTATTGAAAATGAGTAATCCCACTGGAGTTTCGGGGTAATTCGTAATTTTGCACTTCCAAAACGTCAGTCATGCCCAGAATAGGCAGTATTGAACTTCCGGAATTTCCCTTGCTGCTCGCGCCCATGGAGGATGTGAGTGACCCCCCTTTCCGCACCCTTTGCAAAGAACAGGGAGCCGACGTAATGTACACGGAGTTCATCTCCTCAGAAGGGCTTATTCGCGATGCCGCCAAGAGTGTCATCAAATTGGACATATACGAGAAAGAACGCCCGGTGGGCATTCAGATTTTTGGAGCGGAACTCGATTCGATGCTTCAGGCCATCGACATTGTAACCGAGACCAATCCGGATATCATTGACATCAATTTTGGATGTCCTGTTAAAAAAGTGGTTTGCAAGAATGCGGGAGCAGGAATCCTGAGAGACATCCCCCTGATGGTCAAGCTGACTGAGGCCATGGTTAAGCGCACACATCTGCCTGTTACGGTCAAAACCCGATTGGGGTGGGACAGCGATTCCATTAAGATCGTAGAGGTGGCTGAACGCTTGCAGGACGTGGGCATACAGGCTATTTCCATTCACGGGCGTACCCGGGTGCAGATGTACAAAGGGGAGGCGGACTGGAAACCGATTGCCGAGGTTAAGAACAACCCCAGGATGCATATTCCCGTTTTCGGGAATGGGGATGTCAACAGCCCGGAGGCTGCCATGCGGATGCGCGATGACTATGGGCTTGACGGGGCGATGATCGGGCGGGCCGCCATAGGATATCCCTGGTTTTTCAAAGAGGTAAAACACTTTTTTAAAACCGGCGAACATTTGCCGCCACCCACCATGGAACAACGGGTAACCGCTGCGCGGAGGCACTTGCAGATGTCTATTGACTGGAAAGGCGAGACCCTTGGCGTGCTGGAAACCCGACGGCACTATTCCAACTACTTTAAAGGGATTCCAAACTTCAAACCCTACCGGATGAAAATGGTCACCAGCGACGACGCTGCAGATGTCTTTGAGGCATTCGACCAGGCGATGGAGGCCTTTTCCGACCACGTTTTCGCTTAAAAGCCTACCCTGCCTTGAGGAGCTTGTAATTGATCCGATTGCTGGCGATTTTTGCCGCAATAACTCCCAGGACGATGATGGTTCCCAGAACGAGAAGGATATTCAGCAGTTGAAATTCCACAGGGTACGCCAGGGATGGGGTGATCATCAGCCACCCAAAATACTGCTGCGAAAGAATAAGGATACTGCCGATGACCAGGCCGATAAACCCTCCCGCACTTGTAACCAGAACGCCCTGCACAAAATAGATTCGCCTCAGGTCTTTTAAGGTTAGCCCTAGGGAATACAGGGTGCGCGAGTGTTTTTGTTTGTCCAGGACCATCATGATAATGGCACCCACCACATTAAAGAGCGCAATGATAAGCACGAGGGTAAAGATGAGGTATGTGGCCAGGTTCTCCGTATTGAGCATGCGATACAAGGTCTGGTTGAGCTGCCGCCGGTTTTTAAGCACGATGTCCGGGCCCATGATTTTTTCGATCGCCTCTCGTGCGCTATTTTCATCAACGCCCGGGGCCAGTTTGAAATTAACGGCAGACACCTGTTCATAGTCCCTTTCGAGCAATGCCTGTACCAGGGGCAATTCGGCAAAGACGTATTTCTGATCGAGGTTTTTTTCCAGTTGATAGACCCCGCTGAGCACAAGGGAAAGCTGGTTATAGGGTTTTTCACCTAACCCGCCGCTTCCCAGCCCGCCTTTCCCGGGTTTTGGGGCAAGGACGATCAGGGGGCTGCGGTAATCCTGTACACTAAGGCTTAGCAGGTTTGCCATCCCGATGCCTGTAACGGTTTGCTGTCCGATCAGGTCCCACTGTCCGGTAAATAGGGCGCTATCGATTCCCGTGGTCAGCGTATAGGCACTGTCCACTCCTTTGATATAGGCAATACTGCTTTTCTGGTTGTGGGTGAGGTACACCCGTTCTTCCAGTTCGGCAGAGAGGGACGCAATTTCCGGAAGCGCGTTCAGGGCTTCGGCTGTGGAAGGGGGGAAGGTGTATATTTTGCCGTTTGCGGGAAGGGCCTTGAGATCCGGATCGAAGGTATTGCTAAAGGATACGCTGAAAGATTTTAAGCCCGAAAACCCTGAAAGGACGATGAAGAGTGCAGCCGATCCAATCACGATCACCGCAAAGGTGACCATGTTGATTATATTAACGGCGTTCTGACTGCTTTTTGAGCGGAGGTATCTTTTGGCGATGTAGAGTGGAAATCTCACCCTCAGGACTTTTTACGGCGATCCAGCAAGTCCGGATTTTCTATGGGGTCTTCTCCGTCCTTCAGGGATTTCTCAATGTTTTCGATATAGTCCAGGGAATCATCCAGGAAAAAAAGAAGCTCAGGGACTCGTCTGAGTTGGTGTTTGGTACGCTGGGCGAGTTCGTGCCGGATAACGACCTTATCAGCCTGAATGCCCTTCATCAGCGGGGCCGCCTCTTTGGGGGGAAAGATGCTCACATACACCCGGGCATTCGAAAGGTCCGGGGCCACATGGACCTTGGAGACCGAGAGGATGACACCCTTTAGCCCCCCATCCGTTGCCAGGCGCTGTAAAATCTCAGCCAGATCCTGCTGTAAAAGTCCAGCTATTTTTTTCTGTCGTTGACTCTCCATGGGGTAAAAATACAGACAAAGTGTGTAATTTCGCAGGAGAACACGGGAGAATGCGAAAAATTGAACATATTGGGATTGCCGTCAATGACCTGAACGCCTCAAATGCGTTATTTGAAAAGTTGTTTGGGACCCCTCCGTATAAAACGGAAGAAGTTGGCAGCGAAGGGGTGCGAACCTCGTTTTTTAAATCGGGACCGAACAAGATTGAACTCCTGGAAGCGACCCGTGAGGACAGCCCGATTGCCAAATATTTGGATAAAAAGGGAGAGGGGATACACCATATTGCTTTTGACGTGGAGGATATTCATGCGGAAATCGCCCGTCTGAAGGAAGAAGGGTTTATCGTTTTAAACGAATCCCCCAAAAAAGGTGCGGACAATAAGCTTGTGGCTTTTCTCCACCCGAAAACCTCAAATGGGGTATTGGTTGAACTTTGTCAGGAAGTCCCTTCGGAATAGGCACGCCGGCAGTTGCGGCCTCCGAAAAATAGTTTTAATATTGCAGACGCTTTTGGATGATCAAAAGCATCGACATACTGAATACCAGCCTAAATAACGGTCCTATAGCTCAGCTGGTTAGAGCACCTGACTCATAATCAGGGGGTCCCTGGTTCGAGCCCAGGTGGGACCACATCACTCAGAAAACCCACGCCTTCCGGCGTGGGTTTTTTCATTCCCGGAAAAAACCCAAGCTTGCTTGAGGTTTCGGACGGGGATGGAAAAACGCGCTTCGCGCCAGCGAAGTGCTCTGTTTCTATTTGCAGGAGCGGGCCTTCTCTGGTCGCTTTCGACGCAGGAGAAAGCAACCCAGGTGGGACCACATAAAACCTCGTAGACATCCAATGTTTATGGGGTTTTGTTTTTATAGGGTGCACGTAAGGGTGCTTTTAAATCCAAAAACTATATATCAAAGGGGGCACCCAAAAAAAAGACATCGACCGGGGGGGTCTTGCTCAGGGGTAGGCCGAGAGTGTCGGAAACATATAGCTTCAGAAAAACCCAACCGCCTCACTCATGCTGTACCGGTTGAACGGAGTCATCTGTTCAGGTGAGTAGATGTGGATCTGCTGTAGCTGAAACCTTTTAATGCACCAGGCGAAGAAAGCCTTGCTTTTAATAGTTGGATTGGTGGCTCGCTGGCATATCTGCTTGTAGCGTTGACATTTCAACAATTCCTGTTCTGCGTATTCCACAAATTCTGATTTAACCATCTTCTTTAAGCACATCTTCTATTGCTTCTAATATTCCATTATGCATTTCTTCCAACTGATCATAACGTTGTATTTGATTTTCCTGACTTCGATAAGCTATCTTTAAAATATTCCTCGGTATTGGAGATTTCAGAAGCCTATTTAAAATCACGGTGGCGGTTTCATCATTTTGAAGCGTACGGAGTCCTTTTACATAATTAAATTCATAAGAGTCCTGTTCATAACGCCAAAATTCATCTGATTTATGCATCCTTTTTTCTAATCTTATTTCATAATCCTTTTGCCAGAAAATTGTGTTTTCATAGTAGTAAGTTATGTATTCTACAACAGCTGTATATTTTCCATATTCAGTAATTCCAGATTGCCTAAGGTTTTGGTAACCAGCCCCTCGCCAAGAAGACTTCATTACTTCAGTTTCCAGGCCATTTTCGAGACTGTCACGGTTAAATCCAGTGTAGTCGTCATGATTTAAAAAAGCTTTTATCCTTTTATTTTCTTCAACATAAAATTTCCTGTCTTGCTCGAGAAAATACTGATTCTGCTTGATGTCATCTACAATGCTTTGAAATATATTCCTTAATTCGATTTGGCCTTTCCGCCCCTCATTCCAGTTATTTACTTGTAATGCCAAAAGGATACCGACCATAACGAGAAAAATTTCGCCCACAGCATAGCGGAGGTATTTTAGAGGTTTGTTTTGATCGGCGAATTGCCTGCGGATTTTGCGAAAGAAGTTGATCATGAGAAAGGTTTTAGTTTCTCAGAAGGTACAACATATAAAACCCCTGGCACCCTCAATCTGACAAGGGATTTAACAATTAACACGACTCCATAGGTCAGGATTCAGGCTGTAAGTGCTTTTCAGATTATAATTTCCTTTTTCGTACTTTGAAAGAGTAACGGCCAACCCAACCATGCCACGCTTCTTCAATCGAATCCGAAAACAACTCGCCAAAGAAAACAAGTTCTTTCAGTATTCCAGATATGCCATTGGTGAGATTGCACTGGTGGTGATTGGAAAGTCATATTCCCCAAAGCCTGGTGTTTATTGGAAAAAAATAGTATCTGCTTTGCACCTATCATTAAGTGGAGTTGAGGACACCCCCCTTTTATAACACTAACCCCTGAATTCTTAGTCACGATCCGAATATTATAACCAGGCACAGTAGGGAACATTTCTTCTATTCTTGGTATATTAAGCAATTCCAGTGAATGCTTTTCTAATGGATTTAAAAACGCTTCAATGCTCGAAACGGACTATTTAATTATTGGCAGTGGAGCCGTTGGCATGGCCTTCGCAGACACCCTACTCAGTGAAACCGATGCGCGGATACTTATGGTTGATCGTTATGCCAAACCCGGCGGCCATTGGAACGTAGCCTATCCCTTTGTAAGCCTGCACCAGCCCAGTCAGTTCTATGGGGTGAGCTCCAAAGAATTGAGTAATGGTCAAAAAGATACCACGGGACTGAATAAAGGACTACTCAGTTTAGCCTCAGGGACTGAAGTGAGCACGTATTTTGAAGCAGTGATGCGCGATACCTTCCTGCCGTCAGGGCGGGTGGAGTATTTTCCTTCCTGTAATTATTTGGGGAATTGCAAATTTGAATCTGAGACTACGGGAGAAGAATATGAGGTAAAAGTCCATAAGAAAATAGTGGACTGCACCTATTTAAAAACAAGTGTTCCGGCCACGCACACCCCAAATTTTGAAGTGGCCAAAGGAACTGTTTTTATACCCATAAACGAGTTACCCAATACAGCCACTGATTCAGCCGAATATGTCATCATCGGCGGAGGTAAAACAGGTATTGATGCCTGCCTGTGGTTGCTGGAGAACAAAGTAAGTCCGGATCGGATTACCTGGATCGTTTCCCGGGACGCATGGCTGATCAATCGACAAAACATTCAACCTGCAGAGGAGTTTTTCGACACCACTTTCGGGGCTATGGCCAATCAGTCTGAGGCAATTTCCAAAGCAAATACTGCTGGGGAGATCTTCGAAAATTTAGAGGATGCAGGCGTGCTTTTGCGACTTGACAAAACGGTTCGACCTACAATGTTCCATGGGGCTACGGTCAGTCCAATGGAACTGGCCGCATTACAGGAAATTAAAAACATTATTCGCCTTGGGCGTGTTCAGCGAATTGAAAAAACGCAAATAGTACTGGATCAGGGGATATTACCTACTACCCCAAACCACATTTATGTAGATTGTTCGGCATCGGCCATTTCAAATGCTGCTGTTAAAACGATTTTCCAGGGAAATACAATAACGCCCCAGACGGTTCGCTCGTATCAACCTGTTTTCAGCGCGTCCTTCATTGCCTATGTCGAAGCAAATTATAAAGACGAGGACACCAAAAACAGGTTATGCCAGGTAGTTCCCTTGCCCAATCACGATACAGATTGGATTTCAATGACGGAAGCTCAAATGGTCAATCAATTTATTTGGTCTCAGGATAAAACCCTCCGCGCCTGGATGCGAAAGAATCGTTTGGACGGGTATAGCAAATTGCTGACAAGCGTTGATAAAACCGATGCCAAAAAAGGTGCCATTTTAAAGAAGATGCGAAAGTATAGCTTACCGGCCATGCTCAAGCTGCAGCAGCTGCAGAGGGAGTTGGATGCCAATAACCGGACTCCGATTAAAAACCCGCAGCTCGAAGTCAACAAAGATGTGTTTTTTAAAAACCGCATTTCAGAAACCCCGGACGCGGAATTGGAACTGAAAAATGGAGAGGTGTTGCTGAAGGTGGAAAAATTCGCCTATACCGCCAATAACATTACCTATGCCGTGGCGGCGGATATGGTCGGGTATTGGCAGTTCTTTCCCTCCAGGGGTGAAAACGCTGCACGTTGGGGCGTGATACCCGTTTGGGGTTTTGCCCGGGTCGTAGCCTCAAGGTCGGAGGGCATCCCTGTTGGGGATCGGTTGTTTGGGTTTTTCCCACCCGCGAAGCACGTGAAAATGACTCCTGTAGGCATCTCTGAAAGACGTTTTATAGATGGAGCTGCACATCGCACTAGATTGCCCAAAGGATATAACAGCTATCAGAGGATTCTTAATGAAAAGAACTACAACCCGGCCTTTGATCGGGAGCGGATGTTATTTTTCCCGCTTCTGGTGACCTCCTTTTGCCTGTGGGATAGCTTAAAGCAAGCAAATTGGCACGGGGCTAAAAGAATTATTATCCTGAGCGCTTCGAGTAAAACCAGTATTGGCCTGGCCTATGCCCTGGATGCAGATGCAGAAGCCCCGACCTTCATGGGGATTACTTCTGACCGCAACCTGCCCAAGGTGGAGGGATTGGGCATTTATGACCAATGTTTAAGCTATGATATGATTTCAAGCATTGATGCGGACATCCCTACCGTAATAGTCGATATGTCCGGAAATTCGAAAGTTCTGGCCGCCCTGCATACCCGTTTGGGAGCCAACATGAAATTCACCCATAATGTGGGACTCACACATTGGCTCCATACGAAAGCCCACGAAGGGATCATCAGGGAAAGGAGCGCTTTTTTCTTTGCACCCGATCATATACAAAAACTAATTCAGGAATGGGGACCGGATCGTTTTGAACAAGAAACTTCTGCCTTCCTGATGACAACCGTGAAGAAGACCAGAGCCTGGCTCAATTTCAGGCAAGTCAATAGCCTGGAAGCGTTGGCAGCATTGCATCCTGCAGTTTGCCAGGGGACTCTACCTCCTGATGAAGCTTTGGTGGTAGAGCTGTAGGACGTCGAATGCCATTTATCTTGACACCCCAGGCCCGGCGCACAACCCTCACCAGCTCAATTATCCACCGAGAATTCCATATCTTTAAGTTTGGATACCCACCCCTAAAACCAAATCACCTCCTTACCAACCTGAAAAAAATATGAGAACAGCCGCCTTCATTTTAGCCTTTATACTACTGATCGGATGCAAACAAAACACTCCCAAAACGGAATTTCTGGGAATGGTAAACCTGGAAGTTACCGGAAACTCCAAAGCAGTTGCCCAGTTCGAAAGAGGCCTGCTTTTGCTGCATTCTTTCGAATATCAGGATGCCCGGGAAGCGTTCAGGGAGGCCCAGGAACTGGACCCTCAAATGCCCATGGCCTATTGGGGGGAAGCCATGACCTATAATCATAGCTTATGGCATGAACAAGATTATGATGAAGGGGCGGAGGTGTTGAAAAAACTGGACGCCATAGACCTGGAAAAAAACGCCACGGAACTGGAGCAGGATTTCATCGCAGCGGTGGGGATTCTATTTCAATCCGAAACTGAAAAACAAGAGCGGGACTTAGCTTACGCAGGCTTTATGGAGGGACTGTCCAAAAAATACCCAGACAACCACGAGGTGGCCGCGTTTTATGCACTATCGCTTTTGGGCTCTGTCCCCGATGGCCGTGATGAGGAGTTATACGGAAAGGGCGCTAAAATAGCCCTGGGAATTTTGGCGGAAAACCCCAGCCATCCCGGGGCCCTGCACTATACCATCCATTCATACGACGACCCCAAGCACGCCGCATTGGCCCTGGAGGCCGCCCACGCCTATGCTGAAGTCGCTCCGGATGCCAGTCATGCTTTGCACAT
>NZ_JAUDUY010000019.1 GCF_030380815.1 Robiginitalea aurantiaca | reverse complement strand
CAAAAACGGTGGAAAGGTAAATACGAGCTTTAGAATTTCAATTTCAAGGGTTGCACCTCCGTTTTCCCATCCTTAAAGAATTCGTGCCACCACTGACAGTTAAGTTGATACTGGAGACCATTCGAGCAGTCTGAGCCGGTACTATGCCTCCTTTATTTTTCCGAAATTTCTTTTAAAATTTCTTAAATTTCAGTTTAAATGGAATTTTAGGAATAAACTAGAGTAATTACTCATACCCTGGTTCCCTATTTAATTTTTTCATTATACAATCTTAGAGTGATCAAGTATAAAAGATTCATAACCATAATTGCCATTTCTTTTATTTCGATCCACTTAAAGGTGTGTGCTCAGTCAGGTCCTGATTATTTTATTTTTAAAGATTCTTTATACGACAATCCCATTGATGCGGCGAATCTAAAAAGCCTGAGAATACCATTTAAGGCTAAAATGAGGTCGTATTATTTCTTTCAAGATTTGACAACAAATAAAAAAGAGGCCTTGGCATTGGGCGGAAGTTTGTCATGGAACCCTTCAATAGTTTCTAATCATATTACAGGGCGCGTTACTTTGGCTACTTCCCAAAGAATATACGGTCAATTGGAAAGAGATGGGACAATGCTCTTAAAACCAGGGCAGGAAGGGTTTACAGTGTTACAGGAATACGCTTTACAATTCAAGAAAAACAAATTCCTTTTGAATGTGGGGGCCAGAGAAATGAATAGTCCATTATTGAACACCTCTGATGTTCGCATGCTTCCTGCCACACACAGAGGAATAGATATAAACTATTTATTCAAAGAAGACAGCTACATTAGTTTTGGAGTCATTGATCAAATAAAATGGATTAACAGCGATAGATTCATCGATTTATATGAGTTCGCGGGTTTCGATAGAAACGAATTAGTTTGGGGGACTGCAAATCGGTACAAAACCGATATAATGGCCTTCGGTTTGTATTATCTGAATGCTAAGGATTATTATCATGGATTGTATACTGAATATTACAGAGAATTTTCGTTAAAGGGTAATCCAATAAAAATAGGAATTCAGTACATGCATGAAAACGATATCGGTGATGGTATTGGTGGGGATTTCAATTTTAATATGCTAGGAACAAAATTAGACTTCTATCTTTTTGGTTTAAAAAGTTTTATTGGATATACGAATGTTTTAAGTGTGGATAAGGCTCAGGAAGTATGGAGCATAATGCCTTATTACAATATGATGATCTTTAACTTTTTCAATCGTCCGAAAGAGCAGTCAGTAAAGCTAGGAGTCATATTAAAATTATCTGAAGTACTGAATCTTTATCCAAATATGGGATTTGGATTTACGCCTAATAGTGGGGATGCAGCATCGCCTAATCAACAAGAGTATAACCTAACTCTTGACTATACTTTTCTAAAGGATTTCAACCTTAAGGTACGCGGTGCATTTGTTCATCAGAATTCAATTCGCAACCTTGATTTGACTAGTAAGGACATTGTGGATTTCAGGGTGATATTAAATTATAAATGGTCAAATAAGTTTTAAACATATGGAACGCAGAGATTTTGTTAAAAAGAGTGGCAGTAGTGTCTTCTATACAGCCATTGCAGGTAGTGTTTTACCAGGGGTATTCTCCTCGTGTGAAAATGGCAAGAAAGAAACTCCTCAGATAATCCCGGAACTATTTGATGAATTTATGCAATATGACGCTATAGGCTTATCAGAGCTTATAAAGACCAAACAAATTTCACCCGCTGAGTTGTTAGAGGTCGTGATAAAAAGAATCGAATATTTTAATCCAAAAATTAATGCAGTTAACATTAAGCTATACGAAAGAGCGAGGGAAATGGTTCTGAACACAAATAGCAATTCTGTTTTTGCAGGTGTTCCGGTTTTAATTAAAGATATGATTGATATCGGAGGTGTAGTACGTTCAGACGGTTCAAAATTAATGCAGAATAATATACCCTCAGAGTCTGTTTCTTATATAGTCGAACTTGAAAAATCGGGTCTTACTATTGTGGGAAGGACCAATGTGCCTGAATTCGCGTCTCACTCTAATACATGGAACGAATTATTTGGAAAAACACTAAATCCATGGGATGTAACAAAAACCGTCTTTGGATCTAGCGGGGGTAGCTCTGCAGCAGTGGCAGCAGGGATTGTTCCCTTAGCACATGGTACTGATGGTGCCGGATCTAATCGTATACCTCCAAACGCTTGTGGTCTGTTTGGATTTAAACCATCTAGAGGCCGATTAGCTTCAGGGGAAAAAGGTGGAGCGGACGATTTCTTAAAAACAAATTGTGGCATAAGCAGAAGTGTGCGTGATAATGAACAATTATTTATTGCAACTCAAAAAAGAGAGAATAATCCTTATGTCACTATAAAAAACTCCCTTAAGAATATTCCTCTTAAATCCTTAAAAGTCGGTTATATACGTACGGGTCTGGAGGGTTATGAAATAGACCCTGAGATTGTCGCTAAACAAGACGAAATTGTCAAGCTTCTTACGAGTTTGGGACATCAGGTAAAAGAGGTGACAATTCCTTTAAACGGTGATGATTTTTACGATCAATTTAATGTATTCTTCTTGACCAAATTCGTGCCTTTAGTTAATAACATAATGGCAAACAATAGTGCATACACTGAAATTGGAGACATTAAGGAGCTTACAAATTTTGTTAAAACAGAGGCCATTTTCGCCAAAGATTTTAATGAAGAAGAACTAGCAAAGGCTACAGATTATATAACAAATACTATACCGGCTATTTTTGAATCTATGTTTGAGGAAAACGATGTGCTTTTTTCTGCAGTTTGCCCGATTAAGACACAACCGATTGAGTTCTTAAACCCCATGACAGATTCTTTTATGGATAAAAAATTTATTGTTGGTCAAACACTGAGCCTAACCTGTTTTGCTAATATCTGTGGGCATCCTGCCATGTCCGTACCATTATCAACCATAGACAATCTTCCATTAGGGTCGATGTTTCAGGCATCAATCGGCAATGACGAATCGTTATATCAATTGGCATATCAATTAGAAGAAGCAAAACCTTGGAAAGACCAATGGCCAGAAATGTCTTATAAATAAGATATTCTTCAAAAACCACTTTTAATCATCTAGCGTGCCTCTTGTAACTTTGCGCACCATGTGTACGGCACACTCACACAGTTAGCAAATGCAACTTTTCATTCCGTACAGGTAATCGGCCATCCCGAAGCGCGCATTATTCTGAGCCAATGTGCCATTTATCTGGCTACTTCGCCTAAGAGCAATAGCAGCTATATGGCCATTAACCGTGCCCAGAAGGTTGTTCGTGATACGGGAGATCTATCCGTGCCGCTGCCCCTAAGAAACGCCCCTACACAGCTTATGAAGGATTTGGGGTACGGAGAATCGTATTCCTATGCCCATGACTACCCGGGGAA
>NZ_JAUDUY010000018.1 GCF_030380815.1 Robiginitalea aurantiaca | reverse complement strand
TAGCTGCAGGTAGCGCAGTGCTTACCTGGACTACGGGCGACCCTGATGGTCCCTGTGTTGGGGATAATGATTCGATGACGGTGACCATCAACGAGAAAGGCGATCCTATCTTTGACCCGGTTGCGCCTATCTGCGAAGGAGGGGATTTGGCATCTTTGCCAACAACCTCCACCAATGGCATTACGGGTACATGGTCGCCAGCGTTGGACAACACTCAGACTACGGAATACACCTTTACCCCTGCAGACGGGGAATGTGCGAACGAGGCGAAGTTGACCATTACGGTAACGGACAAAGTTGACCCTACGTTTGATCCTGTTGGTCCTATTTGCGAAGGGGATTATCTTGCGCCACTTCCAACGGTCTCTCGCAACGGTATTCCAGGTAGCTGGAGCCCTGCACTAGACAATACTCAAACCACCGAATATACCTTTACCCCAGCTGAAGGTGAGTGTGCAAACCCAGCAAAGTTGACCATTGTTGTCAATGAAAAGCCAGATCCACACATCGATGAGATTACGCTGTGCGCCGGGGAATCCTATACCTGGCCGGTAAATCAAGTCACCTATTATGCTGATAATGGGAGTACCATGGTTACCGTGGAAGGTGAGGATTGTGAGGCAGATAAAGTACTTAAACTGACCGTTCCGATAATATTGACCTGCAACATCAAGCAGGATAAATTGGCTACGAACCACCTTACATCCGATGGAGTTGCTACTGTACATCCGATGGGGGGCACTGCTCCTTTCACCTACCATTGGGACAACGGGGAAACTACTCAAACGGCCTCTAGCCTGAAGTATGGTATGCATACGGTCACTGTAAAAGATGCCAATGGATGTGAAACCACTTGCCAGATAGACATCGCTAAAGAGCTGTACTGCTGGACCACCCTTATCAGTAACGTCACAGTCTTTGGGGGCAATGATGGCGTGGCCAGGGTTCAGGGCAATGGAGGTTATCGCCCATATTCATATGAATGGGATGATGGGACCATAGGGTCAGAAAACAAGGGGCTTAGTGCCGGAACCCATTATGTGACCATAACCGACGCCACAGGCGCCACTTCGAAATGTAGTGTGGATATTTCTCAGCCAAGCAAAATTGACTGTGATAAATTGACCTGCAACGTCAAGCAGGATAAATTGGCTACGAACCACCTTACATCCGATGGAGTTGCTACGGTACATCCTATAGGTGGCACTGCTCCTTTTACCTACCATTGGGACAATGGCGAAACTACTCAAACGGCTTACAGCCTTACGTATGGCATGCATACGGTCACCGTAAAAGACGCCAATGGATGTGAGACCACTTGCCAGATAGACATTGCTAAAGAGCTGTACTGCTGGACGAACCCAATCAGCAATGTTACAGTCTATGGGGGTAATGACGGAGCCGCAAAGGTCCAGGGCAATGGAGGTTATCGACCCTATACATATAAGTGGGATGATGGGACCATAGGGTCAGAAAACAACGGGCTTACTGCCGGAACCCATTATGTGACCATAACCGATGCCACAGGTGCTACTTCGAAATGTAGTGTGGATATTTCACAACCAAACGACAATGATTGTGATAAATTGACCAGCAGCGTCAAGCAGGATAAATTGGCCACGAACCATCTTACTTCCGATGGAGTTGCTACGGTATATCCGATGGGGGGCACGGCCCCTTTCACCTACCATTGGGACAATGGTGAAACAACGCAGACGGCCTATAACCTGACGTACGGTATGCATACGGTCACCGTAAAAGACGCCAGTGGATGTGAAACCACTTGCCAGGTTGATATTGCTAAGGAGCTTTACTGTTGGACCACCCTAATCAGTAACGTCACAGTCTTTGGCGGTAATGATGGCGCGGCCAGTGTTCAGGGCAATGGAGGTTATCGTCCCTATGCATATAAGTGGGATGATGGCACTACAGGATCTGAGAACACAGGACTTACTGCCGGAATCCATTATGTGACCATAACCGATGCCATAGGCGCTACTTCACAATGCAGCGTATTAATTTCCCAGCCTGAAGAGAAAGTTTGTGATGAATTTACCAGCAGCATCAAGCAGGATAAATTGGCCACGAACCATCATACATCCGATGGAGTTGCTACGGTACATCTGATGGGGGGTACCGCCCCTTTCACCTACCATTGGGACAACGGGGAAACTACGCAAACGGCCTATAACCTGACGTATGGCATGCATACGGTCACCGTAAAAGACGCCAATGGATGTGAGACCACTTGCCAGGTTGATATCGCTAAGGAGCTGAACTGTTGGACCACCCTAATCAGTAACGTCACAGTCTTTGGCGGCAATGATGGCGTGGCCAGTGTTCAGGGCAATGGAGGTTATCATCCCTATACATATAAATGGGATGATGGCACTACAGGATCTGAAAACAGGGAACTAACCGCCGGAATCCATTATGTGACCATAACCGACGCCACAGGGGCCACCTCCCAATGTAATGTAACCATTTCCCAACCCCAAGAGGAAGTTTGTGATGGAATGGATAATGACAATGATGGAATGATTGACGAGGGCTTCGATCAAGACAATGACGGTGTGGCAGACTGCTTTGATGATTGTGACGATCGAATTGACACGGACATGGATGGTGTGCCTGATTGTATTGATAAGTGTGCTGGATTTGATGATACCATAGATTCGGACAATGATGGAATACCAGATGGATGCGATAACTGCGATGACGGTGATGATGATGGTGATGGGGTTAAGAACTGTGATGACATCTGCTCTGCAGGTGACGACAATCTAGACACCGATGGCGATGGTACTCCCGATGCTTGTGACACCTGCAATGATGACGGTGACGATGATGGTGACGGGGTGAAGAACTGTGATGACATCTGCTCTGCCGGTGACGATAATTTGGACACCGATGGCGATGGTACTCCTGATGCTTGTGACACCTGCAATGATGACGGTGACGATGATGGTGATGGGGTAAAGAACTGTGATGACATCTGTTCTGCCGGTGACGATAATTTGGACACCGATGGCGATGGTACTCCTGATGCTTGTGACACCTGTAGTGATGACGCCGACGATGATGGCGATGGGGTGAAGAACTGTGATGACATCTGCTCTGCCGGTGACGATAATTTGGACACCGATGGCGATGGCACTCCTGACGCTTGTGACACCTGCAATGATGACGGTGATGATGATGGTGATGGGGTTAAGAACTGTGATGACATCTGCTCTGCAGGTGACGATAATTTGGACACCGATGGCGATGGCACTCCTGATGCTTGTGATATAGAAGTTTGTGACGGGGTCGATAATGATGGTGACGGCGATATAGATGAAGACCTTAACTGCAGTACCGGCTCGATCGATAAGTGCGAAACAGCGTTTGCCAAATTGACTAGCAGCAATGCCATATGCTTTGAAGATATCTCTGGGTTCGATTCTCCAAGATGGGGATGGACCAATTTAATTCCTGCCACCGATGGTACTACCACCATGGATTTGTATGCCGCGGCAGCTCAATGTGATATTACGAAAGGCGCCCTTATCGGGGAGGTCGAGGTCACATATCTCAATGGCAGTATAGACGTGACGGTAAGCACTGTTCCAGGAGTAATTATGACCGTAACGCAACTGTACGCAGGCACGGACAAATTGCCCACAGGGAATAATGGTTCCCCAACAGTTGCGCCAGGGCAGTACCCTTATGCTTATGAACCAGGCAATGAATTTACGAAGCATACATTCACAGGAATTAGTGTCAATAATGCTGTCGATGGCTTCTACGTGATTCTGCATGCAGAGGTTTGTCCTGAAGGAACAACGGCCAGATCAGTTTATCAAGAGGCCATGGAAGTCAAAGCTTATCCGGTTCCTTTTAAGCAGGAATTGAATTTGAATGTAAATATTGCGGATGATGCTCAATACTTGATTCAGATATTTGATGCTAATGGAAGAATGATTAAGAATTGTGGTATCCATAATTTGCGTAAGGGAGAAAACAATTTGGCATTCTCTGCTGGTGATATTGCTTCGGGAATGTACTTTGTTAGGTTAAGTGCTGGTTCTCAAAATAAATCTGTGCGGGTAGTAAGGGAATAAAAGACTTCCCCTTTTCGGGGGAAGCCATGTCCCACAATCATAGCTTGTGGCATGAACAAGATTATGATGAAGGGGCGGAGGTGTTGAAAAAACTGGATGCCATAGACATGGATAAAAACGCAACAGAACTGGAACGGGATTTTATCGCGGCAGTTGAGATCCTGTTTCAACCCGAAACTGAAAAACCAGAGCGGGACTTAGCTTACGCCAGCTTTATGGAGGGACTTTCCAAAAAATACCCGGACAACCACGAGGTGGCCGCGTTTTATGCGCTATCGCTTTTGGGCTCTGTTCCCGATGGCCGGGATGAGGAGTTATATGGAAAGGGCGCTAAAATAGCCCTGGGTATTCTAGCGGAAAACCCCAACCATCCCGGGGCGCTGCACTATACCATTCATTCATACGACGACCCCAAGCACGCCGCATTGGCCCTGGAGGCCGCCCACGCCTATGCTGAAGTCGCTCCGGATGCCAGTCATGCTTTGCACAT
>NZ_JAUDUY010000017.1 GCF_030380815.1 Robiginitalea aurantiaca | reverse complement strand
GCATCTGTAAAATCATAGGTCCCGTCTCCATTGTCGGTAAGGGATACGGTTCCGGCTGCTGCATTGATCTCGTCGATCGCTGCCTGTACATCTGTAGCTGCGAGGCCGCTGGCTGTATTGTCGTAACCAACTTCTGTAGCTGTCTGGTCATCAGTATTGATAAGGACCCCAATATCAGCAATAGGTACACTCACAGAATTTCCATCGCTATCTGTAAGTACCAAATCTGTACCGACAACGGAAAAGGTGATATTGGTAGTATTGGTATCTGTAGAAGTACGCTCCCAGGAATCCCCATCCCAAAAATAAATTGTCCCCGTATTCGTGTTGACATAAATATCCCCGATATCAGCTCCGGCTGGAGTTATTGAGCCTGCAACTGAAACATCAGTTCCGCTGAGGACTTCACAATTACACTGATCCTCCAGGGTAACCGTTGTCTGGGAAAATCCCAGCCCGGAGACCAGGAGGAAAAAAAGCAGTACACTAAACTTTTTCATCGTACTAGATTTTGCTTGAAACAATTCCAACCGGGGAAATTGGAAGAATGTTGAGTTTGGGTGGTATGGTATATTTCCAGCGTCACTTGCAGGCATGGGCAAATCACTGTTGTTTTGCCCTACAGGATACTTTGAAATCTGATTCCGATACATTTAAACGCAGATTAATGCCTTACAAAATTAACCGGAGGTGTAGGGGAGGGAAATTAATGTTGTGAAGTTGCAGGAATGGAATGTAAAGCAACCTTTTTTTGAGGTTAGGCAGCTTGCATTTTATCGATAAGCCCACTGATATTAGTCAGTAGAAGCGCATACCCCATCTCAATATGGAATTTCAAATAGTACTGTATCAGGTGGATAATTTGATATTTCTCACCCAATTATCGGATAGACAAAGTACACCTCAAAAGTGGTGCAAAATTGACCTGAAATACACTTCGTTTTTGGTATAAAAATGAACGTCATACATAGAAATCTGAGCTGAGATTGCTCAGAAAGAGTCGCAGAATTATTTCCATTCGAACCAAAATACTTCAAACAAAAATTGGTCGGCAGACACCTGAATGTGGGCAGAAAGAGAGCGCGTTTACATAGTTGGGAGGTCAGTGTCCCAAACCCGTATAAGAGTGACAATTCTTGGACGTAAAAAGCCCTTAAATGGTCTATACAGGAATCTTAGGCAGCGTTCCCCATAATCCGAAAAGTTACGTTTCAAAGTAAAAAAGCCGTGCTACCGAATAAGCTGAATCCATCCTTTTGTAGTACCTATTTCCGGACCCAGGTCTAAAATATAATAATAAGTGCCTTTAGGAACTTGCTTCCCATATTGGGTTCCATCCCATAACTGCTCTTCAACTATATTTTGAGCTTCAAAAACGAGTTGTCCATAGCGATTGAATACCTGAATACTGTTGTCCGGGAAAGTTGCTATATCCCGAATGACCAGGAAGTCATTTATCCCATCCCCATTAGGTGAAAACTGGTTAAATACAAAGCCCGGTGGAACTACCAGGGGATCGTTAACATCTACCTCTACACTGTCAAAATTATTGGTCTGTTCTTCGTCCGGAGGCAGGGAACTTAAAATTCGTGCATTATTGACAAAGTCACCTTCCCTGGGAACTGTAACGGCAATCCGCAATTCTGCCTGCTGCCCGGGACTCAGATTCTGAATGGTCCAATTACCGGTTTCCAGATTGTATGAATTTCCCTGAATAGGTGAGAATACATGATAGAGATATTCAAATCCACTTTCTGAAACCGGGCCTATAAAGTCTTCTACCCGTATATTACTCACGATACCCTCATTTGATTCGTTTCGCACCAGCACGAGGAAAATCACTCGTGATCCTGTAAGGGGCGCAACCCGTCCTCTTTGAAACCTTCCGCCATCCACTGACGCGTATTTCTCCAGAACCAGGTCTACACCATCCGGAACTCCTAACTCCAGCACAACCGTACTCAAATCATTTGACGGATTATTGTCCTGAGGAAAAGATTCCAACAGTTCTGCTGTATTGGTATATACACCGTTCGCGAGTACAGTGGCACGGATTTCGAGGGATTCAGAAGCCTGTGGCGCGATTTCCTGTATTGACCAGAGTCCTGTTTGTGGGTTATAGGCCCCTGCAGATGTAGTGTGGGAAATATATGAAAAGCCGGTTTCAAGAAAATCTCCTACCTGCACAGCTGCAGCTCTGGCATCCGCCAGGTTGTTTAGAACAATCGAAAAAATTACTTCGTCCCCAATGACAGCCTGAGGGTTATCAATGGATTTCAGAACTTCGAGGTCAATGGGATCGGGTTCACAATCCGCACTAAAATTCGGGCTGCATGGATCAAGCGGATCGGAACCGTTCTCCCGTTCTTCCCCATCGCTGATGCCATCGCCATCTGTATCACAGCCCAGGCTGAATATATCGGGTATACAGGGATTGTCATTGGCAGGATCCTGTTGGTCGTTTACTCCATCGGCGTCTGAGTCCCTTATATTTG
The DNA here is from genome assembly GCF_030380815.1 of Robiginitalea aurantiaca. Taxonomy (GTDB): domain Bacteria; phylum Bacteroidota; class Bacteroidia; order Flavobacteriales; family Flavobacteriaceae; genus Robiginitalea; species Robiginitalea aurantiaca. The sequence goes on along the minus strand of NZ_JAUDUY010000017.1, from coordinate 6,149 downwards.
AATCAAGGGCATCAATAAGATCATCCCCGTCCTCATTTTCAGGATTTTCAGGGTCTGTCCCCACTTCTGCTCCATCGTCAATACCATCCCCGTCCGTATCCGGGTCATTGGGGTCGGTTCCCAGGGAGGCCTCCACACCGTCCAAAAGCCCATCCCCATCCGTGTCCTCATCGCAGTTCGTAACCGTAATCTGCACATCCACAGATTGGTTCGAACAGGGGGGCTGTGCCGTAGTAGTGGTATACCTGAAGACGTATTCGCCGTTTGGTAGTCCACTAAAATTAACAATATTACCGGGCAAAATCGTTAGGGATGTGGGAGCCTCAATGACTTCCCATGTGCCCGGATCGGCATCCTCCAGCCGATTATCCAGGTCTATCGCAGTCGGACCGAACTGAGCATTGCTGCAGGAAGATCCGGCAGAAGCAATGCCAGGATCCGGTAACGGAATAATGTCGGCCACAATAGGAAGCCTCGGGGAGGAAGCACAACCATTGGCAAACGCTTCCACCCAGTAGGTGGTCGCAGTGTCCAGGACAGGCGTTGTAAAAAGATTCCCTATAAAAATAGGTGTGCCTCCGGTTTCACTATTGAACCACCGGATATCAGGGACGCTTGAACTATTTGGCACTGATCCGTTGGCTTGTAGGGTAAGGGATGATGGACCACAGCTCTCCTGGGGTATAACCTCAGTGATGGATGGTGTTTGACCTCTGACCAATGTGATCTCAAGGGTGGGGCTGGCGCAGGAATTTGCTGAGTCGTAAAAAAACCCAAAATAAGTGCCAGGAGTGGGGTTATTGACCTCTGTATCGGAAAGATGACCATTGACGATCAACGGATCGGGATTCCGGCTCCAGGTCAGGCTGGTCCCCGGGGGTGGGCTACTGCTAGTGAAGCTATTCAGGGGAGGGAGTTGATCCTCAGAACAGAAAACGGTCGGGAGTTCCGTGTCTAGCAGTGGTGCTGAATTTCCAGCCTCGCAGGAATCACATGCCGCTGGGCTGACCGTAATCAATGTAGTTCCGGAAACAGACAGTTCGGGATCTCCAGAAATCCCCCCGAATTCCACAATATATCCCCTTGAAGCATAGACGCCATTGCCACCCTCATTGGTAAGGTCATTCCAGGATCCCGGAAAAGTCGTAACAGCAGGGTCTGTTATATGGGCATAATCTTCCCCCCCAGATGCTGAGGCGTTATTAGGTTCACCTGTGTTCCAGAAAGCGAACGTGAGTTCGGTACCGTTAATCCCCCCACTCCAGAATGATGTGCCGGCTTCTGGTCCGGTAACCCATTGCCAGTCGCCTTCCCGGGCTGCGTCAGAAGCTCCAATCCAACCCATACCTGTCGTCTGGGAAGTTGAAAAGTCCGATTCTTCCTGGGATGTCAGGGTAACAAGGTATCCTTGTAATCCATAATACCTCTGAGCAGAGGCTGCATCCCGGGCTTGTGTCCATGTAATTCCAGGGGCACTGATAAACTGATAGTAATGACCTGTCAGGGGCAGGTAATCAGCATTTGCAACCGTAATTAAAATCCCCCGGGTGCCTGAAGGGTCGGACGCACTGCTCGAATAAACGACATCTCTAACTGCCGCTTCAAATGCTCCCAACTGGGCCGGACCGGTAAGAGTGAGGATTCCCCGGGATGCATTCCACGTGTCCGAAATGGACGGATGTGAACCCGTAAGCTGCAATAGGTCCTCTCCAGGTACAAAGCCTGCAGAAATCTGTACGACTACCTGGAAAGCCGTGGAACTATCTGAATCTGAAATCTGGATGCTCTCAACCACTGGCAAACTGGAGCCTGGACAATAATCCTGATCCCCTGATACGGTTAATACGGGCAATTGATCAGGATTCGTGGACAACCCTGTTACAAGTACATTGTCAATACTGTAATTTTCATTCTCGGCAGTATTGTGAAAACGCGCCCTGAGTTGGAGCGTTGCGCCAGACAGGCCGGTTACTTCATAGAAGGGGTCGATGGGCTGAGACGAGGAACCCGATCGGTTAAAAACGGCTGTCCAGTTTCCCCCATTGATGCGATACTGCAGGTTAAAACGGTCCCGGGAACCCCCTGAATTCTCGAACTCACCGGTGTCAAAAGCACCTGTATCTAAACTAAAACGCACATTGGTAAATCCCGAAATATCAATAGGGTCCGTTACCCAGACAATTGGATTGGAAAAGGTTGAACCTCCTACGTCATCTGTGTTACTGGCTAAGAGCAACCCATCATTTATTGCGGCACCGCTCTGAGAATTCCAACCCGCCTGGGATACACCGTTTCCGTTTCCGTTTAGCGTACCATTTGGATACGAATTAAAATTCTCATTCCAGATAGTGACCTGAGCTTCAAGGCTCATGGAGCAGCAGAAAAATATGGCCATAGTGAATCTGGCCATTTGGAAGGCTTTTATCAAGTAGATCTTCGTTATAATTTCAGAAATGAAAGACATCAAGCTGGATGGCACAGGCCTTTTAAATCTCAAAATACAACTGAAAAATACCGGACTCCTAAAAACGTCGGGGAAGTGTCAATTTTACAGGTATAGTTCAATACCTGATATCATATTAGAGGTACAAAGCAAAACGGAAGCCTCCCTTTAAAGAAATACGAGTTGGCTTACCCGATGGTAGTGCACTCCACAAGATCTACTCGTAGATGATGAATTCGGAGCGCCTGTTTTTCTGATGCTCCGCAGCAGAGCACCGAACACCATCATCGCAATCGTTCAGTAATTGGGTTTCTCCATATCCCTCTGCCTGCAGTCTATCGGCAGCAATCCCTTTAGAAATCATATAATTCACTGTAGCCTCTGCCCGTTTCTGTGACAGCCATAGGTTATAGGCATCCGGGCCACGGCTATCTGTATGGGAGTTGGCTTTTATCTTAAGACTGGGGTACTTCTCAAGAGCCGCCATTACTTTTTGCAATTCCACTTCGGCATCAGGCCGAATGTCGTATTTATCAAAATCAAAATAAATCGTACTTAGCTGAAGTAGTTTGGCCAGATCAGATCCAAATCCGGCAGAAAGGGTTTCAGGGTCTAAATAGAGATCAATCACCTGCGGTTGCCCTTCAGAAGGAGAAATGAAGACCTCTGCTGGAACGTAACCCTGTCGGGAACCTCTGATGAAGTTGCCCTGATCGCAATCTATTGAAAGTTCGTATTTGCCTTCGGTATCCGTAACCGTTGAAATTACTTCCTCATTCGATTCATCGATTACCCGGACAGTGGCTCCAGCCAGGATTTCATTGGTGATTTTATCCCGAACAGTACCTGTAATTACCTGTACGCACTCAAAGCTGAGTCGCTCTGTTTCAACAAAACCGTAAATGTCATCACCTCCCAGACCGCCTTCCCGATTGGAAGAAAAATATCCCATTCGCGTATCCCCATCGATAATATAAGTAAAGTCATCCATTGGGGAATTTACGGGCCTGCCGAGATTCTTAACTTCAGGGTTCTGTCCGAGTTTACTTATAGGGACCGCAAACAAATCCAGGCCACCCAGGCCAGGTAATCCATCTGAGGCAAAGTACAGTACCTCCTCAGAGTCGATAAAAGGAAATGTCTCCCGTGATTCCGTGTTCACTTCAGGACCAAGATTTTCAGGAGTGCCAAAACTTCCATCTTCGTTTATGGCAACTTTGAAAATATCGGAAAATCCATACGTCCCGGGCATATCCGAAGCGAAAAAGAGCGTTTTACCATCCGGACTGAGCGCGGGGTGGGCCACTGAATAGGAATCGCTGTTAAAAGACACCTCTTCAACATCAGTCCAAATACTATCCCTAAGGAAAGCCCTATAAATTTTAAGACGGACATACCCATCCTCATCGGTTACGACATACCCATCCCTATTATTGTTCCTCGTAAAATACAGGGTTTGTCCGTCCGGGCTTAAAACCGTAGTAGATTCATGCCAGCGCGAATTCACCTCCTTGAGTTTTTCAACAGCAGATTCACCAATGGTGTCTCGTCCAGCCTGATAAACATCCATAAAATCGCGTGAATTCCAGGAATGTCTGTATCTCGCAAGATTACCGGTATCCCGATCTGATGAGAAAAGGAGGTTCTCTCCGTAGAAGCTGGGGGCAAATTCTAAATAGGATGTATTGTAGGGGAAATGCTGGAGCGTGTACCGATCACTATTGGCCTTGATCGCTTCCAAATAATCAAAGTCCGGAGTACCCCCTGCCAGATCTTGTTGACCGGATCGTTCATAGAACATATCCATCGCTTGCTCAGCGGCTTCGATATCTCCGGTACTTTTAAGTGTTTGAGCGTATCTGAAGGCATAGGCGGGATCGGATGTCTCAGGAAATTCTTCAAAAAGCCTTGTGTATACTGCCGCAGCTTCAGCATATTCGGCATTAAAATAGTGTGAATCCCCCAATTTTTGCAAAACTTCAGCAGAGACATATCCCTTGTCCAGCACATACTGGTAAATGTCCTGGGCAGGTTTGAAAGAATACGTCTTGTAGGCTTCATTTCCTTGCTTCACAAGCCGTTCCTGACCCGTTAACAAAACGGGAATCAAAAGCAGGAATAAAAACTTGTTAACTTTCTTCATGTATCTTACCCTTTAGAAGAAGCGAGGCGAAATCAGTCCCTGGAAGGACTTAACAAGCTCCCATCTTAGAAAAATCTCGAACGAACCATCGTTAAACTGCGTACCGCCTAAAGCGGTAGTTTCACGATCGTAAGCCAACCCGAGCATTAGTTGATCACTTAATTGAAATCCTATCAGACCACTTACTGCGGCATCCCAGCGATAAGCTGCCCCGAAGGAGAACTTCTCATTGAACAGAAAGGTTGCCGAAAGGTCCACCTGTAATGGAGCTCCACTAACAGCCTTTGTCAGAAGCGCCGGTTTCAATTTTAAATTATAATTCAGGTCAAAAACATATCCGGTAATAAAATACAGGTTGACCCTTTCCGTAGAGAGAAACTGAATCTCATTGGAATCCTGGGAATTGTTGTCAAAATATTCGGTTTCCAAGAGGTTTGGAGCCGATAAGCCCGCATAGAATCGATCAGTATGATAATATATCCCTACCCCAAAATTCGGGGAGAACTGATTATCTATGTTCGTCTGGTCAACAGGTTCCTGATCAAAATTCAACAATCCGCTAAAATCAAGACTCAACAGACTTCCACCTGCCTTGAGTCCAAAGGACAGTTTAGCGAATTCAGAAACGTCCACAGTATAGGAAACTGCAGCGTCCAAATACGTTTCCTGTACCACACCATCCCCAATATTGTCATGCACGACAGACACCCCATACCCTATTCTACTGTCCCGTATGGGCGAATGAAAATTGAGGGTAAAGGTTTCCGGAGCTCCCTTGAGCCCTGCCCATTGCGACCGATATAAAGCTGCCATACTTAGTTGTCCTCGGGACCCGGCATAGGCGGGGTTGACACTCATGGTATTGTACATATACTGAGTATACTGAGCATCCTGTTGTGCCTGAGAAGCCGCACCCCATAAAGCTAAGGTCAAAAGAACCGTATTTCTAACTATTTTAAACATGCTTCAGCCTGGTTATTTACTGATATACAAATATCCGTTATCGGTTATCTTTTCCTGATTCAATTCGTATTCAAAGATATAATAATAGACTCCTGCTGGTAAATACGAACCAACATTGACAGTGGACCGACCTCTGGACCGACCATCGAATATATTATTTTGATTATTATAATTAGTACCCTCGTAGACTGCAATACCCCAGCGGTTAAAAATCTTTAATCGATTATTGCGTGCTAAATCCACATTGCGGATAAATAGGAAGTCATTTCGACCATCCCCATTTGGGGTCACCAATTGATTCACCTGTATGAGATCATTCCCGGGATCCCCGATGAATGGATCCAGGTAATCAGGGGTTCCGTCTCCATCGCTATCGTCATCCGTCGGATCTGTATTTCCATTTGCATCCTCATCCGGGGTATCGATATTATCCCCGTCATCATCAATATCCCGATAGTTTACATCACCTTCGCCATCCGTATCCGGAAGGTCTGTAGCAGGATCCTCGATCTCGTCGTTGACATCGAAGGGATCGTTTACATTACTTCCCTCATACCCGTCATCAAGACCATCACCATCCGTGTCTGTACCTGTAAAGGT
>NZ_JAUDUY010000016.1 GCF_030380815.1 Robiginitalea aurantiaca | reverse complement strand
CCTTCGGTATCTGACGTCACTTTTGCAGGAATCTTCGCCACACACCGAAATGGCACACAGTTTACAGCTAACTTCGATCAATTCTCCGTGTCGGAAGAACAACCATCACTGGCTCTTACTTTTGACGCCAATGAGTTAATATTTAATGCCGTTAGGAATCAACTGGTTCCTGAGCAGTCGGTTAACCTCATTGCTTCCTCAGGCACTCCCGAAGTTATCTTTTCAGACGATCCAGATGCCACAGAATGGTTGATCTTTCCAACCAATACCGCCCCAGGCACAACTACATTCGGCGTACAGACAGACCTTCCTCCAGGGACATACACAACAACTGTTTTCGCCATAGACCAACCAGACCTCGGCTATGCAAATGCCGAAATTACGATTACTCTAAATATAACTGAACCTGCAGATTTTGAGGCAAAAATCAATTTTTCGGATGCCGCCACGGCAGTACCTGTTGGTTTCCTGAAAGATTCTGGAGCTCCCTATGGAGATCAGGGGAATGGCTTCAATTACGGGTGGTTTCAGACAAATGGTACGGTCGGATTGGACCTATCGGCAAATACCCGGAACCGGAATATCAATGGAGTGGACCTTCTGGTAAACACCTTGATTCATATGCAATATGCCGATACGGGTGGTTCAAACGGTACGCCGACAGAAGGTATCTGGGAACTGGAAGTACCTAACGGCACCTACCTTGTTGTGATCGGTGCAGGAGATCCTTCTGTTGATGGGGCCGGAACAGAACCGACTCACCGTATCAACGCGGAGGGTATTAATATTATCGATGATTTCCAACCTTCGGGATCAGCCGGATCTTCAACAAGATGGACCATGGGTAGCGCAGTTGTCTCAGTAAGTGACGGACGCCTGACCCTGGATGCAACCGGCGGGTTCAACACCAAGATCAATTATGTGGAAGTGACTTCCGCCTCAGGAGTACCTCAAACTCCAGAGGTAGTTGGGGTTTTCCCAGCAGATAATGCCATTGGCATCAGTGTAAACACAAGTATCTCTGCCAATAATCTTTTCTTGCCGAATTTCGATGAGAACGGCATCGCCGGGGTCAATAATGCAACTATTACAAACTCAACGGTAAAACTTTTCAAAGAGGGCAGCACAACACCCCTTGGTGCTACGGTAAATGGAACTGGTGGTGGTGATGCCATCAACCTCGTACCCAGCCTTCCCCTTGAGGCAAATACGACATATGTTTTTGAAATCGATGGGGTTCAAGATACCTCAGGAGAAACCTTCGCCTTTTTTACCTCTAGTTTCACTACCGGTTCAGGTGGAGGGGGCGGCGATACGAATTTAGATGACGTATCATTTGCCAATGCAGGACCAGTAGGTTCTTCCGGAAAGTACAGTACCCTGACCGTGGGGCCGGATAACAAACTGTATGGCCTTCAAATTACAGGGGACATCCATCGATGGACTATGGAAACAGACGGCACCCTCTCGGAGGAGGAAATCCTCGTGGGTTGGAAAGCTTCTTACGAATCCAGGGCTGCCATCGGACTGGTTTTTGACCCTACTGCGACGGCCGAAAATTTAGTCGCCTATATCTCCCACCAATCAGGGGCTTTGAGTAATGCACCTGACTGGGACGGCAAAATTTCCCGAATTTCCGGAGCACAACTGGAAAATGAGGAATTATTGGTGACTGATCTACCCAGGTCATTGAGGGATCACCTTACCAATAGCCTGGCATTTCGCCCGGGTGAAAACAACGCACTTTACTTTAATCAGGGTAGTCTGAGCGCGGCTGGTGAACCTGACAACGCCTGGGGTAACCGTCCTGAGAGTATGCTCTCGGCCGCAACACTGCGACTGGATCTTTCGCTGTTGCCTGCTACATTGCCGTTAAATGTTCGTACTACGCGGAATATTGAAGCGATTAAAGCTGTCGATGTCAATTCGCCAACACTTGACGGACTCTACAATCCCTATTTCGTCAACGCTCCATTGACCCTTTATGCAAGCGGGGTTCGAAACGCATACGACCTCGCATGGCACTCCAATGGACAACTTTATATTCCCACAAATGGTACTGCCGGGGGCAGCAATGCCCCAGCATCCATAGACGATATGCCGCGACCTAATGGTACAGTCTATGATCACGATGATCCGAGTGGAAATTATCCCGTAGTTCCTTTATCGTCCAATAATAACACCCAGAAAGACTGGTTGTTCCGGGTGAATCCATCCGAAGGTATTGGCTATTTCGGACACCCGAACCCCTACAGGGGCGAGTTTGTCCTCAATCGGGGGGATGTGGATGTAACTAATTCTGCCTATAACGGTGTACAACCCGATATAAACTACAGAGGTGCCGCTTTTGACTTCGAATTCAATAAATCACCTAATGGGGTTATCGAATACCGCAGCAATGCGGAAAATGGGAATCTGCAGGGAGCACTCCTCGTTGTGCGCTATAGCGGCTCGAGCGACATTATCGCCTTAGTTCCGGATGGTCCGAATGGGGATATTGGAACTTTTAAGGAAGGTATTCCAGGCTTTACCGGATTCCAGGATCCCCTCGATCTAATAGAAGATGTAAACACTGGAAACATCTACGTTTCAGATTACGGCAGGAGCCAGATTGTGTTGCTAAGACCGAGTAATCAATCGAGTCCCCTGCCCGTTATTGCGCTCGGCCAGGATAAATTTATAGGAGATGCTGTAGCAACAGGTTCTGCTACTTCGTCCTCTGAAATTGTGATATCAAACCTCGGGAATGCCCCACTTAACAATATAGAGGCGGTGATCACAGGCGATCCTAATGCGGAATTCTCATTTTCCGGACTACCCACGAGTATCGACCCACAAAATTCTTCATCATTTACAGTAATCTTTGACCCGTCTTCTGTCGGACCTAAAGAGGCCACCTTAACCCTTAGCGGAACAGACGCTGACCCTGTAGTTATAACTCTAAGGGGGCTCGGTAAAAGTGGGACATCAGGGTCAAGTGAGCCTTCATTACAATGGATTCTGGACACCCACCTGGGAGCGGGGGCCGTTGCGACCGGCGACACGGATCCAACAACCAATATTTTTGAACCTGGCGCTGGTTTAACATTCAACGACTTGCTTGGGGATGAAGTAGACGCTCAGAGTTTTGAACGAGCTGTAGATGCCCCTATTACACTTGAAGTCCTTGGTGTCTATGGGCCTCAAAGCGAGACCCCTATAGTTGATTTTGGCTGGTATCCAACCGGGAATCCGGGCAATGGCACGGAACTTTTTACCGTTGAAAACACACCCTCAGGAAACGGGCAGACCCTGACCCCATCGGTCAGTGGCCTTCAGGAATTCGACCCTGGAACCCAACCCTTTGGCTTCTTTAATCGCTGGCCCTTTTTTGGGGATCGGATCCTTTACAGTGAGGATGCTCTGAATACGTTCACAGATGCTATTCCACACCACGTAAGGGTATACCCGCTGCCAGGGGAAAGTGATGCCTATATCATAGTGACCGAAGAACACATTTCTGGTTTCGATTACCAGGATATAGTGGTTGTCGCCCGAAATATTCGGCCTGCTGGGACAACACTTGCCGGATGTAATCCAATCAGCACCCTTGACTGCAATGAAATTGAAACAGGACTTCCATTTAATCTGGACTTCAATGGTGACGAGGGAGGTCTAGCCAACACTGGTTTCACAATGGTAGATAATCCATCTGCACGTTTGAGCGAGGATGGGCCAATTTCCAACCCAAACGTGCCCGGGTTCGAACCTGGCCAGTTGTCATTTGCAGATGGGAACCTCGTCATAGTGGCAAACAAGGGAATTTCCTTTGTTAATAATACCGACAGTGACATGGTGAATTCCCAAATTAATGCCTTAGGTGTTGGGATCAATGCCGCAGCCGCTGGGGATTTCAGTATCCGGACTTCAATTGTAGCGCCTTATACTGATGCAGATAACAACTCGGAACAAGCTGGAATATGGTTTGGCCTCAATGAAGACAATTATGTTAAGCTGGTTGCAAATGCTGGCGGACAGATCGAGTTGCGCTCAGAAACAGGTGGGGTTTCCACTTCACAGAATCAGGTGCAATTCCCCGTTGAGGGCCTCAACACATCTACGGTAGGGCTCAGGCTCCTTGTTGATCAGACCAATGGATTGCTTGTTGCCTATTATACCTTAAATCTCGGTACGGAGGTAGAATTAGGGTCGTTGCCACTACCTACTGTATATACAGGTGGCAATCCGGCCTATGGAGACCTAAGCTTTGCAGGAATTTTTGCAACCAAACGGAGAGAGGACGCTGCCACGCCTGTTTCCTATACCTTCGAAAATTTCTCAATCCTGTCAGGCAGTTCTCAGCCCTTCTTCGCCAATGTATCACCGGCTGACAATGCCACCAATCTGCCTTTTGAGAATTTCCAAATCACTGTAGACGTAGTCGTGCCTGCCGGGTATGAACTGGACAAGAATACACTAGCGGGGAACGTAAATCTTTACGAGCTCGTCAATGGAGAAGAGGTGTTGGTGCCTTCCAATTCAAACGACACCGGCGGAGGGGATGCAATTACCCTAACTCCGACTAATTCCCTTAAGACTTTGACCTCATACCGCTTCAGGCTATCCGCAGCTGTTGAGGCCAATCGCATTGGAGATCTGAATGATCGACTTCCATTTATACCCTTTGAATCCGAATTTACAACCGGAGATGAGGACTCTCAGGTACCCCCGCTGGATCTTACTGGCGTAACATTCACGAAAGTACTGGGCGGTACATCCCTCGGAGAGGGAACAACCAACCAGAGATTTTCAAGCCTCGCCATAGGCCCTGACGGGAAACTTTACGCCAGTACTATTGGCGATTTTGCCTCGGACGGTAAGATCTATAGATGGGATATCGCTCTGGATGGTACTCTGAACAATCTGGAAATCCTATCCCCAGAACTTCAGGGGTCCCCAGACCCGAACAACGTGTCGAGAAACAATGAGAACCGCCTGATAATAGGTTTTGCATTTGATCCTCAGGCTACCGCTGACAACCTCATTGCCTATGTTACCCACAGTGCGGCAGTATTGACAGACGGCCCTGTATGGGACGGGAAACTAACACGTTTGAGCGGTCCGGATCTGGCGGTTGTTGAGGATCTTATCATTCATCTTCCCAGATCAGCCAAAGACCATCTGACCAATAGCATCACCTTTGATGAGCAGGGTAACATGTATATCAACCAGGGAAGTAATTCCGCCGGAGGTGAGCCCGATGGGAGCTGGGCTTTCAGGCCGGAGCGCTTGCTCTCTGCCGCCGTACTAAAGCTCGAGCTGGACAAAATGCCTTCCTCACTTCCACTGAGTGCCTTCACAACAGACAATATTGAAGTCATTAATGCGGCACCTAGTGGGAGCATTCAGATGAGCGATGGTTCTTACAACCCATATGCCACGAATTCACCATTAACCATTTTCGCGTCCGGAGTTCGGAATGCATACGACCTTGTATGGCATTCAAACGGCTGGCTATATGTCCCTACAAACGGGACGGCAGGTGGCTCAAATACACCTGGGACGGCGGATTATCTTCTTGCAAGGAGAATCGATGGGCTTACAGCCCTTGACCCAGTCCCCGGAACCACTAATAATGAAACCCAAAAGGACTGGCTCTTTAAAACCAAGGGAGGCTCTTACCACGGACATCCAAATCCCTACAGGGGGGAATTTATCCTCAACCACGGGGGTGCTCCTTACAGTGGGTTGCCAGGTCAGCAGGAGGTCAGTTATGTGGACGTGGCCAAATATCCCAGTACCCTCGGCCCGGATCCGAATTACCTCCAACCCGCGTATGATTTTGAAAAGAACAAATCACCCAATGGTGTGATCGAATACAAAAGTGATTCATTCGATGGAAAATTGCGAGGACTCTTGATGGTAGTGCGGTTCAGCGGACAGGATGATCTTCTTGTAATGCAACCCAGCGGAAATGGGGATATCGCGGATACAAATGGAAATGTGCCTGGATTAGGCGGGTTCGATGATCCCCTAGACGTGGTAGAAGACCCGCGTACAGGTAATATCTATATTTCTGAGTACGACCGCGATGGTAATGGTACACCCAGGATAACGCTCTTAAGGGCTGATGTTCCGGCTACTCCAGGTCCCGAAATCGCGGCTAATCCGGTTGAAGGAATATTTGAAATCACTACCAATAGTGATGGGGCCAACACAGATACACAGATAATTGAAATTACCAATGAAGGCAATGCCAACCTCAATATCAGTGGTGCCAGCATAACCGGACCTTTTGCAAGTCAATTCGACGCAGTCGTCCCTAGTGGGGCTATTGTACTAGCCCCTGGGGAAATACAGGAATATTCCATAACCTATGCTCCGGATCTGACAAATTCAGATTTAGGATATCAGGAAGCAACTCTGACGGTTCTCAGCGATGATGAAGACACTCCTAGTCTTGAAGTTGGATTACATGCGCTTAAAAAGGCAGGTTTTGAAGGTGGAAATGAGCCCCCACTTCAGGATGTCGTTGATGCCTTGGGTATTGGAATTAATGTTGGATGGACGTCACTTGGAAGCAGTACCAGCCCGACTCCAGTAGGAGACGAGTTGGAAGTAGAACGCTGGATAAAAGCCACCGATGGACCCATTACTCTTACCCCCGTGGGCAGATATTCCCCATCAGAACTCCTGCCATTTGGCTGGTATACCAATGACCAGGAGATCGTTCTAAACGAGGTCGGGATTCTGTCAGATGGAATTGCCAATGCTCAGACACTATTCCCTCCGGTAAACGACCCTGGCGTCACAAGTTTTGATCCCCTGGGTGCTGTGTTTGGCATCTATGTGGAATCAAATATATTTAACAGAGTTAACTATACAGAGGATGCACTAAATACCGGTATTGCGCATAGAACCCGCATTTACCCCAACCGGGACAGAGAGGGTAACCCCATAGAGAATAGTTACCTGATCGCATTTGAGGACGCCGAAAATGGGGACTACCAGGACTATGTTTTTGTACTGGACAATGCGGCTCCATTTGAGGATGACAGCCTTATACTGACCGCAAACCCAAATACACTTGATTTTACAGTTGCGCTAAATCAGGAGTTGATACAGGAAAAGACCTTTACGCTTACAGGAACCGGAGGAATTACTGCTGGTGAAATTACACTTGAGGCGAGCGAAAATTGGATTGTAATACCTGAGGTTACACTGGGGACACCAATCGGTGTTACTGTAGACACTGAGGGACTTCAGGTTGGGTCCTATCAGGGTGTGATTGCGGCTACAGCCCCGAACTACCAGGCAGCAGAGGTTACTATAAACCTTTTGGTGACTAATGAACTTGTCTTCACGTACCAGTTCAACTTCCAGTCTCCAGCAGACGTTGAAATCTCCCCCGACGGGTACATTGATGACCTTGGAGCTCCTTTTGGACCTCAGGTCACGAGCCTAGGAACGGTAAACTTTGGTTGGGTAGAACCCGGTACAACGAATCCGGCTGATGCCAGTGCCAATGCCCGAAACCGAAATAATGGGACAGGAGATGACCCGCTTTTAAAGACCTTTACAATTATAGGACACAGGTCTACAAATCTCTATCCGCAGCGGGATTGGCTGATAGAAGTCCCTAACGGTTCTTATTTTGTAAACATAAGCGTAGGCGACCCCGATTTTACGGATAGTTATCACCAACTTGATGTTAATGGGGTTACGGTCTTGGATTACAATCAGGAAAATGCCACAGATGGGCTGGTAAACTTTGACAATACTTCACTTGTTGAAGTAACTGATGGGGTTCTCAGGCTTTCCCTGGGCACGGACGGAGTCAATGCCAAACCGAATTTCATCAGACTGGCTCCTGTAGATAATTCACTTCTGCCACCAAATATCATTGCCACTTTCGAAGGAAACCAAAGTATCGAAAACACCTATAGGGGCCCGGTACAGGTTACCCTTGAGGCAATTGATCAGAGTGAAAGCGGAGGAATTGCAAGACTAGAGTATATCCTGGATGAAAATCCGACCGTCACTTATAGTGAACCTTTCGATGTGACTGCTGAAGGCCCTCATGTACTGCTTGTCAATGCAGAAGACAACAATGGAAATATTTCGGAGAGGACCTTTGAATTCAGCATTGAACCTGCTACAGGGGCAGTTCTGGCAATTGAAAACCTGACGAAAGTCCCAGGGACTTCAATAGCCGTGCCGGCAGAGGATTATTTTACATTCCATAATGTAGGTGCAACACGGACCAATGCCATTGTGAACACTTCCAATACGATGAGGGTCCGTAACACCGGAACAGGTATTTTGACGATCTCTGAACTCCTCTTGCCTTCAGCTGCCAATTTCAGCTTCTCCTTCAGAGACTTTGGTGGGAATACGGTTGCAAATTTGCCGACTTCAGTTCAGCCCGGAGAATACCTGGACGTGGATATTGAATTTATCCGCCAGTCAGGGGCAAAGGGCTTGTACATTGAGGAACTAACTGTGGTAAGCAATGCGGACAATGCACTCGATGGGAAGGTGACCCTTAGCGGCGGTTATATGCAACAGTTTGAAGGTGATAATGAACTCAATGCCCAACAGGTAATCGATGCATTTGGTTATAAAACCAGTATGCTCAGTATTGTCAATGATGAGGGGACAATTACACCGCCTAACCCTGTGCCGACCAGGCCCAGTTCAAATTATCCGATACCGGAGAACATCGACCTGGGATATGAAGGGGATATGGTCCTGTCTGATAATTTCGTCCAGGCTGATCCTTCAAAACCGGTTATAGGTTTTCAGTTAGCGGCATTTCATGGCTTTAATGCGGATAATATGCGCTTACTTGAGCCAGAAAGTACGGCTATTTTCGGGGGGGTAAATATTTCTCACGATGAAAACTATTACCAAACATTGCTTCCGAATAGCAATACGGATGACAACCTGAATTATTTTAGTGCTGAATCCCTCGATGGGCCTTTCAGGATTAACATAGTCTTTTACCCAACAAGCGGTGGAAACAATAGAGGTGAAAGTAGACCTGATTTGCTTGGGTTGAGAATGTATAAGGTTATTGACAGAGATGGTAACGTCATTCCAAATGAATATATAGCCATTCAGGATAATATTGGTTCTGGCTGCGGCGCCGGTTCAGCAAATTGTGACTGGAATGATATGATGTTCTATTTTGTTAACATTAGGCCTGAAGGTACACCCACGGCTCTTCCCGTTGAGAATATTACCGCCACTCCGGATGTATTTTTCGATTTTGACATCCGACCGTTTTTTGACAAGGGATATCCTGGTAATGCCCTGACAATAAGTGCTGCGACTGATAATGGTTCATTGCCTTCCTGGCTAAGTTTCGATCCCGATACGGGAATGCTCGAGGGAACTCCTCCGACTGATACCTCGGAAAGTCTGACTATCGAGTTTATTGCAACAGATCTCAATGGCCTTACGGCTACTACATCACTTATAATTATTGTTGGTGCGGGGGATAACCTTCCGCCTGTGGCTGTGGCCTCCGCCAGCCCGTTGAACGGAGATGTACCCTTGAATGTGAGATTTACAGGCAGTAATTCCACAGATGACTCGGGGATTGCCCAGTACAGCTGGGATTTTGGGGATGGCAACACCTCCACCGATGCGAATCCAAGCCATACATATATCACCCCAGGCACCTATACGGCAACCCTGACGGTCACGGACGGCGATGGGTTGCAGGACGATGCATCTGTGCAAATTATAGTCAACGACCCGGATTCTGGTGCCATTGCCGGGTTTACTCTTATCGACGCCTCTTCGGATGTGGACCTGTTTGAATTGACCAATGGGCTTCAGATCGATCCCTCGGTGGTCGCGGATATCGACCTGAGCATTAGGACCAACACGAATCCACCTGTGATCGGAAGCGTCCGTATGGTCCTTTCAGGACCTGTCTCGCGCACACAACTGGAGGGAAGGGCTCCTTACTCGTTGTTTGGAGACCTGCCTGGAATTGATTATAGTGGCGTGCCGTTCCCACAGGGCACCTACACTCTGACCGCCACAGCCTATGACGGAAGCTATGGGGCGGGGAATATC
>NZ_JAUDUY010000015.1 GCF_030380815.1 Robiginitalea aurantiaca | reverse complement strand
GGTATCGATTTGAGCATTAGAACCAATACGAACCCGCCTGTGATCGGAAGTGTCCGTATGGTCCTTTCAGGGCCTGTCTCACGCACACAACTGGAGGGAAGGGCTCCTTACTCGTTGTTTGGAGACTTGCCTGGAATTGATTATAGTGGTGTGCCTTTCCCACAGGGCACCTATACCCTGACTGCCACAGCCTATGACGGGGAATACGGGGCAGGAAATATTATCGGAGCGACTAGTATACAGTTCTCAATCACCCCAGGTGGGATAAGTGCTGCTAGGGAAATGCCTGCTTTTAATAGCGATTCTAAACCTGCCACTACATTGAATTTATCTCCTAATCCGGCTGTTTCGAGTACTCAGGTTAGCGTATCAGATCAGGAAGTAGAGATTGCTGACATCTTTATCCATGACATCAGTGGGAAACTAGTCAAAAGACTTAAGGGTCAATCAACGAGGTCGACTTCCGGCAGATATGAAATAGATGTTAGCACCTACGTGAGAGGCGTTTATTTGATTAGAATTGTCACACAGGATGGAGAAATTATCAGCAAAAAATTAATTGTAGGTCAGTAAATCTATTTTATGATAAACATTCACAGGAAGAGGGAAAAGTAATTAACCCTCTTCCTGTTTTTTCAATCTTTGAATGGTTTTCAATAGTTACCAGTACAATTCACTGAATCTTATACACTTTAAAAACCTGATAACTAGTCGATATACCTCAAAAAGAATATAAATTATTCTACAACACCGAGCAAATGAGATGTAAAACTTGAAGTGTCAATAAAATGTTTCAATGAACTTCTCAGATGGGAATATATTTATAAATAAGTAAAAAATTCCATGGTTCTAAAGTCAAATTATTAATGATAATTTCCATCATAGAACCTATTTGAACCTACTGCTTTTGCACCCGATACGTAATCCTTCGGTTAGAAAGAACCGTTCTGATCCTTACTGAAAGGTTGGCTTCTCCGGATACTACACCCGGACAAGGTGAAGAAGAATTCAAAACTACAACGCGGTAGCGATAACCACTTTTATCCACTCCCGGTGATATAACGGTCAGGGAAAGTCCATTGGAGCCAGCATATTCCAAGCCATCCGCAACATCAGTATAGTTTACACCACTATCCGTGCTAACCTGCCATTGATAAGTGTCCGCATTCGAAGTTGACGTGGTAAAGGTGGCATTTGAATTAACAAATATGGCCTGATCCTGTGGCTGTGTATTTATACTGATACTTTGAGCGGTAATTAGTATATCAATACTACTGCTGTTGGCGTTGCCATTTGAATCTGTTATCGTAATTGTATAGGTGTAGGATCCCGCTATAAGCGAACTGATTACCGGGTCTTCATCCGAGGAACTAAAACTGTAACTCCCTGGACCCGTGCCAGACCAGCTAAAGGTGGCAGAGGACGATCCAGTACCCGAAGGATTGGCAAAAAGATTTAATGTGCTGCCCTCACAGATAGGGCTATTGGAGGAAGGGGAAACCGAAAGTGAGCCTCCCTGATCCTGTAGTTCTGTAAAACTAAAATCGGAACCAGCGCCTCCATTACAAGTTGAGTAAATTGTCGTGCCAATATACAGTCGCTTTGCGGCACTACAGGGATTATCCGTGGCCAGGGTTCCGCCATCAATCACAAATGCTGCCCCTGAAGGCAAATAAAAGCTCGCATTGGAGGTCCATTCCGCATAACCTCCTGAGGTAAGATTGATCAATTGCGTATTTAATCCCGAGTTTGCATCGATATAGAAATTATCTGTACCCCCTGATCCATCACCAATAATAACAGAATTGATCGAATTAGTAATTGTGGAAGTTAAGGTAACACTGAACCCTCCGATGATGAAGACATCATTGGTTCCCGTTGTTTGTCCAGGGTAGGTCGTAGCTGCCACCCAAGAGGTCCCGTTATACGTTTCCCAAATGGCTACTGTAGTCCAATTACCTGAAGAGCTGGATCGGAAATCACCGACTTCCTGGCCATAAGCCCATGTAATCGACAAAATACTAAGAAGAAGTAAATATTTTTTAAACCTCATTTGGGGATTCTATTCCACGCATCATAACAAAAATTGCGTGTTCTTCTCCCAGATCAAAAAATATGTTGTGAAGCTGCTGAAATACGGAGTATATGGCTAATTTACTCATTTCCAATCCTATGCTTTTCACTTAAGAGGTCGGGGCGGATAAGTGATAAAAGAATTATTTCCCCGTTTTTACGTCCTTTAAAACCAAAACCCATTCAGACAAAAGACTCCTTAAACCGCTCAAAATGACAGGTATACCCATTGGGAATGCGCACTAGATAATCCTGATGCTCAGGTTCGGCCGGCCAGAATGTAGTATAAGCTTCAAGCGTAGTGACCACTTTGCCTTCCCATTTGTTCGAGTCTTCCACAATGCGAATCATTGCTTCCGCTTCTACCTTCTCTTCTTCATTTTGGTAAAAAATTGCTGACCGGTAACTCGAACCCTTGTCATTTCCCTGCTGATCAAGGGTAGTTGGATTGTGAATCCTGTAGAAATAATCGAGTAATTCCCTAAATGACGTCTGTTCAGGATCGTAGGTAAGTTCAATAGCCTCGGCATGCCCCGGATGGTTCCGATAGGTGGGATGATCATTCTCCCCTCCCATATATCCAACTTCCGTATCCAGAATTCCCGGGCGGACTCTGAACAGGTCTTCCATTCCCCAGAAACAACCCCCTGCTAAATACGCCTTTTTTGTCTTTCCCATAACCATTCGAAATTTTTAAGGAACTTATTCTTCATGTGACACTCGTGTGTCGAGTTTCATGGATTCCGAGTTTATACAATACCGCAAGCCGCTGGGCTCAGGTCCATCAGGAAAAACGTGCCCCAGGTGCGCGTCGCAAGTATTACACAGTACCTCAACACGTACCATCCCAAAGGAACTGTCCTTCTTGTATGAAATGGCATTCTCTGCAATTGGTTGCGTGAAACTCGGCCAGCCTGTACCGGATTCGAACTTGATTGTAGAATCAAAAAGAGGTGTATCGCAGCAAATGCAGTTGTATTTCCCAGCCTCATGTATCCCACATAGTGCTCCGGAATGCGGTGCTTCCGTACCTTTTTTTCTTGTGATATGGAATTGTTCCGAAGTGAGGATCTCACGCCATTCCGCCTCGGTTTTTTCAACCCTTCGATCGGGTGCTGGATTTCCGTTATTGCAGAAACTGATTATATTTTTCCATGTGATCATAAGAACTCTTTTTACAAAGGTACCGGAATATGAATTTATCTGTAAACAATTAACAATTGTTAGCCGACCATCATCCCTCCCTTAAAAACCAAACCGACCAACCAAAGTACTGAGATCAGATACATCATCCATTTTTTCTTGAAGTATGCCGTCAATAAGAACAACAAGATGAACCCGCCTCTTTGAAGCATTACCCTGTTGGGTTCTTCAAAACTATAGAAGTAATGGCTTGCAATGAATATTGCCATCAGAATAAAAATCAAACTGATGTTGTCATTAAAATATTCGGCTGTCTTACTCCCAGGGTTTGGTGTGAAGACATTTACGACAATCATAAATAAAATCGGGGGCAATAAATATCCAAGATATTGGGCATAGGTCTGGTGTGGGAACGTATTTACGAGGTCCACATATATCACGACATTGTAAACAGCCACTTCGGTCAATATTATCGTATAAATTATATAGAGCAGGTTACGATCATCCTTATCGAACATTCGTTTCCATTCACTCAGAAGGTCGGTCAACCCTATACCGTAAATCAGCAAGGGTATTATGGCTAGATATTCTGCAGGATCCATGAAGGCTAAAATACTGAAAATTCCCATTGGAATTATGCTTCAGTCCGTACCATAATGGATACTAGAGACTAATTCTACAAACGGAATACAACTACCGAAAGACAAGCCAGGAAGAAGTATATGACGACAGTTATTAACCCTGTAAATCAGGTTCCAGTACTGATAATTGTCATAAAATGCCATAGGTTATCCAACTACCTTCGTAGACAATAAACCCATTTAACAAACAAGTCTATGGAGACTATTGAGGAACGCGCCATTAGCGTGTATAAATTCGGAAATAAGAAAGCCGATGGGCGAAAGGAATTAAAAAATCTACTCGGCGGCAAAGGCGCAAATCTCGCGGAAATGAGCCGAATCGGAATTCCGGTGCCACCGGGATTTACTATTACCACAGAGGTTTGTACACAGTACAACCTGGAGGGGGAAAAAGCCGTAATAGCCAAAATAGATACCCAGGTACGGGAGGCAATTGCCGAAATCGAAGAGACTATGGGAACCCGTTTTGGGGATAATGATAATCCTTTGTTGATTTCGGTGCGTTCAGGGGCAAGGGTATCCATGCCCGGGATGATGGACACCGTTCTGAATCTGGGCCTCAATGAGGAATCTATTGCCGGTATGGTTCAGAAGACGGGGAACGAGCGGTTCGTATGGGATTCGTACCGTCGTTTTATCCAGATGTACAGTGGTGTAGTCTTGGGGTTAAAACCAGAAAACAAGGAAGATCTTGATCCTTTTGAAGAGATCATAGATCATCTTAAGGAAAAACGAAATATCGATCTGGATACCCAATTTACCGTCCAGGATTTACAGGATCTTGTTTATGATTTTAAGGACATCGTTAAAAAAAGAACGGGGAAGCCGTTTCCAAACGATCCCTGGGATCAGTTGTGGGGAGCGATTATGGCCGTATTCCAGAGCTGGAACGGAGATCGGGCGCTTTATTACAGGAAAATGCACGGATACCCTGAGGACTGGGGAACGGCTGTGAACGTCCAGGCCATGGTATTTGGCAATATGGGTGAAGACTCGGCAACCGGTGTTTGTTTTACCCGTGATGCAGGGACCGGTGAAAATATTTTTAACGGAGAATACCTTATTAATGCCCAGGGTGAAGATGTAGTTGCAGGCGTTCGGACCCCTCAGCAAATAACAAAGTCCGGTGCAATGCGCTGGGCAGAACTGGCACAGATATCAGCTGAGGAACAGGCGGAAAACTATCCGTCCCTGGAAGAGATCATGCCGGAGATGTATAAGGAATTGTTCGGATATCAGCGGATTCTTGAGGATCACTACCGGGATATGCAGGATATGGAATTTACCATTCAGCAGGGGAAACTCTGGATTTTGCAAACCCGGAATGGGAAACGGACAGGAGCGGCTATGGTTAAAATCGCCATGGATTTGCGCTCAGAAGGCCTGATTGATGATAAAGAAACCATTCAGCGAATCGAACCCATTAAGTTGGATGAATTGCTTCATCCGGTCTTTGACCCCGAAGCCTTGAAAAAAGCCAATGTAATCGCCCAGGGTCTTCCGGCCTCTCCTGGGGCTGCCACCGGTAAGATTGTGTTCTTTGCCGATGAAGCAGACAAATTCAAATACTCCATACTGGTCCGTATAGAAACCTCTCCCGAAGACCTGGAAGGCATGAACATCGCCCGTGGTATTGTGACGGCCCGTGGAGGGATGACATCCCATGCCGCTGTTGTAGCCAGGGGAATGGGTAAATGTTGTGTTTCGGGAGCCGGAGCTTTGAAAATAAATTATAAATCAAGGACATTAAAGGTAGGCGACCACGTCTATCAGGAAGGAGACTGGATTTCGATCAACGGTTCTACGGGGAACATCCTTGAGGGAAAGGTTGCTACCAGGGAACCTGAACTCAGTGGGGAATTCGCTCAACTGATGGACCTTACGGACAAATACGCAAAAATGGAAGTCCGTACCAATGCAGATAACCCCAAGGATGCCAGGATCGCTCGTGGCTTTGGCGCCAAAGGTATTGGCCTTACGAGGACAGAGCATATGTTTTTTGAAGTAGATCGGATCAAAGCAATGCGGGAAATGATTCTCGCAGATACCGTTAAGGGACGAAAACAAGCTTTACGCGAATTGCTTCCGATGCAACGGGAGGATTTTGAAGGCATTTTTGAGGCCATGGAGGGGTTTCCAGTCACGATACGGCTGCTGGATCCACCACTGCACGAATTTGTGCCCCACCAGTTGGCAACACAAAAAGAACTCGCGGAAGATCTGCATATTTCGCTTGCAAACGTCAAACAGAAAGTAGCCGAACTCGAAGAGTTCAACCCTATGATGGGACACAGAGGATGTCGTCTCGGCAACACCTATCCCGAAATTACGGAAATGCAGACAAGGGCGATCATTGAGGCTGCACTGAATATTAAAAAAGCAAAGGGTATCGATTCCCAACCCGAAATCATGATTCCGTTGGTGGGCACCCTAGAGGAATTTCTGCTCCAAAAATCTATTATTGAACAGACGGCAGAAGAGATTTTTACCAAGCGGAAGGAGCGCGTCCCCTACTCTATTGGAACCATGATGGAGATTCCGAGGGCCGTATTGGTGGCCGATAAAATTGCAGAACATGCAGATTTCTTCTCCTTTGGTACCAATGATCTGACCCAGATGACTTTTGGATACTCCAGAGATGATGCCGGAAAGTTTCTTTCAGTGTACCTTGAAAAGGGTATTCTTAAGGACGATCCATTCGAAGTATTGGATCAGGAAGGCGTTGGACAACTGGTCATCATGGGCACAAAACGCGGACGTAAAGCACATCCCGGCCTCAAAGTGGGTATTTGCGGGGAGCACGGTGGTGAACCCAGTTCAGTGGAATTCTGTCATAGTGTAGGGATGAATTATGTGAGTTGTTCGCCATTCCGAGTGCCCATTGCAAGGGTCGCAGCAGCTCAGGCCGCAATCCGAGAATCTTCAAAATAAATTTAGGTAAACATTTAATTTTCGTTCTTATGTTTAAAAGGAAACCCGGGGAAATAAAGATTCCCCGGGATTCCTTATATAAGGGGGCTCTGCTTATTTAGAATCCCTATTTTTGTATGTAAAAAACTGCGGATGGTTCATTGGTTTCACAAAAAAAAGTTTCTCACTGATTATCTTGAAGGTTTTGTGGACATCCACAACCATATCCTCCCGGGAATTGATGACGGAGCTAAGACGGTTGAGGAATCAATGGCGCTCATCAAGGCTTTTGAGGAGTTTGGCATTCGACATTTTATCGCAACGCCCCATATACTTCCCGGATTATATGCGAATACGCCTCAGACGATTCGCGCGGCCCATCAGGAACTCATGGAAGCGCTGTTAGAACATCGTCAGACAGATGTTTCCATTCTCCCTGCGGCAGAGCATATGATCGATGACACATTCGAAGATTTGCTCAATCAAGATGGCATAATGCCCCTTAAAGGAGGTTACATCCTTGTAGAAATGTCTTATTTACAACCATCTTTGGGATTCGATGAGGCCATTATTCAGATTACCAAGAAGGGTTTGACGCCTATACTCGCCCATCCGGAACGCTACCTATACTTGCACCAAACCCCTGCAAAATATAAAGAGTACAGGCAAAAGGGCATTCTTTTTCAAGTCAATATGCTATCCCTGGGCCCATACTATGGAAAGGATGTCCAGAAAAAAGCACATCAGCTGATGGAACAGGGTATGATCGATTTTATAGGGACGGATACCCATTCACTCGGACACCTGAGTGCTATTAAGCAATTGCAGTTAAAAGAAAAGGAGGCCGATCGCCTCCTTCCTTTAATTCAAAATACAATTAGTACTTTTTACTAATGCCTACTGGCATTTGGTCTAGAAGGCTTTTATAGTTCTATGCCAATTGGCTGACTGCTTATCTAAGTGGCAAATTTCCACCATTTCTTTGTGGACTGCCCGTACCCATAGCCATATTTACCTCCATAGCCCAGATTGCTCTCTTTAACACCATTTACGATAAAGGCTAAATTCTCCAATTTACCATCCTCATTCATTTTAACCGGGAACGCAAGTACTTTTTTGTTGGTCACATCTGCCCGGGTAACATAGAGCACCAAATCCGCGAATTTAGTCATCAGCATGGTATCTGACACTACAACCATAGGGGCCGTATCTACAATAATATAATCGTAATTGTTCTTAATTTCATTTACCAAATTTTCAAGCCGATCATTCATCAGCAGTTCCGCAGGATTTGGCGTCAGTTTGCCACTATGGATTATATCCACGGTTTGATCTGTAACCAGCATCGTATTGGTAATATCCTTGGCCATCAGAGCATCATCAATTAAGTAATCCGTCAGACCTTTATTGTCCTTATTACCGGATACCCTTTTTAGCTTATCCACGTTTTTACCAGAATAAAACTGGTCTATTTTTGGATTTCTGATATCCCCACCAATAAGCAAAACCTTTTTATTGGCTTTCGCATAAATCATCGCCAGATTCGATGCGACGAACGTCTTCCCCTCTCCTGGCACACTTGATGTAACGAAAATTAGGTTACCCCCGGGAGTCTTCTTTTTAGATTTCAAAGTGAAATCCAAATTGGCCCTTAAAATTCGCATGGATTCTGCCAATACGGACCTATCCCCAGTACTTACAAGTATTTTTTCTTTGCTTCCTAATTTTGGCAATTCAGCAAGAACGGGGATTTCATCAATTATTTCTTCCAGTTCGAGCTTATTATGAACTTTGTTATCTAAGAGTTGTGAAATAAAGATAATCGAAAAGGGGATTAGTAATCCTAAAATAAGGGAGGCCAAAAGGATAATCGGTTTTTTAGGGGAAACCGGATATATACTCGTCAAATATGCCCTGTCAATAATATTGGATTTTGGGGCTGCAGAGGCATAAGTGATTTTTGATTCTTCGCGTTTCTCAAGCATATAGAGGAATAGTTGCTCTATGGTTTCCTGCTTTCTTTCTATATCGCGTACTGCGCGTTGATCCCCAGGTGCGGAATAAATCTGAGAATTAATTCGTGATAATTGCCCGCTAATGTTATTGATTTGAAGCGAAAGATTATTAATCAGACTTTCCAGACTGGTTCGCAACGTCTGTTTTAATCCGCTCAACTCCTGATCGAGATTAACGACAATAGGGTTTTGTTCATTAGATGATCGGAGTAATCCATTTCTTCGGTTAACCAGCTGGTTGTACTGAGTCAGATAACTTGATATCGATGCGTCAGCAGTTAAATTGGCGGGAAGGATGTCATAGCCAAACTGATTGTCTATCAAAGCTTTCAATTGGTTCGCAATGTTTAATTGTACCCGAGCGTCCTGGAGCTCCTGCCGACGTGAAGCACTCAAATTTAAATTCATACTGGACTGGGATTCCACGTCCAATATTCCCTGAGATGACTTTAATTCCTCCGCTGATCGATCAACATTAGTTAAATTCCCTTCAATTTCTTCAATCCGTTCATTGATAAACTTCTCTGTGCGGTCCGCAATTGCTTTCTTAGAAGCGATCTCGTTTGCATTGAAGATAGCTGTGAGCTCATTCAAAATATCCGCAGCCTTTTCAGGTACGGGATCGTTCAAAGTAAGTGTCAATACATTGGACTTTTCACCCGTTATTATAACTCCAACCTTATCTTTGTATGATTGAGCTATAACATCAATTGGCTTAATCACCACCTCAAATTCACGTCCTGTCATTTCATCAAAATCCTGGCTATTTGGAGTTAGAACAAACTCTCCCAATTTATTCGTAAAAGAACTGCCAAAGCTAATAGGCCTAGATGACACTCCTAACTCATCATCAATGAAAGCGAAAGTAGTTGGGGATAGAACTTCCACCAAAAATTTCCCGTTCAAATTATATAGGACAGAATCCGGAGCCAGTGCACTGACATTTATTGGTGGATTCTTATATAATTCCACATCATGCAGGCGACCTTTTGAAAAAATGATAACATTTATTCCTAAGTTTTGGACTACTTGCTCAAAATTTGTTCGAGATGTCAGGATTTGTATTTCATCATCCACTACAGCGTTTGGCTGAGTGTTTAATACCTCAAGATCACGGAAAGCGGTTAATTCTGAACCCGAATTTTGATCTGCCAGAATTTGAATTTTAGACTCTACTTGAAACTCCGGGGTCGCATATCTAATAAATAACAAACCAAAAACAATGGAAACGATGGAAGACAGAATAAACCATCTCCAATGCTTTAAATAAGGCCTAATTAGATCAGTCAGACCCAAACTATTATCTGAAATATTTGAAGAATTCAATTCTATAAATTTATTTAGTAATATTAATTAGTCCTGGTAAGTATAATGGCAGTGGTCGTAATTAGAAGTGAAATAATTGAAACCGTTAACGCAGTATTACTCCCAATGGAAGTTTCACGAATACCAGTTTTATTGGGTTCAACGTAAATAATGTCGTTTTGGGTAATATAGTATGCAGGAGATTTTAATACCTCTTTGGATGTCAAATCTAAACGTGTATAAACCTTTGCCCCTTCAAAATTGCGTATAACAAGAACATTATCCCTTTTACCTCTTGGTGTCATATCTCCAGCCAGACCCAAAGCCTCCAAAATAGTGATTTGCTCACCCAATACCGGATAGCTACCAGGACTAGCTACGGCACCTAAAACCGTAATGGTGAAATTTCGAATCTGAATATTGATTATTGGATCTTTAAGGAAGTCCGCTAATTTATTTCGCAATAATGTCCTTAATTCATCTGGTGATAAACCAGATATTTTGAGTTTCCCGAGGACTGGAAAATCTATCATTCCGTTCTGGTCTACCAAGTAATCAACGGGGTCAGTAGGAGTTCCTATAGCTCCGTTCTGACCTCCTCCAGAACCACCCCGATATAAATTAAAAGGAGCACTTGCCTCAGGGTTTAAAGATGATATATGTATAGAAACGAGGTCGTCTACTTTAAATTTAGTCTCAGGAACATTATCAGCCACAATGGTTTCAAAATCGCCGGTATCCTGCAGATAGACAACATCCTTTCGAGAGGCGCAAGATGCTAACAAGATCAGTATACAACAAGAAAGAAAATGAAATTTTATGTTTTTTGAATTACTTTTCATGGTTATGGAGTATTTTTTTTTAATTGCTGACATTATGTTAAAACTACCATTCTAAACCTTAATAGCTGATTTTCCGGAAATACTTTTCTTGTCGAAGTTAGAATTCTCTGAATTATTCGAGACAAACTCTGGAACAATTTCTTTCATAAGTTTTACAATATCTGCATCAAAAAACATGTTGGAAACACAGAGTTGTTCAACTTTTGATCGGACCCACAATAAATCAATGTCTCTGACCTTACTAATCATTATTTTCTTATGATAAGTGGGTAATGTATTCTCACCATTGGCCAACAATTCCTCATATAATTTCTCTCCTGGCCGCAGACCCGTAATTTTGATGTCAATATCTTCAGGGTAACGAAGTCCTGAAAGACGAATCATATTCTTTGCAAGGTCAAAAATCCGGACGGATTCTCCCATATCAAAAATAAAAATCTCCCCACCCTCCCCCATAGCTCCTGCTTCCATAACCAACTGAGATGCCTCTGGTATGGTCATAAAAAATCGGGTAATGTCCTTGTGTGTCAAAGTCAGGGGTCCACCATTTTCAATCTGCTTTTTGAATAACGGGATTACAGATCCATTTGAGCCCAGAACGTTCCCAAATCGGGTAGTAATGAACCGGGTTTTACTATTTTGACTCAAACAGCTGATATACATTTCTGCAATCCGTTTTGTAGCCCCCATAACATTTGTAGGATTGACCGCTTTATCCGTGGATATAAGCACGAATTTTTCTACATTGTGTTGTTCTGATAGGTCAGCTATCACCTTGGTTCCCGCCACATTTATTTTAATTGCCTCATATGGATTATATTCCATCAAGGGAACATGCTTGTAAGCTGCCGCATGAAATATAATATCAGGTTTAAACTCCTGGAATAAGATGTTGCATTTATTTTTATCCCTAACATCTCCAACAACTGGGACAAAATTTACGTGCCCGCTCTGTTTTAGTTCCTGCTGTAAATCATATAGTGCTGATTCAGCCTGATCCAATATTATCAGGGATTTGTATTTATACCTGCAAATCTGACGCACAATTTCACTACCGATAGAACCTGCTCCTCCGGTAACCAAGATATTTTTATTCCGGAATTCGGTTTGTATTCGCTTATTCGTGAATGAAATCGGAGCCCTATTTAAAAGGTCTTCAATTTGAACCTGCTTTATCTGTGATGCCTTAAGTTCACCGTTAATCCAGTCCTCAACTGGAGGGACTATTTTTACCTTTACTGGGGATTCAACCAGACTTTCAACCAGACGTCTTAACTTTTTCTGATCGATGTTATGCACTGCGAAAATGATCTCGGCAATCTTTTTACTCCTGAGAAATTGATCATTGAGTTTTGAAGGAGCATAAACAGGAACACCATTGATTAATTTACCTATTTTATTATTGTCTTCATCAATAAAACCAAGTACGTGCGCATTACTTCTTGAATGGTTCGATATGGTATTATAAGTAAGAATACCCGATTCGCCAGCGCCGTAAATCAAAACATTTTTCTGAAAAGGCAGGTTATTGTTCACAAGACTATTATAAAGATATTTAAAAACAAATCTGGAAGCTGTTAAACCTATAAAAGCCAGCAAACTATTGATTATTATAATGCCCAAGGGTATGGTATACTCAGGATAAAAGTCAAATCTCCGATTGACGATTACAATCAGGATTGTGATGACGCTAAAAAGACAGACGGCATTAAAAATATTGTAAATGTCACGTATGCCCGTATGCCGAACTATCCCTTTATAAGAACCCGTTATCAAAAAGGCGATAAGAGCAATACCCAGAACGTAAGCAAGTTGGATCGGTAATTTGGAAACATCAAAACCCAGGGTGAGGTTAAACCTGATTAAATATGAAAGCACAAATGAAATGCCTATTGTGAACAGGTCTATGAAGAGCACCAGCCACTTACTCGCAAATCGTGAGGCGTTGTTGGTTAGGTAATTTTGAATCATGATAAAGTATTCATAATGTTTTCAATAACTCGATCCAAATCGCTTTTAAGCAAATTTGAACCACTGGGCAGGCAGAGTCCTTTTTCAAACATTTCCTCAGAAACCCCGTTAATATAGGAAGGGCAGGAATTGAATACCGGCTGCAAATGCATGGGTTTCCAAAGAGGTCTTGACTCTATATTCGCTTCTTCCAGGAACAGTCGAATTTTTTCCCTTGTTTCAAAACTGTCTGTCAAAATGGTCGTCAGCCACCGATTACTATACGCATAATCAGGTTCTTCCAAAAAGGTAATTTCGGAAATTTCTGACAAAGCATCTTTATATATGCTGTAATTCTTTCTTCTTGCGGTAACTCTTTCGGATAAAACCTCCATCTGTCCCCTGCCAATTCCCGCGAGAACGTTACTCATTCTATAATTGTAACCGATGTGAGAATGCTGATAATGAGGAGCATTATCACGAGCTTGGGTAGATAAGAAAATAGCCTTTGCTTTCACTTTCTCATCCATTGTTAAAAGGGCTCCACCTCCGGAAGTTGTAATGATCTTATTTCCATTGAATGATAAAATACTCAGATCTCCAAGTGAACCACATTTTCTATCCCTATACCTGCTTCCCAGGGCTTCCGCACTATCTTCTAAAACAGGGATGTCATATTTCAGAGCAATTTCTTGAATTTCATCACATTTATAAGGCATACCATATAAGTGAACTGCAATGATGGCCTTAGGTTTCCTTCCTTTTTGAATCCGGTCGGCAATTGCTTTTTCCAGCAAATCCGGACATAAATTCCAGGTCTCCCTTTCGCTGTCTACAAAAACAGGGGTTGCACCAAGATAAGTAATTGGATTCGCTGAAGCGGAAAAAGTTAGGCTCTGGCAGATCACTTCATCTCCATATCCAACACCCAAAAGCTCTAAGCCAATGTGGATCGCCCCAGTACCTGAACTCAGACACGCTGCATGAGTACCTTGTCCTATATAGGTTTCAATAGCTTCCTCAAAGCCCTTAACATTTGGCCCAAGGGGTGCTATCCAATTGGTATCAAAAGC
Source organism: Robiginitalea aurantiaca (assembly GCF_030380815.1). Lineage (GTDB taxonomy): Bacteria > Bacteroidota > Bacteroidia > Flavobacteriales > Flavobacteriaceae > Robiginitalea > Robiginitalea aurantiaca. Next base: position 23,826 of record NZ_JAUDUY010000015.1, on the reverse strand, counting down.
CTCCTGAACATATTTCTGTTCAGCTCCTCCCATATGGGGAGAAGAAAGCCAAATTTTATCCTGTATTATTGTTTTCAATCGCTTAGGTTAAGTTTTGATAACATAGATTCTTCAGAGTGCCTAATTAAAAAGGTTAATCTAAGAATGAAAGCCCCTTTTCAGCAAGGCAATGTATATAAAGAAACTTCTTTACACATTTCAAATTTAAGCTTATAATTGACTGTTCTGCAACGAAAACCAGAGTTTTCGCCAAACTTAACTAAATCTCGGATTAATTGATTTTTGTAGTCCTTTTCATCCTTTTAGTAACAGTTAATTCTTTTGTTTATGTGTAACCTTTAACTGTTATCATTAGAGATAATCTCTGTCTATTATGAAATTTTGAATAAGTCCAATGGACGAATAATTGTACACTTCATAGAAAAATACATAATTTTGCGGCCAATAAAATTTAGGTTTGTTTTTGTAAGTCAATTGACCTAAACTTAATTAATCCAAAAAATGAAAAAAGTTCTATTTCCCTCGATCTTTGTGCTACTGATACTTATTGGGTGCAGTGAAACCGAAACCATTGATGTAAATAATCCAAACACATCAGACCCCGACTCTGAAATTCCAACTGCAGTAGAGCGCGTAGATTACCAACTCGAAAGTTTCGGAGCTTCCGGAGTAACTGGCACAGCTGCCTTTATTCCTAATGAAGATGGTTCTACCACGATCTACATCCAATTGGAAAACGCCTCACAGGGTATTCATCCGGCAACTTTAAATTTTGGAAATAAAGATGGTGGAGGAACTATAGCCGTCACCCTGACAGAGTGCGAATGTGCTATCAGCGAAACGTTGGTAACACAATTAGATAATGGAGCTGCAATTACGTTTGTTGAACTTATGGGATTTGATGGACATTTGAATATTTATGAAAGTCCATCGGACGGGACAATCATTGCTCAGACAAACATTGGCTCAAACGCCTTCTAACTAGAATGTCACCATATTTTAAAAACCCTGAATAAGAATTCAGGGTTTTTTTATTTTATTTCATATCGGGCACTTATAAATTTTAGAACAGATTAACTTAGCACGTTAGAAGTACTTTATTTAAGTGATTTCTTAAAGACTCTTTTCAATTTATACCCAATGAAAATTCTCGTTACTGGATCTTCCGGATTTATTGGTTTTCATGTTTGCAAATCGCTAAATAAAAGAGGACATGAAGTGGTAGGCCTTGATAACATCAACGATTACTACGATGTAAATCTAAAATTTGCACGCCTGAAAGAATTGGGGATTTCAAAAGAAGATGCTACCGATTTCAATCAGAAAAAAGAAAGTGAATCTCTTAAAGACTTCAGTTTTATTCGTATACATCTTGAGGATCGCAAAACTCTTGATGAATTATTCAAAAAGGAGTCTTTTGATGTTGTTTGTCACCTGGCTGCTCAAGCAGGAGTCCGTTATAGTCTGGAAAATCCTGACGCCTACATTAGCAGCAATATTGTAGGGTTTTTAAACATACTTGAGAACTGCAGACATAACAGGGTTAAACACCTCGTTTATGCCAGCAGTTCTAGTGTTTATGGAAATAGTAAAAATGTGCCCTTTGAGACTTCTGAGCGTGTGGATCGCCCCGTAAGTCTTTATGCTGCTACGAAAATATCAAACGAACTTATGGCACACACCTATAGTCATTTGTATGGGTTTCCGACTACTGGACTGCGTTTTTTTACAGTGTACGGACCTTGGGGTCGACCGGACATGGCATATTTCCTGTTTACAAATGCCATACTCAGAGGAAAGAGTATAAAGGTTTTTAATCAGGGAAATCTCGAACGGGATTTTACATTCATTGATGACATTGTAGAAGGAATTGTTCGGATCATAGAAAAACCTTTGGACAAAAGGTTGGAAAAAGAGAACCTTTACAAAGTTTATAACATTGGAAATAATCAGTCTGTAAAATTGACAGATTTCATCCATACTATTGAAAAAACCCTGGGCAAGACTGCAAACAAAATATTATCGCCTATGCAAGCAGGAGATGTAGAAAAGACATGGGCAAATGTTGATGACCTTATTAATGACTATGACTATAGGCCTCAAACTTCCCTAAAAGAGGGGATTAAGGCATTTGTGGATTGGTATCAATCCTATATGAATTCAGATTAATTTAAATTTTAGCCTTGGATGCTTCTTCCATAAAATTTTTATGCGTTATAACTTATTTATTTGCTGTTCAAACAACATATTTTAATCTGATTTATTCTTTCTTCATTTTTGCCAAATAAACCCAAAGTCTTTCCTTATGAATTTGTCTGTTATCGGAACTGGATACGTTGGCCTAGTAAGTGGCACTTGTTTTGCCGAAATGGGCAACAGAGTCACATGTGTTGATGTAATCAATGAGAAGATTGAAAATCTTAAAAAGGGGGTTATCCCAATCTATGAACCGGGTCTTAAGGCCATGGTACTGCGCAATATCGAAAATGAAACCCTCTATTTCACTACAAGTCTTGAAGAAAGCCTGAATAAATGCGATGTGGCATTTATAGCTGTTGGAACACCTATGGGTGAAGATGGTTCGGCCGATCTGCAATACGTCCTTCAGGTAGCGAGATCCATAGGGAAATATATGGTTAGGCCACTTATTGTGGTCAACAAATCCACCGTACCTGTAGGCACAGCTGACAAAGTTAGATCTGTTATTCTGGAAGAACTGGATGCCAGAGATCAGAACATTCCATTTTCCGTAGTTTCTAATCCTGAATTTCTTAAGGAAGGAGATGCGATAAACGATTTTATGAAACCCGACCGGGTTGTCGTTGGGTCAGATAATGAAAAGGCAACTGCTAAAATGAGAGCACTGTATGCTCCGTTTTTCAGAAGTAGTATGGATCGTTTGATAACAATGGACGTGCGATCAGCGGAAATGACTAAATATGTTGCAAACTCAATGCTTGCCACCAAAATTTCTTTTATGAATGAAGTTGCAAACATTTGTGAATTGGTTGGTGCAGATGTTAACAAAGTAAGAATTGGCATTGGCTCTGACCACAGAATTGGATACAGTTTTATTTACCCTGGCAGTGGATATGGCGGCTCTTGTTTTCCTAAAGATGTAAAGGCGCTAATTCGGACAGCTTCAGAACATAATTATAATGCAGAGTTAATCGGAGCGGTTGAAAGTGTAAATGATCGTCAAAAACTAGTGATTGCTAACAAAGTGATTTCCAGATTCGGTGATAATCTAGAGGGAAGAACTTTTTCAGTTTGGGGCTTGGCTTTCAAACCGCAAACGGATGATATGCGTGAAGCACCTTCTATTTACATTATTAAAGAACTGGTTCGTAGGGGAGCTTGTATAAAGGCGTATGACCCAAAGGCTATTAGGGAGGCCCAACAATTTTATCTAAAGGATGTCCCTGGGATAACATATTTCAACTCAAAGTATGAAACTTTAGCAGATTCCGATGCTATGATCCTCTTAACCGAATGGAAAGAATTCAGATCTCCCGATTTTGAAGAACTTAAGCAGCAATTAAAGCAACCTGTTATCTTTGATGGTCGAAATCAATACAATGATATAATGTTAAAGGAAATGGGATTTGAATATTATCAAATCGGGAAAAAAGAAAAATTAGCGTCTATAGTTTCCTAAACCAAATTGTTGCTTTGTCACCCTCCCAGCCTGCCCGGACATTTATTCGTCCGGGCATTATTCTTATTCAATGCACAATATACTTTTCAATGTGGATTATGAATTGAATTGTACATTTCTTGTATTGAGGGAGAACCATACTTTGAATTCAAAATGAGATTTTATAGAATCTTATCTCTACCCTTTTCTTTCCAAGAGCTCTATTTTCTTCTTTTTCCATAAAACATCTTCCTTTCTACCAATATTTCTTTCTCACTAGTTGTTATCAATAAGGTGACGCGCTAAGACCAATTTAACTATCTCAAAAAACTGGAAATCAGCAATCGCACACGCTGTCCAAAAAAAATGAGGATGCAAGGGCTCTCACAATAAAATGTTAAAGAAAATTGTATTTGGTCGAAAAACCCCAATTACAAAAAACCATTTCAGCAGGTGTTGCGTACATAGCCCTAATTGTGAGATTATGTATTTCATCGAAAAAATTTTACAATTAAACGATAATAATTATTCTCACGTTAAGTTTACAGCCCCAGATTAATCTACTTACTTCTATGTCGAATATTGTTTATAAAACCATTTCCGTTCTGTTTGCAACGCTATTTTCATTGTTATTCCTATCCACGGCAACCTCTTGCCAAAAAGATTCTGATCTCTTGTTAGATGCTGTGGTTTATAATGACGAAGCCATTGAAATAGTTTATTTGGAAAGGGGTGGTAACGGCCCAAATCCAAATGCGAATAAGACTGCAGATGATGACCAAGATGGTGTGGCGAATGATCAGGACGATTGTCCTTTCACACCCATCGGTGCCAAAGTGAATGCTCAAGGTTGCGCTGCCAGCCAGTATGACACAGATGAAGATGGTGTTGTTGATAGCATAGATCAGTGCCCCGGAACACCATCTAACGAGTCAGCAGATGCAAGTGGATGTTCGGATCGTCAAAAAAACAAAGAAACTGAAGAAGATCAAAGTGGTCCGGCCGATACGGATAATGACGGTGTGCCAAACGATCAGGATGATTGCCCTTATACTCCAGCCGGTGCTACGGTAAACAATTTTGGCTGTTCCGCAAGTCAGTATGATACGGATAGTGACGGTGTCAACGATAGCCTAGATCAATGTCCGGGAACACTCGCAGGCGAATCCGTTGATGCTTATGGATGTTCATCATACCAAAATGATTCTGATAGTGAAGCTGCACGAGAGGTTGAACCGGGCTTTTTTGTTACGGTTAATGGGCGCTCAAGTAACGATGGGCTTACGGAAAGCACCGCTTGGGACATAGAGCATGCATTGAAAAGTGCGCAACCGGGAGATATAGTATACGTGAAGGCTGGCAACTACGGTGCGGTCAAACTTACAACTACGCGAGCCGGGACAACACAAAACCCTATTTCTTTTATTGGATATAAAAACGTGCCCGGAGATATATACGAAACACAAGGTCCAAGTTATTCGAAAGAGCAATGGGAGTCCAATGGAAAGAACCTTCCTGCTAACATAATGCCATTGCTCGACAACACAGCTCCAAGTAATAATCCACCTATAGACCACAAGGGATTTTATATTCGTCATTCAAACATTATCATAGAAAATTTTATGATTCAGGATTATTATGACGGAATCTTTGTGCAGGGAGCATCAAATGTCGCACTAAAGAATGTTATAACTGCAAGGTTAGGGAATTGGAACCCAAATAGTAATTGTTGGAATCTTGGCGACAGGTCTGATTGTGATAATAGGGTTGGCTATGGCTTGAGATTATCTCAATCAGATAATTTTTTAATTGAGAACTGCCTGGTAATCGATGCAGGGCATGTAGGCATCGATATCATTGGATCAGATTATGGTATAATGTCTGATTCCGAGGTTTGGAGTGCTTCAATAGGAAATGCGACGGATTACAATATTACATTGTATAACAGTAGTCACAACAAGTTGGATAAGATTCGAAGTTATAGAGCTAAAGGTTCGGTAGGAACCTCACATAAGGGAAGAGCCCTGGCGGTAAAATGTGACTCAGATTTTAATGAGGTAAACGGGCTAGACGCGGAAAATTTAAGGTTACAAATTTACTATGGCAGTGATGACAATCAACTAAAAGATATTACTTTAAAAGGTAATGGAGAGGCCGATGATTCAGGAATTCAGATTTTTGGTGATGCCAATCGAAATGTTCTGGAAAACATCGATATAAGTAATGGTAACGGCATCATGTTTTTAGGAGAAGGATTTGAGTGTGTAGGAAATGGTGACGGGCCTTCAGGAAGTGATAATTATTTTAAAAATTTGACACTAACAAACGTTAAGAATGGTACGGGTCAGGCAGCGATAAGTTACCACAGATTAAATTCCAACGGAACCAGTGGAGGAAAAAATTACATAATCGGAGGTACTATTGACGGGGCACCACACTTATTTTGCACCAACAGGCCTGGTGAAATACATATTGAAGACGTCTCGATTAAAAATATTACAGAAGGATATAAAACTTACTATCCCAACTCACAAAGAGGATGGAGAAGCTATGAAATCAAAGAAACCTACCAAAACGTTACATTCAACAACTGCAATTTCCCGAACCCTGTCGATTAGGTTATTTGAATTTAATTATCTCATGGCAAAATTTAAAATTGGTTTTGCCTACCTACTGTTAGACGAATTGATAAGGAAGAATGTAAAAGCCAGGCGTTATGTCTGGCTTTTACGTTTCATCACCTATCAATGGAAACTTACCCTAAAAATTAATTCTTATAATTAATAATTCTCATTTTTGTACCGTATTACTAGATTTCAAGGGATATGTCGCGTGTTAGGAAAACCTTATTAAACGCCAAAGTAGGTGTAATCTTTTATTTTATATCTACTGTAATTTCATTCATTACGCGTCGAATATTCTTGGAATATTTAGGCGATGACTTCATTGGCCTTACAAGTACTTTAAAGAGCATCCTAGGGTTTCTGAACCTTGCTGAGTTAGGCATAGGGGTGGCGATTGGCTTCACACTTTATAAACCACTTTTTGAGAAGAATTCTGCGGAAATTAGCCGTTTGGTGTCCCTAATTGGATATTTATACCGGAGATTGGCCCTTGTCTTACTCTTTCTAGGATTAATTCTGTCCTTATTTTTTCCCATTTTCTTTAAGGGTGAGGAGATTCCATCAATTGTCGTTTATACTGGGTTTTTCTCGTATCTCATTGCTGCCGTCCTTGGCTATGTTATCAATTATTCTTCTGTGGTTCTAAGTGCAGATCAGAAAGGATATGTTATAACTGCATATTCCCAGGGCTCCATAATATGCCGTCAGATAATTCAAGCCTTTATTGCTATCTGGCTTCAAAGCATGATTCTTTGGTTGGTAATGGAACTGCTTTTTGCCGTGATCACGAGCTATTTGATTGATTTTAAAGTAAAAAAAACATATCCATTTCTAAAATCAAGAACCTCCTATCAAGGGAATATTTTGACAGAATACACCAATGAAATAAAAAAGATAAAACAAGTATTTGTTCATAAGCTGTCATCTTTTGTGACCTCGGGTACCGATCAAATATTGATTTACGCGATTATTGACCTGAAAAGTGTGGCATTTTTTGGAAACTACTTCTTGATTACTAATCAATTAAAGGTTTTGACTAACAATTTTTTTTCGGGTATGGCAGCCGGAGTTGGAAATTTAGTGGCGGAAAATAATAAAGCTCAGATACACAAAGTATTTTGGGAGATGATGGGCATACGCTTTTTGATATGTGGTTTTATCACTTTAAATCTAATTTATTTAATTGACCCTTTTATTTCTTTGTGGTTAGGCGAAAAATACATCCTGAATAATCTAATTGTCTACTTAATGATTTTCAACCTAGGCATGAATCTTATTCGGATCCCGATAGACAACTATATTACTGCCTACGGACTATATCACGATACCTGGGCACCAATTACGCAAATGTTGATTAATCTTTTCGTTTCCATATTTTTCGGATTGAGGATGGGCATTGCGGGTATAATGTTAGGTACGAGTATAAGTATGTTTATTATAGTCATGATTTGGAAACCATTTTTTCTTTTCAGAGACGGTTTTAAAATCAATGTCTTAAAACATTATTGGCCTAAATTTTTGACCCTAATTTTTTCATTATTACTGTCTTTTGTAGCAATTAATCTGATTGTCAACGAATTTTTAATTCTAGATACGTCCTCTTACCTAAATTTCGCTTTATTTGTACTGTTCCTGAACTTAATTATTCTATCCTGTCTACCTTTATTTTTATATGTCTTCAATAAAGGCTTCCGAGATTTTTTCCATCGTCTGAAAAAAATGTTAATATGATAAGAGATCCAAAGGTTAGTATTATCATACCCGTATACAATTCTGAAAAATATCTTCCCAATTGTATTGATAGTCTATTAGTACAGACATATAAAAACTTGGAAATCATATTAATAAATGATGGGTCAACCGACGGAAGTGCGGCTATTTGTGATAATTATGCCAAAAATGACCATCGGGTTTTTGTTTTGCATAAATCAAATGAAGGCTCCAGTAGTGCTCGAAACGCAGGATTAAAATTTGCCACTGGTGATTTTATTGGCTTCGTCGATTCTGATGACTTTATCCTTGATTGTATGTACTTCAAATTGCTAAATCACGTTATCACTAATAAGCTGGATATAGCATTTTGCAACTTTACTTCGGCATCATCAAGTTTCTCAGAAATAATAACTGATGAAACCCCCAGAGTTATTTCAATCGATAAATATCTACAGCGAATGGAATTTCATCCCCATGGGGTGTTTAATGTTTGGAACAAACTAATCAAATCAGATCTGGCAAAAAGCACTGAGTTTATTCATGGCAAAATACATCAGGACGCCCTTTATATGTCAGAAATTTTACAGAAATCTAATCGTATCGGGCAGGTTCCAGAATCACTTTATATCTATAATGATTTAAATAAAAGTGTCACTCGGAGTAAATTCAATAACAAGAAATTAGAAGGAATTGAAGTAGTAATTCGCGCCCATTCAAACTTATTGAAAATCTCAAAATCCGAACGCACAAAAAACGCTGTAAAAAAATGGTATTCACAGTGGCTTATAGGCAGATACGCCCTACTATCCAGAAAAAGGGGGTCAATGAAATGGCGAAATCTTAGGTCGCTTGTAAAATCAGAACTAGAAGACAATTATAAAATCAATAATAGAGATTTAAGAATTGAATTAATCCAATATTTACCTTCCAGGATCTTCGGACTGGTTTATACTGGTTATATGAAAATAATTCGGAAAGGAAAAGTTCAGTCAATATAAACATTGATTTGCAGCAATGTTAGAAGGCAAAATTCAAAAACCAATTTCCATCTTCCTGGGATTCCTCATTATAGTAATGATAGTAACCTATTTCACCGGTCTCTACAATGGGACTCAAAAAATAGGATTCACTGTTCTTTTTCCAACCTTATTCTTATTAGCAATAGCTAATGATATAAGAACTTTTTACATAAAAAAAACTGAAATTCTTATATACCTCCTTTTTGTTCTTCTATGTCTTGCAAGTGTATATTATTCAGACTTCGATTTTCAAAGATTTGAAATGGTATACCCAAAAATTATTGCTGCATTTATGGGTGGATATATCGCCTTATCATTTACTAAAAATAAATCATACGAAGACTATTTTCATTTAGCCTATATATTAGCTTCCTTAATGTTATTTTACTCCGAATACAGAACAGGAACATTTGGATTATCCGGCTTTTACAAGCAATCAGGTTCTCGAGCTGTGTTTACTTACAATGCGAATTACTATTCATATTTTTCCTTTTTTGCGAACTTCTCGATTTTCAGATTACATCTTAAATATAAAAACCTATACACCGGCCTCGGACTAATTATAATACCGGTTATATCAATATTGATGTCTTTTGTTACACAATCCAGGTCTGGTTTGATTTTTGTGCTTACTGCGAATATTCTGTTCTGGATTTGGATTAATAAAATCAAGTTTATCAATCCATTAAAACAGTTATTTGCGAAATCAATAATGATTATTACCGGAATTCTAGTTCTCTTTCAATTTTCACGAATTTACTTTCAGTCCAGTATTCAAAGTAGGATAAGTTCTAATATTAGTGAGGATGGGAGAACCTATCTGATGAAAGAAGCTCTGAATGTATTTTTTGAATATCCATTTTTGGGAGTTGGTACAGGAAATTTTGTCAAATACAATCCATATCATCTTTTTTCTCATAACAGTTACACTGAAGCCTTGGCGGAACAAGGTATACTAATTGGTGGTCTTATTATCGTCTTATTTTTTCTTCCATTTATTAAATCCACTAAGCTGCTACTCAGAAACAAAGCCGATTCCAATGTAAAACTGGCTTGGCTATTTTTTGCCTTGTTCATGCTATTAAACAACGTCTACGTGTTTTACGAAGCCTCATACGCAATGTTGTACTTTTTTGTCTATGTAGGCTTCTTATATCACATAGAATCCAAAATTTCAGGATCCCCTAAACTAATTTGATTTAATGAGTGAAAATATGTTCACAAAAAGTCCAAATATTGCCTTTCTACTAGGAAGCCTTTCGGGTAAAGGGGGAATTGAAAGAGTTACTTCTATTATCGGGGAAGGATTAAGCGAAAAGAATGTAGCAAAAGTCCATATAATCAGTTTTCAGCCTTTCCAGCCTAAGAAAGGCTATTCATGGAATGATGAAATATCTTATTTCAACCTTCTCTCCGAACGGAAGGGAATGCGGCAAGGTATTATTGAAGCAGCTCTTAATTTAAGAAAATACCTCTCAAAGAACAAAATTGATATCCTAATTGTATGTGGACATCGCTTTTGCCTTTTAGGTGGCTTATCCGTAATTGGAAAGCAAACAAAAATGATCTATTGGTCCCATTCCAGCTTTTATGGTGAGAAAAACAAATACAAGTGGTGGAATGAACAATTTGGAGGCTTTTTTTCAAAATGTGTTGTCAGTTTAACAAAAGCTGATGTAAACAATTACAAAAATAAGACCCTTTCGAATAACGTTTTTCAAATATATAATCCTATTGATGACAAACTCCTTGAGGATCAATCTGTCTACAATCCCCACACGAATAAAATTATTAGTGTTGGCCGTTTGAATGAGCAAAAGAGATTTGACACCAATTTAATTGAAGTTGCCAAAATTGTACTGCATAAGAATCCTCATCTTGAATGGCATATATATGGTGATGGAGAGTTAAGAGATGTGATCAATAACAAAATAATTGAGAACAATCTGGTAAAAAGAGTGAAATTGATGGGGAATGTCAAAGGCCTATACAATCTTTACAACGAGTATTCGTTGATGGTAATGACTTCGGGATATGAAGGTTTTCCTATGGTTTTGTTAGAGGGCATGTCCAAAAATTTACCATTACTAAGCTTTGATATTCCAACAGGTCCGAATGAGATTATCCAGAATAACAGTAATGGATTCTTGATTCCTGCATTTAATTATTCCGACATGGCTGAGAAAATTGAGTATTTAATGTCAAGTCCGGATATACTAATTTCATTTTCCGAAAATAACAGACAGTACCTACAACCTTTCAGACTTTCAAATATTATGGGACAGTGGTGCCAGCTATTAGTCAAATACATTGAGGACAAAAGCAAAGGCTAGCCGTGTAAGAGAAAATCTTCTGAAATCTGTAAAGGTAGTTGAGTTAAGCTTACAGATAGAAAGTTTAAAATTCTTTGTCTGACATTTAGTGAACATCTGCATTTATTAATACCGTTTTTAAATAATTAAATCGAAATCGTGAAAGTCGAAGTTTTATTTATCACACATGATCTAAAGCCTTACAGAATTCCAATTTTCAATAGGATTTCCGATGATGATTCCATAAATCTCACAATTGCCCATTCTGGCGCTTCTTCAAATTATTTAAATCCTTGCATCAACGAAATAAAACTTGATTTAAAGCAGCTTGGAAGCTTCAAATATTTTGAAAATAAATTATCAACCTTGATTCCAAATTTTGACGTAGTTGTTTGCACTTTCTACGTTATGAATTTATCGTTCCTTAAACTTGCCTTAAATCCATTTAGGAAATACAAAATGATTTTTTGGGGTATTGGGGTTAGGGCATCCTATAAACACAAATTTGACGCCAAGACCCCTGTGAATTATTTGAGGTACCTTCTTGCAAAGGAGTCAGATGCCATGATTTTTTATAGTGATTATGCCAGGAATAAATTTATGCGAAGGGGCTTTCCTCCGGAAAAGCTTTTCGTAATGCAGAATACAGTTGAAGTAATTGAAGTCCCAAATAAATCTTCAAAAAAAGATAAAATACTCTTTGTCGGCAGCTTATATAAGGGTAAAATGGTCTTTGAGTTATTATATGCATTTCAAGAAGCTAGATTGAAAATGCCCTCAACTCCCAGACTATACATAGTGGGAAATGGAAGTGAATACAAAGCCATAGAAAAGTGGATAGAAAATACTTCAAATCAGGATAATATTATATTGCATGGAAGTGAATTCAACGAGCAGATTCTTTCAGAATTGTTCCAAACTTCTATTGCCTGTATATCTCCAGGTCAGGCGGGGCTGACGGTTCTAAAAAGTTTTGGATATGGCGTTCCTTTTATTACACAGGAAGATGCGATTACGGGTGGGGAAAGGTTAAATATAGTGAACGGAGTGAATGGGTTATTATATAAAGAAGAAGAGGAATTAGTTGAGATAATGGTAGACCTATCACTCAATCCAGATAAATATACCAAAATGGGACAAAATGCCAGGGAATTCTATTTTAAAAAGCGAACTCCAGAAATAATGGCTCAAGGATTTATTGATGCTATCGATTATGTTGTAAAATGAAGTATTTAGGTTTTTAAATTCACAATATGCAGAGATATTTGAATTATCTGAAGTCAATATTTTCTTTAAAAAAAATTTTCTACAGGGACGTTTCTGTTTTTTCCTTTTGGGATAAGGATTCATCATTTACAAAATATTCCAGAATCGGCCCCTTTGTAAGACTTCTAAATAGCTCCATTGGAAAGTATACACGAATTAGCAAAGGTTGTTCATTGGTTTATTGTGAGGTAGGGAAATTTTGCTCCTTATCTTCAAAAATTCAGGTTGGGGCTGGCCGGCACCCCTTGAACTATCTCAGTTCAAATCAAATTTTCTACAATAAAAATACCCTAAGCAACAAATGGGTCAAGTCTATTCAATATGAACAGAACTTACCGGTGACTATTGGAAATGATGTGTGGATCGGTACTGATTGTTTAATAATGGGAGGTGTAAAAATTGGTGATGGGGCTGTAATTGGTGCTAAAGCTCTAGTAACTAAAGACATTCCTCCTTATGCAATAGTAGGTGGAGTACCTGCAAAAATTATTAAATATAGATTTAGCCCCGAAATAATTGAAAAACTACTCGAAATCAAATGGTGGGATTTTTCCGATGAAAAGATTTCTGAAAACATTGAGATTTTCAGGAAACCGGATATATCACTTGAGGACCTGAATGCTATCAGAATTTAAACATTGAAAGGGTTATGGTATATCTTCCTATTCATTAGGTTTTCCACTTAAGTGATACACGTAATGCGGAACCTCTTTCTTTTTTTGGAGGCTTCACAGAAAATGGGAATCAAAAAAAGTAGGTTTTGAGTCTTCCCGGATTTCTGGCTTTTAACAATGTATTAGATTTATTATCACTTAATTACCTGGAGAGAAAAATTGATGAATTACTTTAGCCTACTTAAACTACTGCAAAGGGTATATTCATTTAACCGAATAAATAAGTATTCTCACTGATTTATCACCCACGAAGTAATTTCCATATCTATTTTTGTAGAAACATCGCTATGTAACTTCAGAAAAATCTGATTTTTATTATCAGCGATATCCTAATAATTTTATATTCTTGAAAAAAAACCTTATCATTTTCGGTACCCGCCCAGAAGCCATCAAAATGGCACCGCTCGTCAAGACTTTTAAAGGTAATGAACGTTTCCAAACAAAGGTTTGTGTCACGGCTCAACATAGAGAAATGTTGGATCAGGTTTTGGAGTTTTTTGAAATTACCCCGGATTATGATTTGGACTTAATGAAACCAAATCAAAATCTTTACACCCTAACTGCTGATATAATTACAGGGTTAAAAGATGTTCTCGAGTCCTTCAAGCCTGATTACGTTTATGTTCATGGAGATACTTCCACCACCATGGGTGCAAGTATTGCAGCATTTTACTCTGGAGCAAAAGTATGTCATGTTGAAGCAGGACTTAGGACTCATAATAAACTAGCTCCATTTCCGGAAGAAATGAACAGAACCGTAACAGGTCATATCGCAGATTATCATTTTGCGCCAACACAAACCTCATTCTCAAACTTATTAAGGGAGGGTATTAAAGAAGAAAATATTCTTATTACAGGGAATACAGTAATTGATGCACTTCACGAAAGCGTAAAACGGGTAAGTTCATCTGATGATATTGAAATCCAAAAGCTACGAAAGTTCATAAACCCTGAAAAAAAGCTTATTCTAGTTACGGGTCATCGGCGGGAAAACCATGGACAAGGCTTTATCAATATCTGTAACGCCCTCAAAGACCTGGCCGAAGATCGTGGTGATATTCAAATTGTTTACCCGGTTCACTTGAACCCAAAGGTTCAAGAACCTGTAAACCGTATTTTGAGTAATCTATCGAATATACATCTTATTGATCCTCTTACCTACCCCGCTTTTGTTTGGCTTATGAATCAATCCTATTTGGTTATTACGGACAGTGGAGGTGTGCAAGAGGAGGCGCCTAGCCTTGGTAAGCCGGTTTTAGTCATGCGGGATACTACGGAACGTCCAGAGGCTGTGGATGCGGGCACTGTTGTTCTTGTGGGTACCGACAAAACAAAAATATTTAATGAAACATTATCATTACTCAATGATAATGCAAGATATATGCATATGAGCAGGCTTTCTAATCCTTATGGGGATGGTAAAGCAAGCGGACGAATCGTCGACTATATTAATTCCTTGAATTCATGAAAAACCCGGAAGTAGTAATGATTGGTTTAGGCTATATTGGCCTACCAACAGCGGCTTTGATTGCCCAATCCAAGACTCGAGTTTTAGGAGTGGACATTAATCCTGAAGTAGTGGATACCGTTAACAGAGGTAAAATTCATATTGTTGAACCTGAACTCGATGAAGCTGTGGCCTCAGCGGTACGAAATGGCTTTCTGGCGGCGGATACTGCTGCCAAAGAAGCGAAATTCTACCTAGTGGTGGTACCCACCCCGTTTAAAGATAAAAATGAGCCGGATATTTCTTTTGTTGAAGCAGCTACAAGATCTATTTTACCCCTGCTCAAAAAAGGCGATCTGTACATTATTGAATCTACGTCACCGATCGGAACTACAGAAAAAATGGCAGATCTTATTCATTCTGAAAGACCAGAGCTTAAAGGTCACCTCCATATCGCCTATTGTCCCGAACGAGTCCTACCAGGGAATGTCATGTTCGAATTGGTAAATAACGACCGGGTAATTGGTGGCATTAATGAGGCTTCTACAGAAAAAGCTCTGGAATTTTATTCAAAGTACGTGAAAGGTAAATTGCACCCAACCAATGCGCGAACTGCCGAGATGTGTAAGTTGGTTGAAAACTCGTCACGGGATGTACAAATAGCTTTTGCCAATGAACTTTCTCTGATATGTGATAAAGCGGATATAGATGTTTGGGAACTAATCGACCTTGCCAATAAGCACCCAAGAGTTAACATTCTCCGACCTGGCAGTGGCGTGGGCGGTCACTGTATTGCTGTTGACCCTTACTTTATCGTTTCGGATTATCCAATGGAATCGAAAATAATTGGCACAGCCAGGGAGGTAAATAATTATAAGTCTTTTTGGTGCGCTGAAAAAATAAAGAGCACCTCACTTAGTTTCGAATTAAAGAATGGAAGAAAACCTAAAATTGCTCTTATGGGATTGGCTTTTAAACCAAATATTGACGATTTAAGAGAGTCACCGGCCAAATATATTGTTCAGAAGGTTTTACAAAATGCACAGAATGAAGATTTCTTTATTGTAGAACCGAATATTGCGGAACACAAGGTGTTTAAATTGACAGATTATAAAACTGCCTTTAATAAAGCTGACATTGTCGCTTATCTTGTGGCACATAGTGAGTTTTCCGAGCTACCAGAAGATAAAGCCAAGATTATATTAGACTTTGCTGGAACTAAAAACTAGAAAAGTGTTCAAAAACAAAACTTTACTTATCACAGGTGGTACAGGCTCCTTTGGAAATGCCGTACTCAATCGGTTCCTGGAGACCGATATCAAGGAAATCCGAATTTTTAGCCGGGATGAAAAAAAGCAGGACGATATGCGTACCCAGCTTAAAAACCCAAAGGTGAAATTCTATATTGGTGATGTACGTAATTACGACAGCATTGCCCGTGCAATGGTTGGTGTAGACTATGTCTTTCACGCTGCAGCACTGAAACAAGTTCCTTCCTGTGAGTTTTTTCCAATTGAAGCTGCCAAAACCAATGTTTTTGGAACTCAGAATACTATTGATGCGGCGGTTGCTGCCGGGGTGGATAAAATCATTTGCCTTAGCACGGACAAAGCGGCCTACCCCATTAATGCCATGGGAATCAGTAAGGCTCTTATGGAAAAAGTAGCCGTTGCTGCCTCTAGGAATATTCCTGAAGGCGGAACCACAGTATGTCTTACGCGTTACGGAAATGTTATGGCCTCACGAGGTTCTGTAATCCCATTATTCCTGAAACAGATCAAAGAAGGTCTTCCAATAACAGTAACCGATCCTAAAATGACGCGTTTTCTGATGTCTCTCGAGGATGCCGTAGATCTGGTGTTATTTGCCTATGAGCATGGCAATCAAGGAGATCTTTTTGTAAATAAAGCTCCTGCAAGTACGATTGGGGATCTCGCAGAAGCCCTGCGTGAACTTGCGGGGGGTGATAATGAGATTAAGGTAATTGGCACCCGGCATGGTGAGAAGCTTTATGAGACCCTTTGTACCAGGGAAGAAATGCAAAAAGCCAGTGATATGGGCGATTTTTACCGGATTCCGGCAGATAACAGGGATCTGAATTATAGCCGGTACTTTTCACAAGGGGAAGTCAACATTAGCGAGAAAGAGGACTATCACTCCCATAACACGGAGCAACTCTCAATGGATGAACTGAAAGAGACCCTGATGAATCTACAATTCATTCAGGATAACCTATAAATGCCTGTAGAATTAATTCACGGTAATCGTTTCGTAGATAGTCGTGGGGAACTGGACTTTTTTAATTCCTTCGACCTTACGGAAATTGTCAGAATGTATCGGATCAAACCGGCTGACACCCAAATCCCCAGGGCCTGGCAGGGACACAGAAACGAGCAAAAATGGTTTTATTGTCTTACAGGTTCTTTCGTCGTTAATGTTATACCTTTGTCCGAATTTACTCACATTCCTTTAAGAAATACCCCTGAAATATATACCTTACGAGCTGATTTACAGGAAATTCTAAAGATTCCTGCAGGCTATGTAAACGGCTTTAGGGCAATCGAACCAGATTCTGAGCTTCTTGTTTTCTCTAATATGGGTCTTACAGATTCTAAGGCTGATGATATTCGGTTCGGTTTGAGCGACCAGCCATTTATTGAACCAAGTAATACAAAATGAAAATAGGCATAACAGGGCAAGCGGGGTTCGTTGGATCCCATCTTCATAATACCATAAATCTCAGGGACGATACGGAGATAGTCTTTTTTGAGCGTTCTTTTTTCAAATCCGAAGTGAAACTTGACGAGTTTGTTCGTTTATGCGATGTCATTGTACACTTAGCGGCAATGAACAGGCATAAGGATCCTCAAGTAATCTATAAAACGAATATCCATCTCGTAGACCAACTGATTGGGGCCCTGGAGCGAACGGGATCCAAACCTCATATCATCTTTTCTTCTTCCACGCAGGAAGAAAATGACAACCTTTATGGTAAATCTAAAAAAGAAGGGAAGCAGCTTTTTACAAACTGGGCTAATGAATTCGGCGGTCGGTTCACATCCCTAACTATTCCCAATGTGTTTGGGCCCTTTGGCAAGCCAAACTACAATTCTGTAGTTGCTACTTTTTGTTATAAGGTAGCCAGAGGTGAATCTCCAGAGATCATTCAGGACAATGAAATTGGGTTGATTTATATCAATGAGCTTGTGTCTGAAATCGTTAATGCAATATTCTACGAAGTTAGTATGGCTACCTCAGATCAAATTCGCGAACTATCTATTAGCCCGAGGCACAGAAAAAAGGTTTCTGAAATCCTAAATCTATTATTGGAGTACCGAAACAATTACCAAAAAAAAGGTGTATTTCCCGATCTGACTGACAACTTTGGCAGAGCCCTCTTTAATACTTACCGTTGTTATATACCCGAGGATCATTATCCCGTCAGTTTTACAAAGCATACAGATCCTCGAGGCAGTTTTGTGGAAATTACAAGAGCAAACACTCCAGGACAGTTCTCCTTTTCAACTACCGTGCCCGGAATAACCCGCGGTAATCATTTCCACACCCGTAAGGCTGAGCGTTTTGCCGTAATTCAGGGCAAAGCAAGAATACAGTTACGCAGGATAGGAACTAATGAAATAATAAATTATGAAATGGATGGAGCTAAGCCTTCATATGTGGATATGCCTATTTGGTATACGCACAATATCACCAATACAGGTGATGAAGAATTGATTACTCTTTTCTGGATCAACGAACCCTTTGATCCAGAGGATCCGGATACTTATTTTGAAGATGTACAAATTTGAATAACATGCTAAAGAAGTTAAAAGTCGTTACCGTGGTCGGCACGAGGCCCGAAATCATAAGACTCGCCTCCGTACTTAAAGCTTTAGACGTCAGTGAGGCCATTGAACATACACTCATCCATACCGGACAGAATTACGACTATGAACTCAATGAGATTTTCTTTGAAGATATGGGTATCCGTAAACCGGATCACTTCTTAAATGCCGCTGGAAAGAATGCCTCGGAAACAGTTGGAAAAATCCTGATTGCCATAGATCCCTTATTGGAAAAAATTACACCTGACGCTTTTCTGGTCCTTGGGGATACCAACAGTTGTCTATGCGCTATCCCTGCCAAAAAACGAAAAATCCCAGTATTTCATATGGAAGCAGGAAACCGTTGTTTTGACCAGCGGGTACCCGAAGAAACCAACCGAAAAATTGTGGATCACATAGCGGATATTAATCTTACTTACAGTGATATTGCGCGGGAATACCTCTTGAGGGAAGGCCTGTCACCTGATCGGGTAATTAAAACCGGAAGCCCAATGTATGAGGTACTTAACAGTCTGAAGGATAAGATTGAAGCCTCGCCTATTCTGGATACTCTTGGGCTGAAAAAGTATGGATACTTCGTAGTTTCCTCCCATCGGGAAGAAAATATCAGCAATCCCAGAAACTTTAATGGACTCATGGAGTCCCTGAATCAAATCGCTGAAAAATACGATTATCCGGTCATTGTTTCGACGCATCCCCGGACCCGCAATATGCTGGAATCCAAAAAGATTAGTGCACATAAGAATATACAGTTTCTCAAGCCTTTAGGTTTTTCAGATTACAATGCGCTGCAGTTACACTCCTATGCAGTCCTTTCTGACAGTGGCACCATTTCCGAGGAATCATCCATTTTGAATTTCAGAGCACTTAATATCCGTGAGGCGCACGAGCGACCGGAAGCCATGGAGGAGGCTTCTGTCATGATGGTAGGTTTGCAACCGGAACGCATTTTACAGGCCCTTGAAGTACTAAAATCACAGAAACGAAATCCGGAACGGAATTTTCGTGAGGTAAGTGACTATTCCATGCCTAATGTAAGTGACAAAGTTGTAAGAATTATCCTCTCATACACGGATTATATCAATCGCGTAGTCTGGTCTAAATAAACGTATAATGAAAGTAGTTTTTTTAGCGCTTAGTTTCTCGGATGTAAGAAATTCTTCTAATCTCTATGTGGATTTGATGCATGAATTTCGATCCCAGGGCCATGAGGTTTTTGTCATCGCGCCATCGATTGATGATGAGAAAAAATCACAGTTGAAAGATGAATGTGGTGTCAAGGTACTTCGCGTACCCACCTTGAAGTTATTTGGGACAGGGAAAATTATGAAAGGAATTTCCAACATGCTTCTTCCCAGACAATTCAAAAGAGCACTTAAAAGACACAATGTGCCTTTAGATTTTGACTTGATAATTTTACCGACTCCGCCAATAACCCTCATTGATGTAGGCCTCTGGCTGAAAAAAAAATCGGGAGGAATTCTCTACCTGATATTGCGAGATATCTTTCCTCAAAATGCTGTAGACCTTAAAATGATGAAACCAAAAGGTCCGGTTTATCAATATTTTAGAAAAAAAGAGGTCGAACTTTATAATGGTTCGGACAGCATTGGCTGTATGTCACCAGCAAATATAAGGTATGTCCTTGAACATAACCCATATCTCGACCCATCAAAATTACATCTCTTGCCAAATTGGGAGAAGGCCCATGAGGTACCTTCCGACAAGGATGATGATGAAATCAGGGAGCGCTATGGGCTGAAGGATAAATTCGTTGTTATTTTCGGCGGAGGACATGGACTACCGCAAAGAATGGAGAACGTGCTTGATCTTGCGAAAGAATGCGAAGATTACCATGATATTTTGTTCTTTCTTGTGGGTCCTGGTACAGAAAAGAAGCGGCTGGAAAGGCTGGCAAAAGAAATGGAGTTAGAAAATGTATCGTTTATGGATTACGTTCCCCGATACGATTTTAATAAGGTATTGAGTCTTGCCGATGTCGGTCTGATCTCCTTGAATCAGGATTTTACCATTCCAAACTTTCCCTCAAAGGTGAATTCCTATTTCTCAAATAAAATACCAGTTCTGGCATCTATTGATGTTAATACGGATTTTGGAACCATGCTGGAGGAGAGAAGATGTGGTTTATGGTCTGAGGCCGGAAATACTGCTTCGTTTAAGAAAAACTTATTACGACTCTACAACGATGAAAATCTCCGTAAAGAATTTGGAGAAAACGGGTATAACTATTTGATCAATAATTTATTACCACACCACGCATATGATATTATATGCAATAACATTTAAATGTAGGTAAATTCATCCGATAAGGAGGAATTATCTGCAATTTGCCGATTTATCTTTATCGAATTTTACATTGCTCCTAACTTGCATATTAATCCTTGGGTAGACCTATTTTTCCCCTTGGTTTCCCATTGGTTTTCCGGATTCGAATAAGTACGGCTGAACGAAGATTCCAGCTTGAAACGAAAAGAGATGCTTGAAAAATTAAGACGAAATATTTTCTGGATGCTTGATACCTACAAGGGCAGTAAGGTAAAGGCTCATATGGAAGAGATCTCATATATTCTTGAAAATATCAATTCAGAGGAAGTCACTGTCAAGAGAAAATCCGCCCTGGACGAACTCCTTCAACATGCAGTAAATAATACAAAATTTTATAGCCCTTATAAATATTACAATGAATTGTCCGACTTCCCAATAATAACCAAAATGGACATTCGGGAAAATTACAAGGATTTCATTGTAAATGATCCAAAATTTAAACCGGAATTTGAGATTTCAACCAGTGGTACGACGGGTGTTCCATTCAGTGTTTGCCAGGATTTGAATAAAAAAAACAGGAATACAGCTGACACGCTTTATTTTGCAGAGAAGGGAGGCTTTGAAATAGGCGATCGACTCTATTATATTCGGTTTTGGTCAAAGCAAACCAGCAGGTCTGCTTTTGCTCAGTTTGTTACCAATATTAAACAAATCCATGTCTTCGATCTGTCTGCTTCTTTTTTGAAGTCTCTGATTGCAAGGATGAACAAGGATGCATCCCGCAAAGCGCTTTTAGGGTATTCTTCAGCATTATCTGAATTGGTCAGATATATGAAGGCCAATGAAAAACCACCTCTTAAAAACCCTTTCAAATCTATTATCACCATGGCTGAAGGGATTAGTAATAAACAGAGAGAAGAACTGCAATCCTATCTTGGAGCACCTGTAATTTCAAGGTATTCAAATTCTGAAAATGGGATATTTGCCCAACAAATAATTGGGGGAGGGAAAGATTACCACATTAATTGGGCAAGTTATGAAGTTGAAGTCCTGGATTTAAATGAAAATGTGCCTGCAAAACCTGGTGAAGTTGGCAGGATTGTCATTACAGATCTGTTTAACTACTGCATGCCGATCATTCGATATGATACCGGAGACCTGGGAATCCTCTCAAAGGAAAATACGCATTTCAATCGTGCTCCCACATTGAGATCCATAGAAGGTCGGAGAATGGATGTAATATACAACACCAAAGGGGAAGCTCTATCTCCCTATGTCGCTTATGAAATGGAATATTTTCCTGAACTCAAGCAATTTCAATTGATACAGGAAGAAAAGAATAAATACACTGTAAAGGTCAATTTAGATGGAGTCTTCGAAAGTGAAGAAGCTGCGACCAAGAGACTAATGGCACAACTGGGTAAAGATGCCATCATAAACTTTGAATATGTGGATGAATTTCCACAATTGGCATCCGGAAAAAGACGTTTAGCAGTGAATAACTATAAAAACTGACAGAACTTCTCTTAATTTTGACCCAGGAATACAAACCATACCATCCAAATCACATGAAATCGATCTATCCTTTTGTTAAAAGAACCCTGGACGCATTTACAGCAGCAATCTTGCTGATCTTGCTTTCGCCCATCATTCTTCTCCTTTTTCTTTTATTGAGCATTGCAAATAATGGAAGCCCCATATTTTATCAAAGAAGGCCAGGAAAAGATGAAAAAATATTCACGATATGCAAGTTCAAAACCATGACCGATAAAACGGATCAGGACGGCAATTTACTACCCGACGGTCAACGTGTGACCAGAATAGGGAGCTTCATCCGTAAGACCTCCCTTGATGAGATACCACAACTATTCAATGTACTTAAAGGGGATATGAGTTTTGTAGGGCCTAGACCATTATTGGTCAGGTACCTGCCCTACTACACCCCGAAAGAAAAGATAAGACATAGTGTGCGTCCAGGGATATCAGGACTTGCTCAGGTTTCTGTTGAACGCAATGTTCTCAAATGGGATCAGAGATTCAGGTTGGATATAGAATATGTTGAAAACATTTCCTTTCTCCTGGACCTTAAAATATTATTTTGGACTTTCTTAAAAGTAATTAGACCAAAGGATGTTATAGTAGATCCGACAGTCGTTCTCCCTGCGCTCGATGTTGAACGTAAATCGCAAATGGCCTGAATGCACCTTTTTGGATTCAAGGAATACTTTAGGATGCAATGGAGTACTGTTCCCATTCATCCTAAAAAAAAAGAAGGTTCGCTTTCCACAAGCTACATGAAGTTGGGGACCAAAAAGGGAAGACTTTCCATTTATCCGATTAATCCTGGATTTTATCGATAGCAACCCTTTTTTTTTAGTTATCGGAACCAGTTATTCGTAATTTTACAAAAAAAATTGAGTTCATCATCCGGTAATCTAAAAACCTCGCAAAAACTATTTCACAAGTCCCCGATTGCAGGATTGGGATACTATTGGTAGTAGTAATTCTTGTTTGGTATCGTTGAGATTTAGCCTTGGCTGGTACCCCGGGAATCAAGTAGCGAAATTGGTTTTCTTATTTACCGATTAACCATTATTGGATGACAAAACGGCTACTATTCAGAATCATACCGGCCTTTTTAGCTTTTGTGGCGCTTTACCTGTTATCCCGGTCTTCAGAACCTGGTACCTCAGATTATGAACTCCTGGCTAATGCCGGTTATAAAAAATCGGATGCTAGAGGCTTGTTCGGCGATGATTATTCCGAGGGTGGTTTACCGGCTGTCTCAAGCGGTTCTAAAGCCGGTCCATCAGATGCCTATCAATTTATTCGGACAACACTTCTAGAAGCTGCCATACCTGTTGTTCCTGTGGGCAAATTTTTAAATGGCAACATGCCTGTGACCACCCCGGATGATGTCAACGGCCCCTTTGCCCCTGCCCTGCTCTCTCAGACCGGTGCCTTCTCTGATATGATTAACCTTACGGTCAGTCCCGGGGTTAT
>NZ_JAUDUY010000014.1 GCF_030380815.1 Robiginitalea aurantiaca | reverse complement strand
GAGGATCATGAGCCCGTTAGGGCGAGTAATCCTCCGTTAGCCTTAGCAGTTTGGTTTGTTACTGGAATTTGCAAAGGGGAGCGCTGTGAGGATCACGAGCCCGGTAGGGTGAGTAATTCTCAGTTAGCCCTAGCAGTTTGGTTTGTTATTGGAATTTGCAAAGAGGAGCGCTGTCAGGATCACGAGTCCGGTAGGGTGAGTACTCCTCTGCGCGAGGGCTAAATGCCACCGCACCATCTGGCCCCTCACTGCAATAGGTCCACGGGACCTATTCCGAGCTTTCGGTCTGGGAGCGTTGTGAGGATCACGCCGCAGACGTATTACTGGAAGTCTCGACACATCGCGGGTGCTCTCCGACGTCTTATAAAACAAAAAGAAACAGCAGCGGAAAGATCAGCCCGGCGAGCATGAGTTTCCACCCCCTTGTTTTAAATCCGTTTTTCCCCATGGGAATCATCATACCCGTAATGGCGATCAGAATCATGGCGGCTCCAAAAATATCGGAATACCAGATCCAGGCCGTATCGGTGGATTTGTGAAGTTTTATGGTATGCCCCAGAAGAGGTACCGTACGCCGCGCTTCCAATACGCCTTTTCCGTCTTCGGTGTTAATTTCCATGATGTTCCGATCCGCAAAATCAATTCTGAGGCTATTGCCGCGCAACCGGTGACTTTCGTACTCCAAAGGATATGAGGCCACCAGGTTTCGAATGCTCTGTTCGGTGAGTTCCCCTTTTGGTAATTTTAACTGTACCTCTTCGGATTCATAGGCGTATTCGGTAGGGTACCAGCTTTGGCGGTGATTGAGGATAATCCCGGAAAATGAGAAGGCCAGGATAAGTCCTACGTAGAAATAAGCAACGTCCCTGTGTATTTGTCGGTTGGTAAGGTTCATCTGAGTTCAGCAGTTTAATTTCGAATACTTCGATATATATAAACATTAAGGACGCTAAAGCAGCCTTTGTCGTACAGCACCCAAATATAGAATGATTCTAAATAATGACGAAAAAAGTCTTTTAAAAAAATTTACCCATCCCAAAATATTTCACCAGGGGAATTTCAGAGTCCTTCGGAACATACCCCGATGCGACGGATGTAAATGATTCATCCTGTCAGGTATCCACAGGCTTCAATGAAAATTACTACATTTAAGTATGAAGAAATTAATCCTCCTCCTGCTTGCGGTATTCCTGTTGCCAACAGGCGTTCAAGCCCAGTCTAAATCCGATGTTAACCTGCGTAAACTGGATGCGTATTTCCGGAAAATGGCAGAAGATTGGGATATCCCAAGTGCTTCAATTGGTATTGTCAGGGACGGGGAACTGATCTTTACAGGGAACTACGGGGTTATGGAAGTAGGGAAGGATGGCGCTCCGGACGCCAATACACTCTACGCCATCGCATCGAATTCCAAAGCCTTTACTTCTGCCATAATAGGTATGCTGGTGCAGGAGGGAAAACTGGACTGGAATGACCCGGTCCGGAAGTACCTGCCCTATTTTAAGCTATATGACTCCTGGGTAAGTGAGCATACGACCATCCGCGATCTCTTAAGCCACAGGGTTGGCCTGGGGACTTTTAGTGGCGACAATATCTGGTATAAGTCCGAGCTGCCGGCAAAGGAGTTCATTAAATGCTATGAACACGTGCCTCAGGCCTATCCTTTCCGATCCGGATACGGGTATTCCAACCTGATGTATATCGCTGCGGGAGAAGTCATTGAAACCGTTACGGGCAAGAGCTGGGCCGAAAATGTGCGGGAACGCATCCTCCTGCCATTGGGGATGGACCGAACCATAGCTTCCGTCAAAGACCTCGAAACTCAGGGTAACTATGCCACCCCCCACGCCCGAAACGAAAACGGAAATTATCCCATTCCCTGGACCAGCTGGGATAATGTAGCGGCAACTGGGGGGCTTATATCCAGTGTTTCAGATCTCGCCAAATGGGTAGCCTTTAACCTGGATAACGGAATCCACAACGGGGATACCTTACTTTCTAAAAAAACCAGGAACCTGGTCTGGACACCCCACAATAATTTTGTGGTGGACCACACTTCCAAAAACGATTTTAACAGGCATTTCAATGCCTATGGACTGGGGTGGGGATTGAGCGATTACCAGGGTCGCCTCCGGGTTGGGCATACGGGAGGCTACGACGGAATGATTACGGCAGTGACCCTGATCCCCGATGAAAATCTCGGCGTAATAGTACTTACAAATGGGGTCAAAAGCCCAATTATGGCGGCTACATATTATGCCCTTGACCGATTTCTTGGCGTAAAAACGGAGAAGGACTGGTCCGCGGACTACCTGAAACGGACGGATGAAAATAGGGCCGGGGATACCCGGATTGCCGATCGAAAGGCCAGTCGGGTGATGAATACCCAAACGTCCCTTGCCCTGGATAAATTAACGGGTACGTACATGTCGGACATCTACGGTGAAATAAACATACGGTATGAGGGCGGGGAACTCAAACTGGAGTTTTCGCATTCCCCCTTGCTTTCGGCCCGGCTTACCCACTGGCATTACGATGTCTGGGAGATCCACTGGGACCATCCCCAGGCGTGGTTTAGCTTCGGAACGGTGAAATTTAAAACCGACAACAACCTAAAGGTTACGGGCTTTGATTTTGATGTTCCCAATGATGATTTCTTCTTCGAAGAGCTCAAACCGTATCGGATAGCTGATAAGTAAACGTTGTTCAAGGACTTGTCCAGGCAGAAGTGATGCCCATAAGGGTCAAAACCGGGACCGGGTCTATAGTGAAGGAACCAAACAAATAGTACAGGTATGAAACACTTAGCGGTCGCAATTGTCCTTGTTCTTTGTGCTGCGTGCAATAGCAAGCACAAGAAAAAAGAAACAGGGCAACTCACTAATGAAGTACATCAGCACGCTCAGGAAGCAGCCCAGGAGCAAGGTTCAGCCAATGCGTATATGCGGCAAAGTTCTGTAGAGCATTTGATCAGACGCTTTGAGTCGCCGGAAAGGGACGCCTACCAACAACCGCAAAAGGTCCTGGATTATCTGGGAGATCTCGAGGGGAAGACGATTATGGACATTGGTGCCGGCTCCGGTTATTTTTCCGTAAAACTGGCGGAGAAGGGCGCAAAGGTCATCGCCGCTGATGTAGATGATGATTTTCAGGCGTTTCTTCAAAGGCGCATTGCGGAAAACAACCTGGAAAATATCGAAACCCGAAAAATTCCCTATGATTCCCCTGCCCTGAAAACCGAAGAGGTAGATATGGTATTGATGGTAAACGCCTATCACCATATCGAGAACCGCCCGGACTATTTTGCCAAAGTGAAGAAAGGTACAAAAGCAGATGGGGCGCTGGTCATTATCGACTATTTCAAATATGAGATCCCGGTAGGCCCCCCTGTAAACCACAAGGTATCCATGGATGTCGTCATCAATGAATTAAAGAAGGCGGGGTACACCATTTTTGATGTTAACGCAGGCTTGCTCGAATACCAGTATGTGATCCGGGCGGAGTAAGTTCAAATGCCTCAAGAACGGCTTAAAAAGAGCCTGTAGACGGAATACGGGCTATACGGTGACTTGAATACAAGATCCCTATACCTGAATCGTCGGGACCTGCTCCACCCAACTTGTACAGGCTACAAGTTTATTTTACTTCTCAAAAACTTTAAAGCTATAACAGGCTGCAAATCGAAAACCCTAAAGGATATTTCTAGCAGGTCTCAAATTATTTGAGACCCATAAACGGGTGCGTAGTAGGTCTCAAATTGTGATTTAGGTCGATACGACACCACAACCTTCCTAGTTTAGCCTTGTGAATCACTTCGAATAGTGGTCAGAATGTTAACCCATAAATCATAATAAGATGAAAAAAGCAGTAATCCTTTTAAGTATCCTTTTTGCAGGATTCCAGGTATCCGCAAATCAAAAAGTCGAAATCCCTGCGCGTAAATCCGTAGAACTCACTTATGAAGAATTTGCCAATTTTGACGTGAAGCTAATGAACCGTTCCGGAAAGCAGATCGAGGTTTCCGTCCTCGATGCCCGAACGCGTAAACAGGTTAGTGGATTTGGTCTGGGCCCGATGGGGAATGCCATCCTCTACGTTGCCGAGGGCAACATCCTGAAATTGAAAAACACCTCATCCAAAGACATCAGAATGAATCTGGATTTCGTGGAAAGAATCCCCAGCCCCCAGGCGGACCCCAACGTGGAAACCGTTAATTTCACCCTCCACAATTCATCCCTGAAATCCATTCCACTGATTATCCCCGGGGTTATGAATCCAAACTTGTCACCAATGTCCAATAGCGGGGTGTCCCTGCAGATGGGTCAGGAAATTTACTATAAGAAGGGGTTGAAGCGCGTGGTGGTTTTAACGGTAGATAAGAACATTCAAAACGGTGATAAGATTGATATGGCCAAGCGCATCGCAGCGCTTAAAAAAGAAGAGTAATTTGTAACTAACAGAATCGATAAGCTATCTTTCGGGATAGCTTATCCTTTTTAATCTTAAAGCCAGGACATGTCTTTGTATACAACCCCTCTTCAGATCGGTTACTTTTTCGCCCTTCTTATGTGGATGCTTTTCCTGATCAGGGGTTACAGGGAGGACCGGCTTTCGGACAAACTCCTGGGCTGGATCATGTTTATCCTGGCCATGGAACTCCAGGATTACACCTTTGGTTTTGCGGGAATCAACGTGCTCTGGAATGAACTCAACGGGTTTCCAAGGGGTGTTAGCCTGTTATTTGGCCCCGTGGTCTATTTGTATTTCCTGGCCCAGACCAACCGGAGTTTTAAACTCAGCAGAAAGCACATCTGGCATTTTGTTCCCTACCTGCTCTATGTGGTATACGAATTGTCGGCCTTTGTTCAGGGGCCGGTAGCGGTTCAAAACCGCCAGGAATCCGATTACAACCTGGTCATGGGATATGTTTTGAGGTTCGCTATCTGGGCCTCCTATATTTACTACCTCTATAAATGTTTGGTGATCTATCGGAAATACAGGTCCTGGTCTATCCACCAGTTCAGCAACACCGAACTGATTAATTTCAACTGGTTCAGGGATTTTCTCTACGCCATGATCTTTTGGTTGTTATGCCGGGAGGTGATGAATATCCTGGACGCCTTCCTAAATCTGGATTTTTACCAGGATTGGTGGTGGAACCTCGCCCTGGTGGCTGTGGTTTTCTATATTGGCCTTGCGGGTATATCCCAGCGTCAACCAGCCAGAATCCAATTCGAAATGGATTCAGGCGAACCTCCGGGGCTGCAGGGAACTGATTCCGCGCTACCCCAGGCGCCGGATATCGATTCGGACAAGACCGCCATCGCTGAAAAACTGAAGGCCTTGATGGAGAGGGACCGACTGTTTTTACAGCCCGATTTGAATCTCAATGAGTTGGCCCAGCACCTTCAGGTTTCAGCGCCCCAGGTAAGTGCCGCTATCAATCAGGTATTCCAGCAAAATTTTAATGATTATGTAAACAGCCTGCGCATTGAGGAATTCATCCGATTGTATGAAAAGAACAGTGAAAAGTATACACTGCTTTCCCTTGCCTATGACTCGGGTTTTAATTCAAAAGCCACTTTTAACCGTGCCTTTAAAAAGATTAAGGGAAGTGCTCCCCGGACGTTTCTGAGCAGGTGAATCCTAGGTTTCAGCCTCTGGCATTTCGGACAGGTTGTACCTCAGGGCCTTGAGTCTGAATTTTCCATAACTAAATGGGCCATCGGAATAGTGCCAAATGGCTTCCCCGTAGGAAGGCACGCGAATGCCATCGAATTCGCGATAATCCTTTACAGGGGTGTTGAAAGGGAGGGGTTTCATCTGCTGAATTTCGTACCGGTCTTCGGATCGGAAATCGATGAGGTCTCCTTCGGTATTGAAATATAACACCGCTGCAATCCTGAGTTCCTTGAATGCGAAAACCGCCCGAACACTGAGTTCGTCGAGCTTTTCCCAGCTGATGCGGTCATCAATAAGGGCTCCCGGAGCAAAGAGGCATAAATCATTTAGAAAGGTCACTGTTTCCGTCGGGAACATTTCGGGGACATCTGTTTTTACCACCGGAAATACGGATAGTGCTTTGATGGTCATTTTAGCCGTAGGGGGGTGATAAAAATGATACCCCTGAGTGGACACGCCTTTTACCCGGGCTTTCATAAAAAAGAAACGTGCCGGCCTTGGAATAAAGCTGTACTGACGAGATGTGAATTTAAACCAGGGTTCCCCTTCCCTGCGCATCTCCCCGTCGAACTCCAGATAAAAGTTTTCTGTTTTCGGTTTCCCCACCGCACCGCTTCGTCGGATATATTCCTGTACAAGATCAGGCAGGTGCTTCAGGTCAGCTTCCCGTAAAATCGAACCAGAGAGGCGGAGATTCTCCAACATGGCTTTTACATCCTCCTTAAAGCGTCCTTCAAAGGCCGATTTAGAAAATCCGATGAGGATTCCCACCAAAACCAAAAGATTGACAAACGAACCAAATTTGGTGTCTTCCCAGTTGGAAAAGATCCACATTTGTGAAATCAGCACCCCCATAAGGGCCGGATGGAACCAATTCGCTTTTTGTTTGCCTAGCTGAATGGCTGAACCGATGAAAAAAAACGATGCCAGGAGCCAGCTAAACCCAACCATTCCGGAAATATCCTTGTCAAAATACGGGAGTTCCACCCAGCCAAAGGCATGCGCAAACCACACCATATGGATCAGGGCATGAAGAACCAATAAAACGAGGAATCCAATTCTCATAGAGTGACTTATTGCACGACCATACAGCCGTAATGCATACCTGCCCTGATCGTGCTTTTATTCAGGGGATCAGCCCCGGTAAAGATATTCATAATCAGGGAAGCGGAATCCCATGTTTCCACAAAATACGACTTAAGCAGGTATATTATTCCCAGGTCATTTTATGGAAGGTGTAAATCAATTATTGACGTGTACCCGGTCAGGGATTCAATACCTACTGCGCTGCGGAAATGTGTAGAGAATACCGAACTGAACGGTCCTCCAGGGCAGAAAATCCGTATCCACATTCGTATAGGAAAGATTGATCTCCGTTTGGGATCCCATCAGGTAGCCGAGTATCGGTTTGTAGTAAAATCCACCCTCATTTCCTGAGTTGATCCCTATCGCGTAGCCCAGATCCGCCCCAATTGAAAAAGACCTCGAAGGCCAGACCCGAAAAGAGCCCGCCAGGGGAAGGAACTGTATATGGGGAAGATCTGCCCCACCGGAATCGAATTTTTCGGGAAAGCCATTGATAAACCCGACCATCACCCCGGCATCCACGACTTCTCCAAGGGCAAATAAGTACCCCGTGTCCAGCCCCATCAAAAGACTAACAGCGTCATTGCCCTCCTGATTGATGGGCAGCCCGCCGTGTAATCCTAATTTGAATCCCGGCTGGGCCTGGATCCCGGTGGTCCAAAGAAGTACGAGTGTAATGATCAGCAATCTCATGCGTTCAGTTCAATCTGAAACCATAACGCACAAATTCGATTTTTCGCTTAATCCAGAGGGAAAAAAAGGCCCTGAAGAGAACACCTGAGCACTAGGGATAGATCCCCCAAACATAGATATGCCCCGCAAAAACCACAATCCAGAGCAAGGTTCGAATCCAGTTCAAACGGACCAGGGTACGAAGCTCAGGCTCCTGGAACGTACCCCTGTCGATACGACGGTGCAGGGGTACAAATCGCAGGAATGTTACAGCCCAGAGGAGGACTATTATTAAAAGGTAAACCGCTGTGTGAAGTCCAGGTTCTTTAAGGGTCCAAAATACACCACCGGTGAGTTGTGCCAACATTAAAGGGGCGACAAGTAAAGTTATATTTTTGGTGTACGTACGATGCCAGCGGACCAGGTCTTCTTTGTTGAAATACTGATAAGCCGGGTAAACCACCAACTGCACAGCCAAAATGACCCCAGCCATAAGGGCGTCAACGAGCAATAACCAAAATGAAAAGGTCATGAAAAGATGAGGCCAGGGTGCGCGTTACCCCTGTAAATAGTTATTGAGTTCAGCAATCTTATCGGCACTGTTGAAGATGCCCCCATAAAAGGAAGTAACCGTTGTTGAGCTATCGTCCTGAATTCCGCGAGAGCATACGCACATGTGCTTGGCGTCCAGGATAACGGCAACGTCTTCGGTCTGAAGCACCTTCTGGAGTTCTGTTCCGATCTGATTGGTGAGCCTTTCCTGTACCTGTGGTCTTTTAGCGAAGTATTGAACCAGTCGGTTTAACTTGGAGAGCCCGATGACCTTCCCGGAGGAAACGTATGCCACATGGGCTTTTCCGAAGATAGGCACAAAGTGGTGTTCGCAATTGGAATAGAAGGTTATGTTTTTTTCAACCAACATCTGGTTGTACCTGTATTTGTTGTCAAATAAGGTTACAGAAGGTTTATTTTCGGGATTCAGACCTGAAAAAATTTCCTCTACGTACATCTTGGCCACCCGCTTGGGCGTGCCGCTGAGGGAATCGTCGGTGAGATCCAAACCAAGCACATCCATGATGCGTTCAAAGTAATGCGCAATCTTTAATTTCTTTTCGGCATCGCTGAGTTCAAAAGCGTCGGGTTTTAGGGGTGTTTCCATTCCCGTTAAGATATGGTCATCCCCAAATTCCTCTATATGGAAGCCATTGTGTTCTACAGCGTCTTTGAGCAGATTATCCAGCATAAGTGTACAGTTTTGTATTCGATGGTCCTACGAAGCTCCCTCGAGGGCTTCTATTTTGTTCATAATATCCTCGGCCTCCGCGTATTTTGCGTCTCCCGCAGAGCGATTTACCTGTGAGAGCCTGTGGGCTTCGGACATGAGTTTTTTGTACTCGGCCTGGAGCTTCTCGGTTTCGGATTTCTTCTTAAACAGTCCAAACATTTTTTTCCTTTTGACGGTAAGACCAAATTAGGAATAATGTTTAATTAAAACTGTTAAAGATTAAACAAAATTAACATTGGGACAGGAGATTTATTTGAACCACCGGAGTGTAGCGTTTACCAGGCGCTGCTTGAAATCTGTGTACGGAGGCGTGAGCAGGTCAATAGAACTGGGGGTGTACTGCCTTATAGTAGACCGTTCATTGGAGAATGCCAGGAAACCATAATGGCCATGGGCTTTACCAATACCGCTGTTGTTAATCCCACCAAAAGGCAGGTGATTGTTGGAAAGATGAACCACATTGTGGTTGATACATGCGGTCCCGGCCCTCGTGTTCTCACTTAAACTTCGAATGGCTGACTTGTTCTTACTAAAGGTGTATAGCGCCAGTGGCCTGGGTTTGCTATTGATAATTTTCACGGCTTCCCCTGCATCCTTTACGGTTACGAGTGGTAAAATGGGGCCAAAAATTTCTTCCTGCAGTAAGGAGGCGTCCTCGGGTACATTTCCGATCAAAGTAGGTTCAAAGAAGCGGCTTTCTTCATTACTTTCACCGCCATACAGGATTTCAGCTCCCTCGGATACTGCCGTATTAAGGGCATTTTGAAGCCTGCGAAAGTGGGTCTTATTGATGATCCGGGCATAGCTTTCAGATTCAGAAGCCCCCTTCGGATAAAAAGATTCCAACTGTTTTTTCAGTTCCGATACCAGGGCATCCTTTGCTTTTTCCGTGACCAGGATGTAATCCGGAGCAACGCAGATCTGACCCGCATTCAGGCATTTTCCCCAGGCGAGTCTCTTGGATGTGGTCCCCATGCTTGCCGTTTCATCCACAAAAGCCGGGGACTTGCCCCCAAGCTCCAGGGTAACAGAACTCAGATGACGGGAGGCTGCCTCCATAATTCGTTTGCCAACGGCAGGGGAGCCTGTAAAAAAGATATGGTGGAAAGGCAATTCCAGCAAAGCCTTCGCAGTATCGACCTCTCCCTGTACAACTACAACTTCTGAAGGGTCGAAAAGGGCGCCTGCAATTTCCTGAATTACCCGGCTGGTGGCCGGGGTAGCCTCCGAGGGTTTAAGAATACAGCAATTGCCCGCGGCAATTGCGGAAACCAGTGGGCCAAAAGTCAGGTATACCGGGTAGTTCCAGGGGGAGAGGATCAGGCATACTCCTTTGGATTCGTACTGTATATACGAAGAGGAGCCAATAAGGGTCAGGGTACTACCGACCTTTTTCGGCCGCATCCATTCTTTCAGATTGCGCTCTACATGCTTGATCTCAGAGAGGATTGGATAGATTTCAGCCAGATCTGTTTCCAGAAATGGCTTGCCGAAATCTGAATGCAGTGCCTCGCGAAGCGCTTGCCTGTAGGTATGTTCCAGGGCATCTTTCAACGCCCTGAGTTTTCGCAACCGCTCCTTCCAGGTAGATCTGCCGACCGCCACATACCGATCCATTTGACTGTTAAACAGCTCCGAATAAGGGTTTTCAGTCATATTAACAGGTTTGATTGGCAGCTTTGGGGTTGCCTTTTTTTGAAAGGATGTCTCTGAGGATAATTTGGGCGTGTTCCCTTGAGTTTTCTATGAACCATTTATGGGTTTCCATCCCGCCGCAAATGACTCCTGCAAGATACAAGCCGGGCACATTGGTCTGCATGGTTTCCGGATTGTATTGAGGACGTTTTTTTTCATCCTCAGAAAGTTCGATTCCGGCAGCTTTTAAAAAATCAAAATTAGGCTGATACCCCGTGAGGGCAAGGACAAAGTCATTGGGTAACATTACGGTTCCCTCAGGTGTGTCCAGAACGAGTTGTTCGGGACTTATTTCCTGAATCGAACTGTTGAAATACGCGCGAATACTACCTTCTTCAATCCGGTTGAGGATGTCCGGGCGCACCCAGTATTTGACGCGACGCCCGATCTCAGGCCCCCTGACGATCATCGTGACTTCTGCCCCTTTGCGCCAGCACTCCAATGCGGCATCTACTGCAGAATTGCTGGCCCCTACCACGGCGAGCTTCTGGCTCGCGTAAAAGTGCGGATCCTTGTAGTAATGAGAGACCTTTGGCAGGTCTTCACCGGGCACGTCAAGGGTATTGGGGAGGTCGTAAAACCCGGTCGCGATGATGACATTTCTCGCGTGATATGTTGCTTTTGGCGTACTGATGGCGAATATATCCCCATCTTTTTGCACCTCTGAAACCCGTTCAAAGAGCTGTATATTCAGTTCGTTGGAAGTAACGATGCGCCGGTAGTATTCCAGGGCCTCATTCCGTTTTGGTTTGGCTTCATTGCTGATAAAGGGAATGCCGTCAATCTCCAGGCGTTCAGAAGATGAGAAGAACTGCATGTTGACCGGATAATTAAAAAGCGAATTGACGATCGGGCCTTTTTCAAGAATCCGGTATGAAATTCCTTTCTTTTTGGCCTCCAGGCCACAGGCAATTCCGATAGGGCCACCTCCGATAATAATTAAGTCCGTCATTGCTATCCGCGTTTGCATTTACCACTTACCTGCAAAATTAGCCAATTAGTGTGTATAAGTCGTTAAGGAACCATGACAACTCGGTCTTTGAATGATATTTGTCATACTTTTTAAATGGAATTAAAGTGATCTTTAGTCCTGAACAATTATAACACACAGTACCATGAGTATTCCTGAAAACATCCCGGTTTCAACTATAATGAGCACCCAGTTGGTTATACTTAATACTACAGATAGTCTTGAAAAGGCGGAGCGTCTGTTTAAAAAACACAACATACGCCACATTCCCGTCGTAGAAGGTCAGCAAAAAATTGTGGGTATGCTGAGCCTGACCGATCTTTTGCGAATCAGTTTTGCAGACGGCGCGTATGAGGATGAGGAAGACATAGAATCTGTGGTTTACGAGATGTTTACGCTCTCTCAGGTAATGGCCAAGAAAATAAGATCTGTCGCCCCTCAAACCAGCGTAAGGGAAGTTGCCGAGCTCCTTGCTGCCAAAGAATTTCACGCCGTCCCGGTCGTGGAGGATGGTAATCTGGTGGGTATTGTGACCACCACAGACCTTATAAAGTACCTGTTAAAACAGTATCAGTAGACTTCCACCGATGCCATACGGGCAATGGTAGCCTCGGGATCTTCGGAGTTAAAAACAAAACTTCCGGCTACAAGGACATCCGCTCCGGCTTCCAGTAATTTGGCCGTATTTTGCAGGGTAACACCCCCATCGATTTCAATCAGGGTATCAAGCCCTTTATCGTCAATCATGGATCGAAGTTCCCGTACTTTTTCATACGTATTGGGAATAAAGGATTGTCCTCCAAAACCCGGATTCACGCTCATTATACAAATGAGGTCCGCTCCTTCAAGTGAATTTTCAAGGAGGGAAACAGGGGTATGGGGATTTAGAGCAATCCCGGCCTTCATTCCGGTATCCCGGATGGCCTGAAGCGTGCGATGGAGGTGGGGGCAGGCCTCGTAATGTACCGTGAGGTTATCCACACCTAAGTCTGCAAACATATCGATATACCGCTCGGGCTTAACGATCATCAGGTGGGCATCCAGGGGCTTTTTGGCTGCCTTGCGGATGGCCTTCACCACAGGGGTTCCGTAGGAGATATTCGGGACAAAGACACCGTCCATCACGTCGAGGTGGTGCCAGGTTGCCTGACTGTCTTCCACCATTTTTACGTCTTTGTCGAGGTTCCCGAAATCAGCGGCCAGAAGGGAAGGGGCAATTTTAGCGGTTCTTTTCAAAATGCAGGTATTTAACAGGGGCAAAGGTACATAAAGGAAAAAAAAGTGGGCAGGGCCTGAAATGAAAAAACTCCGGTAATCAGCCGGAGTTTATTCATCAATCAAAAAACGAACAGTCATGAAAAATGCTGTTACAGCTTACAAAATACAAACAATATGCCAATATTCCAACTTAAGAATACTTTAACATTGCCTGAATTATTTTATCCCAGATAAGTCTTCAGGATTTTGCTCCTTGAGGTGTGTTTCAACCTACGAATTGCTTTTTCCTTTATCTGGCGTACCCGTTCGCGTGTCAGGTCGAAAGTTTCACCAATTTCCTCCAGGGTCATGGAGTGTTGTCCGGCAAGTCCAAAGTAAAGGCGGATTACATCTGCTTCCCTTGGCGTTAATGTTTCCAGAGCTCTTTCGATTTCAGTACGCAGGGATTCATTCAAGAGATCCTTGTCTGGATTCGGGGATTCCCCGCTGCGCAATACGTCGTATAAGTTTGAGTCTTCCCCGTCGATAAGAGGGGCATCCATAGAGACATGACGTCCGGAATTCTTGAGGGATTGCTTAACATCCTCCACAGTCATATCCAGTTCTTTTGCAATTTCCTCCGGAGATGGTGGTCTTTCGTGGGCCTGCTCCAGATAGGCAAAAGTCTTATTGATTTTGTTTATCGAACCGATTTTATTCAGCGGCAGACGAACAATTCGGGATTGCTCGGCCAGTGCCTGAAGTATGGACTGACGAATCCACCATACGGCATAGGAGATGAACTTAAATCCACGAGTCTCGTCAAAACGCTGTGCCGCTTTGATAAGGCCCAGGTTTCCTTCATTGATCAGATCGGGAAGGGTAAGGCCCTGATTCTGATATTGCTTGGCTACCGAGACCACAAATCTAAGGTTGGCTTTGGTCAATTTCTCTAAAGCGATTTGATCCCCGGCTTTAATGCGTTGTGCGAGTTCCACTTCCTCATCTGCGGTAATCAGATCTACTTTTCCAATCTCCTGAAGATATTTATCAAGGGATGCGGTTTCCCGGTTGGTAACCTGCTTTGTAATTTTTAACTGTCTCATCGCGCTTTGTCGGTTTAAGTTCCAGTAATTTGGGTACTGCCTTTAGTTATACGTAAGAAGTCACTAAAAAGTTACAAAAGGTGACGAAAAAATTTAACATTTAAAGCCTAAACATAAAAAAACCCCTGAAAAACAGGGGTTTAGAGGTAGTTTAAATAAAACCTAAGAACGTGAACGCTGTGGCCTGCGTCCGTTTCGGTCGCGGTTTCCGCCGCCGCTCTCTCTTCTTCTCGGCGGACGTTCTACATAGCCTTCTGGTTTAGGCAGGAGGGCTCTTCGCGATACTTTATCCTTACGGGTACGCGGGTCGGTTCCCATGTACTTCACGTCAAAGACATCTCCCATCTGAACAACATCGGTCACCTTGTCGGTGCGTTCCCATGCCAATTCAGAAATATGAAGCAGTACTTCGTTCCCCGGGGCTTCTGCGTATTCAACCACGGCACCGAAGTCCAGCATCTTGATGACTTTTACTTCGTACACACTTCCCTCTTCAGGTTTAAAGGTGATCGAATCTATTTTTGCCAGTACCTTGTCGATACCCGCCTGGTCGGTACCCAGGATTTCAACGAGTCCGTCTCCGGTTACCGGGTCTTCATTGATGACAATTGTAGTACCTGTTTCTTTTTGCAATTCCTGAATGACTTTTCCTCCAGGTCCGATCAGGGCTCCGATATAATCGTTTGCGATCGTAGCATTGACCATTTTCGGGGCGTGTGGTTTTACGTCCGGATTGGCTGCAGGTATCGTCTCTGATAGTTTTTCAAGAATATGAAGACGTCCATCACGGGCTTGTTGCAGGGCTTTTACCAAAATCTCGTAAGAGAGTCCCTTGACCTTGATATCCATCTGGCAGGCGGTGATCCCGTCTGTAGTTCCTGTAACTTTAAAGTCCATATCCCCAAGGTGATCTTCATCTCCGAGGATATCCGAAAGAACAGCATACTTGCCGGTTTCGGTGTTGGTGATCAACCCCATGGCAATACCTGAAACGGGTTTTTTAATGCTGACCCCGGCATCCATAAGCGCCATGGTCCCCGCACATACTGTCGCCATAGAGGAAGAACCGTTGCTTTCCAGCACTTCGGAAACAATACGTATCGTATAAGGCCAGTCACTTGGAATGCTTCCTTTTAAAGCTCTTTGTGCCAGGTTTCCGTGACCGATCTCCCGTCTTGAAGTCCCGCGAATCGGACGGGCTTCACCCGTACAGAAAGGTGGGAAGTTATAGTGGAGGTAAAAAGTTTCCTCCCCTTCGAAAGAAGGCATGTCGATGATACTTGCATCTCTGGATGTACCGAGTGTTACTGTGGCTAGTGCCTGGGTTTCACCCCTGGTGAAAATCGCAGACCCATGGGTAGAAGGGAGGTAATCCACTTCACACCAGATTGGGCGGATCTCGTCCGTTTTACGACTGTCTAGACGAAGTCCTTCATCCAGGATCAGATTCCGGATGGCTTCTTTTTCAGTTTTGTAAAAATATCTGGAGATCAGTTCGCCGTGTTCCTCCAGGGTAGCCTCGTCAAAAGAAGCTTTGATTTCATCCTTAAGGGCTGAAAAGGCCTCGCTTCTTTCGTGCTTTGCAGAACCTGCCTTGGCAATGGCATATACTTTGTCATAAGCCATATCGTGAATCTGTTTTTCAAGATCCGCGTTTTCGCTTTCCTGCTCATACTCCCGTACTTCTTTGCGACCGACAGCCTCTGAAAGACGGATCTGAGCAGCGCACTGGACTTTAATGGCTTCATGGGCAAAGCGGATCGCTTCGACCATCTCTTCTTCAGAGATTTCACTCATCTCTCCTTCAACCATCATTACGGAATCAGCAGAGGCACCAACGACCATTTCGATGTCGGATTTCTCGAGCTGTGCCCGTGTAGGGTTGATAATAAGTTCACCGTCTACGCGACCGACACGAACTTCAGATATCGCGCATTCAAACGGAAAATCCGAAAGCTGAATCGCGGCTGAGGCGGCTAATCCTGCCATTGCATCCGGCATCACCTCGTCGTCGTGTGACATTAATTGGATCATCACCTGGGTTTCAGCGTGATAATCTTTTGGGAAAAGCGGACGTAAAACCCGGTCGACCAAACGCATGGTCAGGATTTCTCCATTACTCGGGCGTGCTTCTCTTTTGAAGAATCCGCCAGGGTATTTACCCGAAGCAGCGAATTTTTCGCGGTAATCCACGGTTAGTGGCAAGAAGTCGACATCGCTCTGTTTGTAGTTTGAAACTACCGTACAGAGCAGCATGCATTTACCGGATTGGACCACGACGGAGCCGTGGGCTTGTTTGGCCAGTTTACCTGTTTCGATAGAAATTTCTCTACCGTCTCCCAGGTCGATGACCTCTCGAAATGTTTTTGGAATCATTAGAAAGTAATTAATAAGTGCCCTAAGGCATTTGAATTAAACAAAGGTCTCCCGTCTTACCGGACGGTCTGGGTTGTGTTGTTGTGCAGGTCGACCTATGAAAAACCGGAAGTGAGCCTTTTAAGTTGCCTTAACAGGTAAGGACTTTAAGCAGAGCCCTAAGCGAGTATACCAGGCCAGGGGGTGCAAATTGAAACAGGGGAGCCAAAGAGCTCCCCTGTATCGCTTATTTTCGAATATTCAATTCTTTAATCAGGATCCTGTATTTCTCAATATCCTTCTTCTTGAGGTAATCCAGAAGACTTCTGCGCTTTCCTACCAACATTACCAGGGAACGCTCTGTGTTGAAATCCTTTTTGTTCCTTCTCAGGTGTGTTGTCAGGTGGTTGATCCGATGTGTAAACAGCGCAATCTGCCCTTCTGTAGAACCTGTGTTTGTTTCTGAACCGCCATGTTTCTTAAAGATGTCGGTCTTAATCTCTTTGGTTAAATACATGCCAATATTATTGTAAATGATTTTTATGTATCCGATTAATTTTCAATCAGGGGGCAAAGATAAACATTATTTGACCAAACCCTACATCTTATCGATTTTTATTGGGCAGTTTTAAACCTTTTCCAGGCAGCCGTATCCAAGTACTGATAACCAAAAGAAGAAAAGGATATGAGACGGAACAAATGGAACAACGTGATAATTGTAGCGGGAATTCTCGGGCTACTGAGTGCTTCCTGTGAAAATGACAACATCACAGATACAGGAGAAGACACTTTATTGGAAGCCACTGACCTGGTGGCACTGCAACAGGGTGACGACGCGGAATGGGGGGTTGAGGAAGTACTTAACCTGGCCGAAGAAGTCTATCAGGTGGAGGCGCAGCGCCTTGAAGGGAAAGAGATCGTAAACTCGGGTTTTATACCGGAGTGCGTGACCATTACTACCATGGTAAAGGATTCCAAAGTTGAAAAGACAATCGATTTCGGAGCGGGATGTGAGACCCCCAATGGCAATTTGTTAAGCGGGGTAGTGCTCCTGAGTTTTGACCCGGCAGAACCGTTGGGAACCCGAACGCTTTCCCTTTCGCTCAGCAGTTTTACATTTAACGGGATTGACCTGGAAGGTGGTGCAGAAGTGTTCAGGACCCGGAACAATGAAAATGGCAATCCCCAATCCGAAATCTCATCTGATTTTGCCGCTACATGGCCCAATGGAGACCAGGCCACATGGAAGGGAGCGCGAAGCCGCGAATGGATCGAAGGGTTCCGCTCGGGTTTCTGGGGAGATAATGTATTTCTGGTTACCGGATCTCAAACCTTTGTCAACCGCAGGGGGGTGACCTACAACCGAACCGTTCTCAATCCGTTGAGACGAGAACTCGCCTGTCGGTTTTTGGTGAGCGGGAGCCTGCAGATCAGCCGTGAGGGATGGACCGGTGTACTGGACTTTGGAAATGGGGACTGCGACAGCAAAGGGGAACTGGAACTTCCCGGGGGCGCTATACAAGAAGTGACCCTGAGGAGAATCCGGTCATAGTGAAAACAAAAAAGGCCCCTTTGAATTTCCATAGGGGCCTTTTTGATATAGGGTTTTTGATCGGTCAGGACTCAACCTCATTTCGAATTGGCTGGTTTAAAACCAGGTCCAGGTAGAGGTTGATTTTTCGCTTCAAATCCCTGCGGTGTACGATAAAATCCAGAAAACCGTGTTCCAAAACAAATTCAGAGGTTTGAAAATCGGGCGGGAGATCCTTTCCTGTCGCTTCTTTCACAACACGGGGACCCGCAAAACCAATAAGCGCACCGGGTTCTGCAATATTGATGTCCCCCAACATGGCATAGGAAGCTGTAGTTCCTCCTGTAGTGGGATCTGTACAGAGTGATATGTAAGGTAATTTGGCCTCAGCCAACTGAGCGAGCATGGCAGAGGTTTTTGCCAACTGCATCAAAGAAAGCGCTGCCTCCATCATACGCGCACCTCCGGATTTGGAGATCATGACAAAAGGCAATTTTTTCTTGATGCTGTAGTCGATGGCCCTGGCGATCTTTTCCCCTACAACACTCCCCATGGAGCCCCCGATAAAAGAAAAGTCCATACAGGCGATAACCAGGTCCTTCCCCATGGATTTTCCAACGGCCGTGCGAACAGCGTCCTTCAAGCCCGTTTTCTTTTCAGCTTGTTTCAGCCGGTCCGAATACTTTTTTGTGTCTTCGAACTTGAGCGGATCTTTGGAAGAAAGGTTTGGGTCTAATTCCTTGAAATTATTGTCGTCAAAAAGGATCTGGAAATACTCTTTACTCCCGATACGGACGTGGTAATCATCTTCCGGACTTACCCAGAAGTTCTCGGCCAGGTCTTCGGATTCGATGATTTTGCCCGTCGGAGATTTATACCACAACCCTTTGGGCGTATCTTTTTTCTCTTCGGTCGAGGTTTGAATCCCTTTTTCTTTTCTGCGAAACCAGGATGACATATGTTCGTCTTTTATAGATTCTTGGTTACCTTCCAATTATAAGGTATTTACGTTATTGAGATCTTCAAAGGCTTTTGTCAGCCGATGAACGAAAGTCTTTTCACCCTCCCTTAACCACACCCGGGGATCGTAGTATTTCTTGTTGGGCTGGTCTGCTCCTTCCGGATTTCCGATCTGGGCTTTAAGGTAGTCTTTTTTAGCATCCATATAATCTCGGATGCCTTCCATGAAGGCGTATTGAAGGTCGGTGTCAATATTCATTTTGATCACCCCATAACCAATGGCCTCCCGGATTTCGGCTAAGGTTGAACCCGAGCCTCCGTGAAATACAAAGTCAATGTGATTGTGCCCCAGGCCATGTTTCTCACTGAGGTACTCCTGAGAGTTCTTCAGGATTTTCGGTGTGAGTTTCACATTTCCGGGCTTATATACCCCGTGAACGTTACCAAAAGCAGCAGCTATGGTAAATCGGGGACTCACCTTGGAGAGTTCCTCATAGGCGTAGGCCACTTCCTCTGGTTGTGTATAGAGTTTGGAATCGTCCACATCTGTATTATCTACGCCATCTTCTTCCCCGCCTGTAATCCCAAGTTCGATCTCCAGGGTCATGCCCATCTTGTCCATGCGCTCCAAATAGGTCTTGCAGATCGCGATGTTTTCCTCTATAGGTTCTTCGGAGAGATCGATCATGTGAGAGCTGAAGAGCGATTTGCCGTGATCTTTGTAATAGGCTTCACTGGCATCCAGCAAGCCATCGATCCAGGGCAGAAGTTTTTTAGCGCAGTGATCTGTATGCAGGATAACCGTGGCACCATAAGCTTCGGCCAGCTGATGGATGTGTTTGGCCCCGGCAATAGCTCCGAGTATGGCAGCTTGCTGACCTTCATTGGAAAGGCCCTTTCCCGCATTGAACTGGGCTCCTCCGTTCGAGAATTGGATGATTACGGGGGCGTTGAGCTGGGCCGCAGTTTCTAAAACCGCATTGATGCTATCCGATCCGATGACATTTACTGCCGGAAGGGCAAACCCTTTTTCTTTTGCATATCGGAAAATCTGCTGTACTTCGTCTCCGGTGGCTACCCCCGGTTTAATTGAATGGCCCATAGGTCAGGTCTTAAATATTGGATTAAAACTGAGGCAAAAGTAATAAATAATCACCTTTAAAACGGATAATTGATTCCGATCTGTACCACCGAATTTGCAAAGTTATACTCAGCAAACCATCTTTGGGAGGGAATCCGTGCCGGATTGTAGGTCTTAAAGCCCATATCTGCCCGAAATACAAAAAAGGAGAAATCATATCGCAGGCCAAATCCCGTACCCACTGCGATATCCTTGAGGGATTCAAAGCCGCTGAAAGTGGCAGAATCCAAGGTGGTCTGGTCCCATACATTCCAGATGTTCCCCACATCTGTAAACAAGGCACCCTTTAAATCTCCGATAATGGGGAACCGGTATTCCAGGTTAAAGGCCAGTTTGAAATTCGCTTCATTGAAGTCATTAATATTGTCGGTACTACCGGGACCCAGGGAATAGGGGAACCAGGCCCGGTTATCATTGGAACCACCCGCAAAATAACTCCGGACAAATGGAATGTTATCCGCATTTCCATAGGGGATGGCAATACCGGCAAAAGAGCGAAAAGCCAGCACATTGGTCGCGGTCAACGCCCAGTGCTTGATATACTCCACCTCGGTTTTGACGTATTGCGAATAGGGTACTCCAAAAAGGAGGTTTTGCCCGGCTTCGTTTTTTCCC
This sequence comes from Robiginitalea aurantiaca, assembly GCF_030380815.1. Lineage (GTDB taxonomy): Bacteria > Bacteroidota > Bacteroidia > Flavobacteriales > Flavobacteriaceae > Robiginitalea > Robiginitalea aurantiaca. The sequence goes on along the minus strand of NZ_JAUDUY010000014.1, from coordinate 33,166 downwards.
AGTGATAAAATACCTGCAAAGGCAGATAGGATGTTTCCGGCCGTTTCAACGCGCCATCGGAACTGGTGAAAGCTCCTGTCGTTGAGGTCGGATTGATTGTTTAAGGTGAATTGATAATTTGATGAGAAAATAAAGTTGTTTTCCGTCAGGCGGACCCTCCGCTCTTCAATACGGAATACATCCCCGAAGTCATCCGGGTCCTGAGGCGGCACACTACCGGTCAAAATAGCATTGGTAAACCCTGTCGTCCCATCGGGAATAATAAGCCGCTGGGGGTCGTCCGGATCATCTGCAGGCTCGTAAAAATCAGCCAGGTCCGGGTTGCTCTGGTAATCATCCTTCTCAGCAATATCATTGAGGCGGCCATAGGTACTCTGGTATACGTTGTAGAAGTTTTCGGGATTCAGGTTCCGGACGTATTCTATATTGAGGAGCTCAAAAGCATTCTTTGTTTTGACATTGGGACTCCAGGTATAGCCCAGGAGCAGATTTAAAGTCTGCTTGTCGAGGCCGATATTTTTCTGGAATGTGGTTCCGAATGATATCCTGGATTGGGGGAGCATGTAGTTTGGGATGACCCGCTGGGCATTCACAAAAGAGAACATCCAGATCCTGGGAAAAATCAGATTAATATCCGCCGAAATCTCGGTGAAAAAGTCCTCTGGAAGGGATTGATCACTCAGGAAACCAAAAGTTGCCCTGCCGTTAAGACTCAACATTTCTGCCCCGCCAAAAACATTTCGCGTAACCAGGGCGGCTCCGACCCCGATACCGATCCGCTGTATGTTAGAGTGAATCACATCCAGATCCAGGCTCAGGGAATTTCTGGGTCGGGCGGAAAGATAGATGTTTGTGGTAAGCAGTTCGTCTCCCTGATCCACCAGCTCTATATTCGGGTATCGAAACGAATTCAGGTTGTTGATTTGCCTGTAGGTCCTTATGCGGTCAATTTCCCGATAGACCTGCCCGTGTTCGAGGAAAACTGCATTCAGCAAGGCCTTGGGCTTATATCGCAGTTTGTCCTTGTAATAGATCGTAAAATTATCCTCGGTAATGGATTGAAGCGAATCTTTCTGATCCTGAAAGTTGTAATTCACAAAGATATTTACAGAGTCAATGCGGTGGACCCTGTAAGGGGGAGCTTGTCCACCACCTCTCAGGCGCGGGTTCTCAATATTGAGTTCAACCTCCATCAACTGGTCATCGCGGTCGAGAATCGTATCCCTGAGAATGTCGTAATTGATTGTGCTTTCCTGGAAATTCCAGATTCCCGTGTTTCTGAAAAGATCTGTCAGGCGTTCCCGCTCCGCTGTAAAATTCACGAGATCGAACTGTTCCCCAGACCGAACCAGGGATTCCTCCTTGTGCAATTGATAAATGGAATCCACGGCAGGTGAGGAAAACCGATATGAAATCGTGTCAATAATATAAGGTTTGCCCAGGTCGATGTCGTAGCGCGTCGAAGCTCTTTGTTTGTCTGTGGTATCTACCCGGGCACTTCCGGTATTGTTGAAGTACCCCTTGGTATTGTAATAGGCCCGTATGCGATCCAGAGATTTTTGTGTAAGGCTGCTGTCTATGACAACCGGTGCCTCTCCTGCCTTCTTGAGCCCGTTGCTCAGGCCGGAAACGAAAAAGGATTCCCCTAGGCGTTCCACCTGTTTCTGGGAAAGAATTGCCTCGAGGCGGTCATAACGATTCTCTTTCCGGTACAGCCAATCCTGATAGGCGGAGTCGGGATTTGGTTTTGCCAGATTGTATAAGTGAAGTTTTAAGGGGATTCCGAGAACCCTGCTATTGGGCTTCTGGCTCACGAGGCTTTGTACATCGGAGTTTGTCGTTTTAACACTATCCGCATAAACCTCAAAATCGGTCAGCAGGAGCTCGTCCGGCTCTACCCTTTTCAGGACGTTGCAGGAGAAAAAACTAAGCCCCACCAAGAATAATCCTATTTTAGCGGGGAGTTTCACAACGTGCCAGCGGGCTCTCATATAAGCCAAAATTACATTATTTGTATGGTTGCCAAAAGGGAATTAAAATTTATAAAAAGTCTGCATCAAAAAAAGTACCGTAACCTCAATGGTCTCTTTCTGGCCGAAGGGGTAAAGGTCGTGACCGCTTTTACCAGCGCGGGCTGGGTGCCAAAGCACCTGTACAGCTCTGAAATCATGGATTCTTTTCCCGAAGCGGAGCCGCTCTCCGAACGGGAACTCAAATCCGTCAGTACCCTTGTGCAGCCCAATAAAATACTTGGTGTTTTTGAGATTCCCAGGGAGGCCGCTCCGGACTATAAGGGTTGGGTACTCGCTCTGGATCAGGTACGCGACCCGGGGAACCTCGGTACAATCATCCGGTTGTGTGACTGGTTTGGAATACGGGATATCATATGCTCGCCGGACTCCGTTGATGCCTTTAATCCTAAAGTGGTCATGGCCAGTATGGGTTCCCTTGCGCGGGTGAACCTTCATTATCTTCCCCTTCAAAAAGTCCTTACGGAATGTGGCCTGCCTGTTTTTGGCGCAGATATGCACGGGACATCGGCCGCAGCGTTTTCATTTCCGGATCAGGGCATCCTGTTGATGGGTAGTGAGTCGCACGGCATCTCTTCAGAACTCAGGGAAATACTTACGCAGACCCTCAGTATTAAGCCTTATGCGGATACGGGGGCCGAGAGTCTGAACCTGGGTACAGCTGCAGGAATCCTCCTTTATGAGATTCGCAGGGGAATGGCCGCTATTCAAAAGTGAAGTTAATAAACAACCCACGGGTTTTCATCGACTCGATATTCCCGGTCCAGGGACTATTGGGGTCCGTATCCCTGAACAATTCATCAGATAGGGCAAAAACCCCTCTGATGGAAGGTGAAAACTTAAAGTACTCGAGGTAAAAATCGATTCCAAACCCTATTTCGTAGTTGAAAACCTGTCGTTTCATCCGGAAGGTGCCACTGCTGTTGTCATCAGGGGAATCCTCATTACTGCTTAGATTCAGAGCTGCTCCGACACCTCCGATGATAAAAGGTTTAAAATTTCCCAGGCGCCGGGTGCTCACCTTGAGCAAGAGGGGAAAGTTGATGTAGGTGGACTGTACTTCCCGAATGGCTTCGTTCTCAGAGGTAAAACCCGGGAATCCCAAATCGCGTCGGGTGTAAAAAAGTCCGGGCTCAAAACGCAGGTCAAAAAATTCATTTAACCGCATTTCCCCGATAAGTCCCACATTAAAACCAACGGATTTACTCACCAGGATATCTCCAAGGTCATCTTTGTACTCAAATTTGAAATCGTATTGATTGAAACCGAGGAAATAACCCCAGTTAAATCTCGCGAGGTCCTCATTCTGAAGATTGAGAATTGGCTTTTCATTGAACTGAGCGCTAACCGGCTGGCCCAAAGCCAGGGCAATTAAGAGCAACCAGATGTGTCTCATACCTTATTTTGTCGCAGTGTATATCGTGGCAACCCCAAAGGTTTGGGGTTCGTGTTTCATACCTATAAACCCGTTTTTCTCTAAAATATTGTTGAATTCCTGTCCGTATGGAAACGCTGCTGCCGACTCCGAAAGATAGGAATAGGCTGTACCCTCAGCCGAGAAGAGTTTCCCGAGGAGGGGCAGCACGTGGTTACCATATAGCTGATACCCCCATTTAAAGAATTTTTTCTCCGGGACAGAGGTTTCGAGAATTGCCAGGATTCCCCCGGGTTTCAGGACCCTGTGGATTTCAGAAAGGCCTTTGTCGAGGTTTTCAAAATTCCGCACTCCGAAAGCTACAGTTACGGCGTCGAAGGATGCATCCTCAAAGTCCAGGGCTTCACTATCACCCACAACCATGGATATTTTTTCCTCAAGTCCTTTTGAAACGACTTTTTTCTTTCCGATTTCAAGCATTCCCGGAGAGAGGTCGAGCCCCACGACCTCTTTGGCATCTGTAGCGCCAAATGCGAGCGCTAAATCGCCGGTTCCTGTGGCGATATCAAGCACGGAGTGCGGGTTCTGTTCGCTGACCAGCCGGATCAACCTTTTGCGCCAGAGTGTATCGGTCCCGAAGGTAATCAGACGGTTCAGGCCGTCGTATTTTCCGGAAATTGTATCGAACATCTGACGTACCTGTTCCTTTTTATTCTGGTCAGAATCCTTATATGGAAGTACTGGTTTAGCCATCTCAACCTGATTGAGGTGCAAAGATAACGCATTGCAGTAATCTGAACTTCAATGTAGTGTTCATTCCTGTAAAATCTCCCGAACTACTTTTAGGCCCGGAATGATAAAAATCCGTAATTTTGTCCTGCAGTATTTTCGATGGCTTACCACCGGATTAAAGGGCTGTTTACTTCACATGGCTTATGGTTTGTGTCTGCCCGTACCAATGCTCTACTGAATGAAAATCATCATCGCTGGCGCGGGAGAAGTCGGATTTCATCTCGCAAAATTACTCTCTTACGAATCCCAGGATATTACCCTGATCGATACAGATAAGGAAAGTCTGTCCTATGCCGAGGGTCACCTCGACATCCGCGTGCTTCGGGGGGATGCCACAAGCATCTCTATTCTGAAGAATGCCCAGGTGGGAAATTCAGACCTGGTCATTGGGGTTACTTCTTCAGAAACAACGAATATCACCCTCTGCCTGCTCGCCAAGCAACTGGGTTCAAAGAAGACCATCGCGCGAATCTCAAATACCGAGTTTGTCGAGTACAAAGACCGCATTAACTTTTCGGAACTGGGAATTGATGAATTGATCTCCCCCGAAGAGCTGGCCGCAGCGGAGATCAACCTGCTTTTAAGCCAGTCAGCCTTTAACGACACCTATGAATTTGAAGGGGGACTCCTAATAATGGTCGGGGTTTCCCTGCCAAAATCAGCGCCTTTTGTGGGGAAAACTGTAAAAGAGGCGGCCCGTATTTTTCCGGAATTACATTTTATGCCCATTGCCCTGCAACGCAGGGGGACCCAGTTTACCCTCATACCCAGGGGGGATACGGAGTTCATGATAGAGGACCAGGTCTATTTCATCACGGACCGTAAAGGGATGGATGAACTCTATAAACTCACCGGGAAAAAGAAAGAGCAAATTCGGAATGTGATGATTGTGGGGGGGAGCAAAGTCGGGACCAAGGCTGCACGGGACCTTTGCGAGAAGCGATTCAATGTCAAGATCATCGAGAAGGATAAAAACAAGGCTTTTGAGGTGGCGGATATGCTTCCCAATGCCCTGGTTATCAATGGAGACTGTCGGAATGTGGAACTCCTTGAGGAAGAGAGCCTGGAATCCATGGATGCATTTATCGCGGTGACGGGAAATTCCGAGACGAATATCATGTCGTGCCTGGTCGCAAAGTCCAAGCACATCAAAAAGACCATCGCCCTTGTGGAGAATATGGACTATTTTCAGATTTCTCAGTCCATTGGGGTCGATACGCTGATCAATAAAAAACTCCTGGCTGCCAATAACATATTCAGATACGTCCGGAGGGGAGAGGTTGTTGCACTTACCCGATTGAATAACCTAAATGCGGAGATCCTCGAATTTGTAGTTAAACCCACCTCCGAAGTGGCCGGAACCCTGATCCGTGAAATGGAGTTTCCAAGGGAAGCCAGTATTGGTGGGGTTATTCGTGGCAATATGGGTATTATAGCCCTGGGGGATTACCGGATAGAGGAAGGGGACCGGGTCGTAGTCTGTTGCCTGCCCAATGCGATTCCCGAGGTAGAAAAGCTGTTCCTCTAATATGGGCCTGAATTCAAAAATAATCATTCATCTTATGGGCCTGCTGCTGCTTTTCAACGGTGGCTTTATGGCTTTGGCGGCACTGATCAGCGGGTTGTATGCCGACGGGGCTACCCTGGGGATCAGCCTGGCGGCTATTACAACCTTATTCGTGGGAACGCTGGCGATGTACTTTACCCGCGGTCATAAAAAGGAGGTTAAAAGAAAAGAGGGCTATATCATCGTGGCCATGGGATGGATCATTATGTCGGCCTCGGGCATCCTGCCCTATATCCTTACCGGCAGCATTCCCGGAGTTACCAATGCATTTTTCGAAACCATGTCCGGTTATACCACTACCGGGGCCTCTATACTTGAGGATATCGAGGCTTTGCCGGAAGGTATATTGTTCTGGAGGAGCCTTACGCACTGGATAGGTGGAATGGGGATAATCGTTCTGGCCATTGCCATTCTCCCACTTCTCGGAATTGGCGGGATGCAGTTATTCGCCGCTGAGGCTCCGGGACCAGGAGGAGACAAATTACACCCACGGATTACGGATACGGCCAAACGCCTTTGGTTTATTTATCTCGGCTATACCGTTGCGGAGACCCTCTTGCTCAAACTCGCGGGCATGTCCCTGTTCGATGCGATGAATCATGCGCTTTCCACGCTTTCTACGGGAGGTTTCTCCACAAAGAACACGAGCGTTGCCTACTGGAACGACCGGCCGCTCATCCAGTACATTATCATGTTGTTTATGTTCCTGGCGGGTACCAATTTTGTCCTGAGCTACTTTGCTTTTAAGGGGAGAATCCAAAAGATTATACAGGATGAGGAGCTCAAATACTTTGCGATATTTATCGGAATTTTTGCGGTTTTGGTAGGGGCAGTAGTCTTCTTCAGAGCTGAGGTTCCCGTATCCGAATACCACCCCATGGTATTTGGGCCCGCGGAGAGCGCGTTTCGCCATGGGCTGTTCCAGGTGCTTGCTGTGATCACCACTACAGGCTTTGTCACGGCTGATTTTACGGCATGGACGTCATTTCTGACCATCGTGTTCTTCGGCCTTATGTTCGCCGGAGGATCTGCAGGCTCTACGGCGGGTGGAATCAAGGTAATGCGGCACATCCTGATCATTAAAAATGGCCTGCTTGAATTCAAAAGAACCCTGCATCCAAATGCCATTATCCCTGTCCGGTTTAACGGGAAAACAGTCTCTGAACACATTGTCTATAACATTATCGCGTTTTTCGTGCTGTATATGCTCTTGTTTATAATTGGAGCCCTGGTGCTCGGTTTTCTGGGACTGGACTTTGTGTCGGCCATCGGGGGTGCCGCATCATCCCTCGGGAATGTCGGTCCTGCTTTCGGAACCCTGAATCCCCTAAATAATTTCAATCACCTGCCGGCACTGGGCAAGTGGTGGTGCTGCTTTTTGATGCTCGCAGGCAGGCTGGAACTCTTTACCGTACTTATCTTACTGACGCCTTATTTCTGGAAGCGAACCTGAGCGTTGGCCGTGGGAAAGGGGTTGTGCAAATGGACTGTTCCGGCATTTGAGCATCCGGTACTGCGGCATGCATACCGTGTACCTGAGAGCGTTAAGAGGGATTTACCTTGAGAAATACTACCTGATCAGACCGCTTCGGAAATACGTCGAACAGCTTCCCGAATTTCCTTTTCGGAAGCCGCATAGGAAATTCTGATGCAATTGGGGTTCCCAAAAGCTGCCCCGGTGACTGTTGCAACATTGGCTTCCTCAAGCAGATAGAGTGCAAAATCGGAAGCATCCTTTACCGTTTTCCCACGGAGTTCTTTTCCGAAAAAAGAGGAGATATCCGGAAATACGTAGAAGGCTCCTTCGGGGACATTGACCCGAAAGCCGTCGATTTCTGATAGCAGTTCGAGGATGAGGTCGCGACGCTTTCGAAATTCGTCTATCATAAATTGTATACTGGAAACAGGAGCTTCCAGGGCGGCTATTGTCGCACGTTGCGCTATGGCATTTGCGCCACTGGTGATTTGGCCTTGAAATTTTGTGCACGCACGGGCTATCCATTCAGGGGCTCCTATATATCCGATCCGCCATCCGGTCATTGCAAAGGCCTTGGAAACCCCATTGACCGTTATGGTGCGCTCATACATCCCATCAATCCCGGCAATGCTTGTATGTCCGCTCCGAAAATTGATATGTTCGTAGATCTCATCTGAGACCACAAAAATATCCGGGTGATCCCGAAGGACAGCAGCCAGGCCTTCTAGTTCCTCCCGGCTGTAGACGGATCCACTTGGGTTGCAAGGAGAACTGTACCAGATCATCTTGGTCTTTGGGCTGATGGCATTGCGCAGCTGGTCGGGCGTAATTTTAAAGTCCGAAGCAATATCCGTGGGTACCTCGACAGGGATACCTCCGGCGAGCTTTACGATGTCACTGTAACTAACCCAGTACGGAGCCGGCAGAATAACTTCATCTCCAGGGTTCAAAAGCACCATGGCCACATTGGCCAGGGATTGCTTCGCTCCCGTGGATACAACTATCTGGGATGCGCTATACTCCAGCGCATTATCCCGTTTAAACTTCTTTGAAATGGCATTTTTCAGGTCAGCGTACCCATCTACAGGAGAATAACTGCTGTAGTTCTGATCTATGGCCTCCTTGGCGGCTTCTTTGATAAAATCGGGGATATTGAAATCCGGTTCCCCAAGGCTGAGCCCAATAATGTCTTTGCCTTCATTTCTAAGCTCCCTGGCCTTGGCAGCCATTGCCAGTGTGGCCGAAGTAGACATATTGTTAATACGGTCGGAGAGGTACTTATTCATAAAGGGTAAAGGTTATTGCAACTGAAAATCGGGTTTTTTCCCAAGCTCTTTCAGGTGTTGGAAATGCGATAGAATGGCTTTACGGGTCGTCTGATATTCGTTATAGGGTAAATTGTATTCCCTGGCCGTCTGTTTTACGATTTCCGCAATTTTAGAATAGTGGATATGGGAGATATTGGGAAAGATGTGGTGTTCCACCTGATGGTTCAATCCCCCCGTAAACCAATTTACAATGCGGTTACGCGTGCCGAAATTCACCGTGGTCCTGAGTTGGTGAATCGCCCAGCTATTTTTCATGCTGCCATCTTTTTCCGGAAGTGGCATTTCAGCGTGGTCTACAACATGTGCAAGCTGGAATACAACGCTGAGAATTACTCCGGCTACATAGTGCATCACAAAGAATCCAATGAGTACTTTCCACCAGGCAATATCGAGAACCAGCATGGGAATGACGACCCACACCGTGGCATAGACCAGTTTTGTAATCAGCAGGACGCTCCAGTTCACTACAGGGTTCGGGAATTTACCATAAGACAATTTTCTTTTGGTGTACCGGTACATCTGCTGGAAATCCGTAGTAATGGCCCAGTTAAAGGTCAGCAATCCGTAAAGTAAGATGGAGTAATAATGTTGAAAGCGATGATGCTTATGCCATTTGGCATGGGGCGAAAACCTCAGGATTCTTCCGGCCTCAAGATCTTCATCATGCTCGTGGATGTTCGTATAGGTATGGTGCAATACGTTGTGCTGTACCTGCCAGTTGTACACATTTCCGGCAAGGATATAGATACTGCCCCCCATGAGTTTGTTCACCCATTTTTTTGAGGAAAAGGTTCCGTGGTTGCCGTCGTGCATTACGTTCATTCCCACTCCGGCCATGCCCACACCCATCAGTATGGTCAGTAGCAGGTTGGCCCACATGGGGAGATTCAGGGTCAGGATTACAAAGTACGGTGCAAAAAACAGGGAGAACATGATTCCGGCTTTGAGATAAAGGCGCCAGTTACCGGTCTTTTTAATGCGGTTCTCCTTGAAATAGGCATTTACGCGCTTATTGAGGGTTTTAAAAAATTCCGCGGACTCGGTTCTGGAAAAGCGAATGGATGTATTTTGCATGAGTAAACTTTAATTAAAAAAAGAACGCAGCGGATGCGCCTTTTATTACTGCTAACGAATGTAGTATTTTTGAAAGCTTTGTACAAAGATACGTATGATACCCGAAACCCTTTTCCAATATTTTCCCAATTTATCCGGGACCCAAAAGGAGCAGTTCAAAACTCTGGAATCCCTCTATCAGGACTGGAATACAAAAATCAACGTGGTTTCCCGAAAGGATATCGATGAATTGTACCTCCGTCATGTCTTGCATTCATTGGGAATAGCTAAGGTTTATACCTTTCAACCGGATCAGAAAGTACTCGATGTTGGTACCGGAGGCGGGTTCCCGGGTATTCCGCTGGCCATCCTGTTTCCCGATACCCAGTTTACTCTGGTAGATGCCATAGGGAAGAAAATCCGCGTCGTGGAGGAGGTGGTTTCCGGACTCGGCCTTTCTAATGTTTCGGCCGTCCAAACCCGTGTGGAAGACGTAAAGGGATCCTTTGATTTTATTGTCAGCAGGGCCGTAGCTGCCATGCCAACGTTTGTACACTGGACCCGGGGCAAGCTGAAAAAAACCACCGTTGGGGATACGCCACCCGGTATTTTATATCTCAAAGGCGGGGATCTTACCGATGAACTCAAGCCCTATCCCGGGGCGCGCATTTACGCTTTGTCTGAGTATTTTAAGGAGCCTTTCTTTGAAACAAAAAAGGTCGTATACCTCTCGCGAGCTGATATAGGCAAACCATAAAAAAAGCCCCGTCGATACGGGGCTTTTTGCAATTGTCATGGCATCCTATCCAAGAAACGGGTACCGGTAATCTTCCGGCGTCACAAAGGTTTCTTTGATAAGCCTTGGTGAGACCCAGCGCATCAGGTTCTGTGCAGACCCCGCCTTATCATTGGTTCCGGAAGCGCGTGCGCCACCAAAGGGTTGCTGTCCCACTACCGCTCCGGTAGGCTTGTCGTTGATGTAGAAATTCCCTGCGGAATTCTCAAGGGCCCGGGTAGCCTCAGTTATTGCATACCGGTCTTGAGAGAGTACAGCCCCTGTAAGGGCGTATACAGACGTTTGGTCTACAAGCTTGAGGGTTTCGGCCCATTGGGCATCCTCATAAACATATACGGTGACCACGGGACCGAAAAGCTCTTCCTCCATGGTAACGTAGTGCGGGTCTGTAGTCAGGATAACCGTTGGCTCAATAAAATACCCCTTAGACTTGTCGTATCCGCCACCAGCGATGATTTCGGCATCTGAGTCTTCCTTTGCACGGTCTATATAAGAAGCGAGTTTATCGAAAGATCCTTCGTGGATAACTGCCGTTACAAAATTGCTCATGTCCTCCGGAGAACCGGGTTTGTTAAAAGAGGCTATATCCTCTCTGACCTGTTCCAGAATGCCATCCGCTGTGGATTTGGGAAGGTAAACCCTGGAGGCTGCACTGCATTTCTGACCCTGCAGTTCAAAGGCGCCACGTGTAATTGCTGTTGCCACCTGTTTCGTGGGAGCTGTGGGGTGTGCGATGATAAAGTCTTTTCCGCCGGTCTCCCCTACGATTCTGGGGTAGGTCTTGTACCGGTGGATGTTTTCCCCGATTTGTTTCCATAAATTTTTGAAGACCGTTGTGGAACCCGTAAAGTGCAGTCCCGCAAAGTCAGCATGGGCCAGCAGGGTGTCGGTTATCATAACCGGGTCTCCGTATATCGCATTGATTACCCCATCTGGGAGGCCTGCTTCACGGAAGACATCGATGATGACTTTGGCGGAAAAGATCTGGTGATCACTGGGCTTCCAAACCACTACATTGCCCATGAGGGCGGCGCTGGCTGGCAGATTTCCGGCAATGGCCGTAAAATTAAAAGGGGTGATGGCATAGACAAAACCTTCGAGGGGTCGATACTCTACGCGGTTCCAGATCCCGTCGTCGGAATCTGGCTGTTCGTGGTAGATGTCCGTCATAAAGGTGACGTTGAACCGCAGGAAGTCGATGAGTTCGCAGGCGGCGTCAATTTCCGCCTGATGTATGGTTTTCGACTGGGCGATCATCGTGGCTGCATTAATCTTGGCCCGGTAGGGTCCTGCAATCAGGTCAGCTGCTTTGAGGAAAATGGCCGCCCGCTGCTCCCAGGGCATCGCCGCCCATCGCGTCCGTGCTTCAAGCGCTGTTTCCACAGCGAGATCAACCTCTTTTTTTGAGGCCAGATGGTATTGGCCTACCTCGTGTTTATGGTCGTGGGGAGGAGCAATCCGACGGGTATTGCCTGTACGGACATCCTTGCCGTTGATCCACATTGGGATGTCCTCTGAACCGGCGAAGTATGCTTTGTATTGTTTAAGAACTGCCTCGCGTTCATCTGAACCGGGGGCGTAGCTTTTGACCGGCTCATTTACAGCCGGGGGGACTTGAAAGTATCCGTTACCCATGACAAAATTTTAAGGGGTTATAAAATCCCGTCAAAGGTACGAAACGCAGAGACCTTTTAAAAGCGAATTTAAGGCGCGGGAACTTTAGTTCAGGGCAAAGGGAGCATTGAGCCGGAATGTGGGAACATAAACCCGGAATTTTTCGGAACTGGAAAGGTGTACCATATTGTAAAAACCTTTCATAGCCCCGATAGGAGAGGCCAGCAGGCATCCGGAGCTGTAAGTGTGCGATTCTCCCGGACGTATTACGGGTTTCTTGCCGATAACCCCTTCCCCGTCGAGAACCTCCATTTCGTTCAGGGCATCGTAAATATCCCAGTGTCTGGAGGTGAGTTGTACGGGGTTTGTACTTTGGTTTTCAATGGTGATCGTATACCCAAAGGCAAAATGCATCTTGTAATTCTTGAAAAAAGTTCCCTCAAAACTCGTCTTGACGGATACTCGAATACCTCGGGTTACTTTAGTGTTCATTTTCATAGTCTAAAAAGTAAGTGCACTTCCAATCAAAAATACGATAGCTGCAATACTTGCCAATATAAAAAAAAGATTGTTCAGAAATAAAAATTTAATTGTCGTTTTAAACCACCCCTGTCCGTAAAACCTTCGCATGGAGAGGAAGAGGTATACCGGAAAAATCAGTAACGCCACCCAGATGCTCGTGACGCCAAAGGCCCAGTCGATCAGAAAACTTACAATGAGCAAGATAAAAAAGAAGGCCTGACTGTGAAAGGAAAAGACCAAATTATCGGTGTAGGTGTATTTTTTCCTGATGTAAAAGAGCCAAAGGAAAATGGTAAAAAGGGGCAGGAAGAAAAATATGGCAAAGGGCACGGTCGAAATAAATTCTTTCAGAAAGGTCCCCGGCTGTCTGTTCAGATGGTCGTAGCTGTCCGCAATCCCGAAGGCGAGCTGGTTCTCTGAGCTGTTTTCCAGCTTATATTTTTCCGCGGCCTCCTCAAAGGTGTAAACACTGTCCTGGTTAATCAGTGTTACGAAAAAGGCAGCGCGTTTCAGGGTGCCGGATAACCAGCTTTTTTCATCTATTTTTTCCAGATATCCCCGGGGATCGGCGAGGATAAGGGAGTCCCGGTTTCGCTTTTTTGCCTTCAGCGATCCCGTCAGCCCCAGGCTGTCTATTCCGGTCAGCCCCATACTATCCAGCTCCTTTAAGTCCAGGCTGTCCAACCCCTTAATGCCAGGGCTGTCCAGGTTCTTCAGGTTTTTCAGGCCTTTTAAGTCAAGGGTGTCCAGCGCTGCAATGGCACTTTGCTGATCCGGATCGTCCGTGTCAAAATTCAGGTCCCAGTTAAGGACCTGATCCACGTTATCGGAAGCGCTTCTGCCCTGCCGGTCAAAGCGGTCAAAATCCGCACTAAAGGTGAGCATCAGAAAGTAGATGATCGCAACACTGAGCAGCAGCCGAAACGGATTGGCATAGGATTTGCGCTTGCCGCTGATAAAATCGAGGCTAATTTTTCCAGGACGCCATACCATGGTATAGAGGGTGCGAAAAAGTCGGGTGTCCAGATTGACGATCTCGGCAAGGAATTCTTCAAAAAAATCCTTGACGCTGAGGTGTTTGGTCGTATTTGCCTGGGAGCAGTAGGGGCAATACCTGTCAGAAAGATCCAGGGGTTGTCCGCAATTGAGACATTCTGTACCCCGGTATTTCAGAGGGTATCTGCCGCCTTGTTTTACCGGTTTGGACTCCATAGTTTCAGGGTTCCTTAATTACTTATCGTACTGGAATTTGCGGTTCCTATTCCAATGATGCTGTCGTAAATATCGCCAAAATCCCTGTAGTAAACCAGAATGGTATAGATATTTTCAGTGTAGTCAAACGTTCCGGAAACGGAATTTAATTCAACCATGCCATCAGCCCTTTGGATGACGTATTTAAAGTTGTAGAATCCCTGCTTTAAAAGGAGTTTTGTTTTCATTTTCCCACTTGCCTCGTCAAATTCCATTCGGTTGAGATCCTGAAGGGCATAGTTGTTGAATTTTCCAAAAACATAGACGTTGTCCAGACCGATCAAATCGGTGTAAGGCAGGCTGAAATGAACCCAGGTATACTCGGCTTCCCTTGAGGAGTCGACCCCCTGGAGGGTGCGGACTAAAAAGTCCCCGTTGATGTCCGGGAAATAGGTGTATTTGTCATCGGCCCTGTAGCGGTTTGTAAAAAGGTAATGGTGATACAACTCCTTCATTTCAATGGTAGAAATCATAGATGTAGGGGCCCTGAGGTCACTGGAGTCGAAATTCAGGAATTCGTTACCCCCGTAAAATGCCGTTTGCTGATCGTAGCGGTAGATGAGTTCATTGCCTATGGTATACTGGGGCGGGAGATTGTATCGCGCCGTGGGCCAGTGGTAGTTTTGCAATAAAATAACCTTCACCTCTTTCTTGGGGTTGATCAGATTTATACCTGAGGGGCGTATGCTGAATTGCACCGATTGCTTTTTCCCGATAAATTCAAAATCCCGTGAACGTTTTACGGTTGCCGCAACCTGCACGAGGTCCTTGTAAATGATAAACCGCCTGGAAAACTGCAATTCATCATTTGAGTTGTAGATCTCGAGCATATAATTTCCGCTGACTTTAAAACCGACCTGGCCATTGGGCAGGGTCAAACGGTAGTTGGAATAGGGCTGCAGCGTGGTATAGCTGTTTTCGTAATTAATGATACGCTGGTTGTCGACCCCCTTTAAATACTGTGATTTTAACAGTTGGGAGCGCTCCCAGTTATAATCGCAGTGGACGATGCGATAGTAGTAATCCTGTTCGCTGGCGGTAAGGTCGTCGAATTCAAGTTGGATCCTGTCGCCCAGTTGTATGATCGGAAACTGGTCATCTGTGGGTCCCTTAAAGGTGATCGTTTTGATGTGTTCCGGTTCAGGAACCTCCAGTTGGGCCTGAGAGAATGCAGTCAAACTCCAGAAAAAGAAGGGTAGATGTTTAAGCTTTACCTGCATTTATCGCGATATTTTTCATCAAAGGTAAACAAATTGTACCCCCTCAGAATTCACTTCGATGTACCGCCCAAAAAATGGGGTAATAATTATGAAAACTTTCTTTTAAGTGCTATTTTTGTGCCTAATTTTAACCAAAGGTTTCAAAGCTTATGCCCACGGATGTCCGGATTAAAAAAGGATTGAATATCAACCTTGTAGGAGTCGCTGAAGCCATAACTTCCAAAGCAGTAGCGAGCAACGTATACACCATCAACCTCAGTGATTTTCACGGGGTGACCCCAAAAATGCTTCTCAAAGAAGGAGCCGAGGTTAAGGCAGGGGAACCTATTTTTTTCAACAAGGCCTATCCGGCCATGAAATTCGTTTCTCCGGTAAGTGGAGAACTCGTCGAAATTGAAAGAGGTGCCCGCAGAAGAATCCTCACGCTAAAGATCCTCGCCGACAAGGAGCAAACCACTCTGGAACATACCCCGGTTGACGTCTCCAAAGCTACGGATGATGAAATTCGGGCCTTTTTACTCGAATCCGGGTGCTGGCCTTTTATCATGCAACGGCCTTATGATGTCATTGCCCACCCTGAGGATGTGCCTAAGGCTATTTTCATTTCAGCTTATATTACCGCACCCCTGGCTGCAGATATCAATTATACCCTGAAAGGAAAAGAAAAAGAGCTCCAGGCCGCCATCAGTGGTCTTGCCAAACTCACCCCGGGAAAAGTGCACATCGGAATCGGGCAGGGGCAGGATTCCCCTTTTTCCAGCCTGAGCGGGTTTGAGTCTCACCGCGTGAGCGGGCCGCATCCGGCCGGGCTTGTAGGGACCCTGATCAATAAAATCGACCCCATCAATAAGGGGGAACGCGTATGGACCCTTTCGCCCCAGGACCTGGTCATTATTGGAGAAGCCTTTCTCACCGGAAAGTTCAATCCGGAACGCCTGGTTGCCCTTGTGGGATCCTGTGTTAAAAAACCAAGATATTACAGCGTCAAAATCGGTGCTGAAATTTCCACATTTCTGTATTCCAGTGGTGTAAACCTAAAGGATTTCAGGGTGATTAACGGGAACGTGCTGACAGGATCCCGATCGCGGCCTGACGGCTCCCTTGGATTCTATAACAATACCGTTTCCGTCATTCCCGAGGGGGACGATTATGAATTCTTTGGCTGGAATAAGCCGGTTTTCGATAAGATCTCTCCAACCAGGTCCCTTACCTTTTCCTGGTTACAACCAAATAAGAAATACGACCTCGACACCAATACAAACGGAGAGCACCGGGCTTTTGTAGTCACAGGGCTTTACGAGGAGGTTTTTCCATTGGATATCTATCCGCTGCAATTGCTTAAAGCCTGCATGTACAAGGATCTCGATGAAATGGAACAGCTCGGATTGTACGAGGTTATACCTGAGGATTTTTCCCTAACCGAATTTGTTTGCATCTCTAAACAACCGCACCAGGATATTATCCGGGAGGGCCTGGATTATCTTCAAAAAGAAATAGGATAAGACTATGAGCGAGAAAAGACTGACCATTAAAAAGCGTTTACACATCATAAAGCACCGATTGAGGGGGAATAAGATGGCGCCTGCATTCAGTGCCTTCCATACCTTCCTCTTTACGCCAGATGAAACCACGCATAGCGGGAGTCACATCCGGTCTGCAGATGATTTGAAGCGAACGATGAATATGGTGATCATGGCATTGATCCCCGTATTGCTGTTTTCTTTCTTCAACACCGGATACCAGCATTTTGCCGCGATTGATGCAGCCAGCGGTACGCCTCGCGTTGTCTCGCTTTGGGAAAATTTCCTGACCTGGGAGAACTTCTGGCTTGGTTTTAAACTCGTAATGCCCCTGGTCATTATTTCATATGGGGTTGGGCTGTTGGTAGAGTTTATCTTTGCCGTGATCAAAGGCCACGAAGTGGAAGAAGGGTACCTGGTGACCGGGATGCTCGTACCCCTGATCGTGCCAATCGATACGCCGCTTTGGATGCTGGCGGTCGCGGTGGTTTTTGGAGTCGTCATTGGAAAAGAAGTCTTTGGAGGAACCGGGATGAATATCCTGAATCCGGCTTTGACCATCCGGGCATTCCTTTTCTTTGCCTACCCGACCTGGATGAGTGGGGATAAGGTTTGGGTACACGGGGCCGTAGCCCGAACGGGAACACCGGATGCTATTTCAGGAGAAACCATTTTAGGATCCCTCGCCCAGAACAATGCCTATGACTATAGTACTGCCGATATGTTCTTCGGTTTTATCCCTGGCTCTGTAGGGGAAACCTCGGCATTCCTTATTTTATTGGGAGGCCTCTTCCTTATTTTTAGCAAGATTGCGAGTTGGCGAATCATGGTCAGTGCGGTCCTTGGGGCCCTGGCAATGGGCTTGATTTTTAACGGGGTGGTCGATATGGGATGGATTGGCGAAGGCAGTTCGTTCTACAGCCTGATGAATTTCGAATTTTGGAAGCACCTCATTGTCGGTGGGCTTGCTTTTGGAATTGTATACATGGCTACTGACCCCGTTACGGGATCTCAGACCAATAGGGGGAAATGGTTCTACGGATTTTTGATCGGATTCCTCTCTGTAATGATACGCGTTTTCAACCCGGCCTATCCCGAAGGCGTTTTCCTTGCCATATTGCTGATGAATGTATTTGCCCCGACTATTGACCATTATGTGGTTCGGGGGAATGTCAACCGAAGACTCAAGCGAATGAAAGCGGCTACAATCTATCCAAAAATCACGGATGGGAAATCCGAAGAACTTAAAGCAGAAACCGTTTAACTATGGCATTTAATACGGAAAAAAACCTCTATACGGTTTTGTTTGCCGCCCTTATGGTGGTCGTGGTGGGGGCAATACTGGCCTATCTGGCTTCAGGGCTCAAACCCTTGATAAAGGAGAACGAGCGCTTTGAAAAGCAACAGAATATCCTTTACGCTATGGGTGTAAATGACAATGAGGGCACTAGTTCAGTTAGCTTTATCCCAACGGACAAGGTAGAGGAGGTCTTCACATCCTATATAACAGAACAACTGGTAATCAGCGGAGATCAGATAACCCAGGACGATCAGGCCTACCTGATCGATATGAAAAAGCAACTGGCGGCCCGGAAGAAAGGACAGCCTTATAAATTACCGGTGTACATCGGGGAGAAGGATGGGAAGAAATTTTATATCCTGCCCATGTACGGAAAAGGTTTGTGGGATGCGATCTGGGGATTTATAGCCCTGGATGAAGACATGATAGTTCAGGGGGTGTATTTTGATCATAAAGCGGAAACCCCGGGCCTTGGAGCCAACATCAAGGAGCGTTTCTTTATGGATGATTTTCAAGGGGAATCCATCATGGAGGATGGTCGTCTTGTGGGCATCAAAGTGATCAAGGGGAATAACGACCCTGCGAATACGGACAAACAGGATAATGCCGTGGATGCCCTTGCGGGCGCTACCATTACCGGAAATGGGGTTACTTCGATGATTTCGGAAAGCCTGAACCTGTATAAAGACTATTTAGAATCTGTAAGATCCAATTGATATGGCACTGCTGACCAAAAAAGATGCAAACCTTATAATTGATCCCCTGGCGGACAACAACCCGATTACCATTCAGGTACTCGGTATTTGTTCGGCCCTGGCGATTACGGCCGAATTAAAGGCATCCGTGGTGATGGCCCTGTCGGTAATTTTTGTGATGGGTGTGGGGAACGTAGTGATTTCCCTGATGCGGAATATTATCCCTTCAAAGATTCGGATCATCGTGCAGCTGGTTGTAATCGCAGCCCTGGTAATCGTCGTGGATCAGGTGCTCAAGGCATTTGCCTACGAGCTGAGCAAAACCCTTGCGGTATTTGTCGGCCTGATCATTACAAACTGTATTATTATGGGACGTTTTGAAGCCTTTGCACTGGGTAATGGGCCCTGGAGGTCTTTCCTGGATGGGATTGGTAATGCCCTTGGATACGGAGTCATTTTGATTATCGTCGGCTTTTTTCGGGAATTACTGGGTTCGGGAACCCTTTTCGGATACCCGGTGCTGGGAGATCCTATCGGCAAGACCGGCCTGTATTCCATCGGATATGAGAATAACGGATTTATGATTTTGCCCCCTGCAGCCCTAATTGTGGTGGGGATCATTATCTGGGTACAACGGTCCCGTAATACGGCCCTGATCGAAGAGAACTAATCGCAGATAGAACTGAAGCTTTACGTTATGCTGGAACATCTTGAATTGTTTTTTAAGTCCATCTTTATAGATAACATGGTATTTGCTGTATTCCTTGGAATGTGCTCATACCTGGCTGTTTCTAAGAAGGTAGCTACCGCAGTAGGACTGGGAGCGGCTGTCATATTTGTACTCGGTGTAACCGTCCCGCTGAACTGGCTGCTCGATCAGTACATCCTGCAGGAAGGAGCCCTGTCCTGGCTTGGCGCAGAGTACGCCGATTACGACCTCAGCTTCCTTTCCTTTATTATGTTTATCGCGACCATCGCAACCATGGTACAGCTCGTGGAAATTGTGGTGGAAAAATTTTCTCCGGCACTCTATAATTCCCTGGGAATCTTCCTCCCACTTATCGCTGTGAACTGTGCGATTTTAGGAGGATCCCTGTTTATGCAAGCCCGGGAAATCCCATCGCTTGCCCTGGCATTTAACTACGGCATCAGTTCGGGTATCGGATGGTTTCTGGCTATCCTGGCCATTGCGGCTATCCGGGAGAAAATCCGGTATTCCAATGTCCCGCCACCCCTGAGAGGTCTGGGCATAACATTTATCATAACAGGTCTTATGGGTATCGGCTTCCAAAGTTTCGGAGGGATGCTCACAGGAGGAGATGAAGGAGCGGACAGCCCTGTGCCGGAAACTGTCGTTCGGGAAGCAGTGCTCCCCGAGGCTGAAGGTGAGGCCGTGGAGGTGGAAACAGAAAAGAAAAAGGAGGAAGTGGTTATTTCCTATAACGATGCTTTAAATAAGTAGTAATGATAGCAGCTACAACAACAGTTGGTACGATTCTGATAACGATAGTCGCGTTTTTGATTCTGGTCATGGCGCTGGTGGCTCTTTTGCTGTTTACTAAGGAAAAATTAGCCCCGTCCGGACCGGTTACCATTACGATCAACGGAGAAAAAGAGATCGAGGTGCCTTCAGGGAGCTCGCTGCTTTCTACCCTCGGGAATCAGAAGATATTCCTGCCTTCCGCCTGCGGGGGAGGAGGAACCTGTATTCAGTGTGAATGCCACGTTCTCGAAGGGGGCGGAGAAGCATTGCCCACCGAAACACCGCACTTCTCAAAACGGGAATTGAATGAGGGCGCGCGTCTGGCCTGTCAGGTGAAGGTAAAACAGGACATGAACATCACGATTCCTGAGGAGGTTTTCGGAATCAAGAAGTGGGAAGCTACGGTGGTGCGGAATTTTAATGTGGCCTCCTTTATCAAGGAATTCGTTGTGGAAATACCCGAGGACATGAACTATAAGGCCGGAGGGTATATACAGATTGAAATTCCTCCATGTGAGGTTCCTTACAAAGATTTTGATATCACGGCCCACCCAAAAGAGCACGACGATCCTGAAAAGTTCCGTACGGAATGGGATAAGTTCAATCTTTGGCCCCTTGTGATGAAAAACACCGAAACGGTAGAGCGGGCCTATTCCATGGCCTCCTATCCGGCTGAAGGCCGTGAGGTCATGCTGAACGTGCGTATTGCCACCCCACCATGGGACAGGAGCAAGAATGGGTGGATGGATGTAAATCCCGGAATTGCTTCCTCGTATATTTTCGGCTGCAAACCAGGTGATAAGGTTACCATTTCTGGTCCTTACGGGGAATTCTTTATCAATGAGTCCGAGGCGGAAATGCTCTATGTCGGAGGAGGTGCGGGAATGGCGCCCATGCGATCCCATTTGTATCACCTTTTCAGAACCCTGAAAACCAAGCGGAAAGTGACCTTCTGGTATGGAGGGCGTTCCAAAAGGGAACTTTTCTATATCGATCACTTCAAACAGTTGGAGAAGGACTTCCCGAATTTTAAATTTTATATGGCTCTCTCAGAACCCCTGGAGGAAGACAACTGGAAAGTAAAAGAGGATATCGATGCACCCGGCGATGGATTTGTAGGGTTTATTCACAACTGCGTCATTGATAATTACCTCGATCACCACGAATCTCCGGAAGATATCGAACTTTATTTTTGCGGTCCGCCCCTAATGAATAAGGCGGTTCAGAAAATGGGCGAAGATTTTGGGATTCCCGATGAAAACATTCGCTTTGATGACTTTGGAGGATAATCCCTTCTTGAAATAATTTAAAACCGATATGATTCATATCGGTTTTTTTATCTGTGAACGCCAATGAAAGCACTTACAGAACAGGAACTGCACAACCTTGCGATGAATATCGTGGGACGCGAACTGGAGGAGTCCGGCTATGAGTTCATGGGGGTTAATAGCAAGAAGGGGAAGAATCCCCAATTTGTTTGTTTAAAGGAAAAAATACTGCATTTTATTGTGGTGCGCCCGGTGGCTTACCCTCAAAACCCCTCTGTATACGATACGGAGCTGATGAAGAAGGTCAGGGATCACGCTTCGAAATTTGAAGCCCGTACCTATTATGCCGGGGTGGGCTTATCCAATGCAATGGATCAGAATTTACCGGTTTACCTAAATGAAAAATACATCGTCCAGTATGAAGGCCTTATTGAAATCTAGGGGATGGATATTCCTTTTATGGGCGTTGGTAGCTGTGGGATGCGCGGATAAGGGCCCGCTGCGCGAACAGGTATACCAGGGTGGGGCCCTTGGAACCTCATATGCCATAAAAGTCTTCACTGCGGATACTACGGACCTGCAACCGCAAATCGATTCGGTGTTTAAGGTGGTCAACCAGTCTTTGTCTACCTATCTTCCGGGTTCTGATATCAGCCGGATCAATGACGGAGATACATCTGTTGTCGTTGATGCCATGTTCGCAGAAGTTTTCAAGGCCTCTTTAGAAATACACCGTCAGACGGATGGCTACTTTGACCCTACGGTGGGTGTCCTTGTAGATGCCTGGGGTTTTGGTCCGGGAGCCGCACAGGAAATGGACAGTACCCGGGTAGACAGTTTGCTCCACTATGTCGGGTTAAAAAAGGTTCAGCTAACCCCGGATTCACGTATCGTTATGGAAACCCCGGGGATCCGCCTGGATTTTAACGCCATCGCCAAGGGCTATGCCGTAGACCGCCTCGGGCTGATGTTGGAAGGCAGAGGGGTTTCGGACTACCTGGTGGAGGTGGGAGGAGAACTTCGGACCCTGGGAATGAACCAGCTAAAGAAACAACCATGGGTTGTGGGTATTGACGATCCTCAGGTACTGGATGGGCGCAGAATCAAACAGATCATCACCCTTAGTGATCGGGCGATGGCTTCTTCCGGGAACTATCGGAAGTTTCGTGTCGATTCCACTACAGGCAAAAAGTTTGTGCACACCATCGATCCACGCACCGGGTTTACAAGAGACTCCCGGATCCTGGCCGTTTCCGTCCTGGCTCAAACATGCATGGTAGCCGATGGGTACGCAACAGCATTTATGGCAATGGATTTGGAACGTTCCATGGACATTTTCGAGGCGAATCCGAATCTTGAGGGGTATATCGTCTATTTGAATGACGAGGGAACTGCTGAGGAATACATGACCCCGGGTTTTGAATCCCTGCTTCAGCAGGATTTATGACCCTGCGGGTTTTTCGACCACAGGGATAATCTCCCCGGGAGCCAGGCGATACCGGTCAACTTCTTCCGCCTCCATGTTCTTCGTGTAATCTACAGGTCGCACCCAGAACCCCGACCCCCGGAGAATATCGAAATAATCCCGTCCATAGACCCGTACGTGATCGTATTGGCCGAAAATTTTACGCCGCTCTTCTTTATCTGTGATACTGGGGTCTTCGAAGGTACGCTCCCGACCCAGGTCCTGGGGTACCTGGAAAATACCCCACCCCCCGGGTTTCATGACGCGGAAGAGTTCTTTCAGGGCTTTACGGTCCTCGGGAATGTGCTCGAGGACATGATTGCACAGGATTACATCAAAGGAATCAGATTCAAAAGGGAGGTTGCAAATATCAGCCTTAACATCTGCCAGGGGGGAATTTAAATCGGTTGTGGTGTACTGAAGGTTACTTGCATTTCGAAACCGTTTGTAAAATGCCTGTTCCGGGGCAAAATGAAGGACGGAGTAGGGGCTTGTAAAAAAGTCTGTTTCCCCTTTTAGATAAAGCCAGAGCAATCGGTGGCGCTCTAGCGAGAGCGTGGAGGGAGACAGTACATTTTCCCTTGGTTTTTCATAGCCGTAGGGTAAAAAGGAGCGAAAGGACTTCCCGTCTATCGGGTCGGTGTAGCGGTCTCCTTTCAGGCTTAGGGCGAGAAGGGGGCGCACCCAATAACTCAACCGGATAAGCAGGGGTCGTGGCACCTGTTTTAGCACCCATTTGAATAAATGTTTCATGGGATTTTGCTCAATGTCAGAGGGCAATGGGTTTTTTCCGGAATTCGGCTTCTTCCTCACTTTGAATTCCCAATGCCTCATAGATATAGGCAAAAGTGGAGAGCAATTCGGGCTTTCCATCGATAAGGGCAACATTGTGTTCAAAATGTGCGCTGGGCTTGCCGTCAGCGGTAAGAATCGTCCACCCATCGCGCAACTGCTTGATGCGGCGTGTGCCCATATTGATCATGGGTTCAATGGCAACGACCATTCCTTCTATAAACTTTTTACCCCTTCCGCGTTTTCCGTAATTGGGCATTTCCGGGGCTTCATGCAATTTTTTTCCAATCCCGTGGCCAACCAATTCCCGGACAACGCCATAACCGTGACCTTCGCAATACTGCTGTATGGCATAACCGACATCGCCTACCCGGTTGCCCAATGTGAATTCCCGAATTCCAACATAGAGGGAATCTTTGGTTACCTCAAGTAATTTCTTCTTTTCCGGATCGATTTCTCCTATGGCAAAGGTATAGGCATGATCGCCGTAATACCCGTTTTTGAAACTGCCACAGTCCACGGATACAATTGAGCCCTCCTGAAAGGGTTCATCTGTTGGAATTCCATGAACTACCTGGGCATCCGGACTGATATTGAGCGTATTCGGGAAGTCGTACATTCCCAAAAATCCGGGTTCAGCACCTTGTTCACGTATGAACTCCTCAGCCAGTCGGTCCAGATACAGGCCGGTAACCCCTGGTTTTAATTCACCTGCAAGCATCCCTAGAGTCCTGGAGACCACAAGGGAACTTTCCCGCATTAATTCAATTTCTTCAGCTGTTTTTGCTTGAATCATAAAGGCAAAGATAATACAGTGTGCTGTTTTTTATAAAAAGCGCACCCCCCGGGAACTGACTCAATCCCAGTCGTAGGCGTGTTTATAAGGTTGGCCGCTGAGGATTTTCAGCATATCGCTTTCCAGGTTCTCCACAGGAAATTCCACTATTCGCCCCAGTTCTTCTCCGTCTTTGGAAAAGATGAAGGTTGGGATATTTGTAATGTTTTGTCCTGCCTCATACTCCTGGGGTGTTGTTTTATCCCGGGTCATTGCGATCACTTCAATGGCTTCGATCGGATAGCCGGTGGCTTCCAGAATCCTGACGAATTTGGGGATCTCCCGATGGCTGTCCTCACACCAGGTCCCCATAAAAACGACAATGTCCACTTCCTCGAGTAAGGGTGTAAGGACTTCTGTTTGTGAAGAATCGGCGGTGAACGTACCATATCCGGAAGTATACCAGTCCGAAAATGGCGCTTCTTCCAGTGCCTCAAAACCTGTGGTACCCACCAGGATAACCGAATCGCCATCAGGTACCTTAACCGCATTGTGGCCCGGGCCTATAGCACAGGAACTTAAACAAAGCAGAAATGCAAGGACAATAAAGTTCAGAATGTTTTTCATAAAACTACAACAGAGAGGATTGGGTCATTAATTCAGGAGATGGGATTTCAAGTATTTCCAGAATGGTTGGCGCGATATCACCCAGCACACCATCCCCAATGTGCTTTCGGTCCGGATCCACCATTATAAGGGGCACCGGATTGGTCGTATGGGCTGTGTTGGCACTGCCATCCGGATTGATCATCGTATCGCAATTTCCATGATCGGCAATCACCAGAGTGGTATATCCGTGCGCCAGGCCGGCTTCTATTACGGCTTTGGCACAAATGTCTACTGTTTCACAAGCCTTAATTGCCGCCGGCATACTTCCGGTATGCCCTACCATATCGGGATTTGCAAAATTAAGACAGACAAAGTCCGCCTCCTCCTTTTCGAGTTCAGGAATAATCGCATCGCGGATTTCATAGGCACTCATTTCCGGTTTAAGGTCATATGTGGCCACTTTCGGTGAGGGGCAAAGAATCCTGGATTCTCCGGTATAGGGAGCTTCCCGTCCCCCGTTGAAGAAGAAGGTTACATGAGGATATTTTTCAGTTTCCGCAATCCGTATTTGTCGTTTACCAGCCGCGGAAAGCACCTCGCCCAGGGTGTCCTTGATGTTTTCCTTATCGTAGACCACATGGATATTCTCAAACGTATCGTCGTAATTGGTCAGGGTTACAAAATAAAGCTTCAGCGGATACATATTGTACTCGTGCATCGCCTGCTGACTGAGTACCTGTGTGAGTTCACGCCCGCGATCTGTACGGAAGTTGAAAAAGATAACAACATCCCCTTCCTGAATTCGGCCAAGCGCATGTCCATTTTGGTCCGTGATTGCAATGGGTTTGATAAATTCATCGGTAACGCCCTCTGCATAACTTTCTTCAACTGCTGTTGCTGCATTCTCAGCGGCTTGCCCTTCACCCCGGACGAGAAGATCGTAAGCGAGCTTAACCCGTTCCCAGCGTTTATCGCGATCCATGGCATAATACCGGCCGATCACCGAGGCGATCTGACAGGGTTTATCAGAACAAAATCCATCGAGGTCTTTCAGGAATCCGGCCCCGCTTCGCGGATCTACATCACGGCCGTCCGTGAATGCGTGTACAAAGGATTGGGCCACTCCATTGTCCCCGGCAGCGCTTATTAAGCCCTTGAGATGCGCAATATGACTGTGGACCCCGCCATCACTCAGAAGTCCGAGAAAATGTACGGGTTTATGCTGTTCTTTCGCATAGGCAAAAGCCTTTTGCAATACCGGATCTTCCCTTAGTTTATCCTCCTTAACGGCAAGGTTAATTTTAGCCAGGTCCTGGTAAACGATCCGACCAGCCCCCAGATTCATATGCCCGACTTCAGAGTTTCCCATTTGCCCTTCCGGAAGACCTACATGCATTCCATCGGTGAGCAGGGTGGCGTGGGGATACTTCTTGTACAGGGAATCGACAAAAGGAGTTTCCGCCTGTTCAATAGCTGAAACTTTGGGATCCGGGGAAATACCCCATCCGTCGAGGATCATCAGGATAACCTTTTTATTCATCCGTTTCAGAATTTTCAAGATCAAAAATAACAGGAAATGGGCAGCTTTGCTATTAATTTAGATACTTTATGACTGGACGAAAAACGATCTGGGCTGATTTCTGTGGAAGTACACCGCCTGGCAATATTTTAAAATTACCCCAAATCATAGGTCTTGCGAACAGGTGGTTGTCGGGGGAGAAAATCATGGCCGGGAAGCCTGCTGCCCCCTTTTGCTATAGGTCGGCCCAGTGAATGGGTCCTATTGTATCCTATTCTTAATGAAAAAGCGATGTGCTAAGCTGGGGAGAACCATACCAAAATAAAAATCCCGGACTGGATGTCCGGGATTTTTATTTCCATCACAGGTGACCAAAATGGCAGTCCCTGCAGAAGAAAGTCCTCGAGTTAGAAATCAAACCCGGTAAACATCCGGTAAAAAAAAGCATACAAAGCCATAGACAGCATCATTGCGCAAAATAGCGAATACCCTTTGAGCAAGTACACGACGAAAACCGGTTTACAGTTGTCAAACGCGTGAACGTACAGATTCTTAAAATGTGTTAGTGTTCCCATATAGTGTCTTTAATGGATTAAATCCAAGCTATAAGGGTTAAACTATGTAAGCGGTAAGATTTTGAGGGACCCCAATATACAAAAAATGAAATAGGAGGGCCCGGCTACCCCTTTTCATTCGATCTAAGTGGAATATTTCCCGATGCCTGCACCTATAAGGGGAATGCACTTTACGGTATGGGGGTATTACTATGAGTGGAAAGCTACCCTTGAGCTTTGGTTCTCGTCGTGCCGACATCTGGATTAAAGGGATCCCTCGGGAACCCGGAAAAAGCCTATAACAAATCCGGGTTGATATCGAGGATATTCCCGGTGATGTAGTTCCGGATAAACCCTGTCGTCAGGTGTTCACTCCCCAGAAAATCATCTTTTTCGAGGATTTTCATAATGTTCATCTTCCGGAAGGCCGAAAGCATGGGTATGGAAAGTGGGGCGTAGCTGTAATGCCAGGGCTCATATTTAAAGCCGCGTCGTTTTGGGTTGTCTGTGTAGACCAGATAGAATCCATACTCCTCGGAGTGGTCATCCATCCAGACTTTAAAGTCTTCAAAAGGACCTCCGGCTTCGAATTTATCGGGTACCAGCAGATCCCCTTCCGACCGTTTTGAGCCATCCACCAGGTCTGCATCGGTTCCCCAGTGGTGACGGCTCGTCCCTGGAATCGTGGAGTATTTGACAATTTCATCTACAGCCTCCAGGGGCTCCATCCCATCTTCTTCGGTATAGTTGATATACTTGCGCTCGAAAATCCCGCGTTGCCGCTCATAATCCCTGAAACTACTGACTACTTTGATGTCTATCCCGTCCTGGTAGGCCGCTTTCTTCATTCTGATGAAGGCATCGTGGGCTTCCTTTCTCAGGTTGATGCCCTCGCCGAAGAGTTCGATGTCGGCTTTCCCGGTTAATTCTTCAACGCTGTAGATTTGTTCCTGTGCAAAGAGATGATTCAGGGGAAGGGTAAAGGCAAGGCTGCCAAGACTCCCACGAATCAGAAAATTTCTTCGGTTCATTATTTGTGAATTACATCCTTATTGAGCGGGCGCGAAAACCAGAGTGCACCGGCATTTTCTCAACCTGTTTCCCTGCAGGTCTGGTCCGAAGGTATAAAATTCAATAGAAAAATACCGGATAGGTGCTTATCTGCTCAGATAGAAATATCCCTGATGTTTCTGACGCAGTTCCGGGAAGGTGATCATGTAAAAATACACCCCTTCAGGTAAGCCTTTCCCCCGTTCAAACGAACCCCGGGTATTGGAATTCCCGTCGAATTCATTTTGATAATTCTCCTTCGTATATACCAGGGCTCCGCTTTGGGTGAAAATCTGCAGTGTATTATTCGGGGCTTCTGAAACGGCGTCGATGATCAGGCGTTCATTTCTCCCGTCCCCGTTGGGTGAGAGGAAATAATTATCAAGTTCCAGCACGCTCAGGGAACCGGTTGCGTCGGACATACCGCCTAAGGTGAGAATTTCATATTCACCCGGGTTAAAGACATCAGAACGCACCGTACCACTGGCGAGATTTCCTTCCGTTCTGGTATTTCCTAGATCCTCCCAATGTCTGGTGGCCTTGTTCCATCCAACCACCCGGAGGTTCTCCGTATCGGTTGAGAGGTTGCGGACCTCACTTCTGGAATCCCAGCTTAGGGTTACCTGTGAGGGAAGATCTGCCTGCAGGTACCAGAATTCCCTCTTGCTAACCTGTAGGCCAAATTCCGCCTGGCTACTTGTATTATATGCCTTTGCCAGGCTTACGGGCGCATTCGGATCCTCCGGAAAATAGGCACAAACCCCTGAAGGGTTAACGGCCGAAGCATTTATGGTCAGGGGCCGAAGCCGATTGGGATCTCCCACCGGGAAGGTAAAATCCTGCTTGTTTTGAAAGGATACAAAGCCGTCTACCTTAGAGACGTCACTTTCCCCTGTGTAAAAGGTGTCGTACTGGAATTTTAAAGTATAGGGTGCCTCTGTGTTCCGGGCGGTTTGGACATCCCCTTCAATAAGGTTTCCATTGTTATTGATCACCAGATCGTTTTCCAGGATAACTCCTAGGGGTGCAGCAAACTCGGCATCAAAAAGTTCTATTCCGGAGGAACCGGTAATCCTCAGTGGGGTATCGTCCGAATAGAAGCCCACAAGCCCCTGGTTTTCAGAAAACTCCCCGTCATTTCGAAAATCGGCGTGAAAGCCCATCTGCCCATCCTTGTGCAGTCTCATTTCTGCCCCGTGATTCACGATCGCACTCTGAGCGGCCCCCTCAGAAATTGAGAGTCCGGCTATCGCAAAGGCCGCTAAATAGGTATATACTTTCATTTTTTCTACCAGCTAGAGAGGGCAGCCCGAACCCAGGAGTTAGGAGCTACGCATACATAGATGAAATTCGCATCGATCCGGATTTCCCCAGTTTCCCCTGGGGCCGAGGAGGAGGCGGGTGCCGCATCCCCTGAGAAGATATATCCGTTGCCAAAGTAGACGTCGGTGATAGCATCATTACCAATCGTTACTGTTAATGACCCATTGCCAACGGCACCATGGCCAATAACTATCTGATTATTCTCGCCATTAGCATTTGCTCGCGTATTTGAACCAAGGAAAACCGAACGATCTGAATTTGTATTTTGGGACCCATTAGCAATTAGATTTCCAGCTGTTCTTCCGAAAGCGATATTATCCGAACCGGTGTTCAATGAGGTCAATGCACTTGTACCCAAAGCAGAATTACTTGCACCATCAGTATTTGACGCTAAGGCTCCAAATCCAAATCCACTATTGCCATTTCCTATGTTATTAATCAAGGCAGAATTACCCATTGCAGTATTGTTAACACCGCTAACATTAGAAAACAAAGCCTCGGTCCCAATAGCGGTATTTCGAATCCCAGTCACATTCGAGCCCAGGGCTGAAACACCCACGGCAACATTCTCGCGTCCTGAAGGATCAAGGGCCGTATTTTCCCCGGCACCATTCCCTACAAATACGTTATTCGTTCCTACATTCGGATCGCTTCCTCCACCGCCTGAAATAGGTTCTCCATCTACAAATACGGTTCCGTGCAGGTACGTTTCTTCAATATTGTCTGCCCCGATCGTGACCGTATTCGTGCCATTTCCGATGGCATTATGGCCAATAACAATTTCGTTGCTCTGTCCATTGGCTGAAGAGCTCGTGGATTCTCCGATAAAAATGGAATTGGAGACCTCCGTTA
Organism: Robiginitalea aurantiaca; assembly: GCF_030380815.1. GTDB lineage: Bacteria > Bacteroidota > Bacteroidia > Flavobacteriales > Flavobacteriaceae > Robiginitalea > Robiginitalea aurantiaca. The sequence goes on along the minus strand of NZ_JAUDUY010000014.1, from coordinate 2,936 downwards.
GATTGCTGCCATTTGCCTGAAGCCTCCCGGCCCTGAAACCTATGGCGACGTTGTTATCTCCTGTTGTCTGCCACTGCAGGGCTTGCTCCCCGACCGCAGTGTTACGGAAACCATCGGTTGATCTTAAGGCATTCATTCCGACGGCACTATTATTATCCCCATTCACAAGGTCCCTGAGGGCGTTGACCCCAAAAGCACTATTGTTCACCCCGCTCACGTTGCGCCTAAGGGAGTTGAAACCAAAGGCACTATTATTATTGGCACGTGATTCCCTGAGGGCGTTGTACCCAAAAGCACTGTTATTGCTGGAACCCACATTAGAGTCCAATGAAAAACTTCCCGTCGCTGTATTGTAGTTCCCAGTAGAATTTGAGCGGAAGGAGCTGAAACCCAAAGCTACATTACGGATTCCGGATGTATTGCTATCTCCGGCTTCTGAGCCGGCAAATAAATTCTCACCTGAATTCTTTACCCCACCCACAGGATTCCAGATCCCATTTTCGTAATAAAACAAACTTTCTTCATCCGTGTTGTAGACAATACCTCCTTCTAACGGGGTGATCGCATTCATTTGACCCGTAGTGACCCGTGGGGGGACAAAGACCTGATTGCGGCTTTCCATTTCAAGGAGGGATGCGGGGTCTATAGTGCCCGGGTTGTCACCCAGCTTTAGCCCCTGGGCTGAGGCGCCAGCCAATGAGCCCAGCAATAGCATTGTGAAAAGTAATTTTGTCTTCATAATCTGTTGGAACCTATGTTATTATTCCCTCGAAGATAGAAAAGTGAATTGTGCAGAACAAGCAATATGTTGAGAAATGCGCATTCGGTGTTATCAAAACACTAAAATGCAGGCTATTCGCAGCAGAAATTGAAGGTTTGAGACGGGAATTAGGCTTAACGGTCCAGGTAAAGAAAGCCCTGAAATTCAAGGCCCAGGTCAAAAAGGGTAGCCAGAAAGAAGTAAACGCCTTCGGAAAGCCCGGCATTTTGGTTTATGATCAGGCTGTTTACATTGGCAGTACCGTCGAACTCATCCTGGTAATTATTCAGTTCAAAAACCTTGAGGCCGTTGCGGTCAAAAATTTGCAATTTGTTATTTCGGGAATCCACGAGTTCTTCGATAATTAGAACATCGTTGATGCCATCCCCATTCGGACTCATAAAGTAGTTATCCAGGGTCGGTATTTCCACTGGTTGGGCCAGAGAGCCAAAAGTCAGGATTTCATAGGCATCGGGGGTGAGGGGTTCTGAAATCGCAAAACCGCTCAGCAGGTCACCGACAACGGATTGGGTTCCCAGGGATTCCCATCGCTGGGTAGCTTTTCTCCAGCCCATAAGTGTGACCTCCCCAACCGACGTGGCAATATTCCCCAGATTGCTGTTTGGGTTCCAGCTCAAAGTGACTTGGCCGGTGCTGCTTCCCTCAAGGCGCCAGAATTCCGTTGTGGAAATGGCTGCGATGGAAAGCGGTTTCAGATCGGTCCGAAAAGGGGGGAACGCGCTGGGGGCATTGGGATTTTCCCGGAAATAGGCACATTTGGCAATTGGGAAAACGGCCCCCTCAAGGGTAAGTGGGCGGTATTCCGCAGCATCCCCAACGGGGAACACCATACTCGATTGATTGATCACCGTAACATATCCGTTAACTTTAGATCTGTTGGCCTCGCCCACCGTAAAGGCGTCTTGGAGCAGGGTGACCGATAGCTCCGGGAGGGCTTTGTCTGTTTCGAGATCTCCCTGTATAAAGTTGAGGTTGTTGGCAACCGACATGGATTGGTCCAGTATAACGGAGGGACCCCGGAAAATTTCTGTATCATAGAGCAGGGGGGCAAAATCTCCTGAGATCCTTAGCTCACCAAACCCGTAAAAACCCAGCAAACCCGCGTCCTGCTCAAAGGGAGCCTGGTTTACAAATGAACCGTAAAGGCCTACTTGCGCCCCTTCGTGGAATTGCATACCACCGTAGTGCTGGAGTGTGGGTTGTGAGAATCCCGAAACTCCAATGCTGAATGTAAATATTAGGAGGAGAATCCGCATACCTAGTTTTCAGATTTTTCAATCAACAGTCTTTCAATACGTTCCAACCGGGTTTTCAATAATGAAACTTCTTTTTCCAGCGTTTTCTTGTCGGTTTCCAGGATATCGATTCGGCGTTTTTGTTCGATCGTATGCAAAAACAACTCCTCAATTTTCTCTAAGTTGATTTCCGTAGCGCGGTTTAGTACGATCCCTCCTTTTTCGGAAACTTCTTTCGCAGAAGGTACCCCGGGAAGGTGGTGGTTTTTGCGGATAAAAGATTCGATTTCCTCAAGTTTATAGAGCTTGTATTCGGGATTACGTCCCGACTTTCCGTCAAAATATTTTTCAAAAACATAATCAGGGGTAATCGATCCGCTTGCCAGAATATTGCCGTTAACGTGAAGGCGTTCGGTAGGTGTAGCGATGCCTATGCCTATATTCTGACTGGCATTTATCCTAAACGCCTCCGTACCATCTGTTGAAAAGGCCAGCTGATTTTCTGCTGCTCGAAACATGCCGGTATCGGTGTCACCATTGGTGTAAAACCCGTAACCCGGATTCCCCACACTTCCTTCTGTAGAGGCAAATCCACTTCTGGCCTGTATCTGTCCTTCAACATCCAATTTGCTTTGAGGATTTGCTCTGCCTATCCCAATGGAACCTGAACCGTCAAAACCGAGGTCAAATCCATTTAAGTCATACACGCGGTTTTCTGTTTGAATGAGATTTCCTGTCGCTAATGATGGGGCCGGTACGGCTACTGCATCTACATACGCTTTGGTAGCTGCATCCTGGGCTGCCGTCGGATCTGCAAGGTTGGCAATAGCCGCGCCTCCGGCATCGTTGCCTTCTGTAAGTACACTGCCCAGATCCTGGATCTCGTTTGAGGAATCATTGTCGTTATCTGCCACTGAGAT
>NZ_JAUDUY010000013.1 GCF_030380815.1 Robiginitalea aurantiaca | reverse complement strand
TAGAAATCCCGATAGCCGTAAGAAGGATTACGCGCTACGCGCGTGATCCTTTATAATCCGTAGTCTAATTGAAAAGTAACAAAGCTGCGCTTTGCTTTTTTTTGTTTTCACTTCGATCTTTGAGTAAACTCAAATCTCGTTCAAACAAAAAAGTCCACTTTCGTGGACTTTTCACTCTTAAGTGATCGCGCCAGGATTCGAACCTGGGACCGTCTGCTTAGAAGGCAGATGCTCTATCCAGCTGAGCTACGCGACCTTATTTAGAGGCGCAAATATACAATTACCTCCTTATTTGTGATAATAAATAAAGCTGAAATCTGGTATCCCCCGTAAACTTGAAATCATTCTTGAGACAAAGCTGCAAATCTATAGGGCGTTGGCTATAATTTCCTCAACCACCTCCGGATTCAAAAGGGTACTGATGTCCCCGAGATTCGAAGTGTCTTTGGAAGCAATTTTCCTGAGGATTCGCCTCATGATCTTACCACTCCGTGTTTTTGGAAGGCCCGAAACGAACTGTATTTTGTCCAACTTGGCAATGGGCCCAATCTGTTCGGTAATTTGCTGGTTTATTTCCTTTTGAAGGTTATCCCGGTTTCGCCCTTCCCCGGTTTCCTTAAGTATCACAAAACCGTAAAGTGCGTTTCCTTTGATATCGTGCGGAAAACCAACTATGGCAGACTCAGCGACAGCCGGATGCTCATTAATAGAGTCTTCAATGGGAGCGGTGCCCAGGTTATGGCCCGATACAATGATTACATCGTCCACGCGTCCCGTGATCCGGTAATACCCCACAGCATCACGCATGGCGCCATCACCCGTGAAATATTTGTTCTCAAAGGCGGAGAAATAAGTGTCCCGATACCGTTGGTGATCGCCCCATATGGTTCTGGCCATGGAGGGCCAGGGGAATTTAATACACAACCTTCCCGATACCTGATTGCCGTCCATTTCCCTCCCTTCCTCATCCATGAGCGCCGGCTGGATCCCGATAAAGGGAAGGGTCGCATAAGTCGGGGTTGTCGGAGTTACAAAAGGAATGGGGCTGATCATAATACCCCCGGTTTCAGTCTGCCACCAGGTATCCACTATAGGGCTCTGTTTCTTGCCGACATTGTTGTTATACCAGTGCCAGGCCTCTTCGTTAATCGGCTCCCCAACAGAGCCGAGTACTTTCAGGGATGAGAGGTCGTACGTCTCTACAAATTCGAGATTCTCCTTGGCAAGCGCACGTATGGCCGTGGGAGCCGTATAGAACTGGTTGATTCGGTGTTTTTCAATAACTTCCCAGAAGCGGCCGAAATCCGGATAGGACGGTACACCCTCGAACATTACCGTAGTGGCACCGTTGGCCAGAGGTCCGTAAACGATATAAGAGTGGCCGGTGATCCACCCAATGTCTGCCGTACACCAGTAAACATCCTCCTCTTTATACTGAAAGATATTCTTGAACGTATAGGCTGTATAGACCATATACCCCCCACAGGTATGGACCATTCCTTTGGGCCGGCCCGTGGAACCTGAAGTATAAAGAATAAAAAGCGGGTCCTCCGCATCCATGATTACCGGTTCACAGATTTCAGAAGCCTCCTCCAGCAAAGGCTCCAACCAATGGTCCCGACCTTCTATGAGATTTACCTGGTTTCCAGTTCGCCTGACTAAAAGTACTTCTGTAATTCCCGGACAACTTTCCAGGGCAGCATCCACAATGCTTTTCAGGTCCAGGGTCTTTGCGCCCCGATAAGAGCCATCTGAGGTGATCACCATCTTACAATCACAGTCATTGATGCGTGTGGCAAGGGCCGTTGAGGAGAAACCGGCGAATACCACGGAGTGAATTGCCCCGATCCGGGCGCATGCCAGAAGCGATACCGCTAACTCTGGAATCATCGGCAGGTAAATACAAACCCGGTCACCTTTGCCCACACCCTGAGCCTTGAGAACATTCGCCATTTTGCAAACACGACCGTGCAATTCCCTGTAGGTAATATGCCGGGCTTCCTCTTTGGGGTCATTGGGTTCAAAGAGGAGGGCCGTTTTATCTCCTCGAACGGAAAGGTGACGGTCCAGGCAGTTTTCAGTGATGTTTAGCTTTGCTCCCTCAAACCAGCTAACCTCTGGTTTTTTAAAGTCCCAACTGAGGACCCGGTCCCATTTTTTTCTCCAGGAAAAATGCTCTTCTGCAATTTCTTCCCAGAAACCCTCCGGATTTCGAACGGATTTGCGATAAACCTGGAAGTATTCCTCTAAATGCTTAATGTGGTAGTTACTCATAGGGATGATTTATTAACCGTTTTCCGAGTGTACAGGTTGAATTATAAAAGTAGGAAAACAAACCAAAACCCCAAGTGGATCTGCTCTCAGGTCTTGATTGCTCGGGTATAAACCAAAGGCATTTGACGCTCCGGAAATCAGAGCCATTGAATTACACCAATGTTTCAGGCCAGCGTAAGTCCTATAGGGCAATGATCAGAGCCCATGACCTGGTTATAGATGGTCACATCTTTGACTTTTGGGCGTAACTCAGGGCTGATCAAGAAGTAATCGATGCGCCAGCCCGTATTTCGCTCGCGGGCCTTAAACCGATAACTCCAGTAGGTATAGGCCTCCCTGTCCGGATTGCGTTCCCGGTAAATATCCACGAGTCCGGAGGCCTGCAATCGATCCATCCCGTCAATCTCTGTTTGGGTATACCCCGCAGTCTTATTGTAATTGGACTTGTCGTTCTTTAAATCGATCGGCCTATGGGCGACATTTAAATCCCCGCAGACCACAACCGGTTTTTGCTCGCGTAGTCCGTTGACGTAATCCAGAAAAGCAGCATCCCACTGCTCCCGGTAGTCCAATCTTGTAAGACCCTGACCCGAATTCGGCACATACACATTTAAAAGGTAAAAAGTATCAAAATCAGCGCATTGAACACGACCTTCCGGTATAAATGGATCTTTATCCAGACCGGTTTGCAGGGAAAGCGCAGGGGTCCGTGTAAGGATGGCCGTTCCGGAATATCCTTTTTTCTCGGCCGGGTGCACATAGATGGTATACGCTGAGAGCGATTCCAACTGTTTCCGAACCGTGGCTTCATCTGCCTTTATTTCCTGTAAGCAGAGTATATCCGGGTGGAGGTCTCTTATTTGATCCAGAAAGTTCTTCTGAACAATGGCCCTTATTCCATTGACATTCCAGGATATGAGTTGCATCGGCAGACTTTTAGAACATCAAAAATACATTAAGATATCCCCATTGTAAAGGACGGAAGAAGATTTCCATTTGAATATGGCTATTATGGAGCGAAAGGCAATAAGTGCATCATCCGATCCGACGTCGAGCTGTCCATTCCTGTATTTGTATGCGGTATACCACGGGGATGTCCTGTGAGGCTGCTTTACTGGAGAACTCATTTATAAATTCAGTAGGTTGAATCCCCTGTTTAACGAGTACTTTACGCACTCCTTCACAGAATTGTTTGAGCTGGTATTTGGCCTCGAGCTGATGCAATTCTTCAAACACACCGTGAAGAAGAACAGAGCGCCACCAATTCATACCCTCCTTGTGGTATACCAGAAGTGAAACCTCAGGATTCTCCCTAAGCGAAGTTATTTTATGCCCCTCTGTAGCGTAGCTGATAATGGTTTGGTCATCCCTATTGTAAAAATAGGTTACCGGCACAACATAGGGCCTGTTATGCGCGATGTATCCCAAACTACCCACGCAGTGGTCTGCCAGCAGCTTGTGAACCTGGCCTTCGGACAGGTTTTCGATGGTTCCGGATTCTTCGATGGTCCGCTTCAGTGGTTCCATATGTAGATTATTTTCAGGATTCACCCCTCTTTTGATTCAGAGGCGCCCCAAAAAAAACGAGGCAGCCCGAGGTTAATGCTAAAATTAGGTTCAGCGCTATGAAACCCAAATGATATCGGTCATGAGCGTATATATTTTTTGGATCGGTGCATTGCGATCTATACCGTTAAATTTGATTTATGCCTATATTGAACACACAATTAACGCCTTAACCCATAAAACAAATGTCAGATCACCAAGCCAGACCCATCGTCGATACGTACCTGAGGCTTATTCTGCTCAGCTTGCTGCTCTTTTGGTGCCTGTCGCTGATTATGCCCTTTTTGCATGTTATGGTCTGGTCGATCATCCTTGCCATGGCGATGTCTCCCCTGTACAACTCCCTCTTGCCCAGGTTTAAAAACAAAAAGGTCCTCACTGCTGCTTTTTTAGTCCTTATAGGGCTTGCTATTATTATCATACCCAGCCTGCTGTTCGTTGAATCCATCATTGAGGGCGTTCGGGAACTCAAGGGTCGTTTTGCGGCGGATACCCTGACGATCCCGCCTCCGACTCCTGAGATAGCGGACTTGCCTTTTGTAGGTAAACCGTTGTTTGATGCGTGGCAAAGTGCTTCTGAGAACTTGCAGGGATTTATTATGAGTAATAAGGATGTCCTTGCGGAATATGGTAAAAGTTTTATCGATGGCCTTCTGAGTATAGGGGGTAGCGTGGTTAAGTTTATTTTATCCACCGTTATCGCGGGGGTTTTACTGGTAACCCCTGGCACGAAGGAAACCGCTGATAAGATCTTCGTCAAGGTTATTGGTCCAAGGGGGAAGGAATTTGCAGATCTTTCACAGCGTACCGTAAATAATGTCGTGAAAGGTGTGCTGGGTGTAGCCCTGATCCAGGCATTTTTAACCGGGGTTGGGTTTTTGCTGGCCGGAGTCCCTTATGCAGGCATTTGGGCATTACTTGTCCTGATTCTCGCCATCCTGCAATTACCAACTGTGCTTGTTGTGCTCCCGGTGATTCTATACCTATTCTCTACTTTGGGAACCCTATCCGCTATTCTTTGGTCTGTTTTCCTTATGCTCGCCGGATTATCTGATAATTTCCTTAAACCCATTCTCCTGGGAAAAGGGGCCCCTGTACCCATGCCTGTTATTTTTCTGGGTGTGATCGGGGGGTTTGTCACCATGGGGTTTATCGGTTTGTTTATCGGTGCCATCGTCCTCTCCATGGGCTACCTTTTGATGGTGGCCTGGTTAAACGATACTCCAGATGTTGAGCCCCAAAACACGAAGGTTTTGGATAATTGAAGTTTCAGGGAGGCCTTTAGCATATTTTTGAGCAGGCCAGAAAATCCCGTCATAGCGCCAGGGGACCCCACCCCCACCCTATTTAAATATAAACCCCAACCCTGCAATCTCAAAACCTGCCGGGACTCTTTTGCGCATGAGTCTGATCCGATTTTGCAGCCCATTTCCGAAGCCTTCACGGGGATGCAATGCACATAGAGCCCGGCCCCTTTCTGTACCAGAAACGTTTCCCGTTTTGAATTGGTTGAAATCACGGGTTTTATGTAACTTAATCGCTCCATTGATGACCTAAATACCGACAAACCATGAAAAAAACCCTCGTTACGGCTGCACTTTTTACCATGCTCACCCTTCCGGTTCTGGGTCAGGACAGCCAATACTGGACACAGCAATTCGGAACGCGTACGGCTTTGTTATCCGGAGCTGTTCTGGGTGGTGCAGATGACAATACCATGATCTACTACAATCCTGGAGCCCTGGGTTTTTTGAAGGAATCCTCTATTTCTATAAACGCCAATGCCTACAGGGTTGAAAGTATCAAGGTTGAAAATGCCCTGGGAGATGAAGCTGATTTTAAAAGTAGTCGGCTCGGTTCGGTACCCCTTCTGGCAGGAGGGATGATCCGCACTGGAAATGAAAAATGGAAAGTGGGCTATGCAATCATCGCCCCGGTCGATTTTAATTTTAAAGCCATTGCAAGGGCAGATGGTAATTTTGATCTGGTCGATGATTCTGAGAGTATCGGCGATGAAGAAACGGTAGCTGAGGCCTCCATTACCAACAGAACTTCCGAATTGATCGTCGCCATTGGGCTGGGGCATAAACTGAATGAAAACTGGTCCGTGGGCCTTAGTAATCTTTTTACCAGTAGGTCTCTGGACTACCAGCGCTCCCTTTCCACCTATATTTTTTTAAATGACACTGAAAACAGCCTGATCGGGGGGAATATTCTTCAAAATGCGGACTACTTCAATATCCGTTATGTCGCCAAATTTGGCGTAGTCTACCAAAAGAACGACTGGGATTTGGGCCTGACCATTACCACTCCCTCATTGAACCTGTTCGGAAATGGAACTGTTGCCTCCAATATTGCGGTCCGAAATCTTAAACTAATAGATGATAACAGAATAAGCGGAGTGGCAACCGACAGACAATCTGAACTAAAAACAACCTATAAATCCCCTTTTTCAGTGGCTTTGGGTGCCAACCATACCTTTAATCGATCCCATGTGGGCGTCGCGTTACAGTACTTCGCAGGTATAGACCTTTACGATGTCATGAAACCTGCACCCGGATCCTTTGTCCGGCCCATTGACCTTGCACCGCAACTGCAGAGTGATGAGTTCCTGAGTTTGCGCTCCGGGGCCAAAGCGGTTTTTAATGCGGCGGTGGGCTACGAATATAAAGTGAGTGAATCCCTTTCCATACTGGGAGGCTTCCGCACCGACATGTCCTATTACGATCAGGACCTCAATGATGGGGCTGGCATTAAGCCGACCATCAGCAATTGGGACATTTATCACTTTTCAGGCGGCGTAACCCTCAACCGTAAGAACAGTAGCCTGAGCCTCGGCTTACTCCTGAGTAGCGGGAGCAATAATTCCTATGAACAAACCGGAGGCTTCAACCCTGAAAATCCGGATTTAGTTGCTGGCTCCACGACCATCTCAAAGGCAACCTACAGCAATTTCGGGCTCCTGCTCGGCTACACCTTTTACTTCCGTAAGTTTAGTTTAAGCGGTGATGCCCCCTCCTCAGACTAAATCCAGAGTTAGTTCTCCCAAGATTTTATGAAACTCGAATTGTCTTTTCGTTGAAATCCTCTACTAAAGAGAATGGGATTTGGTAATTTTGTAAGGATATTGAAAAACTATTAAAAAGATGAAATACACTTTGGTAAAACCCCTGAAAAATCTCGGGCTGTTGGCTAGTGTAGCCCTGGCATTTTTGATTGTAAGCTGCTACCCGGACAGGCCTGAATTCGTAGAGGAATACGATGTGGTCTATACTAACTATTCTCCGGACTACAGTTTTAATGCAGACTATACCTATTCCCTGCCGGAAGCCGTACTCCTGCTTGACGATAGCCGGGACCCGAATGATCCGCCTGAATTTATCGACCCCGAGTTCAGCAATGTCATCCTTGATAATCTCAGAAAAAATCTGAATGCCCAGGGATACACCGAAGTTGACGAAGAAGCAGGTCCCGACCTGATTATCCTGGCTTCTGCCTTTGACACCCAATTTCTATACGTATACAATCCGGGTTACTGGTGCTGGTATTACCCCTGGTATTGCGGACCAGGATGGGGGTACCCGGGATATGCTCCCGGCTACGTTTCCGGATACACTACGGGAACCCTATTGATTCAAATGACCGCTGCGGACGGGTTGACGGAGAATGAAGTTCCCGTCATCTGGACCGGAACCCTCAATGGATTGTTACAAGGGAGTGATGCAAACATCATTGGCCGAATCGACAGGAACCTTGACCAGGCATTTAAGCAACCCCCATTTGATAACAACTAAAAGAAGCATCATGAAAAGAAGATATCTAACGGCGTTACTTTTATTGGTTTTCACACTTACAGCCTATAGCCAGTCAAAATTTGCCATTACCTATAGCGTAGCTTTTCCCACGGGAGAAACCTCAGAATTATTTCCTTCCACAAGCTGGAGAGGCGTCGATGTTGATTATTCCAAATTGTTAAATGACAATTTTGGGGTGGGCTTCAGCACAGGATGGCGTGTATTCAGCGATAATCTGGGTTATCTGACCGAAACGGCAGGCACGGAATCCGTTTCCGGGTTCCGGTATAATTATCTGAATAGTTTTCCCGTCTTTGCAACGGGCACGTACTTTTTTGATACATCCGGGAATTTTGAACCGTATGCCTCTTTGGGCGTCGGACTCGTGTATAACCGCCTTGAACAAGACGTGGGACTGTTTACCAGCAAAAATACAGCCTGGCAATTCGGCCTCAGACCAGAATTGGGAATGGATTACCAAATCGGTTACCAGGGCGTGGGTATAAGGGCTGCACTCCGGTACCAGTATGTGGCATCGGGCGGCGATGTTCCCAGCCTTCCTTTCTTCTCCTTTAATGTGGGTGTAGTCTGGAAGAACTAAATTTCAAATTGCCTCCACTGTCCCCTGCACAGTAGCCCTTTCAGTGGCTGAAGGAATATGTGGCAGTGCTTTAAAACACAACGGGCCCGATTATTTTCAGGATTTGATTTCTGGATTTCGGGTCCGTTATCGTTTCCATAACTTGACTGCGATCGGGCAATACTTCATCGAATTCCCTTAATATTGCAGAGAGTGAACTCAAAATATCGCGCCAATGTCTGCTTTAAGGAATGTGCTTACCCTCCTACTCGTCTTATCCATGAGCTGCAAAGAATCTAAGAAGACCAAATCAGACGCTCCAGTCCAGGAAAACAGTGAACAAACCTCATCTGAAGTGCCTTTCTATGTTGGCACGTATACCGATGGAGACAGCGAAGGCATCTATAAATTCTTCCTTGCCGGGGATGGATCCCTGCGTGCGGCCGGACTTATGGCCGAAACTGAAAATCCGTCTTTCCTGGCCCTTTCACCAGATGGCCAATATCTCCTGGCTGTGAATGAGGTTAGTGATGATGCTCAAACCGGGTATTTGAGTTCCTTTAAAATAGGCGGCGACACCCTTTCGCTTATCGATCGTAAACCCACGGGCGGTGCCCACCCCTGCCATGTGGTTGCGGACCAGGCCGGATATGTGGTAGTAGCCAACTACAGCGGGGGCAATATGGGCCTGCTCAAAGTCTTTGAAGATGGTGGACTCTCCGACCTGCTGGATGTTCAGCAGCATACCGGCAGGGGTTCTCATCCCCGACAGGATGCACCTCACGCCCACTCGGGTTGGTTCACGCAAAAAGGGGAGATCATCTCTGTAGACCTGGGCACAAACCAATTGTGGTTCTCGGAAATTGAGCGGGCGGAAGATAAATTTGTTCCCGGAGAACCAAGTACCTTTTCTATGGAGGCCGGTGCCGGGCCCAGACATTTGGTAATCCATCCAAAAAGCCCCTGGATTTACGTCATCAATGAGCTCAGCTCTTCCGTTTCATTTATGATAACGGATGCCTCAGGGATACCTCAGGAAATTCGCCAAACTATTTCAACCCTGCCCGATGGGTTTACCGATGAAAATACCTGTGCAGACATCCGGATCTCTTCTGATGGAAAGTTTCTCTATGCCTCCAATCGCGGGCACAATAGTATCGCGATCTACGAAATTAATCCGGAATCAGGGATGCTGAAGTTCCTCGGCCATGAAGCTACCCTAGGCGAAACCCCCAGAAACTTTAATATCTCACCGGATGACAAGTTCCTATTGGTTGCCAATCAGACGACCAGCACCATTGTTGCCTTCCGTAGAGACACCGTTTCAGGGTTGCTCTTTTACACCGACCAGATCGACGCACCCTCTCCCGTATGTATCTTGTTTGACTAATCGCTGTTTAAAGCCTCAATTCCCAAAACACATTATCCTCCATGCTGAAGCATATGCTTGAGCAATTCCTGGGAGGGTTTCCCCGTCTCCAATAGACCGTATTCCTTTTTACCATAACATAACATTGAAGGAAGCACCGGCACTAATGGAATTGAAGGGGGATGAAATGCGCTCCTGGGCATAAACCGGGTTATCGTTCTGATCGAAGTCTGTGATATACACCAGGTCACTCTCGAGATCCGTAGCGTTGTAATCCACGTAGAGGCCCACAGCCAGTCTTTTGTTTATCAGCAAACGGTAATACGCTCCTACACTCCAGCCGAACTTCAGTACCGGATCAATTTCCGCATAGATTATATCATCCTCCGTAGTCGGATCATTTGACTCAAGATTCTTTAAATAGACCTTTGTATTTGCAATTTTAGCTACTCCAAATAATGCTTTGACGCCCAAAGCACTCTTCTCCTTAGTAATCTGGGCATGGGGGCCAATCAGGTTCTTGGTATTACCCATCGGCTGGAATATGAACTCATAGCCGTCAGGGCGAATCTCATCCTGAATAGACTGGGCGATCCGGATCGGGAAACTCTGGAAACCGACCTCGGCCCCTAATCCAAAATTTCTGGAGAAGAACCAGGCTCCGTCAACAGAAATACCAAAACCGTTTTGCGCGCTTAAGCCCGAATCGTCATTTACAAAGGATTCTGTAAGTCCGGCCCATCCCACTTTAACACCCAGATATGAAGGCCGCAAATAATTGGGTTCTTTTTCCGGTTGATATTCTATCTCGTTAATGCCTTTATCACCCCAGAACCACCTTTCGTTGGCAAAATAGGAGAATTCTGTAATCGCTATCCCCAGGCCTGCACCCACCAGTACATCTGAGATCCAGTGCTTGTCGTTGAGTTGGCGAAACACCCCAGTGACAGTAGCCAGGAGATAACCTCCTATACTGTAATAAATACTGCGTTCGCCGTATTCCTTATGCAGGATATGGGCGCCCATAAATGCCGTAGCCGTATGGCCGGAAGGAAAAGAATTGTCGGCAGAACCATCCGGACGGGTTTCCCCGATTCCGTACTTTAAACCCTGTATGACCAAAAGACTAGCCGCCGCCCCGGTGGCTATGGTGGTTGTCTTCCGCCAGTTACTGTGCTTACTCTTTACCCCAAAGGCATCCAGCGCATAAACCGAAGCATATGGAATGTATTGGGTGTAGTCATCGATGTCATCATTAAAATTCGGTAAATACCTGTTTATATTTTCCTTTACTGAAACCCGATTTAAAAAACCATTATCCTTATACGTGTATAAACCCAGACCAATTAAGGCCCCGGATGCAATAAGGGATTTCCCTGTATCTGTCTTAGACCACTTTAATTTTGTAGTATCCGCTTGATACGGCAATTCAAATTTAGGGCCCTCTTCAAGGGAGGGTGCGTTCCAATACGAAAGCACGGCCTCATCTGAAATCCGATAGGTGTAGGGATTCTTGTTCAGGACGTCATCCTGGGCCTCTTTGCTAAATGTATATTGGGCACTAACGTGACCTATTGATAAAAACAAAACAAGGAGAAAGAAAATTTTGATGTTCATGATTCAAGGTTTAGCTGGTGTTAAAATTCTGAAGCCAATTTCCATGCCATAGTACCAACAGGACTTTAAATTTTACATACAACTGATTTACAGGAATATATATCAATTCAGAAGCCGTCTCTGTCAGTGCATTTCATCGAGCTTGCGCGATATTTCGCAAAATGCGGTATTTCGCGACTTTATTCTGCCCTACTGAAACCATTTGATGTCCTAAAATCAAAAGATTTCAATAGCCAGATGTGCATTACATTTTACATATCAAACCTTTTACCCAGGACAAACCTGAACTGGGTGGTGGCCAGGTTAAAATCGTAGGGGGCCAGGTTAATACTCCTCAGGTTAACAGAACCTGTCAAACCCAGATAAAAACTGGGGTGCTCATAACCGAGTCCTATCCGGGTCAGGAGTTGACCTGCCGGCTGATCTTCTTTTTTGACATTGTCATTCAGTTCCTTAACCGTCACCCTTTGGTACCCGAATCCGGGCAGCAAGGCCATCCCGAAAATAAACCTTCTCTTTATGATAAGATTGTAGGCGTATCCTACGGAAATACCCATGGCGAGATTTTGGAATTCCTTTACGTCTATTTCCCTTCTGAGGTCCTCAGGAAACTCTTCCGGAACGAATCCGGAATCTGTTCTGGATTCGTCAAAATTCCCGAATATTCCCAGAAGAAAACTTCCCGCGCTTTCTTTCTGCATTTCATCCCTTACATAGGCAGCCCTGTAAGAATAGCGGTCCGAATTAAAAACGTAAAATGCCGCGAGGCCAACAGACAGGACCCTCATAGTATTGAGCTGTGGAAAGGCGTCATTGGTCCAATCCACAAAATCTTTTGGGTTCGAATTATAATACCCTTTATAGGCCTGGAAAAAACCGTCGGCACCAAATCTTTTGCCGTACATACTTCCCTGTAAATCAAATCGTTGTGTCTTTCCATATACACGGTCACGGTCTTCTGACCGCGGTAGCCCGAAAGCAATTCCCAGCCCGAATTTTTTATAATTAAACCCAAAACCCAGATTTGTGTTTCCATTGGGCTCCAGGATCAACAGCTTATCGGCCTCCCTGTTTTGAATGGAAAGCGTATTTAATTTGGTTACCGTATATACCCGAAGAAGCAACTTGTCTGAATAATCCAGGATGTTCAGGCTGTCCTGGGCCCTGAGGCCGCAAATAGTACTTAGAACCATCAGAAAGGCAGACAGCGCATGCTTCTGAAGCCCTATATTGAAGTTAGTCTGCATCTTAAATTTCAACATGATTCCTGAAACACTCCCCTTACGCTACCGGAGCTCCTACCCTGGCGAATTCCTGGAATCCCAAAGATTAACTATTCGCACGCCCTATCAGTAGATCGGACGGGTTGTCCCCTGCTTTTGTCCTAGCGATTTTGCTCAGAATGAATACCCCAGGGTTATGCCATACCTGAATGATGGAAGCAAGAGGCTGTCATTTCGCTTATTGGGTCCAAAATCAAAATCGGCATTGATTAAGTCTGCAAGCGAATACAATTCAAGGGCTTCGTTCAGGTCGAACCAGAACGCATCAGGTGCCGGAACGACTTCCCTGAATTTGGCCCGGTAACTCCCCGCACCCGGACCCGCAATCAGGAAATCCAAACTAAAACGCTTACCTATGGCCAATTTATATCCGATCATCAAACCAACTGAATTCGTATTGACTTTGAGGTCGTACAAAAAATCGAAACTACCGTCCTCATTGGTGTAGGTTCCTGCAAAATCGGATTGGTAGCCTATAAATGTGAGGTAGGCCCCAAAATAAAACCCATTGGCCATTCCACTGGTTCTTTCCTTTAGATAATACCTGAATTCAGGTATGATTCGTGTACCACTATAGGTCAGATCGCCTGTTTTAATTAAATCCGTGTCTAATCCGGATAATTTCAAAAGGCCGTTTTTTCCTTTGTAGCCAACCAAAAGATTGACGCCAATATGCTTCCCAAAAGCGCGTTCATACCCCAATAAAAGCGAACCGTTGATTAGATCCGTAAACATCAGCTTCACTTCGTTATCCCTCAATGGCAATGGGGTTTCCTCCTGAGCTGAGACAGGGACGAGTACGAAGAGTAAGAGGAGGGTGATCACAATTGATTTCATAATTTCTGGTTTTAGTGTGTTTGTACTCTTTTAGCTACTTTCTCTTTACTCCGAAGCACTTTGTACGCTAGCGTATTTGCCAACGAGGATGGCCACAATTACAGCCACATAAAACTGTCCGGTTACTGCAATAAACATTGCCAGGGACTGGGCCGCCGGTAGTTTAGGGGTAATATCGCCATATCCTGCAGTTGTTAGGGTAATCATTGTGTAATAGATGAATTCCATCTCTGAGTTTCCTGATGCATTATAGGAACCAGGAATATACACTTCGCAAAAGGCTACTAAGCTGATAAACATCATACCCAGCAATAAATAGCCGTTCACGGCATCGATTAAGCTATAAACCGTAACCTTTTTTTGCTTCATTAAATGACGAATCACCGAGGCTACTATAAAAATGATGAACAGGTTACTGGTAATCTCAGCAAGGTAATGCAAATAGATAAAATCGGTGGCACGTGTGGAAACTTCTATAAGGACAGCGCCCAGGCCAACCATGATGGCCCTTTTACTGATCACGGAAGCCGCCAGGAGCATAATCACCGCGAACAAGAAAATGGAGTAGACATCTGAGTGCATTTCAAGTGCAGGCAGGATGAAGATAAAAAGCAAGCAGCAAATCAGTAATAAAACTGAAGAGGAAACATCTTCTTTCAGGAATACACTTACTTTATGGATCATCACTTACGTTTTTTCAAAATCCAAACAAACAGAGGAGGCAGCGCAAACCACGCCAGGGTCCAAACCATGGGTCCCACAAAAGCGAGCCCTACATTAACCACAGCAGTTAAAGGCTCCATAAGGTTATCCTTGGCAATGTCGTTGACCTGTTTCTTGTCAATCCCTTCCCGTATTAGGTTGTGTTTCGCGGCATAGAGCCAGGTACCAATACTGGTAAAACCGGCCAGGGCCAGACATCCAGCCTGCAGGGCCGGAGAAGACTGGCTTTCCAGACCCGGATCTGCAATGGCAAAATATACGAAGAGGACCACTAAAAATAATTGAACCAGGGATAGGAGGGCATGCTTCCCGTCAGTTTTTACCAGGTTTTTAAACAAATTATTATTCTGATTCCAGTACAGCAGGGCCAGCCCACCGCCGATAAAGATCCTTAAGAGCTCCGACCTGTTGTCGATCAGATGGCTCAAAAGCCCTAGGGGTTTGTGCGTCCAATCCATACTCTCAAAAGCCGGGAGATAGTTGATGATCAAATGGAAAAACAAAAGGGCGTAAACCACGTCGATAAACCTGCTTAAACGCTGCAGGTAAATAGATTCCGGAGATGCCAATTCATGATTCATTGAAATTGGATTTAGAGTTATATTGATCTTTCTGAGGTTTTAAAAAACAAACTCAACAAGGAACCTCAGATCGTATACCGTCCCTTTTGTGGGGCGAATCACATTTTCAAAAAACTGCGCGCCCAGGTTGAGCGTCGTTTCAGAACCTAATGGGATCTGGTATTGCGCTCCCCCTCCCAGCGGCAGGTATACAGCCTCACTGGCAGGCTTATTCCAGTACACCGAGATACCGTATGGCATGTAAATAAGGTCAAAGCGTTTTGCCAAGTTATAGACTACAAAGGGTTTGATCATCAAAAGGCTGACATCCTTCCTGTCTGATTGGCCGCCAACCGACCAAAGTTGCAAAGCGATAGCACCGGCGAACCAGCGACCGCTTTCGAATTCGTAATCAAAACTGGGCCCTAAAGACCATTTGCCACTCCCCAATGTCTTGTCTGTGGCCGTGGGCAGCTGAGCGGCAAAACCCCCGGTTATATGGTGTTTGCCATGATGTTTACCCCGTTTGGAAAACCAAAAACCCATCAGCACATCATTTATACCATCCGCGCCTACAATCTGGTCTTCTGTCTCGGGATTACCAATAGGTTGTCCCGGGATGAGTCTGGGATACTGGTTGACTTCAAAATAGGTGATGTTCTTAACATTATAGGCCCCCACATTGATGTAATTCTCAATTTCAAGACCCAGGGTGCTCGCATCATCTCCCGGGTCATTAAGGAAACTCCGGAACAACCAGGATCTCTGAGACCCCACCCGGAAAATCGGCCTGTTGCTTTCCTCCTGATGCGCATTTTCTTCATCCATTTCTGAATGCGTCTCCTCCTGAGAAAGCGCTGTTGCGTGGAAGATCAATAACAGAAATAGCAGTATGACTGAAAAAACTCGCTTCATCATAACTTCAAAATTTTTATTGAGACCTAAGTCCGATGATCAGGTCTCACGCAATACTTTACTTCTTTCCCCCGCCCACAGGCATCGTATAGGTGAAATTCACGCGAAAGGAATTCTTAACCGCAGGTCCCTGCCAGTCTTTATAAATAGCACTGGTTCGGTACTCTACATATGCATTTATTGAGCCTTTCTCCATAACCCAAACCTTGCCAAATCGCGCACCCAGAGGCAGGTAGAATCCTTTCGTATTCCAATCGTAGAGGGCAACCATGTCCGGTGTACCCAGATAGTATCCGGAATTGCCAAAGCGGTAATTTAAAAACGGGGCTATACCCAGGGGGTTGGCCGTGGATGATACTTCGGGTTGAAGGGCATTGGGATCTACCGCTCTCCAGGATTGCGTAAAGAGCAACCCATAAAACCATTGTCCGGAATTATTGACGATGGCAGCCGAAAAACCATACCCCCATTCGTCTTTTGCCACATCCTTATTTCCTGGCGTTGTGACCATGGGTCCTATACCTGCCCTACCCGTTCCCCAATCCGTAACCTTTGGGATAATCAGGGCAAACAGTTCCGTATTCCCGAATCCGGATTTACCATTGCTTACATCCTCATAATGACGAACCGTAAGCCGGGGAAGGATTGTTAAGGATTTAAGGGGTACGGGAGCGACTATCCGCAATTGTACATAATTATCTAGACCCGGCCTTCTGGGGGTCCCATTTACAATGTCGCTGTAGTAATCCGGCATCATCTGGTAGGCGAGCTGGAAACTCCATTGGGTTGCGGTAGCGTCCAGGGCTTTGGAACCGGCATCCTGAGTGGGTTTTGAACTCTCCTGATCGTCCTGCGCAAAAAGGCCAACAGAAGTAAACAATAGAATGAATGCAAAAATAGTTCTCATCGGTATTATTTATCTGATTGACTAATGTTCATTTTCTTTAGATTCAACATTGACGCCGTATTTAAACAACCCACTGAACTTATCCCAAAAGTCGCCACCCAAAACGAAAATACCTATGATCAAAGTCATGTCCAGGATGATGTGCACCCAAAGGGGGAACTGGCCAAAGGACGGTATGAAATATTCTATATAGGGCTGCAACAGGCCAATCAGCAGCGGCATGCAAAACAAAAACAATCCGAAATGGTATCGCGTCCGGCTTACGGTATCAGGAGGGGCAATCCTCTTAAAGTACTGCCTCGCCTTTCGCTTAATGAGTTCATAGCCCTGCTTCCCCATGATTGCTACCGCCAACATCATCAGGACTTCGGGCACCCCAAAGGCCAATAATCCCGAGAGGGTGGTTTTCGTGGCCGCAGACCAGGAAGATCCCAGTACCAGAGGGATCAGTAACGGGCTCAAAAAACCAATGACCATGATAAAGATGCCAAAGGTGATTCTTGGGCTTCTAACTGTTTTTTCTGCCATGATCCTTTTCTTCTGGGATTTGTCATCGGGACTTGGATTTCACTCAGAAGCGATTAATCCTTCTATTGATTATTAATTGAATAATAAACTTGATTTTAATCCAACCCGTCGAAACCAAAATTTTCAACAGTTTGGATCTGAATAAAATCTCGAGTCAGGCCTCAGATTCCTTCATCGCATTTTCATTCAGGGCCTGCGTGAATTATCCCTCAAGCCTAATTCCGGTTTGGGGCGGTGAGTTGTTGCAACACCTTGTCCATGCTCAAAGAGGAACCTCCAACTGGGGGAAACTCCTTAAAGGTCGCCAGAAAGTCGCCGGTGTATGCCTGAGCAGGCACAAACAGCCACATATTATCCGCATACCATTTGAGATAGCTGGCGGCCTTCCAGGATACTTCGTAGGGATCGGCTCTCAGGTTAATCACAACAGGCCAGGAGGGGGATTTTCTATAGGCTTCATTGATGGATCCTTCCATAATCGTGAAGTGAAGTTTCCAGTTCCGATAGCGAATGGCGTTCAGATTTCCACCCGCGTCAAAATAAAAGATTTCATTCCTGGGATTTTCCTTTATATCGCCCTTCCAGAAAGGCATAAGGTTATATCCATCCAGGTGTACTTTAAAGTTCTTTCCGTTGGCCTGGTATCCGGTGAGAAGTCTTTTTTTCACATCCGGAACGCCGGCAGCTGCCAGAAGCGTAGGCATCATATCCTCGTGGGAATGAATGTCATTGGATACGGTACCTGGCTCAATCACGCCCGGCCAGCGAATGGCGCAGGGAACTCTGAAGCCCCCTTCCCATGTGGTCCCTTTTTCTCCTGCAAAAGGGGTGCTTCCTCCATCCGGCCAGGTAAATTTTTCCGCTCCGTTATCTGTCGAATACATGATAATGGTATTGTCAATAATGCCCAGGTCCTCCAACTTCCTGAGCACAACTCCAATGGCCTTATCGTGTTCTACCATTCCGTCAGGATACAGGCCTATTCCGGTGACACCCTCACTCTCCTCTTTTAAATGCGTCCATACGTGCATACGAGTGGCACTGAGCCAAACGAAGAAAGGTTTTCCCGCTTTGTGGGCACTTTCAATAAAGTCCAAGGCTGCGTTCGTGAATACATCATCGATGGTTTCCATCCGCTTCTTTGTCAAAGGCCCTGTATCTTCAATTCTTCCATCGGCATAGGAATGAATCACACCTCTGGGGCCAAATTTTTTACGAAACGCCTCATCCTTTGGATAATAATACGTTTCTGGTTCTTCTTCCGCATTCAGGTGATAGAGATTTCCGAAGAATTCATCGAAACCGTGATTGGTGGGCAAATGCATATCCTGATCCCCCAGGTGATTCTTTCCAAATTGCCCTGATACATAGCCCTGGTCCTTCAGTAATTCTGCTATGGTAGGTTGCGAATCCTGGATGCCCTGCTTCGAACCGGGCATTCCAATGGTCAGAAGACCCGTCCTAAAAGGGTGCTGGCCCAGAATAAACGCAGCCCTTCCTGCAGTACAGGACTGCTGGGCATACCAATCGGTGAACATGGCACCTTCTTTGGCTATGCGATCGATGTTCGGGGTTTTATACCCCATCATGCCATGGTTATAGGCACTAACATTGGCCCAGCCAATATCATCACCCCAGATGACCAAAATGTTTGGTTTCTTTTTTTGAGCGTATCCCCCAACTAGAAAAGTCAGAAAAATTCCCATTGCCAGAATTCGTGTTTTCATTTTCATGTTTTTCATAAAGTATTATAATTAAAAGGTGTATTCGTCCTCTTCCAGGAGGTTCGACTCATGGATTGTGCTATAGATATTCGATTCCGTTATTTCGCCCAGTACCCGGATTGCACCGATTAAATTTCCATATTCAGTACTCTTTAGATCATGGTTCATTTGCCCTTTATTCTGCCAGGTGCGCACCAATTCGAAAGTTCTGTATTCTGCCTGGTCATTGTTCTGACGCAAAACATAAACCGGCCATTTCACCAACCGGCCCAGCGCCAGGTTAAATTCGTACAGCTTTTTATTAAAGACATGAAATCTAAGGACATATAAATACATGAAATTGGTTCTGGCTGGGTTCTTGATTACTCCCTATCCAAGCATCATGCCACTTGTTAAGTAAAACTTAATTTAATAGTCTTAATACCTGATAATCAACATTATAAATATTCCTACTTCGGTCAATCGACATTGAGAATATGAATGCGAAGTAGCGATATTTCGCGTTAAACGAAATATCGTGACTCAATCTTGGGTAAAAGAATAATAGGGGTCATCCTCTATCATGGGGCTGCCATTACTATACAAACCGGACGAATCACAGTCGTCAGGAATTAATCAATACCCAGTTTTTGGCGTATTTGTTATAGGTTCGATCTATAAAACCCGTCGTGTTCAGGCGATATCCAAAATAAATATTTCCGTAGAATTTGTTATTCGCTACCGCATTGAATTTATCCTCGTTGTATCCATTGACGTCAAAAGCAAACCCAAGTCCGAATACAATTCTTCTGGAAGCATATCCCAACTGGGCACCTCCTTCCAGGGCTCGAGTGAATGAAGTATTCGATACCTCCTGTCTGACCGCTTCAACGGTTTCGCTCAGTTTGGAAAATCGCACCCCAACAGAAGGCGCGATATTGGCATTAAAAAACAAGTGCTCTTTTAACACAAATGTATAGCAGTACCCAATCGAGAGTCGGATGGGAAAAACTTTTTTTTACTCCTTAGCTCGTCCAGGGTATATGAAAACCAGTCGTAGCCAAAATAGAGGGTCGGAATGAGGCTTCCCGCACTTTTGCGATGCCATTCCGTATTGTAGAGAATATTCCTGAATGAGAAGTTCGGGATTGAAAACGTAAGAAGTAGACATCCCGACTATTTTATTTTTTAAATCCGATAATTGGATGTAGGCATCGCTGCCTTCCATCCAGTTCGGGACGAAATCTCAGTTGTTTTCAATGTAATAACCGCTAACGGAACTTACTTGAAAACGCTGAACCCATTCTGAAGCAAAAAGAAAAGCCGTAATTGTTATTGGCGGCAATTTGCAGGTTAGATCCTTCCGAAGATTACGCACTACGTAACCATCGGTCTGCGTATCGACATTAAGTTTCACCACAAATTTGTCCGAATACGACAGGTTGGCCGAAGTATCCCGCTTTGGAGGGAGCTATCCCAGTACGATGCACGCTGCTACCTGGCACATCAGGAATTTACAAAACTTCTACAAAAAGATACTTCCAAACACTAGGTCGCTCAATTTAGTTCGATTAATAGGTTCAGGACTTCGCATTCGGATGTGCCACTTGCCCCGAATAAACGACTTCACATTTTTTACCAACCAGGGATTCCACCAAATTGATAACGGAGCCGAGCAAGGTCTCTGCGATCTTGAGTTTTCCCATTTCTATGGCCCCGAATTTGCCATACAATCGTTGTTCCATCAGACTACACCCTTTTTTATCCAAAACGTAAACCGTAAACCCGGGTATGGTATCTCTTACAAAATCCAGGCTACCCAGAAATGATAACCGGTTTGCCCGTGTACTAAATGCCACGTCCTGGGTACTTACCATCCCCTGATCAATACTCCAGTCCACAACAGCCTGAGATACGAAGGTGTGCTGATCGGGTTTTAATTCAATATTTAGCAATCTGGTAAAATCCGCTCCTTTAGTAACGGCAGCCCCCATAGGGCCGGCCAATACGAAAGCACTGATATCTGCCAGGTTAAACGTCTGACTGCGCTTATATTTTCTCAAAAGGTCATCAAGGTCAATTCCGTAGAGGTTCAGGGAATCCCCTTGAATACTGATATTCCCTTTGAGACTGCTTGTGAGGTCTTCGAGGTTCGCCCCGGTTCCCTTTAATTCGATAAAGGCGTCTATACTGCCATCGATTAACTTTTGAGAAGAATAATCCCTGATTAAAGAAGCCAAATCGATAGACTCAAGCCTGTAGGATGCCTCCAAATCATAAGGTGAACCGTTGATACCCATCGAGAGGGAACCGACATCTAACATAACGCTATCCCGGAGTGTAGAAAACCCGACATTCAATTGATCGTTAATCGCACTGAAGGTAAAATCTAATGGGATATTTGAAAAAGCGGGGCCGTTAATCGCATCTAAATGGAGTTCGCCTTTGGACACTTCAATCCCCTCAACACCCCTGTTATTCTCATTATGCCTGAAATAAAGGCTGTCCATCCTCAGACTTAGGTTTTGAACACTGTACAATGAGGTGTCAGGCATTTTCACAGCGATTTCCAAGGCTGTGATATCCCCCCCGCTGACCGCGAAGGGAAGGAGTTCCATTACTCCGGAAACGTTTAGTTCTCCGTTGACAACCTTCATATCTGCTTCGCTCAAATTCTTTGATCCCACCAACGGGCTGCCTTTCAGGTCATTGACCAGATCTACTATATATTCTATGGGGACATCCGCTATGCCGAGCTGCGCATCTGTTTCCAGGCGGCGGAAATCCCTGGGAAGTAAAACATCGCCGGCAAAATCGATCTTCCCCAATGGCAATTGAACCTCAGCATCCGTTATGCGGAAATTATAGCCTGCTTCAGTTTCATTAAAACCGATGTTCGCCTTTAGATTCTCAATCCCGGGGAGGCTGTCCAGTTCGAATGAGAGTTGTTCCAATTCGGCCGTGAATGAAGGAAAATACGAGGCGTAATCTTCATTATCCATCCCGCTGAACTTCGCCTTAATTACAAGGTCTGTGATCCGGTCGTCTATGGTAGGTGAAGCATTCGGTTTGACAATTAAGTGTGAAGTGAAAAATTCAGATGAGGATATTTCAATGTCCGCCGCAATGCCCTGCTCTTTGTTAAAGATGAAATGGTAAAGGTTTTTGAGTTGACCCTGGAAAGCTATATCACTTCGGCCGTAAAACAGGCTCAGGCTATCTACAACCACCTCATTATTGGCTTCCCTGATTGTTCCCGAAAGCTGCCGGACCTTCCTTCCTGAAGGAATCAGGAAAAATGAAATATCCGTCATATCTAAAGACCAACTGCCAATGTCATCCATCTCATGCTGCTTTTCAAAATTCAGCACGCCGTCAAAATCCGTATGAAGGCTAACCTTTCCGGATAGCGAATCGATACCCGGTAAGTGAAAAATGGTCTCATAACCCTCTAAATTGAGCTTTGCAGCAAGTGTGCTTTTCAGCTGTGGACGTTGAAAATTGCGTACGCTAAAATCTCCTGAAACAGCACCTCCCGGAGTTTGCCCGTGGAGATTTTGTATCTCGAGTTCGGCCTGCGAAAAATCGTCTGCTTCTCCGGATTTAAAATTCCCTCTAAAACCGAAATTGCTGAATTTTAGTTTTCCGGAAACATCTGTGAAATTCAAATCATCAATTCCGAAAATGATGTTAATGTTCGGTACCTGGTCTTCCATCCGGCCTTTAATACTACCCTTTAATTCCACACCCGCCCGTTTAATAGAGGCGGTATTTTTCTCAAGCACCTCCTCCTGAATCAATTTCGAGAACAGGGCCACATTATTCGAAGAAGCGTCGAAATCCATATCGATATAATTCCCATTGAGATGATCATACCTACCCTCAAGGGCCACCCTTAAATCATCATAATTCAATGCTCCCTTTCGGATTGTGATACTTTTGGCGGCCGCATTGTACTCCAAATCCAGTAGCAAATCTGCAGGTCCCAAATCTGCTACCAGGGGATATTGATTGCTCCTGGTAATTTCAAAACCAATACTCATGTCAGCAGTAATACCCTCCTTAGTAAGCGCCAGAGCCCCGTCCAGGGAGTTCAGTGCAATCTCAGATGAATAGGCCTCATGTGGATTGTTGTATTTGAGGTGCACATTTTTCAGATGTATGTTCTGTAAGGCTATTTCCAGGTTTTGAGCCTCAGCCCCCTTACTATAATCGGTTTTCACCGGTTTCGATACCTTCTTCTCTGGTGGAGGGTTTGGTGCAGTATCGCCGGCAGGTTGTTTTTTACGTGGTCGCTCGGATGCTACAGTTCCTGAAATTTTATCTTTTCCAGTTTGGGTTGGTTTGGAGAGTGCCCTTTCAAGATTGGTTTTATTGTCCTCATAGGCGACTATATCCAGGGTAACTTCCTCCATACTCAGTGCGGTTACGACCAGCTTTTTATGGCTGATGAGCTCCCAGGGCTCTAATGCAAGATAGGCCCTCGAGGCTTCAATGATCGGCGGTTGATCTAAAGGACGGAGGGAGTCCTTTTGCTCATAGAATTTTACCTGACTTAGTTTTACAGAAATATCTGGAAGTTGATGAAAGATAGCCAGCTCCATTTCATCAATTTCAAGGTGGCCGTTTTGGGTTTCGTTGATGTAATCTACTATTTCAGCCATCAGGTAATCTTTGGCATCATCGTAGTAGATAAAACCGAGAATTGTTCCCAATAATGCAACCAGCAACAATCCGATGCCTATACGCTTTGCTATTTTCCTACCTCGTTTCTTCAAATTACACAGGTCGATATTACTGGGGATCCTACTCTCCCACCGCTTTTCAATAGTGACTTTCTGTTCGATTCCGGCTGGAATACCTTAAAAAACAATACCCATAAATCACATTTCAAAAACTCCCGGTTAAAGTAGGCGTTTGAATCTTATACCAAAAATGAAGTCCCCTATTTTGAGCGCACCTTGTCCGCCCAGCGAAAACGATAGGACATGCCAAACACATCGAAATCACTTCCCTGCTTGAACCGGATGCCCGAACCCACCGTAAAATTGAGGATATGGTTTGGATTCAGGGGCAGGGTAAAATTAAGTGCAAGTCTTAACTGGGATACAAGTGCATTTCGGCTGTTGCCATTTATGAACGATTGAGCCCCGTAGCCATATCCTACGGAAAACGCCATCCACATGCCTTCTTTCTTAAGTGAGCGAATCAGGCTCCCCTTCAGGACCCACAGGGGGTTCTGGCGCAGGGTGTTATCGCCCAAAAAAGCAGGGTTTTCATTAAAGAACCACACCCCCGCCCGGCCTTCCAGGACCCATCGATTAATTGTATATGAAACCCCGTAATTCAACCGGAGCACGAACCTGTTCGATCCGAGATTCGGCAATTGCTCCTTTTTATAATTACCGGTGGGAATGATGAGCTGGATGGCAAGTCCACTGACCAGGGTCTGAGTATATGCTTTGAATTCCTCCCGGTCCAGGGAAGGAGCTCCGGTAATGTTAATGGCTGCCCTGACCCGTAGATCTCCCAAACCCGTATAGGAATCTGTAAAATCCTCCCCCTCAAAAACTCCGGTATAGTCCCCTCCGGCAATGGGTAGGACAGCATCGATTTTTCCCGATTTCCCCATAAAATCGATACTCCTGGCGTACGCCAGTATAACGGTATTAATGTTTCCATTGAAATCATCAAGCGGCAGGGAAGGATCCAAAAGGGTATTTCCAGAGGCAAATGCGTAACCAGCAGCAATAAAATTCAATCCCCTTGGCAGATTTGTAAGGGTTCTCGGCTCCAGCTCCTGACCTTGAAGTGTGCACAGGTGTCCCGGAAGAATCAGGAAAAAGAGAAAAAGAATGAAAATTGGTTGCTTCATATTTCTTCCTGGATGCAGGTTTCGGGAACCCCTTTTAGACCCGCTTGAGCGTATTGCCTTTCGCAGTCCAAATGACATAGATTTTCCGTATCACTAATTCTAAAACACCACTACATACATCAACCAGCTCCCTGGAATCGCGTCATTCGCAATAAACCTAAAGTCAGGAAGTTTTCTCAATTGCCAATGACATTCTGATTTAATGTGCGTAAGCCTAATTCCATGCCAAAGGTTCTTCTGCCAAATGGAATATATTTAAGTTATTAAATTTCAAATACTCAAAAAAATATGTGATGGCTCGAGCACTGCGACCCTGCTCCACAAGTTATGAGAAATTTCGCTATTCGCGGTATGTCGCCACCCGATGGGACACGACTTATGCTCTGGTCGCATTGCTTTCTTGTGCTGAATTGCATCGGAAGGCAGTATCCAAAAAGACCTTGATTTTGTCCTAAAGAGAACTTCAGCTGCCGATGAATTCCAGAAAAAAAGAGCTGTGATTACACAGCTCTTTTCACATGAAAACTTATCGGTTTACGCGCTTGTACTATTCGGATTTATTCTTCTTCTCCCAGATAATTGCCCGTATTTCTGCTTTATCAATTTCTGCAGCGGTAATTTCATTTCCCATGTCGTCCTGAATATCGAGAAGGTACATGATGTTAGACTGATCATCGTAGAGGTAGTGATCCGTTTTACGCTTGACGTGCTTTAGCCTCCGTCTTAGTTGCTTCGCCTCCTTTGCCGTCATACCATTTTGGACGTCGTAAGTGTCTCTGTGGTTTTTATCTGCAAACGCAATTTTGCTGATTTCACCGTTGGCATCCGTAACTACCTGCAGCATTCCAATCTCTTCGTTCTTCTTGTTATAGGCTACAAATGTTTCCGTTTCATCGAGCGTAATGACAGCCTGAGTGACCTCCAATTCCTGGGGTTCATATTCATTTTCAATAAGTACGGTATGCATCTGCTCAGCCGTATGGACCTTGACATCCTTCGGTTCGTCGTCCAGGGAAACTTCACCCCCTTCAATAATTTTCCGCCCGTGTGAGGTGATTGGGACTTTGTCAAAATGATGTTCATTCACAAGGATGACATCGGCCTCGATACTCGTGACATCAGCCATGGGCTGTTCTTCGACCACAACTTTTTCCTCTGAGGGGGTCTCTTTTTTATCCTCTTTACAGGATGTGATTAGCGCCAGAGCGCCAAATACCATAACGAAATGCTTTTTAATCATCTATTAGTATTTTTAATTTTCTGTGCCTAAAAATACGCAATAAAGTTAATTTCCAAGTGCATTCACTTATTCATCACGGATCGATTCTACGGGGTTTGCGATCGCGGCTCTGAAACTCTGCCAGCTCACGGTAAGCAGGGCTATGAGTAAGGCTGTAATCCCGGCAAGGGCAAAAATCCACCAGCTAAGGGCTGTGCGGTAGGCAAAGCCTTCCAGCCATTGGTTCATCACATACCAGGAAACAGGTACGGCAATAATAAAAGCCAGGGCTATCCATTTCACAAAGTCCTTGTTCAAAAGGGTGAGTACCTGGGTAATGGTTGCCCCATTTACTTTCCGGATTCCAATTTCCTTTTTGCGCTGAACGACCGTGTATGATGTCAATCCAAAGAGCCCCATGGATGCAATAAAAATTGCGAGGAGTGTAAAGACTTGAAATACCTGCCCGAAAGCCTTGTCCCCTTTGTATTGGGCTTCGAATTTTTCATCCAAAAAAGTGTAGTTAAACGTACTCTGGGGGAACACCGCTTTCCACTTCGATTTTATCTGACCAATCGCCGCTTCAAATCCTGCGGTCGAAGTGGTTGAAGCATCTACCCGGATCAGGAGGTTATCCACCTGGTTATGGTAGCGGATGACCATGGGCAACAAGGGGCTTTTTAGTCCAAAATGGTAGTAATCTTTGATAACACCAGCCACGCGCCACTCGTTATTACCCCAGAATTTAAGGGTCTGATTCAGGATTTCAGAAGGGGAGGCAATCCCCATTTGCTTTAAGAAGGTTTCATTGACAACAACTTGATTTCCCGTCCAGTCCGAGGAGGGAAGGAAAGTGCCCCCTTCGGCAAATTCGATATCCATCAATTCAAAATAGCCGGGTTGTGCGTAGTAGGTATAGAACACTTTTTTGTCTATGCGCTCACCGTTGGGCAATTCAAACCCCATTGTGGACGAAAGGTTATCAAAACTGTCTCCCGGATAGGTTTGGGAAGCTGAAACCATTTGAATAAAAGACAGGTCCTGTAATTCATCCTGCAGAATCCGGAAATCATTTCGGATGAGCGAATCCGGTTTGGAGGTCACGACTGCTCCGCTGAGTGCAATCACCTGATCCACATTGGTGCCGATAGGCTGGCGCTCCATAAAATTGATCTGCTTGGTAACCACTATGGTTCCGGTAAGCAATACAATAGTCGCAAGGAATTGCGTGATGATCAGTGCCTTACGAATGTTCAGACCCTGGGCGGATGTACTTATTTTCCCTTTAAGCGCCTTTATAGGTGCGTACCGACTGATCAGCATTGCGGGATAAATACCCGCAATGACCATCCCGCCAAGGATAAAGCCAAAGTAGGGTAAAAATCCTTTGAAGTCTTCAGGACGAATGCTGAGCTCTTTGGAGGTGATATCTTCAAAAACAGGCAATAACAGAAAAACAAGTATTAAGGCCAGTCCTGTAGCGATGATATTGAGAAGAAAAGACTCCACCAAAGACTGTAGTATTAACTGGGATTTCTTTGCCCCGGCCACCTTCCTGATACCCGTTTCCTTAGCCCGCTCCAGGGACTTGGTAGCCGACAAATTGATGTAATTGAGCCAGGAAAGGATA
Source organism: Robiginitalea aurantiaca (assembly GCF_030380815.1). Taxonomy (GTDB): domain Bacteria; phylum Bacteroidota; class Bacteroidia; order Flavobacteriales; family Flavobacteriaceae; genus Robiginitalea; species Robiginitalea aurantiaca. The sequence continues at coordinate 36,049 of NZ_JAUDUY010000013.1, read as the reverse complement.
AGAATAATAAAGGCAATCGCAGAAAGGAATTTTATTCGCGTGGCACTCCCGTTAACCGATACTTCATAGGGTTTGTTGGAATAGAGGTGTATGTCTTCAATCGCCTCAATATTGTGCCTTTCCTGCTCGTCTTCCTCTATATCACTGGCGATTATTTTTTCCCTTAATAGATCCGCGTCCGTACCTGGAGTGAGTCTGAGATAGGTATAGTAATTATTCATATTCCAGTTGAGCTCATGTGCCTGTGGCCCCCAATCTGTCCATGTCTTTTCCGTCTCATAGGAAATCAGGTAAGAATTCCTGTAATGGGCGGTCTCAGGGATGTCCTCCATAACCCCGGTGACGGTAAGCAGGGCTTCATGTCCGTCCCAATAGGCGGAGAGCGTGCGTTTCATTGGGTTCTCATCCCCAAAAAGTTTTCGGGCAAAAGAACGGGAAAGCACGATGGAATAAGGTTGCTCCAGGACCGTATTCTTATCGCCCTGGAGCAATGGATAATTAAAAATTGTGAAATAGGAAGGATCTGCGAGGGATCCCAGGGGTTGCTCTAAGATTCGGTCTCCAACCTTGAAGGTCAGTTTTTCAAAATAGTACAACCTTACATACTCTTCGACTTCCGGAAACACTTTCTTCAGGGTGGGTCCGGAAAGGTTGTAGGTCATGGCATCCCCGGGAACGAAGGTATTTCCTTCTTCATAGTCCATATAGGTTCGGTATACATTCTCCGAGCCCGGGAATTTATCGTAGCTCTTTTCCTTGTTTACATAGAGCAGGATCAGGATAAACGAAGCAATCCCAATGGCCAGGCCAAAGATGTTGATAAAAGAATAGAGCTTGTTTTTAAGCAGATACCGCGCAGCGATCTTAAGAAATAGTGTATACATAGGTTCTCCGCGTTATCTACTCTGTGCGTAAACTCTTGACCGGGTTCTGTCTCGCCGCTTTAATCGCCTGGAAACTCACGGTGAGTACCGTAACACCCATGGCACCCAGCATGGCCAGGGCAAAAATCCACCATTTCAATATAATCCGGTAGGGGTATTCCTGAAGCCACCCATTCATGATATAGTAAGCTATAGGCACAGCAATAAAACAAGAGATGATAACGAGCTTTAAAAAATCTTTGGACAGCATGTTCCACACATTAAATACAGAGGCCCCAAGAACTTTGCGAACCCCAATTTCTTTAGTTCGCTGCTCAGCGACAAATGAGGTTAGGCCAAAAAGTCCCAAACAACTGATCAGGATCGCCAGGGCCGTAAAGATCCCTGAAAGCGTTCCAATGCGCTCTTCCGAGGCAAATTTTTGTCCATATTGTTCATCGACAAAGTCATATTGAAAGGGCAGGTCCGGGAATTGAGATTTAAAGACCCTTTCGATCGTAGCTATATTCTCCGTTGCGCTTTTATCCGGATTTAACCTCAGGTTGTAATAACTGGAATTGTCAAAGCGGTCAAAGACATAAACCCCCTGTTTAACAGGCTCATAGGGAGACTGTGCAATCATATCCTCTACCACCCCAATAATCTTCATGGGTGGCGCAGGATCTTCTTCATCCGTGTCTTTTAAGAACTTCCCAACGGGGTTTTCCATCCCCAGATATTTTTTGGCCGTTTCGTTGATGAGCACCCCGAGGGAATCCGACGCAAAGTCGCGGGAAAAATCCCGTCCTTCCACAATTTTCAGGTTGAGGGATTTTGCGTATTCCGGGGTTACTTCTGTCCAGGCGAGATCTTCCTGAAAGCCCTCCGGTTTCCCTTCCCAGGTGAAACCGCTGCGATTGGACCATATACGGGTCGTGGGACTACTCGAGGCCGACATTTCTATCACGGCTCCCGAGGCCAGAAATTGATCGCGCATCAGGTCGTATTTCCCGCTGAAGTCCTGACTCATGGTAGGCACCTGAACCAGGCCCTCTTTGTCATAGCCAACAGGTCGGTTCTTCGCATAGTTAATCTGTTGCATGACGATTACGGTCCCGATAATAAAAGCGACGGAAACGGTAAACTGAACGACGACCAGGATTTTCCTGGGGAGGCCCGCATACCTTCCAGCCTTAAAGGTGCCCTTAAGAACGTCCACGGGACGGAAAGACGACAGGTATAGTGCTGGATAACTTCCAGCGAGAAGGGCCGTGAATATTACAAAACCGGCTGAAATCAACCAAAAGGTCACATTGGTCCAGGGAAACAAGATTTCCTTGCGCGCCAGGTCGTTAAAGCCGTTCAGGCATAAGAGTACAATGGCAACAGCGATGACGTATGCAAAAAGGACCACGAGGAACGACTCGCTCAAAAACTGATAAATCAGTTGTCCTCTTTGGGATCCGATGGATTTGCGAATCCCTACTTCTTTTGCCCTTTTCTCGGAACGCGCCGTACTGAGATTCATAAAATTAATACAGGCCAAAAGCAGGACGAAAGCCCCGATAAAACCAAAGAGCCAGACGTATTTTATACGCCCCCCTGTTTGAATCCCATTATCAAAATTGGAACGCAAATGCCAGTCCTCCATAGGCAAAAGAAAGATGCGCGGGTTGTATTCTTCCACATCTGCATCGCTATTTTTCTTTACATCGATAATGGCGTCAGTTACGCCTTCAAAAGTGGTGTTCTCCGCCAGTTGCACAAACATCTGAAAGGAGTTGTTTCCCCAGTTGTCCAGGGAATTCTTTATCCAATCCCTGCTGGAAACGTATTTATCCCATGGAATGATATACTCTGTGTCGTCAAAACTGTTGTTGGTAGGGATGTCCTCATATACCGCGGTAACCATCAGGTCAATTTCGTTGCTGAGCCGAATCGTCTTGCCAATGGGGTCCACCTGCCCAAAAAGAGCGTCTGAGGTGGATTCCGATAGCATTATGGAATTGAGTTCACGCAGGCCATCCCGGTCTCCTTTAAGGATATTCAAATTAAGTAGCAATGGGGCTTCACGCTGCATATAGTTCCCAGGGCGGGAAATATTGGTTTCGCCAAACTGCAGGTAAGAATCCTGAGTCCAGGAAGACATAACCAGATATTTGAAATTGTCACCATAGCCATCCCTAAGGGCGGGTTCCAGGGGTAATGGTATGGCTGGCCCGGTGCCGGTTTGATTGTTGAAGGTCTGAGATTGATACACCTGTGCGATTGTATCCCGATTCTCGAAATAATCGTTGTAGGTGAGCTCGTCTTCGATCCAAAGACCTATGATCAGGGTAACGGCCATACCCAGGGCAAGACCTCCAATATTGATGATGGAGTATCCTTTATTCTTTAAGAGATTCCGCCAGGCTATTTTTATATAATTACTGAACATGACTATTGGATTTTTTTGATTGTGGCTTCTCCTATAATAACTCCTTTGTAAATCTCCGGTGTTCCGGTATAGGCTATCGTGGCCTCGCCATAAGCGGTCACCTTCAGCCTGTCCTCCACAGCAACCTGATAGTCTCCCTCTCCGTAAGCGGTAATCTTTGTTTCATTTGAAGTGACTCCCCTGGTGTTAACTCTCGTTTCGCCATAGGCTGTTATTTTTTGCCGGCCAATTGTTCCGGAACCGATTTCCAGTGAACTCTCTCCATATATGGTCGTAGTCATATTATCCAGCTTTACATCACTTAAAAAAACCTCTGAATCCCCATAGAGTGTTAAGCTGAATTTCGGTTGATCGAGGGTAGTGCTACACTCAAACTTCTCTTCACCTCTAAGGGACAATTCATCAAGGACTTCATAGGTTACCGTTGCCTGTATTACCGTGCCTTTATAGATGGAGCGTTTCTCATACCAGCCGTCGACCGCTACCTTCTCCCGTTTTGCGACGGTCTTCGCATCATCCAGGTATAGGTGCAGGGTCTTACCGGAAACCTCCACATTCAGGATATCTAAGGGTTCGGTACTCGAATGGATGGTTACGGATTCGGTATCACCTTCAACAAAGGTTACAGCGATATGCGGGCTGATGATTACTTTGCTAAATGAGTCCACGGAATACGTTTCGACCTGGGAATGTGCTTGAAGTGCAAAAAGGGCGAAACACAGGAGCAGGATCCCGGATTTGCAAGTGGTGAATGCTGTTTTCATTAGTGTTTGATTTTTGATTGTTCTTTGATTGATGAATAAACCCTGTTTAAACCATCGCCCCTATTTCCCTGTTCTGGCTTTCCGTCACGATTTGACCGTCAAATAAATTGACTACCCGATGGGCGTAGTGGGAATCCCGGTCCGAGTGGGTCACCATGACGATGGTTGTTCCCTCCTGGTTGAGCTCAGTAAGCAGGTTCATGACCTTAATCCCATTTTTTGAATCCAGGTTTCCCGTGGGCTCATCAGCGAGGATTAACTTGGGATTGGTAACTACTGCCCTTGAGATGGCAACCCTTTGCTGTTGTCCTCCCGAGAGTTGTTGTGGGAAGTGTTTTGCCCTGTGCGCGATCTTCATCCGCTCCAGGACCTCGGTTACCTTTTCACGGCGTTCCGATTTACTCATCTTAAGGTAGATCAATGGGAGTTCCACATTCTCGAAGACCGTGAGTTCGTCAATGAGGTTGAAGCTCTGAAAAACAAAGCCAAGGTTTCCTTTTCTCAGGTCGGTACGCTGGCTTTCTTTAAGTCCGGATACCTCATGACCCGCAAAACTATAACTACCCTCTGTGGGATTATCCAGCATGCCAATGATGTTCAGAAGGGTGGATTTTCCGCAACCGGACGGCCCCATAATGGCAACAAATTCTCCGGTTTCAACATGTAAATTAACATTGTTCAGGGCCAGGGTCTCAACCTCTTCTGTCCTAAAACTCTTCTTAAGGTTCGTTATCTGTATCATTATTTCATTGATTATTTAGTGTTTTAGCTACTTTAATTCTCCCCCATTGGGCTGGATATGCAAAAGACTCTATTTTTTTAGGTTTGTAACAAAACCAGTAGTTTTCAGCTGGTTTTATCCTGTTTTTTTTAGTGTTGTCATTTAAATACAATCCGCTCGGCTTCTCCAAAGGAGTCGTAATTACTTGTAATTACCTGCTCCCCGTCTTCCAGGCCGTCCAGTACTTCATAATATCTCGAGTTTTGTTTTCCCACCCGTATGGACCTCTTGATCGCTGAGCCTCCATCCTGATCCAATACAAAAATCCACTGTCCGCCTGTATTCTGAAAAAATCCGCCTTTAGGCAGTAATAAGGCATCGGAGGAAGCCCCGAGTTGCAGTTTGATATTGTAACTCTGTCCGGCCCGTATCGTTTCTGGCTTCTCATCTGTAAAAACAAGATCCACTTTGAAACGACCATTGCGAACCTCCGGATATACCTTTCTGAGCCTCAGGGTATATTCCCTGTCATTTCGCTCCAGGGTTGCAGAGAGGTCCCGCTTAACCCTGTCGATGTAGTGCTCATCGATTTCAGCCTCTATTTTAAAGTCTGTCAGCACATTTATTTGCCCGATGCGCTCCCCCTGGGCAATATTCTGACCGATTTCTGCATCCAGAAAACCCAATTGCCCGTCGGCCGGGGCACGAACGTTCAAATGGTCCAGGCGTTCGTAAACCATGGACAGGGTCTGCTGCATACGCTGAAGATCTGTATCGAGTCCGGAGAGGGATGTCTTTCTGAGTTCATCGTCCTGTTCCGTTTGAAGTTTAATGATTTCGAATTGCTTCTGGGCCAATTCGTAATTCTCCTTTGAAGTAAGATAGATCTCACGGGAGATGAGTTCATCTGCATAAAGAACCTCGTTTTGCTCAAAATTCCGCTTTAGACGCTGCAGATCGGTACTCGCTGTGGCCAAAGACCTTCGGCCTTCAACCTGTCGCGCATCGAAGGTAAGTCTTGTGGAACGCAAATCGTTTTGCTTAAGCGCCAGGTTGCTCTCGCTGGCCAGAATTTGCTCATAGAGGTTCATATTTTCCAGCTTTAGGATGATATCCCCTTTCTTGACCATGGTCCCCTCTTCGATGAGCTTTTCGGAAACGCGCCCACCCTCATAGGCATCCATATAAATGGTGGCAATAGGAGCCACATTACCATTAATGGTTATGTAGTCGTCGAATTTACCGGCTGTAATCGCTGCTATTGTCAGCCGGTCCTTTTCGGTACGGAAGGTTGACACAGATGAAGAAAAAAGCAACCTCCACCCCACAAAGAGCACCAGAATACCCAGGGCCATATATCCGTAATGCTTTGGTTTTAATCCTTTTTTCTTTTCGAGTTTAATATCCATCTTAGGCTTAGTTAATATTGAAAACGGGCAAATTGTTATAGAAATCAAGGGTACTCTTATTGACCTTTAAACGCAGGCGAACCTGAAGGTTCTCGTTTTGAGCCCTCGCCAGCAGGTTTTTCGCCCGCCCGAGTTCTATGGCATTGAATAATCCTTTTTCGTAACGCTTCTGCGCTATGGCAAAAGAAAGTTCTTCCGCCTCACTTCTCTTTTCAGTCTGCAGCACTTCTGTTTTCAGGGCATTGTGCTCCTGTACCAGTTGCTGAATGAGCTGATAGAGCTCCTGCTCCCGAATCTCAGCATCGTTCTGAGCACGGGCCAGGGCAATTTTTTGTTGTTTGACCCTTGAACGCCCGGACCACGCATTAAAAATGGGCACATTCAGTGAAACCCCAATAAACTGGTTTGTATTATCCCGGAACTGGGTTCTGAAAGGTATCGTAACTCCAAGACTATCCGTTATGGTTTCGTAATACCCGGTGCCATACCCCCCCTGAACGGCCAAACGCGGATAGAGGTTCCCCCTGGCCACAGCCACTTGTTTTCTGGCGGCTTCCACCCTGAGTTCCTGAGCCTTGATCAGGGGAATGAAATCCACGGCTGTACGAAAGATTGAATCGGATTCCACGGGATACTGAGTTGCTGCGGTTGCCTCTTCAAATTCCGGGCTGATTTCAATTTCATCCGTACCCTGAATGTTCATTGCCTGTAATAGGGCGAGCTTAGCGGCCACCAGGCGGTTTCTGTTCTGGGTAAGCACGAGTTTATCAGCCAGTAAGATCGATTCGGCCTCGTAAAGATCGGCTCCGGCCATCAAACCAACCTCGATTTGCTTTTCAACCAAACGGTAATTGGTTTCGGAAATACCGACCTGTTCTTTCGAAATTACGATAAGCCCCCTTATGAACTGAATGTCGTAGTAGGCCCGCATAACACGAAAGGCCAGCATGTATTTTTGCTGCAGGCTTTCCTCCAGGCTCGCCCTGTACAAAAGCTTGGAAGCCTTTATGCTATTTATTTTCTGAAATCCCTGAAAGACATCAAAAGATGCGCTCAGGGAATAATTATTGGCAAACAAATCCGTATTGACAATGCTGTTGTCGTTTGGATCCACCTGTCGTCCAAAAGTCACACCGTAATCCGTATACCCATTCAGGTTAGGCAGAAGAGCCCGCAAGGATTGCTTATAGGTCTCCTCATTGGACTGTTCGTTGAATTCGAAATCATTCAACTGAAGGTTGTTTTCAATGGCGTAGGCTATACATTCATCCAGGGTCCAAACCTTCTGAGCCATTGCGCTCAGGCAAAATGAAAAGACCAATAAGAAAAAATAGCGTTTTAAAATCATATTCATAGTCCTGTGCCAAAGGGTATGCTATTCACGTGCCAGAATATTAGTATACTGATTAAGAGGCCATTATAACCATCTCAAAGAAATCAGAACCTACTGAATGTCCATTTTTTTTACAGGTTATGTTAATTTTTTTGACACTTTTACACTTCGGGTTATTTGTATTCGTAGCTTTATCCAAATTAAAAATACCTGTGGTTCCGGCCTGTAAGAGGGTGTCTGCCAGATTTGGAGTATCCGTTCCTTTAAATGGTATGTCTTTTGCCGACGCATGGAGAATCCGATTAAATTCTTTTGAAAATGACCGATGCCAAAATCCTGGTAGTTGATGATAATAAGAGTGTCCTGAGTGCACTGGAAATTTTGCTGCAATTTGAATACAAAAGTGTCCAGACCCTTTTCAATCCCAATCAGATTTCTTCATTCCCCAATTTAAAAGAAGTCGATATCGTCCTGCTGGATATGAATTTTTCAGCCGGCGTAAATACGGGAAACGAAGGTTTGTACTGGTTAAATGAGATTAAAAAACGATCTCCGGATACCTCTGTTATAATGATGACCGCTTACGGTGCGGTGGACCTTGCCGTAAAGGCACTTAAGCAGGGAGCTTCGGATTTTATTCTCAAACCCTGGAATAACGAAAAATTGCTGGCAACGGTTAAATCCGCGCATCAGTTGCGAAAGTCACGGCAGGAAATCCATCAGCTCAAAAACAAAGAGAAAGAACTCAAGCAAGTCATCAACCAGGACAACAGTCCGATCATTGGGGAATCCACAGCCCTTCAAGAGGTGCTCAATCTGGTGCGAAAAATAGCCAGAACGGATGTGAACGTCTTGATCACAGGCGAAAACGGAACCGGAAAGGAATTGATTGCCCGAGAATTGCACCGCTTATCAGACCGCAAAAATGAGGTCTTTATCAATGTCGATATGGGATCCATTTCGGACAATTTGTTTGAAAGTGAACTCTTCGGACATGTCAAGGGTTCATTCACGGATGCAAAAGAAGACCGCACCGGTAAGTTTGAAGCGGCAAATCTGGGCACGTTGTTTCTCGATGAAATAGGGAATCTGTCTTTACAAGCTCAGGCAAAATTGCTTTCTGCGATTCAGAACAAATCCATTGTCAAAGTCGGGTCGAATAAACCTGTAGAGGTAGACATCCGATTAATCTGTGCTACCAATTGTAATTTGGATCAAATGGTCGATTCGGGGCTCTTCAGGGAAGACCTGCTCTATCGCATCAACACCATTCATCTGGAAGTACCCCCGCTGCGAAACCGCAATGGTGACATCCTTATTCTGGCCGATTTCTTTTTAAAGAAATACAGCGCGAAATACAACAAGCCGGGACTTCGGATCAATAGCATGACACAGGAGAAACTCATGAATTATCCATGGCCGGGGAATATCCGGGAACTGCAGCATACCCTTGAGCGCGCGGTAATTTTATCAGAAGGAGATGTCTTGCGGCCAACGGACTTTTTGTTGAACACCAGGTCCGGAAGTTCAAATGATCCCGGGATGCGAACCCTGGAAGAAATGGAATACGAAATGATCCAAAAGGCCCTTGAATTCAATGACGGGAATTACAGTGCAGCAGCCGAACAGTTGGGGGTTTCGCGCCAAACGCTTTACAACAAAATAAAGAAACACAAACCCGCTGCGGATAATGGCAAGTAGAAACTTTTACATTCAATTGGTCGTTCGTATCCTGCTCATCACACTGACGGCTATCCTGCTCGGATTTGGAGTGGTTACCCCTGCATATATATGGTTGTTTGTGTCCCTTATCGCCCTTGTAATACAGGTTTACAGCCTGATACGATACATCAATAGCACGAACAGGAAGATTGCCTACTTCTTTGATGCGATCAAAAATGAAGATTTTACCCTCCGTTTCCCGGAACGCGTAGCCATTAAATCCTTTAAAGAACTGAACCAAAGCCTGAACCGGGTCAACGGTCTGATTCAGGAAGTGCATGTGCAATTACAGATACGCGAAAAGTACTATCAGGAAATCCTTAAGCAGGCCAATATCGGCATCATGACCTACAATGCCAAAGGTCATATCCTGTATGCGAACCCCAGTCTTGAGAAGTTGTTAAACTACAGCCCCCTGAACCACATAAAACAACTGAAACAAATTGATCACGGGCTGTATGAGGTATTTGAACCGTTCCAGCCATTTGAGCGCAAACTTTTTCAACTCACCAATGAACGAGAACAGATACAGCTTGCCCTGAAGTCGACCTCTGTGGTCTTACAGGATGACCCCCTCCTGCTGGTGGTTGTGCAGGACATCCGCGAAGAGCTCGACGAGAAAGAAACCGAGTCCTGGGTGCGGCTGATACGGGTCCTGACCCATGAAATAATGAATACGATCACCCCGATCACCTCTATCTCAGATTCAATCCTGAAGTATTATCAAAAGGATGAGGAAGGGGCGCCGCTTCCTATGGATCCCGATAAAATGTCCAGCGCGACCCGGGGCCTGGAGGTCATCCGGAGCCAGGGGAATGACCTTATGGAATTCGTGCAATCCTACCGGAGTTTTCTCAATGTCCCGAAGCCGGATAAAAAGTTGGTTTCTGTTCGCAGGCTTTTTGAGAAGGTACAGGTGCTAATGCAACCGGATTTAAACGATCGAATCCATTTCAGCTGGGAATACGCGCCCGGGGATCTCGAATTATATATCGATGAAAAACAAATAAATCAAGTTTTGGTAAACCTGATCAAGAACGCCATTCACGCAGTGGAAAACCAGGCGGAGGGCCAGGTAATTGTTAAAGGGGGGATCGATGCCGCCGGGCGGAAATTCCTCCAGGTTACGGACAATGGACCAGGTATTGGGCCGGAGCTCATCCAGGAGATTTTTGTACCCTTTTTTACCACAAAGGAGAAAGGTACAGGAATAGGCCTGAGCCTTTCGCGCCAGATCGTGCAGCTTCACGGAGGTACGCTACAGGTGCATTCTGACCCCGGGGCACAGACGGTATTTCGCCTCAAATTTTAAAGGCCAGCGTTGTGGGAACCTCGGGCAGGTGAAACCGGGACTTCACGACCCAGACTACCGCGATACGGTTGGCTTAGACTGATCTTTTTCCTGCAAACTGGAATTTAAAAAAGTGTGTCAGACAAAACTGCACGCCATGAGCAAAGCGCGAACTTGCGGTCTGCCCAACATCTCGTGTTGTCTGTTTTTACGCTGCCCTGCCCTTCCCCTTTTATTTTAAAGCAGGAAGAAGTCCGATGAGACTTTTCTATTTGTCTGTGTACTGATAAAAATCATAAAGTACGCGGGTTTGTTTCGATACTTTTAGTCCATCTTTCGTAAAGCATGCTTTCGATTACCTATCCTATAACAAAAATCATTGCGCATGGACACAAATCAAATCAAAGCCAAATTCGAGGAAGCCAATCAACACCTGGCAGCCGCAAAAAGCGAATTAAACCGCCCTGCAGAAGATGTCGTACCCTTTATGGTTTGCAGAAGTACCCGGTATTCCATATCGAATTATCTGGAAGGATTTCTACTGCAGAACTCTGTGGAGTTCGAGGAAGGGACTACTGTGGAAGACTTATTGAAAAAATGCCGGGCCATCGACGGTACTTTCAACAGTGTGGATTTGAGCCCTATTACCTTCAGCAAGGATGATGAGTATAGCGCACTTTTCGATCAGATGCAAAATTGTATTGACCTGGCCGAACAGGCCAAAGAGTTGGTAATTAAATAAATAGAAGGGTAACTACAAATCAAACCATTAAATAGCGCGCCATTATGAGCAAGTCAATTCTGGAAAAAATAGGCCTCCCCAAGAGTGCCGAGGGCACAAAAGATCCAAAATCATACAAATATCCGGGGAAGCCTGTTGCCATGGATGGTAATTCAGCGGTTATCATGTGTGAACGAGAATCCACCGATGCCGCGGGTGCATACCCCATCACCCCATCCACCCAGATGGGAGAGTTCTGGGCCGATGCGGCTGCCAAAGGGCATCTGAACATTTCCGACAAACCGCTGATCTTCATTGAGCCGGAAGGAGAGCACGCAGCAGCCGCCGTTACTGCCGGCCTATCGATGACCGGTTTGCGGGCTGCAAATTTTTCATCGGGTCAGGGTATTGCCTATATGCACGAGTCCCTCTATGCGGCAGTGGGAAAACGCCTTACGTATGTTTTGAATATCGGCTCGCGCGCCATGACCAAATCCACCTTAAATGTACACGCCGGGCACGATGATTACCACGCCGTGGACGATACGGGGTTTTTCCAAATGTTTGCAAAGAATGCCCAGCATGTAGCCGACCTGAATATCATCTCACACCGCATTGCGGAACTTGCACTCACTCCGGGTATCATTGCCCAGGATGGCTTTTTAACCACCCATTTAATAGAATCGTTCTTGTTGCCTGAGCGCGAATTGATTAAAGAATATCTGGGACGGCCTGACGACATTATTAAGACCCCAACCCCGGCTCAACAAATTATCTACGGGGAAACCCGCCGTCGGATCCCGGAATTGTGGGATGTGGATAACCCCGTGATGGCAGGTATTGTACAAAACCAGGACTCTTATATGCAGAGTGTTGCCGCACAGCGTCCATTTTTCTTTGATCATATTCAGGACCTGGCGGATCGGGCATTTGAAGAGTATCATCAACTCACCGGCAGGCGCTATAAGCGCGTGATGACTTACAGGGCAGAGGATGCAGAATACCTTATTCTGGGACAGGGGAGCCTGGTCCCCAGTGCCGAAGTAGTTGTGGATTACCTGAGAGAAACCCGCGGAATAAAGGTAGGGGTGGTCGACCTGGTGATGTTCCGACCCTTTCCGGCGGACATGCTTGGAGAAATATTAAAAGGGAAAAAGGCCGTCACCGTATTGGAACGACTCGATCAGCCCCTGGCCGTAGATTCTCCAATCACTCGGGAAGTGCGCTCGGTCTTGAACAAGTGTATTGAGAATGGCATGAATTCAAAACACCGTCCATATCCGGAATTGACTGCGTATTCCATCTCCGAGATGCCGGCCATTTACTCCGGGTCTTTCGGAATGGGAAGCCGCGACTTACAACCAGAGGGAATCATCGGGGCCATCGAAAATATGTTGCCCGATGGAACACATAAAAAAAACTTCTACCTCTCTATCGATTTTATTCGTGAAATCCCGCACTCACCCAAGCAAAAGGCCTATCAGGAAACCATTGTGGATTCCTACCCCAATGTGAAGGGTTTGTCCGTTCGGGGATCCGAAAACCCGAATCTCATGCCCAAGGACGCGGTCACCATACGCTTCCACTCCGTAGGGGGATGGGGGGCCATAACCACAGGTAAAAACCTGGCGATGACCCTGTACGAGCTGTTAGGATATAACATCAAAGCGAATCCAAAATACGGATCGGAGAAAAAAGGACAGCCCACCACGTATTATCTCGCAGCTTCTTCCGAGCCCATTCGAATTAATTGCGAATACTACTTTGTGGATGTTGTATTATCTCCGGACCCCAATGTATTTAAACATACCAACGCCCTGGCAGGGCTCAAAAAAGGAGGGAATTTCATCGTTCAGAGTGATAAAAACTCACCTGAGGAGGTATGGGCAGAAATTCCTCAGCAGTACCAGAAAGTGATTATCGATAAAGATATCCATGTGTTCTATATCGATGGGTTTAAGATTGCCCGGGAAGAGGCCACCGATCCCGAATTGCAGTTACGCATGCAGGGAATCGCCTTCCAGGGCGCATTTTTCGCGGCTTCTCCCCTGATGGAGAAATCCGGATTGACAGAAGAAAAATTACTAAAAGCCATTGAAGCACAATTGCAGCACAAATTTGGATCTAAGGGGCAAAGGGTGGTTGACGATAATATGCGCGTGGTAAAACGCGGCTTTGACGAAGTTTATGAAATCAAGCACAAGGTACTGGGAGATGGAACTAAGGACAAGGCCGGAAGTAACGGCCTGGCGCAGCTCCCCATTCCAAAAATGATGAAAGAAATGCCACAGAGTGAGTCACAGTTGAGTGATATCCATCGCTTCTGGGAACAAACCGGCAATTTCTATTTGAGGGGTATGGGTAATGACAACCTTACGGATCCTTTTATAGGTTTGAGTGTCATGCCGGCGCTTTCTTCCACCTTCCGGGATATGACCGGTATCCGATTTGAACATCCCGAGTGGATTCCCAACAACTGTACCGCCTGTGGGGACTGCTACACCGTTTGTCCCGATACTGCCATACCCGGACTTGTCAGTGAGGTGTCCGATGTTTTCGACACCCTGGTAAACCGCGTGAAAAAAAATCACGGAAAACTGGAGCACTTACCCAAGGCCGTGCGCAAAATGGAGGGCCATGTACGTAGTCTGTTTACAGCTTCAAAAAATGGAGCAACGGTCAACGATTATATTCAACATGCCATTGATAAGACCATCGCAGACTCCGATCAGGGTAAAGAACTGGCCACTGAATTTGAGTGGTTTAAAGAAGAATTAGGGGATTTTAACTTCGCCCTGACCCGCCCCTATTTTGACCTGCATGAGAAAAAAGAAAAAAACAGCGGGGGGTTATTCAGCATAACCATCAATCCGAATACGTGTAAGGGATGTATGGAATGTGTGCAAGTCTGTAACGACAATGCCCTGATTAAGATCCCCCAAACCGAAGGTTCTATTGTCAAATTGAACAAAGAATGGGATCTGTGGATGGACTTACCCAACACGCCCCCAAAATTCAATCGCATCGATGATCTCGAGGAGAAGATCGGACCCCTGGAGACCATGCTCCTGAATAAGGACGCATACCTGAATTTCGCCAGCGGTGACGGGGCTTGTCTGGGTTGTTCTGAAAAATCCGTAGTGCATTTGTTTATTGCCACTGTGGAGTCCCTGATGCAGCCGCGTATTGAAAAACACGTGGCCTATCTGGAAGAACTAACCGCCAAACTGGAAAAACATATTCAGGAGAAACTCATGAATCGGATCGATTTGAGCGATTCGGATACCATGTCGCGCATTGTCACGGAAATGCAGGACTCGGATTTAACCATGGCTGAAATCACACGCAGGCTGGAATCTGAGCACGGCGGAGAACCGATTGACCAGGAATGGCTGCGGCAGATTACCCAGCTGCTCGCTCAGTTGAAAAAATTAAAATGGAAATACGCCAAGGGCACTACGGGTAAGGGTCGCTCCAATATGGGTATGCTAAATGCCACCGGTTGTACCTCCGTATGGGGGAGCACCTGGCCCTTTAATCCATATCCGTTCCCATGGGCGAACCACTTATTCCAGGATTCCACATCGATGGCGATGGGAATTTTTGAAGGGCATATGTCGAAAATGGCCGAAGGTTTTAAAGCCATTCGAAAGGCGGAACTGGAACTTGAAGGGAAATACGATCCCAGTACACACGATGACTATTTCACCTACTTCAACTGGCAGCAGTTTACCGATAAAGAATGGCTGCTTTGCCCACCCGTAGTGAGTTTGGGTGGGGATGGTGCCATGTATGATATTGGTTTCCAGAACCTTTCCAGGATGATGGCTTCCGGTAAACCGATTAAAGTAATCGTTGTAGATACGCAGGTCTATTCCAATACAGGAGGTCAGGCGTGTACTTCCGGGTTTATCGGTCAGATTTCAGATATGGCCCAATATGGAAAAGTATGGAAGGGCAAGGGGGAACCCCGAAAAGAGATCGGTCTTATTGCCATGGCCCATAGAAACACCTACGTCATGCAGGGGACGCTGGCCAATACCAGTCAAATGATTGAAGGCTTTATCGATGGTTTGATGACCAAACGTCCTGCCCTTTTCAATCTCTATACGACCTGCCAACCCGAACACGGTGTGGGAGACGATCTGGGGGTACACCAGGCAAAACTCGCCGTTGAGTCAAGAGCCTATCCCGTGTTCAGGTACAATCCGGATCACGGAATAAAAGTCCGGGAGGCCCTGGATTTATCCGGGAACCCCGCCATAGATCAGGTATGGCCTACCTACGACTTAAAATATCTCGAATATGGACAAGAGCGCACCATGTCATTACCGATGACTTTTGCAGACTTTGCCCTGACGGAAGCTCGATTCAGGAAACACTTCAGGAAAGTTCCTGCCAGTGCCTGGAATGATAATATGATGCTGTTGGCAGACTTCCTGGAACTGGAACAAAGCGAGCGGGAAGGGAAATTCCCCTACATCTGGGTTGTAGACAGAAATCAAAAACTCAATCGGGTACTCGTTGCGAAACCCATTGTGGACTCTTGTGAAGAAAGACGGGACTTCTGGTTGTTGCTGCGCGACCTGGCAGATGCAGAACCAAAACCAGAGGAGGAAAACCTGGAAGAAAAAATCAGAAATGAAGTCGTCGGAAATATTGCACAGGGTCTTATGCAAATGGCAGGGGGCAATGGAAATGATTTTGTACATATGGCTACGGGCAAACCCGCCACAGCCGATGTATTAGTCGAAGAAAAGCCCGCTGATGGCGACTATTTGGCCCCATGGCTGGAAACAGAGGAATGTACCTCTTGTGATGAATGTATCCGACTTAACCCAAATGTTTTTGCTTACAATGAAAACAACAAGGCATACATAAAAAGTCCTAAAGGCGGACCTTATCAGGACCTGGTTAAAGCCGCGGAAAAATGTACGGCGGGCGTAATTCACCCCGGATTACCTGCAGACAGAGCTGCAAAAGACATTGAAAAATGGATCCTGCGTGGTGAGAAATACAATTAATGCAAAAGGTGTAATGGCGCTTTTCAATTTTCATAAGAACACCTTTAAAAACGGTATTCATCCCCCGGAAAGTAAGGACGAAACAAGGGGACTGCCCATCCGGCAGTTTCCCTTTCCGCCAGTCATTATTTTACCGATGGCGCAGCACATCGGCACCCCATCAGAAATCGTGGTTCGCGAAGGGCAGGAAGTGCTTCGCGGAGCCTTATTGGCTAAAGCTGTAGGATACCTTTCTGTCCCCATGCATGCACCGGTTTCCGGTATTATTCGAAAAATCGGCAATGTTCCGACCATTTCCGGAAAAATGTCTCCGGGGATCTATCTTGAAACATTCCCTTTTTCCACACAGGAAGTACTCGAAGGAAAACCCATAGATCCCGACAATGCATCGGCCGAAGAAATTCTACAGGGAATCCAGGATGCGGGGATTGTTGGCCTAGGTGGGGCGGCCTTTCCAACCCATGTGAAATTAAAGGTGCCCGAAGGGAAAAAATGTGAAACTTTAATCATTAATGGCATTGAATGCGAACCCTATCTGACGACCGACCACCGGGTCATGCTGGAACAGGAAAGCGACATTTTTATGGGGATTAAGTATTTGCTGAAGGCTACAGGGGCAGAAAAAGCCATTATTGGCATTGAAGCCAATAAGCAGGATGCGGCCGATCACCTGGGCCGGCACATACCTGAAAACTTGCCGGTATCCATTAAAGTGCTTCCGGTAAAATATCCTCAGGGAGCGGAGAAAATGCTGGTCACTTCCCTGCTCCAAAAAGAAGTTCCTTCCCAGGGGTTTCCCATTGAAGTGGGTGTGGTGGTTGTAAACATCGCCACAACCGCAGAGATTGGGCGATTACTGCCCCACGGTCGCGGTATACAGGAACGCGTCATTACCATTGCCGGCCCCGGCGTTAAAAAGAAAGGCAATTACCGTATTCCGGTGGGCACGCCTTTGCGATTCGTCCTGGAACACGTGGGAGTAGATGAAGATATCAAAGAGGTGTATATGGGTGGCCCCATGATGGGGGTGGCCGTTTCCAACCTGGATATTTCCATAGTAAAGGGAACCTCGGGTATTCTGGTCTTTACCGGGAAAGATGTAGGGGCATCCGATAAAATCTATCCCTGCATTAAATGTGGAGCCTGCCTGGATGCCTGTCCCATTTTGCTCAACCCATCCAAACTGGGTGTTCTGGCAAAATTTGAGGCCTATGATGAAATGGCCCGGGATTTTCATTTAATGGACTGTTTTGAATGCGGTTCATGCACCTATGTATGCCCCTCCCATATTCCCCTGGTTCAGTATTTCCGGCTGGCCAAACGGGTTGTACGAAAACGGCAAGCGGAAAAAAAGGAAGAAGTCAATGTTTAAAAAAACACTGGATATCAGCTCCTCGCCCCATATATATAAAGGGCGAAGTACCGACGACATTATGAAAAATGTGGTCTGGGCCCTGCTGCCTGTGGTAGGCTTCTCAGTGTATTCATTTGGCTGGAATGCCCTATTGGTCATCGCTACTGCAACACTGGCCTGTGTTATGACGGAGCATGTTTTGTGTAAACTTTCCAAAAAAGAAACGACTGTACAGGATTACTCCGCCCTGATTACGGGATTGTTGCTGGGCCTCACCCTTCCCCCCATTTTTCCTTTATGGATGGCTTTCGTGGGCGGGGTCATCGGAATTGCACTCGGCAAGTATGTTTTTGGCGGGCTTGGTTATAATGTTTTTAATCCAGCCCTTGTGGGGCGGGCGGTTTTACAGGCAGCCTTCCCGGTGGCCATTACAACATGGCATCCCGCTTTTCTGGCCGATCGCTTTACCACGGTTTCAGGGTCGGTCTTTACCTGGCCCTTTATGCAGCCCCAATTTGATGCCATTTCAGGGGCTACCCCCCTGTCGGCTTTTAAGTTTGACGGCATTACTACCTCCACTGCGGAATTGGCCTTTGGCCAGATCAGCGGTTCTGCCGGCGAAACCTGTGCCGTCCTCATCGCATTGGGCGGGCTTTATTTGATCGCCCGCAACATGATGAGTTGGCGGATTCCGGTAGCCGTACTGGTAAGTGCGTTTTTGCTGAGCGGTTTATTATATCTCATCAATAGCCAGGTGTACCCCTCTCCATTTTTTATGTTGTTTTCAGGGGGGCTGATGCTCGGCGCAGTTTTTATGGCTACAGATATGGTCTCCTCACCCATTACGCCGATGGGCTTGTGGGTCTATGGAGGTATTATCGGTATTTTAACCATAGTGATTCGTATCTGGAGCGGTTTGCCGGAAGGGGTCATGTACTCCATTTTGCTGGCTAATGCCATTTCGCCCCATATCGATACGGTGATTCGAAATCGGGTCTATGGAACCCAGAGAAAAGTTAAAGCGATATGAGGACAACGGCTCATACTCCAAAACAAGAAGGGACCAGTAGCGCGAAGATGCTTCGGGCCATGTTGGGTATTGGCATCCTAAGTGCTTTTCTAATCGTTTCCGCTTTCGAATTAACGCTGCCTCGTGTAGAAAAATTAAAGGCCGAGGCCCTTGAAAAAGCGGTTTTCAATGTACTCCCCGGAACGGAAAGCACCAGGAGCTTTGGCATCAATTCTCAAGGGAAAATAATCGAAATAGCGAAGGGAGATACCCCGGAGTATACCCTCTATGCCGGATATGATAAAGATGAAAAGCTCGTTGGTTATGCCGTGGAGGCTTCCGGACAAGGGTATGCAGATCTTATCAGGATTCTCTATGGGTACAATCCAAAGGAACAAGTACTCATCGGGTTTCAGGTTTTGGAAAGTAAAGAAACCCCGGGACTTGGAGACAAGATTGAAAAGGAGGAGCGATTTCTCGAAAATTTTAAGGCCCTGGATGTCCGGGTAACCTCAGAGGGACTGCTCAGGAATAAAGTCATTACCGTTAAGCAAGGGGAAAAACAGAACGCCTGGGAGATTGACGGAATAACGGGGGCCACCATTTCTTCCCGGGCTATAGGAAACATTATCGGGTCAAGTACAACAGAGGTTGTTCCTGTACTCCGGAGGCATTCCTTGAAAATGGACGGGGCCAAACCCCTTGAAAAACAAGCAGAAAGCAATGAGTAGGGAAACCACTTCATCCGTTCCTAAGGCGACCACTACCGATGAGTTCATCAAAGGCCTGTGGCGGGAGAATCCCGTATTTGTCCAGGTCTTAGGTATGTGTCCTGTTCTGGCTGTCTCCAACACGGCGGAAAATGCGCTCGCCATGGGATTAGCCACGGCTTTTGTCTTATTGATGTCCAATATCCTGGTGTCCCTGCTACGTGATTTTATCCCCAAACAGGTGCGCATCGCCTCCTACATTCTCATCATCGCCACCTTTGTGACCGTGACCGATTATGCCATCCAGGCCATCAGCGTGGAACTCTATAAGAGTCTGGGGGCATTCATCTCACTCATTGTGGTGAATTGCCTGATATTAAGCCGGGCAGAGGCTTTTGCCTCTAAAAACACAGTGTGGAAATCTACGCTCGATGCCCTGGGCATGGGGGCAGGTTTTACGTTCGCCCTTTTTTGTCTGGGGGCAGTGCGGGAAATACTCGGCAATGGCTCCATTTTTGAATGGGCCCTTTTTCCCGAGGGTTTTCAGAATTGGATTGTCATGATCTTACCGGCAGGAGGTTTTTTTACCCTTGCGGGCTGGCTACTCATTATTAACGTCATACAGACCCGAAAAGTCAAGTCATGAACACAGAGTCTTTAGGTACTATTTTTCTCAATGCGGCCCTGGTCAACAACTTTGTTTTGGCCTACTTTCTGGGCATTTGTCCTTTTCTGGGCGTATCCGGAGCCGTTAAAACAGCCTCAAAGATGGGCATGGCTGTGATGTTTGTCATGGTGATCAGTTCTATGTGTGCTTTTGGAATCCACACCTTTTTAGCCGCGATCAACGCACCATATCTGCAGCTGATCAGTTATATCGTTGTGATTGCATCTACGGTGCAACTGGTCGAAATGTTCATCAAGAAAATGAGCCCCTCCCTGTTTCGGTCCCTGGGTATTTTCCTTCCATTGATTACAACAAACTGTGCCATCCTTGGAGTGGCCCTATTTCAAACCAATAAAGGATACGGATTCATAGAAAGTGTGGTTTACGCCCTGGGAGCCGGGGCAGGCTTTACATTGGCTCTGTTATTGATTGCCGGGTTGAGGGAACAATTAAATTTTGCAGATGTACCTCAGATTTCTAAAGGAACCGCGCTGACCTTGTTTATAGCAGGTATCTTATCGCTCTGTTTTATGGGCTTTGCAGGTCTGGGTGCACAATAAAAAAAACGTTATGCTACAATCACTTATCGTCGGAATCGGTCTTACAGTGGGTTTAGTGGTCGTATGGACCCTGATACAAGCCCAGTGGAAAAATGCGTTCCGCGAAGAATATCTACAAGAAGATGTGCTGGCCGGTCGAAGAAGCTGCTCAGATTGTGGTTGTACCGCCGTTTGCGAGCGAAAAGCGGATCCGGAAGGCACCGTGAAAAAAGCATTGAAGAACGAAAAGGACCAGACATCTATAATAGAACATTTAACCACAAGAACTAAATAGGAACCATGGCAAATTTATCAGATTTTGATATCGACAAACGATATAAGGCAGTTGTCAAAAATACAACCCGGCTTACCCCACCGGACACCGAAGAAGTCCGCGAGATTGTGCTTGAGGTAAAGGACCCCGAATTTGAATGCGAAGTTGACCAGAGCTTTGGCGTATTGCTGAATACCCCGGGCGATTTTGGCAACGTACAGCATCACAGGCTCTACAGTGTGGCAGACTTGCCAAGGCGAATCAAAGGCAATCCACAGCTCACCATGCTCGTAAAACGGTGCTCTTACGTCGACGAATTCAATGGGGAAAAATACGAGGGAGTCGCTTCGAATTATTTATGCAATCGCAAAAAAGGCGATGAAATTACGGTTACAGGACCTTTTAAATTACCCTTTAAGGTTCCTCAGGACAAAAAGGCCAATTTAATCCTAATTGGCATGGGGACGGGCATTGCACCTTTCCGATCGTTTATCAAGCATATCTACAAGAATGTTAAGGATTGGGAAGGGAAAATTCGGCTGTTTTATGGGGCACGAAGCGGATTGGAATTGTTGTATTTGAATGACAAAGATGGCGACCTGACCAATTATTACGATGAAGAGACCTTCCAGGCCTTTGCTGCCCTGAGCCCCAGGCCGCACTGGGCGGACCCCATTGCACTGGACAAAGCCCTTGAGGCTCAGAAGGCGGAACTCGTCGAGTTACTCGGGATGTCTAACACCTATGTTTATGTTGCGGGATATGAAGCCATCCACAACATGCTCAATAAGGCCTTTTCCAATATTTTGGGTTCGGAAGAACAATGGCGGCTGCGCAAAGCCGAATTGATCGCCGGAAAAAAATGGGCCGAAATTATTTACTGATCCTGTAAGGGAACAATGCTGTTTGGTTTTTGAACGAATACACAAAATAGAATGTCTGTCCTTGGGGCAATAGCCGTACTTGGAGGTTTAACCTTTCTGCTTGCGATAATTCTGATTATTGCAAACAAGAAGCTTTATGTCTATGAAGATCCCCGGATCGATACCGTGGAAGACATGTTGCCCCATGCGAACTGCGGTGCCTGCGGGTATCCCGGCTGCCGCCCTTTTGCTGAGGCGTTGGTACTTCAGAAATCCTTGCCGGGAAAATGTTCCGTGAGTTCGGATGACGGCCGGAAGGCCATCGCTGAATTTCTCGGGGTAGCTCTGGGGGCTGAAGAAAAACAAGTCGCGCGTCTGGCCTGTGCCGGGGGGACAAACGTGGCCATCAATCGCGCGCGGTATAACGGGATACAAAGTTGCCAGGCAGCCGCCCTTATATCGGGTGGTGGTAAGGGTTGTTTTTGGGGATGCCTCGGACATGGAGATTGCGAAGTCGTATGCGATTTTGATGCCATTACCATGGACGAACATGGCCTGCCCGTTGTAGATGTGGACAAATGCACAGCCTGTGGGGATTGTGTGGAGGCCTGTCCAAAAGACTTATTTTCATTACAACCCATCAGCCACCGGCTTTGGGTGGCATGTAAAAATCTGGAACACGGCAATGCCATTCTTGAAGATTGCCAGGTGGCCTGCACCGCCTGTGGCAAATGCGCTATGGATGCCCCAGGGGAACTCATCGCGATGAAGCATAATTTACCGGTAGTTAACTACGCCGAAAATCACAATACCCAAATCCCTATTCAGCGATGTCCGACAGGAGCCATTGTCTGGTTAGACGACAATGGGGTGGCCATTAAGGGAAAAGAAAGTGCGCCGATTATTCGAAAGGGAAGCCGGTCCATGGGGAGTTCCTGATGGGATTGATCCTATAAACCTCCCCCCCCAAAGGCATGCTTATACAAAAAAACCGCCCCGGGTCTCCCCGGGGTCAGTTTATAAAACCCTTCTTTTTCATAGCAGGGTTAATTGATGGATTTACATCAGGCATCCAGGTTAAGCCAAACTCATTTTTCGAAGGTCAGTAAATCTGTAGTACCATCACCGTCGTCATCGTCATCGATCAATTGAATCATGTCAGAGGAAAAGGAAATGATATCCCAGTCCTCTGATAGCTCATTAAAAGATTGTGGTGAGGCAAAAAAGATGTTGAACTCAATCTCATCGTCATCGTCATCATTCATGCCGTCATCGTCCGAGTCATCACTCGAGTGATCGTCAATGGTGATCGACCAGGTGCCCACGACAGTGCTGGTGCCGTTATCCGCCACAAGGCTTCCGTCCGGGTTGAAGGTAAAATCGTATCCTGCAAAATCAGTGGTTTCATCTGCGCCGTCATCCACAAAATTCGTTATGGTCCATTCCCCCGAGCGGGCAGTTTGTGTCAGTTCCTCCACATCCGCCTGTAACTGTGCCAGGTTGGTGGTATCGTCATTTTCACTATCGCTTGTGCAGGCCGTGCTAAGTAGGATAGCCGCCAGGAATCCGATTTTTAAAAAGTGCTTGTTCATGGTAAATCTGTTTTGTATTAAAAGTTTATTGTTTTGTCAGGATAAGCGTGTCTGTCATCCCGTCCCCCCCGGAGGTATCATTTAGCTCGATACGGGTATCGCTGGCCAGGAAAACATCCCAGTCGTCGTTGAATTCGTCAAGGGGCAAGGCGGTTCCAAAATCCAATACCAGCTTGTCCCCGCTTTCCTGAATGGCCCATGCACCCGTGATTGTACTCCCGTTATCTGCCGTAACAACCCCGTTTTCCTCAAAGACAAAAGTGTATGCACTGAAGTCTGAAGTTTCATCAAGGCCATTATCCAGATAGGTAGACACGCTCCAGGACCCCTCTGTTAAATAGGAATTCAGATCCATTGTCCCGTTGCCGTCTGTCGTATCACCCGCGGAATCGTCCCCTGAGCTGTCTGAAGTGCAGATACTCTCAAATTCGAGCCGGTCTTCACCTATCCTCAGGTCGATTTCACGCGCATCCCCTTCCTGTTCTATCTCATGTACCCTCCAGGATGCGTTGAAATCATTGAGGTCCGGGATGTTGATCGACAAGGTGATCTCGTTCGCAGATCCTTCCGCCTCCCAGGTCCCTTCGAGGGTGCCGGTGCTGGAAAACACCTCAAGCGTCCCATCTTCGCTAAACCCGAACAGGTAGCTTTCGTAAAGCTCTTCAAGATTCTGATCGTCCCGCTCTAAACGATCTACGCGCCAGTCGGGGCATCCAACCAATACCTCTGATAACTGGTCCGTAGTACAGGAGTCGCAATCATCATCATCGTAGTCGTTGTCGTCGTCCTCATCACAGTCATCGCTGGCATCGTCAAGGATACGTTCCAGGGCGTCGAGGTCTGCAGCAAGGACCTCGGTCCCGTCAAAAAGCACGACGGTAATCGGAAAATCCAGGTTTACGATATCGTCGTCCTCCAGCCCATCCAGAAACCTGTAAAGGTCACTGTCATTGGTAAAGGTGATCACGTCGAGTACTTCGTTGCTTGAATTAAAGATCGAAGCCGTTATGGGATATTTTATATCCGCACATTCAATGTCCTCGTCGGGTTCATTTTCACCCGAACAATCCTCGGTCAGATCTTCCAGCTGGTCGGCGTCAAAAATCAGTACCTCAGTGTAGTCCTTTAGGATTACCGTGATCGGGAATTCTATCTCAAGGCTATCATCGTCGTCCTCCAGGGCGTCAAAAATATCCTCGATGGTATCAAAATCATCTTCCGAATCCACGTTAATCTCCTGTCCGTTCACTATTACGGTAATTGGAAGCTGGACACTGAGGCAGCTGGCCATGTCGATGATGTTGTCGTGCGACCCGTCGTTCGTAGCCGTGCGCTGTAACAGTGTAGCCACTGTTGAATTGGCCTGAAGCACCTCTTCCCGTGGCCCTTCTACCAATTCAAATTCTTCCTCACGGCAGGAGAAAAATAGAAGTGCCAGTCCGAGTAAAAAAAGACTAAATGGTTTGATATTTTTTTTCATGGCAAATAAGTTTTCACTTTTGATGTTTATATATAAAACAACCCGGCTGGAAAAACT
Source organism: Robiginitalea aurantiaca (assembly GCF_030380815.1). Lineage (GTDB taxonomy): Bacteria > Bacteroidota > Bacteroidia > Flavobacteriales > Flavobacteriaceae > Robiginitalea > Robiginitalea aurantiaca. The sequence goes on along the minus strand of NZ_JAUDUY010000013.1, from coordinate 11,219 downwards.
CCTGAAAAAAAATGAAAAAAATAGATTTAATACTTCTAATCGCGTCGAATAACTCCCAGTGAAAAAGGAATTACATAAGGATATTTGTGAAGAATCGGTGTTTTCTGGCCTCTATGAACGCCTGTCCAGCGACCTTTATAAATACCTGTACTACAAATACGGTGAAGGCTTTAACCCGGACGACAAGATGCAGGAGGCCTTTGTCAGACTATGGGAAAACTGTAAGAAGGTAACGGTTGAAAAGGCAAAGTCGTTCCTCTTTACCGTGGCGAACAATATGATGCTCAACGAAGCTAAGCATCAGAAAGTGGTCCTCAAATACCGGTCGCAGCAGCCTGACAGGTATACCAATGAATCTCCAGAATTCCTGTTGCAAAAGGAAGAGTATTTCAAAAAATACCAGGAAGTGCTCTCAAGGCTCACCGAGGAGCAGCGTACAGCCTTCCTGCTCAATAAGGTGGAAGGGAAAAAACACGCAGAAATCGCAGAGATGCTGGGCGTGACCCGAAAGGTTGTCGAATACCGGATTTACTCGGCGTTTGACACCTTGAAAAATGAATTGGAAGGATTCCGTATAAAATAATCGGGAAAAACGACTCCTGAGTTGTTATATAAGAAAGGGACGTGTTCTATGGAAAGGAACGACTTGATACGAAAATGGCTTACAGGGGAGCTTTCCCCCGAGGAATCAGATGCCTTTGAAGCGCTCGAAGAGGCTTCCTTTTACAAGGAAATCATTTCGGATGCTGCCGCATTTTCAGCGCCCGACCTGGCGGAAGGAGGAAATTCTACCGACTTGGGGAACCTGCTGTCCGGCAGGAGGACCCCGGAGCGAAAACGGAATTGGATACGCCCCATGATGCGCGTTGCAAGTGCACTCCTACTGGGTGTAGCACTCTACTATTTCCTTTTCCAGCAGGAGTTGGTCCGGGTGGAAACAGGAGTAGGCGAAAAAACTGCTATAACACTTCCGGACGCTTCTTCCGTAACACTCAATGCCCTAACGGAAATTGCCTACAACAAAGCGGATTGGGACAAGAGGAGGCACGTACAATTGGAGGGGGAGGCCTTTTTTGATGTGGCCAAAGGCGCCAGGTTTGACGTGGAAAGCCCCTTGGGAAGCGTCAGCGTCCTGGGCACGGAATTCAATGTCCGCCAAAGGGGCCGGGTATTCGAGGTCCGGTGTTTTGAGGGTCAGGTAAAAGTGGTCTCGGGCAGTCACGAACTGGTTCTCGGCGCCGGTGAAAATTTCAGGATTTCGGATGGGGGGGTATCCTCAGGGAAAAACACGTATGCGCATCCACAGTGGACCAATAATATCAGTGACTTTCAACGCGTGCCCGTGGCAGAAGTTTTTGCCGAACTGGAGCGCCAATACAAGGTAAAGGTCACCCTGGAGGAAGTGTCTTCAGGGCAGCTTTTTACCGGGGGCTTTACACATGAAAACCTGGAGCTGGCCCTCAAATCGATTACAGAACCCCTGGGATTGGAATACAGTAAACGCATTAATAATGAAGTCAGGGTGAAACCCCGTGAGCACTAACCGACTTTTCGTACTAAGCCTTTTGCTCTGCCTCTTCAGTGCACCCCTCCGGGGCCAGCAACCTGAGGCTGACAAATCCCTGCTGATCCTTCTTAAGGACATCCAGGATCGCAATAACGTTCAGTTTAACTACGCATCTGATCTCATCGAGGGCATCGAGGTGCCTGCTCCGGATCAGGACCTCAGCCTTACACGGCAAATTGAATTCCTGCAGGAACAGACAGGTCTTGAATTTAAATTCCTCTCAGAATCGGTAATCGCCATAACGGCCAAACTCCTCCGGCTGTGCGGTTATGTCCGGGACAAGGACTCCTTTGAACCCCTGCCCTACACCACCATACAGTCCGGGGACACAGGAACGGTAACCAACGAGGACGGATACTTTGAACTCATTGTGGGGAGCCCTTCCGACCTGGTACTGATCAGGCATATCGGGCACCGGAGTATCCGCCGTGAATACAGGTTCTTCAATACCCAGAACTGCAGTCCCGTCTACATGGTCCAGGACCGGGAAAAACTGACTGAGATCGTACTGTCCGATTACCTCATCCGGGGCATGGATAAGCTGGACAATGGGGCGTTCCAGCTGGATTTTGACAGGTTTACCATCCTGCCGGGCCTGGTGGAAGGCGATGTCCTGCAGTCCGTACAGGCGTTTCCAGGCATCCAGAGTATCGATGAAACCGTGTCGAATATCAATATCAGGGGCGGGAGTCATGACCAAAACCTCATCCTGTGGGACGACATAAAAATGTACCAGTCCGGGCATTTTTTCGGTTTGATTTCCATGTATAATCCCCAGATCACCCAAAAAGTGCAATTGCAGAAAAATGGGACCTCAGCCGCCATGACCGACGGTGTAAGCGGCACCATCGCCATGGGTACGGACAAGATAATCAACCCGGAATTCAAAGGAAGCCTCGGCCTCAATATGATTGATGTCAATGGTTTTCTCGATGCCCCCCTTGGAGAAAACACTTCTGTTCAGCTCGCAGGAAGAAAAGCTATTAGTGACTTTTTTGAAACCCCGACCTACTCCGAATACTTCAAACGCATTGCACAGGATACCGAAATTGAGAGGAATGCCTCGGCCGTATCCAATAGCGATGTCGCCTTCGACTTCTACGACGCCTCGGCCCGGCTGCTTTCTAAACCAACGGAAAAGGACCTCTTACGGGTCAATTTCATACATACCTCCAATGAGGTTGTTTTCAATGAAAATGCCATCCTGGAGAGTTTGGAAGTGGCAAAGGAGAGCAGCCTGGAACAAAAGAGCACGGCCTTTGGGTTGTACCACACCCGCAACTGGAGTTCGGATTTTTCAACGGAATTTTCGGTTTACCAATCCGATTACAAACTTAGGGCTATCAATTCCGATGTATTGCAGGATCAGCGGTTCCTACAGGAAAACAGCGTTTCCGAAACAGGGGTGCGCGCTATCGCGCGGAAAAGCCTTTCCGAAACCCTGGAATGGGGAAACGGCTATCATTTTGTCGAGACAAAAATCACCAATCTGGACGATGTGGATAACCCAATTTTCCGGAGATTGATCGGGGAGGTCCTCCGGACCCACGGAGTCTTCTCGGAAGTCCACTGGAACTCAGGGGACAGGAGGACAACAATCAACGGGGGTATCCGGGGAAACTACCTGGAGAAGTTTCGCAAATTCCTACTGGAACCCAGGCTCAGCCTGAACCATAAATTCCTGCAATGGTTTCATTTGGAAGTTTTGGGTGAGTTTAAACACCAGAACACCTCCCAGATTATTAACTTTCAAAACGATTTTCTAGGGGTTGAAAAAAGACGCTGGCAACTTTCCAATAACGATGATATTCCCATAATCCGGAGCCGGCAGGGTTCATTGGGCTTGAGTTATGTCCGGAAGGACTGGTTGCTCAATGCCGTGGGGTTCTTCAAAGGAGTGGAAGGCATTACCACCCAAAGCCAGGGATTCACAGATGGGTATGAATTCGTTAAATCTGCTGGAAACTACGATTCTTATGGGGTTGAGCTGTTATTGAGGAAACAATTTAACAACTTGAATATGTGGTTTAGCTACGGGTACCTTCAAAGCCAGTACCACTTCCCGGAACTCGAAGAAACAGACTTCAGGAGTAATTTTGACATTCGCCATGCCCTTTCCACAGGCATCACCTATACCGCCGGAAAGATCCATCTCGCCCTGGGAGGCAACTGGCGAACAGGAAAACCCTTTACGTCCCCCATAACAGATAACACCCTGGCAGGAGATCAGATTAACTACGGACCCGTGAACGAAGAGCAACTGGAGGATTATTTCAGATTGGATGTCTCTGCCATCTACAGAAGTAGAATAAGCGATCTGATCGGGATTCAGGCAGGCATCTCGATGTGGAATGTGACCAACCGGATAAACCCTCTCAACACCTTCTTCCGGCCTTCAGGCCTGGGAAGCCCCCAGCAAATTATCCAGGAATCTCTGGGCATTACACCTAATGCTTCTCTGAAGATCTTATTCAACTGACCCCCTTGTGAGCAGGACGAACTTTGGCACACGAACCTAAGAAAAACCCGGATTCTGTTCACAGTAACCCCTTTCGCTCAAGCGATTTTTCCAATTCCTCCTTATTCTCCCAAAAGCGGTCTTTGATCTGCTTCATTACCTGGTCAAACCAGGGATGTTTTTTCAGTGGCTTCATAATCGGGTCGATCTCCATAAACAGTAGGATCCGTGTACTTAGGCCTTTATTTGGGTTGAAAGATGTAGTTGGAAAAGGAGAAAATAAAAACGCGGTTGCTGAAATAAATGGAAATAAAACACGGGCGGCATAGGAGATTTCATTGCCGCTTTCGCAAAGGTTGCTGAACATAATCCAGATCAGAACGTATTAAAAATCGAATCAAAAACAAGTATATTTCAGGGTTAAGCATTCCCAGAAACAGCCAGAACCTCCATAAGTTGTTTACAGCCCCCCTGGTTTAAATATTCCGTATGTTCCTCTAAATGTGCAAACTGACGGCCACAAATTTGGCTGCAATGCATCACACCATTGGTTTCCTCCTTAAAGGCCTTAAGCATATTCATTGCGGTTATGTTATTGAAATAGGGTGGATCATTCTCCGGATGCTCCCTGCACCAGTCCAGCATCTTCTTCCATATGGCCGCACTTAAAGCCCCACAGGCCCCTCCTATAAGGCCCAACCCACCGGCAAATCCAGCCACCATGGCCATTTCTTCCTCGGTACCCCCCATTCGCCTGACTACCTCTGAAGCGCAGCTACGGGGTTTAAGGATAGGATTAATGGCAGTACTAACTCCTTTACTACCTGCCTCTATGGCATGAGGAACCCATTGTTCTGCCAGGTTAAAGCAGTGGCTGTTTTCCATTCCCTGGGAGGTAACCCTCTGCATGAACTCCGCCATGCCAGCCTCGCTGGTAAGGTCGATCCCAATGATATCCCTGCAGTTAATCGTACCGGTTTGTTCCACAAAGGAGGTGATCAGTTCCTGGGTGGCATTCACAGCAGCCTCTATTGCCCCATCCGGATCCCCATGCCTTCGGTAGGCCTCACCACCTACAGCAAGGACTGCGCCCCAAAGCATCCCGCATTGATATCCCTGATTCATGATACCCCCGGCCATTGGGTTCATCGCCTTTTCCATAGCTTCATCCGGATGGCTGAATTCGCGATTCAACAAATGTGCAAACGTGCGGGAACAAGTTCCGCATGCTTTAAAGACGTCCTTGGCGTCGTTTGGGTATTCCGTCCTGGCTTTCATAAGGCAATGTCCTTGTGGTTTCTATAGTAAACAAGGTAGGTCCAAATACGGAGGCTTGAAATGATCTCGATCAAGTGGGGCTTATTATGCAAGCCTGGGATCTGTTATTTGGTGCTTGAATTCTGCAGGATTATGTCGCAGATAGGCGTAGGGACGGCGTGATCCTGTATGGGAGATGACTGGGTCAGCCCTGGACCGAACGGCCATTAGGGCTCGTATAAGGCCCTTATGTTGAGGGGCCCTCTGGTGCGATGGCATTGGTTGAGAACTGCTTCAACCTTTCAATATCGATGGGCTACAAATGGTTTTATAATCATTATTTTTAGAGAAGAATTTAAACGATATGGTCCTAAATTCGTTAGCTGATGTACTAAGTATCCTCACTTCTTTTTTAAGTTTATTTTTCGCTTTCTTTTTACTCTCCCTGAAATCTCAGAACCGATCTTCAAACGTTCTTATTTCAATCTATTTAATAATTAGTGCGATCGATGCTGGATCTATATTGATGGGTCAATTTATCATGCCATATTACCCAGGAGTCGTGCTATTTCTAAATACGTTACTCTTTTTTAGTCCACCCCTGCTTTATTTTTATATCTGTTCCGTCACCTATGCAGATTTCAAATTAAAATGGAAACATCTCTGGCATGCGCTTCCTTTTGTGATTGCCATAGCCATATTAATTCCCAGATTCTACTTAGCAGATTTTGATGGGAAAATAGAAATATTGAGAGCTGACGAAGGTTTAATTATCGAAATGAAGTTGGTCTATCTCTTAATTCATCTTCAGATCGCTGCCTATATTATTGCATCTTTTAATGTCATTCTGCGATCGAAAAAATTACTCTTGGAAAATTATTCAAATGGCCATGTCAATTATTATAATTGGTTGCTTACACTACTGACACTCATATCAGTTGAGGTGTTTGTTTCTACACTCAAAAATGTTTTTTTGATAAACAATTTAGATGCACCCTATGAGCTGGCAATGACCATAACAGGACTATCGGCATTGCTATTTATTTGCTGGCTCGTCATAAAGGCTTTAAAAACACCCGAACTCTACGGGAGGGTAGATTCAAAACAACTATTGGTTAAACAACTTATTGCCGGCAAACCTCAAAAAGCAACCCTGGCAGTTGAAGACAAGGGAGACGATGAATTGGTTGGCAGATTAAAGAGGCATATGGAAACAGAAGCACCTTACCTGGATGCTTCCTTAAGTATTTACGGGCTTTCCAAACAATTAGATTTGCCCTCAAAAGAACTGTCGGTTTTAATAAACCACAACCTAAACCAGCATTTTTTTGATTTTGTAAACGAATATCGCATCAAAAAAGCCATGGAAATTTTGGCTGACACCTCAAAAAGCAATCTCACGATACTCGAAATATTGTACGATGTTGGCTTTAATTCAAAATCTTCCTTTAATACGGCATTTAAAAAATATACCAAACTAACCCCTACGCAATACCGAAAACAATACCGTAGCTAAAGGCTGCCACAAAAGTCGTACGTCTGAAAATAAGAAGTCGAACCAATTAAAGGGTTCGACTTTTTTTATTCGGTCGATTTTCATGTAAATCCAGGGCACCTTTGTTCTATAACCAATCAATTGATAGTGGTGAAACAACAATCACAAATTAAACCCATACGGTTCCTCACCTCGTTGGTCATCTTTTTAGGCGCGGCAATGTTATTCTTGATTAACGAACGCGTTGTCATACCCTATCTGGATCAGTTGGGCGTAAGCCAACTCATCCTGTTCTTAACCTATATATCCCCCTTTGCTTTATTCTTTATTGTCGCCCTTTACGGTTACAGGGCAGAGGGCAATCCATGGAACTGGAAAGCATTGAAAGCGCGTTTTCGATACAAACCTATTAAAGGGAAGATGTGGTTATGGACGCTTCTTTTTGTAGCTGTTGATACAGCCTCCTATGTTGCCGTTTATAAACTAGCCTTTCCTCTGGTCAAAAAAATTCACGATGCATTTCCCACTCCAGAGGTTGTAACGAATTTCATGAATAATGGGGAAACCTTTGCCGGGTATAGTGTTCACGGCAATTGGTGGTTGCTGGGCCTTTTCCTTATACTATATTTCCTGAATGTGGTGGGAGAAGAGGTTCTCTGGAGGGGCTATCTGTGGCCTCGACAGGAATTGACACATGGCAAATACACCTGGATCGTGCATGGTTTGTTATGGACCTCTTTTCACTTGTTTGCACCTTATAATGCAGTCATGGTATTGCCGGGGGCCCTGTTTATGTCCTACGTAACCCAGCGGTACCAAAACAACACTATTTTCCTGATCTCTCATGCCACACTCAATGGCATACCGTTAATTATGCTGCTAATGAATATTATTGGTTAAAACTTAAGATTTTAGAACAAGGGTTGCCTCAACCGTGATCCCCGCACTCATGTAACACTGTCAGGCCTACTGCGTCTTTATGTTATAGGACACAAATACAATGAAATAAAATCAACCTAAAAAAAATATCATGAAACGTATTAATATTTCAATCTGTGTTTTACTAATTACTTTAACAGCATGTACTAAGGATCCTATCGTAGGTTCCGGAATACCAATTTCAGAATTTAGGAACGTTGCCGATTTCACCAAGGTGAGTAGTGAAGGAGTTTTCGAGGTTACGATTACCCAGGGCAATTCACAATCCGTAGAGGTTATAGCCGATGACAATATCATCCGACGGGTAAAAACCGAAGTTGTGAATAATGAACTCAGGCTATACTTGGATGACAACAACTATGAGGATATAAGTCTGAAAGCCAATATTGTTGCTAAAAGAATCAATGGAATCAAAAACACGGGGGTCGGTAACATTGAGATATCCAATGTTGATGAAGGCGGGAGCTTTGAGGTATTTAATTCCGGAACCGGAAACATCGCCATCCAGGGAAATGCTGAAAGTTTGATGCTTCAGAATGAAGGAACGGGAAAGTTCAATGGATTTCTATTCACTGTCTCAAATTGTAATGTAGAAATAATTGGTAGTGGGGATTGCGAAGTTCACGCAATAAGCACTTTAAATGTAGATATTGAAGGTAGTGGGGATGTTTATTACAAAGGAACACCAGCTCTAGAGGTCAATATTTCGGGTTCAGGCAAAGTAATCGATGCGAATTAGAGGCCAGGGATTACCTTGCTTACGCTCGGTGATCCTGAAGGGGGGGGTACTGAAACAAACCCTTACTTCTGCCTGCTGGCAGAAGTCCGTTTTTCATTCCTTCCGGACTTTTCGAAGTTAAACGGATTCAAGCAGCACACTGCCAACTGCGACTGCCTACTACCACTCCCTCCAGGATTACGCTCGTACCTCGCGTGATCCTCAAGGGGGTCGTTGCTCGAGAAAAGCCAGGCCAGCCCTCCGGCTGGCCGCTTTCTGCGTTTCCAGGTGGCTTACAAAAACAATTTTTGGTGCCCCCCGGAAACGCGAAAGCCAGACATTTTCATGTCTGGCTTTTCTCGGTCGGGGTGGCAGGACATTCCTAGCACTCCAATATATTGATTTACAACTATTTACACTCTAACTTCTGTTTGCCTAACCGATCTCCAAACCGGGAGCTAAATCAATACGTTTTAGGGCATAATTAATGGGCTCTTTTGCCGTTTTAAAGATACTCAATTTATACGAGTGGGATACTACATTTTAACCTTCGAAATGCGTTTAATCCGATGCTCTCTAATGCCCAGGATTATGGTACAATGGATAATTTGACATTCAACTATCAAAATAATAGTAATAAATTGATGAAGGTATCTGATGAGTTGACCAACGACATGTACGGTTTCAAGGACGATGCAATCAACTTTATGACCGATGGCGCTGATGATTATTCATATGACCAGAATGGCAATATGATTTCCGATGCCAATAAAGGGATTACGAGTATCACATATAATCATTTGAATTTACCAACTCTTGTGAGCTTCGGCAGTGATGATATTGAATATATTTACGATGCCATGGGTACCAAACTCAAAAAGATAGTCACCCAAAACAGCGTAGAGACCCGCACTGCATATGCGGGAAACTATATTTATGAGAATGGTGCCCTGCAGTTTTTCAGCCACCCGGAAGGCTATGTGACCCCAGACGGGATGGGCGGGTACGACTATGTCTATAATTACAAGGACCAAGTAAATAACGTCAGGCTCTCTTATTCAGACCTTGACGGGAACGGAGCAATCGACCCGAACACCGAGATTTTGCACGAGCGAAACTACTATCCATTCGGTCTTTTGCACCGTGGGTACAATAATGTTATCAATGGAACGGTAAATAACAAAGAGCAATATCAGGGACAGGAATGGACAGAGGATTTAGGGTTGAACGTACACGAATGGAAGTTTCGTTTTAGCGACCCAGCAATTGGACGTTTTTGGAGCATCGACCCATTGGCAGAACAGTACAGTTATCAATCCCCTTATAATTTCTCGGAGAACAGGGTAATCGATGCGTTTGAACTCGAAGGATTAGAAAAAGTTTCAATACACACGAGGGCATTTGCACCTTTCAAAACTTTTGGCGGTGGTTTTTCTGGAGATGGAGCAAGTAGAGGATTTACGACTTCTCAAAGTGTTACATCAAGAGTTAAACAAGCTGTAAATATTGACTTTGACCAAAGCAGACCTATTGTATCTGGAGGAACGCAAACAAGCGACCCAACACATCACCCACTTTTAGGAACTGATACGGCACCAGATAGAAATGCTTTGAAGAATGTTCAAATTGGAGAGACATCCACAGGAGCAAAGCAGGTAAGTTTTCAGTCAGAAATCGAAGGCGCAAATCCGCTAACGCCAAAAGCGTTAACACCAAATATCGATGTTGATGGTGCTTTCTCAATATCTTCCAATCAGGAAACAGGAGTTTTAAGCATATCGGCTAATATAACAGGAGATAATTTCCCTTCCACAGAATCCTTTATTACTGATAGTGCTGGAAATTCTGTTTTTATAGGTGTTGGAGCTTTGCAAGGTAATCCTGCTACAAGTCTACCAGGAGAAGGAGGAAAAGGTATAATTAATACAGATTTCCGTATAAACTTTAATTCGGATGGTGTATTCCAAAATATCAATTACAACGGGCAACAATACAGCATTCAGGATTATAATAAGTTATTTGAAACTCAAAACCCAAACGGCAACTAAAGATGAAGATATTTATAAAACACTTTTTGATTATTCTTGTTATCACTTCGCTGATATTGTACTTTTTTACGATAAAAGAGGGAATGGAAGTTCTTAAATTAGAGGGTGGATATTTTAAAAATATAGGTAAAACCTTTGAGTACTTTTTTTTGTGGGTTATTCCTTATTGGTGGTATATCCTAATAATAGCATCATTAGTTTTATCATTGATAAGTACGATAATATTTAAAAGGTTCAGGTAAGACAAAACCACTCTTCGGAGTGGTTTTTTTATGCAAGCTGTTTTTGTAAATCCTTCTGGAAAACGAAGGCTTTAAGCATCGCCTTTACGCTCGTAATATCCTCATCGCCCAATTGCTGAACCTTGTTGAACAACTGCAACAGTTCTTCATCGTTCAGCTTGTTGTTTACAATCTGTTCATCAGAGCCGTAAATAAGTGAGTCCGTAGAAACTTCAAGAGCATCCGCAATCTTCTTCGCCACGTCAATCGTGGGCGATGTCAAGTTACGCTCGTATCGGGAAATATGCGTGGCGTGGACATCAATCATTTTGGCAAGGTCGCCCTGCGAAATATCCTTGTCCGGGTAGCATGGTAAACTGGCACTTTTGATGAATTACTTTTTTTAAATATTGATTATCAGTGTAGATACCCCAAAAATTAGGGCAGTAAGTTTAATGATTAAATTTACTGTAAATGACACGAAGAAAATTTACCTCGAAGTTCAAGACCAAAGTG
>NZ_JAUDUY010000012.1 GCF_030380815.1 Robiginitalea aurantiaca | reverse complement strand
GGAGGGTTGGTATTGGTGCGTATGCTCAGGTCAATGCCCTGTACTACCGAGAGATCGATTTGTAAACCGTTACTGAGATTAAAAAGCTCCGTATCAGAAGTGGCATCTATTAGTGAAAATGATGTGATTTCCTGAGCATTGACAATAAATATCGAGCACAATGCCAAGGCACTGATCGCTCGACCGAGTAAAGATTTCATCATATAGGGTGGGGTATGAAAGGTACTGGTCGACTAACTATCCCTTCTAATATAGGCTATTTGCCGGACTTTTTAAAATCTGGGATTGTGTGGACCCGTCTTAGGAATTGTTATTAAAGAGAAGTATGATCTAATTTTAGAATACTCATAAATTTACTGCGGTTCGGGAAGGGATTGATGAATTCGGATACAGAGACGATTTTAACAGGTATGTATAGTTTCTGAATGCCGAATTTCTTGAAGGTAAATTCTTACATCAAACTACAGAATAAAATATAGGCACAAATAACTGATTGACAAATAGTTTCCCTATCTTAGAAAAACTTGAAATAGCCCCGAGGGCGACTCTGAATTCCCCCTAAAAAAGGTTTCTATCGTGCTATTAAGGTAAGAGTTTAACTGCGTAACCCTTAAAACCACTATAGCATGAAACCAATCAACTCTTCTCTGAAGAAATTATTCTTTGGGGCAAATCTTCTAATCCTCTTGTTACTGGTCTTTTCCTGCAGCCCCGAGCTGGACCTGGAAGCTGAAAATCTGGAGGCGACCAATTCCAAATCCAACAAATCCACTGTAAGGACCCTGGTCAAGGGTGCAAACCTGAACGGAGCCAACGGCATCGATGTCGGGCCCGATGGCAATCTGTATGTCGCCAGTGTTTCCGGTCAGAACATTACCGTAATGAACAAGAACAGCGGCAAGATTATCGAACGGATAACCGGGGACCCTGGTAATGGAGTAGAATCGCCCGACGATGTGGTATGGAATCCGGAAGGTACGGCGATCTACTGGACGGACCTCATCATCGGAGAAGTCGGCCGAATGGATATGGCGACAAGGGCTGTAACAAAGAAATTTATAGCTCCGGGGGTGAACCCAATCCGGTTCTCTGCAGATGGGCGGCTTTTTGTAGCCCTGGATTTCCTGGGCGACGGCCTGTATGAATTGGATCCGGTAACCCTAGACGTGAAAAGGCATATCATTTCATGTCCTTTTGGGTTTGGCCTTGGATTCTTTAACTCCTTTGATACAAGAATGGAGTTTGATCCTGTAGCGGAAAAGGAAAAGCTAGTTCTGTATGGTCCCTTGTTTGCCTTAAACGCAGTGATCGCCATCGACGTTGATTCTTTTGAACCAACCGGTGATCCGATGGCCCCTGAAGCTGAATTCTTTCCATTTTTAAATGAGCTTGGGGCAGCAGTGGGATCCGGTCAGATTCGACTTGTGGCCGGAAGCTTGCCCTTTCCGGGGTCTGAGCCGTCGGACCTGTTCAACCCCGCCGCTGCCAAATTTGGCCCGGACGGGATGTTGTATGTATTGGATCAGGCCGGACAGTTTTTTAAAGTAAACCCAGATGGGACGAATAGAACCTCAATCAGTACGCTGGACCCGGGCCTGGACAACATGAGCTTTGCTAATGATGGCCGCCTGTACATGACCAACAACGACGAAGGTTGGGTAGCCGAAATCCTGATGCCGAGTGGACAACCCCGGTACCTCAGCCCGGGCGGGATCATCAGACCGCAGGGTCTTGTGGCGATGGAAGGTCCCAATAATCAGGAGGTCTTGTATGAAGCCGACCTCTTTAATCTTCGAAAATTCAATGGAACGAACGGCCGGCAATTAGAGCAATTTAAGGGCTTTTTGATCCCTGAAGGAGATGAATCCCTGATCCTTCCCCAGAATCTTTCGCGGGATGGAGATAACCTGGTGATTTCATCCTGGTTTAGCGGCGGCGTGCAGGTATGGAGCACTCTGGATCAAAGTGTGGAAAATATCTCGTATGGTTTTGATGGTGTTCAAAAGATCCCTATAGATGCAGTTCGCGTTGGAGATGATATTTTCATTTCCGATTTGACAGTAAATGGTGTCGTCCGAGAAGGCACCTCTGATCCAATAATTGAATTGGTTGCAAGCGGCTTAGCTTCAGATGGAGAAAATCTATTTGCAGCAGATTGGGGATCAGGAAATATATACAAGGAAGATTTTAGCGGTGATCCGGCAAAAGTAATAGCTAAGGTTTCCTTTCCGGAAGGACTGGCATTGGATAAGGAAGGAAGGTTATTGGTCGTGGAAACAGGAACTTCCAGTCTTCTGCGATTTGACTTTTCGGATCCAGAAAACATAGTCAAAACTACACTTGCAGAGGGGCTTGAATTTGATACGGGTAGTTTGGGTGATGCTGGTCCGCCAACATTCTTTTTTGATGCGGTAACCGTTGGGCCTTCTGGTGATATCTATGTGACCGGGGGAGGCAGTAATGTCATTTATAAAATCACCCAAAACAAGGTTCGCTAGAACGACACAGGAACCCGCCTACTGGGTTTTTAACAGGTAGTAAACCACTCCAGCAATTTAACGCTGGGGTGGTTTTTTTAATTAAAAGGGATCAAGGAAGCGTAACTGGTCTCTTGAATAACTATGATGCCGAAACCTTTAGGTAGGTTTATTCGCACATTTTTGCTAGAAAAAAATGACGAATATAAAGGGCTGATTGACAAATAGTTTCCATATCTTAAAAACTTGAAATGGCCTTGAGTGAGACTCTCCATTCCCCACTAAAGTTTCCTATCAGGCTATTTAGGCAATAGTTTAACACCGCAACCTTTAAAACCACTATAGCATGAAAACAATCAATTCCTATTTGAAAAACCTGTTCTTCGGGACGAGTATTCTGGCAGTCCTGGCACTGGCCTTTTCCTGTACGGAGGATACCGCTTCCGAAGATATCGGGTCGGAAGAACTTAACGCCGTATCCATAAAAGGTAAGAAGGCTAGGCCTATTAAGGCACAGCTGGATTTTCTTTTTGATTATGAGAACACTGCCCCCGCCAATATTGTACCCTGCCCCGGGACACCGCCTCCAGGAACGATTCCTGAGTTGCCTAATGGATTCGCGCTATTTCAAACCATAGTAAGCGGCAACATGGCTCATTTGGGTAATCTGCAACCCGGTTCAGAATTTGATGACGACAAGAATGAACCAATCAGTGGAAGTTATTTAATACCTCAAACCTGCGATGCTATAGGTACCTTCCCGTTTGAGGTAAGGACGACTTATCTATCTGTATATGTCGCCGCAAACGGAGACGAATTGCATGCCCTGGAGAATGTAAGAATTAACTTTGCAACCGGAACTTTTGAAGGAGAAGCTGAAGTACAGATCCATGACGGTAATGGCAGGTTCAAAAATGCCACAGGGAAATGGGTTCTGAAAAATGGTACTTTCGACAGTGTTGGCGCCAGCTGGGAAATTGAAGGAGAGATTACGTATTAGAAACAAGAGTAACTCAAAAACTGAACCCAGCTAAATAAGGCTGGGTTTTCTCTTTTGAGGGTACACCTGAGAAGGTTTTTGGTGAGAAGCCAAAAGTTTTGACAAATGTGAGCTGACTCAATGCTTCTCGCGATTTCTCCACCTGCTCATAAAAATACTTGCCCTGGAAATCCTGGAGAAAATCAGAGGGTTCCCAAATTTTTTCAATGGGCATGAGGGACTGCACCAAATAGTGGCAATTTTAGGCTCAGTAGCCTCCATCACCTCCAATGGTATATTTTTCGATCATATGCTTTTTAACAGAGGTCGGGAAAGAAAAACTGTGACCATTACGAAATTTACTAAAGACCGGAAGAGTAAGGCGATTACTTTTCCGTTTTGATCGCAATTCCAGTGTTCACGAGTCTATTATCCACAGTAGGAAACCCATTATTTGATTACCTTGGAGGACAAAGACCGATAATCAGATCATGCTCCGCTTCTTCCGCCAAATACGCCAACGACTCCTTACTGATAACAAGTTCAGCAAATACCTATTGTATGCTATTGGGGAGATTTTGTTGGTAGTGATTGGTATTCTTATTGCGCTTCAAATAGACAATTTAAACGACTATAAAAAAGATAGAGAGCAGGAGAAAGAATTGTTAACCCAATTGAAATCAGAGTATCAGAGTAATTTGGAGCAGTTAGAGGCAAAGATCGAATTGCGAAACAAAATGATAGCGGCATCCTTTAGGATGCTCGATTACGTTGACCATCCCGAAAAACGAAATATTGACAGTGTGATGCGCTACCTGGGTTTTACAATTCTCACGCCAACTTTTGACCCCATCGTAAACGACATCATTAGCTCTGGCCGGATCCAGTTATTGCAGAATCCTGAACTGAAAGAAAAATTATCCCGCTGGACGAGTGATGTTGTACAGGTTACCGAAGAAGAAATTGTTTGGTTGAATTTCAGATCGAACAGTTACAGACCGTTTCTCGAAGAACACGTCTCCATAAGAACATTGACGCACCACAATTGGAAAAATGGACTTTTAGAGTCCTTTCAGCTGGACAAAATTATCAATACCAAATTTGAGTTGGCCGCCTCTAAAAGAAATATAGATATCTCAACCCTTTTGGATAATCCAAAATTTGAAGATAAAATGGCTACCTGCGTTGAGCTCACAATGCTTACAAACAGTCAATCCTTAAGTTTAAAAAAACGAATAGCAGATATTCTGGATCTTGTTGGAACAGAACTGCAAAGATTCAACCCATAATCTGTCAATGCTCCTCCCAAAATGTTAAACCTACCTTCATTACTTCATAAACTATGAAATCGGCGAGCACCTCCTAAAACTTCGCGTGAACGCGCTTAGCTTTAAACCAAGAAAACACGCCAAATCGGATGACTTTGATTATACGAATACCCTGGCTGGGGTTGGCTTCGCTGCGCTCGTTGGACACGGACTGGAAACTCATCATAAACTACCCAGATGAGAGAATGCCCCGAAAAGACTTTTGATATATTCTCCTTCGGTTCGGACTACAATATCTTTCAAGGGTTAATTGAATTCACATCGATAGGGATGTTATTTATATCGATCCTGTTGATGTTTAAAGACTTAACTAAAAAATGTCAGGATTTAGTTAATGATAATGTCTTTATCGTAGAATCCGTTCTGTCATCGTAAAACCGATAATTATTCTAATAATTATCAGTTTATTGGTATGCTTATCAATCTTTTCAATAATGCATGCATTCTTATTTCCCGGTCAGGGTACGCAGCATCCGGGCATGGGAAAAGATTTATATGATAAATCGAAAACGGCTCAGGAATACTTTAAAAGAGGGGAGAATATTTTAGGTTTTCCCATAGCGGATATAATGTTTGAAGGGTCGGCCAAGGAATTAAAGCAAACAAAATTTGCTCAGCCAGCGATATTTTTGCATTCATTTATCCTAACAAAAACCCTGGGTAATACTTTTAACCCTGATATGGTAGCAGGCCATTCCCTGGGCGAAATAACAGCATTAGCTGCTGTAGGTTCTTTAGATTTCGAATCGGCGCTTAGACTTATAGCAAGGCGTGCTTCGCTTATGCAAAAAGTCTGTGAAATAGATAATACGGGCATGGCCGTTGTGATTGGTTTATATGACATTATCGTCAAGGATGTCTGTAGTCAAATTAAAGGTATAGTCGTTCCTGCAAATTATAATTCATTAAATCAGGTTGTTATTTCAGGTGAAAACCAGGCTTTGAAAGAGGCCTGCAGAAAACTGAGTCCCGGAGCCCGAAGAGTGATCAATTTGCCTGTAAGTGGCGCATTTCACTCTCCATTTATGCAACCAGTGATAGAAGAATTTAAACTGGCTATTTCGGAAACAAGGTTTAAAAAACCAATTTGCCCAATTTATCAAAATGTAAAGGGGAGGCCTGTCGTAAATACAGAAGTAATAAAATCAAATTTGATTCTACAATTGACTCATCCTGTGATGTGGAGGCACACCATTCTGCATATGATAGAGGATGGTGCATCGGAATTCACTGATATTGGTCCGGGTAATCTTCTGCGTGGTCTTGTTACTCAAATTGATAATAATGTGAAGTCTTATAGCATTTCCTAGCAATTAGTTGAATTTGTTAACCGCTTAGGACAATAAACAGGATGAAGGCGTTCACAGATTATACACGCCTTCGAATAGCATTATTTTCTTTTCTTCTTCCATTTTCCTCTACTGAATTGGGGTGAACCAAATCAGGGGTTGAAGTGTTTTTTTCTATACATTTAATCCAACTGCACCATCGACTAACAATTAGCATAGGTCACATCGAATAGAATTTGGAACACTAAAATGACGAGGCTCTATGCATTAAAATTGGTATATCATTCTGAATCAGATAATAAACAACAATAGTTTGCAACATACATTTTATGGAAAATCCTAGGCTATTTTGGATTTATCCTATTATAATTTTCTTTTTACTATTTGCTCCTAATCTCTTACGTGAGGGAATGTTTGTAGATGGCGTATGGTATGCCGCCATTTCAAACAATTTAGCTCATGATATCGGTAGTTTCTGGACACCTTTATTCACAAAAACGATCTATCCGATTTTTTATGAACACCCACCATTGGCATTTTGGATTCAAAGCATGTTTTTCGACTTATTTGGGGAACATTTTTTCGTTGAACGCCTTTACTGTTTTCTGGTCTTCCTGGTCTCAGCTTGGTTAATCATATTGATTTGGAGAGAGGTATTCTCAGAGAAACCAGAATATACCTCACTTAGTTTTCTTCCTATTATATTTTGGATGTTGAATACGGGCATTTTTTTTGCCTATCCCAACAATGTTCTGGAATGCACCATGACTGTATTTCTAATTACATCTATTTATCTGTTAATCAAAAGCACACTTTTAAATAATCGTTTAGGATACTTTCTGATAATACTCGCGGGCATTTTCGTTGCTTTAGGTTTTCTTACAAAAGGTTTTGTAGCATTATTTCCACTTATATTTTTTCTGTTATATCAGCCTGTGTTTAAAACTAATATTACTCAGAATTTGGTTAGATCCATGGTTCTGGTTGGTTCCTTTTCTTTGATAATAATAATAATTTTTCAAAGTCCTGATGCAAGGATGTTTTTCTATAACTACCTGGACAATCAAGTAATTGCAGCCTTAAAAGGCCAACGGATTGAGAACTTAAGAGAAAATCGATTCTTTTTATTAATCGGGCTATTAAACAGTTTCGTTATTGTAGGAGTGGTTTGCCTTTTTCTGATTGCCAGTTACTATTGGTTTAAGAAGAAATCTTCTACAATGATTGTTAAATCACCTGAAGTTAAAAAATGGGGGATATTCTTTATTTTGATCGGACTATCAGCATCACTGCCCTTGCTTATAAGTCTTAAGCAAGCTGGCTACTATTTAGTGCCATCCATAGCTCTTTTTTCTATTGCCATAAGTGTTTTAATGGCACCAATAACATCTAAATTAATTTCATCTCTTAGATCATCCAAATATCACAGGTGGGGTTTGATTTCTACCCTTATCTTGTTATTTGTAAGTATTGTTTTGGCACTAAGCAATATTGGAACAGTGGATAAAAGAGATAGAGATCGCATAGCTTTGGTTAAAGAGGTTTCTAAGGTTGTACCCCGAGGAGTGGTACTTTCATCAAATACTGAATCATTTGACCATTCATTACATGGTTTTTTTCAACGATATCATATGGTTGCACTGGACACAGTCCGAAAAAATCTTTGGAAACATAACTATATCCTAAGTGATAGAAAGATGGACTCAATTAGCGATGAATACAACGAAAAGCAGATTTCAGGAATATATTTTTACCAAAAAAAACCCTCATATGAGATAAAATAGCTTTTAATGCCTATTCTCGATTTCCACGATTTAACAAAGGTCATTTTGGCTTATTTGAAATCGTAATCATTTCTTTACTAAACTTTCGCGGAACAATCTTTCAATACAAGTACTGGTTAATTTTAATGCTGGTATTCTCTGGCTGAATTGATTTCCATTAATTCCTCACCTTAAGAGAAACAATAAATAGCATTCTTTAATATGAAAGGAAGAATTCTTTCTGCTCTGCTCTGTGTTTTCAGCCTGTTTTCATCGGC
This sequence comes from Robiginitalea aurantiaca, assembly GCF_030380815.1. GTDB lineage: Bacteria > Bacteroidota > Bacteroidia > Flavobacteriales > Flavobacteriaceae > Robiginitalea > Robiginitalea aurantiaca. The sequence goes on along the minus strand of NZ_JAUDUY010000012.1, from coordinate 68,876 downwards.
ATCACAGGAAGCAAATTCCGAAAACCTGTTGGAAGGAACTACTCTGGATTATTACCAGAACGGAAGTGCGGTTGACGCCAAATTTGCTGATAGCAATTTTCATTTCAAATGGTTTCTGGCCCCCAATTTGGGGGAAAATGGTAGCTGTGGTTATCAATCCCGTAGAATAGGGGACAAATTATATCTTGTGAGCTTTTCTTACGAGCCCTCCAAGGCATATGTAACCATTGTATTCAACTTTAACCAGATGGTGTTTTCAACATCTGCCTGGATCATGCCAGGAACAGAAGAGGAAATGGCATTATTCGAAGCAGGAATCATTAAAGAATTGACCCTGATGGAACACTAATTTCCATCTTCCCACTCCCATACGCTTCGCTTCTTTCGCCATATCCGCCAACGCCTCCTAACTGATAACAAGTTCAGCAAATACCTGTTGTATGCTATCGGGGAGATACTTCTTGTAGTGATTGGGATTTTGATTGCCTTGCAGGTAGGCTCCTGGAATGAAGACAGAAAAACAGAACTATCAGAAGACACTTGCAGAAGTAAGTTAACAAATGATTTGGTTGCTAACACTTGGAATATCAATCAATCAATGGCTTGGATTGGACTTAGGTCGAATATTTCCCTATCTTGAAAGGAACACTCGTATCTTATTTATAATAAAAGATTTCAATGATGGAAAAAAATAAACAGTCAATCCGGCGAAGAATGAAGAACCCACATTTCTTAATTGTGATGTTTCTTATCCTCATATTTTATGGATGTCAGCAAAAGGCTTCTCCTGTGGGGCAAATGGAATTTCCGGAAGGAATACTCCAACATGTTGTCCGTGCAGATCAGGTTCAATGGAAGCCATGCCCGCCCAACTTACCCGAAGGTTGTGAAATAGCGGTTTTGGAGGGGGATCCAAAAAATCCTGATTTATTTACCGTACGCTTCAGGGTCAGTGGTGATTTTGTTATGCCGCCCCACACCCATCCTAAGGATGAACGGGCAACCATACTGCAGGGGAAGGCCTATGTGGCATTTGGAGAGGACGGGACCCGCGAAGGTGCTGAGGTGTTCGAGCCCGGTGATTATTATGTCAATGCCCGTGGTGCTATCCATTCGGTATGGGCAGACTCGGCGACCATCATCCAGTTAACCGGAATAGGTCCCTGGGAGGCACATTTTATCGACAACTAAATTTACTCCCTACGGGAAACCAAAAAACGATGCTCCGCTTCTTCCGACAAATTCGCCAAAGACTTATTACGGATAATAAATTCAGTAAGTACCTGCTATATGCGGTTGGGGAGATTGCACTGGTGGTGATTGGGATATTGATTGCATTGCAGGTGGATGACTGGGCCAAAAGAAAGGATTTAAAGGCTATTGAGAATCAAACCTACGCTGTTCTTTTAACAAGCCTACGTAAGGATTCCCTCGAACTGGTGCGGATCATTGATATTCAATACAAAAGTCTTAACGCTCAAAACACCTTGATAAATTCAAGTGCCAAAGAACTATTGGACAAGAATACGAGCCAGCAAATCTCAGAATTGATTTTCGATGTCCACAATGGGGTGTATAGCTTTTTTCCAAAGTACGGGACTTATAATTCACTGGTATCAAATAAAGGAATTGACCTCATTAGTTCGGAAAAGATTAAGTCTGATCTTATTGACTTATATGATTATTTGTGTCCCAGATATGAAAATGTAGATGATGTGAATGACAAAAAATTCCAGAACGTATTAATCCCCTTTCTTCAAAGGGAAATTGGCTTTTATGTGACTTCTGATTTTGAAATTACCATCATTGATCCTGACCGATTCGAAGAAGCCTTTGCTGAATTACAACTACAGTGCGGGAACGTAAATTTTCTAACTACGAATTCCATATTTGGATTAAAAAACATACAGGAAAGAGTTAATTTACTTATCAAAGAAATTGAATCTCAACGCAAAAAATAAATCTATAGCTAAACTCAAAGCCAGGAATAACCAACAACCAACCCATGCTCCGCTTCTTCCGCCAAATACGCCAACGCCTGCTCACTGATAATAAGTTCAGCAAATACCTGCTGTATGCGGTTGGGGAGATCCTGTTGGTGGTGATTGGAATTCTGATTGCGTTGCAAATAGGCTCCTGGAATGAAGACAGAAAAACAAAACTTTCAGCTGATAGGTACAGAAGTAAGTTAATAAATGATTTGGTTAATGACACTTTGAATATCAATCAATTAATGGCTGATGGATCATTGATGCAGAATGAAATAGAGGCTTACTTTAAAGATTTTGAAACTCAAAATTTGTCTCTAGATGAATGCATAAAAATATCAGGAGGTGTACGCGCCCACTTTTTTCGGTATTTCCCTATCAATTATACATTTGAAGACATGAAGAATACAGGAAATGCGGTTTTACTCTCTGAAGAACAACGGAAAGCTCTGATCGAATTGTATAACGAACAAAAATTCTTACTGATAATTATCGATAAGTCCATTACGGATATTAAAACCTATCAATACGAGAGAGGAAAGCATTTGGATTTCGATGCTTCTGAAAGTGATTTTTTTGACAAAGTAAATTGGAAACAGGATACAACGAGAAAAAAACAAGGATTATTAAGTCAACACAATGTTTTAAGCAATCACCTCTCCTTGGTTACCCTTTTTAATTACCACGCCTTAAGGATCAAAGACCTTACCAAGAAATGCATTGATCTGTTGAACAAATAAATTAAATACACCCAATGCTCCGCTTCTTCCGCCAAATACGTCAACGACTCATTACTGATAATAAATTCAGTAAATACCTGCTGTATGCTATTGGAGAGATTTTGCTTGTGGTGATCGGGATACTGATTGCCCTACAGGTAAATGCCTATCAGGATGAAAGAATGGAACGCTCCAAGGAATGTGAATACCTTTCCAGCCTGATAACCGACCTGACCATAGAAAAGAATTTCCTGGAGACCTATGCAACGTTCGACCAGGAAGTGATCTTCAATGCCGAAGCCCTTCTCCAGGCGCAGTATGATCGCGGTAATTTTCTAGTGGACGATATCTTTTCAAAACAACTGAGTATCCTCAACAACCGAAGTACCTTTCGCAAGCACAATACGACCTATATGGAACTCCTGGCCACAGGGGACCTTAATTTGCTGAAGGATCAGGCCTTGAAACAGGAGGTTATGTTGCATTTCCAAAAGCTCGACCAGTATGAGACCATCATTCGTCAAAACAATGAGTACATCGATAATCATTTTGCCCCATTGGCTTTGAAAGTAGGAACTCACTATATTCCAAATCATCAATTGAAGTGGAGCAAGAATATTATAGACAAGGGATATGTCAGGGAAAAACTCATTCGCCCTTCCGATGCGGAATCTATGTATTATCAATACGTCTCTGATCGTTTGGAAGACCCCCTCGACCAACTTGAGCTGTTAAACCAGATACAGTATCGCTATCGGATAAGCGTAGTGCATCTTTCCCTGGTAGACGAACTATTGGAGAATAATCAGGATCTATTGGAACATTTCAAGGAAGCGATAAAACCCTGTTCATAACTTATAATAATCCCGAAAGCGACCTTTTGGTCTTTTTTATGGCGAACAAATATTGAAGAATGCCTAATTATAAATGTAGATTCTGTACCCCTAACCCTAACGAGTAAAATAAAGCATTATGAAAATTACTGCCTTCTTAATTATTTTGTTGTTAGCAGCCTGTCATCCGGAACAGGAGAAGATTACCGAAACCGAAGTAGTCAGCACTATCGAAGGTCTTTTTGAGGCCCTGGATGTGGAAAACACCAATCCAAAGCTTTTGGACCAGTATATCACCAGGGATTTTGTAATCTATGAGGACGGCCAGAAAATGTCCCGGGAAGAATTTAAGTCCTTTGTATCTGAGACAACCATCCTTAAAAGTGATTGGGAACTTACTGATTTCAGTGTGTCTACCGATCATAATTCGGCCCATGTGAGGCTCCTGAATCTGGGAGAGTTCATTATACAGCCAGACTCAGTACAAATCCGGATTAAACTAAAGTGGTTGGAAAGCGCATACCTTGTAAGAGAAAGGGACTCCCTAAAAATTAAGTTCTACTTTTCAGATAATATCGGCAGGGAATCTGAAACCATTAAATGAGACCATGCTCCGCTTCTTCCGACAGATACGCCAGCGCCTCCTGACTGACAATAAATTCAGCAAATACCTATTGTATGCCATTGGTGAAATCGCCTTGGTGATGATTGGTATATTAATGGCGTTACAGGTCAACAACTGGAATAATGAAAGGGCAGACAGGGAAAAGGAGATTTCTATTTTGAAAGAAATCCAACGTAACTTAGAGACAAATGTGGAACAGTTTTCTGCAGAAGCTAAAATGCAGGGGTCCATTGTTGAGAGTATTAGTCTTATAATGGACCAGATCAAAAACGAGGTCCCCTATAACGATTCGCTAGGCCCGAAGTATGCTTCTATTGCCTGGACTGAGGAATTTAATTTCGCCAATTCTGCCTTCGAAACCTTAAAAATTTTAGGTTTTGATATCATCTCTTCAGACCCCTTGCGGGAAAACATTATTCAATTATTTAATATTAGGTACAACAGGATTTCGGATGTCATTCAAAAAGTAAGCATCACAGAACACAGCCAATTGAATTCAATGTATCTAAGACACATTGAATTTGATAAAGAGGGTAATGCCGTTGTAAATGACTCGGGTAAGCTGATAAAGGATACGGAATTCACGAATATGTTAAGCAACAGACGGATTTGGAAGATCGATATTGTCAATACTTACAAGGAACTTATCGAAGAATCTTCAGAACTGTCCAGAATGATTGACCGCGAATTAAAAAAGAGAGAATAGAGGGTAAAAAACAAAGGTTAACATTCCATATAAGCTATTTCCTGTGAATTTGGCTTTTTTGGGAACCATTACACTACAGATGACCAACATATAACCAATGATAAGATTCTTCCGACAGATTCGCCATAGACTAATTACTGAAAATAAGTTCAGCAAATACCTGCTGTATGCAGTGGGTGAGATTTTGTTGGTGGTTATTGGTATTCTGATTGCCTTGCAGGTGGATAGTTGGAATGAAGACAAGCAAAACCTAAAGGTAGAGCGGGTTTTCTACAGTGACATCCTCGGTGATTTGAATAAAGACAGTTTAAAATTGGAGGGGCTGACCCAGTTCTATAAAAACAGGATTGAAAATGCCGGTTGGTTGCTTAGAAAAGTAAGGACGCCTGGTAGTATTGTAGACGGCCGGGAAATTGGCAAACACGTTCAGCCACTATATCTTGGGGCCTCCTCTATCACCTACAATTCAACATACGAAGCCTCTAAAAGCTCTGGTGATTTTGCTTACTTCCGAAATAAGGATATCCTCAAAAACATCAACCAGTATTATGCTGACTTTGGGGAACTAAGTGGCATTCTGACTGCTACCACAAGATGGCTAGAAACCTCCCTCGAACCCATATTATCAACATATCCAGAGAATTACATAACTGCCGAGAGTGGTTCTTATGTGTTAACTTCAGAGCTTGATGATCTTAGTGAATTATTTGAATTCATAACGGCCATTGAAGATACGCGCGACCTACCACTTGAGATTGAAAACATCCTTAAAAGACCTGAGTTTGAAAATTATCTAACTGGAGACCTTGGCAGATCATTCAATGCACTTGCCAGCATTGAGCGCAGGATGCAACGGATGGAAATGCTAAAAATGGAGATTGTAACTTATTTAGAGGAACTAAATCAGCAATAAGTAATACAATAACTTAGAAAACATTCTTTGTAAATGCCGACACAGTTATATTTATACACTGGGTCTAATTACTATTGAGACTTTCCAATTCTCAACTATAAATAGACAACCCCGGCACCTCAACCGGGGAAGTCCATGAAAACCAATTAAAAATTTCAAAAGTCAGGGTTAAGCCTGAAGTTTCATTTCAGGGTCTGATTGACCTGAATCATTGCCTTCGCCTGATTTGGCTATTAGCTTTGTTTATCCAAATTCGATAATTACAAAATTATATAGCCATGAAACTGTTTAAGAGGATATTCCTCATACTTCCGGTTTTATTTCTGATCCTTACCTGTTCCAAAGATGACGACCCTGAAATGTTCATTCTATCGGTCACCATATCCCCTGAAGAAGGCGGAAGTGTGTCCCCTGACGGGGGAACCTTTGACGATGGCACCGTGATCACGCTCACCGCCACCCCTGCTGAAGGCTATGTTTTCAAAGAATGGATGGGTGATCTCAAAAGCACGGAAAACCCTGTCAAGGCTTCTATGGATACCGACATGAATATTACCCTGGTATTCGCAAAATCCGATGGAGATAATGACGGAGTCCTCGACGATGTGGATCAATGTCTGAATACCCCTGAGGGCGAAGAAGTAAATGAACAAGGTTGTTCTACTTCACAGATTGATTCAGACGGGGATGGGATTTTTGATAATACCGATACCTGCCCTGAAACTCCTGAAGGAGAAGACGTGGATGAAAATGGGTGTGCTGATTCTCAAAAAGACACCGATGGGGATGGAATAACTGATGATAAGGATATTTGTCCAAATACACCCGAAGGAGAGGATGTAAATGAACAAGGATGTCCAACAACTTCTCCGATTTACTTAGACGAAAATGGTGTGACCATCAAGGCTTATGAATGGGCAGAAGTTGGTCAAACAGGCGTAATCGCTGGCACAGACGTAGTTGATGCGGTGGTCTACACCATCGTGGATGAAACCATGTTACGGGAAATGATTGAAAATGGAACCGATGTATCCCGGGTCTGTACCACAAAAGTGACCAATATGAGTGACTTATTTTCTCTTCAGTTCTCTATAAATGATATGTCCATACGCTCATGGGATGTAAGCAATGTCACTGATATGAGTAACCTGTTTGCATTGACAGATTTCAATCAACCCATTGGGGTTTGGGATGTAAGCAGCGTAGAAAATATGTCAGGAATGTTTGGTGGGGGAGGCGATATGTTTTTCACACACCCGTTCGATCAGGATATCAGCGCATGGGATGTTGGCAATGTGACTGACATGTCCTATATGTTCTATTTCTCAGGTTTCAACCAACCTATTGGAGATTGGGATGTAAGTAGTGTTGCAGAGATGTCACATATGTTCGCTCATTCCATTTTTAATCAGGATATTGGATCCTGGGACGTGGGTAATGTCACAGATATGTCCGGCATGTTTAATGGATCTACATGGAGTATGACACATCCACACCCTTTTAATCAGAATATTAGCGACTGGGATGTTGCTAATGTAACTGACATGTCGGAAATGTTCCTGTATTCCGAGTTCAACCAGCCAATCGGCAATTGGGATGTAAGCAGTGCAACGAAAATGAGTTCTATGTTCGCTTTGTCGTCATTCAACCAACCTATTGGGGATTGGGATGTAAGCAATGTCTCCGACATGCGCCTGATGTTTTATGATTCAGTCTTCAATCAGGATCTGGGTGGATGGGATGTCCAAAATGTGGTGGCGTGTAACGATTTTAGTACTGTAACTCCTCTTTGGGTGCTTCCTAAACCCAATTTCACGAACTGTGATCCTGATGCACCTATCTGGTAATAGAGGTTGACCTACTGAGTAGTCTCTCGGTTGAAGCATGCGGACTCAGCCGGGAGTTTCTATTCATAAAGCTAATTTTGAGATCTAATTAAGCCGATAGGATTCGTAATCAATGACCAATAAATAGACATCAGAAATAACCACCAGCCTCATCCATGCTGAAATGGTTGTATGGCGTAATGTTTTCAACTGAGTAGAAATGAATCTGCTGTAATTGAAATCGTTTAATACACCAGGCTAAGAATGCCTTGTTTTTAATGGTTGGATTCGTAGCACTTTTCCATATCTGCTTGTAACGTTGGCATTTGACTAATTCCTGGTCGGCATACTTCTTAAAATCGGATTCGTTCATCTTGTTTTTTCCATTAAAGTTATGGCATGCTGACCCGAATTATAGCGCATAATTTCCTTTTTTGTAATTTGAAGGAGCAATCAACCTCAATCAATGTCTTTCCTAGATCGAAATCTTAGATTCCTCAACCTATTATTCCTATTGGCGTTTTCGGTGGTCGGGAATGCCCAACTTTCTGATTGGGAGTCAGGTGAGATGAAAGTGCAAGATCCAGACACCAACTATGTCAGAAAACTTCTGGAAAAAGCATCGGAGTTGAGATTCCGAAATTCCGATTCCTCATTAGTCTTCTCAAGAAAGGCGGTAGAAATTTCTGAAGAATTGGACTATGTTGATGGTCTTGCGGAAGGTCTTAAAGCTATTGGATTGGTAGAGTCAGATAGGGGGAACTTTTTCATGGCAGATGATTATTTCAAAAGGTCATTGAGCATCTACGAACATTCGGGGGATACATTAGGAATGAGCAATCTGCTGAATAATCTGGGCTCCGTTTATCAAACTCAAGGATACGCCCCTAAGGCATTGGATTATTTCATACGTTCACTGAGATATGCACAAATAGTGGAAGACCCATTGAGGATTGGCACAGCATATGTAAATCTTGGCACAATTTATACCAATGATAAATCAACCTATGACCAAGCGATAGAAAATTACAAAAAAGCACTTCCTTTCTTTGACCAAATTGATTATTCCATCGGACTGGCGGTAGGCAAAATAAATATTGGAGAAATGTATCTTAAGAAGGATAATCCAGAGGCCTCTTTACTATTTTTAAAAGGCTCCTTAGAAGCATTTCAGGAATTGGGTTTAGACCCATCAACTCCCTTGAATTTTTTAGGGGAGGCACACTTCAAATTAGAGGACTATAAAAAAGCAGAGGAATATTATAGGCAGGGATTGGATTCTGCTTCTTATTACGGAACATTTTCTGAGGAAGTCAGAGCAAATATTGGACTTGGAAAATCCTACATAGAGTTAGGTTCAACTAATAATGCCATAGAATATTTTAATGATGCTCTGAAGATTATTAATGAAAATCAAATGCTTAGCCAAAAAGCAGAGGCGTTATTAGGAATGTCTACAGCTTACACACTTTTGAATGATTACAGGAACGCCTTGTTTGCAAAGGATAAGTATGTGCAAGTTCGGGATTCAATAAGTAAGTTGGACTATGGAGAGTTTAGAAAGACATTATCAACCATAACAGAGTTAAAAGAACGCGAGTATTTGAATCAGTATGAAAATCAAAGAATACAATATGAATTAGAGAGGGATTTAGAGCGGGAAAAAGACCAGCAGGCTAAGCTATTCTTATACATAGGCCTTGGGCTATTAGTTTTAGTCATACTAGGATTAATTAACCGGTTCTTGTTTATAAGAAAAGCCAAGAACCAAATAGCAAAAGAAAAAGACCGTTCAGATGAAATCCTTTTGAATATTCTGCCGGAGGAAACAGCCAAAGAGCTGAAAGCAAACGGAAGAATTAAGGCCAAACAATTCCAACAAATCACCGTTCTTTTTACAGATTTCAAAGGCTTCTCAGTAATTGCCGAGAGTATATCCCCAGAAAAACTGGTAGACAGCGTAGACTACTATTTCAGGTATTTTGATGCTATTGTAGAGAAACACGGACTAGAAAAGATAAAAACCATAGGAGACGCATATATGTGTGCTGGAGGTATTCCCAAGCAAAATGAAACGCACGCCGAAGATGCGATGAAGGCAGCAATAGAAATTCGAGATTTTGTGGAGGAGACCAAGCAGAATCCACCGCCCAATATCCATCCGTTCGAGATACGAATAGGCTTAAATTCTGGGCCGGTTGTGGCAGGAGTAGTGGGCACAAAGAAGTTCGCATACGACATCTGGGGAAGCACGGTAAATTTCGCAGCTCGAATGGAGTCCAAGTCTGAGCCAGGCAGAATCAATGTCTCTGAAAGCAGCTATCAACTGTTAAAGGACAAATATGACTTTACATATCGGGGAGAACTTGAAGTGAAGAATGGCCAAGTATTGCAGATGTACTTCGCAGAAATTGAATCGAAAGTAACCATATAGACCATGCCACGCTTCTTCAATCGAATACGAAAACAGCTCGCCAAAGAAAACAAGTTCTTTCAGTATTCCAGATATGCCATTGGGGAGATATTGCTGGTGGTGATTGGAATTCTGATTGCGCTGCAGATTGATAATTGGAACGAGAAAAGAAAGGAAAGGAACCTTTACCGAAACTACCTCGTTCGTTTAAAATCAGACTTTGAGAATTTTTACAGGGACGCTGAACATCATAGCTGGTGGGAGGAGGAGTTAAGAGATTTGGCCGTGTTCCAGGCAGACTTCCTAAATGGCCAACTAGAAAGTTTGGACACCCTCAAATTAGCCGTCTCCATTGAATTTACGGGCGCAATAAACTTTTATAGTATAGACTTGCCTACCTCATCCGAACTTAGTTCAACGGGTCGATTCACACTAATTGAAAATGACTCGTTAAAAACGGTTTTAAACAATTGGAAGGGGCTTCAGGTACAGAGAAAAGATGAAAATGAAGAATGGTACGCATGGATTTATATGTACCGGGAACTTGTACGAAATATTCTCACCACAGAAGACAAATTGGATATAGACTTTATGTGGAAACGCCCGTATCCGGATGATTCCCGCTGGAAAACGTATAAACTAAGGACGGCTGGACGACTAATCACAAAAGAATTATCTGAGATTCCTGAGTTCCCGGGGTTGCTCAATGATATCATTGTAGCCAGAAGTATTACTCTGGGTTATTTGAACCAGGAGAAGAGGATGGCCAGTGAAACGATTGAGCTAATTCAGAGTGAAATTAATCGATTGAATAACTAATGCTTCGCTTCTTCCGACAGATACGCCAGCGCCTCCTGACTGATAACAAGTTCAGCAAATACCTGCTGTATGCGGTTGGAGAGATTCTATTGGTAGTCATTGGAATTCTGATTGCGTTGCAGGTGGATAACTGGAATGAAAACCGGAAAGCCCTGGCGCAGGAAAATGAACTTTTGGAAGAAGTTCAGGAAGGATTAATATCAGACCTCAACCTGATCAATCTTTGCATTTCGGATCACGAGCAGTTTATCAGAAGTCAGGATTTTATAGTGCAATGGATTGATCAAAAGCTGCCCTATCGTGACTCGTTAATTCCCCATTTCAAACATACATTTTGGACCAAATTATTTTCTGTAAAGGATGCCCCATACGAAACATTAAAGGTGTTTGGAATTCAGAATCTTTCAAATAAGGAGTTGGGCCACCAAATTTCAAACCTGTACGATGTGGTTTATGAGGACCTTTTTTACTGGCAGAACGAACAAAAAAACAATAGCCTGCATTTCAGAAACACACACGACCAGATAGGCTTTGAGTTCCTGCCGGATTTTGGAGATGGATCGCTTCAGCTTGACCTCCGCCCTGTGAACCCTAAGGCCCTTCAATATAATAAGGCATACCTGCTTAACTTAAAGATGACCCGGGGGACCCTAAGTATTTTTAACATGCAGCTTAAAGAGGCTCGCAGTCAAATCAAAAGGACGATTGAAATGATTGAGAGCGAATTATCCGCAATTTAATTAGCACCAAAGGATTTAACTATATATATGCTCCGCTTCTTCCGACAGATTCGCCAAAGACTCATTACTGATAATAATTTCAGCAAATACCTGCTATATGCCGTTGGGGAGATACTGTTGGTAGTGATTGGGATATTGATTGCACTTCAAGTGGATAACTGGAATCAGGATCGACAAACCTCCAATACTGAAATTGAATATCTCATACGCCTTCATTCAGATCTTGCAAATGATACTGCCTACTATAATCGTCGAATAAAATATGCGGATAAAGTAATTGCGGATCATAAGAACGCTTTACTGATCTCTTACGCTGAAATATCAAGCTCACGAGATTTTTTTGAATCTTTTAATAAACTTGATTGGTCGTCTGAGGCCCTGAGCATAAGAGATAACACATTCTCTGAAATGAATAATGCAGGCCTAATTAATATCATCAGAAACGATGAACTCAAAACAGAAATATTGGAATTCTATCGTCAGGTGGATGTAGCTGAAAAGCATTTTGAAGAATTTAATAATACTACCATTCAGTTTATGTCGCACTTTTTTATACAAAGCAAAGCCCAGAAACACTTTTTTGCCTATGAAGGAGACTGGAGTCCCTGGACAATTGAAATGCTAGAAGATTCCGATGATTGGCAATGGATCAATGATAGGACGTCGGAATCCTTCAAATCGTTTGAACTTTCACTTGGGTTTTATTCAGGAAAGCATGGGGTTTTTAAAGAATACCTCGTGGATCTTAGGAATAAGTCTACACTTTTATTAATTGACATAGAAAATGAGTTCAGAAATAGGTCCATCCAAGTTCCGGAACCATCGATAAAGCCCATTTTCGTTTTAGATTAGACAAACCCTCAACAATGAGCTTCTAAATGCTGGGTTAGCATGGCAATTTAGACGGTAGTCAAAGGATGAAAGACTGCAAGGTCTGGAGGATCAGGTCAAATTAGAGCCTATGATAATTGTCAATGAGGCGATATGAGAGATTGTTGGTCTTTCTGGTTCGAATGACTTTATCACAGACCTTTAAGAAGAGCTAAGCTTTTCTGAAATCCTCCCCATTTCCTCGCTAACCCTTTTCTGAAAAATCTTCCCATAGTATTCCTGGGTAACCTTCAACCCTTAGTGCCCTGATAATTCCCTACCTTGGGAGTATAACCAACCGCTGCTTTGCTATGATCAACTTCTTTCGTAAAATCCGAAAACAATTTGCTGATGATAACAAGCCATTGAAATATATGAGGTATGCTATTGGGGAGATTGTATTGGTAGTGATTGGTATTTTGATTGCGTTGAGTATTAATAATTGGAATGAAGGAAGAAAATTAGAGGTAGCTGAACTAGATATTTTAAAGGGGATTAAACAAAATATTCTGATGGATACCTTGGATTTAAATCATAATATAAGGAGATATGAAGAAATGTGGACAAGAGACTCCATTGTCTTTTATCATATTGCGGACAAGAAACCATTAGACTCTTTGGTAAATGACAAGCTTTCAGATTTATGGCGTTCCAATATGTCCATAATGCTGCACACTTCTTATTTTGACGAAGCAAAGACTAAAGGATTATCTATCATTTCAAACAAAGAACTCAGGGACAGTATAAGCAGATTGTACGAGTTTAGATACGCTTATGTTGCACTTTTTGAAAACGAATCGAAACAATATGACTATCTCTCCATATATGAAGAACTGATGTCTGATTACATTTATTTTGACTCAAATACTGGGTGGGTAATCGATGAAAAAAAATATCAATCCATTTTAAACGATAAATTTTTTACTAAAAAATTAATTGATGCATCAATTAAGATGTTGAGTGTTCAGTCAATATATACCGATGCTAAGGAAGCTGCTGTTTATGTTGTTAATCAAATAGATATTGAGCTGGCGATGCGTGAATGACTTATTTAAGACTAATAAAACAAAATGCAAACACAATGAAAGTTTTAAAAGTAATATCAATTTAGCTTCTTTGAAATCCGCATCATCTCTTCGCTAACCCTTTTCTGAACAAACTTCCCATAGTAATCCTGGGAAATCTTAATACTGCAATGCCCTATTTAGTCTTTACATTCAAAAAGAAAGGCACTAGCTGATCCAAGTCATTGTCTTTTTAGCCCATTTGCATTTAAATTTAAGGTATGCGCAGACCAAGTGGACAGGTCCGAGTGGTTATAGCGTATACGGGACCATAAGTTTTAATGAGACCCGTAACATTCTACTCAAAATCCCTCTGATTATGAAGAATTCAATCCCTTATCAGAATCCCATTTCACTTTTGAAATCTTCGCACAGAACAATCCAGCTTTTGTCTGTTATTATGTCCTTATTGATTGTCAACCTTTTCACAGGTTGCAGCTACTTTAAGATTAAGGGTGTCCGTGAGGAGGACCAAAAATCCAAACTAACCTGGTTGCAGGAATTCAACCAGGCTGATAAATTCATCGTCTTACATCAGGACGGGGTCTCGCTCCAACTCCAAAATGCACAGATCGATCCATTGAATTATGAATTAAAGGGAGTGCTAAAAGAACTGCCTGCTGCGCATACCTATAAACGTCCATTGGAAATAGGCGAAGGTCAGCGATATAAAAAGAGCGTTCAATCTCCACTTAATGAGGTGCACCTGTACCTCAATAATGAGATAAGCATGACCCCGGGGAATTCTCTGAGCATTCCTATTACTTCCATTGAAAAAATTGGCTATTCCGAAGCAGATGTCGTTCGGGAGGTTGCCAATATCTTTGGTATTGTTGTTGGTAGCTTGGCTTTGATTTCAGTTATCGTAGCATTGACTAAGAGTTCCTGCCCCTTTATCTATGTAGATAATGGACAACAATGGGCTTTCCAAGGAGAGCTTTACCCGGGTAATATTTATGAAAAAGCCCAAAAGACAAACTATCTGAAGTTGCCTGACCTGGTATCAAAAGACGGCTTTTACAACCTGCAGATTACCAATGAACTCTTGGAGATCCAGCACACTGATGAAGTTGTTCTGGAAGTGGTGGATCACCCGGATTCCGTAACCGTTGGAATGGATCCTTCGGGCACCCTCTATACCATAGCAGATCCCGCACCACCAATAAAGGCAATTGCCGATGGCGACTATGATATATTACAAAAAGTCATCAGTACCGATGATCTGTTGGCTGCCTTCAATACACCCGCACAATATTCTGACAACAAAAGAAGAATTGATCTCTGGTTTGAACACGATCGCTTGCAAACCGATGCCAAACTTGTTTTGAATGTGAAAAATTCCCTGTGGCTGGATTATGTAATGGGTCAGTTTTATGAGCAGTTTGGAAGTTATTTTCCAGCATTCCAGGAGAATCGTCAATCAACATCCATGGAAGAGGCATATCAATGGCGGGAAGATCAGTCCCTGCCACTTTCTGTTTACGTGAACAAGGGGGATAAATGGGAATTGCAGCATACCCTTTATGCGGTAGGCCCTTTGAAATTCCAGGAGTTGGTGCTACCCATCGATCTAGAAGGATTGGGAGACGAACCACTGATGGTTCGTTTGCAGTCTGGATTCATGTTCTGGGAGCTTGACAAAGTTTCCATAGATTACTCTCAGAACCTATCGGTACGTAAAATTGAGGTTTTGCCCAGCTATGCCGTGGACAACTACAAACGAGATGTAAACCAACTCTTGAAGGAACCCGATCAACAATACCTCACCCAGACTGAAGTGGGGGACTGGGTGGAAATCAAATATCAGAGTCCTCCAAAGTTCGGGGAAGATCGAACGGTATTCTTGAGAAACAAAGGCTATTATACGTACGTGAGGGATTTTAAGGGAGATCCCGATTTTGCAGAGTTGAGAAAGTTTAAGAAACCCGGGTACTTCACTTCCTTTTCAGAAACAAGTTACCATGAGCTCTTACAGGCAATCATGAAAACGAATACAGAAATGATTACTTCAGATGAAAGCTATTAGTATTTCCAGGAAACCTGGTCATTCCGGACAGAATACCCCGCACCTCGATGCCCTCAGTACGACATATGTCAAGTCTCCACATATGATTAGCGGTTGGGCCAACACTTGGGTTCGCATTAAACTTCATTGGACACAATTTCAAATCCTCAGGCATTGTTATAAAAATCCACTGGACTGGATTGGGGGACTTCATTACCTTCTAAAACTCAGGAGAAACATTCTTGGGAAACACCGGATTCGTAAGATGGTCAGATTGAATGATCAATACTATACAGATCTGTATATTCCGGGCTGGAAGGATTCTTCTTACAATCGTTTTGTGGCTTCGTATTTGTACCATTTCAAGCCTCACAAAGAAAAAGTTAACAGACTCAACCAGGTGTTTCTGGCCGTAACCAAAAAATGTCCATTCCAATGTGAGCACTGTTCTGCATGGGATACCTTAAACTTAAAGGATGTTTTGGAAGCAAAGGACTTTCAGCCCATCCTCGAGGAGGTATACAGCCTCGGGGTTTCCCAGCTGTATTTTACGGGAGGGGAACCCCTTTTAAAGATTGAATTACTGGAATCCCTTATTTCTAAAATTCCGAAAAATGTAAAATCATGGATCGCTACCTCTGGGTTTCCGTTAACCAGTGAAAAGGCACTCCAACTGAAAAAAGCAGGTTTAACAGGGGTATTTATTAGTCTGGATCATTATGAGGCAGAAAGGCACAATTCCTTCAGACATCACGATTCCGCATATTCCTGGGCACTAAAGGCTGCCCAAAACGCACTTGATGCCCAACTCGCCGTAACCTTTTCGATATGTCTAAGCAATGAAATGTGCCAGGAGGAAGAACTATTGAAGTATATGAAGTTGGCAAAGGAATGTGGGGTGCATTTCGTTCAGTTCCTTGAGCCGCAGGCAACGGGTCGCTACAGAAACAGGGAGGTTTCACTCAGCCAAGAATCCATAGCATCCGCAGAAGCGCTCTATCTGAAAATGAACTTCGGTAAAGAATACTTGGATTATCCAATCATTCATTATTCGGGGTATTACCACCGACGCGTAGGCTGTTTTGCTTGAGGGAAGCAGGTTATCTATATTGATGCGGAAGGGAATCTCAATTCTTGCCCCTTTTGTCAAAAGAACTATGGTACGCTAAGGGAAGGGCAAGTCCGTGAAAAAGTCGATGCCATGGCAGCCGTGGGATGTCAGAAATACTGAATCCGAAATATTTTGATTTTGCAAAGCTTGAAAGCCGTTTCAGGACATTGAGCAATCAGGAGCGAATGGAATCTTATCACAGGCAGGCATGATGCGCTACTACCGGGGCTCTTTCCAGGCCCTATGCAGTGTTATCCTTTCTGGACAGAATAACCGTGAGCCAGATGAAAAGTACGAGGGTCCAGATTCCGAGAAAGGGCCCTAGGTCAAAAAGCCCCGCCTCCGCCGGAGCGGTGGGGAAGGTGATCATATTCAGGGTTAGCAGTCCGATTGTTAGCAGACAGCCTATCCAGCCCAATATTTTCGGAAAGTGAGAGTTCCATGCAACATTGATTGCATAGAGAAACCAGGAAACGGTAATGAATATGTCAAATGCCACATCCATGCCGGCCTGTACGCGATTGGCTCCCCTGAAGGTTGCCCTTAAAAGGGTTTTTGCTTCTTCGGATGCGGCTGACGCCATCGCCTGCTCATGCCAGATGAAGTTAGCTTGCTGCACCACAAGCAGGGTACAGGCCAGAGCCCCGCCGATAATGCCAAAAATGTATCCGATCTCCAGGCTGGCTGTATGGGACTCTTCTTTTAGGAATTGGTAGAGTCCCATGAAGGCAATGATCCACAATAGGGGGAATGAAAATGCCAGGCTAAGGGCGAGGGCATCCGGCATAAATGAAAAAACCGCAACGGAGAAGTAAAAAATAATGGAGAGAATACCTGCAATTCCACCAATCCACTGTAACTGCTTTGATGAGGAACCCTGTGAAGTCATAATATGTTGGTTTTTAGTAGGTGGCTACAGATTAATGACGACTGGGTTAGTATAATTGTTACACCCACCTTTTAAAATGGTACACCCAATGGTACACCTTAAATCCCGTAAAAAAGTTGACAAGTTGACGAAAGATGGAAAGTGCAGTTAATGCAGTGAGTGCAGTTAAACTACTGACCTACATTGCATTAAACTAAAAAATCCAGCCTAAACAAATAGACTGGATTTCGCAAGAAATGACCTGGCTGGGGTTGGCTTCGCTGCGCTCGCCTGACCCAGCCGTCCCATCCTGCAAATGCAAAATCCGTGCAGCCTCCAGCTGCTTGTTTTTTTATTTCCTTCACAAAGCTCAAGTAAACTCGGCTTTGATCCGAAAATAAAAAACCCGCCTTGCGGGCGGGTTTTGCGCTTGATTGTGACCTGGCTGGGGCTCGAACCCAGGACCCTCTCCTTAAAAGGGAGATGCTCTACCAACTGAGCTACCAGGTCAAAAAAACAAATGCCTCTAAGCAGGCGAACCTGCCGTGCTCACTCTTCAAAAGAGGTTGCATAGGCGGGTGCAAATATACAATCTATTCTTAATGAATCAAGCCCCCCGGATTATAAATTTCCGATTTCTGAAAAAAGGTGGATATTTGGGCTTTTCTAAATGTAAAATTCAGGAATGCTGATTGTTTTACTCGGATATATGGGAAGTGGTAAATCTACGGTAGGCAAGGCCCTGGCGGAGCGTTTGAATCTACCTTTTACCGATCTGGACACCGCGATAGAGGAAGAGTCCGGTACCACGATACCTGAACTCTTTCAAAACAAAGGTGAGCTTTATTTTCGCAAATTAGAGCACGAAATTCTTGTAGGATTCCTGGAATCCGGGCAGGACAGGGTGCTTTCCCTGGGCGGTGGCACGCCCGCCTATGCCGGGAATATGGATCGTGTCGTTCGAGCGACACCCAATAGCTTTTACCTCCAACATTCCATCCCATCCCTGGTCGGGCGTTTGGTACGCGAAAAAGCACAGCGCCCCTTAATCGCCCATCTCCCGGATTCCGAACTTCCGGAATTCATAGGAAAACACCTTTTTGACCGGGGTCCTTATTATCTAAAGGCTTCGCATACCCTTGTCAGTTCCGACAAATTGCTGGAGGAATTGCTTGACGAAATCGAGGGGAAGTTAGTCTAGGTAGACTCCGTAATTCCTTGTACTGAAATCTACGCGTACATGTTCCTCCATGGATGTGGAGAGGGAGAGACCTTTAAAATCTGCTTTTACTGGGAATTTCTTGTAATTCCGGTCTACCAATACGGCTGTTTTAAGCTGTTTCAAAGGTGTTTGAAGAAAGTGCTTAACCCCAAAAATTAGGGTCGTCCCCGATTTTAAGACATCATCGACCAGGACGATCGAGAGGTTCTGGTACTCTTCGGGTTTCATTGAAGTTTTCACCGGACTCGTGAGCGGATCAGATTTATCCATATCCACTTTACAGAGCAGGATTTCTGCCGGGCAAATCTTTTCAAGCGACCGCTTGATTTTTCGGGCAAATGCCAGGCCACCACCCACGATACCCGCCAGTACAATTTGTGGTTCATCCACGTTTGACTCGTAGATCTGATAGGCGATCCGATCGATCTTATGAAGGATCTGCTGATGGGTTAGGATTCTGTGGTCCATAGGCTTATTTCTTTTCAAAGATAAAAAAGAGTTCACTTCCTGCCCGTGGCTTAATCGAATTAATAGCGCGCTCCAATACACGCAGGTGAAAATGGGGGGCAAATAAGGCCTCATACTCCTCTTTTGAGCCTCCAAAAGGCGGCCCCTTATCGGTTAGCGGAAAATCAAAGAAAAGCCCTGCCAGTTTCCCGCCCGGTTTAAGCAACTGGCTCATTTTCAGAACATATTCCGGCCTCAATTCCGGGGGTAAGGCACAGAAAAACGTATGTTCAAGGATAAGGTCAAAAGGTTTACCCTGGTATTTAAAGAAATCCATCTCTATAAGGTTTTCCGGGGGAAAAGAGTCCGGCAGACGTTTCTGCAGACGCTCCAGTGGGTATGGGGCTATATCCAGGATTGTAAGGTTGCGGAAACCGGAAGCAACCATATGCGCAGCTTCATATCCCATTCCTGCCCCGGGAAGGAGAATCCTCAGATCCTTGTTGGCAAGCTGGTCGATGTAGGTCCCTATTGGCGGACTTACCCCGCCCATGTCCCATCCGGTCCTCTGGGCCTCATACCGCTCCTGCCAATACTGTTTATTCAGCTTCATCCCGGTAATCGTCAAGTTCCCTTCGGTCTTTTTTCGTCGGTCTGCCCGTTCCTTTCTTTCGGTAATATTCGCGGGTTGTCTGGATTGTTTTGAGATGGTCCAGTGCCTCTGCCGGCGTCGTATCCATCCTGTAAATATCGACGAGTTTGGCCCCGAGGCGCTGGGTTGGGATATCCAAAACTTTGAGGCGATAGTTAATCTGGTTCTTCCGCACCAGGATTTCATCAGTGGGCAGGATTTCCCTGGAAGGCTTTACAACTTGTTCTCCAATGCGGACATGCCCTTTTTTACATGCCTCAGTGGCCTGATTCCGGGTTTTAAAATAGCGTGTGCACCAGAGGTATTTATCGATCCGCATGGGCCAATTCTTTGTTAAGGGATTCGCAAAAATAGGGGAAAATTGTATCTTGCGGCCTTTAATAGAAAGGCTATGATGTGGAAGCGTTTATGCGTGTTGTTCATTGGAACCGGATTGCTGGTCGGATGTGGTAACGACGATGGAATTGACGTGGAAGTAGTACCCCCCAGAGATTTGGATGAAGTGGCGATTGAAAATGACGCCGAGATACGAGAGTATCTGCAAACGCATTTCTACAATTACGAGGAATTTGAGAATCCTCCTGCCGGGTTTAATTTCAAAATGTTCATCGATACCCTTGCGGGTGAAAATGCCGGAAAGATCCCGCTGATCGACCAGGTAGAAACGGTTCAGATAAATGTAACCAGCGGTGAATTAGGACTTACTGACCAGCCAGATGTAGTCCATACGCTCTATTACCTGATCGCCAGAGAAGGGATGGACAGTTCCCCGACTGTAGCGGACTCCACCTTTCTTACCTACAGGGGAAGACTTTTGGATAACCGCGACTTCGACGGTTCTTTTGAACAGCCCATCTGGTTCGATCTCGCACGTATACAGGGGCCCCTTCAGGGAGCCAGGGGCTTTGCGGAAGGCATGCCCTTTTTTAAAGCTTCGAGTGGCATCACATCCAACCCAGATGGTACCGTGACTTCCATCGATGGTGGGGTAGGGATGATCGTAATGCCTTCGGGATTGGGGTATTTCAATGCAGCCCCTACCAATGCGATCCCGAACTACAGTTCCCTGATATTTTTCGTGGAGCTTTTTTCCCTTGAGGAAACCGATCACGATGGCGATGGGATACCTTCCATTCAGGAGGACCTCAATGGTGACGGATATCTCTACAACGACAACACAAACGAACAACAGGAACGCGAAACAATCGGAGGGGTCTTACGGGTGAATTTCCTGGATCCGGATGACGACGGAGATGAAGTTCCGACGCGCGATGAGATCATCATTCTACCAGACGGTACGCTTGAATTTCCGGATTCCAATGGAAATGGTACACCCGACTATCTGGATAACACCTACCCGGAATCCTAACCAATCGAGAACGATTCCCTTTAGAATTTATAGGAGAGTCCCAGAATCCATTGGGTGGGGCGCGTGTCCAGGCGTACACCCTCAATATTTTCCTCAATCAGGTCTACGTAATTCGGGCTGAAACCGCGTTCAAACCTTAAGTCAATCCCGAAATTTCCCAGGTTTAAACCCCCTCCAATCTGAAAGCCAACCGTAAATTCGTTTTCAACATCACTGATATCGATATTTTCAAGATCGGTCTTAAGGACGTATTGGAAGGCCGGTCCGATAAAGCCGTGGAAAATTTTCAGAAACCTGTGGCCAAAAAGGACAGGGAGGTCCAGTTTTTGCATTTTGAAATCCCTGTTTGAACCATCTCCATCGTAGGAGGAATTTACCTGGGTGAAGACCAGCTCAGGACGCACATAGGCGCGCCCACCAAAGCGTCCCCAAACCCCGACGTGATAGCCCAATTTAGCATCCGAACTTATGTCCGGGACCTCGTTGATCTTAAGGTCTCCGGTCCCGCTAAAGTTTAATCCTGCTTTGAGTCCGAACCCCGAACCGCCGCTTTGGGCATAGGTGAGACATCCGAAAAGCATGAGGGCTGTGATAAAAATGTTTTTCATAATGTGTTCATTTTAACGGGCCATCCATAATGGATCAACCCTTGCGTTCTATTACTTTGAAAACGGCCCTTTCGATAGCCTTAGTATTCAAACCGTACTTTTCCATCAGCTGTTCTGGCGTGCCGCTTTCCCCAAAAGTGTCCTGAGTGGCGATGAATTCCTGGGGGGTAGGATGGTGCATGGACAGGACCCGGGCTACGCTTTCGCCTAAACCTCCCAGATAATTGTGTTCCTCTGCCGACACCACACATCCTGTTTTCTTGGCGGAGCTTACAATGGCCTCAGCATCGATAGGTTTAATCGTATGGATATCGATCACCTCGGCAGATATCCCCTGATTTGCAAGGTTTTCGGCGGCGACCAGCGCTTCCCAGACCAAGTGGCCCGTGGCCAGGATGGTGACATCTGTGCCTTCCTGAAGCATGAGCGCTTTTCCAATTTCAAATTCCTGATCCACGGGTGTAAAGTTTGCCACCTTAGGCCTTCCAAACCTGAGGTACACCGGTCCCTGGTGTTTCGCAATTGCCAGTGTGGCGGCCTTGGTCTGGTTGTAATCACATGGATTGATCACCGTCATCCCCGGTAGCATTTTCATCAGCCCGATGTCTTCCAGAATCTGGTGTGTGGCTCCGTCCTCACCGAGGGTTACCCCTGCGTGGGAGGCACATATTTTGACGTTTTTTTCCGAATAGGCGATGGATTGCCGAATCTGGTCATAAACGCGTCCTGTGGAGAAGTTTGCAAAGGTTCCTGTAAAAGGGATATACCCCCCAAGGGTCAATCCTGCGGCAATCCCCATCATATTGGCCTCTGCGATCCCCACCTGGAAAAATCGATCCGGGTTTTCCGCTATAAATTCATCCATTTTGAGGGATCCTACAAGGTCTGCGCATAAGGCAACTACCTTCGGGTTGGTCCGACCCAATTCTGCAAGCCCGGCTCCAAAACCACTTCGTGTATCTTTTTTTCCCTGATCCGTATATTTATTCATCGGTCTTCTGCTTTTAAGAAATTAGTAATCCCCAAGGGTTTCCGGGTTTTGTATTAGGGCGATTTCGAGTTGCTCGTCATTGGGAGCCTTCCCGTGCCAGGCGTGAGTATGCATCATAAAATCAACGCCATTCCCCATTACGGTTTCCATGATTACGGCAACGGGTTTACCTTTCCCGGTTCGCGATTTGGCAGCTTCCAAGGTCCGGATTACCGCCTCGATGTTATTGCCATCTTCTAGGGAAAGCACATCCCAGCCAAAAGCTTCAAATTTGGTTTTTACATCTCCCAGGGGCATGACCTCTTCTGTAGGCCCGTCAATCTGCTGTCCATTCCGGTCGATGGTGGCGATCAGGTTATCGATTTTACGCCCTGCGGCAAACATAACGGCTTCCCAGATCTGACCCTCCTGTAATTCACCATCCCCGTGGAGGCTGTAAATCAGATGCGGATCGTCGTTGAGCTTTTTAGCCAGGGCTGCGCCAATGGCCACGGACATGCCCTGACCCAGAGATCCGGATGCAATCCGGATCCCCGGAAGACCCTCGTGGGTAGCCGGGTGTCCCTGGAGTCGGGAGTTGATCAGTCGGAAGGTACTGAGCTCCGCCACGGGGAAGTAGCCCCTCCGTGCCAGTACGCTGTAATACACGGGTGAGATGTGCCCGTTGGAGAGAAAAAACATGTCCTCTCCAATCCCATCCATATCAAATGTGTCCTTAAGATTCATGACCTTGTTGAACAGGGCTACAAAGAATTCCGTGCATCCCAGAGAACCCCCGGGGTGACCGGAGTTCACCTTGTGCACCATCCGGACGATATCTCTGCGCACCTGGGTTGATAACGCTTCCAAATCCTGTATTTCCGACATTATATGTTTTTTTGGTTCCCCAAAAGTAAGGGCATTCTTCTGCCTGAACAACCATTGTTATTACAATTTATCAACGGTTTTAAAGGGTGAACTTTAAGGATATCTTTAGGAGGGAATGAAGGGGAGTTGTGTATCTTTGACCCCGCCTGACATGCACTTTACCCTAGAACATACCGATCCGGCAACCCGTGCCCGGGCAGGCCGCTTTGAGACCGCCCACGGAACTGTCCACACCCCCATATTTATGCCCGTGGGGACTGTGGCCTCTGTTAAAGGCATCCATCAGAAGGAGCTTAGGGAGGAGATCGATCCCGACATTATCCTGGGCAATACCTACCACCTGTTTTTACGCCCGGGGATGGAGATTCTCGAGGCCGCAGGGGGTCTGCATGCTTTTATGGGATGGGACAGGGCAATCCTCACAGACAGCGGAGGCTATCAGGTGTATTCGCTTTCAGCGAATCGCAAGATCCGGGAGGAAGGCGTTAAATTTAAATCCCATATTGATGGGTCTCTTCATGTTTTTACGCCGGAGCGCGTGATGGAATTGCAGCGGAGTATCGGGGCTGACATCATCATGGCATTTGATGAATGTACACCCTACCCTTGTGATTACGCCTATGCGGAGCGCAGTATGCACATGACCCATCGCTGGCTCGATCGCTGCATAGAACACCTTAAAAAGGCGCCTCCAAAATATGGTTACGAACAATCTTTTTTCCCGATAGTCCAGGGTTCGGTCTATCCGGATTTGCGCCGGCAGTCTGCTGAGTATATCGCGGGTGCCGATGCGGTGGGAAATGCTATTGGAGGACTTTCGGTTGGAGAACCGGCCGAAGAACTCTACGCAATGGCTGATGAGGTATGCAGGATCCTTCCTGAAGATAAACCCCGTTACTTAATGGGGGTCGGGACACCCATTAATATTCTTGAGAACATCGCCCTGGGGGTAGACATGTTCGATTGCGTAATGCCTACGCGCAATGCCAGAAATGGGATGTTATTTACCTCAGAGGGTACCATAAATATTAAAAACCGCAAATGGGCCACAGACTTTTCGCCCCTCGACCCCATGGGGCTGACATTTGCTGACCGCGAATATTCACGGGCGTACCTCAGACACCTCTTCGCGGCAAATGAGTATCTTGGAAAGCAAATCGCCACCCTGCACAATCTTGGGTTCTACCTGTGGCTCGTTAGGGAAGCACGGAGGCGAATTCTCGATGGGACCTTCGGACCCTGGAAGGATAAAATGGTGGTTCAAATGGATAAAAGACTCTAGCCATATGGGTATCATTGACCGGTATATCCTCAAGAAATACCTGCTCACTTTCGGGTTGATGCTCCTGCTCTTCGTGCCCATTGGGATTATGCTGAATCTGGCTGAGCAGATCGGTAAAATGATCGACAACGAAGCGCCCCTGATGGAAATTATCATCTACTATGTGAATTTCACCATTTACATCGGGCACCTGCTCTTTCCGATCTTCCTGTTTCTCGCCATTATTTTCTTTACCTCAAAAATGGCCAACAATACCGAAATTGTGGCCATCCTCTCGTCGGGGGTTTCGTTTGGAAGGTTTTTACGGCCCTATTGGATCGGTGCCACCATCATTGCCATTATCATGTTTATTATGGGAATGTTTATTGTGCCCGCGGCCAGTGCAGGGTATAATGAATTCAAATTCAAATACCTGAAGAAGAAAAATCAGGATCGGGTGACCAGCAATATTTTTAATCAGCTCGGTGACCGGGATTACATCTATGTGAGTTCTTTTGATCCGGAGCGGCAAATCGGGTACAACTTCACCTATGAACATTTTTCTGAAGACGGTACCCTGGAGTACAAAATTAGTTCTGCCAACATTCGGTGGGTACCTGCAGACAGCGTCTACCGCCTGACATCGTATACCCGAAGGAACCTCAGGGGGGATACGGAAGAAGTGGTCACCAGGCGCAGGCTCGATACCCTGTTTGCCTTTCAAATAGATGACCTTACACCCGTTTCCTACATTGGGGAGACCAAAAATCTTTTTGAGCTCAATGAGTTTATCCGGGTGCAAAAACGCAAGGGAGCCTCGAATGTCAACACCTATATCATGGTATTGTACAAGCGCTGGGCCCTGCCGATAACCGCCTTTGTCCTGACCATTATTGGGGTCGCGGTGTCGTCGGCCAAACGACGGGGTGGCATGGGTGCCAATCTGGCCTTCGGGATCGGTGTCGCCTTTATTTACATCTTTATGGACAAGGTATTTAGTACACTTGCTGAGCAATCCGGATTCCCACCCCTGCTTGCCGTCCTGCTCCCGAATCTATTCTTTGGAATAATCGGTTTTTACCTTTTGCAACAGGCAAAACGTTGATAATTCACATTTTTGGAACCTCAGGGGGGTAGACTGTTTTCCAATATAGTTTATCTTTGCCCGTACCAATCATCCAAAATTTTATACTGTCCATGGAATACCTGGATTTTGAATTGCCCATCAAGGAACTGGAGGAACAGCTCGAAAAATGTGCGCTGATCGGGGAGGAAAGCGATGTGGATGTCACGGAAACCTGTAAGCAAATTGAGATAAAGCTCGCAGAGACCCGAAAGGAGATCTACAAGAACCTGACCGCATGGCAACGGGTACAGCTCTCACGCCACCCCAACCGACCCTACACGCTGGATTATATTCGCGCGATTTGCGGAGATACCTTTCTGGAGTTACACGGAGACCGGACCGTAAAGGATGACAAAGCCATGATAGGGGGATTGGGTAAGATTGGAGATCAGTCCTATATGTTTATCGGCCAGCAAAAAGGATACAACACCAAAACCCGTCAATACCGCAATTTCGGAATGGCGAATCCCGAAGGGTATCGCAAAGCGCTCCGATTAATGCGTTCGGCAGAGAAATTCGGAATTCCGGTTGTCTGTTTTATCGAT
The DNA here is from genome assembly GCF_030380815.1 of Robiginitalea aurantiaca. GTDB lineage: Bacteria > Bacteroidota > Bacteroidia > Flavobacteriales > Flavobacteriaceae > Robiginitalea > Robiginitalea aurantiaca. The sequence goes on along the minus strand of NZ_JAUDUY010000012.1, from coordinate 42,288 downwards.
ACTCCCGGGGCATATCCCGGAATTGAAGCCGAAGAGCGCGGTCAGGGCGAGGCCATCGCGAGGAATATCCTTGAAATGACCCGTTTGAAAGTACCGATCATCGTAGTGATCATCGGGGAGGGTGCCTCAGGAGGTGCTTTGGGTATTGGAGTAGGGGATACCGTGCTGATGCTGGAGAACACCTGGTACTCCGTTATTTCACCTGAATCCTGTTCGTCCATTCTCTGGAGGAGCTGGGAGTATAAGGAGCAGGCCGCCGATGCGTTAAAGCTTACGGCCACGGACATGAAGAAACTAAAATTGATCGATGAGATCGTCAGGGAACCCGCAGGAGGTGCTCATGCCAACCGGGAGAAAACTTTCGAGATTGTACGGGATAAAATTGCAAAGCATTTTCAGGCACTTGAAAAGTTATCACCAAAGGAATTGATTGCCAAACGCATGGAAAAGTACACCGGGATGGGGGTCTTTAAGGGGTAAACCTTTTGTAACGAATGATTTAGAAATAATCCGGAGGAAATACCTCCGGTTTTTTTTGTTATCAACAGAAAGTTGTAACTTATTAACAGTAGTATTGTGAATGAACGGTTAATATCCCAACCGGACACTCAGGATTAACTTAATGTTAATTATCTACTTTTGGAGCTATGGAAAAATCAAGGGCGATAATGGGTCGAAAAATCGGCACTCCGGGAATAATTCCCCTGGAGAAAGGTAAAATACCGCCACAAGCTGTTGATTTAGAGGAGGTTGTACTCGGAGCGATGATGATTGATAAAAAAGGGGTCGATGAGGTGATCGATATTTTGCACCCCGATGTCTTCTACAAAGAGGGCCATCGTTTCATTTACGAAGCCATCTTCAAGTTGTTTGAATCTTCTCAGCCGGTCGATTTATTAACCGTTTCTGCCCAGTTAAAAACGGATGGCAAGCTCGAGGCGGCCGGAGGAGACTTTTATCTGATAAAACTCACCCAGAAAGTGGCCTCTTCGGCCCATATTGAATTCCATGCGCGCATTATCCTCCAGAAGTACATTCAGCGCAGCCTGATCAAGATATCCAGTGAGATAATCGAGGAAGCCTATGACGAGGCTACGGATGTTTTTGACCTGTTGGACAATGCGGAATCGAAACTTTACGAAGTAACCCAGGGCAACCTCAAACGCTCAGCTGAAACCGCACAGAATCTCGTGATTCAGGCGAAGAAGAAAATCGAGGAAATCTCAAATAAGGAAGGCCTTAGCGGGATCCCCTCTGGTTTTGACAAGGTGGATCGGCTCACTTCGGGCTGGCAGCCCAGTGACCTCATAATTATTGCAGCCCGCCCAGGGATGGGTAAAACCGCACTTACCTTATCCATGGCCAGGAATATCGCAGTTAATGCGAATATCCCCGTTGCGTTTTTCTCCCTTGAAATGTCTTCCGTTCAACTAATTACCCGACTGATTTCTTCAGAAACCGGCCTTTCCTCAGAAAAATTGAGAACGGGACGGCTTGAAAAGCACGAATGGGAACAGCTCAACGTTAAGGTGAAGACCCTTGAAAAAGCGCCTTTGTTTATTGACGATACGCCCTCCCTTTCCATTTTTGACCTTCGGGCCAAGGCACGCCGATTGGCGTCTCAGCATAAAATCAGGCTGATTGTGCTGGATTACCTCCAGTTGATGACTTCGGGAGCCAGTCAGAAAGGCGGGAATCGGGAACAGGAGATATCCATGATCTCGAGAAACCTGAAAGCCCTGGCAAAAGAATTGGATGTGCCGGTTATAGCGCTGTCCCAGTTATCGAGGGCCGTGGAAACAAGAGGTGGCAGCAAACGCCCAATCCTATCAGACCTTCGGGAATCCGGAGCGATTGAGCAGGATGCGGATATCGTCTCCTTTATCTACAGACCCGAGTACTATAAAATCGATGAGTGGGATGATGAGGAGCGCACCCCTACCCAGGGGCAGGCGGAGTTCATCGTAGCCAAACACCGGAATGGCGGATTAGATAATATTCGGTTAAAGTTCATTGCCAATCTGGGTAAATTCGATAATTTGGATGACTTTGACTCTCCATTTGAGTTTCAATCTAAAATGAATGCAGAAGGAGAAAATCCGTTTATAACCCGGAATCTTCCCGATGCCGAACAGGCCTTTGGCAGCTCTATGAACGATTTGCCCGGGGCAGATCCGGATGATGATGTACCATTCTAAGCCAAAATCCCAACCCCGTTCCTTTACTGCTTTCTGTGCTCTCTTTTTTTTAGCATTTCTGTTAGGGCAATTTGCCATGCGCGCCTCCGTAATCCTGATACCCATGGATGCCGAAGGACAGGAAAACCACCTGAAAGCCTATGGCATAACCTACTGGGTCTTGACGAAACAACAAAAAGTTCAGTGGTTGCTCAATTACAGGGGTGGCTCCTTTTTGATTCCGGATGGAGAGGCTATTCGCAATGAGTGCCGAATCCGGGGTGTGTCCTTTGAAGTCCTTTCGGACCCTCAGGCAACAGAAATACTTGAGACCATTGCAAGCCCGTCCCAGAATATGGAAGCCGTAATCCTGGAGAAGGCTCCGAAGATCGCGGTTTATTCCCCCAAGGGGAACCAGCCCTGGGACGACGCCGTGACTATGGTGCTTGCCTATGCAGAGATTCCATATGTAACCCTTTACGACGAAGAAGTACTCGATGATAAACTGGCCATTTACGACTGGCTGCACTTGCATCATGAAGATTTTACCGGGCAATACGGTAAATTTTATGGAGCGTACAGGACTGCGCCATGGTACATAGAGGGTAAAAAGGAGGCCGAGGCCCTGGCCACCCGGTTGGGATACGGTAAGGTCTCAGAAGAGAAATCGGCCGTGGCCCAGAAGATACGCAATTACGTTATTGGCGGCGGGTTTATGTTTGCCATGTGCTCGGCCACAGATAGTTTTGATATTGCACTGGCTGCAGAAGGGGTCGATATTTGTGAACCCATGTTCGACGGGGATCCGTCGGACCCCAATTATCAGCAACAGCTGGATTACCGAAAAACTTTTGCCTTTACGGATTTTATTCTGGAACGCAACCCAAGGCGTTATGAGTTCTCCTCAATTGACATGACCAATAAACGAGAAGACATTCCCCGGGAATCCGATTATTTCACACTTATGGATTTTTCTGCCAAATGGGATCCTGTCCCTACAATGCTCTGTCAGAACCATACGGCCCTGGTAAAAGGTTTTATGGGACAAACGACTGCATTTGCCCCTTCCGAGGTGAAACCCACTGTCCTGGTACTCGGTGAAAACCGGCTAAACGGGGAGGCCCGTTACATCCATGGAATTAAGGGGAAAGGATTCTTTACTTTTTACGGAGGTCACGATCCGGAGGACTACCAGCACCGTGTTGGAGACCCGAAAACGGAATTGGAACTGCACCCAAACTCTCCGGGCTACCGACTGATTCTCAACAATATCCTCTTTCCTGCGGCGCGGAAAAAGAAACAAAAAACTTAACCGAGTTGCTGCAATAGGGTACTGAGGATGGTTTCCACCCCGCCCTTATCATTGCTCTCTGTGCGAAAGCGGGCCGTTTTCAGCACATTCGGATGGGCATTGGCCATGGCGAAACTGTAAAATGCCTGCCCGAGCATCTCCAGATCGTTGTTGTAATCCCCGAAAACCATGGTAGCTTCCGGCGGAATCCCCAGGTGTTCCTGAACGAGTTTCAGGGCGTGACCTTTATGTGCCAGAGGGTCTGAAATATCTACCCAATGCGCTCCTGAGACCTTCACTTTTAACTGATCTTCAAAGGGTTGTACTTTCGGATAGATATGGGCTTCCGAGCTTTCAAAATGATAAACTGCGATCTTCATGATTTCCTCGGGGAAGCCAATTAAGTAGTCCACATATTCGTACGCCCCGTAGTATTCTTTCAATAGGTTTTCAAATTCAGGAGTTGGGGGTTTCAGGTAAGCCGTATCTTTTCCGCATAAGATGGTATGGGTTCCGGGGATTTCTTCAAGCCGGTGCAATACGCGGTCCCTAAGTTTGGCATCCAATGGAGTGGAAAGCAGTTCACGTCCCTGTTGACGGACCAGGCCTCCATTTTCGGCGATTATAACGAGCTCGTCCAGAATAGGGGTCAGTTTTATGGCGATACTCTCGTACTGCCTGCCGCTGGCCGCGGCGAAGCGCACCCCACGACGACTCAGGGCTTCGAACAACTCAAAAAAACGGGGACTGACCTCGTGCTGAGAATTCAATAGCGTCCCGTCCATATCGGTGACTACCAGTTTAACAGGCGAAAGATCCATGCGTGTCGTGTTTGCGGTAAAGTTATATTTATATGTACATTTCCAACTCGGTTTAACATAAACTTCTTCCAATAATGACGTGGCTTCAGCGCGAATTCAGATTGCAGCCTTATCCAAGGGGGTTTCATTTGGTAACCACGGAGATTGAGCGGCAATTACCAGAGCTACAACGGGTTCGGGCAGGGCTCCTGCATATCTTTATAAAGCACACCTCGGCAAGCCTGACCCTGAATGAAAATGCAGATGCATCGGTTCGTCATGATTTTGAGGCGCATATGAATGAAATGGTGCCGGAGAATCAGCCGTATTACACCCATACCTTTGAAGGTTCAGACGATATGCCTGCACATATAAAGGCGTCACTAATGGGTAGTTCGGTAATGGTACCTGTCAGCAAGGGCCGACTGAACCTGGGAATTTGGCAGGGGGTCTACCTCTGTGAGCACCGCGACCACGCCGGGGGGCGAACCCTTTTGCTTACCCTGCAGGGGGAATAAAAAAACCCCGGCACTCAAAGGCCGGGGTTTCTGCGAGAAAACGATCTGTTTTATTTTATTTTGTCTACAACGGCCTTAAAGGCATCCGGGTGGTTCATGGCCAGATCGGCGAGCACCTTGCGGTTCAGGTCGATATTGTTGGCCTTAACTTTACCCATGAATTCCGAGTAAGACATCCCGTGCATACGGGCACCGGCATTGATCCGGGTGATCCAGAGGGATCGGAAATTACGTTTCTTGGTTCTACGGTCTCTGTAGGCGTATACCATCGCCTTTTCTACCGCGTTTTTGGCTACTGTCCAGACATTTTTACGTCTTCCAAAGTAACCTTTGGCTTGCTTCATCACTTTTTTGCGACGAGCTCTTGAAGCTACTGAATTTACTGATCTTGGCATTTTTGTTTGTTTTTTGTAGCAGGCGACCCGTTTAACGGGCACTTTTTGAGCCTGACTCCAGGGTTACACATTTTACCGATACAATCGCGGCTTATTTAAGGCGCAGTTGTTCTTTGATACTGTTCTCATCAGCCGTATGGACCAATGTAGAATGCGTCAGTTTAAGCTTTCGCTTTTTCGACTTTTTGGTCAAGATATGGCTCTTAAAAGCGTGCTTTCTCTTGATCTTTCCAGAACCCGTAAGCTTAAATCGCTTTTTGGCGCTGGATTTGGTCTTCATTTTGGGCATCTCTTCCTCGTTAAATTTAAAATTCGTTTTCTCGCTTTTACTTTTTGGCCTTGGGAGCGATGAACATGGTCATACGCTTTCCTTCGAGCCTTGGCATCTGTTCTACCTTTCCGAAATCTTCAAGGTCCGTTGCCAGGCGGAGCAGTAAAATCTCCCCTTTATCCTTATACACAATGGATCTTCCCTTAAAAAAAACATATGCCTTTAACTTGGCGCCTTCCTTCAGGAATTTCTCTGCGTGCTTCTTTTTAAAATCGTAATCGTGGTCGTCTGTATTCGGACCAAACCGAATTTCCTTAACAATAACCTTCGTGGCTTTGGCCTTCATGGCCTTGTCACGCTTCTTTTGTTCGTAAAGAAACTTTTTATAATCAATTACCTTACAAACTGGTGGATCTGCCTTCGGTGAAATCTCTACAAGGTCTAAACCTTGTTCTTCTGCCATTTCCATGGCTTTGCGGGTAGGATAAACTCCCATTTCGACATTTTCACCGACCAGTCGTACTTCTGAGACCGTGATTTTATCGTTTATCCTGTGGGGAAATTTATTTTCCCGTTTGGGCCTCGGCCTGAATCTTCTTCGTATTGCTATGACTTTATGGTTTTAATTAAACTTCTTTGAACCTTTTTAAGGTACTATTTATTTCGTTTTCGACCAATTCTGAAAATGCCTCCACCGATATGGCACCCAGATCTTCGCCTCCGTGCCTGCGCACTGAAATGGTACCCTGGTCCATTTCCTGGTCGCCAACAATGAGCATAAAAGGTAGTTTTTGCATCTCCGCTTCACGGATCTTTTTACCTACCGTCTCGCTGCGAGCGTCCACGAGGGCGCGAATTTCGCAATTTTCCAGGGATTTTAAAACTTTTTGAGCGTATTTTTCGTGTTTCTCACTAACAGGCAAGACAATAGCCTGATCCGGGGTCAGCCAAAGTGGAAAATTACCACCGGTATGCTCCAGGAGCAGGGCTACAAAGCGCTCCATACTTCCGAATGGCGCGCGATGTATCATTACGGGGCGGTGCATTTCATTATCGCTTCCCTTGTAGGTAAGCTCAAAGCGCTCTGGCAGGTTGTAATCCACCTGAATGGTGCCGAGCTGCCATTTCCGCCCGAGGGCATCCTTTACCATAAAATCCAGTTTGGGGCCATAAAACGCCGCCTCTCCCGGTTCGATTACAAAATTCAGATCTTTTTCACGGGCCGCATTGATGATCGCAGCTTCCGCCCGTTCCCAATTCTCCACTGAACCAATATATTTTTCCGGGGTTTCCGGATCCCGAACGGACACTTGTGCGGTGTAATTATCAAAACCGAGAGACGTCAGGACATAAAGGGATAAATCGATTACATCCTTAAACTCCTGATCCAGCTGCTCATGTGTACAAAAAATATGGGCGTCATCCTGTGTAAAGCCCCTCACGCGTGTAAGACCGTGTAATTCTCCGCTCTGTTCGTAACGGTAAACGGTCCCGAATTCCGCAAAACGCTTTGGTAATTCCCTGTAGCTATAGGGTTTTGCATTGTATATTTCACAGTGGTGCGGGCAATTCATGGGCTTAAGGAGGAATTCCTCGTCTTCTTTGGGCGTATGGATTGGTTGAAAACTGTCCTCCCCGTATTTGGCGTAATGCCCGGAAGTCACATAAAGTTCTTTTTGTCCGATATGCGGAGAGACCACCATTTCGTATCCTGCCTTCTTCTGCGCACTTTTTAAAAACTGCTCCAGGCGTTCCCTTAAGGCTGCTCCTTTTGGCAACCATAGGGGGAGTCCCTGTCCGACTTTCTGGGAAAAGGTAAATAGTTCCAGCTCCTTGCCGAGTTTTCTGTGGTCCCGCTTTTTAGCCTCCTCCAACATGTGGAGGTACTGGGTGAGTTCTTTCTGTTTTGGAAAGGAAATCCCATAGACCCGTGTAAGTTGTGGGCGGTTTTCATCTCCCCGCCAATAGGCTCCGGCTACATTCAGGACTTTAAAAGCCTTGATAAGACCCGTATTGGGGATATGTCCGCCACGGCATAAATCTGTAAAGCTGTCGTGGTCACAGAAGGTGATGTCCCCATCTTCCAGGTTTTCAATCAACTCAACCTTGTATGGGTTTTCGTGTTCTTTATAATAGGAGAGCGCATCTGATTTTGAGACCTCTCTCATTTTAAACTCGTGTTTTCCCCTTGCAATTTCCATGGCCTTTTGCTCGATGGCCGGAAAGTCTTTTTCGGAAATATGGTGGTCCATGAAATCCACGTCGTAGTAGAACCCCGCATCAATGGCAGGGCCTATAGTGAGCTTTATACCGGGATACAACTCCTCTAGTGCCTGGGCCAGAACGTGGGAAGAAGAGTGCCAAAATGTTTTTTTGCCCTCCTCGTCATTCCAGGTGTACAAGACCAGTGATCCGTCGGTTTCCAAAGGCGTTACCGATTCAACTTTTCGATTGTTAAAACGGGCGGAAATCACATTCCTGGCCAGACCTTCACTGATTCCTTTTGCCACTTCCAAAGGTGTTACTCCCTTTGGGTGAGCTACCACGGTGCCATCGGGTAAGGTGATGTTTATCATATGCTGTGCTATAAGGGCGTAAAGATAGTATCTTCGGGAGTCGCAGGCAACCTCTGGCGCGCTGAGAATCGCTTATTTTGGTCGGGAGAACAGGGCGTTGACCAGGGTGCGGATTCCGTAGAATCCCATCCCTACAGCTGCAATAGCCAAAATACCCCCTGCAATCAGGACCGGGAGGTACCAAGGGTGGTCCTGGTTCTTAAAGGCCTGGTAAAGGACAACAGGGGCCGTAAACATCAGGGCAAGTGTATATGCCATTCGTTTTACACCTTTGATCAGTAATTCTTTATCGGTTTTCAAGGGAATCTCGCTTTCAGGTCCTAAAAATAGGAAGAATTGCTATCTTTTGGACTTTTATCCACAGACAATGACATCAGATCTGAAGTTGTTAGCCCAGGAAGTGCTCGAAGGAAACTGGCAGGATGGTTTTACCATACCCTGTAAAGGCCTGTATCCTTTTCAGTGGAATTGGGACTCGGGATTTATTGCCCTGGGTTGGGCGCACCTGGATATGGAACGTGCCAAAGCCGAATTCCGGTCGCTGCTGAAAGGCCAGTGGTCTAATGGCTTTTTGCCCCATATCGTATTTCACAATGAGGCTGAATCCTATTTTCCGGGCCCCGAAGTATGGGATGTCGGACGGAGCCCGGATGCTCCCCAAGCCCGAACTTCGGGAATTACCCAGCCCCCGGTTCTCGGATACATATTGGAATTGCTCTACGAAATATCCGGGGAGCCGCTTCTGGATTTTATCGACGAGATTTTCCCCGCCCTTTATGCCTGGCATCATTATTTCTATACCCGGAGGGACCCTAATAAAGAAGGGCTGGTTTACATTTGCCACAACTGGGAGGCGGGTACGGATAACACCCCTGTCTGGGATGCGGTTTGGGAAGGCCTGGATTCTCCGGAGTATGAGCTCAACCGAAGGGACACCCAGCATGTAGATGCCTCCAATCGACCCAGTAACAGGGAATACCAGCATTACATCCACCTTGTTGAGCTTTTTAAGTCCTGGGATTATGACGACGTTCAAATAGCTGAAAAAAGCCCTTTTCTCATACAAGACCCCTTATTTAATTCCCTCCTGATTCGCTCCAATGAGAGCCTGATCCATCTGGGAAAACGCATTGGAAAGGATGTTGAAGTAGCCCAGTTGCAAAAATGGCAAGCACTTTCTAAGGCGCATTTCCATAAAAAACTCTTTAGTGAGCAGCGCAAAGCATATGTCTATTTTGACCTGAGGGCGAACCGGCGGCTCGATGCGCTGTCTTCTTCCTCCTTCACGCCCCTTTTGGCAGGTATACCCGATGCGGAGACCGCCGGAGACATCGTAAAAACACATTTGGATAAAGGCCGTTTTACAGGAGTCGGACCTTCATATTTCCTCTGTCCCTCCTTTGACCCGGAAAGCCCGTCTTTCGATCCCAAGCGGTATTGGAGGGGTCCGGTCTGGATTAATTTGAACTGGCTGATATATCAGGGCTTAAACCGGTATGGTTTTAATAAGGTGGCTGAAAATGTCAGGCGGGATACCCTGGCGCTGCTTGAAGAGTGTGGTTTTTACGAGTATTTCGACCCGAGACGCGATCTGGACCCGGGCCATTTCAGGGGATACGGGGGCAATCATTTTTCGTGGTCCGCCGCCCTTTACCTGGATTTAATCAGAAGAAAAGCCCTATGAATACACTGGATTATATCATTGTGGCCGTTTACCTGCTCGGATTTTTGGGCATGGGTTACTTCTTTAAGGACAACAAGGATTCAAGCGACTATTTTCTCGGGGGTAGAAGCATGAGTTGGTTTCCGCTGAGCCTTTCGACAATGGCCACCCAACTCTCGGCCATTAGTTTTGTTTCAGCTCCGGCTTTTGTGGGACTCAAACTTGGGGGTGGCATGAAATGGCTCAGTTTTGAGTTTGCGGTACCCCTGGCGATGCTTTTTATCATGATTTTTATCGTTCCTCCCCTTTTCCGTTCCGGGGTTGTGAGTATCTATGAGTTCGTCGAAAGGCGTTTTGGGGTTTCAACCCGCTTGATTCTAAGTGTGGTGTTTCAGATCAGCAGGGCACTGGGAACAGGGGTAATGGTCTATACCATAGCCATTATCCTACAAGCTGTGCTGGATATTGATTTTGTGTATACCATACTCATTATCAGTATAATTACGGTGGTTTATTCCTGGCAGGGAGGGATGAAGGCCGTAGTCTGGGGAGATGCTATACAGATGATCATCCTCTTCGCGGGTTTGCTGACCTGCCTGTTCTACGGATGGCATCTGTGGAGTACATCTGGCGGGCCGGAATTAGGTTTTCCCCCGGAACGCCTTCAGGTGATCGATTTTAACTGGGGTCTTGAGATGGGTGAGGAATACGGGTTCTGGCCGATGCTCATCGGGGGATTTTTCCTGTATGTTTCCTATTACGGATGTGATCAGACGCAGGCGCAGCGAATGCTCAGTGCGAAAAATGAAAAGACCATCCGCAAACTTTTGCTTGCCAATGGCCTGATCCGTTTCCCAGTGGTGTTGCTTTATTGTACCGTGGGTCTGTTCATAGGGGGGCTGGTCACATTAGATGCCGATTTTCTGAGTGAAATCAGCGCGATGACACAAAAGTATTTTCCGGAGGAATACGCCACAGCCGGTACCAAGGCGGACCTGATGATCCCCATCTTTATCACAAAATACCTCCCTCATGGCTTTATCGGCCTTCTGATGGTGGGCATCCTTTCAGCAGCCATGTCCTCCCTGAGTTCTACCGTAAATTCACTTTCAGCCGTAAGCGTAGAGGATTTCTTCAATCGGGGATCCAAAAAGCTAAGTACCCGAAAGTATATGATGCTCTCCAAAGGGGCTGTAGTATTCTGGGGCGGGGTCTGTATGGCGGCATCATTTCTTTTTGGGGGCAGCAAAAGTGCCGTTATCGAAATTATCAATGCGATCGGGTCTGTTTTCTATGGCCCTGTGCTGGTTACCTTTCTCCTGGCCATGTTTTCCCGTAAAGTCACTACCAGGGGTATTAATGCAGGGATTGTAATTGCAGTACTCGTAAATCTGGCGTTCAGTAAAACCATGCAGCAAATTCTCGGCTTTGATCCGGGCATTCACATTTTCTGGATCTGGCTTAATTTTACAGGGGTCCTGATAACCCTGGCTGTAGCCTATACGGTAAGCTGGGCTTTCCCGGGGAAAAACGCACCAAGGCCATTGCCCGAAACCGTGCGGCCCGGCTGGGATGATTTTAAGCAACCGGAGGTATGGATGCTTCTTGTGTTTTTTGTCCTCATTCTGATATTTAGTTACTTTCTTCCAAGCCTATACGGATGAGATTCGCACTGATACCAGATAAGTTTAAAGGCTCGCTCTCCGCGGCCGGGGTTTGCAAGGCACTTGAATCCGGTATCCGCGCCGTTTATCCCAATGCTGATATTCGCTCCTTTGCCGCTTCTGATGGGGGGGACGGGTTCCTGGACGCCGTCCGGGCGGTCCGGTCTCTGGAAACATTCCATATTCCGGTTGAAGATCCCCTGGGACGTCAGATATCTGCTCCTTTCTTGTTCGATAAAAGTAATGGGGAGGCCTTTATCGAGATGGCAGCAGCCTCGGGGATGGAGTTGCTTTCCCCTTCGCAGCGCGACCCCTTGCGGACCCATACCCGAGGCACAGGTCAGCTCCTTCGCGCCGCCCTGGATCGGGGTGCCCGGCATATTTATGTCGGCCTTGGGGGGAGCGCTACCAACGATGGGGGATGCGGGATTGCCACCGTTTTTGGATATCGGTTCCTGGACGCCAATGGCCTTACACTTGAGCCCACGGGTTCAAACCTGGGGCGAATCGCGCGTATTGTTTCCCCGGAGGAGCCGATTATCCCGGAATCCACAAAAATCACCGCTGTAAACGATGTAGACAATCCGCTATGGGGCCCTGAAGGTGCCGCTTGGGTATATGCCACCCAAAAAGGCGCTTCATCGGATGATATCAAAGCCCTGGACCTCGGGCTTCAAAACCTGGACCGGAGGGTTGCCGCGGAGCTTGGCATTCAAGCAGGCAACATGCCTGGAGCCGGAGCTGCAGGAGGCGCTGCCTTTGGTTTGCATTGTTTTCTCCGTGCCGGATTTGTCAATGGAACGGATCTCATTCTTCGCCTAAGTGGGATAGGGAGTTATCTTAGGGAACGTAAAGTTGATTATCTCATTACAGGTGAGGGTCGTATTGATGATCAAACCCTGAGGGGAAAATTAATTCACGGGGTAGTGCGGATGGCGGTAGCCCAGGATATCCCGGTTCTGGCTGTTTGTGGAAAATGTGACGTGCCTGCGGAGATACTTCACAATTTTGGACTGAAGCATGTCCTGGTCGTATCAGACCCGGAAAAACCACTCTCGTACAATATGGATTGCGCTTCTGAACTTACCACAAAGGCGCTTCAAGACTTCCTGATAAACGAAAAAAAATAAAGTTCACTGTATGGTAATCGTATTGACGTTTTCCTGAACGATGGCAAAATAGCCTAAAGGAAATACCTCGGGACGGTCTGCGTTGTCTACCCGGTCTGTATTGTCGATGTCGGTCACATCGAATACATTACCGCGAACCGTGGCTACAGGGGTCTGAAAAACACCCTGTTGGTTACCGCTTTGTGAGATGAGCAAATCCATATAATTATAAAAGGTTTTGTCCACACCCAGAATGCTGATTTCCAATTCCGTGCCCGCTTCGATGGGATCTTCGTAGAAATAAGAGAACTGAAAGAATTGCCCCTGATAAAAAGTGTCTTCGGTAACCAGAAATTCGGAAGCACCAAAATCAAAGAGATAGTAATTACGGACTACCGGAGGATCGGTAAATGCGACGATCACCTCTGTTTCATCCCCTTCAAACAAGGTGGCATTACCCTGTACCAGAAAATCTATGGGCACAACAGGCACATAATTGGTTTGGGCCAGATACTGCCTCCCCTTATGGCGCAACTGAAGTGTGAACCGGACATTTTCATCGAGAAAAACCGTTGGGATCCGCTGGTCAAAAGTAGCATCGGGGTCGGGAATGTAAATTCCCGTTCCCGGGGCTTCCTCCGCCAGGGAAGAGGTGAGGAACTCAATCAGGTTGCCATCCGGGTCAAATCGTTCAATACTGATGATCATATTTTCCGCCTGGGTCACCGGCAACTCTTCGAAGAAACCATTGGTCTCTTTCAGACTTATTCGGACGGGTACAAATGCCTCCTGTTCATCTACCCGTATAAGGCCTTCCACAAGCAGTCGGGGCGTGTCGCTTGGGACCTCCACTTCAATGACATCCTCGCAGGCTGAAAAGAGCAGGAGGATACAGGTCAGGGAAGCTATAAAGCGCAGTTTCATGGCGCTATTCAATAATTAGTGTGGATTTGAATTCCTGCACGATGGCAAAATATCCGAGCCCAAAAGTATTGGGTTGGGCGGCATTGTCTACGACCTCGTCGTTATCCAGGTTCGTAACATCAAAAACATTACCCCTGGCCGTGGCCACGGGCGTTTGGAATGGCCCCTGCGCCCCATCGGTCTGTTCTACGAGCAGATCCATATAATTGTAGAACGTCTGGTCTGCACCTAAAATGCTTATTTCGAGGGCCGTACCGGGTATAAAGATCTCGTCGTAAAAATAGGAGAATGTGAATTGCTGGCCGTTGTAAAAGGTATCCTCAGAGGGCAGAAAATTTGCAAAACCAAAATCAAAAAGATAGTATTGTCCTGGTTCCTCATCATCTGTAAAACGGACGATTACCTCAGTTTCTTCATCCTCGAAAAGGGTTTTGTCTCCCTGAACCAGGGTATCGATAGGGACAGCGGGAACGTACCGGGTTTGCGCGGCATACCGCCGTCCACGCCATGAAATCACCAGGGTAAATTCGATATTTGCCTCCAGCACAGCGGAAACCGGGATGCGTTGATCCCGATCAAAAGAGGGATCCGGAACATAAATCCCACTTCCGGGGTCCAGTTGTGTCAGGCTGGAGGTTCCTGTGCCTCCATTCGGAAGACCATTTTCGTCTATTTCCTGGGAAATGATAATGATCTCGTCCACATCGGTTACCGGTTCAATCGTCCCGAAAAAGTTAGAGGTTTGGGTAAGCTTAATCTCAACGGGAATCCACCTTTGTGTGGTATCTACCCGTAAGAGGCCTTCCACCACCAGTCTCGGATCTTCAGAAGGCGTATCCACTTCTATCACATCCTCACACCCCGTCAGGGGTATCGCGCAAATCAGAAAGTATAAAAACCACTTTTTCATCTGATCAGAATCTGAAATTATACGTTATGGCCGGAACGATCCCAAATATGGACGTTCTCACAGCTTCATTGCGTCCCGTATCCTGGTTCTGGCGGAAATTGATAGATGCGGCATTCATCCGGTTGTACACATTGTAAATACTGAATACCCATTCCCCCTGGAATTTCTTCCCGAAAGGGTTCTTAGGTCGCAGCGTTGCTGCGATATCCAGTCGGTGAAAATCCGGCAGTCGTTCCTGGTTCCTAAGTCCAAAATAGGGCACAACCAGCCCTTCAAACTGAAACTGGCCAATAGGATAATTGGTCGGTTGTCCTGTCTGATAAACAAAATTGGCATTAAAGCTCCACTTTTTGTTGAGCTCGTAGTTGGCAACAACCGTAATGTCGTGCGGTTTGTCATAGGGTGTACTGTACCACTGGCCTAAGTTGATGCCCGTCTCCACTCCGGAGCGCCCATTGTCAATATTGAGGTCACGGCCGGGGGTGCGCTGCTCCGATCGGGAAAGTGTATACGCCACCCATCCGGTCAGGGCCCCTGTATTTTTTCGCAAAAGGAATTCCCAACCATAGGCCCGGGCTTCCCCATTGAGGATTACCTGTTCGATGGCATTGTTGGCTATCAGGTTTGCACCGTCGATATAATCGATCCGGTTTTGAACCTCCTTATAAAAAACTTCAGTTTCAAAACTAAAGGCCCCATTTTTCGTATTCTTGAAGAAACCAAGGGCATACTGGTCGAGTAGCTGGGGCTCCACATAGGGTCCGCTGGGCGTCCAGACATCCAGTGGGGTAGGGGAACTCGTATTTGAAAGTAAATGCAGGTACTGGGCCATCCGCGTATAGCTGGCTTTAACAGAGGTCCTGTCATTCAGGGCGTAGGCAACCGAGACCCGTGGTTCCAGATTCAGGAAGTTTGAAAGCGTTTCCCCGCGGCCCGATTGAAGCGTGTCTATAGGAGTGGCCTCCTGGTACACAAGGCTAAAGGGATCAAAAACAACAGGATTGTCGTCTTCATACACATAGAATTCATCCTGACCCAAACGGTTGAACTGACTCAGCCGCAACCCATATCCCAGGCTGAGATTATCCGTAATCTCATGAGAGACGTCTACATAGAGGGCATTTTCGTTGGCGTATTTTTTGATCAGCTGCTGTTCTACGATACCTGAATCCTCGCCGTTGGGGATGATTTTACCGGGATTGAAAACATAGTAGATGCTGTTTAACCCGTAATTGACTTGTAATTTATCGCTGAGGTAATGCTTCAGGTCATACTTCAGGTTGAAATTCTGGATTCCTGAATCCCATTCGAACCCTACAAAATCCAATTCCAGCCCGTAGTAGTAATCCGAATAGATCAGCGAAAGGTTGGAAAAGAGTTTGTCCGAAAAAATGTGGTTCCATCTGAAATTGATAACTGCATTGCCATAGGTGTTGACAAAAAGGTCTGTGATGCTAAATAAGTCCCGACCGAAATACCCGGAAAGGAAGAGACTGTTCCGGTCATCTACCTTATAATTCAATTTGGTGTTCAGGTCATAGAAATACGCCCGGTTGTCTATATCGAAAAGGGGAGTAAAAAGGTGGGCGTAGGAAGCCCTTCCTCCAATGAGAAAAGCGGCTTTATCCTTGACGATGGGACCTTCTGCAAGCAGCCTGCTCGCTACAGCCCCGATACCCCCACTCATGTGAAATTCCTTGCTGTTCCCCTCTTTCTGAAATATTTCAAGAACGGAAGATACCCTTCCTCCGTAACGGGCGGGAATCCCGCCTTTGAAAAGTTTGATGTCTTTAATGGCATCCGGATTGAAAACAGAAAAGAATCCGAAAAGGTGGGAGGAGTTAAAAATGATGGCCTCATCGAGAAGGATCAGGTTCTGGTCTACTGCACCACCCCTGACGTTAAACCCGGAGGAGGCTTCCCCGGCATTGGTCACCCCGGGTAACAGGATGATGGACTTTATGACATCGGCTTCCCCGAGAACCACGGGGATTCTTTTGATGGTTTCTACGGAAAGTGCCGCTACGCTCATTTGGGGCTTGCGTATATCCAGGCGCTCCACGTCTTCAGTAAGGACCACTTCGTCCAGTTCTTCAGCTTCTTCCTCCATTTGAAAGTCGATCCGCTGACTTGAGTTGAGCACTACCTCGCGCCGGATGTCCTGAAAACCGAGATAGGTAACGACAACTTCATAAGTGCCTTCAGGCAGGGTAAGGGAGTAAAACCCGTATTCGTTTGTGACTGCTCCCGTGCTGAGTTCAGGAACCAGGATGCTGACTCCAATGAGCGTTTCGTTGCTATTGGCTTCGCTTACGGTACCGCTTAAGGTATATCTGCCCTGGGCATTTATAAATGAAGTAATCAGCAGAACGCACATTAACGTGTATAACCTCATCGTAGGGAAGCGCAATTTTTCTTTAAATATAAACATTTATCCGGATGACTCAGACGTCTCAGGATTTACGGTATTACCAATGCCTTCCCTATGGCTTCAGGATTGCAGGAGGCGCTCTATGATGGTGTTTAGGGCAGGGCTGGGGCGCATGGCGGCCTCCTTTTTCTCGGGGTGTGGCAGAAAGTAACCTCCGATATCCTGGGGTCTTCCCTGAGCGTCCAGTAGTTCATTGACAATGGTATCGGTGTCCCTTGTCAGCTCCTGGGCCGTCTGCTGAAAATACCTCTTTAGGACCTCATCTTCGTTCTGTGCTGCCAGGGCCTGAGCCCAATAGAGCGCAAGGAAAAAATGACTTCCACGGGTATCTAATTCCCCGACTTTTCGGGAGGGAGATTTGTTCTCCTCCAGAAATTTTTCCGTTGCCAGATCCAGGGTTTCTGAAAGAATCCCTGCCCGGGTATTTTTATACTTCCGGCTGCAGTGGTCCAGAGATACTGCCAATGCCATAAACTCCCCAAGGGAATCCCACCTCAGATGTCCCTCTTCAACAAACTGTTCCACGTGTTTAGGTGCTGATCCTCCTGCACCGGTTTCAAAGAGACCGCCCCCATTCATCAGGGGTACGATGGAAAGCATTTTGGCGCTCGTTCCCACTTCCAGGATGGGGAAAAGGTCTGTGAGGTAGTCTCTTAAGACATTGCCTGTAACGGAAATGGTGTCTTTTCCTTCCCGGATACGCTCTAGTGTATACCAGGCAGCTTTTTCAGGGGAAAGGATCCGGATATCCAGGCGTTCTCGTGTGGATTCAGGTAAATAGGCGTCTACTTTTTTAATCAGTTCCCTGTCGTGGGCCCTTTCTGAGTCGAGCCAGAAGACAGCTGGAGTTCCTGATTCCTCAACACGGCGTACCGCAAGTTCAACCCAGTTCTGTACGGCTGCATCGGTTACGGTACACATCCTCCAGATATCCCCCTGCTTCACATTGTGTTCCAGAAGGATTTCCCCTGAAGTATTGTCGATTACCTGAACAATGCCCTCCGCTTTAATTTCAAAGGTCTTGTCATGGGATCCGTATTCTTCGGCCTTCTGAGCCATAAGTCCCACATTGGGGACAGATCCCATGGTTTTGGGGTCCAGGGCTCCGTATTGCTTGCAAAAATTAATTGTTGCGTCGTAAATGCCCGCATAACTGCTATCGGGTATAACCGCCAGTGTATCCTGAGGATTCCCCTCAGAATCCCACATTTGGCCGGAATTCCGGATCATGGCAGGCATAGAAGCATCGATAATGATATCGCTGGGAACGTGCAGGTTGGTGATCCCCTTATCCGAGTTTACCATGGCCAGAGAAGGCCCCTGCTCCATTGTTTGGGATAGGGTATTGCGAATGGCAAGCGCCTCAGCTTCCGGCAAACCCTGAAGTGCTTCCAGGAGGCTTTCCAGGCCTTCGTTTGCATTTACCCCTAATTTATCGAGGGTCGGACCATAGGTTTCAAAAAGGGTCTTGAAATAGGTTTGTAAAACGTGGCCAAAGATAATGGGGTCCGAAACCTTCATCATCGTGGCTTTCAGGTGCACGGAGAAAAGTATTCCCTCGGCCCTGGCCGCGGATATTTGATCGGCCAGGAAATCGATCAGGGCTTCTTTTTCCATTAAACTGGCATCGATAATCGCTCCTTTGGACACCTCCACTTCAGCTTTCAGGACTTTATGTTCTCCTGATGGATTACGCCATTCAATGCGAAGATTCCTGTTCTCGCCCAGGGTAACAGATTTTTCATTGGACTTGAAATCCCCCCCAGACATGGTGGCAACGCGACTTCTGCTATCTGCCGTCCAGGCCCCCATGGAGTGCGGATGCTTGCGCGCATAACTCTTAACCGGTTTCGGGGCCCTCCTGTCGGAATTGCCCTCCCTCAGGACAGGGTTTACAGCACTGCCCTTAACCCGATCGTACCGGGCTCTGATGTCTTTTTCTTTGTCTGTTCGGGGGTCATCCGGATATTCCGGGAGGGGGAAACCCTTCTCCTGTAATTCAGAAATGGCCTCTTTTAACTGGGGAATAGAAGCGCTAATGTTTGGCAATTTAATGATATTGGCGTCTGGTTCCTTCGCAAGCTTTCCAAGAAACTCCAGGTCATTTACAACCCTTTGATTTTCACTCAGGAACTCCGGGAAAACGGCTAATATCCTTCCGGCCAGAGAGATATCCCGGGCCTCCATTTCAATGCCGGCAGGTTTGGTGAAAGCTTTTATGATGGGTAGGAAGGAAGCAGTGGCCAGTGCAGGGGCTTCATCAGTTTGAGTATAGCGTATTGTCGGCATTTGAAATTTCCAGTTTAGGCGAGCAAATATACAATTTATGCCGGTGAGATCAAGTCATGGCGGGGAATCCGGTAGTATGTGGCATGTAAAAAAATGAAAGCCACATCTTTGTAACAAGTACAATGATATGGCTTTCTTGAAATAATCTTTTAATTGGACGTTCTGCCGAAGCCGAACAAATCAAAAGCTTATAACGGCGTTTGAAATGAATAGGAAACCTTTTAAAAAGGGATACTTCTCCAAATCTTCTTATTGCTTAGTTCTTTCATCTTACACAGCAAACCTGAATTTGTCACGTAACGCAAAAGTCCCCATCTGTAGTGGCGGACAACCGCCCACCGCTTCAGACTCGTTGAAATAACCAAAGGAGTATTGCTACCCATTCAATTTTCCAACTAATCAATAATACAAAGAACGCTAACTCTGTAGTGCTTTTTCAGAAATTCCAAGGACTGAAATTCCCTACTCAATCACATTTCTAAAGTAAATGTATCCTTCGCGATTTCCAAATCCTCTCAGGAGAAGTAATTCACACGTTATTCACTCAGGATATTAACAATTGTTTATAAACCAGTGAGATACGTCGACACATAAAAGTGATCAATCACTTTTTCGCTCTTCCCTACGAATCTGCCTTTGTATCTTTTTAATGGCCGATTCTATAGACTTGTCGGGTTCAATAATGTTATAGGCACCCCAGAACTCGGGATCCGAAAATCCCTTGGCAGCATCACTGAGAATTATACTGGAGCGAATCCGCTCATTCGATTTTGGTAATTTACCCCCGATGTTTTTTTCCCAGTCGGTAACTGCCATTTCACACGTAAGGCTGTAAACTGAATTAAATAACCTTTTGTCCCATTCAATTTTGAACTCCAGGATGGCATTGCTATACCCATAGTACCACCTGCCTTCTTTTTCCCGGTAATCCACCCGGTAGGATACTTTGGTGGGGTAAACATTTGCATTGGCCGGTTTTTTTCGGACAAACATCCGACTGGCCAGCTCCCGGTCCGTAATGTTGAGTGAAAAAATGGCACTGGTAAGAATTTTTCGCTCGGCGTCGATATAGAGTTTACCCGTATAGAGGGGTTCAATGATTTCTTCCTTTTGTTTAAAGGCAATAACAAAAATCAGTCTGTCATTTATGCGGGTATTCCGTTCAAAAGTGAAATTGTAATCCTCGAAATAGTCGGATGAAAAAATGTAGTCCGGATACTTCATCAAATCTACATACAGGGCGTTGTAAGGGCCTCCCTGTAATTTTAAAGCAACCGTGTCGAGTTTTGAATAGTCCGTGCTCTTACGTGCTTTGTACAGTTCTGCAATGTCGTGGCGCGCACTGTTGTAGGGGGCTTTATGTACAGTTACCACTGCCTCGGAAAGGGAAACATTCTGACGTCGCCTTTTAATGGTCTCACGATAAAAAGCCGTCATCTCAAGCGGGTCCTGCATATAGTTGATTCCCCGGTTCCCAAAAGTCTCGTGGACGAGCGTACGGGCGTCTCTGGGTACAACCACATCCACAGCCTGAAGGGGAGTGACCGAAACATCCAGTAAAATCTCCGTCCCACTTTCGCTGAACTGGCTCAGGGGGATTACCCGAGATTTATACCCCAGAAAGGAAACCTGAACGGTCCCATCAACCAGATTTTCCGGAATTTTCAAAAGGAAGGCCCCATCGGCATTTGAAACCGTACTGATATTCTGGTCCTGGAGGGTAAGGGTCGCAAATACGAGAACTTCCCGCGAATCGGAGTCCCTGATGACGCCCTGGTAGGACCGAAACCCTGAATCAGCTGACGCAGCCGTTTGCTGGCCGCTTGAAACCGTCGTTCCCAAAAGGAAAAACAAAATCAAAAAAATACCTGAATACTGAATCATAGCAAATCCATTTGCCAGAATGCGGACCCGGTAAACCCGTGGTTTGAGCACCCTGGTTTTAAGTTCGAAGATACGGCATTTACGAATGATTTAAAAGCATGTCCGAAGGGGGGGTATTCAGTACTTCGCTTTTATTTTCCGGGGTTTTAGTATCTTCAGAGGGCTAAAAACCTGAATGTGAAAAAACGAGATTTTATTAAAAACCTGGGATTTGCCGCGCTTGCAACTCCTTTGTTTGGCGCGGGTATGAACCCAGCAGGGGAGTCGCATTTGGCACCGTATCCCCAGGATCGGGGTGAAGACTTCTGGGCAAGGATACGCAAAGACTATAGCCTGAAGCCGGAGTACATCAACCTGGAAAACGGCTATTACAACATTATTCCGAACCCAACCTTGAATGCTTTTATGGCGCATGTCAGGGAAGTCAATTACCAGGGGTCCTATTATATGCGGACGGTGCAATGGGAGAATAAAAAGCGGATAACCGATCGCCTTGCAGGGCTGCTTAACACTACGGGCGAGAATTTAATCATCACCCGTAACACCACGGAATCCCTCGATATGATCATTGGAGGGTATCCCTGGAAAGATGGAGACGAGGCTGTATTTGCCCTTCAGGATTACGGGGCCATGCGAGATCATTTTAAACAGATATCCGAACGTTTTGGGGTTGTTTGTCGTGAGGTTTCGGTCCCAAACCATCCGGAAACCGATGAGGAAATTGTGTCCCTTTACGAGGGGCAGATCAATTCGAAGACCCGAATGCTCATGATTTGCCATATGATCAATATTACCGGCCAGATTCTTCCGGTCCGGAAAATTTGCGATATGGCGCATCGCCATGGGGTGGAAGTCCTGGTCGATGGTGCTCACTGTATTGGTCATATTCCGGTAGATCTGCCTGCATTGGGATGCGATTACTACGGATCGAGCCTCCATAAATGGTTAAGCACGCCTCTCGGGGCGGGAATGCTCTATGTTCAGAGCGCGCATATCGGGAAAATCTGGCCTTTGCTTGCAGAGCATCAAAGGGAACCCACGGATATCGGTCGGCTCAACCATACCGGGACGCATCCGGTGCATACGGATCTTGCCATAGCGGATGCCATGGATTACCTGGAGCAGATAGGGCTGGAAGCAAAAACAGAACGCCTGCGGTTTCTGCAACGGTATTGGAGTGACCGGCTGAGGCAGGTTGAAAACGTCGTGATTAACACGCCCCAGGCGCCGGAGCGGAGTTGTGGCATCGCCAATGCCGGCATTTCCCATATACAACCAGCAGAGCTGGCCAAAGTACTCCTGGATGAATTTGGAATATTTACGGTGGCCATTGATTATGCTAATGTAAAGGGCTGCAGAATTACCCCTAACGTCTACACTACCACGGACGAACTCGACCATTTTGTAGATGCGATGACCATTCTTGCCGGGCGCACCTGATCTTTTTTTCAATTGGGGTGAATGCTGATATTCGTCATAAAATGTACAACGGGGTTTCCGTAATTTCATGCCCTGTAGGCAATTTCATTCGGTCTGTAAGGCCGCACTTAATCTAAGAATCAAATATTTTTCTATGTCCTTATCCTTTAATCCGCAGGGGAGTTCCTGGAGCATTGCCCTGCTTCGCATTCTTATCGGCTGGCATTTCCTCTATGAGGGAATTGTAAAATTGTACAATCCGGACTGGACCAGTTTTGGGTATCTCGCAACAGCCCAGGGCCCCTTAAAACCTGTGTTTCAGGCCATGACATCTGAGGCTGTTCTGCCCTGGATCGATACGATGAACTGGGCTGCCCTGGTCTTCGTGGGAATTACCCTCATCCTGGGGGTCTTTGAAAAGGCAGGAGCCCTTGTGGGAGCTGGTCTGCTCTTACTCTATTACCTGGCGCATCCATCCTGGCCTGGAATGGCTCAGGTGAACACCGAAGGCAGTTACTGGATCGTCAATAAAAATTTGATAGAAGCTGTAGCTTGTCTGGTGCTTTTTTATCATCCAACCGGTTCCCTTTTCGGGCTTCCGCGTATTCTGTCAAAAAATAAAACAACTACTAAAACCGAATTGTCATGAGCTGGACACGAAGAGAAGCTTTATTGGGACTGGGGAGTATTCCAATTTTAGGAACGGTATGGTGGGCAGGAGCCTCCGGGACCGTCGGGAAGAAACGGGAGCGCGAAACGATCCTGGAACAACTCAATATTCAACCTTCACTTCCTAATGCGGTACCGGCCATTGGCGGGAAGCCGGTGCGGGTGGGGATTATCGGTTTTGGCATCAGAGGGGAACAACTCTGCAGGTCGCTGGGCTATGCTACAGATGAATGGATAGCAGCCATGGAGGAGGCTGCCGCCGAAGCGAAAAAAGCCGGCCAACCCTTTACAGCATTGGAGGATTTTCGAAATCAGGAGCCCTTAAATGTTCAAATTACGGGGGTTTGTGACGTTTTCGATATCCGTGCCGAAAAGGCTATGCGATCCTTTGGGACAGAAGATCAGCCGGTCAAAAGGTACCGCACCTACAAGGAGATGATCCAAAGTGGGGAGGTAGAAGCTGTAGTTATCGCAACTCCGGATCACTGGCATGCTCCCATGTCCATAGAAGCCCTAAAGAACAATGTCCACGTCTACGTCGAAAAGCCCATGACGCATAATTTAAAGGAAACCTATGCGCTGAAGGAAGCTGCTCAGAATTCTAAAGCTGCTTTTCAGGTTGGGCATCAGCACAGGCAAACCCTGAGCTTTAAGACTGCCCGGGATATTGTGGAAAAGGAAATCCTGGGTCATGTTTCGCTCATTACCACCAACACAAACCGCAATGACGACAATGGAGCCTGGAATTATGACATTGTCCCTCAGGCCAATGCCCAGACCATCGATTGGGAACAGTTCCTGGGAAGTGCGCCGGAAATTCCGTTCAATAAGAATCATTTCTTCAGGTGGCGAAAATGGTGGGCATACGGGTCCGGATTATCCGGAGATTTGCTTACACATGACTACGACCGCCTGAATTGCGTGTTGAAAATGGGTATTCCCAAATCCGTAATGGCTTCTGGAGGAATATACACACACAGGGACGGACGCAATGTTCCCGATGTCCTTCAGGCCAATATGGAATTTCCCGAATTCAGTACAGGCAGTACACAGAAAAAAGGCAAGGAAAAAGGGATGACCTTTACCTATAGTGCCTCTCTTGGAAATGGCTTTAACCGTCCCACCATGCTCATGGGCCATGACGCATCCATGGAACTTGGCAACCGTCTGACCATATGGCCCGATGGAGGTTCCACACGATATGCTGAAATGCTGGAGGCGGGTAAAATGTCCCCTCAGAGTCCTATTTATAGTTACAATCCAGCCGCTTCTGCACTGGATGGGGTCTCTTCTGCAACCTCTCAGTATTTTGCAGACAAAGGACTGATGTGGACCTATGTAGACGGGAAACGCGTGGACTCCACTTTTCTGCACATGCGGGAATGGCTCAGTGTTATTCGAAATGGAGGAACGCTCAGTTGCGGAATTCAGGAAGGGTTCGATGAGGCCATTGCAGCACATATGACGGGCCTCTCCTGGAAACTGGGAAGGCGAATCGAATGGGACAGGGAGGGCCAGCAGGTCATTCCGATTGAAGGAGTTGATCTGGATGCCGTCCTTTTGGAGAGTCCCCCCGGGGTGGGCCGCCTGGAAGCCGATGTGGTCGCCTGATAATCCTGAACACAGGATTGCACTCTGTGTATTAAGGTATTATGAGTACTTTTGCCATCTCGATTAAAGAGTAGCCTATGATATCGCAAAGTGTAATGCGCTCATTTCTAAGTACTTGTTTAGCAGGTCTGACCCTGTTTGTATTTCTGGTGTCCTGTAGTGGAGATGATGACACCCCACAGGAAATTAATTGCGAACAGGAGGCAGCACGCGTCCAGATTGAAGATGACAATGACCTGGGTGGCATGACCGTACAGTTCGAAGTTCAATACTCAGGGGATTTGCCGATCGCATCCGTGAATTGGGATTTTGGAGATGGGACTAAGGGCAGTGGAAATTCCGTATCCCACCTGTATGTCAATTCCGGAACGTATTCTGTACAGGCTCTCGTCGTCTTAAACCTCGGGGGTGCCGAGTGTATTGCAGACCCCGAAACTACGGTAACCATTCAATAAGGACCAGAATCAATCCGCCATAAACACGGCATTGGCAAAGAATAATTTACCATTTTCCCAAAACCCTCTGAATAAGGGGTTGTCTGCCATATAAACAACCTGTCCGCTTCCGTGATATTCCATGGCGAAAACAAGGCTGTTGGGAAGATTCTGAATCGCCTTACTTCCCGCGAAACCAGCAACAGGTATAGGGGATTCCCCCAATGCTGCAACAGTGCCGCTTCCCGGGAGGGTATAGTTATTACTCCCCAATTTCAGTGTGTAATAGGATTTACCGTATCCAAAAGCCAGGGGATGTGTGGGGTCAACCTCGGTTTTGAAAATCGCCCCCGTTATTTCATCCCGGATCCGTTCCCGACTCGTCCCGGCAAAGTCCGGGGCCTTTTCGAGCTCCAAATCCGTTTCTTCGGCCTCTTTGCGTTTTATAGAAAATCCATCCTCACCTCCGAGATGGCCCAAAGCGCTACCCATGGCAACCAGCCTGCCCCCAGAGGCTACCCAGTCTTTAAGTTTGCCCTTCCGGGTTTCGTTTAAGAAATTTGAATATCCCCATCCTCCTGGAAGAACCAGGACATCGTATTTTCCGAGGTCAATCCTGTCAAAATAATCGGCGTCCAGAACCGAAATCGGATAGTAGAGTTGTTGTTCGAAAAAATGCCATACTTCTCCGAATCTCAATGTAGAGGTAGGCTCTCCGGAAAGTACCGCGACTTTAGGAGCAGGGATCATGCCGACATATCCGGACCCGAAATCCTTACCGGAATCCACTAACCCCGTACTGGCCGGAGTCAGGGGCTTGCGATGTTTTTCAACAAGGGTTTGCAGCAGTGATTCAAAGTCGGGAACGTTTTTGTTGTCAGCCCTGGTAATAATAAGGCTTCCGCCAGCCCAGTTTTGGCCGTTCAGTTCAAACGGGCGTTCCGATCTGCGGACCCTGATGCCCTTTTGGAGTAGATCGGAAAGAAAGCGCGCATCTTTCATACTATTCCAGTCACCCAGATGCGCAAAGGCACCCTTCTGAATCGCTAAATTTTCCGCGTCCCAGGGTGCACTCTGTGAGGAATTAACCCGGGCCAGGGATTCGCTTGCCACAGCATCCATACCGTACGCATAAGGCAGGGACCAGGCGGTAATATCATAGGTGAGTGAATCGCTCAGAACGGCATTGGGTTCAAATAGCACCTTGACCATGGTACCCTTTTTCTGATTTGTTGAAACCACCATACTCCCGGGGGTCGTTTTAAGATTTATACTTTCTCCCGTACCAAAGGCAGTTCCACGTACAGAGGATCCATCTGCCCATCCATATGAAATTTGGTGTTTGTCAAGTAAATCCGCTAGGGCCTGTTGTTTATCTGCATCCCCATTGAGAATGTAGGAGTTGTATTTAAAATCTTTGCCGCTCTTGTAGAAGGTCCGGAATTCTTCATTCAATTCTCCCGCATTCTGAGAGGCAACCTCAACGGTGCTCAGGCCTGTGGTCAGGTGGTGGGCAATCCGGTCCTTAAGGGTTAAGGTATCACCGTTGTCGACTACCACCCCAAGACCAGCCCGGCCACTGCCACCCTGCTCATAGGTCATCCCGATCGCACCATTATAGGTGGGATAGGTATCCCCGTAGCTCGGATAAAAGAGATCGAATACTTCCCGGGTAAAATAAAACCAGCCGTTTTGATCGAAATACCGGGCGTGATTCTTCCCGATTTTCACCTGAAAATCACGTTGAAAGTCCGTAATGACTTCGTGATAAGGTTCCGCAGCAGGTGCAAAATAATAAGGACTATTCATGCCTTGTTCATGAAAATCCACATGGATATGCGGTATCCACTGGTTAAACTGTTTCAGGCGCTGTTGGCTTTCCACCTGAGTAAGCCAGGCCCAGTCGCGGTTCAGGTCGAACATGTAGTGGTTGCTTCTTCCCGACCACCAGCCTTCGCGGTGTTCCTTGCTATCGGCGTCCACCTGATACGGGTTGTTCTTATACTGATAATACCAGTTCACATAACGGTCCCTGCCATCCGGATTGATGCACGGGTCGATGATGACCACAGTGTTTTCTAGATAGTCTTTTTTACTGGTCAGCAATTCATAAATGGTTTGCATGGAGGCCTCAGTGCTCACACTTTCGTTTCCGTGAACGTTATAGCTGAGCCAGACGACAGCTATTTCGGAACTTCCAGCCCCTTCCGTACTTTGAAGATGTTCTTTTCTCACCTCATCCAGTTTAGCCATGTTTTCAGCACTTGAAATCATAGCCAGCATCAGGGGTCTTCGTTCATTGGTATAGCCGTAAGGCTGCAGCTGTACCTGCTGTGGGAGTGTGTTACTTACATACTGAAAATACGATACTACTTCGTGATGTCGGGTAAACTTTGAGCCGAGCTCGTACCCGAGGTATTCAGAAGGGGATTTGAGGTCCTGAGCAACCGCTTGATTCAGGATCAAAAAAACAAATAGGGCAGAAAAAATTCGCATAGGGTTTGTATCAAGTTGCCAAATCTAAGGAATAAGTCCTGTTTTACCATCTTTTTTGGCAGGAAGCAGTTGATGTTTCTTAACGTATTTTTAGGAATTCATCCCTGTGGGAATTTTATCTTTGACTATTGAATAAAAACTATGCAATCCCAGGGAATTCCGTTTCAGGATACCGGTTTCTTTTCGAATCTTATTGAGGATTATCTCGACCAGCGGGACGATTTGCAACCCTTTTACGGGAGATTTCCTTCCCTGAATGCCTTTAAAGCTCAAATAGAGGAAAAGCAGTCGAATTTCCCAAAGGAGCACCGGGCTGTTGTCTCTGAAGTGCTTTCAGAACAATATTCAGGACTACAGGCTTCGGTTAAGACCCTTGGGCATATAAAGGCGCTGCAGGACCAAAAAACGTTTACTGTTGTAACGGGTCACCAACTCAACCTGTTTACGGGCCCCTTGTATTTTGTCTATAAAATTCTTTCCGCGGTAAAACTTGCCCAACAGCTAAAGGAAGCCTATCCCGATTGTCATTTTGTGCCCGTGTACTGGATGGCTTCGGAGGATCATGATTTTGAGGAAATCAACCATTTTAATTTCAGGGGTAAAGAAGTTCGGTGGAACCGGGGAGCTTCAGGAGGCGTGGGGCGATTGGATTTGGAAGGCCTGCAAGCCGTATTCGAAACATTTTCAGCAGATCTGGGCCCTGGGAAACGGTCGGATACCCTGAGAAACATGTTTCAGAGCGCCTATTTAGAGCATTCAAACCTCGCTTCGGCTACCCAATACCTGGCTAATGAACTCTTCGGACACCTCGGGCTTGTTGTGCTCGATGCGGATGATGCGCGACTGAAAAGGCTTTTTACACCGCATATTGAAAATGACCTTTTTAAGAACCTGGGGTATACCACGGTAGGCAAGAGTATTGAAAAACTCAATGCGCTCCCCGGGAATTATCGCATTCAGGTCAGCCCCAGGGAAATAAACTTCTTTTACCTGATTGAAGGACTTCGAAACAGATTGGTTGCCGAGGGGGATGGCTTTAGCGTGGTAGACTCGAAAATCAGGTTTTCGGAAACTGAACTAAGGGAGGAACTCCGGGATCACCCCGAGCGTTTTTCACCCAATGTGACTACCAGACCCCTTTATCAGGAAGTCATTCTTCCCAATCTATGCTACATAGGTGGCGGAGGTGAACTGGCCTACTGGCTGGAACTCAAAGGGTTTTTTGAGGCCTCGGATGTGCCTTTTCCGTTATTGTTACTCAGGAATTCTGCCTTGCTCATGAGCCGGAAGCAAGGGCAGAAGCTTCAGAAATTAAACCTGACAACAGCCGACCTGTTCCTCGATCCGGACCGTCTTGTTGAAAAAAGAGTTCGGGAGATCTCAGAACTGTCCATTGATTTCAGCCCTCAGAAAGAACATCTGATAAAGCAATTCAAAGGGCTCTATGACATCGCGTCGAAAACGGACAAATCTTTCCTGGGAGCTGTACAGGCTCAGGAAGTCAAACAACTAAAAGGTCTTGAACGCCTTGAAAAGAGGCTGCTGAAGGCTCAAAAGCGCAAGCTAAACGATGAGGTGTCCCGAGTTAGGGACCTGCAGGATGCCCTGTTTCCAGGGGGTAGCCTTCAGGAGCGCAGTCGAAATTTTTCGGAGTTTTATCTCGATTTCGGACCGGAGCTGTTCCAGGACCTCCTCGAGGCTTTTCAGCCTTTAGATCAGGAGTTTTCGGTCTTCATTTTTTGATCAGGTGTTTCTCTAGCCCCTGAAGCCTATATTTGCATTCAGCTTAACCTTTTACAACATGCATACCTTAGATATCGATACCGTCGAGATGACCCTTGACGTGATGAAATACGCCATCAGCAGGATTACCAACAGCGCGCCCGACCTCGGTCAGCCCAAAAAGGAATCTGAACTCCACGCATTGGCGGGAGAAACCATCACCCCCGAAGGGATTGGTGGAGAAAAGGCCTTCGAGATCTTCCGGGATGTCCTTGTGAAAGCCACGGTACCTATCGATCACCCGCGACATTTGGCATTTGTGCCCGCTGCACCAACACGCGCAGCTATTCTCTTTGATTTGATAACCTCGGCTTCCTCCATACACGGGGCATACTGGATGGAAGGAGCAGGAGGGATCTATTGTGAGAACAGGGCCATGGATTGGCTTGTTTCCCTCACAGGCATGCCAAAAGGAGCCTTTGGGGTGTTTACCAGCGGAGGTACGGCAGCTAATCTCTCTGCAATGGTTACAGCCAGGGAGGCCTGTCGGAAAAAGAAGGAAGCCAATGGTGAAAAAGGGATGATACTGACCTCAAGTGGAGCCCATAGTTCCATTAAGGCGATGGCAAAGGTCATCGACGCAGATGTGCACCTTGTCCAAACCGAAGATCGTATGAGTGGCGCCCAGTTAGAAAGCGCACTGTATGCACTGCCCCCGGAAGACCGGAGAAGGGTTTTTGCTGTAGTGGCCACCGGAGGGACGACCAATGCCGGGATTATTGACGATTTGGAGGGGGTTGCCAGGGTTTGCAAACAGGAAGGGCTTTGGTTCCATGTGGATGCAGCATATGGGGGAGGGGCCCTTGCTGCGGATTCTGTTCGTCACCTCTTCAAGGGGATTGAATCGGCGGACAGCGTTACGATTGATCCTCACAAATGGTTGTTCAGTCCCTATGACTGTGGGGCTGTGCTATACAGGGATCCTGAACAGGCCAGGGAAGCGCATCAACAGGATGGCTCCTATCTCGATATCTTCAGGGATGAAGGAGCGCGAGGTTTTAATCCTTCAGATTATCAAATCCAGCTTACCCGTCGCCTCAGGGGGATGCCACTTTGGTTTTCGCTTGCGACTCATGGTACCGATAAATATAAGTGGGCGGTGGAAAGGGGTATTACCCTGGCCAGGGAATCCGGAGAAATGATACGCAATAATCCGGATCTCGAACTCGTACGTGAGCCCAGTCTTTCCTGTGTGTTGTTTCGCCGCAAGGGTTGGGAGCCGGAGGACTACACCAGGTGGACCTACGAAAACCACAAGGCGGGTCTCGCACTGGTCGCCCCTACAAAGTGGCCTTCAGGAGGAGGGTTTGAAACCGTACTGCGTTTTTGTTTTATTAATCCGGATACTTCCGAGTCGGATGTACAGTGTATTTTGGATACGCTAAGGGACTAAATAGTCACTCTTCCAGGTTCCTTCGCGTTTTGAAAATCGGATGCGAAGGTGGCGGGGCCGCTTAAGTTGGAGCATCTCAATCTTAAAGGGGAGGATATAAATAACCGAAAAATAGGGGTCGTCATTCAGGTATTCGACCTTATCAGGATCTACAATCTCTGTGCCCGGTGCCGTCGTGGTGAGGTAATCCAATTTAGAATTCCCTTCGACCTCCTCCCAGTACCTCTGTAGTACCGTTTCATCTGATTCCCGTATCGCAAGCCCCTCAAGGCGAAGCTGAAGTAGTTTGGCCGGATGATAGAACAGCATGCTCACTTTGTTGTTTTCCTTGATGTGCATTATTTTCTTGGAACGCGAATCGGTATAGAAAGTGAGTTTCATTTTCTCGGGGTCGAATTCCCGGATTCGAACGGTCCTGAGTCGGGGAAGGTTTCCAAGGCCCAGGGTTGCAAGCGTACCAAACCTGAATGGATGCAAAGGGTCGGATAACCCCGCCTCGAGTTCCCTGGTGATCTCTTTCCATTTCTGCTCCTGCATCGCCCTGTACTTTCCCTTAAAGTTACGAAAAAAATAATGTTTATCCAGCGTTTTTACGCCTTACTTTTTGGTGTTATGAGCAGTACCTGAAGGGGTGTTATGGCACCTTGGAGACCGCGGCCAATGTTGGAGGCGCCAACTGTTTTCAGGGCGGGAATTTCCCGGCATGGGGGAGGGGAGTATTCAGGTGTGAAAACAGCTGTAAAATCAAGTAAAACCAAGGTAAAAAGCGTTAAAAAGCAATTTGTAGGAAAAGAATTAAAAGATTGAAAACCAATATATAAAAATACATTATATCAAGTAAAAGTACACAAATGTACTGATCGTGAATTATTTTGGAAAATTTAGGTTTTTAAATAAAATATTGTCAGTACCCGGGGTGTAAAGCGTCTTTTTTTTTTGAGTCCATTTTGGATGACATAAAAGCAGAAATAATTGACGTTTATATCCATTTTTACTTCCGGTTTTTTGCGTTATGGAAGAGCGCCTATTTCTTTTTTCACAAACTGGGGATAAGTATTGATAATCGGACTCGCATCAGTTCGTCCATTTTACTATTTTTGGCCATGCAAAATAACGTCCTGATTCTTGATTTTGGATCGCAATACACCCAACTAATCGCCCGAAGGGTTCGCGAACTGAATATTTTTTGTGAAATCAAACCGTATAATGCCTTACCGGCAGATCTTTCACAGTACAAGGCTGTAATCCTTTCGGGTTCACCTTTCTCTGTGCGCTCTGAAGATGCCCCGCATCCGGACCTGAGTCAAATCCGGGGCCATAAGCCGATTCTGGCCGTCTGTTACGGGGCGCAGTATATCGCCCATTTCAGCGGAGGTAATGTAGCGCCTTCGAACACCAGGGAGTATGGAAGGGCTAAACTCGCCCACATCGCTCCCGATCCATTTTTTAAAGGGGTCCCCGAGAATACCCAGGTTTGGATGAGCCATAGTGATACGATCAAAACCCTTCCGGCTCATGCAGAATTGCTCGCCAGTACACACGATGTGGCAAATGCTGCGTTTAAAATTCAGGAGGAGGACATCTACGGCATCCAGTTTCACCCAGAAGTGTACCATACAAAGGAAGGCAAGCGTATCCTCGAAAATTTTCTGGTCACCATAGCAGGATTAGAGCAAACATGGACTCCGGATGCTTTTGCCGAAACTACAGTGGCCGAACTGCGTGAGAAAATTGGAAATGATAAAGTGATATTAGGTTTATCCGGAGGGGTGGATTCAACAGTTGCCGCCGTCCTTTTGCATCAGGCTATCGGAAAGCACCTGCATTGTATTTTCGTAAACAATGGATTGCTGCGAAAAAATGAGTTTCAAGAAGTGCTTGATCAGTACGAGCATATGGGCTTGAATGTCAAGGGAGTGGATGCTTCTAAATTGTTTCTGGATGCCCTTAAGGGCGAGGCCGATCCCGAAAAGAAAAGAAAAATTATCGGTCGTATTTTTATTGATGTTTTTGATGACGAAGCGCATAAGGTAGAGGATGCAAAGTGGCTGGGGCAGGGTACCATTTACCCGGATGTCATTGAATCTGTGTCTGCCACAGGGGGGCCTTCGGCTACCATAAAAAGTCATCACAATGTAGGCGGGTTACCGGATTACATGAAACTCAAGGTGGTGGAACCCCTTAAAATGTTATTCAAAGATGAGGTGAGGCGTGTGGGGGCGAGCCTGGGAATCCCCGATGAACGTCTCGGAAGGCATCCTTTTCCGGGGCCTGGTCTGGCGATTCGTATCCTGGGGGACATTACTCCGGAAAAGGTCGAGATCCTTCAGGAGGTAGATCACGTATTTATTAAAGGACTCGTGGATTGGGGACTCTATGACCAGATTTGGCAGGCCGGTGCAATCCTCCTGCCCGTACAAAGCGTAGGGGTGATGGGGGATGAGCGCACTTATGAAAAATGCGTAGCTTTACGGGCTGTGGAAAGTACGGATGGAATGACTGCAGATTGGGTGCATTTGCCCTATGAATTCATGCAGAAGATTTCAAATGATATAATAAATAAAGTACCTGGAGTTAACAGGGTAGTGTACGACATTAGTTCGAAACCCCCGGCCACTATTGAATGGGAATAATTATGAGGTTTGCACAGCATTGGATCTTATTGGGAATTCTGCTCCTGGCCTTTGGATGCAAAGCAAAGGCACAGCAGTTCAGAACACATGCCGTAAAACAGGGAGAGACCCTGGAATCTGTGGCTCAGCAATATCAGGTGAGCACTCAGGAAATCCTGCGATTCAACAAGGAGCTCACACCTGATACGGCCCTGAGGCCGAATACGATCATCGTTATCCCGAGCTCCGGGGCACAGCCTGTTGCATCTGGTCAGCAGCAGACCCGTGTTACGGATACCACAGAAATTGACAAACCCATTGGTTTTCAATCGCATCGGGTGCGCAGGAAGGAAACCCTGTACAGCATTTCGCGTCGATACGAGGTCTCTGAAGACCGGTTAAAACGCTATAACCCCGACCTGTATTCGGGATCGCTTCAAAAAGGAATGATGCTGCGAATTCCCAGGTATGCCCCGGGTACTTCACCAGATCCGGAAGCAGGCGAAATCGAATTAATCTCGTACAAAGTGCAGCCGCGCGAAACCAGGTGGAGTATCGCCCATAAATTCAAAATTACCGTGGACAGCCTTGTCAAGCTCAATCCTGAACTCCCGGACAACACGAGTTACCTGGCGGCGGGACAAGAGCTTAAGCTTCCAAAACCGGCAGGAAGCGATATTATGGAAGAAGCTGCCATCCTCTACACTTCCTTTACCGTCCCACCAAAGCAGACCCTGTATAGCCTGAGTCAGGAATACGGTATTTCAAGAGAAGAAATTCTGCGGCTCAACCCCGAAATCGTCGAGCAGGGGGGGCTTAAGGAAGGGATGGTACTTCGGCTGCCTGAGAAACAGCCCGAATCACTACCTGAAAGTGAGTATGTGTTTTACGAAGTACGCCCAAAACAGACGCAGTATTCCCTCACCCGACAACTCGGGATTGGATATGCGGATTTATTGAATGCCAACCCCGAAATTGCCTCGGGCCTTAAAGCGGGCATGGTACTCCAGATCCCCAGGGATAAGGCAATGAATCTTGAGGTAAAAAATGACCTTGTATTACCGCCTTTTAGCCTTAAGGACAGCATAAATACGGAAAACATCCCCAGAGTTCTGGTATTGCTCCCTTTTCGTTTGGATCGACTGGATTTAGACGATGATGAAGGAACTCAGAAGCGCATTGAGCAAAACAATGCCCTCCAATACAGTCTGGGCCTCTATTCAGGGTTTTTGGTTGCCCTGGATTCTATTGCTGAATTGGGAGTTTCAGTAGATGTGAAAACCCTGGATACCGAGCTCAGTACGGAGCATGTCCAAAATCTGATGCTTCGGGAAGACCTTGGAGCTTACAGTGCAATTCTGGGGCCACTGTCCCAGGAGTCCATCAAAGAAGTCGCTTCGAAGGCATCGGAACTCAACGTACCGGTAGTGGCTCCGCTGCCCATAGGACAGGAGATCCCCATGGAGAATCTGTTTTATTCCTTTACCCCTGAAGCCCGTCTGCGAACACACATGCTCGATTTTGTCAAAGAGCAGGTCAATGATGAAAAAATACTGATCATTTCCGATCAGAAGAATCAGGATGCCGAAATGCAGATCCTCGAAACGTTTCCTGCAGCCACGCTGGTTGAACTCAGGGAGGAAGAGGAAAACATCTCTCTGGATCTGGAGGTACTCGTAAGCCAGTTGTCACAGGAAGCCGAAAACTGGATTTTTGTGGAAACCGATGACTTTAAAATCGCCTCAAGTGTGAGTTCAATTTTGAATTCCGCAAATTCCGATACCACCCAGATCAGGATGTTGACCACCCACAGGAACAAAGCCTTTGAAAACGACGTGATCTCAGTACCCCATTTGTCTAAACTGAAATTTACTTTTCCCTCGGTGACACGTGAGAGCACTACGGCTGCTTTTGCCAGGAGGTATCGCCGGCGTTTTAGCGGGGAACCGGACAGGTATGCGGTTCGCGGGTTTGACCTGGGCATGGATATGTTGCTGCGTCTCGCCTACGACCTTGACCTGTTTAAGGTCGCCGATCAGATAGGGGAGGTTACCTATACCGGAAATAAATTCAATTATTGGAAGGGTTGGCAGACCGGGTACTACAACACGGCGTCTTACATCCTGATGTATGAAGACCTTCAAATAAAAGAGCTTAAAGATCCATGACGTCAAAAGTAGAATACAAAGGAAATTTGCGCACGACCTGTACACACCTCAAATCTGGTGACCAGTTCAATACGGATGCCCCCGTGGACAACCACGGACTCGGGGAGGCTTTCAGTCCTACCGATACTGTTGCCACAGGTCTTGCCAGCTGCATGCTAACGATGATGGGAATACGTTATGGGGATATGCAACCACCTTTGGACGGGGCCTACGGAGAGGTGACCAAACATATGGCTGCCGATCCCAGAAGGATATCCCGTATCGATGTCAATTTGTATCTGCCTGCCGGAGTTTCTGAAAAAAACCAGAAACTTCTTGAGAAAACCGCCCGGACCTGTCCGGTCTGGTTTAGTCTGCACGAAGCCATCCAGAAGGAAATCCGGTTCTTTTGGACCCTCTGAAAATACTCTTGCGAAGTTTACTCCTCTTCGCCCTTGCACTTCAGGCCCAGCAGGAAGATGTGGCCTTTGGCTGGGAATCCGGTGAACAATTAACATGGGAGGATTTCAAAGCTGCACCCCCTACTGATAAAACTATTGCCGCAACTACCGCAAGCGGGCTTAGTTATTCCTTTAAGACCCGGGGAGGCCCCGGGGAGTACAGGCTGGACTATGAGGTTATCGCCTATTTCTATCCGGAGAAATCCTGGTATCATCCGGAGCTCTGCGATGCCATGGTCCTCAAGCACGAACAGCTACATTTTGACATCTCTGAAATTTTTGCACGCAAAATGCGAAAAATACTTTCGGAAAGAACTTTCAAGGGAAATGTACGCGCGGAGATCAGATCCATTTTTTCAGAGATTAACAAGGAACTCTCTGCCTATCAGGACCGGTATGATCTGGAGACAGATTTTTCCAGAAATCGGGAAGGGCAGCTTCGATGGAATAAGAAGATTGCCGAAAAGCTCGAGCGGACATCTCAATAAGGGTTTTTAGGGAATTACCAGGGATCCTCCTGATATTTTCGCTGATGACCTCGTGAAAAAGCGACGATACCCTGCCTGAATTCCTTTGGTTATTTGTACCTTTGAACCCCGTAACAAACCTTGCAAACATGCCTGCTACCAAGTACATTTTCGTTACGGGAGGTGTTACCTCATCACTCGGGAAAGGAATTATCGCTGCCTCTCTGGCTAAACTACTTCAAGCCAGGGGTTATCGAACTACAATTCAAAAACTGGATCCGTATATAAACGTAGATCCCGGAACCCTCAACCCATACGAACACGGAGAGTGCTACGTCACCGATGACGGGGCGGAAACAGATCTCGATCTTGGGCATTATGAACGTTTTTTAAACGTCCGAACCTCACAGGCGAATAATGTAACTACCGGTCGCATCTATCAAAGTGTCATTGAAAAGGAGCGTCGCGGGGAGTTTCTTGGTAAAACCGTACAGGTAGTACCTCATATCACCAACGAGATCAAGGAGCGCATTCAGCTGCTGGGTAACAGTGGGGAGTACGATATGGTCATTACCGAAATAGGCGGAACCGTGGGTGACATCGAATCCCTTCCCTATATCGAGGCAGTACGCCAGCTTTTGTGGGAATTGGGAGATAATAATGGTCTGGTGATCCACCTGACTTTAGTGCCGTATTTGTCCGCCGCTGCTGAACTTAAAACCAAACCGACCCAACACTCCGTTAAAACACTCATGGAAAGCGGGATAAAGGCAGATATCCTGGTTTGCCGCACTGAGCACGAAATTTCTGAGGAGATCAAGCAGAAACTGGCGCTCTTTTGCAATGTCAAGAAGGAGGCTGTGATTCAATCCATTGATGCGAAGACCATTTATGATGTGCCTGTCCTCATGCAGCAGGAAGGATTGGACACCGT
Source organism: Robiginitalea aurantiaca (assembly GCF_030380815.1). Lineage (GTDB taxonomy): Bacteria > Bacteroidota > Bacteroidia > Flavobacteriales > Flavobacteriaceae > Robiginitalea > Robiginitalea aurantiaca. The sequence goes on along the minus strand of NZ_JAUDUY010000012.1, from coordinate 4,961 downwards.
GGCTCTGGAAAAACTCAAATTACCACTTCAGCCCGAACCCGACCTTACCGCATGGCTGGGATTTTTGGAGCGGCTCAACAACCCAAAAAGCGAAGTGAATATCGGTTTGATCGGGAAATATGTGGAGCTGCAGGATTCCTATAAGAGTATACAGGAATCCCTGATTCATGCCGGTGCTGCCAACGAGGTCAAAGTCAATGTAGTATCGATACATTCCGAGCACATCAGTGTCAATAACCTCGAGACCAAAATGAAGGGGCTGGATGGTATTCTGGTTGCCCCTGGATTTGGCGAACGGGGAATCGAGGGTAAAATAAAGGCGGTTCAGTATGCCCGTGAAAACAAAATACCCTTTTTAGGCATTTGCCTCGGCATGCAAATGGCCGTAATCGAATTTGCAAGGAACGTCCTGGGTTATGAGGACGCCAATTCAACCGAGATGAACCCGAAGACCAAACATCCGGTAATCGACCTTATGGAAGCTCAGAAGACGATTGTAAACATGGGAGGTACAATGCGACTGGGGGCCTGGGATTGCGAACTTACTGAAGGTACCCTTGCCTATGAGGTCTATGGGAATGCCCCGACGATTTCTGAGCGGCACCGGCACCGGTACGAATTTAACAATGAGTACAAGGCGGCCCTTGAAGGTGCAGGTCTGATTACCTCCGGGATCAACGCCGAAACGGGTCTTGTTGAGATTATTGAAGTGGGAGGCCATCCCTGGTTTATCGGGGTTCAGTACCACCCGGAGTACAAAAGTACGGTAGGGAGCCCACACCCGCTTTTTGTAGGTTTTGTCGGTGCAGTCCTTCAATTTAAAAAGGAAAGAAGCAATGCCAGTATGGCATAAACTCCGCAAATGGGCCTATATTTGCACCTGCTTTTTACCAAAAATGCCGGAATGACCGGGTAAAAAGCCAAACAAGAGATTCATGGAAGAAAAAAAACTGGACCCGAATTCCATTATTGGTTTCCTTTTGATTTTTGGGATTCTGCTATTCTGGTTCTATACAAACCAGCCTACCCCGGAAGAACTGGAAGCACAAAAGCAAGCACAGGCCACGGAACAAGTGGAGGAGCCGGCCGAAGCACTCCCTGAGACCCCAAAGCCAATAACGCCTGTTCAGCAACCGGTTACCTACGCCAACGACTCTCTGGCACAACAGGCCTATGCAAGTCAGGTAGGGGCCTTTGCCTATACCCAGGTAAAAGACGGTGAAACCCTTCTGGAAAATGAACTACTCACCCTTAAGATATCCAATCGGGGTGGTCAGGTTGTGGAAGCGGTGATGAAGAATTTTGTTACCTACGATTCTGTACCCGTATATCTTGTGAAGGACGGGAATGCACTTTTCAATCTGCAGCTGGCAACAAGTGATAACCGTCTGCTGCAGACCAGGGACTTGTATTTTGAACCGGAACTCTTAGAGGAAGGAGCGAACAAGGTTTTGAGTATGAAGGCAAAAACGGGTCCCGATCAGTACCTCGAATACCGGTATACGATCAAACCTGACGAGTACCTTCTTGATTTTCAGATACGGACAGTTGGCCTGAGCGGAGTCCTGAACGCCGCCCAGCCCGCGCTCATCGACTGGCAATTGAGGGGGATACGCCACAACAAAAGCGTGATGTACGGGAACCGGTATACCCGTTTGACCTACCGGCATGAGGGGGATCAGATCAGTAAGTTGTCTGAAAGCAGTGATGATGAGGAGACCGAAGTTGATGTGAGGTGGTTGTCTTTCCGGCAGCACTTTTTCAGCACGATCCTCGCAGCCGATGAACCTTTTGCTTCCGCTGACCTGACGTCAAAGAATCTTGTGGAAGAGGAAAGTAAGGAGGTACAGTTTACAAAGGAATTCGGGGCTCAGATGCCCCTGGACATCTCAGGCGGGGATTTCACTAAAAACCTGCACTGGTATTACGGCCCGACGGATATTGATGTCCTGGAGCAATACGAGGATTTGGCCCTGGCTGATTCCATACCCTACGGATGGGGGATCTTTGGCTGGATCAACCGGTATTTGTTTACGCCATTCTTCAGCTTTTTGAGTTCCTTTTTACCCTATGGGATTGCGATTGTCCTGATGACCATCGTTGTGCGTATTGTACTGTCTCCTGTGACTTACAAGTCGTATTTGTCCCAGGCAAAGATGAAAGTCCTCAAACCAGAGATCACCGAGATCAACGAGAAGTATAAGGACAATGCCATGAAACGGCAACAGGATACCATGAAGCTCTACAATAAGGCAGGCGTGAGTCCATTGAGCGGGTGTGTCCCGGCTTTGTTGCAATTGCCTGTTTTCTATGCGCTTTTTATGTTTTTCCCGACGAGTTTTTCACTGCGCCAGAAATCCTTCCTTTGGGCAGACGACCTCTCATCCTATGACACTGTGGCTCAATTACCATTCGCCATTCCGTTCTATGGAGATCATATCAGTCTGTTCCCAATTTTGGCTTCCATCGCCATATTTTTCTATATGATGATGACCACGGGGCAAACCATGCAGACCCAGCAACCCGGGATGCCGAACATGAAGTTTATCATGTACCTGTCGCCCCTGATGATGTTGTTCTTCTTCAACAATTACGCCAGTGGCCTTAGTTTGTATTATTTTGTCTCCAACCTGATTACCATAGGGATTATGCTGGTCATCAAGAACGTCATCCTTGATGAGGACAAAATTCACGCCCAGATTCAGGAGCAAAAGAAGAAACCCCGGAAGGAAAACCGGTTCCAGCGGAAAATGCGTGAAGTGATGGAGCAGGCGGAGACTCAGAAAAAGAAAAAGTAGTCGTCCCAGGCGAATGTTATAATAGAATAAAAAAGGCCCCGAATCGGGGCCTTCCGTTTTCAGATAAGTGGGGGTCTTAAAAGATTTGGGTTGATAAAAGATGCTCTTTTTCTTCTATCAAAAAAGTGATCACGGTTAGAGGTCTGGAGAAAGTCAGTGAATAAATAAGAGCCTTGTAGGTAAAGTATTACATAATATATTTTGTGCTAGTGTGTTGGGTGTAAGAACTGTGCATTTCATCGATGAACTATGATTTATAGCGACTTCCCAGAGACTCGTTAATTTTGTTTAACGTATATTTAAGAAAATAAAAGAGAAAGAATACTGGCTTTTTAATTCTTCCCCCGTATACGTTTCAAAACTAGATTGCCAGAGTTCGTTCCGTTTATTCTACCAATTCTTACTTCCAGTCCTGCTTGTTATGGTTTTTAAGAACTCTTAAAAACCGGCCGTTTGCGTATGGAGCAGAATTACTTCTCTTCCTTTTTAACGATTCTCTTTTATCCTGCCCTGAAAGCGGGATGCAATCTTCGTATGTATTTCTGCCCGCACGGCCCGTGTCCGGACCCCTTCAGATAAATACCTATTCCTATTTTAAATACCCTACAACCTAAACCACATCCCAATGGAACATTATTACTCCACACTCCAACGAATCAGTAGCAGAAGCAGCCGAATACTCTTATTGGTTGTTGCTATTATGATCAGTTCGATTGTAACAGCCCAAACCATCACCACGGACAAAGTAGATTACTTTCCAGGTGATAAGGTAATTGCTACTGGAAAAGGTTGGGGTTCTTTTGAGGTGATCGACCTGAAACTAACGGAACATGTCTTTAATAACCTGGGGGAATCTGGGCTCCAGGATGTCGTTACCGCGGATGCCAGCGGCTCCTTTTCTACTGAAATATATACAGTCATAGAGGCCGACAGGGGCGCTTTTTTTCATTTACTGGCAACGGGAAGAGCAAGCCAACATCAAGCTACAATTACATTTAATGATGCTGGGGGGGATTATGGTATTGATTTCAGCGCTTATAATCCTGAATTATATAACAGGTATTTAAATGGTGAGGTTTTAGCACCTAACGGACGTGGAGATAGTCCTTTGGGTAATACGAGTCATGCCAGTACTTTGGAATCCCTTCAACCGGCCAATCTGGGCTTGGGTCAGATTGTGGCCTTCGAATATTTTGTGCGGGCGGATGCTGCTGGGGCCTGTGCTAATGATATTATATCAATTGGTGGAGAGTGGCAAACTGAGACTACCAATGGGGGTGCATTCGGATTTGACGGTAATTTAAAAGTTATTGGTGCTTTTGTAGATACAGGAGCCGATGCCAGTTTAATAGATAATGGCACACCTGCTTCTGTTTCAAGCTTTTCATCAAACTTAACAGGTAATACTATAGAAAGTACCATTGAAGTCAGTGGTATGGATCCCGGGGATGAGATCATTGTAGAAGTTTGGTTGGTTCTTCAGAGTAGTGTCCCCCAAAATGTAGGCGGCAACGTGAAAACGCGATTGGGAGATGCCGCTGCCATCGGAAGTTGTGAAGCTGGCAAAATTAATACTGGTAATCAGGAAGTCCCACTACTCCAGGTTGGTGACTTCTTTTCAGCAGATGTAGATGTTTCGGTGACTAAATCGGATGATGTAGACCCTATCGATCAGGGAGGAACACTGACCTATACCATTACAACGAGCAATGCAGGCCCCTCTGTGGCAAATTCTGTGGTGATCACCGACACCCTTGATCCTAATGTGACTTTTGTATCGGCATCTGATGGGGGTACCGAAAATGCCGGTGTGGTAACATGGGATGTTGGTGCCCTGGCACCTGGCGAAACGGTGGTGTACACAATAACTGTGACGGTCAATAATGATGCGCCGAGTGATGATACGACAGTAACTCAGTGTGGGACTGGCGATATTGGAAATTTGGTAACTGTTGCTACAATTTCTGATGATACGGAGCCAGCCAATGATACGGATTGCGAATTAACTGATGTTAGCACTCCTGCTAATCCTGCTTTAACAGTAGATAAGGTGGTAGACCTTGAAGTTATCAGTGCCCCCGGCACGTTGAACTATACCATTACGGTAGTCAATACCGGAAATGTAGACTTGACCACGGTTATCTTGAGTGATGATCTGGCCGA
>NZ_JAUDUY010000011.1 GCF_030380815.1 Robiginitalea aurantiaca | reverse complement strand
AAGGGCAAAGCGCAGCTTTGTTACTTTTCAATTAGACTACGGATTATAAAGGATCACGCGCGTAGCGCGTAATCCTTCTTACGGCTATCGGGATTCTAGAACGGGCAAAGCGCAGCTTTGTTACTTTTCAATTAGACTACGGATTAAAAAGGATCACCCGCTAAGCGGGTAACGATCTAAGTCATAATCCTGAGTACCGCTTAATTGGATGTATGTCAAAAGAAGTGATCTTAACTCTTTTCATTGACCAAAAAGGTACCTAGTTTTACGCTTCAGGCAAGATAGTCCGAATATCCATGAAAGTGATCATCGTCGAATTAAGTACCAGTCATGAGGAATGCATCTATGCCCAGGTGTTATTTCTCAAACATGCGGGTATAGAGACTTCTCTGTTGCTTCATAAGGCCTTGGCACAGCAGGTTTCCTCTTACGAAACACTTTGTAAAAGCGTTGATTACATACACCCTTTAAAAAAGGGAGCCTTCAGGAAAATTCGACAACAAGTCAGAACGGCCCAAAAACTAAAGCAGTATGACCTCGTAATATTCAACACAGCCAGTTCCAGCAAATTTGTCAGGAATTTATGCCTGCTTCTATTAACGGCATCCGTACCATGTGTTGGGGTGCTGCACAACGGAAACAAATTGCTGAAAAGTTTCACACAGCGTATTATTTCCCTGAAAATCAAAAAGTATATGGTGCTGAGTGACCAGATAAAGGACTATTTATCCGGTAAGACAGCCATTGAAGTCAGCAGCTTTTACCCCATATTTTTTCCAGATTACAAGAGTGAGATTACCAAACCAAAAGAAGATGTCTGGATTGCCATACCCGGTCGGATCGATTGGCAGCGAAGGGATTATATGATTTTGATAAACGCCCTCTCCAAACTTAAGCACTTCAAGAATTTGAAGTTTCTCCTCCTGGGAAAACTGGATACCTCAAGAGCAGAAGAGAAGGAGCTGTGGGAGGCGATCACCAAAAACGACTTACAGAATGCCTTCCTTTGTTTCAATTCATTTATTGCGAATGAGGAATACCACGGGTATATCAAAGCGAGTGATTTCATTTTGCCCTTGTTAAAATCCGAAGATAATTACCTGAAATACAAAATTTCCGGAAGTTTCAATCTTGCATATGCCTATAAAAAGCCCCTGCTATGCAAGCAATTTTTTGAGCCACTGGAGGACTTAAAAGAGAATGCCATTTTCTATCCCGGGGATGAACTCGACAAATTACTCTTTCACATCCTTGATGATAATATGGTCTTGCCTGAAGGATACACCAACCCCAAATGGAGTTTCAAATACCAACAAGCAAACTATATGGAGTTTCTGGATTTATAAACCTGAGGGATGACTTAGTAGAAATATCTGTAAATTTACCCCTCTCAATGGCTTAAAATGAATATCGGATACGATGCAAAACGTATTTTTCACAACAACACTGGTCTCGGCAATTATGGGAGAGACATCGTTCGTATCTTAACGGACAACCCTGGGTTTCAGCATTTTTATCTTTTCAATACAAAAAAATCCAATCTCGAGAATAAAGTAGCTCTTCAAAAAGCAACTATTGTTTATCCTAAAGGGTGGTTCTGGAAAGCCTTTCCTTCGCTCTGGCGCCTGTTTGGACAATGGAAACAAATAAATGTCGATTCCATTGATGTTTTTCACGGGTTATCCGGGGAACTTCCGCTACAGTTTGGCGCAAAGAGAATCCCCAGAGTGGTCACCATTCACGACGTGATTTTTTTAAGCCATCCTCAGTATTACAATTTTTTTGACCGGATTATCTACAGGCTTAAGTTTCAGTACGCCATTAAACATGCCGATCGAATTGTCGCGATAAGTGAACAAACCAAGCGGGATTTGATTCACTATTTGAAGGCGAACCAGAGCAAAATTTCAGTCATCTACCAGGGATGTAATGATGTATACAAGAAAACTTATTCTGAAAGTGACAAAGATGCAGTCAGGAAAAAGTTCAACCTGCCCAAAACCTTCATATTAAATGTGGGAACCATACAGGCGAGGAAAAATGTACTCTCGTTAGTAAAAGCAATACATGGCACTGGTTTTCCTCTTGTTTTGGTAGGACAGGAAAAGGGCTATGCAAAGCAGGTACATGAGTATATTGACCAGAATGACATGGGGCAACAGGTCTTATTCATAAAAAATATCACCTCAGCGGAACTGGCCAGGCTCTATCAGTGTGCCACAGTTTTCTGCTACCCCTCTCTTTGTGAGGGTTTTGGAATACCTATTATTGAGGCATTGTATAGCAAACTACCCGTTATTACGACCAGAAATGGCTGCTTCCCTGAGGCCGCAGGACCTGACTCTATGTTCATCGACCCGGTAAATATTTCGGAAATACGACAATCTCTGGAGCACCTTTTTAACAATCCGGATCAACGGGAACAAATGGCAGAAAAAGGGTATGTCTACGTGCAGCGCTTTGCAGATTCCCAGGTATCCGGAGACTTAACTCAGCTCTATAAATCTTTGGTATGACAGGTGTTATTGGTTTTTTCAATTCGGCAGAAGCGTGGGGGGGTGGTGAAAAATGGCATTATGAGGTGAGTCGCTATTTACACGAGAACGGAATTGATGTTGTTGTATTTGCCCACCGGAAAAGTGTTTTGTTGGAGAAACTGAAAAAGACAAATGTTCCCCACATAGGTATTTCATTGAGCAATATGAGTATTCTAAATCCATATGCCTATGCCAAAGTGTACCAACTTTTACGAAAATTCAATGTTGCATCCATTATCATCAACTTGTCACGGGACTTAAAGATCGCGGGTAAAGCCGCAAAGATGGCAGGTGTTAAGCGAATAATTTATCGAAGGGGTAGTGCCATTCCTATTGAGAATTCACTTTTGAACCGGTACTACTTCAAAGACATCCTCACCGACGTATTAGCCAATTCAGAGGCTACCAAGAGAACGGTTTTACAGAATAATCCTTTTTTATTTCCAAAGGAAAAAATAACGGTTATATACAACGGTATCAACGTGGATCAGCTTCCGAAAACCTCAGTAGAAGAAAATGGTTTTAGACTGTTGACCCTTGGGAGGCTTGAATATCAGAAAAATCACGAATTCCTGATAAGGCTCGCAGCTGAGTTAAAGCAAAGGCATCTGAACTTCCAGATGATTATTGGAGGTGAAGGTCGGCTGAGAGGGGCTTTGGAAAAGCTTTCCAATGAATTGGGTGTTCAGGACGTTGTTCGATTTGCCGGTTTTATAGAAACGCCGCTGGAATTTATTAATACTGCGGATATCTTTTTGTTGCCTTCCTATTGGGAAGGTTTTGGGTATGTTCTGGCCGAAGCCTCGCTTTGTCAAAAACCCATTATTGCCTTTAACCTCAGCAGCAACCCGGAATTGGTCATAGAGGGGGAAACAGGGTTTTTAGTGCCGGAAAACGATATCGATCAATTTGCAGACAGGGTCATGGAACTGTATCAGGATAAAGAAAAGCGTACAGCCTTCGGAAAAAACGGATTTCATCATATTGTCCAAAATTTCGACGAACAAAAACAATTGAGAAAACTTCAGGACTACTTAGTGAATGAGTAAGGAGGACGCAAAAATATCAGCATTGGTTATCACCTACAATGAAGAAGAAAACATTGAAGGTATATTGGATAATTTGAGTTTTGCCGATGAGCTAATCGTTATCGATTCTTACAGCACGGACCGTACGGTTGCCCTTATAGAAGAGCACCCCAATGTGAAATTAATCCAACGAAAATTCATCAACTATACCGATCAAAAAAGTTATGCCCTTACTCAGGCTTCACATGACTGGGTTCTCTTTCTGGATGCTGATGAACGGCTGACTCCCGAATTGAAAGCGGAAGTTCTCGAAGTGATACATTCTGATGAATCTGATGTGGCTGCCTATTTCTTCAAAAGAACCTTTATGTTTAAGAATAAGGTTTTGCATTTCAGTGGATGGCAAAGCGATAAGAATTATCGATTATTCAGAAAAAGTAAGGTCAGATTTGTTGAAGACCGGATTGTTCACGAAACCCTGGAAGTTGAAGGGCAGTCAGCAACCCTGAAAAACAAACTGCTGCACTATTCATACAAGGATTATGAGGACTACAAGGGCAAAATGGTGAAATATGGGAAAATGAAAGCCTTTGAACAATATCAAAAAGGCAAACGGGCCTCATTGTACCATTTTATCTTTAGGCCCGCTTATAAGTTTTTAAATCACTATATCCTAAGATTAGGGTTTTTAGATGGCAAAAGGGGAATTATCATTTGCTACCTCAATGCACTGGGTGTTTTCTCCCGCTACCAGGAGATGAAAAGACTTGAGACTGAATTACCCAATTGAAACGGCTTCAAGGCGGTTTTTCGAAGAGGCTTTGCGTTTTTAGTCTAAGTAGCGAAAAGGTTCAGCTATACAGGGACAATCTTCATTAGAGCGTATAGATAAAGCGAAAGGTGAGGAATCGGGGTTGTATAAAGGTCTCCGACAGGAAGACCGAAAGGTTATTGGCACTGTTTCTTACCTGCGATTCGATATTGAGGATGTTGGTTGCCCTTATTTCATATTCCCATTTGGAGTCTCTGCTCTTGCGGTAGGAAATCCGGGCATCCCAATTCTGGAAGGACTGAGAATCCCCATTTCCCAGATCCTGGTTGGTATAGGTGTAATTACTCCGTATTGTCAGGGATTTCCAAACCAGTGCATCGACCTCGACGGAAGGCGCATTGGTCACAAACTTCGTCTCCCCACCTCCCTGATTATTATTGGTGACGCTATACCGGTAGCGAAGGGTAACATTTGGCGCTACCTTGTAGTTCGTTCGGATGCCAGGGGTATAGGTTTGGGTAAAGCCTTCATTTACGGATTGCTGTCCCTGTATGAACTGATTGATCTTGCTGTAATTCAAACTCGCATTAAAGCTGGCCCTGATTTTCCCGAAAGTACGCTGAATACGCCCAAAAATGGAGGCGGTTTCATCCGCAAAACTGGAATTGAAAAAGGTGCTGGTCCGAATGACATTGTCAAAATTGGTCAGGCTCCGAATCTGATCGATATTACTGGTGTAGGCGGCCCGTGCAAAAACGTTGGTATAGTTAAATAAGTTAAAGCTATTGTAGAGAAGGCTTATGTTGTGGGAGAGGGCGTTCTGTAGTTCTGAATCCCCGAATTGAATGCTGTTAAAACTGTTCAGGACCAATCCTTCGGCCAGGCGTGTCACATCGGTGAACTGATTCCGCATATTGTACCTCAGGGTGAGGGATTCACTTTTCTTAAGTTGAATAAGAGTCTCAAATTCGGGCAGGAGGCGGAAGAAATTATCTTCAAAGGTCTCCCCAAACTGAATGTTCCTGTTGCCATAGGCGTGGGCAGATATTCCTGGCGTGATTGTAAATTTACCTGCCTTAAAGCGATAACGAACCCCCAGATAGAGGTCGCTGAAATTGTATTGCGTATCGTTGGAGGCACGCCCCTCATTAAAAGTAGGGGTCGGATTGAATTGGGATCCATCGTCGAGGAACTGGAATATCTGGGAATTGAATTCCTGCCGGCTTAAGATCACCCCAAGGGTGACATTGAGATTACTTTTGGTCGTGAGAATGTTGTAATAGTCCAGCTTCGCATCCAACTGATTGGATTTGATACGCCGGTCCTGTCCCAAATCGTAACGGGTTTGGGTGGTATCCAGGCCCAGGGCCCTGGCCGTACCATCAAAAGCATCCGATCCATTTGGGTCATTGGCCAGAACGGCATTGTAAAAAGGGTCCTCGTTTTTCAGTAAATGCTGCGCCTCAAAAGCAAAAATATTATCCTCATCCAGGGTGTAGTAGTAATTCAGGTTCTGGTTGATGCTGTAAGGAGTCACTTCGTCGAACTGGGTTGTGGTCCCGATTACCGAGGAAAATGCATCCTGGTTCTGACGGTCATTGGAAACACGGCCCAGGATGTCATAGTCCAGCTGATTATTGATGTTGGGCTGATAGGAAGCGCTGAGTTTGAGCAAGGCCTGGTTCGAGCGCTCCCTGCTGGATTGCTCCGTGGCTTCATCGGGAATTCCCAAACTTGGATCTGTGTAGCGAATAAAACTCGTCTCCCGGGAGACAACCCTACTGCTGTTATAGATCAGGAATCCGCTCAGGTCAAGGGCCCGGGAGGGAGAGTAACTGAAGTTTCCTGTGGCCAGTTTGTTTTCAATCTCCAGGGCATTGGCTTCATCGGTCAGGAAATTAAGGCTGTTATCTCCCAGGTTGATACTTGTCCCGCTATTGCGGCTGGGGGCCCTGAAGCCACCTCCAAAGTTCCGTATATCGCGCCGAGTGAGTGCTACTTCCCCCGTATTATTGAGGTCCCCAATAAAATTCAGGCTGTATTTGGGACTGTAATAAAACAGTTTGGGTTGTAAAACATAGAGCGCATTATCCGGGGAAGCCCCGGCACCGGCGGTAACATCTCCGAACCAAAAATTCTCCTTGCCTTCTCTCAATTTGATGTTCAGGGCAACGTTGTCCTGGTTATTGGTCACACTCCTGAGCTGGCCCACCTCGGAATAATTTCGCAACACCTGAATTTTGTCAACAGCCTTTGAAGGGATGTTTTTGGTCGCCAGTTTTGTATCCCCGTCAAAGAAGTCTTTCCCATTGACCATCAATTTGTTAACGACTTTACCTTCAACTTCAATCTGCCCGTCTTCATTGATCTCTACCCCAGGCAGGTTTTCCAGAACGTCTTCCAGTTTTCGCTCTGTTCCGGTATTAAAGGAGTCTGCATCGTAGACCAGCGTATCTCCGTTTATGGTTACAGGCATGGTATACACCAGTTCCACCTCATCCAGGGCATTTTCCGAAACCAGGGTAAACGATTTTTCCAGATCGCTTTCAGCCGTGGTGAGGATTTCCTTAAAGGTGGTCATACCCACATAGCTGATCTGAATTTCAAAAGTTCCGTTTTGGCTGAGTTCTAATCGGAATGCCCCCTGCTCGTTGGTAATACCATAAGACTCCATGCCCTTGGTCTCCTGGTTTATAGCAATTACATTGGCCAATTCCAGGGGTGTTCCCAGACTATCTTTAACCACCCCTTCCAGAAGAACCTGTCCATAGGAACTACCGGCTACCAGGAGTAGCGCGATAAAGAATACGTTTTTCATGAATAGTGGTGGCTAGGGTGTGGGATGAGATACCTGGAAGGCTTGTATTATCTGCTTCTTCTACGTCCGCGATTGTCTCTCATCTCCTGCATTTTGTCCGCTACCGTGATTTGATACTCCGTTTTGGTGATTTCCTTGCCTTTGTCCGGAGCTTCAATTTTGAGTTTTACATCGGGGTTCATGACAATTTTTGAGCAGAGCATTACCGTATTCCCTGCACTAACCTCCAGGATTAGACCCGGAAGGCCCCAGTACTCAGCCGGGCCGTGTGCTACGGGAATCTGAGGTGTATACCAGGCTTCGATTTGTGTCATCTCCACGGCGGGCTCTTTCGCTTCCTCCCCGTTAGGTTCGCCTGAATTTTCATTGTTCTGCCTTAGCCGGCTCCAGGAGAAGTCAAACCAAGTGAGTTCGTTGGTGGGTACACTAGCTGTCGCCTTAAAGCACATATATTGCCCTATTTGTTTTGACTCGGATCCCATCTCCCATTTGATATTTTGTAATTCATCCTTGACCAGAAATAACTTTCCATAAAATTCCTGGCTTTGCACCAATTCGTTGCCTTTTACATTTTTATACTGTTCGCCCCTGGCAAAATTCTTTCCCCAGGAATCCGTTGCCCCGGACATGGCATCCAATTTCTCCTCCTCTTTAAACACTGAGGCTTCCTTGTTAAAATTGAGGATGTACGTTTTTTCGAGGCGATTCTGAAGCCGTGCATAAACCTCTTTTTTCTGGGCCTCACTCATTCTGGCGCCCCAGCTGCCTAACTCCATGGTCGATTTCGAAAAATAATAAGCCTGTCCCTGGAAATCCTGGGCATTTGAGGCCGGAATCGTGAAAAGAAAAACAAAGGAAAGGATGATAAAACGCGCTGAGAGAACCATAAGTGTTGAATAAAGTTTATGAATGTTTAGCTAAATTAGATAAAAGGTTAAACAAAAATAGGATATTTACGATAACATTAACAGTGGGAACCGGCAGTATCCACCTCTCTGCCAGGGTTCTTTGGGTATACACCATTAGGGATAAAATTGATGGGGCACTCGCGGAATTATTTTCTTTCGGGGAATCGGCAAGTGGAACACCTTATCATTTCTACTGAAAAGTATTCGTATTTTTAAAGCCAGGATTCAAAGTTCCCGCCCGTTGAGAGTTGCAGCTATCATATTCTTAATCCTCTTTGGAAGGCTTTACAGCCAGGATCTTCCCCCCATCCGGAATTTTACCCCTGCGGATTATGGGGCAGAGAATCAGAACTGGTCCATTTCTCAGGGCAGCGATAAACGTATCTGTATTGCAAATAATAGGGGACTGCTGGTTTATAACGGGTCGTCCTGGACCCTGAATCCTTCTCCTAACAATACCATCATGCGATCGGTCAAGGCTATCGGCGACCGTGTTTACAGTGGTTTCTATATGGATTTTGGATACTGGGAACGCGATGTCTACGGAATCTTAAGGTATACCTCCCTGACCAAAAGACTGAATGTCGATATGGTGCCCGATGAAGAATTCTGGACAATTTTGGAAATTGATGACTACATTATTTTCCAGTCACTCGATCGGATTTACGCCTACAATCCCTCCGATGAAGCAGTAAGGGTTATAGAGGCTAAAACGGCTTTTACAAAGGGCTTTGAGGTAGACGGGATACTTTATTTTCAACGGATAGGACATGGGGTATTCAAGGTTGAAAATGGAGCTGAGGTTTTGGTCAGTAACCATCCGATACTCCTTGAGCAAGAGGTCATCAACCTATTTGGAACGCAGGAAGGGTTGCTCGTATTAACAAGCGACAGCGGTTTTTTCAAACTCAGTCCGGAAGGTCTGATCTCATGGGAAATTCCGGCTAATGGTTCCTTACTTGCCTCACGGATCTACAGTGCTTTGCAAGTGGAAACAGGTGGATTTGTGATTGGCACTATTTCCAGGGGAGTACTTCACCTGGATGCTGATGGCAATCTGGTCCGCCAATACGACCAACTCAATGGCCTGGACAACAATACCGTCCTTGCCCTTTTCGAGGATCGGGATGGGAACATCTGGCTTGGGCTTGACAACGGGGTAAGCTATATCAATCCCGAATCACCTTTTACCCTGTTCGTTGACAAAAAAGGGGAGGTAGGCAGTGTGTATGCCGTCCGTTCGCATAAGGGGTTCCTCTACCTGGGATCGAATCAGGGGCTGTTTTACAAACCTGTTGAAGGATCGGATGAGTTTACGCTCGTTGAGGGTACCAAGGGGCAGGTGTGGTCTTTGGATGAGATTGATGGCACGCTGTTCTGCGGACACCATACCGGTACCTTCGTGATCGATGGGACCCAGGCAGTTCGGATCGATGAGGCCTCCGGCACCTGGAAAGTATCCCGGTTGCCAGACCATCCACAATGGCTTATACAAGGGAAATACGACGGGTTAAGTATCCTGGAGCAGGATGGAAAGTACTGGAAGGTGCGCAATAAAATCGCTGGTTTTGAACATTCATCGCGTTTCGTAGAAGTACTCGACGAGACGGTTTTTGTGAATCACGAGTACAAGGGTATTTTCAAAGTGAGAGCGGACTCAGCGTATTACAACGCGATCAGTGTAACGGCTGATACTACACTTATCGGTTATGATTCGGGCATCCTGAAATATGGAAATGCGTTGTTGTATGCTTCCTCTGATGGGATTTTCCGATATGACCCTAAGGCTGACCTATTCGCAAAAGACACCACCCTTAAAACTATTTATGAAAAGGAAAAGAACCTTTCGGGCAGGATGCATGTGGATGAGTCCAATAATAGCTTATGGTTTTTTGGGAACTACAATATCTACGTGGTCAGTCCCGGGAATTTGATGGGCAATCCCAAGACCTTAGTAATACCTTTGACAGAAAAGGAACGAAACGGAATTGTGGGTTATGAAAGTCTGGGGGTGCAACCTGAGGTGGGAAGTTACCTGATTGGAACGGGTTCGGGATATATGGCCATAGACCTGAACCGCTATGCCTCAAAAGACTTCAATGTAACCCTTTCCTCTGTACACTTCGAGGGCCGGGAATCACAGTCCGGTTTGGAGTCTATGGCAGAAATTTCCCGGGCAGGTGAATTTTCACATTGGCAGAACAATCTGGATTTTTCTTTTTTTACCGCGGAATACTTTCCCTTCCGCGCCCCCCTGTTCCAATACCGCCTGGAAGGATTTTATCCGGACTGGAGCTCCTGGTCAGAAAATCCTACGGCTTCCTTCAGAAACCTTCCGCCCGGTAGCTATACGTTCCAGGTGCGCTCCCGGATTGGCGATCAACTTTCGGGCAATACAGCAGATTATGCGTTTGTGATTGGCAGACCCTGGTACAGTACCCGTCCTATGTGGGCGGTATACGCCCTGATGCTGGTCCTTGCCGGATGGTTCATTCATTCACAATACCGAAATTATTACCGCAAAAAACAAATCCGGCTCCTAAGTCGCAAACAGCGCGAACTGGACCTTGCCCGGGCGCGTAACGAGCAGGAAATAGTAAAGCTTAAAAATAATCAGCTGCGGGAAGACTTCAGGAAAAAAAGTAACGAACTGGCGGCTTCCACGATGAGCATCATCAAAAAGAATGAAATCCTGAACCGGGTACGCAACCAGATACATGAGCGTTTCCGGGATACAGACTCCATTCAGCCCATTATAGATATCATTGATCAAAGCCTGAGTCAGGACGATGACTGGGAAATGTTCAAAGAGGCATTTAACAATTCCGACCGTGAATTTCTCAGTAAACTCAAAACAGCCCATCCGGAACTTTCCCCAAATGATATACGCCTATGTGCGTATTTGCGCCTGAACCTCACTTCGAAGGAAATGGCCCCCCTTTTTAATATTTCTCCCCGAAGCGTTGAGATCAAACGATATCGTTTGCGTAAAAAATTGAACCTGGAACGCGATGAGAACCTGGTGAACTACCTTCTGACCTTATAACCAGACCCTACATCACCTCTTAATAAACTCAACATTACCTATACAACGAATGTTATATCCGGGTTTGAGGTTTACCTGCCTACGCCATTGTAACTGGTCAAAACCACAGATTATATTGCGATTTCAATAAAATTACCCCCTTTTAAATACAATGTATGTTTTTTGTATAGGGGTAAATTGAGGATATGATAAATCATTTACCTTAAATTTAGGGAAGCGTTCAGGAACCGCTATGGGCGTGAACGCCACAAGTGAATTAGACTCTGGATGTGGGCTCCTTTACTTAATGATGTAAAGAAGCACTCTAATACAAACATTTGCATTATGAAGAACATCATTTTTAGTATTGTTTTCCTCCTTTTTACCGCGGGTGTTTATGCCCAGGCAGATCAGGTTACCGTGGTCAGGGATTCGGATGGGATGCGTTTGAAGGTAAATGGCAGTGACTTCATGATCAACGGAATGAATTGGGACTACATTCCCATTGGCACGAATACAATAACAGCCGAGTTCTGGAAAAAACCTGATGACATTATCCGGGCCGGACTGGACACGGAAATGTCCCTCTTGAAAAACATGAATGTCAACGTAATCCGCCAGTATACAGGAGTTCCTGCGCGTTGGATTAAGTATATCTATGAAAATTACGGGATTTACACCCTGCTGAACCATTCCTTTGGGCGTTACGGACTAACCATTGACGGGGTCTGGATTGAAATCACAGATTATTCAGATCCGCGCACTCAGGAGTTTTTGTTATCCGAGGTCGAGACTTTGGTTCAGGAATATAAGGATACACCGGGTTTATTGATGTATCTGCTGGGGAATGAGAATAATTACGGTCTTTTTTGGGCCGGAGCTGAAACGGAGGACTTTCCCGATGATGAAGAGGAAAAGAAATTCATCGGGGAGCAAAGGGGAAGACCTATGTACCGGTTAATGAACGAAGCATCCCGCCGGATGAAGGCTGTGGATAGCAGCCACCCGGTTGCCATTTGTAACGGGGATGTCTTGTTTTTGGATATTATCGCAGAAGAGTGCACGGACGTGGACGTTTATGGAACCAACGTGTATCGCGGACTGTCCTTCGGGGATATGTTTGAGGTGGTTAAGGAGAAACTCGACATGCCCATAATGCTCACGGAATTCGGGGCTGATGCCTTTAACGCGATAGAGAATAAGGAAGACCAGAAAGCCCAGGCCTATTATATGGTAGGGAACTGGAAGGAAATATATGCCAATGCGGCTGGATTGGGTAAAGCAGAAAACTCCATCGGAGGGTTTACCTTTCAGTTCAGTGACGGATGGTGGAAATATGGCTTTGACGACCGGAAGAACGCCGACGTCCACGATAATAATGCGTCCTGGTCGAACGGTGGGTATGCAATTGACCTGCCCGCAGAGGGGGAAAACAATATGAATGAGGAATGGTTTGGAATTACCGCAAAGGGGCAAACCGACGCCCGTGGCCTTTATGACCTTTATCCACGTGCCGCCTATTACGCCCTTAAAGAAGCGCATAAGCTCAATCCGTATGAAGAAGGGGTAAACCAGGATTTTATTGAGACCTATTTCAACAGCATCCAGATAACCGATGCCGTCCTCAGGGCGCGGGGGGACAAAGCTGCCCTGGTGGGGGAAAGCAGCAAAATGCTGCGCGTTAGTAACTTACAGGCCAGACTTACTACATTTAATACGGGGGGGAGTTTAATTACCACTCCAGAGAGTGCCGATCCCGATGAAATTCAATACCCGGATGAATTGGGCTTTGACCACATGCAGTCCTTTTTCGTTGGGGTTGAGGGAAACCCGGCATCGAATGTACGGGCGGAGGTCAATTTTAATGTTTTAGGTAAAGTAGCTACGAATCCGATAGACGAGATCTTTTATGAAAATCGGGGTCGTCCCGTGGTTGTAAATACTGAAGATGGCGAAGTAACGCTTTCGGATGTCAACCGGGTACAGGTATACAATGCCTCCTTTGAATGGAATGCACGGGATTTCGATATCAGGGGGTTTTATCGAACAGGGCACTACCACTGGGGGTACGAAGGCGATTTCTTCGGTTTGTATCCCGAGGCGAATTACGGCCCGAACCTCGATATTTATAACGGTGAAATCGCGGGATTTGAAATCGATGGAAAAAGGGCTATTGAAGGCCTTAAGGCAGCGTTTGGCCCGCAACTCTGGTGGGGGGCGAACCCTGCAGTACTCCTGAAGTACCAACGGAAGGTTGGGAAATTTGAGATCTCGGGAATCTTCCATGAAGATGTTGACGACTTTGGGGATATTGTCTCATCCCTGGCGGTACCCATGCCGAGGACCCGGAGGGCTACGATAGCTATCGAAAGGGAGTTTGGCGATTTCGGTGTACAGGTTGGAGGTATTTGGGGTGGACAACCTTTAAACGGCCGTGAGTTTCAATTCACCGAAGACAATCCTGACTACAACCCTGATAACCCTGATGCCGCCCCGAAATACATCATTTTTACGGATGAGGTCAATTCAATGGACAACTGGGGAGGTAAGGCCAAGATCACCTATTCTTCGGGTAAGTTTAACTGGTATGCCCAGGGAGCGGCACAAGGTTTGGTCGCCGGGGGTGGTTATGATCAAACCCAGACCTTTACAGGCTGGAAATTAAAGGATACGGGTAGTGGTAACCAAACAAATTTCCTCTCTGGATTTACATATTCATTCGGAAACCTGCAGGTCGCACCTAACTTTTTGTGGCAAAAGCCCATCGTCGGACCCATGCCCAATGACGTTCAGAGCCCGGGCAGGCTGCGAAATATTCTGGATGATCCTTTTGTGGTCCGTGCCAACCGGGAAACAGTTGCCGGAGAAATTTTGTTCACCTGGGATCCAACCCCTGGAACCTGGATGTACGAATGGGACAACGACAGGGCCGAAGATGCCAAGTTCGCGGTCAGTGCGGGGTTTGTATTTCGCCATTTACCCACAACGATGGATGCGGCAATCGGTTTCCAGGACGACCGGACGCTATTTCCATTTCCAAACTCGGTTCCCGCCCGGGATTTATGGGAAACACACACACGGATAGTCTCTAAACTCAATCCGGAATTAGGCCTGGTGGCCAACCTGTACTTCGGCAATGCTCAGGCCAATGGCGATTCACCCAGACTCGTCGAACGCATAGGGGGGGATATTCGAATGATCTATAAAAATTTCAAAGTACAGCACACCTTCAAGTTAAATGACTGGGGCCCCTTTGATTACCATCGCGACTTTAACCTTACCTACCCGGTTCAATTGATGTTAGATGTATCCACGACACTCGGGATACCCGATTGGTTCGTATTGCCGAATACCCAGATAGGGATCCGGGGTACCTGGCGTACCATGAATGAGTTCTCACCCAGGTACCTGCCAAATGAATCACTCGAATTTGCCGATGATTCCATCATAAGCCCTGTAGGTTTCCCTGACGGTACGGAATGGGAGATACGCACGTACATACATATTAACATTGGTAAATAAAAAATGACGTAAAAATGAAAACCGAACTGTTTATTTATCTAAAAAATTCACTGCTTGCTCTGGCCTTTATCGGTTTGTTTGCAGGATGTGAACGTGAGTATTCGGACAAAGTTGATTTTGCCACGTTCCCGAACAATCCTTTGGTTTTTATCGATGGATTCAGCGGTGGCCTGGAGTATTTTCCTTTTGCTGGCTCCAAACTCGATGCCTTCACCGTCGATACAGAAATCAGGTATGACGGCACATCTTCAATGCGGTTTGACATACCGAATTTCGGGGATCCTTCCGGTTCCTTTGCGGGAGCAGTATTTCCCGATATGGGAGGCCGGGATTTATCAGATTATGACGCCCTTACATTTTGGGCCAAAGCCTCAAAAGCGACCTCGATCAATGAAATTGGTTTTGGAGTCGATTTTGGCGAAAACAAATACCGCGTTAACATTCCCAATCTTCGGGTGGGAACAGGATGGTCCAAATACACGATTCCAATTCCGGACCCCTTTAAGCTCACTGTGGAAAAGGGCTTGTTTTTCTACGCTGCCGGACCGGAGGATGGGGACGGGTTCACCTTTTGGATCGATGAGCTGCAATTCGAGAAGTTAGGTACACTAGGCCAGCCAAAACCTGCAATTTTTAACGGGGAAGATCGTGTGGAAACAACATTTCTGGATGTGCAGATACCTGTTACAGGCCTCACGCAAACCTTTAATCTCGCCTCGGGTGGCAACCAGACCGTTTCGGCTGCCCCTGCCTATTTTAACTTCAGTTCTACAGATAATGAGGTGGCACGGGTAAGTGAATCCGGAGTGATTTCTATTGTCGGCACGGGTACGGCTACAATTACGGCCCTGCTTGCAGGCGTCAAAGCCGCCGGCTCCCTTACCCTGGAAGTTGAGGGCAGTTTTGAAACGGCCCCTGTACCTCCGGCCCGAAACCCGGAAGATGTAATTTCGGTCTTTAGTGATGCCTACGCCGATGTACCTGTAGAGTACTATAACGGGTTCTTTATTCCTGATGGGCAAACCACCCTTGGAGGTGCTGACATCAACATTGGCGGAGATAATGTAATCCGCTATACGAACCTGAATTTTGTTGCGATTCGGACTCAAAATACAGTCAATGCCTCTGAGATGACACACTACCATCTGGATATTCAGGTGGAAGATCAGCAAATTGCACCAGGGGACTTCCTGCGGATACTCCTGGTGGATGCGGGACCTGATAATGTAATAGGAACAGAAGATGATACAGAGGCTTCTGTTGAATTCCAGGCGCCTACACTGATATCCCGGCAATGGGTCAGCCTCGATATTCCGCTCTCCGACTTTGTTGGACTAAATACCGAAAATCTGGCGCTGTACTTCTTTGTTTCTGATGCAACCATATCGAATATTTTGGTAGATAACATCTATTTCTACAAAGAGTAAAACAGGAAAAAATTGAAAAAAGAGTAATGAATCAGAAAATAAGACTGGAAATGAGTACAGATATACTAAGTCCTCCTTACCTGAAATGGCTTGGAAAGCTTTCAGGACTGAAGACGTTGGCCGCACTTACAGGCATCTTGATTCTAAATTTAGGATGCAGTTATGGTGAGGATCAGCGTGTCGCCAACTTCACCGAAATTACGGTTCAGGATGAATTCGACGTTAATGGAGCACCGGACAGTTCACTGTGGAACTACGATATAGGCACCCGGGGCGATGGGTGGGGGAACAACGAATTGCAATACTACACCGACCGCCCTGAAAACATTACGGTTCAGAACGGATACCTCATTTTTACTGCCCGTCAGGAGAATTTTGAAGGATCTGCCTATACTTCTGCACGCATTTTGACCAAGGACAAATTTGAGCAGAAATACGGGAGGTTCGAAGCCCGGATCAAGGCACCTTACGGACAAGGTATTTGGCCGGCATTCTGGATGTTGGGTGCCAATTCCGATGAGGTGATATGGCCTGAATGTGGAGAAATTGATATTATGGAAATTCGGGGCCAGGAACCCACCATTCTCTTTGGTAGCGTACACGGACCGGGGTATTCGGCCGGGGAGGCTATAACCAAACGTTTTGATCTGATGAACGATCGCTTCGATACCGGATTTCACATCTTTGGCATTGAATGGGGTCCGGATTACGTGAATTATTACGTGGATGACGTGCTCTATAATCAGATTACCCGAGAAGACCTGCCCAATCCGGATAACTGGGTCTTCAATCAGCCATTTTACCTTATCCTCAATGTAGCTGTTGGAGGGTCCTTCGTAGGTTCCCCCAACCAGGAAACGGTCTTTCCGCAACAAATGCTCGTAGACTACGTGAGGGCTTATAAATATAACGGACCAAACGAATAAATCACAACTATGAAACATCTAAATATTCTAGGCAGAGGACTTGCTATAGGGGTTTTTGTACTAACCTTTTTGGGCTGTACCAAAAGCGATATGGATAAATTGCCCCAGGTGAAGTCTGCATTTACCTATACTCAGAACCCCGATACGGGAACAGTAACTTTTATCAATGTTTCAGAAGGGGCGCGGACCTATATATGGGACTTTGGGGATGGTACGAAGTCTGAGGAGATAGACCCGATAAAGACATATGAGAGCAGCGGTACGTACAAAGTAACCCTTGTAGCCTCAAATCAGGCAGGGGCATCAAATACCTTCGAAGATGAATTGGTCGTATCCCTGAAGCGCGGAGTTTCCCTGCCGATAACTTTTGATGAAACCGATGTGATATACGATCCTTCAACTTTTGAAGGGGCAGCATTCAGGATTGTTGCCAACCCCGATGTTTCGGGTTCAAATGACAAGGAAACGAACGTGGGTGAGATTACCAATGGAGGAACGGCTTTTGAAGGCTTGTTCTTTGACCTGGAGACCCCGGTTGACCTGACCACAGAGAAGACCATAACCATGAATTTCTGGTCGGAAACCCCGATTGATGTTTTGATGAAACTCGAAGAGGGAACCGGCGCCGCCGCTGAGACCAGTGCCAGTCATGGAGGTACCGGTTGGGAAGAGATCGCCTTCGATTTCACTTCATCCGCATCCTATTCCAGGCTTACCCTATTTGTGGATGGTCCGGGTACAACGGCGGGCATCTTCTATTTCGATGACGTGGAGCAGGCCGGAACCGATCCCGGAGGCGATGACTGTACGGCTGAAACCGAGCAGTCCCTCGACGCCTCAGACTTTAACCTGACTTTCCAGACAGACCCCGGTACTGCCATTATAGGGGACGGGGCAGCGTATTCCTATATCGACAATCCCGATACGGAGAACGATGTCAATCCTTCGTGTAAGGCAGGCCAGATTGATCGGGACCCAAGTTTGCCTTTTGCCAACAGCCAAATTGTTTTCGATTCCAAATTTGATTTTAATACAAATGAAGGATTTAAACTGAAAGTTTGGGCTCCGGTTGCAGGCACCAACGTCTTACTGAAATTGGAAGACAAGTCCAATAGCGCTGTCAACACGGAAGTGGGTGCAGTAACCACCACAGGAAATGCCTGGGAGGAACTGACTTTTGATTTCTCGGGTGCAGCCAGTGATACATATGACAAAATCGTCCTGTTTTTTGATATCAATACTGATAGCGGGGCGACCTATTATATCGATGACTTTGCGCTGTATTCGGATGGAGGCGGCGCTACCTGTACTTCGGAGACATCTCAATCCCTCAGTGCAGCGGATTTTGATCTGACCTTTCAATCAGACCCCGGCAGCCTTATCATAAGTGATGGATCAGCCTATTCCTATATCGACAACCCTGATTTTGACAATGCGATAAATCCGTCTTGTAAAGTTGGACAGCTCGATCGGGATCCCGGCCTTCCTTTTGCCAATAATCAGATTGTCTTTGATTCCAAATTTGATTTTAATGCCAATGCAGGGTTTAAACTGAAAGTTTGGGCACCTGTAGCAGGAACAAACGTGTTATTAAAACTGGAGGACAAAACAAATGGCGCCATCAATACAGAAGTAGGGGCGGTAACCACCACAGGGAATGCCTGGGAGGAACTGACATTTGATTTCCCGGCTTCGGCAAGCGACACCTATGACAAGATCGTCCTGTTCTTCGATATCACTACCAATATCGAAGCCACTTATTACATCGATGACTTCAGGGTCTATGGTACCGGTGGGGGAGGCCCCAGTTGTGTGCCCGAGACCAGCCAGTCTCTGGATGCGTCCAACCTGGATATTACTTTCCAGACAGATCCGGGGGCATTTATCGAATCCTATGATGCAGTCTACAGCTTTGTTTCGAATCCGGATTTCGACAATGCGGTAAATCCATCCTGCCAGGTTGGTCAGATCGACCGCAGTGGTAGCGCACTCTTTGCCAATAATCAAATGGTCTTTGATTCCAAATTTGATTTCAATGCATATTCCGGATTTAAGATCAAAGTATGGTCACCTGTTGCAGGTACCAATGTCCTGCTCAAACTGGAAGATAAGACCAATGGGGCTATAAACACCGAGGTAGGGGCAGTGACCACCACAGCAAGTGCATGGGAAGAACTCACCTTCGATTTCCCGAGCAGCGAAACGGATAAATACGACCGGATCATCCTCTTTTTCGAACTCAATACGAATACTGCACAGACCTACTATATCGATGATTTCAGGCTTTATAGCGGCGGTGGAACCGGTCCTGGGAATAACGGTTGTACCAGTGGTACACTGGTCGCCGCGACCCAACTTCCCCTGGATTTTGAAGGGTGTGAAACCTTTTTATCCGACCAGAATTTTGGTGCTGGCCTGACTTCGGAGATCAACGCAAATCCATCAAAATCGGGAATCAACACCTCCGATTTTGTACTGCAGGTGGATAAGCCAACGGGGTCCGATTTCTTTGCCGGGATACAGAACGTGTTTCCTTCGAATTTTGATCTGACCACCACAAATACCTTTAAGATCAAGATTTACTCGACAAAGGCCAACGCGGTTTTCCGGTTTGAGTTACTGGCCAATCCGAACGATGGCAGTATCGGAAATCCGGCCCCGGTATTCGCGACTGTGTCCAATGCGAATGAATGGACGGAGGTTGAGTTTACCTTTACCGGATTACCCGCCGGGCCAACAGCCTACAGCCAGTTGGTCATTAAACCAGACAATGATCAGACCGACAGTCCGATAACAAATGGCGGGACTTATTACCTGGATGATTTACGGCTGGAATAGCTAATAACAGCATGCCATAAGGAACCCAAAAGGTTGGCATTTTAAAGATAGGATGCCAATCTTTTCCTTATGCAAAGAATTCCAAATGGACCTGAAAATCACTGAAGCTATCGAAACCGAACGAAAAATTGACGCCTTGCTCAAAGGGCTGACCCTGGAGCAAAAAATCGGACAAATGACCCAGGTATTGCATTTTGAGCCACTTACCGAGGGCGAAGTGGCTGCC
The DNA here is from genome assembly GCF_030380815.1 of Robiginitalea aurantiaca. Lineage (GTDB taxonomy): Bacteria > Bacteroidota > Bacteroidia > Flavobacteriales > Flavobacteriaceae > Robiginitalea > Robiginitalea aurantiaca. The sequence continues at coordinate 58,353 of NZ_JAUDUY010000011.1, read as the reverse complement.
GGGCGAATTGGCTCTGTAATCCATACCCAGGGACCACTGCCCGGGGAAGGGGCAATGGGGTGGCAGCAGCGGTTCCGCAATTTGCAGGAAATGGCACTGGCTTCAGGTCCGGGCATTCCGCTGTTATTTGGAGTGGATGCTGTACACGGCCAGAATACCTATGAGGGGGCGACGATCTTTCCACATAACATAGGGTTAGGGGCATCACAGAATGCGGATCTGGTAGAAAAAGCTGCAGCAATTACGGCTCTTGAGGCCCAAGCAACGGGGTTTAACTGGGTTTTTTCACCCTGCATTGCAATTCCGTTTAATGAAAAGTGGGGAAGGGTCTATGAGGCTTTTTCCGAAAGTACCCCAATTACAGAAAAACTCACACAAGCCTCGGTCCGGGGTCATCAGGGGCGTTTGTCGGATGTGCATACGGTAATGGCGACCGCCAAACATTTTGTAGGGGACGGTTCTACCGAAAATGGAATCGAAGGAGGGGCTACTACCTTGAGCGCATCGGAAATAAAAGATCGGCTTTTACCTCCCTATCGCGCTGCGGTGGCTAGCGGTGTGGGAGCTGTTATGGCTTCTTTCAACACTTTTGACGGGATTCCGATGCATGCCCATCGGGAACTTATAACAGGTACCCTCAAAGGGGAAATGCAATTTGATGGGATTGTCGTATCGGACTGGAAGGCGTATTCCAGATTTGGAGAGGCAGATATCATCAATGCGGGCATTGATATGGTGATGGCCGTTGACGGCGACCTCGAATTATTTCAAGAAGGATTAAGAACGGCCGTGGAAACCGGATATGTATCAGGGGGTCGCATTGACGACGCAGTAAGACGCATCCTTCGCCAGAAGTTCAGGCTGGGACTTTTCGATAATCCCTATCCCTCGGCTGCCCTGATAGACAAAATTGGATGTCAGGAGCACCGGGACGTTGCCCGTCAGGCGGTAAGGGAATCCCTTGTTTTGCTAAAAAATAAGAATGAAGTACTTCCGGTAAGCCCCGGCGCTGCCAAAATTATCGTAGTAGGGGCACATGGGGACAACTCCGGATTACAATCCGGGGGTTGGACAATTGACTGGCAGGGCACAGACCGGAATTACGCCGGAGCCACAACCATCCTTCAGGGTATAGCGCGTATGGCAGAAGGTGATGTGATTTACGATGCGGAAGGCCGGGAAAAACATCCGGATGCCGACCTGGCCATTATTTGTGTCGGAGAACCTCCCTACGCAGAATTTTTTGGCGATATCGGGCATGAGTCAAATACCCTGAAACTCGAGTTGTCCAAAAAACATAAAGAAGTCATTGCTAATTACCATGATCAGGGTGTGGCCACAGTTGTTGTGCTTATTTCCGGCCGGCCGTTAGTAGTGACCCCTGAGCTAGAAAAGGCAGATGCCTTTATCGCGGCATGGTTACCGGGATCCGAAGGGGATGGCATAGCGGAAGTGCTCTTCGGAAAGTATGATTTTAAAGGTAAATTGCCACATTGCTGGCCGGCTTCCCTCGAGGATTTAGAGGGCAAATACGGCCCTAATTTTTGGGATGATTCGGTAACGCCCTTGTTTCCCCTGGGATATGGATTATCTTACGGATGATTGGGTCAGGGGAACATTAGGAGACCAGTTAACAGACAAAGAACAGATTAACGGATAGCAAATGAAATCGGTTGTGAAAATTGGAATGTCGGTCGCGTGTTTTTTGATCCTTTCCTCCTGTAGTCAAAAGGAAAATTCACAAGTAATTCAGCACGAAGAAACTATGGAATTAACAGCTGAAGATATCCTGGGAAACCCTAAATACCCTGCAATTTCCTACGGCGGATATCGACAAAGCACCAGGGATGTGCAGCCCACCCTGGAGCAGCTCAAGGAGGATTTAAGGATTCTTGAGGCAATGGGGATCAAAATCCTGCGCACCTATAATGTTCATCTTTACCAGGCGTCAAATTTGCTTTTGGCAATACGCCAGCTGAAATCAGAAGATCCCGATTTTGAAATGTATGTCATGCTCGGGGCGTGGATCGACTGTAAAAATGCCTGGACCGACCAGGAACCAGATCACCATGAGGAAAGCCCTGCCAATGCTGGGGAAATTGCGCAAGCGGTTACTTTGGCGAATGCGTATCCGGATATTGTCAAAGTTATTGCTGTTGGAAACGAGGCGATGGTTAAATGGGCCACCAGTTATTATGTGCAACCCGAAGTTATTCTCAAATGGGTTGTACATCTACAGAATCTCAAAGCAGAAGGACGTCTGCCCGAATCCCTATGGATTACCAGTTCTGATGATTTTGCCTCCTGGGGCGGGGGTGACGCGGAATATCACACGGAAGCCCTGGCAAAACTGGTCGAGGCTGTCGATTATATCTCAATGCATACCTATCCCTATCACAATTCCCATTACAACCCGGAATTCTGGTACATACCTGAAAAGGAAAAAAACCTGACGGATATTGAGAAAATAGACGCCGCCATGGTCCGGGCGGTTGCCTTTGCCAGGAACCAGTATAATGCGGTCTCCGACTATGTTAAGGGTTTAGGATACGATAAGCCCATACATATTGGAGAAACCGGATGGGCGAGTATTTCCGAGGGTTTATACGGTCCTGAAGGTTCCCGGGCCACAGATGAGTACAAACAAGCCCTCTATCATAAGTTAATCAGGGAATGGACCGAGCAACAGGGTATTTCCTGCTTTTATTTTGAGGCCTTTAACGAGCCCTGGAAGGATGATGCGAACAGAATGGGGTCCGAAAACCATTTCGGATTGTTCACCGTAGAAGGGCAGGCCAAATACGCGCTCTGGGATCTGGTGGATCAGGGGGTTTTTTCAAAGGTAACCCGGAATGGAAATAAGATAAAAAAGACCTTCGGTGGGAATAAGGACACTTTAATGCACAAAGTACTGGTGCCTCCATCGGCAAATGAAAAATCAGAAGTACCTTGAACACCTTGCACAACAACCTTAGAATCCAGATAAAATGTTATACAAAACGCTTGCTTTTTTTACGATTGGTTTGATGCTCAGCTCGTGCAACACAGAGGATAAATTAGCGGTTGAAGTATTTGAAACGGCCGCCTCAGGAAACAAGTTAACCGAGGTTACCGAATTCGCAGAAGATGAAGGTGCCGGAGTACTAATTCTAAATCCTGAACAGCGATTTCAAACCATTACGGGCTTTGGAGGTTCTTTTACAGAAGCATCGGCCTCCCTGCTGAACCGATTGGGCCCGGAAAATCGAAAAGCAATATTGCAGGCCTATTTTGGATCTGACGGGGCACGGTATTCCCTTACGCGAACGCACATGAATTCCTGTGATTTTTCCCTGGGTAATTACTCATATGCCCCTGTTGCCGGAGATCTGCAACTGGAGCACTTCTCCATTGATGAAGATCGGGAAGATCTGATTCCGATGATCAGGGAAGCTATGGCAATATCGGAGGATGGGTTTAAGATCATAGCTTCTCCCTGGACCGCCCCACCCTGGATGAAGGACAATAAAGACTGGCGCGGGGGAAAACTCCTGCCGGAGTATTACGATACCTGGGCATTGTTTTTTTCCAGGTACCTGGATGCGTATGCGAAGGAGGGAATACCGATCTGGGGTTTTACCGTCGAGAATGAACCCCTTGGCAATGACAACAACTGGGAGAGCATGCATTTTACCCCGGAAGAAATGACGGCTTTTGTAAAGGACCATCTCGGACCAAAACTCAGGGCAGACGGGCACTCGGCCAAAATTCTTGGCTACGATCAGAATAGGGGGGAAGAATTAAAGGATTGGGTCAATGCCATGTATACAGATAAGGAGGCCGCCAAGTACTTTGATGGTACGGCTGTGCACTGGTATGGCAGTACTTTCGACTGGTTTCCGGATAATCTGCAATTCGCTCATGAGAAAGCTCCCGACAAATACCTGATTCAATCGGAGGCCTGTGTGGATGCGGAAATCCCGAAGTGGCAGGATGATGACTGGTATTGGTCTAAGGAAGCGACCGACTGGGGTTGGGATTGGGCCCCTGAAAAGGACAAACACCTGCATCCAAAGTATGTCCCGGTATACAGGTACGCCCGTGATATCATTGGCTGCATGAATAACTGGGTGGATGGATGGATCGATTGGAATATGGTCCTGGACCGGCAGGGAGGTCCAAACTGGTTCGAAAACTGGTGTGTGGCCCCTGTTATTGTAGACCCCGATCAGGATGAGGTCTATTATACGCCTCTGTATCATACCCTCGCCCATTTTAGCCGATATATCAGGCCGGGCGCTGTGCGAATAGGTTTCCAGAACCCGGACGATTCCCTAATGGTCACTGCGGCCGAGAACCCGGATGGGTCTGTGGTCGTGGTAGTCCTCAATCAGGAGGCTTCGGCGAAGAATTTTAAATTGACCCTCGGGGAACGTTCCACCCACATAACTATAAGTCCACAGGCCATTCAAACTGTGGTCATCCCATCACATAACCAATCAAGCCAGAAAATATGAGTAACTCAAATAGTACGACTTCGGCCAAAGTACCATTTAGCGATAAGGTTGCTTTTGGAATTGGAATGCTCGCGAATCAGATGTTTCCGGCAGCATTGGCGATTTTTATGGTAGTCCTGGTTCAGGATCTCGGTTTTCCCGGGTGGATGTGGGGCGTTTTGTTTTTTCTCCCAAGGGTTTTCGATTCCATTACCGACCCGATCATGGGTTTCATATCCGACAATACAAAATCACGCTGGGGCAGGCGACGGCAATACGTATTATTGGGCGCCATAATTATGGGGGTATCCTTCGTAATAATGTGGCAATTGTACCGGGAGAACGGGGTGGACTACAATTTCACCTATTTCCTGCTCTGGTCCTTTGTCTTCTATTTGGGCCTTACCATTTTTAGTGTGCCCTACGTGGCCATGGGTTATGAGATGAGCAACGATTTCCATGAGCGCACGAGTATCATGGCGGTGGCTCAATGGATCGGGCAATGGGCATGGGTTATCGCACCCTGGTTCTGGGTGGTCATGTACGATCAGGGCTGGTTTGAATCTGCAGATGTCGCCACCCGAACCCTGGCAATCTGGGTGGGGGTAATTTGTATGGTTTTTGCGATGGTTCCGGCTATTTTCCTCAAAAGCAAGTCCACGGTCAATGAGGATTATTCTCCCCTGACAGTCAGTAATATTGGGGGCAGCCTTAAAGAAATACTTCAGGGGTTTGTTGAGGCCTTCAAATGCAAACCGTTCCGAAAATTATGCATTGCCACATTTTTCATCTTTAATGCCTTTAATACCATCGCTGCATTCTCCTTTTTTATCGTGGTCTACTACCTCTTTAACGGAGATGCCGGAGCGGCGGGTATCTGGCCAACCCTTTTCGGCAGCCTTGGGGCTTTGATAACCACATTTTTAGTAATTCCCGTAGTCACAAAAATGTCGAAGGTCATGGGGAAAAAGAGGGCCTTTGTGACGTCACAGGGGATCTCTGTTATTGGATATATCATGCTGTGGTTCCTCTTTATCCCCGGAAAACCGTACATGTTTATTTTTGCCCTTCCATTCTTTTCATTTGGCATTGGCAGTTTGTTTGTCCTGATGATGTCAATGACCGCGGATGTAATCGACCTTGACGAGCTGACCAGCGGAAAACGAAGGGAAGGCATCTTCGGGGCTATTTACTGGTGGATGGTGAAATTCGGGTTCGCCATTGCAGGGTTATTGAGCGGGGCTATTTTATCCGTTGTTGGTTTTGAATCAGATGCAACCGTTCAGACTGAACAGGCCATTACGGGTTTGAGGGCCTTTTATTCGGGCGTTCCAATCTTAGGGACCCTCATTGCCATGTTCGTTATGTGGGACTACGATGTAACTGAAGAGCGGGCGAATGAAATAAGGGAGGCACTCGACAAACGACAGAAAGAAGATCCAATTTCACCGTCTGCCCCATCCGCTTCTTATCCGTCTGATAAATTGAAGTCCCTGGTCTCCGGGGAACTCAAACTGGATTTAGCCCCTGATGTGAATTTCACCTCCAGAAGTGATTCTGAAATAAAAGGGCTATTCTCCGATGCACTGCAACAAGGAGTACATGGGTTGTGTTTTAGTCCTTACTCTCAGGGCCAGGACATAGGAGACCAGCTAGACGAGGGGCAGATTCGAAATCGAATGCAAGTTATCGAACCCTACACCAAATGGGTGCGTTCTTTTTCCTGTACAGATGGAAATGAGTTTATCCCCAAAGTCGCAAAAGAAAAAGGGTTAAAGACAATTGTGGGTGCCTGGATTGGCAGGGACAAAGCTCGGAATGAGAAAGAAATCCAGAACCTTATTGCCCTGGGGAATGCCGGGTTGGTCGACATTGCTGCCGTTGGGAATGAAGTTTTACTCCGAAATGAGCTGTCCGAGGCTGAAATACTCGAATACCTGAGCCGGGTTAAAAAAGCCCTGCCGGCCATTCCGGTAGGCTACGTCGATGCCTATTATCAATTGATTGAACGCCCAGAACTCATAGCGGCTTGTGATGTTATTCTGACCAATTGTTATCCTTTCTGGGAAGGTTCTGATATCAAAGATGCGGCCGGGTACCTAAGGCAGATGCACAGACTGACTTTAGAGGTTGCCAAAGGCAAACGCGTAATCTTAACGGAAACGGGCTGGCCTAACAAAGGAAGCAATACGGAAGCCGCTGAACCCTCCTCCATAAACGCCATGAAATATTTTATTAACGTCAGTAAATGGCACCGGGAAAGCGGGGTGGAACTCTTTTACTTCTCTTCCTTCGACGAATCCTGGAAGGTCCATCACGAAGGCGATGTTGGCGCTGGTTGGGGTATTTGGGACCAAAATGAACAATTAAAATACGAATAGATCATGTCATACAGAAGAGATAAACGCCTTGCCCTGGCTGCCACGGATTTAACGGGAATAACCGGGGAGTCCTTAAAAGAAATGGCGAGGGAGGTCCTGGCGATGGGCATGCACGGCCTCTGTTTCAGTCCCTATGAGGAAGGTCAAAAACCTGGAGATCACATCTCTGAAGACCAGATTCGGAGGCGGATGGAGATTATACGGCCGTATACAAAGTGGATCAGATCATTTTCATGTACTGAGGGGAACGAGGAAATTCCACGGATCGCCAAAGAATTTGGAATCAAAACGATGGTAGGCGCCTGGTTGGGGGATGACCCGGAGATCAACCGGGAAGAAGTCGCGAACCTTATAGCCCTTGCCAGAGAAGGATACGTAGATATTGCAGCTGTCGGGAACGAAGTACTGCTTAGGGGAGACCTGAAAGAAGACGAACTCCTCGGCTTTATAAATCAGGTAAAACAGGCAGTTCCGGACATCCCGGTCGGATATGTAGATGCGTACTATGAGTTTGCCGACCATCCCAGAATCTCAGAGGCCTGTGATGTCATTCTGGCCAACTGCTACCCCTTCTGGGAGGGATGTAGTCTGGAGTATTCCATTTTGTACATGAAGGACATGTTTCACAGGGCTTTAAAGGCTGGGAACGGAAAAAAAGTGATTATTTCTGAAACAGGATGGCCCAGTACCGGGAGCAGTACGGGGGGTGCACATCCTTCGTTCGAGAATTTCCTTAAATACTTTATCAATACCCAGAAATGGGCAGAAGAAGATGGGATTGAGGTCTTTTACTTTTCATCTTTTGACGAATCCTGGAAAGTGGGCGCAGAAGGTGACGTTGGTGCCTATTGGGGACTTTGGGATAAAGAGGAAAGTCTAAAATTCTGAGCAGTTCGAAACTAAATCAAAGGACTAAGCAAAGAATTTTGGTTATTTTGGGATTTTAAGCCCTTGAATCCCTATGCCCTGCCTTTATAAATCCATCGCAATTCGCACCTGTTTTGCCATAGGAATGACCTTCCTGCTCTTTAGTGCCCGGGCACAGAACGATTCCATAGGCAAATCTAAAATTGAGCTGGAATACACCGACAAGGGTTTTCAGTTTTCAACATCAGATGATCGGTTCCAGTTACATATTGAATCACGCCTGCAATTTCGGTTCGCAACCCCCGGTGATCAGAATCCCTTAACCTTTGACGACCTGGATAGTGATCAGCCGGTTTTTAAGATAAACAGGGCGCGCTTAAAGGTAGGTGGGCATGCGTTTAAGCCCTACCTGAAATACTACTGGGAGTATGAACTTTCCCAGGGAAACTTACTGGATTTCAGGATCATGTTCGAAAGGCTTCCCGAATTCAAAATCAAGGTAGGACAGTGGAAAACGTACTACAATCGAGAACGCGTAATTTCCTCCGGAAAACAACAACTTGCGGATCGCTCTATAATTAACAGGCCATTCACCGTAGACAGGCAAATGGGTATTTCCTTTTACGGACGTGTGTTTCCAGGCAGCCTGGCAGATTTCACCTATCACGCATCCGTGCTGACAGGAACGGGACGCGGTGTTGTTGAAAACGACGATTCCAACTTTATGTATGTGGGAAGGCTGCAATGGAATTTTTTAGGACGCGAACTGGAAATGACCGGCTCAGACCTCTTTTTTCATAAAGAACCTACGGCCCTAATTGCCTTGGGTGCCCTTACAAACCGGAGTCCTTTTACCCGGTTTTCACAGGCAGGCGGGGGACAGCTATCAGGTTTTGATGAAGGGTTGCCCGGACAGTACCGGGTGAATCAGGGACTTTTGGAAACCGCTTTTATGTGGCGGGGCTTCTCCTGGCAAAATGAATTTCACACCAAGGAAATCATCGATAAGATAAATGGCGGCACCACCCGGCTTACAGGGAGCTATTACCAGGCAGGTTACTTTTTTTACAACCTCTGGGAAGTCATCCCAAAACCATTAGAATTAGCGGTTCGGTATGCGCAATACATTCCGAATACAGACCAAAAGGAGGATCGGGAGGAAGAATTAACACTTGGGCTCAACTGGTTTTTTAAAGGGGGACATCGCAATAAACTCACTGCCGAGATCTCTGTTTTTGACTTTGAAACATCGGCCGGTGATCTGCAAAATACGACCCGTTTCAGGGTTCAATGGGATATTTCGTTTTAGGGTTGTGCACCCGAATTGGTTATCGCCCCTGGAAATGGTCAGAACTTTCCGGCCGGACAGGATGAGGTAACCCTCGTCTGGGAGGCCAATGACCTGGATGATGATATCTTGGGGTACGATGTTTATTTTGGCCGGGAGAATCCTCCTCCACTGTTCCGCTCAGAATTGACCGACACACAGACAGATCCAATCCCTGTTGACACAGGGAACTATTTCTGGCAAATAATAACCCGGGACCAGGCCGGGAATGAATCGATTTCAGAGGTGTTTCGTTTTACCGTAGAATAGCCAAAAAACCATCCCAACAGTTTCCCTAACCCGGCGATCCCTGAACCTATTCCCAAATGGGTCCTGACAACAACTGTCTTTATTTCCAAAGTACAATCATAAGCCAGCTTTCCTTTAATGCCTCGTATCAAAATAAAAGCCCGCCATTGCTGACGGGCTTTTTAAACTGCTGTTGTGAACCACTCAATTGCTTAATACGAGCTATTCAATAACGACATCAAAGGTTTGGGCAATGTCCGTCTCCCCTCCGGCATCCGAAAGTGTTCCGTCATTGGGTTTTTTAAGATCATGTCGAAGTGTAAAGGTCATGGTTCCCGTACTTTCATCCCCTGCGGAAAAAGCAAACTCTGTTCCAAGAGGATTCCCGTCTCCATCGACATTGATATATTCTGTGCTTCCTGAAAGGCTCGGACTAAGCGTGTAGAAAAATTGATGTTCCTCTGCTTCTTCTTCTACTTCGGTTGTGATATTTTCCGCGGGTGTTTCGGTTTCATTGAGCAATACAATACTTCCTGTATAAAGCGTACGGGCGCTAAAATTCCCTGAAACTGTGATTTCCGGAGGATTCGGACCATCTCCATCAAGATCCCTGGACTCCAACTGAATGGGCGCGCCACCAGACTGTGGAACAAGTGTTATGGTCATGGTAGTTATGACTTCTTCCTCGTTTACCGGCTCCGGATCGTCATCACTGGAACAAGAGTTCAAAGCTAAAATAGCAGCGGTAAAGAGCGATAATAATTTAATAGTTTTCATAGACAAATGGATTTTAAGAGTGATTAATAATAGAGTTTTAATTGAAGAATTACATTCCGTCCGAGGTCATCGGCGAAATAACGATTTCGGTTCAGGTATTCCCTGTAATTTGTGTTTACCAGATTCTCAATGGCGAGGCCTGTATTCAATACAAGGGTTTCGGAAAGCGCAAACTCCATACCGGCCCTGAGATCTAAAAGATGGTAGGCGTCCGGAGGGGTATTTATTTCGAGTTCTACCAGCTCCTGCTCGGAAGGGGAGAATACAAAAATATTGGGAGGGGTTTCATTCTGACGAAATACGTAAGTGCTTTCCAGGCTTATTTCGAATTGATGCCATTGCGGTTTGGTAAACGCCAGGGCATTTCTGGTGATCGGGGCCGGGATATTGATCAGGGGTTGGTTCTGATCCAGATCATTTCCTTTGGTCAGGGAGAAATGATGCCTGGACTCCCAATTTTCGCTCCATTGGAAGTATCCGGACAAATCCAACCCTGCCAAACGGGCATCGGTTTGTCTGTAGCTCCATACTGGGAAGGCACCCCGGATCGTGAATTCCACACCCGTCGGTTCCAGAAGTATGAAATCCTTAATATAATTTAAATAGGGTTCCACGGTAATTCCCCAGCGATCTCCATTGCGGTTATAAGCAAGCGAAATCCTATGGGATGTTTCATTGGCGATACGCAGATCTCCCAACTCGATTCGGGCCGCGGAATGGTGAAGTCCATCGCTGAAAAGTTCCGAGGGGTTTGGGGGGCGTTGTCCCAGAGCGTAATTCGCCCGAATATCTGAAACGGCATCAAGTGTAAACCGCATGCCCGCAGAGGCTGAAAAATTGTGGTATTCGAAGACGGGATTGGTCAAAAGTTGTGACCCGAGATCTTCAACTACAAACTGGGGAAAATCCTCATCATAACCCCGCTCTTCCCAACGGGAAGTCCTGTAAAACTTCAAGGCATCGATTTGATTGTAGTCGTAACGGAGTCCCGCTTCAAACAGCCAATAATCCTTAAAACGGTATTCACCTATAAGAAAGGCGCCAAAGTCATATTTGTCGTAATCCGGAATTAAACGGCGCACTCCTGTTTCCGGATTTGCAAAATTGTTCTGATACCTCCCGAGCACTCCGGCTTGTAATTCCAGGTTGGAAGAAGCATCCCAGGTGAAATCCGTCATGACGGTATGCGTTGTCAACTCAAGGTCAATTGCGGGTTTATCGCGATCCGCCCCGACCCGTACGTCGTATTCAAACCTTCGATTATTCTGAAAATCGTATTGCGCTGTCCATTTACCAACCCCTTTGATCCGCAGGTAATAATTTGCTTTACCCAGATGATGCGAAACCTCCTGCCGGGGTACCCCAAGTTCATAGGTAAAGGGCTCAATAACGGACGGGACTCCGGAATTAATGCTCTTTATCAGGTCATCTACATTTCCAATATGAGAGGCACGGAGTATGGCAATGTCGGCCTGGTAGTACGAATAATCCACATCCCATCCCTGGTTCAGGGAGCGTTTCCCGGCATGCAGTGAAAGCCCGGCGTCCTGCATGCCAGTATTTGAAAGGATGTAATCCGGAGCTTCCCGATCCCCGAGGCGCTTGAAAGATGCCTGCCCGTTCAGGTACCATCCGCTCTTGTAGGTGCGGGTCATTTCAGTGCTTATGTTTCCACCCCGTCCGTTGGACATCAGGGTCATAAGTGTTTTCCCAAACAGGGAATCTCCAACAGCAACCCGTTCTCGCTCAACCACTACAAGCCCCCCAATGGCGTCACCCGCATATTTTAGGGCAGCTGGTCCCTTGATGACAGAAACCTGATCTGCGGAATTAATATCCAGATTGGGCGCATGCTCATCTCCCCATTCCATATCCTGCATACGTACCCCATCGTTTAGAATTAGTACCCTGCTTCCGGTAAGGCCGTTGATGGATGGTTTTACGATATTACTACCCGTTTTGAGGGTGGAAACCCCGCTGATTTCCCTCAGGGCGTCTCCCAATGTACCACCGCTGTAGTTTTCCAGGGTTTTGGTGGCCAGTCTCTGTTCTTGTGCTGTCTTTGTCAGGTCCGGAAGTAATTCGCCAACTACCTGTACTTCTTCTAATTCCTCCAGATGGTGTTCCATCTGGAAATCACGTTCGGTACTTCCCTGTATTTCGACTTCAAAAAGCAAGGTACGACAGAGCGGATGGGAGAGTTCTATCTGGTAATTACCGTGACAAACTCCGTCAATTCGGTAACGTCCTTCAAAATCTGTGAGCACAGCTTTCTCAAGTTCAAGGATATAAACCGTAGCTCCAACCAGGGGGGTCTGGTTGTGAAAATCCAGAACGCGTCCATAAAGGACACCCCGGCATTCCTGTCCATGGGAAACATGGTAAGCCAGAAAACTTAGCAATAATGCTAAAACAACTTTCATATGTGTTAAACTAGGGTAATAGGCTCCGGGTATGGCCGGAGAAAGAGGATCTTGTGTTGGCAGGAATCAGATAACGGGAGGAGGTCGGCCAAATAAAGGTTCCCAGGTTTTTGCACCTTCCGAGGGGATGGGGTGGGAGGAAACGATTTGATCGTGGAAGCTTATGAAAGATGCTACATTCAGCGAGATCACCTCTGCAGGTTCAAACGGCGTATTATGGATGACCAGGGCATGTTCACACCATTCACAACTCACCTGGTCACCATCCGGACTATGGGAAAGGGAATGTAATTCCATTCCTTTGGATCCCATAAACAGGAGGAGAAGGCAAATAGCGGTAATAAGTCGCCACGCATCTTTACGCATAGGAGCGAAATTACAGTTTTCAACGCGCAACCTGTGTTAATAAAATGTGAAGGGATTTAAAGATCCTTCAGATTCCGTTCACCTAAATAAAATATTTTCACTTGAAGGACATCCGGTCAGTGTATTCTATGGGGATTAAATATCTTTGAGTTCATGGGAATACCCTATAATCATAAATATGCTTAATGCCTGGATTAATACGTCTTTTTTCTGTTGCCTTCGTTATTTGCACACTGTGCAGCTGTTCCGCCCAATCACGCCTTGAGTCCGGGAAAAAGGAGGTTTCGGTTTCGGAATCTCTGGAATACTACCTGTATTTCCCTCCGGAATATCAGGAATCATCTTCAAAAAGGTTCCCTTTATTACTTTTTCTGCACGGAGGGGGTGAGTCCGGGGGAGATTTGGAGTTGATCCGGGAAAATGGACCTCCGAAGCTCCTGACGGAGGGAAAGGACTTCCCTTTTTTGATCCTGGCCCCTCAGAATCCGCATAAGAAACAATGGTGGAATGTACGGGCGGTCATGGCTTTGCTCGAGCAGATCACGAGGGAGTACCGGATAGATCCGAAACGTTTATATCTGACAGGTCTGAGCAGGGGTGGAAACGCATGTTGGGAAATAGCAGCCCAGTTTCCCGATACCTTTGCAGCCATGGCCGTAGTTTGTGGCATGACTCCGGTTCCTTATGCCCATTGGATCAATAAATCCATGCCCATATGGGTTTTTCACGGCAAAGAAGACCCTGTAATACTTTTTTCCGAGTCTGAGCAAATGACCCGAAAACTAGAGGAAATGGGCTATGATGTCAGGCTCACTGCCTATGAAGGAGTGGGGCACAACGCCTGGGAAAAGGCGTATCTGGAAGAAGGCTTGTACGAATGGTTTTTAAACTATTCGAAAGAATAAACGCCCCAAGGCAGTCGTTGATTCCATTTCCGGATTTCCAGCATGTCTTTTTTGACAATCAAAATTCAGGCGCAAAATCGGGTTATCGCCACGCATCCACCCAAATAGCGGTTTTACTCCCAGGAGCGGAATTGGAAAATGGAGGAGGGGGAGGATCACGACGCCAAAATCACTACACTATTTGTACTTTTGAACAAATCTGAATGCCATAGGTATGACTGTGATTCGCCACTTGTTTTCTTTGACCTTTACTGCCCTCCTTACAGGTTTATTGGGCTCATGTGAGCAGGCAGAGAAAAGAACTTCAGCCGGCAATATGCTGGGGGCAGAGACCAGTCCTTACCTGCAGCAGCACGCCTCAAACCCCGTACACTGGAAACCGTGGGATGACTCCATCTTTGAACAAGCCGAATCCGAGGGAAAGTTGGTCCTGGTGAGCATTGGGTATTCCTCTTGTCACTGGTGCCACGTCATGGAGGAGGAGACCTTTGAAAATGATTCTGTGGCTTCTTTTATGAACGAAAACTTTATCAGCATCAAGGTAGACCGGGAGGAGCGTCCGGATGTGGACCAGGTCTATATGACTGCTGTACAGCTGATGACAGGCTCCGGCGGCTGGCCCCTCAATGTCATTGTTTTGCCAAATGGAAAGCCTGTTTACGGGGGTACTTATCACACCCGGGAACGCTGGATGCAGGTGCTTAGCGAAGTGTACAAACAGTATAAAAAAAATCCGGCTAAACTTTCAGAATACGCCGATCGCGTTGCCCAGGGAATAGCTGAGGTAAATTTAATCCCGGAACCTGAAGAGACCTCGGGATCAGAAGAGATCTCTATAGATGAGGCAGTGCTCCGATGGCAATCCAAATGGGACATCCAATGGGGAGGAAATGCAGGGGTCCAGAAATTTATGCTCCCCCCCAACCTTACTTTTTTACTGAATTATTCCCATCTCACAGGTGACCAGAAATCCCGTGACCACCTTAAAACAACCCTGGATCGCATGGCTTTTGGAGGTGTATTTGACCAGGTTGGCGGAGGCTTTTTCAGGTACAGCACAGACCCGAGCTGGCATGTGCCTCATTTTGAAAAGATGCTCTATGATAACGCGCAACTGCTGGGCGTCTACAGCAAAGCGTTTCAGCTTTTTTCGGATCCGGAGTATAAAAAGGTCGCAGAAGCCATCGTGTCCTTTCTGAAGCGGGACATGAAAGGTCCCGATGGCGGGTTTTATTCTGCCCTCGATGCAGATAGTGAAGGAGAGGAAGGAAAGTTTTATCGATGGGAAAGGGCTGAATTACAGCAAGCTTTAGGCGGTGATTACCCACTTTTCAGCCAGTATTACGCCATTGATGCGGAAATGGAATGGGAGTCGGGATACTACATCCCTTTCAGGAAGGCATCGGACAGGGATTTTGCGAGATCTCAGAACCTAAAACTTCAGGAGCTCGATGCGCTAAAACAGAAATGGCGGGATCTGCTGATGACGCAAAGGGGAAAACGCGTTTTCCCGGGTATTGACGATAAGATCATCACCTCATGGAACGCCCTGCTTATCACCGGGCTGACCGATGCGTATGACGCCTTTGGTGAAGGTGAATACCTCCTGGAAGCACAGACTCTCTATACGTTTCTAAAAGAGCACAGCTATACCGAAGGTAACCTGGGGCATAGCTACAAACCTGGAGATTCCAGATCTCTGGGTTTTCTCGAGGACTACGCCTATCTGGCAAAAGCCGCTTTCAGACTCTATCAGGTGACCGGTGAGTCCGGGTATCTCCAGGATGCCACAGGTCTGCTGCAAGAAATCCAAAAGCGCTTCCCCGATGCGGATTCCCCTTTTTACCGGTTTCGGGAAGAATCCGATTTGGTTGCTCAGATCATTAAAACGGACGATGGGGTGATGCCTTCTCCAAACACGGAGGTTGCAAGCCTTTTATATGAATTAGGCCACTTTTACTACACCCCTGAATACCTCGAACAAAGTAAGGAGATGGTACATGCCCTCAAGGACCGGTTTTCACAGATGCCGGAAAACTATGCCGGCTGGGGTCGTCTATTGCTGCGGGATCAGCAACCCTACTATGAAGTGGCAATCGCCGGACCTCAGGCCGTGGAAAAACGGGCGCAAATGGCACTGGAATTTCTGCCGGATGTCCTGCTTGTGGCAACGCAAACCGAATCAGAGCTTCCGCTTTTTGAAGGTCGGTTCGACACGGGTGAAACGCGCATCTTTGTCTGCCAGGATCACACATGTCGACTGCCGGTTTCAGAGGTGCACGAGGCCCTGAATCAAATTCGTTCCGGCCCGTCCCTGATCTTCCCCTGATTTTCTACACAGGACATCCTTGCGATTGCAGAAGTTATGTCTGGGCAAATTTCACACCCTGAGCCGCTGAGATTTCCAACAGCACTCGTATATTTAGGGTTATAGATATTTCTACATGCAAATTAAAGAACAACCAACCGTATACGATGCGATAATTGTCGGATCCGGGGCAGGAGGGGGGATGGCTACAAAAGTACTTGCGGATGCCGGCCTGAAAGTAGCGGTTGTGGAAGCCGGCCCCTTTTTCCATCCGGCCCTGCCCGAACACCAGACCCAGTTAAAATGGCCGTATGAATCCCCGCGAAGGGGCGCTGCAACGGTTCGTCCGTTTGGGGATTTCGACGCGGCATATGGAGGTTGGGAGATCAAGGGACAACCTTATACACAGAAAAACGGTACCCGGTTCGACTGGTTTCGCTCTCAGATGCTGGGAGGCCGGACAAACCACTGGGGTCGGATCTCCTTGCGGTTTGGTCCACGGGATTTTAAACACAAGGATGTCGATGGGTTGGGCGATAACTGGCCTATCGGTTACGAAGATGTAAAGCCCTATTACGACAAGGTCGACAAACTCATCGGGGTTTTCGGCAGCAAAGAGGGGCTTCCCAATGAGCCCGACGGATTTTTTCTTCCCGCGCCAAAACCACGTCTCCACGAGCTGTATTATATAAAAGGAGCCAGGAAAGCGGGAGTTCCGGTAATTCCCGCCCGTCTTTCGATGCTGACCAAAAAAATTAACAATGAGCGGGGCGTGTGCTTTTATTGCGGGCAATGTTCGAGGGCCTGTCAGGTCTACGCTGATTTTTCCGCAGGCACCTGTTTGATTTTCCCGGCGCAAAAAAGCCGCGGGCAGGTGGATCTCTTTGTGAATTCCATGGTGCGGGAGGTCACAACCGATAAGGAAGGTAAGGCGACGGGGGTCTCCTATATTAACCGGGAGGATCGAAAGGAGTATCAGCTCCGCGGGAAGGTAGTGATCCTCGCGGCTTCTGCCTGCAGTTCTGCCCGGATTTTGTTGAATTCCAAAAGCGCTCAGCACCCAAATGGCCTGGGGAACAGCAGTGATCTGGTAGGTAAATACCTGCATGATTCCACGGGCAGCAGCCGGGCAGCATTTATCCCGGCACTTATGAACCGGGAACAGTATAACGAGGATGGGGTTGGCGGAATGCACGTATACTCGCCCTGGTGGATGGACAATAAAAATCTCGACTTCCCAAGGGGATATCATATCGAGGTTTGGGGAGGAATCGGAATGCCGAATTACGGATTTGGGTTTAACCCCAACGAATTCAATAAGTTTTTTGGATTGACTACCGGGGGCTACGGCGAACAGCTCAGAAAGGATGTTAAAAAATATTACGGATCTGTTATTGGTTTTGGCGGTCGCGGCGAGGCGATTGCCCGAAAGGACAACTATTGCGAAATAGACCCGACCACGGTGGATGAATTCGGAATCCCGGTGCTTCGTTTTAATTACAACTGGTCGGATTATGAACGCAAACAAGCGCGTCACATGCAGACTACCTTTGAGGAAATCATTCATCATATGGGGGGCGAACCCCTGGGCGATACCCCTCCTGCAGAACGGGATTACGGCCTGGAAACCCCGGGACGTATTATCCACGAGGTCGGTACTACCCGAATGGGAGACGACCCGGCAACTTCAGTAACCAACCGCTTCCAGCAGTTGCACGATTCTGACAATGTTTTTATCACCGACGCAGGGCCCTTCGTATCCCAGGCCGATAAGAATTGCACCTGGACAATTCTCGCGCTCTCCTGGAGGGCTTCAGAATACATCATCGATCAACTCAAACAACAAAACATCTGAAGATGGATAGAAGATCTAGCTTAAAAAACATTCTACTCGGTAGTGTTGCAGGAGGTTTGGCGGTCCACGGGTGCACAACCCGCGAAGCCGCAGAGGCTGCAGACCAGCTGACACCCCAAATAGGTTTTGAGTACGGGAGGCTTCCGGAAGAACTGGAAACACTTAAGGAATTGCATTCGGAAACGTTTTTAAACCCCCATGAACTCGAGACAATACAAGTCCTTTGCGAGCTCATCCTTCCTCCTAATGAGGAGTTCGGCGGGCCACTGGAGGCTGGGGTTCCTGAATTTATTGAATTTATGGCGAAGGACTATCCTGCTTTTCAACCAACCCTCAGGGGAGGTCTTATGTGGCTGGATCATAAGAGCAATACAGCGTTCGGTGCCGAGTTCAAAAGTGCTTCGGAAGAACAACAAAAAGTACTGATGGATGAAATCGCCTATTACGATCCAATTGTACCGATGGACGAACATCCACTGGAAATACAGTTTTTCAATCTTATGCGCAATCTTACGGTTAGTGGGTATTACACTTCAAAGGTGGGAATCGCTGATCTGGGGTACAAGGGAAACAGTCCTAACATATGGGATGGTGTGCCTCAGGAGGTATTGGATAAACACGGCCTGGCGTATGAACCTGAGTGGTTGGAAAAATGCGTGGACCAAAGCCGGAGAGGTGTGATAGCCCTGTGGGATGACGAAGGTAATTTGCTGACCTGACATAATGCGGAAGCGGATTTTTTTGGTCCTCTTTTCCCTGCTGACCGGGTTTATGGGGATGCCAGCCCTTTACGCACAGGAAATCGGGCTGCAGTTCTACAGTCTCCGCAATGCGTTTAAAAACGATGTGGAAGGGACCCTCTCTCAGATTCAGAAATGGGGGATTACCACAGTGGAAGGAGGGGAGACCTATGGCCTGCCACTCGGGGACTTCCTGAGTTTGCTTCGGAAGTATGAACTGGAAGTAGTCAGCCTTTTGCTCCCATATGAGATGTTTCGGGACAACCCGGAAGAAGCGATTCATATCGCTAAGGCTTATGGTGCCAAATATATCGGGTGTGCATGGATCCCACATCGCGAAAATGATTTTACAATTAGAGAAGTTCGTCACGCCCTGGAAGTGTTCAACCGGGCAGGGAAACTCGCTGACGATGATGGAATTCAGGTATTTTACCACCCTCACGGATACGAATTAAGGCCCTATAAAACGGGCACGCTTTTAGACTACATGATCTCAGAAGCGTCTGATTTTGAATTTCAGTTGGATGTTTATTGGGTGCGTCATGGAGGGCAGGACCCTTTAGCCCTCCTGGAGCAATACCCGGATCGTTTTATCCTGATGCATATGAAAGACATGGCTGAAGGTGTAGTCGGGGATTTTAGCGGCCATTCGGATGTGAGGACGAACGTAGTTCTGGGTCGGGGTCAGATCGATATAGCGGGACTCATGCGCAAAGCCTCCCAGCTGGGGATTCCCTATGTTTTTATCGAAGACGAAAGTCCGAAATCTATGATGCAAATCCCTCTAAGTCTGGATTATCTAAAATCGCTTCAGAAATAGTATTCTTTTTGCTCGGATATAATTACTCCCCGGACCGAACAGCCACACCAACCATGGAATCAGCTGTTCCGTAGTAGAGGAACCAATTGTTTTTAAAGTATACCAAGCCTTCGGCAAAGGTCGTTCCGGCCTTGTATTGTCCACTCACTTCATGGGGCAGACTTGGGCAGATAAAAGGAGTTTCAAGACGTTTTAAAAACTTTTCAGGGTGCTCCTTGTCAAAAAGTACCTGCCCGCCACAGTAAGTCCCTTCCGGAGTACCCTGCCCGGAGCCAGGCCCACTGAGATTCTTGCCGTTGTAGATCAATAGGATCCCATCATCTGTATAAATTGCCGGGGGTCCGGGTTCTACCAGGTGGCTGTCAAAATCGTTAAGGGTAGGGGTAAATACTTTGAGGAGTTCTCCTTTTGAATCCTGAATGGGCATCCAGTCATTGCCATCGGCAGAGGTAGCAAGGTTTACGAATAATTCGCCCCAATACATCTGATAAGCCCCGTTAATTTTTTTTGCGACCAGCCGGCCCTCCCGGACTTCCGTGACCACGGAGCCTGATTTGCTCCAGGTATTCAAATACTTTCCATTGTGAGCAACTTCAAAGACCGGTCCCTGTTTTACCCAGTGGATGAGATCCTTGGAGATGGCACTGCATAAGCGGGCCGTCTTCTGATTCCAACCCGTGTAGAGCATAAGGTAAGAACCGTCCTCAAGCTCGGTAACCCTTGGGTCTTCAACGCCTCCGGGATACTCCCATTTCAGTTGCGCGTCCGCATCCGGATAGAGTACCGGGTCCGGATAGCGGTGGAAATTCAATCCATCTGTACTCCAGGCCATTCCGATCCTGGAGGTGCGTTCCCCCAATTTGGCAACAGGATTGTCCTCCGCCCTGAAAAAAAGAAAAACAGTATCGTTTCGAACCACTGCACCCGGGTTAAAAACATCTGCCTTTTGCCAGGCGACTAAATCTTTGCGAACCGGACAGAAAAATTGATAGGAAGAATCTGCCTGGAGGATTGGATTTTTGGCGGGTTTTTCGAAACCGATAAGCCAGGGTGATTGCGACCAGAGCATCGAAGGAACTGTAAATAACAGGAGTAGAAAAATGTTGCGCATAAGGTAAATATAGGTTCTTTTCATCTGAATGCACTATTGCTGTAAATAATTCGAAAAATGGAAAATGCGTAAATTCGCTGGCGTTGCTAAATCAGTTTGAGTTGTCAAAAATCGGTCTGTTCCTGTTGTGTGTTCTGCTGAGCCTGAGTTCCTGTAGGGATCTGTCGGAAAGGGTTGTAGATTCAGGACTTGAAGAGACTGAGATTCAGGTCTTGCCCACAACCACTTCGGAATCCGGGAAAACCCTTCCTTCATTGGCTTCGCTTCCCGACACGGCATTTGTACGCCTTTCGGATTACAGCAGTGATTTTTCATTTGACCTCCGGTATGCCACTGAAAATAATTTCATGAACACCAGGGTGTATGACTGCCCGAAGTGTTACACCCGCGCGATCACGGCCCGGGCCCTGATCGAGGCGAATGCAGCATTTATGAAGAAAGGGGTCCGGATTCGGTTTTTTGATTGTTACCGGCCCAATTCGGTACAATACCTCATGTGGAAAATCGTCCCGAACCCTCAATATGTAGCGAATCCTGTAAAAGGATCGATCCACAACAAAGGCGGGGCGGTAGATATCACCCTCGAAACCCTGGAGGGTGAACCCCTTGATATGGGTACGGACTTTGATTTCTTTGGAAAGCCGGCCTATCACGACGCTACCGAGCTTCCAACCCGGGTACTCGCCAATAGGAAATTGTTAAAGGAGACCATGGAGCACTATGGCTTTTGGTCTGTTCGGACGGAGTGGTGGCACTATAACCTCAAGGCTGCTTCTTCTTATCCTGTAGAAGATTTTAAATGGTCCTGTAGTATGGCCCTGCCCCAATAAAGCGATAGGACGATTGGGCTAAAGGCGTTGGCAAACCAATACGCGCAATGCATCCCCGAGGGTTCGGACAAAAAACAGGTAGGTATCTCCGCCATCCTGTATCCGGTTGCGTTTGCGAATCGCAGCCACGGATTCCGGGAAATTTCGCGCGCTCACATTCGCCTTTTTAAAAGGCAGTTTCCCTGGTTTGTAGTTGAGGTTTTCCAAAATTTTAAAACGCCTTCCGGGAAAATCGACCAAGGAGTCTGAGGTATAGAGATGCGTGCTCAGGTGTATTTTTTTCAGCCCGTACTGAATACCGGTCATTTTAAAGGCCCCGGCCTTGAGCAAGGCTGCGTTCGGTTCATAGAGGTATGCCAGGGGTTCATCAAAATCCGATGTCGCCTGGTATTCTTCAGAGATTCTGAATCGAAAAGGGGGAAGGGTAGCTTTTAAATCCACTGCAATCCGATCCGGCTCATGGTCAAAACCCTCCTGCAGCCACCAAACCAATTCTCTGACCTCGTTTCCCACGGCCACTACATGTACTTCCCTAACACTTTTTAGCAACCTTGTGCCCTCTGTGACATCGAGCATGGGTGAAGTTTTTATCAAAATATTCCTGCCGGCCTTAAACAGGGCTGGGAGGATATCCGGTAAAGCGGGTTCACAATCGGCCAGCATAAAGACCTTTGAACGGTCATTTTTACGCCTGGAAGGGTCCAGGTAGATCCAATCCCAGGTCGGATTACTTCCCTGGTTTTTGAGAAGTTCGAGCGCATCCCCAATGTGTATGTGAATGTTGTTCGCCTTCAGTATTCCCATATTGTGCCTTGTGATTTCTGCGAGATCGGCATTGCGCTCTGCATAATGCACCTCCTGGAATCCTTCCCGCATTAAATAGGTGTCAATTCCCGAACCCCCTGTGATATCCAGAAGCCTTCGCCCTTTCGCAATCGAGGCTTTGTAGCGACCTGTTATTTCAGATGAGGTTTGCTCGAGGTTTAGAGCCGGCGGGTAGTAAATACCCTTCTGATTAAACCAAAAGGGCAGTTTTGTTTTGATTTTTTTGCGGCCCCCTATCTGCTCAGCCAATTCCCGGGACGAAATGTTGGGAAAAGGACTTTTGCCCAGAGAAATGACGACAGGGTCAGCCTCGAAATTCTTAAAAATAAAATCCTGAACCTCAGGATTCAGTATTTCTTTATTCAAAGCAATACTACATGTTTTGGGTGAGCTTTTTAACAAACTTATTCTCAGAGAGAAATTCTTTTAGGATTACTTTGATTGCCGTGTATCCGGGAATGGCAATAATCATCCCGACCACGCCGAACAACATCCCGGCCATAAGGATGACCAGAAAAATTTCCAGGGGGTGTAGTTTAATCGCATTGGCGAATATCAAAGGCTGGGAAAATAAATTATCGATGAGTTGGCCAATCCCGAATCCAATAATTACCCATCCGATGTCAGGCAAAATTACGGTAGAAAAATCAGCACCCAGATGGCTGGTAATCGTTAGTATGACCATCAGCGCCAGCGCTATAAGCGGCCCCAGCCAAGGGATAATATTAAATATAGCACAGAGGAAGGCGATGACAAGGGCATTCTCCACACCTACCAGTAAAAGCGTAACGGTATAAATGATGAACAAAACCATAATCTGAGCCAATAGGCCGAGGAAATAGCGTGATAAAAGATTTTTGATTTTCCCAATTGAATTGATCAGGCGGGTTTCTTTGGAATCCGGAACAAGTGCCAGGAGGCTGTTTTGCACGAGTTTGCTGTCCTTCAGGAAGAAGAACGAAATAAAAAGTACGGAGATAAGCCCCAGGCTGAAACTACTCAGTACAGACACCAGGCCATTGAGGAGTTTGGGGATAAAATTCATTTCAATACCCTGAATAAACTCCTTTTTGAGCTCTTGCGTATCCACCATGTTATCAATGGAAAGCGGGGTTCTTCCAAAGAATTTGTTTATTTCCAATTCGATCAGCTTCAAATTTCTGGAAAATCCGTCAACATCAAGGATCGACAAGTTTTTTCCCTGCTCAACAAGCACGGGTATAAAGAGCATGATCAGCCCGACGAGCAGTCCCAGAACAAAGAGAATTACAACAAGCACGGCCAGGGTATCTGGAAATTTTAGTCTGTTTTTAAGAAACATGACAATCGGTCTTCCGATTAGTGCCACCACTATTGCAAAAAGCAGGTAGATCAACACAGTCTGAATGAGGTAAAGGAAATATCCCAGTGCTACGACACCGGCCAGGATGGCTATAGCGCGCAGGATGCCATCGGAAATGCTTTTCGAATCCATAGTACTCTACTGATTAAAGGCGTAATATAGAATATTCGAACCCATTTTAAGGGCCTTCAAACGAATTTCTTCAGGGTCATTATGAACCTCAGGATCTTCCCATCCGTCTCCGAGGTCCGACTCATAGGTGAATAGAAGCAATAGTCGGCCTTCGTGAAAATACCCAAAAGCCTGGGGTCGCTGGCCATCGTGCTCGTGGATTTTGGGAAGACCATCTGCAAATTCAAAAGGGGCTTTAAAAATGGGATGGTCGACCCCGATCTCGACCAGGTCCTTATCCGGAAAGATCTTCGGAAGTTCTTTCTCCAAATAGGGAGCCATACCGTAGTTGTCATCTATATGCAAAAACCCACCGGCCAAAAGATAGGTTCTCAGCGTGCTCGCCTCCTCATCCGAAAAGACCACATTGCCATGGCCGGTCATATGAAGAAATGGATACCTGAAAACTTCTGAACTTCCGGCTACAACAGTCTGTGGTTTTGCATCTAGGGTGGTGCCAATTTCGCTATTGCTGAATTCAATCAGGTTAGGCAATGCAGTTGGATTAGCGTACCAGTCGCCCCCGCCCTGGTACTTCAACAATCCGACCTGTTGCGCATTACCCATCAGGCTCATAAAGAGGGTTAATACGCCAATCCAGGTGAGGTGTCCCGGGGGAATGTTCAATCGGCCTGAAGCAATAGCAATTCTCATAAAAAGGGGTTTTATCAGGCGCTGTTAATAAGGTTTACGGTTGCACAAGCCACTATGGCTGCTGTCTCAGTTCTAAGGCGGCTGCGTCCCAGGGATACCGGCAAAAACCCGGCTTCATATGCGCTTTCTATTTCAGGTCTGGAAAAGTCCCCCTCCGGGCCAATGAGTATCACGATGTCCTTATCGGGGGCCACCCGTCTTTTCAGGTCAACTTTTTCGTCAGCCTCGCAATGCGCAATAAACCTGAGGTCCGGGAGGTCGCTTTGTAAAAACTCCGAAACAGGTGTTAGTTTATTGAGTTTGGGAAGATAGGTCCGCAGGCTCTGTTTCATGGCTTCCTGAATTACGCGTTGCATGCGCTCCATGGAAAGTTTGTCCCTTTCAGATCGTTTGCAGTAAATGGGTGTAATTTCCGAAACGCCTATTTCAGTAGCTTTTTCCAAAAACCATTGAAAGCGTTCAAGTCTTTTTGTAGGGGCTACGGCCAGATGGAGTTCAAACCTCGAAGGATGCGTTTTTTTGGTGTCCAGGACCCTGCCTACACATTTTTTCGGATCTGCGAGTGTGATCTCAGAAGTGAACAAATATCCTTTGCCATTGGTGATGTGAAGCAGATCTCCCTCTTTCTTTCGAAGGACTTTAACAATATGCCTGCTTTCTTCAGGCGAAAATGCAAACTGGGAAACACTGCTGTCCAGGGTAGGGTGAAAGAAGTAATTCATCAATTCGCAGTTTGGCAGTTAAATTCCTTTGGTAAAAAAGTCAGCTTCCAATTGTATACCGGGCCTTTGCCGGGGTTTTAAGGTCTGAAAAACGATTGTCAAGATACTTGAAATATCCTACAATTCCTATCATTGCGGCATTGTCCGTGCAGTACTCAAAGGGAGGAATATACGCCTTCCAGCCTCGCTCAAGTTCCGCCGTTTTGAGGGCGTTTCGAATACCCGAATTGGCCGCTACACCTCCGGCCAGGGCCACCTGGGTTATGCCATAGTCGTCTACAGCCTTGCTGAGTTTCTTCATCAGAATCTCAACGATAGTCTTTTGCAGGGAAGCACAGATATTGTCCCTTTCTTTCTCGACAAATCCAGGGTCCTTAGCGGTTTCTCTTTGAAGGAAATACAACACGCTGGTTTTAAGACCGGAAAAACTGAAATCCAGCCCATCTACTTTTGGGATGGGAAACCTGTACTTATCCGGATCGCCATCTTTGGCGTACTTATCTATCAGGGGTCCTCCGGGATATGGCAACCCAAGCAGTTTTGCACTTTTATCAAAGGCTTCGCCCACGGCATCATCAAGGGTTTCCCCTAAAACCTCCATGTCAAAGTAGTCTTTGACCAGGACAATTTGCGTATGCCCCCCGCTTATAGTCATGGCGAGAAATGGAAAGGTGGGCGGGTCCCGGTCATCATCTTTCAGAAAATGAGACAGGATATGCGCCTCCATATGATTTACTTCAATAAGTGGCACCCCCAGGCCCATTGAAAGTGATTTTGCAAATGAAGTGCCTACCAAAAGCGATCCTAATAGCCCCGGACCTCTGGTAAATGCTATGGCTGAAAGCTGTTTTTTGTCGATATTTGCCTCTGTCAGCGCCTGGTGGACCAGAGGTACGATATTTTGTTGGTGAGCCCGGGACGCCAATTCGGGTACCACACCCCCATAAGCCTCGTGAATATGCTGGGTTGCAACAATATTACTGAGTGCTTTACTGTTGTGTAGAATAGCAGCAGCTGTATCGTCGCAGGACGATTCAATGGCTAGAATATAAATATCTGTCTGTTTCACCTTAAAACGGTACGGATTTTGGTTTACAAAGGTAAAAAAACATCTTATCAGAAAATTCCGTAAAATAGTTGTTCGCATCCTGCTGGTTATACTGGTATTTTGTGTGTTGGGAACCGTGGTACTTTCATTACCTGTGGTTCAAACGCAGCTTGCCGGTTATGTGACCGAGCGGATCAACAATGACTTCGGAACAAACATCAATATAGACAGGTTGCGTATTTCACTCATCAGCTGGGATACCGCCCTTAAGGATATTTACATAGCTGATTACAAGGGAGATACATTGATCTATGTCAATGAACTAAACACCTCCATTCTCAGTCTGCGGGACCTGGCCGGGGGAAAACTCGAATTTGGGGATATTGAGATAGACCGGCTTTTTCTCAATATGAGGACCTATAAGGATGCCCCGGATACCAATCTCGGGATCTTCATTGATAAACTCGACAGCGGCAAACCCAGGGAGGAGGGAAGACCCCCTTTTTATTTTTTCGCAGAGGGATTGCAACTCTACAGCAGTCGCTTTGTTCTTCGGGATGACAATTTGGAAACCCCTGTGATCCTGGACTTTTCAGAATTGCAGGTAATCGCAGAACAGTTTACAATCGAGGGGCCGGAAGTCCGGACTCGAATTGCCGATTTTCAGGTGAAGACCTCCAGAAACGTGAATATTGAGAAATTGGCGACAGACTTCACCTATACCCGGGAACAGATGGTTTTTGATTCCCTTTACATCCGGACTCCGGAATCTGAATTAATAGGGGAGCTACGTTTCGATTACAAAAGGGAGGACCTTGCGGAATTCACCGACAAGGTACAGGTAACGGCGGGGTTCAATGAATCCACGATAGCCCTGGACGAGGTCAATCAGTTTTACGATGGCTTCGGAAAAGGCCGAAAGGCTCTGTTGTCCACCCAGGTTTCGGGAACGCTCAACAAACTCCAGTTAGACGATTTACTGCTGGTCACGGACAATACAGGGATACGGGGAAGTTTTAATTTTGAGAACCTTTTTAACCGGTCCGGACCTTTTCAGATGGATGCCCGGATCCGGGACATCACAACGAGTTATTATCAGTTAAGGGGGTTGATGCCCGAATTATTCGGCAACTCCCTGCCTGAATTCTTAAAAGGCCTTGGACAGTTCACGGTCCGCGGCCCTGCGCTGGTTACCGAAAATTCAGTGAATACCCAGGTTAATATTCAGAGTTCCCTGGGTAGCAGTTATGCGGATCTCAACCTGACGAAAATAGACGATATTGACAATGCCCAGTACACCGGGTTTGTTTCACTCATCGATTTTGATTTAGGTCGGTTTACAGGCAGTAAATCCCTTGGGAAGGCGACTTTGGATGTCAATGTGGAAGGGCAGGGATTCTCTAAAGAGCGGCTCAATACCGAGGTCATCGGCCAGGTGTACAATTTTACATTTAACGGATACGAGTATACGGACATTGCCGTTTCGGGAATACTGAAAGAGCAGCTCTTTGATGGTTCCCTCAATAGCAAGGATCCGAATTTCATCTTTAATTTCACGGGCCTGGCGGACTTTGGCAGTGAGGAGAACACCTTCAATTTTGTAGCTTCTGTGGATTACGCCGATTTGCAGCGCCTTAATTTCATAAAAGATTCTGCCTCCACCTCCATCTTTAAAGGAAGAGTGAATATGGATATCAGTGGGAATTCACTCGATGAAGTAAAAGGGGATATAAGATTCAGCAAGACCAGTTTTCAAAACAATAATGACACCTACTTTTTTGAAGATTTCAAGGTTAGTTCCAGTTTAAGCCCGGATTCGGTGCACTCCATCACCATTAATTCCCCTGACATTATTACGGGATATGTAAGTGGGAAGTTTCGGATTGGAGAGCTTGGAAAATTGTTTAAAAACTCCATTGGGGGCATTTATACCAATTACCAGGCAGATAGCATTTCGCCAGGTCAGAAACTGGACTTCAATTTCCGTATCTACAATAAAATTGTCGAGGTGTTTTTTCCCGAAGTTTCCTTTGAGGCCAATACATTTGTTCGGGGCGAAATTGTCGCAGACGAAAATGAGTTTAAATTAAATTTTAAATCCCCGGGAATTGCCGCCTACGGCAATGAAATGGACACCATTGACATACGGATCGATAATAAGAACCCCCTGTTTAATACCTATATTTCTGTAGCGGATATCTCGACGGTATACTATGATTTAAAGGACTTTGAACTGATCAACACAAGGTTGGCTGACACCCTATTCTTCCGAACTGAATTCAAGGGCGGGAGCCAGTATAACGACCGGTACAGCCTGAATTTTTACCACACCTTTGCTGATGGCAATAAATCCGTTATTGGACTTAAGCGCTCCGATATCAGTTTTAAAGGCAATACCTGGGTGCTGAATAAGGATGGGAATTCAAGGAACAAAGTGATTGTGAGTCAGGGGCTGGACAGTATCGATATTCGCGAAATTGTCATGATCAATGAAGAGCGGGAGGAGATCCTACTCAAAGGACAGCTGGCCGATTCAACCTATAAAGACCTGGAACTTCGGTTTAAAATTGTTTCATTAAGCAAAATCACACCGGACCTGAATGGTTTTGATCTCAAAGGCGAAGTAAACGGTGTTTTAAACGTATTGCAGGAGGATGATGTCTACCTGCCCATCGGAAATTTGAATATTTCCGATTTTAAAATAAATGATGAAGTTCAGGGGGATTTGGATATCGGAATCGTTGGGAACCGGGACCTTACTGAATTCTCAGTCAATACGCGGATCACGGATCAGGGGAGGGATAAGTTCAGTCTGATCGGGAATATTTTCAATACCTCAGATTACCCCACAGCCCAATTGACAGCGAATTTGCAGGGTTTTTCCCTCTCGCCCTTTAACCGGCTCGCCGAAGGGGTCCTGGGCGATATACGCGGTACCGTAAATGGAACTGCAAGAATTGAAGGCGATATTCGGAACCCCTCTATTAGCGGGTTGCTGGATATTCAGGATGGCGGGCTTGGGATTCCGTACCTGAATGTAGATTATGAGCTCAGTCCGAATTCAGGGGTACGCCTGTTCGATCAGACGTTTCAATTCGAAGGGGTTACTTTAACGGATACCTTCGCCGGGACTCAGGCAGACCTTGGAGGGACCATCAGTCATTCCGGATTTAAGGACTGGCAACTGAATCTCGACCTGGGAAGTAAAGGAGAACGGCTTCTGATACTCAACACAGAATACGACGAAGACGAATTGTATTTCGGAACCGCTTTTGTGAGGGGTAACGGGCGGATTTACGGTCCTACTTCCGGATTGAATATAGAATTTACCGGGGCGTCAGCACGCGGGACGACCCTTAAAATCCCGATCAGCGATGTCGCTTCCGTCGGGGATTATTCCTTTATCACCTTTATCGAGAAAAAAGATCAGGAAGATCTCGAGAATGGCGTATTGTCCAAGGACTACCGGGGCCTGGAGCTCGAATTTGACCTGGATGTCACCCCTGATGCCGAGGTTGAAATCGTGGTGGACCAGAAAACGGGGAGCTCGTTAAAAGGGACCGGAGCGGGTTTGATTTTTATGAACATCAATACCAATGGTAAGTTCAATATGTGGGGGGATTTTGTCGTAGTTACCGGGCAGTATCGCCTTAAATACGCAGGCCTGATCGATAAGACATTCAGTGTTAGGCCAGGGGGTACCATTAACTGGGATGGTGAACCCCTGGAAGCCCTTTTGGATATGGAAGCCATTTATGAATTAAATGCAAATCCCGCCCCTCTACTTGAAAATTCCGGGTACACACGCAGGATACCCACAGAGGTTGTCGTGCGATTAACGGACCAACTCGAAAAACCTACCGTGGGTTTTGACATCCAGTTTCCTGGAACGAGTTCTATTGTCAAGAGCGAGCTGGAATACCGGCTTCAGGATCCTACGGTAGAAGAGCGCAATGCCCTTTTCTTGCTGGCTCAGGGGACTTTTGTAAACGAGCGCTCAGGCCTGAATCAACAGGCTATGGCGGGCAATATCTATCAGACGGCTTCCAATTTATTCTCCAAGGCCCTGGGTTCGGATGGAGACGTAATCAACTGGGGACTCTCTTATGAGAGTGGGTATCAGGACCCCAATGCCGATATTATTACCGAGGATCGTATCGGAGTTACCGTTTCGACCAAAATAAGTGACCGGGTTTTGTTTAACGGAAGATTAGGGGTGCCGGTAGGCGGTGTTCAGGAAAGCAATGTGGCAGGTGATGCCGAAGTCCAGGTCATTCTCAATGAGGAAGGTACTTTTAGTGCCCGTATATTTAACCGGCAGAATGAAATGCAGCAATTCGTTACAGACCGTCAGGGTTATACACAGGGGGTAGGGCTCTCCTACAATCTGGATTTCAACAATGTTCGTGAAATATTCCAGAATGTATTCAAAAAACAGGAGCCGGAAGAGGCCGAATCGGACAGTGTGAACCTCCAAAATCAAAAGATTGATCCCGTAGTTCAGGATACTTTGATCAATTTTTATTCAAAAACCGGAACCCCAAAAGGTTAAACACCGTTCACTTCCCGGACCGGTTGTACTCCCACACCGCTGATACGCAAACGATTTCGTTTTAAAATGCCCTGTTTTCGGGAGAATCCATTCCTTTTTTAAGCGTAAGTTTATTACTTTTGACGATTGATATTTCTGCATGCAAAACCCAATAAAAAAACTTGCTGTACTGACTTCAGGAGGAGATTCTCCAGGTATGAATGCAGCTGTGCGCGCCGTGGTGCGTACCTGTGCATTTATGGAAATCGAATGTATGGCTATTTACAGAGGCTATGAGGGAATGATCGAAGGCGATTTCGTTCCTTTTAACGCCCGAAGTGTCAATAACATTATCAACAAGGGAGGTACCATTCTGAAGTCGGCCCGCTGCGAAGAATTCAGAACACCTGAAGGTCGCCAGAAAGCTTATGATCAGTTGAAGGCCGCCGGTATTGATTGTTTTGTAGTTATTGGAGGTGATGGGAGTTTCCGCGGCGCGAGTATCTTTTACAAAGAATTCGGTATTCCCGTGATCGGTATTCCCGGTACTATTGACAATGACATTTTTGGCACCCAGTTTACCCTCGGCTTCGACACAGCACTCAATACGGTCGTGGAAGCCATTGACAAAATTCGGGATACGGCCAGTTCGCATAGCCGTCTCTTCTTTGTTGAGGTCATGGGCCGGGACGTAGGGCACATCGCATTGAACGCGGGAGTGGCTGCCGGAGCAGAGGAAACCCTGATCCCCGAACAGAATCTAGGACTTGAGCGTTTACTCGATTCCCTGAAGCGCAGTAAAAAGAGCGGAAAATCCTCAAGTATCGTGGTGGTAGCCGAGGGGGACAAAACCGGAAAAAATGTTTTTGAGCTCAAGGAGTACGTCGAGAAGAATTTACCCATTTACGATGTGCGGGTTTCCGTCTTGGGGCATATACAAAGAGGGGGGTCACCTACCGCTTTTGATCGGGTCCTGGCTTCGCGCATGGGTGTAAAGGCAGTTGAGAGCCTCCTTGAAGGTAAGGCCAATCTGATGGTGGGGATTGTCGCCAACGAAATGGTATTGACACCCATTGATGACGCAGTAAAAGGACACACAAAAATTGACCGGGAACTCATACGCGTTTCCGATATAATGACGATTTAACTTAAAACACACTAAAATGGCATCATTGCGATTAGGAATTAATGGATTTGGACGCATCGGACGGTTGGTTTTACGGGCTTCCGTAGAACGGGACAACGTGGATGTAGTAGCGATAAATGACCTGCTGGATGTGGAACATCTGGCCTATATGTTAAAGTACGACTCCGTGCATGGACGTTTTAACGGAAGCGTTTCTGTGAAAGATGGTCATCTTATTATCAATGGTAAAATGGTACGGGTAACGGCAGAGCGGGACCCAAAAGCGATTAAATGGGACGAGGCTGGCGTTGATATCGTCGCCGAGTGCACGGGTATCTTTACAAAACTCGAAACGGCACAGTACCATATCGATGGGGGTGCCAAGAAAGTTGTTATTTCTGCTCCTTCCGCAGATGCACCTATGTTTGTGATGGGTGTAAACCATATGGATGCCAAAGCTTCTGACACGATTGTTTCAAACGCCAGTTGTACTACAAACTGCCTGGCTCCTGTGGCCAAGGTGCTCAACGATACATTTGGTATTGATGAAGGACTGATGACAACGGTTCACGCCACCACAGCCACCCAGCTAACTGTAGACGGTCCTTCCAGAAAAGACTATCGCGGAGGGCGCAGTGCTCTTCTGAACATTATCCCTGCATCCACTGGTGCGGCCAAAGCCGTAACCAAGGTGATTCCCGCCCTGGTTGGTAAACTGACCGGAATGGCATTCAGAGTCCCTACGGCGGATGTTTCGGTTGTGGATCTCACGGTTCGACTTGAGAAGGAGACGAGCTACGAGGAAATCAAAAAAGTCTTTAAAGAAGCCTCCGAGGGATCGCTTAAAGGCATTTTAGGATATACGGAAGAATCTGTGGTTTCACAGGATTTTGTAGGAGATAGCCGTACCAGTATTTTCGATGCCGGGGCTGGTATTGAATTGAATTCCAAATTTTTCAAGATTATATCTTGGTACGATAATGAAGCTGGGTATTCCCATAAACTCGTTGACCTGGCACAACACGTACACAGTTTATAATTTATTTTAGAATCAAATTAAACGGAAGGATCTTTCAACACACATCTTTTGAAGGATCCTTTTTTAATTCATTAATCGTATGGTACTCATTGTAGACAGCGGAGCCACAAAGGCAGATTGGATCGCCCTGGGTCCGAAAGGGGAACAGATTTTTATGACCCAGACCCTTGGTCTGAGCCCTGAGGTCTTGACGCGCGAGGTCATCGAGGAGCGCCTTGCCAATAATTTTGAACTCGCCAAAAGCAGCTCCAAAGTGGAGCGCCTCTATTTCTATGGTGCAGGGTGCGGTACGGCAAGGATGCGCAAATTCCTGAAGAACATTTTCAGGCAGTTTTTCCCCAAAGCCAAGATTCAGGTCAAAGAGGATACCTATGCCGCTATTTACTCGACTACCAAAATAGGACATGCAGGGATTGTATGCATCCTGGGTACGGGTTCCAACTGCAGTTATTACGACGGGCACCAGATGTTTCAGAAGGTGACTTCCCTGGGGTACATACTGATGGATGACGGGAGTGGGAATTTTTTCGGTCGAAAACTGGTTCGGGATTATTACTACCACAAAATGCCCCAGGACCTCAGTATCGAATTCGACAAGGAGTACAACCTCGATGCCGATGTCATTAAAGAAAACCTGTATAAGAAACCCAATCCAAATACCTATCTGGCCACATTTGCCCGTTTTATTGTGGAGCACAAAGAGCACCCTTACTGTAAGGGCGTTATTGACAAAGGGTTCCAACAATTTGTCAATAATCACGTAATGCAATTTGAATTGGCCACCAAAGTGCCCATCCACTTCGTGGGGAGTATCGCGTATTATCTGCGGGAAGAATTAACAGAGGTGATTCAACGCAACGATATGGTCCTTGGGGTCATCCGTCAGCGTCCGATCGAAGGTTTGGTCGAATTCCACAAAGACACCATTTAGAAAGAACACCCTTGAGTGAGGCTGCTAAGGGCGAACCAGAGGCCTTTGCATGGTGGAGGGGACCTTCTGCGTTTTACCGATCTGAATCCCCGAGATAGGCAATTACCGATATCTCGACATTGACATACTTCGGAAGGTTGGCTACTTCCACGGTTTCTCTGGCAGGGGCGGAATCTGCATCAAAATAAGCTCCATAGACTTCATTTATCCGGGCAAATTGTCCCATATCTGCTACGAATATGCTGCTTTTTACTACGTGGGAGAAATCGGCCCCCGCAGCCTTTAAAACGGCATCCAAATTCCTCATAACCAATTCTGTTTCCGCTTCTATGGATCCCTTAAGCAGTTCCCCCGTTTCCGGATTCAGTGCGATCTGGCCCGAAACATAGAGCGTCTTTCCGGCAAGTACCGCCTGGTTGTAAGGGCCAATGGGGGCTGGGGCCTTTTCGGTTTTGATGATTTTTTTCATGAGTTAAATTAGGTGTTAACGGATATTTGAGGGTTGGCTGCGGTTCTCCCATTTGAGATCTTTCAAAAGATTGGCCTTGATCCCGATAAAAAAGTACCAGCGTTCAAAATCTCCAAAGGGCGTCCAGTCAAACTTCAAATGAAAACTATTCAGGTCGCGTTCAAACTGGAACTGTGTTAATGTAAACCCTTTATTTACAAAGTCGTACCCCGAGGAAAGCCCGACACGCCATTTGGGGGTCAACTCCACATTTCCTCGGAACATAAGGGAATTATTTGTTATGGAACCCTGTCGCGCACTGTTGTTATAGGTGACGGCATACTGCAGGCTCAAATTCCATGGGATTTTTGTTCCAAAAATGGGGTTTTCAACGGAAGCAGGATCTCTCCCCTCGAAAGCACTGCGATTGAAATTATCCGCAGCTCCAAAAAGTTCGTCCGTCCTACCGCCACTGGAAGCGACGTAATTATTTCCACTGTAGGGATCAAATTCCTCTTCTTCTTCCTCTTCTTCGGGATCTTTTTGGAAATCCCTGCTGCTCAGGGTGTATCCGATATTGGCCCGGGCACTGGTAATCCTGACGAGTCCACCTCCCGCATCGATGTTCAGGGTATTGATCCGCCTTCCTGTATTATCGATAGCGTATGGGTCCATACTCGCCCCAAAATTAACATTGATCTTGTTATCCATAAAGGTCGTTCCCCCTGTCAGATTAATAGGGCTCAGCCGAAGGGAATCCGCCTCGAGGTTATAACTTGCGTTAAGGTTAAAACTGTTGAGTAAAAAGACCTTCTTAGGCTCCAAAGCTGTACTGTCCTTATCCCTTACTTTGGCTTCCAGGGTGTTTGCCAGGCCAAAACTAAACGCATTGGAGCGCCCCTGGCTCGGGGTGCCATAAGGAGTGTTTTGAAATCGCGTAAAACTGGAAACTGACCCCGTCGATTCGTTCACCACCTCGTCGTAATACTGATCAAAGGAAGGGGCATACCCGTAAGTGACGTTTGGCCTCATGATATGCCTTAGGGCCTGGATTTTTTTGTCTTCCCCAAAATCGAAGGTCCCGTAAACCGTGGTGCCCAGGCCAGCGCTCAGGCTGTACTGGTTAAAACGGTCAAATCCGGAAATGGTATCCCTCACTACGGTCTCTGTCTCCGGGTCATATCGCTGAGGATAGGTCTCCCAGGTCCAAACGTCCCGATAGGTACCTCCGGCGGAAACACTGAGGTACTTTGCAATCTTGAAATTCGTGGCGATTGGGATTTGATGTTCGGCTCCAAGCCGCCCATTTTCGAACATTTCTCCGGTCAGGAATTTATCCGTAGTGGTCCGGATCCCATACCGGCCATTCAGGTTGTACTGTAAATTGATATTCTGTATTGCCCCCTTTTTTATCCCGTCCCTTTTGGCCAGTGGAAAAATCCGGTCCATACTTGCCTGCAGGGTGGGAAGTGTAAGATCCACCACATCGGTATTCGTATTCTGGTTATGTGTGGCAGTCAAACTGAAATTGACGGAAGGATAGGTTGGAAATGTCCTTGAATACGAAATAGATGAAGACAGGTTATTGACCTGGGTATTGGGCAGGTTTTGTTGAATAAGTGAATTCCTGTAGTACTGGCTACTTCCCAGGTTTACCGATGCGGAAAGACGTGAATTCGGATTCGCCTTGGCATCCTGCGTATGGGATATCTGGATATTGTAGATGGCCGACCTTGAATAATCATCAAAACCTTTCTGACTGGTCACCAGATTTTCGTATCGGAAATTGAAATTCCCCCTGTAGCGGTAGCGTTTCGCATAAACGGACTGCGCCCGTATCCCATAACTTCCATTACTGTACAGATCCCCGGTTACCGTTAGGTCCACATAATCATTCACCGGGAGGTAATATCCCCCATTTTGCATAAAGAACCCGCGGTCCGGATCCATTCCAAAAGTAGGCATCAGAATACCAGCTGTTCTCCCGGACGACAGCGGGAAATATGCAAATGGCAGGGCAATCGGGGTAGGAACGTCCACGATATAAAGGTTGGAAAAACCTGCGATCACCTTTTTGTTTGGGACAAACTTCGCCTTGCGAACCCTGATGTAATAATCCGGGTCAATGGTATCTTTGGAGGTGGTCAACTTCCCCTCACTTAAGTAATAAACCGAATCATTTTCTTTTTTTGTGCGTTCAGCATACACTTTCATCGCCTCGCTTCCCAACTGGCCTAACCCCGCTTGCTGTTCAGAACGGGAATTCCATATAATAGCCTTTTCGGTATCGAAATTAAATCGGATGGAGTCTGGGATCACTTCATTGGAGCCCTGTTTAAAATAGGGCAACTGGGTATAATTCCCCAGGGAATCTTTGATGCGTCCGGCGTAAACCTCGTTATTGATGTAATCAAGGACGATGACACCCGCTTTGAGTTCTGTGTCCTGATAATAGATTTCAGCCTCGTCGTAGAGGTAAATTTTCTTATCCTTTTGACTAATGCGCACATAATCCTTGGCCGTATACCGGACCTTATCAAGAAGGGCACTCTCTGAAGTCTGAACGGTATCCGTCCCTACAGAATCGATGTTTCTGAGCAGATACGTGAGATCCGGAGCCTTTAAAGTATCGCCTACAGCTTTGATCGGAAGTGGCTTGACCAAATCTTCCTGAGCGGACAATCCCCCGATGGCCATCAACACCAAACCCAGGAAAAGTCCCAGATGTATCTTTGATTGCAAAGCGATAAGTTCTATTTTTGTAGTGAGTTCGCTTGAAATTCAGTGGTCAAACTTACATATTTTTCCTTCTGCAAGGCGTACCTTTAGGTAATTTTAACCCGCATAGAATTGAAGACTCAACACACCATAACGGGCTTTTACGCATTTCTGGCAACCCTAAGTATCTTTTTCAGCTCAAATACGCTGAAGGCACAGGCTGCCCTTGGGGACCCGGCAGGGGATATTCCCTTTACGGTTGTACTGGACGCCGGACATGGCGGTCATGACCCGGGAAACCTCGGTAATGGCTTCCTTGAAAAAAACATTGCCCTTAGTATTGTACTACAGGCTGGAAAGGCGCTTGAAGCGGATGGCAATGTAAAGGTGATCTATACCCGGGATGATGACACTTTTGTGGATTTATACAAAAGAGGGGAAATCGCCAACAAGGCCCAGGCCGACCTCTTTGTTTCGGTCCATTGTGATTCGCATAACTCCAATGCCAATGGTGCAGGGACTTTTGTCCTTGGTTTACATGCCAATAAACAAAACTTCGAAGTGGCCAAAAAGGAAAACTCGGTAATTTACCTGGAGGATAATTACGAATCCCGGTATGCCGATTACGATATTAGTTCTCCGGAATCGGTGATCGGCCTTACCATCATGCAGGAGGAGTTTCTGGATCAGAGTATCTTATTGGGTAAGTTGATGCAGGATCGATTTACGGGAAATTTAAAGCGAAAGGACAGGAAAGTAAAACAGGCGGGGTTCATTGTGTTGCATCAGACCTTTATGCCAAGTGTTCTTATTGAAACCGGGTTTTTGACCAATCGGGATGAAGGCCAGTATCTCAATTCCAAAAAGGGTCAGCAGGATATGGGTCAGGCCATTGCGAATGCGATTCTGGAATATCGAAATACCATACGCTCAAACAGTACAACGCTGAATGCCAGCTCAGGAATGTCGGCCGCGGATGCAGAGGATACCAATGAATCCACCGAAGTGGTAAGCGTGGTCCCTGCCCTGAAAAAAACGGAGGAGCCGGAAGTAGACACGCCACCTGTTTCCGAAAAGTCCGTTGAGGTTGCGGCAGATGAGATAAAGCAGGCCCAGGTTAAAGGAGAAGGTGCCCAGGCTGGGCAAGCAGCCGTTACGGCAGGGGTTGCAGCCGGCACCCCTGACACGGAAAAGAGCAATGGGAAGGATATTACGAGTATTGACGAAAAGGAATCCGGGGCCAAAGCAATAATTGCAGAAGATCCTATAGAGGAGAAGAATGTCGCTTCGGAGGTATCCGAAAAAAAGGATATCCAACCGGCAGTTTCAGATAAGCCTGAGGTGCTCTTTAAGGTTCAGTTAATGGCCGTCAGTAAAGATATGGCCCTTACACCATCCAATTTCAAAGGGCTCAACACCTTGTCAAAGGAGCCGGTCAATAATATGTATCGGATCCTTTACGGCAGTACTACTTCTTATGAACAGGCGAAGGTGTTGCAGGCGGGTGCAATAAAAA
Organism: Robiginitalea aurantiaca; assembly: GCF_030380815.1. Lineage (GTDB taxonomy): Bacteria > Bacteroidota > Bacteroidia > Flavobacteriales > Flavobacteriaceae > Robiginitalea > Robiginitalea aurantiaca. Next base: position 19,848 of record NZ_JAUDUY010000011.1, on the reverse strand, counting down.
AGGGATATACGCAGGCCTATATTGTAGCCTATAAGGATGGAGAACGCATCCCTGTTGATAAGGCTGTGAAGTACCTTTCGAATTGATCGGGGAGGGTAATTAATTTATTTCTAATTTTGTTTTGAACCCAAAATTCAACCTTTGAAATTTTCCAGAGAACTTAAAACAGGTATTATTGTCATTGGCGGTATCCTGTTATTCATCATGGGGTTCAGTTATTTGAAATCCAATCCCATTTTTGACAATAGCAAAGTATTCTATGCGGTATACGAACAGGTTGGCGGACTGCAAACCGGAACACAGGTTACAATCAACGGATTCAGTGTGGGCAAAGTCAATGATATCAAGTTCAAAGACAGTTCCGGAAAATTACTCGTGACCTTTACCGTAAGCAATGACTTCAATTTTTCTGAAAACAGTATTGCCGAGCTCTATGACACGGGGATTATTGGAGGAAAAGGCATTCAGATCATTCCTGTTTTTGATCAGAGTCCATCTGCCCGGTCCGGGGATACCATACCCACGCGGATCCGACCCGGGATCACCGAACTTGTACAACAAAAACTCACGCCCCTTCAAAACAAAGTTGAAGATGCGGTTTCCAATGCAGATTCCGTTCTTGTCAATTTCAACAGGGTTCTGGACGAAGATACGCAGCAGAATCTCCGGGAGAGTGTCAAGGGGCTCAACAGACTAATCGGTAGTCTGCAGGGTACGACAGACAACCTGAATGAATTTTTGACCGAAAACCAGGGAGAACTGGATAGCGCTATTGGGAATATCCATGAAATCACGGTCAATTTCACAAAAATTTCGGATTCACTCGCCAATGCGGGACTGAGCCAGACGGTGCGTAGTATGGAATCCACCCTGGCTAACCTGGATGTGGTGTTGCAGCGCCTGGAGCAGGGGGAAGGGACTATGGGTAAATTACTTCAGGACGAAGCCCTTTACGAAAACCTCGCCAGCGCCTCTCATGAACTGGATCTCTTACTTCAGGATCTTCGTCTGAACCCAAAACGCTATGTCAATGTTTCCGTCTTTGGAAAGAAGCAGAAAGAATACAACCTGCCCGAAAGTGATCCGGCAGAACAATCAGATCCAAATTGATGGAAATCGTACCTAACATACTGTTTGTCGTGGCCCTGGCCGCGGGCATAGGATATTTCAGCGCCAATGTCAGAAAACTGATGCGCAATATCCGCCTGGGCAAGACAGTCCGTGTTGACGGCCCGGTTTCACAGCGATGGAAAAACATGGCCCGCATCGCCCTGGGACAACAGAAGATGGTCGTTCGACCGGTAGCTGGCATCCTGCATATTATTATCTATCTGGGGTTTGTCATCATTAATTTAGAGGTTCTCGAGATCATAATTGACGGAATTTTTGGAACACACAGGATATTTGCGTTTATGGGCGGTTTTTACGATTTCCTGATCGGTTCTTTTGAAATCCTCGCCCTTTTGGTAATCGTTTCGGTTGTGATTTTCTGGTTAAGGCGAAACGCCTTGAAACTACAGCGTTTCTGGAAGCCAGAGATGAAGGGATGGCCAAAAAAAGATGCGGACTGGATCCTCTATATCGAAGTAATCCTGATGACACTTTTCCTCACCATGAATGCTGCAGATTTGCGGCTTCAGGAACTCGGTTCGGCCCATTATGAAATGGCAGGAGCTTTTCCCGTGAGCAGTTATATCGCAGGTTGGATGTCCTCCTGGTCGGAGTCCACCCTGATACTCGTGGAGCGTGGTGCCTGGTGGTTGCATATCCTTGGGATTCTTTTCTTCTTGAATTATTTGTACTATTCCAAACACCTGCATATCCTGCTTGCTTTTCCAAATACTTTTTTTGGAAGGCTCACCCCACAGGGGCAGTTCAATAACCTTGAATCGGTTCAGAAGGAAGTAGCCCTGATGATGGATCCCAATGCAGATCCGTTTGCCGCACCGGCAGAGGACACCCCTCCGCCTGATAAATTCGGAGCCTCTGACGTGATGGATCTGAACCAAATCCAGCTATTGAATGCATATACCTGTACGGAGTGCGGGCGTTGTACAAGTGAATGTCCGGCCAATCAGACCGGGAAAAAACTGTCTCCGAGAAAGATTATGATGGATACCAGGGACCGTTTGGAAGAAGTGGGCCGCAAGCTCGACGCCAACAAGGGAAACTGGGAACCCGACGGAAAACAATTACTCGATGACTATATCAGTCGAGAGGAACTCTGGGCCTGTACTTCATGTAATGCCTGTGTTGAGGCCTGTCCCGTGAGCATCGATCCATTGTCCATAATCCTGGACATGAGAAGATATTTGGTGATGGAACAGTCAGCTGCTCCATCTGACCTGAATGTGATGATGAGTAATATTGAAAATAATGGGGCACCCTGGCCTTTTAACCAGATGGATCGCCTGAACTGGAATGAGGAGAATTAATGGAACAGGAGCATAAGCAAACAAAAGGTGCCAAGGTGGCCACAATGGCCGAAATGGCCGCGCAGGGAAAGCAGCCAGAGGTCTTGTTCTGGGTTGGCTGTGCCGGTAGCTTTGACGATCGGGCCAAAAAAATAACCAAGGCTTTTGTGCATTTGCTGCAAAAGGCGGGGATATCATTCGCCGTATTGGGCACTGAAGAAAGTTGTACCGGTGACCCGGCGAAGCGGGCGGGGAATGAATTTCTATTTCAGATGCAGGCAGCTGTTAATATCCAGGTCCTCAATGGATACGGCATTCAGAAAATAGTTACCACCTGTCCGCACTGTTTCAACACACTGAAAAATGAATACCCTCAACTCGGCGGGAATTATGAGGTGCTTCACCACACCCAATTGTTGCGGGACCTGATCAGGGATGGAAGGTTGCAGGTAGAAGGGGGCTCGTTCCGCGGCAAGCGTGTAACATTTCACGATCCGTGTTATCTGGGCAGGGCTAATGGGGTCTATGAAGCTCCCAGGGAAATCATTCGTAAGATCGATGCTGAACTGGTTGAGATGAAGAACTGTAAAGAGCGTGGTCTGTGTTGCGGGGCAGGAGGTGCACAAATGTTCAAAGAGCCGGAAAAAGGAGATAAAGACGTCAATATTGAGCGAACTGAACAGGCCCTGGAGACACAGCCGGATATTATCGCGGCGGGCTGCCCGTTTTGCAATACCATGATGACGGATGGTGTAAAAAACAAGGAAAAAGAAGCGCGTATTAAAGTAATGGATATTGCCGAACTGCTCGACGGAGTGGCGGACCTTTAACTGCAGATAAACAATTGCTATGTTAGTTCCATTTGAGTCATTGCCTGAAGAAGCGCGGATTTGGGTCTATCAGTCCAACAGACCTTTTACCGGGGATGAACTTGAGCAAATAAGGAAAGATCTCGAGAGGTTTCTTACCCAATGGACGGCCCACGGAAGTGATCTTAATGCAGGATTTGAGCTCCCCTACAATCGGTTCATCGTGATTGGCCTGGATCAGTCACAGGCTTCCGCCTCCGGATGCAGTATTGACGCCTCTGTTCATTTTCTTCAGTCCCTGGAATCCGAGTATGGGGTGAATTTGTTGGACCGGATGAATGTCACCTATAAACAGGGCCCCTACATCGCTTATAAGCCCCTTGATGAATTTAAAAAAATGGCGAAAGCGCGATCGGTTTCAGGCAAAACCATTGTTTTCAATAATCTGGTGGCCAACAAGCACGAATACACTGAAAACTGGGAGATTCCGGCCTCGGAGAGTTGGCATAGCCGATTTTTTTAGGTTTCATGGGACACAAGGTAATAAGAACGGATTTCGAAACCCGGCCCTATACGTATTATGAGAGGATTTAAGCTGCTTGCAATAATTCTTGTATCCCTCCTGTTGCCAGGATGGGGGGCTGCGCAATCCGATCCTTTAATTTCCCCTGATACAACCGCTCAAGCCCAATGGGTTGAAGCCCAATATGCTAATATGACGCAGGAGGCAAGGGTGGGCCAGCTATTTATGCCAATGATTACTTCAGAATCCGGTAAGGAGGAAGGAGCGTTAAGTAAGGCGGAAAAATGGATTTCGGAATATGGAATTGGCGGCCTTATTTTTTCCCGTGGAACCCCACACGCCCAGGCACGGCTTACAAATGCGCTTCAGGAATCTTCCAGAGTACCTCTGCTTATCGGATTGGATGCGGAATGGGGATTGGCAATGCGCCTGGATTCTACCTATTCCTTTCCATGGAACATGACCCTTGGGGCCATTCAGGATACGCTTCTCATTAAGGACATCGGAAGGCAAATGGGAACCCAACTCCGTCAAATGGGAGTACATCTCAACTTCGCCCCCGTAGTGGATATCAATACCAATGTGAAAAATCCGATAATTGGGAACCGCTCTTTTGGGGAGAATCCTGAAAAGGTCAGCCAGCACGCCGTTGCCCTGATGAAAGGCATGCAGCAGGCAGGCATATTGACCACAGCCAAACACTTTCCGGGACATGGGGATACGGAAGTCGATTCTCACAAAGCATTGCCTCAGGTAATGTTTGATCGTCAACGGCTCGATACTGTGGAATTGGTACCCTTCCGAAACCTTATTAAAGAAGGTTTGGATGCTATCATGATTGCACATCTCGATGTTCCCGCCCTTACAGGTGTCCCTGGAGAGCCTACCTCTCTGTCCCCTAAACTTATGCGCACTGTACTTAAAAGGGAATTGGGGTTTCAGGGTTTGATATGCACGGATGCCTTAAACATGAAAGGTGTTACCGGATATGAAGGTGTGGATAATGCATCTCTTGGTGCTTTTATGGCGGGAAATGATTTGCTGCTTATGCCAGAGAACCTGGAAACTGATTATGCCGCGGTTCTCGAGGCCTATATGGTTGGAAAAATATCGGAATCCCGCATGGCAACCTCAGTCAAAAAGATATTGAAGGCCAAGTATAAGGCGGGATTGCATCGCTATGTTCCCATAGAGACCACAACGCTTACTCAGAACCTGAATTCATTGGATAATGAATTGCTGGGCGAGCGCGCTATGGAAGGGGCTATTACCGTGCTTAAAAACCGCGCGGACATTATAGGGATTAAGAATTTGGAGAACAAGAAAATTGCCTATGTCAGATTCGGGGATGCAGATCATTTGCCCTTTTTAGAGCGACTCCGCCAATACGCTGAAATCGACGAGGTTTCCGCTAATGATATTGGGACTTTGAACCGAAAACTCAAAGAATACAACCTGGTCATTATCGGCATGCATCAATCCAATGAGTCGCCGTACAAGAAACACAGTTTTTCAGAAAAGGAACTTTTCTGGCTGGAGGAAATTTCGCGTCAGCCAACTTCGAATTCGATCCTGGCGGTTTTTGCCAAACCCTATATCCTATCGGATGTTCTTTCATTCGACAGAGTTGACGGACTCGTAATGTCATACCAGAATAGTGTAATAGCCCAGCAGACGACTGCGGAATTGCTCTTTGGGGTATTTGAGGCAAAAGGACGCCTGCCGGTTACCGCGCATCCTACGTTTCCGGCAGGGAGCGGAGAGACGACCCAACTTTTGAACCGGCTTGGTTATAGTGTCCCGAATCGGGTGGGTTTGGATGCCCATCGACTCTCAAGAGTGGACAGCCTCATGCAGATTGGTTTGGATTCGCTGATGTTCCCGGGGGCACAGGTTTTAATCGCACGTCACGGCCAGGTTGTCTTTCATAAAGCGTATGGCAAACCAACCTACGACTCAGAACAGGAAGTATCTACCACCGATTTATACGATTTGGCATCCCTGACCAAAATCCTGGCGACCCTTCCAATGCTTATGGAAATGGAGGAGACAGGTCGGATAAGTTTTGAAACCACCTTTGGGGAGTTAAATCCTGACTATGCCGAAACAGAACTCCGGGATGTGACTGTGCTTAAGGCTTTGAGCCACTATGGCCGTTTGCCGGCGTGGATTGCCTTTTATTTAGACACCCTCAATAAGGACCGGAGACCTTCCCCGGATTTTTACCGTCCGAATCCAGCGGACGGCTTCTCCATCCAGGTCGCGGAGCGCATGTATCTTTCGGATGCCTATAACGACTCCATTTACAATCGGATAGGGCGCCAGTCCCTGAAATCCAACCGTTATCGGTATAGCGATGTACCCTATTACGTGTTCAAGAAATTTATCGAGGACTCATATAACGAACCACTCGACGAGCTGACCAATGCCTATTTTTATAAATCCCTGGGGGCAACACAAACGACCTACAGGCCTCTGGAGCATTTTCCGAAGTCCCAGATAATGCCCACTGAAGTGGATAATTACTACCGCTACCAGGTCGTGCGTGGTTTTGTTCATGATATGGGTGCCGCCATGCAAGGCGGGGTAGGAGGTCACGCCGGCCTGTTCAGCAATGCCAATGACGTTGCTAAGATTATGCAGATGTATCTCCAGGGTGGTAATTATGGAGGCAAGCAGTTTTTGAATTCCAGGACAATTGAAAAATTCAATAAATGCTATTTCTGCAATAAAAATGTACGCCGGGGTGTGGGGTTCGACAAACCCCAACTCGAGGAACCCGGTCCTACCTGCGGATGCGTGTCTCACCGGAGTTTTGGACATAGTGGCTTCACAGGAACATTTACGTGGGCCGACCCGGATACCGGTTTGGTCTACGTCTTCCTTTCCAACCGCACCTATCCTTCCTCCTCCAACACCATGTTGATCCAAAGCGGCCTGCGTTCCCGCATCCAACAGGCTATTTATGATTCCCTTATCAATTAAACACGTATATAAAACTTAAATTTACCTCCTATGAAACTCGCTATAGTTTGTTATCCGACTTTCGGAGGGAGTGGTGTTGTAGCCACGGAACTGGGAATTGCCTTAGCCCAGAGGGGGCATGAAATACACTTTGTCACGTACAAGCAACCTGTGCGTCTGGAATTGCTTAGCAATAACATCCATTTTCACGAGGTCTTTGTCCCTGAGTATCCCTTATTCCATTACCAGCCATATGAACTGGCCCTTTCCAGTAAATTGGTGGATACTATAAAAATGTACGACATCGAAGTATTGCATGTGCACTATGCGATCCCCCATGCCTATGCCGGATATATGACCAAGAAGATGTTGAAGGAGGAAGGGATTTATATTCCCATGATCACTACGCTGCACGGCACAGACATCACCCTTGTGGGGAATCATCCTTTTTATCGTACTGCAGTGAATTTTAGCATCAATAAATCGGATATGGTAACGGCAGTTTCAGAAAGCCTGAAAAACGATACCCTCGAATTGTTTGATATCACCAAGGAGGTTCACGTCATTCCTAATTTTGTGGATAAACGCAAGTACGGACACAACTACACGGATTGTCAAAGGTCTTTGCTCGCAAATGACGATGAAAAAATTATAACCCACGTCAGTAACTTCAGAAAGGTTAAACGCATCCCTGACGTCATTGAGGCGTTTTACAGGATTCAACAGGAAGTGCCGGCCAAACTTATCATGATCGGGGAAGGTCCTGAAAAGGAGCACGCCGAATTTACCGTAGAAAAACTGGGCATCACTGACCGGGTCGTATTTTTGGGCAACAGTAATGAAATTGATCGCATCCTGTGTTTTTCGGATATTTTTATGTTGCCTTCTGAAAAGGAGAGCTTCGGGTTGTCTGCCCTGGAAGCCATGATCAACAAGGTTGCTGTAATCTCCAGCAATACCGGGGGGATTCCGGAAGTGAACAGACAGGGGGTCACGGGCTTTCTCAGCGACGTTGGTGACGTTGACGACATGGTAAAAAACACCCTAACCCTGCTCAGGGACGAGGAAATGCTCGAAACCTTTAAAACGCAAGCCTACGAGGTCGCCTGCGAATTTGACATTCTCAAAATCCTTCCGATGTACGAGGACATTTATCGACTGGCGTACAAATGGCGCTATAAAAATGCGTTCGATTAAATCCCATTTAAATTTCATATAAAGATATCTCAGTATTTGCCCATAAACCTTGGCGTTTCAAGGGATAATTTGTCTGGATTTCGCAATTCTGATGTGACCGCAATAAAGTAGTAACTTTGTGGCATATTTTTTAAAGCTAAACGATGTTTCTAAAATTCACTTTAGACATTGTGTTGGTAATTTTAGGAAACCAGAATCAATAGGAATTTGATGTCGTATCAAACGAACCGGGAACGTAGAAATCCCTGAGCCTACACTTTATGATCAAGAAGTTCTTAATAGATTATCCAATTGCAGCAGCTCTTGAAGCCGGAAAGGCGATACTGAATATTTACAATAGCACGAATGATATCGAGGTTGTGCATAAGGCGGATGATTCCCCTTTGACCAAGGCGGATCAGGCCGCAAATGATGTCATAAACAGATACTTAACTCAAACCGAATACCCAATAATAAGCGAGGAGAATAAGCAAATTCCTTATGAAGTACGCAAAAATTGGGATTCCTGCTGGATCGTAGACCCATTGGATGGCACCAAGGAATTCATCAAAAAAAATGGTGAGTTTACGGTGAATATTGCCTTTTGTAAAAATGGAAAACCCACATTCGGCGTAATCTATGTTCCCGTATCCCGGGAATTATACTACGGGGATGTCGATAGTGGAATGGCTTTTAAAACCATGGTTAGTTCAGAACACACCTTGGTAACACCCCTATTTATGTCGTCAGACAGACTACAACCTGCCAATTCCCCATCCACATCCTTAAAATTGGTAGGGAGTCGTTCGCATATGAATCCTGAAACAGAGGCCTTCATCAATAAGATGCAAAACCAATTTGAAAAAATTGAAATTGTGTCCAAAGGGAGCTCCCTAAAGTTTTGCATGGTTGCTGAAGGAAAGGCACATATGTACCCCAGGTTTGCACCGACCATGGAATGGGATACTGCCGCAGGCAGCGCTATTGTAGAAGCCCTGGGGTTAAAAGTAACAACAGGTAATACTGAAGAACCCTTAGTATACAATAAGGAAAACCTGCTAAATCCTTATTTTTTGGTAAGTATGTAATTATGTCAGATTTAAGCAGAAAAAGACATATTGCTAAAACGGTTACCTGGCGCCTTGTCGGGACCTTGGATACTGTAATAATTTCCTGGTTTATTACAGGGAATCCTTTTACAGGACTTAAAATCGGATTCTCGGAGGTAATTACCAAAATGATTTTGTATTATCTGCATGAAAGACTATGGTTCAGGTCGCCAATGCATGAAAGCAGAAAACGTCACCTATTGAAGACAGTCTCGTGGCGGATGATCGGCACTTTGGATACAATCCTGCTTTCATGGATTATTACCGGCAACCCTTTAACGGGTCTTCAGATTGGTATTGTTGAGGTAATTACAAAAATGGTCCTGTATTATTTTCACGAAAGAACCTGGTACAACATAAATTATGGACTGGGAGCCCGAAGAAGCAATAAAGAGTACAAATGAGCGACAATATTATTCCACATTCTTATCAGTTGAATCGTGAGGAACGCAAGAGGATGAAAGGCCATAACTCCTTTTTGGTCTTTTTCACCGGACTTTCCGGGTCCGGAAAGTCTACGCTTTGCAATGCTCTTGAACAACGCCTTTATAACATGGGGATTCACACCTATGTGCTTGATGGGGATAATATTCGCAAAGGAATTAACAAAAACCTAACCTTCAGTCCCGAGGATCGGGAAGAGAACATTCGACGCATAGGTGAAATTGCCAAATTATTCGTCGATGCAGGTATCGTCACCCTTGCCGCCTTTGTCGCTCCCTATGAGAAAGACCGCGCGCAAATCCGTTCCCTGGTGGGTAAAGAAAATTATATTGAGGTTTTTGTCAATACCCCTCTGGAAATCTGTGAGCAGCGCGATGTAAAAGGCCTGTACGCGAAAGCGAGAAAAGGAGAAATATCCAATATGACGGGTATTTCTGCCCCTTACGAAGCACCGGTAAACCCTGAATTAGAACTAAACACGGAACTCTCAGTTGAGGATTCCGTCGAACATATCATTCCATTGATAATTGACAAATTAAGCAGTAAAGCATGAGCAAGTATTATTTGAATTACCTGGATGAACTGGAATCCGAAGCCATCTATGTGATCCGGGAAGTCTGGGCACAATTCCAGAATCCGGTAATCCTTTTTTCAGGCGGAAAAGATTCAATAGTCCTTACCCATTTGGCTAAAAAGGCTTTTCACCCATGTAAGATTCCTTTCTCCCTGATGCATGTGGATACCGGACATAATTTCCCGGAAACGATTGAGTTTCGTGATAATTTGATCAGCGCTTTAGGCGTGTCTTTAATCGTGGGATCCGTTCAGGAATCAATAGATCAGGGGCGCGTCGCCGAGGAACGCGGAAAAAATGCCACAAGGAATGCTTTGCAGATCACAACCTTGTTAGATGCAATCGAGGAACATAAAGTTGATTGCGCTATTGGCGGAGGAAGAAGAGATGAGGAAAAGGCCAGGGCAAAAGAACGCTTCTTTTCACATAGAGACGATTTCGGCCAATGGGATCCAAAGAATCAGAGACCCGAACTTTGGAATATCTTTAATGGAAAGTGCTTCGAAGGCGAACATTTCCGGGTATTCCCCATTAGCAACTGGACAGAAATGGATGTCTGGAATTATATCTTACGCGAAAATATAAAAATACCATCCTTGTATTTTGCCCATGAACGGGAAGTAGTATGGAGAAATGATTCCTGGATTCCCAAATCCGAATATTTAATTATTGAGGAAAATGAAGCCGTTGAAGTAAAGAAAATTCGATTCAGAACTTTGGGTGATATTACCATTACGGGAGGTATAGAATCTGAAGCGGATACCCTTTCCAAAATAGTCGAGGAAGTTTCTGCATTAAGGCAGACCGAACGTGGGAACAGGACGGATGATAAGCGATCTGAAACTGCAATGGAGGATCGTAAAAAGCAAGGTTATTTCTAAAGAATAAATTATACCATGGAACTAAATAAAAGTCAATTATTGCGTTTTACCACCGCCGGAAGTGTGGATGACGGTAAAAGCACCCTGATTGGAAGGTTGTTGTATGATTCCAAATCCCTTTTTGAGGATCAGTTGGAAGCAGTGACCACGACAAGTAAGCAAAAAGGATTGGATGGGGTTGATTTAGCCCTTTTCACGGACGGTTTGAAGGATGAACGCGAACAGGGTATTACTATAGATGTAGCCTACAGGTACTTCACCACCCCAAAGCGAAAATTCATTATAGCAGATACCCCAGGGCATATTCAATATACCCGAAACATGGTTACTGGCGCCTCAACGGCGAATGCAGCGATTATTTTGATCGATGCGCGCCACGGAGTGATTGAACAGACCAAACGCCACGCATTTATCGCCTCCCTGCTTAATATTCCACATGTCATTGTCTGTGTTAATAAAATGGACCTTGTCGATTTTAGGGAGGATACGTATCAGTCTATTGTCAATCAGTTTGAGGCTTTTGCCTCTAAAATGTTGATCCCGGATATTCGATTTATCCCGATATCTGCATTGTTGGGCGATAATGTGGTAAACCGTTCGGAGCATATGAAATGGTATATGGGTGCTCCTTTACTTCATACCCTGGAAACCTTGCATATCAGCAGTGATATCAATAAAGTAGATGCCCGATTCCCGGTTCAGACCGTACTGCGCCCCCAAAGCGAGGGATATCTCGATTACCGGGCCTATGCCGGACGTATTGCTGGGGGTATTTTCAGGAAAGGTGATGAAATAACTGTTCTTCCATCCGGTTTTACCTCACGAATTAAGGGAATTGAAGGGCCCGATGGGCCATTGGAAGAAGCTTTTGCTCCCATGTCTATTTCCATAAGTCTCGAAGATGACATTGATGTCAGTCGTGGTGATATGATCGTCCGATCGAACAACCAGCCGAAGGCCACTCAGGACCTGGAAGTTATGTTATGCTGGTTGAATAACAGTCCGGCCAAACCCAGGGCAAAGTATACGATCCTGCATACTTCAAATCAGCAAAAAGCCGTGATCAAGGAGGTGATCCATAAAATTGACATCCAATCCCTGAACCGGAACCCTGACGACAAGGAATTATCTATGAATGAGATCTGTAAAGCCCGGATTCGAACAACCAAGCCGCTGATGATCGATTCGTATCGCGAAAACCGCACCACAGGGAGTGTGATTCTTGTAGACGACATGACCAATGAAACGGTAGCAGCGGGTATGATTGTCTGAACCTGTTCGTTCAACCCCTTAATAGGGTTATTGGTCTGAGGATTCTCCATTTTTCGTATTATGCATGGCGATTCAATATGGAAGTCCTGTCATTGGCCCGTACTAAGAGGTAGTTCATAGAACCCAACTTGGAATAAGGGCATCCTGGCATATCTTTGTGGTACCCAAATCTGAGTAACATGCTTTACCGAATCAACTATGCCTTAGTAGTCATACTGCTGGCGATCTATCCTTTAATGGGCCAGGAACTGCCTACTGCGCTTCCAAATGATACCATACCACAACTCACCAAAAAAGACAGTCTTGTCACGAGCTACTGGCTTGCCGGACTGGGAATTAATATTGTTGACGATTCCTGGAGGGCCAGGCAGAATTATGCGCTTTCTGAAATGTGGAACACAGTTCCATATCCTTCCAGGCTCAGTTTTGGGCGCTATTTCAAAAGTGGCATCGGTCTGGAGTTAATTGGAACTTACAACAAATTTAAAGAAGGCAAGGTCATCGATGGACAGCCCATAACTGAGGAATCGGAATACTGGGCTGTTGATTCACGAATAAGTTACGACCTGAACAGGCTTGTCGGAGAAACCGGAATTTTTGACCCCTATATCGGAGCAGGACTTGGGTATACCCAAACCGAGGTGCGACGACGAACCGCAAATGCGATAATCGGCTTTCGGTTGTGGTTTTCGGAACGCTGGGGGGCAGATCTGAACTCTACAGGAAAGTGGGGTCTCGAAAGCGAGAGTACGAATCACATACAGCACGGGGCAGGTGTGGTCTATCGATTTGGTATGGAAAAGGAGTTAACAAAGAAGGGAGCGGAGAAACTCGCCCTTATTGAAGCCATGAAAGCTGAGGAACAACGGGTGGCCGATTCCATTCAGAATGCAGAAGAACTATCAAGAAAAAGGGCATTGGAAGAGCAATTGCGCCGGGAAGAAGCCCTTGCGGCTGCTGAGGCTGCCAGGCAGCAAGAGGAGGCCGAAAAACGGGAAGCCCTGAAACGTGAACTTGAAGACCTCGGCTCGATTAATTTTGCTTTCGATTCCGCAAACCTTACAAATGAATCCAAAGAAACACTGCGCAGAACAGCAGCTTTTATGGAGAAAAATAGCGCACTCTCATTTTCACTGAGTGCCCATACCGATTCACGAGGACCTGCAGCGTATAATCAATTACTCTCCCAAAGGCGGGCAGATAGAACCAAAGAATTCCTGGTAGGGCAGGGTGTTCGTTCAGATCGCATCCTTACCTCGGCCCATGGGGAGACCCAGTTGCTGAATTCTTGTGCAGATGGGGTTCGCTGTACAGAAGAAGAGCACGCCATCAACAGGAGGGTGGAGATCGTCATTCAGGATTATTAGGAATATTTCCATCCAGAGTATTCTGAACATGAATAGATCTCAACTATTCTATTTTTGGATTTCTTGAGAGCAGCGGGAATCTCAAGGGAATAAAGAACCTTTAAAGGCTGAATAATTTTAAGAGCTTAAGGTAAAATGTTTGTCGTTGGACATGATGGTGTTTATTACATTTTTGGAGCTCAAAAATTCGTACACATGATTATTAATATCCAGGCCAACTAGATTCGAATATTGAAATAAGTATTATCTTAAGGCACAACGTTTTACTAAGCCCATACCATTAAGTCTATAGTCTATTTAAATATAACAACTGTAAATTTCCAATTCGATTATCTCAATAAGTTCAACGACAATTACTATCTGTTTGACCTTCCAATTTGATTAACTATAGAATTAAGAATACCTTAACGGGCCACAAACGAAGTGGCACAATTAAATGAAAAAATCTATAATTATTGGCGCTGGAACGCACGGACAGGTTTTGTGCTCATACCTTCGGGAGGCAGACGTGAATGTCATAGGTTTTATTGATGACAGTCCGGATCTCGTTGGAAAAAGTGTTCTTGGACTGCCTGTTATGGGTACCTATAATGATCTTCTCACCTCTGAGTATCAAGAGTTGATCGATGATGTATATTGCCCTCTCGGGGTCAATATCATAAGAGTAAAGTACTTATCTTCCTTAAAAGCACTTGGATACAACACGCCAAGTTATATACATCCATCTGTGGTTATTGGTCCTGATGTTCATTTGGGAGAAGCTATTTACATGTTTCCTGGGAACATTATCATGCCCCATACCCGTATTGGAAACTATTTCATGATGAATACCTCCAGCACGGTTGCCCATCATACAGTAATTGAAGAAGGAGTATTTCTCTCCTCTGGTGTGAATATTGGAGCCCTTATAAGGGTTAAGCGTTGTGCTTTTATAGGAATCGGGGTAACCGGGATGACCGGGATTAGTGTAATAGGGGAAAGTTGTTTGATTGGAGCAGGTAGTGTTCTGATTAAAGACGTCCCAGATAAAGCCGTAGTGGTCGGAAATCCGGGAAGGATTATCAGGTATAAAGAATGATCTGCACACTGGTCTCACAAAATATGGTGAGCCTATTTAATTTCTCAGAATAACTTAGCGGAATCTATATGCTTTCGATCCTGTACTGCGGAAAAAATCCTCCCTTACAAGGGTCAGAGGATTTCGGGATGGGTAGTTTATTCGATTTACAAAACTCCTCAACAAGGCTATTATAAACTTCCTTATTGATAATTTTCCGGCCTGTATAGAATGTCAGATCTTCGTCCTTTGGAAAGAACGATTTCTTGTAACGGTACAATGAGTCATTTGCCTTTTGGCCTCCCCCAAGGTTATAATATTTATAACCTTTATCTCTGGCCCAATTTATTACACAGTATTTAAGATAATCGTTAGGCCTATATTCAAAATAAGCCACGTCAGTACCCCCCAGATAGGAATATACAGTTTCCCTGGTTAGCACTAATAACTCTACTGAGATTGGAATGCCATCCCTTCGAATAATAGCTAATGCATAGCTGTTATCTTCGTGATCCTGACGGAGAAGGTTCTTAAAATAGTCTAACCCGAAATAATATCGTTTTATCGCTTTATGCCTTTCTAAAGTATCCGTATAGATTTTATAGAATTCAAGAATAGCCTTAAGCGGTATTTCCTTGAAATGAATTTCCGATGTGAGTTCACTCTTTATGGCGCGCCTGATGTTATTTCGAACTTTTTTCTTAAAATTCGAAAACTGAACCTCTTCGGGAACTATTTTACCCCTAACAGTGGCAAGGGTCTCCATGATACAGCCATTGTAGCACAAGTGATTGTTATTAAGACTAAAACGAATAAATTCGCTTACGATATTGTTTCTATGATACCATGAATCAACGGCTGTCCAAAAGGCAGATATAATTTCAGGATCTGCAGGCAACCGGAACATTGGACCACTATAACCGTAAGGACTTATCGTGTCATAATAACTCGTTTCCTCTTCTCCAACCAGGATTGGTCTTTGATGAAAGAGCATAAGTATTTTTGGGGTGTCCTCCACGTAATAGATAAAACTCTTCAATGTCTCCAGTTGCATCTTGGATTCAATGATGTACTTCAAACTGACAAAAGGATAACTCGGATAGACTTGTTTGGATAATTGGACGAATTTATCTCGGTCGCTTTGGATATTCAGAGTTAATATTTTCAGAACCCCTTTTGTCATAAATTATAATCAATACTTGGCTGCAATCATTAGAATTATCCTTACCGCGCTATTTGAACAGGATTACGCATTCCTAAAACTTTGCAAATGTGAGTAAATAATAAACGCAGAACGAATAAAAAGATTACTTTAAAATGGGCTAAGCTATTGCAGTATAAATTCTTTGGGCTAAACTGCTAGCCATAAGGTTACTGCTCCAAATAATGCGACCACAGTGCTCAAGGTGCCAAAGTGGTTTGTTATCAATTACATTACCAGCTAGCAAAGGCCCAATAATAAATAGGTTTTCAGACCCCTGAAATTCGGAATCTACCTCCAGGCCTATACCTGAAGCATTTGGTGTGATAAAGTTTTTGGAAATTAAATTTTTCAATAATAATGGCGTATCATTACTTTTCAGATCAGTAGCTCCCATACAGTTCACCACAATGTTAAAATCCATAGGATCCAGACTTTTTTTACCAGAGTGGCGTGCTATATATTCCAAATGTAGTCCTGCCTCTCCTTTCTCTGAAGGCTTCAATGCGAAAAACCGCCCAGCTATATGGCGAAGGCGCTTTGTTTTGCTCAATTCTTTTAGTGTATTTGTATAGTGGGCCCCCGCACAGCGCTGCATTCGGCCAATACTGTTGCCGTACTCACAGGCAAAAACTTTCGACTCTGAAAAACTCAGTCTGGGCAGCAAAATCCCGACATGCTTTGAGATCACATTAACCGTCGAGGCAGCGCCAAGACCCAATTCCCGAGCTTCGGACAGATCACTGTAAGCAGCATTTGCAATTTTTTCGGCTGTTAGTTCTTTTACATCTGAAAGTGCTTTCAGATGCTCAGGAATGAATCTCTTCTGCCCCTCTGTATCTACCTCTGAATCCGGCATAATGCCCTGAGAAGATAAAACAGTATAATTTGTGACATTCTGATTTAGCTGCTCCTCATCAGAAAACTTATAAAGTGTCTCAAGAGAACTTGCATTTGCCCCTAGGACCAATACATTGGTATCCTGACCTTTCCTTTTTGCTAAAAAGTCCCTGATCATTTTAAATCTCGATGGCAGGCTATCTTCGTACAGATCATTGATCAATAAAAAATTATGATCCTTAATGACGGGGGTTTGTTCAAAGACTCTTTTGGTAGGTAGAGAGCCAACAGATAACACAACAAGTTTAGATTGAATATTTATTCCTACTTGTGTGATAATTGTAAAAATGGATTCACTTTTAGTAATATCATCTGCCTGGTCCAGAACGTAAGAGAGTTTAATGACCCCTCTTTGTTCATTTTCTGAAATCACATTATGTAACAATTCGGAGATATACTTTCCGTAGAAATACCTGGGAATATATAATGTATCCCATTGATTTTCGAGAATGCTCGATAGATTATCAGAAACCCATTTTTCAGTTTTTGCCCCTCCATTTTTCCGAAAATCATCCAAAAGAGCATCCCTGTTTTGGTTTAACCATGCAACAAACTTACCCCTGTGTGGTTCCGGCATGAATCGGTTTAGGGCATTAATCAGTAAAACAGAGTTACCCGATCTGTCACCATATGGAATCCCTTTGAAGAAGTCCGGGTGTTTATCGATAATGGTAACCTTTAAAGGCGTTTTGATGTTGCTCTGCTTCAGTTTTTCTATTAAACCTAGTAGCGAATATGCCGTAGCAATACCAGCCCCGATAAAGGTGATCTCCTGAATACTCTCTTGATTATATTGTGTCACAAGACTCCCAAGTTTTATGGTCATGGCTAAAAACTAATTCAGCCATATTAAAAAGGATAATCATTTGATTTCGGAAATGCTTTAAACTATTAGTTTAAGGTGCTAGCAGCCCATGATCAGTCAGATAAAGATAATATATACGCTAATAAATCTTTATGTTATATAGACTAACTAATCTAATTATAGATTAAGCGCCAAAATACATCTCTGGTTAAGCCTTCAATCCTTTGTTAACCCCGAATCTATAAAATGAGTCTGATCTAATCAAAGGCTCACTTTTTGGCTTCTGTATTTAGGAAAAAAACGATTGCTTAAATCGTTTTGGATAAAGGGTTCTGAATATCCGAAACCGGATAATAAACTAATTTCGCCGTAGACTTCCGGGTTAACAATTTTTCTTCCGGTGTAGAAAATCACCTCTGGTTCCTCAGGAAAAAACTTCTTCTTATATTGATATAAGGTGTCCCCATCACTCAAACCACCTCCCAACATATAATATTTCAGCCCTTGCTCCCTGGCCCATTTCATGGACTCTATTTTCAAGAGGTCATTTGGTCTTGAGGCAAAGTATTTCGCATCCGTCCCTCCCAAAAAAGAAAACATGGTATCCTCATTGAAGAGCAGTAATTCTGTCGAAATGGCAACCCCATCCGGATTCTCCACGATTGCCAATGCACAGCAGTCTTCGTTATTACAAATGTAATTACTGAAGTAATCCAAAGAGTGGTAATACGAGGGAGCAGCTTCCAATCGATCCATGGTTCCTTTCCATATCGAATAGAAATCCTCAATTTTTTCAACAGGAATGTTTTTGTGATAAATCCTATAAACCAATTGATTTCGAATGGCAGTATTGTAATTTTTTCTTACGGATCGTTTGAATCCGCCCCATAATTCCTCCGTTGACAGAAGCCTTCCCCGAATATTTGATAAGGTATGTGCTATAGTGCCCGAATAGCCCATTTGATTCCCATTGAAACTGAATCTGACAAACTCAGATATCACATTATTTGAACGGTACCATTCGTCTGCTTTTTTCCAAAATGATTCCAGGATGGAAATGTTCTCAGGTTTCACTATAGGCCCCATATATCCCCAAGGGGTGGTAACGTCAAAATAGGCAGTAGGTTCATTTTCTATATGTATCTTTTCAAGATAAAATGGCATTAAAACAATTGGTAATCCTTTAGAAGTAAGTAAAAAGTAATTCAGACTTTTATTGTCTCTGCTGGACTCCAAATCGATCAATTCATAACGGGAATATGGATTGTAAGGATCGATCTGAGAAAGTAGTGACTTATATCTCCATATATCCTCCTCAACTGAAATAGGAAAAAACTTCAATTCAAGCATTCTCTAGATAAAGTATTAGTTAATAGCCTTTTTCGAGTTCCGATTTATTGAACAAAGAAATCCAGATATGATAGGTTATCAAAAAAAGTGAACCAAAATACACAATTAATCGTTGAAGTATTTTAGTTGGCCACAGATAACTCCCCGAAAGGCACACGCCAGATAAGTCTGCAATGAAATTCTGTGACCGTTCCCAAGGATAACTAAATAAAATCATCCTTTTGCAGGAAGGGGAGGAGTGATTATTTTGCCGTAGGTCTATCGAGTATATTTATTTTCCAAGGTATGCAATCCAAACTATCTTTCAATTATTAATTTACCCTGGAAGCGCATCCCTACATTGTTAGTTGTCCGAACAAAATAAACGCCGATGGGTAATTCGCGAATATTTAATGGAATCCCATTATAGTCGATAAGACCTCCATCGATTTGCTGAACTAACCTACCCGTGATGTCAAAAATTTGTATGAAGTATACCTCAGTTGGTGCTTCAAAACCTATATACGCCTCTTCATTTGCAGGATTAGGAAATACAACCAGATTATTGTTAGATGCTAATGGTGCTTGTAAAGCGATACTTCCGGTTCCTATACAAAAATTTGTTGTTTCAGAAGCCCCAAAAGATGCTCCTGAAGCCACTATTGTTCCATCGGCCCGGGTTACACTGTAACTGCCATCACCGTATTGACCGCAACATATTCCATCACCATAGCTATCGTATATGATAAAGTCATAACAACCATCCTCAAGACAGATGCTTTCATTTATAGTTGTAAAATCATCTGCATCCGAATATCCACTACCTTCTAAAACAACGACACCATTTTCATCCAGGAGTTCCCAGGATGTTTCTTTGGCATAATCATCAAAATTAATGGTTACTGTCACGCTATCGCAGGTATCCGTATCACAGAAATCCGGGATGCCATCCCCGTCAGAGTCGATGGAATCATCCCCGCCTGTGCATATGTCGCATCCATCTGGTACGCCGTCACCATCGGT
>NZ_JAUDUY010000010.1 GCF_030380815.1 Robiginitalea aurantiaca | reverse complement strand
TTGCAAATTCCAGTAACAAACCAAACTGCTAAGGCTAACGGAGGATTACTCGCCCTAACGGGCTCATGATCCTCACAGCGCTCCCCTTTGCAAATACAAACCCAGCATGGCCTTGAGGCCATGTGGTTTTTTGTTCCCCTTACGCCAGGCTCAAGCAAGCTTGGCTGGCTTCGGGGAACAAAAAACCCGGCAACTTTGGTTGCCGGGTTTGTGCTTGTAGTGACCGCGGGAGGATTCGAACCCCCAACCCTCAGAGCCGAAATCTGATATTCTATCCAGTTGAACTACGCGGCCGTTAAGTGGGGCGCAATTTAATCAAAAAATGTGAGTCAAAAAGGAACCCGGGACAATTGGTTTCATCCGGGATTCACAAGGCCCCTGTCCTATTTATTCAATTCCTGACGCACCAGGTTCGCAATGGTTTTTCCATCTGCTTTTCCGCCGAGTTTCCCGGACAAAACACCCATCACACGGCCCATATCCTTCATGGAAGTTGCGCCAAGGCTTTGGATGGCCTCCTGAACTTCCTTTAAAACTTCTGCTTCGGATAACTGCTCAGGCAGGAATCGCTCTAAAACTGCAATCTGCGCCAGTTCTGGTGCGGCCAGGTCATCACGCCCCTGCTCGGTATAAATTGCCGCGCTGTCTTTGCGTTGTTTGACCAGTTTCTGAACCAGGGCTATCTCTTCGGACTCCGTCATTTCACCTCCCCCGCCTTTGTCGGTCTTGGCGAGTAACAAAGCGGATTTTATAGCTCTTAAAGATTCAAGGGCCACGGTATCTTTAGCCTTCATGGCCGTTTTCAATTCCTGCATTACCTGTTGCTGCAAACTCATTTCCTGCGTATTTAATTAGGGGTACGAAGATAAAAAAAACCCGGAAAGGCTACCTTCCGGGTTTAGAGTCGATAATCCAACCGCTACCTTAATCTACATTGTCGTGCAGAAAGGAATTGTTCGAACGCAATCTTAGTTCGTCGTTGCTGTCTTCACTCAGGGTCGTACGCGAAACTTTTCCCGCTCCATCGGGATTCTGGTTTAGATCAACCCCCTGTCTTTTATAGGCGGGTTCTTTTTCAATCTCGTCAATGTTGGCGCGGTTATGCTGGAATTTATAATTGAAGTCCTTGAGTTTCCGCCTTCTTTCATCAGCTCTTTCTTTCAGAATTTCAGATATGGGGCGGTCTGTCGGCTCATTTGTCTCCGGGGCAGCCGGATTTTCAGGTCTGTCAATTACCTTTCGTTCAAAAACGAGTTCCCCTCCTGTGAGTTTGGGGTCGTAGTGTTCGGCTTTAGAGGTGGCACCGGTTAATTTTTTCTCCAGATCCAGGTATTCATCCAAACTGTAACGGGTTTCCCCTTCCTTTTCATAGTCGAGAACCGGAGTAATCTCCACGTGTTCCCTGACATCCATCTCGTTAATATCATCTCCCAGATCAAAGGTGATTACAGTTTCCTGTTCCTCTTCTTCCGGTGTTTCCGATTCCTGCTTTGGCCCTAAGGGCATATCAAAAGCCAGGGCAAACTGGTCTTCCTTCTCTGACATTGGGGTAACTACCTGTGGATCCACTACCTCGATGTCCCGGATGAGATCGCCGGCCTCGACAAAAACAAAATCCTCCTCTACGGTCGATTCTTCCATCGCCTCTTCCACTACTTCCTCGTAAAACACATTGAAGTTCCGAATGAACTGCGTAGTCTCTACCAGATCCATCTCAGGTGGCCCCTGAATTTCTTCCTGAACAATTTCCGGAATATCCTCATCCATTTCAAGGGTGTGAATCACCTTTTGTTCGCTGAGGTCCTGTTGGGCCTTTTGCTCATCCTCCAGGGTGTGAATGATCTTTTTGGATTCGGTATTGACGATTTCGTCCTGCTGGTCTACGTTAAATCCAGTGGCAATCACGGTAACGGCAATGGCTTCCCCGAGGTTCTCATCCTCTCCTACTCCCATAATGATATTGGCACTGTGCCCGGCCTCAACCTGAATATGGTCGTTAATCTCGCCAATTTCGTCAATGGTGATCTCCTGAGATCCCGAAACAATAAGGAGCAATACGTTTTTCGCGCCCTTGATTTTATTGTCGTTCAATAGTGGGGAGTCGAGCGCCTTGGCTATCGCCTCCTGTGCCCTGGAAGAACCTGATGCCATGGATGATCCCATGATGGCTGTACCGCTATTTGAAAGGACCGTTTTGGCATCTCTAAGGTCAATATTCTGGGTGAAGTGGTGTGTAATAACCTCTGCTATTCCCCTTGCAGCTGTAGCCAACACTTCATCGGCCTTGGCAAAACCGGCCTTGAAGCCCAGGTTCCCATAGACTTCACGCAATTTATTATTGTTAATTACGATCAGGGAATCCACGTTGTTCCGCAGTTTTTCGATTCCTTTTTGCGCCTGTTGGCATCGCGTTTTGCCTTCAAACTGAAAGGGCATCGTCACGATCCCAACGGTGAGAACATCCATTTCTTTGGCCTGCCGCGCGATTACAGGTGCTGCACCCGTTCCCGTGCCCCCGCCCATGCCGGCAGTGACAAAGACCATTTTTGTGTTTGTGGACAGCATTTGTTTGACCTCTTCCATACTCTCCAGTGCCGCCTGCTCCCCTACTTCGGGATTTGCACCGGCACCCAACCCTTCGGTAAGGGTTACGCCGAGCTGAATTTTATTGGGTACAGCGCTGTTCTGAAGTGCCTGTGCATCCGTATTGCAGATCACAAAATCCACGCCGTGAATCCCGGCCTGAAACATGTGATTAATCGCATTACTTCCTCCTCCTCCAACGCCGATTACCTTGATTACGTTGCTTTGGTTCTTGGGTAAATCAAAGGTGATGTTATCCATTTCCATATGTTCTTTTTTTGTTCATTTAGCGGTTATTCCTGTCAGACTCGGGGTCCTTATTCGGCATTATCCAAAAACTCTTTTAGCTTGTCGGCCCATCGATCGAGCACGGATTTACGTTCTGCACCCAGGGCAGAAGCATCATTTCCGGATCCGGTGACCTCTTCCAGTACCATCTCCTCGTCCCCTTTCAAGGGTTCTTCAGTTTCTTTTCGCTTGTCATTGCGGTATTTGGTCTCAACCGAATTCATGAGCAGCCCGACAGCAGTGGCGTAGGTGGGGCTTGCAATCTCCTGATCAGAATCGCCTGCCAGGTGCTCATTCGGATAACCTAT
This sequence comes from Robiginitalea aurantiaca, assembly GCF_030380815.1. GTDB lineage: Bacteria > Bacteroidota > Bacteroidia > Flavobacteriales > Flavobacteriaceae > Robiginitalea > Robiginitalea aurantiaca. The sequence continues at coordinate 77,262 of NZ_JAUDUY010000010.1, read as the reverse complement.
CCGCGTATCCATTCCAGTGATGTACTCTACAAGTTGCTTGAGGTGCTTTAACTGACTACCTCCCCCGGTGAGTACAATACCTGCGATAAGTTTTTTCTTCTGTTCCTCATGACCGTAGTTCTTGATCTCGAGATAAACCTGTTCGATGATCTCAACCACCCGGGCATGGATTATTTTGGATAGGTTCTTAAGGGTAATTTCTTTGGGCTCCCTTCCGCGCAGTCCGGGAATAGAGACGATTTCGTTGTCCTTGTTCTCCCCGGGCCAGGCTGAGCCAAATTTCAATTTGAGCAGTTCGGCCTGCTTCTCAATGATCGAACAGCCCTCTTTAATGTCCTCAGTAATGACATTGCCACCAAATGGAATCACAGCCGTATGCCGGATAATTCCATCTTTAAAGATCGCCAGGTCGGTAGTTCCACCCCCTATATCTATCAGGGCCACCCCGGCTTCTTTTTCCTCCTGGCTGAGCACCGCATTGGCAGAAGCAAGTGGCTCCAGGGTAATGTTGTCCAGGTCAAGGCCGGCACTCTTAATACACCGACCGATATTCTTAATGGAAGATACCTGACCGACGACCACATGGAAATTGGCTTCAAGGCGTCCTCCGTACATCCCGATGGGCTGTTTGATTTCGGCCTGCCCGTCTACCTTGTGTTCCTGGGGAAGCACGTGAATGATCTCCTCCCCGGGAAGCATGACGAGTTTATACACCTGATTGCAAAGTTTCTCCAGGTCCTCCTCTCCAATGACCTCCTCGGGATTGGGTCTTGTGATGTAGTCGCTGTGCTGCAGGGAACGGATATGTTGTCCGGCGATACCAACGGTAACCGAATCGATTTTAATCCCGGAGTTCTCTACCGCCTGGTCTACTGCCTGCTGTATGGACTGTATCGTTTGGGTGATGTTATTTACAACCCCACGGTGCACCCCAAGGCTCCGGGATCGGCCGATACCGAGTACCTCGATCTTTCCGTATTCATTCTCCGTGCCGATGATGGCGACAATTTTGGTGGTACCGATATCGAGACCAACTGAATAATTCTTTTGCTCCATTCCGAATTAAATTTTAGTACAAACTACCTGGTTATCGAATTCGAGACTCACTACCTGGTAGGACAACAGGGTATTCTCCTGAGCGGCCTGGGCGTAGAAAGCCTTAAAATTTTTAAACTTTTCATCCAGGTCTGAGACATCCCCAAGGCGCACCAAAAAATGCTCCATGCGGAATTTCAGGTGGTAATCGGATTCCCCTTCGATATGGATTCCAATCACATTCTTACTCAGAAACGGATCCTGATTGATAAACTTTAAAATCACATAGGCATCCTCAAGGGTACTGCCTGTGATTTTCCCCGTAATAATAGGGACTCGTGCAGAGTGACTAGGGGATAAGGGCATTTTCAGGCCCTCGTCATCCAGGTAAAACGGATGCGCTCCAGCTACACGACCGATAGGTTGCCGTTGCGTAATTTTCGTATAAAGGTTACCATCAACAGTAAGATATACTTGGGCGTTTTTTACCATATCACTGGTCTGCAGAACCGATTCTATAGTATTCAAAACTACCCCTTCTTTGGGCATATTACGGAGGGGGCCATAATTTTGTATTAACAATTTATTAACCGTACTTTCTGTCAGATAATAATTATCCCCCGCTTCAAAGGCAATGCGCACATCTTTTATGTTTCGTTTAGAATTACGAACCTCAGAAAAAGCGTATAATCCTGTTGTACAGGCTATTAAGCCTAATAATTTTAAAGTGTTCCAGTTAACTCGCATCTCGTAAAGCTTTTTTAATTACGTGGACTTCCTGACCGATATCCCCGGCACCCATAGTGACGAGAACCTGAGGTTTCCGCTCTGTGATTTCGAAGATCAACTCAGTTTTAGAAATCATTTTTTTATTCGGATTTTGAATCTTCTCCAATAGCCATTGCGAATCGATGCCTGCAATAGGCATTTCACGGGCCGGATAGATATCCAGTAGCCAGACCTCGTCGAACCGCGAGAGGCTTTTGGCAAACTCAGGTCCGAAATCCCGCGTCCTTGAAAAGAGGTGCGGCTGAAAAATGGCTAAAATCTCACTTGATGGATATTGCTCCCGCAATGCCTCGTAAACCGCATCGATTTCGGTTGGATGGTGGGCGTAGTCATCGATATATACCTGACCTTCTCCCTTGAGTACAATTGAGAACCGCCGCTCCACTCCTTTAAAAGTTGCCAACCCCCTGATAAGATCTTCGGAAAGGGAGGTGATTTGCATGGCCATGGCAAAAGCTGCCAGGCCATTTAACAGATTATGGTGGCCGGGTTTGTTAAAACGCACCTGCTTAAAAACCTGCTCAGGGGTATGAATCTCAAAGAGATAGCCCCCTTCTTCCTGTCGTAGGTTGCGGATGCAGTACTCCGAATCATCCTCAATACCGTATCTCAAACCTGAAAGGGGCAAGCCATTGCGCACGAGCAGGGTTCCCCCTGGAATCAATTTTGTGGTGAACTCCCGGAAAGAAGCTTGTAACTGCTCCCCCGACCCATAAATATCCAAATGATCTGCATCCATGGAAGTCACACAAGCCACCTCTGGGGCAAGCCATAGGAATGAACGGTCGTACTCATCGGCTTCTACCACCGAAAACTCCGTTCCCTCGAGGACAAAATTACTGCCGAAGTCTTCGGAGACGCCTCCTAAAAAGGCCGTAAACCCAATACCCGCCTCATGGAGCAGATGGGCGAGAATACAGGATGTCGTTGTTTTCCCATGTGTGCCGGCAACCGCCAAACACCGGCTGTTCCTGCTGATCAGGCCCAGAACCTCTGCCCTCTTTTTAATTTGGAAATCCCCCTGCCGGAAATAGTTCAGTTGCTTATGGGTATTTGGTACCGCGGGGGTGTAAACCACCAGTGTCCCCTCAGGGTTTCGGAAGGCAGCGGGTATAAGATCTATGGAATCTTCATAATGCAGGGCGGCCCCTTCGGATACCAGGACATCCGTAAGGGGTGTACGGGTTTTATCATACCCGGCAACTTCTTTTCCGAGATAGATAAAATACCGTACCAGGGCCGACATACCAATGCCGCCTGCCCCGATAAAGTATACCCGATGAATCGTATTCATTCCGCCTGGTTTTTATTGAGGATCTCTTGAATTTCATCTACAATTTCACCCGTTGCCCCCGGCCTTGCCAGTTCCTTGAAATTTGCTCCCAGGGATTGCATCTTGGAAGGATTCCCGACCAATTCTTGCACCGTTTTTTCAAACGAATGTTTCAATTCGGATTCCAACAACACGACTGCGGCGTTCTTGGAAGCGATCGCCTCTGCATTTTTTCGCTGATGATCTTCGGCCACGTTCGGAGATGGGATAAAGAGCACCGGGGCGCCCACCAATGCCAGCTCGGAGACCGACCCGGCTCCCGCCCGGGAAATGATCAGGTCTGCCGCAGCAAAAGCGGCCCCCATATCTTTGATAAACGGGATTACCCGAACCCCTGGACCGTTGTACTTGCCATAGGCATCATAGTAGCCTTTCCCACATTGCCATAGGATCTGAAATCCAAGATCCCCTAAAAATTGGAGTTCGGCTTCGATCAGCTGATTGATCCTGCGGGCACCCAGGCTTCCACCCAGGACCAATAAGGTTTTTTTGTTATCCTCGAGTTCTAAATCAATTTTGGCCTGTTTGCTATCGGGCAGCGGATTGCTCAAGGCTGCGCGTACGGGGTTTCCGGTCAGGCGGATTTTATCCCCCGGGAAAAAGCGCTGCATCCCCTCGTAGGCTACAAAAATCCGTACGACTTTGTCCGCCAGCCATTTGTTGGTGATCCCCGCATAGGAATTCTGCTCCTGAAGTACGCAGGGGATACCCCTTAGGGAAGCCATCCGCAGTGTTGGCCCACTGGCAAAACCCCCGGTTCCAATAACCAGGTCTGGTTTAAAATCATTTATGATCGCATTTGCTTTCATCAGGCTAACCAGCAATTTCACAGGAAAAAGCAGGTTTTTTAAAGTTAGTTTTCGCTCCAGTCCACTTATCCACAATCCTTTGATCTGATATCCGGCCTGAGGAACTTTTTCCATCTCCATCCTGTCGCTCGCCCCCACGAAGAGGAACTCAGCTTCCGGATACCTCCGCTTAAGTTCATCGGCTATAGCTACAGCCGGATATATATGTCCTCCGGTACCACCCCCGGAGAGTAAGAACCTATAGTTGTCCACTCAGTATTTCCAGAGGATGCTCCTCATTGTTTTTATCTGTTACAATCTCTTCCATTCTCGGGTTTCTGCTTGAACTCAAGACAACCCCAATCGCCATACAGGTCATCCATATGGAGGTACCCCCACTACTGATTAGGGGAAGGGTCTGTCCGGTTACCGGGAATAACTCAACGGCAACTGCCATATTTATAAGGGCCTGAAAAATAATAGGCAGGCCGACACCCATAACCACCAGTTTTCCAAAGACAGAGGTATTTGCATTGGCGACGACTACTATTCGAAACAGGAGTAAGAGGTAGAGAAACATGAGTGAAAATCCTCCTACCAGACCGTATTCCTCGATGATTATGGCATAGATAAAGTCGGAAGAACTCTGTGGCAGAAAATGCTTCATTACGCTTTTACCGGCCCCATTGCCCATCACGCCGCCACTGGCAATGGCTATTTTTGCCTTTTCAATCTGATAATCCCCGACACCATCCTCCCCGTCCCAGAAGTGCTCCACCCGGTTCATCCAGGTATCCACCCGGTTTGGAAAGACATCCGGAATCGCTTTGGCTACAAGGATAAAAAGAGCGAGAAAGGTGATACCCGAAGCTACCATCCCGACAAGATATTTCAAGGGGTACCCCCCGAGAAAACAGAGGGTCAGTATCATGACGAACAGGATCGCAGCTGTTGAAAAGTTTGCAGGGAGTATCAGCAGGAGAATCACCGAAACTGGGAGCCACAGGGGAAGTATGCTCTCTTTGAAAGTGATCTTGCGGTCGCGTATTTTAGAAAGATACCGGGCTACGTATACCATAAGTACAACAGCTGCCAGGTTTGAAGTTTGAAAGGTGATTCCTACAAACGGAAGCCGAATCCACCTGCTCGCATTTGCGCCTTCAATGGTCGTCCCCTGGGCCAGGGTATAAATCAGCAACAGGATCACCACCGGAAGTGCGATTATAGATAAACCCTTGTAGTAATGCGTGGGAATCTTGTGCATCCCATAAATAATACCAAAACCGAGTATCAACAACATCCCGTGCTTTAGCAAATGTCCTATGGTTGTTCCGTTGCCGACGACGTAGACCAAATTACTGCTCGCACTGTACACCGGTAAAAAGGAAAACAGGGCCAACAGGGCCACTACGGCCCAAATGGCTTTATCTCCTTCCAGATGTTGCAGAAATCGTTTCATCTTTACAAGGACTTTACAGCGGCTTTGAATTGGTCACCCCGGTCTTCGTAATTCTCGAAAAGATCAAAACTCGCACAGGCAGGTGAAAGTAAAACAGTGTCTCCCCGTTTTGCAATTTTATAGGCAATCTTCACAGCCTCTGTCATCCCGTAAGTCTCTACCATCAGATCCACAACATTTCCGAAAGCTTCCATAATTGGGGTATTGTCTACTCCCAGACAGATGATGGCCTTGACCTTCTCCCGGACCAAAGGCAAAAGGGAGCGGTAGTCATTCCCTTTATCAACCCCACCGACGATCCAAACCGTCGGATTCTTCATGCTCTCGAGGGCGTAATAGGTGGCATTCACATTCGTAGCCTTTGAATCGTTTATGTATTGTACGTGCTGAATTTTGAGCACCTTTTCCAGACGGTGTGGTGCCCCCTGGAAATTAGCCACACTTTGACGAATGGTCTCTTTGCGTATACCCAGCAATTGGGCTACAGTGGCTGCAGCCATGGTATTCTTTACGTTGTGTAGCCCTTCGAGGGCGAGGGAATCCGTGTTCATTTTCAATAATTTAGTATCCGTTCGTATTTCAATTTGATTCTTATTCAGCATGCCGCCTTTTTCAAGCGGTTTTTCCAGGGACAGCGGCCAGGCCTGAGGCCGCATAGACTCCGGTCGGATTTCACGGGCCAGTACCGGGTCATCCAGATCATAGATAAAATGATCCGTCTCCGTCTGGTTTTCAAAAATCCGGAGCTTTGAGCGGGTATAATATTCCATCCGGTTCTCATACCGATCCAAATGATCGGGGGTGATATTGGTTATGACCGAGATGTGCGGATGAAAATCCTGAATCCCGTCCAACTGGAAACTACTCACCTCCAGCACGTAATACTCCCGGGGCTCGCGCACCACCTGCAGTGCAAAACTATCCCCGATATTACCTGCAAGACCCACATCCAGTCCGCCTTCCTTAAGCAGGTGGTGGGTGAGCATAGCCGTTGTCGTCTTGCCATTGCTTCCCGTGATCGCGATTAGTTTTGCAGGGGTAAACCAACTGCCAAATTCAATTTCTGAGATAACCGGAATCTCCGACTCCCTCATGCGAACCACAATAGGAGCACTATCTGGTATACCCGGGCTTTTAACACATAAAGCAGCAGTCAGCAAACGCGCTTCGGAATGTCCGCCTTCTTCCCACTCAATTTCATTCTGTATAAGAACATTTTTGTACTTCTCCTGTACGTGGCCAAAGTCAGAAACAAAGACCTCGTACCCCTTATTCTTCCCAAGGACCGCAGCCCCAATTCCGCTTTCGCCTCCCCCAAGAATTGCTAGCCTGCCTTTGTGCATTACCGGATTTTCAGTGTCACAATAGTGATGATGGCCAACAGTATTCCAACAATCCAGAAGCGGGTTACGATCTTACTTTCGTGATACCCTTTTTTCTGGTAATGGTGATGCAGGGGGGACATCAGGAAAATGCGCTTTCCCTCACCGAATTTTCTTTTGGTATACTTGAAATAAGATACCTGAATCATGACAGACAGGGATTCGGCGAAGAAGATCCCACACAGGATGGGGATGAGTAACTCCTTTCGCACAATCAGCGCGATTACCGCGATAACACCGCCGATTGCCAGGCTACCTGTATCCCCCATAAAAACCTGGGCGGGATAGGCGTTATACCATAGAAATCCAATGAGTGCCCCGACAAAAGCGGTTATAAAAACAACCATCTCACCTGCCCGGGGGATAAAGAATATATCGAGGTAATCTGAAAAAATTACATTTCCCGAAACCCAGGCAAAAATCCCAAGGGTAAGGACGATGATTGCCGAGGATCCGGCCGCCAGCCCATCGATCCCATCGGTGAGATTTGCTCCATTGGAAACAGCTGTCACGATAAAAATCACGATAGGGATAAACAGCAGCCATGCGTAGTCCTTCGCCCCTTCTCCCATCCAGCCAATCCAATTGGCATAATCCAATTGATTATCCTTGAAAAAGGGCACATTGGTCATCAGGGACTTTACTTCACCTCCCTTTATTTCCTCCAGCTGAAACTCAGAAGTGATGACCGTCTGGTTCTTTTCCTGAACGGTAACATCCGGGTGAAAATAAAGGGTGGCCCCAACGATAAAGCCCAGCACTACCTGCCCGAGCACCTTAAACCTGCCCTTGAGCCCCTCCTTGTTCTTTTTAAAGATTTTGATGTAGTCATCGATAAAGCCAATTATCCCCATCCAAAGCATGCTCACGATAAGGAGAATCACATATATATTATCTAAACGCGCAAAGAGGAGTACGGGAATAAGGGTGGCGAAAATGATAATAATACCACCCATAGTCGGGGTCCCGGCCTTTTCCTGCTGACCTTCCAGCCCCAGGTCCCGAACGGTCTCCCCAACCTGCTTTCGCTGAAGCATAGTAATAATCTGCTTCCCATATACGGTAGCCAAAACAAGGGATAACAGCACAGACATAGCCGCACGAAAAGTGAGAAACTGGAAGAGCGAAGCCCCAGGAAACTGGTACTGGTTTTCCAAATACTCAAACAGGTAGTATAACATCTGACCTTTTGTTATAAATTATTGGCACCGCCTATCAGGCGTTTGCCTCTTGTTTTTCCAATTCTTCCCTGACGATCTTGTAATCGTCAAACGCTTTTCGAACGCCATTGACCTCCTGATAGGTTTCATGGCCTTTTCCCGCAATGAGAATAATATCGCCCGGGTTGGCCAGTTTGCAAGCCGTGCGTATCGCCTGCCGGCGATCCTCTATGGACACGATTTTTCGAAGGTTTTGAGCCTCCACCCCAGCTTCCATCTCACGGATTATTACTCCCGGATTCTCCGATCTTGGATTATCTGAAGTGAATAGTGCCGTATTACTCATTTGTGAGGCAATATGCCCCATTACCGGACGCTTAGACTTGTCACGATCACCACCACACCCCACTACGGTGATGACGTTTTCATTTCCAGTCCTCAATGCGTTGATTGTTGTCAACACATTTTTAAGTGCGTCCGGCGTGTGGGCATAATCGACAATTGCCGTAATTCTTTTTTTTGATACAAAATGCTGAAACCGTCCATCTACATTGCGCAGTTGACTGATTCCCTGCAGGATTTCCATAGACTCCAGCCCCAGGAGACTAGCCGTAGCGTAAATAGCAAGGACGTTGTAGGCGTTAAAAGCTCCGATGAGCTTTGTCCAGACTTCGTGTTCCTCAATCTTGAGCAATTGGCCATCCAGCTGCTGTTCGAGAATCTGCGCCCTGAAATCCCCATAAGTCTTCAGTGCATAGGTATATTTGCGCGCCTGTGTATTCTGAATCATCACCAGGCCGTTCTTATCGTCCGAATTCGTGAGGGCAAATGCGGTTTTAGGCAAGCCGTCAAATAGCTTTTTCTTGGTATCCCGGTAAGCCGCAAAGGTCTTGTGGTAGTCCAGATGATCGTGGGTGAGGTTCGTGAATACTGCACCTTCAAAGCGCAGACCCTCTGCTCTTCGCTGCGCAATGCCATGAGAACTCACCTCCATAAAACAGAACTCTACTCCGTCCTGATTCATCAGCGATAAATGCCGGTTAATCGTCAGGGCATCCGGGGTGGTCAGGTTTGTTTCGTATTCGGTATCATCCACCATGATCCGAATGGTGCTGATAAGACCAACTTTATAACCCGCAGTCTTAAAAAGATGGTAAAGGAGTGTACTGACCGTAGTCTTGCCATTGGTACCGGTTACCCCGACCAGTCGGAGGTTTTTTGAGGGATTGCCGTAGAAGTTTGAAGCCATAATTGCCAGGGCCTGCTGACTATCGGATACCTGCACATAGGTCACCCCATCATTCAGGGTTTCCGGCATGGTTTCACACACCACTGCTTTGGCCCCTTTCCGGGTTGCTCCATCCACAAAACGATGGCCGTCGGCCTCAACGCCCTTTATGGCTATAAACACGTCCCCTTCACCTACTTTCCTCGAGTCAAAACACAGATCGCCAACCGCAATGGCAGTCGAACCGCTTACGGCAGAAATAGAAACCCCAAACAACAAGTCTTTAAGCTGTTTCATGAGAGTTCCAGTACAATTTTTTTGACTTTCTTCAAGTCTGTTCCTTTGGAAACAGATTGTTTCTTCACCTTTCCATTCCCGCGAATTTCCACTTCAACCCCGAGATTTTCCAGCAGGGATACTGCGTCCATTCCGCTCATGCCTCTTAAATCGGGAACCGCTTCAAAGGGCTCCTGAGATAATTCGTAATACCCTGAATAGGATTTTTCAAGAACCGAAGAAGAGATTGCAAGGCTTTTCAGCTTGGTTTCGACCGGTTTATTAGAGGTAATCTTCCGGGCTACTGATCTGAAGACAGGACCTGCGACATCTGCCCCGTAGTAGCCGACACTCTTGTCCGGTTCGTGAATCACTACAATACAGGAATACTCGGGTTTGTCAGCCGGGAAGTAACCGGCGAAAGTAGAAATATAGCCCAGTTTATCAGGATCTTTCGAGGCGTAATTCTTTTGAGCCGTACCGGTCTTTCCTGCCAGGGTCAAAAAGGGGGATTCCAGGCCATGACCTGTCCCCTCCGGACTCGCTACGACATTCCTGAGCAACTGCTGCACCTTTTTTACAGTGGCCTGAGAACAAATTTCAGGATTGAGGACATCCTTATCAAAATGGGCAACCGTGCGGTTCCATTCGCGTACCTCCTTTATAAGTCTCGGCCGCACGAGCTCCCCGTTATTCGCAATGGCATTGTAAAAGGCGAGTGTCTGCAAAGGCGTCAGGGAAACTTCGTATCCATGTGACATCCATGCGAGCGAAATTCCCGACCATCCCTTATCACCCGGACTCCTTAATACAGGTTTACCCTCTCCCTTTATAGGCATGCCGAGCTCCTTATCCAGACCCATGGACTTAAGTCGATCGGTAAATGCACTGGGATCGTCCTTGTAATTTTCGTGGATCATTTTGGCAAAAGCAGTGTTTGAAGAAACCTCGAATGCCTTGCCCACACTTATTTTTCCATATCCGCCGCGACGGGAATCCCGTACGACCCGATCGTAAATCTTCCAGGTCCCCTTCTCTGTATCCACTACCGTACTGGTATCCAGCTTGCCATCTTCCATGGCAGCCACCAGGGACATTAGTTTAAAGGTTGAACCGGGCTCATGGGACTCCCCAATGGCATAGTTCAGTCTTTCGTAGTAGGTATCCTCATCGGTACGACCCAGATTACTAATCGCTTTGATCTCACCTGTAGCCGTCTCCATCACGATAACCGTCCCGTGTTCTGCTTTGTAGTGTTCGAGCTGGCCGAGGAGCGCATGGTGGGCGATATCCTGTATGTTGATATCGATGGTTGAAATCACATCGTACCCGTCCTGAGGCTCAATGATATTGTCCAGACCAATGGGCTTCCATTGTCCTTTGGCAATTTTTTGTTTGAGGCGTTTGCCTTCAATTCCCCTTAAGTACCTTCCGAAGGCCCCTTCAAGCCCAACTCGGGTAGCGTAACCGTTCTCATCAAATCGCTCATAACCCACGCTACGCTCGGCAATTTTACCCAGGGGATGCTCCCGCACGATTTTCTGTTCGGAGATCATTCCACCCTTATACGGCCCCAGTTTAAAAAGTGGAAATTCCTGTACGGCCATATACTGGGAGTAGTCCAGATTTCTGGCAATCAAAGCATAACGGTCTTTGGAAGCCCGTGCCTTCCGCAATATTTTCTCATAATGAGAAGCCGGTTTTCCAAGCAATTCTGAGAGCTCTCTGGACAGCGGACCTACCCCGGCTTCAAAATCCGGGGCCGAAACCGTTACAGCATCAAACCGAATGGTGTATCGGGAAACCGAGGTTGCCAGCAGACTCCCGTCATTTGAATATAAGTTCCCCCGGGTAGGCTCAATGGTGAACATTTTTTCTGTCCGTTTCATGGCCAGTTCTCTGTACTTATCGCCGTCTGCCGTTTGTATGTCAATCAGCTTAACCATTACGGCAACTGCGAATAGAAACATCCCTCCGGAAACCAGATACAATCGAATCAATATGTGTTTTGAGGTAAAGGACACGTTCAGGGTTCAGTTTTGGCTACGATTATTTTTACAGGTGGCGATTCCGCGGGCAGGAGTCCGTCCGCATAAACAGATTCCCGTATGGTGGATTCCAATTTCAGACGCTGCACTTTAGAGCGCACCTCCACAAACTCGCTTCTCAATTGTTTAACTTCCTCGTTTAAGGCAGCTATTTCGTGTACTTTTCGGTCCGCCGAATGTGAACTGGCAATCATTACCGTTGCCAGAAGGGAGGCAAAAACGATGAAAAGCCAGTTCTTGGGAGCGTCTCCACTGACCAAAAACCGCCCCTTAAGCAAGGATACCAGACTCTTTTTCATTCCTTACTGGTTTTTAGTGTTAACTTCTATTCTTTCCGCAACCCGCAACCGTGCACTACGAGCTCGGGGGTTGGCGCTGACTTCTTCAGCTGATGGGGTAACCGGTTTGCCTATTGCTTTAAAAGGTGCAAGTGGGTTTCCATAGAAATCTTTTTCAACCACACCTTCAAAATTTCCGCTCCGGATGAAACGCTTAACCAACCGATCCTCCAGGGAATGGTAACTAATCAGACTCAGGCGACCTCCGTAGCGCAACAATTCAACAGACTGCATCAGCAGTTCCTGAAGCGCGATCAATTCCTGGTTCACCTCTATCCGAATCGCCTGATAGGCCTGAGCCAGTCCTTTATGCTCCTTCCCTCGCTGTAAAAAAGGACGAAGAATTGCATTCAGTTCCTCGGTGGTTTCAATGGGTTTTTCCGCTCTGGATGCTGTGATTGCCCGGGCTATTGCCGGGGATCGCTTGAGTTCTCCATATCTGGATAACACCTCCCGGATTCGCGCCTCGGAATAGGTATTGACCATCTCCTTCGCAGAGAGGGACTCCTTTTGATTCATCCGCATATCCAGGTTTGCGTTAAAACGGGTGGAAAAGCCGCGCTCCGCCTGATCAAACTGGTGGGAGGAGACTCCGAAATCCCCCAGGATTCCATCAACTTTCAAAATGCCATAGAACTTCAAATACTGTCGTATATACCTGAAATTCGCACTGATTAATTCAAAACGGCTATCGTCAGGTTTATTCGCAAGGGCCGCTTCATCCTGGTCAAAGGCAAAAAGCCTGCCTTCCGGCCCCAATCTTTTCAATATCTCCATACTGTGCCCGCCACCTCCAAAGGTGACGTCCACATAAATACCGTTTTCAACGACCGCGAGGCCTTCAACGGTTTGATGCAGTAATACCGGTCTATGATACGGAGTCTCCATCATCCCCCATCACCTCTTCAGCGAGATCTGCAAAATCAGAAGCCGTTTCCTCCAGCACCTGCTCATACGCCTCTTTATCCCAGATTTCGATGATATTAATCGCCGAGCTCAGCACCACTTCTCGTCCAATACCCGCAACAGCTATCAGGTTTTTGGGTATCAGCAGTCGTCCGGTAGCGTCGATTTCCACAATTTTTACTCCTGCGGTAAATCGCCTGATAAAATCATTATTCTTTTTCTTGAACCGGTTCTTACGGTTCAATTGTGTCATCAAACCATCCCACTCCGACATTGGATAGAGTTCCAGACAAGGCTGGAAAACCGAACGCTTGATTACAAACCCCTGATTCATGAAGGGAACCATCTGGTTCTTCAGGGCAACAGGCAGCATAACGCGGCCCTTGGCATCGGCTTTACACTCATATGTACCTATAATAGAGGTCACAGAAGGCTGGTTGATTTGTTAATTAAAACTCAAATATATAGAAATTATTACCACATTTTACCACAAACTACCACTTTGTTGACAAATTTCACCCCATATAGCCCGTTTCCCCTTCTTCTTTGTTAAAATCACATTGACCTCAGAAACCCTTCACAGGTAAATCGCTACTTAAATGTCCTACCGCAATACCCAAATGATGCATGACCCTAAGGAGTGCCATTAGGGGGAAATGTCTATATTTGCCAACGAAAAAGCAGGCAGAGACCCCATGGGAAATCAGATTAAGAAAGAAGGAAATTACCGGTATATCGAAACTGGTGAAGGTACTCCACTGATCATCTTACACGGTTTAATGGGAGGCCTCAGTAACTTTCACGGCGTTACAGACTACTTTCCTGAAAAAGGATATAAGGTTTTGGTTCCCGAGCTTCCGATATACGGGATGCCGCTCCTGAAGACCAATGTCAAAAGTTTTGCCAAGTACCTGGAGCGTTTTATCGAATTTAAAGGGTTGGAAAATGTAATCCTGTTGGGGAATTCCCTGGGGGGGCATATTGGCTTATTACATACCAAGCTTTATCCTGAGATGGTCAAAGCCCTTGTAATTACAGGGAGCTCCGGATTGTACGAAAGTGCTATGGGCGATGGATATCCGAAACGTGGGGATTACGAATTCATCAAGAAGAAGGCACAGGATGTTTTTTACAATCCCGAGGTTGCCACCAAAGAAATAGTCGACGAAGTTTTTGAAACCGTCAACGACCGGATGAAACTGGTTAAAACCCTTTCGATTGCCAAGAGCGCTATTCGCCATAATATGGCCAAGGACCTTCCGAAAATGAATACCCCAACCTGTATTATATGGGGTGAAAACGACTCCGTAACCCCTCCAAATGTAGCGGAAGAATTCCATGAGTTACTTCCGGATTCCGATTTGTTCTGGATACCCAAATGCGGCCACGCTCCCATGATGGAGCATCCGGGAGAATTCAATACGATTCTGCATGCCTGGTTACAGCAACGCGGTTTCTAGAGGGGTTATCTACGATCAATACACCTGGTAACACCAACCGGTTCCTAAGGTAATGCAGTATGAAAATAACCTCAGCAGAATTTCTTTGCAGCAATACAGACGTGGGAAAGTGCCCTTCGGAGCCCTTACCAGAATACGCATTTATCGGGCGTTCCAATGTAGGGAAGTCTTCCCTGATCAATATGCTCACCCAGCGTAAAGGGTTGGCAAAAACCTCTGGCCGTCCGGGTAAAACCCAGTTGATCAATCATTTCAAAATCAATGACAACTGGTTTTTGGTCGACTTACCCGGATATGGATATGCGCGAACCTCAAAAAAAGATAAAGCGCGCTTCCAGAAATTCATCACCCGCTATTTTACCCAAAGGAGCCAACTCCTGAATGCCTTCCTTCTTATCGATATTCGCCATGCCCCCCTTCCTATTGATTTGGAATTCATGGAATGGCTCAATTCCAAAGGGATCCCCTTTGCCTTAGTCTTTACAAAGGCTGATAAACTGAAACCAGGCGCAAGGGATGAGGCCATTAAGATGTATTTCGGAGAAATGCAGGCCGCCGGCTGGGTAGAGGTACCCCCGCATTTTGTCACATCATCTTCCAAAACACTGGGTGGAGAGGAATTGTTGAAGTATATAGGGGAAATTAATGAAGGGTTTCGGGCTTCGCAATCCAGGTTTTAGGGGGTACCCCCCACCCCTTAATTCAAGATAACATCTGTTCACGCAATTTCCTTTCACATTCCTGCTACTCTGACTGCATTACGATCTAAGGTTTTGTTCCAGTGCGCGGATTAACCCTTCAAGCGTTGTAATTTCAACAAATTGGTCAGGGCCAAGTAATTTCTTCCACTGACTCTTGTTTCGTTCCAAAACAAGAGGGAAGGCATAGGGAAAGTCACCTGAAATGCCCGTCTGATCAAAAGTATCCCGATAGTAGAAAAAGACGGGTTTTCCAACGGAGTCCAAAAACGTCCTCCATGCTTTTTTTTCCTTTGCAAATCCATGTGTTAATTCACAGAGGCGACAGGAATAGGTTTCGGGGCTAATCCATTTATGAAGGCTATCCTTTACCGCATTGAGGATCCCGGCGTCCGCATTCCAGACAAAAACCAGGCTGCCTTCCGGGTGATTCTTTTCAATGTCTGAAGGCCTTTGTTGCATCTTATTTTTCTTAACAAATCCCGCTGATAGGTTAATGCAGCCAAGGGTAATACCTTAGGCTTGGGGAGGGAGGGGAATTCCCCATCAAACACGATCTCCAGTTTGCAACCCACTTGCAGCATTGCATCCTCAATTCCCTTCCTACTGCAGGCAGCTCCCTTTAACCTTTCCTTATAACCAAATCGCATGCCGGATTTGTATCTTGTCCGTCAATTAGACCCACATCATATGAAAAAAATGCTTCAAAGATCAGGTGATAGGGGCCATGCGAACCATGGATGGCTTGAAAGTTACCACAGCTTTAGTTTTGCAAATTACTACAATCCAGAGAGAATGCAATTCGGGACACTTCGCGTACTGAATGACGATCGTGTTGCCCCGGGTATGGGATTCGGCACACATCCGCACCGAAATATGGAGATTATTTCCATTCCACTCCAAGGGGATCTCGAACATAAAGACAGTATGGGAAACACTACCGTAATCCGGGAAGGCGATGTACAGGTAATGAGTGCTGGAACCGGAGTCAGCCACAGTGAGTACAACAAAAACAAAGACCGGGAAGTCGCTTTTTTACAGATCTGGATTGTGCCAAATAAGGTCAATGTTACCCCCAGATACGATCAAGTTTCCCTTAACCCTGAGGATCTCAAAAAAACCTGGCATACAATACTTGGCCCGGAAGGAAAGCACAAGGGCTTATGGGTATACCAGGATACCTGGTTCCATATGGGAGATTTTCAGGGCACAACTTCAACGACATACAAAATCCGCGAACCGGGAAACGGGGTATATGTTTTTCTATTGGAAGGCAGGCTCAGAATGGCAGATGAAACCCTTAATCGAAGAGACGCCCTTGGTATTTGGGATGCCGAAACTCTTGAATTTGCCTTCGAGGAAGACAGCAGGGTATTGCTGATTGAAGTACCGATGTCCAATTGAATAATCAGCGGTTAAGGGTAAAAAAAATGAGTTTTATCATGTCATTTCATACAAAGAGGTGTTAGATTTACCTCTGTCTTTAACCCTTACGTACTTGAACACATGAATAAAAGAATCCTGGTACCCTATGATTTCTCTAAAGCATCTGAACATGGGGTGCGGTATGCTATTGATTACGCGGGTTCCCTTCCCGGTGTCGATTTGCAGTTCTGTCTGATCGCAGACCAAGAAGACCCTGAACGATTTGAAGAAGCGCGAACCCGGATTTCATCCGGAATCTCAAGAATCTTCCAGGGCGAATTATCATGGACCACGCTCATCCCAGGCTCTGTTGACGGGTTACTGGAGAAATGTACAGAAGAAAAGGCGGATATGGTGATCATGGGCACTGAGGGTTCCAGCAAGGCTGATGCCAATACAAAAACTGCAGAATTGGTTTTAAAGGCAATGTTTCCCGTGCTTGTGGTTCCTTCAGGGACAGAGGAGGAGTTTAAATTAGGCCGGATTGCATTGGTCCTGGGTTCCAATGAAATCGATGATCCGAATTTGCTTCACACCCTTTTGCAGATTGCCCGACGTTTTAATGCTTCGGTAACCGTACTGACCATTGCCTCGGAATCTGATCATTTTGGGTACACGGAACCGGAAGAGCGGAATGAACACCTTTTGGAATACTATCTGGAATCATTTTATTCCCATCATGTCTATATCAAGAATGAAGATGTGGTTGCAGGAATTTTTGACTACGTAGACGCCCACGATATTGACTTGGTTACGATTTTACCCAACAAACACGTAAAAAAAGGAACGCCTTCAGAGGGACGTCTTACCCGTATTCTGGCCCAACAATCCTCAACTCCCCTGCTCACAATCGAACACTAGAAACCTCTAATTCCTCAATTTGGGTGCTGCGTTCTGCCCGAATCAATCGTACGGATCCCAATCCCTTGTTTTATCGGATACATTTTTTTGAACAGGCGAGAAATTCAGGGATCCCAAATATTATGTACTTTGCCCCCTGGTTAAAAAACCTATTTACCCTATGAACCCTTCATCTCAATATGCCTCCTGGCACCACCCCTACAAACCCGCTCGGAAATACAACAAGCGGGTCGCCTATTTCAGTATGGAATTTGGAATTGATCAGGGGTTAAAAATTTATTCCGGAGGACTTGGTTTCCTTGCGGGATCCCACCTCAGATCGGCATTTGACCTGAAGCAAAATATGATCGGAATCGGCATGCTCTGGAAATATGGGTACTACGACCAGGGACGTGCTGAAGATCAGAGTATGGTGGCCCGAAGGAGTGAAAAACGCTATAACTTTCTGGAAGATACGGGAATCGAGGTGCGGATAACTATTAATGATAATCCGGATGTTCGCGTCAGGGCCTATGTGCTCAAACCAGAGATATTTGGCACTGTGCCACTCTACCTTCTATCCACGGACCTCCCTGAGAACGATTACCTCTCACAAACCATTACGGATAACCTCTATGACTCAAATGACGAGACCCGCATCTCCCAGAATATTGTCCTTGGGATTGGAGGAGCCAAAGTCGTCCAGGCCCTGGGCGGGGCTGATAAGTACCATCTCAATGAAGGCCATGCCCTCCCGGCCTTTTACCACCTCAAAAATGAAGGAGTCGATCCTTCCAGGTTTGTTTTTACCACACATACTCCGGTGCAGGCGGGTAACGTAGTGCGGAATGGGTATCATTTGAATTCCCGCGGATTCTTTGGCCGCACCCTTGCGGGTCCTGAGCTCCAGAAAGAATTGGTTGGGGAAGGCCTGAATTATACCGTGGCTGCCCTCCGGCTTTCAAACAAGGCCAATGCCGTTTCAAGGCTGCATGGCCAGGTGGCCCGGGGGATGTGGCAGTCGTTTGGTCTGGATCAGAAGATCACACATATTACCAATGCGCAACATCCGGGATTTTGGACGGATCCTGCGCTCGGCAAAGCCTTCCAACAAAAAAAGGCGGCATCCTTTCAAAAAAGGAAAAAGGAGCTGAAAACCCAGTTATTCAAAGAAGTGCTCGACCAGACCGGAAAGCTTTTCGATCCGGAGGTTCTGACCATTGTATGGGCACGGCGCTTTGCGGCCTATAAGAGACCGGACCTGCTGCTCCATGATTTCCCAAGATTTGTTGAATTAATCCGTCGGAAGGGACAAGCCGTACAAATAATATGGGCCGGAAAACCCTATCCCAAAGACTTCAACGCCATCAATACCTTTAATCGACTCGTTGAGGTTAGTAAAGGCTTTCCGAACCTGGCCGTGCTGACAGGCTATGAAATTGCCCTGTCCCGTCTGCTGAAATGCGGTTCGGATGTGTGGCTCAATACCCCAAGGATTACGCGGGAAGCCTCGGGGACCAGCGGGATGACTGCCGCCATGAACGGGACTGTAAACCTGACGGTCAACGATGGCTGGATACCTGAATTTGCGGATAAAAACAAGAACTCATTTGTTCTTCCCGAAGTAGATCCGGGCCAGCCCATTTCCGTACAGGACGAACTGGACAGCCGTCATTTGTATGAGCTACTTGAAAATGAGGTCATGCCGATGTACTATACAGACAAAACACAGTGGATGCAGCGCGTATTTAATGGAATAACGGCAGTAAACCCTGATTTTTCAAGCCATCGCATGGCAGACCAGTACTACAACACGCTCTACAGCGATTAACCCATGTTAAAAGGTTGTCCTGTACTCTGAAGGGCAGCGAACCAGAATTCGCCCTCAAGATCGATCTTCTTTCTTCGCATGACCACTTCATCTATCGGGAGGTAGACCAACTGGTTGTTGAGCAGGCCAACCACAAACCGGGTTTTGCCCGCCATGGCCCCATGCACAGCCTGATAGGCCAGTCGATTGCAGAAAATACTATCACTGGCATTGGCCGGGGCAGATCGAATAATGTAACTCGGGTCGATATACTTGATGGTGACCTCTGTCTGCTCGGCTTTAAAATAGGCGTCGATCCGCTCCTTGAGCAAAACGCCAATATCCTTGTGCTTGATGTTTCCCGAGGCATCCCTGATCTCAGAATCGGATTCAAACAAATGCTGTCCGGCCCCCTCGGCAACCACAATAACGGCATGTTGTTTGGCCTTTAGCCGGCGCTTCAATAAATTCAGGAACCCGTCCTTCCCTTCCAGTTGAAAAGGCAATTCGGGCACCAACAGGAAATTGACCTCGGGCATGGCCATAGAGGCAGATGCCGCAATAAAACCACTGTCCCTCCCCATTAATTTTACAATAGCAATCCCATTATAGGCCCCTTTAGCCTCATTATGGGCATCCCTGATTATAGGTGATGCCACATCAAAGGCCGTTTCAAAGCCAAAGGATTTATCGATTAGATCGATATCGTTGTCAATAGTTTTGGGAATTCCAATCACCGAAATATCCAGGCCGCGCTTTTCAACTTCCTGTCCAATAGCCTCACATCCCTTTAACGTGCCGTCACCACCGATTGTAAAAAGCATGTCAATGTTCATCCGCACAAGCGAATCGACAATATCGGAGGCTTTCTGGCCTCCCCTGGAAGAACCGAGGATCGTACCTCCAAATTGATGTATATCCCTGACCTTATCCGGGTTTAGATCGTGATATGGATGCGGATTATCAGGTCCAAGACCCTGATATCCATACGGAATCCCTATAATTCTCGGCACTCCGTAAAAATAGTGGAGCCCCATTACCAGACTGCGGATTACGTTGTTGATTCCGGGACACAATCCTCCACAGGTAACAATCGCAGCCGTCGTTTTGGCCGGGTCAAAAAAGATTTTTTTTCGGGGTCCGGCCTTCTCTACGGCAGCAGGAATGCCTCCCTCCTTCAAGCCCAGGGAATACGCTTCAAGACCGGGATTAAAAAGTACCTTCTGGGCATCGGTGACAAAATTAAAAAGCTTATCGCCTTTCTCACTGCTCAGCGGTAAGGGGGATGTAAGCGACGCCGGTCCCAGGGTCTTTATCTTAAATCGGTCAGTTTTCATGAGATGATTCTTTTTGGAATGGAAGGTTAGCGTCAGGTAAAGGTGCTCCATCAGGGCTTTATGCCACCCAGCTCGAGTTTTTCAGCAAAATAGTCGCAAAAATCCCGCATGGTGGCCGTCATTTTTTCATCCTGTGTGGCCTTCATAAACGTATCTGACATGGCCACAAGGGTCTGATGAAAGAAGACCTTCATCTCGTCCAGGGGCATATCTTTGGTCCAAAGATCGATTTTAAGGGATTCCTTGGATTTGTGATCCCAAACAGAAAGCAGCATGGCTTTGGCCTCCTGATCTTCAATCCCCCCATCCTCGGCTGACCATGTGAGTCCTTCGGGAACCCGGTTCTCATCCAGGGTTACCGTTAACGTAATCTCTGAGGTATGTTCTTGTTTTGACATTTTATTTTTGAGGTTTGTAGTTGGACTCCCTAAAAAGCTCCTCTTCAGGAAAAGCCAGCAGTTCTGAGAGTTCAAGCTCTTTTTTCTCCATAAAGGCACGGACAATCTGCCAACCCATGTATTGTCCGATGCGCCCCGGGGATTCATTATCCAGCAAGAGTCCGAATTTACTGAAGGGCGCCGTGTCCAGAAAACGAGGCCCGAGTTTTTTATCGGTGCTGTAGAGCAACTCCCGCTCTATGAAATAACGCCAGACCTGATTCTCATTTGCTTTAGCCCACTCCAGTTCGGAAGCGGAGTACTTTATCTTGACGGAATCCGCCGCCAAAGGCATCATGCGATCCTTTAGATACAACCCCTTCCCGTAATATACCATCTGAGCAATAAAACTGCGGTCTCCGGGGGGTGGTACACTTTTCTGATTGAATGCCCCGGCCACATCACTCACCATAAAGGCGGGATCCAATTCTTTAGAAACAAAATTGGGCAGTCCTTCATAAAAAGGATGGTCCGGGCCCAGATAGTTGTCCAGGCCAATGAGAAGTAGGGAATCCGTCAGGATAACCCTGTTCTTATAGTCTACATTTGAGGTGACGGTGAGCACCCCTGGTATGGGGGCCTGAGGAAAATAGTAGGCCACATGCTTAAAGTACAGTTCGAGTTCCATCTCATAGGGCCTGAAATCCGAAAATGATTTCCGAACTTCCTCCCGGAGCTGTCGCTGAAGCGTATCACTCATGGTGGAGATCCAAACCGAATCCGGAAACTGTTGCGGAAACAGGTAGGGATAATCCGCCTTAAGGCGCGGAAGGTCCTCCGGGGCCGAAGCTCCAAAGTCGAGATCGAATCGGGTGACCTGCAGAGAAATCGGTGTGTTTAACACGGCTTCTTCGATCCCAGGCTCGGGTCCGGCACATTGAATGAGCAGGATTATCATTACAATACCAATGGTCGTTTTGGGGAGTGACCCAACAATTCCTTTCAAGTCTTTCTTATTTAAGGGATCAGATGCTATTTTTACAAGGGCAAAGTTACCCTTTTTCCAATTCAATCCGAACACCTATGCATACAGAAAAAGTGATTAACCATATTGTAGACTGGCTCAAAACCTATGCTGAGGATGCAGGGATGAAGGGTTTTGTCATCGGGGTTTCGGGAGGGATTGACTCAGCACTGACCTCTACTTTATGTGCCCGCACCGGCCTGGAGCTTCTTTGTCTTGAAATGCCGATTCACCAGTCGCGATACCAGATCACACGGGCGGCAAACCACATTTTCTGGCTGAAGCAGCACTATCCCAATGTGAGATCAGAGTGGATAGACCTGACACCGGTCTTCGATAATCTGATAGCGGCCTTCCCTCCCGTGGATAACGAAGAGGACCGTTTGATGTCCCTCGCCAATACACGGGCCCGGCTCCGGATGACTTCCCTGTATTACTTCGCTGCCCTGCAGGGTCTGTTAGTGGCGGGCACCGGAAATAAGGTAGAAGACTTCGGGGTAGGTTTCTATACCAAATATGGGGACGGAGGTGTTGATCTCAGCCCCATCGCCGACCTGATGAAAACAGAAGTATACCAACTTGCAGAATTCCTGGGAGTGGGCGAAGACATCCTTCAGGCGCCACCTACCGACGGGCTCTGGGGGGACGATCGCACCGACGAGGACCAGATTGGTGCCTCCTATCCCGAATTGGAATGGGCCATGGAAATGGATTCCAGGGGTAAAAACGCTTCAGATTTTACAGGTCGCGAACAGGAAGTCTTTAAAATCTATAAAAAATTCAATACCGTTAATCGGCATAAAATGCTTCCCATCCCGGTCTGCACAATCCCGGATTCCCTGAAATCTACCTCTTAGCTAACAATCAGGTCATTATCTCGAAAAATAAAGGTCCTTTTCCATCACATCGGAAATTTATGGACACCTTTGTTATTCCCCTGACAAGTACTGTATATCCGGGGGATGTCTGTTTAAGACAACTCAAAAATATCAGCAAAAGCAATTGAAAATGATCAAAGTAATCGTTGCGGACAACCACCCCATTGTCCGATATGGTATCAGGGCCCTTCTCAGAGGAGCAGAAGATATTCGGATTATCGGAGATGTCCCCTCAACAAATGCCTTGTTTGAGATGCTCCAGGAGTATACCCCGGATGTCCTTATTCTGGAACTGGATATCCCTCAGATCAATGGCATCGCAGCCCTCAGGCATATTAAAGAAGCCTATCCCGATATCAAGGTGCTCATCTACAGTGGCCAATCGGAAGATGTATATGCCCTAAGTACCATACGGGCGGGAGCCAGCGGTTATCTTTCAAAAACTTCTGATTCCGAAAATCTCGCCACCGCTATACAGAAAGTAGCCCGGGGGAGTATGTTTATTACCAATGAGCTGGCCCAGCGTCTTGCTTTTGACCAGGGCAGCCAGAAACCCCGACGTTTTTTCAGAAAATTATCTACCCGTGAGGTAGAAGTCCTTAAAATGCTTGCCAACGGGAAGCGCAATAAAGAAGTTGCCCTGGGTCTGAACCTGAATGAAAAGACAGTTAGTACTTATAAGGCACGATTGATGAAAAAACTCAACGTTGATAACCTGGTGGACCTTTTGCAACAAGCCAAGGCCCTGGAACTCTATTAATCCCGCTCGATTTAATATCCGGCCGTAATCCCTGTTTTGCAAATCCTGCAGTATCCTCTCAGGAAAGCACCCTGTTTAACTTTGTGTTCAGCAGCTTATTGAGTTGGAGGTAATTCACAATTTCCTCCAGCACTTCTGAATGATCTTCAGAGCCCGCCCCTTCAGTCTTTTTTTGCAACGTTTCTATACGCCTTTTAATCAGGTAGCATCGGAGTGAGAGGATTGTTTCACTCACCAGTTGGGCAATAGAATTCTTTTTTGGTTTGGGATAGATATCCTTTCGCTCCCATTGATGGAGCTGATAGCGCTCTTCTTCCATCAAAATCGCTGAGATTTCGGAGGCCAACTCCTGATCCGAATCCCGCATCAGGTCCTGAATCTGAAATTCACCTTCCTCGTTAAGCTTCTCGATCAGGGCGAAGTAGATTTTCCGGAAATGTTCATGCGTGAGTTCAATCTCATCCTCCTGCAGGTCCAGATACACTTTCTCAAAAACACGGACTTCAGAGATTTCCGGCTCCAGGGTAAGTTCGCCTTCCTCGTTTTCCTTCAGTACCAGGTCCTCAAATTGCTGGGTTTCCATACCGTAGAGCAACAACATCTCGATGATTTTTCGCTCCAGTTCGTACTGAAGATCCACACGGTCATCCTCGGGTTGGGGCGGCACGACTTCCATGGGTGCAGGAGCGGGCTTTCGGCTTTGGTCCAGCGCCTGCTTTTTGCCCAATTGGGCCAGGGTACTGAACAGGACACCCTCTGAGACACCGAGCAGGGAAGCGCATTCCTGCACGTAGATCTCTCTTTTGATGCGATCCGGAATCCTGGCGATACTACCCACGATGTCCCTTACCGTTTCCGCTTTGCGTATGGGATCATTGGCAGCTTCCCGCGTAAGCAGTGCGGCTTTGAATTGAATAAAATCCTGAGCATTGTCTGTGAGATACGCCTCAATCGCATCTTTGGAATTGTTTCGGGCAAAACTGTCCGGATCCTCGCCCTGGGGAAAGGAGCAAATCCGCACATTCATGCCCTCTTCAAGGATAAGGTCTATCCCTCGTAAAGAGGCCCTTAGACCGGCCTCATCTCCGTCAAAGAGTACCACAATGTTTTGAGTAAGGCGGCGGATTAAACGGATTTGTTCAGAAGAAAGCGCAGTTCCGCTTGAGGCCACAACATTCTCAATACCACTCTGATAAAGCTGGATGACATCGGTATAGCCTTCGACCAGATAACAGACATCTTCCCTGGCAATGGCTTGCTTGGCGTAGTATATCCCATAAAGCACCTTGCTTTTATGATAGATTTCGCTCTCCGGTGAATTCAGGTATTTGGCCTGCTTTTTATGTGAACTCAGCGTTCTGCCCCCAAACCCGAGGACCCGGCCACTCATGGAATGGATGGGGAAAAGGACGCGTCCTTTAAACCGATCGAACCTCTTTTCTGAGCTGCCTTCCGCAGTTGCCGGCTTGACGATGGTCAATCCGGTTTTTTCTAAAAACTCGAGGCTATACCCTTTATCCAGGGCAGCTGAAGTAAAAGCGTCCCACTGGTCCGGATTGTACCCCAATCCAAAATGCCTTATGGTCTCTTCGGAAAACCCCCTTTCTTTAAAATAGCTGAGCCCAATAGCCTTGCCCGATTCTGTATTCCAAAGTGTATCGGAGTAGAATTCCTGAGCGTACTCGGTGACCAGCATCATACTTTCCCGCTCACTGGCATGCTCTTTCTCTTCCGTGGATTGCTGGGTTTCTTCGACCTCAATCTGATACTTCTTTGCCAGATATCGTATGGCCTCAGGGTATGTGAAGTGTTCATGCTCCATCAGAAAGGCCACGGCATTCCCACCTTTCCCACTGCTGAAATCCTTCCAAATCTGTTTCACGGGGGAAACCATAAAACTCGGGGTCCGCTCATCGGTAAACGGACTGAGTCCTTTGAAATTGGAACCCGATTTCTTCAATTGAACATAGTCGCCAATTACCTCCTCTACGCGGGCCGCTTCAAAGACTTTATCAATTGTACTTCTGGAGATCAAGAGCTTCGGGATTTAAAGGCTTAAAAGTAAGAAAAGCCAGGGCCACTGAAAAGGATTCCGGTATTCAAATCCATGTGCTGAAGGATTTATTACCTTTAACCAACGTATGAAGCTCTATCTGATGTTTATCCTTTTTTTCGGGACCCGCCCGGGCAAAACGAGGGAATCCCACCTTCCAGGGGTTTCCTGCCCTTTCTGCTCGCAGACGGGCCAGCTTAAAGCCCGGATTCAGCCCAGGTACATCCATATATTCTGGATTCCCGTTTACAGGTTATCGCCCTCCGAATTGATCCAATGCGGGCACTGCAAAAAAGCATATAGTAAGGGCGATTGTTCCCACGAAATGCAGGAGGCTTTAAAAAAGCTGAAAAACGAATAAAAAAAGGGCTCAAATGAGCCCTTATGATTTCGTGTGTCGGCGTTTCTAAATTTGAAGCTGCAGTCCAAAGGCAACAAAACGCTGTTCCACATCCGCATTCTGGAAAATTGGGTTTAAATCGTATTTCGCGTATAGGAGCACTCCCCCAATGCCTATATAGCCATTTAGACCGTAGATCAGATCACTGGTGTTATAGCCTCCTTTGAGTTTGTCCTTAACCTTGTTTCCATCCCGTGTATACTTGAGTTTCTGACGGGCTCCGATATTGAGCCCTCCATAAGCGCCAAGCCCTAATCGGAACTGATCCTTCAGCGAATACCGAACGCCGTGTTTTGATATCCGCTTGCGAGAGGGTCCGAATTCAAAGTATACGGGGACGACGAGATTATCCATCCTGAATTTTGATTTTCGCAGATCGTACGGAAATACCTCAAGGGTCGTTTGCCCATTCTCATTGACGAAATATTGGTTGTCTTTAGGTTTCAGACCATTGAACTGAAATGCAAAACCGTAATGGAAGCGAAGCCAGTTTGAATTCTGGAATACCCGGGTTCGCCAGGACCATCCAATTTCAAAAAAACGACTACCCGCTTTTTTATATGGTGATGCTTCTAAAGAAAGTCCCTGAACGTCGGCATTACTAAATCCAAAGGACATGACCAGATCGGAATACGTACGGCGGTCGTATCTGTAATTGTCCTCCCAATCCCAATCCCATCCCCAGGAATCACAACCAAACTCGAAAAACTCACAATCAAATTCGTCCTCATCGTCGGGATACTTATAGACGGTAACGCGTTCTTCCTTCTCGGAAATACTGTCCTTAAGGGCGAGTGTCTCATCCTTATTGCGTTCCAGAAGTGCAATTTCATTATCGATGATGGCCTGGCGGTTTTTGATGTTCGCCGCCCTTCGCTGTGCTGCCTGTTCCTTTAATAAAAGTGCTTCTGCTTCGTCGATTTCCCCGGCTTCAAACCTACCGTCGATTTGGATAACTTCCTTCTTAAGGGCTTCCTTTTCCTGTTTCTCCACGAGGTCTCGCTGAGCCCTTAACTCACGAATTTTTTCCTGATAGGCTTCTTGTCCGCTAACCTGTTGCAGGCAACAGAGGACCATAATTGGAATCAGTAATCGTACTAGTGTGTGCATAGTGATTGATTTTATTGATTGATGAATAAATTTCGCCCTTTTCACTTGGTGTGTGAGCCGGGTAACTTAAAACTTGCCTGTTGGCTATTCAGAGCGATCTGCCACGGCAGTGCGCACTTTATTATAGCCTGTTTTCAATTTTTTAAGGACCTTTTCCCTAAAGGACTCATCCAGTTCAGATTCAACTTCACCCAGTAACCTGGCCGGATTCACAGTTACAGTATCCGTTGGAATACCCTTGTTATCCGCAACCTGCATGGCCTGGGTCAGAAGCGCGTCCACTTCCGAATCACGTAACCCGTCCTTACTTTCTTCATCATCCGCAGCGGCGATCAAATCGGGCGTTGCAGACTTAAACTCCTCCTGAACATCTGTGGGAAAGACTTCGAGGGTCTGATCCGCTAAATCAACCTGTTTTACAGGTTCCGATTTATTTTTAGCCACCAATGGCGCCGTCTGTTTTTCGGTTGCTCTTTTATCTGCTTCCACTTCATCCGTCGGTTGTGCAGATGCAACCCCGGCCGGCAAATCGGATTTGAAGACCTCAAAATCTGTCTTTTGCTCACCCTTATTTAAAAGGTCGGGTTTATCAGCTTCAGGGCGTTCAACGACCCCATCGGTTTGCGGAATTTTCACGCTCGGTTCCTGTAGGAGGAAATATCCCAAAAGGGCGACTACACAAGCCGCAGCCAGGACCTTCCACTTCACTGAACCTCGTTTTACTGCTGGTGCTTCAGCGTCCAGTCGGGCTTCAATGCGATCCCATGAATCCGCCCTGGGTTTTACTTCCCTGGAGCGTATTCTTTTTTGTAATTCTTTTTCAAATTCAACGGGTGCCATAACGCGGGATTCTAGATTCGTTAATTTGTTTTTGCAGTAGTTTACGCGCCTTGTATAGCTGCGATTTGGATGTGCTTTCTGAAATGGCCAGCAATTCTGCGATTTCCGAATGTTTATAACCCTCTACTGCATAGAGTGTAAAAACTAGGCGATACCCTTCTGGCAATGCTTCGATGAGTTGTTCCAGGGCCTCCAGCTGGTAGGGATCTGATGACGGGGATTCTGTCACCGGGTCCTCCATTCTGGTTTCATCGTAAACCACAAAGGGTCGTTTGCGAAGAAAGTCTATGGCCTCCCGAACCATTATTTTTCGGATCCAACCTTCAAAACTGCCCTGTGAGCGAAACTCAGCTAGGGAACGAAACACCTTTACAAAACCATCGATCATTACATCCTCCGCATAATGCGCATCTTTCACATATCGCTGACAAAGTGCAAGCATGCCCGGCGCATAGCGCTCATAGATACCCTTCTGGGACTCGCGATGGCCTTCTGCAGCCTTGCGGATCTCAGACTTCTCATTTTGGAGTAATGAAATGATTTTCACTTTCATTAGTGCTTCTATTTCTATAGACGAGAGAAATCAAAAAAGGGTTGCCCGGGATGGGCAAAAAAAAAGAAAACGCAAGGATGGGATCAGATCTTTCGATCCACCACGTAATTAACCATGAGCTCCAGGGCCTGTTTATACGGGGATGCCGAATAAGGTTTGAGGATTTCCAAAGCCTGGTCCCTAAATTCGCACATACGCTGTTCGGCGTATTCCAATCCCCCCGAATCTTTGACGTATTGAATCACCTGCTTTACGCGCTTTCTATCCTTATTGTGATTCTTAATAGAATTTATAATCCATTTGCGCTGCTTCTGGGGAGCCTGATTCAGCACATAAATAAGCGGCAGGGTCATTTTTTGTTCCTTGATATCGATCCCCGTAGGTTTTCCGATCCGCTGCTCTCCATAATCGAAGAGGTCATCCTTTATCTGGAAAGCCATACCACTGAGCTCTCCGAATTTACGAAATACTTCAACCTCCGCTGAGTCCGGTTGGACCGAAGCGGCACCAAGACTGCAACAGGCGGCAATAAGTGTGGCTGTTTTTTGCCTGATGATCTCGTAATATACCTCTTCCGTAATGTCCAGTAATCGGGCCTTTTCGATCTGGAGCAGTTCCCCCTCACTGATTTCGCGCATGGCCACAGAAATAATCTGCAACAGGTCAAAATCGCCGTGGTCCACCGAAAGCAGCATTCCCCTGGCGAGGAGAAAATCCCCTACCAGAACAGCGATTTTATTTTTCCAAAGGGCATTAATGGAAAAAAAACCGCGTCGCTTATAGCTTTCATCGACTACATCGTCATGTACCAGGCTGGCGGTATGGATAAGCTCAATGACCGAGGCACCCCTGTACGTTCGCTCATTTACATTCCCCTCATTGAGCAGTTTTGCCGTGAGAAAGACAAACATCGGCCGCATCTGCTTGCCCTTCCGATTCACAATATAATAGGTGATCCGGTTCAAAAGCGGCACTTGGGAGCGCATGGATTCGTGGAACTTAGCTTCAAAAAGCTCCATTTCCTTTTCTATGGGTTCACGAATCTGTGCGCTAATTTTCAAATGAAGGAATCTGTTTCGTTCGTCAGCTTGTAAAATTAGCCAAAAATTGCCTTTGTACAGAGGTTATACCGAGGAAGTATTCGGTTTAATCCCCTTCTCAGGAGCCCAGGCCGTTGAGGTTATAATCCAGGTACGCCACCTCCCGGTGTCTGTGTAATTTACGTTACAGGAATTGCCCGCTAAAATGTATACTTTCGCCAGAGTTTTAAAGCATTGCATTTAATCCCATCTGATATGGATACATCCCACCTTAAACCGACGGATGCCCTGGCGATTGAACGAACCCGCCTGGCCAATGAACGGACGTTTCTCGCATACTTCCGAACCTTTATCGTCTTCCTGAGCTCTGGATTTGCCATCCTGAAAATCGAGGTCCTGCAGGAAATACGCGAAGTAGGTTATTTCCTCATCCTGCTTTCCCCGGTTTTACTGATTATCGGGCTTGTTCGATTCCTTTATGTGAAACGCCAGGTTCGGAAATACTATTATCCCCCGGAACTGACAGGTAAAAAGTAAGGCGAAATGAGGTTGCAGGGGTAGGCTTTAGTTTTGAGAAAGGGGCGGGGGCACCCCCGTTTGAAAAGAACGGAATGCCCGATCCGGCCAGACTAATGGGCCTCTTTATTTGCCAACTGCCCGCAGGCGGCATCGATATCCTTCCCCCGGGAACGCCTTACGGTGATCGTTATCCCTGCCGCTTCAAAAGCACGAACATAATCCTGAACCGATTTTTCCGAGGCCTGTTGGAAATCCCCGTCATCAATTGGATTGTATTCAATAAGATTCACTTTGCAGGGGGTGGCTTTACAAAAATCCAGAAAGGCGCGAATATCCGACGCTCCATCATTAATCCCTTCCCAAACCACGTACTCATAAGTAATCCGACTTCGCGTGCGATCATACCAGTACTGTATGGCCTCTCTGAGTTCATGGAGCGGCATTTTAGCATTAAAAGGCATTATCCCGGTTCGCGTAGCTTCCACCGCTGAGTGAAGGGAAACGGCCAGGTTGCACCGCAGATTTTCATCAGCCAGTTTACGAATCATCTTAGGCACCCCGGAGGTGGATACCGTGATTCTTTTGGGCGACATTCCCAGGCCCTCCTCGGAGGTGATCATCCGGATCGCTTTGACCACATTGGGGTAATTCATCAAGGGCTCACCCATACCCATGAAGACAATATTGCTCAGGGGCCTTCCGTAATACAGACGGCTCTGCCGGTCTATGACCACAACCTGGTCAAAAATCTCATCCGGATTCAGATTCCGCATGCGTTTAAGTCTGGCGGTTGCGCAGAACTGACAATCCAGACTGCAACCCACCTGGCTCGAAACACAGGCCGTGGTTCGGCTTTTGGTTGGAATCAAAACAGATTCCACGATCAAACCGTCATGCAGACGGACTGCATTCTTTATGGTGCCATCCTGGCTGCGCTGCATCTTATCGACAGCAATATGGTTGATCGTAAAATGGGTAGATAGTAATTCCCGATGTTCTTTCGAGAGATTGGTCATCCCCTCAAAGGAGTGTGCGCCTTTTTGCCATAGCCATTCATACACCTGGTTGCCGCGGAATGCCTGTTCACCTTTTTCCGTAAAAAAGGTGCGGAGGGCCTCCCTGCTCAACTTTCTGATATCGCTTTTCTCGGCTTTTTCCATGACCGGTTTAGGTAAGCCGTTTTAGTATGCTAAAAAACAAATTTCCTAGAGGATGAGCATGGCATCCCCATAGGAGTAAAAACGGTATTGTTCAAGAATGGCTTCCTTATAGGCGCGTTTCATAAGATCGTGCCCGATAAAGGCAGAAACCATCATCAAAAGAGTGGATTTCGGCAAATGGAAGTTGGTGATCATCGCATTGGCGATACTGAATTCATAGGGCGGGAAGATAAACTTATTCGTCCATCCCTGATGCGTATTCAGTGTATGTTCAGAGGAAACTGCGCTTTCCAGGCCGCGCATTACAGTAGTTCCCACTGCACATACCCTGCGTTTCTCCCTTTTGGCATTGTTTACAATTTCCGTTGCCCTTTCGTCAATAATGAGTTCCTCACTATCCATCTTATGTTTGGAAAGGTCTTCAACCTCCACCGGATTAAAGGTTCCCAAACCAACATGCAGGGTAAGTTCGGCAAAATCAATACCCTTGATCTCCAGTCGTTTAAGCAGGTGTTTTGAAAAATGGAGTCCTGCTGTAGGGGCCGCTACAGCTCCTTCGTGTTTTGCATAAATGGTTTGGTATCGCTCTTCATCTGATTCTTCAACTTCCCTTTTGATGTATTTCGGAAGCGGGGTTTGCCCCAGCTCGCGGAGTTTACGCCTGAAATCCGGGTAAGATCCGTCATAGAGAAAACGCAGTGTTCTTCCCCTTGAGGTAGTGTTATCGATAACTTCGGCTACCAAAGCTTCATCCTCACCAAAATAGAGTTTATTTCCAATTCGGATTTTACGTGCGGGATCTACCAGAACATCCCAAAGGCGTTGATCCTGATTCAGCTCGCGAAGCAGGAAGACCTCGATCCGCGCTCCCGTTTTCTCCTTGTTTCCAAAAAGACGGGCAGGAAACACTTTTGTGTTATTTAAAACCATCACATCCCCTTCGTCGAAATAGTCGATCAGGTCCCGGAACAACTTGTGCTCAATCTTTCCGGTATCCCGATGAATCACCATCAACTTTGATTCATCCCGATGGTCAGCCGGGTATTCCGCGAGTAAGTCGTTTGGCAATTCAAAGTTGAAATGAGATAGCTTCATAAGGTGCTGGGAGTTTACAGTTTTGCGGCAGCAAATATACGATCCCGCAACAGGGGTTGTCAAGTAAAACACACTAATTCTACCTGTTGCCATAGAATCAGGGCACTCCCCTAACCGCCATAATTAGGGATGGACAATCCTTCAGCCCATAGCCCACAGGCATTGCCTGTCTCTTTTCTATAAAAAACTATCTTTGAAAATCATTCGATAATTATCACTCTAATGTGCACACCACGATATTTTCTGGTCCTTTTTTGGATGCTCTCTGCCTGCTACGGATGCATGGAGGCTAAAAAATCAAAGGACCACGAGATGGCTGAAAAAGCTATTGTTTCTCAAACATCAGAACCCGTGAGGTCAAACCGCCCAGCCCAAATGACCGAGAACAACCCATACTTCCACGCAACCGGATCAACTCCGCAATGGAGCCTTAATATTTCGCAAACCGGTATTGAACTCACCACAAAACAGGATACGATCTACACCCCCCATGTCCAACCAGATAGGGCTATGGATGCCAATGTCAAACGGTACCGTGTGATAACCGAATCCACCGAATTGATTATCGAGATAAATCAATCGGCCTTTAGCTCTGACTCAGACAAGATGTATCCTTACAAGGTCACCATACGATACAGGGCCACCGAAAACCCTGACTTCACAAACTTTGAGGGGTGTGGCTCATACATCCTGGATTACCGACTCCACGATATTTGGGTACTAGAGTCCCTTAATGGGAAGGGTATTGCAGTCCCTGAAGGCCGGGAACTCCCCCATATGGAAATAAACAGGGAATCAAATGAATTTCTGGGGACGACTTCCTGCAATCAAATGCGGGGTAAACTTTTTTTTGAGCCGGAACTGTTGCGTTTTACAGATGTGATCACTACCCGAAAAATGTGCCCCGGCCCGTTGGAGGCTGAATTTCTAAAAGCACTACAAAGCACTATTCACTATACTCTGGGCGAAAACCGGCTTCGCCTGTCCAACCCAAATGGCGTCGAAATGGTCTTCAAAAAAGTAGATTGAAGCGACTTCACACGCAGATTTAACGTAACTTCCTTCCTAAAGACCATGGCATTATGACCAACAATCATATCGACTATATCGAATTCAAGGCAGGGGATCTGCAGGCTGTGAAAAAGTTTTACACCAAGTGCTTCCGGTGGGAGTTTACCGATTACGGCCCGGATTATACCGCATTTGAAAACAGCGGGGTTTCCGGTGGTTTTGAGCGGTCAGATACGGGGCCGTCGGCAGGTGCTCTGATCGTACTCTACCATAAGGATCTCATTAAAATCCGGGATGTCATTTTAAAGGAAGGTGGCAAAATCCGAAAGGACATCTTCGCCTTCCCGGGAGGGAAGCGTTTTCACTTCGAAGATCCGGCGGGAAATGAACTCGCCGTTTGGTCCGAAGACGAAAGTTAGGCTTTATCCATAAAAAACCCCAGCTTGGACAGGTCTTCCCAAAAACCGGGATAAGACTTGGAAACCACTTCTGAATCCTCAATATACAGGTCTTTTTTCAATGCCAACGGCGCAAAGGCCATGGCCATTCGATGGTCGTTATACGTCTCTATGGAGACCCCGGCCTTCATTTCTGCATTTCCCTCTAAATGCAGGGAACGGTCGGTAACGCGAATACGGGCCCCTAATTTGGTCAACTCGGCCTTTAGCGCTTCCAATCGATCCGTCTCCTTGATCTTAAG
This sequence comes from Robiginitalea aurantiaca, assembly GCF_030380815.1. Lineage (GTDB taxonomy): Bacteria > Bacteroidota > Bacteroidia > Flavobacteriales > Flavobacteriaceae > Robiginitalea > Robiginitalea aurantiaca. The sequence continues at coordinate 43,430 of NZ_JAUDUY010000010.1, read as the reverse complement.
GGTATGCAACCCCTTGAGGTCACATCCGATTCCCAGGCCAAAACAGCAGACGGCCAGGGTTTGGGCCAGGTCTGGTGCTTCCTTCAGATCCAGATCCAGGTGATCTGTATTTGGAAGGGCATTTTTCACAAGTACAAGCGTATCCCCTTCGAATTTTGATTCCACTCCCAGGGGGCGGAATAGTTCACAAAGCACCCGGTCCCCCTGCAGGGAGTCTTCGCGATAGGCTTTCAGCCCAAGCCTGCTTCCAACAACTGAAAGGGCAAGAATACTGAAATAATAGGAGGCGGAACTCCAGTCCGACTCCACCACGCAGTTTTTTGCAGGTAATTCCCGGGTGTGAAAGACCTCAATAACGGAATCCTTCATTTGAGTCCGGATTCCCACGCGATTCAAAAGCCCAAGGGTCATTTCAATATAGGGAAGTGAGGTAATATCCCCTTTAAGGGTGATTTTGAGGCCATCCGGAAGGGATGGCGCAATCAGAAGCAGGGCGGAAATGTACTGACTGCTGATATCGGCCGGCAATTCTACCGAAGATCTGGTAAGAAGCTTGCCTCTTATACGCAGGGGCGGGCAACCATAGTCCTCCAGATACTCCACATGGGCCCCAATGGCGTTGAGGGCTTCAACCAATACCTGTACAGGGCGTTGTTTCATACGCTCGGATCCGGTAAGGATCACTTCCCGGCCATCCTGGCACGCAAAATATGCCGTAAGAAACCGCATTGCCGTTCCGGCATGATGTATATCAATGAGTTCAGACGACCGGGCAAGTGCTTTCTGCATGACGGCAGAGTCGTCTGAGTTGGAAAGATTTTCGATCTGGATCCCTGGAAATAATGCCTGCAAGATCAACAGACGGTTCGATTCACTTTTGGATCCCGTGATCCGTATGGAACTATCGATTTGGGTGGATTTGACCCCTGTGAGATGTAGTTTCAAATTTCCTCGGCCTTTAGAAGGTTCAACCCTGGTACTGCTACCGGAGCTTCGTATTATCTCGGTGTCTGTCGCTGTCGCGTTTTGTTTTGACCTCGAGTTTGCGATCAAAAGCGGCCTGTAAATCAATCCCTGTCTGATTGGCAAGGCACAACACCACAAAAACGACATCCGCCAGTTCTTCCCCCAGGTCTTTATCCTTATCGGATTCTTTTTCACTCTGTTCCCCGTATCGCCTGGCGATGATCCGGGCCACCTCCCCTACTTCCTCAGTGAGTTGGGCCATGTTCGTGAGCTCGTCAAAGTAGCGGACCCCGTGTGTTTTTATCCACTGGTCCACCGCCAGCTGCGCGTTTGAAATATCCATAGGTCGTGTATAAAATCAATTGCATTTAAAGCAAAAAGACATCAATGTCTTCACCAGTGTTATTCCCGGTTCCTGGAATCGATCATAATTGTCACAGGACCGTCATTACATAGATCAACCTTCATATCAGCTCCAAAAATACCGGTTCCCACTTTGCGTCCCAGCAATTTCTCGAATTCCTGAACAAATCCCTCATAGAGCGGAATGGCCATTTCCGGCCTGGCGGCTCCGATATAGGAAGGACGATTGCCTTTTTTTGTACTGGCCATTAAGGTAAACTGACTGACGACTATTACATCTCCTTTTACCTCGGTTACGGATCGGTTCATGACGCCGTTCTCGTCGTTAAAAATACGCATGTTACCAATTTTAGGGACAAGCCATCTGAGGTCTTCCTGCGTATCTGTAGTGCTGATTCCCAACAATATCAATAATCCTGAGTCGATTTCGGATACCTTTTTACCGGAAACGGTTACACTAGCGGATCGCACCCTTTGGATTACTGCCCTCATACGTCTTCTTTCATCCCGGTGCGATAGACATCTTCCTCACCAGTGACCATTTGCACATACGATTTATAACGGCTCAGGGCTACCTCCCCGGTTTCAAGGGCCTGCTTTACGGCACATCCCGGTTCATCGAGGTGCAAACAGTTGTTAAAACGGCATTCTGACTTCAACTCAAAAAGTTCGGGGAAGTAGTCCCCTATTTCCTCCTTCTCCATATTGACCAGGCCAAATCCCTTGATTCCCGGAGTATCGATGATTCGCGCTCCAGAAGGCAGGTCGTACATCTCGGCAAAGGTCGTAGTGTGCTGCCCTTGTTTATGCTGCTCGGATGTCTTGGCGGTTTTTAAATCCAAATCCGGGGCTATGCGGTTGATAAGCGTCGATTTCCCAATACCCGAATGCCCTGCAAACATGCAGGTCTTCCCTTTCATCTGTTCAATCACCTGATCTACATTTCTCCCTGTAGTTGCCGAAATCCCAATGCAGGTATATCCGATATCCCGATAGAGGGCTGCCATATATTTGGTCTCGTCCTTCAGGTGTTCATCCATAGCGTCTACCTTATTAAAAAGTAGAATGGCGGGAACCCGATAGGCTTCAGCCGTGGCGAGAAAGCGATCGATAAACTCCGGATAAGTCCTGGGGTTTTCCAGGGTGACCAACAAAAAAACAAGGTCCACATTGGCCGCGATAATATGTAATTGCTTGGAGAGTTTTACAGACTTGCGGACCAAATAATTCCGCCTTTCCAGGATTTCATAAATCTGACCCACGGTTTCATCTCCGTCCTTTTGCAGGTTGAATTTGACTTCATCTCCTACTGCCACGGGGTTGGTACTCCTGATTCCCTCAATGCGAAACCGTCCCTTAATCCGGCAATTATAAAATGTACCGTCCGTGGATTTGACCCGGTACCAGCTGCCTGTAGATTTATAAACAGTTCCCTGCATTGTTCCAATTGGATAGGAGTGCAAATTACTAATATTCCCGATACCGCGGGTAGTCCTCCCGGGCATTATGCAGTCACAGATTGAGGATACTCCTGAGGACCTAAATATTCCTGAGGTAAGAGCACCCCTTTGGGCAAAAAGTCATGGCCACAAACAAAAAAAGCCGGCACCTGAGTGCCGGCTTCCGGATTTTGGAATAGTCATGGGTTAGTCCAGAAAATATACCCTTCCACCCATCATGACATCTTTGTTCACGCGCTGGGGATCCCCGTAAATTCGAACATCTCCCCCGGCGCGAATTTGTACTTCAACTTCTTCAGCCGCAAATAATTCGGCCTCGCCACCTGCAGACACACGAATGTTCGTATAATCGGTTTTAAGGTTGCGTCCTTCAAAAACACCCCCCGTATTCAGTACGATAACCTGGTTTGTGGCAATTCCGGAAGCATTGATGATTCCGCCGGTAACCGCCCTGATTTTCGCATCCTGCACCTGTAATCCAATCTCAATTTCCGATCCTTCCTGTGCACGAAGTTCAATGCGATCCTGCACAAATAGTTCGTTTCCGATGATTCGCGCACCTTCATTGGCGTCAATGACCCGAATGTCTGTGTAATACACCTCGATAAAGGTATCCTCTCCCTGGAATTTTTTCTCCAGGGGCATTTTTAGCTTCAGGACTCCGTCCTTATTCACAAAATTGATATCCTGGGTATTCTTTCCCTTAATAAGGATTCTGTTTTCATCCGATTTGATCAGGTTGACCTCGATCAGATCATAGACCTTGATTTCGTGAAAATCTCCGACCTCGCGATCCACGATTCCCTGGGCCATTATTCCCGTGGCACAGAGGGCTAAAAATAAAGTTAGTAGTGTTCTCATGATTGTGTTTTTCATATGTAAAGACATCACCCAAATCCTATTGTTACACCCTTTGCGAAAAAAAGTCCAGATTCCCGCTTTTTTCCTAATCTCAGGAATTAATTATGGTTTCCTGATGGTTGATGGACTCCTGGTGGATGGCCTTGAACATTTTAAGCACAAATTCTTCGCTCAGGCCGTGCTCCTGACCTTCGAGGATCATCTTACCCAGGATTGTATTCCATCGATTGGTCTGTAATACAGCGACATTGCGTTGCTTTTTCAGGGACCCGATGGCATCGGCTACTTTCATGCGTTTGCCCAGGGTGTCGATGAGCTGGTTGTCGATCACATCGATCTGGGCTCTGAGATTACTCAGGTTCTGCCGGTATTCCGCTTCCTGGTCCGTCTCCTTCCGAATCCGCAAATCCCTCATGATCTGAACGAGCCGTTCCGGAGTAATCTGCTGGGCGGCATCGCTCCAGGCTTTATCGGGATTGGTGTGCGTCTCTATCATTAACCCATCAAAATTCAGGTCGAGGGCAGTCTGGGAAACATCGAAGATCAAATCGCGTTGTCCGGTAATATGAGAAGGGTCATTGATCAGGGGGAGATCCGGGAAGCGGGATTGTAATTCGATAGCGATTTGCCACTCCGGGATATTGCGATATTTCGTTTTTTCATAGGTGGAAAACCCCCTGTGAATAACGCCGAGCTTTTTGATATTCGCAGACCTCAGTCGCTCGATAGCTCCCAGCCAGAGCGAAAGATCCGGATTTACGGGGTTTTTCACCAGGACCACCTTATCTGTCCCCTTTAGGGCATCCGCAATTTCCTGTACGATAAATGGACTTACCGTAGACCTTGCACCGATCCATAAAAGATCTATGTCGTGTTCAAGGGCCAGATCTACATGGTTCCTGTTTGCAACCTCGGTCGCAGTCTTCAGGCCTGTTTCCGCTTTTACCCGTTGTAACCATTTTAATCCAATGGCACCTACCCCTTCAAAATTACCCGGACGGGTTCTGGGTTTCCAGATACCTGCACGGTAGTAGTTAACATCTGTATCCTTAAGGGCATGGGCAATTCCCATGACCTGCTCCTCGGTTTCTGCACTGCAGGGCCCCGCAATTACCAACGGGTGGGCCAACTTCAAATCGTCTAACCATTTTCGCAAAGCGATCGTATTTTCCATTTTATCTTAGTTTTTTTGGGTAGGAATCCCATTTAAAATTTCACCTATCCGGTTGGTTTCTTCCATTTCTCTGAAGACGCCTTTGTAATCCCCGGAGTCCAGCAACTGCCGAAATCCCTGAAGATTGCCGATATATTCATCCAGGGTCTCCAGAACATTTTTTCGATTCTGTTCAAAAATAGGGGTCCACATGGCCGGCGAACTTTTGGCCAACCTGACTGTACTCTCAAAACCACTTCCTGCGAGGTCAAAGATATCTCTTTCATTCCGTTCCTTTTCAATGACGGTTTTGCCCAACATAAAGGAACTGATATGGGAAAGGTGTGACACATAAGCAATATGCCGGTCGTGGGCCTCAGGGTTCATGTATCGGATTCGCATGCCCATTTTGCCAAAGAGTTCAAGTGCCCGTTCCTGAATTCGGAAGGCCGTTTGCTCAACTTCACATATGATATTGGTTTTGCCCTCAAAAAGACCGGAAATTGCCGCTTCCGGACCCGTAAATTCAGTTCCTGCTATCGGGTGACATGCCAGAAAGTTCCTTCTGCGCTCATGGCCGGCTACCTTTCGGCAGATTTCAGCTTTTGTGGAGCCCGCATCCATCACCAGGGTCTCCTCCCCAATGGCATCGAGGACTTCGGATAATTGTTTCAACAATCCATTCACGGGAATGCTGAGTAAAACCACATCGGCTTCCCGGAGATCTAAATCTTCAGCAGGTCTGTCGATTAATCCCAATTCAACAGCCCGTTTCAGATGCGTCTCATTGTGATCTGCTCCCGTTATTTGAGCTCCCGGGAACACCTTTCGCAGATCTCGTGCAAAGGATCCTCCGATGAGCCCAACCCCTATGATAACTACTTTCATTATTCGTTTTCTTTGACAACGTTATGCTCACTGGGCACGGGATCGAGCCGCCTGAGCGCTTCCCGGATTTGCTCCTGTGGTACGCAGAGCGAAAACCGGATATATCCTTCTCCCTGTGCCCCAAAAATAGTTCCAGGGGCTACGAAAAGGTGTTTTTCATATAACAGCTGATCCACGAAAGTGACCGCATCCGGACTGCCCTCAGGCAGGCGGGCCCATACAAACATACCCACCGCTCTCCGATCGTAGGTACAGCCCAGGCGATCGGCGATCTGAAACATCCCGGCCCGGCGCACCCTGTAGGCCGCATCAAGGGAATCAAACCACTCCGAGCCGCTTTTAAGGGCCGCAATGGCTCCTTTCTGTATTCCGTAAAACATTCCCGAGTCCATATTGCTTTTTACCTTGAGTACCGCCTCCAAAAGGGGAGCAGCCCCCAGAAGCATCCCAACCCGCCATCCGGCCAGATTAAAGGTCTTGCTCAGGGAGTTTAATTCAAGAACATATCCCTCCCCTTCCGGAATTCCAAGAATACTGATCGGATCCCGGCTGAGAACAAAACTATACGGATTGTCATTGACCAAAAGAATATTGTGCCTCCGGGCAAAGGCGACCAGATCGGTGAGCTGCCGGCGTGTCGCAGTGGCACCTGTTGGCATGTGCGGGTAACTTACCCACATGAGTTTTACTTTTTCAAGTCCCCCGGCTTCAAGTTGCTCCAGATCTGGAAACCAGCCTGTGTCCTCGGCCAACCGGTAAGGAACGGCCTCAGCTCCTACCAGACGGGTGACCGATGCGTAGGTGGGATAGCCCGGATCTGGTATGAGAACGCGATCCCCCGGATTCAGGAAGGCCATACTGATATGCATAATACCTTCTTTAGAGCCCATCAGAGGCAATACTTCAGTTTTGGGGTCGAGCAGAACCCCGAACTTATTCTGATAAAACGCTGCAATCGTTTCCCTTAGCTCCGGAAGTCCCTGGTAACTCTGATACTGATGGGCTCCGGGTTCCTTCAGGGAATTCCTCAAGGTGCTCAGGACCGTTTCAGAAGGGGGCAGATCAGGGCTTCCTATCCCCATATTGAGAATTGGGTGTCCTTCTTCCTTAAGCTTTCGAACCTCCCTGAGTTTGGTCGAAAAATAGTACTCATGTACTTCTTGTAATCGATCTGCAGTACGTATCATAAACGCGCATTTTTATAGGCTCCGAGGAGTTGAAAATCCTCAGTTAAGATTGAAATCAGGGACTTTGCCTTCTCGAATTGAGCGTATTCTTCGAAGGTCACATCCACAAAAAAGGAATATTTCCAGGGTGTCTCAATGACGGGCAAAGACTGGATCTTGGTCAGGTTCAGGTTGCAATCACTCATTACGTTTAATACGGTAGCCAGACTCCCCCTTTTGTGATCGGTGACAAAGCGAAGTGATGCCTTATCGATCTGATCATGTGGTAATTCCTTATTGGTGGGTTTGACTATAATAAAGCGGGTCGCATTGTTTTGAATCGTTTGAATATCACTGGCCAGTATTTCCAGGCTGTAGAGTCCTGCCGCCATCTGTGGCGCTATGGCGGCTATTCCTTTGAGATGCTTCTGGTGGATCCTGCGGGCTGTTTCCGCCGTATCCGCATCCTCAACCATTCGTATATGCGGATGCCTTTTGAGAAACTCACGGCATTGCAACAGGGCCATGGGATGGCTGTGCACTTCCCGGATTTCGGAAACCTTCTGTCCCGGAAGTGCCATCAGGTGATGGTGAATATTCAGATAGTGTTCCCCAATGATGTGCAGGTGGTTCTCACAAACCAGGGCGTAATTTGGGATTATGGAACCGGCTATTGAATTTTCTATAGCCATGACAGCCTTGTCTGCCCTCCCCTCAAGGAGGGTATCGGTGAGGGTATGGAAGGACATACATTCGACGAGTTCAACCTCCCCACCAAAAAAATCGTCTGCGACCTGATGGTGATTTGACCCGCGTATTCCCTGTATGGCAACTCGAATTGGCTTCATTCTTATTTTGTTTTACAACAAAAAAAAATCCCGTTAAAACGGGACCTTACATTACAACCTTTAAACGTAATCTAAAGCGGTCCCGTACTTCTTAAATAAAAGAAGTAGGCATAAAATCCGTTCCAGAAATACGTGGTGTTCATCGAATTCACGATTTGCAGCTAATGTAGGTATTAATTCTCAATGGCCATGGACCTGTCATTTTTTTTAGGATTATTTCAAATTTCTTTCTGTATGCTGAATATTTTTCTGGAAAAATGCCCGATTGCTGGAAATAATGCAGGTCATCGGGAAAACAGATCCTCCCCTTTACCTCCTTTAAGGAGCGCATCGAGCCTGTGTTTCCGGAAGGAGGGATTTCCAGTTTTTTGAAGTTCCTTAAGGTTCATTGTGTATTTTTACCAGAAAATTAGCCCCCCCTATGTCTATAATGGTTTCCCATATCAGCAAGCGTTTTGGCAGTCAACCAGCTCTGGATGACATCAGTTTTGCAACCCGCAAAGGTGAAGTAGTCGGTTTTCTCGGGCCCAACGGAGCAGGGAAATCTACCCTGATGAAAATCCTGACGACCAATCACAAAGCGGATTCGGGCATAGCCGAGGTCAATGGTTACGATGTGGTGAGCCAGCCCAGGGAAGTTCAACGCAGTATTGGGTACCTGCCTGAACACAACCCTTTGTATCTGGATCTCTACATAAGGGAATACCTGGAATTCTGCAGATCCACATATGGAGTTTCCAAAAATAGGATAGAGGCTGTGATCGGGCAGACAGGTCTTGAGCCTGAAGTTCATAAAAAGATAGGGCAACTCTCCAAAGGATACCGCCAGCGGGTGGGACTTGCGGCAGCCCTGATCCATGAACCCGAGGTCCTGATCCTGGATGAACCGACCACGGGACTGGATCCAAATCAACTCCTCGAAATCCGCAAACTGATTCGCGAGGTCGGATCTGAAAAGACCATCTTGCTATCAACCCATATCATGAAAGAAGTTGAAGCCGTGTGCGACCGTGTTTTGATCCTCAACAAAGGAAAACTTGTCGCAGATGCTACCATGGATGCGCTGCGCAAAGATGAAACCCAGGTGGTAGAGGTGGAATTCGATTACAGGGTCGAGGAAGTTTTACTGGAGCGATTACCCAATGTGGCTTCTGTTGTAAATACAGGTGGTTTTGTTTATGAAATAAGCTTCTCAACCTCCAAAGATATGCGTGGGGTCGTTTTTGATTTTGCCCACGATAATCAGCTCAAAACCCTTCAGTTGAGCCGGAAGACCAAGAATCTCGAAAACCTCTTTACCGAACTTACCGGAGGGCAGGCCGTCTAATCTTCGAGCTGAAAATCAATTGTGGTCACCACCCTGACCTTTTTTACCTGAGGGGTATTTACATCCCTGTTGGAAATGGAGAACAGGCCCTGACGCGCCACCCTTATCTGGCCGACTTCGGAATTTGAATCCCTGGCGAACTTCTCCGCCACCTCGCGGGCATTTTTCGTGGCCTCTTCAATCATCTCAGGTTTGAGCTCATTGAGTCCGGTAAAAATATACTCTATGGGCTGCCATTCATTTTTCGAACCCATAACAATTCCACCGGAAAGCAATTCCAGCGATGCCGTCAGCGCTTTTTGCAGTTTGGGAACATCGGAGGTCCTGACTGTAAACTCCGATTTTGCCAGGTATCGGTATGGAGGAGTACCCGGACCTGAGCCATACAGATTTGCCTGTGCATCATTAATATTTACCGGACCCCGCGTAATTTCTTCAGGGCCAAATCCCTGTTGGGTGAAAAATGCGTTTACCGTCTTGTTCTGCCTTTCAATTCGCTGTCTGAGTTCCTGCAGGTCATTTCCCGTTAAAATAATATTGATAGGCCAAACGGCGAGATCAGCGGCCACTTCCCTTTCTGAAAGTCCTTTTACAGTTACGTACCGGTCATACTTTTTACCGTTCACTTGTATATTCCCGATGAAATACCCCCCTGTTGCCAGAGCGAGCGAAATCAGAACTGCTGAAATCCAGATATGGCGTGTCATAAACTATCGATTACAATATTAAGGCTGCACAGAGTGTGTAAAGGATATACGGATTAAGAACTGGGTTCAGATTCCCCGAACTCCTTGAAAACCCAGTTTTTTTGTGCCTTTTTCAAGCGAGCTCCGGGTAAAATACCTCAGAACTTATTTCAGGTTTGTTTCCGGCGTACGCCTTCCCTCTTAATCTCCCGACGGTATGAGCCTTTAGGCCCTCATCGGGATACGGGGTAATCAGGCGCTGAATCTCGGCGAGATCCCGTTCATCCGCAATGGGATCCAACCATTGGTCGGCAAGCGCATCCGGAAGAATTACCGGCATTCGAGGGCCAGAGAGTTTTGGGTTATTGTGTATGTCCGAAAGCAATGAATTTCCCTCGGTGGTCACAATGCTGAAAGTGGTCAGCACCTTACCCGTATCGGGATCCCTCCAATCACTGGAAAGTCCTGCAAAAATCATCGGATGACCATCCGACCGATAAATAAAAAATGGATAAGAGGCTCCTGAATGATGGTGATGTTCATAAAACCCGTCCACATAAATCAGGCACCGGTTGTCTCTGGCAGCGCTTCTAAATGATGGCTTTTCAAAAATTGTCTCCCCTCGGGCATTCAGGGTTTTGTTCCATATTTTTTTACCCTGATCCCAATCGCGTATCCAATGAGGCAAAAGCCCCCAAATGGCTAGAATCGGAAAGTCGGGGCTTCGGGTTGTATATATGAGTAATTTCGGATGGCTGAAACCCGATGCGTGATACAGTGGCAAATCGGTCAGCGGTAATAGCTCTTCTTGTATCTGTCGGGCAGCTTCCTTATCGCCCCGCCTTAGCGCACGCTTTAGTTGGGATTCAAGGCTTGCTGCAATATCGTAACACATGATTTGTAATAAATAAGGTTTTTCGCGGGTCCCCCCCTTATTAACTTAATCTTTTAAGCTGCAACCACCAAGCATATGGCCTACACAGCGTTAACCACCTCCCTAGGGGTTGCCTTTTGTCCGCAGTTCCTCCCTCCGCATCGGCATCCCGTCGATAAGCGCCCAAAGTTGTTCCCTTGGGGTTGCCGTAGTCGTAGTGTATTTAAGCCCCCCATCTAAACCGATTAATTCCAGTCGAAAACCTTCCGCCAAATCGGGAATCCTTCCCGCCCGGGGTCCCAGTTTTTCCCATATCTCAGCAGGCAAACCGCGTGATACCTGTTCTCCGACAATCGTAAAGATGATAATTTTCCGAGTGGCTACTCCGGCTGCATCTGCCTGGAGTCCCGTCTCCATTTTTTTATACTCCGGGTGATCCAGACTATGGGTATAGAGCAGAATCACCCTGTTTTTCCAGCGAAGTGATTCCAGGTCCTGAGCGCGCACGCATAAACCAAAAAGCACAAACATTGCAAAAAATACGCCTGTAGCCCGCATCCCTTAAAAATACAAAGGAAGATTTAAAGTAATTGCGTTTTTATCCATCCACCTAGGCGAAAAACAACACCTATCCGGAAGCCCCATTGGGAAAAGCCCTTAGCTTTGGTTATGGCTATTACTCCAACTTGAATTTAGCCTGTATACCCAACTGTACCTTAATCTGGTCGAATTGGGCCGGCAAAGAGACATAGACATCCTCTGCCTGATCAGAGGCCATTCTCATGACCCCCGCATCCATGGAAGTGTTATATACACTGCTACCGCGATCACTGATATGAAGCGCCTTACCCAGCGTCTGTTCCAGGGCTTCAGCCATTAGAATACCCTGTTTCTTTGCCTTTTGGACCGCCCGAATTCTCAGGGTATCCTCAAGGGCTTTCATTTTTGAATATTCAGTCTTTGCGAGTTGAATGTTCGAAATTCCGATTTTCTCCAATTCAAATAATACCCTTCCGGCTGTCTGCGCGTCGTATAGCACCAATTCAAAAACCTTTTCCTTGAGAATATCCTGTTTGCGCAAAAAGTATTTCTGAAATTCGCTGGCCAAATCGGAAACTGTCAACTGTTTTTCCAGGTCCACACCCAGTTCTACAAGTTTGTCGCCCATCCTGCGCTCGAGCGATTCCAGGGATGTGCGACCCTTAGAGTCACTTTCCTGAATTCGTATACTCAGGTAGATCCGATCCGGGGTAACCAGGGTATCCACCTCAGCTGCGGTTTCGAGGTAGGGTTGGTCTATAAAATTTTTCGTCTGTGAAAATCCGGTCTGAAACATGGCTATACAGGCCAGAAAAAGGCATAATTTCTTCATTTTAGGTCATATTAATGGTTTAAGGTGGGACTGCCCCTCCTGCTACTATCAAAGATGATGCTAAAAATGATTTCTGCACAAAAAATTGGCAGAAGTATTAAAAAAATGATGTAGTTCCCGATTCCCCGATCAGGACCAAAGAAGAAAGATCACAACACAAAGGCCCACGAAAAGTGCTTTGTAGATGATATTGAGACGACAGGTTGTCATGATGCAAATATCTTTAATGTGAAACGTTATTGGGGGGACTTTATTATAAAGACGCAAAGATGATCATTTTGTTACATCTTTAATCGCAAGTTCATGGAATAATTGAAATTAATGGATCTGAATATCCCCATATCTGGCCATGCCTGGGGAATTTAAGACGTGTCAAAGAACCTACATGGTAAACGGGATTTTCATTTTGGCGCATCCGTTCCCAGGCTTCTCTGGAAAGGGACTCATGTATCTGCGTGAGTCCGGCTGCCGGATTCCCCCATGCGATGATACAAGGGTTTTGCCCGGAAAGATACTTTCCGATCGTCCTTATGTTTTGGGGATCTATCAGCGTTTTCCCTTTATGGATCAACTGATTGGAATACGTTTCGTACCAGGGAATCAGATTCAAAAAAACTACTTTTCCGACTTGACTTAAGACCGGATAACGATCCTGGTTTTTGTGGATGTAATTCAGAACCCTGTTAATCGTATGGTCCGAATTTCCCGCATTGGCTTTACTTGGGTTTTTCTGGATGATCAACCACGTATCCGGGCCAGCCAAATCCAGCTCCACCTCCAGGCTGTAGCGTTTACCCGCCTCCTCCTGAATCAAAACAACCTTCGCAAATCCGGGATATGAATATGGCATAGTGATAGATCAGGCATGTCCAGTTTCAGGGGCAGAGGTTTGCAAAAAACCAGGAGTTTCAAACCCAATTTCCGTTCCTAGACATGTTGGTCAAAAAGGATGGTATTGCCATCGGGATCCTGAATGGTAAAACTTCCCGGACCCGAAGTTTCTTTTAACGACTTCTGGATTACGGGAATCCCTGCTTTCTCAACGGTCTTGTATAGTTGCCGGACATCATCGTAATCGGTCTGGGTTTTGGCTTCCTGGTCCCAGCCCGGATTAAAGGTAAGGATAGACCCTTCAAACATTCCCTGGAACAATCCAATTAGGGTTTCACCATTTTTCATGATAAGATAGTTTCGGGCTTCCTCACCTGCAAATACCTCAAATCCCAGGGTTTCATAAAATGCTTTAGAAGCCGCTAAATCGGATACGGCCAGACTAAGGGAAAATGCACCTAGTTTCATTTTTAAGCGGATTTAGATTTTAGAAAAGATACGTAAAAACCGGGTATCCACCATCCCGGTGCAACTCATACCCCTAGTAGACCAGCGCCAGAAGTTCCTTGAAAAGTTTGGCCCCCAATTCTGCAGTAATTCCTTCCAGATCGCGATTGGGGTTGTACTCCACGAGGTCAACGCCAACCACCTCACCCTCGATACCCTGAATTATTTTAATAACCTCACGGGGGGTAAGTCCGCCTGATTCCCGGTGCGACACGCCGGGGGCAAAAGCCGGATCTATCGCATCCATGTCCAGGGAGACATACACGGGATTGGCAAACCTCAGGGGAAGTTCTGGCAACCCGGTATTCATGGTATACATTTCTACGTCAAAGCGCTCTGCCTGCTCTTTTTGATGTGGGTTGAGGGTTCGAATCCCCACCTGCACCAAACGCTTTGCGAGTCCATCTTCCATAATCCGCGCAAATGGGCATGCATGGGAATACGGATCTCCTTCATAGTCCTGGTAAAGGTCCGGGTGCGCGTCGATCTGAAGGATATCCAGTTCGGGGTATTTGCCCGCATAGGCCTTGATAATCGGATAGGTAATACTGTGATCCCCTCCAAGGGTAAGAAGCTTGTCACCTTTTGAAAGATGTTCTTTAGTGAGGGACTCAATATCGGGATACGCCCCGATCTCAAAATCCCCTTCATCAAAAGTTTCCCAATCCCCGAGATCCTTTAAAGATTCGGAATACATATTCATCATCCCGGAGCGCAGGGGCTCCCGGATACAGGCAGGAGCGCCGGCCGGCCCCGTTAAAAAGGAAGACCCCGAATCATAACATATGCCGCGTATCCGTATTTTACTCATAATTCGTCTTTTGCCAGTTCCCGTTCCACAATTTCCAGCACCTTATTGATCAGCTGCAGGCCCTCCCCCATGTACTGAATGCTTCCATCGTAATTCGATTGGTTCAATATTAAAATGTTGCGGAGTTTATCGGAAGCCAAAAAGGCCTGCTCGTCGGGCAGGATTAAATATTCTTTGAATTTAAATTCGACAACCCCCTGCCGCATAAGCGGAACCCAATCTTCAACAAATGTTTGTTTGAGGTCCTCATTGGCATTGCTGATTATATGGGCCTGGTCGTCGTAATAGGTACCCATCAGGAATCTGAGTTCCTTGTCAGACAACAAATCCAGTCCCCTGGACTTCAGTACTTCATAGGCATTGGTCAGGGGTTGGAACCGATCGAACTGAGCAATACTGCCCAACCAGTATTTCAGGCTATCCGGAGGAGGGGACCCCCTTTCTAAGGCGAGGATTTTCTCAGAACATTGGACTGCCCTGTTCGCATTGGCAATGATATTTTTGAGATTATCCTTGTCCTTTCTGAGATTTTCGCGAATCTGAACAAGAATCTCCTTTTCAAAAACCCTGCTTTTGCGTTGTTCACTCCAGTTGTTAATGCCAAGGGCAATTAAAATGCCAATCACCACGAGCACGATTTCACCAAGGGCATATCCCAGGTACTTCGCGGTGGAATTTCCGGGAATTAGTTTTTGGCGAACTTTTCTGAAAAAAATGAGCATTTTCTATAATTATCGCGTGACCTGGCCAAATAAATCCTCTCAAAGGCTTCGGACTATCCTCAGGTTGGCCGCACTGGGTTGGTTTGGAACCGTGGCCTGCTGATCGCAAAAAACACCGGGGGAACCAACCGTTACCTATCCCATTTTACGGAAAAGCAGCCACGAAGCGCGCCAGGGGTGCCATGCGCGCCTTATTAAGTGAAAGGGTATCTCGCTTCAAGGTATAATTATCTACCTGATCGAAAACCTTTAAAAACTCCTGCTCGGGGTTCTCCCCCGGACAGGCCATCATTGTGGAGGCAAATTGCGAAAATGAAATCCGGTTGTTATCGGTGAGTTCATATCCCCCCATAATTGTATTACACCCGCCATTTCCATTGACCCGGCCCGACCCTGGGACTAACATTAAGAAAGGTGCTGAAGGGGCTCCATCCTCAATGGGTTGTCCACCTAACTCGACGAGTTTCCAATAGACCCCCTCTATACCGGTTAAACTATTTTGTTTGCTGAGCTGATATCTCTCCGCGAGATCCGATTCATTGCGATTCCCTTTTCGATCGAGCTGGAAGAGGCGGTTTTCGCCTACCTGATACCATACGACCTCATCCTTCGATTTGGAATCCCCAAGTCTTATTTTTCCGCCGGATCCATCCCATTGAAAAGTCCCTTCCGACTTAATGACCTGTTGGTCCTTCCCCCAGTAGACGCGCTTCATCAAATAACTGCCATTTGATTCAAGCACCAACTCGGTAAGGATTCCCCCGCAATCTGCGCAGGGCAGGAAACCGTAATAGGTACCATTCCAATCTACAGAGGTACGACTGGTATCCCCCAAAGGAACGGAGTCCTGTTCCTGAATCCTTGTCATTTGTTCGGGTTTTTCTTTAGAGGGCTTACATTGGGTAAGTCCAGTGAGCAGGGCCAGTCCTAAGATCCATGCCGTGCGTTTTAATCCATTAGAGCTCATACGATCATTTGAGTTTTGCGATCCCTAAATTTAGCCAATATCTCCAACTAATAAATGCCGTGTTCCAAATTCAAGCCTCCTTTTTTCATCAAAAAAAGAATAAACATGGCCCGCCGGAATCAATTTTCCGAAGCAACTCCAGTCATAAAGCTTCGAATGTCTTTTGCAAGTTTTAAATAATCCTCATGATGGGTATACATCATATGTCCGGCCTCATAATAGGTCATCTGAATCCTTTCTGTCTCAATTCCATTTCTGGAATAGGTGTACTCCGAATCGAAGAAGGGACAAATCAGGTCGTAATATCCATTGGCCACCAGGACCTGCATCTCGGGATTCCGCCTCATGGTCTCCCCCAGCTTATGGGCAACATTTACATGTTCCGGCTCCCAATATTGCCCTTTGGGCACGGGTCTCCAGTTCCATTTACTTCCAATCTCACCGTTTGAGGTCAGGTACGGACGATCCATTTCAACATCCAGCGCATTGCGCAAATAGTGGTTCAGGGCGGCGGTATACGCGCCGCTGATCTGATAACTCGACGGATCCCCAAGATGGGGGCCATCGGAAAAAGCGTCGATCTCATTGCCCATAAATCGCCCGTCAAGACGGCCCAGGGCTACCCCCTTATCCCTGAGCAGCTCCTTTTGAAACCGGGGAACCAGAACCCTGAGGTCCGATTCGAGAATGTAGCCGGTACTCAGGCCTGTAAACCTGGCCATTTCGGCAGCCACGGCTTCTTTTTCCGTTGGAGTCAATAAAGATCCCTTGTACAAGGCAGGGATATAGGTGTTATAGGTGAATTCCCTGCACTGTTGGACAAAAGTTTCCAGAGAAGTTCCCTGCCCCGCTTTTTTATGGTACCAGGCTGTGGCCGCCATACTCGGGAGGTACGTAATATACGAGGTGATATTGTGATGGGCAGAAGTTGACCCACCATAATCCAAGGCCTGTGAAATGAGGATCAGACCATTCAATGCCATATTCTGCCCTCCCCCTTCCAGCTCCTGGGCTACAGCTACGGCACGGGTCGTCCCAAAACTTTCTCCTGCGATAAACTTGGGGGACATCCAGCGATTATGCTCGGTTATCCAGTCCCGGATAAAGGTCGCTATTGAACGGGCATCCTCATTCAACCCCCAGAAGTCTTCTACCTTTCCTTTGCCGATAACCCGACTGTAACCTGTCCCAACCGGATCGATAAAAACCAAATCGGACACATCCAGCAATCCTTCCTGGTTTTCTATGAGTTTATAGGGTGCGGCACCATCATCTTTGGTAGCATCAGAGTCCACTTGAACCAACTGCGGCCCAAAAAGGCCCATATGCAACCAAACAGAAGCAGAGCCCGGTCCCCCGTTAAAAATAAAGGTCACGGGCCGCTGGGCTGGATTTGCGGTTTCCGTGGCATTATATGAAACAGACCAGATAGAGGCCACAGGCTCCCCGGCATCATTTTTTATATAGTGTTCTGACGCATTGGCTTTATATGCAATTTTTCGATTCCCGTTCTGGATCTGATGATTGGTAACAAAAGATTTTGGGGCCGGAATAGGGCGTGTTTCTGATTCTTCTAAGGGTTTATCCTGGGCGGTGACCGAGGTGAGGAAAAAAAATATCAGGATAAATGGACTGAGGGTAAGGCTTTTAAACGTGGTGTATCTGCTCATAATTAAACATTTGTGGGCTTAAGATACGGCTATTAAAAACGAAATTCCCGGTCTTTAGAATCGAAATTTGATCCGGAGAACCGATCAGCCATTCGGAGGAATGGACTGATGCAGTGCCTCGATCACAGCGTCCAGGATGGGTTGCACTTCCGGCACGGAAGCATTTATAAGTATCCCCAGGACCAGCTGCTCTTTCGGGAACACTTTAAAATTACTATAAGCCCCAATGGCATTTCCCGTATGCCCGTAAAAATTACGTCCTTTCGCATCTGAGCTAACCTCCCATCCCAGACCGTAAAAGGTTGAAGTCCCATCAACCTCCATAGCTGTGAGAAAGTCCGATTCCAGAACCTTGGGGATGGCCCTTCCATCCAGGCAGCCAAGACCCAGGCGACAAACATCTGATACCGTTGAAAGATACCCTCCTCCTGCCAGTTTAAAACGGGTATCCACGGGTACGGATTCGCGAAATCCCCGGGGCGTCCTGCTATAAAAAGTAACCTGATCCGCTAAAGGTGCCCCCGGATTTTCCACAACCGTCGCCTCCATCTGAAGTGGATCCAGCACCCGTTCCAACACGAGTTCATGAAACGGTTTTCCAACTGCTCGTTCCATGGCCAGGGCGAGGAGAACAAAATCGAAACTCGTATAATTATATCCCTTTCCAGGTGTAAATTCCAGAGGATCACCGATGAATAACTCAAGACTATCCGAGATACTCATTGGCTTGTTCAGGGCAAATTCCTTCCCTTTGTAGGACCGGATACCCGCAGTATGAGAAGCGAGTTGTTCCAGGGTAACCCTTCCGTGGGACACTGGAAATTCCGGAACAAAAACGCGGATATCCTCCTGAAGGTCCAGGATTCCGTCTGAGACTAAACTCGCGAGGGCACAAGAGGTAATCGGTTTTGAAATACTCGCAATCCGAAAAATTGAAGCTTCAGGGTCTACCCCTGTCTGTTCACCCAGGTCTGCGTAGCCATAGCCCCCGGAGAACCATTCCTTACCCTTTAGAAGTGCTTTTATCGACAACCCCGGAACTTTTTCCCGGGCGATCAGATCGCTTAAAAGGGCATCCGCCAATTCCAGCCCGGAGGTACCAGAAGGGGAAGGATCGGATTTTCCGATATCCAAGATACTGCGGAGGATATTCCAGGGCGTTCGCATTTTAATCCATAAATATAAGCCGTCCCCTAAAGGTTTCCTCCACATCAACCTCAGGGGGGCGTTCAAAACTCAGAACATCCCCATATCCATTGATGATTCCCGAAATTCGCATTATTGGACTCACAGAAATATCATTACTCCCCCTGTGATTTACCCGAACCGTTTCCGACAGCAATTCCCGGGCATCTACTTTGGAATCTCCCGATGCAATGGTAACCAAAAACTGACTGGCCTGCCCCCTCAGCTTGAAATAGGCTATTCCATTGGAGACCACCGTGAGTCGGTTCACCTCAAGGTCGAGGTCAAAAGAACCATCGTTTGTGTTTGTCTCCTGATTATTAAAACTTTCAGAAGTAAGGCTGAGGGTATCGAAGGGCAGTACTCCTTCGCTGCGAATGGGCCATCCGGTGCTGCTTCTGATAGCTTCGAGGTCCGGGGTGGTAACATAAAAAATGGTCTTGCCATAGGATCGGAAGAAATTGCAGGAATTTGCATCCCTGAGCTCCAGTATTCCATCCACGACCTCGGCGGTTACTCCCGCCCTCAGATTTTTACCCGTTTCCAGAATTACTTCCTGCCGGGACCCGTGTTTTACAACCAGTTGAATATTCTCAAAAACGGTGATCCTGGAAAATTCAGAAACCTCGAGGGTTACGCGTTCCAGGTCGCCAGAAGCCTTGAAGCAGTCGGGGCTGTCCGCCCCGCAACCCGCTCCGAGAAGCGTCAGTAGTATGAGTGATATCAGGTATAGCCTTTTCATTTGCTCATTTGCTTTACAATCGTATTCCGACACCGAATTCAATTCCCTCTGCCTTGGCTCCATGGGATTTCAAGCTGATAGCTCCGAACCATTTCGAACCAAAATACCTTTTAATTCCCACCCTGTTATAGACCCTGCCCTCAAAATCAAAAGGGTAATACACATAGTATCCCAACTGGGTGATAACCGTCAGTTTGTTTATAAAGAGTTCATGTCCGATAAAAACACCCACCCTTTTATAATCTGCATTGGGATCTACAGGCATTTCAGGGAATGAATTGGACTGAAACGCAATGAGTTCTTTGAGAAAGTTAGAGAAAAACACATCTGTTCCTACCTGTATTGCACTCACCTGGGCCAACCGTTTATCGGCATAGGCAGAAAAAATGTAAAATGGAAATTGGCCTGAGCCGACCACATCACTTTCATTAATTCCTGAACGAAAAACCAGGTTGAGCCGAACACCCTCGGTTACAGGCTCTTTTGGCCAGCGTTTGTACTCCTCGATACCGGGCTGCTCTGCCTGGAGTTCATAGAGTATCCCGGCCGTTAGCCCCAGGGTGTTGGTAGAGGTGTTGGGGGCCCTGACATTCGCATTGGAATAGTGTACCAGGGTAATCCCGGCGTTTATTCCCAATCGGTTCCAAATACGCTCCTTGTTGAATTGAAGCATCAAATACGTTGAGCTCATAAAATCGGAACCATACGCATTGTTCCTGAAGTTAGTTATGGCGTCATAGGGGCTGGATGCATAGGCTATTCCCTGCCCGATACGCATCTTGAGATGCCGCTTGAGCAAATAAAAATTATAGTGCAGGTACAGGCCGTAATTTTTCCCCAGGGTAGAGGTACCCATATCCTGATAGATAAAGGAGATGCCCTCGTCGGGAAATCCAAAGCGCTGCTCCCAGGCTTCTTCCCCGAATGTCTTGCGGTTAAAACCAAGTATGACGCCCCCCGGATGCTCCCGTATCAGATGTGAAATATCGGGGTTGTGAAGTAAAATGGATCCGTAAAAAGGATTCAAATCCAGGTTCCGGACTGCCTTGGTTTTTTGAGCGTGAACGACCATTGACCAGGAGAAGGCCAAAAGAACAAAGCAAATCCTTTTTCTCATGGGCGGTAAAGGTAAGTTTTTTGAAAGAAGTCGGATCGGTTCCACAGGGGTGGTTCCGCTTAGAAAACCGCCTCAGCAATGGCCTTGATATTATCCGATTTACCCATTGAGTAAAAGTGGAGAACTGGAACCCCGGATGCTTTGAGCTCCCGGGACTGATGGATCGCCCATTCAATTCCCACCTGTCGCACCGCCTTATTATCCTTGCAGCCTTCCACAGCCTCAATGAGATCTTCGGGGAGGTCCGTTCTGAAAACATGCGGCAACAATTGCAGGTGCTTTTTTACGGCAATCGGTTTTATCCCGGGGATTATAGGCACTTCAATCCCCATGGCTCGAGCCTTGTCGACAAAATTATAATACTTCTGATTGTCAAAAAACATCTGAGTCACAATGTACTCCGCTCCAAGCTCAACTTTGTGTTTCAGCCATTTTAAATCTGTGTTCAAAGAAGGGGCTTCCATATGCTTTTCCGGATATCCGGCAACCCCGACGCAGAAATCCGGACACTGATCCGTTTCTACCACTTCATGAAGGTAAAGCCCTTTATTGAGGTTGACAATTTGGGTAACCAGTTCAGAGGCATTCGCATGGCCTCCGGGGGTTGGCGTGAAATACTTTTCCTCCTTCATGGCATCTCCTCTGAGCGCCATAACGTTGTCGATTCCCAGGTACTGGCAATCCACCAATAGATATTCGGTTTCCTCCCGGGTAAACCCACCACAGAGCACGTGGGGAATCGTGTCTACATCGTATTTGTGTTTAATCGCAGCGCAAATACCAAGGGTTCCCGGGCGCATCCGGGTCCGGCGTTTGTCCAGCAGGCCTTCCCGATCGATATAGATGTATTCCTCCCTGGAGGTCGTGACGTCGATAAAGGGCGGATTGAATTCCATCAGGGGATCGATGTTCCTGTACAGTTCCCCGATCTGCTTCCCCTTTACCGGAGGAATTACCTCAAAGGAAAACAGGGTATCCCCTGCTGCCTTAATATGTTCTGTTACTTTCATAAATTATGTTTACATCACTGGGCTCCCGGCACTTCGAACAGATGCCTTAAGACTCCTCAGCCAGATTCGGGCTCAGCCATTTTTCGGCTTTCTCCACAGGTATATTTTTCCTCAGGGCATAATCCACCAATTGATCCCTGGTTATTTTGCCCAATCCGAAATAACGACTCCCGGGATGGCCAAAATAGTATCCGCTGACACTTGCGGCCGGCCACATAGCAAGGCTCTCGGTCAGGCGAACGCCGATGCGTTCTTCCACCTGAAGCAATTCCCAAATGGTCTCCTTTTCGAGATGGTCCGGACAGGCCGGATATCCGGGTGCCGGACGGATACCCCGGTATGCTTCCTTAATAAGGGCCTGGTTGTCCAATTTTTCGTCGGGGGCGTATCCCCAATATTTCATGCGTACCTCCCGGTGCAGATACTCTGCAAAAGCTTCTGCCAACCGATCTGCCAGCGCTTTTACCATAATGCTTTCATAATCATCCAGGTTTTCTTTCAGGGACGCAGCCAACTGTTCAACTCCCAGACCAGCGGTCACGCAAAAACACCCCATATAATCCTGCATTCCTGTAGCCTCAGGAGCGATAAAATCCGATAATGCAATGTTGGGAACCCCGCTTCGTTTTGAACTCTGCTGCCGCAATGTCCTGAAAAATGAGATTTGACCTTCAGGGGTTTCAATTTGTATATCATCTCCTACGGCATTTGCCTTAAACAATCCGAAGACCCCTTTGGCAACGAGTTTTCTCTCCCGTATGAGTTTTCTCAAAGTTCGCTGCGCATCGGCATACAAATCGCTGGCCTGGGTACCTACCACAGCATCTGAAAGGATGTCAGGATATTTACCGTGCAAGTCCCATGCCCTGAAAAAAGGGGACCAGTCGATGTAGGGCAGCAATTTTCTTAAATCAACCTGTCCGGTTTCCTGTACGCCCAACATTCTGGGAACAGCTATTTCTCCGGAATCCCATTCCAATCTCAATTTGTTTGACCTCGCTTCTTCGATAGGCAGGTAGGATTTCTGCCTGCCCCTTGCCAGAAATTTTTCCCGGAAAGATTCATAATCGAGTTTAATGGAATCCCTGTAGGCTGCGGACCGGTCTTTTTGCAGGAGGTCACCAACAACTGTCACGGCGCGACTTGCATCATTTACATGTACAACCGCCGCACTGTATTTGGGATCTATCTTTACCGCAGTATGTGCCTTGCTCGTGGTTGCACCCCCAATGAGCAGGGGGATTTGAAAGTGCTGCCGTTCCATCTCACGGGCGAGAAATACCATTTCATCCAGAGACGGGGTGATCAGGCCACTCAGACCGATAATGTCCACATTTTGCTCCTTTGCGGTCTGAATGATCTTCTCCGGTGGGACCATAACACCCATATCCACAATTTCATAATTGTTGCATGCAAGGACCACACTGACAATATTCTTGCCAATATCATGCACATCTCCCTTAACGGTAGCCATCAAAATCTTTCCAGCTGGCCCCGAGGTCTCCCCCGAGCGCTTTTCTTCCTCTATAAACGGGGTGAGGTAGGCCACTGCTTTTTTCATTACCCGGGCGGACTTGACCACCTGGGGCAAGAACATTTTTCCACTCCCGAATAAATCTCCCACAACGTTCATGCCCTGCATCAAAGGGCCTTCAATCACTTCAATGGTTCGATCGAATCCCTTTCGGGCTTCCTCCACATCCGCCTCAATATATTGATCGATACCCTTTACCAGTGCGCGGGTGATCCGATCCTGCAGGGGAAGCTCTCGCCAGGATTCATCCTTCTCCCTTTTTTTATGATTTCCCTGTACGGTTTCTGCGTATTCCAGGAGTCGTTCGGTAGCGTCTTCCGTCCGATTCAACAGCACATCCTCCACTTGGTTCAGAAGGGTTTCGGGAATGTCGTCGTATACCTCCAGCAGTGTTGGATTGACAATTCCCATATTCATCCCGGCCTTTATGGCGTGGTAGAGAAAGGCGGAGTGCATTGCTTCCCTTACCCTGGCGTTTCCCCGAAAACTAAACGATACATTGCTCACCCCACCACTGACACTGCAATACGGAAGGTTCTGACGCACCCATCGCGTAGCTTCTATAAAATCAACGGCATTCCTCCGGTGCTCTTCCATACCGGTACCCACTGGAAATATATTGAGGTCAAAGATGATATCCTCTGGTGGAAAATCTGCCTGCTGCGTCAGCAGCTCATAAGATCGGGAAGCGATCTCAATTCGCCTTTCCAGGGTATCGGCCTGTCCCTGTTCGTCAAAGGCCATAACAATAACTGCTGCACCATAGCGTCGGATCTGACGCGCCTGCCACAAAAAGGTTTCCTCCCCTTCTTTGAGGCTGATTGAGTTCACAACACACTTGCCCTGTACCACCTGCAAACCCGCTTCAATAATCTCCCATCTGGAGCTGTCTATCATCATTGGAATGCGCGCGATATCGGGTTCTGCCATCACCAGATTCAGGAAGCGCACCATGGCTTCTTTTCCATCGATCAGGCCATCGTCCATATTGATGTCCAGGATCTGAGCCCCGCCTTCGACCTGGTCCCTGGCCACATCCAGGGCCGTTTCAAAATCACCTTCTTTAATCAGGCGAAGGAAACGGCGGGACCCGGCCACATTGGTCCGTTCCCCAACATTGATGAAATTGCTTTCAGGAGTGATCACAAGGGGTTCCAGCCCCGCCAACTTCAAATAACGTTCCTGAGTAGTGCTCACAATGATGGATTTGAATTTGGGTTCGCAGAAGTGGAAGCCTGCTTTTGGGCTTCCGGGAGTACCCTTGGGTTAAATTCGGCCGCCAGGGCGGTAATGGCCTCAATATGATCCGGAGTGGTACCGCAACAGCCACCAATAATATTGATAAGTCCCTTTTCCAGGTATTCCCGGATTTGACCGGCCATCTGAGAAGGTCCCTGATCGTATTCGCCAAATGCATTTGGCAACCCGGCGTTGGGGTGGGCGGAAACACCCACATTGCATCGGTCGGCAAGGATTTGCAGGTAGGGTGTCAGCTGACTGGCCCCCAAAGCACAGTTAAACCCTACCGTAAGCAAGGGCATATGGCTGATCGAAATCAAAAATGCCTCAGCTGTCTGACCCGATAGCGTGCGTCCGGAAGCATCTGTGATCGTGCCGCTGACCATCACAGGTACTTGTCGCTGTCGTTGTTCCTGGGCATCTCCAATGGCCATCAGGGCTGCCTTGGCATTGAGGGTATCAAATACGGTTTCAACCAGTAAAAGGTGGACCCCTCCATCGAGCAAACCTTCAACTTGTTCCCGGTATGCCTGGCGTAAGGCCTCAAAAGTGATGGCGCGAAACCCTGGGTTATTGACATCCGGGGACAGGCTTGTCGTTTTGTTAGTAGGGCCGATACTCCCCGCCACAAAACGAGGTTTGTCCGGGGTGTCCTTACTGACTTCAGCAGCGACTTCAACGGCTATTCTGGCTGATTCCAGGTTCAGCTCATAGACAAGGTCCTCCATCCCGTAATCAGCCATGGCCACGGAGGTGGAAGAGAAGGTATTGGTTTCGATAATATCCGCTCCGGCCAGAAGGTACTTTCTGTGAACTTCGGCTATGGCTTCAGGCTGTGTCAGGGACAACAGGTCGTTGTTTCCCTGAAGGGGCTGAGGCCAGTCCTTAAACCGCAATCCCCGGAAATCAGCTTCCCCGAACTGGTAGCGCTGCAACATGGTGCCCATGGCCCCATCGAGTATGAGAATGCGCTCCTCCAGTATTTTTTCAATGTTTTCCATGCTATAAATCTATACCCCCTGCCCTAAAGGCTTTTGAATCAAAAATGTAATGGATGTATTGGAAAGGAAGGCGTAAACCGGATTGGTTCGGCGAACTCAAATGTTATCTTTCCCATCTTGTGAAGTTGTCGGATGACAAACTCGAAGTACAGGTTAGAACGTAGCACCTTCTTTTCCCGAAATGGGTAAAAGGGTTGCTAAGGTTTCACAGGGTCTAATCCCTCCACCTTTCTCAATAACACCACAATCTGACAATGAACTCCTGCAAAGTAAGACTACACAAAGTTTTTAAACAAGGAATCCTCTTGCTTTTTGGCCCAAAAGGCCACAAATACTCCCGATGGCTCAAATCCGCCTGCTCGCCGTGAAGCGATTGGCCAACCCTAAAAGCCGCCTTCCCTGGGTCTAACCGCTCAGCGCCTGATCCAGGTCCGCAATTATGTCCTCCGGGTGTTCCAGTCCTACAGAAATACGCACCATTCCGTCTGTTATCCCACTTTGGGCCCGCTCCTTTGCACTAAGTTTACTATGTGTGGTGGAGGCCGGGTGCGTTACTATACTACGGGAATCCCCAAGATTTGCAGAAAGGGACAAAAGCCCGATCCGGTCAAAGAAGTTTCGCCCGCCTTCTACGCCTCCCTTTACCTCAAAGGCCACTACACAGCCCCCGGCCTTCATCTGCTTTTTGGCCAGATCATATTGAGGATGGGAGGGAAGAAAAGGATACTTCACCCAATGCACCTTTTTATGTGATTCGAGGAAGCGCGCGACCTGCAGGGCATTCTCACAATGCCGGTCCACCCGTACGGGAAGCGTCTCCAGGCTTTTAGACAAAACCCACGCATTAAATGGTGAGAGGGCCGGTCCTGTAATGCGGGCAAAACGGTAAATCCTATCGATCAGGGATTCCGCACCCACGGCCAGGCCCGCCAGCACACGTCCCTGTCCATCCATGAGCTTGGTTCCGGAATGAATCACCACATCTGCACCAAAACGAATGGGTTGCTGCAGGTATGGGGTTGCAAAACAGTTATCGATCACGAGCAGCAAATTGTGCTTTCTGGCGATTTCTCCAAGAAGTTCAAGGTCGAGGATATCTACCCCGGGGTTGGTCGGTGACTCGGCGTAGAGAATTCGGGTTTCGGGCCGGATCAGCGACTCAATCTGTTCAGGAGCATCAAAAGGGAAATAGGAATGGGAAATGCCCCACTTCGGGAAAATCGAGGTAAACAGGGTATGGGTCGATCCGAATACCGATCGGGAAGCCACAATATGATCCCCGCTGTCCAGCAGGGCGGCAAATGTTGAAAAAACGGCTGCCATTCCTGAAGCAAAGGCGAACCCGCGTTCCGCCCCTTCCATCAGACATACTTTTTCAATGAGTTCATCCGTATTCGGATTGGCATACCTGGAATAAATGGTACGCGCTTTCTCTTCTGCAAAGGAAGCCCTCATGTCTTCTGCATCTTCAAAGACAAAACTGGATGTAAGGTACAAAGGAACCGAATGCTCCTGAAAATCTGTCCTCGGCAACTGTGTACGTATGGCGCTGGTTTCTGTGTGTTGTTTTTTCACGATGATATGGTTTGTGATGTTAAAATTCGGCATGGCCTTTTTCGGCAATTCGAAGCAGGTCCCCGAAAACCCCCCTTGCGGTCACAGCTGCCCCCGCCCCGGCGCCCTGGATTACCAGAGGATGGGTCCCGTAGGAGGCTGTGTAAATCTCAATCAGCGAATCTGCTCCTTGTACATTACCCAGGGGGCTCGCCTGGGGCACAGACTCCAATTTAACTTCCAACCGGCCCTTTTCCTTCTGAAGGTCACCGGAAAGTTCTCCTATGTAGCGAAGCACCTGCCCTTCTGGCACGCCTTTTAACCGGGTGTTGTAATGGGAATCCAGCGTTTCGGAAGCGCTTAAAAAATCTGTCAGTGATTTATCCCGGAGTTCCTCAGGGATCAGGTTTTCAATCAGGATATCCTCAAACTCATTTTCCAATCCCAATTCCCTTGCCAGTATCAGTAATTTCCGGCCCACATCGCTCCCCGAAAGGTCTTCCCTCGGATCTGGCTCGGTATACCCGGCTTTCATAGCCCTGCTGAGGATATCGGAAAAAAGGGAATCCCGGGAAGAAAATGTGTTAAAAATAAAACTGAGGGACCCTGAGAACACCCCTCTGATTCGGGTAATATTTTCACCCGACAAATGCAGGAGGCGTATCGTATCGATCAGCGGAAGCCCTGCCCCTACATTGGTCTCGTACAAATACTGCTTTTGACATCTTCGGAGTTCTGTTCTCAAATGCTGATACCCGGCATAAGAACCTGTGTTGGCAATCTTGTTGGAAGAGACCAGGTCAAAGCCATTGCGTAGAAAATCCAAGTAATGGGTTGTAAACTCCAGGCTCGCCGTATTGTCGACTGCGATAAGGTTTTCCAGGTGGTAAGCCGAAGTCTTCTGATAGACCTCCTCAAGGGTATAGCCATCTTTCTGGTCTTTAAAACGAATTTCCCAGTCCTCCCCTATCCCATTGGGATCAAAAAGCAGTTTTTTTGAATTGGCGATGGCCACAATTTTTAGGTGTATCCCCTTGCGGGATTCAATCTGATCTGCCGAAGCCAGAACCTGTTCAATAAGCGTGCGGCCAACCTGACCTACACCGAACAGGGCGAGATTTGTGATTTTGCTAATCCCGAAAATCTGACTGTGCATCACATTGAGCGCTTTGATCATGTCGGTCTTGTGCACAACCAGACTGATGTTGCGCCCCGTCACCGCATTGTTAAACAAAAGGGGCACAATCTGATTGCGGATCAGCGCATTATAGGGTTTATGAAAGGTGCTCAAATCCTGCCCCACCAGGGATATGACCGCAACCCCCCGGGTGACGAAAATTCGGCTGATGTCCCTGGTCTTGAGGTCCGCTTCGAATTCCAGTTCCAGTACGCTCCTGGCCCTGTCTGCATCGGATGCTTTTACGATCAGTCCAATGCCGCGTTCTGAGGAGCCCTGGGAAATCATTCCCACACTAATCCCGGAGCGACCCAGGGCCTGAAAAATACGCGCGTCCACTCCCGCTTTCCCCAGGAGACCGCGACCCTCGAGATGAACCAGAGCCTCATCCTCGATGACCGAAAGGGAACGGACACCCCCTTGTGTCCGGGCCGCACTGATCAGCGTGCTCTCCCCCTCCTTTTCAAAAGTGTTTAGAATCCTCAGGGGGATGTTTTTCTCAAGCAAGGGGATTATCGTCTTGGCATGCAGAATACTCGCCCCGAAATTGGCCATCTCATTCGCCTCGTCATAGGACAAACGCTCAATTCTTTTGGCATTGGGCACAAGGGCCGGGTTTGCGGTATAAATCCCGTCAATATGGGTGTAATTTTCCAGTTCATCCACGTTAAGGAAATTGGCCAGTAAAGCTGCCGTATAGTTGCTTCCGTTTCTCCCTAAGGTTGTGGTTTCCCCATTTGTAGTTGAGGCGATAAAACCGGTGACAACCCCCACCACATCCCCTTTGAGTTTATCGAAAAAGTTCCGGGTCAGCTCGCTTGAAGGAGCCTCAAGGATATGGGCATTTCCGAATTGGGCATCTGTCCTGAGGAAGTCTCTGGCATCGATAAATTCGGCCGGAACGTCCCTTTTATTCAGGAGGCCGGCAACAAGTTGGGAGGATAGCACTTCCCCGTAGGCCACAACCTGATCCCGAATCTTGGGGCTGTAATCGCCTAACAGGCGCACCCCTTCCAAAAGACGCTCCAACCCTTCAAAAGCGCTGTCCATTTCCGAATCCGACAGCGAATATCTTTGGTATTCCCGAAACGCTTGCAACTGCTGGGAATAATCCCTTCCTTTTGCGGCGTACTCAAGCATGTCTAACAGCTCATCGGTGGCCCTGCCCCTTGCGGAAAGCACTACTACCAGCCGTTCCCCTTTACGGTACTTGTCCTCTATGATCTCCAGGACCCGAACCAGGCCTTCCCCATTGGCCAGGGATGTTCCGCCAAATTTGAGCACCTTATAGGCGCTGTAGGCCGCTTCGGGCTGAAAAATGGGCCGGAGCAATTCCTCCATCTGTTCGTGCTCAATCAAAAACGCGTCATGCCCATGCAGGGATTGAATCTCCCCATAGGTCACATTGCTGCGGGACTCCGCCAGTTGCCGATAAGTGGCTCTGTTTTCGGAAGCGGTAAAGAACAGGTCCGAGTCCACGCCTATAATATGAATACAGGTATCACTTCCCTTCAGGGTCTCAAAACGATCGCCGCCACCCCGGGAAATATCAATGGTTTTCAACAATTGATTTGTAAACTTATAGGCCCCCAATTGAAACCGTTCCTGCAGTCTCTTTCCGTGATGCAACAGCCAGCTCTCCACATTGAATACCTGAAGTTCTTCATTGGTGCTGCGCTTAAAACGCGCCTTGAACGACTCCGGGGTTCGATAACAGAGCATGGCGTGCATACGGGCATCGTGTACAGGATTGCTTGAATTTTCGAGAAATTGCTGTTGAATCTGGCAATTCGCGATCAACCAGTCCGTAGACTTCCAATCCGAAGCCACTGGGATCAGGTGGCGGGTCAGATCCGGTTTCAGGGCTGCCATTTCCCAGGCAATTCCACCCCCCAGCGAACCCCCAATAAGGGCAAACAGGCTGGAAACACCCAGGTAATCCAATCCCATGAGGAATATCCTGGCAACATCTGCGGCTACAAAGTCCCTGTAATTCTCAATCAGGAAACCGTCGTACCCATTGCCGGGGATATTAAAACACAAAACCGTGAAGCGGTCTGTATCAATACATTTGCCCTGGCCGACCAGGGAAGCCCACCAACCATCTGCGCCGGCTACATTGGAATTACCGGTAAGGGCGTGATTCACCAGGACTACCGGAGCCGTATGCAATTCCCTGCCAAACTGTTCATAGGTCAGGGCGATGGGCATTTTGGTCCCATTTAGGGTGGTAAAGGCATCCCACTGAATCCCATGTAATGTATGTGTTTTCATTTTTTTCAGGCGCTGTTCCAGCCGGATCAAATCCAAAAGTTTGCTCCGGGGAGATGAATATAAAAGCGCTAAAGGAAAGGGAGTAGGCAGGGCCATTGCCAGAAATTATCTTTCCCGGGAAAGGTATTCCCAGGTAGAATGTAGCACCTTCTCAATCTTATGAGATCAAGGGTTGCCAAGGTTTTAACGGGTCTATTCCCTACACCTTTCTCGATAACGACAAAAAATTACTGAACGTTTTGACTGTAAAATCTCAAGCGATTCCCGGCAGCCCTTATAGGTTAAATGCCTTTTTTACTTCGGCGACACGATCGAGCTTTTCCCAGGTAAAGAGCTCTACTTTCTTTTCAACACGCCCATTGT
This sequence comes from Robiginitalea aurantiaca, assembly GCF_030380815.1. Classification (GTDB taxonomy): domain Bacteria; phylum Bacteroidota; class Bacteroidia; order Flavobacteriales; family Flavobacteriaceae; genus Robiginitalea; species Robiginitalea aurantiaca. The sequence continues at coordinate 12,762 of NZ_JAUDUY010000010.1, read as the reverse complement.
ACGGGGATTCGAATACTTTTTCCACCACTCGGGGTTCCCTGCCCATATGGCCGTATGCAGCCGTCTCCAGGTACATCGGATTCCTCAGTTTAAGACGTCTTTCTATGGCAGCTGGCCGCATGTCGAAGAGTTCGATTACTTTTTCACCTATGGCTCCATCGGTCATTGGCACCCTGGATGTGCCGTAGGTATTTACATTTACTGAAGTGGGTTCAGCCACCCCGATCGCATAACTAACCTGTACCAGGATTTCGTCTGCTACTCCTGCCGCAACTAAATTCTTGGCCGCATGGCGGGCTGCATACGCTGCACTGCGGTCCACCTTACTGGGGTCCTTTCCACTGAAAGCCCCACCCCCATGGGCACCTTTCCCCCCATAGGTGTCCACGATTATTTTCCTGCCTGTAAGGCCCGTATCCCCATGGGGACCGCCGATAACGAACTTACCAGTAGGGTTGATATGGTAGGTGATCTCTGAATCGAATAACTTCTGAATCCGCTCCGGAAGGCCTGCCACGACTCTGGGAATAAGAATTCCTCGAATGTCTGCCTCGATTTGCTGAAGCATAACTTCATCTGATTCATCAAAGGGGTCATGCTGGGTAGAGACCACTATGGTATCGATACGCTGTGGGACATTCTCGTCTGAATACTCCAGGGTCACCTGTGCCTTGGCATCTGGACGGAGATAGGTCATCTCCTTTGACTCCCGACGCAGCATCGCAAGTTCTTGCAGAATTCTATGTGCGATATCCAGGGCGACCGGCATATAATTATCCGATTCCCGTGTGGCGTATCCAAACATCATTCCCTGATCACCCGCCCCTTGCTCTTCCTTGCTTTCGCGGTCTACCCCCTGAAGGATTTCAGGAGATTGTTCATGGATAAGGGAGATGACTCCACATGAATCCCCACTGAAGCGATATGCGCCCTGTGTATAACCAATGCTGTTGATCGTTTCACGGGCAATCTGTTGGAGATCTACGTAGGTATGGCTTTTTACTTCCCCGGCCAGAACTACTTGACCGGTAGTCACCAGGGTTTCGCAGGCTACTTTGCTTTCCGGGTCAAATGCGAGGAAATTATCGAGCAAGGCATCGCTGATCTGGTCGGCAATTTTATCCGGATGCCCCTCACTCACAGATTCGGAGGTAAACAGGTACGACATGTTCTTAATTTTTGGAGATAGCTGACTAAAAGCAAAAGAAATACTAAACAGTAGAAAAGCCAGCACCTGTGCGGTGGAGCATACTGCTTTAGCATTTTATGGATTCCGGTTACCGGACTCCGAGGTTGCAATCAGTCAAATCTATCCTCGTTATCGACCTCAAAAATAGGGTATCCGTTCTAATCGGCAAAATAAAAAAAGAAAACCCGGGTACCCGGTCCGCAGCCGGGCATTTCATCAACTTTTAAACCCTGAGTGCATTGCATCGTTTTTATTTCCCCGAAGTGCAGATACTTTGTATATTGTGCTTCTACATTTGGTCAAATCGACCGGGCAAAAAAAGAATTGTATGCATATTGCAGTGGCCGGGAACATAGGCGCGGGAAAAACAACACTAACCGAACTGCTCGCCAAACACTACAAGTGGGAAGCGCATTTTGAAGATGTAGTCGACAATCCCTATCTGGACGACTTCTACACCCAGATGGCGCGTTGGAGCTTTAACCTTCAGATCTACTTTCTCAATACCCGTTACCGGCAGATTCTCAAAATCCGGGAAAGCGGCAAGAATGTCATTCAGGATCGGACCATTTACGAGGATGCATTTATTTTCGCCCCAAACCTGCATGCGATGGGCCTGATGACCAATCGTGATTTTCAGAATTACATCGGCCTTTTCGACCTTATGGAAAGCCTGGTTCAGCCACCTGACCTCCTCATTTATCTCAGGAGTTCCATACCCAACCTTGTCAATCAGATCCATAAAAGAGGGCGGGAGTACGAAAACTCCATCTCCATAGATTACCTGAGTCGCCTCAACGAACGCTATGAAGCCTGGGCGGAAGGGTATGAAGGGGGGAAACTTCTGATCGTCAATGTTGATGACCTGGATTTTGTTTCCGAACCGGAACACCTTGGTGAGGTGATCAACAAGATCGATGCAGAGATCAACGGTTTATTCTAGAGGCCGGTCTCAACTCAGATAAAACCCATTTTTTTAGCGTGCTGCGCGACTTCCTCGCTCCTGTCTACGACCAGGATAGGGATATCGGTTTCCTGCTCTGTCAGTCTTCGAACGCGTTCCGTCCGGGACCTGCGCCTTACCGAACGCAGATAAATAGCGCGGATTCGGCCCGGGTACTCCCTGGCGATCTTAAGGTAAATATCCGCATCCTTTTCCCCACTGTCACCGATGAGGATAAACGTCATCTTTGGATAGGTTTTAAGAATATTGCCAATCTCATGCTCCTTATGGGGAATGTGTCCTTCGGCCGCCATCCCCAAAACACTCGCCATACTCCTGAGCAGAATCGGCCCTTTTGGAAACTCATTGGCACTGAGGAAAAATTCCAAATAGCGGTAGAGATTCCAGGGACTGTGACTTACATAGAACACGGGATTCGCCTCAAAACCGGTTTTCCCCCGGTGTAGTTGATGGTACAACTCCGCTGCACCCTGTAAGGGAATGCGACTATGAGCTCTTTTGAACAGGGTATTGGCGATCACCTGCCATTTCATATAGGACGTCACCCCGGTGTGTAATATGGTATCGTCAATATCCGTGATCACGCCGTATGAAACATCATCTGAAGGTATCAGCAGGGATCCCGGAAACCGGTTAGACCCCAGGATCTGATGACGGGTGTTTTCCATATCAAAGGAGATCTCATAGGTAAGCCAGTTTTCCTGGTTGACCAACTTTCCAAGATCGCCTACCGTTTTATCCAACACAAAATACCCGTGGTCATCCGTCGTCACACCCATCCTGCGTCCGTCTGAAAGATGCATACTCAATGGCGCATGACGTATCTCATCCGTTTCAAAACGCTTCCAGCTATTGAGTAGTAATTGAATGGTCCCCTTCTGGGCGAGATCTATGGTCTCATCTTCCAGGGCCCTTCCCCGGGCATAAATATGCTCTTGAGTTCCATAGGTCTGAAACCCGATAATCTGTAGGGGATCCTTCTTTCCAAACCACGCCATGTTGCTAAGTTACAAATTACCGCACTGCCTTAAAGCACAAAAAAACCCGGACACTGAGGCCCGGGTTTTTAAACTTAATTTTCGAAGGAATATTTATTCTTCTTCTACGATGACTTCCTTGATGACCTTTCCGTCTGCAGTCACCTCTTTGAGGTTTTCAATCTTAGCTTTGACCTCTTCCTCAGAGCCTGAAATTATTTGCTGATTCACATTTTTCTCTCCGTTTTCGACGGTCGTAGTGGTAATGTGGGCTGTAAGGTTACCTTCTTCAGAAGTTTCCATATGCACCTCAATCTTCTGGCTCATTTCAGATCCAACTCCTGCTTCGGCATATGCCATGGCTGTGTCAGAGGAAAGCGCGATACTCGGTGCAATAACAAGGGCAACAACAGAGATCAATTTAAGCAGGATATTCAGGGAAGGTCCGGAGGTATCCTTAAACGGATCCCCAACCGTATCCCCAACAACAGCTGCCTTATGTGCATCCGTTCCTTTGCGACCTTCTGATTCGATCATTTTTTTGGCATTATCCCAGGCACCCCCGGCATTCGACTGGAAAATGGCCATCAGAACGCCGGCAGAAGTAACTCCGGCCAACAGGCCCCCGAGCATTTCAGCGCCACCGATAAATCCAATAGCAACGGGAACTGCAATTGCGAGCAGTCCGGGAAGAACCATTTCACGGATGGAAGCTTTGGTGGAAATCTCCACACATTTGTCGTATTCCGCCTTGCCGTCTGCAGCATCAAAAATCGCGCGGTCCTCAGCATTTGCCTTAGACATGTCTGAGTCGTACTTGCGCATCACTGCGAGGGCTTTATTGAGTTCCGGAATATCCCTGAACTGGCGGCGCACTTCTTCGATCATGGCCATAGCCGCTCGGCCCACAGCATTCATGGAAAGTGCTGAGAAGACAAATGGAAGCATGGCCCCGACGAGCAATCCGGCCATGATATCCGGACGGGATACGTCAATGGCAGTTACTCTTGCAGTCTGCATAAAGGCCGCAAAAAGGGCCAGGGCAGTAAGTGCCGCTGAAGCAATTGCAAAGCCTTTTCCTATGGCTGCGGTGGTATTACCAACAGCATCGAGTTTATCAGTTCTTTCGCGGACTTCCTTGGGAAGTTCTGCCATCTCTGCGATTCCTCCGGCATTATCGGAGATCGGTCCGTAGGCATCTACCGCCAACTGAATTCCTGTATTGGCGAGCATTCCCACAGCCGCAATAGCGATACCGTATAGCCCGGCAAAATGGTGCGAAACCAAAATAGCTGCAGCGATAAGGAGAATTGGAATTGCTGTAGACATCATTCCCACGCCCAGACCTGCGATAATATTGGTCGCTGCCCCTGTTTCCGATTGGCGCACGATGGCATTTACGGGCTTGGTACCTGTACCTGTATAGTATTCGGTCACCTTACCGACAAGAAGACCGGCGATAAGACCAGCGATTGTGGCAAAGAAAACACCCAGAGAGGAGTATTCCTTTCCTCCCATTGTCCAGGTCTCAGGAAGCATATTGACAATCAGAAAATACGATACGATCAGCGTTAAAATCGCTGAACTGAATTCGCCGATATTCAATGCCCTGTGCGGAGAACCTCCGTCCTTAACGCGGACAAAGAACGTTCCGATAATGGACATCACAATCCCCGCACCGGCCAGCGCCAATGGCAGGTAAACGGCTCCAAGACCATTGAATGCCTCCTGAAATTCGGGAAGTCCCACAAAAGCAGCTCCGAGAACCATGGTCCCTATAATAGATCCCACATACGATTCAAAAAGGTCAGCGCCCATTCCTGCGACATCCCCAACATTATCTCCTACGTTATCCGCAATCGTGGCGGGGTTCAACGGGTGGTCCTCAGGAATACCGGCTTCTACTTTTCCCACGAGGTCGGCTCCTACATCGGCCGCCTTGGTGTAGATCCCTCCGCCCACACGGGCAAAAAGGGCTATGGATGATGCTCCTAGAGAAAAACCGGAAAGTACGTTAAGTACCATAGCGATACCATCTACGGAACCCGTACCACCAGCCCATCCCATTGAGCTATAAAACATAAACAAACCACTGAGTCCGAGTACACCCAGACCTACAACGCCCATCCCCATTACGGATCCTCCGGCGAATGCTACTTCAAGGGCTTTCCCCAGGGAAGTCCTTGCTGCATGCGTAGTACGAACATTTGCCTTAGTGGCAACCTTCATCCCAATAAAACCTGCGAGGGCAGAACAGATCGCTCCCACTATAAAAGAAAGGGCAACCATTCCATTGGAACCAACTTCATTCTCTCCTTTAAAATAGAGGAGAATGGCAACGGCTGCAACAAAAATGGCGAGGATACGGTACTCAGCCTTAAGGAAGGACATCGCTCCTTCAGCTATATTCTTGGCGATGCGAGCCATTTTGGCATCTCCCTCCTCCTGCTTGGATACCCATGCATTCTTAAAAAACACAAAGACGAGGCCCAGCAGTCCGAAGGCCCATAAATAATTCACGATTTGTTCCATCATGTCAGCTATTTAGTAGTTTAAAACGGGTGCAAAAGTAATGAAAGGGGTTGGAATATGAAAGCACTTTTTTGAACGCCTGAGGACCTGAAAAGAATGGAAGAATCCCAGGGAATCTATTTTTGAGAATCCCTAAAACTGAAGGCCAAAAGTCCCTGTAACGCTGAAGGGTCGGGCTCCGGGGTTTTCCAGGTAATTCCCCCTGAAGTTGAAATCGACCCTGAATAGCTTAAAGATGTTGCCAATGCCAAAAGAGTACTCCCAGTATATGCGGTCATCCGGAGCCTGCAAGGGGATGTTGGTCGGGGAACTCAGCAGGCGATTTTCCTCCGAGAGCTCGCCCCATACACCCCTTAATCCGACGATCTCACGGAGATTCAACTCCCGGAGCAAGGGAATTCGCGAAAACAGACGACCGTTAAAATTGTGTTCCATATGCATGGAGGTGTAGGTATCGGTCACAAACTCGTAAAAATCAAGGTTGGGAAACGCATTGAAAATCGTGAAGAATGTCTGGTTACCCGGAACAATATTGAGAAGTCCGAGCGGTACAGCCCCAAAAGTTTTCCCCAACTCCACAGATGTCGTAAGGCGTCCCAGACCACCGATTTGCCAGGGTTTGGTATAGGACAACTGAACCTTGCGGTAGTCGAAGTCACTCTCCAGAAAACCACGTACCCCATGGGTGAAATTCAATAGCAGGGTACTGTAGTCATCATTGATATCCCGTCGCTCTACCCCGTAACCGATAACGCGTTTGCCAGGCGTATAGACCAGTGTCGTAATCAGATCAAACTGCTTTATCTGGGAGGATATACCCCCAGGGGCATCCGGATCCAGGTAATCCAGGCTGAAGGCGTCCGGCAGAGCCGATTTCATGGTGCGAAAAGAAGTCCCAAAACGCATCCGGAGGTTTTTGACGGGTTCCATTTCCAGCATCAGCGTACTGAGGTTGATGTTCGTCAGCCGGTCATTTGACCCCACGGTGAGAAAATTCCCAGAGGCTATACTCCGCCCCAATACGTCTGTGGTTGCAGTCAGGTTTAAGCCCAATTGTTCGATATCCCGTCGGTTACCCCCGGAGAGGATCAGGCGGTTCTTCCGGTCCAAAAGTATCTTTCCCGATAATCCGTACTTGAACTTTTTATCCATAAAACCATAAGCCCCGTAGGCCTGAAGACGCCAGGGGTCATTCTGCCCGAAAAAGGTCCGGGCCCCGCCTCGGAAGCGCACGCCCTCTGCGTCGTTATAACCCCAGGCACTGTAAATGTCGCCCAGGTCGATGTTCCATTTATCTATTTCGATATACCCGGAGCCCAACACGCTGGACAAATAATAAAAGGTTTTGAATTTAGGAACGGTTTTAAGGGTATCCAGCATCGCATAGATTCCTTTCTCGTCCTTATTGAGATCCTCCAGGCGGTTGTTGTCCCAGAAGGTATCACTACGCTCAAGGATTACAGGATTATATGGATCCTGCTTCTGCTTATAGAAATCCCTGGTCTGGGGCTGATCAAAAAAGTAATTGTCGTATACCGTGGTCCGTTTCCCGTACACCCCCCTGGACTTGTCTTTTTTATTCAGTGCAAAATCGGTCAGCAGATAGTCCCGTTTAAGCAGGAAAACAGAATCAGAGAGCACTTCAAACTCCTGTTCGATATAAAGTTCCTTAACCCAGTTTACATTAGCGCTTCGGGTGGCCTGCATGTTAATTTCTGCAATCGCATATGTGGAATCATTAACCCAGAAATCCCCTTTGAAGGTCAGCTCGTTTTTCCGTCTTGGGTAGTAAATGATGTTATAGCACCATTTATCCTTAATAAAGGCACTGTCTGCAAGCACGTAGTTGTAGGTATCGATTCCTGTACGAGAAAGTGGGCTCGTAAAGCTTTTGTCGAATATTTTGATGTAATTATCGTAAACATCATATTGGGTATACAGGTCCTGCAGAAAGGCAATGATTGCCTGATTATTGCTAAAGCCTGAGTTTTTATTCCCGAGCACCATGCGTTTTTCGAGATTCATGTCGTTGTCTCCATAAACCTTGGTCAACTTCTCATTGATAAAAACCGGCAGGTAGGTTTTCCCTGTAATCCGGGAGGTATCGAGGTCTTCAAAGACGAACTCCATTCCATCAAACAACTTGCTCTGCATCAGGGCACTGTCAATGGTATTGAGGTCGAATTCTGTTTTTTCGTATTCATCGTACCGGTACTGCCTGTAAAGCTGAAGTCCGTTGGAACGTTTTTTGGCCCATATTTTTCTCAGAATTTCAATGGCCGGGTTGTTCTTTTTGGGCTGTTTTCCGACAAAAACAATAACCTCATCCAGCTGTTCCCCTTCTGCCAGTACAATCTCCATCCTGAGGTCCGCCCTGGAGGTAAGCAGAATCTCACGACTCGCGTACCCTACAAAGGAAACGACAAGGGTGTCGTAGCGCTCTTCGGATTCGAGGTAAAAGCGACCATCGTCATTACTGATAGTCCCTTCCGTGGAGTTCTTAAAAAGGACATTTGCAAAAGCAATAGGATCCCCCAGTTCGTCCACGACAACACCGCCGACCTTGGTCTGGGCCATGCCAATGGCGGCAATCCAAAAAACCAATACTGCGAGCAGTCGCTGCATTTATAGACGTTTTAAAATCCGGGATCCATAACCCTGGAGGTCCCGTTATTTTCTAAATGAAAATGGGAGTATAAGTGAATCGTAAAATATCAATTGAACACGGCCCTCTGTTTGGTCGGGATAGCAGAGGAAACGTTACACACGGCTTCTGTTTATTTGTATAACACTTTCTTGACCGCTTTTATTACATCTTCCCGGTTAGGCAGCCATTCCTGGAGGAGTACCGGTGAGTAAGGCGCAGGGGTATCTGCAGTATTGAGCTTTACGATGGGGGCATCCAGGTAATCGAAAGCCCTGGACTGAACATGATAGATAATTTCTGTAGCAATATTCCCAAAAGGCCAAGCTTCTTCGAGAATTACCATGCGGTTTGTTTTTTGTACGGATGCTAAAATGGTTTCGTGATCCATGGGGCGTATGGTCATCAGGTCGATAACTTCACATGAAATACCCTCTTTCTCCAACGCTTCAGCCGCAGCAAATGCCTCTTTGATGATTTTACCAAAAGAAACAATGGTAACATCCTTCCCTTCGCGTTTGACTTCGGCAACACCGATCGGGAGTGTGAATTCGCCCTCCGGCATTTCACCTTTATCCCCGTACATCTGCTCGGATTCCATGAAAATCACCGGATCGTCATCGCGAATGGCAGATTTCAGCAATCCCTTGGCATCCCGTGGATTCGACGGGACAACTACTTTGAGGCCCGGGCAATTCGCAAACCAGCTTTCAAAGGCCTGTGAATGTGTTGCCCCGAGCTGACCAGCAGAGGCCGTAGGCCCGCGAAAAACGATGGGTATATTAAACTGACCTCCAGACATTTGTCGCATTTTGGCCGCATTGTTGATAATCTGATCAATACCTACCAGGGCAAAGTTAAAGGTCATAAATTCGATAATAGGCCGGTTTCCGATCATTGCGGAACCGACTCCGATGCCCGCGAAGCCCAGTTCGGAAATCGGAGTATCGATCACCCGTTTCGGGCCAAATTCATCCAACATCCCTTTTGAAGCCTTATATGCTCCGTTGTATTCCGCGACTTCTTCACCCATTAGATAAATGGATTCGTCCCTTCGCATTTCCTCGGACATGGCTTCTGCAATCGCTTCTCTGAATTGTATGGTCTTCATGGCAAAATTTTAATCAATGCATTTTCGCTTACGCGAGAATCGCCCACAAAAATAGAAAAATATAGTGCAAATAAGAGGCCTCAACTTCATTAAATTCAATACTATTTTTATTATGCATGCATAGTATTTTTCAAAATTATTGGCTATCTTAGTACCCACTTTTAATCGTATTAAACCGCGTTTATATGAAGATCCTTGTATGTATCAGCAACGTGCCGGATACCACTTCTAAAATTAATTTTACCGCCGACCAAAAGGCCTTTGACACTACAGGCGTGCAGTTTGTAATCAATCCGAATGACGAATTCGGGCTAACCCGTGCGATGTGGTTTAAAGAAAAGCAGGGGGCTACCGTGCATGTAGCCACTGTAGGTACTGCGGCTGTGGAACCCACAATCCGCAAATCCCTTGCCATCGGAGCCGATGAAGGTATACGTATCGATGCCGAACCTGTAGATGGTCTTTTTGTAGCCCGACAGCTATCGGAGATAGTCCAAAAAGGGGGTTACGACCTGATCATTGCAGGAAGGGAATCTATAGATTACAACGGAGGTATGGTTCCGGGAATGATGGCTGCCATGCTCGATATGAATTTCATCAACACCTGCATTTCCCTTGAGGTGGAGGAAAACAAGGCCATAGGGGTCCGGGAGATCGACGGGGGTAAAGAGACCCTTGAAACCTCATTGCCTTTGATTATCGGAGGCCAGAAAGGACTCGTTGAAGAAAGTGATCTGCGCATCCCCAATATGAGAGGTATTATGATGGCGCGTCAGAAAAAACTTACAGTAGTACCTCCGGTAGATGCTGCAGAGGGTACCCTGGATGTTCGGTTTGAAAAGCCTGAACCCAAAGGAGCCGTTAAACTTGTAGATCCGGAAAACATAGACGAATTGATACAGTTGCTCCACAAGGAAGCCAAAGTAATTTAAACGCAAAACAGAGAAAAATGCCAGTACTCGTATATACAGAATCCGATAAAGGAGGTTTCAAAAAAAATGCCTTTGAAGTGGCGAGCTATGCCAGTGAATTGGCTAAAAGTATGGGGACAGAGGTCATAGCCCTTTCGGTAAATGCCGAAAATCCCGATCAGCTCGGTGCCTTTGGTATTTCCCGCGTACTCAATGTTACTGAGGATCGGCTGGACGCATTCAACGCGAAGGCCATTGCATCGGTTATGCGTCAGGCTGTAGCCGAAACCAATGCGACGGTTGTGGTAACAAGTTCCAGTACAGACACAAAGTACGCCGCCGCCATCCTCGCCGGTATGTTGAAGGGTGGATACGTAAATAATGTGGTGAGTCTTCCCGAGAGCACCGAACCGCTTGTAGTAAAACGGACCGCCTTCAGCAATAAGGGATTTGCCTTCACCGAACTCAAAGGAGAACCCGCCATTATCGGGGTATCCAACAATGCCTTCGGAGCCCGGGAGCATGCCGTCACTGCTAACGTGGAGTCGTTCTCCCCGAATGTATCCGATTCCGATTTTGGGGTCAAATCAACGGCTGTAGACAAGGCATCGGACAAAGTGACTATTGCAGATGCAGAGATCGTAGTTTCAGGTGGACGTGGCCTGAAAGGACCAGAAAACTGGAATCTGATCGAGGACCTCGCCGATGTACTGGGAGCGGCAACTGCTTGTTCCAAACCGGTTTCAGATTTGGGTTGGAGACCCCATAGCGAGCACGTTGGCCAGACTGGAAAACCCGTAGCCAGCAACCTTTATATCGCCATTGGAATCTCAGGTGCCATACAGCACCTTGCAGGGGTAAATGCCTCCAAGACCAAAGTAGTGATCAATACGGATCCAGAGGCGCCATTCTTTAAAGCAGCGGACTACGGAGTGGTTGGCGATGCCTTTGAGGTGGTTCCTGAATTGATCGAAAAATTAAAGGAATTTAAGGCACAAAACGGCTAATTTTTGTTAATTTGTCGTTCTTAGGGACCGTTAAATAACCGGAGCTCCCTGTTGTTTAACAGTCCTCTCATGCATTAAATTTGCCTATGAGCCTTGTCAGGTTAAAAATTAAAGGGATTTCTTACAGCCAGACTCAGAATGGAGCCTATGCCCTTATTCTCAATGAAGTTGACGGGGAGCGCAAGCTCCCAATTGTAATAGGAGCTTTTGAAGCACAGTCCATTGCCATCGCTTTGGAGAAAGAAATTCAACCTCCCAGACCCCTTACGCACGATTTATTCAAAAATTTTGCCGACCGATTCCAGATCGTCATCAAACAGGTGATTATCCACAAACTGGTCGACGGCGTTTTTTACTCCAGCATTATTTCGGAAAGAGATAAGGTAGAGGAGATTATCGATGCCCGTACAAGTGATGCCATTGCCCTGGCACTCCGATTTGACGCACCTATTTTTACCTATAAGGCCATCCTGGACAAGGCGGGTATCTTCCTTAAATTCTCGTCAAAAGACAAGGAAAAAGAGGATGGGGACGAAAGCATCATGGTAGACGAAATCCTGCAGGAAGGAGAGGCTGTTGAAATCGATCCGGGATCATCGGCCCCATACAAGGAAATGAGTTTGGAAGACCTCAACAAGGAACTCGAAAAGGCCGTAACAGGCGAAGATTATGAGAAAGCTGCCAAGCTCAGGGATGAAATATCCAAACGCAAAAGCTGAGTTGAATAAGGGGCGGTATTCGAGTTTCGCAACCCTTCTCTTCCTGGTTCTGCTCTTTTTTCCAATTTCGGGATTTACGCAGGAAATACCTTTAGACACCCTCATCCCAAATCAGGGATTCAGCATAAACTCTTTTGGCAGAGGCATCCTCGGATTGGTCGTATTACTCGCCATAGCCTTTGCCTTTAGCTCACACAGAAAGCGGATCAACTGGAAAACTGTGGGCATGGGTATTTCCATACAGGTACTTCTGGCCATCGGCGTGCTTAAAGTCCCGGCCGTTCAGTGGTTCTTTAATCTGCTGGGTACTTTCTTTAACAACATCCTCGAATTCACCCTTGCAGGGAGCACCTTTATTTTTGGGAACCTTTTGAATCTCGATAACCCAAACATCGGTTATGTTTTTGCCTTTCAAATTCTCCCGACCATTATCTTTTTCTCCGCCCTTACTTCGGTCCTCTATTATTTAGGCATCATTCAGCGCATTGTAAGAGGTTTGGCCTGGTTGCTCTCCCGCTCCCTTGGAATTTCGGGACCTGAAAGCCTCAGCATTGCAGGGAACATTTTCCTCGGACAAACCGAGGCACCCCTACTGATTAAAGCCTATTTGGAAAAGATGAACCGATCGGAGATTCTTCTGGTCATGATCGGGGGGATGGCAACGGTAGCCGGTGGCGTCCTGGCCGCCTATATCGGATTTTTAGGGGG